>CAVPWU010000002.1:567500-1766123 GCA_963709665.1 uncultured Actinomycetota bacterium | reverse complement strand
CACCCAGTCGATCGCCCAGCTTGCGCATGTTGGTCTCGGCCAGCGTGCCGGCCTTCTTGGCCGCGAACGCGGTCAGCTGGCCACCTCGTCGCGCGTGTACAGCCAGGCGATCCCCGGCCGTTGCCGCGCGGATCATCCGCGTGCCTCTCGGGGTATAGCATCGTCTGCCAGAACCCTTCCATGCTTGCGTAGCGCCTGCCGCGGAACGTGAACGGAGTGGCGGCGAAGTTGGACAGGATTCCCAGCTCGTTGCGTTTGGAGAGGATCACTTCGCCCGGCTTGGCCGCTTGCGGCAGTATCTCCCAACGGCTTTTTGGTTTTCGGGAACCGGCGTCCACCAATGGGCGGGATACGATCCGGCCCGAAACTGCCACCGCGGCAATGACTAACCAACGCATAATACCTCCAAAACTCCACTTTAGCGCTAGAATACAAGCAGGAGTGGACCATGTCTACTATGTTGGTGTATGTGGTTTATGGCTTCTCCGTCGCCCTCGCCCTGGTTTTCGTCTACTTTTTCCATGCGCGTTGGTACTGGCATGTGCTGAGCGTGCTGGCCGCCTTGGTCGTCGGATTTTCGCCGCCGCTGCCGGGTTGGGAAAGTCCCAGCCGGGATCTCGTGTATGGCTTCGTAGTCCTGTTCTTGCTGGTGTGGGGCTTCGCCGAGCCGTTCGTGCATCGGTTTCACCGTCACTGGACCCACGGGTCGCCGCGCCACGCGTGATCGATCGCGAGGCCGCCGCCGTCTTGCGCCCTTTGTATTTATTGTTACGCTCGCCCCGGGCGGAATGTATTTTCCGCGACAATTTCGCGAGCTACGTGGTGTGAATTCGGTTGAATTTTGTCCGGATCGCCACGTATAATCGCCCCTATGCGGCAATCGAACCTCGATACGATACGCGCTGCACGGATGGCCGTGCCGCTGCTGATTGGCGGGCTCCTTCTGCTTCCCGCGGGCGCCCAGGCTGGCTATCTTTTTCAGGACATCGTCAACCCTGACGATCCGGCCTTTAACCAGGAGTTGTCGATCAACAACACCGGCGTCATCGCCGGTTACTTCGGTAGCGGGAACCCGAACGGCACACCGCCTCCGTTCACCCTGACTCCCAATAAGGGCTACACCACGTCCGCGCCCTACACGTCTTTCTCGGGCGAGAATTTCCCGGGCTTGTTTCAGACCCAGGTGACCGGCATCAACAATAGCGGCCTTACCGTAGGTTTTTATGCCGATAGCAATGGCGCCACCACACCGAATTTCTTCGGATTTGTGGACAATGCCGGTACTTTCACGCGGGTAATGAATCCCAGCACGCCGACCACCGCGCCGACCACCAACCAACTCCTGGGCGTGAATGACGCCGGCCAGGCAGCCGGCTTCTATGTTGACTCCGCCGGCAATAGCCACGGCTACATCTATAACAGCGGAACCTCCAGCTATACCAATGTCACGCTGCCGTCGTCGGATGACGCCACCAGTGTCACGGCCACCGGCATCAATAACGCCGGAGACATCATCGGGTTCTTCCTGAGTGGCTCGGTAACGGAAGGCTTTCTCGACGACAGTGGAGTCTTCACCAACCTCGACGCCTTTGGTTCCATGAGTACGATGGCCCTCGGCATCAACAACGAAGGTCAGATTGTCGGCGTGTATCAGGACAGCAACGGCTTCAACAACGGCTTCGTGTACTCCATCGCCACGGGCACATTTCTAACAGTAACTACTGGTCGTCGAGGACCTGGCGGCGTCCCGGTCGGCCCTGTCGGCCAACGGCATCGAGGTGAGCGATGTCGAGGACATGGGCGGCGTCCTCTACTCCTACTTCAGTGACCCGGACGGGAACATGTGGGCCCTCCAGCAGTGGCCGGTGGGCTACCAGGCCGAGCCCCCGGCGTAGTCCCGGGCTCCGGCGTGGCGGAAGCCGACCGACGCCGACCGGGTGGATCCCCGCATGCCGTCCGCCCGGTCAGACGACGGTGGTGTCCGACTCCGCCTCGTCGAGGCCCTGGGCCAGGGTGTTCCAACTGAGGGTGGCGCACTTGATGCGCACCGGGAACTTGACGACGCCCTGGAGGGCGGCCAGCTCACCGAGGTTGTCGATATCCACCAGCTGGGCCTCCTCGGCGACGGCGCCATCGGGAGCCTCGGTGCCGGGAAGGGTGGCCTCGTGGATGGACATCATCCCCTTGAAGGTCCGGATCAGGTCACGGACCTCGGTGACCGGCTTGCCCTTGACCGCCGCCGACATCATGGAGGCCGACGACTGGCTGATGGAGCACCCGGTGCCGCCGATCTTGATGTCGGAGACGACGCCGTCGGTCACGTCCAGGGTCACCACGATCTCGTCCCCGCACAGCGGGTTGAACCCCTCCACCCGACGGGCGGGAGGTGACTCCAGCTCGCCGCGGTTCCGGGGCGAGCGGTAGTGGTCGAGGATGATCTCCCGGTAGAGGTCCTCGAGGCCGGCCATCAGGCGGTCCTCCCGGGGCCATCGAGGCACACCTGGCGGTCGTTGCGGAACATCACGGCGTCAGCGTACCGGGAGGGGCTCATGCGAAGAACCTCCCGGCCTCGGCCAGCGCCTCGGCCAGGGTGTCGACGTCCGACTCGTCGTTGTACAGGGCGAACGACGCCCGGGCGGTGGCGTTGACCCCCAGGCGCCGCATCAGGGGCTTGGCGCAGTGGTGGCCGGCCCGGACGCACACGCCGGCCTGGTCCAGGACCTGCGAGAGATCGTGGGGGTGGATGTCCCGGAAGGCGAACGACAGCACCCCGCCCCGCCGGGTGGGGTCGGGGGGGCCGAACAGGTGGAAGTCGTCGCCGAACCGGTCGGCCAGGGTCTCCATGGCGTAGGTGGTGAGGGCCACCTCGTGGGAGCGGACGGCGTCCATGCCCAGCGCCTCGAGGTACTCGACGGCCGCCCCCAGGCCGATGGCCTCGGTGATCGGCGGGGTGCCCGCCTCGAACCGCCACGGGATGTCGTTGGGGGTGAAGCCGTCCTTGCGGACGTCGAGGATCATCTCCCCGCCGCCCAGGAACGGCGGGAGCTCCGACAGCAGCTCCTGGCGGGCCCAGAGGACCCCGATCCCGGTGGGACCCAGCATCTTGTGGGCGCTGAAGGCCAGGAAGTCGCAGCCCAGCGTGGAGACGTCGGTGGGGAGGTGGGGGACCGACTGGGCACCGTCGGCCACCACCACCGCGCCGGCCCGGTGGGCGGCCTCGGCGATCTCGGTGACCGGGTTGAGGGTCCCGAGGACGTTGGACATGCAGGTGAGCCCGAGCAGCTTGGCCCCGTCGAGCAGCCGGTCCAGGTCGTCGAGGACCAGGGCGCCGTCGTCGTCCACCGGGATCCACCGGAGGGTGAGACCCCGCTCCTCGGCCAGCATGTGCCACGGCACGATGTTGGCGTGGTGCTCCATCTCGGTGAGCACCACCACGTCGCCGGCGTGCAGGTGGGTCCGCCCCCAGGTGTTGGCCACCAGGTTGAGCCCCTCGGTGGCGTTCTTGGCGAAGACGATCTCGCGGGCAGGGTCGGCCGCCCCGATGAAGCGACCCACCGCCAGCCGCGCCGCCTCGAAGCGCCGGGTGGCCTCCTCGGCGATGCTGTACACCCCACGGTGGACGTTGGCGTGGGTGGTCTCGTCGTACGCCCGCATGGCATCGAGGACCTGTCGGGGGCGCTGGGCCGACGCCGCCGAGTCGAGGTAGGTGATCAGGTGTCCGTGGACCTGCTGCGACAGCAGCGGGAAGTCCTTCTTGAGGGTGTCCACGTCCAGGAGGTGGGTGGAGTCGACTAGTCCCGCCATGCGTCGTACCCCTCCGACTCGAGGGTCAGGGCCAGCTCCGGTCCGCCGTCGGCGACGATGACACCGTCCACCAGCAGGTGGACCCGGTCGGCGGCCAGCTCGTCGAGCATCCGCTGGTAGTGGGTGATCACCAGCACCCCGAGGTCGGGCCGGGCCGCCCGCACGGTGTGCACCCCGCGGGCCACGGTCCGGAGGGCGTCGACATCGAGCCCGGAGTCGGTCTCGTCGAGCACCGCCATCTCCGGGTCGAGCATGGCCAGCTGCAGGATCTCGTTCCGCTTCTTCTCCCCGCCGGAGAAGCCGTCGTTGAGGTGGCGCTCCCCGAAGGCCGGATCCATGCCCAGCTTCTCCATCCACTCCATCATCAGCAGGCGCACTTCGAGTACCGACAGGTCGATGCCCCGTCGGGCCGACAGCGCCTGACGGAGGAACTGGATGACCGGGACACCCTCGATGGCCTCGGGCTCCTGGAAGGCCAGGAACAGGCCGGCCTTCCCCCGCACGTCGGTGGCCCAGTGGGTGATGTCCTCGCCCTTGAACCGGATGGAGCCCGAGGTCACCTCGTAGGAGGGATGGCCCAGCAGCACCTTGGCCAGGGTGGACTTGCCCGAGCCGTTGGGCCCCATGACGGCGTGGACCTGGCCCGCCTCGACGGTCAGATCCACGCCCCGGAGGATGGGGGTCCCCTCCACCGACACGTGGAGACCCTCGATCTCGAGCAGCGGGGCTGGGGGGGAGTCGTCCGGCACGCCCCAATCCTAGCCGAGTCGCGGCATTTCTCCTACGGGCATAGGAGGAATCCGGGGACCGGTCGGGGGCATTGGCCGGGCGGAAGAGGATCGGCCGTGGCGGTGTTGTACGGGGTGAGCAGGGGAACCATGAGGAGGTAGCAGTGATGACCAGCGAGAACACCACCCACGACACGCAGACCATCGGCGAGGGGACCCACGAGGAGTCCGTGGTCGTCGAGGCCAACGAGGCACTGCGGGTGACGCCCGGCGACGCTCTCCGGGCCCTTCCGGCCGAGGCCCAGCAGCGGGGGAGCAAGTACATCTCCGCCCAGGCCATGCAGGCCAAGCTCTTCTCGGTCTACGACGCCGCCGCGGCGGCCGAGTCGGCGCTGGCGCTGGTCCAGAACCAGCTGACGCTGACCCTCAACCGCAGCTACTACGAGGCGGAGGAGATCGAGGCGACGGCGGCGGAGCTCGACGCCCTTCTGGAGGCCTCGGGCACCGGGCTCGCCGAGGTCGGAGGCCCGGCCGAGGCGTAGGCGCCACAGGGGCGCCGGGTCCCCGGGGGTTACGGCTGCAGGCGGGCGGTCCCCCAACCGGCGCCGGCGGGCAGGTACCGGATCCGGTCGTGCAGGCGGTCGGGGGCGTACTGCCAGAACTCGAAGGCCACCGGGGTGAGGCGGAAGCCGCCCCACCAGGCCGGCCGGGGCACCGGCCGGCCCCGGTACTCGGCGGCCAGCTCGGCCGCCCGGGCATCGAGGGCGGCCCGGCTGCCGATGGTCGCCCCCTGACGCGAGGCGAGGGCTCCGATCTGGCTGCCGGACGGGCGCGAGGCGAAGTAGGCGTCGGACTCCTGGTCGGTGACCCGCTCCACCGGTCCGTCGATCCGGACCTGGCGACCGAGTGGTCCCCAGTGGAACAACAGGGCGGCCTGCGGGTTCTCGGTGAGGTCCCGCCCCTTGCGGCTGTCGTAGTTGGTGAAGAACGAGAAGCCCCGGGGGTCGCTCCCCTTCAGCAGCACCATCCGGACCGACGGCCGGCCATCGGTGCCGGCGGTGGCCAGTGCCATGGCCTCCGGCTGGTCGAGGACGGCGGCGGCGTCGCCGAACCACCGGTCGAATTGGGCGAACGGGTCGGGGTCGACGGAGTCCTCGTCCAACCCGCCCCCGGCTCCGTCCATGGACCGACCCTAGGGCCAAGCGCCGGGGGGCCGGGCCACGCCGACGATTACCGGAGCCGCCGGGTGCGGCGGTACGGTGACCCGATGGCCGAGCCGTGGACCTATGCCGGGCCGGTGGCCCAGCTCGACGACAGCCACGGCGTGGTCACCCTGGTCGACGAGTCGACCTTCGCCATCAGTGGTGGGGCCGGCGACATCTCGCCGGGCGGCGCCCAGGGGCTCTTCGTCCGGGACACCCGGATCCTCTCCCGCTTCGAGATGCTGGTCAACGGCGCCCGGACCGAGGCGCTGGCGGCGGTGACCGACGACCCCTTCTCGGCCACCTTCGTGTCCCGCTGCCTCCCACCCCCCGGCCGGGCCGACTCCACGTTGATGGTCTTCCGGTCGCGCTACGTCGGCCAGGGGATGCGCGAGGACCTCACCCTCCGGAACTTCGGCGACGAGGCCGCCCTCTGCTCCATCGAGCTGTTCGCGGGGGCCGACTTCGCCGACCTCTTCGCCGTCAAGGAGGGCCGGGCCGGGACCGGCCCCGACGCCGGGTCGCTGGACCCTCCCGGTGCGGCGGCCCTGCCTCCGGGCACCATGCGGTTCACCTACCGGCGGGGTGGGGTCAGCCGCGGGGTGGAGGTCCGGTTCGACGGTCCGGTGACCGTCGAGCACGACCTGGCCACCTTCGAGGTGATCGTTCCCGCCCGCGGGGAGTGGTCGACCTGCATCGAGGTGGCACCCATCATCGACGGCACCACCATCGACCCCCGGAACCGCTGCGGGCAGCCGGTGGACCGGGCCGAGCCGGCCGAGCGGCTGGCCAGGTGGCGCCGCCGGGTGCCCCAGGTGGAGACCGACCACCCGGGTCTGAAGCAGGTGGTGGCCCGCAGCGCCGAGGACCTCGGTGCGCTCCGGATCTTCGACCCCGAGTTCCCCGAGCGGGTGGTGGTGGCGGCCGGGGCGCCCTGGTTCATGACCGTCTTCGGCCGGGACTCGCTGCTGACCGCCTGGATGGCGCTGCTGGTCGACCCCGACCTGGCCCTCGGGGTGCTCCAGACCCTGGCCCGGTTCCAGGGGAAGGAGGTCGACCCCCGGCACGAGGAGGAGCCCGGTCGGATCCTCCACGAGATGCGCTTCGGCGACGCCGCCTCCCTCTCCCTGGGCGGGGGGAGCATCTACTACGGCACCGCCGACGCCACGCCCCTGTTCGTCATGCTGCTCGGGGAGCTCCGTCGGTGGGGGGTGGCCCGGGAGCTGGTCGACGAGCTCCTCCCCAACGCCGAACGGGCCATCGAGTGGATCGAGCAGTTCGGCGACGCCGACGGTGACGGGTACGTGGAGTACCACCGGGCCACCGACCGGGGTCTGGCCAACCAGGGTTGGAAGGACAGCTGGGACGGCATCCGCTACGCCGACGGGCGGGTGGCCGAGGCCCCCATCGCCCTCTGCGAGGTGCAGGCCTACACCTACGGCGCCTACCTGGCCCGGGCCCACTTCGCCTTCGAGGTCGGCGACACCGCCACCTACGACCGGTTCCGGGCCAAGGCCACCGCCCTGAAGACGGCCTTCAACCGCGACTTCTGGCTCGAGGACAAGGGGTGGTTCGCCGTCGGGCTCGACGCCGACAAGCGGCCCATCGACTCGTTGACCTCCAACATCGGGCACTGCCTGTGGACCGGCATCGTCGAGGAGGACAAGGCCCGGCAGGTGGCCGCCCGACTGGTGTCCCCCGAGATGTTCAGCGGCTGGGGGGTGCGGACCCTCAGCGCCGCCGGGGGCGGCTACAACCCGATCAGCTACCACTGCGGCTCGGTCTGGCCCCATGACACGGCCATCGTGGCCGCCGGTCTCGCCCGCTACGGGTTCGACGGAGCCGCCCAGACCCTGATCCTGGGCCTGCTGGACGCCGCCGCCGCCCAGGGCGGCCGCCTCCCCGAGCTGTTCAGCGGCCTCGACCGGGGGGAGCTCAGCGTGCCGGTGGGCTACCCGACCTCGTGCTCGCCGCAGGCCTGGTCGGCGGCGTCCCCCCTGCTCTGCCTCCGCACCCTGCTCCGCCTCGACCCGTGGATCCCCTACGGCAAGACGTGGCTCTGTCCCAACCTGCCCGAGGGGATCGGCTACCTGAAGGTGGAGGGGATCCCGCTGGCCGGCTCCCGGGTCACCATCGAGGTGGGCGACGAGGTGCCCGGCGGGGTCTCCATCACCGGACTGCCCCCCGAGATCGAGGTGGTCCGGGAGCCCCGGCGCCCCTCCACCGCCGTCTGAGTCCGCTCCCGGACCGACGGCGTGGTCCGGGCGCCGGCTCTACGCTGGTCGCCGCCGGGTGTGGGGCCCGGGTGGGGAGCGAGCGATGTCCGATCTGATGGTGGGGAAGGCGGGGAGGCCCGGGTCACGACGGCCGGAGGAGCGGCCCGGTGGCCGGGGGTCTGCGCCTCTGGCCGGCGCCGGCCCGGGAGCCCTCGGGGCGGGGAGCGGAGTCGGATGATCGACAACTCCCACGCCCTCGACCACCTGGTCGTCGTGCTCTTCGAGAACCGGTCGCTCGACAACGTCCTCGGCCATCTCTACGGACCCGACGACCCCCAGACCTTTGACGGCGTCATCGGCAAGCAGCTGAGCAACCCCATCCCCGCCTGGGCGGAGCACGGCGCCGACCGGAAGGTGGTGCCCTACCGGATCGCCACCGACATGGACTCGCCGAACCCGGACTCCGGCGAGGAGTACTTCCACACCAACACGCAGCTGTTCGGAACCCTGGACGACGACAACCGGTTCAAGATCGGGGAGGGCGCCACGGCTCCGTTCAACGCCCCGCCCGACGGTGCCACCCCGACGATGGCGGGGTTCGTGACGGACTACATCTCGACCTTCACCGGCGAGATCGGTCGCCAACCCACCTACGACGAGTACGCCCACATCATGACGGGCTACACACCGGACCAGCTCCCCGTGCTGAACGGCATCGCCCGGGACTTCGGGGTGTTCGACCACTGGTTCAGCGAGGTGCCGTCCCAGACGTTCATGAACCGCTCGTTCTGGACGGCCGCCTCCTCGTCGGGGCTGGTGGTCAACCACCCGATGACCAAGTGGTTCACCCAGAACGACACCGAGACGATCTTCGAGCGTCTGGAGGCGCACGGCAAGACCTGGAAGGTCTATGTGATGGAACCGATGCGGCTCTCGTTCACCGGCATCATCCATTTCCCCAGGCTGAGGCACCGACTGGCGACCCACTTCGTGCCCTTCGCCGAGTTCGAGCGGGACGCCGCCGCCGGAACGCTCCCCGATCTCTCCCTCATCGAGCCGAACATGATCTCGGGACACGGCGACTACCACCCCGCCATGGGCCGGTCGTTCTCCGACCAGATCGACGTCCAGGTCGACGGCCCCTCCTCGGTGCTCGCCGGGGAGGCGTTCCTGTCCCGTATCTTCGGCGCCTACCGGTCGGCCACGACCGAGGGCGGTGCCAACGTGTGGAACACGGCGCTGCTCATCGGTTGGGACGAGCCGGGGGGCACCTACGACCATGTTCCTCCCGGGCCGGCGGTCCCCCCCGACCCGGCCGCCCCGGCGGGAGAGTGCGGCTTCCGGTTCGACCGTTCCGGGTATCGGGTTCCGGCCGTCGTGGTGTCGCCCTGGGTGGAGCCGGGTTCGGTCTACAACGACGACTACCGCCACACCTCGCTCATCGCCACCCTGAGGAAGGTGTGGGGCCTGGGGGCACCGTTCACCCGACGCGACGCCTCCTCCCGCACCTTCGAGCACGTCTTCTCGCGCACCTCGCCCCGTCCCCCCGACAGCTGGGCCGACGTGGTGGCCCGTCCCGTTCCGGCCTGGATGATGGACCACGAGGTGGTGGGCCGGGCGCTGAGCGTCCTCGGCAAGGGGATGGGGGCGAGTCTCCTCGCCAAGGCCCGGGAGCTGGAGATCGAGCTACCGGCCGAACTCGACGATCCCGACGGCACCCTCCCGTGGGGATCGATCGTGCCCGTGCTCCAGAGGGTCGCCGGCCATTTCTTCCCGCTCCTGGCGGAGGAGGGGTAGGGGGCGGGGACGGCGAGGCGGCAGCCGGTGACGGGCGGAGGCCACCCCCGGGGTCGCGGGTGGGTGCCCGGTCGGACTCACCAGCCCCGGGCGACCCACTCGTCGAGGTGGGGGGACTCGGCCCCCACCGTGGTGCCCTCCCCGTGGCCGGGGAGCACCAGCGTCCCGGGGTCGAACCGTCCGAACAGCCGCCGGTCGATCGACTCGATGATGGTGCCGAAGTCGGCGTTCTCGAACGACGTGTTGCCTGGTCCCCCCGGGAACAGGGTGTCGCCGGTGAAGAGCAGCGGCGTCCCGGCCACCGCGAAGCACATCGACCCGGGCGTGTGGCCGGGGGTGGCGATGGTGGCGATGCGGAGCTTCCCCACCTCGAGGACGGTGTCGTCCTCGAGGATCCGGTCGTAGGAGGGGAGCATGCCGGCGTCGGCGCGGGTCACCGCCACCTCGAATCCGGCGTCCCGCACCGCCTCCACCGCCTGGATGTGGTCCCAGTGACCGTGGGTCTCGACCACCGACCGGACCCCGAGGGAGCGGCAGAGGTCGAGGAGCAGGTCGTGCTCGTTGGCGGCGTCGATCAGCACGGCGTCACCGGTCTGGCGGCACCGGACGATGTAGACGTTGTTGTCCATCGGGCCCACCACCACCCGGTGGACCTCGACGGTGGCGTCCTCGTAGTCGATGGTGGTGGCTGCCATGGGTGCCGGCCTCCTCGCGGGCTGGGGTGCTCGAACGACGGTGCGGACCGCCCGGGTCAGCGTATCGCCGGGCCGTCGGGGTGCCGCCGCCGGACGCCCCCGGGAGACTTGACCGGTTGGTCAACCCGGGAGGTGTCTGGTAGACAACGGAGGATGTCGCCCCCACGCCGGGGGCCACCCCAGGGGGATGGAGCACACCATGAACTTCGCCTTCAGTGAGGAGCAGGACGAGCTCCGCAAGTCGGTCCGCCGCTTCCTCGACGACAAGTCGCCCGAGACCGAGGTCCGACGGCTGATGGAGACCACCGACGGGTACGACCCGGCGGTGTGGACCCAGATGGCCGAGCAGCTGGGACTCCAATCCCTCACCATCCCCGAGGAGTACGGCGGGTCGGGCTTCTCCTACGTGGAGCTCATCGTGGTCCTGGAGGAGATGGGGGCCTCGCTGCTGTGCGCCCCGTTCTTCTCCACGGTGGCCCTGGCCGCCAACGCCCTGCTCACCTCGGGCGACGATGCCGCCAAGGGCTACCTGCTCCCGGGGATCGCCTCCGGCGAGACCATCGGCACCCTGGCCTTCACCGAGGACAGCGGCCGGTGGGACACCGAGGGGGTGACCCTGGCCGCCACCCCCGACGGCGACGGCTGGAAGCTGAACGGCCACAAGTCCTTCGTGCTGGACGGCCATGTGGCCAACCTGATCCTGGTGGTGGGACGGACCGCGGCGGGCATCAGCCTGTTCGGCGTCAAGGACGACGCCGCCGGCCTCACCCGTACCCCGCTGGCCACCATGGACCAGACCCGCAAGCAGGCCCGCCTGGAGTTCGCCGACACCCCGGCCTGGCTGATCGGGACCGACGGGGGGGCCGAGCCCGGCCTGTCCAAGACCCTGGACCTGGCGGCGGTGGCGCTGGCCGCCGAGCAGGTGGGCGGCGCCCAGCGGTGTCTCGACTCCTCGGTGGAGTACGCCAAGACCCGGATCCAGTTCGGGCGCCCCATCGGGAGCTTCCAGGCCATCAAGCACAAGTGCGCCGACATGCTGCTGGAGGTGGAGTCGGCCAAGTCGGCCGCCTACTACGCCGGCTGGGCGGCGGCCGAGGACTCCGACGAGCTTCCGGTGGTGGCCAGCCTGGCCAAGTCCTACTGCTCGGAGGCGTACTTCCACGCCGCCGCCGAGACCATCCAGATCCACGGGGGTATCGGCTTCACCTGGGAGCACCCCGCCCACCTCTACTTCAAGCGGGCCAAGTCCTCCGAGCTGCTCCTCGGCGACCCCTCCTACCACCGGGAGCTCCTGGCCCAGCGGATCGGCATCTGAGGTCGGGCCGGCCGCCCACCCGGCGGTCCCGGCGTGACACCCGCCCCCTGATCTTGGCGTAGCGTCTCCGGAATGAGTGACTCCCAGCGACTGATCCCGTGGCTGACCCTGGTCCTGCTGACGGTGGTGGGCGTGGCCGGGGCCGCCATCGGCATCCAGCAGGCCCCCTCCAACGCCGGACTCACCGTGGCGGTGGACAACACCCTCAAGGCCCCGAACTACACGTCGCTGCTGCAGGCCACCGCCCCCCAGCCGCAGACCCAGCTCCTGGTCTGGCAGGCACCCGACAAGCTCAGTGGCTACGTGGACACCCAGGGGAAGCGGTTCTACGTCCGGGTGGTGGGGAGCGAGGAGTACCAGAGCTCGGTGGTGGCGACCAGTACCGGCCCGGGGAACCTCACCTTCACCAAGGGGGCCCTGTCCCAGCCCGCCTCCGCCTACGACCCGGTCCAGGGCTACCTGCCCTACGCCAAGCGGGCCACCCACGTCACCCAGAACGGGGACCAGTACTCGTTCGTCATCACCCAGGACGGCCAGACGGCCCACTTCGTCTTCACCGTCACGGGGCAGTACGTGTCACACGTCCAGCTGACGGCGGCCTCCACCCGGGTCGACCTGACCATCTCCGACGTGGGCACCTCGCCGTCGGTCACCCTCCCGTCCAAGGTGACCACCGCCGCCCCGTCCACCTCCACCGGCGGCACCGCCGGCTGAGCGGTGGTCAGTCCGGGCCGGCCCCGGACACCGCCGTCTCGATGGCGTCCCGCAGCTGCCGGGCGGCCGCCCCCGGATCGGCGGCCCCGGTGAGCCACCGGACCACCACGAAGTGCCGGGCCCCGGCCCGGGCCATTCCCGGGACGGTGTCGGGGGCCACCCCGCCGGTCACCCACACCGGCCAGGGCGACCGGGCCACCGCCGCCGTCACGTACCCGACGCCGGTGCCCGGGCGTCCCGGCTTGGTCGGGGTGGGCACCACCGGCCCGGCGGAGACGTAGTCGACCGGGTCCCGGTCCGCCACCGCCCGCTCAAGCTCGTCCGGGGCGTGGGTGGAGAGGCCCACCAGGCCGCCGGGCCCCACCGCCGCCCGGGCCACCGCCGCCGTCACGTCGTCCTGTCCGACGTGGACCCCGTCGGACCCGGCCGCCACCGCCAGGTCGGGACGGTCGTTGAGGACGAACGGCACCCGGTGGTGGACGCAGACCGCCCGGGCCGCCCGGGCCCGGTCCACCAGCCCGACGTCGTCGAGGTGCTTGTCCCGCAGCTGCACGACGTCGACGCCGCCACGCAGGCAGGCATCGAGGAACTCCTCGAGGTCTGGGCGGTCGGGGGTGCAGAGGTAGAGCCGTCGCCGGTCGAGCTCCCAGCGGGGACCCGGCGTCGCCGGTCCGGTCACGTGGAGCTGGAGGCCTTCGCCTTCGCCTCGGCCTTCATCTGCTGCTTGTGGCGGCGGACCTTGAGGAGGGCCTCCGGGGAGTCGATGTCGGCGATGGACTGGAAGGTGCCGGCGTCGCCGAACGGCGAGCACGCCTGGCGCCAGCCGGTGGGCCGCACGCCGAGCTGCTTGCCCAGCAGGGCGACGAAGATCTTGGCCTTCTGGACCCCGAACCCGGGGAGGGCCTTGACGTTGGCCAGGAGCTGCTTGCCGTCCTTGGCCGAGGTCCAGATGGCGGCGGCATCGCCCCCGTACTCGTCGGTGACCACCCGGCAGACCTCCTGGACCCGTCCGGCCATGGAGCTGGGGAACCGGTGGAGGGCCGGCCGGATGGCGAAGACGGCGGCCAGGGCGTCGGGGTCCATGGCGGCGATCGCCCCGGCCTCCAACGTGCCGCCCAGGCGCTCCTTCAGGTCGAACGGCGACCGGAACGCCCGCTCCAGCGGTACCTGCTGGTCGAGCACCATGCCGATCACCAGGGCCAGCGGGTCGTGGGAGAGCAGGGCGTCGGCATCCGGATCGCCGCTCAGCACCAGGTTCGGGGAGGTCACGGACCGAGTGTAGAGGGCACCTGACGGGCCGGGCGCACGACCGGGCGCCCCCCGGCGCCGGTCAGGTGGTCCAGGGGTCGTCGGCCGAGGTGTCGATGCCGTAGCGGGCGATGGCCTTCCGGACGGCGTCGGACCCCAGTCGGCCCTCGGCCACCAGTCCGTCCAGGACGGCCACCACCAGGTGGGCGGCGTCGATCTCGAAGTACCGGCGGAGGCGCTCCCGGGTGTCGGACCGACCGAAGCCGTCGGTCCCGAGGGGCACGAAGGGCCGGCCCACGAACCGGGCCACCATGTCGGGCACCGCCCGGACGAAGTCGGTCACCGCCACCACCGGCCCGGTGCGGTCGCCCAGGGCGGCGGTGACCAGCGGGATCCGGGGCTCCTCGCCGGGGTGGAGCCGGTTCCACCGCTCGGTGGAGAGGGCCTCCTCCCGGAGGGACTTGTAGGAGGTCACCGACCAGACATCGGCGTCCACCCCCCACGTGGAGGCCAGCTCGTCCCGGGCCTCCATGGCCGCCTGCCAGGTGCTCCCCGAGAACAGCAGGGTGGCCTGGTGGGCGGGCCGGTCCCCGCCGGCGGCGGCCGGGGCGCCGGCGGCGTAGCGGTACATGCCGGTGACGATCCCGTGACGGACCCGGGCGGCCTCGTCGGGGTCGGCGGGCAGGGCGGGCATCGGGTAGTTCTCGTTGTAGAGGGTGAGGTACCAGTACCGGTCCTCGGCGTCGGGGCCGAGCATCCGGCGGATCCCGTCCTCCATGATCACCGCCACCTCGTAGGCGAAGGCCGGGTCGTAGGCGGCCACGCTGGGGACGGCCGACGCCAACAGGAGCGAGTGGCCGTCCTGGTGCTGGAGGCCTTCGCCGTTGAGGGTGGTCCGGCCCGCCGTGCAACCGAGCAGGAAGCCCCGGCCCCGCATGTCGGCCAGCGCCCAGAGCAGGTCGCCCACCCGTTGGAAGCCGAACATCGAGTAGAAGAGGTAGCAGGGGATGAGGGGCTGGCCCCAGGTGGCGTAGGCGGTGGCGGCGGCGGTGAAGGCGGCGGTGGCGCCGGCCTCGGTGATGCCCTCCTCGAGCACCTGCCCGGACTCGCTCTCGGCGTAGTGGAGGGCCAGGCCGGCGTCGACCGGGGTGTAGCGCTGTCCCTCCGGGGCGTAGATCTGGACCTCGGAGATCAGCGACTCGAGACCGAAGGTGCGGGCCTCGTCGGGGACGATCGGCACCACCCGCCGGCCGATCGACGGGTCCCGCACCAGGTTCCGCAGCAGCCGGGCGAAGGCCATGGTGGTGGAGGCGGCCTGGGTGCCCGAGCCCCCGAGCAGGTCGGCGAAGGCGGCGGGGGCCGGGGGCTCGACCACCACCGGGTGGTCGATCCGGCGGGGGAGCGGACCGCCCAGGCGACGGCGGCGCTCGGCCAGGTAGCGGGCGGCGTCGGAGTCGGGGGCGGGCAGGAAGTAGGGCGGCAGGTCCGCCTCCAGGGCCTCGTCGGGGATCTCCTCGTTGAGGAAGAGCCGGTCCCGGAGGGTCCGGAGCTGGGCCTTGGTCAGCTTCTTGATCTGGTGGGTGGCGTTCCGGGCCTCGATCTCCGGGCCCAGGGTCCACCCCTTGACCGTCTTGGCCAGGATGGCGGTGGGCGCCCCGACGTGCTCGGTGGCGGCCAGGTAGGCGGCGTAGATCTTCCGGTAGTCATGGCCACCCCGGGGGAGGGCCTGCAGCTCCTCGTCGGAGAGGTCGGCCACCATGGCCTGCAGCCGGGGGTCGGGTCCGAAGAAGTGCTCCCGGATGTAGGCGCCCGACTCGGTGGCGTACTTCTGGAACTCCCCGTCCACCGTGGAGTTCATCTTGTTGAGCAGCACGCCGTCGGTGTCCCGGGCCAGCAGCTGGTCCCAGGTCCGTCCCCACACCACCTTGATGACGTTCCATCCGGCACCCCGGAACAGCGCCTCGAACTCCTGGATGACCTTGCCGTTGCCCCGGACCGGGCCGTCGAGCCGTTGGAGGTTGCAGTTGACCACGAAGGTCAGGTTGTCGAGGTGCTCCCGGCCGGCCATGCTCAGCGACCCGATGGTCTCCGGCTCGTCGAACTCGCCGTCGCCCACGAAGCACCACACCCGCCCGGCCGAGGTGTCGGCCAGGCCCCGGGCGGCCAGGTAGCGGTTGACGTGGGCCTGGCCGATGGCGGTGAGAGGGCCCAGGCCCATGGAGACGGTGGGGAACTCCCAGAAGTCGGGCATCAGCCGCGGGTGCGGGTAGGACGACAGGCCGTCCCCGTCCACCTCGAAGCGGAAGTTGTCGAGCTGGGCCTCGGCGAGCCGGCCCTCCACGAAGGCCCGGCTGTAGATCCCCGGGGAGGCGTGGCCCTGGAAGAACACCTGGTCGCCCACCCCGCCCTCGTCCTTGCCCCGGAAGAAGTGGTTGAACCCGACCTCGTAGAGGGAGGCCGAGCTGGCGTAGGTGGAGAGGTGGCCACCGATCGACTCGGAGCGGGAGTTGGCCCGCACCACCATGATGGCGGCGTTCCACCGGATGTAGGCCCGGATCCGCCGCTCGAGGTACTCGTCGCCGGGGAAGTCGGGCTCGGCGTCGGTGGGGATGGTGTTGACGTAGGGGCTGGACACGGTGGCCGGAAAGTCGACCTGGCGCTGGCGGGCGCGCTCGAGCAGCCGCATCAGCAGGTACCGGGCCCGGGTCCGCCCGTAGGAGTCGACGACGTCGTCGAAGGCGTCCATCCACTCGGCGGTCTCCCCGGCGTCGAAGTCGTGGAGCTGGTGGCTGACGCCGTCGAAGAGCATGGACCCATGATCCCACCGCCGGCGGCGGACCGAAAGCTACCGGCGGGTCATCGGGCGGCGCCGGAGGTGGGCGCGCCGGTCCCCGACCGTGCATGCTGTCCGGATGACGAGCCCGTCCCCACGCCCCGACCTGCCCACCGTCGTCTACACGGACGGGTCCTGCCTGGGCAACCCCGGCCCGGGCGGGTGGGGCTGGGCCACCGAGGACGGCCGGTCGGACAGCGGTGGCGAGCCCCACTCCACCAACCAGCGGATGGAGATCACCGCGGTGATCGAGGCCCTCCGGTCCCTGGACGGGCCCGTCCACGTGGTCAGTGACTCCACCTACGTGGTCAACTGCTTCCGGCAGCGCTGGTGGGCCGGCTGGCAGCGCAGGGGGTGGAAGAACTCCCAGGGCAAGCCGGTGGCCAACCGGGACCTCTGGGAGGCGCTCTTCGCCCTGGCGCTCGACTCCGCCCGGCCGGTGACCTTCGAGTGGGTGAAGGGTCACTCCGGCCACGGGATGAACGACCTGGTGGACCGGTTGGCCACCGAGGCCGCTGCTGCCCAGTAACGGCGAACCCCCTGGCCAGCCCTCTGCACCGAGCGGACGGGGCCGTGCATTGGGCGGCGGTGGCCGCCTCCCCTACGCTACGGGCATGGAGATCAACGGAAGTTCAGCCATCATCACCGGGGGCGCGTCCGGCCTCGGCGAGGCCACCGCCAGGAAGCTGGCGTCGGAGGGGGTGCGGGTCACCATCTTCGACCGCAACGAGGACGGTGCCAAGCAGGTCGCCGCCGACATCGGGGCCAACGCCAACTACGTGGCCGGCGACGTCACGCTGCCCGACGACTGCCAGCGGGCGGTCGACCAGGCCGCCGAGGGCGGCAACCTCCGCATCGCCGTCAACTGTGCCGGCACCGGGTGGATCGGTCGGGTCATCAACCGCGACGGGTCCCCCCACGACCTCCAGCCCTTCCAGTTCATCCAGACCCTGAACGTGATCGGCACCTTCAACATCATGACCAAGGCGGCCTCGGTGATCGCCACCGTCGAGCCGCAGGCCAACGGGGAGCGTGGGGTGGTGGTCAACACCGCCTCGGTGGCCGCCTTCGACGGACAGATCGGCCAGCTGGCCTACTCCGCCTCCAAGGGCGCCATCGTCGGCATGACCCTCCCGGCCGCCCGCGACCTGGCGGTGGTGGGGATCCGGGTGCTGGCCATCGCCCCCGGCCTGTTCAACACCCCGCTGCTGGCCATGCTCCCCGACGAGGCCAAGGAGGCCCTGTCCCAGTCGGTGAACTTCCCCAAGCGGCTCGGCGACCCGGCGGAGTTCGGTGAGCTGGTCAGCCACATCGCCCGGAACAGCTACCTCAACGCCGAGGTGATCCGCCTCGACGGCGGCATCCGGATGCCGCCCAAGTAGCGGTGGACGACCGGCGGGGGTGGAGCGGTACCGGGCCTAGTCTGCTGGGGTGCGGTACTGGACCGAGGACGAGGCGCGGGCGGAGCTGCCCCGGCTGCGGGTGCTGATCGACTCGCTGCGCCGGGGCGCCCACCAGACCTCGGTGGCCCGGATGAACGGGCACGGCTCGGTGGCCGCCACCGCCGTCGAGGACCCCACCGACCCGGCCGACACGGTGGACGTCCAGGCGGCCCTCGACGAGTTCCGGGCTAAGGAGATCGTGCTGCGGGACGCCGACAGCGGCCTCCTCGACTTCCCGGCGATGACCGACCGGGGAGTGGTGTACCTCCTGTGCTGGAAGCGGGACGAGGACGACCTGGGATGGTGGCACTTCACCGAAGAGGGGTTCGCGGGGCGGAAGCCGCTCCCGCTGCCCCCGGACCTGTGACGGCCACCGCCGGGACGGCCACGCCTCCCGCGACCGCCGAGGGCATCATCCGGACCCGGGGCCTCACCAAGGTCTACGAGGGCACCGACTTCCGGGCGGTCGACGAGCTCGACCTCGAGGTCGGGTCCGGGGAGATCTTCGGGCTGCTGGGCCCCAACGGGGCGGGCAAGACCACCACGGCGGGGATGCTGACCACCCGGGTCATCCCGACCGGCGGGCAGGCGTGGGTGGGGGGCATCGACGTGGTCCGGCACCCGGCGCTGGCCAAGCAGATCCTGGGGATCGTCAGTCAGCAGAACACCCTCGACCGGCAGCTGACGGTGTGGGAGAACCTGTACTTCCACGGCCGGCTGTTCGGGATCGCGGCCGCCGAGTCCCGGCGGAGGTCCGACCGGCTATTGGAGCAGTTCTCGCTCGACAAGTGGGCCACCGCCTCGGTCTACGCCCTGTCGGGGGGGATGGCCCAGCGCCTGATGGTGGCCCGGGCCATCTTCCACCGTCCGGCCGTGCTGTTCCTGGACGAGCCCACCGCCGGCCTCGACCCCCAGAGCCGGCTGGCTCTGTGGGGGACGCTGCGGGAGCTGAACGGCGAGGGACAGACCATCCTCCTCACCACCCACTACATGGAGGAGGCCGACCAGCTCTGCGACCGTCTGGCCATCATGGACCACGGCAGGATCCTGGCCCTGGGGACGCCGGCCGAGCTGAAGCAGTCGGTCGACGCCGACACCATCGTGACCGTCACCGCCTCCGGCGACCCCGGGGCGCTGGGGGCGCTCCTGGCTGAGCGGATCCCCGGCGTCACCCACACCCGACCCATCGAGGGCGGCGTGGAGCTCCACGTCACCGGGCCCGACCGGATCCTCCCCCAGGTGGTGGCGGTGGCCGAGGCCGGCGGCTTCCCGGTGGTCGACCTGTCGGTGACCGAGCCCACCCTCGAGACCGCCTTCATCAACCTGACCGGGAAGGAGCTCCGGGACTGATGGCCACCACCGACGCCACCACCGCCACCGCGCCCGAGCCGCCCATCGAGCTCCACCCGACCCGGTCGGCCTTCTCGGCGGCCCGGGTGGCCCTGGGCGCCCTCATCCTCCGGGACCTGGTGGTGCTGAAGAAGCACACCGTGGAGTTCGTGATCCGGACCCTGGTCCAGCCGTTCCTCCTGTGCTTCGTCTTCCTCTACGTGTTCCCGAAGATCGGCCAGGGGGTGGGCGGGGGGCGCGGGCCGGCGGCCGAGAGCGCCTTCGCCACCGTCCTGGTCCCCGGGGTGGTGGGCATCTCCATCCTGTTCCAGGGGGTGCAGGCGGTGGCCATGACCATGGCCCAGGAGTTCGGCTTCACCCGCGAGATCGAGGACCGGGTGCAGGCGCCGTGCCCGGTCTGGCTGGTGGCCATGGCCAAGGTGCTGTCCGGCTCCGTGCAGGGGGCCATCTCGGCGATCCTGGTGCTGCCCATCGCCTCGGTGGTCCACGCCCAGGGGGTCGAGGCCCAGATCCACCTCCACTGGTGGATCATCGTCACCATGGTGCCGCTGGCCTGCGTGGCGATGTCCTCGCTGGGCCTGCTCCTCGGGACCACCTTCGAGCCCCGGAACATCGGGCTGATGTTCGGCTTCGTGGTCCTGCCGGTGACCTTCCTCGGGGGCACCTACTACCAGTGGACCCGCCTGGCCCCGGTGGAGATCCACGGGTGGCACTGGTTGCAGATCATCGTGCTCATCAACCCGCTGATCTACGTCAACGAGGGGATGCGGGCCGCCCTCACCGATGCGGCCCACATGCACCTCTACGTCATCTACCCGGTGGTCACCGGGTTCGCCGCCCTCTTCCTCGCCGTCGGCCTCCGGAACTTCCGCAAGCGGGTCCTCTCCTGAGAGGGACCCGCCACCCCGGCCGATAGGCTGCGTGGGTCGGATGGGTCGGAACGAGTTCGGAGGTGGTTCCCACGGGACCGGAGGCTGCAGCGGAGCACACGGCGGCACCGGGGGCCGGCACGGGATCGCCGGGCGGCGCCGGGGGCGACCGTTTCGACGTGGTGGTCATCGGGGGCGGCCCCGGGGGGTACGCCGCCGCCCTCTACGGTGCCGCTGCCGGCCTGTCGGTGGCGGTGGTGGAGCTGGACAAGGTCGGGGGGACCTGCCTCCACCGGGGGTGCGTGCCGGCCAAGGAGTTCCTCGAGACGGCGGCCGTCTACCGCACGGTGGCCGGCGCCTCCGAGTTCGGGATCGGCGCCGGTGCCGACGCCGGGCCGCCGGCCGTGGAGTTCGCCGTCAGCCAGGCCCGCAAGCAGAAGGTGGTCGACCAGCTCTTCAAGGGGCTGTCCGGCCTGATGAAGGGTCGCGGGATCACCGTCTTCAACGGGACCGGCACCCTCCACCCCGACCACCGGGTCCACATCGCCGGCAACGACGGTACCGAGCACACGGTGACCGGCACCGACATCGTGCTGGCAGCCGGCTCGCTGCCCCGGACCATCCCCGGCTTCGATATCGACGGGACGGTGGTGCTGACCTCGGACGAGGTCCTCGACCTCGAGACCCTCCCCGCCTCGGTGGCGGTGATCGGCGGCGGCGCCATCGGCTGCGAGTTCGCCTCCCTGTTCGCCGACCTCGGGTCGGCGGTGACCGTGTTCGAGGCCCTGCCGGCCATCCTGGCCGGGTGCGACGCCGACGTGGCGGCCGTGGTGGCCCGGTCGTTCCGCAAGCGCAAGATCGACGTCAAGGTGGGGGCGCAGCTGCAGGGCCACACCCCGGACCCGTCCGGCCGGGGCACCGTGGTGTCCTACGGGGACGGGGAGAAGCTGGCGGTGGACGCCGTGGTGGTCTCGGTGGGCCGGCGCCCCCGGACCGACGGGCTGCTGGCCGAGGGCACCGGCGTGGTGATCGACGAGCGCGGCTTCGTGGTGGCCGACGAGCGGATGCGCACGGCGGCCCCCGGCGTGTGGGCGGTGGGGGACGTGGTGGCCGGCACCCCCCAACTGGCCCACGTGGGCTTCGCCGAGGCCATCGTGGTGATCAAGTCCATCCTGGGGGAGCCCACCCTGCCGGTGGCCTACGACCGGGTGCCGTGGGCCATCTACTGCCATCCGGAGGTGGCGTTCGCCGGCCTCAGCGAGGAGGCGGCCCGGGCCGCCGGGCTCGACGTGGTGGTGAAGAAGGACCCCTTCGGCGGCAACAGCCGGGCCCGCATCATCGGGGACACCGAGGGACTGGTGAAGGTCATCGCCGAGCGCCGCCCGGACGGGACCACCGGCCGGATCCTCGGCGTCCACATGGCCGGCCCCTGGGTGACCGAGCAGCTGGGCGCCGGCTACCTGGCCGTCAATTGGGAAGCCACCCCCGACGAGGTGGCACAGTTCGTCCAGCCGCACCCCTCCCTCTCCGAGACGTTCGGGGAGACGGTGCTGGCCCTGACCGGAAGGGGACTTCACGTTGCCTGATGTGACCATGCCGCAGCTCGGCGAGACGGTGACCGAGGGGACCATCACCAAGTGGCTGAAGTCGGTCGGCGACCCGATCGCCCGGGACGAGCCGCTCTTCGAGGTCTCCACCGACAAGGTGGACTCGGAGGTCCCGTCCCCGGCCGAGGGCGTCCTCACCGAAATCCTGGTGGAGGAGGGCGACACCGTCGACGTGGGGGCCCGTCTGGCCGTCATCGGGGACGGGGCGTCGGCCAACGGCTCGGCGGCCCCCGCCGACGAGGCTCCGGCCCCCGAGGCGCCCCCCGTCCCGCCGACCCCACCGGCGGCGGCGCCGCCGGCCGACCCCGCCCCGGCCGCCGCCCCCGCCCCGGTGCCGAGCACCACCGGGCCCGCCGGTGACCTGGTGCTGTCCCCGGTGGTCCGCAAGCTCCTGAACGAGCACGGCCTCGACCCGTCCACCATCACCGGGACCGGCCTCGGCGGACGCATCACCCGGGACGACGTGGAGTCGGTGATCGCCAACGGATCCGCTCCGACCGTCGCCCCACCGGTCCCGGTACCGGCCGCCCCGGCCGCCCCGGCCGCCGCCCCCCCGGCCGTGTCCCGGCCCCGGGACGGTGCCGCCCGTGACGAGGTGATCCCGTTCACCAACATCCGCCGCCGGACCGCCGAGCACATGGTCCGGTCCAAGGCCACCTCCGCCCACACCCTGATGGTCAAGGAGATCGACTACGAGCGGGTGGAGCAGGTCCGGCGGGCCCACGGCGCCCGGTTCAAGGCCGACGAGGGGTTTAGCCTCACCTACCTGCCCTTCGCCTCGCGGGCCACCGTTGAGGCGCTCCGCGAGTTCCCCCACCTCAATGCCTCGGTAGGGGAGGACTCCCTCATCGTCCACCACGACGTGAACCTGGGCATCGCCGTCGACCTCGACAACGAGGGCCTGATCGTGCCGGTCGTCCACCACGCCGAGGAGCTGACCCTCCGGGGCATGGCCCGACGGATCCGCGACCTCGCCGACCGGGCCCGGACCAAGCGACTGGGGGCGGACGACATCAGCGGTGGCACCTTCTCCATCACCAACGCCGGCCCGTTCGGGACCCTGCTCACCGGGGCCATCATCAACCAGCCCCAGGTGGCGATCCTCTCCACCGACGGAGTGTCCCGCAAGCCGGTGGTGGTCGCCCTGCCCGACGGGTCGGAGTCCATCGCCATCCACTCGGTGGGGCTGGCGGCCATGAGCTTCGACCACCGGGCGGTGGACGGCGCCTACGTGGCCCGGTTCCTGGCCCGGGTCTCGGAGATCCTCAACGACCGCGACTGGGCCGGAGAGCTTTGACCGGAGCCCCGGGCGGAGCCGAGGCCCTCCGGTGAGGGCCCGTTGGCTCGGGCGCGTCCCCTACCGCGAGGCATGGGCGCTGCAACGGGCCATCAGCCGGCGCTCCCCCGACGACTACCTGCTCCTGCTCGAACATCCCGCCGTCTACACGCTGGGGGCCCACGCCGACCCCGCCCACATCCTGGCCGACCCGGCCGCCGTCGGGGCGGAGACGGTCCGGGTGGACCGGGGTGGCGACGTGACCTTCCACGGTCCCGGCCAGCTGGTCGGCTATCCGGTGGTGTCGGTGGGCGCCGGCCCCCACCGGGGCGCCGGCCACGTCCACCGGGTGGAGCAGGTGGTGATCGACGCCCTGGTGGGTCTGGGGCTGTCCCCCGATGACGTCGGACGACTCGACGGCTTCCCCGGGGTGTGGGTGGGGCTGGCCGGCAGCCGGCCGGTCCCCGACGACGGGACGTCGCCGGGTCCCCGGAAGATCTGCGCCATCGGCGTGCGCACCAGCCGGGGACGGACCACCCACGGCTTCGCCCTCAACGTCCATCCCGACCTGTCCATGTTCGGGCACATCGTGCCGTGCGGCATCGCCGACAAGGAGGTGACCTCGCTGGAGGCCGAGGGGGTGCGGGTCACCATGGCGGAGGCGGTCGACGCCGTCCTGGCCGCCGCCGAGGCGACCTGGGGTCCGCTGACCGACGTGGTCCGGGTCACCGACGGGGCCACCGCCCTCCCCTCCCCCCCGGAGGGTCCGGCCGTCCCGGCCGTCCCGGTGGCCTTCGGGCGACCGGCCACCGCCGAGCGCTCCCTCGACCGTCGGCTGCGCCGGTCCGGCGTGGACCCGGCCGGCGGCCTGGCCCTCACCGAGCGGAAGCCCGCCTGGCTGCGGGTGCCGGCCCGGATGGGCGACGACTACCTCGGGCTCCGTCACCAGCTCCGGGACCTCGACCTGGTGACGGTGTGCGAGGAGGCCGGCTGCCCCAACATCTACGAGTGCTGGACCGACGGGACCGCCACCTTCATGATCAACGGCTCGCGGTGCACCCGGGCGTGCGCCTTCTGCCAAGTGGACACCCGGCACCCGCTGCCCCTCGACGCCGGGGAGCCGGAGCGGGTGGCCGAGGCGGTGGCGCGCATGGGTCTGGCCCACGCCGTCATCACCTGCGTGGCCCGGGACGATCTCGACGACGGGGGAGCCGGGGCGTTCGCGGCGACCATCGCCGCTGTCCGTCGTCGGGCCCCGTCCTGCGCCGTCGAGGTGCTGATCTCCGACTGCAAGGGGGACGAGGGCTCCCTCGACACCATCTTCGAGGCCCGGCCGGACGTGCTGAACCACAACATCGAGACGGTGGCCCGTCTCCAGCGGGCCGTCCGGCCGTCCGCCGCCTACGCCCGGAGCCTCGCCGTGCTGGCCCGCGCCTCGACGGCCGGGCTCACCACCAAGTCGGGGGTCATCCTGGGCATGGGCGAGCGCGAGGACGAGGTGCTGGCCACCCTGGCCGACCTCCGGGCGGTGGGGGTGGACATCGTCACCATCGGGCAGTACCTCCGGCCCAGCGCCCGCCACCTGCCGGTCGCCCGGTGGTGGACCCCGGCGGAGTTCGACGCCCTCGCCCGGGCCGGCTCGGCCATGGGCTTCGCCCACGTCCAGGCCTCCCCCCTGACCCGTTCGAGCTACCACGCCCGGGAGGCGGCGTCCTCGACCCCCGGCGCCCGACCGGCCGGGGTCCGGGTGCCGGTGGCCCTGGCGGCCCGGTGACCCCGCCGACGGGGACGGCCGCCGCGGCCCGCATCGGCCGCATCGCCCGGGTGCGGGAGCGGATGGCGTTGCTGGGGGTGGACGCCCTCCTCCTCTCCCACGGGGCGGACCTCCCCTGGCTGACCGGCTACCAGGCCATGCCGCTCGAGCGCCTGACGCTGCTGATCCTCCCCCTCCGGGGCGACCCGGTCCTGGTGGTGCCCGGGCTCGAGGCTCCCCGGGTGACCCCGGCTCCCGGCGTGTTCGAGGTGCTCCCGTGGTCGGACGCCCAGGATCCGGTGACCCTGGTGGTGGACCGACTGGCCCCGCGGGGGGAGGGGCTGACGCTGGCGGTCTCTGACCGGGCGTGGGCGACCTCGCTCCTGGCCCTGCAGTCCCGCCTCCCCGGCGCCCGGTGGGTGACGGCCTCCTCGGTGACGTCGCCGGTGCGGGCGGTCAAGGACGCCGCCGAGCTCGACGCCCTGCGGGCGGCCGGGGCCGCCGCCGACCGGGTGGCCGACGCCCTCCAGGCCGGCCACATCAGGCTCCTCGGCCGGACCGAGGCCGACGTGTCGGTGGAGATCGGCGCCCGGCTGGTCGCCGAGGGGCACCGCCACGTCAACTTCGCCATCGTGGGCAGCGGGCCCAACGCCGCCAGCCCCCACCACGAGCCCGGGTCCCGGATGATCGGCGCCGGCGAGACGGTGGTGTGCGACTTCGGTGGCACCCTGTCGCTGGACGGCGGGGTCGGCTACTGCTCGGACATCACCCGGACGGTGGTCACCGGTCCGCCGTCGGCGGAGGTGGCCGAGTGCTACGAGGTGCTGCGCACGGCCCAGGCGGCGGCGGTCCGGGCCGCCGGGGCCGGGGTCCCGGCCGAGGAGGTCGACGCCGTGGCCCGGGGCATCATCGGTGACGCCGGGTACGGTGACCGGTTCGTCCACCGGACCGGTCACGGCATCGGCATCGAGGAACACGAGGACCCCTACCTGGTGACCGGCAATGCCGAGCTCCTCCAGCCGGGCCACGCCTTCTCGGTGGAGCCGGGCATCTACCTCCCCGGCCGGTTCGGCATGCGCCTGGAGGACATCGTCATCATCGGCGAGGACGGCGGCCCGGTGCCGCTCAACCGCGCCGACCACGGCCTGGCCGTGGTCGAGGCCTAGGGGAACCGTGGACCTGGGAATCGACGGGAGGACGGCCATCGTGACGGCCGGGTCGCGCGGGCCTGGGGCTGGCCACCGCCCGGGCGCTGGCCGCCGACGGGGCCCGCCTGGTGCTCTCCGCCCGGGGCGAGGAGGGGCTGGCCACCGCCGCCGACGGGCTACGGGCGTCCGGAGCCGAGGTGGTCACGGTGGTCGCCGACATGGAGGACCCCGAGGTCCCGGCCCAGCTGGTGGAGACCGCCGTCGATCGCTTCGGTGGCCTGGACATCGTGGTGGCCAACGCCGGGGGTCCACCGCCCGGCCGGGCGCTGGAGGTCACCGAGGAACAGCTCCGGACGGCCCTGGGCGCCAACCTGCTGTCGTCGATCCGGCTGGTGGGGGCGGCCGTCCCCGTCCTGCGGGCCGGTGGATGGGGGCGGCTGTGCTGCATCACCTCCTACTCGGTGGTGCAGCCGGTGCCCGGCCTGGCCCTCTCCAACACCGCCCGCACCGCGCTGTGGGCGTGGGCCAAGACGGCCGCCCAGGATCTGGCGGCCGAGGGCGGCGGCATCACCCTGAACCTGGCCTGCCCCGGGCCCCACGCCACCGATCGGATGCGTCAGCTGGGTGGGGCCGGGGTCATGGGGGATCCCGACGACTTCGGCAAGGTGGTGGCGTTCCTCTGCTCCCAACCCGCCGCCTTCGTCAACGGGGCGGCGGTGGTGGTCGACGGCGGCGCCACATTGGCCCTCTGACCGCCGGGCCCCGCCGGGCCCCGCCGGCTCCGACCGGTCCGGTGGGGGTCGCCGGACCGGTGCCTCAGGAGCGCTGGGCGGTGTGCTCGGTCCAGGCCGACCCGTTCCAGTAGCGCACGGTGTCGGGCGCTCCGTAGGGGTCGGGGAGCCACCCCTCGGGGACCGCGGCGGCCGGGGCCGGCCCGGCCGGCACCTGGTAGCCGGGCGGCGTCGGTGCCGGGGGCGGGATGGTGGCGACCGGCGCGCCCGTCGGCCCGGGCGGAGGGGCCTGGTTGGCGAACATCGGACCGGTGGGGGGCGGTCCGTAGGAGCCCGGTGCCGCCGTCGCCGGGGCGGCGTCCGCCATCGCCGGGCCCACCGGCGGTGAGGGGGTCCCACCGGCACTGCCGCCCCGGGTGGGGTTGGAGGCCGCGAAGGTGGGGGCCAGCGAGGTCCCGTCGGCCATCCGGGCCGAAGCCGCTCCGGCGAAGCCCTTCGGGCCCGAGCCGTAGTTGGCGACGTCGGGGTCGTAGTAGGCGCTGGCCGCCGCCCGGCGCACCTTCTGGCTGCGGGCCTTGACGGCGCGCTGGACGATCAGGAGGACGAAGAGCAGCACGGCGGCCGCGATGAGCAGCTGCTTCCAGTTGTTGTCGATGTTGAAGCTCTGGGCGACGACGGTCGGGTAGCTCATCCGCCTGCCATCGTAGTGACCTTCCCCGCCGTTTGGGGGTATCGCCGGTGTCCCGGGTTCAGCGATCGGCCGCCGGGGCGGCCACGTGCGGCGTCCAGGCCCGGCCGTCCCAGTAGCGGAGGTGGTCGGGCGCTCCGGACGGGTCGGGGAGCCACCCCGGTCCGGTGCCGGGACCAGGTTCGTCGGGCGGAGCGACCGGGGGGCGCGGCGACTCGTCGGAGCGGGTGGGGGGCGCCGGTTCCGAGGGTCCATCCACCGCCGTCGGGGTGGTCGCCCCGGCCTCCGGGGACCGCTGGTCACCGGTGACATCGGGAGTGGCGCCCGGGTCGGGGACCGGCACCGGCGGCGGCGAGGCGCCGCCCGGCCCGTCCGTCGGCATCCCGGCCGCCCCGGCCGGCAGGGTGACGGCACCCATGGCCGCCAGCACCCCGTCGTCGGCCCACGGATCGGGTCCCGCCACGACCCGACCGTCGGGCCGACGGCGGCGGACGAGGAGCACGGCACCCGCGGCCGCCCCCAGCACCACCACGATCACCACCACCAGCCACCAGGACGTCCCACCGCCGGTCGTCGGGGTGGCGGCCGGGGGGACGGCGACGGAGGCCCGCTGGGTGGCCAGGAACTGCCGGTAGGCGACGTCGATGGCGTCGGCACGGGTCAGGGAGGTGGGGTTGCTGGACTCGGTGGACGACGCCAGCTGCACGATGGCCACATAGGCTCCCGACCGGAACACCACCACCTGCTCGACGGCCGGCGCCGGGGAGGTGGCGTGGACGGTGGTGCCGTGTGCCCCGGGGATGCTGGGGACCGGGAACGACGTCGAGCCGGTGCCCTGCTCGGCCTGGGCCTGGGCGCCCTCCTCGAAGGTGGCCGCCGCCTGGGCGTCGGGGATGCGGAAGAGGGTCACCACCACGTCGTTGGCACCGTTGCCGGGTCCATGGAGGTCGGACCACAGCCGGACGTACGCCGCGAACCCGGCGGTGCCGGCCAGCTGGCTGAACTGCTGCTCGGCCTGGGTCGGGTCGGACGACTGGGCGGCGAAGCCGGTGGCGGTGAGCGGACCGTTGGTGGGTCCCGGTGGGGCGACGGTGAAGCCGGGGAGGGAGGTGGCGATCACCACCGTCCGGATGGGTGGGACGGCCGGCTGGCCGGTGGCGGCGCCGGCCCGGCCCACCGGTCCGGCGACCACCCCGAGCCCGAGCAGCGCCGTCAGCGCCACCGCCACCACCACCGCCGTCCGTGCCCGGGGCGGACCGGTGGCGGTGGTGATCGCCCGGCGGTGATCGGCGGGCATCCCCGGCTACGCCACGAAGTACTTGGCTCGGGGGTGGTGGCAGACGATGGCCGTGGTCGACTGCTCGGGGTGGAGCTGGAACCCTTCGCTGACCTCGATCCCGATCCGATCGGCCCCCAGCAACTCGACGACCTTGGCGTTGTCCTCCAGGGCCGGGCAGGCCGGGTAGCCCCACGAGTAGCGGCCGCCCCGGTACTTCTGGCGGAAGAGCCCGGTGAGGGTGGGACCGTCCTGGTCGGCGAAGCCCAGCTCCTGGCGGATCCGGTGGTGCCAGTACTCGGCCAGGGCCTCGGCCATCTCCACCCCCAGACCGTGGAGGTAGAGGTAGTTCTGGTACTGGTTGTCCTCCTTCAGCCGGGCCGCCTCCTCGGTGACCCGTTCGCCCATGGTCACCACCTGGAAGCTGGCCCAGTCGGGCTCCCCGGAGTCCACGGTGCGGAAGAAGTCGCTGATGCACAGCCACGGCGACTCGGGCTGGCGGGGGAAGGAGAACCGCATCAGCTCGTCGGACCGGCTCTCGTCCTCGAACAGCACCAGGTCATCGCCGTCGGCGTTGGCGGCGAAGTGGCCCCAGGCCACCTGGGGCACCAGCAGCTGGCCCGCCTTGGCGGTGGCCAGCTGGTCACGCAGGAGGGGGCGCACCCGGTCCTTGAAGGCCCCGTCCTCCTCGCCGTCGACCGGGCGGAAGCCCCACTGGTTCCGGAACAGGGCCGTCTCGTTGAGGTAGGTGGCGATGTCGTCCACCGGGATGCCCTTGGCCACCCGGCTGCCGAGGAACGGCGGCTTGAACGTCGGGTTGTCGGCCTCCACCTCCGGCGAGCGGGCCGGCAGGGTCTCGCCCCGGGCCCGGGCCTCCTCGGCGGCCTGCTTGCGGAGCTCGCTCTTCCGGGGCCCCAGGTCGCGCCCGCCCACCGCCCGGCCGAACTCCGGGTCGTCCTCGCCGGTGCGGGTGAGCTCCACCAGCCGGTCCATGGTGCGCAGCCCCTCGAAGGCGTCCTTGCCGTAGAACAGGCGGCCGTCGTAGACGCCCCGGAGGTCCCGCTCCACGTAGGTCCGGGTGAGGGCGGCGCCGCCCAGGATCACCGGGATGTGGGAGAGGCCCCGTCGGTTCAGCTCCTCGAGGTTGTCCCGCATGATGAGGGTGGACTTCACCAGCAGCCCGCTCATCCCGATGGCGTCGGCCTCCGACTCCTCGAGGGCGGCCACCATCTCGGCGATGCCGACCTTGATGCCCAGGTTCTTCACGTGGTAGCCGTTGTTGGTCAGGATGATGTCGACCAGGTTCTTGCCGATGTCGTGGACGTCTCCCTTGACGGTGGCCAGCACCATGGTCCCCTTGCCGCCCTGGTCGCTCTTCTCCATGTGGGGCTCGAGGTAGGCCACCGCCGTCTTCATGGTCTCGGCCGAGCCGAGCACGAAGGGCAGCTGCATCTCGCCGGAGGCGAACAGCTCCCCGACCGTCTTCATCCCGGCCAGCAGGATGTCGTTGACGATGACCAGGGGGCTCAGCCCGGCGGCCATCGCCTCGTCGAGGTCGGCCTCGATGCCGTTGCGGTCCCCGTCGACGATCCGGTGCTCGAGCCGCTGGTCGACCGGCCAGCCCGACCGGTCCTCGCTGGTGTCCACCGAGAAGGAGGAGGCCCCCTCGAACAGCGCCAGCAGCTCGGTCAGCGGGTCGTAGCCGTCACGGCGGCGGTCGTAGATGAGGTCGAGGCAGACCTCCCGCGCCCGCTCGTCGACCTTGGAGAGCGGCAGGATCTTGGAGGCGTGGACGATGGCGGCGTCCAGCCCCGCCCCCACGCACTCGTGGAGGAAGACCGAGTTGAGCACCTGGCGGGCGGCCGGGTTGAGGCCGAACGACACGTTGGAGAGCCCGAGCACGGTGTAGACGCCGGGCAGCTCGGACTTGATCCGCCGGATGCCCTCGATGGTCTCGATGCCGTCCCGCCGGCCCTCCTCCATGCCGGTCGACAGTGGCAGGGCCAGCGGGTCGAAGAGGAGGTCGGAGGGGCGCAGCCCGTACCGTTCCACGGCGATGTCGTGGATGGCGGTGGCCGCCCGGACCTTCCAGTCGGCCGTGCGGGCCTGCCCCTCGGTGTCGATGCAGGTGCACACCACGGCCGCCCCGAACTCCTTGGCCAGGGTCAGGAACGAGTCCAGGCGGGTGCCGGCCCCGTCGCCCTCCTCCAGGTTCACCGAGTTGATGACCGCCCGGCCGCCGATCCACGACAGGGCGGTCTCCACCACCGGGGCCTCGGTGGAGTCGACCATCAGCGGGACGGTGGACTGGGTGGCGAACCTCGAGGCGACCTGCTCCATGTCGGTCACCCCGTCGGCGCCGGTGTAGTCGACGCAGACGTCGATGAGGTGCGACCCCTCCTTCACCTGGTCGCGCGCCATCCCCACGCAGGTGTCCCAGTCGCCCTCCAGCATGGCCTCGCGGAACTTCTTGGACCCGTTGGCGTTGGTGCGCTCCCCGACCACCAGGACGGAGGAGTCCTGGGCGAACGGCACCTGGGTGTAGATCGACGCCGTCCCCGGCTCGGGTCGGACGGTCCGGGCCGCCGGGGTGAGGTCGGCGCAGGCCTCCACCACCGCCGCCAGGTGGGCGGGCAGGGTGCCGCAGCACCCGCCGATCACCGAGACCCCCAGCTCGGAGACGAACTGCCGGTGGAACTCGGCCAGCTGCTCGGGGGTCAGGTCGTAGTGCATCTTGCCGTCCACCACCGAGGGGAGGCCGGCGTTGGGCAGGCAGGTCACCGGGAGGGGCGCCTGCTGGGTGAGGTGGCGGAGCGGCTCGAACATCTCGGCCGGCCCGGTGGCGCAGTTCAGCCCGATGAGATCGACGCCCATGGCCTCCATGGCGCACAGGGCGGCGCCGATCTCGGTGCCCGGCAGCATGGTGCCGGTCAGCTCGATGGTCACCTGCACCTGGATGGGCACGAACCGGCCGGCCGCCTTCATGGCCCGGCGGGCCCCGTTGATGGCCGACTTGGCCTGCAGCAGGTCGAAGACGGTCTCGATGAGGATGAGGTCGACCCGGCCCTCGAGCAGGGCGGCCGACTGCTCCTGGTAGGCGTCCCGGAGGTCGGCGTACCGGATCTGGCCGAGGGTGGGGAACTTGGTGCCCGGGCCGATGCTGCCGGCCACCCAGCGGGGGCGGTCCGGGGTGGAGAAGTCGTCGGCCGCCTGACGGGCCAGCAGGGCGGCGGCCAGGTTCAGCTCGTGGACCCGGTGGGCCTGGCCGTACTCGGCCAGCACCGGACCGAACGCCCCGAAGGTGTCGGTCTCCACCACGTCCGACCCCACCTCCAGGAACGACCGGTGGACCCGGTCCACCGCGTCGGGGCGGGTGATGACCAGTAGCTCGTTGCAGCCCTCGAGGTCGGGTCCACCGAAGTCGTCGGCGGTGAGGTCGGCCAGCTGCAGGTTGGTGCCCATGGCGCCGTCGAAGACGACCACCCGCTGGCGGGCGGCGCGGAGGTAGTCGGATCCGGTGTCGGCGTCGGCGGTCATGAGTCACCCAGGATACCGGCGGCCCGACCGGCCGTGGCCCGGATTGGCTTAGCATCCATCGGGTGATGGGGCCATGGTGAGGATCTATACGAAGACCGGCGACGACGGGACCACCGGGCTCCTCTTCGGCGGCCGGGTGCCCAAGGACTCGCTGGTGATGCACATCAACGGCACCGTCGACGAGGCCCAGGCCGTGCTCGGCGTGGCCCGGGCCGAGTGTGAGCCGGGTTCCGAGCTCGACGGGTTGCTGGTCCGGCTGGAGCGCGAGCTCTACGTCCTGATGGCCGAGGTGGCCACCGATCCGTCGAAGCGCTCCAAGCTGGTGGCGGGGACCACCCTGGTCACGTCCGAGATGGTGCAGGCGCTCGAGGCGGGCATCGACGGCCTGCTGGTCCGGTTCGAGATGCCGTCGGAGTTCGTGGTGCCCGGAGGCAACCGGGTCTCCGCCTCCCTCGACCTCGCCCGCACCGTGGTCCGTCGGGCGGAGCGGTCGGCGGTGTCGTTGGAGGTGGAGGGCTCGGTGGTGCGGCCGTACCTCAACCGCCTGAGCGACCTGCTGTGGGCGATGGCCCGTTGGGCGGAGGGGGAGGAGCACCTCCTGGCCCGGACGGCGCCCCGCCGGTCCCGGTCCGGCCCGGACGGCTCCCCGCCCGCCACCGGAAGGGAGGTCCCGTGAGGATCGAGGTCCGTGCGGCGTCGTCGCTGCCCGACGGCCTGACGGCACTGGCCGTGCCGGTCTTCGCCGGTCCGGACGGCCCCCAGCCGGCCTCGGGGGTGTCGGCCGACCTGGCCGGTGCCGACGCTCCCGCCGTGCTCGACGCCGGATGGTGCAAGCGTCACGGCTTCACCGGCAAGGTGGGACAGACACTGGTCTTCCGGGCCGTGGACTCCGCTACCTCCCGCCTGCCCGCCCCGGGGGGTGCCACGCCACCCCGGGACCGGCCCGACACCGTGCTGGTGGGACTGGGGGCGGCCGCCGATCTGGTCGGCGACGCCGGACGGGAGTCGTGCCGGCGGGCGGGGGCGGCCTTCGTGCGGGCGGTGGGGGAGGGGGACGTCGCCGCCTTCCTGCTGCCCGGTGGTCCGCCCGCCCAGCTGGCGGTGGCTGCCGAGGCGGTGGCCGAGGGGGCGGTACTGGCCGGCTACCGCTTCGACACCTACCGCACCGGGGATCGTCCGGGGACCCTGGGGCGGCTGGTGATCACCACCGAGTCACCGTCGGAGGCCACCGTGGCCACCCCGGGGGCCGCCCGCGGGGCCCGGGTCGCCGAGTCGGTGTCCCTGGCCCGGGACCTGGTCAACGAGCCGGCCAGCTCCCTGACGCCCCAGCAGTTCGCCGAGACCTTCGTCCGGAGGTTCCGCCCGGTGCCGACCCTCACCGTGGAGGTGTGGGACCGGGAGCGCATCACCGCCGAGCGGCTGGGCGGCCTGCTCGGGGTGGCCCGGGGATCGGCCCAGCCGCCCTGCCTGCTCACCGTGACCTACCAGCCGGCCGACCCGATCACGGTCGGCGGCCGGGTGCCCCACCTCGCCCTGGTGGGGAAGGGGATCACCTTCGACTCCGGTGGCCTGTCCCTGAAGACGCCCGGGGGCATGGAGACGATGAAGACCGACATGGGCGGGGCGGCGGCCGTGCTCGGGGCGGTCGACGCCCTGGCCGCCCTGGGGTCCCGGCTCCGGATCACCGCCATCGCCCCCCTGACCGAGAATATGCCGAGCGGCACCGCCACCAAGCCCGGCGACGTGCTCACCACCCGGAACGGCAAGACCATCGAGGTGCTGAATACCGACGCCGAGGGGCGGCTGGTGCTGGCCGACGCCCTGGCCCTGGCCGTGGAGTCGGGCGCCGACGCCATCGTGGACCTGGCCACCCTCACCGGCGCCGTGGTGGTGGCGCTGGGCCGGGAGATCGCCGGGCTGCTGACCAACGACGAGCGTCTGGCCGAGCAGGTCCGGGGGGCGGCCGGCCGGGCCGGGGAGCCGGTGTGGCCGCTGCCGATGCCCGACGACTACCGCAGCCACATCGACTCGGAGGTCGCCGACATGCGGAACGTGGGACGGCCCGGCCAGGCGGGGAGCATCGCCGCCGCCCTGCTCCTCCGCGAGTTCGTCGGCACCGTGCCGTGGGCCCACCTCGACATCGCCGGTCCGGCCCGGTCGGACGAGAGCTCCCGGTACCTGACCAAGGGGGGCACCGGGTTCGGGGTGCGTCTGCTGGTGGAGCTCGGGCTGTCGGAGGCGTTCGCCCGCTCGCTGGTGGCGGACGCCGCCGGCTGAGCGGCGGCGGTACGGCCGCCCACCTCAGGAGGTGGGGCCCCGCCACTCCTCGAGCTTCCGGCGGAGGGTGGCGTTGAGCTCTTCCGAGCCCGGAGGGTGGGGCCCGGCGAACAGTGGCTCGTTGGCGTCGAGCCACGAGGCGAAGACCACGACGTCGGGGAGCCTCACCTCCCGGTCGAGGTCCTCGACGTAGACGTCGATCACCCCGGAGTCCACGCTGACCGCCAGGCGGGTCTGGGCATGGGGGAGGTAGCACCAGGCCATGGGGGCGCCCGGGGTCGACGAGGCCTCGAGCTCCCAGCCGGGCCGGGGCGTCAGCAGGGCGCTGACCTGGCGCCACAGTTCGCGGTCTGGCTTGCTCACGGGACCTCCTGGTGCGGTCGTTCGGGCGCCGCCGCGGACCCGGCCGGCCCGGCGGTCGGTCAAGTCCGTCCTCCGGTCGACCGATAGCAGGGGGGAGCGTACCCTTCGATGGCGGTGGAGCCCGATCCGATGTCCGAACCCCAGGCGGTGCCGTCCCCGGCCGAGCGATTCGACGCCAGCGCCTCCGCCCTCCGGGCCGAGGCGATGGACGCCGACGCCCTGCTGCACGCCCTGGTCGACCGGCTGGACGCCGTCCCCGGGCTGGCGGTGACGGTGACCCACCGGCACGGACGCCTGCGTCGCCTGATCGGCGACCTTCCGTACGTCAACGACCTGCACCGGCGGAGCGACCCCATCGACCGGCTGGTGGTGACCGTGGAGTCGCTCGACTACTGGGTGGCCTCCGACGACCACACCGTCCGCTGTGGGATCGACGACCGCTCCCGGGCGCGGGGGACCGAGGGCGACCCGCTGCCGTTCCCGGAGTGGTCCGACCGCCTCTTCGCCGCCATCGTCCGGCAGAACAACGCCAACGCCGCGTCGTTGGCGGCCCTGCGGGCTCTGATCACCGGCCGGACGGGCTGACCGCCGCACCACACCCGGGCCCGCGGGCCCACCGAGAGAAGGAGAGGGCATGCCGCTCTTTGAGGGACACAAGGACAAGGGGATCCAACGGCTCTTCATCGAGATGCCCGACGCCGAGAAGGGCGGGGTGGCTTGGAAGTGGCCGGACCAACAGATCATCCAGCACTCCCAGGTCAACGTCGACCTCGACTACCAGGCCGTCTTCACCAACCTCGGCAAGGTCATCGGGGTGATGGGCCCCGGCCGTTGGCCCCTCGACGAGGGGGCGTCGCTGGCCCTGGGTTGGCTGGTCGACCGGCTGACCGGCGACGCCTACTACGACGCCGAGCTGTACTTCGTGACCACCCGCGACCTCACCGGCCAGCAGTTCGGCGGTCCGGTGGACAACCTGTCGGACGGCCCCTCCGGCCTGGTGGTCAGCCTCCGGGTCTACGGGGAGCTCGCCTACCACGTCACCGATCCGTCGGTGCTGTTGGCCAAGCTCATCGGCACCGACGGCGTCGAGGACTTCGACGGGGAGATCTCCGGTTGGGTGGTGGAGCAGACGCTGGCGGCCATCCGGGCCGTCCTCCCCGACCTCGTGCAGCAGCACGGTGTCCTGGCCATGGGCCAGCTGCAGGACGCCACCGGCGACGCCGCCCTGGCCAAGGCCAACACCAAGCTCGCCCCCTACGGGCTGGCGCTCACCACCTTCGCCGAGCTCAACGTGAACCTGCCCGACGCCGACGCCCAGCAGATCAAGCAGCTGGCGGCGGCCAAGGCGTACACCGGTGTGGCCGGGTCGTTCGAGGGCGGCGTGCGGGGCGAGGCCACCCTCGACATCGCGCAGGGGGTGGCGGGGGGCAATGTCGGCGCCCAGCCGGCCATCGTGGCGGGGATGATGCTGGGGACGCCGGTCGGGTCGGGAGCCGCAGCCGTCCCGGGGCCGGCCGCTCCGGCCGCCGGGCCGGCCGCCGCGGCCGCCGGCACCGGCAGCCCCCACTTCTGCTCGCAGTGCGGAACGGCGATCCCGGCCGGGGCCAGGTTCTGCCCCAACTGCGGGGCGGCGTTGACACCGGCCGCCGCCCCGGCCGAGCAGGCCCCGGCCGAGCAGGCCCCGGCCGAGCAGGCCCCGGCCGAGCAGGCCCCCGAGCCTGTCCCGTCGGCTCCCGAGGGTGGGGCCAGCGCCGAATGACCGACGCGGGGGCGGTCGCCCCTCCTCCCATCCCGATGATGGTGGACAACCCCAGCCAGTGGGGGCCGTCGGTCCAGGATCTCGTCGCCCACACCGGGAGCCCACCGCCGATCACCCTGGAGCTGATGACCGGCATGGTCGGCAGCGCCGCCCCGCTGCTGTTCGTCGCCGACGCCACCCGCTCCACCGACCTGCTGCGGGGCACCTTCACCGACGCCGTGATCGCCCAGGTGCAGCGGAACTTCGGGTGCCTGGGTGGGCAGCGACCGGCGTCGGGGGCCATCCACCTGGTCGGCGCTCCGCTGGAAGCCGGTCAGGCGGTCCTCCGGATCCACGTCCAGATGAGCGTGGAGGACACCCGGGGTGCCGGCGGGGTCAGCAGCCAGTTCTGGGACCTGGCGGTCAGCTCCCAGGTGACGGTCGGCCAACCCACCTGTCCCACCTGCGGCGCCCCACTGGCCCCCGGCGAGCTGATCTGCAGCCACTGCCATTCCGACGCCCGGAGCGTGGTGTCCGTCCCCCTGGCCGTCAGCCGGCTCGAGCTCTACTGACGGTCCCCGTCGCACCCACCGTCCCCCCACTGGCCGCGCCACGCCTCCTCGGCGGCCCGGAAGGCGACGGCGGGGTGGAACTGCCACTCGGCCAACCGCCGCTCGACGCCCGCCCGGTCCACCCCGGAGGCGACCAGGCCGGCTGCCAGCCGCGAGGCCCGGAGCCGCATCTGCTCGGGTCCGGGGAGACGCTGCTCCTCGAGCCAACGTCGATGGCTCTGTTGGAGCGAAGGCGGCAGCCGGAGGACGTGCCGGAGCGGTAGCGGGGGGACCCGGGTCCGTACCGCCAGTCCGTGCGGGCCGGAGGAGCGGGCCAGCTCGAAGGTGCCCAACCGGAGCAGGGCCCGGCGGAACGGGGAGTTCTTGCCCATCCGGTCGCCCAGTCCCAACGAGCGGGCCGTCTCGGCCAGGTCGAGTGCGAAGCCCTCGGGGTGCATCTCCATTCCGTAGGAGATCCGCCGGAGCAGCCAGGTGGCCGAGGGTCCCAGAATTCCCAACCAGTACAGCTCCACGTACCGGGAGCACGGATGGACGCCCAGCGGGTCGGCGATGGGATCCTCCCACGGCACGATCCGCACCGACGGCGGGTCCGGTCGTTCCGGGGGGGCGGGCACGGGGGTCCGGTGTCCGGCGGTGGGATCTACGCCGGACGGACGGGCAGTGGTGTCGGTCATGGAGGTCTCCGGGGTCGTCGGGTCTTCTTCCGGCCCACGGTGGGGGCACGGCTGGACGCCGACCTTGACGGGGACCTTGCGCGGGACCACCCACCGGGGTCCGGACCCCACGTGGTGACCCGGGGCCGCCCGCCGCCTGCGACGGCCCGGCCTGGTGTTACCCTCCCCTGGGCCGGCGGTCGGGGGGGCCTCCGAACCAGGGCGGATCAATGGACATGCGGCCGATCACAGCGGACTACCTGATCAGGGGCGGCGGCGCCGCCGGCATGGCCTTCGCCGATTCGGTGTTGACCCACGACGAGGCGACCCTGGCCATCGTCGACCGTCGGGATCGACCCGGGGGCCATTGGAACGACGCCTATCCCTTCGTCCGACTCCACCAGCCGGCCAGCTACCACGGCGTCAACTCAGCTCCGCCGACGACGTCTTCGACCGCCTGGAGTCGGCCGGCGAGGTTCGGCGACCCGACCCGACGATCACGCCGGAGGCGTATCACGCGCCATCCTCAGCGATGCGGAGCTGGCGGAGCTCCGCCGTCTCCGATCAGTGATCCGGATGGGCCGGGTGACGGCCATCGACGGCGAGGTGATCGCCCTGGAGCGCGGGAGCGTGCCCACCGGGCCCACCACCCTGCACGTCGACTGCTCGGCGGCCGGCATTCCCCCCCATCCGTCCACCGAGGTGTTCGCCGACGACCGGATCACCCTCCAGTGGGTGCGCATCTGCCAACCGACCTTCAGCGCCGCACTGGTCGGCTTCAGCACCCCGAGATCGGGGAGTGGATGGCGTCGGGACGTCTCGACATCTTCGCCCGCACCGCCAGGGCGCGCCCGGGGGTGGACGTCGAGGCGACCGAGCAGATCGGTCGCCATCTCAGCCACGTGGAGCAGGCGGCCGGCAATCTCGATCGCCTCCTCCCGGACCTTCCCACCGACTGACGGGGTGTCGAGCCGATGAACGAACTCCTGATCGAGCACGACGACATCACCCTCCGGGTGGAGGTGACCGGTCGGGGTCCGTCGGTCCTCTGTGTGCCGGGCTGGCCCGAGCTCGCCACGTCGTGGCGTCACCAGGTCGCCCACCTCGCCGGTCGTGGCTACCAGGTCGCCACCCTCGACGTCCGGGGCTACGGCGGCAGCTCGGCGCCCCGGGAGGTCGAGCGGTACACGCTGACGGAGCTGGCCGGGGACGTGGCTGCGGTGGCCGCCGCCCTCGGGGACGACCCGGTCATCCTGCTCGGGCACGACTGGGGCGCGCCCATCGTCTGGACCTGTGCCATCCGTCATCCCGAGCGGGTGCGGGCCGTGGCCGGCCTCAGTGTGCCCCACACCCCGCCGATGGCCCTCTCGCTGGTCGACCTCTTCGACCAGCTCTATCCCGACCGGTTCTTCTACATGCTGTACTTCCAGGCGCCGGGGGTGGCGGAGGCCGCCTTCGAGCCCGATCTCCGGGCATCGCTCAAGCGGGTGTACTTCGCGCTCTCCGGGGAGGCGCCGGTCGGCAGCCTGCTCCCCGATGCGGCCCGGGACGCGGCGCTCCTCCCGCTGTTGCCCGAGCCGCCGGCCGGGCCCCTGTCGTTCCTGCCCGACGCCGAGCTCGACGGCATCGTCGCCACCTTCCGTCGCACCGGCCTGACCGGGGCCCTCAATCGCTACCGGGCGCTCACCGCCGATGTGGCGGCGTCGAGCGACATCGTGGGTGCCACCGTCGACCGGCCCTCGTGCTTCATCGCCGGGGAGCGGGATCCGGTCCGGCACATGATCCCCGGAGTCGACGCCTACGCCGACCCGGGGGCCGGCTGCACCGACTTCCGGGGCAGCACCCTGATCGAGGGCGCCGGCCACTGGGTGCAGCAGGAGGCGCCCGTCGCCGTCAACGGGGCCCTCGACCGCTTCCTCGACTCGGTCTGAAGGGTCGCCGGGAGCCGGCGACCGTGGCCGGCCCGCCTACCAGCGGCCCCGGTGGACGACCTCCTCGAACGGCCGGCGACCCCGGGCCAGCGAGGGGGATGGCGGATCGGGCGTGGCCGCCTCCCCCAACAGGACCGCCCCCAACCAGCGGTGGCGGTCGGGGACGCCGAGCCGGTCCCGGAGGGCCGCCTCCCCCCGGAAGTTCCCGAGGAACGCCGCCCCCAGGCCCCGGTCGGTGGCCGCCAGCAGGAGGGTCATGGTGGCGTAGGCGGCGTCCACGAACCAGAACGGGACCACCCACTCGACGGTGGCCCCGTCGGGCCGGACCTTGTCCCCCTCGGCGTAGCGGGCGACGTACGCACCGGGGTCGGCGAAGGGGAGCACCACCACCGGGGCCCGGGCCATCCCCTCGAACCGGCGGGAGGTGGACCGCCAGGCGGCATCGGTGGTGGTGTCCCAGTAGGCGGCGGTCTGCTCGGGACCCTCGAGCACCACCAGGTCGCGGCCCTGGGTGTGGCCCGCCGTGGGGGCCCGGAGGGCGGCCTCCAGCAGGGCGTCCACCGTCGCACGGTCGAGGGGTCGGTCGGTGAAGTTCCTGGTCATCCGGCGCTGACGCACCGCGTCGGTCAGCTCCACCGGGACCTCATCGACCGCACGCTACCAACGGGGCCCGGTCGGCGGATCCCCGACGGGAATGTCGACCCCGCTGGTAACGTTTTATCCGGTGTCGCACCGAATCGGGTGCCAGAACGACGTGAGGATCGTGATCGCTGTGCCTACCTTCAGAGAGATGTTGGCGGCGGCCAAGGCGGCTGTCCGGGAGATCGACACCGCCGAGGCGGAGCAGGAGATCGGCGCCGGTGGGACGGTGGTCCTCGACGTCCGGGAGCCCGACGAGTACGAGCAGGGGGCCATCCCCGGGGCGGTCCACATCCCCCGCGGCACCCTGGAGACGTCGGTGGAGGGTCGGATCCCCGACAAGTCCTCCCATGTGGTCGTGTACTGCGCCGGCGGTACCCGCTCCGCCTTCGCCGCCCAGACCCTGCAGGAGCTGGGGTACGGCGACGTGGCCTCGGTGGCCGGCGGCTTCAACAAGTGGAAGGACGAGGGCCGGGACTGGGTGGCGCCCCGCTCGCTCAGCGCCGAGCAGCGCAACCGCTACCAGCGCCACCTCCTCCTCCCCGAGGTGGGCGAGGTGGGCCAGCTGAAGCTGCTCGACGCCAAGGTGCTGCTGCTGGGCGCCGGCGGGCTCGGCTCACCGGCGGGCCTCTACCTGGCCGCCGCCGGGGTGGGCACCATCGGCATCATCGACATGGACGTGGTCGACGCCTCCAACCTGCAGCGCCAGATCCTCCACAACACCGACCGCATCGGTGAGCGCAAGGTCGATTCCGCCAAGAAGACGCTGACCCTGCTCAACCCGGACGTCAACGTGGTCACCTACGACGTGCGCCTGGGCGCCGACAACATCCTGGACATCATCGACGGGTACGACGTCATCGTCGACGGCACCGACAACTTCCCCACCCGGTACCTGGTCAACGACGCCTCGCTCCTGAAGCGGATCCCGGTGGTCCACGGCTCGATCTTCCGCTTCGAGGGACAGGCCACCGTGTTCAACCCCTATGTGGGTCCCTGCTACCGCTGCCTGCTCCCGGAGCCACCCCCCCCGGAGCTGGCGCCGAGCTGCTCGGAGGCCGGCGTGCTGGGCGTGCTGCCCGGCATCGTGGGGTCCATCCAGGCCGTCGAGGCGATCAAGATCCTGCTGGGGGTGGGCGAGACGCTCCAGGGCCGCCTGCTGGCCTACGACGCCCTCGAGGAGAGCTTCCGGACCTTCAAGGTGCGCCGGGACCCGCACTGCCCGGCCTGCGGGGAGGACGCCGCACCCATCGTCATCGCCGAGTACGACGAGCTGTGCATGCCCCACGCCATCGCCCCGGCGGGGGCCTCGGCCTGACCCGCCGGCGGCCGGGACCGGCGGAGCGGTGACCCCGCCCGAGCGCCGGTCCGGTCAGCCGGGCGTGGAGCCGCCCAGGCGGGACGCCCCCGGGCCGCTCAGTTCGTCCCGGCGTGCCGTCCTCCCCAGCACCCCGAGGGCCAGGGCGCGCGCCGGGCCGCGGACCTCGTCGCCGGTGCCGTGGGCCCACTCGCAGTCGCTGGCCACCAGCCGGAGGCCGTCGAGCCGGCGGGACACGAATCCCCGCCGCGCCCGGGGCTGCACCAGAAAGGCCAGCGAGGCCCGCCACAGGTCGACCACCGGTGCGACCTCCAGCCCCAGGGGGACCTGGATGTCCTGGCCGTGCACCAGGATCTCGGTCAGCGGGGCCACCGAGGTGAAGATGGGCGGCTTGGCCCGACTGTCGGCGTACCGGCGGAGGTCGGCCACCAGCTCCGCATCCGTGGCCGTCGCCACCCGGGCGGTCATGGCCACGTTGGCCCGCTCGAACCGTCCCCGGGCCCGGACCATCGCCTTCAGGAAGGTGGGCGGGGTGACGACGTGGGGGACGATCAGGTGGGCCGCCACCTGGTGCACGTCCCAGGCGCCGCAGAGGCTCGGGGTGCTCCACTGCCCGGGGTCGAGTCCGTCGAGCTGGTCGGCCAGGGCCAGCCGCTGCACCCGGATCGACCCCCAGTGCTCCATCCGCGCAACCTACCAGCCGATCAGCACCGTTCCCGTGGTCAGCTGAACCGGCGGAGGACCGCCTCGGCCCGGCTCCGGTAGCCGCCGCCGAACAGGACGGTGTGCACCAGGAGGGGGATCAGGGTGAGCAGCTCGACCCGCTCCGCCCACCCGTCGTCGGGTGCCAGTACCTGCCGGTAGGCGTGGAGGGTCCGGTCGGGGATCGGCCCGAACAGCCCCAGCATGGCCAGGTCCTCCTCGGGGAGACCGCCGTGAGCCGACGGGTCGATGAGCCAGGGCCGGCCGTCGGCGCCCCACAGGACGTTGCCCCACCACAGGTCGCCGTGGACCGGGGCCGGCCGGGTCGGTGGCAGCAGGTCGCCGAGGCGATCGACCAGACCGGCCACCTCGGCCTCCAGATCGCACCGGGCGGCCAGGCCGGTCAGCCGGCCGGCGTAGAAGGCGGTGGCGTCGGGGGCGGGAGACGGGTCGACCCGGCAACCACCGATCCACGACGACCCCCCACCCCATCCGGGGCTCCTGGCGGTGTGCAGTGCGGCGAGCCGGCGCCCCAGCGCCTCCTGGTGGGAGGGCGTCGGCGGTCCGGACTCCACCCAGCCCGTCACCAGCAGGTCGGGCTCGGCCACCAGCACCTCGGGTACCGGCGGCGCTCCGGCCACCGCCCCCAGGGTGGCCAGGCCCCCGGCCTCGTCGCCGACCGCGGGGCCGGTCTTGACCACCAGCGGACGGCCGTCCACGGTGATCCGCCGGATCCGGGGCCCCAGGGACCGGACGTCCCCCACCGGACCGACCCGCCGGGCGACCCGGTCCCTCCACCCGGGCTGATCATCGACGGTTCGGCTCATGGTCCTCCGGTGGTGGCACTGGGCGCCCCCGGGCGGGGTCGGGCCCCCTTCCTACCTCCGGGGATTGGTCGGCGTCGCCCGGCCCGGGCCCGACGGACCCCCCGTCCCACAGGCCGTAACCTGTGTCCATGGCAGCCAACGGCACACCCGACGAGCGGCGCACCGACTCGGGCATCACCATCAACCAGGTCTACGGGCCGGCCGACCTGGACGGGTGGGACCCGGCGATCCAGCTCGGCGATCCGGGCCGGTACCCGTACACCCGGGGCATCCGCCCGGACATGTACCGGGGCCGCCTGTGGACCATGCGCCAGTACGCCGGGTTCGGCACCGCCACCTCCACCAACGAGCGGTTCAAGTTCCTGCTGGGGGCGGGCCAGACCGGGCTGTCGTGTGCCTTCGACCTCCCCACCCAGATGGGGTACGACTCCGACCACCCGCGCTCGGAGGGCGAGGTGGGCAAGGTGGGGGTGGCCATCGACTCGCTGGCCGACATGCGCCTGCTGCTGGCCGGGCTGCCGCTCGACGAGGTCAGCACCTCGATGACCATCAACTCCACCGCCGCCATCCTCCTCCTCTTCTACCAACTGGTGGCCGAGGAGAACGGGGTGTCCTCCACCCAGCTGAACGGCACCATCCAGAACGACATCCTGAAGGAGTACGTGGCCCGGGGCACCTACATCTACCCGCCCCGTCCCTCCATGCGGCTGGTCACCGACACCTTCTCCTACTGCGCCGAGCACCTGCCGGCCTGGAACACCATCTCCATCTCCGGCTACCACATCCGGGAGGCGGGCTCCACGGCCGTCCAGGAGATCGCCTTCACCATCGCCAACGGCATCGCCTACGTGGAGGCGGCCCTGGCCGCCGGCCTCGACGTGGACGCCTTCGCCCCCCGGCTCAGCTTCTTCTGGAACGCCCACAACAACCTCTTCGAGGAGGTGGCCAAGTACCGGGCCGCCCGCCGGATGTGGGCGAAGATCATGACCGAGCGGTTCGAGGCCAAGGACGTGAAGTCCACCCTGCTGCGGTTCCACACCCAGACCGGTGGATCCACCCTCACCGCCCAGCAGCCGGAGAACAACATCGTCCGGGTGACCGTCCAGGCCATGGCGGCGGCCCTCGGCGGCACCCAGAGCCTCCACACCAACGGCTTCGACGAGGCCCTCGGGCTCCCCACCCAGAAGGCGGCCAAGATCGCCCTCCGGACCCAGCAGATCGTCGGGTACGAGTCGGGCATCGCCGACACCGTGGACCCCCTGGCCGGCTCGTGGTTCGTGGAGTCGCTCACCGACGAGGTGGAGCACGCCGCCTGGGAGTACCTCGAGCGGATCGACGCCATGGGCGGGGCGGTGGACGCCATCGAGGCGCAGTACATGCAACAGGAGATCGAGCAGGCCGCCTATGCCTACGCCAAGGCCATCGACGACGACGAGAAGATCGTCGTCGGCGTCAACAAGTTCGTCGACGAGACCAACGACCCGGCCGAGGTCTTCCCCATCGACGAGGAGCTCCAGCGCTCCCAGGTGGCCTCGGTGAAGCGGGTGAGGGCCGATCGCGACCAGGCGGCGGTGGACGCCGCCCTGGCCGATGTGGAGGCCGCCGCCCGGGGCACCCAGAACCTGCTGGTGCCGATGAAGGTGGCGCTGGGCCGGATGGCCACCCTCGGCGAGGTGTCCGACGTGCTGCGCGGCGTCTTCGGGGAGTTCCGCCCCGGGGGCTGAGTCGGGTGGCGGAGCGGGCGACGCCGCAGATCCGGCGGTCAGTGGCAGGTGGCGGCCCCGCCGGGGTTCCACCCGTGCCGGGAGACTCAGACACGCTCGATGCGGACGGCATTCGCATGAGAAGCGAGCGCAGTGAGGTCCCCGACGTCGCCACTGAGCACCACGCCGCCCGGCTCGGCACTGGCTACCACCACAGCGTCCACAGCGGAACCCCGTCGCCGCGGCCGCGGGAAATGGGATCTCGTAGCGAAGGACGGGCGTATGCGGGCGTCGCTCTGGGTGGAAACGGATCGACGGACTCGGAATCGTTCAACCTTGCGCTACGGAATCACGTCATCGGGCGGGGACTACGAAATGCACAGTGTTCCACGAACGGTCACGGCGGTCGCGGAACGTGAGCTCGTGGACATGGCCACCGGACAGGTGGTCTTGCGACAGTCCGGACCACGCTTCAACAGATCGCCAACTGGTCATCTTTGGATGGAGGACGGGTCCACGGTCGGATTCCCCGTCTCGGGTCGTCGGGTGCGAAATGCGACGATCTCGGCCATCGATCCCTCCACCCACGTATTGGCGACCTGCCGACTGAACCCCTCGCCGTGGGCGCACTTGCAACCATTGTCGGGACAGACATCCACCAAGTACATGGAAGTCTGCCTGAGCTCGCTGGGATTGCAAACTCCCCACATTGTGCCTGTTGCCATTGTGGCTGCGATGAACCTGAGAGGGTTCCTTGCTCGACCTGACGGCGGTGGGGGCTGAATGCCTCAGCCACGGGACGTGGATCCCGCAGAGCGAAGGACGGTACCCCCATGGGTTGTGAGACGGGTGATCCGCAGGCCCCGGGCCGAGGCCCATCGATGCACCGTCAGTCGGCGCCAGCCAGCAGCCGCTCGCGCAGCGCCCCCGGCTCGGCGGCGTCGATGACCGTCCAGGCCATCGAGAGGGCACCGTCCCGGACCGCCCGGTCCGCCGACTCGGTGATGCAGGCGGCGGCGAACTCGGGCTGGTGGTTCACCGAGCCCATGGCGTCCAGGCCCAGGAGCGGGTGGATGGTGGGGACGGCCAGCGACACGTTGGCCATGTCGGTGGAGATGGTCGGCTGGGCCACCCCCTCGTCGTCCAGGCGGAACGAGCGACCCAGCCGCTCGGCGTTCGATCGGTACTGCTCGAGCAACCCGGTGTCGCTCACCATGTGCGAGTAGTCGGGGGAGAGGGACTCGAACGACACCCCGGCCCCGGTGGCCAGGGCCCCCGCCCGGAAGCAGGCCCGGATCCTCGGCTCCAGCCGCTCCAGTCCCTCGAGGGTGAGGGAGCGGGCCATGAACCGGCCGCTGACGGCGGCGGGGATGATGTTGGCCGCCTCGCCCCCGTTGGTGACCACCCCGTGGACCTGGTCGCCCACCGGGAGCTGCTGGCGGAGGAGGCCCAGGGACACCTGGGCGATCACCATGGCGTCGCCGGCGTTGATCCCCTGCCAGGGCGCCGCCGAGGCGTGGGCCGTCCGGCCGGTGAAGTGGACGTCGAAGTGGGTGACGGCCAGGCAGGTCGCCTCCAGCCGGTCGGAGGGCCAGGGGTGCACCATCATGGCGGCGTGCACGTCCTCGAACAGGCCGTGCTCGAGCATCACCACCTTGCCGCCACCGCCCTCCTCGGCCGGGGTGCCCAGCACCCGCAGGGTGATCCCCAGCTCGTCGACCAGGGGGGCCAGGCCCAGGCCGGCCCCGACCGCCGAGGCGGCGATGATGTTGTGTCCGCAGGCGTGGCCCACCTCGGGGAGGGCGTCGTACTCGGCGCACACCGCCACCACCAGGGGTCCGGAGCCGATCTCGGCGCTGAAGGCGGTGGGCAGGCCGGCCACCCCCCCGGTGACCGCGAAGCCTCCGTCGGCCAATGCCTCGGCGGTACGCTCCGCCGCCCGACGCTCCTCGAACGACACCTCGGGATGGGCGTGGATGTCGTGGCTGAGGGCCACCAGCCCCTCGATCCGGTCGTCGATGGTGGACTGGGCGGTGTCCTTGCGGTCCGTCATCTGGATCCCTCCGGCTCGGTGTGGTGACGGGGCCGGTCGGGCCGGCCCCCGCTAGTCGATGATGGCGATGACGTCGCCGGGGCCGACCGACTCCCCGGGGGCGACCTTGACCTCGCTCACGGTGCCGGCCTTCTCGGCGTTGACGTTGTTCTCCATCTTCATGGCCTCGAGGACGCAGATGGTCTGCCCGACCTCGACGGCGTCGCCCACCTCCACCAGCACCTTGACGATGGTGCCCTGCATGGGCACGGCCACCGTGCCCGACCCCGAGCCGGCGTTGGCCGCCTTGGGCCGCTTGGGACCGGCACCGACCTTGGCGGCGCTCCCGCCCGGGGCCACCACCACGTCACCCAGGTCGGGGACCCACAGCTTCACCTGGTAGCGGCGCCCGTCGACCTCGGCGGTGACATCCCGGAGCACCCGGGCCACCGGCTCGGCACCCTCCGGGGCCTCGGGCGCCGGCGGCGCCACCTCGGAGGTGATCCCGCTCAGGTCCAGGCGCTGCTCCACCCAGTTGGTGGAGTGCTCGCCGGCGGCGAAGTCGGGGTGGACCAGGATGGCCACGTCGGCGGGGAGCGTGGTGGCGACCCCTTCGATGACCGTCTCGTCGATGGCCCGGAGCATCCGGCGCCGGGCCGCCTCGCGGTCGTGGCCCCAGACCACCAGCTTGGCGATGAGGTTGTCGTAGTACTGGCTCACCGTGTCCCCGGAGGCGTACCCGGCGTCGAGCCGGACCCCCGGGCCACCGGGCTCCACGAACCTGGAGATGGTCCCGGGCGACGGGGTGAAGGCGCCGCCGGCCGGGTTCTCGGCATTGATCCGCACCTCGATGGCGTGGCCGTTCCGTTGGACGTCGGCCTGGCCGAAGCCCAGCGGCTCGCCGGAGGCCACCCGGAGCTGCCACTCCACCAGGTCGAGCCCGGTCACCAGCTCGGTCACCGGGTGCTCCACCTGCAGACGGGTGTTCATCTCCAGAAAGAAGAACTCGCCGTCCTGGTAGAGGAACTCGACGGTGCCCGCATTGACGTACCCGCAGGCCTCGGCGACCTTCACGGACGCCTCGCCCATGGCCTGGCGCACCTCGTCGGGGAAGTTGGGGGCGGGGCTCTCCTCCACCAGCTTCTGGTGCCGGCGCTGGGCCGAGCAGTCACGCTCGCCCAGCCACACGGTGTTCCCGTGGGTGTCGGCGATGATCTGCATCTCGACGTGCCGCGGCCAGGGCAGGTAACGCTCGATGTAGCACTCGTCCCGCCCGAAGTAGGCCAGGGACTCGCGCATGGCGGACTCGAGGGCCTCGGCGGCCTCGTCGGGCCCGTTCACCACCTTCATGCCGCGTCCACCGCCGCCGTAGGCGGCCTTGATGGCCACCGGCCATCCGAACTCGGCGCCGAAGGCGGTGACCTCGTCCGGGGAGGTCAGGACCTCGGAGCGGCCGGGCACCCCGGACACGCCGGCCCGCTCGGCGGCGTGGCGGGAGCTGATCTTGTCGCCCATCACCTCGATGGCCTCCGGAGGGGGCCCGATGAACGTCACTCCCAGCTCGGTGATGGCCCGGGCGAAGTCGGTGTTCTCCGAGAAGAACCCGTAGCCGGGGTGGACGGCGTCGGCGCCGCTCCGGGTGATGGCGTCCAGGATGGCCTCGGTGTTGAGGTAGCTCTCGGCGGCGGTCTGGCCACCCAGGGCGTAGGCCTCGTCGGCCAGCCGGACGTGCAGGGCGTCCCGGTCGAGGTCGGAGTAGACGGCCACGGAGGCCACCCCCAGCTCGCGGCAGGTCCGGATGACCCTGACCGCGATCTCTCCCCGGTTGGCGATGAGCACCTTCTTGAGCACGCTGGGCCTTTCGAGTGGTTCGGGACTCGGCAGCCCGGTGGCCGCCGACCGGCGCTATAACACTGGCACGCACCACGGGGTACGTGCCACGTCGGCCACGGCCATTCTTCTAGGGTGGTCCCGTGGTGACGAGCCGGTTCGCCGACATCCGCCGATTCGGCACCATCGACTCGACCAACCGGTACCTCCTCGACGAGGCCCGGCGGGGTGCGCCGGAGGGGGTGGTGGCGGTGGCCGACCACCAGGAGGCCGGGCGGGGTCGGCTGGGGCGCCGGTGGGAGGCTCCCCCCGGATCCAACCTCCTGGTCTCCGTCCTGCTCCGCCCCGACCTCCCGGCCGGGAGTCGGCACCTGGCCAGCGCCGTGGTCGCCCTGGCCGCCGCCGACGCCATCGCCGACCGGACCGGTGTGTCCCCGGGGGTCAAGTGGCCCAACGACCTGTTGGGCCGGGACGGCCGGAAGCTGGCCGGGGTGCTGGCCGAGGCCGACCTGGGCGACGGGCGGGATCCGAGCGGGGCTCCCATCGTGGTCGGCATCGGGATCAACGTCGGGTGGCCGGCCGACCAGGCCGACCTCCCCCCGGAGCTGGCCGAGGTCGCCACGTCGGTCCGACGGGAGACCGGGGAGGACATCGACCGGGACGAACTGCTGAACGCCCTGCTCACAGCCTTGGAGCCCCGGGTGGCCGACCTGGGGACGCCGGAGGGCCGATCCCGGCAGGCCGCCGAGTTCCGGGACCGTTGCACCACGCTCGGGTCGCGGGTGCGGGTGACGCTGCCCGACGGGGGGTTCGAGGGGACGGCGGTGGACGTCACCCCGGAGGGCCACCTGGTGGTGGATTCCGCCGGTGGCCGGCGCACGGTGGTGGCGGGCGACGTGGTGCACGTGCGCCCCGTCCCCTGAGGCCCCGGCGTTCCCGGATCGCCACGCGGCCCCGAGTAGGATTCGGCGATCATGAAACTCTTAGTCACCGGCGCTGCCGGGTTCATCGGCTCCAACTTCGTCCGGTACTGGGTCAACCACCACCCCGACGACACGGTGGTGGCACTCGACGTCCTCACCTACGCCGGCAACCGTCCCAACCTCGACGACGTGGCCGATCGGGTCCCCTTCGTCCACGGTGACATCGGCGACCTCGACCTCATCGCCGAGGTCCTCGCCGAGCACCAGATCGACGTGGTGGTCAACTTCGCCGCCGAGTCGCACAACAGCCTGGCCATCCTCGACCCGGCCCGCTTCTTCCGGACCAACGTCCTCGGCACCCAGACCCTGGCCGAGGCGGCCCGCCGTCACGGGGTCTCCCGGTTCCACCACATCTCCACCTGCGAGGTCTACGGCGACCTTCCCCTCGACTCCGACGAGCTGTTCACCGAGGACACCCCGTACCGGCCCCGCACCCCCTACAACGCCTCGAAGGCCGGTGCCGACCACGCCGTGCGGGCCTACGTGGAGACCTTCGGCCTGCCCGCCACCATCACCAACTGCTGCAACAACTACGGGCCGTACCAGTTCCCCGAGAAGGTCATCCCGCTGTTCACCGCCAAGGCCCTCGACAACCTGTCGCTGCCCCTCTACGCCTCCACCCAGAACCGGCGGGAGTGGCTCCACGTCGACGACCACTGCCGGGCCATCGAGCTGGTCCTGCAGCACGGCGAGGTGGGGGAGACCTACAACGTGGGCAGCGGGGTGGAGGCGAGCATCGAGGAGATCGCCGACGCCGTGCTGGCCGCCACCGGACGGCCGCAGTCCCTGAAGGAGATCGTTCCCGACCGTCCGGGCCACGACCGGCGGTACCTGCTCGACTCCTCGAAGATCCGCAAGGCGCTGGGCTGGGAGCCGACCGTCGGGTTCGCCGAGGGTCTCACGGCCACCGTCGAGTGGTACGCCGACAACCGCGACTGGTGGGAGCCGCTCCGTGACCGCGCCCCGGTCATCGAGGGCACCTGGGACGGGCCACGCTCCGGACAGGGGTCGTGAGCGCACGGGTGCGAGTGCTGGTCACCGGGGGCAACGGCCAGCTGGGGCAGGACCTCGGTGACGTCCTGAGCGGCCGGCCGGCCGACGGCGGCCGGGAGGCCGCCCCGGGAGCCGGGAGCGGAATCGAACTCCACTCCACCGACATCGACACCCTGGACATCGTCGACCGGACGGCGGTGGCCGGGGTCTTCGAGGCCTTCCGACCCCAGGTGGTCATCCACGGCGGGGCGTTCACCGCCGTCGACGCCTGCGAGTCGGATGTCGACACCGCCTTCGCCGTCAACGCCCTGGGGACCCGGCACCTGGCGGAGGCCTCGGCCCGGATCGGGGCCCACCTGCTGTACGTCTCCACCGACTACGTCTTCGACGGGACCCTCGACCGCCCCTACGCCGAGTGGGACGAGCCGAACCCCCGCTCCGTCTACGGCCGGAGCAAGCTGGCCGGCGAGCGCGAGGTGGCCGCCACCGCCCCCGGCTCCACCGTCGTCCGCACCGCCTGGGTCAGCGGCGCCCACGGCGCCAACATGGTCAAGACGGTGCTGCGGCTGGCCGCCGCCGGCACCGGTCCCCTGCGGTTCGTGGACGACCAGCGGGGCACGCCGACCTTCACCGCCGACCTGGCCCCGACCATCGTCCGGTTGGCCCTGGACCGGCGGCCCGGCACCTTCCACGTGACCAACCACGGTGAGACGACCTGGTTCGGCTTCGCCCGGGCGGTGCTGGCCGCCGCCGGGCTGGACCCCGAGCGGGTGGAGCCGATCGGCACCGACGACCTCGACCCGCCCCGCCCGGCCCCCCGCCCGGCCAACTCCCGGCTGGACAACGCCGCGCTGCGCCTGTCGGGGCTGCCCGCCCTGCCCGAGTGGACCGACGCCCTCGACCGACTGGTCGGCGTGCTGACCGACGTCGCCGCCACGGCCTGAGGCGAGCGGCGATGTCGCTGACGACCGGCCGGAGCCGGGCCACCCCACCGGGGCGCCGGCCGGCCCGGGCGGCGGGGGGCCGATGAGGGACCCGGGAGACGCGGACGGGCGGGACGGGGCCGGGACCGCCGCGCCCTTCCCGTCCCCGTCCCCGGCGGGGAGCGGCGCCTCCTTCGGCCACGGCGGGGCCGCTGTCCGGGTGCTCCCGCACTCGCCGCGGCCGGTCGGTGGCCGTCATCGGGGTCGGCTACGTGGGCCTGCCGACGGCGGCCACCCTGGCCCACCTCGGGCACCGGGTCACCTGCGGTGATGCCGACGTCGCCAAGGTCGAGCTGCTCCGGTCGGGCCGGGTGCCCATCGTGGAGGACCACCTCGAGGAGCTGGTCCAGGAGGGCCAGGCGTCCGGGCGCCTGCGGTTCGTGGTGGGGGCCACCGAGGCGGTGGCCGGCGCCGAGTTCGTGTTCCTGTGCGTCCCGACCCCCCAGGCCGATGACGGCTCCGCCGACCTGTCCTATGTGGAGGCGGTGGCCCGGGAGATCGCCCCCCACCTGGCGCCCCACTCCATCATCGTCAACAAGTCCACCGTGCCGGTGGGCTCCACCCTGGTCGTCGAACGTGTGCTGGGACGCCACGACGTCACCGTGGTGTCCAACCCGGAATTCCTCCGGGAGGGCACGGCGGTCCCCGACAGCCTCCACCCCGAGCGGATCGTGGTCGGGGCCGCCGACCAGGCGGCGGCGGCCCGGGTCGGCGAGCTCTTCGCCGGGACCCACGCCCCGCTGCTCATCACCGACGCCGCCACCGCCGAGACCATCAAGTACGCCTCCAACGCCTTCCTGGCCACCAAGCTGAGCTTCGTCAACGCGGTGGCGGGACTCTGCGAAGCGGTGGGGGCGGACGTCCGGGACGTGATCCTCGGGCTCGGCTACGACAAGCGGATCGGGTTCGAGTTCCTCCGCCCCGGTCCCGGCTGGGGCGGAAGCTGCCTGCCCAAGGACACCCGGGCGCTGGTCTACATCGCCGAGCAGGCCGGCTACGACTTCTCCTTCCTGCGGGGAGCCATCGCCACCAACGACGAGCAGTTCGTCCGGGTGGTGGACAAGGTCGCCCGGGCGCTGTCCCGTACCGCCCCGGCGCCCGCCGGCGACGGTCCCGAGGGCGGCGACGGCGGGCTGTCCGGGGCGGTGGTGGCGGTCTGGGGCCTCACCTTCAAGGCCGGCACCGACGACCTCCGCAACTCGCCGGCCGTCGAGGTGGTGCAGCGGATGGTCCGGGCCGGGGCGACCGTCCAGGCCTTCGACCCGACGGTGACGGTGCCGGCCGGCGAGCGGTGCGCCCCGGTGGCCGGCCTGGCCTCCCAGCTGGTGGCCGCCGGCGACCCCGCCTGGACCGACTCGGTCCGGGCGTTCCCCGACGCCTACTCCGCCTGCCAGGGGGCGGCGGCGGTGGTGGTCCTGACCGAGTGGGACGAGTTCCGCTGGCTCGACTTCAAGCAGGTGCGGGGGTGCCTGTCGGCGCCGGTGGTGGTCGACGCCCGCAACCTCCTCGACCCCTCCCAGCTGCGGCGGCTGGGCTTCGACTACACGGGGATCGGCCGGCGGTGAGCGGACGCCTGGTGGTGCTGGGCGGGGCCGGCTTCGTGGGCTCCCACCTCTGCGACCACCTGCTGGGGCGGGGCGACGAGGTGGTCTGCGTGGACGATTTCTCCACCGGGCGCCGGTCCAACATCGCCCACCTCGACGGCCACGACCGCTTCACCCTGGTGGAGGCCGACGTGTCGGTGGGCGTGCCGGTGGACGGCGAGATGACCGGCGTCCTCCACCTGGCCAGCCCGGCGTCCCCGCCCGACTACCTCGCCCGGCCGCTCGAGACCCTGGCGGTGGGCAGTGAGGGGACCCGTCACGGACTCGACCTGGCCGCCCGGCAGGGGGCACGGTTCCTCCTCGCCTCCACCAGCGAGGTCTACGGCGATCCCGAGGTCCACCCGCAGACCGAGGAGTACTGGGGCTCGGTCAACCCGGTGGGCCCGCGGAGTGTCTATGACGAGGCCAAGCGCTTCGCCGAGGCCCTGACCATGGCCCACCACCGCGCTCGGGGTACCGACGTGGGGATCGCCCGGATCTTCAACACCTACGGACCCCGGCTGCGCCCCGACGACGGGCGGGTGGTGTCCAACTTCGTGATCCAGGCGCTCCGGGGTGAGCCGCTCACCGTCTACGGGGACGGCAGCCAGACCCGGAGCCTCTGCTTCGTGGCCGACGAGGTGGCCGGGCTGGTCGCCCTGCTCGACGCCACCGTCACCGGGCCGGTCAACATCGGGAACCCGGACGAGTACACCGTGCTCGAGCTGGCCCAGCGGGTGATCGGCCTCACCGGGTCCTCCTCCGAGATCGTGCACCTGCCGCTGCCGGTCGACGACCCCACCCGGCGTCGCCCCGACATCGGCCGGGCCCGCCGGGAGCTCGGTTGGGAGCCCACCACCACGCTGGAGGACGGCCTGGCCCGCACCATCGACTTCCTGGCTGCCGAGTCGGGCCTCACCTCCCCCTCCGCCACCGGCGGAGGGGGAACGGTGTCGGAGCCGATACGGTGACCGGCGTCGGGACCGGACCGGTCCCGTCGGCGTCGATGGCGTCCGCACCGGGAGAGGGACAGGTCGATGGCTGACGTGGAGCAATCGGAGAGCGATCCGTCGTCCGACGGGGGCGACGGAGGTGTGCCCCGCTACGAGATGCTGTCGGTGATCATCCCCGTGTTCAACGAGCGGACCACGGTGGCCGAGATCATCCGCCGCGTCCGGGCGGTGGAGCTGCCCGTGGCCCTGGAGATCATCGCGGTGGACGACGGCTCCTCCGATGGCACCGACAAGGTGCTCTCGGCGCTGGCCGACTCCACGGTGCGGGTCCTCGTCCACCCGGTGAACCAGGGGAAGGGTGCAGCCATCCGGACCGGGCTCGCCGCCGTGCGGGGCGACCTGGTGCTCATCCAGGACGCCGACCTCGAGTACGACCCGGACGACTGGCCGCTGCTGCTCGCCCCGATCCTGAAGGGGAAGGCCCGTGTGGTCTACGGGAGCCGGTTCACCGGGCAGCGGAAGAACATGATGCCGCTCCACTGGATCGGCAACCGGTTCCTGTCCCTGGTCACCAACGTCCTGTACTCGAGCACCCTCTCCGACATGGAGACCTGCTACAAGCTGTTCGACCGTCGGGTGCTCGACGGGATCACCGTGGTGTCGGACCGGTTCGACTTCGAGCCGGAGATCACCGCCAAGGTGCTCCGCCGCGGCCATCGCATCTACGAGGTGCCCATCTCCTACGCCGGGCGGGAGATCGAGGACGGCAAGAAGATCACCTGGCGGGACGGCTTCGCCGCCCTGTCGGCCCTGGTGCGGTTCCGCTTCACCCGGCTCGATCCGTGACCGACGGTGCCACCCCCACCGGGGCGGCCGGCGTGGCGGCGGTGGTGGTGAACTACGAGGCCGGTCCCCTGTTGGCCGGCTGCGTGGAGACCCTCCGGGCCGAGCGGGTGGCCGAACTGGTGGTGGTGGACAACGGCTCCCGCGACGGCTCCCTCGACGAGGTCCGGCGCCGGTGGCCCGAGGTGGAGATCCTCACCCCCGGCACCAACCTCGGCTACGGCGCCGCCGCCAACCGGGGGGTGGCCGCCACCCGGTCCTCCTTCGTGCTGGTGTGCAACGCCGATCTCACCATTGCCGGCGGGGCGGTGGGGGAGTTGGCCGCCGCCCTCGACGGCGACCCGTCGGCCGGCATCGTGGGCCCGCTGATCCGGACCCCGGAGGGCGAGCGGTACCCGTCGGCCCGGCAGTTCCCCTCGATGATCGACGCCGCCGGACACGCCCTCCTCGGCATGTTCCGACCCTCCAACCGGTTCACCCGGTCGTACCAGCGCGACGACCTGGCCCCCGGGTCGGAGGCCGTGAGCCCGGTCGACTGGGTGTCGGGAGCCTGCCTGCTGGTCCGCCGGTCGGCCTTCGAGGAGGTGGGCGGCTTCGACGAGGCGTACTTCATGTACGCCGAGGACGTCGACCTGTGCTGGCGGGCCGGGCGGGCCGGCTGGCGGGTGTCGTACGTGCCGGCGGCCGAGGTCACCCATCAGCAGGGGGTCTCCACCGCCCACCGCCCCTACCGGATGATCGTCGAGCACCACCGGTCCCTCCTCCGGTTCGCCGGGCGCTCCACCACCGGGTGGAAGCGACTGCTCCTGCCGCTGGTGGCGGTGGGCATCGGGGTACGGGGGGTGCTGGCCTGCGGGCGCACCCTGGCGGGCTCGTGACCTGCCCGGCAGCCGGCGCGCCGAAGGGTCCCGGCGCCACCCTGTAGGGTGTCCTCCCGTTATGGCTGGCAACTCGACAGGGAAGTGGGTGACGCGGGCCGCGTCGACCGGCGGCGGGAGCACCTACCGCGGCCAGATGCCCGTCAATTGGTACGCCAGCCTCCTGATCATCTGCATCGTGGGACTGGGCCTCATCGTCTTCAGCCGCTACGAGCTCACCCACACCACCGCCTCCTCGAGCGGGCCGCCCACCACCTCCACCACCTGGTACGCCGCCCTGGGGATCGACGTCTGCGGCACCGTGGAGCCGAACCTGCCCGCCAGCACCAACGGGTCGAAGACCGGGTTCACCGCCAACGGCAACGGGGTGCTGACCATCGCTCCCCAGAACAGCTCCCAGTCCGGCGCCAACGCCACCCTCGGCAACTTCGTGGCCCACTACAAGGGCCTGACGCTCACCAACTCCACCCTCCAGTACCCGGGCAAGGCGCTGATGTCCAACGGCGAGGAGTGCCCCAAGGGCACCCCGGACGCCGGCAAGGAGGGATACGTGACGGTGGTGAACTGGCCCACCTACGAGTCGAAGAAGGGCACCGAGGTGAGCGGCGACCCGACCTCGCTGCTGTTCGCCGACGGCCAGATGATCACCATGGCGTTCATCCCGGCCACCGCCACCGCCCCCAAGCCTCCCGCCTCTGCCATCACCGCCCTGATCACCGCGGTCCAGACCGGGCCGACCACCACCACCACGGCTCCGTCCACCTCGGCCACCACCCCGGCGGTCACCCCCACCACCGCAACGCCGTCGACCACCGCCACGACCAGTACCACCGGCGGCAACTCCAAGTGAGAGCCGTCGTCCTGGTGGGCGGCGAAGGTACCCGGCTCCGGCCCCTGACGCTGACCACCCCGAAGCAGATGCTCCCCATCGTGGAGCAGCCGATGATCGAGCGGGTGATCGGCCACCTGGCCCGGCACGGGATCGAGGAGGCGGTGCTCTCCCTCGGCTACCGCCCGGACGCCTTCATCAACGCCTATCCGGGTGGCACCATCGCCGGCGTCCGGCTGACCTACGCGGTGGAGCCCACCCCCCTCGACACCGCCGGGGCCATCCGGTTCGCCGCCGACCACGCCGGGATCGACGACACCTTCGTGGTGGTCAACGGTGACGTCCTCACCGACCTGGACATCTCCGAGCTGGTGACCTTCCACCGTCGGCACGGCTCCGAGGCGACCATCAGCCTCACCCCGGTGGAGGACCCGTCGGCGTTCGGCGTGGTGCCCACCGACGACGACGGCCGGGTGCAGGCCTTCATCGAGAAGCCCCCCCGTGACGAGGCCCCCACCAACCTCATCAACGCCGGCACCTATGTGTTGGAGCCATCGGTACTGACCCGGATCCCCGAGGGCCGCCGGGTGTCGATCGAGCGGGAGACGTTCCCGGCGCTGGCCGACGACAAGTCGCTCTACGCCCAGGGTTCGGACGTCTACTGGCTCGACACCGGGACCCCCGACGCCTACCTGCGGGCCCACCTCGACCTGGTCCTCGGACGCCGGAGCGGGCCGCCCGCCCCCGGCGCGGTCCGCGACCCCTCGCTGGGGTCGGGCGTGTGGCGGATGGGGGAGGTGGACGTGCGCAGCACCTCGGTGCGTGACTCCCTGGTGGCCGCCGGTGCGGTGGTCGAGGCCGGCGTGGTGGTCGAGCGGTCGGTGATCGGCCGGGGTGCCGTCCTCGAGGAGGGCACCACGGTGGTCGACTCGGTCCTCCTCCCCGGGGCCCGGGTAGCGGCCCGGGCCACGGTGGAGGGCTCGGTGATCGGGCCGGGGGCCACCATCGGCCAGCGCTGCGTCATCCATGCCCTGTCGGTGATCGGCGCCGATGTCGTCACCGCCTCCGGCACGGTGGTCGACGGCGAACGAGTCGCCGCCGGGGTCTGAGCCGGTGCGGACGCTGGTCACCGGCGGTGCCGGGTTCATCGGCTCCACGCTGGTCGACCGGCTGCTGGCCGAAGGCCACCCGGTGGACGTGGTGGACAACCTGTCGACCGGCTCGCTGGCCAACCTGGCGGAGGCCCGGGCCTCGGCGGGTGGGCACCTGAGCGTCCACAACCTCGACATCCGCTCACCCGAACTCGGGGACCTGATGGCCCGGCGTCGGCCCGAGGTGGTGTTCCACCTGGCCGCCCAGGCGGACGTCCGGGTGTCGGTGGCCGAGCCGGTCCTCGACGCCGACGTCAACGTGCTGGGCACCCTGCGGGTGCTGGAGGGGGCCCGGTCGTGCGGGGCCGAGCGGGTGGTGTTCGCGGCGAGCGGCGGCACGCTCTACGGCGAGCCCGACGCCGCCGACCTCCCGGTGAAGGAGTCACTGGCCCACCGGCCGCTGTCCCCCTACGGGGTCTCGAAGAAGGCAGCCATCGACTACCTGGTGGCCTACCGCGAGCTGCACTCGCTGGAGTTCGTGGCCCTGGCCCTGGCCAACGTCTACGGGCCCCGCCAGGATCCCCACGGCGAGGCCGGTGTGGTGTCGATCTTCGCGGAGCGGATCCTGCGGGGCCAGCCGGTGACGATCTTCGGTGACGGCGAGCAGACCCGGGACTTCGTCTTCGTCGACGACGTGGTGGACGCCTTCGTCCGGGCGGCCACCCGGGGGGGCGGCCTGATCTGCAACATCGGCACCGGGCGGGAGACGTCGGTGAACGAGCTGTTCGGCCAGCTGTCGGCGGCGGCCGGTGTCACCACGCCGTCGGAGCACGCCCCGTTGCGCGCCGGCGAGCTGCTGCGCAGCAGCCTCGATCCCAGCCGGGCCGGGATCCACCTGGGCTGGTCGTCGTGGACCGGCCTCGACACCGGGACGGCGGCGGTGCTGGCCTTCGTGCGCAGGCAGTTGGAGAGTGCGCCGGGCTGAGTCGCCGTGGTCCACCAGCGAGTCGGTGGGGTGCCGACGCCCCCGCCCGGTGGGGGGGTCGGAGGAGACGGGGAGGGGCCCCGGGGCGGGGCGTGCGCACCGGTGAACCGTCGGCGGGCGCCCGAGGCACTACCATGGGGGGCGTCCTGGTGCGCCTCAACTTCGCGACAGGCCACTCCGGGGTCTTCCCCCCGTGACCCCTCTGTCGCAAGAAAGCGCTCCTATGCCCCTGCCCCAACCGTCCTTTGCTGATCTCGGCGTTCCCGCCGACATCGTCGACGCCCTGGCGCGTCGCTCCATCGTCGCCCCCTTCCCGATCCAGGCCGCCACGGTGGTCGACGCCATGGCCGGCCGCGATGTCTGCGGCAAGGCCCCCACCGGCTCGGGCAAGACCCTGGCCTTCGGCATTGGGGCCGTGGCCCGACTGCACGGCAAGCCCGCCCGGCCCAAGCACCCCCGGGTGCTGGTGCTGACCCCGACCCGCGAGCTGTGCACCCAGGTGGCCACCGAGCTGGAGTCGCTGGGCACCGCCCGGAACCTGCGGGTGGACACCTTCTTCGGCGGGGTCGGCTACGGCCCCCAGCTCAAGGCGCTGTCCCGCGGCGTGGACATCGCGGTGGCCTGCCCCGGACGGCTGGCCGACCTCATCGAGCGGGGCAGCATCCGGCTCGACGCCGTGGAGATCGTGGTCATCGACGAGGCCGACCGGATGGCCGACATGGGCTTCCTGCCCGAGGTGCGGCGCCTCCTCGACCGCACGCCCGACAACCGCCAGACGGTCCTCTTCTCGGCCACCCTGGACGGCGACATCGACGTCCTGGTCAAGCGCTACCAGAAGAACCCCGTCCGGCACGAGCTGGAGGCGGAGGAGGACGCCAGCGAGGCGGTCCACCTCTTCTGGAAGGTGGCCCCCGGCGACCGGGTGGAGATCACCGCTTCGGTGGTGGCGGCGGCCGGGCCGACCATCGTGTTCAGCCGGACCAAGCACGGGGCCGACCGGATCGCCCGCCAGCTCGAGCAGCGCGGCATCCGGGCCGCCGCCATCCACGGCGACCGCAGCCAGAAGCAGCGGGAGCGGGCGCTGGACTCGTTCGTCCGCGGGCAGGTCGACGCCCTGGTGGCCACCGACGTGGCCGCCCGGGGCATCCATGTCGACGGGGTCAACGCCGTGGTGCACTTCGACCCGCCGACCGACTCCAAGGACTACGTGCACCGCTCAGGTCGTACCGCCCGGGCCGGCGCCGACGGTGTGGTCATCAGCTTCGTCACCCCCGAGAAGGCGGCCGCCGTGAAGCGCATCCAGCGGGACCTGGGCATGGCTTCGGGCACCACGCCGGCGGAGATCTCGCAGATCACCGACGTGATGGGTCCCCCGCCGGCCCGCAAGCCGCGCTCCGAGTCCCGACCGGACCGGGACGACCGGCCGTCGGGGGGCTCCGGCGGTCCCCGCCGCCACCAGGGGGGATCCTCGGGTGGACGGCCGGGTGGGCCGCGATCGACCGGGGGCCGGTCCGGCTCCGACCGGACGGGCGGTCCGGGCGGCCACCACAAGAAGAAGCACTCGGGCTCCGACACCCGCTCGGCGTCCTCGAAGCCGGGCTCCAAGCCCCCGTCCCGCGGCGGCTCGTCCAACGGGGCCGGCGGCGGCTCCCGGCGATTCGGGAGCGCTTCCTCCGGTAAGCCGGCGGGTCGCGGGGCCGGTCGGGGCCGCTAGGCGGCGGGGCCGGGTCGGGGCCGCACGGGGAGCGGCGGCGGGTGGCCCGGCTCTACAGTGGGCACATGGCCTCCCGTACGAAACCGTCCGTCTCCATCCCCGACGGGGCTCCGCCTGCCGAGCTGATCATCGAGGACATCGAGATCGGCGAGGGCACCGAGGCGGTGGCCGGCACTCCGGTGTCGGTGCACTACGTCGGTGTCGCCTGGTCCGACGGCAACGAGTTCGACTCCTCGTGGAGCCGGAGCGACGTCTTCTCGTTCCCCCTCGGCGCCGGCCACGTGATCCCGGGCTGGGACCAGGGGGTGGCGGGCATGAAGGTGGGAGGCCGACGTCAGCTGACCATCCCGCCGCACCTCGCCTACGGCGAGCGGGGCGCCCCGGGGGCCATCGGCCCCAACGAGACCCTGATCTTCGTGGTCGACCTGGAGGATGTGGGCTGAACCGCCCCCACCACCCGGCTACCGGAAGAGGTCCTCGCCCGGCGGTCTGACGATCTCGGCGGCCACCGAGGCCGGTCGCAGCCACCGCGGGTCCACTCCGCGGACGACGGCCACCGGGACCCCCCGGTCCTTGCCCATCACCAGCTCGGCCGCAGCCGCCAGCTCGTCGGCGATGCAGACCTCGGTGGCCTCCAGCACCCGCCCGGTGGCGTCGGGAGTGCCCCGGAGGTCCTCCACCCCGGCCACCCCGGCCAGGCCGATGGCCACGTCGGTCACCCCCTTCCGCCAGGTACGACCGAAGGTGTCCGAGACGATCACCCCCACCGTGACCCCGTGACGGTGCTGGAGCGACTCGCGGATGCGGCGGGCGCTGCGGTCGGCGTCCAGCGGCAGGAGGGCGGCGGTGCCGGCCTCGACGTTGGAGAGGTCGACACCGGCGTTGGCACAGACGAAGCCGTGCCGGGTCTCGGTGATCAGTAGATCGCCGCGCCGGCGGACGATCCGCACCGACTCCGACTCCACCAGCCGGGTCTTGGCTGCCGGATCGTCGGGGTCGATGGCCACGATCCTCCCCTCGGCCTTGGACACGACCTTCTGGGTGACCACCACCACGTCCCCGTCGAGCAGGGGATCGCCCCCGGCCAGGGCGGCCACGATCAGGTCGGCCAGGTCGTCGCCCGCCACCACCTCGGCCACCCCGTGCACCGGCCGGATCGAGAGCCCCCCGGCCCCGGCTGTCCCGGCCCCGACAGCCTCAGCCACGGGAGTCCAGCACGGTCCGGGCCAGTGCCGCCGACCGTTCCGGGGTGGCCATGACGGTGTCGGTGACCACGCACCGGACCCCCTCGGCCTCCACCGCCCCGGCCAGGTCGGCGTCGGCCCGGTCGATGACCAGGGTGCCGACCCACGGGGCGTACCACCGGGCCACCCCGACCACCGACGGCTCGAAACCCAGCTCGGCGAGGAGCCGGTCGGCCGGACCCTTCAGTGCCGCCCCGGCGATGATCGGGGAGACCCCCACGATGTCCCGGCGCCGGGCCACCAGGGCCTCGAGCACCCCGGGGACGGCCAGGAGGGGACCGATCGACACCACCGGGTTGGAGGGGCAGACCACCACCGTCTCGGCCCCGGTCAGCGCCTCCAGCACGCCGGGGGCGGGCCGGGCGCCGTCGGCGCCCTCGAAGCGCACCGCCGAGACCGCCACGTCGTGGCGCCGGTGGACGAAGTACTCCTGGAACGCCACCTCCGGTCCGTCGAGCAGCTGGAGCCGGGTGCGCAGGGCGTGGTCGGTCACCGGGAGGGCCCGGACGTCCACGCCGAAGGAGGCGTAGAGCTCGGCGGTTACCTCGGTGAGGCTGGCCCCCTCGGCGAGCCGCTGGGTCCGGTAGCAGTGGGTGGCCAGGTCCTTGTCGCCGAGGTTGAACCAGGTGACACCGCCCAGTCGGCCCAGCGACTCCATGACCTGCCAGGTCTCGCCGGCCAGTCCCCAGCCGGTCTCGGGGTTGATGGCCCCGGCCAGGGTGTACATGACGGTGTCCAGGTCGGGGGAGATGTGCAACCCATGGAGGACCATGTCGTCGCCGGTGTTGACCACTGCGGTGATCTGGCCGGCCGGCACCTCGGCCCGGAGGCCGGACAGCATCCGGGCGGCGCCCACGCCGCCGGCCAGGGCGGTGATCATGCGGGCCCCACCGGGGGTCGGGACGATGCGGGCATGGGCAGGCAGGCTACCCGTCCGACGTCGGTGTTCGGGCGCCCTCACGGGGATGTGCAAGGCTTCCCGGGTGCCGCCGGAGCGATCTGCGACCGCCGACCCCGGCCGGCTGTCGGTTGCCCTCGACGCCACGCCACTGCTGGGACGTCCCACCGGGGTGGGGGCGTTCGTGGCCGGGGCGCTGGGCGGGCTGGCCGCCCTCGACGCCGTCGACGTCTCGGCCTTCGCCATCAGCTGGCGCCGCCGGCAGGCCGTCCCCGACCTGGTGCCGGCCGGGGTGGACACATGGCAGCGGGCCATGCCGGCCCGCCCCCTCCACATGACCTGGTCGAGGGTGTCGACGCCGCCACTGGAGTGGTTCGTCGGTCCGCAGCAGGTGATCCACGGTACCAACTACGTGGTACCCCCCACCCGTCGGGCGGCCCGGGTGGTCACCGTCCACGACCTGACCATCACCCGGTTCCCGGAGCTGTGCGACACCGCCACCCTCCGGTTCCCCGCCCTCATCCGTCGGGCGGTGGCCGAGGGGGCCTGGGTGCACACCCCGTCCGAGTTCGTGGCCGCCGAGGTGGTCGCCACCTTCGACATCCCCGCCGAGCGGGTGCGGGCGGTCCATCTCGGGGTCCCGCCCCAGCTCGAGCTGGCCGGTGACGTGGCGACCATGCCCCTCCCCTTCGACCTCCCGGCCGGGACCTCGCGCTACCTGCTGGCCGTCGGGACCGTCGAGCCCCGCAAGGACTACCCGGCCCTGGTCCGGGCCTTCACCGCCATCGCCTCCGCCCATCCGGACGTGGCGCTGGTGCTGGTGGGCCCGGACGGCTGGGGCGCCGTCAGCCTCCAGGAGGCCATCGACCGCTCATCGGCCCGGGGCCGGATCGTCCGTCCCGGCTACCTCACCGCCGAGGAGGTGGTGCTCACCCTCCGCCGGGCGGCGGTGGTGGCCTACCCGTCGGTCTACGAGGGATTCGGGTTCCCGCCGCTCCAGGCCATGGCGGCCGGCGTGCCGGTGGTGGCCACCGATGTCGGGGCGATCCCGGAGATCTCGGGCGACGGCGCCCGCCTGGTCCCCGGAGGCGACGAGGACGCCCTCGCCCAGGCCCTCTCCGACCTCCTGGACGGTGGCCCTGAGGTCGAGGCGCTGATCGCCCGGGGCCATCGCCGGACCGCCAGTTACAGCTGGGCGGCGTGCGCCGAGGGCCTCGCCGACCTCTACCGGGCCGCCCGGGACGACCACGGCGGCCGGGGTGGCGGACGGTGAGCGGCGCCGCCGGAGCGACCGGCGCCAGCGGCTCCGCCCGGTCGTCGCGACCCGACCGGGAGCTGCCCAAGGTGTTGATGGTGGTGGAGCAGCTCCGCCGGTCGACGCCTGGCGGCATCGGGACCTACGCCCGCGGCCTCCTCCAGGGTCTGGCGGCGCTCGACCCCGAGTACCGCCCGGACATCGAACTGCTGGCCAGCCGGCCCCCGCAGCAGGAGGGCGGGACCGACCCGCTCGCCGAGTTCGGACTCCCGGTGCGCTCCTCGTCGCTCCCGGGACCGGCCCTCACTCGGGCCTGGGACCGTGGCCTGATCCGGGCGCCGTCGGGGTTCGACGTGGTGCAGGCGGTGTCCATGGCCACCCTGGAGCCGGGCGAGGCGATCCTGGTCTCGACGGTCCACGACCTGCTGTGGCGCCGGCTCCCCGAGGCCTACCCCCGTCGGGGCCGAAACTGGCACGAGGCGGCCCTGCAGCGGCTGCTGCGCCGGGCCGATCGGTTCATCGTCCCGGCCGACGTGGTGGCGGCCGACCTCCACGATGCCGGCGCCCCCTCCGAGGCGATCACCGTCATCCCCATGGGGGGCGACCACCTTCCCCCGCCCGACCTCCAGGCGGGGGCGGCCCTCCTGGCCCGGCTCGGCGTCGGCGACCGTCCGTTCCTGCTGAGCGTGGGCACGCTGGAGCCCCGCAAGAACCTGGTCCGGCTCACCGAGGCCTTCGGCAAGATCCGGGACTCCCTCCCCGAGCCGTGGCCGTTGGTGGTGGTGGGTCCCGCCGGGTGGGGCGAGCGGCTCCCTCCGTCCCCCGGCGTGGTCCTGGCCGGGATGGTGACGCCGGGCGAGCTCTCGGCGCTCTACTCCATGGCACGGCTGCTGGCCTACGTCCCACTGATCGAGGGATTCGGGCTACCCCCGGTGGAGGCCATGGTCCTCGGGGCGCCCGTGGTGGCCAGCCCGCTCCCCAGCACCGGGGACGCCGCGTTCGAGGTTGATCCCCGCGATACCGACGCCATCGCCGAAGGACTGTTGACCGTGGCCACCGACCCGGCGGTCCGGGAGCGACTCCAAGAGGCCGGCCAACGCCGGGTGGCCGACTTCCGATGGACGTCGATCGCCGGACGGCATGTCGACGTGTGGCGCCAGGCCGCCGACCTTCGGGAGGGCCGCCGTGGCCGTTGACGGTCCGGCGGGCGAGCGTCCCGGTGGTCCCGGTGGTGCCGGTGGTCCCGGTGGTGCCGGTGGTGCCGGTGGTGCCGGTGGTGCGCCGCTCCGGCTCTCCCTGGACGTCACCGCCGTGCCGGTCGACCCGGTGGGGGCCGGCCAGTACACCCGGGAGCTGGCCCGGGAGCTGGCCTCACGGCCGGAGGTGGACCTGGTGGTGGTGGCGCGGTCCGACGACCGCCTCCGGTGGAGCCAGCTGGCGCCCGGTGCCGGGCTGGCGGCGGTGGCCCCGGGGCGACGGCCCCTCCGACTGGCCTGGGAGCAGGTCGGCCTCCCGTCGCTCCTGCGGCACCGGTCGGTGGACGTGCACCACGGACCGCACTACACCATGCCCGAGCGCGCCCGGCTCCCGAAGGTGGTCACCGTCCACGACCTGAGCTTCTTCGAGGCTCCCGAGTGGCACGAGCGGTCCAAGGTCCTCCTCTTCCGCCGGGCGATCCGGGTGGCGGCCCGCCGGGCCTCGGTGGTGGTCTGCCCGAGCCAGGCGACGGCGGACCAACTGGCCCGCTGGTGCACGGTGGAGGCGCCGGTGGTGGTGGCCCACCACGGGGTGGACACCGGCCGGTTCGGGCCCACCGAGCCGGAGGCGGGCTCCGACGCCGACCGGATCGCCGCGGTGGATCCTCGGCTGGGGTCGGGTCGTCCCTACCTGGTGTTCGTCGGCACCCTCGAGCCCCGGAAGGACGTCCCCACCCTGGTCCGGTCGTTCGCCTCGGTGGCCGACCGCCATCCGGAGGCACTGCTGGTCCTGGCGGGCGGGGCCGGTTGGGGCGCGGAGGCGGTGACCGCCGCCATCGCCGGCTCGGGGGTGGTCGAGCGGGTGGTCCGGACCGGGTACGTGCCCGACGCCACGGTGCCCGCCCTGCTCCGGGGGGCGGTGGCCGCCGTCTACCCGGCCCTCTACGAGGGGTTCGGGCTCCCGGCCCTGGAGGCGTTGGCCTGCGGGGTGCCGCTGGTCACCACCACCGGCTCGGCCATGGAGGAGGTGGCCGGACCGGCTGCGCGCCTGGTGCCCCCCGGGGACGTCGACGCCCTGGCCGGAGCGCTGGACGCCGTCCTGGCCGGCGAGGGCCCCGGCCCCGGACTCCGGGAGGAGGGGCTCGCCATCGCCACCCGCCACACCTGGGCCGCCAGCGCCGATCGCCACCTCGAGGCCTACCGCCTGGCGGTCGACCTGGCTCCTGGTCGCTGACGACCCGGCGGCCGGCCGGGCGCGTTCGGCGCCGGCCGACGGACCCGGTAGGGTGACCCAGCGTGCGCTCCCTCATCACCGGCGGTCGAGGCTTTGTGGGCCAGTGGCTGGCCGCCCATCTCCGTGAGTTGGGTGACGAGGTCACCGTCATCGACGTGGAGGTCGACGTCACCGACCCGGTGGCCCTGCTGGCCGCCCTGACCGATGCGGCTCCCGACGCCATCTACCACCTGGCGGCCATGACCCACGTCGGGAAGTCGTGGGACGAGCCACTCAAGGTCCTCCAGGTCAACGTCATGGGGACCGCCGTCCTGCTGGCCGCCGCCCGGCAGTGCGGGTCCGACCCCCGGGTCCTCGTCACCAGCTCGGCGGAGGTCTACGGCGTGGTCACCGATCCCTCCCGGCTCCCACTGCGGGAGGACTCGCCGACGGCGCCGCTGACCCCGTACGCCGCCAGCAAGCTGGCCGCCGAGGCGCTGGTCGACCAGGCGGTGCGGGGCCATGGCCAGCACGCCATCACCGTGCGTCCGTTCAACCACATCGGGCCCGGGCAGACGCCCAACTTCGCGGTGCCCGCCCTGGCCAAGCGGATCGTGGAGGCCGACCGGGCCGGCGCCACCTCCATCCCGGTCGGCAACCTCTCCGCCCGGCGGGACTTCACCGATGTCCGCGACGTGGTCCGCGCCTACCGGCTGCTCATCGAGTCGGGCAACCCGGGCACCATCTACAACGTCTGCTCCGGCCACGACGTCCCCATCCAGGAGATCGCCGACTCCCTGCTGGCTCTGGCCGGGGCGTCCCTCGCCCTCGAGGTCGACCCCGACCTGGTCCGCCCGGTGGAGGTGCCCGAGCTCCGGGGCGACCCGTCCCGACTGCAGGGCGTGACCAGCTGGAAGCCGGAGATCCCGCTCCAGCAGACCCTGGCCGACGTGCTCGAGTACTGGCGGGACCGGACCGGCTGAGTCCCGGCCGGGGCTCCGCCCCCGGAGTCCCCGGCACGCGAAGAACGGCCCGCCCGGGCGGACCGTTCTTCCATCGTCCGGCGGGGGTTCCGACCGGTGGTGGCCGACCCACGGAGGGTCGACCTGGTCGCCGCCGGCCTCGAGGGAGGGGCCGGCTGACGCCACAGGGGTGGTCAGGCGGTCGGGATCACCCGGCTCCGGACCTGGTCGCGGGCCTCCTTGGCCTGGACGTGCGCCTGCTTGGCCAGGTCACGGGCCTGGGTGGGCAGCCGGTCCTCGACCGGGGCGAAGGCGGCCTCGATGCGCTGGATGAACTCCTCGATCCGGGCGTCGAAGGTCTGGACGACCTGCTGGAGGTCGGCCTTGGCGTCGGCCAGCCTCAGCTCGACGCTGGACCTGGGGTCGGCGAGCCGCTTCCGCAGCTCCTGGCGCTGGACCTGCGCCTTCTGGACGCCGAGGACGCCAGCGCCGATGACCACGTAGGTGGCGTCCCGGGCCACGTCGGCCAGATCACGGGCCGCCTTGCTGAGGTCGGTGCTGAACTCGGGGATCTTGATGTCTGGCATGGTGCTCTCCCTGCGGTGATCGGCGGGCCACGGGGGTGGTGGCCGGCTCGGGTCGGCTGGGTGCCGACTCCTGATGAATGCAAGTGTATCCATAATGATAAACAGTTGCAAGCACCCCCGGCCTGAGGGGTTCCCGGTCCCCGGGGAGCGGCTGACCAGGGGGTTCCCGCCGGACGGGTCCCGTACCGGTAGCCTCTTGGCCTGATGGAAACACTGGCCCCGCCGGTTGTCGCCGTCGTCGTCGCCCACGATCCCGGTCCGTGGTTCGAGGAGACGTTGGCCTCGCTCGGATCTCAGGACTATGCGGAGCTGTCCGTCCTGGTGCTCGACAACGCCGGCTCCGAGGACCTGACCGGACGGGTGGCGGCGGTGCTGCCCACCGCCTACGTCCGCCGGCTCGAGGAGGGCGCCGGGTACGGGGCGGTCTCCGACCAGGTCCGGTCGATGGTGGACGGGGCCGCCTACTTCCTCTTCTGCCACGACGACATCGCCCCCTTCCCGGACGCCGTCCACCTCCTGGTGGAGGAGGCCTTCCGCTCCAACGCCGGGATCGTGGCCCCCAAGGTGGTGGGGTGGGACGACCCCGACCAGCTGATCCACGTGGGCATGGCGGTCGACAAGTCCGGCTCGGTCGTCGACCGGGTCCAGCCCCACGAGATCGACCACGGCCAGCACGACGCGGTGCGCGATGTCTTCGTGGCGCCGGGGGGGTGCACCCTGATCCGGGCCGACCTCTTCGAGGAGCTCGGTGGCTTCGACCCCGACATCGTGGCCATGGGCGAGGACCTCGACCTGTGCTGGCGCGCCCAGGTCGCCGGGGCCCGGATCATCGTGGCGCCCGCCGCCCGGGTCCGCCACCGCGAGGTGCTGGCCGGCGGCGGACGTCCGCTCGAGCCACTGCTCCCACAGGGGGATCCCTCCCGGGAGACCACCCCGGTGACCCTCCAGGGCCTGCAGCGCCGTCACGAGCTCCTGGCCGTCCTGAAGTGCTACGGCCGCTTCCACCGGTACCGGGTGGTGCCCCAGATCGTCCTCCTCAACATGGGCGAGTACCTGGTGGCCGTCCTGGCCGGCAACCGGCCCCGGGCCCGGGCGGTCGTCCACGCCTGGAGCTGGAACTTCCGTCGCCGGGCCACCACCCGGCGACTCCGCAAGGAGGTCCAGGCCCACCGCCGCCTCAGCGACAAGGAGGTGCGGGTGCTCCAGCTGCGGGGAAGCGCCCGCCTCTCCTCCTACGGCCGGCGCGTCTTCCAGTTCGGGTTCCACGGGGCACACGCTGACGAGCTCCAGTCGGCGGAGGCGGCGGAGGTGGCGGTGGCGGCGGCCGCCCTGGCCGACGGGCCGGAGGCCGATCGGCTCCCCGGGCCGGAACTCGGGACCGGGGACGTCCCGGGGGCGCCGGTAGCGGCTGCGACGCCGGCACCGACCTCGACGTCGACGTCCGAATCCCGGGCCGGGGAGGGCGACGTGATCCTGGCCGGGACGCTGCTCACCCGGCGGGGACGGGTCTCGGGTCGGGTCCGGCTGATCACCTGGCTGGTTGTGGCGTTCGTGGTGGTGGTGGGCAGTCGTGGGCTGCTCACCGGATCGATCGCCTCGTACTCCCAGTTCGTCCCGTTCCCGAGTTGGAATGCCACCTTCTCCCAGTTCGCCGCCGGCTGGCACCCCTCCGGAGTGGGGACCACCGCCCCGGCCACCCCGGCCCTGGCGGTGGCCGGGGTGGTGGGGACCGTTCTGCTGGGTGCCATGGGCCTGACCCAGAAGGTGCTCCTGTTCGGCTGCCTGCCGCTGGGGGCCTGGGGCATGGTCCGCCTGGTGCGGCCGTTCGGCTCGCAACGGGCCTCCCTGGTGGCCGGCGTGGCCTACCTGGCCCTCCCACTGCCCTACGACGCCCTGGCCCTCGGGCGCCTGGGCGCCCTGGCCGCCTACGCCGGCAGCCCGTGGGTCCTGGGCCACCTCTTCCGCTCCACGGACATGCCCCCCTACGGAGCCGGGGGGCGGGCGATGGTCCGGGCGGGTGGTGCGGGGGGCGGTGGCGAGGCGGCCGGTGGCGGGGCGGCCGGTGGCGGTGGTGGCGGGGCGGGCGGTGTCGCCACCCCGGACGGGGGCGAGGTGACCGGCGCCGCCGGCCGGCGGGCCCGGACTGCCACCCCACCGGGATTCAGCGTCCCGGCGGGGGTCGTGGTGACTCCTGCCGACTCCCCTCCGAGCCGGGTGGAGCGCCGGAACCGTGGCCGTGGACGCGCCGGGGCGATCTCCTCCGGCCGGGTGGCGCCGGGTCGGCGGTGGCTGGCCGGTCACCGGACCCTCCGGGCCTGCGTCCTGCTGGGGGTGCTCGAGGCGGTGCTGGTGGCCTTCGTGCCCGCCGCCGCGGTGGTCGTGGTCGTGACCGGCCTGGCGGTGGCGGTGGCGTCCTGTGTGCTCGGCCAGTGGGCCCGGGCGGTGCGGGCGCTGTGGCTCTCCGTCGGGGCGACGGTGGTGGCGGGCGTCCTCTGCCTCCCGTGGCTGATCGGCGTGCTGAGCGCCGGCCGCCAGGCCGTCGACGTGCTCGGCGTGCCCACCCCGGCATCCGGAGCCGCCTCGTGGGGCACCCTGCTCCGCTTCTCGGTGGGCCCCATCGGCGACTCCCCCTTGACCTGGGCGTTCACCCTGGCAGCCGTCCTCCCCCTCCTCCTGGCCCGTGGCACCCGGTTCCGGTGGGCCACCCGCTGCTGGTCGATCGCCCTGGCCTTCTGGTTCGTGGCCTGGATCATCGGTCGGGGATGGCTGGGCCCCGTGGCCATCGACCCCCTGGTCCTGCTGGCGCCGGCGGCGGCCGCCGTGGCCATGGCCATCGGCCTGGGGATCGCCGCCTTCGAGGAGGACCTCCGGTCCGCCGCCTTCGGATGGCGGCAGCTGGCCACCGGAGCGGCCGTCGTGGCGCTGGCGCTCGGCACCCTCCCGACCGTGGTGTCGGCCGCCCCTGGTCGGTGGGGCACCCCGGAGAACGACTTCGCCCAGACCCTGGCCTGGATGCACAGCGGAGCCTCGACGGGCGCCTTCCGCGTGCTCTGGCTCGGGGACCCCCGGTCGTTGAACCTGGGGTCGTGGAGCGCCGGGGACGGCCTGGCCTACGCCACCTCGGCGGACGGGGCGCCCACCGCCACCTGGCTCTGGAACGGGGCGTCGCCCGGCCCGGCCGCCCAGCTCGAGTCGGCGGTCGACCAGGCCCGGGCGGGCCGCACCGACCGGCTGGGCTCCCTGCTGGCCCCCGCCGGGATCCGCTACGTGGCGGAGCTGACCGCCGTGGCTCCGGTCATCCCGCTGGTACAGAGCCCGGCCCAGTACCCGGTGCCGGCGGACCTCACCCCGGCGCTGGAGCGCCAGCTCGACCTGGACCCCGTCTTCAACGAGAGCGGCATCACCGTCTACCAGAACACCGACTGGTTCCCGGTGCGGTCGGCGGTGACCGGAACCCCGGCGGCGGTGACCGCGGCGGCCGCCATCCCGACGGGCGGCTCCGGCACCTTGCCCGCCTCGACGACCCCGCCCGGCCAGCCGGTGATCCCCCACGCCGTGGCCGTCCTGCCGGGGGCCCCCACCCAGCGCTCCTTCGAGGGAGCCGTCCCCAAGGGGACGGTGCTGTCGGCGCTGGCGCCGGCCGGCCGGTGGACGCTGGCGACGCCCTCGGGGACGGCTCCGAGATCCGCCTCGTTCGGGTGGGCCGCCCAGTACCGGGTGGAGACGGGCGGAGCGGCCACCCTCCGGTTCGCCGGTGGGGTCTGGGGACCGCTGGCGCTCGTCTACCAGCTCCTCCTGTGGATGGCGGTGGCGGCGGTGCTGGTCGAACGGCGGGCGTTCCTCCGGCCCTGGGCCCGCTCGGTGAGGCGACGATGGCGGCAGCGGCGGATCGAGCCCGACCCCATTCCCGGCCTCGACGGGGAGCCCACCGGCGACCTCCGGGACGGTGAGGACGGATGACCGAGTCGATGACCCGCCACGCCCGCCAGCAGCGCCGACCCCTCCGTTCGGCGCCGGGTCGGGTGGTGGTGCTGGCGGTGGTGGCGGTGGTGGTGGTGGCGGTGGGGGTGGTCGGAGCCGTGGCCGGCACGCCGACGGCGGCCCCGGCCCCCCCCACGGCGGACGGCGTCCCCGTCTCGCCGGCCGGCTCCTACTCGTCGTCGGCGTTCTGCGCGGGCGGGGCGTCCGGTCCCGACGGGACGGTCGGGACCACCGACTTCCTGACCAACACCTCGGCGGCGGCGGTCCACGGCGTGATGACCTCGCAGGTGGCGCCAGGCACCGGCAGCGGGGCGACCAGCACGGGCAGCCCGGGCGCCCCGACCACCCGCCGGGTGGTGGTCCCTGCCCACGGCCAGGCCGCCGTCAATCCGGGGGCCGGGCTCCCGGCCGGCGACCTGGCCACCTGGTTCGGATTCGACGGGGGTGGAGTGGCGGTCAATCAGGTCGTCACCGGCACCAAGGGGTGGAGCACCGCGCCGTGCGCCTCCCAGTCCTCGGCCTCGTGGTACCTGGCCGGCGGGAACACGGCCGATGGTGACGCCCTCACCCTCGACCTCTTCAACCCCACCTCGACGGCCAGCGTGGTCGACGTGACCTTCCTCACCCCCTCCGGGGTCGTCACCCCGTCCGACTACCAGGGCCTGAACATCCCGGCCGGCCAGCTGGTGGCGGAGAACGTGGGTGACTTCGTCCAGAACCAGCAGGACATCGCCACCGAGGTCTCGGCCCAGTCGGGTCAGGTGGTGGCCTCCCAGCTCCAGGCCTGGTCCTCGGGGTCGACCTCCGGCATCGGACTCTCGCTGGGGTCGCCGACGGCCTCGACCGACTGGTACCTGCCGCAGACCACCGACGGCGACGGGAGTGTGACCTTCCACCTGGCCAACCCGGACACGGCACCGACGGTGGCCACCATCACCTTCGGACTGCCGATGGCCCGGGTGAGTCCGGTGGCGATCGACCTGCCGGCCCAATCGGTGGTCACCTGGTCACCCTCGTCGACCGGTCACCTTCCGAAACAGACGGCCTACGCCACCACCATCCGGGCCGGCACCGGGATCGTCGTCAGCCGCACGGTCGACGCCGGCTCGGGCTCCACCACCCCGGCGTCGATGGGCGGGGGGCCGGCGACCACCACCCTGGCCGACCACTGGCTGGTCCCCGCTCCCGGCGTGCCCAACGCCCCGGGCACCCCGGGGGCCACCGTGGACACCCTGGCGGTGGCCGATCCGGGAACCGCCGGTGCACGGGTGGTGGTGACGGTGGCCGGGACGGGCGCCTCGGTGGCGGCCTTCACCGTGGCGCCCGGGTCGCTGGTGGTGCTGGGGCCGTCCCTGGTGCGCGGCCTCCGGACCTTCGACGTGCAGTCGAGCCGCCCGGTGGCGGTCGAGGAGGACGCGGGTCCCAGCGGCGCGCCCGGCGTGGTCTCCTCGACGGGGATGTCGTTCCTTCCCTGACCCCTCGACCCTTCCCTGACCCCTCGACCCGCGTCGCCGACGGCCGCCGAGCGCCGGCGGGAGGCCGTCGGCGACCGGGGTGTGGTAGACGGGACGGAGAGGTTGGTAGTGGCCCCGACGCCGCCACGGGTACCGACATCCGGGCCCGGGGGTGACCGGAGGGCTCGGCCCCGCACCCGGGGCCCGATGCGACAAGGAGGGGACGCTCATGAGCGACGGAACCGCCAACGGAGGCGACGAGGCCCTGTCGGCCCTGCTCCACGAGACCCGCCAGTTCGATCCCCCCGAGGCGTTCGCCCGGCAGGCCAATGCCCAGCCGGGGATCTACGAGGCGGCGGCCGCCGACCCCGAGGCCTGGTGGGCGGAGCAGGCCGGCCGCCTGAGTTGGAAGCGGCCCTGGGACCGGGTGCTCGACTGGGAGCCTCCGTTCGCCAGCTGGTTCGTGGGCGGACGCCTCAACGCCGCCTACAACTGCGTCGACCGTCACGTCGAGGCGGGACACGGCGACCGGGTCGCCTTCCACTGGGTGGGGGAGGCGGAGGGGGAGACCCGCACCATCACCTATGCAGACCTCCAGGGCCTGGTCTGCCGGGCGGCCAACGCCTTGACCGAACTGGGGGTACAGGCCGGCGACCGGGTGATGATCTACCTCCCCATGATCCCCGAGGCGGTGGTGGCCATGCTGGCCTGCGCCCGGTTGGGCGCCCCCCACTCGGTGGTCTTCGGCGGCTTCTCCGCCGAGTCGATGGCGGCCCGCACGCTGGACGCCGACGCCCGGCTGGTGATCACCGCCGACGGGGCGTTCCGACGTGGTGCGGTGTCACCACTGAAGCCCCAGGTCGACGAGGCGCTCCTGCAGTGCCCGGAGGTGCGTTCGGTACTGGTGGTGCGACGGACCGGCCAGGATGTCGAGTGGGTGGAGGGCCGGGACGTCTGGTGGCACGACCTGGTGGACCATCAGCTCCCCACCCACCGGCCGGAGGCCTTCGACGCCGAGCATCCGCTCTACATCATGTACACCAGTGGCACCACGGCCAAGCCCAAGGGCATCCTCCACACCACCGGCGGCTACCTGGTGCACGCCTCGACCACCCATCGGCTGGTCTTCGACATCAAGCCCGAGACGGACGTCTACTGGACGGCGGCCGACATCGGCTGGGTGACCGGCCACAGCTACATCGTCTACGGACCGCTGGCCAACGGCACCACGTCGATGCTGTTCGAGGGCACACCCGACTCGGGCGGGCGCGATCGGTGGTGGCGGATCATCGAGGAGTACAAGGTGTCCATCCTCTATACCGCCCCCACCACCATCCGGACGTTGATGAAGTGGGGAGAGGAGATCCCCGAGGCCCACGATCTCTCGAGTCTGCGCCTGTTGGGGTCGGTCGGTGAGCCCATCAATCCGGAGGCGTGGATGTGGTACCGCCGGTACGTGGGCGGCGACCGGTGTCCGATCGTGGACACCTGGTGGCAGACGGAGACGGGCGGCATCATGATCGCCCCGCTGCCCGGCATCACCGCCACCAAGCCCGGGGCGGCGATGGCCGCCCTTCCCGGGATCAGTGCCGACGTGGTGGACAACGAGGGCAACCCGGTGGGGGACGGGGAGGGCGGCTACCTGGTGCTCGACCGCCCCTGGCCGGGCATGCTCCGGGGTATCTGGGGCGACCCGGAGCGCTACCGGGAGACCTACTGGTCGAGGTTCCCCGGCCGGTACTTCGCCGGCGACGGCGCCAAGAAGGACGACGACGGCGACCTCTGGCTCCTCGGTCGGGTGGACGACGTCATGAACATCTCGGGCCACCGCCTCTCCACCACCGAGGTGGAGCACGCCCTGGTCAGCCATCCCCGGGTGGCGGAGGCGGCGGTGGTGGGGGCGTCGGACCCGACCACCGGCCAGGCCATCGTGGCCTACGTGACCGTCAAGGGGGATGTGGCCGAGACGCCCGAGGCCGGGGAGGTGCTGATCGCCGAGCTCCGCCTGCACGTCGCCGAGATGATCGGGCCGATCGCCAAGCCCCGTCAGATCCTCCTGACCCCCGAGCTGCCGAAGACGCGGAGCGGGAAGATCATGCGCCGCCTCCTGCAGGACGTGGCCGAGCAACGGGACCTGGGGGACGTCACCACATTGATGGACCCCACGGTGGTCAACAAGATCAACGAGAGGATGCAGTCGGCCGGCGGGTCCGACGACAGCTGAGGAACGGTCAGGCGGTCAGCGGGAAGCCGGCGGCTGCGGGGGCGGGGGCGGCCACGGCGCCTGATGCGGCCAGTGACCGGGGGCGGACGGCGGGGCGGGCCACGGGCTGGGGGAGTGCGGCCAGCCGCCTGCCGGGGCGGTCGGTGGCGGCCAGGGCGACTGGTTGGTCGGCGGCTCCGCCTGTCGGGCCGGGGAGACCCCGGCATCGGCCGGCGTGCCGGACTCCTCCGGGGAGCCGTCGGCGACGGCGTCCCCGGGCCTGGCGTCGCCCCGTTCGCCGGTGCCGGACCCGGAGCCCGTCGGCCCCGACCCCTGGCCGTCGCCGGAGTCGCCGTCACCGGAGCCGGTCGGCCCGTGCTGCTCGGCGACGAACACCGGGGGGATGGACTTGACCCCGTGCTCGTGGACGGGACGCCCGTAGGCGGTGTCGACCAGGCGGGCCACCGTCTCGCCGTCGACGGTCTCCTCGTCGAGGAGGGCCCGGGCCAGGGCGTCGAGACCGCCTCGGTGGCGGGACAGCACCTCGAGGGCTCGCTGCTCCTGGGCCCGCAGGATGATCTCCACCTCGTCGTCGATGATCTGGCTGGTGTGCTCGGAGTAGTCACGGGTGTGCATGAGGTCCTCGCCGAGGAAGACCTGGCCCTGGGAGCCCCAGGCCATCGGCCCGATCTTGTCGGACATCCCCCACTCCCGCACCATCTTGCGGGCCAGCTCGGTGTTGCCCACCAGGTCGTTGCTGGCCCCGGTGGAGAGGTCGCCGTAGACCAGCAGCTCGGCGGCCCGGCCCCCCATGCGGACGGCCAGCGAGTCCTCGATGTGCTGGCGGGGGTGGATGTGGCGCTCCTCCATGGGGAGCTGCATGGTGACGCCGAGGGCCATGCCGGTCGGGAGGATGGTGACCTTGTGCACCGGGTCGGCGTCCGGCAGCACGTAGGCGAGTACGGCGTGGCCGCCCTCGTGGAAGGCCACCCGCTCCTTCTCGGAGTCGGACAGCACCAGGCTCTCGCGGCGCTGGCCCATCAGCACCCGGTCCCGGGACGCCTCGAAGTCGACGTTCTCGATGACCTTGGAGCCGCGGCGGACGGCGTGCAAGGCCGCCTCGTTGACCAGGTTGGCGAGGTCGGCGCCGCTCATGCCGGGGGTCCCCCGGGCCACCAGGCCCAGGTCGACGGTCGGGGCGACCCGCTTGTCCTTGCAGTGGACCTGGAGGATGGGCAGCCGCTCCTCGAGGTCGGGGAGGGGCACCACGATCTGGCGGTCGAACCGGCCGGGCCGCAGGATGGCGGCGTCCAGGATGTCGGGCCGGTTGGTGGCCGCCATCACCACGATGCCCTCGGTGGGGTCGAAACCGTCCATCTCCGAGAGCAGCTGGTTGAGGGTCTGCTCGCGCTCGTCATGGCCGCCGCCGAGCCCGGCGCCCCGCTTGCGGCCGATGGAGTCGATCTCGTCGATGAAGACGATGGCCGGCGCCTGCTTGCGGGCGGTGGCGAACAGGTCGCGGACCCGGCTGGCCCCGACGCCCACGAACATCTCCATGAAGTCCGAGCCGCTCACCGACATGAAGGGGACGCCGGCCTCGCCGGCCACCGCCCGGGCCAGCAGGGTCTTGCCGGTACCCGGGGGACCGACCAGCAGGATGCCCTTGGGGATGCGCGCCCCGATGTCCTTGAACCGCGCCGGGGTCTTCAGGAAGTCGACCACCTCGCTGATCTCGAGCTTGACGCCGCCGTAGCCGGCCACGTCGTCGAAGGTGGTGGAGGGGCGCTCGGTGGAGTACAGCTTGGCCTTGGAGCGGCCGATCGACATGATGCTTCCCATCTGACCCTGCGCCTTTCGACTGAGGAAGACGAACAGCCCGATGATCAGGACCAGGGGGAGCACGTAGTAGAGGAAGATGTTGAGCAGCGGGTTGGGGGTGGTGGTGACGTACTTGTAGGGGACGCCGGCGGCGTGGAGGGCGTTGCTCTCGGAGTCGAGCACCGGGTTGGGGCCCTGGACGGTGAAGCTGCTGCCGTCCTTCAGCGTGCCGGTGACGATGCCGGTGGAGGTGTCGACGCTGGCCGTGCTCACCTGGTGGCTGTTGACGTCCTTCAGGAAGGTGGGGTAGCTCAGCGAGTTGGCCGAGTTGTTGTGCGTCACGCTGGTGGCGACCAGCAGGGCCAGGACGGCCACCGCGATGACGATGTAGACGATCATCCGGTTGCGGTTCTGGCCGGGCGTGGCGGCGCCGGGGCCTCCGGCGTTGGGAGGGCCGCTTCCGGGCAGGTCAGGGTCGGGCGGAGTCACCCGCCCATGCTATGCGGGGGAGGGCTGGCACGACGCATCGCCCCCCGGCCGGCCGGCCGGGAGGGGCGCTGCCGGGGCAGGTGCGGAGGTCGGTAAGTTGTCGGGGTGACCGAGGGACCCGGAGGGGACGTCGACGACCGGGCCGCGGCCACCGGTGGGACACCTTCGGGGTCCGGACCCCCGCTTCCGGCCCCCCCGCCACCGGCTCCCGGGGCGCCTCCGGCCCCCCCCGGCGGCGTCCACGCACCCCGGACCCCCGGCCCCCCGGTCGGCGCCCCCCGGGCCCCGGGTCGTCCGGTCCCGGCTGGGTGCCACCCCCGGGTTGGACCCCACCGGGCGGATGGGCGCCGCCACCCCCGGGATGGGTCCCACCGACGCCGCCGGGCGTGGACCCGGGGACCGCCTGGGGATGGCAGGGCCCCACCCGGCCCGTCGACCCGGCCGCCCTGGGTGCCCCCCCCGGACCCGGGGCCCCCGACGTCCCCCTCAACGTGCAGCTGGCGGCCGGAGCGGCGCCGGCCACCAGGGGGGCGGCCGGCATGTGGCTCCTCTTCGGGCTCCTCGGGTTCGTGGGGGGGCAGATCCTGGCCGCCATGTTCATCGTGGTGGCGGCGGCCGTCAGCGGGAACCTCCACTCCATCACCGCCATCTCCAAGCTGAGCGAGCCGCCCACCTGGTACATCGTCTCCACCCTGCTGGGGCTGTGGGCCGGGTTCCTCGGCGGCCCCTGGATCGCCAGCCTGGCCCGGGGCTCCGGCAGCTTCGTCCGGGACATGGGCCTGCGCTTCCGGTGGATCGACTGCTTCGGCATCGCCATCGGCGCCGGCGGCCAGCTCCTGGTCGGCCTCATCTACATCCCGATCTCCCACCACGTCCACGACTTCAACCAGAAGTTCGACGCCCCGGCCCAGAAGCTGACCGGCGGGTCCCACGGGGTGGGGTTCGCGCTCATCGCCCTCCTCACCGTGGTCGGTGCCCCGTTCTTCGAGGAGCTCTTCTTCCGGGGGCTCCTGCTCCGGTCGCTGGCCCGCCTGTTCGGGACCTGGGGCCGCTGGGTGGGGCCCACCCTGGCCATCGTCATCACCGGGGTCCTCTTCGGACTGGCCCACGCCGAGTCGCTGCAGCTGATCGGGCTGGCCACCTTCGGCATCATCCTGTCGTTCGTCTCCTACCGGACGGGGCGCCTGGGCATGGACATGGTGTCGCACGCCAGCTTCAACCTGGTGGCGGTGGTGGCCACCGTCTGGTCGGGCGCCGGGGTGGCGGTGGTGGTGACGCTGATGATGGTGGTCGGCCTGGGCGCCCTGGTGGCGGGCCTGGTGGTGGGACGGTCCCGTCGCAGCGCCCGGATCTGAGGTGGCGCCCGCCACCACCCAGCACCCTCCCGTCGCCGGACGCTGGGAGCGGATGACCCGGGCCTCGGCCTGGCCGGCCTGGGCCAACGCCGCCGCCATCGTCGGCGTCATCGGCATCGCCCTCTGGCAGCTCCATCCCAACCTGCTGGTGGCCAACACCACCACCGCCGGGGGCGACACCGGGGCCCACGTGATGCTCCCGGCCTTCCTGAAGTCGAACCTCCTGAGCCACGGGAGGCTCACCGGCTGGGACCCCGGCTGGTACGACGGCTTCCCCGCCTACACCTTCTACTTCCCGCTCCCCGCCGTCCTCACCGTGCTCTTCAGCTGGGTGACCGACTACAACGTCGCCTTCAAGGTGGTCACCGTCCTCGGCACGGTGACGCTGCCGGTGGCCGCCTGGGCCTTCGGGCGGCTAGCCGGCCTCCGGGACCCGGGGCCGGGGTGCCTGGCGGCGGCCACCCTGCCCTTCCTCTTCGAGCCGAGCTTCTCCATCTACGGCGGCAACCTGCTCTCCACGCTGGCCGGCGAGTTCTCCTACTCCTTGGGACTGTCGGTGGCCTTGGTGTTCCTGGGGGTGGTGGCGCTCGGGCTCCGGACCGGGCGGTACCGGGCGCTGGCCGCCCTGCTCTTGGCGGCCACCCTGCTCTGTCACCTGATCACCTTCCTCTTCGCGGTGGTCGGGATGGGCGTCTGGCTGGTGCTCGACCCCGACCTCCTCCGGCCCTTCCGGGTCGGCGCCCGGGGGACGGTGGCCGCCCTGCGGCGCTGGGGGCACCGGCTGTGGTGGCTGGTGGTGGCCGGCGCCATCGGGGTGGGGCTCACGGCGTGGTGGCTGGTGCCGTTCGTGGTCGACCAGCCGTACACCACCACCATGGGCTGGCAGAACATCGACGGCTTCCCCCACCTCCTCTTCCCCGGCTCCTCGCGGTGGGTGTGGATCGCCGCCCTGGTCGGCCTGGCCGCCACCGTGTGGCGCCGCAACCGGGTGGGTCTGTTCATCGCCGTGATGGGCGGGTTGTCGGCGGCGGTGGTCTGTCTCGACCCCCAGGGCTCGCTGTACAACGTCCGGGTCCTCCCCTTCTGGTTCCTCTGCCTCTACCTGATGGGCGGCATCGCGGTGGCCGAGCTGGTGTCGGGGGTGGCCCGGTGGCAGCGCCGTCGTCGCTCCGACCAGTGGGTGCGCATCGCCCGGCTACGCCTGGCCAACGCCACCGCCCACGGCTGGCGTCCCGGGGACCGGATCCTCCGGTTCCGGCGACCGGTGCCGGCCGCCGCCGCCGCCGCCGGGGCCATCGCCGGACCGCTGATCGCCCTGGTCGCCGCCTGCGTGGCCGTGGTGCCACCACTGGCCCTTCCGGCCTCCACCCTGGCCGACGTGGGGGTCACCGTGGGGGCCGACCAGCCGAGCGCCTGGGCGGAGTGGAACTACGAGGGGTATGAGCGCAAGCCCGACTTTCCCGAGTACCAGGCGGTGGTGGCCATGATGGCCAAGGTGGGCGCCGAGCAGGGTTGCGGCCGGACCATGTGGGAGTACGACCCGTCGCTCAACCGGTTCGGCACCACCGAGTCGCTGATGCTCCTGCCGTACTGGACGGGCGGGTGCATCGACTCGATGGAGGGCCTCCTCTTCGAGTCCTCCGCCACCACGCCGTACCACTTCCTCAACCAGAGCGAGCTCTCGGTGACCCCGTCGGACGCCATGAACGGCCTCCCCTACGGAGGGCTCAACGTCGCCCTGGGCGTCCAGCACCTGCAGGAGCTCGGGGTGCGGTACTACCTGGCCTCCTCGACCACCACCCAGCAGCAGGCGGCGGCGGATCCCGCCCTCACCGAGGTGGCCTCGAGCGGCCCCTGGAGGACCAGCTACAACGGGACCCCGCTCGACACCACCTGGAAGGTCTACAAGGTGGCCGACTCCGGCCTGGTCCAGCCCCTCACCGACCGACCGGTGGTCTGGAAGGGCGTGGGGGAGGACCAGAACAGCTGGCTCAAGCCGTCGGTCGCCTGGTACGACGACCCGGCCCGGTGGAACGTGGTGCCGGCCGCCGACGGTCCGGCCGACTGGACGCGGGTCACCGTGGGGGACGCCTCGCCGCCCACGGTGGCCGAGCCCGCCACCACGGTGTCCGACGTGACCCAGACCGACAGTTCGATCCGCTTCCACGTCGACCGGGTGGGCACCCCGGTGGAGGTGAAGGTCTCGTACTTCCCGAACTGGAAGGTCAGCGGGGCCACCGGACCCTGGAGGGTGGCCCCCAACCTGATGGTGGTGGTCCCCACCTCCCACGACGTGGAGCTCACCTACGGCACCTCCAACGCCGACCGGCTGGGGTGGCTGATCACGCTGGCGGCGGTGGTGGCCGCCGTGGGGGTGGCCGTCCTGGACCGTCGGCGGCGTCGCCGGACCCGACCGTGGCGACGGGATGCGGCGTCAGACCCGGGGCCGGGGTCCGATCCGGACCCGGTGGCGGGACGGGGACCGGGACCGGGGCGCGGGCGGGAGCCCGATCCGGACCTCGCCGCCGAGGCCCTCACAGACCGCTAACACTTCGCTCACCCGGTCCACACCGCCGGGGGCGATGCTGAACCTGACCTCGACGGATCCGTCGGGCGGGACCAGGACTGGGAGGACACGTGCGGATCAGATCACTCACCCTGACAGCGGCGTTGATCGGCACCGCGCTGGCGGGGGCGGCCTGCGCCGGAGGGACCACCGCCCAGGTGGTGGGCACGCCGGCGACCCGGCCCCACCCGCCGACCACCACCCCCACCACGGCACCCACCTCGCCGACGGCGCCGAGCACGCCCACCACCGGGCCGTCGGGCGGCGGCCCGACCACTGGGGCAACCACCGCCCCGACCCCCCCGGCGCCCGTGAGCGCCGGCACCCTCAACCAGCTGAACAGCGAGCTCGGCTCGCTGGGTAGCTCCCTCAACCAGGTCAACAACGACCTGACCCAGGCACAAGGAGATCAGTGAGATGAACGGACGAATCCGCCGTCGGGCCACCCGCGTCGCTCTGGCCACCACCACCGTCATCGGGTTGGGATCGGTCCTCGCCCTCGCCGCCGCTCCGGCGTCCGGCGCCGCCACCTCCCGCCCCACCTGCAGCCCCACCACCGTGGCGGCCGCCCAGCAGCAGCTCGAGGCCTCCCTGCAGGCGAGGGTCGTCGAGCTGGCCAAGCTCAGCGGGAACGTGGGGGCGGCCTCCAACCTGACCGCCTCGGACCGGGCCACGCTGACCGCCACCCTCAGCTCCACGACCACCGGCATCAACGCCCTGGTGGCCAAGGCGCCCGACGACACCACCTGCCTGGCGGTGTGGACCGACGCCAGGTCGATGGTGCAGACCTACCGGGTCTTCGCGGTGGTGGCTCCCCAGACCGACCTGGACATCGCGGCGGACACCGCCGACGCCGTCGAGGCCACGGTCGTCGCCCAGGAGCCGAACATCCAGGCGGCCATCACCGCCGCCGGCAAGGCGGGGATCAGCACGACCGCCGCCCAGGCGTCGTTCGCCGACCTCCAGACCCAGGTCACCGACGCCCAGGGCCTGACCGGTGGGATCCCGGCCACCGTGCTGGCCCAGACTCCGGCCAGCTACCCCGGGTCGACGCCGGTCTTCGTGAGTGCCAGGGACGGCCTCCAGACCGCCGCCGGGCAGCTGAGGCAGGCCAACGCCGACCTGGTGGCCATCGTCGCCGACCTCCGGTAGGCCCGGGGCGCGGTGTGGGACGCGGTTCGCCGCGCCGACCCGGTCACCAGGTGACCCGGCCCCCGGCGCCGCCGCCGGGCCCCGGCACGCTCCCGATGTCGGCTACGGCGGATCCCCCCCGGGGAGGGGGACCTCCCTGGGTAGGATGTCCGGGCTATGGCCAGCCTCTCCAACGTCTTCAAGGCGTACGACATCCGCGGCGTCGTCCCGGACCAGCTCAACGCCGATCAGTTCCGGGCGATCGGCGAGGCGGTGGCCCGCTTCACCGGTGGCCCCCGACTGCTGGTGGCCCGGGACATGCGTGAGTCGGGGGTGGCGCTGTCCCGGGCATTCGCCGACGGCGCCCGGTCCCAGGGGGTCACGGTGGTCGACCTGGGGCTGGCCTCCACCGACCTCCTCTACTTCGCCTCCGGGAAGCTCGACGCTCCCGGGGCGATGTTCACCGCCTCCCATAATCCGGCCCGTTACAACGGCCTGAAGCTCTGCCGGTCCGGGGCGCGGCCCATCGGCCAGGACACCGGGCTGGCGGAGATCCAGGCGGACGCCGAGTCGGTGCTCGCCGGGTGGGGGAGCGACGGGCCGCCCGAGCTCGCCCCCGACCAGCTGGCCCCCCTCGAGGACCGGTCGCTGCTCGAGGAGTACGCCGAGCACGTCCGCTCGTTCGTGGACACCGCTGCCCTGCGCCCGCTGCGGGTGGTGGCCGACACCGCCAACGGGATGGGCGGCCTGGTGGCCCCCACCGTGTTCGAGGGGCTGCCCTTCCACCTCGAGGTGCTCTTCCCGGAGCTCGACGGGAACTTCCCGAACCACCCGGCCGACCCCATCCAGCCCGAGAACCTGGTGTGGCTCAAGCAGGCGGTGCTCGACGGCGATGCCGACATCGGGCTGGCCTTCGACGGCGACGCCGACCGGGTGTTCCTGGTGGATGAGCAGGCCCAACTGGTCTCGGGCTCCCTGACCACCGCCCTGGTGGCGTCGGCCATGCTCGACAAACACCCGGGAGCCACCATCCTCTACAACTGCATCTGCTCGCGGGTGGTCCCGGAGGTGATCGCCGAGAAGGGCGGGAAGGGTGTCCGCACCCGGGTGGGCCACTCCTACATCAAGCAGGTGATGGCCGACACCGGCGCGGTCTTCGGTGGTGAGCACTCCGGTCACTACTACTTCCGGGAGAACTACCGGGCGGACTCCGGCATCATCGCCGCCATGGTCGTCCTCGAGCTCCTGAGCGTCACCGGCAAACCGCTGTCGGAGCTGTTGGCCCCCTTTCGCCGCTACGCCGACTCCGGGGAGGTCAACACCGAGGTCCCGGACCCCGCCGGTGCCGTGGAGGCCATGGCCGCCGAGGTGGAGGCGGCCGGAGGGACGCTCGGCACCATCGATCGGATCGACGGCCTCACCGTGGACCGGGGGGACTGGTGGTACAACCTGCGTCCCTCCAACACCGAGCCACTGCTCCGGCTCAACGTCGAGGCGCCCGACGAGGAGTCGCTGGCCCGCCACCTCGAGGAGGTCCGCACCGACGTGGCCCGGGTGGCCGGCGGATGAGCCACCGGACGACCACCGTTCGAACCGCACCACGCACAGAGCACGACGCTCCGAGCACGACCCACAGAGAGGAACCTCCCCCGCCATGACCCTGGACCCACTCCTGATCGAGGTGCTGGCCTGCCCCGAGGACAAGGGACCGCTTCTCTACTTCGAGGCGGAGAACCGGCTGTACAACCCCCGTCTCCACCGCAGCTACGAGGTGCGTGACGACATCCCGGTGATGCTCATCGACGAGGCCTCTGCGGTGGACGACACCGAGCACGCCCGACTGATGGCCCTGGCCGGCGCCGGCGGAGTGCCCACCACCGGCGAGGCCACCGGCTCGTGACCCCCGCCATCGGCACCCCGGAGACCGGCGCCACCGGCGCGGGCGGCGGCGGGGAGCCGGTGATCGACAGTCTGGGGATGTGGGAAGCCACCGCCGGCCTGCCCGAACAGGTGGCCGAGGCGGCGACGGCCGCCCTCGGGCTCACCGGCCTGCCCGGCCGGGACGGCGTCGAGCACGTGGTGGTGCTGGGGATGGGGGGAAGCGGCATCGCCGGGGACGTCCTGCTGGCCACCGCCGCCCCGTTCATGCCCGTCCCGGTCACGGTGGTCAAGGGGTACGAGCCGCCCGAGTTCGTGGGGGCCAACTCCCTGGTCTTCGCCATGTCGTTCTCCGGCGACACCGAGGAGACGCTGGAGGCGGCGACCGAGGCCTTCGAGGCGGGCGCCTCCCTGGTGGTGGTGACCAGTGGTGGCGAGCTCGGGCGCCTGGCCGACGAGTGGCGTGTCCCGGTGGTGCCGATCCCGCCCGGGATCCCGCAGCCGCGGGCCGGCCTCGGGGCGCTGGCCATCCCGCCCCTGGTGGTACTGGAGTCGATCGGCCTGTTCCCCGGTGCCTCCGGGTGGGTGGACCAGGCCATCGACCAGCTCCGCCGCCGCCGCGATGAGCTGGTGGCACCGGGCAGCCCGGCCGAGGAGCTGGCCCGCCGGATCGGCCGGACCATCCCGCTGGTCCACAGTGCCGGGGCGCTGGGCACCGCCGCCACCCTGCGGTGGAAGGCCCAGGTCAACGAGAACGCCAAGTCCCCGGCCTTCGCCAACACCTACCCCGAGCTCTGTCACAACGAGGTGGCCGGCTGGGGCCAGCACGGCGACGCCACCCGGCAGCTGATCACCCTGGTCAACCTGCGCCACGACGCCGAGCATCCCCAGGTGTCGGTCCGGTTCGACCTGGTGGCCGAGGCCCTGCGCGAGGTGATGGCCTCGATCCTCGAGGTCCGGGCGGCCGGCGAGGGCGACCTCGCCCAGCTCTTCGACCTGGCCCTGTTCGGCGACTTCGTCTCGCTGCACCTGGCCGCCCACGAGGGCATCGACCCGGGGCCCATCCCGGTCCTGGACGACATCAAGGGCCAGCTCCGGGAGCACCCGGCGGGCTGACCAGGGCGGACGCCGCCCGGGCCCGGACGTGTGACGGTGGGTCCGAGCGTCGGGGACGGTGGCCCCGAGTGGCGCCGAGGGGTCGGACCCCGGGCACCCACCGGCCCGGATCCGGGCGGCACCCACCCCCGGGGAGCCCCCCGGGGCACCCCGGGACCTGTGTTGCGGGAGTGTGTCGACCCTGTGCCTGGCTCATGAACTCGTCACCCGACCCTCTGGCTTTCGGGGTCAGCGGGCGTACACTGAGCCAGTGAGCTGCTGGCGGGTCTGTGGTTGCAAGTCGATGCCAGTCGCAGGCGAAACGACCCACGTAAGGCAACTTCTGGTTGCTGAGCATGGTGCGGCTTAGGAGTAAGACCTGCCCGTGGCGCTCCCGACAATCGGGGGCGGGCGGAGATGAGGTGACGCGTGTCACACAGGGCGCCGAAGGGGTCGACCAACCGGTCGTGCTCGCCGGCTCCCGGCCGCCATCCTCACTGCAGGCGAGTGTGGGGTCAAAGACCAGGTCAGCCGCTTGCAGCTCACGTCGTTCCACCGTCACCGCCGGTGCCTGCGGGCATCCGGTGCGGTGCATCCTCTCCGCCGGGACCACCCCCGTCGCGCCCCTCGGCGCCCCGGGGGACGTGCCGCGGACCGTCCCATCCCCCGACCGACCAGGAGGACCGGCCGAGCTGAGCTGTACCTGACCAACCACCAATTCCACGCAGCATGACCGAGGAGGCGTACCAGTGAACGTTGTCATCGCGAACGGCAGAAGGATCGTGCCGGACCAGGTGCGGGCGTTGGCCGAGGAGAAGGTGGGCCGGCTGCTCCGGCACTGCCCGGGCCTCGACCGAGCCGAAGTCCACTTCTCCGAGGAGCACAATCCGAGGATCGCCGACTGCGAGTGCTGCGAGGTCATCATGACCGGCCATGGGCGCACCATCCGGGCCCATGCCGCAGCACCGGACGCCCTGGTAGCGGTGGATCTGGTGGTGGAGAAGCTCGAGCACCAGCTCGAGAAGACGAAGGGTCGGATCGTGGGTCGGTCCCACGCCCAGCGCCGGGGGTCGGTGCGGACGGCACGCCCGAGAGTCCGGGTCATCTAGAACCCGGACGCCGTCCCCGGGGTCCGGCAAGCTCGTCGACCCCGCGACCTCGGGGCGCGGCGTCCAGGAGCGACAACTCCCCGCCACCGCTCGGCGTCCGGCGGCGCGGGCGGCCGGGTCCGGTCGTGCGGGCGAGCTGCGGCTCCTCGGTCCTTCCGGGCCGGTCGCCCTGACCCCGTCGGACCCCGTCGGACACCGTCCGGTCCCGTCGGGTCCCGTCTGGGGACGTCCGGTCCCGTCCGGTCCCGTCCTGGTCCCGTCCGGGGACGTTGGTAGCGTGCGGACGCCGGGAGACCGGCGACCGGCGAGCCGGGCGACCTGGGGGATGAGCGGATGTACCTGGCCCTGACCGACCAGCAAGAGGGGCTCCGTGACGAGCTCCGCTCGTACTTCAGCGCCCTGGTCGAGGAGGTGGAGGGGACGCCCGACGACCGTCCCGCCTACCTCCGCTACATCCGCCGGATGGGGGACGACGGCTGGTTGGGGATCGGCTGGCCCGAGGAGTATGGCGGCCAGGCCCGGGGTGCCATCGACCAGATGATCTTCGTGGAGGAGTCCCACTGGGCCGGCGTGCCCCTCCCGCTCCTGACCCTCAACAGCGTGGGCCCGACGTTGATGTCGCTGGGCACCGAGGAGCAGAAGCAGCGGATCCTGCCGGGGATCCTCCAGGGGACCGTCCACTTCGCCATCGGCTACACCGAGCCCAACGCCGGCACCGACCTCGCCTCGCTGCAGACCCGGGCGGTCCGGGACGGCGACCAGTACGTGATCGACGGGAAGAAGATCTTCACCAGCGCCGTCCAGTACGCCGACTACATCTGGTTGGCCGCCCGGACCGATCCCGACGTGGCCAAACACAAGGGCCTGTCGGTGTTCATCGTGCCGGTGGGGACCGAGGGGTTCTCCTGGACGCCGTTGCCCACCATCGCCGGGGACATCACCACCACCACCTACTACGACGGCGTGCGGGTCCCGGCCGGGAATCTGGTGGGCGCCGAGAACCAGGGGTGGCGGATCATCACCAACCAGCTCAACCACGAGCGGGTGGCCATCTGCCCGGTCTCCGGCCTGCTCCGCAGCCTGGCCGAGGTCCGGGCCTGGGCCCAGGAGGAGCGGACGGCCGACGGGCGCCGGGTGATCGACCAGGAGTGGGTCCAGCTGCTGCTGGCCCGGGTCCACGCCCGTGCCGACTACCTGAAGCTCCTGAACTGGAAGGTGGCCTGGGCCAGCGACAAGGGGCTGCAGCCGGCCGACGCCTCGGCCACCAAGGTGTTCGGCACCGAATTCGCCCTGGAGGCCTACCGCCTGCTGGGTGAGGTGGTGGGCCAGGCCGCCTACCTCGAGGAGGGCTCGCCGGGGGCGGTGGTCCGGGGCCGGATCGCCCAGCGCAGCCGGGGTGAGACGATCTTCACCTTCGGTGGGGGCGCCAACGAGGTCCAGCGGGACATCATCGCCATGGTCGGCCTCGGGCTGCCCCGGGCGCCGCGCTGACTCGGCGGGCGGGCTGCCGACGGGTCCGACGGTAGAGTGAGTGGCCCATGAGCGTGTTCACGAAGGTCCTCCGTGCCGGCGAGGGGAAGAAGGTCCGCCGGCTGGCCGAGCTGGTGCCCCTGGTCAACGACCTCGAGCCCGAGATCGAGGCGCGGTCGGACGAGGAGCTGGCCAACTCCACCGTCATGTTCCGGGACCGCCTGGCGGCGGGAGAGACCCTCGAGGACCTGCTGGTCGAGGTGTTCGCGGTGGTCCGGGAGGGCGCCTGGCGCGTCCTGGGCCAACGGCACTTCGACGCCCAGTTGATGGGGGGCATGGCCCTCCACTTCGGATGGATCGCCGAGATGAAGACCGGTGAGGGCAAGACCCTGGTCTCCACGCTGCCTGTGTACCTGAACGCCCTGGCCGGCGACGGCGTCCACGTGGTGACGGTCAACGACTACCTGGCCACCCGCGACTCGGAGTGGATGGGTCAGCTCCACACCTTCCTGGGTCTGAAGGTGGGGCGGGTGGGCCCCGACATCACCGACCCCGCCCAGAAGCGCGACGCCTACCTGGCCGACGTCACCTACGGCACCAACACCGAGTTCGGCTTCGACTACCTCCGCGACAACATGGCCCGCACCCAGGAGGCGATGGTCCAGCGGGGCCACCACTTCGCCATCGTCGACGAGGTGGACTCCATCCTGATCGACGAGGCCCGCACCCCCCTGATCATCTCGGGGCCGGCCAACCAGTCCGCCCAGCTCTACTACCAGTTCGCCGGCATCGTCCGGACGCTCCGCGAGGAGTCCGACTACGAGGTCGACGAGGAGAAGCGGATCGTCGTCCCCACCGAGGCCGGCATCGAAAAGGTGGAGCGCCAACTCGGGGTGTCCAACCTCTATGACGCGGTGTCGGTCAACTACGTCCACCACCTGACCCAGGCCCTCTACGCCAAGGAGCTCTACCGGCGGGACAAGGACTACCTGGTGGCGGAGGGGGAGGTGAAGATCGTCGACGAGTTCACCGGTCGGACCCTCGACGGTCGGCGTTGGTCCGACGGCCTGCACCAGGCCGTCGAGGCCAAGGAGCGGGTGCGGATCAACGAGGAGAACCACACCTGGGCCACCGTCACCCTCCAGAACTACTTCCGCCTCTACGAGAAGCTGGCCGGCATGACCGGGACCGCCGAGACCGAGGCCTCCGAGTTCGCCAACACCTACGACCTTCCGGTGGTCCCCATCCCGCCCAACAAGCCGCTGGTCCGCATGGACCAGCCCGACCTCATCTACAAGTCGGAGGACGCCAAGTTCAACGCCGTGGTGGAGGACATCGCCGAGCGCGTGGCCACCGGGCAGCCGGTGCTGGTCGGCACCGCCTCGGTGTCCAAGTCCGAGCACCTCTCCCGCCTGTTGGAGAAGAAGGGCATCCCCCACGAGGTCCTCAACGCCAAGCAGCACTTCCGGGAGGCGGAGATCGTCGCCCAGGCCGGCCGGGTCGGCGGGGTGACCGTCGCCACCAACATGGCCGGCCGGGGGGTGGACATCATCCTGGGGGGCAACGCCGAGGGCCTCACCGCCCGGGAGGCGGCCGCCCGGGGTCTCGACCCCGAGACGGAGGAGGGGCAGGAGGCCATCGAGGCGCTGAAGCGCGAGCTCGAGGCCACCTGCGAGGAGGAGGGCGCACGGGTCCGGGAGCTCGGCGGCCTCTACGTCCTGGGCAGCGAGCGCCACGAGAGCCGCCGCATCGACAACCAGCTCCGGGGCCGCTCGGGTCGCCAGGGCGATCCGGGCGAGAGCCGCTTCTTCCTGTCCCTGGAGGACGACCTCATGCGGCTGTTCGCCACCGGGGCGATGAGCTGGGTGATGGGCCGTGCCCTCCCCGACGACCTGCCCATCGAGGCGAAGATGGTGACCAAGGCCATCGAGCGGGCCCAGAACACCGTGGAGGGGCGTAACGCCGAGTCGCGCAAGGACGTCCTGAAGTACGACGACGTGATGAACGAGCAGCGCAAGGTGATCTACAAGCGCCGGCTCCAGATCATCGAGGGCGAGGACCTTCTGGAGGAGACCCGGGAGCTCCTCGAGTCCACCATGACCGCCCTGGTGGCGTCGGCCTGTCCCACCGACTACCCCGAGGAGTGGGACCTCCCCCGGTTGATCACCGAGATCACCCAGTACTACCCGACCAAATTCGTGGCCGACGACCTGGCCGAGGCCACCACCGTCGGGCAGGTCACCGAGAGCATCATCTCGGAGGCCCTCGACCTCTACGAGGAGCGGGACGAGACCATCCCGGGCGGGGCGGAGACCGCCCGACAGCTCGAGCGGGACATCATGTTGCAGATCCTCGACCAGCGCTGGCGCGACCACCTGGCCGAGATGGATCTCCTCCGGGAGGGGATCGGACTCCGCGCCATGGGGAACCAGGACCCGCTGGTGGCCTGGCAGCGCGAGGGCTTCGCCATGTTCGGCAAGCTGATGGAGGGGATCGACGACGACTACCTCCGCTACATCTTCCATGTCCAGGTGCTGTCGGAGGAGCCGGCCGAGCCCGACCTCGACCAGGCCAGCTACCTGGCCGCCGATGACCCGGTCCAGGGCGGCGCCGAGCTGGCCGCCCTGGCGGCGGCCACCACCCCGGTGGACGTGGCCGACCAGGCCGCCCGGGCCGGGCAGCCCGCCCGGGGGGGCGGGGGTGTCGCGCCGGCCGGCGCCGCCCCGGCCGGGATCACCAACCGCTTCGCCGACGACGGGGAGACCCAGGTGCCCATCGTCAAGGCGGACCACGAGAAGCTCGGGCGCAACGATCCGTGCTGGTGTGGCAGCGGCAAGAAGTTCAAGCTCTGCCACGGCGCCAACTGAGATGGCCGCCACCGAGCCTCCCCGGAAGGGGGGCGCCGAGTCCGAGCGCGTCGATATCCCGGCCGCCATCGTCGACGTCACCCGGAGGCTGCGGGAGGCCGAGCGCTTCCTCGACCTGGAGCGGCTCCAGGCCCGGCGTGCCGAGCTCGAGGAGGAGGCCTCCGCCGCCGGGCTCTGGGACGACGCCGACCACGCCCGGGAGGTGACCACCGCCCTCGGCCGGGTCACCGAGGACGTGGAGATGCTGGCCGGCCTGGCCGGGCGGCTGTCCGACATCGAGACCCTCCAGGAGCTCGACGAGGAGGAGGGCGAGGAGTCGCTGCGGCCGGAGATCGAGGAGTCGCTGGCCGCCCTCGGCCGGCGCCTGTCGGCCCTCGAGCTCCGGGCCCTCTTCGCCGGCGACTACGACGACGGCGACGCGGTGGCGGAGATCCACGCCGGCGCCGGGGGCACCGACGCCCAGGACTGGGCGGAGATGATGCTCCGCATGTACACCCGGTGGGCCGAGCGCCGCGGGTTCGACATCGAGGTGGAGGAGGCCACCCCGGGCCAGGAGGCCGGGCTGCTGTCCGCCACCTTCCTGGTCAAGGGGCGGTACGCCTTCGGGATGCTGGCCGCCGAGCGCGGCGTCCACCGGCTGGTCCGCATCTCGCCGTTCGACGCCCAGCACCGGCGCCAGACCAGCTTCGCCTCGCTGGACGTGGTGCCGTTCCTGGAGGACGTCTCGGGTGAGGTGGAGATCGACGAGAAGGATCTCCGCATCGACACCTACCGTTCGTCGGGCGCCGGCGGCCAGCACGTGAACAAGACCGACTCGGCGGTGCGGCTGACCCACCTGCCGACCGGCATCGTGGTGACCTGCCAGAACCAGCGGAGCCAGACCCAGAACAAGGCGAAGGCCATGCAGGTGCTCGGGGCCAAGCTGGCCGAGCGTCAGCGGGCCGAGCACCAGGCCACCCTGGACGAGCTGTCCGGCGATCGCACCGACAACGCCTGGGGGAACCAGATCCGTTCCTACGTGCTGGCGCCGTACCAGCTGGTGAAGGACCTGCGCACCAACGAGGAGACCGGCAATGTCGAGTCGGTGCTCGATGGCGACCTCGACGACTTCATGGAGGCCGAGCTGCGGCGCCAGGCCGATCTCCGTCGCGGGGCGGGCTGACCGGCGGACGGGGGCGGCGCAACCCGCTCCGGCGATCGGCCGGCTCCTGTCGTGGTCGGCGGCCGGAGGCCGGCTACGGGTTTCGTCACGTTTGCGGAGGTGAGAGGGGCTGCACCAATTCGGCCCCTTCGGCCGGTAGTCTGTTCCGGACACCGCGGAACCTGTCGCTCGTCGGCCAGCGCACCGGCACGCTGTCGTCCACCCCCATGATGCTCTCGTGATCACCTTCCAGAACGTCACCAAGACCTACAAGGGCTCCACCGTGGCCCTCCGCGACTGCTCCGTCGAGATCGACAAGGGCGAGTTCGTGTTCCTGGTGGGCCCCTCCGGCTCCGGGAAGACCACCTTCATCCGGCTGCTGCTGCGCGAGGAGGTACCCGACAAGGGGCGGATCTGGGAGGCGGGCAAGGAGATCGGCCACCTCTCCAAGTGGCGCATCCCCTACCTGCGCCGGAACATCGGCTGTGTGTTCCAGGACTTCCGTCTGCTGCCCAACAAGACCGTCTTCGAGAACGTCGCCTTCGCCCTCGAGGTCATCGGGCGTCCCAAGCACGTGATCGCCTCGCAGGTGCCCCAGGTCCTCGACCTGGTCGGCCTGACCAAGAAGGCCGGCAACCTCCCCGGCGAGCTCTCCGGGGGCGAGCAGCAGCGGGTGGCGGTGGCCCGGGCCTTCGTCAACCGGCCCCTGATCCTCCTGGCCGACGAGCCGACCGGGAACCTCGACCCCACCACCAGCCTCGGCATCATGCGTCTCCTCGACCGGATCAACCGGACCGGCACCACCGTGGTGGTGGCCACCCACGACGCCGGGATGGTCGACCAGATGCGCCGCCGGGTCATCGAGCTGGACCGGGGCACCATGGTGCGCGACCAGGCCCGGGGCGTGTACGGGATCGACAGCGCGGTGGCCGCCGCCGGGGCCGGCTCGCCCACCGGCACCCTGGTGGAAACGGCCCCCGCCCCTCCTGACCTCGCCGCCGGGATCGACGACGGCCCCCTGCGGGCGGAGGGCTGATGCCGGTCTCCGCCGGCTACGTGGCCCGAGAGGCCAGCACCAACCTCTGGCGCAATCGCCTGATGACGGCCGCCGCCATTCTGACGGTGGCGGTCTCCCTGACCCTGGTCGGCGTGTCGCTGCTGGCCAAGCAGGGGGCCACCAACGCCACCCTCAAGTGGCAGCAGGGCGTCAACGTCATCGTCTGGGTGAACCCCTCCGCCCCCCAGAGCCAGATCCAGTCCATCGGCACCGAGGTCCGGCAGAACCCCCTGGTCAAGTCGTGCCTCTTCCGGAGCCAGGCGTACGACTACAACGAGGCCCGTCAGGTCGACTCGGCCGACGAGTTCGCCGCCACCGACCAGTCGGACTACCCGTCGTCCTACCGGTGCGTGCTGGTCAACCCCTCGGACGCCACCGCCCTGGTCCAGCAGTTCCAGGGCAAACCCGGCATCTACGGCCCCCCCTCCTCGCCGACCGCCCAGATCCGGACCATGGAGAACGTCATCCACATCCTGCAGTGGGTGTTCCTGTCGGTGGCGGTGGTGCTCCTCCTCTCGGCCTCGGTGCTGATCCTGAACACCATCCGTATGGCGATCTTCGCCCGGCGACGCGAGGTGTCGGTGATGAAGCTGGTGGGTGCCACCAACTGGTTCATCCGGCTGCCGTTCATGGCCGAAGGGCTGATCCAGGGCCTGCTGGGCTCGGCGGTGGCGGTGCTGCTGGTGCTCGCCTTCTACTGGGGCATCGGGCTGGACACCGCCAAGACCGTCGCCAACCAGAACAACCTGATCGCCCAGATGTCGATGGGCGGCTGGGAGGTGGCCGCCACCTGCATCCTGGTCGGCCTGGTGGGTGTGATCGTCGGCGTGGTGGGCTCGGCGTTCGCCGTGCGTCGCTTCCTCGACGTCTGAGTCCGCCGCGGGGCACGGGCCCGGCGGGGAGCCACAGGGGTCACGGGCCGACCCCTCCGGCCTCCGGTCATCAGGGTCGCCGGCCGCCCCGGGTCCCTGCTGTCGGGACCTGCTGTCCGGTCAGCCGGTCAGCCGGTCAGCCGGAGCCCCGTCAGCACCGTCAGCACCGTCCGGTCCGACGGGTGCGGTGTGCTCAGTCCGAGGCTCCCGTTCCGGTCCGGAGGCACGTGTTGCCGGGGGAGCCCTTCCCGCTCAGGCGGGCCGAGATCCAGTGGAGGGCGGCCGGCTGGGCGGCGATGAGCACGTTGGAGTGACCGGCGTTGTGGACGGCGTCGTACTCCACGGTGTCGTGCTGGTCGCGGCAGAGCCGCTCCTTCACCATGGTGGAGGCGTCGGCGTAGGGGGTGAGGGTGTCCTGCACCCCCTGCACCACCAGGATGGGAGCGATCGTCGGTGCCAGGCCCGGCTCGTTCTCGGTCTCGAGGGCGAGCACGGTCGCCCCGTTCTCCCAACCCGGTCGGAAGATCCGATCGGTGGGCAGGGCGGCGAACTCGGCGGCCAGGGAGTTGATGCACTGCTCCTCGATGGTGGAGGTGATGGCGAGGGCCCGGGGTGTCAGCAGCGAGGAGAGCGTCAGGCCGCCGTACGTCTTCGCCCACGAGTAGAGCGAGGCCACGGTGTAGACGGACAGCGGGTCGGCCGTCTTCCCGACCGTCGGGGGCACGAACTCGGTGACGTCGGCGACCGGGGCGACCGCCACCACCCCGGCGATGAAGAGCTCCGGGGCGTAGGTGGGTGCGATCTGCCCGGCGAACAGGGCTGCCTGGCCGCCCTGCGAGTGTCCGAAGACGAGCACCTCGTCGGACGCCTCCGTCCCCAGCAGGTCCCGGGCGGCCCGGGCGGCGTCGAGGATGGACTGGCCCTCGCTCTGGCCCACCAGGTACGGGTCGACCCCGGCGGTGCCGAGGCCCTCGTAGTCGGTGGCGGCGACCACGTAGCCGGCGGCCAGCAGCTGGTCGAGGTACGGGATGTCGTCGAGGCTCCACATGGAGGGCGCGCAGGAGGCGGCCAGGCCGGTGGTGCCGTGGGCCCAGCTCACGATGCGGTAGCCGCCGGGTGGAGCGGGCTTCCCCGGCACGATGACCACGCCGGAGACGGCGATGTCGGTGCCGTTGATCGACTCCGAGTGGTAGAGGATCCGGTACCCGGTCGACCGTGCGGGGATTCCGTCGCTGGCCGGCAGCAGCTGGGCCCGGATGATGGCTCCGGGAGGGGCGGGGCTGAGGGGATCGGGAACCTGGTAGAACTCGGCGATCTCGCTGGGCACCGGTGGTGCCGTGGTGGTGGTGGTGGGAGCGACGGGCCCGGTGGAGCTGCCGGGACCAGGCGGACGGGACGGACCGGTGGACCCGGAGGGGCCCCTACCGACCGGGGCGGTGGTCGTGGTCGCCAGATTGGGGTCGGTCGACTCGTCGGGGACGCTCGACGCCGGGGTCGGAGCAGCTCTCGAGGCCGGTGGCGAGGTGGCCGTCGCCGACCCGGGCGCCGTGGCGGTCGTGGTGGAGATGGAGGTCGTGGAGGTCGTGGTCGAGGCGGAGGCCGGTAGCGCGAGGGCCCCGACCAACGCGGCCGCCGCCACGGTTCCGGCTGACGCCAGGAGCGAGCGTCGGGCGGACAGAAGGTGCAGCATTCGATGACAGAGTAGCCAGGTCCCGGTCGGATTCCGGGTCATTGCCCCCTCCGGGTGGGCGGGGCCGACGGTCTCGGTCGACCGCCACCGACCTACGATCAGCGCCCATGCAGGCGTTGGGGATGGTCGGGCGGTGGCCGGTGGAGACGGCGGCGGTCGGCGTCCAGACCTTCGATCCGCCGGGCCACCTCTCCGGGGCGCCGGTGGCCGCACCCCTACCGGGGACCCCCGCCACGGTGGGGGCGACCGACCGGCGCTTGCCCTGGGCGTCGGTGACCAAGCCGGTCACCGCCCTCGCCGTGCTGGTGGCGGTCGAGGAGGGCACCCTGGCCCTCGACACTCCGGCCGGTCCTCCGGGCTCGACCATCGCCCACCTGCTCGCCCACACCTCCGGGCTGGCCCCGGACGTCGTCGAGCCGGTCGCCGCCCCCGGCGACCGTCGCATCTACTCCAACGCCGGCTACCGGGTGCTGGGTGACGTCCTCGCCGAACGGTCGGGGCTCTCCTTCGAGGAGTACGTGTCGGACGGCGTGCTCACCCCGCTCGGGATGACCGGTGCCTCATTCGTCCCGACGGGTGACCGGGCGGCGGGACCCGCGGCCGCCGGCCTCGAAGGGACGCTCGTCGACCTTCTGGTCCTGGCGTCCGAGTGGTCGGTGCCCACCTTGATCAGCCCGGCCACCCACCGGCGGGCGACGGCGACCGCCTTCCCGGGGCTGGCGGGCGTGCTTCCCGGCATCGGTCGGTTCGACCCCTGCGACTGGGGCCTGGGGGTCGAGGTGAAGGGGGCCAAGCGTCCCCACTGGAGCGGGAGTGCCACGTCGCCCGCCACCTACGGACACTTCGGACGCTCGGGCTCCTTCGTCTGGATCGACCCGAGCGTCGGGGTGGCGTGCGCCGGCCTGGCCGACCGTCCGTTCGGGGCCTGGGCGCTCCGAGCCTGGTCGGAGCTGGCCGACGCCGTCGTGGCCGAGCGGGTGGTCCGGCCGGGCGGCGGGTCGGCATCCGGGGGGACGGGGACCGGCGATGGGACGGTCGGCAGGCCACCCCCACCCCGCTGACCTGGGGCGGGAGGCGGAGGCCTTCCGGTGCGCGCCGCCGGTCCCGCCCGGAGCCGCCCGGTCGTCCTCTCGGGGCCCTCCCACCCCGACCACTCCACCCCGACCCGCCGGCCCGCCCCGCCGGCCCGCCCCGCCGGCCCGCCCCGCCGGCCCGTTCTGCCGGGTCCCTCGGCCGGCTCCTTCGGCCGGACCGGGGCATCACGTCTAGGCTTCGCCGGATGAAGGGTGTCATTCTCGCCGGTGGGACCGGCTCGCGTCTCCATCCGCTGACCCGGATCACCAACAAGCACCTCCTGCCGATCTACGACCGGCCGATGATCAACTACTGCATCGAGGCGCTGGTGAACGCCGAGATCACCGAGATCATGCTGGTGACCGGGGGAACCCACGCCGGTGAGTTCCTCCGTCTGCTGGGCAACGGCCACGAGTACGGCATCGACCGGTTGAGCTACGGCTACCAGGAGCGCCCGGGCGGGATCGCCGAGGCGCTGGGCCTGGCCGCCCGGTTCGTCGACGGGGACCCGGTCCTGGTGATGCTGGCCGACAACATCGTGGAGCGGTCCATCCGTCCCATGGTCGACGCCTTCCGGGCCGAGCCGCACGGCGCCCGGATCCTGCTCACCCAGGTCGAGGAGGACGAGCACCTGCGTCACCTCGGCGTCCCCACCTTCGAGGACGGCCGGATCACCGGGATCATCGAGAAGCCGGAGCAGCCGCCGTCCAAGTTCGGGGTCACCGGTATCTACTGCTATGACGCCGACGTCTTCGAGGTCATCCCCACCCTGGTGCCGTCCGGACGGGGCGAGCTGGAGATCACCGACGTCAACAACCACTACATCGGGCAGGGCTCGATGGCCTACGACGTCCTGGACGGTTTCTGGGGCGATGCCGGGGAGTCGATCGACGCCTACTACACGGTCAACGACTTCGTCCGGGCCCACGGGGCCAACAAGGGCTGACCGCCCGGAGCGGCCGATGTCCGGCCGACGGGGGAGCGGGCCGCTCAGTCGGCGGTGGTGGTGGGGGTGGGAGCGGGGTTCGTCGGGTCAGCGGCGAGGCCCGAATCGTCGGGGGTCCCGCCGCCGGCGGCCGCCCAGGCCGCCGCCTCCCGCTGGAGCCGCTGGTAGTCGACCTTGCCGGCCGGCGACCGGCCGATGGTCGGCACCATGTGCACCCGCCGTGGTGCCTTGTAGCCGGCCAGTCGCCCCTTGACGTGGTCGATGACCTGCCGGGGGGTGACGCTGCCCTCGGCGACGCCCGGCCGCAACTCGACCAACGCCACGACCTCCTGTCCGTAGAGGTCGTCGGGGATGCCGACCGCCACTGCGTCGAGGACCCCGTCGAGGGTCTTCACCGCCTCCTCGACCTCCTCGGGATAGACCTTCTCGCCACCGGTGTTGATGCACACGGAGCCCCGTCCCAGCAGGTGGATGGTCCCGTCGGCGGCAACCTCGGCGTAGTCGCCCGGCACCGAGTACCGGACACCGTCGATGACCCGGAAGGTGGTGGCGGATTTCGCCTCGTCCTTGTAGTACCCGAGGGGGATGCGTCCGCCCAGCGCCAGGACCCCGGCCTCCCCGGAGCCCGGCGCCACGTCCCGCCCGTCGGTATCGACGACCCGCACCTCCGGCCCCAGGCGGAACCGGGCCGTGGAGGAGGTGGAGGCGCCCGACGAGACCGAGTTGCCCATGCCGATGGCCTCCGACGACGAGAAGGCGTCGACCAGCAGCATCGACGGATGGTGGCCCAGCAGCCCCTGCTTGCTCTCCTCGCTCCACATCACCCCCGACGAGATGATGCCCACGAGGCTGGACAGGTCCCACCCCCCGGGACGGGCGTCGAGGGCGGCCAGGATCGGCTTGGCGAAGACGTCCCCCACGATGATCAGGGCGTTGACCCGCTCGCGCTCCACGGTGTCGAGGAGCTCCACCGGGTCGAAGTGGAGTGACGTCAGGGTCACCACCCTCCCGCCCTCGCACAGGCACTCGAGCGCGGTGAAGCCCCCGGTCCCGTGCATCAGCGGGCAGGCCGGGAGCAGGGTCATGCCGGGGCCGCCGGTGGCCAGGTTCTCCCGCATCCCGTCGATCCCCCTGGCCTGGTCGTAGCGACGGAACCCCTGCCCGTTCAGCCGGGCGATGAGATCGTCCTGGCGCCACATCACGCCCTTGGGCATCCCGGTGGTGCCGCCGGTGTACAGCAGGTTGAGGTCGTCGGGGCCACGCCCCCACGGGGCGCCCACCCGCCGGTGCCCGACTCCCTCGGCTCGGGCCTCACCGGCCTCACCGGCCTGGTGCTCGAGGGGTCCACCGGGATCCGCCACCCCGTTGTAGGGCACCGCCCACGTCGGGCACCCGACGGTGCCGTCGTCCACCCACAGCCAGGTGTGGATCTCCGACAGGCGTGGGCGGATGCGCTCGATGCGCTCGGTGAAGGTGCCGTGGAAGACCACCGCCACGGTGTCGGCGTTGGTCCACAGGTACAGCAGCTCGTCGTCGGCGTACCGGTAGTTGGTGTTGATGGGGACCAGCGAGACCTTGAAGGCGGCGAACGTCGCCTCGAGGTACTCCGGGCAGTTGGTCAGATAGAGGGCCACCTTGTCCTGCCGCCGGACGCCGGCGTCGAGGAGATAGGCGGCCAGACGGTCGGCCCGCCGGTCGAACTCGGCCCAGGTCAGCGTGCGGTCGCCGTGGGTCAGGGCGGGGGCGTCGGGGAGCACGTCGGCCACCGCCTCCCACATGTCGGCATAGTTCCAGGCGGTCATCGGTGGCTCACCCCTCGGTACACCCTCCCCCGCCACCTTCATGGCGTCCAACACCCTCGACCGCGATCACGCTGGCCGTCCCGCCGCTCTTCGACCTCAGACGGCCAGGGGCCCGGCGTCCTCGTAGCCCTGGCGCACGCCCCTGCCGGCCTGGCGGGTCAGCTGCTCGGGCTCGTAGACCATCCAGTAGGCGTTGCGGGCGTGCTTGCGGGCACGATTGACGCAGACCTGGGCCAGCTTGGCCGGGTCCTCCTCCTCGTTCTCGTGGACGAAGACCTCGAGAATGTGGGTGGAGGTGAGGAGCTGGGCCAGCATGATCCCCTGGGACGCCTCGTGGGCGCAGACCTGGTCGATCGCCGCCCTTCCGGGCATCCCGAGGGCCACCACGATGCGGCAGCCCGACTCCTCGATGAGGCGCTTGCAGGCCACGCCGAGGTCCTTGAAGCCCGGGACGGTCCGGTAGACGACCTCGAAGGTCTCGCCGTGACCAGGGCAGTCGGCGAGCTCGGCCAGCGCCTCGGCCCCCATGTCGTACCGGGCGAACATGGTGTCGACCACACCGATCCGATCCATGCGGTCAGCCTATCGGGGAGGTCCCCTGCCCCTCCGACCCCCGGTGGCCGGCGACCGGGAAGGGGCCGGACAGACCTTCCGACCAGCTCGCCGACGGCCCGGCGACCCTCCTGCCAGCTGGATCCGACCACGCCGGGCGGGCGGTCCGGGCACCCCGGGCGGGCGGTTCGGCCACCCGGGCGGACGGCGGTTCGACCCGGCCGCCGACCTGCATAAGACTCTCGCCGATGAGCAGCTCCGACAGCCCTGCCGACCGGGTGGCCGACGACTGGGTGGCCCGGGACGCCGCCGTGGTGTGGCACGGGTTCACCCAGATGGCCACCTACCCCGACAACGCCCCGGTCCTCGTCGACCGGGCCGAGGGCCGCGAGCTGATCGGGGTCGACGGGCGGCGCTACTTCGACGCCATCTCGTCGCTGTGGGTCACCACGCTCGGGCACCACATCCCCGAGCTGGACGCCGCCGTGGTCGACCAACTGGGCAACGTGGCCCATGCCACCTTGCTCGGCAACGGGTCCCGGGCATCGATCGAGTTCGCCGAGGACCTCGCCCGGGTGGTGCCGGTGGACCAACCGCACGTGCTGTTCGCCTCCGACGGGGCGGTGGCCGTGGAGCAGGCGCTGAAGATCGCCTTCCAGTACTGGGTCAACCTCGGCGACACCCGCCGCACCGCCTTCCTGGCCCTGGGCGACGCCTACCACGGCGACACGGTGGGCGCCCTGTCCCTGGGCGACAGCGGATTCGGCACCGCCCTGTTCGACCCGCTGCGGTTCCCGGTCGTCCGCACGCCCGGGTACGCCTCCGCCGGACTGGGCGGACAAGGCCATCTCCTGCATCGAGTCGCAGGCCGGCCGACTGGCGGCGGTGGTCATCGAGCCGCTGGTGCAGGGCGCCTCGGGCATCCTGGTCTGCGAGCCCGAGGACCTCGCCCGCCTGGGGGACGCCTGCCGGCGCCACGGGGTGCTGCTGATCTGCGACGAGGTGGCCACCGGCTTCGGCCGGACCGGCCGGCTCTTCGCCTCGGAGTGGGCCGGCCCCAGCTTCCGGCCCGACCTGCTCTGCCTGGGCAAGGGCATCACCGGCGGGTACCTGCCGCTGTCCGCCACCGTGGCCTCCGGTCGGGTCTTCGAGGCCTTCAACGGCCAGGACCTGGGGGAGCGCACCTTCTACCACGGCCATTCCTACAGCGGGAACGCCATCGCCTGCGCGGTGGCCCGACGGCACCTCCAGCTGATGGACGAGTGGGAGGTGCTGGCCAACGTGGAGACGGTCGCCGACCGCCTGGGCGAGCTGCTCGACGCCCACATCGCCGGTCGGCCCGGTGTCGGTGCGGTCCGCCGGCGTGGCCTGATGGTGGGGATCGACCTCGACCCGCCGCCTGGTGCCGGCCGCTGGGGCCGCCGGGTCTGCGCCGGCGCCGTCTCCCGCGGGAGTCCTGCTCCGGCCCCTCGGCGACGTGGTCGTCGCTGATGCCGCCGTTGACCACGACGCGTGACCGAGATCGAACGGCTGGTGGAGGTGGTGGCGGCGTCCATCGATGCGGTCAACGCCGAGGACCGCGGATGACCGCCCTCCCCCCGTCGGCGGCAGCCACCGGCGCCTCCGGCTCCGCCATGGCCTCCGGCGCCTCGGACCTCGCCGGTGCTCCCACCTCCGTGCCCCCCACCGGCTGGTCGGAGTGGGTGGAGGCCTCGTGCCAGGTGGTGGAGGCCGCCGGGCAGTGGCGTCAGCCCAAGACGTTCGATGCCCACGGACCGGTGGGCCGGCTCGGACCGGCCGTCGGGCCGGCGGCGATCGCCCGCCGGCCGACGTCATCTCCTTCGCCTCCAACGACTACCTCGGCCTGACCACCCACCCGGCGGTGGTCGACGCCGCCCACCGGGCGCTCGACCGATGGGGAGCCGGTGCGGGGGCATCGCGCCTGATCACCGGATCCCGGCCGGTGCACGAGGAGCTCGAGCTGGCCCTGGCCGATTGGAAGGGCTGCCGAGCGCGCCGTGCTCCTGCCCACCGGCTTCGCCGCCAACCTCTCGGTGCTGGAGGTCTTCGCCGCCGAGGGTGCCCACGCTGTACTCCGACGAGCTGAACCATGCGTCGATCATCGACGGCTGCCGGGCCGCCCGGGCCGGCGTCTCCGTCTTCCGCCACCGGGACCTCGGCCAGCTCGAGTCCGCTCCTGCCGGGAAGGGTCCGGTCGACCGGTGATCGTCACCGACACCGTCTTCTCGATGGACGGCGACACGGCCGACCTGGCCGGATTGACCGACCTGGCCGCCCGGCACGGCGCACTCCTGGTGCTGGACGAGGCCCACGCCGTGATGGGCCCTGACCTACCGGCGAGTCACCCGGGCCTCGGCGGCCGGGTGCCGACATCCTCCGGGTGGGCACGCTCTCCAAGACCCTCGGCGCCCTGGGAGGGTTCGTGGCGGGACCGGCCCGCTTCATCGAGCTGCTGGTCAACCGGGCCCGTCCCTACATCTTCACCACCGCCCCCACCCCGGCCGACGCCGCCGCCGGCCTGGCCGCCGTGGGTGTCCTTCGGTCGGCCGAGGGTGAGGCGCTGCGCGCCCGGCTGTCGGCCCACGTGGCCCGGGTGTCGGCGTCGCTCGGGCACGTCGCCCACCCGTCGCCGATCGTCCCGATCGTGATCGGGGAGGAGGACCGAGCGGTGGCCGCCTCCGCCGCCCTGCTCGCCGAGGGGCTGTGGGTACCGGCCATCCGGCCGCCCACGGTCCCGGCCGGCACCTCCCGCCTGCGGGTGACCCTCTCCGCCGCCCACACCGACGAGCAGGTCGACCGTCTGATCTCGGGACTGGGCGCCTCGGGATGTCGGGAGCCGCCCGCCGGCGCCGGCGCCGGCGCCGCCGGCTCCGCCGGCGACGGGGGCCGCGGTGAGCGCCGCGACGGCCGGGGGCGACCGGACCGCATCGCGCTGATCTGCGGGACCGGCACCGAGGTGGGCAAGACGTGGGTGGCCTCCAAGGTGATCGAAGAGCTGCGGTCCCGCGGCCGGAGCGTGGCGGCCAGGAAGCCGGCCCAGTCCTTCGACATCGATGCCCGAGGGCGTCCGCATGGGTGGGGCCACCGACGCCGAGGTCCTGGGTCGGGCCAGCGGTGAGCACCCGGACCAGTCTGTCACCCGCTCCGCTCCTATCGCCGGGCGATGGCGCCCCCCATGGCGGCCGATGCGCTGGGGCTCCCGTCCTTCACCGTCAAGGAGTTGGTGGACGAGCTGGTCTGGCCCGAGGGGCCGACCGATGTAGGCATCGTCGAGCTGGCCGGCGGGGTCCTTTCCCCCCAGGCGTCCGACGGCGACACCACCCACTTCATCAGGGCGTTGCGGCCGGACCTGGTGGTTCTGGTGTCCGACGCCGGCCTGGGCACCATCAATGTGGTGCGGATGTCGATGGCCGTACTCCACGCCGCCACCCGCTTCGAGGCCACCGAGGTGGGGGTCGGCGGTGGCACCGTCACCTCGATTCCGGTGGTGGCGGTCCTCGACCGGTTCGACGCTCGCCACGATCTCCACCGACGCAACCTCCGGTGGCTCACCGAGGAGGACGGCTTCGACATCGTCACCCTCCCCGGGAACGTTCCGGACCTGGCTGACCGCTTGACCGCTTGACGGCCGGACCGCTTGACGGCCGGACCGCTCGACGCCGGACCTGACCGGCTGACTCTCGGACCGTGGCCCGAGGGCCCGACTGACCGATCTCGGCTGGACCTTGTCAGTCGGAGTCCGGGTCCTGCCCCACCTCGTCCTCCTCGGCCCGCTGGGCCCGAAGGGCCGCCCGTCGTTCGGACCGTGCCGACGGTGGAAGCACCAGAGCCCGTCGGAGCCGCCGCTGTCTGATTGCCAACCAGGCGTAGGCCCATGCCACGGCGACCAGGACGGCGACCAGACCGGCCAGCCACTCCCCGGCCACGAATGCCGCCACCACGAGCCAGGTGACCAGGGCGACGATCAGGAAGGCCGGGACGATCCGGACCTGGTAACGGGTGACCGGCTCGCTGACCAGCGAACGCCACTCCTTTCCGGCAGGCATGCCGAAAGCGTAACGGCGCCCGGGGTCGGCAAGGATGGCACGCTCGTAGCGCGGACTACGGGAAGAGGCGAGCTGATCCCGTGTTGGCAGGGGCGATCCGACGATCGCCGCCGCCCGCCACCAGGCGACGACCGCCGACGGACTCCTCACCCCGGCCATTCCCATCCCCGCCCCGCCCCCCACGGTCGGTGGCCCGTCGTCGGGCGGCCTTGGCCTCCTCGGTGTCGAAGCCGAGGTCGGGCTCCTGTCCGAAGGCGGGTGGGGAGATGAAGGCCCAGTTCGGGTGGTCCCGGTCGGGACCCTCCCCGCGGGTGAGGGTCCAGTGCTCGTTGGTCTTCAGGTGGTGGTGCCAGTGGCAGAGCAGCGCCAGGTTGTCGAGCTCGGTCATCCCACCGTCCTCGACCGGGAGGACGTGGTCGATCTCCAGACGGTGGCGGGTCCCACAGCCCGGCACCACACACCGCATCCGGTCCCGGAAGCCGAGGGCGGTGCGGAGTCGGGCGTTGATGGTGCGGCCGGGATGGCAGACCGAGTGGATCTCCCCCTCCCCGGTGGCCAGGAAGCGCAGGAAGCAGTCGCTCATCAGGGAGCGGGCCAGCTGGGGCGGGATCGGCCCCACCCCTGCGATCTCGCAGGTCCCCTCCTCGCCGGTGGTGCCGGTGACCAGGGTGGCGAGGTCGACCACCACGGTGACCGCACAGGCGGGGGGACGGTTGACGACGGCGGCCACGTCGACGCTGTCCGGCTCGGCACCGCCGACGATGTCCGGCTCGCCCCCGGGCCCCGGGGAGGCGGCCACCCCGAGGGGGCCGGCCTCGTCACCGCGCAGGCCCGTCACCGGCAGGCCCGTCCTCGTCGGCCTCTCCGTCGAACCCGGCGCCAGGGTCGACGTCCGGATCGACGCTCGGGTCGTCACCCACCGGAGGGGCGGACCGGTCGGGAACGGTGGTCACCAGGCCGAAGAGGGCGTCGGCGGCCAGGGCCGGGTGGGGCTCGGACCCCTGGGGGAGGCCGGCCCGTCGGGCCTCGCTCCGGATGGCGGCGGCCACCGAGTCGATCCGGGCCTGGAGCCGGGCCCCCCGCTCGGTGGTGTCGGACCCCTTGAAGTGGAAGCCGTCGGCGTCGAACCAGGAGGTGAAGGACCGGTGGGCGTGGGCCTTCCGGGTGGCGGCCATCGGGTCGGCTCCCGAGCGGCGGGCCCGGGCCCTCCGGCACCGCTCCTTGACGGTGGTGAAGTCCTGCTCGGCGGCGCCCCGGAGGAGGGTGTCCTCCAGGCCCGGGTCGTCCTCGGCCGCCCCGGCCAGCTCCTCCACCTTGGACCGGGACAGCCGGCCGTCCCGGACCGCCTCCTCGGTGGAGGGCATCCCCTCCAACTGGTGGCCGAGCCGGACCACCGAACGGGCCTGGCCGGTCGGGATCCCCTCCAGCTCGGAGAGGAGGGAGGCGGCGTCGCGGTGGGCGGTCTCCTTCCACACCCGGGAGGAGTCGACCCGACGGGCCAGGAGGGCCTTGGCCCCGAAGCACAACCGCTCCACCTGGGCGAAGGCGGCATAGAGCTCCCGGGCGTCCCCACCGTCCAGGCGGTCGGGGTCCAGCCCGGAGACCAGCGACGACAGGCCGGCGAGCACGGTGTCCATCTGGGCCCGCAGGCCGGGGGCACCACCACCACGACCACCACCACCGTCTGTTCCACTGTGCGAACCGCCCGCCAGGACGCCCGTTGAGGTCATGGATCCAGTACATCAGGAGGGTGTGACACCCCACGAGACACCGCCGCTGACCACGGGGGACGGTGCGATCGAGGCTGGACCCGTCCGACGTGCAAGGCTGCCGACATGAAGGTGATGTTGCGTTATCCCCTGCACGCCTCGCCCGAGCAGTTCTGGGAGGCGTTCTTCGACCCGGACACCACGTCCCGCATGCATCTCGAGGCGCTCGGGTCGACCTCGGTGGAGATCGAGGAGCTGACCGGGACCCCCGCCACCGGCATCGAGCGGACCATCCGGTACGCCCAGGTGCCCGACGCCCCGGGGCCGGTCAAGCGGCTGTTCGGCTCCGAGGTCGTCACCACCGAGGTGGGCAGCTTCGACCCCGACACCGGCGTCTGGCACTTCTCGCTCACGCCGGCCACCCTGGCCGACAAGACCGAGATCACGGGCACCATCGAGATCCTCGACACCGGTTACGACGGGACGGACGACGGGCAGCCGGGGTATGAGCAGGTCTTCTCGCTCGAGGCTCGGGTCAGGATCTTCGGGGCCGGGCCGGTGGTCGAGCGGTTCATCGAGAAGCAGGCACGGGACACCCAGGACCGAGCGGCAGCCTTTCTGGGCGCGCTGCTCGACGGCGTCGGCTAGCACCTCCCAGAGGTGCCGGCCCGGGGAAGGAGCCTGACGCCGGGGCCCGGGTGGCTCCCGGGCCTCCGAACGGCTGTCACCGGATGGCCCCAGCGGCGGCCCCGTATAGTGCGGAGTAGGTCGACCGTGACCCATCGGCATCAAGGGGACGAAGCGGCGCATGGGAGTCATCCGGCGCAGACTGCGCTCGGGAACGGAGTCGGGAGCGGAGCGGAAGATGTTGAACGGTGTCCCGGGGATGGTCGGCGAGACAGCCGTCGTGACCAAGCCGGTCAGCGTGCGCCACCACCCCGGCTCGGTCCGGGCCCGGGGCGAAGACTGGTACGCGGTGTCCCTCTTCCCGGACACCACCATCGAGGTGGGGGCCACCGTGGTGGTGGCCGATGTGGATCGTGGGCTCCTGGTCGTCTATCCGTCCGAGGTGGGCTGAGACCCCACCCGGGACGGCAACCGACCGGGTGACGTGCACGGCGGAGGGTGCCGTGCAACAGTGGGACCGAGAGAGGTGATGGCCATGCTGATCGGATCGAGTGCGGCTGCGGCATCGGTGGTGGTGGCGGGCGTCCTCATCGTCGTCCTCATCCTCGTGTTCCTCTTCTTGCGGTCGTGCCTGAAGGTGGTCCAGCAGGGGAGCGTGGGCGTCGTCAAGCGGCTGGGGGAGTTCAAGGCCATCCAGCAGCCGGGGCTCCACCTGCTGGTTCCGTTCGCCGACCGGATGGCCCGGGTCGACATCCGCGAGTTTCCCCACACCGGCGACCAACAGGCGGTGATCACCAAGGACAACGTGTCCCTGTGGGTCAGCGCCACCATCTTCTGCCAGGTCACCGACGTGAAGCTCGCCCTGTTCGAGATCAACGACTACAACCTGGCCATCGACCAGATGTCCCGGACGGCGCTCCGGGCGGTGTTCGGGGAGTTGACCCTGGACGAGTCGCTCTCCGAGCGGGAGACCATCAACACCAAGATGCAGGACCACATGGCCGAGGCCACCCTGAAGTGGGGGGTGCGCCTCAACCGGATCGAGATCCTGGACATCACGCCACCGGCCAACGTGCTCCAGGCCATGTCCGAGCAGAAGGAGGCCGAGCAGCACAAGCGGGCCACCATCCTGAAGTCGGAGGGTGAGCAGCAGTCGGCCATCAACAGCGCCCAGGGCCGCAAGCAGGCCAACGTGCTGGAGGCCGAGGGCCAGAAGCAGGCGGCCATTCTGGCGGCCGAGGGTCAGAAGCAGACGCTCGAGCTGCGGGCCGACGGCGAGAAGCGGGCGGCTCAGCTGCGCGGCGAGGGTGAGGCGGCCGCCCTGACCGCTATCGACGGGGCCGTCATCAAGCCGAACACCCTGGCCGTCATGCAGCTCCGGGCCCTGAAGGACGTGGCCACCTCCCCGAACTCCAAGATCGTGGTTCCCTACGAGGCGGCCGGCCTGGTCGGTGCCGCCCAGGTCCTGGTGGACGCCTTGAAGGACCAGGGCGGGGACGGTCCGTCGGGCAACGGGCACGCCCCGGTGCCGGTCCCCGGGGCTGCCCCGCCTCCCCCGAACTACCCGGGGAACTAGCCCCGGAGCCACCGGCCACCGTCGAACGGGTCCACCGGCCACCGTCGGACGGAGCCACCGGCCACCCCGGGATCAGGGATTGGGGCTCAGGAGGTAGCCGCGGTGCGCCACAGATCGACGTGGCCGTCGACGGCGTGGTGGTCGATGGCGGCGATCTCGTCCGAGCTGAAGTCCGGACTGTCGAGGGCGGCCACGTTCTGCTCGAGCTGGGCCACGCTGCTGGCTCCGATGAGCACGGAGGTCACCCGGGGGTCCCGCAACGCCCAGGCGATGGCCATCTGGGCCAGGGACTGGCCCCGCCCGAGGGCGGTGTCGTTGAGGGCCCGGATCCGGCCGAGGTTCTGGTCGTTGAGCATGTCACGGGTGAGTGAGCCTTCCCGTGACGCCCGGGAGCCCTCCGGAATTCCGTGGAGATACCGGTCGGTGAGGAGCCCCTGCGCCAGGACGGAGAAGGCGATGCACCCGACCCCCTCCTCCTCGAGGACATCGAGGAGGCGGTCTTCGATCCAACGGTTCAGCAGCGAGTACGACGGTTGGTGGATGAGCAGTGGGGTGCCGAGCCGGCGGAGGATGGCGACGGCCTCGGTGGTCCGCTGATCCGAGTACGAGGAGATGCCGACGTACAGCGCCTTCCCGGACGTCACGGCCGTGTGGAGGGCGCCGACGGACTCCTCGAGGGGGGTGTCGGGGTCGAAGTGGTGGTGGTAGAAGATGTCGACGTAGTCGAGCCCGAGGCGGCACAGGCTCTGGTCGAGGCTGGCGAGGAGGTACTTCCGGGAGCCGAGGTCGCCGTAGGGCCCCGGCCACATGTCCCATCCGGCCTTGGTGGAGATCAGGAGCTCGTCGCGGTGGTCGCGGAAGTCGCCGCGGAGGATCCGTCCGAAGTTGGTCTCGGCGCTCCCGTAGGGCGGCCCGTAGTTGTTGGCCAGGTCGAAGTGGGTGATGCCCAGGTCGAAGGCCCGGCGCACGATGGCCCGCTGGGTGTCGAGGGGCCGGTCGTCGCCGAAGTTCTGCCAGAGCCCCAGCGACACGGCCGGCAGGAGGATGCCGCTGCGTCCGCAACGACGGTAGGTCATCGACCCGTAGCGGTCCTCGTCGGGAATGTAGGTGGTCACGGTTCGGCAGCTCCCACTGGTGGCTCGTGGATCGTGACGAATCTACCGAATACCCGCCTCCCACCGACCTGAGCACGATGCTGCTCCGATCCGGTTCGGTCAGGGCCCGGGGCTGTCCTCCGCCAGCGCCCAGGTGACGACCGTGAGGTCGCGATCACCGAGCCCCAGACCCACGACCTCCTGCCACTCGTCGGCCAGACCGGCCAGCGTCCGGAATCGGTCATCGGAGGCAGCTTCGAGAGCCAGCCGCACGTCCTTGAGTGCAAGTGCGAGTGCGAACTGGGCCGAGAAGTCGCCCTGGGCGATGCGCTCCAGTTTGGCGGACTGCCACGGGGAGACCAGAGGGCCGCCTCCCAAGGCGTCCACCACGGTGTCGGCGTCCAGCCCCAGCCGGCCCGCCAGGGCCATCGACGTGTTGACCGCCTCTGCCGCCAAGGCGAGCCAGGCGTTGGCGACGAGCTTCAGTCGGGAGCCGGCCCCGACGGGTCCCACCCAGATCGTCCGCCGACCCAGGGCCTCGAACAGGGGCTCCAGGCGGGCGTGGGCCGTGTCCGGGCCTGACGCGAAGATGGTCAGCTGACCCGCTTCGGCGGGGTCCTTGCTGCCCGAAACCGGCGCGTCGACGAGGATCACGTCGGGACGCTCGGCGTCCGTCAGCGCGGCAACCCGCTCGATTCCGGCGACGCCGATCGTGCTCATCTGCACCCAGATGGCGCCGGGAGGGAGTGCCGCCAGCATGCCCTGGTCCCGGGCGATGGAGAGGACGACCTCGGCGTCGGTCACCATCGTGACGACGATGGTGGCGCCTCGGACGGCATCGGCAGGCGTGTCGGCCACCACGGCACCCCGATCGGCCAGATCCCGCGTCGCCCCCGGGCCCCGGTTCCAGACGATGGTCGGGATGCCGGCACCCAGGGAGTTGGCCGCCATGGCATGTCCCATCGTGCCGATCCCCAGGAACGCCACCGACTCGACGGTTGTGGTCACCGTGGTCTCTCCTCGACGTAAGCGTGCCCGGCGATGCCCTCCCGACGGCCTCGGCACCGGACGACGGCCGTCACGGAATCAGCACGATCTTGCCCCGGGTGTGTCGCTGCTCCAGCTCCTCGAACGCATCGGCCACCCGGTCCAAGGGGTAGGTGGCGGCGATGGGGATCTCGATGGCTCCCGACGCCACCAGGCCGGCCATCTCGGTGAGCACCTCCGGGGTGGACGCCGCGCCACTGCCGTCGGTCTTGACGCCGAGCTCCTGGGCCTTCTCGAACGAGGCGATGGTGTCGATGCGATCACGGGGGATGCCGAGATCCACGGCGAGCTGCACGTACTCGGGCCCGAAGAGATCGATGAAGGCGTCGATCCCATCAGGGGCGGCCGCCTGGAGGCGGTCGGCGAGGCCCTCCCCGTAGGGGATGGGGAGGGCGCCGTGGGAGCGGAGCCAGTCGGCATGGGAGTCGGAGGCGATCCCCAGGGCCCTCGCCTCCCGGAGGGCGAGGAGCTGCACCACGACTGTCCCGACACCCCCGGCCGCCGCCGAGACCGCCACGGACTCGCCCGGACGGGGGTCGACGGCGCGTACGGCCGCATAGGCGGTGCAACCGACGACATAGAGGGATCCGGCGACCTCCCAGCTGAGCTCCGGTGGCTTGTGGATCAGCTGGGAGGTGGGGACGGCCACGTGGGTGGCGTGGCTCGAGCGATTCCAGGAGAAGCCCAGCACGGCATCGCCGACGGCGAAGTCGTCGACCCCCTCGCCCACGGCGGTGACCAGGCCGGCCAGGTCGCTCCCCTCCCCGGAAGGGAAGGTGGCGGGAAATCGGGCGTCCAGCGCCCCGGACCGGATGGCGGCCTCCCCCGGATTGACGCCCGCCGCCTTGACGGCCACCACCACCTCGCCGGCGGCCGGCACCGGCATCGGCACCTCCGCCACGTAGAGCACCTCCCGGCCGCCGTAACGGTCGAAGAGCACCGCCCGTGCACCGCTTCCGCTCATGTGATCCTCCTCACCGAGGTCGACACGTCGGCCGGCCCGACTCGGGACTCCGGGGCCCTCCAGATTCCGTCGGATCGGTTGGCCGTCGTCGCCTGCTCCGAGGTTAACGGCGACGGGCGTTCGTTTCACCGTGTCCCCACCGGCGCCGAGGCAGCGGGGCGGTGGCTCGAGCGGCAGGGGACGACCATGGGGCGTGGTCGTTCCCTGCCGCGGCCCCCGGGTTCCGGAGGTCCCCCGGGACCGGGAGCCCCGCTCAGTCGTCCCGTCGCATCTCGAGGTCGTCGTCCGGGTCGGGGGCAGGTGCCGGATCCGGGGGCCGGTCGCCGGACCCTCGGCCGCCCCGGCTCCGGGGTCCGACCCCCGAACCGGATCCCACCTCCGGGTCCGCCGACCCCCCGGAGGACTCCGCAGCCGCCAGCCGCCTCTCCACCAGCCGGTTGGCCCTCGGGGCGAAGGCCAGCAGCAGCCAGACGAACTTGGCGTTGGTGGGGGAGAAGGCCGCCGCCACGATGGACAGCAGGATCACCACCAGGGAGAAGATCCCCCGGGTGCGGGAGCTGGTGACCGCGAACGGGGTGGCGGCGTCGACCAGCATGTGCTGGCGGCGGGCGATGGTGAGCGTCAGGGTGGTGGCCAGGCTGGCCAGCAGCAGGTTGACGGCGAACTCGGTCACCGCCACCTGGTTGTCCGGGTACCGGCCCAGCAGCTCGCTCGAGAACGGGAAGAGGGTGATGGTGAAGAGGAAGGCGAAGTTCCACCAGGCGATGGCTTCGCTGTGCCCGCTGACCAGGCGGTAGGTCCGGTGGTGGGCCAGCCAGAACTGGGCGATGACGTAGAAGGACACCACGTAGGCCACCAACAGGGAGGTGAAGCTGGAATCGGTCAGCAGGTGCCAGAGGGCCGACGACGAGGTGGCCTTGGCACCCGACGGGAGGGTGGGGATCTGCAGCTGCAGGACCAGCAGGGTGAGGGCGATGGCCACCACGCCGTCGGACAGCGTCAGCAGCCGTTCGGTGCCCGGCACCTCGAGGGCATCGTCCCAGCGTTGCCGGCCGTCCTGTCGGGATCCGAACATCTCCCCGCAGTGTTGCAGCCTCCGGCCGCCGGAGGGGGGAACCGACCGGCGCTACTTCATCTCCACCATGTCGAGGTACTCGTCGTCCCAGTGGGTGAAGACCTCCTCGGGGAGCTTCAGGCAGTGGGTGGGCTCGAGGGCGCCCACGAACGCCCGGTCGTGGCTCACCACCACGATGGTGCCCGGCCAGCGGCTCAGCATGGTCCCGACCGACTCGATGGAGGACGGGTCGAGGTTGTTGGTGGGCTCGTCGAGGAGGAGGACGTTGGCCTGACCGGCGGCCAGCATGGCCAGCCCGAGCTTGGCCCGCTCGCCGCCCGACAGGGTCCCCGGCATCTGGTAGGAGGCCTTGCCGGCGATCCCGAAGGAACCGAGCAGCGACCGTCGCTGGGTCTCGGTGGTGAGGATGGTGTCGTCGATGTTGTCGAGGACCGAGACGCCGAGGTCGACCTGCTCATGCTCCTGGGCGAAGTAGCCGAGGCTGACGTTGACCCCGATCTCGATCTCCCCGGTGGTAGGGACCTGGACCCCGGCCAGGCACCGCAGCAGGCTCGACTTCCCGGCGCCGTTCCGGCCGATGATCACCACCCGGTCGCCCCGGCGGGTATGGAAGGTGACGTCGTGGAGGACGGTGTTGGCCCCGTAGGTGACCGACAGATCGGTGGTGCGGAGGGGCACCTCACCGGACCGGCGGGGCTCCGGGAGCTTGAAGGTGGCCTTGCGGTCGTCGCGCTTGTGGACCTCGGTCCGGGAGGAGTCGAGGCGCTGCACCCGCTTGTCGATCGACTTGGCGATGCGGGCCCGGCGGTTGGTGCTGCCCCGCATGGAGTCGGCCAGCGTCGAGAGGCGCTTGATCTCCCGCCCCTCGAGCTCGGAGGCCCGCTCCCGCTGGGTCTGATCGGCCTCGAGCTGCACCATGTACGACGAGTAGGTGCCCTTGAACTCGTGGAGGTGGCTGTCGGAGAGGTGGAGGACCTTGTTGATCGACCGGTCGAGCAGCTTCAGGTCGTGGGACACCACCAGGATGGCCCCGGGGAAGCTCTCCAGCTCCTCCATCAGCCAGCGCTTGGCAGGCAGGTCGAGGTGGTTGGTGGGCTCGTCCAGGATCATGGTGTCCGGGCCCTGGAAGAGGATCCGGATCAGGTCCACCCGGCGGCGCTGGCCGCCCGACAGGCTGTCGATGTCCTCGAGCAGCAGATCCTGGGGCAGCCCCAGCCCGTCGGCCAGCCGGGACATGATGGCCTCGGCCTCGTAGCCGCCGTTCTCCCGGAACTGCTCCTCCAGATCGGAGAAGAGCTCGATGTTCTCGCTGCTCGGGTCCTTGGCCATCTGGTCCTTGGCCTTGTTGAGGGCGTCGTCCAGGACGTCGAGGCCGCGGGCCGACAGCACGTGGGAGAAGCCGTTGGGCTCCAACCCCAGGCCCTTCTCCACGGGGACCTGCGGCAGGTAGGCCCAGGTGCCCCGGATCCGGGCGTTCCCGGTGGAGCGCACGTTGGGACCCGGCTCGTCGATGACCACCGAGATGAAGGTCGACTTCCCGGTCCCGTTCCGGCCGACCAGGCCGACCTTCTCGCCGGCCCCCACCACGAACGAGGCGTCGCGCAGGAGGGTGCGGTCGCCGATTTCGATGGTGAGCGAGGAACCGACGATCATCAGGGTGGGGGGCGGTCGGGAATCGTCCGGAGGGGGATCCGGGGCGACGGGCCTGGGATCCCGGGCGGTCCGACCAGGACCCCAGTCTCCCACATCTCCGCCCCTCCGGGACCCTCAGCCCCCGGAGACCAGCTCGTCGCCCCCCTCGGGCGGTGTGGGGTCGTCGGCGTCCTCCCGCCAGCGGTCGGGGAGCTGGACGGGTCTCGGTCCGTTGGTGTGTCCCCGGGCCATCCGTCCCGCCTCGGGGGGGAAGGCGACGGTCGGGTCCAGGCCGTCGAGGACGGTGGCCAGCTCCTCCCGGGTGGAGACCAGGGCCAGCGAACGGCGGACGGCCGGCCCCACCGGGAACCCGGTCAGGTACCAGCTGGTGTGCTTGCGGAACTGGCGGATGCCCAGGTTCTCGCCGAACGCCTCCACCAACAGGGCGGCGTGGGTGGTCATCACCCGGGTGACCTCGCCGAGTGCGGGGCCGGGCTGCAGGGGGCGACCGGCGAAGGCGTCGGCCAGGTCCCGGAACAGCCAGGGCCGCCCCAGGCACCCCCGGCCCACCACCACGCCGTCGCACCCGGTGGCCGCCACCATGGCCAGGGCGTCCCCGGCCTCCCAGATGTCGCCGTTGCCCAGGACGGGGATGCCGGTGACCGCCTCCTTGAGGGCGGCGATGGCCCGCCAGTCGGCCCGGCCCGAGTAGAGCTGCTCGGCGGTGCGGGCGTGGAGGGCGACGGCGGCGACCCCCTCCCCCTCGGCGGTGCGGCCCGCCTCGAGATAGGTGACGGTGTCGTCGTCCACACCGATCCGGAATTTGGCGGTCACCGGGACCGGCCCGGCGGCGGACACCGCGGCGGCGATCACGTCCCGGAGCAGGGCCCGGTGGACCGGCAGGGCCGCCCCGCCCCCCTTGCGGGTGACCTTGGCCGCCGGGCAGCCGAAGTTGAGGTCGACGTGGTCGACGCCGACCTCGTCCACCAGGCGGTGGACGGCGCCCGCCATCACGGTGGGGTCGACCCCGTAGAGCTGGACCGACCGGACCGGCTCGTCGTCGGCGAACGCCACCATGCCCCGGGTCTTGGCGTTGCCCTCCACCAGGGCGCGGGCGGTGACCATCTCGCTGACGTAGAGGCCGGCCCCGTAGTTCCGGCACAGCCGGCGGAAGGCCACGTTGGTCACCCCGGCCATGGGGGCCAGCACCACCGGCGGGTCGACGGCCAGAGGGCCGAGCTTCAGGGCGGGCAGGGAGGTGGGGACCGGGGTGGTCGACCGGTCGGCCCGGTGGGGATCGGGGTGCGCCACTACGCCCACAGCGACGTCACCGTGAGGTCGAGCCCGGCCAGGAGGGTCCGGAAGAGGGGCAGCGACAGCCCGATCACGTTGCCGGGGTCCCCGTCGACGCCGTCGATGAAGGGGGCCGAGCGGCCGTCGAGGGTGAAGGCCCCGGCCACCCGGAGGGCCTCGCCGGTGGCCAGGTAGGCCTCGAGCTCCTCCTCGGTGGTGGTGCCGAAACGGACCACGGTGCCGGCCACGCCCGAGGCGCGCCGCCCGGAGCGCTCGTCGATGACGCAGTGGCCGGTGTAGAGCGTCCCCTCCCGTCCCCGCATGGACCGGAGCCACCCCCGGGCCTCCTCGACGTCGGTCGGCTTGCCGTGCCGCCGGCCGTCGAACTCGAGCATCGAGTCGCAGCCGAGGACCACGGCGTCGCCCCCCGGGTCGGCCACCGCCGAGGCCTTCCGCTCGGCCAGGGTCCGGACCAGCTCCGGGGTGGTGGGGAGGTCGAGGTCGTCCTCGGGGACCCCGCTGACCACCACCTTCGGATCGAAGCCGGCCTCGGTGAGCAGTCGGAGCCGGGCCGGCGACCCCGAAGCCAGGACGAGGGTGCGGTCGGGCATGCCACCAGCGTAGGGGGGAGGCGGTCGGTGCACGTGCCGGCCGGGCCCCGATGCGCGATCCTGGGGGGATGACCGACACCGGCATCACCACCGCCCCCCGGCTGTCCGACCCCCAGCTGGACGGGGATCACGAGCGGATGTCCCACATCGTGTTGGAGGGGTTCAAGCCCGAGAAGGGCGACTTCATCCCCACCGGCCCGTCGGTGGTGGAGGGGATGGTCAACGGCACCGCGGTGCGGGCCCTCTGCGGCAAGGTCTGGGTGCCGGGGCGCAACCCCCAGCGCTACGGGATCTGCCCCACCTGCAAGGAGATCGCCGAGTCCAAGGGCTGGAAGGTCCCGGCAGGCTGAGCCGGCCGGGCGGACCGGCTCAGGCGGGATCCCCGGCGTCCGGGCGGGCCGGCCCGTCGGCGGCGGGGACCGCATCGGGGCCGGCGTCGCCGGTGTCGCCGGTGTCGCCGGAGACCTCCGCGGCGGACGTCTCCGGGGTGCCGGCGCCCAGGCCGTAGCGGGGGTCGGTGGCGAGCAGGTCGGCGCAGAGCTCCGACGACGGGAGCTCGTCGCTGGCCACGGCGGCGAGCATCACCGCCACCACCGGGTCGGAGAACTCGTCGTGCACGGTGGCCAGGGCATCGACCAGCTGGTGGCGGGTGGGATCCTCGGAGTGGTCGCCGAGCACCTCGATGGTCCGGTTCAGGCAGGCGTCGGAGAGGACGGCCGCCAGGTACGGGATCACCGGCCGGTACTGCGGCCGCCCCAGGTAGGGGACCGGGTCGTGGTGGCGTCGGAGGGCCAGGCAGGCGTTGCGGACCGCCTTGGGCGGCTGGTACTCGGGGCGGATGGCCTGGTCGAGCGCCGCCTTCAGCTCCGGTACCGGTACCCGGGCCAGGGCGTCCCGCAGCACGGCGTCGTGGTCGTGGTCGTGATGGTGGCCGGCGTGGTCGTGGCCGCTGTGGTCGTGGCCCAGGGTGGCGTCGCTCATGTCGTCGGCCCTGTCCTCAGGCCCCGACGGCGGCGGGAACCGGACCGTGGTCGCGGCAGCGGGCCCGATAGCCACCGGGGCTGACCGCCACGGTCAGCCGGCGTCCGCACTGCGGGCAGAAGCGGGGCGGGTCGAGCTGGCGGCCGCAGCCCCCGCAGACCGAGGTGGTCCGGCCACAGCCGGAGCAGTGGGCGGGGGAGACGCCGGTGGGTCCCGGGGCGGTGTCGGGGCCGGGCCCGGCGGTGGCGTGGTCGATCACGTCAGGTGACCGCCGCCTACAGGACGCCGGTGAGGGCGCCGACCGGCATCCGCAGGTCGTCGAGCATCTGGATGTCCTCGTCGGCCGACCGGCCGAGGGTGGTCAGGTAGTTGCCCACGATGAGGGCGTTGATGCCCGAGGTCATGCCCATCGACTGGAGCTCCCGGAGGGTGACCTCCCGGCCGCCGGCGTAGCGGAGGATGACGCCGGGCAGGCCCAGACGGAAGAGGGCGATCCAGCGGATGGCCTCCCAGGGCGGCACCGGCTGCTCGTCGCCCAGGGGGGTGCCCGGTCGCGGGTTGAGGAAGTTGAGGGGGACCTCGGTGGGATCGAGCTCCTGGAGCTGGCCGAGCAGCTCCACCCGCTGCCGGTCGGTCTCACCCATGCCGATCAGGGCACCGCAGCACAGCTCCATGCCGTGGTCGCGCACCAGACGGCAGGTCTCCTCCCGCTCCTCCCACGTGTGGCTGGTGACGACGTTGGGGAAGAAGGAACGCGAGGTCTCGAGGTTGTGGTTGTACCGGTGGACACCGCCCTCGGCCAGTCGCCGGGCCTGGTCGTCGGTGAGGAGGCCGGCGCTGACCGCCACGTTGAGCCCGGTGCGGTCCCGCACCTGGGGCACCAGCTCGAGGATCCGGGCCAGGGTCCGCTCGTCGGGGCCCCGGATGGCCAGCACGATGCAGAACTCCGAGGCGCCGAGGGCCCTGGTCTCCTCGGCCGCCCGGAGCACCTCGTCGGTGTCGAGGAAGGGAGTGGCCTTCACCGGGGTGTCGAACCTCGACGACTGGGAGCAGAAGTGACAGTCCTCGGGGCACCCACCGGTCTTGGCCGACAGGATGCCCTCCACCTCCACCTCGGGGCCGCACCACTCCAGGCGGACCTGATGGGCCAGGGCGGCCAGCGAGGTCACCCACCGGTCGGGGAGCTCGGCCAGGCCGGCCAGCTCCTCGACGGAGAGGAGGCGTCGCTCGTCGAGGAGGGCGGTCTCGGCCGCCTCGAGACGGGCCCGGGCGTCGTCGGAGCTGATCTCGATCCGTTGCGGGGCGGGGGCGGCGGTCCGCCGGGTGGGCGCCGAGAGGGTGACGGTGGTACGGATAGGGGTGGCAGTCGCGTCGCCGGGCATGCGACCACGGTAGTTGGCCCGGTGCGACTGTTCGAAAACGACATACGAAGGGGGAGGGGGCGCCACCGTGGCGTGACCACCCCGGAGTGGTCCGAGGACAAGGAGGCCGCTGTGGCCTGGGATTTTTCAACCGAACCGGAGTTCGAGGCGAAGCTGGCGTGGATGCGCCGGTTCGTGGTGGAGGAGATCTACCCCCTGGAGACCCTCGACCTCACCCACGACCAGACCCTCGAGGCACTGCGTCCCCTCCAAGAGGAGGTGAAGCGCCAGGGGTTGTGGGCCTCCCATCTCCCCGAGGACCTCGGCGGTGGGGGGTTCGGCCAGCTGCGGCTGGGCCTGATGCACGAGATCCTCGGACAGACGCCGCTGGGGCCGGTGGCCTTCGGCAACAACGCTCCCGACTCCGGCAACGCCGAGCTGCTGGCTATCGGCATCGAGAACTCCGGCCGCCAGGAGCAGCGGTCCAAGTGGCTGGAGCCGCTGTTGAACGGCACCATCCGCAGCGGGTTCTCGATGACCGAGCCCGGGGCCGGGGCCGACCCGACCATGATCACCACCCGGGCGGTCCGGGACGGTGACGAGTGGGTGATCGACGGCCACAAGTGGTTCACCAGCAACGGGTCGATCGCCGACATCCTGATCGTGATGGCGGTCACCAACCCCGATGTCCACCCCTACGCCGGCTGCTCGATGATCGTGGTGCCGGCCGACGCCCCGGGCGTCGACATCGTGCGGGACGTGGCCACCATGGAGCACCCCGCCGAGGAGTTCGGGAAGTTCGGCGGCCACGCCGAGATCATCTACCGCGAGGTGCGGGTGCCGTTCGAGAACCTGGTGGGCAACGAGGGGGAGGGCTTCCTGCTGGCCCAGCAGCGGCTGGGCCCCGGCCGGATCCACCACTGCATGCGCTGGCTGGGCCAGTCCAAACGGGCGCTCGACATGCTGTGCGAGCGGGCGGTCTCCCGGACCACCCACAAGTCGACGCTGGCCGAGAAGCAGACCGTGCAGAACTGGGTGGCCGAGTCCATGGCCGAGATGACCGCCGCCCGGCTGATGACCCTCTACGCCGCCTGGAAGATGGACCAGGAGGGTGCCTCCGCCGCCCGGGTGGAGATCGCCATGATCAAGTACTACGGGGCAACCGTGCTCTACAACGTCATCGACCGGGCCATCCAGGTGCATGGGGCGCTGGGGTTCTCTACCGACCTCCCCCTCGAGCAGATGTACCGGAACGCCCGGGCCGCCCGGATCTACGACGGGCCCGACGAGGTGCACAAGGTCACGGTGGCCCGCCAGGTCCTGAAGAACTACAAGCCGGTGGAGGTGCCCACCGAGCACGTCCCCACCCGGCGCCTGGCCGCCCAGCGGAAGTTCGCCGACCTGCTCGAGACCATCAGCGCCAACGACTGAGCTGGGACCGTTTCCGGCTGGGACCCGGCGGCGGGCTACGCCGGGTCGTAGTCGGCGAACACCGGCGGTCGCTTCTCGCGGAGGGCGGCCACCCCCTCGCGGTAGTCGGGGCCGGCCATCATCGGGTCGAGCCGGGACTCGGCCGCCCGCACGGCCTGGGCGGCGCTCTGGTGGAACGCCTCGTAGACCTGGAGCTTGGAGACGGCCAGTGACGCCGGGGAGACGGTGGTGGCCAGCTGGTGGGCGTAGGCAGTCACCCGGTCGAGCAGCTCGTCACCCGGCACCACCTCGTTGACCAGGCCGAACGCCCCCGCCTCCTCGGCGGTGAAGGCCCGGCTGGAGAGGATCAGGTCCATGGCCCGGGTGAGACCCACCAGCTGCGGGAGCAGCCAGGCCAGGCCGAAGGCACACGGCAGGCCGAGCTTGCCGTGGGCGGTGGTGAACTTGGCGCCGGCGGCGGCGAAGCGGAGGTCGCAGTAGCACGACAGGGCGAACCCGATCCCGGCCACCGGGCCGTTGATGGCGGCGATGATCGGCTTGGGGATCCCGAAGTGGTACGCCAGCTCGGCGTCGAACTCGGGTCGGACCCCGTAGCCGGGGGTGGCCAGGTCGCTGGGCGCCCCGGCGTCGTAGGCGCCGCGCTCGACGTGGCCGGCCAGGTCGTCGGACTCGGCACCAGCACAGAACCCGCGGCCGGCCCCGGTGACCACGATCACCCGGACCCCGGGGTCGCGGCTGGCCCGGTCGAGGAGGTGGCGGTACTCGGTGTTCATCCGGGCGGTCCAGGCGTTGAGCCGCTCGGGACGGTCGAGGGTGATGGTGGCCACCCGGTCGGTCACCTCGTAGCGGGTCGCCTCGAGCGTCAGGTCTCCTCCGGCATCCATGGCCAGCACCCTATTGGGTGGAGATCAGCGACGGCCGGGGAGCGGTCAGTAGCGGTAGGAGTCCGGCTTGAAGGGACCGTCCACCGACACGCCGATGTACTCGGCCTGCTCCGGCGTCAGGGTGGTGAGGCGGACACCCAGGGCGTCGAGGTGGAGCCGGGCGACCTTCTCGTCGAGGTGCTTCGGCAGCACGTAGACCTTGTTCTCGTAGTCACCCGCCTTGGTGTACAGCTCGACCTGCGCCATGGTCTGGTTGGTGAAGGAGTTGGACATCACGAAGCTCGGGTGGCCAGTGGCGTTGCCCAGGTTGAGGAGGCGACCCTCCGACAGCACGATGACGGCGTGGCCGTCGGGGAAGACCCACTTGTCGACCTGCGGCTTGATGTTCACCCGCTCGATCCCGTCGATGGCGGTGAGCCCGGCCATGTCGATCTCGTTGTCGAAGTGGCCGATGTTGCCCACGATGGCCTGGTGCTTCATCCGGGACATGTGGTCGGCGGTGATGACGTCCTTGTTGCCGGTGGTGGTGACGAAGATGTCGGCGGTGTCCAGCACGTCCTCGAGGGTGGCGACCTGGTACCCCTCCATGGCGGCCTGCAGGGCGCAGATCGGGTCGATCTCGGTGACGACCACCCGGGCGCCCTGGCCCCGCAGCGAGTCGGCACAGCCCTTGCCCACGTCGCCGAAGCCGCAGACCACCGCCACCTTGCCCCCGATGAGGACGTCGGTGGCCCGGTTGATCCCGTCGATCAGCGAGTGCCGGCAGCCGTACTTGTTGTCGAACTTGGACTTGGTGACGGCATCGTTGACGTTGATGGCCGGGAACAGCAGCTCGCCACGGCGCTCCATCTCGTTGAGGCGGTGCACGCCGGTGGTGGTCTCCTCGGAGACGCCCTTGATGCCGTTGGCGATGGAGGTCCAGCGTCCGGCGTCCTCGGTCAGGCTCCGCTGCAGCACGGTGAGGACCACGCCGTACTCCTCGGAGTCGGCGGTGGAGGGGTCGGGGACGGCGCCGGCCTTCTCGAACTCCACACCCTTGTGGACGAGCAGTGTGGCGTCACCGCCGTCGTCGAGGATCATGGTGGGTCCCTCATCGGGCCACAGCAGGGCCTGCTCGGTGCACCACCAGTACTCCTCGAGGGACTCGCCTTTCCAGGCGAAGACCGGGACGCCCTTCGGCGCCTCGGGGGTGCCGTCCGGACCCACGGCCACGGCGGCGGCGGCATGGTCCTGGGTGGAGAAGATGTTGCAGCTGGCCCAGCGCACCTCGGCACCCAGGGCGGTCAGCGTCTCGATCAGCACCGCCGTCTGGACGGTCATGTGGAGGGAGCCGGTGATCCGGGCGCCCCGGAGCGGCTTGGAGGTGCCGAACTCCGAGCGCATGGCCATCAGACCCGGCATCTCGTGCTCGGCCAGGATGATCTCCTTGCGGCCGAACTCGGCCAGCGACAGGTCGGCGACCTTGAAGTCGGGGCGGGACGGATCGGTGGTCATGCGGGCTCCTTGCTCGGGCGGCCGCGGCGGGCCTGTGGTGGGCACCCGCGCCGTCGGGGCCGGGGTGCCGTCCGGGCGGCGGGGCTGCCCCGTCATGGGGGTTTCCGACCGGAGTGCAGCTCCCCAAGGCTAGCGCACCGGCCCGCCCGGCCCGCCCCATCCCGGGGACGGTGGGCGGGTCGCTGGTAGGTTCGGTGGGCAGCCCGGGGGAGCGAGAGGACATCGCATGGGCCAACTGATCGCCAGGGAGCTTCCGCTGGCCATCGGCGGCGCCATCAGCCCGGTGCTCCTGGTCGCCGTGGTCCTCATCCTGGGAGGGGAGCACCGGCCCCGCCTGCGGGCCCTGGCCTTCGCCGTCGGCAACGTCCTCACCCTGGTGGTGCTCACCGTGCTGGTGGCCACCCTGTTCCACTCCGTCGGGCACACCGGTACCGGTCCCAACACCACCGGCGCGGTGGTGGACATCACCCTCGGCGTCCTGCTGCTCCTCTACGGGTTGGGACGGCTGGCCGAGCTGGCCTACCGGGGCAGCCACCGGGACCCGGAGGGTGGGGAGGGGGCGGGCGACGACGCCGCCGGGGCCACGGGCGCCGCCGACGGGGGAGTGCCGCCGCCGGGCCGCCGGGGGAGCCTGGGCGGAGCGCTCGCCCTCGGGTTCGCCCTGATGGCCTCCAACGTGAGCACGGTGGCCCTCTACCTGGCGGCGCTGAAGGACATCGGCCTGGCCAAGGTGGACGACGTCGACCGGGTCGTGACCATCGCCGTGGTGATCGCCATCATGATGGTGCCGGTCCTGGTGCCCCTGGGGCTGACGGTGGTGGCCCCCCGTTCCTCGATGCGGACCCTGGCCGGCGTCCGCGCCTTCATGACCCGGTATCGCAGCCTCATCACCGGAGGATTCGTGACCGCCTTCGGAGCCCTGCTCCTGATCAAGGGGTTCCGTGGCGCCTGAGAGCGGGCGGACAGGGAGTGGGCCCGCCGGGAGTCCCCGACGGACGCGGATCCGTCAGGCGTACCCCTGGGCCACGTGCTCGATCCACCAGGCGGGCGCCGCCTGCATCAGGGTCTGCAGGTCCCAGTAGTCCCACCACCGGACGATGGTGCCGTCCCGGAGTTCGTGGACGGAGACGAAGGGCAGGGTGACCGACTCCCCGGTGTGCCAGTGCCAGGTCTCGGCATGCTCGGTGACCACGGTGCCTCCCTCGGCGACCATCAGGCGCAGATGGTGCTCGTAGGCGTCCACCTTCTCGAGGCCGAGGCGGAGGCGGGCCACGATCTGGGCGGATCCGTGGGCCACGTCGTCGGCGGGGGAGGGCACATCGGTGTACTCGCTGTCCTCGCCGAAGAACCCGGCGATGCGGTCCCAGTCACGGTCGTAGAGCGCCGCCCAGAAGGAGCGGACGACCTCCCTGTCGGCTGACCCTCCACCATCGTCGGTGGTCGGTTCGGAATCGGTCACGGTGGCCCCCTGTCGTCGCGGCCACCGATGGTAGGGGAGGGGTGGGACGACCGACCACGTGAGCCTCGAACCGTCGCGCCGGTACCCCGGAGGGCCCCGGTCCAATCCTCCGTCGCAGCTCCACTGCGGAGTTCCTCCAGGAAAGTCCAGGTCAGAGGAGTATTCGTTAATTCTGAATTAATAGTTGACCAAAACGGTCGGATTACACTAGAAAGTCCCCACCGCAGTCAGGCGACATCCGCAGGGCGGCAGAACCACAGGCACGAAAGGGACAACCCGTGAAGCACAAGAGAACACTGATCGCAGCGAGCGTCGTCGGAGCCACTGCGATGCTGCTCCCCATCATGGGGATCGCTCAGGCCGGCGCTGACTACGCTCCGCAGCCCAACGACATCGTCGGTGTCGGTGGCGACACCCCCCAGTTCGCCGTCGACTTCGGCCTGAACGGCGACACCGCCGGGGCGGCGGGCTTCAACAGCACCGCCACCGTCAACCGGGTGGTGGACTTCGACGCCACCGCCGATGGCAACGCCCGTACGGCCTACACCCAGGGCAGCAGCGAGAAGACTCCCTCGCTCCTCAACCCCACCGACGTGCTTCGGGCCGGCACCAGTCCGGTGCAGCGGATCAGCAGCAGTGGCAATGCCATCACCGCCCTGCTGGCCGACCAAGGGTCCCCGGAGACGATCAACTACATCTTCAGCGGCAGCCTTCCGACCGCCGCGCAGCAGAGCACGGCCGGCACCGAGGGCTTCGGCTACCTCCACGTCGTCGAGCTCGGCACTGACGCAGTGGAGATCGCCGCCGCCAACGGCACCGTCGGCAGCACCACCTACACCACGAACGCCCCGGCCGGGCTGACCATCAACCAGCTGCTCTCGATCTACGACTCGACGACGCCGGTCACGTGGGCGGGCCTCGGCCTCGGTGCCTCGACCGACACCATCATCCCCGAGTTGCCGCCGACCACGTCGACGATCTACAAGACGTTCATCGCCGACCTCAAGACGGCCAACGGCAATGTCGCGGCCACCCTCACGAATCCCGACATCGTGCAGGTGGAGCAGAACGATCCGACGGGCATCACCGGAGTGACGGCCCCGACGGGAGTGACGGAGTCGTCCCCTGCTCCGGACGACGCCATCGTGCCGTTCTCCGCGGCCCGGCTCGCCCTCTGGAACAGCAGCTACTTCCTGAACCCGGCCACCCAGCCGTCCTACCCGACGGGAGGTCCGGCGGCGTTGGCACCGGCAGTCTCGCTGCTCACCGGGACGGTGGTCGGAAGTGGGACGGCGTACACCAGCCCGATCACCGACTACGTGATCTTCCGGCAGTCCGACGCCGCCTCGACCACGCCGCTGGAGCCCGGTGGCACCAAGAACTGGGTGCAGTCGTTGTTCTCCAACCCTTCGGCCCCGACGACTCCGTTCTTCGCCAGGTCGACCGGTGCGGCGTTGGTTGCCGCCTCCGGAGTGGTCCCCGCCTACAACGATCTGGGCAACGTCTCGCACGGCTAGCCCTTCCGGTGAAGGTCCGGGTCAGGTGGACTGAGCGCAGTTCCATCTGACCCGGACGGATCCCACCACACCCCGCGCAGTCCCTTGAATCGACATGACCTTGGGTCTCCGCGCCCTCGTACCCATCAACCCCCCATCCACAACCCGAACAACACAGAAAAGGATCGGAACCAAGAACCATGAAGAAGCTACTGAGGACCCTCACGACCGTGGCCCTGGCCACCGTCGTCAGCGGAACTCTCGTCGCAGGGCTGGCCGGCACCGCAAGTGCCTTCGGTACAGCCCCGCCGTGGGAGTCCACCATCACACCCACGCCCGAGGTGGGCGGCCTGACGTTCTACAACTCGGCTGGTCAGGTCATCACCGGCGGGTCGACCGCCACCGGTCCGATTGCGGCCTACATCCAGGGCTCGTCCATCATCCGGGCCGGTGACACCACGGCTGTCGTCGACGCCTACACCCCGGTCAACGGCGTGGCGGCCGGCGGCTGGAGCGGTGAGGGTGTCAGCAGCGTGACGAACTTCCCCAATGCTGGCGCTCCTGCATCCCTCGCCTCGTCCAACCTTCCCCTGGTCACGGGGTCGGCGACCGACTACAGCCTCGAGGACTACGTCGGGGACTTCCCCAACAACGACACATCGTCGACCGACGGGTATGCCGGCCTCTATGTGCTCCGCCTGTTCACCGGCGCATCCGGGAAGGCCCAGACGTCGAACTACGACGAGGCTGTCATCTCGATCGACAACACCACGAACACCTGGACGCTCGACTACGACCCGAGCACCGCTACCACCACCACCCTGGCGGAGAGCCCGGCCAGTCCGCAGCTTCAGGGCACGACGGTGGCCTTGACGGCCACCGTCACCCCGGGCGCACCCGGAACCGTGCAGTTCGAGAACGGCGGCTCGCCGCTCGGCTCCCCGGTGGCCGTCAGTGGTGGGACCGCCACGGCCAACGTGACCGGACTTCCGGTCGGAGCCAACTCGTTGACCGCGGTGTTCACTCCCACGACGGGCTCGGCGTTCGCCGGGTCCACGTCGAGTGCCAGCAACTACACGATCACCGCTCCGGCGGCGACGACCACGACGCTCGGCGTGTCGCCGGCCAGCCCGCAGGTTGTCAATACCTCCGAGACGCTGACCGCCACCGTCACCCCCGGCTCAGGCGTGGCGGGATCCGTGCAGTTCCTGGATAACGGGACTGCCCTCGGCGCCGCCGTCCCCGTGACGGCCGGATCGGCTGCCCTCACCACGACGGCGCTGCCGGTGGGTACCGACTCGCTGACCGCGACGTTCACCCCGACCACCATCGGGTACGCGCCCTCGACGTCCTCGCCCGTGAGCTTCGTGGTCCAGTCACTGGGTGACACCACGGTGACGGCCCTGTCCGTCAATCCCAGCACCGCTCCCGTCACGAGCGCGGTGACGATCACGGCCAACGTCAGCGACTCGACCATCCCGGCGTCGATCCCGACCGGCACCGTGCAGTTCACCGACAACGGGAGCAACCTCGGATCGGCAGTAGCACTCGTCAATGGAGTAGCAACCGACAACGTCACCAGCGGCCTGTCGGTCGGTGCGAACAACCTGGTGGCGATCTACTCCGGTGCTTCGCCGTCGTACAAGCCCTCGACCTCACTGGGGGTCCTCTTCACCGGGCTGGACGCCAATGGTTCCACTGGCCCGGACCCGCAGAACCTGCAGGTTGGAGTTCCGGCCGGTACCCTGACCATCTCGACGCCCTACACCTCGGCCAATCCGTTCCAACTCGGAAACGCCAGCCTGATCAACGGCGGGTCCGAGTTCCAGGCGATTGCCGCCTTCGGGACGTATTCCGCCACCGATGTGGCCGCATCCACCACGGATGCGGCCAACGGTGGTGTGCTCATCACCGACACCCGTGCGGGTGATGCGGTGTGGACGGCCTCGGCCCAGGTCTCGGACTTCACCAACGGGACGAATAGCATCAGCGGTGAGAACCTGGCCTTCACGGGGGTGAAGCCGGTGTACATCACGGGCAACGCCCTACAGGCCAACGATGTGGCGACCAACGACGTGACCAGTACCGCCACCACCGGTTCACCGTACCCAGCGGGGGCCAGCGGGACCGACGGCCTCTCGGGCGAGGCGCACGCCTTCGCCAACACCACCTCCGCCCCGAACGGTGGTGACGGATCGGTCTTCGTCGACGGAACCCTGAACCTGGTGGCTCCGTCCTCGACTCCGGCGGGGACCTACAGCGCAACACTGACGTTCACCATCGTCTAGCGACCCGCTGCAGGCCTCATCGAACAGGGGCGGGCGCCGGCCACAAGGCTGGCGCTCGCCCCTGTTTCGCTTTCACTACAAAGCCGGTGACCTGCGATTTCTTCTATTACAGGAAATACGATAGATTTCATCAACTATGGGGTCCGCCCGAATGACACCGCACGCCCGAACGGGCTACGTCCGTCACCGGGCAGCACGGATGACGGCCGCCCGTGGATGCCTGGCGACGGTGGTCACCGGCATGATCCTCGTACTGGTGGGTGGCGTGACCCCGGTCGGCGCCGTTTCGACATCCACGACTCCGGATTCTCGAGTGACCTTCGGGGTCGAGCCGGCGTCAGTGGGCGCTGCTGAGGTCCGGTCCAACTTCTCGTTCGCCGTCACCCCGGGGGCGATCGTGAACGACAACGTGGCCGTGGTCAACTACTCCGCGGCGCCCCTGGCCCTCCAGCTCTATTCCACCGATGCCCTGGAGACCACCGCTGGGGGCTTCGGCCTGCTCCCCGCCGCCACCAGGCCGACGGGGGTCGGCTCCTGGATCAGCCTCCCATCGGGGTCCGGAACGGTGGAGGTCCCACCGGAGACCTCCACCGGGCCCGGCTCCGTCATCGAGCCGATCGTGCTCCACATCCCGGTGACGGCCTCCCCGGGTGACCATGCCGGGGGCATCGTGGCATCCCTCCAGACAGTGGGGGCGAACAGGAGCGGGCAGCGCGTGATCCTCGACCAGCGGGTGGGCACCCGCGTGTTCGTCCGCGTGGCTGGGGTGTTGGCACCGAAGCTCACCGTCACGGATCTGAATGCCTCCTACGACGGCACCGTCGACCCCGTGGGGAAGGGGAACGCCCAGGTCAGTTACCTCCTCAGCAACAAGGGGAACGTGGACCTCGCCGTAGACCAGTCCGTCGGAGTGTCGGGACTGGTCGCAGACAGCCGGTCGGTGAAGCTCCCCAAGATCGCCGTCCTGCTCCCCGGCTCGTCGGTGTCGGAGCACGTGGTCGTTCCCGGCCTGTGGCCTCAAGTCCTGCTCCACGCCACGGTCACCGCCCAACCGCTGGCGGTCTCCGGCGCCACTCCACCCGGACTGGTGGCGGCCACCGCCAGCACCTGGCTCTGGGCGATCCCGTGGACGTTGATCGTGATCGTCGTCCTGCTTCTGGCCGGGTACTGGTGGTACCGACGACGGCGACGGCGGCGGGCCATCCCGGTCGATGCAGTGTCGTCTGTCCCGCCACAGCCGGTGGGGGCGGACGCATGAGGAGCATGCGTGGTGCCGCCCGATTGGTGGCCGTTCTCGCTCTGGTCCTTCTGGGGGCGTTGGCGGGTGCGGGTGCGTCGGGTGCGGCGACCCCTGGGGTGCCGTACACCGACCCGAACGCCTCCGGCTACATCGGCCTCTGCAACCAGGCCGGGCAACAGATCACCAGCGGCTCGGTCACGACAACGCCATTCGTATGGCGGGCGGTGTCGTCCCAAGCGGCACCATCGAAGTACAGCGGAACCTCCCGAACCGCAACGTTGACCGCGTACCTTCCGATCCAGGTACTGCCTCCGGGTGACTGGAGCGGTGAGGAGCTGACGTCCGCATCGCGCTATTCGAACCCGGACAATCCGATGGCGGCGGCTACCGACAAGGATGTGCCGCTCGAGACGTTTCTCCAGGACTTCCCACCGGAGTGGGATGGGTTCATCCAACTCCGCATGTATTTGGGTGCGGCAGATCAGGAGACCTACGAAGTCCACTACCCGACGCTCGACATCCAGGTGACCGGTGACACCTGGCAGGCGTTCGGTGGCGGTCCGGTGAACTGCAACTCCGGGAGTGCGGAGTCGATCGAGACGGCGCTGCTCCCCTCCTCCTCGACCACCCCGGGCAACGGCACGGGAGGATCATCGACCAGCTCGAGCACAGCGATCCCGGCTGGAACCGGCGGCTCGGAGACGTCGAAAGGCTCCGGCTCCAGCGGATCCAAGGGTTCGGGATCCGGCTCGGGAGCCCACTCGAGCCCTGGAGTGTCCGATCCGGTCACCGCGACCACAGCTACGACCAGCCACGTACCCCTGATCGCCGCCCTGGTGATCGCCGCCCTGGCCGTCCTGGCGACCCTCCTGTTCTTCTTCATCCGGCGTCGCCGACCATCAGAACCCGCTCCACCGGAACCCACGACCCCATCGTGAACGAAAGGCCGTTCCCCATGCACTCCCTCCCCAGCCACCCGCTCCGCACCGTGGCGGCCGCCCTGGCGACCCTCCTGCTCGTGGCCGGTGCGGCCGCCGGCATCCTCGCCGTGCCCGGGCCCGACGCGTCGGCGGCGTCGTCCATCCCGTCGTGGGAACCGGTGGGCAGTCCACAGATCGGTGGACTGATCTTCTACAACTCGCTGGGTCAGCAGATCACCACGGGAAGCACGAGCGCCCCCCTGGCGGCGTATGTGCAGGGAACCAACCTGCCGCGGGCGGGCGACACCACTGCCACCTTGGAGGCCTTCACCCCCCAGCAGGGCCAGAGCCCGGGCCAGTGGCCGGGTGAAGGCCTCAGCAGTGCCACACCCTTCCCCAACGCGTCAGCGCCATCGCCCCTGCCGTCGTCGTCACTGCCGCTGGTCACCGGCAGCAGCGGGGACTACCCCCTGTCGGACTACATCACCGACTACCCCAACACCCTGACCGACGCCGATGCCGGGGTGTACGTGCTGCGCCTCTTCACCGGCGCATCGGGGAAGCCCCAGTCGACCAGCTACGACTCGGCGGACATCCTCATCAGTGGCACCACCTGGACGCTCGTCTACACCCAGGCCCCGACGACCACCACCCTGTCGGTCTCGCCATCGAGTCCCCAGCAGTACGGCACGTCGGTGACCCTGACGGCCAACGTGACCGCCGGGGCGGCGGGGACCGTCCAGTTCTACAGCGGCACCACGGCGGTCGGGACGCCGCAGACCGTCAGCGGCGGGACCGCCTCACTGACCACCACGGCGCTTCCGGTGGGTGGCCCGGACAACCTCTCGGCGGTGTTCTCCCCGACCGGCACCGGCTATGCCGGGTCGACCGGGACGGCCACGTACACCGTCACCGCCATCCCGACCACCACGACCCTCGGTGCCTCACCCGCTAGTCCACAGGCCGCGGGTACCTCGGTGACCCTCAACGCCACGGTGACCTCCGGCGTGGCCGGCACCGTGCAGTTCGAGGTCGGCACCACTGCGATCAACGGTCCGGTGACGGTGAGCGGCGGTACGGCGTCGACCTCGACGACCACGCTCCCGGCCGGCACCGACTCGATCACCGCCACGTTCACCCCGACGGCGGGCAACGGGTACGCCTCGTCGTTCGACACCATCTCGTACACCGTGACGGCGGCCCCCACCTCGACCACCCTCACCACCACGCAGTCCAGCCCGCAGGAGTTCGGGACGTCGGTGACCCTCAACGCCCAGTGACCTCCGGCGTGCCCGGCACCGTCCAGTTCGAGGTGGGCACCACCCCCATCAACAGCCCGGTGACGGTGAGCGGGGGCACCGCCTCCACCTCCACGACGACCCTGCCGGTGGGCACCGACTCCCTCACCGCCACCTTCACGCCGACCAGCGACGCCTACGCCACGTCGTCGGACACCATCCCGTTCACCGTCACGGCCATCCCCACCTCGACCACCGTGACCACCACCCAGGCCAGCCCGCAGGAGTTCGGGACGTCGGTGACCCTCAACGCCACCGTGACCTCCGGCGTGCCCGGCACCGTCCAGTTCGAGGTGGGCACCACCCCCATCAACAGCCCGGTGACGGTCAGCGGGGGCACCGCCTCCACCTCCACGACGACCCTGCCGGTGGGCACCGACTCCCTCACCGCCACCTTCACGCCGACCAGCAGCAACTACTCCGTGTCATCGGAGACCATCCCGTTCACCGTGGTGGTGCGACCGACCACTACCGTCCTCACCACCACCCCGTCGAGCCCCCAGGGATCGGGGACCTCCGTGACCCTCACCGCCACGGTCACTGGCGGTGCGGCCGGTACCGTGCAGTTCGAGGTGGGCACCACGCCCATCAACGGTCCGGTGACAGTTGTCGGCGGCACCGCCTCGACCTCGACCACCACCCTCCCCGAGGGCACCGACTCGCTCACCGCCACCTTCACGCCGACCCAGACGAGCGACTACACCACCTCCACCGACACCATTCCGTTCGTCGTCACCACCCCGACCACCACCTCCCTCAGCACCACACCGTCGAGTCCGCAGGAGTTCGGCACCTCGGTCACGCTCAACGCCTCGGTGACAACCGGTGTGCCGGGTAGCGTCCAGTTCGAGGTGGGCACCACGCCCATCAACGGTCCGGTGACGGTCAGCGTGGGCACGGGCACGGCCTCGACCTCCACGACAGCGCTACCGGTGGGCACCGACTCGATCACCGCCACCTTCACGCCGACGGATACCAGCGCGTACGGCACGTCGTCGCAGACCGTCTCGTTCACGGTGACCGCCCGCCCGACCACCACCACGCTGAGCGCATCACCCAGCAGTCCGCGCTTCGCGGGGACGCCGGTGACTCTCTCGGCTTCCGTCAGCCCGTCGGCACCGGGCACGGTGCAGTTCAAGGTGGGCACGACCGACCTCGGCTCGCCGGTGGCCGTGGCGGGAGGGACCGCCAGCACCACCACCTCGTCGCTCCCGGTCGGCACCGACAGCCTCAGCGCCGTGTTCGTGCCCACCGCCGGGAGCGGATACTCCGGATCCACCGGCACGGCGTCGTTCACCGTCGAGCCGCTCACCGCCACCACCACCTCCCTGAGCGTCTCGCCGGCCAGCCCCCAGGCGGTGGGGACCCCGGTGACGCTGACGGCGACGGTCACCGCCGGCGCCGGGGGGACGGTCCAGTTCCAGACCGGCTCGACGGCGCTGGGCGCCCCGGTAGCGGTGGTCGAGGGGAAGGCGACGCTGACCACGGACTCGCTGCCGGCCGGCACCGACTCCCTGACCGCCACCTACCTGCCGACCCCGGGCAGCGGCTACGCCGGATCCACCGGGGCGGCGTCCTTCACCGTCAACGGCCGATCGGGGAAGGGCTACTGGCTGGTGGCGGCCGACGGCGGCATCTTCGCCTTCGGCAACGCCGGGTTCTACGGATCCACCGGGGGTCTGACCCTCAACAAGCCGATCGTGGGCATGGCCCCCACGCCGGACTCCAAGGGCTACTGGCTGGTCGCCTCGGACGGTGGCATCTTCACCGGGGGCGACGCCGGCTACTACGGCTCCACGGGGTCTCTGGTCCTCAATCAGCCGATCGTGGGCATGGCCGCCACGCCGGACGGCAAGGGCTACTGGCTGGTGGCGGCCGACGGCGGGATCTTCGCCTTCGGCGACGCCGGCTTCTACGGCTCCACCGGATCGCTCACCCTCAACAAGCCGATCGTGGGCATGGCCTCGACCCCCGACGGCCGGGGCTACTGGCTGGTGGCCTCCGACGGCGGTATCTTCGCCTTCGGCGACGCCGGCTTCCACGGCTCCACCGGATCGCTGACCCTCAACAAGCCGATCGTGGGCATGGCCGCCACGCCGGACGGCAAGGGCTACTGGATGGTGGCGGCCGACGGCGGGATCTTCGCCTTCGGCGACGCCGGCTTCTACGGCTCCACCGGGTCGCTCACCCTCACCAAGCCGATCGTGGGCATCACGGCCAGCCCCGACGGCCTGGGGTACACGTTGGTGGCTTCCGACGGTGGCATCTTCGCCTTCGGGGACGCCGGGTTCTACGGGTCCGGCGGGGGTGCTCCGCTGTCCCAGCCGATCGTCGGATTGGCGGGGTCCTAAGGATGACGGCCGTCGACGAGTTCGCCGCCCCCTCCGGAGCCGTGCCTCAGGGCCGCGGCCCGGCGCGGCGGGGATCCGTCGGACGGGCCCCGGTTCCGCGTGGTCCCGCCCACCTGGACGCCGTCGAGGTGTCGGCCTGGTTCGGGGACACCCAGGTGCTCGACGATGTCTCCCTGTCGATGCCGGCGGCCACCGTCACCGCCCTCATCGGGCCGTCGGGGTGCGGCAAGTCGACCTTCCTGCGCATCCTCAACCGGATGCACGAGTCGGTGCCCGGCGCCCAGCTGGCCGGGGAGGTGCTCCTCAACGGCGATGACATCTACGCCGCCGGCCACCGACTGACCGATGTCCGCAAGCACATCGGCATGGTGTTCCAGAAGCCCAACCCGTTCCCGGCCATGTCCATCGCCGAGAACGTCACCGCCGGTCTGGCCCTCACCAACACCAAGGTCTCCAAGTCGGAGCGGAGTGACCTGGTGGAGCGCTGCCTCATCCGGGCCGGGCTGTGGGACGAGGTGAAGGACCGCCTGGCCCGTCCCGGCTCCGCCCTCTCCGGTGGTCAGCAGCAGCGGCTGTGCATCGCCCGGGCCCTGGCGGTCGGTCCCAACGTGCTGCTGATGGACGAGCCGTGTTCGGCGCTCGACCCGACCTCCACCCGCCGGATCGAGGAGACGATCGACGAGCTCCGGGCCGAGGTGACCATCGTGATCGTCACCCACAACATGCAGCAGGCGGCCCGGGTGTCGCAGCAGGCGGCGTTCTTCCTGGCCGCCCAGGGCAGCCCCGGCGGCATCGTGGAGAGCGGCTCGACCATCGACCTGTTCGAGCATCCTGCGGATCCGCGCACTGCCGACTACGTCCAGGGACGGTTCGGGTGACCACGGCGGTGGCCCCGCCGGCGGCACCGAAGGTGCCCCGGGCGCCGCGGCAGCTCAAGCCCTCCCTGGAGCGGTCCGACAAGCTCTTCCACGGCAGCGTGACGTCGGTCGGCATGTTCGTGCTGATCATGACCGGCGCCATCGGGATCTTCCTCGGCTACCAGTCGATCCCCACGTTCCGCCACTACGGCCTCAGCTTCTTCACCCAGACCCAGTGGCAGCCCGAACTGGACAAGATCGGCATCGCCGCCGTGCTGGTGGGCACGGTGGAGGTGGCGCTGGTGGCCATGGTGGTGGCCTTCCCGCTGGCCCTGATGATGGCCCTGTTCATCACCGACTACGCCCCCAAGCGGATCAAGTCGTACCTCATCTCGGCCATCGACCTGATGGCGGCGGTGCCCAGCATCATCTACGGCCTCTGGGGCTTCTTCCTGCTGCAACCCCACGCCATCAACCTGGCCCGCTGGCTCAGCCAGTACCTGGGATGGATCCCCATCTTCCACGTGGACACCGACCCCAACGCCGCCGTCTGGCAGCAGTCGCGGTACACCAGCTCCGCCTTCATCGCCGGGTTGGCGGTGGCCATGATGGCGATCCCCCTGGCCTGCGCCCTGATGCGGGCGGTGTTCGACCAGGCCCCCCTGGGGGAGCGGGAGGCGGCCATGGCCCTCGGCGGCACCCGCTTCGGCGTCGCCCGGACCGTGGTCCTGCCCTTCGCCAAGGGCGGCATCATCGGCGGGACCATGCTGGCGCTGGGCCGGGCCCTGGGCGAGACGGCCGCGGTGCTGATCATCATCTCGCCGGCCTACATCATCAAGCCGCGGATCCTGGAGGCGGGGACCCAGACCACCTCGGCGCTGATCGCCGGCAACTTCGGCGATGCCACCAAGTCCCAGCTCTCCGCCCTTCTGACCGCCGGGTTCGTCCTGTTCCTGATCACCCTGGCGGTCAACAGCGTGGCGGCCGTGATCATCCGCCGCAGCCGTAGCGGCGCGGCGACGGAGATCTGACATGACGATGCTCCACGAGCCGGCGACCTCCGGGCGGGCGCCGGACCGGATGGCCGGCGGGACGCCGCGTCCCAAGCGACGCCCCCGGCGGATCCGGACCTTCACCGCTGACGACTGGTTCTCGCTGGTCGGGTCGACGGTGTCGTCCCTCGCCCTGGTGTTCATCGGCTACGAGCACCTCCTCGACTTCAGCGGGGTGCTCGGCTTCCTGGTCTGTTGGTTCCTGGTGTTCCTGGCCGTCTACGCCACCGTGGTGTCCATCTCCAACCCGCGCCATGTGGTGGTGGAGCGCCTGGTCACCGTGACGCTGTGGTTGGCGGCGGCCATCGTGGTCCTGGCCCTGGCCAGTGCCATCATCTACACCTTCGCCCAGGGCTGGCATGCCCTCGTCCACCTGAACTTCTTCACCCACGACATGGCGGGGGTGGCTCCGACCGCCTCGCTGGACAAGGGGGGCATCCTCGCCGCCCTGGTGGGAACGGTCATCGAAGTGGGGATCGCGGTGGTGGTGTCGGTTCCGCTGGGTATCGGCACCGCCGTGTACATGACCGAGGTCCGGGGACGGGGATCGCAGCTGGTGCGGACCGTCGTCGAGTCGATGACGGCCCTCCCGGAGATCCTGGCGGGGCTCTTCGTGTACGTGGTGCTGATCGTCGGGTTCGGGATGCCCAAGTCGGGGCTGGCGGCGGCGATCGCCATGTCGGTGACCATGATCCCGATCATCGCCCGGGCCGGTGAGGTGGCGCTGCGGGTGGTCCCCAACGGCCTCCGCGAGGCCAGCGCCGCCCTGGGAGCCAACCACTGGAACACCGTCCGCAAGGTGGTGCTCCCCAGTGCCCGGGCCGGCCTGGCCACCGCCACCATCCTCGCCGTGGCCCGCGGGATCGGGGAGACGGCGGTGGTGCTCATCACCTCGGGGGCCTCGAGCTTCCTCACCTTCAATCCGGTGGGCGAGCCGATGAACTCGCTGCCGCTCTACATCTACACGGCGTACACCACCCACGAGCCGGTCGCCATCGCCCGCGCCTTCGGGGCGGCCAGCGTGCTCCTGGCCATGGTCCTCGCCCTCTTCGTGGTCACCCGGTTCCTGGTCCGCGAGAAGGGAAATCGACGGTGAGGCGCCCGACCACCCCCCGGCTCCGACTGGTGTTCGTCGCCTCGGTGGCCGCTCTGGTGCTCGGCCCGCTGCTGTCCGCCCCGCCGGCGGGGGCGGCCAGTCACGCCCTGATCAACGGGTCGGGGTCGAGCTGGGCGGAGAACGCCGTCAACCAGTGGGTGGCGGACGTGAACTCGGCAGGGATCCAGGTGGTCTACAACCCGGACGGCGACGCCCAGGGACGCCAGGACTTCGCCAACAAGGTCTCCGACTTCTCGGTCACCTCCGACGGCTACCAGGGGGTCGACCCGGTGACCGGGGTCTCCGACACCTCCCAGGGGCGGCCCTACGCCTACCTCCCCATCGCCGCCGGCGGGACGTCGTTCCCGTACCAGATCAAGTTCGACGGCGAGCAGGTGGAGAATCTCCGGCTCTCCGGCGAGACCCTGGCCAAGATCTTCACCAACCAGATCACCAACTGGGACGATCCGGAGATCACCAGCGACAACAACGGCCATGCCCTCCCGTCCCTGTCCATCATCCCGGTGGTGCAGTCCGAGGGATCAGGGGCCACCGAACAGCTCACCAGCTACTTCAACTCGCAGTACCCCAACATCTGGCAGCCCTTCGCCGGTGCCAAGGGTGCGACCGAGTACTTCCCCCGCCAGGGAGACCAGATCGCCCAGAACGGCTCCAACGGTGCCATGAACTACGTGGCGTCGAGCTCGGCCAACGGGTCGATCAGCTACGTCGAGTACTCCTTCGCCCTCAGCGTCAACTATCCGGTGGTCAAGGTCCTCAACAAGGCCGGGTACTTCACCCTGCCGACCCAGTACAACGTGGCGGTCGCCCTGGAGGCGGCCCAGATCAACATGGATCCGAGCTCTCCGGACTACCTCCTGCAGGACCTGACCAACGTCTACACCGACCCGGACCCACGCACGTATCCCCTGTCGTCGTACGTGTACATGATCGAGCCGACCGGGACGGCCTCGACCGACTCCAGCGAGACGACGGCCAAGCGCCAGTCGATCGCCGACTTCTCCTACTACTCGATCTGTCAGGGCCAGAAGGAGATCGGGCCGATCGGCTACTCACCCCTGCCGGTGAACCTGGTGGAGGCGGGCTTCGGGCAGATCAACAAGCTCCAGCAGGCTGACCCCGGCGTCGATCTGACAGCTGAGAACATCGACACCTGCAACAACCCCACGTTCGTCCTCGGTCAGCCGAACACCAACTACCTGGCCACCATCGCACCACTGCCACCGGCCTGCGATCAGATCGGGCAAGGACCGTGCGCGGCCGGGGTGACGCCCAACGGCATCGGGGCCACACCCACCACCTCGGGGAGCTACCCGGGATCGGCGGCGGGAGCCGCAGGGTCGGGAGGCGGGACCGGAGGGTCGGGGTCGGGAGGTGCGGCCGGTGGTTCCGGAGCCGCCTCCGGCTCTGCCGGCCCCGCCGCCGGAGCCGCCGGCGCCGCCGGCGCCGTCACCAACCAGGCGAACGGCGCGGCGGGCTCCTCGAGTTCGACCACCACCACCCAGCCGCCCTATCAACCCGTCACCATCGCCGGCATCAACCTGGTGACCCGGATGTCCACGCTGTGGTGGGCAGTGCTCGTGCTGCTCCTGGTGTTCGCCGTACCGGTGGTCCTCGGATACCGGCGTGCACGCCTCCGCCACCGGGGAACGCCATGACCAAGCTCGCCGTCGCACTGGCGGCGGCTGTCGCCATCGTGGTGGCCGCCGCCCTTCCTGGCCTCACCGCCACCGCGCCCGGTGCCCTGGTGCCTCACGCTGCCGCGGCGCCGGCCTTCACCAAGACGGAGACGATCTCCCGGGACGAGGAGGTGGGCGGAGCCGACAAGGTGGTGGACACCCGTACCGTCACGCTCAACGTGAGCCAGACAACCAACCTGAAGGGCCGGCAGGAGATCAGTGTCTCCTGGTCGGGGGCTCACCCGACCGGTGGCATCGTCGCCGATGACAACTCCATCACCGCCCAGGACGAGGAGTACCCCTTCGTCCTCCTGGAGTGCCGCGGCGTCGATTCCACGAGCGTCCCGGTCACCGACCAGCTGAGTCCCGAGACGTGCTGGACACAGGCGTGGAACGAGCACTACCAGGACAGCCTGAGTGACTCCTACCCGCCCTACCGGCTGGACGAGTACGCCACCACGGCCGATCGGGGTCCCGTGGTCGGGGCACCCTCTCCGCTCCCGAAGTCGTGTCAGTACTTTGAGTCCGCGCCCGTCCAGTACTGGGTCCCCTTCGACGCCGCCAACGGCGTCGTCTACAACGGGGGTAACGGGGGCTGCGCCGGGCAACCGCCGGAGGCGGATGACGTCGGTGGATCGGCTCTCCCCAGCAACGAGACGTTCGGGGTGACCAACCCGGACGGCACCGGCAGCGCCGAGTTCGACCTGTGGACCTCGGCGCAGAACGCCTCGCTGGGCTGCTCCAATACCGTGTCGTGTTCCCTGGTGGCGGTGCCCATCATGGGGATCAGCTGCGATCCGTCGACGGCGACCGTTCCGTCGGCTGTGCCGGCGTCCGATGTGGGTGCGTGTGAAGGCACCGGGGCCTTCACGCCCGGTCAGTTGATGCCCTCCAACGGCGGCAATCAGCTGACCGTCAGCGGCAGCCTCTGGTGGGCCGCTTCCAACTGGCGCAACCGGATTTCCGTGCCGCTGACGTTCGGAGTTCCGGACGACGCCTGCAGCGTCACCACCAGTGGCCCGTCCAACGTCGTCGACGTCTACGGATCGGAACTGTTGATCCAGGCCACCGGGCAGTGGGAGCCCAGCTTCTGCCTCGACAAGGCCTCCGACTTCTCCTTCGTGCATGTCCAGACCGGCGAGCCCGAGGCCCGAAACCTGGTCGCCACGGGCAGCGCCGAGGCGGCCTTCACCAGCTTCGCCCAACCGGGAGGGTACGGAAAGCCGGTCGTCAACGCCCCGGTGGCCCTCACCGGCTTTGCCATCTCCTACGCCATCGACGGTGCCAACGGTCAGCCGTACACCACCTTGAAGCTCACTCCCCGATTGCTGGCCAAGCTGCTCACCGAGTCCTATCCCGCCGAGCAGTTCATCAAACAGGACGACCCGGCACTGGCGCACAATCCCGTCAACATCACCCAGGACCCGGAGTTCCAGGCACTGAATCCCGGCATCGCGGCCATCAACGGCGGAAGCACCGAGGCGGCTTCGGAGCTGATGGCCCTCTCCAGTGACTCGGACGTCATCGAGGCGCTGACCACGTACATCAACGACGACCCGTCGGCCCGGGCGTGGCTCAATGGCACCCCCGACCAATGGGGCATGGTGGTCAACCCCTCGTACAAGGGAATTCAGCTTCCGGTCGATCAGTGGCCGCTGCTCTCCACCTTCGTGCCGACGGCGCAGTACGACACGACGGGTTTTCAGGAGAACAACAACTGTCTGTACACCGATCCGGTGCCGTATCTGCCGCTGGTGGCGGCTCCCCTGGCCAGCCTCGAAGACATCAGCCAGTCGTTGCAGTACAACCTGCCCAACTCCACCACCCAGTGCGACCAGCCGGCCCCCCCACTGTCCACCGGGGAGAAGCTGGTTACCGCCGGGCGGCAGGACGCGGGCAGCCGGTTCCTGATCGGGATCACCCCGTTCGCCGACAGCCAACGCTACGGCCTGGAGACCGCCGCCCTGCAGACCACCAGCGACACCTTCGTGGCCCCGTCGGACACCTCGCTGAAGGCCACCGTACCCCTCCTGCGACCAGACGCCTCGAGCGGCACCTGGCCCATTCCCTACGCCACCTTCCAGACGGCGGCAGGAGCGGCCGCCTACCCGGGCACCATGCTGGTCTATGCCGCCGTGCCCACGACCGGGCTACCGGCCTCCGATGCCAAGGACTACGCCTCGCTGCTCGACTTCATCGCCACCACCGGTCAGGCTCCGGGTGACGGGGTCGGTCAACTGCCACCCGGCTACCTCCCCCTGACCGCTGCCGACGGACTCGGTGCGCTGGCCGCCTACACCCAGGCGGCCGCTGTCGATGTCGGCGCCCAGAATGGCCAGGTTCCGCCCGTGGCCGGCACTTCCAAATCGTCCTCGAGTCCGGGTACCACCCCGGGATCGACCACGTCCCCAACCTCCGTCGAGGGCTCCTACCCGACGTCCGGCTCCGGTACCTCCTTGCCCTACGGTACGAGCGGCGCTGACGCGGTCCCGGGGGGCAGACCTCGGCCCGCCCGGGCCACACTTCCGGCCGCAAGCCCCCGACCAAGCACTCCCTGGGCTTCTTCCAGTTCGGCCGGACGGTGAGCGCCGCACTGTGGACCGGCGACGCCCTGCTGGTCCTGCTCCTCGGACTGGGGCTGCTCGGTGCGCTGGCGGTCCCCGCCGTCTTCCTCGAGGGACGCCGGCGCGGGCGATGGTGACCACCGCCCTCCCCTCCCCGTCGTCCACCGCCCTCCCCGCCCCGACACCGGTGCCGGGGCCGGTGTCGGTGCCGGAGCTGGTCCCCCCGGGCGCCGTGCCGGTCGGAGCGCCGGCGGCGGTCCTCACGCCCCCGCCGCTCGGGGAGGAGTCCCCGACCTCCCGGGAGCCCCGGAGTGGCCCGCCGGCCCCCGGCCCGGTGGTGATCGCGCTGTCGGTGGTCCTCACCGTCAGTGTCGTCGCCGTGTTCTTCGGGATCTTCGCCTTCGGGCTGTCCGGCCTCCAGGAGCAGCGCAGCCAGCACCAGCTCTACGCCCAGTTCCGGGGCCTCCTCGATCCGTCGAGCCCGAAGGCGCCTCCCATCGGCGGGGCGATCCCCACCGGCACACCGGTGGCCCTTCTGAACTCCCCCCAGGCCGGACTCCACAACGCGGTGGTGGTGGAGGGAACGACGTCAGGGACATTGCTGAGCGGTCCGGGGCACCTTCCCGACACGCCGCTCCCGGGCCAGGCCGGCAATGCCGTCCTGCTGGGGAAGAGCGCGACCGCCGGGGCCCCCTTCTCGGGGATCACCCGCCTCCACCGTGGCGACGTCCTCACCGTGCGGACGGGTCAGGGCAACTTCCGGTACTCGGTCCTGGGTCAGGTGCCCACCGGTGGCCGCCTGCCCACCATCGCCCGAGACCGCGGCCTCCTGACCCTGGTCACCTCGGCGGGCTCCGGGCAACTCGGTCGCCTGGCGCCCGGCAGCCTGGTCTACGTGGACGCCAAGCTGGAGGGGAGGGCGGTCGGTGCGCCGCACGGCCGGCCCACCACCGTGACCCCCCAGGATCTCCCCGGGCACAACGACGCGTCCGCCTGGCCGTGGGTTGGCCTCTGGGTCCTGCTGCTGGGAGCGGCCAGTGTCACCGCCTGGTGGCTGTGGTCCCGCTGGGGGATCCTCCAGACCTGGCTGGTGGGAGCACCGGTGTTCTTCGCCATCCTCTGGGGTCTGAGCGACGAGGCGATGCGGCTCCTGCCCAACGTGTCCTGACGGCCGCCGGATCGTCAGGTCCGTCCGCGCCTCCCGAGGTCGGGATCCGTAGGAGTCAGGAGGAGGCTGTCCAACTCCCGGACCAGGCCACCTGGTTGGCCCCCACGATGGTCACGGTTCCGCGGTAGACCCCGGCCACCTGGGTGGAGTTGGCCTTGAACCCCTTGCAGGTGAAGTCCTCTCCGGACTTCCACGTCGAGGGGATGTCGCACGACATGGTGACCACGGAGGGGTCGTGGAACTGGCCCTTGGCGGTGCCCTGGACCTGGTTGAGGACGGTGTACTCGACATAGGAGGCCGACGTGCTGGAGTGGCCGGCGCCCCAGGTGAGCCCGAGGAGGATCCCTCCGATCACCACGACGATGATCACGCCGGCGACCACCGGGTTGCGGCTCTTGGCCAACAGGGTCGCACCCACGGAGGACCCGTCGGAGGGCCCCGCGCCGGCTGCCGACTCCCTGGCCGACGACTTCGGCTTCCCGGCTCCGAGCCCCGGAATGGCGGCCTGCGCCCACCCCGACACCTTGGGGACGCTGCTCGTCGAGGCCTCGTCCGTGGAGGTCCCCGGGTCGTCGTTACCTGCGCTCATCCAGTTCCTGACGTCACCCTGGGCGGATCCAGGCTGGGCCTGAAACTAGCAGTCCCCTCCGGGGCCTCCCGGTCGTCGGGAGGGTGTCCCGCCAGGCCTCCACGCCGTGACCTGGGCGGACGGGGCCGCGCCGGTCAGGACGCCTCGGGGGCTTGTGTCGTCGAACTCCCTGGTCACTGCCTCACCATGGCGACCGTCAGCCGATCCTCGGGGCTGATGAGATGCGACTGATCGTCCGATCCGGTGTCGAGTTGGACACACTCGACCGTGCCGGTGAACTGGCTGGTGTCCGGCGTGTAGTCGTCACCGACGGAGGTCCCGTAGTCCACCCCCACGTCGAGGGTCTCGTCGCCCGAGAAGAGCATGGGGATGCTGGCCTCCTGGCGGGACGCCCCGACCCGGGTCCCGTCCACGTAGAGAGTGGTGTCCGCACCCTTGGCCAGTCCGTCGCCGCCCGAGGGAGCCGGCGCCGCTCGCCCGTCCCGGGATCGGAACCGCCGGGACCGGGAGCGCCGCCGGGGCCCGGACTTCGGGACGACAGTCGTCCGGCCAACCTGTACTCTGCGAGCAAGCGAGAGTGAGGAAGAAATGCCAATTGGACCGGTGGAATACATTGTCGTCGGCTTCCCGGGGAACAAGTTCAACGGGGAGATCGCTCCGGAGCTGATCAAGCTGGTGGAGTCGGGGACCGTCAACATCCTCGACCTCATCTTCATCGGCAAGGACGCCGACGGCGACGTGGTGGCCTTCGAGATCGACGAGCTCGAGGACACGCTGGGGTTCGACCGGCTCCCCGGTGAGGTGGGTGGGTTGATCGGCCCCGAGGACATCGAGTACATCGGCGGGGAGCTGGAGCCCAACTCGTCGGCCGCCCTCCTCATCTGGGAGGACGTGTGGGCGGCGCCGTTCGCCGCCGCCGTGCTGAACTCCGGGGGCGTGCTCCTCCAGGGCGCCCGCATCCCGCACGAGCTGATCGCATCCGCAATCGACGAACTGCCCCCGGCAGTCTGAGCCTGAGAGACGAGGAGTACCTCCATCATGATGAGACGTCGACCCATTGCCCGGGCGGCAGTCCGCACCACCGCGGTGGTCGGTACCGCCGCTGTTGTCGGAGGCCACATGGCCAACAAGCAGGCCCAGGCCGCCCAGGCCCAACAGGCCCAGCAGGCAGCTCCCCCCGAGCCCCAGCCCGCACCGGCACCCGCCGCGGCGGCGCCAGACCCCATCGAGCAGCTGACCAAGCTGGCCGCCCTCAAGGACTCCGGTGCCCTCACCGAGGCCGAGTTCGAGGCGGAGAAGGCCAAGATCCTCGGCTAGGCGGAGTCGGTGGTGCCGGGGACTCCGGCACCACCCTCCGATGGCTCGTCGACCACGTCGTCGGGGAGCCTCGACAGCATGACGGCGTCGGATCGGATGCCCTCATGCTCCGCGTAGGAGCGAAGCAGCCCCTCCCGCCGGAATCCGGCGCGCCGGGCGATCTGGAGCGCCCCGGCGTTCTCCGGAGCCACCAGTACCTGCAGGCGGCGGATGTCCAAGGCGGTCAGGCTCCACGCCACGAAGGTGCAGAAGGCGTCGGTGGCGATCCCTCGCCCACGTGCCTCGGCCACCACGCCCACGCCGAACTCTCCCACCCGGCACTCACCCACCAGGACCATGACCTCGCCCAGGTAGGCGTCGGTCCGGCGGTCGGCGATCACCAGGTGGAGCAGCTCGCCGTCCTGCCGATACTGCTCGTAGCAGTCGATGACGCCGGCCGGGTCGGTGGCCGGCAGCGGAGCCACCCAGCGGGCGGCCGCCGGGTCCGCCCCGAAGGCCGCGGCAGCGTCGAAGTCGGCGGCCCGGAAGGGACGGAGGACGAACGTGGCACCCCCCAGCGGGGGATCCGGATAGGGGAGCGGGTCGGCGATCCTGCGATCGTAGGTGCGGTTGCCGTCTTCCCGTCACGCCATCGTGGAGTTGCGGGCCCGAGGCGGTCGGCGCCTTGGCGGCCATGGGACCGGTCCGGTGACGGCACCAGGGCCGGCCCCCGCATCCGGGGACCGGCCCTGAGCAACATCGACGGGTGGAGGCGAAGGGACTCGAACCCTCGAACCTCCTGACTGCCAGTCAGGCGCTCTACCAGCTGAGCTACGCCCCCGTCGTCTGGGTCCCCGGGCCGCCACGCCGCCGCCGTACCTGCGCACCTCCTCGGCGCAGCTGCACGACACCAGCGGCAAGACGGTATCCATCGACCGGGTCACCAGCCCGCTCACCTTATCGCAGCCCCGACGGACGGAAATTCACCGTGACGCCCGGACAAACCGGGCCACCGATACGATGGGCGCTGGCGCTGACACCATCAGTGAGCAGCAGGATCGGTCGAAAAGGGGCAGGCAGTGGGCTACGGATCGTGGAGAGCCGGCGCGGGCCGCCGTCAGCGTCGGGCACGGCAGTGGACGGTGGGCGTCGGCGTGGGGACCCTGGTGCTGGTGGGCGCCGCCTGTGCCGGCGGGTCCGGCGCCTCGGCACCCTCCACGACGCCGACCTCCCGGGTGGCCACCGCCCGGCTCCAGAGCGCCGCCGTCGACACCGGAGCCGCCGACAGCGTGGGCGTCTCCGTCTCCGCCACCGGGGTTACCGACGGGACCTCCTCCACCCTGGTCACGGGATCCGGGGCGTTCGATCTGACCCGCGATGTGGGCCAGATGACCCTGTCGTCGCCGGCCCTCACCACGGCCCTGGGGACCTCCTCCGGCGGGTCGGTCTCCGTGCTCTCGGACGGGACCGACCTCTACGCCAACGTGCCGGCCCTGGCCGACCTCCGGTCCGGGAAGACCTGGATCGAGGCCCCGATCTCGGCCGCCGACCCCGGCGCCGGCTCCCTGGCGTCCGGGGCGCTCGGCGATCCCACCCAGATCCTCGCCCTCCTGGCCCAGTACGGCGGCCCGGTCACGACGGTGGGACCCGCCACGGTCGGCGGAACCGCCACCACCGAGTACCGGGCGGACATCTCGCTCGGCCGGGTGGCGGCGGCCGCCGGCACCGCCGCCCACCGGTCCGCCGCCCACCGGTTCGGGACGGCCGACCGGCAGGGTCTCGAGAAGCTCGGGATCACCACGGTGCCCGTCACCGTCTGGGTGGGGACCGACGGCCGGCTCCGTCAGGCGCAGGTCACCGTCGACCTCACCCACGCCCAGCTCCCCGCCGCCGGATCCACCGCTGCCGGGGCCGCCGCCCTCCCGGTGATCACCGAGACCTTCGGCTTCACCGGGTACGGGCAGCCGGTGACGGTGACCCCGCCGCCCGCCTCCCAGGTGGTCAGCCTCAGCCAGGTGCTGTCGTCCCTCAAGGGGATCCTGCCGGCCGGGGGCCTCCCCGGGGTGACCGGCTCCGCCACCTCCTGACGGCACCCCCCCGGCCCACCGGTACGATCGTCGCCTATGGCACGGGCCTACGACGTCGTCCAACTCGAGAAGAAGTGGCAGCAGCGCTGGGCCGATGAGGGCACCTACGAGGTCGACGCCGACGATCCCCGGCCTCCGTGGTACGTGCTCACCATGTACCCCTACCCGTCGGGGCCGGCCCACATGGGCCACGTGCGGAACTACACCTTCGGGGACCTGCTGGTGCGGCACCGGACCATGCTCGGGTACGCCGTCCTGTCGCCCTTCGGATTCGACTCCTTCGGGCTGCCCGCCGAGAACGCCGCCATCAAGACGGGGACCCACCCCCGGATCTTCACCGACGCCCGCATCGAGGAGCTGAAGGAGTCCATCACCTCGCTGGGTGCGGTCTACGACTGGCGACGGGAGATCCGGAGCCACGACCCGGAGTACATCCGGTGGAACCAGGTCATCTTCCAGCGGCTGCTGGCCGCCGGACTCGCCTACCGGGCCAACGCCCCCGTCAACTGGTGCCCGGGCTGCCAGACGGTGCTGGCCAACGAGCAGGTCCTGGCCGACGGGACCTGCGAGCGCTCCGGCGACCTGGTCGTCAAGCGCGACCTCGAGCAGTGGTTCCTCCGGATCACCTCCTACGCCGACGAGCTGCTGGCCGAGCTGGAGGGGCTGGACTGGCCCGAGCGGGTCAAGACCATGCAGCGCAACTGGATCGGCCGGTCGGAGGGCGCCGAGTACGAGCTGACCGTGGAGGGCCGGGACGGCTCGGACGGACGGCCGGCGCGGACGCTGACCGTCTTCACCACCCGGCCGGACACCTCCTTCGGCATGACCTATGCGGTGGTGGCGCCGGAGCACCCGATGGTCGACGAGCTGACCACCCCCGAGCACCGCCACGAGGTCGACGACCTCCGGGTGCGGGCGGCCGCCAGCTCCGAGCTGGAGCGAATGTCCGAGAGCGGGCCGGGCAGCCTGGCCAAGCGGGGCGCCTTCACCGGGTCCTCGGTGATCAATCCCTTCACCGGGGAGCCGGTGCCCGTCTACGTGGCCGACTACGTGCTGATGGGCTACGGCACCGGGGCCATCATGGCCGTGCCCGCCGAGGACCACCGGGACTGGGACTTCGCCCAGGCCTACGGCCTGCCGTTCGTGCGCACGGTACAGCCCCCCGAGGGGTGGGACGAGCACGGCGGCCCGGACGGGGGGCCCGGCGGCGCCTACACCGGGCCCGGCGAGAAGATCAACAGCCGCTGGCTCGACGGCCTGGACATCCCCACCGCCAAGGAGCGGGCCACCGTCTGGCTCGAGGAGCAGGGGATCGGCCACCGGAAGGTCAACTACCGCCTCCGTGACTGGCTGGTCTCCCGGCAGCGCTTCTGGGGCTGCCCGATCCCGGTGGTCTACTGCACCGACCACGGGATCGTCCCGGTGCCGGAGGACCAGCTTCCCGTGCTCGCCCCCGACGACGTCGAGTTCCGTCCGACCGGCGAGTCGCCGCTGGCCACCAACGACGGGTTCCGGCTGACCACCTGCCCGGTCTGCGGGGGCCCGGCCACCCGCGAGACGGACACCATGGACACCTTCGTCGACTCGTCGTGGTACTTCCTCCGCTTCACCGACCCCTGGACGCCGGACCGGCCCTTCGACCCGGCCATCGCCCGGCACTGGATGCCGGTCGACCAGTACATCGGGGGGATCGAGCACGCCATCCTCCACCTGCTCTACGCCCGCTTCTACACCAAGGCACTGGCCGACGTGGGACTGGGGCCCGAGGAGCTGCGGGAGCCGTTCGCCCGGCTCTTCACCCAGGGCATGATCCGGATGGACGGCACCAAGATGTCCAAGTCCAAGGGCAACCTGGTGGCGCCGTCCAAGTACCTGACCACCGTGGGGGCCGACGCCCTCCGGCTCTTCCACCTCTTCGTGGGCCCACCGGCCGACGACGTGGACTGGTCCGAGCAGACGGACAGCGTCATCGACGGCTGCGGCCGGTACCTCGACCGGGTGTGGCGGCTGGCCGTCCCCGCCGCCGGCGACGGGGAGGACGGCGAGCGGGGCCCCGAGCCGGCCCCGGGACGCCACACCGGCGAGGTGACCCCCGAGGACCTGGCCATCCGGCAGGCCACCCACCGCCTGATCGACCGGGTCAGCCGGGACTACGAGCGGTGGTCCTACAACACGGCGGTGGCCGCCTGCATGGAGTTCGTCAACCGGCTGCAGCCCTACGCCCGTGGCGACGCCCACCAGGAGGTCCTGGACGAAGCCGTCGACACCCTGCTGCTGCTGCTGGCTCCCATGACCCCGCACGTGGCCGCCGAGGCGTGGGAGCGTCGGCACGGGGACCACATCCACCTCCGCCCCTGGCCGGTGTCCGACGAGGCGCTGGCCGCCGAGGAGACGGTGACCATGGTGGTCCAGGTCAACGGCAAGGTGCGCGACCGGCTCGAGGTGGCGCCCGGGATCAGCGACGAGGAGGCCGTCCGGCTCGCCCTCGACTCGGCCAAGGTGGTCGAGGCCCTGGCCGGGGCCGAACCCCGGCGGGTCATCAGCCGGCCACCCAAGCTGGTCAACATCGTGGTCTGACCCCTCCGAGGCCCGCCACCGCCGCCGGGTGCGTCATGGCGTCGGGATCGGGCGGGGGCGCTACGACGCCTTGAAGGCGGAGACCAGACCGGCCAGCCGTTCGGGCTCCACCTCGTAGGGCGCATAGAAGCTGAACCGGTCGACCAGGCCGTCGAAGCGGGCCAGGATCTTGGCGGGCAGCTCGTCGAGGTCGCCCACCACCGCGAAGGTCTCCACCATCTCGTCGTCGATCAGGTCGGCCATCTCGTCCCAGGCACCCCGCCGGGACAGCCGGTTGAGCTCGGGCTGGAGGTCGCCCCAGCCGTGCAGCTCCAGGACCGGCCGGTAGGCCGGGGTCGAGCCGTAGAACGCCAGCTGGGTCCTGACCGCCCGGACGGCGGTGGCCACCTCGGCGGCGTCGGCGCCGGTCACGATCATCCCGGGATAGGAGATCTGCACATCGGCCCGGGTCCGGCCCGAGATCGCCAGTCCCCGTTCGAGGGCGGGAACGGTGACCTCCCGGAGGTACCGCTCGGTGGTGAAGCCGTGGGCCAGCAGCCCGTCGGCCACCTCCCCGGCCACCTCGGTCATCACCGGGCCCACCGCCGCCAGGAGGATCTTGGGGTTCCCGAACGGGTTGGGCCCGGGATCGAACATCGGGGTCATCAGGGTGTGCCGGTAGTACTCGCCCCGGAAGGCCAGGCGGCTGCCGTCCGCCCAGCTGGCCCAGATGGCCCGCATGGCCAGGATCAGTTCGCGCATCCGGGGCGCCGGGTGGGACCAGGTCATGGAGAAGCGCTTCTCGATGTGCGGCTTGATCTGGGAGCCGAGCCCCAGCAGGAACCGCCCGCCGGAGAGGGCCTGCAGGTCGTTGGAGACCATGGCCAGGTTCATCGGGTTCCGGGCGAAGGCCACCGCGATCCCGGTCCCGAGAGCCATCCGCTCGGTGTGCTCGGAGGCGATGGCCAGCGGGAGGAAGGGATCGTGGGAGGTCTCCGCCGACCAGAGCCCGTCGTAGCCGGCGGCCTCGGCCCGTCGGGCGGTGGCCGCCACGTCGGCGGGGTCGAAGCCGAGGGTGCTGTCGATCTTCACCGCCACAAGGTAGTGCCGTGGGGCGGCCGGGTCGTCGGCCCCTCGGGGTGCGTCCGTCGAGACGACCATCAGTTGCGGTCGGCCGGCTCGATGGCGCAGAATTCGCGGGTGCACGGGGAGCAGGGGGGAGAGGCCGAACCCGGGACCCCTGCCGGGGTCCCGGGACTCCCGCCCCTGAACGTCCCGGGGTCGGTGCCGGCGGCGCCGATCGACGTCCCGACGCTGTCCCTCCCGACCCCGACCCCGACCCCGAGCCCGAGCCCGAGCCCGAGCCCGAGCCCGAGCCCGGCGGCGGGGACGCAACCGCTGCCCGCACCCGCCGGAGGGGCTCCGGCGACCCCGCCGCCGGTCACCGACGAGGATCGTCAGGCCTACGGTCGTCTCCTCGACAGCGCCCACGAGCGCGGCCTGCTCGGACCCTACGACTACGAGGTGCGTCTGCGCGAGCTCTCCGAGGCCACCACCATCGACGAGATGAAGTCGATCGTCACCGAGCTGCCGCTCTTCGCCCAGACGCCGACCCCCAAGTCCCGGCGCACCGGCTCCCTGCTGTCCCCGTCCCGATCGACGCCACGTCCCGACGCGATGGCCGTCGGCGTGCCGGGAACCCCGGGCCTGCCCACCCCCACCCCGAGCCGGGGGAGGGCGGGGGCGTCGACCCCGTGGGCGAGGATGGTCGTGCTGCTCCTGGTCGTGGTGGTCCTCCTGGTCGCCCTGTCGGTCTTCGCCGAGCACGCTGTCCGGTCCCACGGGAGCGGTGGGGGGAGCGGGGCCCCGGCGGTGACCCGACCGGTCAGTTCCCCTCGCCTCTGAGGAACTGCTCGAGCTCGGCGGCGATCTCGTCCCCGCTGGGTACCCCGCCCTGGATACCGAAGGGGTCCGGCTGGCCCTCCTCGGAGTCGAGCGAGGTCTCGAGACGCCGGACCATCTCGGTGTGCTCGGCATTGCCCGAGATCAGTTCATCGACCTGACGGCGGGAGGCCTCGCCGGCCGCCCGGAGTGACGAGGTGTCGAGGACCAGTCCGGTCAGGGCGCAGAGTCCCTCGATGAGGGCGGCACTGGCCTCGGGGAACGGCATGGCCGCCACGTAGTGGGGCACCCGGGCCCACAGTCCGATGACCGGCACCCCTGCGCTGCCCAGCGCCACCTCCAGGGCGGACTGCACACCGGCCGGGACCTCGATGGTCCCCTGCACGAAGCCCACCCGGCCGGTCAGCTCGGTCGACTCCGGCGGGACGGTCGAGGCCAGCCGGACCGGACGGGTGTGCGGGGTCGGGGCCGGGAACGCTCCCAGCCCCACCACCATCCGGACCCCCAGCGCCCGGACCAGCTCGGTGACGGCGTCGGTGAACGACCGCCAGTGGAAGTCGGGCTCCGGTCCGGTCAGGTAGAGGACGTCCGCCCCGACCCGGTCCTTGCCGGCCAGGATCCGGAGGGCCGGCCAGGTCAGGCTCTCGGTGACCCCGTCGACCAGGCGGGCGATCGGACGCCGCGCCCGCTGGTCGATCAGCACCTCGGTGTCGAATCCGGCCACCTCGGCGGTGGGCGAGGCGCCCAGGAGCTCGGCGATGGCTGCCGACGACCCGAGTCCGGCGTCGACCCACCCGTCGAGGGCGACCACCAGCACCGGGTCGTGGACCCGCCCACCGGGGGGCAGGCCCCAGGCCGGGTCGATGCGGTAGAGCGGGGAGCGTGGCCCGTCGGTCACAGCGACTCCACCTCCCGGAGGGCGAGCTCGCCCAGGGTGCCCACATGGTCGGCGAACAGGTGGGCACCCGACCGGTCGCCGGCGGCCGCGCCACCGGCGTAGCGGGCGTGCACGCCCTGGAGGATGCAGGCCAGCTTCCAGAAGCCGAAGGCCCTGTAGAAGGCGATGTCCGACACGTCCCGCCCGGAGGCGGCGGCGTAGCGGTCGCGCAGTTGGTCACGGGTGGCGAAGCCGGGCAGTCCGGTCGGGGACACGCCGAGAAGGGCGGCTTCGGCGTCGCCCGGTTCGGTCCAGTAGACGAGCAGCAGGCCCAGGTCGGCGAGCGGGTCGCCGAGGGTGCAGATCTCCCAGTCGAGGACCGCCCGCACGCTGCCGTCGTCCCCGAGGACCGTGTTGTCGAGCCGGTAGTCGCCGTGCACGATGCCCACCCCCTGCTGCTCGGGGATGCGCTCGGCCAGCAGCTCGTGGACCCGGTCGATGACCGCCGGGCCAGGGGTGCCGTCCACCGTGGACTGGGTGAACTGCCCGTGCCACCGCTTGAGCTGGCGGGCGATGTAGCCCTCACGCCGCCCGAACTCACCCAGGCCGATCCGGTCGATGTCCACCTCGTGGAGGGCGGCCAGGGTGTCGACGATGGAGTGGCTGGCCCGGCCCCGCTCCTCCTCGCTGAGGAGCGAGGCGGTGTGCTGGTCCCGCACGATGCGCCCGTCCACGAACGACATCACGTAGAAGGGGGCACCGTTCACCCCCGTGTCGGTACAGAGGCCGAGGCACTCGGGGACCGGCACGCCGGTGGGCCCCAGGGCGGAGATCACCGTGTACTCGCGCTTCATGTCGTGGGCGGTGGGGAGGACGTGGCTGACGGGCGGGCGCCGGAGGGCGACCGAGGTCCCGGCGGCGTCGGTGACCCGGTAGGTCAGATTGGAGCGACCACCGGCGATCAGCTCGAAGGCGAGGGGCGCCTGCAGGAAGGGCACGGCCTCGGCCATCCAGGCGGTGACCGCCGGGACGTCGATACCCTCCACCGTGTCGACCTCCGTGCCTTCCGGCGATGCTGCAGCCATGGCGTAGACGCTACCTGCCCGGTGCCGACCGTCCCGTTGGGGCACGCCTGACGTGGGCGGATGGTCGTCCGGGCACGGTCGGGACCACCGGGCCGCCGACCCTCGGGCGCTCCGCCGGTGATCGTCCCTTCAGTGGTCGGGGCCCAGGGCGGCCACCGCGCTCCGCTCCCGACCGTCGTCCGGAACCATCAGGCCCCACGCCTCGGCGTACGACGCCCGGGTGGCCGGATGGCAGAACCAGGCCAGCAGGAGGTCGTGGCGGAGCGTGCAGAAGTTGATGGTGCGGTAGGAGCGGGGTGCACCGTCGAGCACGAAGGCGTGGTGGAGCACCACCACCGCCCGTGCGTCGTCGGCCACCACCGACTCGATCTCGGTCCGGAGGGTCCCTCCGGCGAGCTCGTTGAACCCCTCGTACCACCCGGCCACGCCCGGCCGTCGCACGATGACCGAGGTGTCGACCACCCCCCGGGCGGTCAGGGTCATGTCCGGAGTGCAGCCGGCCAGGAAACCGGCGGTGTCGCCGGCCACCAGGTGGGCGAACAGGGAGTGCAGCCGTTCCTTCTCCGTCGTCACCTCGTCCATGCCCTCGAACCCTCCCGGCCCGTGGCCTCGCAGTCCTGCTCGTCCCCTAAATATGACTATATCCATCAACTTTGTCAATGATAACGGTCGGGCCGTGGCCGGGCGCGGCGCTCGGAGGGTGCTCCCGGTATCGTCGGGGCGATGATCGACGTCACCGATGCCACGTTCGAGCACGAGGTGCTGGCCCGTTCCGCCGAGGTCCCGGTGGTGGTCGACCTGTGGGCGCCCTGGTGCGGGCCGTGCCTCACCCTGGGTCCCATCATCGAGCGGGTGGTGGAGGCCACCGACGGGGCGGTGGCCCTGGTCAAGGTCAACATCGACGAGAACCCGCAGGTGGCCGGCAGCTTCCGGGTCCAGTCCATCCCCGCCGTCTTCGCCCTCCGGGACGGGGCGGTGGTGGACAGCTTCATCGGGGCGCAGCCCGAGGAGGTCGTCGAACAGTTCGTGGGTCGGTTGGCGCCGGCCCCCAGTGCCGTCGACCTGCTGGTGGCGGAGGGCGAGGACCTGGCCGACGAGGCATCCTTCCGGCAGGCGCTCTCGCTGCAGCCCGACCACCCCGGAGCCATCGTCGGGCTGGCCGCCCTGCTGATCGAGCGGGGGGACACCGACGAGGCGATCGCCCTCCTCGGACGGATCCCGGAGACCCCCGACGTGCGCCGGCTCCTGGCCGAGGCCCGCCTGAAGGCCCAGGCGGTCGACGTCGACGCCTCCGGGGTCGACGCCCTCCTCGACACCCTCCTCGAGCGGGTGAAGGACGAGCCCGACGCCCGACAGGAGTTCCTCGACCTCCTCGAGACCCTCGGCCCCGAGGATCCACGCACCACCGGCTACCGGAAGGCGCTGGCCGCCCGCCTCTTCTGAGCCCCCGCCCCGAGCTCTCCGCCCCGGTCGGGCCGACCGTCGGGTCGCCGGCGGGGCGGTAGCGTCACCCGAATGGAGCCGACCACCCTCTCGCTCGGTGCGCAGCGCTTCGACATCTCCCACCGGGCCCTGGTGATGGGCATCCTCAACCGCACCCCCGACTCCTTCTACGACAAGGGGGCCACCTTCGCCCTCGACGACCTGGTCCGCCGGGCGGAGGCACTGGTCGAGGCGGGTGCCGACCTGTTGGACATCGGCGGGGTGAAGGCGGGCCCGGGGCCCGAGGTCGGCGAGACCGAGGAGCTCGACCGGGTGATCCCGGCCCTCGAGGCCGTGCACACCCGCTTCGGGATCCCACTGTCGGTGGACACCTGGCGGGCATCGGTGGCCCGGGAGGCCTATCGGGCGGGGGCGGTGGTCGGCAACGACATCAGCGGCTTCGCCGATCCCGACTACCTTCCGGCCGCCGCCGAGGCCGGTGCCACCGTGGTGGCCACCCATATCCGCCTGGCGCCCCGGGTGCCCGACCCCGAGCCGGTCTACGACGATGTGGTGGCCGACGTCTCCGCCTACCTGCTGGAGCGGGCGGAACGGGCCACGGCGGCCGGCGTGGCCCCGGAGCGGATCGTGCTCGACGCCGGCCTGGACCTCGGTAAGACCGCCGGGCAGTCCCTCACCCTGCTCCGGGCCTCCGACCGGCTGGCCGCCCTCGGCTTCCCCCTCCTGCTCTCGGCCTCCAACAAGACCTTCCTCGGCAAGGTCCTGGACCTCGAGATCGGCGAGCGCCGGGAGGCATCACTGGCCGCCACCGCCCTGGGGGTCGCCCTGGGATGCCGGGTGGTCCGGGTCCACGACGTGGCCGGCAACCGCCAGGTCTGCGACGTCCTGGCGGCGGTGTCCCGGGCGGGGGTCCCGTCCCGGTGAGCCCTCCCCCCGCCACGACCGACCGACCGGTCTACCTGGTGAAGGGGGACGACCCCTCCCTGGTCGCCCAGGCGGCCCACTCCCTGGTCGAGCAGCTGGTGGGCGGGGGGGACCCGTCCCTGACGGTGGAGGAGCACGGTGGGCCGTCCGCCGATCAGGTCGAGATCGGCGCGGTGATCGACGCCTGCACCACACCGCCCTTCCTGGTGGACCGCCGGGTGGTGGTCCTCCGCGACGCCGGCCAGCTGACCTCCGACGATGCCAAGCGCCTCCTCGCCTACCTGGCCGATCCGCTGCCGACCACCACCCTGGTCCTCATCGCCGGCGGTGGCACCGTCCCCCCGGCCCTCTCCAAGCAGGTCGGGGTGGCCGGCGAGGTGATCGACACCTCGGTGGGCCGGACGGACAAGCAGCGGTCGCAGTGGCTGGTGCAGCACCTGAAGGGCGGCCCGGTCCGTCTCGACGGTCCGGCCACCGCCCGGCTGGCCGACCATCTGGGTGGGGACATGGGGCGGTTGGCCGGGCTGCTGTCCACCCTGGCCTCCGCCTACGGCGAGGGGTCGACGGTCGGCGTCGACGAGCTCGAGCCGTTCCTGGGCGAGGCCGGCTCGGTGGCGCCCTGGGACCTCACCGACGCGGTGGACGCCGGCCAGACCGCCGGGAGCCTGGTGATCCTCCACCGGATGATCGGCTCGGGTACCCATCCCCTGGTGGTCATGAGCCACCTGCACCGCCACTACCGGCAGATGCTCCGGCTGGACGGATCGGGGATCACCTCCCCCGAGGAGGCGGCCGACGCCCTGGGGCTGAAGAGCTCGTTCCCGGCCCGCAAGGCGCTCTCCCAGGGACGGCGGTTGGGGGCGGCCGGGGTGGCCCGGGCCATCCGGCTCCTGGCCGATGCCGATCTCGATCTCCGGGGGGTGACCGCCCTTCCCGGCGAGGTGGTGCTCGAGGTACTGGTGGCCCGACTCAGCCGCCTGGGCGGTCCGGTCAGGCGGTGACCGGGTCGGTCGACTGTTCGCCCGAGTCGGCAACCCGCTCGGTCCACCGGTAGCCGTCCCAGTAGCGGAACTGGTGGCGGCCGGTCGGATCGGCCTTCCACCCCGAGGGGACCACCGGGGCGGGGGCGGTCTCGACGGCGACTGCCGACTGGCGGGGTCCGGAGGGCCGGAACTGGGTGAACGGAGCGGGCTGCAGGCCCAGGCTGGACCGGACGCCGAAGCTCGGCGGTCCGCCATGGCTGATCGGAGGGCTCACGGCGCCCATGGCGTTGTACCCCACCGGGGGGCTGGCCGCCCCGAAGCTCCCGAACCCCACCGGGGGGCTGACGGTGCCGATGCCCCTGCCACCGGTCCGGGGATCCCCGGGGAGGGACGGTGCCCCCTCGAACTCGAGTGCCGACGCCTTGCCGCCCACCACCAGCTTGGCCACCGACTCGCGCAGGGCGAAGATGTAGATCACCACGCCGACCACCGGGATCACGATGACCAGGACCAACGCCAGGGTCCGGCTGCGGTGGGCGCGCTTCCACGCCCAGCTCGGGATCCGGAGGATGTCGGCGACGCCGAAGACCAGGGCGGCGAGACTGATCACCCCGATCACGGCCACCGAGACACTGCTCACTGCTGCAACCTGCCCACTCATAGCTCGTGTGCTCCCCTCATTGTGCTGTCGTTCATCGGTACTGACCCGAGAACCAATTGCCCTCGGGAGGCGGACGACCGTCGCCCACGTGTGATGCCCCCCAACGGTGAGACCCAGCTACCAATGAAGCAATGCAATCAATGAGGTGAAGCAATCAGGTGAATCAATGAGGTACTGCAAATATGACATTAGGCCTTTTCGGAACGCAAGGGGTTACGCGCAGTTCGGTGGAGAAATTTCCTTCCGGTGTCGGCGGTGGCCGGCCCCGGACGGCTCCGACCGCCCGTCGACCGGGGCCCGGGGACGGGGGGACCGGGGCCCCGGGGGCGGCCGAAAAATTTCCTCCGGAAGTGCACCACCTCGCGCCCCCGGCTCGGTACGCTGTGCTCACCAGAGAGAGGAGGTGGTCCAACTGAGCAGTCAACGTTTTGGGACCCTGGAGGTGGCTGGCCGCTAAGGCGGCTCGCTGTACCACCTGGCGAAAACCAGCCAGACACCCACTGGGCGACCTAGCCGGACCGAGGTCCCATCCGGCGCCACATGGGAGACCCAGTGCCTTATGCAGCAATCGTGGTGACGACGGGGCGCCCCCGAGGGGCGCCCCGTCGTTCTGTCCCCGGCCGGCCGACCGGGGACCGCCTCCCGGTAGCGTCGGCGGTGTGGTCGAGACGCCATATGTCGCCGTGCTCCGGGCGGGGCTGACGAGATGCTGCCGTCTCCGGGCCGACCTCGAGCAGGAGCTCGCCGAGCTCGCCGAGTCGACGGCCGGGGGCCCCGACGACGAGCACGATCCCGAGGGCTCCACCGTCGGCTACGAGCGGGCCCGGGTGATGGCCCTCCTGGCCCGGACCTGCCAGGAGATCGACGACCTCACCGAGGCACTGGCCCGGGCCACCCGTGACCGGCCGGAGCCCGGCGACCCCCCCTACGGCCGGTGCCGGCGGTGCGGCGCCCGGATCGGGGCCGAACGGCTGACCGCCGTCCCCGCCACCCTCACCTGCGCATCGTGCGCCGGACCACCGGCACCGGGGGGCATGCGGCTGGTCCGGTAGAGGGAGCCCGGGCGGCTCAGGTCGTCCCGGGGCGCATGGTGGTCTCGTCGAGGTCGAGGGCCACCCGGACCGACGAGGCCACCCGCTGGCTGATCCGCCCCCGGGCCACCAGGCCGTCGAGCTCGTCCCGCTCCGCCTCGATGACCAGGTGACGGAGGTCCATCTCGGAGCGGAGCTGGGCCTCCGCCTCCGCCGGGGAGAGGGGGCGGTCGGCGACCCGGCCGCCGTCGGCCCCCGCCTCCGGACCCTCCCCGCCGCCGCCGACCCGGTCGCCGTCGGCCCCTTCATCGAACGACCCCAGCCGTCGCTCGATCCGGGCCAACTGGAACTCGTAGCCGAGGCGCAGCCGTTCCACCACGTCGGACGGGAACCCGTCGGAGGTGGCCAGTTCCTCGATCCGGCGGATGGCGGTGAGGGTCAGGCGGCGCCGGGTGCGGAGCTCCGCCACCGTGTCCTGGTCTCCGGACGACACCACCCCAAGTCGCCGGATCAGCGGCGGGAGGGTCAGGCCCTGGCCGACCAGGGTGGCCACGATGACTGCGAAGGTGAGGAAGACGACCAGGTCCCGGCCGGGGAAGGTGGTGGGAAGGGCGAGGGCGGCGGCCAGGCTCACCGCCCCCCGCATCCCGGCCCACCCCACTACCGCGCTCTGGCGCCAGGTGGTGCCCGGGGGACCCGGCCCCAGCAGGCGGAACCGGCGGGGGAGCACCGAGGCGCCGAAGATCCACACCAGACGGACCCCGATGACCGCCCCCACCACGGCCAGGGACTCGAGGACCAGCGAGCCCGACTCCCGGTTGGTGAGGCTGTCGAGCACCTCCCGGAGCTCCAGCCCGACCAGCAGGAACGAGAGCCCGGTCAGCAGGAACACGATGAGGTCCCAGATCTGGTGCTGCTGGAGTCGGGCCGCCGGGCTCAGTGAGGTCGACCCGTACCTTCCGAAGAACAGGCCGGCCGCCACCACCGCCAGGACCCCCGAGGCCTTCAGCTCGTCGGCCGGGAGGTAGGCGGCGAACGGCAGCACCAGCAGCAGGGTGTTCTCGATCACCGGGGTCTCGATCAGGCGGAGCAGCCGACTGATCGCCCAGCCCACCCCCAGCCCGATGGCCACCCCGGCAACCACCGCGAAGGCGAACCTCCCGATCACGTCGGCCACCGTGAAGCCGGTGGCCACCGCCGCCACGGCCAGCTGGTAGGCGGTCAGGGCGGTGGCGTCGTTCATCAGCCCCTCGCCGCCGAGGATGGTGGTCAGCGACCGGGGCAGGCCGAGCTTGCCGGCGATCTGGGTGGCGGCGATGGAGTCGGGAGGTGACACCACAGCGCCCAGGGTGAAGGCCACCGCCCAGCTGGTGCCGGGGACCAGTTGGTGGATGACCACGGCCACCACCGTCATGGTGGCGACGACCAGGCCCACCGCCAGCAGCAGGATGGGCCGGAGCTGGGCCCGCATCTCCTCCAGGGAGGTCTCGAGGGAGGCGTCGTAGATCAGGGGCGGCAGGAACACCAGCAGGATGAGGTTGGGCGGCAGCGCCACCCGGTGGTGGGTGGGGACGAGGGCCACCCCCACCCCGACCACCACCATCAGGATCGGGTAGGGGATGCGCACCCGGTCGGCGATGGTGGCGATCACCACCACGCCGATCAGCAGGCCGAGGCTGTCGGCGATGTTCGGCATCAGCGCCCCGGCGCCGGGGGAGTGCGTTCGGGGAGGCCCACCACGGCTCAGAACCTACTCAGGCCGGCCCGACCACCAGGGCAGCGGGCCGACGGTCACCCGCCCGGGTGGCCGGCCACCACGATCGGGTGGCTCAGACGCCGTCCCAGAGGCCGACCGGCGCCTTGCCCACCGGGTAGTGGCCCGGCTGGCGGCCCTTGGCCATCTCCTCGATGCGCTTGGTCATCCCCTCGGAGAGGGCCCCGGCCTGGATCATCTCGATGAAGATGGCCGACGCGTTCCCCACGTCGAAGAAGTCGCGCTGCCAGCTCCACTTCTGGTCGCCCCCGTACCGGAACCAGCTACCGCCGAGCCCGGCGATCTCGTAGTGGGTGCCGTCGGCCCGGGTGGCGTCGGCGATCTGCTTCCAGAGCCCCAGCACCTCCCCCTGGACGTCGTCGATCAGCACCCGTTGGTAGGGGTAGGTCCACCCCCCGAAACCCTGCATCTCCAGGCCGACGGCCAGCTCGCGGATCTCGTCGCGCCCGACGGCCATGAACTCGTCGTTGGGGCCGACGTTCCAGCCGTAGGTGGCGTCCTCGGTGTAGAGGTCGGCGAGCCCGTCCCAGTCCAGGGCCTCCTCGCACCGCCGGTTGGTGTCGAGCCACAGCTCCACCATCGCCTCGAGCTCGCTTCGTGGGTAGGACGGCATGGTTCAGACCTCCTCGATGATCCGCAGTGCAGCGGTCGGACAGTAACGGACGGCGGCTTCCACCTCGCCCCGGTGCTCCTCGCCCGGTTGGTCGTCCAGCACGGTGACCTTCCGGCTCTTGGACAGCTCGAACACCTCGGGGGCCTCGGACTCGCACACCCCGTGGCCCTGGCAGAGCTCGAGGTCGACGGCGATCCTCACCGTGACACCGCTCCGGTGGCGGCTGACCGGGCGTCGGACCGCCGGCGGTACCGGACCCGGCAGGGCTGCTCCATCTGCACGACCATCTTGGAGTGGTCGTTCCGGTAGGTGTCGGCCGGCTGGGCCAGCTCGAACTCCCAGTCGAGGAGCAGCACCGAGAAGATGGCCTTCAGCTGCATCATGGCGAAGGCGGCGCCCACGCAGCGGTGCCGGCCGGCCCCGAAGGGGATCCAGGTCCAGGGGTTGGCCCGGTCCTCCTCCCGGGGGTCGAGGTACCGCTCGGGGACGAAGGCGTCGGGGTCGGGGAAGTCCCCGGGGATCCGGTTGGAGACGGCCGGGCTGGCCCCCACCATCTGCCCCTCCCGGATCAGGAAGCCGTCGCACTCGACGTCCTCCTTGGCCACCCGGAGCAGCAGGATGAGCGGCGGGTGCAGGCGGAGGGCCTCCTTGATCGCCCCCTCCAGGCGGGGCATGGCCCGGAGGGCCTGGTAGCTGACCTCCGCCCCCCCGGCGTAGAGCTCCTCGAGCTCGGTGCCGACCGCCGTCAGCTCGTCGGGGTGGGTGAGCAGCTCCACCAGGGTCCAGGCGGCCGTGCCCGAAGTGGTGTGGTGGCCGGCGAACATCATGGAGATGAACATGCCGGTCACCTCGTCGGCCAGAAAGCGCGGGGTGCCGTCCTCGTTGCTGATGGACATCAGGACGTCGAGGAGGTCCCGGTCGTCGTCGGCGGGGGCGGGCTCCGCCGCCCGCTTGGTCATGATGGCCTGGACCAGCTGGACGAGTCCGACCCGGGCGGCGTCCCGCCTGCGGAAGCTCTCGATGGGGGCGTACGGGTCGACGTAGGCGATGGCATCGGTGCCCTGCTCGAGGTCGTGGTAGAGCTCGGCGAACCGCTTGTCGAGCTCCTCCCGGAACCGCTTCCCGACCAGGCAGGCCGACGACGTGTAGATGGTCAGCTCGGCGAACCAGTCCAGGAGGTCGATCTCCCCCTCCTGGTCCCAACCGGCCACCATCCGCTCCACCTCGTCGGCGATGGTGGCGGCGTGGCCCCGCATGAACTTGTCGCGCAGCGCCTGGTTGTGGAGCATCTCGCGGCGCCGCTCCGGGGAGGCGTCGAACACCACCCCTTCGCCGAACACCGGGGTCATGAAGGGGTAGGCCTCGGCCTGGTCCAGGACCTCCTCGGGGGCCCGGAAGAAGAACTCGTTGGCGCCCGCCCCGGTGGCCAGGACCACGTCCCGCCCGGCCAGCACGAAGATGCCCACGTCGCCGCACTCGGACCGCACCCGGTTCATCAGGGCGATGGGATCGGTGCGGAGCTCCTCGAGGTGCCCGGTCTCCCCCTCGCCGCCGGACACCCGGGGCGGATCCTTCAGATCGGTGGCGACAGTCATGGGGCGACCTCCTGGTCGTGTGCGGTCGGGTGGTGGGCGGTGTCGGACAGATCGGGCCCTGACGGATCGGGCCCGGGCGGCGGGGCGACCGGGGCCTCGGGCTGCAGGTCGACGGTGGCGGCGTGGGTGCCGCGGGGCAGGGAGACCGCCGCCACGATGGCCTGGGCCACCCCGGCGGGGCGCATGAAGTTGGAGTGGCGGGCGAACCCCCACGAGGCCCACAGGCCGATGAGCCGGCCGGTGAGCTCGGGGTCCCAGTCCATGCCCATGTTGGTCTGCGTGGGGCCGGGTCGGACCATCGAGGCCCGGACCCCGGTGCCCTCCAGCTCCATCTGCAGGGCGCGGACGTAGCCCTCGAGCCCCGACTTGGAGGTGACATAGGCGGCCATCCCCGGCCGGGGGTTGACGGCCACGTCGGAGGTGACGAAGACGTAGTCGCCCCGGGTGCGCTCCACCATCCCCGGCAGCAGGGCCAGGACCAGACGGTGGGAGCCCAGCACGTTGACGGCCAGGGTCCCCTCCAGCTCGTCGGCGCTGGTGCCGAGGACGGGGCCCACCTGGTTGCGGGCGGCGTTGGACACCACGATCTCGATGTCGCCGAGGGTGTCGGTGGCTGCCCGGGCGAACCGCTCGACGGAGTCGGCATCGGCCAGGTCGAGGCGCACGGCCACCGCCTCGCCGCCGTCGGCCCGGATGCCGGCGGCGGTCTCCTCGCACAGGTCCACCCGACGGGCGCCCAGCACCACCGGGTGGCCGGCGGCGGCCAGGGCCACGGCGGTGGCCTGGCCGATGCCGGAGGAGGCGCCGGTCACCACGGCCGGTCGGCGCTCCGGTTGGGGGGCGAACCGCGGCATCAGCGGCGGGTCACCGAGGTGGGCAGGGCGGCCAGGCCCCGGACGTTGATGGAGTGGACCCGCTCGATGCCTCCGGGGTCGACGTCGTAGCCCGACACCCGGTCGACCAGCTCCCCCAGGGCGATCCGGGCCTCCAGCCGGGCCATGGGCGCCCCCATGCAGAAGTGGCGCCCGTTGCCGAAGCTGACCAGCTTGGAGGTGTCCCGGTCCAGGTCGTAGCGGTCGGGGTCGGGGAACACCGTCCCGTCGCGGTTGGCCGACCCCACCAGCAGCAGCACCTTGTCACCGGCGGGGACGGCGGTGCCGTGCAGCTCGAACGGCTCCCGGGTGACCCGGAGGAGCATCTGGCTCGAGGTGTCGTACCGGAGGGTCTCCTCCACCCAGTCGGTCACCCGGTCGGGGGACCCGAACGGCTTGGCCACCTGGTCGGGGTGGCGCCAGCCCCAGTACCAGGCATTGCCGAGCAGCTTGGTGGTGGTCTCGTTGCCCGCCACCACCATCAGGAAGAGGAAGCCGATGATCTCCTCGTCGGTGAGTCGGTCCCCGTCGATCTCGGCGTCCAGGAGCGCCGAGGTGAGGTCGTCGCGTCGGGAGCGTCGCCGCTCGTCGACCATGCCCTGGTAGTAGACGACCAGGCTGAGGGCGGCCTCCATGCCCGCCGGCGGGACGTCGAAGACGCCGTCCTCACGGTGGAGCACCAGGTCGGCCAGGCGCCGGACCTCGGCGCGGTCCGCCCGGGGCACGCCCATCAGCTCCGAGATCACGTCCATGGGGAACTTGCCGGCGAAGTCGGCGATGAAGTCGAAGCTGCCCTGCTCGATGGCCGGCTCGAGGTGCTCGAGGGCGATGGCCCGGATCCTGTCCTCCATCTGGGCCACCTTGGTGGGCGTGAAGCCCTTCCCGACCAGCGAGCGCATCCGGGTGTGGCGGGGTGGGTCGAGGGCGAGGAACGACATCGTCTTGTGGGCGTCGGGGCCGAGGGCCGACGGGTCGAGCGACACGCCGTAGGCGTTGGAGAAGGTGTCCACGTTGCGGAAGGCGGCCAGCACGTCCTCGTGGCGGGAGAGGGCCCAGAAGTCGAACTCGTGGTTGCGGTAGACGGGTGCCTCGGCCCGCAGCCGGGCGTAGACCGGGTAGGGGTCCTCGTGGATCTCGTAGGCGTAGGGGCTGTAGACCACCGGGGTGCCGGTCCCGATGCTCACGCCGCCCCCTCGGGGTCGGGACGGAGCATCAACCGGGCGGCGGTGGCCACGAAGTCGGGCACCTCGGCGTAGGTCATGTGCCCCATGCCGGCCATCAACAGGGCTCCCGAGTAGGTGGTCTCCAGGACCCGCACCACCACGGGATCGGCTCCGGTCCCCAGCGCCTCGGCGAACCGGTGGTGGATCTCGCCGCCGATGCGGTCCCGGAGGTGCTTGACGTCCGGGGTGGCGCTGAGGAGGGCGTTGGTGCACGCCCCCACCAGGGCGGGGCTCTCGGTGGTGAGGAGGGCCATCCGGGTCACGATGTCGGCCAGGCGCTCCACCGTGGAGCCGGCGTCGGAGCCGACCACCGGGGGGAGCTGCTGCATCCGACGCCAGAGCAGCTCGGCCAGCAGGTGGTCCTTGGAGCTGAAGTAGTTGTAGGCGGTGGCCGGGGCGACCCCTGCCCGCTTGGCCACGTTGCGCACGGTGAGCCCGGCGTACCCGCTCTCGTCGACCTCGGCGGCGGTGGCGTCGACCAGCTGGCTGACCACCTCGGCCTGGCGCTCGGTGAGGTGGCGGCGGGTCGCCTCGAGGGCCGGGGCGTCGGTCATGGCCGCCCTCCCGTCGACGGCGGGTCGCCGTCCCCGGCGCCGTCCGCCCGGGCGGTCGGTGGGGAGGTTCCGTCGGCGTCGCCGCCGTTGCGAGAAGTCATGTGTCCACACTATAGTCTGGACAGGTGTCCAAATGAAGGGGCACCGTTGCAGCCGTGAGCCCGCAGGCGTCGGAGACGGCCCGGGCCGGACAGACAGCCGACGGGGTGGCATCATCGCCCGGCGGACTCGACGAGTCGATGGGGGAGGACCGGGTGCCCGAGCAGCACGAGGAGGGAGCGCCGACCACCGTCGTCGGCGTCATCGGACTGGGGGACATCGGCGACGGTGTGGCCACCAGCCTGCTGGCCGCCGGATTCCCGCTGGTGGTCTGCGACCTCCGCACCGAGGTGACCGACCGCTACGCCGACAAGGCCACCGTGGCCGGATCCCCCGCCGACCTGGCCGAGCGGAGCGACGTGCTGATCGTGGCGGTGGTCAACGACGCCCAGGTCCACGCCGTGCTGTCGGGCCCCGAGGGGGCGCTGGCGGCGGCGGGGCCGGGGACCTCGTGCATCGTGGTCAGCACCATCTCCGCCCCGTGCGTGGCCGCCATCGGCGCCGAGGCGACCGGCGTGGGCGTCGACCTGCTCGACTGCGGGGTGAGCGGAGGCCCCACAGCCGCCGCCGCCGGCGACCTCACCTGCATGGTGGGCGGCGACGTCGAGACCATCGACCGGGTGATGCCGGTGCTCGACGCCTTCAGCTCGCTGGTGGTGCGGATGGGGCCCTTCGGCGCCGGCCTCACCGCCAAGCTGGCCCGCAACATCATCCAGTACGGGTCGTGGTTGGCCGCCTACGAGGCCCAGGCGCTGGCCGAGTCGGCCGGGATCGACCTGGCCAAGCTGGCCCAGGTGGTCAAGGCCAGCGACCTCCGGACCGGGGGGGCCACCACCCTGATGTTCCGGCCCACGGTGGCGCCGTTCACCGAGGCCGATGACCGCGGCCTCATCGATGCCATGGCGGCGGCGTCCACCCTCGCCCACAAGGACCTGCGGGCGGCCGTCGAGGCGGGCGAGGCCCTGGGCGTGGACCTGCCGCTGGCCTCCCTCACCGAGGCGATGGCTGACGACATCTTCGGGGTCCGGGGCACCCCGTACGCATCGTGAGGCACGCACCGTGAGGACCTCCGCGCCCACCACCGCCGCACCCACCGACGACCCGTCGGTCCGGGGATCCACCACCGACCGAGGACCGAGGAGCACGTGAGCACCAACGGGGACACCGCCATCGTGGGGGAGGAGCGGCTGCTGATCGGTGGCGAGCTCCGGGCCGCCCGGTCCGGCCGCACCTTCGAGACCCTCAACCCGGCCACCGAGGAGGTCCTCGGGGTGGTCGCCGACGGTGGGGACGACGATCTGGACGAGGCCATCGCCGCCGCCCGGCACGCCTTCGACACCACCGACTGGTCGACCGACGTCGACCGGCGGGTGTCGGGCCTCCGCCAGCTGCAGGCCGCCTTCCTCGCCCACGCCGACGACATCCGGGCCATGACGGTGGCCGAGACCGGCTCCCCGGTGGGGCTGACCTCCTCCGCCCAGCTCGACGACCCGGTGGGGTCCCTGGGCTGGGTGGCCGACCTGCTGGAGGGCTACCAGTGGGAGACCGACCTGGGCGACGCCGCCCCCCTGGGCATCCCCTCCCACCGGTGGGTGCGGCGGGAGGCCACCGGGGTGGTGGGGGCCATCACCCCCTGGAACGTCCCGCACCAGATCAACCTGGCCAAGCTGGGGCCGGCCCTGGCCGCCGGCAACACCGTGGTCCTCAAGCCGGCCCCCGACACCCCGTGGTGTGCCACCGTCCTCGGTCGGCTGATCGCCGAGGAGACCGACATCCCGCCCGGGGTGGTCAACGTGGTGCCGTCCTCCGACCACCGGATCGGGGCCCAGCTCTCCACCGACCCCCGGGTCGACCAGGTCAGCTTCACCGGCTCCACCGCCACCGGCAAGAAGGTGATGGCCTCGGGCGCCGAGACCCTCAAGAAGGTCTTCCTGGAGCTCGGGGGGAAGTCCGCCTTCGTCATCCTCGACGAGGCCGACCTGGCCTCGGCCTGCGTGGTGGCCGCCTTCACCGTCTGTACCCACGCCGGCCAGGGGTGCGCCATCACCACCCGGCTGCTGGTGCCCCGGAGCCAGTTCGACGACGCGGTGAGCGCCACCGCCACCATGCTGGGACAGCTCCCGGCCGGCGATCCCACCAACCCCCGCACCATCTGCGGGCCGTTGATCAGCGCCCGGCAGCGGGACCGGGTGGAGGGCTACCTCCGGCTGGCCGAGGAGGAGGGGGGCTCGTTCGCCATCGGCGGAGGCCGGCCCGAGGGGCTCGACACCGGGTACTACGTCGAGCCGACCCTCATCGTGGGGGTCGACAACACCGCCCGGGTGACCCAGGAGGAGATCTTCGGGCCGGTGCTGGTGATCATCCCCCACGACGGCGACGACCACGCGGTGACCCTGGCCAACCAGTCGACCTACGGGCTGTCCGGCTCGGTGTGGGCCACCGACCGGGACCGGGCGGTGGGCGTGGCCAACCGCATCCGGACCGGTACCGTCGGGGTCAACGGGGGCCTCTGGTACAGCCCGGACGTGCCGTTCGGCGGGTACAAGCAGTCCGGGATCGGACGCGAGTCCGGGGTGGCCGGGTTCGAGGAGTACCTGGAGACCAAGTCCATCGCCGAGCCGGCCGGTTGACCGGCCTCCGCGCCACCGGCCGTCCGGTGACGCACCACCACCACTCCGGAAGGGGACCAGCATGAGCGACCAGGACCACGGGCCCGGATCGGCCCGGGCCAAGGGCATGGCCAAGATGCAGGAGGTCTACGGCTTCTCCGTCGACCCCGACCAGATCGAGGGCCCCTACGTCGACTACACCGTCGACCACCTGTTCGGCGACGTCTGGATCCGGCCCGACCTCGGCAACCGGGACCGCCGGCTGATGACCATCGGGGTGCTGGCCGCCCTCGGGCAGGCCCCCCTACTCGAGATCCAGTTCCAGTCCGCCCTCGAACGCGGCGAGCTGACCGTCGAACAGCTGCGGGAGACGGTGCTCCACCTCACCCACTACGTGGGCTGGCCGCTGTCCACCGGCATGAACGAGGTGGCCGAGCGGGTCATCGCCCGACGGCGCAAGGCCGGGCAGACGGCCGGAGAGGCGGAGGCATGAGCCCGGAGACCGACCCCACCACCCCGCACCCGACGGTGCGGTTCGACTACACCGACAAGGTGGCCATCGTCACCGGATCGGCCGGGGGGATCGGCCAGGCCTACGCCGAGGCGTTGGCCGACGCCGGCGCCTCGGTGCTGGTGGCCGACATCGACGCGGAGAAGGCGGAGGCGGTGGCGGCCGGCATCCGTGCCTCGGGCGGGACGGCCCGGGCGGTGCGGGTGGACGTGGCCGACCCGGCCTCGGCGGTGTCGATGGCCGAGGCGGCCGTCGAGCACTTCGGGGGACTCGACTACCTGGTCAACAACGCCGCCATCTTCGGCACCATGAAGCTCGACCTGCTGCTCACCGTGGACTGGGACTACCTGACCCGGTTCCTGTCGGTGAACATGATGGGCGCCCTCAACTGCGTGCGCGCCTGCTACCCGGCCCTGAAGGCCCGGGGGGGCGGGGCCATCGTGAACCAGTCCTCGACGGCCGCCTACCTCTACGCCGGCTTCTACGGGCTGGCCAAGGCGGGGGTCAACTCCATCACCCAGCAGCTGGCCCACGAGCTGGGCGGCGACCACATCCGGACCAACGCCATCGCCCCGGGCCCCATCGACACCGAGGCGTCGAGGAACGTGGTGCCCGACGTGTTCCTCAAGCCCATCCTCGACGGCCTGGCCATCAAGCGGCAGGGGGACGCCTCCGACCTGGTGGGCATGTGCCTGTTCCTGCTGTCCGACGAGGCCTCGTGGATCACCGGGCACGTCTTCAACGTGGACGGTGGCCAGGTGGTCCGTCCGTGACCGGGGCGCCACCCCGGCGGTGTCGCCGGTGACCGACCACCGGGTCGACGTGGAGGACGCCGAGGGCGTCCGGCTGATCGCCTTCGCCCGTCCGGAGGCCCGCAACGCCTTCGACCTCCCCATGTACCGGGCGGTGACCCGGGCGCTGGAGGGGGCGGTCGGGGACGAGTCGATCGGAGCCGTGGTGCTGACCGGTCGGGGGAGCGCCTTCACCGCCGGCCAGGACCTCCACGAGATGGCCGCCCTGGCCACCGGCACCGCCGACCCCGATGCCGCCAGCGGCTTCCCGGGTCTCCTCGAGGTGCTCCAGACCTGCCCGGTCCCCCTGCTGGCCGCCGTCAACGGGGTGGGGATGGGGCTGGGCTTCACCCTCCTGGCCCACCTGGACCTGGTGCTCATCGACGAGACCGCCCGCCTGAAGGCCCCGTTCGCCGAGATGGGTGTGCCCCCCGAGGCCGGCAGCAGCCTCCTGTTGCCCCAGCTGATGGGGTGGCAGCAGGCGTCGCTGGCCCTGCTGGCCTCCGAGTGGATCGACGCCGACCGGGCGGTCGCCTCGGGGATCGCCCTGCGCTCGGTCCCGGCGGGCACCGTGCTGGACGAGACCCTGGCGCTGGCCCGCCGCATCGCCGCCTTCCCCCACCGGGCCACCCGGGAGATCAAGCGGCTGATGACCGCCGGCCGGGTGGACGCCGTGGTGGCCGCCCGGTCCCGCGAGGAGTCGGCCTTCGCCGCCCTCTTCGCCGACCCCGCCGCCAACCCCGGGGACGGCCTGGCCGCCTCCCTCGAGCCCGGCCGGGGGGCCTGACCACCGTGCGCCTCGGGATCACCGCCTTCCTCACCGACCGGGACATGGCGCCGGCCGACCTGGGTCGGGCGGTGGAGGAGCGGGGCTTCGCCTCGCTCTACTTCCCCGAGCACACCCACCTCCCGCTCCGGGCCGACACCCCGCCCGCCCTGGTGGAGGGCGTCCACCTCGAGGACTACCAGCGGAGCCTCGACCCGTGCGTGGCCCTGTCCATGGCCGCCGCCGTCACCGAGGAGGATCACCCTCGGCACCGGGGTGGCCCTGGTGGCCCAGCACGACCCGATCGTCCTGGCCAAGCAGATCGCCACCCTCGACCACCTGAGCCAGGGACGGGTGGTGCTGGGGATCGGCTTCGGCTGGAACCGGGACGAGGCGGCCGACCATGGCGTGCCCTTCGCCGACCGGCGGGCGGTGGCCCGGGAGCACGTCCAGTGCATGCAGGCCCTCTGGAGCCAGGAGCGGGCCGAGTACCACGGGACCTACGTGTCGCTCGACCCCTGCTGGGCCTGGCCCAAGACCGTGCAGCAGCCCCGGGTCCCCGTGCTCATCGGCGGTGGCGCCCGCCCCAAGCTCTTCGACGCCATCGCCGACTACGCCGACGGCTGGATGCCGGTCGGGGGCTCGGGGCTGGCCGAGTCCCTGGCCAGGCTGCGGGCCGCCTTCGAGGCCCGGGGACGCGACCCCGGCACCGTCCGGGTGGTGCCGTTCGGCACGGTGCCCACCCAGGCCAAGCTCGAGCACTACCGGGACCTGGGGGTGGACGAGGTCGTCCTCCGGGTGCCGTCGGGCATCCGCCGACGAGATGCTCGCCGTGCTCGATGCCCATGCCGTCTACGTCGATCGGATCGGAGCACCATGAGCGAGGCCTGGCCGGACGGCAACGTCCAGAACCACCGGCGACCCTGGAGCGGCGGCGGCCGGGAGGACCTGGCCGACCAGGTGCGCCGCCTGATCAACCTCACCGTCACCTCCGCCGCCCCGCCCGCCGAGCTGGCCGTGGCCGCCACCGCCCTGCGGGAGCTGGCCGACCGGCTCGAGCACCACGTCCCCGGGCCGGACGCCACCCCGACCGGCCGGTTCGCCGAGCAGGGACTGCAGGCCGACGGGGCCGGCGGGCTGGCCGCCGCCATGCCCTTCGACGTGGTGGTCGGGACCTGCAACCCGATCGCCCCGCCCCTCACCATCGAGTTCGAGCCCCCCAACGCCATCGCCCACGGGGTGTTCACCTCCACCTACGAGGGGGCCCCGGGGTGCGTCCACGGGGCGGTCCTGGCCGGGCGCCTTCGACATCGTGCTGACCGCCGCCAACGTGCTGGGCGGCATGGCCGGTCCCACCCGGACCCTCTCCATCCGGTATCTGAAGCCCACCCTCATCGACACCCCGTCCCGGTTCGAGGCCTGGGTGACCGGGCGGGAGGGCCGTCGGATCCGGAGCGCCGGGCGCCTGGTCCAGGGGGGGGTGGTCTGCGTGGAGGCGGAGGGGGAGTTCGTCAACCTCGACCGCCCGCTGATCGACTCCATGCACCGGCGGGGCGGGGGAGCCGACAGCTCCGGCGGCGCGCCGGCGGCCGACGAAGCGGCGGCCGGGGGTGGCGACCCGGTCACCGAATCGGGGGCCGCCTCCGGGGGGTGACCGGCGCAAGGACCGGGGACGTCGTACGTTCTCGGTACGTTCTGAACGGCAACCGTGCCCCGGGGGGGACAGCCGGATCGATCGGATGACGCGGTCCACCACCGGGTGGACCGTACAAAGGGGGAGGATCCAAGGATGAGGCAAGGCAAGCGAACGATCCGTCGGGGGTGGCGCGTCCCCGTCTCCCTCCTCACCGGGCTGGGGCTGGCGGCGGCTGCGGTGGTGGTCCCGACGTCGACGGCCTCGGCGTCCACGCCGGCCATCCCGGCGGCCGCCTTCCACGACCACACCGGGGTCACCTCCTCCACGGTTACCGTCGGCAACATCTCCACCCAGACCGCCGGGCTGTTCCTGGGGGCGCTGGAGGGGTCCAAGGCCTACGCCGACTACGTCAACTCCACCGGGGGCGTCAACGGGCGCAAGCTGGTCATCGACGGGGCGGACGACGGCTACAACGACGGAGCCCAGAACAAGGCCCTCACCGCCAACGACATCACCAAGGACTTCGCCATGGTCGGCGGGTTCTCGCTGAACGACGCCTACGGCGCCACCGTCCTGGCCAAGAACCCCTCGGTGCCCAACGTCACCGTGTCCCTCAGCTCGGCGGCCAACCAGCTCCCCAACACCTTCAGCCCCCAGCCGGCGGACGACGGGTGGGAGCTCGGCCCGCTGGTGTACTTCCAGAAGAAGTACCCCTCGGCCGTGAAGCACGCCGCATCCCTGGTGGCCGACGAGCCGGCGGCCACCGCCGCCTACGCCGGCGAGAAGGCGGCCATGGAGCACCTGGGTTACAAGGTCGTCTACGACCCCACCTACGCCATCACCCAGACCGACTTCACCCAGAACGTCATCGCCATGCGGAACGACGGGGTGAAGATCCTCTTCGTCGAGCAGATGCCGGAGAACTACGCCTCCGCCGTCTTCAAGGCGCTCGATGCGCAGGACTTCCACCCGGTGGTGGTGCTCGGCGCCTCCACCTACTCCAACGCCCTGATCTCCGGCATCGGGCGGGGCGGCCGCCACCGACGGCGCCTACCTCGAGCAGGCCGCCGCCCTCTACCTGGGGCAGGACGCCCAGGCCCTGCCGGCGGTCAACACCTTCCTCACCTGGGTGCAGAAGGCCGATCCGGGGTTCAAGCCCGACCTCTACACCCTGTACGGATGGCTGTCGACGGAGCTGTTCACCCAGGCCCTGCAGAAGGCGGGCACCGACCCGTCCCGAGGATCGGAGCTGCAGGCGCTGCGGTCGATCTCGAGCTTCTCCGGGAACAACCTGCTGGCCACCTCGCACCCGGCGACCAAGACCCCGGCGGAGTGCTACATCATCGCCAAGATCGTCAACGGGGCCATCGTGCGCACCGACGACCCGCCGGTGACCGGTTCGAGCGCCGGCTACCGGTGCGACCAGCCGTACTACACGGCGAACGGGAAGCTGACCAACTGATCCGGTGGCCGCGGGTGGGTGGGCCGGTCGGGGGGCCGGCCCACCGCCGCGGCCGTCCCCGGTGGGGCGCGACGCCGGTGGGTCCGGGGGCACGTCCGGCGTGGGTTGCGGCGTGGCTCGTCCGGCGTGGTCCGGGGGCGGCGGGTCGTCGGGGTCGGACGGCGCCGGGTGACCGGTTCGGAACCCCGGGTCAGGTGGCCACCGGGGTGGTCAGTCGGCCCGTCGTGGGACCGACCGGCCGGTCAGGCGTCGGCGCCCTCGTGGGCGGCGGCCCGCTTCATCAGGCGCGACTTGCGGTTGGCCGCCTGGTTCTTGTGGATGACACCCTTGGCGGCGGCCTTGTCGATCCGCTTGATGGCCAGCCGCAGCGCCTCGGGGCTGTTCTCGGCGCCCTCGTCGATGGCGGAGATCGCCTTCTTGGTGCGGGTGCGTAGCTCCGAGCGGACCGACTTGTTGCGCGCCTGGCGCTTGAGGGTCTGACGGTTGCGCTTGATCTGACTCCGGATGTTTGCCACAGCTGGTCCTCTTCGTCCTCGACGGATGGCCTGGGGGCGCAGGGCGCCACCACAGACGGTTGGAGATCGGTTCCCGGGTGCCCGAGGGCGCTCCACAGGAGACAGGCCATGCTAGCACCAGGGCGGTCCCGCTCCCAGCGGGGCCGTGGGGCGGCCGCCGGGCGACCTCCCGGAGCCGATCGCCGGGCCGCCGGGCGACCTCCCGGAGCCGATCGCCGGGCCGCCGGTGCCCCGGCCCGGACCCCGCCCCACCACCGTCCCCCCACCACCGCCCCGACGCCGCCCCGACGCCGCCCGGGCCCCGGGACCGGGCCCCTCAGGACTCCTTGCCGCGCCAGTTCTGGTCGGTGGGTGCCGCCGGGTAGGCGTCGGGGTTGGCGGCCAGCCGCTCGGCCCGCTTGCGGCGACCCCGCTGGATCAGCAGGAAGAGGACCAGGTACCAGAGGACGACGAGTGCCACGATGACCAGGATGATGCCCACGATCACCCCGACCACCGTCACCGCCGGGAGTGCCTCGACCATCCCTGCCGCCGCACGGACCATCTCGGAAGTGTAGGTACGCTGGGCGGCCCGTGCTGCCCGTCGACCGAATCCGCAACTTCTCCATCATCAGCCACGTCGACCACGGCAAGTCCACCCTGTCCGACCGGATCCTCGAGCTGACCGGGGCGGTCGACCCCCGCCTGATGCGGGAGCAGTACCTCGACTCGATGGACATCGAGCGCGAGCGGGGGATCACCATCAAGGCCCAGAACGTGCGGGTGCCGTGGAAGGACCACACCCTCCACCTCATCGACACCCCCGGCCACGTCGACTTCGGGTACGAGGTGAGCCGGTCACTGGCCGCCTGCGAGGGGGCGGTGCTGCTGGTCGACGCCTCCCAGGGGATCCAGGCCCAGACCCTGGCCAACTGCTACCAGGCCCTCGACAACGACCTGGAGATCGTGGCCGTCCTCAACAAGATCGACCTGCCGGCCGCCGACCCCGAGCGGTGCGCCGCCGAGATCGAGAACGTGCTGGGCCTGGCCGCCGAGGACATCCTGCACATCTCGGCCAAGACCGGCGAGGGTGTCCCCGAGCTCCTCGACGCCATCGTGGCCCGCATCCCCCACCCGGTCGGCGACCCGGCGGCGCCGCTCCGGGCACTCATCTTCGACTCCTCCTACGACCAGTACCGGGGGGTGGTCAGCTCCATCCGGGTGATGGAGGGGACCCTGGTCGGCACGGCCCGGCTCCGGTTCATGAACGCCGCCTCCAACCACGAGATCGAGGAGATCGGGATCCGGACCCCGGTCACCGTCCCGGTGGAGGAGCTCGGCCCCGGGGAGGTCGGCTACCTGATCGCCGGCATCAAAAACGTGGGCGGCGCCCGCTCCGGCGAGACCGTCACCACCGCCACCCATCCGGCGCCCGTGGCCCTGGCCGGCTACCGCGACCCCAACCCCATGGTGTTCTGCGGGCTGTTCCCCATCGACGGCGACGAGCTTCCCGATCTGCGCGACGCCCTGGAGAAGCTCCGGCTGAACGACGCCAGCTTCACCTACGAGCCGGAGTCGTCCAAGGCCCTCGGTTTCGGCTTCCGGTGCGGCTTCCTGGGTCTGTTGCACATGGAGATCGTCCGGGAGCGCCTGGAGCGGGAGTTCGACCTCTCCCTCATCGCCACCTCCCCCTCGGTGGCCTATGAGGCCTTTCTGGTCGACGGCACCAAGGTGGAGGTGGACAACCCCAGTGAGCTGCCCGAGCCCACCAAGCTCGACCACATCGACGAGCCGATCCTGAAGGCCACCATCCTCACCCCCTCCGAGTACACCGGCACCGTCATGGAGCTGTGCCAGTCCAAGCGGGGCGAGATGGTGCGGATGGAGTTCCTGTCCCCCGAGCGGGTGGAGTTCGTCTACGACATCCCGCTGGCCGAGGTGGTGGTGAACTTCTTCGACCAGTTGAAGAGCCGCTCCAAGGGCTACGCCAGCCTCGACTACGAGCCGTCGGGCTACGCCACCGCCGACCTGGTCAAGGTGGACCTCCTCATCAACCACGTCCCCGTCGACGCCTTCTCCACCATCGTCCACAAGTCCCAGGCCGACTTCTACGGGCGGCGCATGGCCGAGAAGCTCCGGGAGCTCATCCCGCGGCAGATGTTCGACGTGCCCATCCAGGCCGCCATCGGCGGCCGGGTCCTGGCCCGGGAGACGGTCAAGGCGCGTCGCAAGGACGTCCTGGCCAAGTGCTACGGCGGCGACATCACCCGGAAGCGCAAGCTCCTCGAGAAGCAGAAGGAGGGCAAGAAGAAGATGAAGAACATCGGGCGGGTCGAAGTCCCGCAGGAGGCGTTCGTCTCCGCCCTCCGCCTCGATGACTGAGCCGGGGTCGGGGGCGGGGTCGGGGGCCGGGTCGGGGGCGGTGACCGGTCGCACGCTCCCCCTCGTGGCCGAGCGGGTCCTGGTGGCGGCGGTCGTACTCCTGGTGGCGGTCGGGGCGCTCCTGATCGTGGCCGGCCTGGCCCGTCCCCTCTTCCCGGTGGTGGCGTTCGGCGCCCTCTTCGCCGGCATGTCCCTGTTCAGCGGCCGGGCCCTGCTGGTGCTCACCGCCTGCGAGCTCTCCTACGACCCGGCCACCGGACTGGTGGGGTGGCGGTCGACCTACCAGCGACGGGGCTCGCTCCCGGTCACCGAGCTCTCGAGCATCCGTCGGGACCGGCGGCCGGGCGTCTACTCCCTGCGCTTCCGGGACGCCTCGCACGTCGAGTTCTGGCTGTTCCGCCGGGAGGCGGACGTCCAGGAGCTCTTCGGGGCGATCCGGGCGGCCAACCCGGGGATCAACACCCAGGAGCTCTACTCCCGGGGCGGCACCTGGTGGCGGGGGCTGCCGGCGCCGTAGGGCGCGTGGTCCCGGGTCCTGGCCCGATCCCCCGCCGGTCGGCCCGGTGCGGACCGGTCGGCTCCCGCCCGGCCGGTGTCCTCCCTCGTCGGTGTCCTCTCCCGGGTGTCCTCCCCGGGGGGTTCCACCCGGCCGTTCCCCCGGGCCGGTGATCCGACCAGCGGGGGTTGTCACACCCTCCTGGGACAATTTCCCCATGACAGGTCGGGTCCCCGGCGGGGCGACGAAGACGGAGGCGAGGGCCACCGGTGGGGCCACCCCGGCCGGGTCCTCGGCGGCGTGCGGTGGGGAGGGGGCCACCTCGGTCCTGTCCGGCCTGGAGTCGGAGCTCGAGGGGTTCGTGCGGTCCTTCGAGCCGGCCCGCTTCAGCGGTGACGACGCCGCCTCCCTGGTCCGGCGCTTCGCCCGGATCGAGCACCTGGCCCAGGCGGGCAAGACCCTGGCCGCCAGGCGGGCCGCCGACTCGGACATCCACCGCCGCTCCGGCCAGCGTTCGGGGGCCGAGTGGCTGGCCGCCGAGACCGGGGAGTCGCTGGGCGATGCCCTCGACACCCTGAAGCTGGGGGAGAACCTCGGCTCCCAGCCCGGGGTGGAGGACGCCCTCCGGGGCGGGAAGCTCTCCCCGAGGAAGGCCCGGCTGATCTCGGGGGCCGTGAAGGAGAACCCCGGGGCGGAGGCCGACCTGCTGGCCGGGGCGGAGACCGACTCCCTCCGCACCGTCCAGGACAAGGCCGGCCGGGCCCGGGCCCAACGGGGCTCGGCCGAGGACGAGCGCCGGCGGGAGGAGCGGCTCCACGCCAGGCGGTCGCTCCGCACCTGGACCGATCCGGTCGACGGCATGACCCTCCTCCACGGCCGGTTCGCCCCCCTGGAGGGGGCCCGGCTGCGCTCGGCGCTGGAGCGGACGTGTGACCAGGTGTTCCGCCGGAACCGGAGGGCCGGCATCGAGGAGTCCCGGGACGCCTACATGGCCGACGCCCTGGTGGAGCTGGTGGCCACCGGGACCACCGGGGCCACCGGGGCCACCGGGACCGGCGACCCGGCCGGGACCCGGGGTGCCGGGCAGGGACAGGGCCCCGATGCCGGAGCCGGACAGGGCCCTGATGCCGGGCAGGGGCAGGGCCCTGATGCCGGGCAGGGGCAGGGCCCCGATGCCGGAGCCGGGCAGGGCCCCGATGCCGGGCAGGGACATGGCACCGGAGGCCCGGGTGGTGGCCAGCGATCGGGCACCGGCCAGGGCCGGGGCCGGGGTGCCACCACCGGCACCGGCCGGTCCCGTGGCCCCTACCGGACCGACACCGTCCACGTCCGGGTCGACCTCGCCGCCCTGCGGGCCGGGTTCGCCGGGCCGGGACAGAGGTGCGAGATCCCCGGCATCGGGCCCATCTCGGTGGAGCGGGCCCGGGAGATCATGGGGGACGCCCTCCTCCGCCTGGTCATCACCGACGGGGTGGACGTCCCCTGCATCGTCAACCTGAAGCGGGGCATCCCCGCCCCGGTGGCCTCGGCCCTCTTGGAGCGGGACCCGGTCTGTGTGATCTCCGGCTGTGACCAGCACCGTCACCTCCAGATCGACCACTGGTCGGTGGACTTCGCCAAGCAGGGACCCACCCAGTGGTGGAACCTGGTCCGGCTGTGCCCCTTCCACCACGGGTTGAAGACCCGGGGCTACTTCCACCTGGACCGGAACCCCGACCACAGCTGGAGCTTCACCGTCACCCCCAAGGGGAGAGCCCACGGCTACGGCCCGGTCGGCCCACCCCCGGCGGATCCCGACCCACCCGACCCCGACCCGCCCGACCCGGGTGGCCCCACCCTCTTCCCCCACACGGAGTGAGTGGGAACGCGCCTCCTGGTCGGGGCAGGTGGATTGACCTACTTCCTGGGGACGTCCCGCTCGTCGCCGTCGCCCGGACCCTGCTCGCCGGCCGGGGTGTCGGTGTGGGGTGCGGTCGTCCTGATGATGGCCACCGTCTTGGTCGGATCGTCGGGGTCGAACTGGAGGTCGATCGGACTGTCCGGGTCGCCGGGGTCGCTCGAGGCCTTGATGACGAACGGGATGTCCTGCTTGGGACGATCGAAGACCTGCTGGAACCCGATGGCGATCCCGGTCATCATGGCGCCGGCGGTCGACCGTCGGACCCGGCTGAACCGGTCGACCGACCCGTCGCCGCCGGCCGCCTCATCGGAACCATCGCCTTCGTCGATGCTCTCGTCCCGGTGATCACCCTCGACGATCGCCTCGTCGTTGCTGGCAACCGACGGCGCCTCGACCGGGGGGTCCTCGGACCCACCGGCGTCAGGCCGGGCTGCCTCCTCCGCCTCGACCGGCTCGTCATCGCGGCGGTCGTCCATGCATCCCACCGTAGTGCCGCCCTGGATGGGGACGTCCCGGTGCATCGGAGGCCGCCACCGACCCGAACCGCTCGGAGCCGAGGTGTCCTAGGATCGGTGCCGTGCTCGACCGTTTCCACCCACCGGTCGAGGAGTACCTCGAGGCAATCTTCTCCCTGGAGGAGGAGGGCATTCCTGTCATTCAGGCCCGCCTCGCCGAACGCCTCGACAAGGCCGCACCCTCGGTGTCGGAGATGCTCGACCGCCTCGAGGCCGACGGCTTCATCGTGCGCACCGCCCGGCACATCTCGCTCACGCCCGAGGGAGCCGCGCTGGCCGAAGGTGTGGTCCGCAAGCACCGGTTGGCCGAGCGCCTGCTGGTGGACATCATCGGGCTCGACTGGGACAAGGCCCACCTCGAGGCGGGCCGGTGGGAGCACGTGATCTCCGACGAGGTCGAGGAGCGCCTGGTGGTCCTGCTCGACAACCCCACCACCTGTCCCCACGGCAACCCGATCCCCGGCATGGTGCCGACGGGGCCGACCCAGCACCGGCTAGCCGACTCGGTCCCGGGTGACCAGATCCGTATCGAGCGGATCACCGAGAGCGTCGAGCACGACGCCATCTCCCTCACCTACCTGGGCGACAACGGACTCACCCCGGGGACCACGGCGACCGTCCACGCCAAAGCTCCGGACGGCACGCTCACCCTGACCGTGGGGTCGACGACCATCGCCCTGGGTCCCGCCATCACCCACCAGCTGTACGTCGCCGCCGTCTGAGGCCCGGGGCCGGGGGGCCTGGGGCGGGTCGGGGCCGGGACTCGGTGCCACGGCACCCCTCACCTGGGACGCCCACCCCGAGCCAGCACTCACTACACTGGAGTGCCAACGAGTAGGGGACGTGACGTCGGCGATCCGTCGCCGGCCTTCCGGACGAGGCAACCAACCGCCATGCAGACCACCGATACCAAGAACGCCGAGGGGGCCGAACCGGTTCCGGAGACGCTCGACGCCCGGAAGTCGGCCATCCTCAACGCCGTGGTGACCGCCTACATCGGGTCGGCCCAGCCGGTCGGCTCCCAGCACGTCCTCGACGCCACCGGGGTGAACGTGTCCTCGGCCACCGTGCGGGCGGACATGGTGGCACTCGAGCGCGAGGGCTATCTGGCCCAGCCCCACACCAGCGCCGGCCGCATCCCCACCGACAAGGGCTACCGCTTCTTCGTCGACCACCTGGGAGGTCCCGGCCCTCTCGACCCCGTCGGGCGCCAACAGGTCCGGCAGTTCTTCGATCACGCCCACGGGGAGATCGAGCAGATGCTCGAACGGACCTCGGGGCTGCTGGCCGACCTGACGGACTGCACCGCCATGGTGTTGGGCCCCTCCCACGACTCCTCGGCGGTGCGCTCGGTCCAGCTGGTGGGTCTCGCCCCGCGGACGGCGCTCCTGGTGGTGGTCCTGGCCGACGGCGCGGTGCAGAAGCACTCCCTCGAGCTGACCGAGGAGGCGGACGACGATCGGCTGGCCGCTGCCGGGGCGCATCTGGCCGCCAGCATCCTCGGGACACCTCTCTCGGCGGTGCCGGCGGCGCTTCCGCCGTCGGGCGATACCTCCACCGATGCGGTGGTGGGTGTCGCCACCGTCGCCCTCCGGGAGCTGGCGTCGAGCGAGGCGGTCGACCAGCTGTTCGTGGGGGGCTCGTCCCGCATGGCCGCCGCCTTCGACGCGGTGGACACCGTCCGCTCGGTCCTGAGCATCCTCGAGAAGCAGTTGGTGGTGGTCACCCTCCTCCGGGACGTCCTCGACCGCGGCCTGTCGGTGGCCATCGGCACCGAGCACGGGGTGGAGCCGCTCGCCTCGTGTGCCGTGGTGGTGATGCCCATCTCGGTGGACGGCGCCGAGGCGGGCACCATCGGCCTGCTCGGGCCCACCCGGATGAACTACCCCCAGGCCCTGGCGGCGGCCCGGGTGGTGGGTGAAGGCTTGAGCCGGCGCCTCGGCGAGTCGGCCCGATGACAGACGCCGACCTCTACCAGCTGCTCGACGTCGGGCGGGACGCCACCGACGACGAGCTCAAGCGCGCCTACCGGAAGAAGGCCCGGGAGTTCCACCCGGACGCCAACCAGGGCGACGCGCAGACGGAGGAGCGGTTCAAGGAGGTGTCCCTCGCCTACGAGGTGCTCCGTGATCCGGAGCGGCGTGCCCGCTACGACCGCTACGGGGCCGAGGGCGTCTTCGGTCCGGCGGCCGGAGGGAATGGCTTCGGCGCCGGCGACCCGTTCGGCGGCGGCCTCGGAGACCTGTTCGACGCCTTCTTCAACGGCAGTGGGGGAGCGACGGCCGGTCGGGGCCGACGGTCCGGGCCGATGCCGGGACCCGACGCCGAGGTGGTGCTGCGACTGTCGTTCCGGGAGGCGATCTTCGGGGCCCACCGGGAGATCACCATCCAGACGCCGGTCCACTGCGACACCTGCGAGGGGAGCGGTGCCCGGCCCGGGACCTCGGCGACCCGCTGCCCCGACTGCCAGGGCGCCGGCGAACTGCGACGGGTCCGCCAGTCCATCCTCGGACAGATCATCACCGCGGTGCCGTGCAACCGCTGCCAGGGGAGCGGCCAGTACATCGAGTCGCCGTGCTCCGACTGTCGAGGTGAGGGCCGGCGCAACGAGGAGCGCACCCTCACCGTCGATGTGCCGGCCGGAGTGGACGAGGGCTCGACCCTCCGGCTCTCCGGTCACGGCCCGGCCGGTTTCCGGGGCGGCCCCAACGGCGCCCTCTTCGTCCACCTGGCCGTCGAGCCGGACCCGGTCTTCGAGCGCTCCGGCGACGACGTCCACGCCTCGGTGCGGGTGGCCATGACCCAGGCGGCGCTCGGGACGGTGATCGGCTTCGACACCCTCGACGACGAGCGGGATCTGACGATCGAGCCGGGGACCCAGACCGGTGCCGTCCTCCACCTGAAGCACCTCGGCGTCCCCCGCCTCCGGGGCCGGGGCCGGGGCGACCTCTATGTCCACGTGGTGGTGGAGACCCCCACCGACCTGGACGACGCCCAGCGGCAGCTGTTGACGGCTCTCGCCGAGGCCCGCGGCGATCATCTGGAGGGGGCACCGGCAGGCGACGGTCTCTTCTCCAAGCTGCGCTCGGCCCTCAGCTGATCGTGGGCTCCCGCTGACCGTGGCCGGCGACGGGGGCGGATCCGGGGACCCGGCCGACCCGCCGCACCCGGCGCCCCGGGTGGGCTCCAGGTCCGAGCCGGATCCCGAGCCGGATCCCGAGCCGGATCCCGGCCGTGGTGCACCGTCGGAGCCGGGGCCCGATCGGCCCCCGGCTCCGGACCCCCGCCTGGTGTCGGCGGCTGCCATGGTCTTCGTCCCGGATCCGACGGCGCCGGTGGTGGGTGCCGACGACGCCCGACACCTGCTCGACGTCCTCCGCCTCCGCCCGGGCGAGCCGGTGATCGCCGGGGACGGGGTCGGGACGTGGGTGCCGTGTGTGGTGGCGGCGGGGACGAGCGGTCGCCGCGGACGGGCCGAGCCGGCATCGGTCCTGGTCGCTGAGGGCGAGCCGGTCACCGAACCGTTGCCCCGGCCGTCGCTGACGGTGGCGTTCGCGCCGGTGAAGGGGGACCGGCCGGAGTGGGTGGTGCAGAAGTTGACCGAGGTCGGAGTCGACCACATCGTGCCGATCCACACCCGCCGGTCGGTGGTCCGTTGGGAGGGGGAACGGGCGGCCCGGGTGGTGGATCGTCTCCGCCGGGTGGCGCTGGAGGCGTCGGCCCAGTGCCGCCGGCCCCACCTCCCCGAGGTGTCACCGGTCCGGACAGTGCGGGAGTTGGCGGAGCTGGGACGCGAGACCGGTCACCGGGTGGCACTGGCGCACCCGGGCGGCCGACGGCCGGACGGCGGGCTGCAGGTGGTGGCCATCGGACCCGAGGGTGGATGGGCCGACGAGGAGGTGGAGGGGGCCGGGGACCTGGTCGGGTTGGGTCCGACCGTCCTCCGGGCCGAGACGGCGGCGGTGGTGGCCGGCACCCTCCTGTGCTCACTCCGCTCGGCACTCATTGCACCTCTTGCATAACCACCCTGAGTGGGCAACACTAGGGACTGGGACAGAGGACGTGTCGGTCGAGGGTGCTCCGTGATACCGCAGCCCGAGGTCGCGCGCACCTCCAATCGAGCAGCCGCCGATGCCTCCGCGGAGGCCAGGACCACCCCAACATCGGCCGAGAGAGACAGGGGAACGCATGAGCATTGCTGAAAAGCATCTGAGCGTGATTGACGACGACGATCAAGAGGAGTCCGCCAGGGTCGCCTACGCCCGTGCGGTCGGCGCCCGGCTCCGGGCGATGCGGAAGCAGATGCGCCTGTCCCTGCAGGCCGTCGAAGCGATGTCCGACCAGGAGTTCAAGGCTTCGGTGCTGGGTGCCTACGAGCGGGGCGAGCGGGCCATCTCGGTGCCGCGGCTCCAGCGCCTGGCCAAGCTGTACGACGTCCCGGTCGACCAGCTGCTGCCACCCGATGACGACGCCTCCACCCGGTGGGGGAGCCCCGGCTCCAACCACGAGACGGCCCCGTTGAGCGCCCGTCGGGCCCTCCAGGGTGCTCCCGGGAACGAGAAGGTCACCATCGACCTGACCAAGCTTCACTCGGTGAGCGGGCCGGAGCGGGACCTGCTGCGCCGGTTCCTCTCGATGATCCAGGTCCACCGTCAGGACTTCAACGGACGGATGATCACCATCCGGGCCGAGGACGTCCGGGCCATCGCCTGTCTGTTCGGGGTGACCCCGGACACCATGGGCAAGCGCCTCGACGAGTTGGGACTTCTCGTCACCCTGTAGTAGCCCGGAGCGCCGGGGCCGGCCCGAGGCAGCCAGGGTCCGGGTCGTGGGTACGAGTTCCCAGGTCCCGGCATCGATGCATGGGCCGTCGGGAGCGGTGCCCACGCCCCCTGGCCCCGCTCCTTCCCGGCGGCGTCGGTCCGACCTGACTCGGATCCGGCCCTGCCCCGCCGTCCCCACCCGGGCCCCGTGGCGGCCGGCGAACCCCTGGCCTGCCGGTGGGCACGTCCCGCCCCCGCCGCCGGCCTGGTCGAGGTGTCGGGCGGTGGTCGTGCGTGGTGGCTCCCGGTCCCCACCGGATCCCCCCGCCCCGCCCCCGATCTGACATGAGCGCCATCCGGATAGCATGAGCCTCCGACCCGCGACCCAATCACTCCCGTCACTACGGCAATGGAAGTGCATACTCTGGTCGGAATGGGTAGAAGAGGATCACCATGACAGATCAGATTGTTTGGCTCAGCACGAAAGAAGCCTCTGAACGTCTGGGGATCACCCTCCGCAGCCTCTACCGCTTCATCGACGAGGGTGACCTCGTCGCCTACAAGTTCGGTCGGGTGATCCGCATTCAGGAGAAGGATGTCGTGGAGTTCATCGAGGGCAGTCGGATCTCGCCCGGCAGCCTCGAGCACCTGTACCCCGAGGTCAAGGGGAACGGGCGGACTCGGTCGGTGAACGAGCGCTCCGGCGCCCCGTCGCCGGCATCCTGACCCGTATCCCTGTGACCGACGTGGAGGAGTGCCTGTTCTGCCGCATCGTGGCGGGCGACGTCCCGGCGGAGATCGTGCGGACGGACGAGGTGACCGTCGCCTTCCGGGACATCAACCCCGCCGCGCCCGTTCACGTCCTGGTGGTGCCCAAGCGCCACATCACCAACGCCTCGACGGTGACGGCCGCCGACGCCGCCGAGGTGACGGCCCTGTTGGTGGCCGGGAAGGCGGTGGCCGATGCCGAGGGCATCGGCGGCGAGGACCGGGGCTACCGGCTGGTCTTCAACGTGGGTCCCGACTCGCTGAACTCCGTGCCGCACCTCCACCTCCACGTGCTGGGCGGGCGGGCGTTCGACTGGCCACCGGGCTGATCTCCGCCGCACCGTCCCCGGGCGGAGCGCTGGTAGGGTCGGTCGGAGAACGCACGTGGCCTCCACTCAGGTAAAGATCCTCGTCCCCGGCAACCATCTGATGGCCGGCCTCTTGGGCCAGCGTGACGAGTTGCTGCGCCTGATCGAGGACGCCAACCCCGAGGCCCAGATCTCCGTCCGGGGCAACGAGATCTCCATCGCCGGCCGGGACGCCGAGCAGATCGGCCGGCTGTTCGAGGAGATGATCGTGATCCTCGAGGCCGGCCAGCCGCTCGACTCCATCCAGGTGCTGCGGACCATCGACATGGTGAGCCACGACGTTTCCCCGTCCGAGGTCCTCACGGCCGAGCTCCTCCGGTCGTCCCGGGGCCGGGCCGTACGACCCAAGACGGCGGGCCAGAAGGCCTATGCCGACGCCATCGCCTCCAATATCGTGACCTTCGGGATCGGGCCGGCCGGCACCGGGAAGTCGTACCTGGCGGTGGCGCTGGCCGTCCAGGCCCTGCAGGCCCACCAGGTCAGCAAGATCATCCTCACCCGTCCGGCAGTGGAGGCCGGCGAACGTCTGGGCTTCCTACCCGGGGATCTGATGGCCAAGGTCGATCCGTACCTCCGACCGCTCTACGACGCCCTCAACGACCTCCTCGAGCCGGAGGGCGCCCAGCGTCTGATGGAGCGGGGGGCGGTGGAGGTGGCGCCGCTGGCCTTCATGCGCGGACGTACCCTGAACTCGAGCTTCATCATCCTCGACGAGGCCCAGAACACCTCCCCCGAGCAGATGAAGATGTTCCTCACCCGGATCGGCTTCGGCTCCAAGGCGGTGATCACCGGGGACATCACCCAGATCGACCTGGCCGGGGGTCGGTCCGGGCTGGTCGGGCTGGAGTCGGTGCTCTCAGGGATCAAGGACCTCGCCTTCGTGAATCTCTCCGGGCAGGACGTGGTGCGGCACCGGATCGTGGCCGACATCGTCGCCGCCTACGACCGGGGCCGGGGCCGGGCGGCGGTGGCCGGCGACGGGACGGGTGGACCGGCCATCCCGGGACCGGAGCCGGAGCCGGAGCCGGAGCCGACACCCACCCCGTCCCCGGGGGTCGAGGCGCCGGCTCCCGCTGTCACCGGATGAGGGCATCGTGAGCCTCGACATCTACGCGGCCGACGAGCAGGCCGACCATCCCGTGGCCGTCGAACGGTGGTCGGCCCTGGCCCGCTCGGTGCTCGAGGCCGAGGGGGTGGCCGGTGACACCGAGGTGGCCTTGCTGTTCGTGGACGAGCAGACCATCGCCTCGCTCAACGAGCGGTTCCTGGGCAAGACCGGCCCGACCGACGTCCTGTCGTTCCCCATCGAGGACGAGGTGGAGCGGAGCGGTCGCTCTCCCGACCAGGGGGGGACCGGGCCCGGCACCATCGAGGCCGACACCGACCGGCTGCTCCTGCTGGGGGACGTGGTCATCTGCCCGGCGGTGGCCGCCCGCAACGCCGTCGACCACGAGGTGAGCTTCGACGATGAGCTGGCCCTGCTGGTCGTGCACGGGATCCTCCACCTTCTGGGGATGGACCACGAGGAGACCGCCGAAGCCGAGCAGATGGAGCGACGCGAGCAGCAGCTCCTCGCCCGCTTCTACCGCGTGGGCCCATGACGCCCGGCCTGCGGCCCCTGCTGGCCAGCGGCACCTTCACCACCGGCGACGGTCTGCTGCTGGCCACCGTGGTGATCCTGCTGGCGGCCTCGGCGGTGCTGGCCCTGGCCGAGACCAGCCTGGTCCGGATGAGCCGGGCCAAGGCCGCCGCCCTGCTCGACGAGGGCCGCCGGGGAGCCAAGGTGCTGGTCCGGCTCACCGAGAACCCCCAGGGGTTCCTGAACCCGGTGCTGCTGCTGGTGCTGATCTGCCAGCTGGTGGTGGCCACCCTGGTCGGGATCCTGGCCTCCAGCTGGTTCGGGGCGTGGGGCGTCCTGGCGGCCACCGTCTTCGAGGTCATCGTGATCTTCGTGCTCGGGGAGGCGGTGCCGAAGAACTGGGCGGTCCACCACCCGGAGCGGGCCGCCCTGTTCAGTGCCCCCCTGGTCTCGGCGTTGGTGGGCTTCTGGCCGATCAAGGTGATCTCCGGTGGGCTCATCGGCCTGGCCAACCTGCTGATCGGGGCGAAGGGCGGCGGGCACGGCTCGGACGTGACCGAGTCCGAGCTGCTGGCCATGGCGGACGTGGCGGTGGAGGACGAGGTCATCGAGCGGGAGGAGCGGGCGCTCATCCACTCGATCATCGAGTTCGGTGACACCGTGGTGCGCGAGGTGATGGTGCCCCGCCCGGACATGGTGACGGTGGATGCCGACGAGACGGTGGAGGGGGTTCTGGAGATGGCGCTGTCCGTGGGCTACAGCCGGCTGCCGGTCCTGGACCGGGGGGAGGACGACGTGGCGGGCGTGGCCTACACCAAGGACCTGATCCGCCGGGTGCGGAGCGGCCAGGGCGACGACGCCGTTGGCGGCTACGTCCGGACCGCCCACTTCGTGCCCGAGACCAAGCGGGTGGCGGCGCTGATGCGGGAGATGCAGGCGGAGAAGTTCCATCTGGCCGTGGTGGTCAACGAGTACGGCGGCACCGCCGGCCTGGTCACACTGGAGGATCTCATCGAGGAGCTGGTCGGAGAGATCGTCGACGAGTTCGACGTGGAGGAGCCGCCGGTGGAACGCCTTCCCTCGGGCGAGGCCAGCGTCAGCGGCCGGATGGTGGTGACCGAGGCCAACGACGAGTTCGACGCCCACCTCCCCACCGGGGCGTGGGACACGGTGGGAGGGCTCCTGTTCGATCTGCTGGGCCACGTCCCCGAGGAGGGCGAGTCGGTCGAGGTGGACGGGTTGCGCCTGGTGGCGGACCGGGTGAAGGGCCGACGCATCGAGCGGGTCCGGATCGTGCGTCTGGGTGCGTCGGCCGAGGCGGAGCGATGAGCCCGGCGTTCCGGTCGGGATTCGCGGCGGTGGTGGGTCGACCCAACGTCGGGAAGTCGACCCTGGTCAACCGGATCGTGGGGACCAAGGTGACCATCACCTCTCCCCGGCCCAATACCACCCGGGGCCAGGTCCGGGGCGTGCTGAACCGGCCGGACGTCCAGGTGGTGTTCGTGGACACGCCGGGACTCCACCGCCCGCGGACCGCCCTGGGCGAGCGGATGAACGACTCGGCGACATCGTCGATGGACGATGTCGACGTCGTGGTGGCCATGGTGGAGGCGACCGGGGCCGTGGGGCCGGGCGACCGGATGGTGCTGGCCCAGGCGGCCGGCCGGGTGCGGTCGATGGCCAGGGCGTCGGCCTTCCATCGCGAATTGGCGGCGAGCTCCGAGTCGCCGGGGCGGGACGGGGCGGACGACGACGCGGCACGACGACGCGCACGACGACGCGGACGACGACGGCCCTGACGGAACCGGCGGCTCCGGCGTACGGCGTCACGGTGGTCATCCCGGCGGGGACCCGTACGGTCAGCCGGCGCTCCTGGTGGTGGTCAACAAGATCGACCAGGTCGGCGACGACGGGATCCTGACCCACCTGACGGCCGTCTCGGAGGTGATCCGCGAACTCGACGAGGCGGAGAACTCCCCGCCGGTCCCCGTCGAGTACTTCCCGATCTCGGCCGCCACCGGCAACGGAGTGGAGGCACTGGTCGAGGCCGTGGTGTCCCGCATGCCCGAGGGTCCGCAGTACTACCCCGAGGGCATGGTCTCCGACGCATCGGAGGCGCAGTGGGTCGCCGACCTGGTGCGCGAGGAGCTCCTCCACCGGGTGGTGGACGAGCTGCCCCACAGCATCGCCTGCCGGGTCACCGAGTGGGAGTGGCCCCGGGTCCGCTGCGAGATCCTGGTCGAGCGCGACTCGCAGAAGGGCATTGTCATCGGGACCGGGGGGGCCACCCTGAAGGCGGTCGGCACCGCCGTGCGGGAGCAGATGCCCCCGGGAGCCTTTCTGGAGCTGTTCGTCCGGGTGGAGAAGCGTTGGCAGCACCGCGAAGACGCCCTCGACCGCCTCGGCTTCTGAGCCGACCGCCGACCGCCGACCGCCGACCGTCAGCGGTCGGCGGTCACCCCGGCCAGGAAGGCGATCACCTCGTCGCGGTCGAGCGTGCGCTTCATGGGCGGGACCCGGGCCAGCAGGGCGCCCCGGTAGTTGGCGGTGGCCAGTCGGCTGTCGAGCACCGCCACCACCCCCCGGTCGCCGGCCGAACGGATCAGCCGGCCGGCCCCCTGGGCCAGCAACGTCCCGGCCCGGGGGAGGTCCACGACGCCGAACGCCGATGGGCCCGCCCGTTCCCGACGCGCCTGGAGGACCGGCTCGTCCGGTCGGGGGAAGGGGATCCGGTCGATGGTGACCAGGGACAGGGTGGCTCCGGGGACGTCGATGCCCTGCCAGAACCCGAGCGTGGCGAAGAGACAGGTCGACGCCGTCGACCGGAAGGCCTCGACCAGTGCCGGCTTCGGCAGATCCGACTGGGTGAGGATGGTGAAGGGCAGGCGGGAGCGGAGCGCCTCGCTGGCCGAGGACATGGCCCGCCAGCTGGTGAACAGGGCCAGCGTGCGACCACCGGCGGCGTTGATGAGGGTCTCGAGCTCGTCGTGGATGGCCGGCTCCGACTCGGGTCGTCGCCGGTCCGGGATGGACTTGGCCACGTAGAGCAGGGCGTGCTCCCGGTAGTCGAAGGGGCTTCCCACGTCGAGCTGATCGGTCTCCTCCTCGGGAAGCCCGAGCCGTTCGACCAGCCCGATGGGAACGGTGGCGGAGGTGAGCACGGCGGTGACCTCCCCCCACAGGCGCTCCGACAGGACCGGACCGACGTCGATGGGGGACACCCGGAGGCTGGGCGACCGCTGGCCGTCGTCGACCCACGCCACGTCGTCGTCCCCCAGGGCGAGCAGCCGCCCGAGGTCCTCGGCGAGGTGGCCGGCCGCCTGCACGATGCGATCCCTCCGGGACCGTTCCTGGCCGGACTCGTCGTCCGCCGCCTCCGCCGCTTCCCGACGCAGCAACCCCATCAGGCGATCGAGCCGGCCGCTGGCCAGTCCGACCACCTCCCCGATGGCCGGTCCGGCGCCGGCGGCCCCGGGACCGCCCGAACCCGACGTCGCGCCGCCACCAGCTCCGGAGCCACCGCCGCCACCAGCGCCGGAGTCCTCGCCGCCACCACCGCCGCCACTCGCCCCGGTGATGGCGGCCCGGGGGACCCGTCGGCCGGCCAGTGGTCGGAGCGCCTGCTGCAGCAGATCCCCGAGGTCGGCCACCTGGTCGACCGTGGTTGCCACCCCCGGGGGTCCGGTGTCCACCACCGACCGGGCCCCGGCCGCCAGCGCCCGGAACCGACCTGGCCCGATCTCCACCCCCAGGCTGGCCGTCATCACCTCCTCGAGCTCGTGGGACTCGTCGAAGACCACCACCTGGTGCTCGGGGAGGACCGACCCGCCGCTGGCCAGGTGGGCACCGTACAGGTGGGTGTTGACCACCACCACGTCGGCCTCGGCCGCCCGGGACCGGGCCTCCTCGGCGAAGCATGAGGCACCCGACGGGCAGCGGAACGCCCCCGGGCACTCGCGGGCGGTCGTCGAGACCATGGCCCACGCCCGGTAGTGGGGCTCGAAGTCGAGCTCCGCCCGATCGCCGGTGGGGGTGTCCTGGGCCCAGTCGAGCAGGCGCCGTATCTGGTCGCCGAAGGTACCGGCATCCAATCGGGCGTCGTCGCCCGTCCCCGACCCGACCCCGGATCCGACCAGTGGGTCGTCGGCATCGGGCGGCTCCACGGCGCCGGTGGTCGCCTGCCCCCCATCGCCGCTCCCGCCCCCGCTCCCGCCCCCGCTCCCGCCCCCGCCGTCCGGGACGCCCCCCAACCGCAGCTGGTCCGACCCCACACCTCCGACCTCCGAGGCCCGTTGGACGCACAGGTAGTTGCTCCGCCCCTTCAGCACCGCGAAGGTGAGGTCCTGGTCGAGGGCGGCCGCCACCAGGGGGAGGTCCTTATCGGCAAGTTGGTCCTGGAGGGCCTTGGTGGCGGTGGCCACCACCACCCGCTCGCCGGCCAGGGCGGCGGGCACCAGGTAGGCGAGCGACTTCCCGGTCCCGGTCCCGGCCTGGACGACCAGATGACGGCGCCCGCCGATGGCGGAGCCCACCGCCCGGGCCATCTGCCGCTGGCCCTCCCTCGATTCGCCGCCACCCGGCAGTGACGCTGCCACCGTGTCGAGCGTGGTGGTCACGTCGTCGGTCATGGATCGACCCTATCGGCGACCCTGCCGACCACCCGGACCGCCACCTTGCCCGTCACCCTGGACTCAGAACCACTCGACGGCGAGGACCACCGAGACCACCAGGCCGACCCCCACGACGGTGTAGCGGAGGACCGGGGCGGGAAGCCGACGACCGATCCGCGCCCCCAACTGGCCGCCGATGGTGGTGCCCACCCCGATCAGGAGGGCCACCGACCACAGCACGTGGGCGAACACGATGAACACCACGGCGGCCACCAGGTTGACCAGGGTGACCAGCACGTTCTTGGTGCCGTTCAGCCGCTGCAGGCCGTCGTCGATGAAGATGGCCAGCAGGGTGATGAGGATCACGCCCTGGGCGGCACCGAAGTAGCCGCCGTAGAGGGCGCAGAGGAAGACGCCGACCAGCAGGAAGGGCCCTCCGTGGGTGGGACGGGGCCCTCGGGACTCGAGTCGACGGGTCAAGGTGGGCTGGGCGGCCATCAGCAGGGAGGCCACCAGGATGAGGATGGGGACTGCGGTCCGGAACACCGTGCTCGGGAGAGCCAGCAGCAACGTGGCCCCGGTGACGGCCCCGGCCAGCGAGGCGATGCCGAGCCGGACCACCCGGTCCCGCTGACCCACCAGCTCGGAGCGGTAGGCGATGGAGCCGCTGAGGTTCCCGGGCACCAGGCCCACGTTGTTGGCCACGTTGGCCATGACCGGCGGGTACCCCAGGGCGAGCAGCAGGGGGAAGGTGATCAGCGAGCCGGCCCCCACGATGACGTTGACCGTCCCGGCCGCCAGCCCGGCCGCGAAGATGGCCAGCGCCGACCAGGGGGACATGGAGAGGGTCTAGTCGTCAGGGTGGGGCCGCTCAAGGACCCGGCCGGTTCCGGCCGCCCCGACCCCCCGGCAGCTGCTCCCACCCGACTCCCGGGATCCCGCCGACCCGGAGCCGGGCCCGGAGCCGGGCCCGGGCCCGCCTACGGCGAGGAGGCGGTCATGTCGAAGGCCACCACCAGGTTCCGGCCCTGCTGCTTGGCGGCGTAGAGCGCCATGTCGGCCCGGTCGATCACCTCGGTGGCCGATTCGGTCCAGTTCCACTGGGTGACCCCCACCGAGCAGGTGACCCCCTGGGCGATGGGGGCCTCCCCCGCCGTGATGCGGATGCGGTCCATCAGCGCGTGGGCACCGTGGACGTCGGTGTCGGGCAGGACCACGCAGAACTCCTCACCCCCGTACCGGGCCACCAGGTCCTGGGAGCGGACGCTGGCGGCCAACAGCGAGGCCACCGCCTGCAGGACGGTGTCGCCGGCCACATGCCCGTTGGCGTCGTTGTACTGCTTGAACCGGTCGAGGTCGACCATGGCCAGGGCCAGGGGTCGCCGGTCCCGGAGGGAGCGCTCCATCTCCGCCCGGAGCGCCACCTCGAGGCCCCGACGGTTGCACAGGGTGGTGAGGAGGTCGGTCCGGGACTCCTGCTCCAGGCCGGCCAGGTGCTCGGCCCGGTTGAGCAGGGCGAGGAAGGTGCTCGCCACCTGCTCGGACGTCTCGACCATCAGCAGCTTCGTCTCGCCCCGCCCGAGCTGGTGGTCGATGACCAGCTGGAGCTTGACGCCACCGGCGTAGCCGATGGGGACGAAGCACCGGCCGTCGACGTAGCGGACGACATCGTCGTCCAAGGTGGCCCGGAACGCCCCGAGCTCGGGCACCTGGAGATCGGCGGCCACCGGATGCGGCCAGGTGGCGGTCACGACGGTGGTGTCCCCCTTGGCATCGTTGGCGAAGACGGCCACGTGGTCGGTGGGCAGCACGGTCGGGACCAGCGGCAGGGCGGTGGCCAGGGCGTCCGCCACGGTGGCGGTGGCCGAGGCCGCCACCACCAGCGAGCGGAGCCCGGTCCGGGAGTCGATCAGGTGGTGGAGGGAGCGGACGTGTCGGGAGGTGATCCAGGCCGTGGCCGCGAACACCCAGGTGTAGATGATCAGGCGGGTGGCGAACTCCCCGCCCCGCACCCCCGACTCCCAACTGGTGGCGGCCACCAGACCCGTGCAGAGGGCCACGGTCACCACCCGGACCTCCCGGTCCCCGATGAGCGAGGTCAGCACCACTCCCAGGATGAGGGCCGGGAGGTAGAGGGCCAGGGTGAAGCCGGAGGCCAGCTCGATGAACCCCAACGCCAGGAGACCGGTCCACACCAGGGTGAAGGCCACCACCGGACGGACGGTGATCCGGCTCTTCCGGGCGCGGATCGCCATGACGGTGGCCACGTAGGCGAGGGGGACCACCATGAACGCCAGGGCGGCGAGGAAGTCGTGCCACCGGAGTGGCTCGCTGTGGACGAAGGCGAAGGTGAGGGCGATCGGCACCGCCACCGACTCGGCGATGAGCGCGCTGATCAGTCCGTGCCGCACCTGGTCGCTACTGATCGCCCGCCTCGAGAACTCCATCGCCTCCCTGCCCGATTGCACTATCGGCGCAAGGAGGTCGATCCTGAAGGACGAGGTCAGCCGTCCGGACGGGGTCCGCCCCTCCCACCCACCGCCGAACCCGCCCGGTCGACGGCCGAGGAGCCTCCGACCGTCGGGCCCGATCCAGGCGATAGGTTGCGAACCGTGCAATCGGACACCGATCCCGGGGAGGAGGAGCCGGGCCGGCCCCCCCTGGAGGCCGCCGACGTGGCCGGTGGCCCGATCCCCGTCCATGTGGCCTGTGTCATGGACGGCAACGGCCGGTGGGCCAGCCGGCGCGGGCTGCCCCGCACCGAGGGGCACGGCGCCGGCGAGGCCGCCCTCCTCGACGCCGTGGAGGGCGCCCTGGAGCTGGGCATCCCCTGGCTGACCATGTACGCCTTCTCCACCGAGAACTGGCGGCGGCCGGCCGACGAGGTGCGCTACCTGATGGGGTTCAACGAGAGCCTGCTGCTGCGGCGGCGGGACGAGCTCAACGAGAAGGGCGTGCGCATCCGGTTCGCCGGCCGCCGGGACTGGCGGGTGCCCAAGCGGGTGTTGAGGCGGATGGACGAGTCGGTGGAGCTGACCGCCGGGAACCGGCGTGCCACCCTGACCATGGCCTTCAACTACGGGGGGCGGGCGGAGATCGTCGACGCCGTCCGGTCGCTGGTCGCCGACGGGGTCCCCGCCGCCAAGGTCACCGAGAAGGCCATCCGGTCGAGGCTCTACTACCCCGACCAGCCCGACCCCGACCTGATGATCCGCACCTCGGGCGAGCACCGGATCTCCAACTTCCTGCTGTGGCAGTTGGCCTACAGCGAGCTGGTCTTCACCGAGGTGCTGTGGCCCGACTTCCGCCGCCAGCACCTCTACCAGGCCATCCGGGAGTTCCAGCAGCGCCAGCGCCGCTACGGGGGGGTCACATGAGCGGGACCGGGAACGGCCCGGGGGCTCGCCGGATCCCCGCCGGGACCGCCACCCGGGCCGCCGACCGCCACCGGGACGACGCCGGCGGCCTCTGGATCCGGATCGGCATCGCCTTCGGGGTCCTGTTCTTCGCCTTCATGGTGGTGCTGTGGGCGGCCGGGTTCGACGCCATCGCCCCGTTCGTGGTGATCCCCATCGTCCTGGTCGTCCTCATCGGGGCCAACAGCCTGTTGGCCGGCCCCCGCAAGCGGGAGCGCCTCGCCCCCCGACCCATCGGCCCCACCGACCAGGGGGTGGACCCCGCCACCATGGTGCCCCCCCGACCCGACGGGGAGCCGACCGACCGTCCCGGGGGCGACGGCGGGGGATGACCCTCTTCCGCGACCAGGGCGTCGTGCTCCGCACCATCCGCCTCGGCGAGGCGGACCGCATCGTCACCCTCATGACCGAGCAGCACGGCAAGGTGCGGGCGGTGGCCAAGGGCGTCCGCCGCACCGGCTCCAAGTTCGGCTCCCGGCTCGAGCCGCTCAGCCACGTGGCCTTCCTCGGCTGGCAGGGCCGGGGCGACCTCGACATCGTCAACCAGGTGGAGGTGATCGACACCTTCCGGCCGGTGCGGGAGGACCTGGACCGGATGACCTCGGCGATGTCCATGCTCGAGGTGGTGGACCAGGTCGGCCAGGAGCGCCATGCCAACCCCCGGCTCTACACCATGGTGGTCGGGGCCCTCACCGCCCTGGCCGGGCACGACTCGGTGATGGTGGCCCCGGCCTTCTTCCTCAAGGTGCTGGCCCTCGAGGGCTCCGAACCGGTCCTCGACGCCTGCGTGTCGTGTGGCGAGGAGGACCCCGAGCTCCTGGTCGCCTTCGACCTGGTGGAGGGCGGGGTGCTCTGCCGGAGCTGCCGGCGGGGGCGACCGGTGTCGCCGCCGGCGCTGGCCCTGCTCCATCGGATCCTGGGTGGTGGCCTGGCCGGCGTGCTGGCCGAGCCGCGCTCGGGGGTCACCGACGAGGTCACGGTGCTGGCCACCGAGGCGATGGAGGGCCACCTCGACCGGCGGCTGCGATCGGTGCGGTCGGGGGCGGTCTCGTGATCCGGCCCTCCTGATGGGCGCCTGCTGATGGGTGGCCCGGCCCCCTTCGGCGTCTACGTCCACATCCCGTTCTGCCGGTCCCGTTGCGACTACTGCGCCTTCGCCACCTACACCGACCGCGACCACCTCATGGAGGCCTACGCGGCGGCGTGCGTCACCGAGGTGGGTCGGGCGGTGGACGACGGGGACCTGCCCCCGGCCACCTCGGTGTTCTTCGGAGGAGGCACCCCGAGCCGGCTGGACCCCGACCTGCTGGTGTCGATCCTGGAGGCCATCCCCCGGGCCGGGGGGGCCGAGGTGACGGTGGAGTGCAACCCGGAGGACGCCGACGCCCGGCATCTGGGCGCCTACCGCCGGGCGGGGGTGAGCCGGATCTCGCTCGGGGTGCAGTCGACGGTGCCCCACGTCCTGGCCGGCCTGGGGCGTCGCCACACCGCCGGGGCGGTGGTGGCCGCCGCCGAGGCGGTGGCCGACGGGGGCTTCGCGTCGTGGAGCATGGACCTCATCATCGGGGGGGCGGGGGAGTCCGACGACGACTGGGAGCGCAGCCTCACCGACCTGCTGGCCCTGCCCTCCCCGCCGCCCCACGTCAGCGCCTACTCGCTGACCGTCGAGCCGGGCACCCCCCTGGCCGCCGACCCGCACCGGCACCCGGACGACGACGTGCAGGCCCGACGGTACGAGGTGGCCGACGAGGTCCTGGCGGCGGCAGGGTACCGGTGGGAGGAGATCTCCAACTGGGCGCTGCCCGGCCATGAGTGCCGCCACAACCGCCTCTACTGGGACCAGGGGGAGTACCGGGGGATCGGCTCGGCGGCCCACTCCCACCGGGCCGGCCGTCGGTGGTGGAACGTCCGCACCCCCGACCGGTACGTGGCGGCCATCGAGGCCGGGCGGTCGGCGGTCGGCGGCGACGAGGTCCTCACCGCCGACCAGCGGCGGTTCGAGGCCCTGGCCCTCCGGCTCCGCACCCGGGACGGGTCCCCGACGGCGCCCTGCCCCCCGACCCCGACCTCGACGGGCTGGTCGAGCGTCGGGACGGCCGGGCGGTGCTGACCGTGCGGGGCCGCCTGCTGGCCAACGCCGTGACCACCCGGCTCGTCCCGGAAGTAGCATGACGCCCAGGTAGACTGGGGGGAGTCCGAGTGAACCAGTGGCGCGTGCTCGCCTTGGACGATCGTGACCCGGCGGTGCCGGCCGAGGAGATCGTCCGGCTGATCGACCTCTCGGACGCCGCCACCAGCGCCGCCTCCAGCCGCAGCGACGTGGTGGAGGCCCTCCACGAACACCAGCCGGCGGTGGTGGCGGTGGCGCCGGGCGGGGCCCTGCTGGGCGCCTGCGTGGCCCGGGTGTGCGGAGCCGACGCCCATCTCCTGACCCTCGCCCTCCACCCGGACTGGCGGCGCCGGGGCATCGGGTCGGCCCTGCTCCGCCAGCTCGACCAGGAGATCATCCACCGCGGTGCCCGCCGGCTCCTGGCCCTGGTGCGGCCCGGGCAGGTGGGGGAGTTGGCCTTCGCCAACCAGGGGTTCACCCACCTCGACGGGCTCCACCTCTACCTCCGCGACGCCTCGATGGTGCCCGAGGAGCTGGCGGTCGTCGAGCGCCTCGGCGGCTCCGTCCCGGCCGAGGGCCTGTGGGAGGCCATGAAGGGGTTCTCGGCGGCCAAGGAGATCCTCGACCGACGGGTGGTGGCCCCGCTGGCCCACACCGAGCTGGCCGACCGGTTGGGGCTCGTCCCGCCGGCGGCGGTACTGCTCTTCGGGCCGCCCGGCACCGGCAAGACGTCGTTCGCCCGGGCCATCGCCTCCCGGCTGTCGTGGGCCTTCGTGGAGCTCCACCCCTCGCTGCTGGGTCAGGGAGTCGAGGGGGCCCGGGCCCTGCGCGAGGCGCTGACCGAGTTGGGACGGGTCGACCGGCTGGTCTGCTTCATCGACGAGGCCGACGAGATCGCCTCCGATCGGAGCACCCGACCGGACAGCCAGCCCCTGGTGAACGAGCTGTTGAAGGCCGTCCCGTTGTTCAAGGGCCGGCCCGACCGCCTGATGGTGATGGCCACCAACTCCATCGCCACCATCGACCCGGCCCTGCTCCGGCCGGGACGGTTCGACCTCATCATCCCGGTCGGCGCCCCCGACGAGGCGGAGCGGGCCGACCTGGCCTCCGAGTTCCTGAGTGCCGGGGAGCCGGGGGAGGTGGCCCGGCGCACCGACGGCTTCACGCCGGCCGACTTCGCCCTGGTGGCCCAGCGGGGTGCCCAGCTGGCCTTCGACCGGGCGGTGGACGGGGGCACCCCGACCCTGGTCGCCGAGGACGTCCTGCAGGCCATCGCCCTCACCCGTCCGTCGGTGAGCGCCGAGGCGGCCGGGCGGTTCGCCTGCGAGGCCGAGCAGTTCTCGAGGCTGTAGCCGGCCAACCCGGCACCCACCGGCCGACCACCCCGGCACCCACCGGCCCGCCGTGGGCGACACCGGGGCGGGCGGGTCGTTCGCCCGTCTCCCCTCGAGGTCCCGCTGCGCTCACGCCGATCCCGCCCGGCCGTCCTCCCGGCTCCTCCGGTCCCCTCCGACCGGGGCGCCGGGGGGGCGGGCGCCGGTGGCGGGTCCGGTACGCTCTCTCCCCATGCCTGAGCAGGAGTCCCCCACCGACGCGCCCGAGTCGACCGACCTCATGGAGAAGGTGGTCGGCCTGTGCAAGCGCCGGGGGTTCATCTTCCAGTCGGCGGAGATCTACGGCGGCTTCCGCTCCACCTACGACTACGGCCCGCTGGGGGTGAACCTGCTCCGCAATGTGAAGAACGCCTGGTGGGAGGCGATGGTCCAGCGCCGGACCGACGTGGTGGGCCTGGACGCCGCCATCCTGTCGCCACCGGCGGTGTGGCAGGCCTCGGGTCACCTGGCCAACTTCACCGACCCCCTGGTCGACTGCCGGAAGTGCCACCAGCGCTGGCGCCAGGACAAGATCGACGGCGTCTGCCCGAACTGCGGGTCGACCGAGTTCACCGAGGCCCGGGCGTTCAACCTGATGTTCAAGACCCACGCCGGCCCGCTCGAGGACGAGGGGGCGGTGGCCTACCTCCGCCCCGAGACGGCGCAGGGGATGTTCATCAACTTCGTCAACGTGCTCCAGACCACCCGGAAGAAGCCGCCGTTCGGCATCGCCCAGGTGGGGAAGTCGTTCCGGAACGAGATCACCCCCCAGAACTTCGTCTTCCGCACCCGGGAGTTCGAGCAGATGGAGATGGAGTTCTTCGTGCCGCCCGCCGAGGCCCCGCAGTGGTTCCAGTACTGGCTCGACGAGCGGTTCAACTGGTACCTGGGGCTGGGCATCCCCGAGGAGAAGCTCCGTCTCCGCCACCACGATCCCGACGAGCTCTCCCACTACTCTGCCGGCACCGCCGACGTGGAGTTCCTGTTCCCCTGGGGCTGGGACGAGCTGGAGGGCATCGCCAACCGGACCGACTTCGACCTCAAGGCCCACGCCGCCGCCTCCGGTGAGAAGCTCGACTACTTCGACCCCACCACCAACGAGCGGTACACCCCGTACGTGATCGAGCCGGCCGCCGGGGCCACCCGCACGATGATGGCCTTCCTGCTGGCCGCCTATGACGAGGACGAGGTCGGCGGGGAGCCGAGGACGGTGCTGCGGATCCACCCGAAGCTGGCGCCCTACCAGGTGGCGGTGCTGCCGCTCTCCAAGAAGGAGTCGCTGGAGCCCCTCTCGCAGCGGGTCCTGGCCGAGCTCCAGCCCCACTTCATGGTCGACTACGACGTGACCCAGGGGATCGGCAAGCGGTACCGGCGCCAGGACGAGGTGGGGACGCCATGGTGCGTGACCATCGACTTCGACTCCCTGGAGGACGACGCCGTCACCGTCCGGGACCGCGACTCCACCGATCAGGTACGGGTCCCGGTGGACGGACTGCTCGCCGAGCTCCGGCGGAGGATGGACGGGGCCTGAGGCCCGACCGGCGGAACCCGGCCCGTCCCGGCCGCTCCGGACGGCATCCGCTCGCCGGAGGTGCCGGTCATGCCCCGGGACCTCCACGGTCGAGCACCGGCGCGGGAACAGGGCCGGCGCCGGGCTGGTCCCGCCGGACGTGGACCTGGTCGAGCTTGGCGGAGTCGCGGCTCGTACCGGCGCGCCGCTTGAGCCACGTGCCCTCAGCCGGCCCGGGGGTGGGCGGCCCGGCCGGCGTGCGCCCGGGCGTGGGCCACCGCCGCCGGGAGCTCGTCGAACACGTGGTGTTCGTGGGCCAGGTGGTCGAGGGTCCCGACCGCCTCGAGGATGCGCAGGTGCTCCACCCGGGCGCCCTTGAGGAGCACGGTGATGCCGCGCCGCTCGAGGTGTTCGACGATGTCGCCGAGGGCGTGGGCGGCCGAGGCGTCGAGGCCCTGGACGTCGGCCAGGCGCAGGATGACCACCCGCACGCCCGAGACCGAGGTGAACTCCTCGAGGAAGCGCTGGGAGACGGCGAAGAAGAGCGGGCCGTCGATGCGGTAGACGAGGATGTGCTCGGCCAGCAGGTCGTGCTGATCGCCGTCGGGCCCGGTGTCGGGGGCCAGCGGCTCGGAGGTGAAGGTGGCGCTCCGGGCCAGGTGGAGCAGGGCCAGGACCCCGGCCACCACCAGGCCGATCTCGATGGCCACGATCAGATTGAAGGCGACGGTCGCCACCGCGGTCAGCACCAGCACGACGGCGTCGGACCGAGTCGAGCGCAGCACCGAACGTACGTTGTCGGGGTCGACCATCCGGACGGCCGTGACCATCAGCACGCCGGCCAGTGCCGCCAGGGGGATCCGGGCCACCAGCGACCCGGCCACCAGGACCACCACCAGCAGGGTGAGCGAGTGGACGACCGCCGAGAGGCGGGTACGGGCCCCGGCCCGGGCGTTGACGGCGGTGCGGGCGATGGCGCCGGTGGAGGGCATGCCCCCGAAGAGGGCGGAGGCCATCGAGGCCAGCCCCTGGCCGACCAGCTCCCGGTCGGGGTCGCAGGGGGTGAGGTCGACGAGGGCGTCGGCCACCTTGGCCGACAGCAGACTCTCCATGGCGGCCAGCACGGCCACGGCCCCCGCCGCCGAGGCCAGCTGGGGGGCGTGGATCAGCGAGGGCAGCGCCGGGGCGGGCAGCGACGAGGGCAGGGCCCCGATCCGGGGGAGGTGCCAGCCGGCGGCACCGGCCACGATGGTGGCCACCACCACGCCGAGGAGCGAGCCGGGGAGGCCTCGGTGCACCCGGGGAAGGGCCACCATCAGGGCGGCCACCACGCCCACCAGGACCAGCGACTGCCAGCCCGGGTCGCCCGCCCAGTGCCGGACGGCGTGGAAGGCCACCACCGCGGTGCCCGAACCGCCGGGCTTGGTGACGCCCAGGGCGGCGGGGACCTCCTCGAGGAAGATGATCACCGCGATACCGACGGCGAAGCCCTCCACCACCGGCCAGGGCACGTAGGCGACCGCCCGGCCCAGGCGGCCGACGCCGGCCGCCAGCACCAGCACCCCGGCCATCAGCCCCACCGCGTAGATCGAGCCCGCCCCGTACCGGGCGACGACGGGAAGCAGCACCACGGCCATGGCGCCGGTCGGCCCGGAGACCTGGAGATTGGAGCCCCCGAAGACGCCCGCCACCAGGCCGGCCACAATGGCGGTGGTGAGGCCGACCGAGGCACTCAGTCCGGCGGCGATGGCGAAGGCGAGGGCGAGGGGGAGCGCCACCACGCCGACGGTGATCCCCGCCACCACGTCGCCCTTCCACGACGTCCGCAGCCCGCGGTAGTCGGACCGGCCGGGCAGCAGGCGGGCGAGCGCGGCGCCGGAAGGGCGCGTCCTCAGCGCTCCTCCCCGGGCGCCTGCAGGCCGGAGAGGAGGTCGCGGGTCTGGCTGAGGGACCCCAGCAGCAGACGTCGGGCCACCGCCAGCAGCTCGACGAGCTCCGGGTCTCGGATGGCGTAGACGACCGACGACCCTTCCTTGCGGGTGGTGACCAGCCCGGCCCGGCGGAGGACGCCGAGCTGCTGGGACAGGTGGGAGAGCTCGATGCCCACCAGCGGCTGGAGCTCCCCGACGGACCGTTCGCCCTCCACCAGGATCTCGAGGGAGCGGATCCGGGCCGGGTGGGCCATGGCCTTGAACAGCTCGGACTTGGCCTCCGACAGGGGGACGCTGGGGACGCCGGCGTCGCCCACCCCCGCCACCGGGGGCCCGGCGGCCCGGTGGCCGCGGTTGGGGCTCATCGGTTCATCACTTGATCAATCTATCAACTCATCAACTCAGGCGGAGGCAGAGGCGGAGGCGGGTTCCCAACGGGTGCCGGTGTGGACGGTCTGCGGACGGTAGGTCCTTCGTCCCCGTCCGTGTCCCGCACAGGTGCCGGGTAGGCTCGAAACCCTGCGCCTGCGCAGTACCAAGCCGAGCACACCAGTCCAGGAGACCCGTCCCGATGCCGTTCGTCTACGACTTCGACCATAAGCACCGAAAGCCCCCCATGGAGATGAAGGACCTCCTGGGCGGCAAGGGCGCCAACCTGGCGGAGATGACCTCGGTACTGGGCCTTCCGGTGCCCCCCGGCTTCACCATCTCCACCGACGCCTGTCGGGCCTACATGGCCGGCGGGTGGCCCGACGGCCTCACCGCCGAGATCGGCAAGGCCCGGGCGCGGCTCGAGCAGACGATGGGCAAGCGCATCGGGGACCCCTCCGACCCCCTTCTGGTGTCGGTGCGGTCGGGCGCCAAGTTCTCCATGCCCGGGATGATGGACACCGTCCTCAACCTGGGACTCAACGACCGGTCGGTGGAGGGCCTGGCCAAGCAGACCGACGATGAGCGCTTCGCCTACGACTCCTACCGGCGCTTCGTGGCGATGTACGGCCGCATCGTGCTGGGCATCCCCGGTGAGGAGTTCGACCAGCTGCTCGACGCCGCCAAGGAGCTGGCCGGCACCACCTCGGACGCCGCCGTCCCCACCGAGCTGCTCCGCTACCTGGTCGACGCCTACCAGCAGATCGTGGAGCGCCACACCGGCAAGCCCTTTCCCCAGGATCCCGACGACCAGCTGCGCGGGGCGGTGGAGGCGGTCTTCGAGTCGTGGAACGGCCCCCGGGCCATCGCCTACCGCGACCGCGAGCGCATCGCCCACGACCTGGGGACCGCCGTCAACGTCCAGGCCATGGTGTTCGGCAACCGGGACGACGACTCGGGCACCGGGGTGGGCTTCACCCGGGACCCGGCCACCGGGACCCGGGGCGAGTACGGCGACTTCCTGGTCAACGCCCAGGGGGAGGACGTGGTGGCCGGTATCCGGAACACCGAGCCCCTCTCGGCCCTGAAGGGCCACTTCCCGAAGATCCACAAGGAGCTGCTGGCCATCTTCGCCCGGCTCGAGGGCCACTACCGGGACATGTGCGACACCGAGTTCACCATCGAGCAGGGCAAGCTCTGGATGCTCCAGACCCGGGTGGGCAAGCGCACCGGGGCCGCCGCCCTCCGGATGGCGGTGGACATGGTCGGCGAAAAGGGGATCAAGCTCTCCCGGGAGGAGGCGGTCGAGCGGATCACCGGCGACCACCTCGAGCAGGTGCTCCATCCCCAGTTCGCCGGCAGCGGCCACAAGGTGCTGACCAAGGGCCTGGGGGCATCACCCGGCGCCGCCGTCGGGCGGGTCTACCTCACCGCCGACGGGGCCCAGGCGGCCGCCGAGGCCGGCGAGGCGGTGGTGCTGGTCCGCAGCGAGACCTCGCCCGAGGACGTCCACGGCATGCTGGCCGCCGAGGGGATCCTCACCGCCCGCGGCGGGCTGGTCAGCCACGCCGCCGTGGTGGCCCGGGGCTGGGGCAAGCCGGCGGTGGTCGGGGCCGAGGGGCTCCGCATCGCCGGGACCTCGTTCTCGGTGGGGGACACCGTGGTGGAAGAGGGGGACTGGATCTCGGTCGACGGCACCAACGGCACCGTGGTGCTGGGTCAGGTGCCGCTCTCCCAGGGCGAGACGCCCGCCGAGTTCGACACCGTCCTGGGCTGGGCGGACGCCATCCGGGCCGGCCACCTCGGGGTCCGGGCCAACGCCGACAACGGGCCGGACGCCGCCAACGCCCGCAGCCTGGGTGCCGAGGGCATCGGCCTGTGCCGGACCGAGCACATGTTCCTCGGCGAGGACCGCCTGCCCATCGTCCGCCGGATGATCCTGGCCTCCACCCCCGACGAGGAGGAGGCGGCCCTGGAGCACCTCCGACTGGCCCAGAAGGCCGACTTCGAGGACATCCTCGAGGCCATGGACGGGCTGCCGGTCACCATCCGGCTGCTCGACCCGCCGCTCCACGAGTTCCTCCCCAGCCTCGAGGAGCTGGCCATCCGGGAGGCCACCACCGGGCTCGATCCGGAGGAGACCCGGCTCTACCAGGCGGCCAAGGACTGGCACGAGTTCAACCCGATGCTCGGTACCCGCGGGGTCCGGCTCGGGGTGCTGAAGCCCGGCCTCTACGCCATGCAGGTCCGGGCGTTGATGGAGGCCGCCCTGGCCCGGGCGGCCAAGGGCGGTCACCCCATTGTGGAGATCATGATCCCCCTGACCGTCGGTCGGGAGGAGATGGCGCTCGCCCGCTCGTGGGTGGAGGGGGCGGTGGCCACCGCCATGGCCGCCCGGTCCACCGGATCCGGCAAGAAGGCCGCCCCGGCCGCCGGCTCGCTCGAGGTCCTGATCGGCACCATGATCGAGACCCCCCGGGCGGCGCTGCGGGCCGCCGAGATCGCCGAGGAGGCCGAGTTCTTCTCCTTCGGGACCAACGACCTCACCCAGATGACCTTCGGCTTCAGCCGGGACGACGTCGAGGGCCGGATGATGTCGGCCTACCTGGAGCTCGGCCTGCTCAAGCGGAACCCGTTCGAGGTGGTCGATCCCGACGGGGTGGGGGAGCTGGTGCGGCTGGGTGTCGAGCGCGGGCGGTCCACCCGCCCCGACCTGAAGATCGGCGTCTGCGGCGAGCACGGGGGCGACCCGGAGTCGATCCTGACCTTCGCCCAGGCCGGCCTGGACTACGTCAGCTGCTCGCCGTTCCGGGTGCCCATCGCCCGCCTGGCCGCCGCCCAGGCGGTGCTGTCGGGGCACACCGCCGCCCGGAGCGCCGACCGGAAGGCCAAGGCCGCCGGAGGGAAGGCCAAGTCGGCCGGAGGGAAGGCCAAGGCCAAGGGATAGCCGGCGTCGGTGACGGAGGTCACTCGTCGGCGGGTGTCGGACGGGCGTCGCCTCGTGGTCGGGGCGTCACCGGTCGCCGACCGGCGTCCGCCGGCACCCGGGGGCGCCTCCACGTCCTCGACCACACGTCCTCGACCACACGTCCTCGACCACGGAGTACCGTCGACTCCATGGGCGTCGGTGACGGGGACGTGACCCGGGTGGTGGAGGCCAGCGACATACTGGCCGTGATCGGCGGGTACACCGACCTCGAGCAGCACGACCGGATCTGGGTGGGCCGCTGTCCGTTCGACGGGGAGGGGTCCCCCTCGTTCTGCGTCAACCCCCGGGAGGGGAAGTACGTCTGCTTCGGCTGCCGGGCCAACGGGGATGTCGTCAACTTCGTGTCGGCCATCGAGCACCTCGATGACGACGACGCCGTCCGCTGGCTCGCCGTGCGGGCCGGGATCACCCTCTAGCCGCCGGCGGCGGGTGGCTCGGGCGGCGGACGACCCGGCCCGCCGACGCGGTACCGTCGGCCAATGGGGATACCGGACGAGGACGTCGCCCGGGTGCGGGCGGCCACCGACATCGTCGCCCTGATCGGGGAGCACGCCGCCCTCAAGCGGCAGGGGCGCCGGTGGGTAGGGCTCTGCCCGTTCCACGGCGAGAAGACCCCGTCGTTCAGCGTGAACGCCGAGGAGGGCTTCTACTACTGCTTCGGCTGCCAGGCCAAGGGCGATGTGATCAGCTTCGTGCGGGCCACCCAGCACCTCGACTTCGTGGATGCCGTCCGCTGGCTGGCCGACCGCTCGGGGATCACCATCCACGAGGACGCCAACGCCGGACGGGACACCATCCGGCGGAAGATCCTCACCGAGACCATGGAGCGGGCCACCGACTGGTACCACCAGCGGTTGCTGACCGGGCCCGACGCCGGACCGGCCCGCAACTACCTGCGGTCCCGGGGCTACGACGGTGACGTGGTCCGGCGCTTCCGCCTGGGGTGGGCCCCCGACGACTGGGATGCCCTCTGCGCCGCGCTCAAGCTCGACGAGGAGCTGGCGGTGGGGTCGGGTCTGGCCTTCGTCAACCGCCGGGGCCGGCTGCAGGACGCCTTCCGGGCCCGAGTCCTCTTCCCCATCTGCGACCCGTCCGGCCATCCGGTGGCGCTGGGGGGGCGGATCCTGCCCGGGAGCAGCGATCCGGCCAAGTACAAGAACTCCACCGAAACCCCGATCTACTCCAAGCGCAAGACGCTGTACGCCCTCAACTGGGCGAAAGCCGATGTCATCGCCAAGGGCGAGGTGGTGGTCTGCGAGGGGTACACCGACGTCATCGGCTTCTTCGAGGTCGGGGTCGAGCGGGCGGTGGCCACCTGTGGCACCGCCCTGGGGGACGAGCACTTCCGGCTGCTTCGGAACTTCGCCCGTCGGGTGGTGCTGGCCTTCGACGCCGACGGGGCCGGCCAGTCGGCTGCCGGCCGGTTCTACGAGTGGGAGCAGCGCCACGAGGTCGACGTGGTGGTCGCCGACCTTCCGGTGGGGTCCGACCCGGGCGAGTTGGCGCGCACGGACCCCGAGGCCCTCCGGCGGGCCGTGTCGGGCGCCAAGCCCTTCCTCCAGTTCCGGGTGGAGCGGATCCTGGCGGCGGCCGACCTCACCACCGCCGAAGGCCGGGCCAAGGCGGCCGACGCCGCCCTGGGGGCGGTGGCCGAGCACCCTGACGACCTGGTCCGGGACCAGTACGTCATGCAGGTGGCCGAGAAGTGCCGCCTCGAGCCGTCCTCCCTCCGGGAGCGCCTCGAGCGTCAGCGGCGGGAAGGCCCGAAGAAGGAGTCCCCCCGGGCGGGCGCCCGGCGATCGGGCGGCCCGCCGGGCACCCCGGGGTCGTCGCGTGCCGCCGGTCAGGTTGGCGGGGACGAGGCCTGGGTGCGGGACCCGGACGACGACGGGTGGGATGCCGACGGGTTCGACGACGGCGGGACCTGGCCCGAGGACGGCGGGCCCGTCGGCAGTCCGGGCGCCCGTCCCACCGGGGGGCGGACCGGGCCGGGGACGTTCCGGCCGGGCCTCGAGGCGCTCCGCCTGGCCATCCACCGACCGGAGGCGGTGGCCCACCGGCTGGAGGCGGTGCTCTTCTGCGACGACCTCCAGCAGGCGGCGTTCGTGGCCCTGATGGAGGCCGACGACCTGCCCCAGGCCATCGACACCGCACCCGCCGACGTCCGGGCCCTGCTGCTCCGCCTGGTGGTGGAGGAGCCCATCGGGGATGCCGACGAGGTGGTCATGCAGCTGGTGCGCGACGCCGCCCGCCGGCAGCTGGCCGAGGCCACTCGGGAGGCGCGGACCTCGCCGGAGGTGGCGGTCGAGGCAGCTTCGGCCAGCGTGTGGGTCCAGGAGCTCGACGACCCCGCCACCGCGGCCGGAGCCTCCGATCGGTTGGTAGCCTGGCTGCTCGGGAGGGGACGTGGCGCCGATGACGTGGGAGAACCGTGAGCACTAGCGCTGAGGGGACGGCGGACCGGACGACCATCGTCGGTACGCCTGTAGAGGAGCTGCCCCAGGCGGAGTTCGACGAGCTGATCGTCCTCGGGCGCCAGCGCGGGTACCTGACCCAGGACGACGTGGTGACGGCGCTCCGCTCGGTCGAGCTCAGCGAGGACCTCATCAGCGGCGTGGTCGACCGCATCCGCATCGAGGGCATCGAGTTCACCTACGACACCGGGGAGTCGACCATCGTGCCGGTGTCCGGGGTGGTGGAGTCGGTCGAGATGGTGGAGACCGTCGAGCCGGTGGCCGAGCCCACCCCGCCGGCGTCGGTGACGCCCCTCCGGTCCTCCGCCGGCACCTCCACCGGCACCTCCAAGAAGGCGGCGTCCTCCAACGGGTCGGCCGCCAAGAAGCCGAAGGCCACCCGACCGGCCAGCGACTCCTACACCGGCGGCGACCGGTTCAGCGGGTCGGCCGCCGATCCGGTGCACACGTATCTGAAGGAGATCGGGAAGGTCAAGCTCCTCGACGCCGCCCTCGAGGTGGAGCTGGCCGAGCGCATCGTCGCCGGCACCGAGGCGGAGGAGCGCCTGGTCACGGTCCGACCCGACGGCACGGCCGGCACCGAGCGCGAGCGGGCGGCCGACCGGATGCTGGTGCGCCGGGGCCACCAGGCGAAGGAGGACCTCATCGAGGCCAACCTCCGTCTGGTGGTGTCCATCGCCAAGCGGTACCGGAACCGGGGGCTGGCCTTCCTCGACCTCATCCAGGAGGGCAACCTCGGGCTGATGCGGGCGGTCGAGAAGTTCGACCACACCAAGGGCTTCAAGTTCTCGACCTACGCCACCTGGTGGATCCGCCAGGCCATCACCCGGGCCATCGCCGACCAGGCCCGGACCATCCGCATCCCCGTCCACATGGTGGAGACCATCAACAAGGTGGTGTGGGCCCAGCGCCAGCTCCTCCAGGAGCTCGGCCGGGAGCCCACCGCCGAGGAGGTGGCCCGGCGGGTCGACTTCACCATCGAGCGGGTGCGGGAGATCCAGCGGATCAACCAGGACACCGTCTCGCTCGAGCAGCCCATGGGCGACGAGGACGACTTCAGCCTCTCCGACCTCATCGAGGACCGGGGGGCGGTGGTGCCGGACGACGCCGCCGCCCGGATCATGCTGGACGAGGCGGTGCGGGAGGCGCTCGGTCACCTGTCGCCCCGGGAGCAGGATGTGGTGCGGCTCCGGTTCGGCCTCGAGGACGGCAAGATCCGTACCCTCGAGGAGGTCGGGAAGGCGTTCGGGGTGACCCGGGAGCGGATCCGGCAGATCGAGGCGAAGACGCTGGCCAAGCTGCGACGGCCCGACTCCGCCCAGCTGCTGCGCGACTACCTCGACGAGGCCTGAGGCACCCCGCCCGGCGTGGGCCGCCACCGGCCGGCCGGCCGGTGGGCGCCGGCCCGGCTCAGCCCGAGCGTCGTTCGGCGGCCGCCCGTTGACCGTTGAGGGCGGAGGCGACGTCCTGGGCCATGCCGATGGCGATGGCATCGGCCGCCTCGTCGCCGTCCCGCCAACCCAGCCGGACGCCGATGACGTCCTTCATCCGCTCGACACCCAGGGTGCCGAGCGCCCTGGCCCGGTCACCGGCCACGCCCACCGTGCCGGCCACCGGGGGCGAGTGCATCACCGAGGTGGTGGCCCGCACGATCTGGTGGTACCGCTCCCGCCCGGCCCTGGAGCCCAGGGTGTACCCGATCCCGAAGGCGATGACCGTCATGATGCGTGGCTTCACCTCCCCATTCTGTCCCGGACCGGGCGTTTCACGCATTTCCGCCCGGACGGCGGTCCGGGCTGGTGGCCGCCGGCCGACCGGGCACCGGGTCCGGACAGCCGCCGGCCCGTCGTCCGGAGGAGGTGGCGCCAACGGCTAGTGTCCTCTGGCGCGCCGATCGGCTCTCCGGTCGGCGGGTGTGATTCCGGGGTAGCTCAATCGGCAGAGCGAGCGGCTGTTAACCGCTAGGTTGAGAGTTCGAGTCTCTCCCCCGGAGCTGGCGGGTCGAGGTGCCGTCCGTCCTCAGGTCGGGACGGCCACCGGCTCCACCGGCCGGACGGGCTCGGACCGCATGACCTCCGGGTACTGCCGGGCGTCGAAGGCGGCCACGAACTGGCGGACCGGCTTGGGCAGCTGGACGTGGAGCCGCCCGGCGGGACGGTGGTCCTCGTGCACCAGGCTGATCACCAGCGAGCAGTGCCCGACGGCGACCGACCGGATGCAGGGCTCACCGGCCAGCAACGAGTTCATGTAGACGGCGATGGCGCACGAGTAGTTGTCGGTGGGTACCCCGTGGACGTCGGCGGCCATCAGGGTGGCGGCCACCTCGTCGGGTGAGGCGCCCAGGCCGTCAAGCACCCCGCTGGTCTGCCGTCTCAGTCGTCGAAGGTGGATGGCCGGCCTCCTCTCGGTGCCCCCTCATCGTACCGCCCGTCCCCTGGAGGCCGACGGACGGCCTCCGGGGACGGGCGCCTCGTCCGCTCATCGGACGGGACCTCGGATCGCCGGGGGCCGGGCGTAGGGTGTCGGAGGTGGAATCGACCTGCCCCGTCTGTCACCACACCGGTGCCCACGTTCCCTCGTCGGCCGCCGACGGACGCTTCTGCGACGCGTGCGATCGGTGCTGGTCCGAGCGGCAGGACCGTGACCGCCCCCCGCACCATTCGGAGCGGTGACCCGGGACGCCGGTCATCCGACGGTCCCGGATCGGCGATCTAACGTGTCGGGCGAACCGCCAGGTGGAGCCTCCGGGTCCGCCCGGTCGTGCGGGGCAGTAGCTCAGTGGTCAGAGCGCGGGACTCATAATCCCTTGGTCGCAGGTTCGATCCCTGCCTGCCCCACCGTGTGCTGTGTGAGCACGCCTGACCCGTGACGCCCCGGCCCCACCGTCCCCCACGGTGCGACCCATCGACGGTGGTCAGTGGGCCGGTGCCGAAGCCGGATCCCCGACGGCCCGGGTGCGGGGCCCGTCGTCGCCGTCCGGCAGCCCCAGCCAGGCGTCGGGTTGTCGCACCCCCAGACCCCAGAGGAGCAGCGTCACGAGCGCCAGCAACATTCCCAGGCAGGCACGGAGGTCCTCCCCCCGGAAGGCGGCCACCTGGTTGACGCTCGGCGGCACATAGACGACGTGGATGCCGACCAGGAGAAAGGCCACCCAGAGCAGGACCGGGCGTCCGGCGCTCCCCGGAACCCGGACCAGTGCCGCCAGGGGGATCAGCAGCACCAGATAGAAGTCCCACGAGATGGTGAAGGCCAGGAACTGGACCAACAGGCCGACGCTGGTGAGCTCGATGAAGGCGACGACACCGTCGAGCTCGTGGCTCCGGCGGCGATAGACCAACCACACGGCGGCGACACCGAGGACCACGGTGACCGCCCGCACGCCCAGGACGACAGCGGAGGGAGCGTGGATGATGCTCCCGACCCCGGCCACCGACTCGATGTCGGGCACGGCGGCCACCGAGGAGAACGTCTGGAGGATGTCCCGGATCATCCCGCCGGGATTGCGGACCAGCGGAACGGCGATGGCGTTGGCCACCACCGGGATGGCAACGGCCCACGCCAGCGCCTTCCACTTCCGGGCCAGGATCAACGGGATGAGCATCGGGAAGAGCAACGGCTTGATGGCCAACGACAGGCCCAGGACTGCCCCGGAGGTGGCCCACCGCCCCCGGGACAGGAGCCAGAGGGCGAGCACGTAGAGGCCGAGGATGACCGAGGTGAGGTTCATCTCCTCGGCGAGGTGGATGTCGGGGAAGAAGGCGGCCAGGGCGATGACGCACAACGCCCAGTTCCGTGCACCCAGGCGGCCGGGCGCCACCATGCGGAGGGAGGCGACGGCCGAGCCGGCGATGAGCAGCACGGTGACCGGGAACATGCCGGCCCGGGCGACACGCAGCGGCACCAGCGCCACGGGCCACACGACCAGGAGGCTGCTTGGCGGGTAGACGTAGCCGGACCAGTCGGTGCCGTGGTGCAGGAAGTTGTGGGCGGCGTGCCAGACGATGGTGAAGTCGGCGCCGTACCCGATCCAGGCGTGGATCTCATGGAGTCGTTCGGCGGCGAAGCCGACGGCGACGACCCACAGGGCGACGGTGACCGTCCGGCGGTCCCACCAGCGACGGGCCGGTTCGTCCGACGCCACCTGCTCCGCGGATCGCTCCGCCGCCTGGTCCTCTACCGACATCACGATCCGCCTTCGCCTGCCCCCGCCGATCTGGGCACCACTGAGCTGGCCACGACGCTATTACCCGGTGACCGCCAGGGCAACGCCCGACGACCGTTGCCAACGCCGGCGCCAGGGGGATGGCGCCGTCGATGAGCCGGACGGATTCGTTAGGGTGGCCCGAAGGAACGCCGGGGTCGTGGTCCGGCCCCCACCGAAGCCGCAACGAACGAGGACGGTCGCCCGTGGTCGCTCTGGTCATCATCCTGGCGTTGGTCGTCGCACTCCTGGCCGTGCTGGTCGCCGGCCTCCTCCGGAGTCACGCCGACATCCTGAAGGCGCTGCACGACCTGGGTGCCGGGGTGGGCGATCCGTCACACGACGGGGCCGCTGCCGGTCACCCCGGCCACGACCACCACCACGCCGGTGCCGACGGGAACGGCGTCACGTCCGGCCCGCTCACCATCGGCCCGCCCCTCCCCGGGGAGCGCCACTCGACCTCTGCCCCCACCGTGGCGGGTGTCACCCCGGAGGGCGACGCCCGGGCCATCGCGGTCGGCAACGGGGACCACCTCACCCTGCTGGCCTTCCTGTCGTCGGGGTGTGCCACCTGTGCCGGCTTCTGGACGGCGTTCGCCCGCCCCGAGCTGCTGGGGCTGCCCGAGGGGGTGCGCCCGGTGGTGGTGACCAAAGGTCCGGAGTTCGAGATCGCCGGCGAGGTCCGTGGCCGGGCCCGGGTCCCGGTGATCATGTCCACCGAGGCCTGGGGGGACTACGAGGTACCGGGGTCGCCGTTCTTCGTGCTGGTGGACGGCCGGTCGGGCCGGCGCATCGGCGAGGGGGTGGCCAACCAGTTCGCCCAGGTGGCCGATCTGGTCCGTCGGGCGCAGGTCGAGGCCGGAGGGGCCCGACCCGGCACGACGACCCCGGGGGGGTCCGACGACGGGTTCCTCGACGGCCCGGCCCGTGAGCTCGCCAACGACCAGGTGCTCCGTCGGGCCGGCATCCTCCCCGGCGATCGGAGCCTCTACCCGCAGTCGCTCGAGGACGTGTTCGAACCGGAGGTGGGTCGCCCGTGACCTCGGTGGCAGCCCACGGCCTCCAGGCCACTCTGCCGCCGGGGTTCGAGGCCCGGATCTTCGTCCGTGCCCGGGTGGGCGGAGAGCGACCGTTCCCGGTGGCCCACTTCGCCACCTTCCCCCTCCCCGACGCGGTAGGCGACTTCGGAAGCGGGGCGGTCACCCTGATGGGGCCGACCGACGTCTTCGCCGTCCTCTTCGAGTACGGACCGGAGAGCCTCGGCACCGCCCTCTTCGGCCGCCAGGGCATGGTGGGCGGCCTGACCGCGGACGACTTCCGCCCCACCGTCCTGCGGCGGGGCCTCGGAGGGCAGTGCGGTACCCAGTGGTTCTTCACCGAGGCCAGCCGGCCCTTCACCTTCTACGCCGTCCTGGGCAGCCAGGCCCGGCGGGCCAGCCTGGTCCCGAAGGTCAACGACCTTCTCGACGGGATCAGCGTCGCCACGGCGGCCGCCAGCGGGGGAGGGGGGATCCCGTGGAACTGATCGGGCCGTACCTGGTGGCCTGCGGCCTGCTGGTGATCGCCGGGGTGGCCAAGGCCCTGCGACCGGACGACACGGCCCGGGCGCTCCTACAGCTGACGACGCCGAAGGCACCGCCCGTCGGGGGCCCGGGGGGACGCGGTCCCGGCGGGGCCCACCGCCCGACCGCCCTCCGGCTCCCCGGGATGCGATCAGCGGTCCGGGTCGGGGCCGCCGCCGAGGCCCTGCTCGGTGTGGTGGCCCTGGTGGTGCCGAGGACCGGGACCGCCGCGGCGGTGGCGGCCTCCTATCTGGCCTTCGCCGTGGTGGTGGGGCTGACCATGGCCCGGGGCGGTCCGCTGGCCACCTGCGGTTGCTTCGGACGCCCGGACACCCCACCCACCTTCGTCCACCTGGCGGTCGACCTGGTCCTGGCCGTGGCGGCGACGGCGGTGGCGGTCGCGGCCCCGCCGTCGGGGACGGTGGTCGGGGTGCTGGCCCACCAACCGTGGCACGGCGTGCCCCTGGTGATGGTGGCGCTGCTCGGCACCTGGCTGGCCACGCTGGTCCTGGTCCGACTGTCCGCTCTCGAGGCGGCCCGCCGACAGATCGCCGTCGGGGCCGGCGGGGCCTGATGGCGACCACCCTCGTCGACCGGGCGTCCGGATTCCTGGCCTCCAGGTTGTCGAGGCGGAGCTTCATCAACCGGGCCGCCTTCGCCGGCAGCGCGGTGGCGGTCGGCAGCGGCCTCGACCTGATGCTCAAGCCCGGGACCGCCTACGGGGCCATCTGCAGCTGCGGCAACCCCAACTGCGGGTGCGGCTCCACCTGCTGCGCCGGCTTCACCGACTTCTGCTGTGCGGTCAACGGCGGGTACAACTACTGCCCGACCGGCACGGTGATGGGTGGGTGGTGGAAGGCCGACAACTCCTCCTACTGCGACGGCCCCCGGTACTACATGGACTGCAACGCCACCTGCCAGTGCGACACCGGCTGCGGCGACGGGTGGCAGTTCTGCGACACCGACTGCGACGGCACCGCCTGTGGGTGCGGACCGGACGGCTGCAACTCCTACATGACCGGGTGCCTCCAGTTCCGCTACGGGCAGTGCAACCAGGACGTGGCCTGCATGGGCCGGATCGTCTGCCGGGTGGTGGCCTGCATCCCGCCGTGGGAGATCGACGCCTCGTGCACCACCGTCAACGCCGAGGACGACAGCACCGCCGAGCAGAACGTGGCGTGCTGGACGACGGCGACCCCGGCGCCGCCGCCGCCGGTCTGCAACTCGCCTGCCACCAACTGCGAGGCCATCGGCATCGCCGCCACCGCCGACGGCAAGGGCTACGGGATGCTGACCTCCTTCGGGCGGCTGCTCCCGTTCGGGGACTTCGCCGCCGCCGGTGACGCCTCGTCGCTGGTCCTCGACCAGCCCATGGTGGGCCTCGCCGTCCACCCGGGCGGTGGCTACTACTTCGTGGCGGCCGACGGCGGCATCTTCGCCTACGGCGGGGCGCCCTTCTACGGCTCCATGGGCGGGCACCCGCTGAACCAGCCCATCGTGGGGATGACGGCCACGCCGGGCGGCGGTGGCTACTACTGCGTGGCGGCCGACGGCGGCATCTTCGCCTTCGGCGACGCCCCGTTCGAGGGCTCCATGGGCGGCCACCCGCTCAACCGGCCCATCGTCGGCATGGCGGCCACCCCCACCGGCAAGGGCTACTACTGCGTGGCCGCCGACGGCGGCATCTTCGCCTTCGGCGACGCCCAGTTCTACGGCTCCATGGGCGGCCACCCGCTCAACCGGCCCATCGTCGGCATGGCGGCAACCCCCACCGGCAAGGGCTACTACTGCGTGGCCGCCGACGGCGGCATCTTCGCCTTCGGCGACGCCGCCTTCTACGGATCGACCGGCAGCCTGGCCCTGGCGCGGCCGGTGGTGGGCATGGCCTCGGTGCCCGACGGACCCGGCTACTGGCTGCTGGCCCAGGACGGCGGCGTCTTCGCCTTCGACGCCCCGTTCTTCGGGTCGGGGGCCTGATGGACGCCCCGCTGACCGGATCCCACGACGCTCGGATCCGCCCCGGGCCGGGGAGGAGGAGACCATGAGCGCCGTGGACCTGGTGGTGATCGTCGGTGTGGTGGTGACGGTGGCGGCGGCGGTGCGATCGACCTGGTCCCCGTGCGGACTGTCGATGCTCGCCTCCATCACGCCCCTGGCCGAGCGGGGCCGGGGTCACCGATTCCGCTCCACCGCCGCCTGGTTCGTGATCGGCGCCGCGGCCGGCGGCGCCACCCTGGGCGGAGCCATGGCGGTGGGGGCGTTGGCCGTCCGGGCGATCGGGCCCGACCCTTGGATCGTGGCCACGGTGGTCCTGGTGGCGGCCACGGTGTGCTCGGTGTCCGACAGCGGCCTGACCGGACGACAGCTCCCCATCCACCGCCGGCAGGTGAACGAGCGGTGGCTCGACGGCTACCGGCCGTGGGTCTACGGGGCCGGCTTCGGATGGCAGATCGGGTCGGGGCTGGCCACCTACATCGTCACGGCCGGCGTCTACCTGATGATCGTGCTCGGCGCCCTCAGCGGTCTGCCCTGGGTGGCCTTGGCCCTCGGGACCCTGTTCGGCCTGGTGCGGGGGTCGGCGGTCCTGCTGGGACGGGGGGTCACCTCACCGGCGGCACTCCGCGACATCCACCGACGGTTGGCCCGGTTGGCCCCGGTATCGGCCGTGGTGACGGCGGCGGTGGAGGCTGCCACCGCACTGGTGGCCGCCACCTGGCTGGTGGCCGGGGCGGCCGGCGGCGGGTGGGCGTCGACCTTCAGGCGGCCTGGCCCACTGAGCCTGCTCACCGTCGTGCTGGTGGGGGCCGCCGCCTCGATGTCCGTGGCTCGTCCCGGCCGTCGCCGGACCGACGGCGACCCGTCGCCGACCTCCGCGGCGGCCTGCCCGGCTCCTCGCCCCGAGGCCCGCCGGGGCTAAGGTCCCGCCCCATGGACATCGAGGAGTTCTACAGCACCGATGAGCGGCGACGGCAGTCCGCCGAGATCGAGCTCGGCACCAACTGGTTCGACGCCAAGGGCAACCGGTACGAGCTGAGCTGGGTGGAGGACACCGGGGAGCTCTACACCATGACCGAGTTCGTCCCCGAGGTGGACTCGTGGACCCCGTTCGGGGACATCGAGGTCGAGCACATGCCGCTGGACCGGGTCCTGGTGGCGGTGATCGGCTACTTCCCCAACCACGGCGCCCTCGAGCAGGTCCTGGGTGACTGGGAGGCGCACATGGCGCAGCCCGACGGTATCGACTGGGTGGCCGACCAGCTCCGGAGCCATGGCGTCCCGCCCGGGGCGCCGGCCTGACCGAGCCGGACTCGCCGGAGCCGGAGCGGACTCGGCGGAGCCGGTGCGGACTCGGCGGATGCGGGAGGCCTCGGCAGCCGGCCCGGGCGGTGCGGCGAGGCGACGTTCGGGGATGGCCGTCAAGGACCCCGGGCGGTAGGGTCCCCCCGGACCCGCTGTCGGTCCGGGGAGAACTCTGAGGGGGAGCACATGGACCTAGTGGTCGATCTCGTCACCGGCGACGTGACCGTGAGCGAGCCCGCCGACCTGCGTCGCTTCGCCGTGGTCGGCGTGTCTCCCGCCGACACCGCCTCCCCGGGCGGCGACACCGGTGGTGCCTCCGGTGGTGCCTCCGGGGCCGGTCCCGACGCCGGGGCGCTCGGGGCGCTGGCCGGGGCCCTGAGCATCGAGGACACCGGCATGGTGGAGCCCGACGGGACGGTCCTGATCGACCCCGGAGCGCTGCGCCGTCTGGCCCACCTCGACCATCAGCTCCCGGACGGGTGGGAGGCCGAGTTCGACTCCATGCTCGAGCACGCCGCCACCGCCGGGTGGATCGCCGCCGACGGCTCGATCAAGGCCCACGTCGAATGGAAGGTCGGCCCATGAGGTTCTCCTACGCCGAGTCGATGGTGGACCCGTCGATGTACCTGTCCCTCGCCCGGGCCGCCGACGAGGCCGGCTACCACGGCATGGTGGTGCCGGACAGCCTCTGCTACCCGGAGGTCTCCGACTCCACCTACCCGTTCTCGCCCGACGGGGCCCGCGAGTTCCTCGAGGACAAGCCCTTCATCGAGCCCTTCTCGCTGATCCCGGCCCTGGGGGTGGTGACCGAGCGGATCCGGTTCATCACCTTCGTGCTCAAGCTGCCGATGCGCCACCCGCTGCTGGTGGCAAAGCAGGCGACCTCGGTGGCGGTGATGACCGGCAACCGCCTGGTGCTGGGCGTGGGGGTCAGTCCCTGGCCCGACGACTACGAGGTGCTGGGCATCCCCTGGGAGGGGCGCGGCCGACGGATGGACGAGTCGATCGACGTGGTGCGGGGGCTGTCGGCCGGCGGGTACTTCGAGTACCACGGCGAGGTCTTCGACCTTCCGCCGGTGAAGATCTCGCCGGTGCCCACCGAGCCCATTCCCGTGGTGGTGGGCGGCCATGCCCCGGCGGCGCTCCGCCGGGCCGCCCGGGCCGACGGCTGGGTCCACGGGGGCGGCGACCCGGCCGACCTCCCGGGCCTGCTCGGGAGGCTCCGGACCATCCGGGAGGAGCTGGGCACCGTCGACCAGCCCTTCGAGGTCCACGTCATCTCCCTCGACGCCTTCACCGTCGACGGCATCCACCGGCTGGAGGAGCAGGGGGTGACCGACGTCATCGTCGGCTTCCGCTGGCCCTACACGGTGGGAGCGGACACCGAGTCGCTGCAGGTGAAACTGGACAACCTGCGACGGTACGCCGACGACATCATCGCCAAGGTGGCGCGGTGAGGTCGCCCCGGGAGCTGGCCGCCGCCTCGATGGCCGCGGTGGTCGCCCACGACCGGGAGGGGTGGCTGGCCCTGTTCGCCGACGACGCGGTGGTGGAGGACCCGATCGGTCCGTCGGCCTTCGACCCCGAGGGCACCGGGCACCGCGGGGCCGAGGCCATCGCCGCCTTCTACGACAACGTGATCGCCACCAACGAGTCGATCCGGTTCGATGTCGCCCAGTCCTTCGAGTGCGGGGACGAGCTGGCCAATGTGGGGGTGATCCGGATCTCCTTCGCCGGTGGCACCACGGTGGAGGTCGACGGGGTCTACACCTACCGGCGGTCCCCCGACGGGAAGATCGCCGCCCTCCGCGCCTACTGGGAGGCGGACAAGCTCCGGACGGTGTGAGCGGGTCGTCCGGCGGTGGACCGTCAGGCGGTGGAGGGTCCGGCGGTGGAAGGTCAGGCGGTGGAAGGTCAGGCGGTGAAGCCGTACTGCTCGTGGGGGCCCATGACGGCGCACTCGAACATGCCGTAGCCGACCTGCCCCTCGCAGGTGAAGCGGGCGGCGTACTCGGTGAGCCCCCATCCCATGTAGCTCGAGTCGATGGGCTCGATGACCTGTCCCTGCACCACCAGGTCGCCCCGGTAGCTGCCGTGCTTCCAGTCCGGCTCGAGGCCGTAACCGGTCCCGAGGAGCAGCGGGAAGGCCAGCACGGTCTCCACCTCCACCTCGGTGGTCTTCCGGCCGCGGGGCCCGTAGTACGACAGGGTGGCGCCGGTCACCCGCCGGGTACCCGCCTCGAACCGGAGCTCGTGCTCGGGTCGGCCCAGCCACTCGGCCGGCCGGCCGGAGCCGACCGGGAACACCCGGTGGGCGTCCTGCATGATCCGTTCGCCGTCGGGCTGCTCCTGGACGATGGTCAGCAGGGCGTGGTCGTCGAAGCGGACCGGGGCGTAGATCCAGAAGAAGCCGCTGCTGGTGTCGGTGACCCGGATCCCGGGGGGCTCGGACTCGCCCACCGGGCGGATGCCCCACGAGCGGTCACGGGAGCCCCAGAAGCGGTCCGGGGTGAGCTGCACCTCCCGGTCGCCGACCTTCAGGGTGCCGGTCCAGCTCCCCAGCTGGGCGAAGCGGGCGGAGTCGAAGATCACCCGCGAGAACTGCCGGTCGAAGTGCTGGCTCTCGAGGAGTGCCTCGCTGAACCCGTCGTAGACGGCGTCGAGCTCGATGCCGAACTCGTTGGGCTCCACGACCACCCGGATCCGCTTGAGCCCCTCGAGGACCTCGACCCGGATCGGGCCCACCGAAGGATCCGACCGGTCGGCCCCCAGGGTGCGGGAGGACCGGACCACCCGGTGGTCGTCCCCCCACAGGACCGACACGAAGGCGTCGGCCACGCTGAGGTTCGGGTACTGCCCGATCCCGATGACGGCGAACAGCTCATCGTCGGTGCCGTGGACCTCCCCGGTCCCGAAGACGTTGAAGTAGTAGCGGTCGTAGAAATTCCGGTCGGAGGGACCCACGTAGCGGACCGGGGCGGCGATCTGGTGGATCGGGTAGTCGTCGAGAGGGGAGAGCACGGTCGCTCCTTCGGGAGGGTTCGTCACCGCCGCCCGGGGACCGGGCCGGAGATCGGACGCCGGGACGGGCGCCCGGCGGGAGCGTACCGGCCACCACCCCGGGAGGCGAGACGGCTGCTCCGGGTGCCGGTTGTTCCTCCCGGCCCCGGTCTGACTACGATCGGGGGGAACAGCGGGGAGCCGCTGGCCATTGGGGAGGGTGCATGAAGACGTACGACCGTCTGTTCATCGGGGGCGACTGGGTGCAGCCGTCCTCTTCGTCCGTCTTCGAGGTGATCTCACCGACCACCGAGGAGCTGGTGGGGAGCGCCCCGGAGGCGCAGACCGCCGACGTCGACCGTGCCGTGGCCGTCGCCCGGGAGGCCTTCGAGACGGGACCCTGGCGCCGGATGGCGCCGGCCGAGCGGGCCGCCGTGCTGTCCAAGGCGGCCGAGGCCATCCGCAACGATCTGCAGGGGATGTCGGAGCTGATCGCCAACGAGATGGGCTCGCCCGTCTCCTGGGCGATGATGGCCCAGGTCCTGGCCCCGACCATGATCTTCGACTACTACGCCGGACTGGGCTCCACCTTCGCCTTCGACACCGTGAAGCCCGGCATCCTCGGACCGGTGATGGTGACCAAGGAGCCGGTGGGCGTGGTGGGTGCCATCACCGCCTGGAACGTCCCCCTCTTTCTGGCGGCGGCCAAGCTGGCCCCGGCGCTGCTGGCCGGCTGCTCGGTCGTCTTCAAGCCCGCCCCCGAGACCCCGCTGGACGCCATGGCGCTGGCCGAGATCCTGGCCGGGGCCGGCCTGCCCAAGGGCGTGCTCAGCGTGGTGCCCGCCGGACGCGAGGTCGGGGAGTACCTGGTGAACCACCCGGGCGTCGACAAGATCTCGTTCACCGGCTCCACGGCCGCCGGGCGCAAGATCGGCGCCGCCTGCGGGGCCAACCTCAAGCGGGTCAGCCTCGAGCTGGGTGGCAAGTCGGCGGCCATCGTGCTGGACGACGCCGACCTGGCCACCACCATGCCGCTGATGATGCCCAACGCCATCATGAACAACGGCGAGGCCTGCATCTCCCTCACCCGGATCCTGGCCCCCCGGGACCGGTACACCGAGGTGACCGAGGCCCTGGTGGAGCAGGTCCGGGCCCTCAAGGTCGGGGACGCCCTCGATCCCGCCACCGAAGTCGGCCCGCTGGTGGCCGAGCGCCAGCGTGACCGGGTGGAGAACTACATCCGCATCGGCCAGGAGGAAGGGGCCAAGGTGGCCGTGGGCGGTGGCCGCCCCGAGGGGATCGACAAGGGCTGGTTCGTCGAGCCCACCGTCTTCGTCGACGTGGACAACAGCATGCGCATCGCCCAGGAGGAGATCTTCGGGCCCGTCCTGTCGGTGATCCCCTACGACGACGACGCCGATGCCGTGAAGATCGCCAACGACTCGGACTACGGCCTGTGCGGCGCCGTCTACGGCCAGGACGCCGAACGGGGGCTGGGCATCGCCCGCCAGATCCGGACCGGTACCTACATGGTCAACTCCAACATCCCGATCGACTTCTCCTCGCCGTTCGGCGGCTACAAGGCCTCCGGCGTCGGACGCGAGTTCGGCGAGGAGGGGCTGGAGCTCTTCCTCGAGAAGAAGACCATCAATCTTCCGGAGGGGTACACCCCGCCGGCATGATCGCAGTCCCCGGCCGGTCGGGGGGCCGACCGGGGACTGTCGAACGCTCCGGGGCCGCCGTCGTCTGACCCCGGGGCCGGTCCGTCGACCGGCCGAGGCGCCACCGTCCCGACGGCCGGGTCTGCGAGACTGTGGCCGCCACCACGCCGGCCCCCGGGGCCGGCCCGACGGTGCCCGGAGGCCCGAGGATGAGCCCGGCTGCCCACGCCGCCCCCAGAGGAACACGACCGGCCGCGGCGACGTCCGACGCGGCCCGTGGGCGACCGATCAGCTTCGGCTTCATCCCCGCCCTCGACGGGCTGCGCGCCCTGGCCGTGCTGGGCGTGATGATGTACCACGGCGGGGCACCCATCCTGGGGGGCGGGTTCCTGACCATCGACGTGTTCTTCGTGCTTTCGGGGTTCCTGATCACCTCCCTGCTGATCGGTGAGTGGCGCAAGCGCCTGACCATCCATCTCGGTCAGTTCTGGGCCCGCCGCGCCCGCCGGCTGCTGCCCGCCCTGCTGGTCATGCTGCTGGGGGTGGCCATCTACGCCAAGTTCTTCGCCACCCCCGACGAGTTCGCCAATCTCCGGCTCGACTCCCTGTCGGCCCTCTTCTACGTGGCCAACTGGCACTTCATCTTCGCCGGCACCAACTACTTCAACCTCACCGCCCAGCCGTCCCCGCTCCAGCACATGTGGTCGCTCTCCATCGAGGAGCAGTTCTACTTCGTGTGGCCCCCGGTGGTGCTCGGGGTCCTGTGGCTGAGCCGTCGGCTCTCCCCGGCCCGGCGGCTGTGGCCGCTGTTCGGGGTGGCGGTGGTCGGGGCGGTGGCCTCGGCCCTGGACATGGCGCTGCAGTACAACGGGCCCTCCACGGTGATGCGCATCTACGAGGGGACCGACACCCGCGCCCAGGACATGCTGGTGGGGGCGTCGCTGGCCATCGGGATGGCCATCTGGGCCCAGTACCGGCGCGCCCTCCCCCCGGACCTGCAGCACGACATCGCCAACGGACGGACCGGCCGCGCCCACCCGGCGACCGGCACCGTCGGCGCCGCCCCGCCCCCGGCCCACCGGCGCGACCTGCGCCACCGGCGGGGCTCGGCGGTGCGTCCCATCGCCGCCTGGGAGCTCCCGGCCGGGACGGGGCGGATCGTCCTCCAGGTGCTGGGCTGGATGGTGGTGGTGGCCTACGCCTACCTGTGGTCCCACCTCTCGGCACCCACCCCCTTCCTCTTCCGGGGGGGTTACCTCCTGATCGCGGTGGGGGTGGCCTTCGTCATCTTCACGGCGGTGACCAACCAGCTGGGTGGGATCGCCCGGGCGCTGGGCAACCCGGTGTTCCAGTACGTGGGCAAGATCTCCTACGGCACCTACCTGTGGCACTTCCCGCTGTTCGCCATCCTCACCGCCGCCCGCCTGCACCTCTTCGGCTACCCGCTGCTGGTGGTGCGGATCGGCGTGACCCTGATCGTGGCCACCGGCTCCTTCTACCTGGTGGAGGAGCCGATCCGTCGGGGGCGGATGCGGACGCTGACCGAGTGGCGGGCCTGGCTGGTCACCTCCGGAGCCTTCCTGGCGGTGGTGGCGGTCACCGTGATGGCCACGCTCCCCGCCGCCGTCGACGCCGCCGCCGCCCAGACGGCCCGACCGACCGGGACCCAGTACACCGGACCTCCGGTGAAGGTGGCCGTCTTCGGCGACTCGGTGGCCTCCCGGATGGGGCTGGCCATGTCCCTCACCAGCCCCCAGCAGGGGTATGACGTCGACCTCGACAACGGGGCCATCATCGGGTGCGGGGTGGTCATCAGCCCCGAGTACCTCGGACACGGTGTCCCGGAGGACACCGTCGACGCCTGCAACCCCAACAGTCCGACCTCCCAGCAGTGGCCGGCCCAGTGGGAGGGCGACCTGAAGCTCTTCCACCCCGACGTGGTGGCCATCCTGGCCGGGCGGTGGGAGGTGACCGATCGCATGCTCGACGGGCAGTGGATGCACATCGGTGAGCCGGCCTTCGACGCCGTGGTCAAGAAGTCGCTCGAGCTGGCGGTGCGGACGGCCAGCTCCACCGGAGCCCTGGTGGTGCTCTTGACCTCCCCCTGCTTCAGCTCGGGCGAGCAGCCCAACGGCCAGCCGTGGCCGGAGGATTCGGCGACCCGCCTGGCCCAGTACAACGCCATCCTCCGGCAGGTGGCCGCCGAGCACCCGCAGACGGTGGAGGTGGAGGACTTCGGGGCCATGCTGTGCCCGGGAGGACAGTTCCAGACCGACCTCGACGGGGTGCAGATCCGGGACGCCGACGGGGTGCACATCGTCCCCACGGTGGCGGCGGGAACCTGGCTGGACGCCCACCTCCTCCCGGAGATGGTCCGGGTCGGACGCCTCCACCAGGCCGGGAAGACCCTCGCCGCCCCGACGCCGGCGACCACCCCCACCACGGTGGCACCGGTCACCTCGGTCCCCTGACCGGGCGGAGTCGTCCCACCACCCGGTCCGGAGAAGGATCCGGGACGAGCCGGTGGTCGTCCGTGGGGACCGGTCGGTCCGACTCGGTGGCGGACGTGGACCGAAGGGCTCCACGGGTGCTCACCGCCCGAGTCCCCGTCGGCCCGAGCCCGCCGTGGCTCCCGGCGGCCGGCGGCGGAGGGGCTCAGGACTTCGGCGGAGTGGTGGCCGGCGGGATGCTCGAGGGGGGCGCCGGCTCGTTGGCGTTGGAGGAGTCGGCCACCGCGCACTGGGCGGTCAGCGCCCCCACCAGATCGGACTCGGGTACCCGCCCCTGTTCGGCCAGGGTGGTCATCAGGGCCTGCCACTGGCCGTTCTCGCTGGCCGCCTGGGCGGCCTCGCCGAGGGCCTCGCTGAGCTGCAGGTTGGCCAGGTCGGCCAGCCGGGTGGCGCTGGACGGGTCGGTGGCGGCGACGGAGCGCTTGTAGAGGGCCAGCGAGGTGGAGACATGACCGCACGCCAGACGGGCCGAGGAGGCCCCACCGTCCCCGCAGGCGGACAGGCCGAGCCCGGCGGCGGCGAGGAGCCCGATCCCGGCCGCCCACCGGGAGAGCGCCCGCCGGGTCCGGGGGGTGGTCACTCGAGCCAGGCTCCGGCCGAGTCCAGGAGGTAGCGGCTGACCGCCAGGCAGCGGTCGAAGACGTCGCACATCATCTCCTCGCCAGCCAGGATCCTGGTCAGGGACACCGGGGCCCGGGCCACGATGGTCAGCCGGCGTTCGGCGGCGTCGGTGGCCGAGGCGTAGGAGTCGATGGCGGAGACCTCGAGGGGGAGCTCGATGCCACCGATCCCGGCGAGGTCGATGGCCAGGCGCAGGAGGTCCGGCCCGTTGGGCAGCGGCGGCAGTGCCCAGGTGAAGGTCAGGGGAAAGTGGAAGTCGTCCGGCGGGACCTCGTCCTCGGGGAGCCCGAACACCGCGTCCTCGAACGACAACAGGGTGCGGGGATCGATCTCCAGGGCGAGGTGGAGGTCGAGGGGACCCCCGCAGCCGTCCTCGGGGTGCAGCTCCACCTCCCAGACCTGGCGCAGGGAGTAGGTCTCGACGAAGTGGCGCTCGTCGTGCACGTGGAACCCGTGGTCCACCGAGTGATCCTTGAGGTCCGCCACATATCCGGCCACGTCGATGACTGCCACAGGGCCATGAGCCTACCGGCCGGCGGTCGGTCCGGTAACGTCCGACCATGGACGACCCGGAACTGCTGTCCGTGCTCCACCGGGCGGCGGACGCGGTGGCGACGGCCCTGGAGGAGCTCGAGGACTGGGGGCTGGCCGGTACCCGGGACGGCCAGTACCGCTCGGACCTGGCCGCCGACGACGCGGCCCTGGCCGTGCTCCGTGCTGCCGGGCTGGGGGTGCTCTCCGAGGAGTCCGGGCTGACCCAGGGCGACCGGGAGGTGGTGGTGGTCCTCGACCCGGTGGACGGCTCCACCAACGCCGCCCGGGGAATCCCCTGGTACGCCACCAGCCTCTGCGCCGTCGACGAGCGGGGGCCCCGTGCGGCGGTGGTGGTCAACCAGGCGTCGGGGGTCCGGTTCGAGGCGTCCCGGGGCGGTGGGGCGAGGCGGGACGGACGCCCGATCCGCCCGACCGGCTGCCGGGCGTTGAACCAGGCCATCGTCGGGTTCTCCGGCTATCCCCGGAGCTACTTCGGATGGTCCCAGTACCGGGGGCTGGGGGCCGCCGCTCTCGACCTCTGCGCCGTGGCCGAGGGGGCGCTCGACGGCTACGCGGTGGTCGGGGGATCCTCCCTCGGGAGCTGGGACTACCTGGGCGGGCTGCTCGTCTGCCGGGAGGCGGGGGCGGTGGTGGGGGAGTCCCAGGGCCGAGAGCTGGTCACCCTCCAGCACGACCACCGGCGGACCCCGGTGGCGGCCGCCACCGGCGAGCTCTACGTCGAGTTCCGCGATGCGGCGGCAGGTAGCGTTGTGCCTTCGGGCGTTTAGCTCAGTTGGTTAGAGCAGCTGCCTTACAAGCAGCAGGTCGTGGGTTCGAGTCCCTCAGCGCCCACCTGTGTGATGTCTCAGGACATCGCGGACAGACGAACCTATGCAGGCTACGTGACCGCCGGTGTCGGGACCGGTGGCCGGTAGTCCCGATCCGGTGCCGGGCGGGCGTTGGCGGCGCCGATCAGCGGGGCGGCACGGGACGCCGGAGACGCCCGTAGAGCCACCTCGGCAGCCGGCTCCAGCGGAACGTCCGGGTGGAGCGCAGCGCCGCCAGCTCGGCGGTGGCCTTCGCCACCTGCGCAGCCCACTCGTTCCGGGAGCGCTCCCCCGCCGCCCGCTCCGACTCGACGGCCGCTGAGGCGTCGGCGGCGTCCCGCCGGGCGGCATCCCGCTCCTCCCGGAGCTCGGCTGACGTGCGTGTCGCCTCGGCACCCTCCGCCTGTGCCACGGCCAGCCGGGCCTCGGCCAGCCGGAGCTCGTCCTCCAGCCGGAGGAGCCGGGCCAGGGCACGGCGGACGCGGGCGTCGCCGCCGTCACGGACGGCGGCGAAGACGAACTGGTAGGTCTCGGCATCCGGGTCCTCGAGGAGCGCGGCCACCACCGACGGGTCGGCGCCGTGACGCGGAACCGCCAGCTCGGTGGTGAACAGGGGCATCACGATCCGGCGCATGGTGACCGGGACCAGCCCGGCCTGCTCCATCAGCTCCAGGGCGGTGTCGCGGGTGAAGAAGTGGAGGTGGGTCCGGTCGAGGAGTCCGGTGGCCCGGTAGGGGAAGACGCCACCGAGCAGCGTCAGGCGCACGTCGCCGTGGGCGATGTTGGGCAGCGAGATCACGACCACGCCCTCGGGTCCGAGGTAGTTGGTGAACCGTCGGAGCGCTTCGAGCGGGTCCCGGAGGTGCTCGAGCACGTCGCCGAGGAGCACCACGTCGAACCGCTGGCCCTCGAGCTCGGCCCAGATGTCACCGGTGTCGATGTCCCCCACCACCACGTGCTCGGCCACTCGCTCGGCGGCGGCGGCGGCACGGGGGTCGATCTCCACCCCCACCACGGTGCACCCCTGCTCGACCAGGGCGGTGGTCACATGGCCGCCGGCGCAGCCGACCTCGAGGACGCGCTTGTTCCACCCGACGAGTTCGAGGGCGGCGGTGTGGGCGCTCTCCGGCCCCTCCCGGTCGACCTTGGTGTCGTAGATGGACACCACATCGGTGTCCGGCCCCCGATCGCCGGACCCCGGCCCGGTGGTCATCGGATCGGTGTCACCGTGCGGCCGGCGGTGAGGTGGGCGATGGAGAGGCCGGGCCCGTCCCCCGCCAGGACCCGCGGCCCCCGCCCGACGTACGCCGGGTGGAACCGGGGAAGAGCGAAGGCGATCACCCGAGGCGTTCCCTCGGCAGGCGTTCCCCCGGCGCCCGTGACCGGTTCGGAGACCCCGTCGATCGTCACCCGCGCAGCCTACGTCGTCGGGATCCCCCGGTGGCTCGATGCCGGGCCGGCCCGGCGGGCCGCGCCGCGGGACCCCAGGCGGGGCGGGGGAGGTTGTGGGATGAGGGGCGTCGTGGGGACGGCACCGTACTACCCTCGGTCCAAATCCAGGGGTGTCCGGGCACCAGCCCACACCCGACAGCGCGGGGAGCAGACCGATGGACGGCGCGGCGACGGACCTGGCGATGGGCCTCACGGCGCCGTCGAACGGGACGGGACGGTGGGAGCGGAAGGCGTGGTTCATCGGCCAGGAGATCGCGGGGCCGGTGGCCGACGACGTCGACCGGTCGGGTCGCTTCCCCGCCGAGGCGGTCGCCGCACTCCGGGCCGAGGGCCTCCTGTCGGCCCTGGTGCCCACCGAGCTCGGTGGGAGCGGCGCCACCCTGGCCGACCTGGCATGGGCGGTCCGGGCCCTGGCCGTCCACTGCACCTCGGCGGCGCTGGTGCTGGCCATGCACAGCATCGAGGTGTTCAACATCGCCCGTCACGGCACCTCCCCCGGCACCCGGGCCTTCCTGCGGGAGGTCGCCGAACGGGAGCTGCTCATCGCCAGCTGCAACAGCGAGGTGGGGCTCGGGGGAGACGCCACCCGCAGCCGGTGTGCAGTGGAGGAGAAGGGGGACCGGCTGGCCCTCGACAAGGAGGCGCTGGCCATCTCGTACGGCGCCGATGCCGATGTGATCACGGCCACCGCCCGTCGTGCCCCCGGTGCCCCCGAGTCCGACCAGGTGCTCCTCATCTGCCGCAAGGACGACGTGACCTTGGAACCCACCTCGTCGTGGGACGCGTTGGGGCTGAGGGGGACCTGCAGCATCGGGTACCGCCTGAGGGCCGAGACGTCCCCGGACGACCTGGTGCCGGTTCCCTTCGGGGTGATCGCCAGCGACGGCGGCATCCAGAGTCGTCAGATCCTGCTCAGTGCGGCGTGGGTGGGGCTGGCCGAGGCGGCGGCGTCCAAGGCCCATACCTTCGTCCGGGCCGCCGCCCGCAAGGCCATCGGCACCACGCCGCTCTCCTCGGTGCGCCTGGCCGAGCTGGCCGGGGACCTGCAACAGTCGCGGTCGCTGCTGGTGACTGCCCTTCTGCAGTTCGAGGCCCTGGACGCCGTCGGTGACCTGGACAACGCCGGCTACATCGTGGCGCTCCGCACTCTCAAGGTGGGCACCTCGGAGCTGGCGTTGCGGGTGGCCACCGCCGCCCTCCGCATCTGCGGCATCGCCGGCTACCGGCGCGACTCCCCGCACTCGCTCGATCGCATCATCCGGGACGCCAACGGGGCGCTGGTGATGGTCAGCAACGACCGCTACGTGACTGATAACGCGACGTTCCTACAGGTTCGCCGTCAGATCTGACGAAAGAACACCTGTGCCCGTTCCGTCGCCGCCCGCCGGCCTCCCCCGGCTGGCCTACGTCTTCACCGTCAACTGGTTCTCGGCCATGGACATCGCGGCCGCCGCCGAGGGTGTCTGCGAGCTGGTGTGGGTGGTGGACGGTGGCATCCAGCACCTGGGCTCGAGGGCCCATCTGCTCCGGCGCATGGGGCCGATCGTGGACGTCACCGGTCTGGACGACGTGGCGGCCGCCGCCGCCATCGCCGTCCACGAGCCCCGGGGCATCCTCGGCCTGGCCGACGATGTGCTGGTGTGGACGGCCCGGATGGCGGAGCGCCTGGGACTGCCCCACGTCACGCCGGAGGTGGCCGGGCGCCTGACCGACAAGTTCGAGCAGCGTCGGGTGCTGGCCGGAGCCGGCCTGCGGGCTCCCCGGTCCTGGGCGGTGGAAGGCGGCGACGTGGCGGCCATCGGGGAGGAGGCTGCCTTCCCGGTGGTGCTGAAGCCCCGCCACGGTGGGGGTAGCCGGGACACGGTGCTCGCCACCACCGTGGATGAACTCCGGGCACTGGCCAACCTGCTGGCCCGCGACCCGGCGGCCGACGGGATCGACGAGGAGCTGGTGGTCGAGGAGTACATCCCGGACCCGCTGGCTGCGGTGGCCGGCGTCGGGTCGGGGTTCGCCAACTACGTCTCGGTGGAGAGCGTCGTGAGCGCCGGCCGGATCAGCCACCTGTCGGTGACCGGACGGCTGCCACCGGCCGAGCCGTTCCGGGAGACGGGGTTCTTCGTTCCGAGCAGCCTTCCGGCGGACGTCGGTGACGAGGTCGTGGCGGTGGCCGAGCAGGCCATCCGGGCGCTCGGGGTGACCGTGGGGTGCCTCCACACCGAGGTCAAGCTCACCTCCCACGGCCCCGTGGTCATCGAGGTCAATGGCCGGATCGGTGGAGGGATGTCCGAGATCCTCGAGGTGGCGAGCGGGGTGCCCTTCCTCCATCTGGCCCTCCGGTGCGCGCTGGGCGATGAGGTCGTGGTCCCCGACATGCCGGCCTGCCGCCGGATCGGCTTCCTCCTCTACGTCCAGGCCCCCGCCCGGTGCGAGAAGATGGTGGCCATCGAGGGCCTCGAGACCCTGCGGCGACTGCCCGGGATCGAACAGGTGGTCCTCAACCGGCCTCCCGGCCAGAAGCTGAACTGGCGCGACGGCAACCACGGGTACGTGTACTCCGTGCTGGGCAGCATGCCCGACCACCACGCCCTTCTGTCGTTCGTCGCCCACCTCGACGACATCGTCCGCATCGTCGCCGAGTAGCGCAGGCGGCGGTCCGACCGGCTCCGCACCGGAGGCGACGCCCCGGCGCCGGGCGATCGACCGGCCTCAGCGGTTGGTGTCGGCGGTGATGTGGCCGAACAGGCCGGGGCGGATTCGGGTCCCCACTCCGCGGGCCCACGGCTGGTCCAGCTCGGCGACCTGGAGGGCGGCCCCACTGTTGAGCAGCATGCCGAAGGCCAGAAAGGCCTTGATGGTGACCGGATCGAGGCCGGTCGACTCGGTGACCGCCTGCCACATCCGCCCGAACCTGTCGCGCACGGCGTCGCGCACCTCCGGGTCACCGCAGGCCGCGAACCCCTGGAGCTGCAGGAGCAGCGAGGTCCGGTCGGCCAGCATGTCGTTGTACTGCGCACCCATCCGGGCCAACGCCTCGAGTCCGGTCTCGTCGCCGGCGGCCTCCCGCATCCCCTCGGTCATCCGATCGAACGCCATGACCACCAGCTCGAGGAACAGCGCCTTCTTGGTGCCGAACATCCGGAAGACGTACGCCTGGGTGATCCCGGCGTTCCGGGCGATCCGCTCCACCGACGCCCCGTGGAGCCCGCCGTCGGCGAACTCCTCGGCGGCGATCCGGAGGACCTGCTGTCGGCGGGCCGAGCCACTCATCCTCTGGCGACGCTCCATGGCGAGACATTACTAGTTACTAACTACCAACTAGGATGCGGGCGATGGGCGACGAGACCTGGACCAGTGCCGACCTGGCCGACAAGTTCGTCGACGGGGCGTACGCCTCGGTGAAGGGGTATGTCCGCACCTTCGTGATGCACCAGCAGCTGCTCGAGCAGCTGCCGCCCCCTCCGGGTCCCGTGCTGGACATCGGTGGGGGGGCGGGCAACCAGTCGTTCCCGCTGGCCCGGGCCGGCTACGACGTGACCGTGCTCGACCCGTCCCCGGCGATGTTGGACAAGGCACGGGAGCGACTCCGGCAGCTGCCGGCCGACGTCCGGCGACGGGTGACCCTGGTGCAGGCGGACGGGGAGGGCGCCGACCGGGCGGTGGACGGCCGACGCTTCGCCGCCGTGCTGTGCCACGGCGTGCTCGGGTACCTCGAGGAGCCGGAGCCGTTGGTCGACCAGCTGTGCCGATGTGCCGCCGACGGGGGCGTGGTCTCGATCATGACGGGCAACGCCCGGGCGATGGCGGTGCGCCCGGCCATGGAGCAGCGGTGGGAGGACGCCCTGGCGTCGTTCGACGCCACCCGCGAGGTGGGCGTGCTGGGCGTGCAGGGCCGGGCCGACACCGTGGAGGAGCTGAGCGGGCTCCTGCAGAGCCGGGGCGTGGAGCCGGTGCGCTGGTACGGGGTGTGGCTGTTCGTCGACTGGCTCGAGTTCGGCGGCATCGAGCTGGACCCGGCGGACTCGGAGCGGGTGGCGGCCACGGCGGCCGTCGAGCTCGAGGCCAGCCGACGGGACCCCTACCGCCAGCTCAGCCGCGTCTTCCATCTGGTGGGACGCAAGGGCCCGGGCTGACGGAACCGCCGGGACACCGGCGCCGGCGACCTGACCGGGCCGCCCACCGGGCCCCGCGGGGCCGACGGTGCCGGACGGGTCCCGGGCCGCCGCAGCGCTAGTGTCGCCGCAGTGACGGAGGTCGGCAGCATCCGGAGGGAGCCGTTCCGGCAGCACCGCCCTCCGGCGGTACTGGTGGGTCTGGCCATCGTCCTCCTCTCGGTCGCCGCGGGGTGCACCGACTCGGTCACCCCGGCTCCTCCCCGACAGCTGCATGCCGGGCAGAGCGAGACGGTCAACTTCTGCGGCGACGAGACGGCGGACATCGCCGTCCCGCAGCACCTGGCCGGACGGGCACCGGCGGTCATCTACGTCCACGGGGGTGGGTGGTTCGAAGGCGACCCGACCACCGGCGGGTACCTCATCACGGAGATCGGTCCGGCCCTGCTGGCCGAAGGGTTCGTCGTGGCGGCCATCACCTACCGGCTGGGGGACACCGCGCCGTGGCCTGCCCAGATCCAGGATGTGGCCTGCGCGGTGCGGTACCTCCGCACCTATGCCCGGGAGCTGCACGTCGATGCCCACGAGATCGGGGCGTGGGGCCACAGCGCCGGCGGCCATCTGGTGAGCCTGCTCGGGGTGGCTCCCACCCAATGGGATGACGGTACGTACCCGAGGGAGTCGAGCGCCCTCCAGGCCGTCACCAGCCTGTCCGGCCCGACCGATCTCAACACCCTGCAGAAGGAGTCGGTGGCCTCCCCGGTGAAGGACTCCTTCATCAGGCTCCTCCAGCCTCCGCCGGCCGACCTGACCGCCGCCCTGGCGGCCGCCAGTCCGGTGACCTACGTGGATCCCGGCGATCCACCCTTCCTCCTGGTGGCCGGGGACGAGGACCAGTTCGTCTACGCCGAGCAGGCCACCGAGTTCGCCAACGTCCTGCAGGCCAACGGCGTGCCGCACACCCTGATCCTCGTCACGGGCGCCGGTCACGACCTCAACCAGGCCGGTCAGGATCCGAGCCCGGCCGCCATCACCGCCGACGTGGTCGCCTTCTTCGCCTCGACCCTCCACCTGCCGTCGGTGGCCCCGACCGGGTCCTAACCCGAGGGCAGCGGCCACGCCCCGCCGTCCACCCCGCTCCCGCCCCCCGGCTACCGGATGGTCGGTGGCTCGTTGGTCCGCTTCTGGAAGGTGTCCTGGCCGGACCGGAGCGCCTCGGCGCTCATGGCCACGTTCAAGAAGAGGTTGCCCAGGTCGTTCATCAGCCCGACCGGCACGTCCCGGGCCGCCCAGACCGTCCGCAGCGACGCCTGGACGGCCGCCGGCGGGTACGAGGCGATGACCACGGCCAGGTCGTGGGTCACCTGGGCCAGCTCGGATCCCGGGACCACCTGGGTGACCATGCCGATGCGTTCGGCCCGCTGGGCGGAGATCCGCTCCCGGTTCCCCATCAGGGTCATCCGCATCACCTCGCCGAAGGGCATGCGGGCGCTCATCAGGGCGGGCTCGAAGACGGCGGGCATGCCGTAGGTCACGTGGGGGTCGAAGAAGGTGGCGTGCTCGGCGGCCACGATGAAGTCGACCTCGCCCAGGAGGTAGAAGGCACCCCCGCACGCCATGCCGTTGACGGCACCGATGATCGGCTTCCAGAGGGCCTGGCTCCGGGGGCCGATGAACCGCCCGGGGTCCTCGTAGGTCAGGGGGTCGAAGGTGTAGGCCCCCTCCTCGGTCGGGACGTCGGCCCGATCGATGCCCGTGCAGAACGCCTTCTCCCCGGCGCCGGTGAGGACGATGGCGCGTACCTCGTCGTCCAGCTTCAGCTGCCGCCACAGGGCCTTGAGCTCGTCCTGCATCACCAGGTTGAAGGCGTTGTGCACCTCGGGGCGGTTCAGGGTGACCGTCGCCACCCCCTCCGAGACCTCGCAGATCAACGTTTCGAACGTGATGGGCCCAACCTCCTGGTGCGTGGGGATCCGGTGGGAGTCGGGAGCGGTTCCCCGGCGGGGACAGGCGGGGATCGCGCGGGACCGTCGCCGACCGGACGACCTTAGCCAGCGGTGCGGAAGCGCGACGGCACCGGGGGGCTGGGTAGCGTGCGGGCATGCCCACCCGTCCGCAGGTGCGTCGGGCCACCCCTGCCGACCGGGACCGGGTGGTGGACCTGGTCACCCTGGCCTTCGAGCACGACCCCCTCTGGTCCCGGGCGCTCGCCCGGCCCGGGGGCGGGACCGACCACCACCGTCGGTACTGGGGGCTGCTGGTCGACGGTGCCATGCGTCATGGGGCGACTTGGCTGGCCGCCGACGGGGCGGCGGTGGCGGTGTGGGTCCCCCCGGGGGAGACCGAGCTGACCGGGCCGCAGGAGCGGGAGGTCGTCGAGGTGCTGACCGAGGAGCTGGGGCCCGGGGCCGACGACTGCCTGACCCTGCTCGGCCGGTTCGAGACGTCCCATCCCCGCCACGAGCCGCACTACTACCTGTCGCTGCTCGGGACCCATCCGGACCACCGGGGCCGCGGGATCGGGATGGCCCTGCTCGCCCACAATCTGGCCCTGGTCGACCTGGAGGGCTCCCCGGCCTACCTGGAGTCCTCCAATCCGGCCAACGACGCCCGCTACCGGGGCGCCGGGTTCGAGCCGGTCGGGTCCTTCGCCTTCCCCGGCGGCGGTCCGGTGGTGACCACCATGTGGCGTCCGGCCCGCTGACCGCGCACCGGCCCTGGCACCGGTCCGGGCACCGATCGGCCGCTCACCGACGGGGTGGAGCACCGCCTCCGGCCCGGACACTGCTAGAAGGTAGGGGCAATGACCGATCAGACGGAGAGCAGAACATGAACAATGTCCATGCGTTCGACCTGGCGCTGCTGGTCTTCCGGTGCGCCGTCGGTGCGGTGTTCATCGCCCACGGCGTCAACCACATCTTCGGCGGGGGCAAGATCGCCGGCACCGGTCGCTGGTTCGAGAGCCTGGGCATGAAGCCGGGATGGCTCCACGCCTGGACGGCCAGCCTCACCGAGATCGGCGCCGGGGCCCTGCTGGTGTTCGGCCTGCTGACCTCGCTGGGTGGGGCCGGGGTGGTCGGGGTGATGTTGGTGGCCTGGATCACCAACCACCGCAAGAACGGCTTCTTCATCTTCCGGCCCGGCGAGGGATGGGAGTACGTGATGATCCTCACCATGACCGGGTTCGTCCTGGCCATGCTGGGTCCCGGCCAGTGGAGCATCGACAATGCCGCGGGACTGACCTCCCTGTGGGGCTGGAACGGACTGTGGATCGCCCTGGTCGGCGGCGTCGGCGGCGCGGCCGCCCTGCTGGTCGGCTTCTGGCGGCCGGAGAAGGCGAAGGCGGACAGCTGACCGACCCCGGGGGTCGGCGGACCGTCAGCAGTTGATCGCTCCGTCCCCCGATCAGGGGGCGAAGTCCCCGTCGGACCACCGCACCCGGCGCAAGAGCTCGACGAGCGTGCGGGCGCCGGCGCCGTCGATCCCGGGGTCGGTGAACACCTGGTCGTTGAGGGCGGCGATGGCCTCGGACTGCACGCGTCGGCCGGCGGGGAGGATGGTCACCAGGGTGGTGCGCCGGTCGGTGGGGTGGGGGAGCCGCCGGACGTAGCCCTGGGTCTCGAGCCGGTCGACCGCGTTGGTGACGCTGGTCGGGTGGACCTGGAGCCGCATCCCCGCCTTGCTCATGGGCAGCGCCCCCTCCCGGGTGAAGCTGAGGAGGGTGAGCAGCTCGAACCGGGCGAAGGTGAGGCCGAAAGGCCGGAGGACGGTGTCGATCCGCCCCAGGTAGAGCTGCTGGACGCGCATCACCGACGTGACCAGGGACATGCCGTCGGCGGCATCCTCCCACCCGTGCGCCAGCCACTGGCGACGGGCCTCGTCGATCGGGTCGAAGGGGAGGGGAACTGAGGGAGGCACGTGGGGCTCCGTCTTCCTGCGCTGGTGAATTTACGTGGATATCCAACTATTGTGTCATCAGTGACCACGACCTCGCGTTCCGGCGTCGCCCTGCACGTGCCCCGGCACCCGGTGCGCTTCGTCACCGCCGCCGCCCTGTTCGACGGTCACGACGCCGCCATCAACATCATGCGCCGCCTCCTCCAGGCCCAGGGGGCCGAGGTCATCCACCTCGGGCACAACCGCTCGGTCGACGAGGTGGTGGCGACCGCCATCGCCGAGGATGTGCAGGGCATCGCCATCAGCTCCTACCAGGGCGGCCACCTCGAGTACTTCACCTACCTGGTCGACCGCCTCCGGGTCGAGGGGCGCGGGGACATCAACATCTACGGCGGTGGCGGCGGGGTGATCATCCCCTCGGAGATCGCCCAGCTCGAGGCGTACGGTGTCCGCCGGATCTTCTCGCCGGAGGACGGCCAGCGCCTGGGCCTGGCCCGGATGATCAACCTCCTGATCGAGGAGTGCGACACCGACCTGTCCGGAGTCTCCGCCGACGTCCTCGACGACCTGCTGCTGGGTGACGTCAAGGCGTTGGCCCGCACCATCACCACCATCGAGGCCGGAGGCCTCGACCCCGGCCTCCAGCGGTCGATCGACGAGGCGGCCGCCCGTCACCGTGCCCCGGTGGTGGGGATCACCGGCACCGGCGGGTCCGGGAAGTCCTCGCTCACCGACGAGCTGATCCTCCGGTTCCGGATGGACCAGGGGGACAAGCTCCGGATCGCCGTCCTGGCCGTCGACCCCACCCGGCGGCGGGGCGGCGGCGCCCTGCTGGGGGACCGCATCCGGATGAACGCCATCGCCACCCCCCAGGTGTACTTCCGGTCGCTGGCCACCCGGGGCTCCGGCAGCGAGGTCCCGCCGCCGGTCCCGGCGGTGATCCGGGCCTGTCGGGCGGCCGGCTACGACCTGGTGGTGGTGGAGACGCCCGGCATCGGTCAGGGGGACGCCGCGGTGGTCGACGTCAGCGACCTCTCCCTCTACGTCATGACCCCGGAGTTCGGCGCCGCCTCCCAGCTGGAGAAGATCGACATGCTGGAGCTGGCCGACGCCGTGGCCATCAACAAGTTCGACCGTCGGGGGGCGGAGGACGCCCTGCGGTCGGTGGGTCGGCAGTGGGTCCGCAACCACGCCGACCTGCCGTCGACCAGGTCGGCACCGGACGACGTCCCGGTGTTCGGCACCATCGCCTCACGCTTCAACGACGAGGGGACCACCGCCCTCTACCAGCACCTCCGGGACGCCCTCGGCGGGCACGGCCTGCCGGTCGCCACCCCGCAGATCGCCCCGGTGGTGGTCAAGGCGTCCCGCAGCTCGTCGATGGTGATCCCGCCCGAGCGGGTGCGCTACCTGGCGGAGATCGCCGAGACCGTCCGCGCCTACCACCGGACCACCGCCGAGCAGGCCGAGCTGGTCCGCCAGGCCCAACAGGTGGCGGCCACCGCCGGGCTGCTCGGACGCCGCGGCGACCCCGCCGCCTCCCTGGCCGGGCTGGCGGCCGAGCTCGAGGACCGGATCGACCCCGGCAGCCGGGAGCTCCTGACCGGCTTCGCCGCCCTGCCGCGAGGAGCTGGACGCCGACGAGCTGGTCACCCCCACCGCCACCGGCGAGCGACGGACGGCGCTGGCCAGGCGCTCGCTGTCCGGGACCCGGGTACCCCGGTTGGCCCTGCCGCCCGCCACCTACGACGACGGGGCGCTCCTGGACTGGCTCCGGAGCGAGCACCTGCCCGGCCACTTCCCCTTCACGGCCGGAGTGTTCCCGTTCAAGCGCGACTCCGAGGACCCGGCCCGGATGTTCGCCGGCGAAGGCGATCCCTTCCGGACCAACCGGCGGTTCCACCTCCTCTCCGGGGGCCAGCCCGCCACCCGGCTGTCGACCGCCTTCGACTCGGTGACCCTCTACGGCCGGGACCCGGACACCGTGCCGGACATCTACGGGAAGATCGGGACCTCCGGGGTGTCGGTGGCCACCCTCGACGACATGAAGGCCCTCTACGACGGCTTCGACCTCTGCGACCCGACCACCTCGGTGTCGATGACCATCAACGGCCCGGCCCCCACCGTGCTGGCCCTGTTCCTCAACACCGCCATCGATCAGCAGCTCGACCGCCACCGGGCCGAGACGGGGGCCGACCCCACCCCGGAGGAGGCGGAGGCCATCCGCGCCCGGACGTTGCGGACGGTCCGGGGGACGGTCCAGGCGGACATCCTGAAGGAGGACCAGGGGCAGAACACCTGCATCTTCTCCACCGAGTTCTCCCTGAAGGTGATGGCCGATGTGCAGGAGTACTTCATCGAGCACGGGATGAACAGCTTCTACTCGGTGTCCATCTCCGGCTACCACATCGCCGAGGCGGGGGCGAACCCCATCACCCAGCTGGCCTTCACCCTGGCCAACGGGTTCACCTACGTGGAGTCGTACCTGGCCCGGGGGATGGCCATCGACGACTTCGCCTCCAACCTCTCCTTCTTCTTCTCCAACGGCATGGACCCGGAGTACACGGTGATCGGCCGGGTGGCCCGGAGGATCTGGGCGGTGGCCATGCGCGACCGGTACGGGGCCGCCGAGCGGTCCCAGAAGCTCAAGTACCACGTGCAGACCTCGGGACGGTCGCTCCACGCCCAGGAGATGGCGTTCAACGACATCCGCACCACCCTCCAGGCGCTGTGCGCCATCAACGACAACGCCAACAGCCTCCACACCAACGCCTTCGACGAGGCGGTGACCACCCCCTCGGCCGAGTCGGTACGTCGGGCGCTGGCCATCCAGCTGATCATCACCAAGGAGTGGGGGCCGTCGGCCAACGAGAACCAGCTCCAGGGGAGCTTCCTGGTCGAGGAGCTGACCGGGCTGGTGGAGCAGGCCGTCCTCGACGAGCTCGACCGGATCTCCGAGCGCGGTGGCGTGCTGGGGGCCATGGAGACCGGGTACCAGCGGGGGCGGATCCAGGACGACTCCATGCTCTACGAACACGGCAAGCACGACGGCACCGTCCCCATCGTGGGGGTGAACACCTTCGTCGGTCCCCCCACCGACGAGGCGGCCACCGAGGTGGAGCTGGCCCGAGCCACCCCCGAGGAGCAGCAGGGACAGCTCCGGCGCCTCGAGGAGTTCCACAACCGCCACCGGGCCGAACGCGACGTCGCCCTGGCCGACCTGCGGGAGACCGCCCTGGGTGGGGGCAACCTGTTCGCCACCCTGATGGACACCGTGCGCTCGGCCTCCCTGGGGGAGATCACCCAGACCCTCTTCGAGGTGGGTGGCGTGTACCGGCGCAACGTCTGACCCGGGGCCCCGCCGGCCGACCCGGACGACGCCCGGCCGGCCACCGTCCCCCGGCCCGGCCACCGTCCCCCGGCCCGGCCGACGGAGGGGCCACGCCTAGCATCGTCGCCGTGGCCACCCGCGGCGTCGACGAGTCCGGCCCCACCCCCTGCCCGGTGCTGGCCTGGGCGGCCTCGGGATGCATGGCCCTCACCGGATGGCCGACCGGCCCACCGCTGGCGCCGGCCGGTGATCCGATCGGCGCGGTCGGCGACGTCGTCGACCGGATCGCCGATCGGTCCGGCGCCGCCGGGCTCCGGGTGGAGGTGGACGTGGCCGAGGCGCTGAGCGGGCGGGCGGCGTGGGCGGGGTTGGAGCGGGCGGGACGGACCTCGGCCGGCGGCAGCTGCCGGCTGGTGGCCGCCGACGACGCCTGGGTGGCGGTCAACCTGGCCCGACCGGACGACGTCGAGAGCCTGGGCGCCGTCCTCGGTGGACCGGTGGGGCCCGACCCCTGGGCGGCGCTGGCCGCCTTCGCCGCCACCTCCTCGTCGGCCTCCCTGGTGGAAGGGGCGCAGCTCGTGGGGATCCCGGCCGGGGCGGTCCCGGCCCCGAGCGCCACCCTCCCCGACCCGGAGCCTGGCCACCGACCGGGAGTGCGGGTGGGGGAGCGGGGCCGCCCCGGCCGCCCCCGCCCGATCGACGAGCTGACGGTGGTCGACCTCTCCTCCCTGTGGGCCGGCCCGCTGTGTGCCCGGGTGCTCGGCCTGGCCGGTGCCCGGGTGGTGAAGGTGGAGAGCGCCGCCCGCCCCGACCGGGGCCGGACCGGGAACCCGGCCTTCTTCGCCTGGCTCCACCACGGCCACCGGCAGGTCGTCATCGACTTCGGCTCCGCCGACGGGCGCCGGGAGCTGGCCGACCTGCTGGCCTCCGCCGACGTGGTGATCGAGGCGTCCCGCCCCCGCGCCCTCGAGCAGCTCGGCCTGGGCCCGGCCTCCCCGACCGCCTCCGACGGCCCCGAGGGCCAGACCTGGCTGAGCATCACCGGGTACGGACGCGCCTCGGACCGGGTGGCCTTCGGGGATGACGCGGCGGCGGCCGGTGGACTGGTGGCCCACGACGGGAGCGGTCCGGTGTTCGCCGGCGACGCCCTGGCCGACCCGCTGAGCGGTCTGGCCGGGGCCGCCGCCGTGCTCGACTCGGTGGCCGCCGGCGGCGGCCGGCTGCTCGACCTGTCCCTGTGCCACGTCGCCCGGGAGGCGGCCGCCCGCCCCGCACCGTCGCCGTGCGGCGTCCCTGACCACCCCACCGTCCGCGGACCCACCGGTCGGTGGCAGGTCCGGTGCGGCGACCACCAGGTGGAGGTGGCCCCGCCCCGGATCCCCTCGGGGGACTGGGTGGCGGCGGCCGGGTGCTCCGGGTGAGCCTCCTCATCACCGGCGCCGAGGTGGCCGGCCGGGGGGCGGACGTCCGGATCGCCGACGGGGTGATCGCCGAGGTCGGCCCGGGGCTCCGGCGTCGGCCCGGGGAGGAGACGGTCGATGCCGCCGGCGGTGAGATCCTGCCCGGCCTCCACGACCACCACGTCCACCTCCGGTCGTGGGCGGCCGCCGCCGACTCGGTGCCGGCCGGCCCCCCGGCGACCCGGACGGTCGACGACCTCCGGGCGGCGCTGCGGGCGGCCTCGGGGCGACCCGCCGGCGGCTGGGTCCGGGCCACCGGCTACCACGAGTCGGTGGCCGGTCCCCTGGACCGGGACCGGCTGGACGACCTGGTCCCCGGTGGTCCCCCCATCCGGGTGCAGCACCGCAGCGGTGGGCTGTGGGTCCTCAACTCGGCGGCGGTGGAGCGGCTGGGCCTCGACGGCGCCGACCTTCCCGGGGTCGAGCGCCTCGACGGGCGGCCCACCGGGCGGCTCTGGCGCCTCGACGGCTGGCTGGCGGAGCGGATCCCCGCCGTCCCCACCGACCTCGGGCCCCTGGTGCGCCACGCCCTCGCCCACGGGGTCACCGGGTGGACGGACGCCGACCCGGGAGCCGACCTGTCGGCCGCCCCGGCGTTGGCCGCCCTGGCGGCCGACCGGCCCGTGGCCCCCCGGCTGCACCTGATGGCCCCCGCCGACGCCGGCCCGCCCGGTCACGGCGCACAACTGGGTCCGGTGAAGGTGATGCTGGACGACGACCGGCTCCCCGGCCTCGACGACCTCACCGCCCGGGTGGCCGCCGCCCACGCCCGGCGGCGTCCGGTCGCCGTCCACTGCGTGACCGCCGTCCAGCTGGCCCTCACCCTGGCCGCCCTGGCCGAGGCCGGGCCGCGGGCCGGGGACCGCATCGAGCACGGGGCCGACATCCCGCCGGAGGCGGTGGACCCCCTCCGGGCCTCCGGGGCCACGGTGGTCACCCAGCCGAACTTCGTGGCCGAGCGGGGCGACCGGTACCGGCGGGAGGTCCCGGCGGCGGAGTGGCCCCACCTGTGGCGGCTGCGCTCCCTCCTCGAGCACGGGATCCCGGTGGCCGGCGGCACCGATGCCCCCTTCGGTGATCCCGACCCGTGGGCGGCCATGCGGGCGGCGGTCGGGCGGGTCACCCCCGACGGGGAGGTGCTGGGACCCGGGGAGCGGGTGGACGCCGGGGTGGCGCGGGGCCTCTTTCTGGGATCGCCGTCCGCCCCGGACCGGCCCCGGACCCTGGGCGTGGGCTCGGTGGCCGACCTCTGCGTCCTGGGACCGGCGGAGCCCAGCTCGGCGACCGGGCTCGACGCCCACCGGGTGGTGGCCACCGTGGTGGGCGGCCGGGTGGCCTACCGCCGCCCCGAGTAGGCACCGACCGGGGCCGTCACCGGATCCACCGGGGCCATCGGCCCGGAGGACCGCCTCGGGGGAACGGGGATACCGTCGACGTCGCACGCCATCGACGTCCGCCCGGCCCACCCGAGGAGTCCCCCATGTCCGACCAGGCCATCTACCAGTACGAGCCGCACGCCCGGACCCGGTCGACGGTGGCCGAGACGCAGCGGGGGCCGAGCCCGGTGCCCCCGCCGCCCCGTCACGCCGTCGGTCGGTTCAACGCCTGGCTGGCCGTGCGGGTCACCCGGGGGGTGGGGACCATGTGGTGCGCCTACGCCTTCGTGGCGCTGGCCTGTGTCAGCCTGCCCTCCGCCGTCCAGGCCCACAACTCGGTGGTGCTGGTCTCGTGGATCTCCCAGACCTTCCTGCAGCTGGTGCTGCTGTCGGTGGTCATCGTCGGCCAGAACGTGCTGGCCGCCGCCTCCGACCTCCGCTCCGAGGCCACCCACCGGGACGCCGAGGCGGTGCTGCACGAGACGGTGAAGCTTCAGGAGCACCTGCAGGCGCAGGACGACCTGCTCCAGGCGCTGCTGGCCAAGGTGGCGTCGCTGGAGGCGAAGCCGGCCGGGTGACTCCGGGCGGTGTGCGGCCGGCCCGGTGGTCGACCCCGCACGGTCCCCGCCACCGTCCGACCCCGCACCGTCCGACCCCGCACCGTCCGACCTCGCCCGGTCCGATCTCGCCCGGTCCGATCTCCGGTAGCTTCGCGTCGCCGAAGGGAGAGACGGATGCCGGAGGGACTGTCAGCCAGCGAGGTGGGCAAGGAGATCGCCGAGCACCGGAGCCACACCCTCGAGGGGGCGGCCGAGCACGGCGGCGAGGGGGAGGACACCGGGGCCACCCGCTGGCTCACCATCTTCGAGGCGCTCCTGCTGGCCGTGGTGGCGGTGCTGGCCGCCTGGTCGGGCTTCGCCTCGGCCAAGTGGGGGACCGAAGGCTCCCTGAAGCTGGCCAAGTCGGCGACCACCCGGAACCTGGCCAGCCGGGCCGAGCTCCAGGGCCTGGAGACCAAGAACTTCGACGCCTCCACCTTCAACGCCTGGTTCACCGCCTACCTGGTGGGCAACACCTCGGGGATGACGGTGGCCGAGCACCGGTTCCGGTCCCAGTTCGACGTGGCCTTCCAGGCGTGGCTGGCCACCGACCCGTTCACCAACGCCAACGCCCCCAAGGGCCCGACCTACATGCCCCAGTACGTCCAGCCGGGCCAGGCGGAGACCAGCGCCCTCGACGCCAGGGCCGACGCCCTCTACAACGCCGGGGAGAACGCCGCCGACACGTCGGACAACTACGTCCGCACCACGGTGTTCCTGGCCAGCGTGCTGTTTCTGGTGGGGATCTCCGGCCACTTCCGGGTCCGGGCGGCCCGCAAGGGGTTGATCGGGGTGGGGGCGGCCATCCTGATCCTCTCGGTGGTGCTGTTGATCCTGGCGCCCAAGCCGCCGTTCTGAGCCCCGGGCCGCTCCGGCGTCCGCTTGTAGCGTGGGGGGAGGCGGCGAGGATCCGCCCCCGTCGGCAAGGGCAGGAGGTGGGATGGCGAGCGGCACCGACCTCCTGACCCGGGTGGCGCCGGACCTCCCACCGGCGGTGTCACCGGCACCCTCCGGACCGAGCCGTCCACCGCGCCCGCCCGACCCGGTGGCGGTCTCCCGGCGGGTCCGCCGCAACCGGTGGGTGGCGGCGTCCCTCCTGGCCGCCCTCCTCGCCCTGGGGATCTGGCTGGTGGTGGGCGGCGGCCACCCGACCGCCGCCGCCCCGCCTCACCATCCCCACCGTCCGCCCTCCTCGGTGCCGGCCACCAACCCCCACCTCGACCCGGAGTGGGAGGGCGACGGGCAGCCGGTGACGTTCGCCTTCGGCGGGGATGTGAACCTGCCGTCGGGCAGCACCCTCGGCGACCGCCTGGCCGCCGACCCGGCCACCGCCCTCGGTACCGGGGTCCCGCAGCTGCTGTCCGGGGTGGACCTCTCGATGGTCAACTTCGAGTCGGCCCTCACCGACGGCACCTGCCCGGCGCCCCAGCCCAAGACCTACGACTTCTACGCCCCGGCCACCGCCCTCACCGCCCTGAAGTCGGCCGGGGTGGGCCTGGTCACCGAGGCCAACAACCACGGGGAGGACTGCGGACCGCAGGGCCTGCAGATGGCGCTGACCGCCCGCACCCAGGCCGGCTACACCGTCCTCGGCATCGGCCAGAACGCCGCCCAGGCCTTCACCCCCTACCAGACCACCCTCCACGGGGAGAAGATCGGCATCATCGCCGCCACCCAGGTGATCGACTCCGACCTCCAGACCGCCTGGACGGCCACCGCCACCCAGCCCGGGCTGGCCTCCGCCTACGACGTCACCGACCTGGTGGCGGCGGTGGAGGCCGCCCGCAAGGTCGACGACACCGTGGTCGTCTTCCTCCACTGGGGCGTGGAGCTCGACGCCTGCCCGGACCCCCTGCAGGAGCCCCTGGCCAACGTGCTGGTGCAGGCCGGGGCCGACATCGTCATCGGCAGCCACGCCCACGTGCTGCTGGGAGGCGGCTACCTCGGCTCCGCCTATGTCGACTACGGCCTGGGGAACTTCGCCTTCTACAACGCCCCGCCCCCCACCGACCAGAGCGGCTCGCTGGTGATCACCGCCACCGGGCGCCACATCGACAACGTCACCTGGCGGCCCGGCCCTCATCGAGGACGAGCTCCCCGTCCCGCTCAGCGGCCCGGCGGCCACCCAGGCCCTGGCCAGCTGGACGGCCGACCGGACCTGCACCGACCTGGCCGCCACCCCGGCGGCCCCGATGGCCACCACCGCCACCGAGACCTCGCCGGCCCCGGCCGCCGCCGCCCAGCAGCTCTCCCAGGACGGCTGACCGCCGGGCGGGGGACCCGGCGCAGGCGGCCTCCCCGCCCGGGTCGGTCGCCCGGGTCAGTCGCCCGGGTCCGCCCCCGCCCACTGGGTCAGCGACTCCCACAGCCGACCGGTGATGCCCGGGTAGTCGAGCTCCACGGCATCCAGCCGGTCGGCCCGGAGCACCGCCACCTCGGCCGGCCGCTCCACCAGCAGCCGGTTGGTGGCCCCCACCCGGTTGGCCAGGCGCAGCCGGCTGAGGGCGGTGCCCGGCCCCATCGACTCCACCCGGGTGGGCGCCGCCCGGCCCGGCTCCGACCGGTAGACGCCCAGCCGCCCCGACAGGACCAGTACCGCCAGGTCGACATCGTCGGGGAGGGCGTCCGCCCCCTCGTCCAGCCAGCGGGTCTCCAGCGCCTGGAGGACAAGGCCGGCCACCTCGGGGTCGAGGGTGGTCAGGACCACGTGGTCGGCCAGGGCCACCGCCCCGTCGGGGCCGAGCATCGGGTCGATCTCGGCGAGGAGCTGGTCCTCGCACCACTCGAGGGCGAGGTCGAGCGTCGGGAAGCGCTCGACCGGCTGTTCCGGGTCGATCCACCCGGCGGGATCGGCCACCGCCACCGTGACCCCGCGTCCCAGGATGTCGTGCACCACCCCGTGCAGGATCTCCCGGGCGGCCAGGTGCACCCGGGTCACCCGGTGGAGATCGATCACCGACCAGCGGGCCCGGTCGGCGTCGGTCGTCTCGGCCAGGGAGTGGACCAGGATCTCCGCCTCGGCGAACTCGATGTCCCCCCGGATCCCCCGCACCACGATGGCCCGGCTGCCGGCCAGGGCGGCCTGCTCCTCCCGCCGTCGGATGCGGGTGGAGTGGACGGTGTCGCCGGCAGCGTGCAGGTAGACGGGACGGGCGGGCCGGTTGGGCACCCGCATCATGTGGAGACCGAACCGGTCGGAGATGATCTGGCTGGCCTCCACCCCCCGGACGCTGTTGCCGAAGGCGTCGATGGGCGGGCTGAACAGTCCGATCCCGAACTGCCCGGGACCGACCGCCACCACCCCTCCCGACACCCCGCTCTTGGCCGGCAGTCCCACCCGGAGCAGCCACTCGCCGGCGTAGTCGTACATGCCGCAGGTGGCCATGACGGTGAGGGCGTGAGCGGTGACGTCCCGGTCGATCACCTCCTGGCCGGTCACCGGGTTGACGCCGCCGTTGCCGAGGGTGGCGGCCATCACCGCCAGGTCGGTCGCCGTCACCAGCAGCGAGCACTGACGGAAGTAGACGCCGAGCACCTCGTCGATGTCGCCGGCCAGCGACCCGGCGTTGCGCATCAGGTAGGCCAGCGCCCGGTTGCGGTCCCCGGTGGCCCGCTCCGACTCGAACACCGCCCGGTCGACCTCCAGCGGCCGGCCGGCGAACGCCGACAGGCAGAGCCGGATCCGCTCGAACCGCTCATCGGGCCCGCTCCCCTGCACCAGACTCGAGGTCACGATGGCCCCGGCGTTGACCATCGGGTTCTCCGGGCGTCCCGACCCCGGCTCGAGGCTGATGGCGTTGAACGCCTCGCCGCTGGGCTCGGAGCCCACCCGGGCCGCCACCGCCTCCGGCCCCAGGTCGGCCAGGGCCAGGGCCAGCACGAAGGGCTTGGAGATCGACTGGATGGTGAAGGCCACGTCGGCGTCGCCGGCCCGGTAGAGGTGGCCGTCCAGGCTCGAGAGGGCCAGGCCGAACCAGGCGGGGTCGGCCACCGACAGCTGGGGGATGTAGTCGGCCACCGCCCCGTCGGTGCGGGGGGCCAGCTCGGACCGGATCTCCTCCAGGGACCGGACGATCGGGTTCCGCCATCCGGCGTCGGCGGTCACGGACGTGGCCCGGTCGGCATCTCGCTAGGCTACGCGCCGATCCTCGACCCGGGAGGCCCCGTTGACCTACTGCCTCGCCATGCGCCTCGACGAAGGGCTGATCTTCCTCGCCGACACGCGGACCAACGCCGGGGTCGACAATGTCGGCACCTACCGGAAGCAGCACGTCATCACCCCCGGCGACGACCGCATCTTCGTGATCGAGTCGGCCGGCAACCTGGCCACCACCCAGCAGGTCCTCGACCGGATCCGCCGGGACCTGGCCCACGCCGGCGACCACGAGCACCTGGGCACCGTCCACCACCTGTTCGAGGCCGCCCTCTACCTGGGGCGGATCAGCCGGGAGGTGGCCCTCGAGCACCAGCAGGCCCTGTCGGCGTCGGGGGCGGACGGGACCGCCACCTTCATCCTGGGCGGCCAGGTGGCCGGGGAGGAGCCCGACATCCTGCTCGTCTACCCGGAGGGGAACTACATCCGGGCCTCCGACGAACTGCCCTTTCTGCAGATCGGGGAGACCAAGTACGGCAAGTTCCTCCTGGAGATGGCCGTCACCGCCGACGTCGACGCCGTCACCGCCACCAAGATCGCCCTCGGCTCGATGATGAGCACCGCCCGGGCCAACCTGTCGGTCGGCCCTCCCTACGACCTCGGGGTCTACCGCAAGGACTCCTTCGAGCTCGAGGAGATCCGCATCGACGCCGCCTCCCCGATGCTGGCCGAGCTGCAACACACCTGGGAGCGGCAGATCCTGGCCGGGTTCGACGAGCTGCGCGCCATCGAGCGGCCACCGCTGGACGGGCCCGGCGCCACCTGAGCGCACCCCGTCCGGCCGGGGGTCAGCCCGCCGTCCCGGGCAGCGACACCCGGGTGCCCAGCCACCGGATGCCCTTGGCCACCGCCACCGTCGGGGCCTGCCGACCGACCTGGGCGGCGATGTCGGCGACGGTGACCGCCTCCAGCGAGCGCTGCCAGGCGGCCTCCGCCTCCCACATGGCCCCCGCCACCGCGCACACCGGCGGGTAGGCCCGGGACGGTGCCCGGGCCGGACCCCGCTTGCGGATCTCCGTGCACCGGAAGAAGGTGTCGCCCCCCTCGACGGCCCGGACCAGGTCGAGCAGGGTGATCCGGTCGGCCGGACGGGACAGCCGGTAGCCGCCGTGTCGCCCGGGGGTGGCGGTCACCAAGCCGCCCCGGGCCAGGGCCTGGAGGGTCTTGGCCAGGTAGGGCCCGGGGATCCCGTGGTACTCGGCGAGGGCGGCGGCCGAGAGGGTGGCCCCGTCGGGCAGCAAGGCCAGCACCACCGCGCAGTGGGCGCCCCACTCGACTCCCTGGTTGGTCCGCATATCCGGAGTCTAGTTGTCCGGATACACCGGGGCCGGATAATATGGACAGAAGATATCCGGAAACGAGGGAGGACGGCATGCGACTGGCGGTGGCCGGAGCGACCGGGACGGTGGGGCGGTACGTGGTGGCGGCCGCCGGGCGGCGCGGCCACCAGGTGGTGCCGGTGAGCCGGTCCACCGGGGTCGACCTCACCTCCGGGTCGGGCCTGGCCGGGGTGATGGCCGGGGTGGAGGCGGTGGTGGACGTGTCCAACAGCGCCTCGCTGGACCGGGCCCGGGCCACCGAGTACTTCACCGGGGCCACCCGATGGCTCCAGCGGGCCGCCGCCGAGGCCGGGGCCCGTCAGCTGGTAGTCCTGTCCATCGTGGGCGTGGACCGGGTCCCGGGCTTCGGGTACTACCAGGCCAAGCTGGCGCAGGAGGCGGTCGCCCTGGACGGCTCGTTCCCCACCACCGTCCTGCGGGCCACCCAGTTCCACGAGTTCGCCGGCCAGGTGATGCACCGTGCCCACCTCGGCCCCCTGCACCTGGTCCCCCGGATGCGGTGCCAGCCGGTGGCGGCCCGCACGGTGGGTGAGGTGCTGGTCGACCTGGCCGAGGCGGCACCGGCCGGGATGGCCGACGAGCTGGGCGGCCCGGAGGTGCTCGACCTGGTGGCGATGGCCCGGAGGCTGGCGGCCCGGCGGGGGGCGGGCGCCCGGGTGGCCGGGGCGCCGCTCCCCGGGGGGTCCGGTCGGGCCATGCGCTCGGGGGCGCTGCTCCCCGGCCCCGGGGCCCGCCTCGAGGGCCCGACGTTCGGGGAGTGGCTCGAGGGGGAGGACGCTTCCGCCGCCCCGTGACAGGGGAGCCGGCGGCCCCCGGTGGCGCCGGTTCCCTGTCAGGCCGTCGCCACCTCAGGCCGGCCCCCGGTCAGGCCGTCGCCACCCGCCCACCGGCCCGGTCGAGGCACCACGCCCAGAGCGCGGACCCGTCGGTGGCGGCCCGGGCGGCCGGCACCCAGGTCCCGGGCAGGCGGTACTCCCCCCGCGGCCGGCGGTCGAGCCAGAGCCGACCGCCGGCCGGCTCCCGGTCGGGACCGCCGGACAGCCACACCATGGTGTCTGCACCCTCCGACGGCGTCCGCAGCAGGGGGCCGAGTCGACGGGCGAAGCCGGGGAGCCCGGCGGTCAGCCCCGGGGTGTCGGCCCATCCCGGGTGCACGGCGTGGAACCCCACCCCGCGGTGGCCGTGACGGCGCTGCCACTCGTGGGTCAGCACCACCTGGGCCCGCTTGGCCCGGGCGTAGGCCACGGTGCCGTCGTAGCCGTCCGGGGTGGACTCCAGGTGGTCGAGGTCGAAGCGCTGGGTGTACATCCCCCCCGACGTGACGGTGATCACCCGGGAGGGGGCGGCGCCCACCAGCCGGGGCAGCAGCCGTTCGGTGAGCACGAAGGGGGCCAGCAGGTGGATGGCCACGGTGGCCTCCACCCCCTGGGGGGAGGCCTGCCACCGGTGGAGCAGGGCGCCGGCGTTGTGGACCAGGACGTCGAGGTGCCCGAGCCGGTCACCGATCCGGTCGGCCAGGTCGGCCACCTGCTGGAGATCGCCGAGGTCGGCCAGCTCGGTGACGACCCCGGGGGCGCCGGCCCCCTCCACCTGCCGGCGGGCGGCCTCGGCCCGCTCCGGGCTCCGGCCCACCAGGCAGAGGCGGGCACCCAACCTCCCCAGTTCGGTGGCGGCCGCCAACCCCAGGCCGGAGGTGGCGCCGGTCACGACGATCACCCGTCCCGCCGCCGCCGGGGGATCGCCCCAGTGGGCGGTGCGTCGGCGGACGGCGGGACCGATCCTCGAGAAGCTGCCGACCACGGTGGCCTCCAGGACGGCGTCCACCACCACCGCCGCCGGTGACAGGCGTTGAGCCGGTGGTGCCGGAGCCGGTGGTGCCATGCCCGGTGGTGCCATGGTCGACCTCTTCCTCGGACCCTCGCGGTCGCTGGCGCTCATTTTAGTGCTAAAAATGATCCCGTGCGAATAGCGGTCGTCGGAACGGGCATCTCGGGCCTGGTGGCCACCCACCTGCTGTCGCGCCGCCACGAGGTCACCGTCTTCGAGTCCGACGCCCGTCCCGGGGGCCACACCCACACTGTCCGGGTCCCGGTGGACGGCCGGCAGGTGGCGGTGGACACCGGGTTCCTGGTGTACAACGAGCGCACCTACCCGGGCCTGGTGCGGCTCTTCGACGAGCTGGGCGTGGTGACGGCGCCGACCTCCATGAGCTTCTCGGTGCGCGACGAGGTGAGCGGGCTCGAGTACCGGGGGACCTCCGCCTCCTCGGTGTTCGCCCAGCGCCGGAACGTGGTGTCGGCCCGCTTTCTCCGGATGCTGGTCGACGTGGCCCGCTTCCACCGGATGGGACGACGCCTGCTGGCCCACCCGCCGGCGACCGGGACCACCCTCGAGGACCTCCTGGCCGGCGGGGCGTGGTCCCGGGAGTTCGTCGAGTGGTACCTGGTGCCGCTCGGCTCCTCCATCTGGTCGGCCGACCCGGCCACCTTCACCCAGATGCCGGCCACCACCCTGCTGCGCTTCTTCGATCGGCACGGCATGCTCGCCCTCCGCGACCAGCCGGCCTGGCGGACGGTGGTGGGAGGGGCCGTCCACTACGTGGACGCCATCCTCGACCCGGTCCGGGCGGCCGGACGCCTGCGCCTGTCCTCCCCGGTGGAGCGGATCCAGCGGGGCGACGGGGGCGTCGAGCTCCGGTGCGCCGACGGACCCGTCGAGCGGTTCGACCAGGTGGTGGTGGCCGCCCACAGCGACCAGGCCCTGGGCATGCTGGCCGATCCCTCGGTGGCCGAAAAGGAGGTGCTGGGCGCCGTCCGCTACCAGTCCAACCGGGCCACGCTCCACACCGACGCCCGGCTGATGCCCACCAACCGACGGGCCTGGGCCGCCTGGAACTACCACCGCCCCCCGACCGTGGCCGACCGGGTGGCGGTGACGTACCACCTGAACCAGCTCCAACCCCTCGACTGCCCCACTCCGGTGTTCCTGACGCTCAACCGGGACGCGGCCATCGACCCGGCCACCGTCCTCCGGCGGTTCGAGTACGCCCACCCGGTCCTCGACGTCCCGGCCGTCGAGGCCCAGGGCCGGCTCCACGAGATCAACGGGCGCCAGCGCACCTGGTACTGCGGGGCGTACTGGTCGTCGGGCTTCCACGAGGACGGCCTGCAGAGCGCCCTGCGGGTCTGCGAGGCCCTGGGGGAGGCCTGGTGACACCGGTCACCCCCGGGCTCCGCGCCCCGAGCCTGCCACGGACCGCCGCCCGGACCACCCGCAGCGCCGTCTACGAGGGCTCGGTCGTCCACCGACGTCCCGGTCCGGACGGGCACCGGTTCCGCCGGTCCCTGGCCATGGTGCTGGTCGACCTGGACGAGGTGGACGCCCTCTGCCGGCTCCACCCCCTCTGGTCCGCCCGCCGACCCGCGCCGGTCCGGTTCCGCCGCTCCGACTACCTCGGCCCCTCGACCGTCCCCCTGGCGACGGCCGTGCGCCGGCTGGTGGAGGAGCGGACCGGGCGCCGCCCGGACGGACCGGTGGCCCTGCTGACCACCTTCCGCACCTGGGGCTGGCTGTTCAACCCGGTCAGCTGTTACTTCTGCTTCGAACCCGACGGCCGGTGGGTGGATACCCTGGTGCTCGAGGTGACCAACACCCCCTGGCACGAGCGTCACGCCTACGTGGTCGGTGGGCCGGGGAGCCACCGGGTGGACAAGGCACTGCACGTCAGCCCGTTCCTCGGCTCCGGGTTGACCTACCGGGTGGAGTACACCGAGCCGGGCGACACCTTCGGGCTCCGCATCACCGTCGAGGGCCCCGAGGGCGTCGAGCTGTCGACCGGGCTGGCCCTGAGGCGGCGGCCGGCCGGCCGGCGGGCCCTGGGTCGCCTGGTGTGGCGACCCGATCTCGGCCCGATGGGCATCTCGGCCGGGATCTACCGTCAGGCCCTGGCCCTCCGACGGCGGGGCATCCGGGTCCACCCGCACCCCCGGGGGACGACGGTCGGCGGGGGGTGCCCGGGTGCCTGACCTCCCGGCCGCCGTGGTGCGCCGGCTGGCCCGGCACCTCCGGCGGGGCACGCTGGTCGTCGAGGACGCCGCCAGCGGCTGGGGGGGCTGGCGGGCCGGGACCGGCGGGCCGAGTGTGCGGGTCACCGTCCACGACACCCGCGCCTACGGTGCCCTGCTGCGCCACGGCTCCAACGGGCTGGCCGACGGCTACCTCGAGGGGTGGTGGGACACCGAGGACCTCACCGGGCTGATCCGGCTGCTGGGCGACAACCTGTCGGGTCCGCTGGGCGTCCTCGACCGGTGGGGGGCGGTGGCGGCCGTGCCCCTGTCCCGGGTCCGGCGCCACCGGGCCCCGACCCCGGCATCCGACCGTCGCAACGTGCGGGCCCACTACGACCTTCCGGTGGAGCTGTTCTCGGCCATGCTCGACGAGACCATGACGTACTCGTGCGCGGTGTTCGAGACCCCGGGGATGTGCCTGGCCGACGCCCAGCGGGCCAAGCTCGACCGGATCTGCACCAAGCTCGACCTGGGCCCCGACGACCACGTGGTGGAGATCGGGACCGGCTGGGGCGGGTTCGCCGTCCATGCGGCCACCCACTACGGCTGCCGGGTGACCACCACCACCCTCTCGGTCTCACAGCGCCAGGTGGCGCTCGAGCGGGTCGCCGCCGCCGGGCTGTCCGACCGGGTCACCGTGCTGGGCGACGACTACCGCGACCTCGAGGGCACCTACGACAAGCTGGTGTCGATCGAGATGATCGAGGCGGTGGACTGGCGCCGGCACGACGAGTACTTCGCCACCTGCGCCCGGCTCCTCCGACCCGAGGGGCTGATGCTGCTCCAGGCCATCGTCATCGCCGACCGCAGCTTCGAGCGGGCCAAGCTCCACCAGGACTTCATCCGCCGGCTGATCTTCCCCGGCGGGTGCCTCCCGTCGATCACCGCCATCTGCGACTCGCTGACCCGGGCCACCCCGCTCCGGCTCCTCGACACCGAGGACATCGGGAGGCACTACGCCACCACCCTCCAGGCCTGGCGCCGGCAGGTGGACGCCCGCTGGTCCGAGGTGGAGGCGGCGGGGCTCGACGACCGGTTCCACCGGTTGTGGACGCTCTACCTCGCCTACTGCGAGGCCGCCTTCCTCGACCGCCACATCAGTGATGTCCAGATGGTGATGGCGGGCGACGCCTACCGCCCGCCCCTGGGGGTCCGGGCCCGGTGAGACCGGAGCCCCGGGTGCCCCGGAACCCCCGGTGACCAGCGACGGCAGCCGGATCGGTCTGAGCGAGGCCGCCGAGCGGCTCGGGGTGCACTACATGACCGCCTACCGGTACGTGCGGACCGGACGGCTCCCGGCCGTCGCCGAGGGAGGCCGGTGGCTGGTCGACCCGGCCGACCTGGACCGGGTGGCCGCCGCCCCCGTCCGCCGGCGCACACCGGGGGGCTCGCCGGCCGCCGCCGCCGCCCGCCTGGAGGATCGCCTGGTGGCCGGGGACGAGGCGGGAGCCGTCGCCGTCTGCCACGAGGCCCTGGCCGGCTGGGCCACCCCGGTCGACCTCCATCTCGCCCTGATGGTGCCGGCCCTCCGCTCCATCGGCCACCGGTGGGAGACCGGCGAGCTGACGGTGGCCGCCGAGCACCGGGCCTCGGCGGTGGCCACCCGGGTGATGGGCCGCTTCGGCCCCTCCTTCGTCCGCCCCGGCCGCCGACGGGGGACGGTGGTGGTGGCGGCACCTTCCGGCGACCACCACGCCCTCCCGGTGATGGTGGTCGGAGACCTGCTCCGCGACGCCGGGTACGCGGTGGTGGACCTGGGTCCCGACACCCCGGCCCGGTCCCTGGTGGATGCCGCCCGGTCCGCCGACCGCCTGGTGGGGGTGGCGATCGGCGCCAGCATCACCGGCCTGGAGGAGGCCGTGCGGGAGGCGGTGGCCGCCCTGCACGACGGTATGCCGGGGGTCCCGGTCATCGTGGGCGGCGCCGGCATCCCGGCGGAGGTGGCCCGGCAGGCGGGGGCCGACCGGTGGTCGGGCCCCGACGGCCCGACCCTGGTCGAGCTGGTGGAGGCGTTGGGCGATCGGGTGGGGGGGCCGGACGGTCCGGGGTGACCGGGCGGCTCAGCTGGCGGCGCTGGTGGAGCTCATGTTGAAGTCGGGCACCCGGAGGGGCGGGGTGGCGGTGCGGTTGAGCCACTCGCCGTACTCCCGACCCAGCGACCGCACCGTGCTCCCCGCCTCGCTGGCCCGACCCAGGAGGTCCACCGGGCTCTCGTTGAACCGGAAGTTGTTGACCGCCCCGACCACCGCCCCGTCCTCCACCAGGTAGACGCCGTCCCGGGTCAGCCCGGTCAGCAGCAGGGTGGCGGCGTCCACCTCCCGGATGTACCAGAGACAGGTGAGGAGCAGCCCCCGCTCGGTCCGGGCCACCAGGTCGTCGACCGACCCCCCGGCCCCGTCGAGCTCGAGGACCAGGTTGCCGATGGGGGGCGCCACCTCCACCCCGGACCGGGCGGCTCCGGCCCGGTGGGTACGGAGGGTGGCCAGGCGTCCGTCCTCGACCCATCGGGTGGGGGCGAGCCGCAGACCGTTGTCGAACACCGAGCGGTCGGAGCTGGAGCCGGTGGCCACCACGAAGGGCGAGCACCGGAGGCCGGCCTGGCCGGGGTCGCTCCGCAGGGTGAAGGGGAGGGACGAGAGCCGCTCGCCGACCCTGGTCCGGCCGCCCGGGAGCGAGAACACCGTCCGGCCCTCCTCGGCGTCCTGGCGGCCCGCCGACTCCACCAGGCCGATCATCAGGTCGGCCACCGCCTCGGGGGGCAGGACCACCTCGTAGCGCCCGGCGTCGAGCTGCCGCCGCCGCTCCCCCCAGCCCAGCCGGCGGACCAGCTCGCGCTCCAGGGCGTCGACCCGGACGTCGGCGAAGTCCTCGGTCCCCCGGCCCACCCAGGCGGAGTTGGCGCCGTCCCGGCTCCGGCCGACCAGGTGGAAGGCACCGGTGGACTGCGGGTGGCGGAGCCGGAGCCCGGTGGAGCTCCCCAGGTAGACGGTGTCCACCCGGTGCTCGGCGAAGCCGGCCAGCACCCGGTCGGCGGCCTGGGCCCGGTCGAACGCCCCGGCCAGCCCGGCCAGCACCCGGGTCATCACCGACAGGTCGGTGCGACCGGCCGGCTCGTCGAACCCGTCGCCGGTCCCGGCCGAGGGTCCGGGGGCGACCAGGGGGAAGGCGTCGGGGGCGGCCGGGGAGCTGGCGGCGTCCCGGGCGGCCGCCGCCGCCAGGTCGGCCACGTCCACCCCGCCCCCCCGACCGGCGATCCCCACCGCGGTGCCGCTCCCGGTGTCGGCGAAGCGGACCACGGTGACACGCCGGTTCCGGCGGACGCCGTTGGTGGTGGTGGTGTTGTTGGCGAAGCGGACCTCCGCCTCGCTGGACTCCTCCACGATGACCAGGCAGTCGTCGCCCGCCGCCCGCAAGGCCGCCTCCACGACGTCCTGGGCCGGGGGCAGCCCGTCCACGGCGCCGTCCCCGGTCATCGCCCCGACTCCGCCCGGGCGTTCAGCACGTTGACGTCCCGCACCACCACCGACGGGCACCCGTGGCTGACCGCCGCCACCTGCCCGGGCTGGCCCTTGCCGCAGTTGAACGCCCCGCCGAGCAGGTAGGTGTCCCGTCCGCCGACCGCCTCCAGGCCGCCCCAGAAGTCGGTGGTGGTGGCCTGGTAGGCGACGTCCCTCAGCTGTCCGGCCAGCCGGCCGTGCTCGATGCGGAAGAACCGCTGCCCGGTGAATTGGAAGTTGTAGCGCTGCATGTCGATCGACCAGCTCTTGTCGCCCACGATGTAGATCCCGCGCTCCACCCCGGCGATCAGCTCCTCGGTGGACGGGCCGGCAGCGTCGGCCGGCTGCAGCGAGACGTTGGCCATCCGCTGGATGGGGATGGTGAGGGCGGAGTCGGCGAAGGCGCAGCCGTTGGAGCGCCCCAGGCCGCTGGCGGCGGCGATGGCCCGGTCGAGCTGGTACCCGACCAGCACCCCGTCCCGGATCAGGTCGAACGACTGGGCGGCCACCCCCTCGTCGTCGATGGCCACGGTGGCCAGCCCGTGCTCGGCGGTGCGGTCGCCGGTCACCTGCATCACCTCCGACCCGTACCGGAGGGTGCCGAGCTGGTCGGGGGTGGCGAAGGAGGTGCCGGCGTAGGCGGCCTCGTAGCCCATGGCCCGGTCGAGCTCGGTGGCGTGCCCGATCGACTCGTGGATGGTCAGCCACAGGTTGGTGGGATCGATGACCAGGTCGAACCGGCCGGCCTCCACCGAGGGTGCCCCCAGCTTCGCGGCCAGGTGGTGGGGGAGCTCGGCCAGCTCGGACCGCCAGTCCCACCCCTCGCCCTCGAGGTACTCCCAGCCGCGTCCCACCGGCGGCGCCACCGTCCGCATGGTCTCGAAGTCCCCGTCGTCACCCACCGCCATGGCCTCCAACTGGGCCTGGAGCCGGACCCGGTGCTGGGTGGCGCGGGTGCCGGCCAGGTCGGCGTAGTGCTTGGTCTCGTGGACGGCCAGCAGCAGGGCGGTGACGTGGTCGACGATCCGGGCGGCCAGGAGGTCGGTGCTCCACCCCTGGAGGAGGTCGAGCTTGTCGGCCAGGGGCACCGCCACCGGGTCGATCCGGTAGGTGGAGGACCACTCGACGGTGCCGTGGCCGGGCTCGGCGGCCAGCTCCACCCGTCCCCGGGCGGTGGCGGCGGTGGCACGGGCGGACGCCACCGCCTGGTCGACCAGTCGGGCGGCGGCCTCCGGGGTGCGCTCCACGGTGGCGGCGAAGCCGATCGACCCGTCCAGGACCACCCGGACCCCGACCCCCGAGTCGGTGTCGTCGGCCGCCGTCTCGAGGTCGGCGTCCCGCAGCCCGACGATCTGGGAGCGGACCTCCTCCACCCGCACCTCGGCGTGGGTGCAGCCCAGCCGCCCGGCCCGCTCGAGGGCGGCTCCGGTCAGCGCCGTGACCCGGTCGGCGTCGAGCTCCCCGGCGTCCGCCGTCACCCTGTCCCCGGGTCGCCCGGGTCGTCGTCGGCCATGACCAGCAACGTAGGGCAGCCCGATGGGTCGTGCGACCGGGCCCCCACCGCCCGGTCGATGGTGATGACACGGACGGTGGTCGTCTGACCCGACCGGTACGCCACAACTGGTCTACTGGGGCCATGAGGCCGGTCCACCGCGGTGCCGAGGGCGGGGGGTGACCGCCCACCCGCCCCGCGTGCTGCTGGCCACCTGCGCCGCCTTCCCCCAGGGGGACGAGGACGAGGGCGAGCTGCGCGAGGCGTGCGCCTGCCTGGGGATCGACGCCACCTGGGCGGTGTGGGACGACCCGACCGTCGACTGGGCGGCGGCCGACCTGGTGGTGGTCCGGTCCACCTGGGACTACGTCCCCCGACGTCCGGTCTTTCTGGCCTGGGCGGGCGGCATCCCCCGGCTGGCCAATCCGGTGGTGGCCCTGGCGTGGAGCTCCGACAAGCGGTACCTGCTCGAACTGGCCGCCCGGGGGGTCCCGGTGGTCCCGACCACGGTGATCGCCGACGGCGGGACCCTGGTGATGGGCGGGGAGGCCGACGTGGTGGTGAAGCCGTCGGTGGGGGCCGGGTCGGTGGGGGCGGGGCGGTTCTCCCCCCGGGACCCCACCGCCACCATTCGGGCGGGCGCCCACATCGCCGAGCTGCACATCCACGGGCGGACCGCCATCGTGCAGCCCTACCTGGAGCAGGTGGACACTGAGGGCGAGACCGCCCTCCTCTTTTTCGACGGGCGGTTCTCCCACGCCGTCCGGAAGGGACCCATGCTCCCCGACGCCGTCGTCCACACCGTCGGCGGGCCCACCCCCCAGGAACTCTTCGTGCCCGAGGAGATCACCCCGCGGGTCCCGAGCCCGGCCGAGCTCCGGGTGGCCGAGCAGGCGCTGGCCGCCATCCCCTGGCCCGAGCCGTTCCTCTACGCCCGGGTCGACCTGCTCCCGTCGCCCCAGGGACCGTTGGTCAACGAGGTGGAGCTGGTCGAGCCCTCGCTCTTCCTCCGCCACGCCCCCGGCTCCGTGGACCGGTTGGCGGCGGCCATCGCCCGGCACGCCCGGTGGCTTCCTCCCCCGAGGCCTGACCGGCGTCCGCCGGGCCCCGGCACCTCAGCGGGCGGCGTTGCGCTCGTCGACCGCCCGCCAGCAGTACCAGGCGACCACGCTGCGGTAGGGGCGGTAGCGCTCGCCGAGCAGTTCGAGCTCGGCGGGGGAGGGCACCTCCGCCATCCCCCAGCCCGTGGGCATAGCCCACCCGGACCCCGAGGTCACCGATCGGCCAGACGTCCAGGCGGCCCAGGGGCCCGATCAGGAACATCTCGGCCGTCCAGCGACCGATGCCCCGGACCTGGACCAGGTGGTCGATCACCTCCTCGTCGGGGAGGCGGCCGATGCGCTCCAGGGCCACCTCGCCGGCGACCACCTTGGCGGCCAGGTCGCGGATGGAGGCCGCCTTGGCCCGGCTGAGCCCGCAGGCGGCCAGGGTCTCGGGGGTGGCGGCCAGCACCGCCTCCGGGGTGACCGTGCCGCCGAGGGCGGCGACGAGCCGACCGTGGATGGTGGCGGCGGCGGCACCGGCCAGCTGCTGGTAGACGATGGCCCGGGCCAGCTCGGCGAAGCGGAGGGAGCCGGCGACGTGGGGGCGGGCGGGTGGGGTCCCGTGGCGCTCGATCAGGCCCCGCAGGACCGGGTCGGAGGCACCGACGACGGCGGCGGCCTCGGCCAGGGTGCGGCGGGTGGTGGCCACCGGCTCAGGCCGGCCCCGGGCGGTGGCCCGGGTGGCGTCCGTCGGCAGGGGGGCGGGGCACCGGCAGATGATGGCACGGCGGCCCGCCCCCGGCCTCCGGGTGACTCAGCCGGCCGACGGGGCGGGGACGGTGCTCGGGTGCTCGAGGAGCCGGGCGGTCCGGGAACGCTCCACCTCCCGGTCGAGCATGCCCCGGGCGTCGGCGGCGTCGCGGTTGGCGGCCCGGGTCTTCACCGGCCCCCGGGTGGAGTCGAGGTGGACGGAGGCGAGGCCGAGGGCCCGCTGGACCGGCCCCGAGCGCAGGCGCAGGCTCTGGGTGCGCTGGTGGGGCACCACGTCGGTGGTGCGGGACAGCAGGCCGTGGTGGGCCACGAAGAACCGCTCGTCGGCCCCGGCCAGCTGGGCCCGCCACCACAGGGGGGACCGCAACGCCGCCCGCCGCGGCGGGCGGGCCAGGGTGATCTGCGCCAGGTCCACACCGCCGAGCAGCCAACCCACCAGCGCCTCGGCGAAGGCCCGGTCGGACACCGGGATGAGCATCGACCGCTTGGAGGTGTCCACCCCGCCGTAGCCCGCCACGTTCATCCGTACCTGCACCCACCCGAACGGGCGCCAGAACAGCGGCTGGTGGATGAGGATGGCCTGCACCCGTCCCGGCGGGACCGTCTGGCGCGAGGTGGAGAGCAGGCCGTGGGTGACCCGCAGGCCGTCGGGGGAGTCGCTGACGGTGAACCCCCACAGGTTGGAGAGCCGCTGCCAGACGGCGTGGCCGATCAGCACCGCGAACCACACGAACACCGCCACCCCGATGCCGGCGGTGGCGCCGTGACCGTGGCGGCTGCCGGACACCGCCAGCACCGGACCGATCAGCAGCAGCACCAGTCGCCACGAGATCATCTCCAACAGCACCGAGCCGACCAGACGGCCGTGGGGAACCGACACCAGCACCCGCTCGGGGGCCTCCATCCGTCCCTCCCCGACGCCGGTGGTGCGCCCGAGCATGTCGGCCCGGAGCGCCTGGGCCACCGGCAGCGCCAGGTAGCGGAGGCGCACCGCCGCCCGCTCGCTCCCGGCGGTGGTCACCTTCACCTCGCCGAGGCCGAAGATGCGGGCGGCGAACGGCTCGAGGACGTCGATGCTCTGGACCCGGTCCAGCCGGATCCGCTTGGACTGCTTCTGCAGGAGGCCGGAGTCGATCCGGAGCTCGCCACCGCTCAGGTGGTAGCTGGTGCAGGCCACGGTCACCAGCCCCCGCACCACCAGCACCACGGCCAACGCCGCGTAGACCGCGTAGGTGGGCCAGCCGGGTCCGCCACCGCCCGCCGAGGCCTCCTGGACCAGGCCGAGGAGGGTGAAGGCGAGCACCAGCCCCAGGATCCGCCCCCCGAGGGCCACGGGGGTCAGCCGGTGCAGGCGGAACGTCTCGTCGGGGGGCGGGGAGCCCGACCCGTCCGGAGGCACCGCCGGCGGTGCCGGTCGGTCAGAGTCCGGCGGCATGGGCCTCGCCCAGGGCGGTCAGGCGGTCCCGGAGGGCTCCGGCGTCGGCGGGGGTGAGCCCGCACACCTTGGCGTCGGTGGTGGCCGCCGCCGTGTGGAGCCTGACGTTGACCAGGCCGAACGACCGCTCGATGGGCCCGGCCGCCACGTCGACCAGCTGCATGCGTCCGTAGGGCACCACCGTGAGCGAGCGGAAGAGGGCGCCGTGGGTGACCAGCAGGTCGTCGGCCCGCTCGGCGTACCCCCACGACCGGAGGTTGCGGCCGATGGCCAGCCACCCCCCGACCAGCACGGCCAGGGTCACCACCCCGCAGACGGCGGCACCCACCGCCGAGGTCACCACCGCCACCACGACGGTGAGGACGACCAGCGGCACGCCGGCGCCGATCACCAGCAGCCAGCGGCGCATCCGGGCCAGCCGGGGGGAGACCCGGATCCACTCCTGGCCGGCCGGAGGGGCGAACGGGTCATCCATCCCCCGGAACCTAGGCGCCGGGAGCCGTCGAGGTGGGCACCGGGGGGTCCCTCAGTTGACCTGGCGCTCGTACCCCTCCCAGAAGTCGGACCGGAGCCGGTACTTCTGGAGCTTCCCGGTGGCCGTCCGGGGGAGCTCCTCGCGGAACAGCACCTGCTTGGGGCACTTGTAGCCGGCCAGGCTGGCCCGGCAGTGCTCGATCACCCCGTCCTCGGTGAGGGCGGAGTCGTCGCTCGCCACCACCAGGGCGGTCACCATCTCCCCCCAGGTCTCGTGGGGAACGCCGATCACCGCCACCTCGATGACGCCGCTCAGCGAGAAGATGGCGTCCTCCACCTCGATCGACGAGACGTTCTCCCCACCGGTGATGATGACGTCCTTCCGCCGGTCGAGGATCTGCAGGTGGTGCTCGTCGTCGAGGATCCCGCCGTCACCGGTGTGGAACCAGCCTCCCTCGAGGGCGGCGTCGGTGGCCTCGGGGTTGCGCCAGTAGCCCTCCAGCACCGTGTTGCTCCGGGCCAGCACCTCGCCCTCGTCGTCGATGCGGATCGAGGTGCCCACCGCCGGGACGCCGGCCCGCATCAGCTTCCGGGCCCGCTCGCCCGACGACAGGTCGTCCCACTCGGAGCGCTGCCGGTTGAAGGTCAGCAGGGGCGAGGTCTCGGTGAGGCCGTAGATCTGGATGAACTCCCACCCCAGCTCCGTCTCCACCCGCTCGATGGTCCGGCTGGGCGGTGGCGCACCGGCCACCACCACCCGGCACCGGTCGCGTCCGGGGATGGGGCCCTCCCACTCGGGCAGGGCGTCGAGGACGGCGTTGACCACCGCCGGGGCGGCGCAGAGCAGGGAGACGCCGTGGCGCTCGATCCGGTGGAGGATCTCCCGGCCGTCGACCTTCCGCAGCACCACCTGGGGACAGCCCATGGCGGTGGTCGACAGCGGCATGCCCCATCCGTTGGCGTGGAACATCGGCAGGGTGTGCAGGTAGACGTCCCGGTCCGACACCTGGGCGTGCCAGCCGAAGACGGTGGCGTTGACCCAGCAGTTGCGGTGGGTGAGCTGCACGCCCTTCGGCCGGGCGGTGGTGCCCGAGGTGTAGTTGAGGGTGGCGGTGGCGCTCTCGTCGGGCTGCCAGGGCCGGGGGTCTCCGTCGGAGGGGAAGAGGAGCTCGTCGCTGTCGGTCCCGATGACGAACCGGTGGTCGGTCCGGATGCCGGCGAGGGACTCGTCGAGCTCGGGGTCGACCAGGAGCACCGAGGCCTCCGAGTGCTCCACGATGTAGGCCACCTCGGCGGCGGCCAGGCGGAAGTTGACGGGGACCAGGACGCGGCCCCAGCCGCTGACCCCGAAGAAGGAGGTGAGGAGCCGGGCCGAGTTCTGGGACACCACCGCCACCCGGGCGCCGGTGGGCACGCCGAGGGCGTCGAGGGCCGCCGCCTGGCCCCGGGCCCGCCCGGCCAGCTCGGCGAAGGTCGGGGCACCCCAGGACGGGGCGGGCTGGTCCGGCTCGTCGATCACCGCGTGCCGTTCGGGGTAGGCCACCTCGGCGCGATCGAGGAAGTCACGTACGTTGAATTCGACGATCACTGCTCGACCCCCTCCCGCTCGTCGACGCCCCCATTGAATCAAACCGGCCGGCCCCGCGCCCCGGCCCCCGCTCGGCCCCCTCCGGCCCGGGCCGCCGGCCCGTCAGTCGGTAGGGTGCAGACATGCCGGCACCCCGCATCGCCATCGGGCCCAAGGCCCGCTCGTTCGCCGTCGACGCCGTGACCCGGGGAGGCGGCACGGTCGTGGAGGTGGACGAGTCCCCCGACGCCCTGGTCTGGCTCGACCCCGCCGACGTGGCCGGCCTGGGCGCCGCCCTGGACGCCGCCCCGGGAGCCGGGTGGGTGCAGCTCCCCTTCGCCGGGATCGAGCCGGTGGTGGAGGCGGGGCTGATCGACCCGGCCCGGCGGTGGACGTGCGCCAAGGGCGCCTACGCCGAGCCGGTGGCCGAGCACGCCCTGGCCCTGGCCCTGGCCGGGCTCCGGGGGCTCCGGGTCCGGGCCGAGGCCCGTTCGTGGGGGACGTCGGCCGGCACCAGCCTCTACGACCGCAAAGTGACCATCCTGGGAGGTGGCGGCATCACCACCTCCCTGCTCGAGCAGCTGGCGCCCTTCCGGGTGGAGGCGACCGTGGTCCGGCGGTCCTCCGAGCCGGTGCCGGGTGCCACCCGCACGCTGACCACCGACCATCTCCACGATGTCCTGCCGGGCGCCACCGTGGTGTTCCTGGCCCTGGCCCTCAGCCCGGCCACCATCGGCATCATCGGTGCCGAGGAGCTGGCCCTGATGGACGAGGCGGCCTGGCTGGTCAACGTGGCCCGGGGCCGGCACGTGGACACCGACGCCCTGGTCGCCGCCCTCACCTCGGGCTCGATCGCCGGCGCCTGCCTCGACGTCACCGACCCCGAGCCCCTGCCCGACGGACACCCGTTGTGGGAGCTCCCCAACTGCCTGATCACGCCGCACACCGCCGACACCTGGGACATGATCCGGCCCCTGCTGGCCGAGCGGATCCGGATCAACGTGGAGCGCTTCTCGTCCGGGGGCGAGCTGGTCGGCCAGGTCGACCCCGAGGCGGGCTACTGACCGGCCCGGCCGACGGATCCCCCTCTGAGCTGGGAGGACGCCCGCAGGAGGGGCCGGTGTCACACCCCACCTCCACACTGGACCCCGATCGGCCCACCCGGGCCCACCGACCCAGAGGAGGCAGCACCGTGCCCGTCACCACCACCCCCACCGCCGTCCCGGCGCCGTTCCCGTCCCGCCGCCCGATCGAACCGGTCCCGCCGGCCTCCTTCGTGGTCGACTGCGGGGAGTGCGAGCACCAGCACACCGAGGTCTGTGACGACTGCGTGGTCAGCTTCATCGTGGACCGCCGTCCGGAGGACGCCGTCATCGTCGATGCCGACGAGGTCCGGGCGGTGCGGCTCCTCGAGCAGGCCGGGCTGGTCCCCGGCGTGCGCCACTCCCGCCGGGCCGGCTGAACCAACCGCCGATCCACCGCCACCGGCCACCCGGGCGGCACCGGCCACCCTCGGCCGCCGTGCGAGCATGGGGCCATGGTCTCCTCCCCGACCCCGCTGGCGTCGCCCCCGGCGTTCGGCCGGACCCCCGGGCCGGCCCTGGTCGAGGAGCTGATCGCGGTGGGGTCCACCCACGGACTGTCGGCCGTGGGCGTCACCGGCACCGCCGCCTTCGAGGACACCCGGGCCGACCTCCTCGACCGCCGGTCCCGGGGCCTCCACGCCGGCATGCAGTTCACCTACCGCAACCCCGACCGCTCCACCGATCCGGCCCGTCTCCTCCCCGGTGCCCGCTCCCTGGTGGTGGGGGCGTGGAGCTACCGCCGGGACGAGCCGGACCCGGCTCCGGCGCTGCCGACCGGGGGGCCGGTCGGGCGGGTCGCCCGCTACGCCCGGCGGGACCACTACGCCTCGCTGCGGTCGGCACTGTCGGCGGTGGCCGACCGGCTCCGGGCGGAAGGCTGGCGGGCCGCCGTGGTGTGCGACGACAACGGCCTGGTGGACCGGGCGGCCGCCCACCGGGCCGGGCTGGGCTGGTTCGGGAAGAACACCCTCCTCCTCCTTCCCGGTCTGGGCTCCTGGTTCGTGCTCGGGAGCGTGGTCACCGACGCCCCGCTCGACGCTCCCGAGGACCAGGCACCCCCCGGCGCCCACGCCAGCGGGTGCGGTCGGTGCACCCGCTGTCTCGACGCCTGTCCCACCGGTGCCCTGGTGGCGCCCGGGGTCCTCGATGCCGGGCGTTGCCTGGCCTGGCTGGTCCAGGCCCCGGGCTCCTTCCCCGAGGCCCTCCGGGAGGCCCTCGGGGACCGGATCTACGGGTGCGACGAGTGCCAGGAGGTGTGCCCGGTCAACCGGACCGTCGACCGCCGGATCCCGGCGGACCCCCCCGAGGACGACGCGCAGGCCACCGTCGATCTCCTCGGGGTGCTGGCCGCCCCCGACGCCGAGCTGCTCGCCGCCCACGGTCGGTGGTACATCGCCGGGCGGGACCCCCGGTACCTGCGACGCAACGCCCTGGTGGCGCTGGGCAACGTCGGCGACGGCGCCGACCCGGCCACCGTGGGGGCGCTGCGCCGGTACCTGGGCGGCGACGACCCGCTCCTGGCCGAGCACGCCGCCTGGGCGGCCCGGCAGCTCGGCCGGTCGGACCTGGTGGTCCCGCCGGCGTGACCCATCTGCTGGTGACCAACGACTTCCCGCCGAAGGTCGGCGGCATCCAGGCCTACCTCTGGGAGCTGTGGCGGCGGATGGACCCCTCGTCGTTCGCGGTGCTGACCGCCGCCTCGGACCCGGGCGCCGCCCGGTTCGACGCCGAGCAGGCCCGTCGGGGGGTGCGCATCGAGCGGGTGGGGTCGAAGGTGCTGGTGCCGACGCCCGACCTCACCCGCCGGATCCGGGCGACGGCCGACCGGGTGGGGGCCGATCTGGTGGTCATCGACCCGGCGTTCCCCCTCGGGATCGTGGGCCCCCACCTCGGCCTTCCCTACGCCGTGGTCCTCCACGGGGCGGAGGTGGCCGTCCCCGGACGGATCCCGGGGAGCCGCGAGGCGCTGGCCCGCATCCTCCGGCACAGCGTCCTGGCCGTCTCCGCCGGCGGCTACCCGGCGGCCGAGGCCCGGCGGGCCCTGAGGGGCCGGGGAGTCCCTCCGGTGGTGGAGATCCCCCCCGGGGTGGACCTCGAGCGGTTCCGGCCACTCGACGGCGCCGAGCGGCTGGCCGCCCGCGTCGACCTGGGACTGCCCGTGGAGGGCCCACTGGTGGTGAGTGTCAGCCGCCTGGTCCCCCGGAAGGGGATGGACATCCTCATCGACGCCGCCGCCCTGCTGGGCGCCGGCCGCCCCGACCTGGTGGTGGCCATCGCCGGACGGGGACGCGACCACGACCGGCTCCAGGGCAAGATCGCCGAGCGCCAGGCCCCGGTCCACCTCCTGGGGGGCGTCTCCGACGAGGATCTGCCCCGACTGGTGGGCGCCGCCGACGTCTTCGCCATGCTCTGCCGCAATCGGTGGCTCAACCTCGAGCAGGAGGGCTTCGGCATCGTCTTCCTCGAGGCCGCCGCCGCCGGGGTGGCCCAGGTGGCCGGCGACTCCGGGGGGGCCGGGGAGGCGGTGGTCGACGGGGTGACCGGACGGCTGGTCGGCCGGCCCACCGATGTGGGGGCGGTGGCCGGGGCGATCGGCGGGTTGCTCGCCGACCCCGACCAACGCCGGCGGATGGGAGCCGAGGCCAGGCGACGGGCGGAGGCATCCTTCGACTACGACATCCTCGCCCCTAGGCTGGCCGCGGCACTGGCCGACGTGGAAGGCTGATCCCGGTCTCGGCACCGTGGTGCCATCTCGAGCAGGAGGGCTGAACGTGGCGGAACAGGCCACCGAGCGCATGGTTGTCACGGCGTCACCGGAGCGGTGCTTCGCGGTCAGCAGCGATATCGACGCCTACCCCGAGTGGGCGGCGGACATCAAGGAGGTCACCGTCCACGACCGGGACGAGGAGGGCCGCCCGCAGCTGGTGACCTTCCGGGCGGCCGCCTTCGGGCGCAGCACCAGCTACACCCTCGCCTACGACTACGCCCAGGCCCCGAACGTGCTGTCGTGGGTGCAGACCCGCGGCGACATCACCGCCAAGCTCGACGGCCAGTACGTGTTCGAGCCCACCTCCTCGGGCGGGACCGAGGTCACCTACCACCTCGAGGTGGAGATGAAGGTGCCGCTGCCCGGCTTCATCAAGATGCGGGCCCAGAGCCGCATCATGTCCATCGCCCTCCGCGACCTGAAGGCCAGGGTCGAGTCGGCGGCCTGACCGTCCCGGTGGCCCGATGAGGGTGGGGGTCACCCTGCCCCAGTTCCGTGACGAGGGCGACTCGGCCCTGGACGCCGCCCGGCGGGCCGAGGCCCTCGGCCTCGACGGGGTCTTCTGCTTCGACCACCTGTGGCCGATGGGCCAACCCCAGCGCCCGGCGCTGTCGTCGGGGCCGCTGCTCGGTGCCCTGGCCGCCACCACCACCACCATCGCCCTGGGCACCCTGGTGGCCCGGATCGGGCTGCTCCCCGACGACGTCCTGGTGGCGGAGCTGGCCAGCGTGGCCGCCCTCTCCGGGGGCCGGCTCATCGCCGGTCTGGGGACCGGGGACTCCAAGAGCCGGGCGGAGAACGAGGCCTACGGGCTCCCCTTCGGGCCGGCCGACGAGCGGCGGGCGCGGCTGGGGGCGGTGGCGGTGGCGGTGGCCGCCCGGGGGATCCCGGTGTGGGTGGGCGGAGGCCTGCCCGCCACCACCGACCTGGCCCGGACGGTGGGCGCCACCGCCAACCTCTGGGAGGCCGGGCCGGGACGGGTGGCCGAGCTGACGGCGGCCGGCTTCGAGATCAGCTGGGGCGGACCGGTGGCGGGGGGGTCGGCGGCGGTGGCCCGGCAGCTCGGCGAGCTGGCGGAGGCGGGGGCGACCTGGGCGGTCTGCGCCTGGCCCGACTCCCTGGAGGTGGTGGCGGAGGCGGCGGCCACCGTGCGGTGAGGTGGCCGGCGGCCCCCGGGGCCGGAGGTAGCCTCTGTCCATGGAGTTCCGACGCATCAATGGGCTGCCGCCGTACGTCTTCGCCACCATGAACGACCTCAAGGCCGAGGCCCGGCACGCCGGTCGGGACGTCATCGACATGGGGTTCGGCAACCCCGACCTGCCCTCGCCCGACGTGGCGGTGGAGAAGCTGGCCGAGGCGGCCCGCAACCCCCGGAACCACCGCTACTCGGCCAGTCGGGGGATCCCCAAGATCCGCCAGGCCATCGCCGACCTCTACCTCCGGAAGTTCGACGTCGCCCTCGACCCCGACACCGAGGTGGTGGCCACCATCGGGGCGAAGGAGGGGCTCTCCCACCTGATGTGGGTGCTGGTGGGGCCGGGGGACACCGCCCTGGTGCCGTCGCCGTCGTACCCCATCCACATCTACGCCCCGCTGTTCGCGGGGGCCGACGTCCGCCACGTCCGCCTCGACAGCCCGGGCGACGCCACCGGCGAGGAGCCCGGCGAGGCGTTCTTCGCCAACCTGATGGAGGCGTGGGAGTCGGCGTGGCCGAAGCCCCGGGTGGTGGTGCTCTCCTTCCCCCACAACCCCACCACCGAGTGCGTGGACCTGGCGTGGATGACCCGGCTGGTGGCGTTCGCCCAGGAGCACGACATCGTGCTGGTCCACGATTTCGCCTATGCCGACATCGCCTTCGACGGCTACCGGCCACCCTCCATCCTCGAGGTGCCGGGAGCCAAGGACGTGGCCGTCGAGCTCTACACCCTGACCAAGTCCTTCTCCATGGCCGGATGGCGGATGGGCTTTCTGGTGGGCAACGCCGAGATCGTCCAGGCCCTGACCAAGCTCAAGAGCTACCTCGACTACGGGACCTTCCAGCCGATCCAGATCGCCGCCATCGTGGCCATGAACGAGGCGCCGGACTACCCCAAGGTCATCAACGAGACCTACCAGGCCCGCCGGGACGCCCTGTGCGACGGGCTCCGTCGCATCGGTTGGGACATCACGCCGCCCCGGGGCACCATGTTCGTGTGGGCGCCCATCCCCGAGCCGTACGCGGAGATGGGGTCGCTGGAGTTCGCCAAGTACCTGCTCGAGGAGGGTGACGTGGCCACCTCACCGGGCGTCGGCTTCGGTCCCGGTGGCGACCGCCACGTGCGGTTCGCCCTCATCGAGAACGAGCAGCGGATCGGCCAGAGCATCCGCACCCTCCGCAAGGCGCTGACCCGACTGCAGTGACGGGCGGGCGCCCGGCGCCCGGCCGCCCGCCGGTGTCCTCCTGCCGCTGATCGAGCTCCAATGGCCCCGGGGGATGCCGGGGCCGGTTGGCCAATGGGCGCCATCCCGGACGGCGGTGGAGGCGCCAAAACTCCCGCGCTTCGGACGTTGCCAGACCGCGTGAATGACGCTACGGTGACGCCACCAATCACCAAAGGCCATCGACGTCGGCGTTCCGACGAGGTTGGACTTCCCGATGACGTGAGGAGCTCGGTTGCCGGACCTCGGAATGGTGACGGTCAGCTCCTCACCGGTCCCGACCTCCGCGCCGCCCGCCGCCGCACCCCCGCCCGCCGCCGACCCCGGCGCTCCCGGCCGGGGGCCGGCCGGAGCCACACCCGCCCCGACGACTGTCGCCACCCGGCTGGGCGTGGCGGTCCTGATCGGACTCCTGGCGGCGGAAGCCCTGCGCCACGGGGGTTTCTGGCCCGTCGACGCCCTCGGTGTGGCCATCGTCTCCATGGTCCTGCTGGCCGTCCGCCTCACCACCCAGAAGACCGACCGGTGGGTGCTGGTGGCTGTGGCGGCGCTGGTGGCCCTGGCCCTGTGGTGGCTGGCACGCGCCATCGACACCCATACCGGCAGTTCGTTTCTGCCCTTCGGGGCGTCCGTCCTGGGATTCGGGGCGGCGTTTGCGGTGGTGCAGCCCCTCCCGGACCCCTGGAAACGGCAGCTGGCCACCGTCGTGGGATGGATCGGAGCCCTGGTGGCCCTGGTCGGCTGTATCGGTCTCACCGTGCGGTGGTACCCGATGGCCATGTCCGCCCAGCATCTCTGGCGATTGGCCAGCGTGTTGACCTACTCCGACGCCGCCGGTCTGGTGCTCGTGCTGGTCCTCCTGGTGGCCCTGGGGCTGGACGAGACGCGGTGGTCGACCCGGGCGGTGGTCTGCCTGTGCCTGGCGGGTGCGGTGGCCAGCCAGAGCCGAGGGGCGTTGATCGCACTGGTGTGCGGGTTGCCGCTGATCCCCCTGGTCCGCTACCGCCGGCTGGCCGTCCCGTTGCTGGCCGGTCTGGCCGTCGGGGTGGTGGCCGTCGGGACCTCGTTCCGGACCGGACCGGCGCCCGAGGTGGGGCTCGCCGTCATCGTGGCCCTGGCCGTGTCCATCGGAGTCACTCCCCCCCGGCGGAGTGGCGTGGGTCGGCTGGCGTGGTCGCCACGCACCCGGGTGGTGGTGGCGGTGGCGCTGGTGCTGATCGCCGGCTCCGCCGCCTTCCTGCTTCGCGATGAGATCGGCATCCGAGCGCTGTCGCCCAGCGACCAGGATCGTTCGGTGGAGTGGTCGGCGGCGCTGCGGCAGTTCGAGTCCGCCCCCCTGGCCGGGGTGGGACCCGATCGGCTCCTCACCTTCCAGAGCTCGGACGGCACCTGGGCCCACTTCGCCCACAACGAGTACCTCCAGGTGGCGGCCGACGGGGGAGTGATCGGCGTCGCCCTGCTGGCCCTGGCCGTTGTCGCCGTCGCCGCCACGGTGCGGAGACGGAGCGACCTCTCGTCCTGCGCGGTCGGCGCCCTCGTCGCCTTCGCGGTCGGGGGAGCCTTCGACTTCGACTGGCATCTTCCGTTCATCGCCATGGTCGGAGGGTGCGTCGCCGGCTTCGCGAGCCAACACACGTCTTCGAGCCAACCGGCAAGATCGAGCCAACCGACGAGGGAGTCCGCATGAACATGAGCAGGTGGATCTGGGTCACCGCTGCCGTCACCGCGCTGGTGGTCGCCTGTGCCATTCCGGCCCTGGCCACCGGCAGCCGGCTGGTCAGGGCGGTGGGCAGTTGCAGCTCGGTGGGCGGCGACAGCAGCGTCGGTGGCGACAGCAGCGTGGGCGGCGACAGCAGCGTGGGCGGCGACAGTTCGGTCGGTGGCGACAGCAGTGTCGGGTCCTGCCCGGTGACCCCGCACTCGCTGACCCAGGGGCGGCCCACCTCCGCCTCGGTGGCCCTCGGTGCCGGCTACACGGGTCACCTCACGGTGCTGAATGCCGACGGTGCCGTCGGCTACAGCGAGCAGCCGGCCGATGCGTCGGACGTGGTGGTCAGGTCGACCGGCGCCATCTCCGCCAGCCCGTGGCTGCCACCGGCAACCTACGTGGTGGGCGGGTACGACTACGACGCCGTGGGTGACTTCGGCACGTGGCGATTCACGCTGGTGGTCGGGGGCGGGCACGTCTCGCCACCGCCCGCCCCGCCCGCCCCTCCGGCCGCCGGGTTCTACGGGTCCATGGGTGGCCAGCCCCTCAACCAGCCCATCGTCGGCATCGCCGGGGTCCCGGGGGGAGGTGGCTACTGGGAGGTGGCCTCCGACGGCGGCATCTTCGCCTTCGGCAGCGCCAGGTTCTACGGGTCCATGGGTGGCCAGCCCCTGAACCAGCCCATCGTGGGGATCGCCGTGGATCCCACCGGCAAGGGCTACTGGGAGGTGGCCTCCGACGGCGGCATCTTCGCCTTCGGCGACGCCGCCTTCCACGGGTCGATGGGCGGTGCGCCGCTCAACCGGCCCATCGTGGCCATCGCCTCCACCTCGGACGGGCACGGGTACTGGGAGGTGGCCTCCGACGGCGGCATCTTCGCCTTCGGCGACGCCGCCTTCCACGGGTCGACCGGCGGGATGCCCCTCAACCGCCCGATCGTGGGCATGGCCGCCGACCCGGCGACCGGCGGCTACTGGCTGGTGGCCTCCGACGGCGGCATCTTCGCCTTCGGTGCCCCGTTCGACGGCTCCACCGGGGCGGATGCCCTGAACGAGCCGATCGTGGGAATCACCGGCATGCCGAACGGCGGTGGCTACCGACTGGTCGCCTCCGACGGGGGGGTGTTCGCCTTCGGCGACGCCAAGTTCGCCGGTTCGATGGGCGGTGTGCCCCTCAACCGGCCCATCGTCGACATCACCTCCACCAGTGACGGGGCCGGCTACTGGGAGGTGGCCTCCGACGGGGGGGTGTTCGCCTTCTGAGCCGGTGGACGGGGAGGGTGCCCGTCCGGCACCGATCGTCCCGGGTTCACCGGGTCCCGGCGATCACCACCCGATAGCCGTAGTCGAGGGTGTCCACCGCCAGCAGGTCGGCGTGCCGGGCCGCCCACGCCCCGGACGCCAGGTCCGACCGGAGCCGCTCGATGCCGGGCTCGACCATCGCGTCGGGCAGGGAGGCGAAGGTGGAGCTGGCCGCCCGGATCTCCGGGTCGAGGTAGGCCTCGGGGCGGCGCCAGTACGCCGCCTGGAACCCGTCGGCGAAGTCGTGGGGAATCTCGAAGGTCGCCACGGTGTGGGCGTCGAGGCCCCGGACGACCTGGGGGATGAGGGCGAAGCGGGCGGTCTCCAGCCCGGTGATGGCCGGAACGTACTCGTCGACGATCCACAGCCGCCGGGGATGGTCGGGGTCCCAGGTGAACACCACCTGCCGTCGGGACACCCGCCGGAGCTCGGCCAGGCCGAGGGCGATGTCACCCCAGTGGTGGACGGTGAGGACGGCCAGGGTGGCGTCGAAGCACCCGTCGGGGAAGGGGAGCTGCTCGGCCCGCCCCCGGACCCGGTGCCGCCCCGGGTGCTGGGCGAGCATCACCGGGGAGGGGTCGAGGGCGACCACCCTGCGGTCGGCGGGCTCGTAGGCACCGGTACCCGCTCCCACGTTCAGCACCGTCTCGGCATCCCCGAGGGCGTCGGCCAGCACGCCGGCCAGGCGGGGGTCGGGCCGGCGGTGGGCCCGGTAGCCGACCCCCAGGCGGTCGTAGGCGGCGGGGTCGCCCCGGCGGCCGACGGTCACCGCCTCCGGTCCCGACTCAGGCACTCCGCCCCCGGGGGAGGGCGACCGGGTGGGCGGGGAGGAAGCCCTGCCGGCAGAAGGCGATGGCCGCCTCCGCCACCCGGTCGGCATCGTCCCCCCGCTCGAGGACCAGGGCCCGGGCCAGGTGGGAGGTGACCCCGAGGATGGCCGTGCTGAGCACCACCGGGTCCTCCCGGCGGAGCAGGCCGGCGGCGATGCCGGCGGTGACGTGGGGGAGGGCGTCGGCGATGGTCTGCTGCTCCCCCAGGCGGATCATCGGGGCGAACCGCTCGTCGGTACGGGCGGACTCCATGATGGTGAAGAGGTGCCGGTGGTCGCTGAGCCACCGGATGGAGGACCGGATGCCCTGCTCGATGCGGCGGGCCGGGTCGTGCTCCCCGGCGATGGCGTCCCGCTGGGCCAGGCGCATGGCCCGTTGGGCGTCGATGAGGATCTGGCGGAGCAGCTCGTCCTTGGAGTCGAAGTACCAGTAGAAGACGCCCTTGCCCACCCCGAGGCCCTCCACGATGGCGGTGACCGAGGTGTCGTGGTAGCCGTCGGTGGCGAAGGCGTGGGCGGCGAAGTCCATCAGCTCGTCCCGGCGTCGGATGCCCTTGGGTGTCAGGCGACGGGCCATCAGCCGACGCTACGGGGCGCCCGGGGCACGGTCAATCAGGGGCGCCGGCCACCCGGGGGCGCCCGCCGGGGGGGCGCACCGGTCGGCGGGTGCAGGGGGCGAGGGGCGGCGGTACCGTGGCCTGTGGCCTACTGGTTCCTGAAGGTGCTGCTGACGCCGGTCTTCTACCTCCTGTGGCGGGTCGACGTGGAGGGCCGGGAGCACATCCCCGCCCACGGCCCGGTGGTCCTGGCCGCCAACCACCAGTCCTTCTGCGACTCCTTCTTCCTCCCGCTGGTGGTCCGCCGCCGGGTCACCTACGTGGCCAAGGCCGAGTACTTCGACGACTGGAAGACGGCGTGGTTCTTCCGGGCCGCCGGTCAGATCCCCATGCACCGGGGGGGAGGGGACAAGTCCCAGCGGGCGTTGGACACCGCCACCCAGGTCCTGCGGGAGGGCGGCGTCCTGGGCATCTACCCGGAGGGGACCCGCTCCCCGGACGTCCGGCTCCACAAGGGCCACACCGGCGTGGCCCGCCTGGCCCTGGGGTGCGGGGTGCCGGTGGTCCCGGTCGGCATCGTGGGCACCCGGGTGATCCAGCCCCCCGGCCGACGGCTGATGCGGGCCTTCCATCCGGTGACCGTCCGCTTCGGACCGCCGGTCGCCTTCACCGTCCACGGCGTCACCTCCACCACCGGCCGTCCGACCGGGGACAGCCGGTCCGCCGACGCCCCGGACCCCGAGGCCCTGCGCTGCCTGACCGATGCCCTGATGGAGCGCATCGCCGCCCTGTCCGGCCAGACCTACGTCGACGAGTACGCCAGCCGGAAGGGCTCGGGACCGGGGCGAACCACACCCGACCTGGGGGACAACGGGGCGCCCGGCACCGCCGCCGCCCGGGCCGTCCGGGCCCACCTGCGTCGCCCCCGTGTCGTAACCCACAGGAAACAACGCATTCACAACGACGGCCTAGCCTGAGGACCGTGGCGAACTACCTGGTCCGGGTGGGCCTGCCCGATCGGCCCGGCGCACTGGGGGCGGTGGCCAGTCGCATCGGTGCCGTGGGGGGCGACGTCTACTCCATCGACATCCTCCAGCGTGACGGCGGTGAGGTGGTCGACGAGCTGGGGGTGGTCCTGGCCGGGAGCGACCTGGTCGGCCTGCTCCGGGACGAGATCCTGGAGGTCGACGGGGTGACGGTGGAGGCGGTGCGGGCCGTCGAGGGCCCCCTTCCGGACCGCCACGCCGAGATCCTCGAGTTCGCCACCGACCTGTTCCGCCAGCCGGATCCCGAGGCCGCCCGTCGGCTGTTGGTCAGCCGGGCCCGCGACAGCCTCTTCGGCACCTTCGCCGCCGTGGTCGCCGCCGACGGCTCCCCGCCGACGGTGGAGGGTGACAGCCCCGGGTCCGACCGGCTGGTGGCCCTGGCCGGCGACGAGGGGTCCGACGACGACCACCTGGTCCGGACCCCCCTCCTCCGCAGCGGGGCGGTACTGATGGTGGGCCGGTCCGGGCTGGTCTTCCGGACCCGGGAGCGCCTCCGTCTCTCCACCATGGCCGAGCTCACCGACCACCGCTGGTACGAGCTGACGGCGTCGGCCACCACCGCCTGACCCCGCTACCGCTCCACCCAACCTCTCGACCGCTCGAGGGCCCGGGCCCACGCCCGTCGGGCGGCGTCGGCCTCCGCCTCCCCGGCCACCGGATCGAAGGAGGCGTCCTCCGTCCAGAGGGCGGCCAGGTCGCCCACCGTGCCCCAGACCCCCTCGGCCAGGCCGGCCAGGGCGGCCGCCCCGAACCCGGTGGTCTCGATGGAGCGGGGCCGGGCCACCCGGACCCGGGTGTGGTCGGCCTGCAGCTGCAGGAGCAGGTCCATCACCGAGGCACCGCCGTCGACCCGGACCACCGTGGGCCGCACGCCCACCGCCGCCACCATGGCCTCCACCACGTCCGCCACCTGGAAGCTCATCGCCTCCACCACCGCCCGGGCCAGGTGGGCCCGACCGATGCCCCGGCCCAGCCCGAGGATGGTCCCCCGGGCGTAGGGGTCCCAGTGGGGGCTGCCCAGGCCGGTGAAGGCCGGGACCACCACCACCCCCTCGCTGGTGTCCACCGAGCGGGCCAGCGGCTCGAGCTCCTCGGACCGCCCGATGATGCCGAGCCCGTCCCGCAGCCACTGGATGGCCGCCCCACCCACGAAGACCGAGCCCTCCAGGGCGTACGACACCGCCGGCACCCCCGAGGCGGCGGCCACCCGGCCGTCGAGCTCCCACCCCAGCGTGGTGACCAGCCCGTCGGCCGGCACCGGGCAGTCGGGCCCCACGTTCATCAGCACGAAGCTCCCGGTGCCGTAGGTGGCCTTGACCATCCCCGTCTCGAAGCACGCCTGGCCGAAGAGGGCGGCGTGCTGGTCGCCGGCCATCCCGCCGATGGGCACCCCGGCCACCGGGGAGCCGGCCCCGAGGGCGGAGGGGGCGACCACCCCGAACCGTCCGCACGACGGCCGCACGCCGGGCAGCGCCCCCATCGGCACGCCGAAGAGGTCGCAGAGCTCCGGCGACCACCGGCGGCCGGCCAGGTCCAGGAGGGAGGTGCGCGAGGCGTTGGTGGCGTCGGTGGCGAAGGTGCCCCCGTCGGGACCCCCGGTCAGGTGCCACAGCAGCCACGAGTCGACCGTGCCCAGGCAGAGGTGCTCGGAGACCGGCACCCCGCCCTCGGTGAGCAGCCACGCCATCTTGGTGGCCGAGAAGTAGGGGTCGAGCACCAGTCCCGTCCGCTCCCGGACCAGGGGGAGGTGGCCGGCCCGGGCCAGCTCGTCGCAGCGGGCGGCCGTCCGGCGGTCCTGCCAGACGATGGCGGGGTGGAGCGGGCGACCGCTCCGACGGTCCCAGGCCACCACCGTCTCCCGCTGGTTGGTGATGCCCAGGGCGGTGACGGCGCGACCGGTGGCCGCCAGGCGCCCGGCCACCTCCTCCAGGGTGGTGCGGACCAGGCTCCAGATCTCCCCGGGGTCGTGCTCCACCCACCCGGGTCGGGGGAACGACTGGGTCAGCTCCCGGTACGCTCGGTCCACCTCGGCGCCGGTCCGGTCGAAGGCCTGGGTGCGGACCCCGGTGGTTCCGGCGTCAACGGCGAGGACGACGGGTTCGGAGGCGGTCACGCTGGGAACTTAGCCACCGTGCGCCCGGTGGTGGTCGGGGTGCCGGGCCGGGCGGGGGAGTGGGCCGATCTCCTCGGAAATTGATGAAAGAAACCGTTGACAGGGGTGTAACTACGCTGCTGTAATGAACCCACTATCTCGTACCTCGGGGGAGGGTGACCACAACATGTTGTGGTCAGCGCGGAAAACTCCAGGTCCCTGGAGCGAGGACTCGGAGCGGCGCCGGGGATCGGGGCCGCTCGACGCAGCAACGGCAGGACCGATCCAGTCGGCGACACCCGCGAGCACCGCCCAGACCTGAACACCACACACCGGAACCAGAAAGAGGGGGCCCTCATGGCCATCGCACCGCAGAGGCTCGGCATCGGCATCCGTCGGCACTTCACCAGGCCCGAGGTCGACCCCTACGACGAGGTGACGTGGGAGCGCCGGGACGCCCGGATCACCAACTACCGGGACGGTGCGGTGGCGTTCGAGCAGCTCGACGTGGAGGTGCCCTCCACCTGGAGCTTCAACGCCACCAACATCCTCGCCCAGAAGTACTTCCGGGGCACCCCGGGGACCGCCGAGCGCGAATGGTCGCTGAAGCAGGTGGCGGACCGGGTGGTGGACACCATCACCGCCTGGGGGATCAAGGACGGCTACTTCGACGACGACGAGGCGGAGACCTTCCGGGCGGAGCTGAAGCACCTGGTGATCCACCAGAAGGCGGCCTTCAACTCGCCGGTGTGGTTCAACATCGGGGTGGCCGGCGTCCCCCAGCAGGGTTCGGCCTGTTTCATCCTCGCGGTCGAGGACTCCATGGACTCCATCCTCAACTGGTACACCGAGGAGGGGGTGATCTTCAAGGGTGGCTCCGGCGCCGGCGTCAACCTGTCGCGCATCCGCTCCTCCCACGAGTTCCTCAAGGGGGGCGGGACCGCCTCGGGCCCGGTCAGCTTCATGCGGGGGGCGGACTCCTCGGCCGGCACCATCAAGTCGGGTGGCAAGACCCGCCGGGCCGCCAAGATGGTCATCCTCGACGCCGACCACCCGGACATCGAGGACTTCATCTGGTGCAAGGCGATCGAGGAGCGCAAGGCGCGCGTGCTGCGTGACGCCGGCTTCGACATGGACCTCGACGGCAAGGACTCCATCAGCCTGCAGTACCAGAACGCCAACAACTCGGTCCGGGTCACCGACGAGTTCATGGCGGCGGTGGTGGACGGTGCCGACTGGGAGCTCACCGCCCGCGGCAGCCACGACGTGGTGCGCACGGTGCCGGCCCGGGAGCTGTTCCGCCAGTTCGCCCAGGCGGCCTGGGAGTGCGCCGACCCCGGCATGCAGTTCGACACCACCATCAACCGGTGGCACACCGCCTCCAACACCGGCCGGATCAACGGCTCCAACCCCTGCTCGGAGTACATGCACCTCGACAACTCGGCGTGCAACCTGGCCAGCCTCAACCTCATGAAGTACCTCCATGAGGACTCCTCCTTCGACGTGGAGGGCTTCCGGGCATCGGTGGAGGTCCTCTTCACCGCCCAGGAGATCATCGTCGGCAACGCCGACTACCCCACGGAGAAGATCGCCGAGAACTCGCGGCTCTTCCGTGAGCTGGGCATCGGGTACGCCAACATCGGCGCCCTGCTGATGGCCCAGGGCCTGCCCTACGACTCCGACCAGGGTCGGGCGTGGGCGGCGGCCATCACCGCCCTGATGACCGGCCACGCCTACGCCACCTCGGCCCGCACCGCCGCCCGGATGGGCCCGTTCGCCGGGTTCCACGAGAACGTGGAGCCGATGCTGAACGTGCTGCGGATGCACCGCGACGCGGTGGCGGTCATCGACGAGGAGGCGGTGCCCACCGACCTGCTGTCCGCCGCCCAGGAGGCCTGGGACTCGGCGGTGGAGCTGGCCGACCAGTACGGCGTCCGCAACTCGCAGGCCAGTGTGCTCGCCCCCACCGGCACCATCGGCCTGCTGATGGACTGTGACACCACCGGCGTGGAGCCCGACCTCGGCCTGGTGAAGACCAAGAAGCTGGTGGGCGGCGGGACCATGTCGATCGTCAACCAGACGGTGCCCCGGGCGCTCACCCGGCTGGGCTACTCGCCGGACCAGGTCGACGAGATCGTCGCCTACATCGACGAGCACAAGTCGATCCTGGGGGCCCCGTACCTGGCCCCCGAGCACCTGGCGGTGTTCGCCTGCTCCATGGGCGACAACACCATCCACTACCTCGGTCACGTGCGGATGATGGGGGCGGTCCAGCCGTTCATCTCCGGGGCCATCTCCAAGACGGTGAACCTCCCCGAGGACGTGACGGTGGAGGACGTCGAGCAGCTCCACATCGACGCCTGGCGGATGGGGATCAAGGCGGTGGCCATCTACCGCGACAACTGCAAGGTGGCCCAGCCGCTCTCCACCACCCGGAAGAAGGGGGAGGAGTTCGACAACGCCGCCCCCGCCGGGTCCGACGCCGAGGCCCACGCCCGGGAGCTGAACGCCAAGATCGCCGGCCTCGAGCAGGCACTGGTCCACGAGCAGGCCCGGCTGGCCGAGACGGTGGTGGTGGGAGCGGTGCGCGAGCGCCTGCCCCGTCGCCGCAAGTCGTCGACCTTCTCGTTCCGGGTGGCGGACTGCGAGGGCTACGTCACCGTCGGCGAGTACGAGGACGGGCGGCCCGGTGAGGTGTTCATGAAGGTGTCGAAGCAGGGCTCCACCCTGGCCGGCATCATGGACGCCTTCTCCATCTCGGTGAGCCTGGGGCTCCAGCACGGGGTGCCGCTCGAGACCTACGTCCGCAAGTACGGCAACATGCGGTTCGAGCCCGCCGGCATCACCGACGACCCCGATCTCCGCATCGCCACCAGCCTGGTCGACTACATCTTCCGGCGGCTGGCCGTCGACTACCTTCCGATCGAGGAGCGGGCCGAGCTCGGCGTGCTGTCGACGGCCGAGCGGATGCAGCCCACGCTGCCCGGGGTGGAGGAGACGGCCACCGAGTCCAAGGGCGTCAACGAGGTCGACGACATCGACCCGGTGACGGCCACGGTGGTGGAGGGGAGCGCCCCGGCGCCCGCCCCGGCACCGTCGGTGGCCTCGGGGCCGACCACCATCGCCCGGGCCGAGCCCAAGGACGCCCCCTACTGCTATCAGTGCGGCAACGCCATGCAGCGGGCCGGCTCGTGCTACGTCTGCGGAAGCTGCGGGGCCACCAGCGGCTGCTCGTGAGGTGAGCGGGAGGCTACGCCCGTACCGATGACGGTGACCTCGGCGGACGCCCCACCCCACTCGATGGTGGCATCTCCGACGTCTCGACGCCGCCCCGGCGGGCTGGTGGCGCGCCGGGGCGATCGACGCCACCGGCCGACGGTCCGCCCGGAGGGACGTCGGAGGCGATCAGGACCGGCGGGGGACGAGCTGCAGCGTGGTGGAGCGGGCCTCCGGGCTGGTGATGTGGTCGAGGATGCTCTCGGCGTAGCGCCGGTACTTGGAGCGGTAGGCGGCGTCGAGGGCGTCGTCGTCGGCGTGGGTCTCGACGAAGGTGACGTCCTGGTCGACGCCGCCGGCCCGGATGTGACCCTCGTGGCGCTTGACGACCCCCCGGTACCAGTCCGAGCCGGGCCCGTTGACCGACCGCACGAATAGGTCGCCCCCGAGCGGCACCACCCAGATGGTCCGGTCGCCGCTCAGCGTGCCGTCGGTACGCAGCCAGGCGACCTCGAGCTCCTCGGCGGTGCCGACGCCCTGCAGCTGCTCGGGTGTCCAGGTGTCCACAGCAGCTCCCTTCCGGCTCGTGGCGGTGACGGCGGGCCACCGGCGGCCCCCGACACGTCGGTCCCACCACCAGTCAAGCCGTTCCGGCCGGATGAGGAAGGTCTGCTGTCCCCGGTACTGACAGGGCCTCCCAACCGGGCGGCCCCACCCGTACTGTGGAACCCGTGGACCCGACGATCGAGCCGGCCGCCAGCAACCACGCAACCCGACGGCACCTCCCCACCGTGAGCGTGCGGCGGGGACGAGACGAGAGGAATCCCAATGCGAGCCACCATCATCCACGGCGCCGGCGACATCCGGGTCGAGTCCGTGCCCGATCCGAGCATCCACCTGCCCACTGACGCGCTGGTGCGGGTGGTGAGCGCCTGCATCTGCGGAAGCGACCTGTGGCCCTACGGTTCGATGCCGGCGTCGGCGGAGGGCGACCGCATCGGCCACGAGTTCCTGGGCGTCGTCGAGGACGTCGGCTCCGAGGTGGCCGGCTTCCGGGCCGGGGACCTGGTGGTGGCTCCGTTCTTCTGGGCCGACAACACCTGTGACTTCTGCTCCGAGGGGCTCCAGACGTCGTGCCGGCACGGCGGCCTGTGGGCCCGGGACGGCGTCGACGGCGGGCAGGGCGAAGCGGTGCGGGTGCCGCAGGCCCAGGGCACCCTGGTCAAGCTCCCGGTGGCCGAGGACTCGGCCCTGCTGCCCTCACTGCTCAGCCTGTCCGACGTGTTCCCCACCGGTCATCACTGTGCGGTGACCGCCGGGGTCACCCCACGGACCTCGGTCACCGTCGTCGGGGACGGGGCCGTCGGGCTCTCCGCCGTGTTGGCGGCCAGGCGCCTCGGCGCCGAACGGATCATCCTGATGGGACGGCACCAGGACCGTACCGACCTGGGCATCGAGTTCGGCGCCACCGACGTGGTGGCCGAGCGGGGCGAGGAAGGCGTCGAGCGGGTGCGGGAGCTGACCGGCGGGGACGGGACCCACCGGGTGCTCGAGTGCGTCGGACTCCTCCCCGCCCTCGAGACGGCCTTGGCGGTGGTGCGTGCCGGGGGGGTGGTGAGCCGGGTCGGTGCCCCGCAGTACGCCGAGGTTCCCTTCGGCTTCCCCGACTTCCTCCGCAACATCACGCTCACCGGGGGCGTGGCCCCGGCCCGGGCCTACATCGACGAGCTGCTGCCGGACATCCTCGACGGGGTGATCGAGCCCGGCAGGGTCTTCGACCGCACCATCGCCCTCGACGACATCGCCGGTGGCTACCGGGCGATGGCCGACCGGGAGGCACTCAAGGTGCTCGTGCGACCCTGACCCGGGTCACACCCGACCGCCGACCGCCCCCCACGTTCCACAATCCCACCACCGACCCAAGGAGACACGTCATGGAGATGCGACCCGGGAAGCCGACCGGCAAGGGACCCACCGAGATGTTCACCGGCGACGTCTGGATGGACTCCATCGCCCAGGGTGAGGAGCCCTCGCGGGTGAGGGTCAACCTGGTGCGCTTCGCCCCCGGTGCCCGCACCGCCTGGCACTCCCACGCCCTCGGCCAGACCCTCTACGTGACCGACGGCGTGGGACGGGTGCAGTCCCGGGGCGAGGCGATCACCGAGCTTCGCCCCGGCGACATCGCCTACACCCCCTCGGACGAGTGGCACTGGCACGGTGCGGCACCCGATCGCTTCATGGCCCACCTCTCGATCACCGAGGGGGTCGGTGACCGCGATCAGCCGGAGTCCACCTGGGGGGATCACGTCACCGACGCCGAGTACCGCGGGCCGGTGGACGGGGAGGTCGGCCGTGCCGATCGCTGACCAGCACCATCTCCACCGCGCCCCACGAGTCAGGAGCACGCCGTGAGTGATGTTGTCATCGTCGTCGGGGCAGGATCGATCGGACAGGCCATCGCCCGGCGGGTGAGCGCCGGCAAGCAGGTGGTCCTGGCCGACCTCCGCCCGGAGCAGGCGGAGGCCGCCGCCGAGGTCCTGCGCGACGCCGGGTTCGAGGTCACCACCGCCACCGTCGACGTCTCGTCCCGGCAGTCGGTCCGGGCGCTGGTCGCCGCCGCCGTCGAGCTGGGGGCGGTCACCGGGCTGATCCACGCCGCCGGCGTCTCGCCCAGCCAGGCGTCACCGGCCACCATCCTGGCCGTCGACCTCTACGGCACCGCCGTCCTCCTCGACGAGGTGGGGAACGTCATCGCCGAGGGGGGTGCCGGGGTGGTGATCGCCTCGCAGTCCGGTCATCGGCTCGGTGCGCTCACACCCGAGCAGGACGCCGCGCTGGCCACCACGCCGGCCGACCAGCTGCTGGCGCACCCGCGGCTCGAGCTGGACCGGGTGACCGACCCGCTCCTCGCCTACCAGTGGGCCAAGCGGGGGAACTCGCTGCGGGTGATGGCCGAGGCGGTGCGCTGGGGCAAGCGGGGAGCCCGGATCAACACCATCAGTCCCGGCATCATCTTCACCCCCCTGGCCCGGGACGAGCTGACCGGCCCGCGCGGCGAGGGCTACCGGCGCATGATCGAGCGGTGCCCGGTCGGGCGCGGCGGCACCCCGGACGAGGTGGGGGCCCTGGGGGCGCTGCTGATGGGACCCGAGGGCGCCTTCATCACCGGGAGCGACTTCCTCATGGATGGCGGCGTCACCGCCTCCTACTTCTACGGGGACCTTGCATCGCAGCCGGATTGAGGGCCGACCGGAGGTGCGGACCGATGCATCGAGGGGCCGGTGACGGGGCCTTCCCACCGATGGCCCCACAGGCGGCGTCGGCCGGTCAGGTCTGGTTCGACTCGGCCTGATACGCACGGCACGGTTCGCCGCGCAGCGACCCGCAGGCAGGGAGGGTCGCCGTCGCCGTGACCGTCGGCACGACATCGACGACCAGCCCGGAGGGCGCACCCACGCCGAATCCCACGTCGGCCGACTGGGTGCCGTCGTCGATGGTGGCGAACTCCCACGAGGGGCGGTCCCCGCCCGGTGCCGACAGGACGATCCGGAGCTCGGTCCCGGCCCGGAAGGTGTGGGCGATGGGGTCGATCGGGATCTTCACCTCGGTGGTGTGGGTGGGCGAGAGGGGCCGGGCGTCGGCGGCCAGATAGCTCGGCACGGTGAACAGTGGGGTCGACGACGGCAGGTCGACCTGGTTGGACGAACGCAGGAATCCGGACGTCACGTACTCCTCCTGGCTGTCTCCGGGGCGGACCTCGGTCACGGTGGCCTGCAGGTCGACCACCGGACTGGCGGACTGCACCCAGAGGTCGAGGGTGGCCGGCCCGACGATCGTGGTGTCGGTGGTGAAGGGCGCCGTCTGGAAGCCGAGCCCGTCCGACGGCGGCACCGGCGTCCAGTCCCAGTCGGGGGCGGCCGCCCAGGCGTTCCCGTCGGAGGGCAGGCTGGTGGCCGGCCGGACGCCCGGGTCGAGCTGGAGGGAGGCGTTCCCCGAGGGACTCCGGTTGCTCGGCGTCCCCCGGCCGGCCGCCGAGAGCGAGCCGTGGGCGCCGAGCCAGTAGGTGACGGTCCGCCCGACCGGGGGCCACTGGGTGAAGTCGGCCGAGTAGGTCGACTGGGGGTCGCCGGCACCGACCGCACCGGCGCCGTTGTCGAACAGGACGCGGACATAGGGGGTCTGCTGGCTGAACTGACGACGCGCCTCGCTCAACGACCGGTCCGAGGTGAACCGGATGGCGGGGAGCGGGGCCTGGGCGGTCGTCGACGACGCGAAGCTGGTGAACTGGTCGAGGAAGAGGGCGCCGATGGCGGTCGGCGCCGTCGGCACCTTGTCGGCGACGTAGAGGTCGAGGAATTCGAGCCACCGGCTGATGGTCTGGGGGTCGGTGGCGTCGATGTGCCCCCCGTTGACCATGTTGGCGTAGACGGGGGTGGTGGCCGGCAGGGCGGCCAGGAGGGCGGGCCACTGGGGGCCGGTCTGCTCGTCCTGGAGGGCTCCCGACAGGAAGACGGGCACCGTGATGTGGGTCGCCCACTCGCTCATCGACCGGCGGTCGAAGAGCGACGGGTCCCGGCCCGGTCCCGTCCCCGGGGCCACCAGCGCCGGTCCGACCAGCGCCGACAGACTCTCCGACTGGCCGTGCAGGGCCTGGTTGGCGAGACAGGTCGACGAGGCCCCTCCGCTGGCGGCCAGTTCGGCGTCGATCTCGTAGTAGACCCAGGGCTGCCCCACCCCGGACACCGGGGTGGTCGACAGGGGCGCCAGCGAGCCACCGCTGAGGGTGGCCGCCGGCATGGCGTCGTCGATGCGCTCACCGGTCCACCCGGCGGCGAACCCGTCGTTGAAGATCCCGCCGGGGTAGCCGGTGGAGAACAGGTCATCGGTGGGGCTCATCGGGGCGATGGCGGCCAGGTCGGGGGGATCGGTCCCGGCCGACGGCAGCTGAGACAGGCCCGAGTAGCTGATCCCCACCATCCCCACCTTGTGATGGGCCACCCAGTCCTGGTGGGCCACGACCTCCACCGCGTCGTAGGCGTCGTAGTCGGACGGATACCCGAACAGGTCGAAGGCTCCACCCGAGCACCCGGTGCCACGCATCTGGAGGCTGACGGTGGCGAATCCCGACACCCGGGCCAGCACGGCGCCCACGTCGGTGGCGGTGTCGGGCAGGAGGTCGGGGTCGCCGCATCCGGTGCACGGGGTGTGCAGGGCCTGCGAGAGGAGCCCGGGGATGGGGTCGGTGGGGGCGGCGACGGCGTAGCCGGAGTACTCGATCACCGTGGGGCACGGGGCGGCGGCGCTGCAGGTGACCCCGTAGGGGTAGCGGACGGTGGCGGCCAGCTGGATGCCGTCCCGCATCGTCATGTAGTTGAGCCCCTGGTGGAGGGCCTGACCGGTGTACAGGGCGGAGTCCGTGGCCGGATCGGCTCCGGGGGCGAGGACACCGAAGGTGGGGGTGGTCGTCGAGGTGGTGGTGTCGTCCCAGGCGTAGCCCGACCCGGGACTGAGGTCCCGGATGATCAGCGAGCCGAGGGAGTCGGCCGTCCCGGGATTGGCGGTGTTGGTCACCGGCGAGCCGTTCCGGAGGAGGGTGATGGCATCTCCGGGGTGGGCACCGGTGAGCCAGGCCTCGTCGACCGAACCCCCCGCCTGCATGGCGCTGGAGCCGGCAGCACCGGCCGGCGAGCCAGCCGAGGCCGGAACCGCCACCATGCCGATGCCCACGAGGATCACGGCGAGGAGGCGGTGCCTCCACCGCCCACGATGACCAAGGCTCGACATGGCACCCCCTCCCGAGTCGGCGGCTCGCACCGGGCCCATCGCCACCGCCTCGGGGAGATCATGTCATCCCCGGGGCCTCCGGACGGGGGCCGGCGCCATCCGCCACCCTCGGGGGCTCAGGACTTCCCGGCCTCGTACGTCTCGGTGAAGAGGTCGCCCTGGGCGGCCGAGGACCCCGACCTGCCGCCCCCGGGGCCCCGGAGGACGAAGGCGATGCCCACCGCCACCAGGGCCCCCACCACCGGGCCGGCGATGTAGACCCAGTAGCCGGTGAAGGTGGTGCTGGCCAGGTCGGGCCCGAAGGTGCGCGCCGGGTTCATGGAGGCACCGGAGATGGGGCTGCCCCACAGTCCGGCCAGGGCGATGTAGCCGCCGACCCCCAGCGCACCGAACAGTCCGACGTTCTGGGCCCCCGACGCCGTGCCCAGGATCACGCTGACCAGTCCCACGGTCAGGATCATCTCCATCCAGAAGGCGGACAGGTCGGAGTAGCCGTGGGCGGGGTAGTTGGACCCGTAGACGGCCGAGACGTGGACCACCGCGTGCAGGAACAGGGCGGCCAGCGTCGCCCCGATCAGCTGCACGACGATGTAGCCCGGCACCCGCCTCCACGGGAAGTCCCGTCGGAGGGCGAAGGCGATGCTGACCGCCGGGTTCAGGTGGGCACCGGAGATCCTCCCCATGAACAGGATGATGGCCAACACGGTGATGGCCGGGGCCACCACCGCGGCGCTGCGGCTGATGGTGCCGGGGAAGGCGTGCCCCATCATCCCCCCGCCGGCCGCCGCCAGCACCAGAAAGAAGGTACCCAGGAGCTCCGAGAAGAGGCGACGCCACTCCTGACGGGGGTCCTTGAAGTCCGAGATCCGCTGGATGACGTTCTGCTCGTAGCGGACGAGCGGACCGTCGGTGGGCAGCTGCTGCGTGGGTGGCATCCGGATCACACCTTTCCGGGCTGGAGGGACATCGGGGGCGGGGACGTCGCCGGCCCGGTGGTGGCCAGGTCGACGGGGGCCCCGCCGGGACCGCAGCGGAGAGTAGAGCAACAGATCGCCTCGCCCCGCAACCGGTCGTGGATTCGCCGGGTGCGCCCCGGGGCTGGTCCCGGTGGTTCCGAGCGGCCAAGCCCCCGCCACGAAGCGTGGCCGTTCTCAAGTTCCCCGGCCGTGGCTCCGATACCTCAGAACAACATCGGAACGCATCAGCGAAGGGATTCCTGCCGGCATGCCCGCTTTCGCTCGGAACTTCACCCGTGAGGGTCGACCCCTGGGACAGGGTTGGTCGGCGCTCCGTGCGGCCACCCTGGCCACCCTGGCCCTGGTGCTGCTCGGGGCCGGCCCCGGCCTCCGACCCGCCCTGGCCTCGGCCTCGACCACCCCCACCCCGCCGGAGCGGGCGGCGGTCGGCCTGGCGCCCGCCCAGCAGATCGTCCCCACCTCGGACGGGCACGGCTACTGGATCATCTCCACCGCCGGCGGCGTGGCGCCCTTCGGCGACGCCAAGAACTACGGGTCGCCGAGCTCGCTGGCCCCGGGGACCCACATCGTCGGCATGGCGGAGACGCCGGCCGGACTCGGGTACTGGGAGGTCGGCACCGACGGCGGCATCTTCTCCTACGGCAACGCCTCCTTCTTCGGCTCCACCGGGGCGATCCACCTCAACCAGCCGATCGTGGGCATGGCCCCCACCCCCGACGGGCGGGGCTACTGGCTGGTGGCGGCGGACGGCGGCATCTTCGCCTTCGGGGACGCCACCTTCTACGGCTCCACCGGCTCGATGCACCTCAACCGGCCGATCGTCGGCATGGCCAGCACCAAGGACGGCCACGGCTACTGGCTGGTGGCCTCCGACGGCGGCATCTTCGCCTTCGGCGACGCCCCCTTCCACGGATCGACCGGGAGCCTGGTCCTCAACCAGCCGGTGACCGGCCTGGCCGTCACCCCCTCCGGCGACGGCTACTGGCTGGTGGCGGCGGACGGCGGCATCTTCGCCTTCGGCGACGCCGCCTTCGAGGGGTCGATGGGCGGGACCCACCTGGCCGCCCCGGTGACGGGGATGGCACCCACCTCCGACGGCCGGGGCTACTGGATGGTCGGCACCGACGGCGGCATCTTCGCCTTCGGCGACGCCCCCTTCTACGGCTCGCTGGTGTCGGCCACCGGCGCCGCCGGCACGTCGCCGACCGCCAACCCCCCGAACAGCATCGCCCCCGACCCCGACTTCCTCTCCGTCTGCTACCCCCACACCGACGCGGCGTCGTGCACCGACGAGATCCTCCAGGCCACCAACTCCGCCCGGGCCGCCGAGGGGCTGGGGCCGATGTACCTCCCCGGCAACTTCGGGGCCCTGACCCCCGCCGAGCAGCTCTTCGTGGTCACCGACATCGAGCGGGTGGACCGGGGCCTGCCGCCGTTCGCCGGGCTCGACCCCACCCTGAGCGCCGACGCCGAGGCCGGGGCGGTGGCCACCACCGACCCCACCCCGGCGGCGGCACCACCGGGCATGTCGGTGGTGGCCTGGGGATCCAACTGGGGCGAGAACGGGAACCCGCTCGGCTCCAACTACTACTGGATGTACGACGACGGCCCCAACAGCGGCAACCTCGACTGCGTCCCCACCAACATGTCGGACTGTTGGGGTCACCGGGAGAACATCCTGGGACTGAGCCAGTACCTGCCGGAGTACGGCGGGACGCTCCTGATGGGGGCGGCCGAGGCCTACCCGGCCGCCGCCGGTGGCTGGGCGTCGGACGCCGAGCTGTTCACCCTCGCCACCGGACCCGTCCCCCCGCAGATCTACACCTGGGCCGACGCGGTGGCCGCCGGGGCGTCCTGAGGGTCGGCCCGGGCGGCCGACCGGTAGGCTCGAGCCCACACCAGGGAGGGCCACACCATGGACGATGCGATGCGTGCCGGATCCGAGGGGTCGGCGGTCGACGACCGGCTCGACGAGCCGTTCACCGAGGAGGAGCTCACCGCCCTGGCCCTGGGCGCCGATCCCACGCTCCCCCTCGAGGACGACGCGGTGCCGCTCCATCAGTTTCTGGCCCAGCTGCCCTCCACCCTGCCGTCGTGGTACATGCCGGCCGCCATGGCCCGACCGGGCAAGGGCTGGCGGGTGCCGGTGGTCCTCGGCCTGGTGGCGGCGTTCGTGGTCATCGAGGCCTTCGGCCTGTGCAGCACCTTCGGCCAGGTGGTGGTGGGCTGACCGGTGTCCCCGGCCGGTCGGGGTGGGCGGGGCTAGCATCGCCCCGGTAGCGGGCAGCGGCGGACGCGGCCCGATCGACGGAGAGGGCCCACCGGCCGATGGTACGGGAGGGTCGCCACGGTAGGGGAGGCGGACGACATGGTCGGTACACACGGCGGGGCGGTTGGGCCCCGGGGGGCTCGGGTCCGATCGAGGGCGGTGGCCACTGCGGCGGTGGTGGTGGCCAGCCTGGCCCTGACCGCCTGCGGGCTGCACATCTCCAAGAACGGGGTCAGCGGCAACATCCTCGGCCACAAGTTCTCGGCGGCCGAGCACCAGCTGCCGGCCGGCTTCCCCTCCGACATCCCCACGCCGACGGGTGCCACCGTGCTGGGCGGCGGCGGGGTCAGCGACGCCAACGGGTCCGGCTGGGACGCCGCCTTCGCCCTGACCGGGACGGTGGCGGCCGGCTCCACCGCCTACCAGAAGCAGTTCACCGACGCCGGCTACACGGTCACCGACGTCCAGTCCTCCGGGCCCACCCCGGTGACCGCCCCCACCACCGGGTCCACGGTGGCCGGGGCCACCTCCACCACCGTCACCCTGGACGGGGCCTCCTTCCAGGCGGCCAACTCGACATGGACCGTCCAGGTCCTGCTGGGGAGCAGCTCGTCGGCGGTGGGCAGCGAGCTGAAGGCCGGTCAGTTCGGGGTGAACATCACCGCCGTCCCGACCAGCAGCACCACCACGACCACCGGCTGACACCGGGCGCCCCGGCCGGGGGTCAGGCCGGCAACAGCTCCGGGTGGCGGGCGGCCACCATCCGGCGCATGCCCTCCCGCCAGGGGACGGTGGTCGTCCCCACCAGCTGGTGCATCCGGGTGAGGTCGATCTGCACGCTGTCGATGGTCTGGTCGGTGGGCTCGAACCGGGCCTCGAGGCCGGTGAGCTCGGCCAGGTACCCGCACCACTCCTCGATGCTGACCGCCTCGTCACCGCCCCAGTTGACGGTGGTGGCCGGGGTGGTGGCGGCGGCCAGGAGCCCGGGGAGGAGGGCGAGGATGTCGTCCTGGTGGATGGGGTGGTAGACGCTGGGGGCGTCGACGTGGACGGGGACGAAGCTGCCGTTCCGCATCATCTCGAGGTGGACGGCCGGCCACCCGCCCCGGTCGCCGTAGGGGACGGCCAGCCGGGCGATGGTGGTGGGGAGCCCGAAGCGGGTGGCCGCCCACCGGGCGGTGGTCTCGGCGGCGATCTTGCAGATGCTGTAGGTCCGGAGGAACGGCCAGACCCCGTGGTTGTCGCCCAGCGGGTCGTCCTCGGTGAAGACGTGGTGTCCCATCGGGCGGTAGACCCCGGTGGTCGAGCAGTGGAGGAAGGCGGTCGCCCCCTGATGGTGCTCCATGAGGGTGGCCAGGCCCCCGCTGTTGGCATCGAGGTCGAGCGCCCACTTGTTGGACTTGGCCACCGCGAAGTGGAGCACGTACTCGGCGTCGATGGGCAGGCCGGCGACCTCGCCTGCGGCCAGGTCGAAGGGCACGCACTCCACCCCGGCCGACTCCAACCGCTCACGGGCCCTCGGGTCGCGGAAGCGGGCGGCGCCGATCACCCGGTTGGTGCGGGTCAGCGCCAGGGCCACCGGCTCCGCCACCTGGCCGGTCACCCCGGTCACCACGATGGTCTTCCCCTCCAGCGGTGCAGTCGTCACCATGGGTCCTCCCCCTCGGCCCTGGTCGGGGCCAGCCGGGGGCTGAGCCTAGACATCCTCCGGCCACCTCCGATCGGGGGCGCGAACGGCCCCGGGCAGGGCCGTGTGGTCCGGGCCGGTCGAAATCGGTGCTAAGGGTGGACATCCACGGCTCCGGTGGGCCATACTGGCTGTTCCGCCTGTTCTCGCCGGTAGGCCGCGTTCTCCCAGGTCACCGCAGCGCAAATGTCGGCGGAGTGTGACGTACCCCCTACTCATCAGCTGAAAGTGACGTTCCCATGAGTGCCACCTGGCGCAAGCACGCTGCCTGCCGGGGCATCGAACCTGACGTGTTCTACCCGGTCTCCGACGAGGAGGCCGACGAGGCCAAGGCCATCTGCGACCAGTGCGCCGTACGCGAGGCGTGCCTGGAGTTCGCCCTGGCCAACCGGGAGCGTGAGGGCATCTGGGGCGGAGCCACCGAGCGCGAGCGGCGCCGTATCCACCGCCAGCGTCGCAAGTCCGCCTGATCGCCACGTCGCCCACCCCGGCCGACGCCTGCACGCTCCCGGGCGGCGGCGGTGCCGGTCCCCCTCCCGACCGGGGTCACCGGTGACCGTGGTCGACGACCCCGGTCCGGAGGACGACGGTCGTCTCCGGCTCCCCGCCGAGCAGGTCCGGGTCCTGGGGGCGCTGGTCGAGAAGCAGCTGACCACGCCCCAGCAGTACCCGTTGACGCTGAACGCCCTCACCCTCGCCTGCAACCAGACGTCGAATCGCCAGCCGGTGGTGGCCTACGACGAGGCGACCACCGAGCTGGCCGTCCGGACCCTGAAGCAGCGGGGGCTGACCCGCTTCGTCCACCCCACCCACGGTCGGTCGGTGCTCCGCTACGAGCACCTGCTCGGGGACGTGCTGGGGCTCGACCGGCGCCAGCTGGCCATCCTGGCCGTACTGCTGCTCCGGGGCCCCCAGACGGTGGGCGAGCTCCGCAGCCGCACCGAGCGGATGGTCGAGTTCGAGGACCTGGGGTCGATCGACCACGAGCTCGAGCTGCTGGCCGCCCAGGCGGGAGGCCTGGTGGCGCCGGTGCCCCGCCGTCCGGGCCAGAAGGAGGGGCGGGTCGCCCACCTGCTGGGGGAGGCGGACCCGACCGCCGAGGTCGCACCCTCCCCCGCGGAGGCGGCGGTGCCCGGGGAGGCGGACGTGCCTCCCGAGGTCTGGTCGGCCATCGGAGCGCTCCGGGACGAGGTGGCGACGTTGCGGGCCCGGCTCGACGAGGTGCGGACCGGGCTCGGCCTCGACGACGCCGGGACCTGAGCGGGATCGGGACGGCGTCGGGTGGACACCCCGATGGACGCCACGGCAGCGGTGCGGGCCACCGTCGTCGACCACCGACCCGGTGACCGGCGCGAGGCGACGGCCCGGCTGGCGTTTCTGGCGGCGTTCGACCGGCTCGACCGACCCCTCGACGAGCACGCCGACCCCACCCACGTCACCGCCTCCGCCATCGTGGTCGGAACCCGGGGGGTGCTCCTCCACAAGCACCGGCGCCTGGGCCGGTGGCTCCAGCCCGGGGGCCACCTCGAGCCCGGCGAGCCACCGGCCGAGGCCGCCCTCCGGGAGTGCCTCGAGGAGACCGGCCTCCCGGTGACCCACCCGGACGGCGGCCCCCTCCTGCTCCGCCTCGACGTCCACACCGCCGCCCGGGGTCACGTCCACCTCGATCTCTGCTTCCTGGCCACCGCCCCGGACGCCGACCCGGACCCTCCGCCGGGGGAGAGCCAGCAGGTGGCGTGGTTCGCCTGGGAGGAGGCCGACCGGCTGGCCGACGAGGGCCTGTCGGGGGCCCTCCGTTCCGCCCGTAGAGTCGTGCCTACCCTGGCCGGGTCCGGGGAGTGGGAGGAGCCGTCATGACCGAGCCGTTCGACACGTTGCTGGAGGTCCAGCTGCACGACACCACCCTCGACCAGCTCCGTCGCCGCAAGGTCACCCTCCCCGAGCAGGCCGAGCTCCGGGCGGTGGAGGAGCGGGCGGCGGCCCTGACCGCCGACGGCGCGGAGCTGCGGTCCCGTGTCGACGAGCTGGCCGCCCGTCAGCGGTCGCTCGAGGAACAGATCGCCTCGTCGGCGGCCCGACGGCACACCCTCGAGCAGCGGATGCTGGGTGGGGAGGTCACCGCCGCCCGGGACCTGCAGGCCATGGACACCGAGGTCCACCACCTGGCCGAGCGCCAGGCCGAGTTCGAGGAGCAGGAGCTGGCCCTGGTGGAGGAGGAGGACCCCCTCGACGTCGCCCTCGCCGAGAACGAGCGGAGCCTGGCGGAGCTGGCCGAGGAGGCCCGGCGCCTCCGGACCGTGGTCGAGGAGTCGCTCCGCTCCATCGACGAGTCGATCGCCGTCGAGGAGGGCGAGCGGGCCGAGGTGGCCGTGCGGCTCCCCGCCGACCTGGCCGACCGGTACGAGGCGCTCCGGTCCCACCTGGGTGGGGTGGGCGCCGCCCGTCTGGTCGGCGACCAGTGCGACGGATGCCACCTCACCCTCCCGTCCAAGGAGGTGGAGCGGATCCGGCGCCTGCCCCCCGAGGAGTTCGCCACCTGTGACCAGTGCGGACGGATCCTGGTGCACTGAGACGATGCTGATCCTGGTGCGACACGGCGAATCGACCGGGAACCAGGCCGGGCTGCTGGCCGGCCGGATCGACCTTCCCCTCACCGAGCGGGGGATCGACCAGGCCAAGGCGGTGGGTGCCGCCCTCCAGGGGGTGACCCGGGTGGTCTCGAGCCCGCTGGGACGGGCCCGGGCCACGGCCGAGGCCCTCGGGTTCGGGCTGCCCATCGAGGTCGACGAACGGTGGATCGAGGTCGACTACGGGAGCTTCGACGGTCGGCCCCTGGCCGACGTGCCCGCCGAACTGTGGCGGGAGTGGCGCTCCGACCCCCACTTCCGTCCCCCCGGGGGGAGACGTTGGCGGAAGTGGGGTCCCGGGTGGCCGGGGCCTGCGAGGAGCTCTTCGCCGTCGACGGTCGGGGGGCCCGGGGCGACGGCGATGTGGTGGTGGTGAGTCACGTCTCGCCGATCAAGGCCGCCACCTGCTGGGCGGTCGGCCTCCCGGACGTGGGGGCGTGGCGCCTCTACCTGGCCACCGCCTCGATCACCCGGATCGGTCAGGGGCCGGCCGGCGTGACGCTGCAGGGGTACAACGAGACCCCTTGGACCCGCTAGGGCCCCGGCCGGTCAGCTCAGCAGGGCGGTCAGCGAGAACTGCATGACCCGCTGGGCGGCAGCCGCCGTCCGCCGACCCAGGCGCAGGGTGTCCCACACCTCCCAGCAGGTGGCCGACTCGATGGCGTCGAGCAGCAGCTCCGACTCGGGGCCGGCGGCGGTGAGCTCGGGCTCGAAGGTCTGGGCCAGCTGCTCCCGCAGGAGGCGGCGGGAGACCTCGAGGATCTGCCCGGTGGCCCCCAACTCCGCCGAGCGGGCGATGAAGGCCCGCCGCACCGGGGTGATGGCCACGTAGAGCTGGCGACGTTGGCGGGACACGGCGTCGGCCCGCTGGGCCACCGCACCGGTCGAGGGGATGGGTACGACCTTCTTCCAGTGGCGCTGGGCCTGGATGATGGCGCCCTCCTGAAACACCTCGTCCACGTCGTCGAAGTGGTGGAAGACGAGTCGGAGGGAGACGCCGGCCCGCTCGGCGATCAGGCGGGCGGTGGGGCGGGGATTCCCCTCCTCGATGAGCTCGATCATCGCCTGGGCGATGTGGCGGCGGGTGCGCTCGCCCCGGAGGAGTCGGCCGTCGTAGTCGGGGTCGGCCTCGTGATCCTCGACGACGAGACCGAACGGCTGATCGCCGAGCCCGTCGGGGATGGACTTCTTGATGATGTCAGTCCTCATGCACTGATGGTACCCACCCGGGTGGCCCAAGTCACAGGAAATCTCCTGTGCCCCCCGATGCAAGGGTCCGGAGCGGTCCCGAGCCCGGGAATCGGGCGGCCGGCGGCGGTCAGGGCCCGACGGACCGGCCGAGCTCACGGAAGGCGGCGTGCAGGATCTCCAGGTCCCGCCGGCGGCCACCGGCGGTGGCGGTCGCCCCGATCAGCTCCTCCCCCTCCTCGAGGGTGGCCCACCGCAGGTCGCTGGTCTCGCCGTTCCGCTCCATGGCCCCGGGATCGACCAGGCCGTCGTGATCCTCCATGACATAGAAGTAGTTGGCCGTGGCGTGGGGGCCGGCCGAGAAGGCCCCGGGCAGGTGGCCGACGATCCGGGGACGGTGACCGGTCTCCTCGGTGGTCTCCCGGAGGGCGGTCTGGGTGGGGTGCTCGCCGTTGTCCGGCCTCCCCTTGGGGAACGTCCAGTGGTAGCCGCCGTAGTGGTTGCTCGGCTCCCGGAGGAGGATCCGCCCACCGGTGTCGAAGACGGCGCCCCCGAACCGGGGCTTGGGGGCCAGAGGCCAGATGCCCTCGGCGAACAGGTCGCGCCGGCGGTACCCGCCGGTCACGTCGTCGGGGCGGAGGGGTTTTGCCATGGTGGAACGAAGACTACGGCGATCGGGGAGGCCAGCATCTACGGTGGGGGACGAATCGGCTGCGAGTACCCGGGGGGATCCATGGGGAGTGACGATCGGACGTTCGAGTTCCGGGGCATCAACCACCTGGCGCTGGTCTGCCGGGACATGGAGCGGACCGTCGACTTCTACGTCAACGTGCTGGGGATGCCGTTGGTCAAGACGCTGGAGCTGCCGGCCGGGATGGGCCAGCACTTCTTCTTCGACTGCGGCGGTGGGGACACCCTCGCCTTCTTCTGGTTCCCGGACGCCCCGCCCGCCTCCCCGGGGGTGGCGGCCCCCGCCGGGCGTCCCGATCAGGGCTCGCTGACCAGTGCCATCGGCTCGATGAACCACGTGGCCTTCGCCGTGCCCCCCGAGCGGATCGACGAGTACCGCGACCGCCTGCGGGAGGCCGGCATCGACTGCACGGAGGTCGCCAACCACGACGACAGCGAGTGGGGCATCTCCGACCACCTGCATCCGGGGGTCTTCGTGCGCTCCATCTACTTCCAGGATCCCGACGGGATCCTGCTGGAGTTCGCCTGCTGGACCCGGGCCTTCACCGCCGAGGACACCCGGGTGGTGCCCGCCCGGGCGGTCGACCGGGTCCGGGCCTGAGGCCGGCCGGTGCCCCGCCTGCGCCAGGTGCCCAAGTCGGAGGCCGAGGCCCCCATCGTCACCCTGATGTACGACTTCCTCTTCGAGGGGCGGGACCCGGTCGCCCAGCCGGGTACGGCCACCGGGTCGTCGGGGGACTGGTGGACGGTGTTCGCCCTGGTGCCCGACGTGCTGGAGCACGCTGTCCAGGGGTTCGGCCTCTACCAGAGCCCGAACCGCAAGCTGGCCCCCCGGCTCCGGGAGCTCGCCCAGGCGCGGGCGGGCTGGGCGGCGGGGAGCTCCTTCGTCTTCTCCCAGCACTGCAAGTCCCTCCGGTCCCTCGGGACCGACGACGCGGTGATCGAGGCGGTCCCGCACTGGACGGCCGCCGACTGCTTCGCGCCGACCGAGCGCCTGGTGCTGGCCTACACCGACTGCCTGGTCCTCGACCGGGGCCGGGTGCCCGACGGCCTCTTCGACGCCCTGCGGGAGGCGTTGAGCGACGAGGAGATCCTGGAGCTCACCTACATCGCCTCCCTCTACCTGCAGCACGCGGTGATGTCGCGGGCGCTCCGGACCGAGTTCGACGACCGCGACGAGCCGGTGGTGGAGGTGTTCGTCGAGGGGGTGGATGCCTCCCGGGACGTGGGGCGCGACATCTCCCTCCCCCAGTGAGCCGGTGAGCACCCCCGTCGACGGCGCCCCCATCCGGCGGCCCGAGGACGTCACCGCCGCCTGGCTCACCTCGGTGCTCACCGGGAGCGGCCGGCTGGCGGCCGGCGAGGAGGTGGCGTCGTTCACCTCCAGCCCGGTCGGCACCGGGCAGATGGCGGACACCGTCCGGATCAGCTTCGCCACCACCGGGGCCGGGGCCCCCGGCTCGGTGGTGGCCAAATTCGCCTCGGAGGACGGCCAGAGCCGGAGCACCGGCCTGATGACCCAGGCCTACGAGGTGGAGGTGGGCTTCTACTCGGAGGTGGCCGGCCGGGTCCGGACCCGGATCCCCGCCTGCCATCACGCCAGCTTCGAGCCGGAGGCCGGTTGGTTCGTGATCGTGCTCGACGACGTGGTCGACGGCGTGCAGGGCGACCAGCTCCGGGGGTGTGACGTCGACGAGGCGGAGGCGGCCCTGGTGGAGCTGGCCGGACTGCACGGACCGACCTGGTCGTCCGGTGCCGACGGCGGGTCACGGTGGCTGGAACGGGGCGGGCCGGCCGCCGACCGGTTTCTGGTGGACGTGGTCACCCCCCTGTGGCCCGGCTTCGTCGAGCGGTACGGCGACCTCCTGGACGACGCCCACCTCGATCTCTGCGGCCGGTTCATCGGTCGGCTGGGTCCCTGGCTGTCCGACCGACCGGCGCCGGTCACCGTGGTGCACGGGGACTTCCGGCTCGACAACCTGCTGTTCTGCCCGGGGGAGCGCCGGCCGGTGGTGGTGGACTGGCAGACCGCCTCCCGGGGGTCGGCGGCGTCCGACGTGGCCTACTTCGTGGGTGGCAGCCTGACCACCGACGACCGCCGGCGGCACCACGACCGGCTGGTCCGGACCTACCATGACGCCCTGGTGGACCAGGGGGTCACCGGCTTCCCGCTCGGCCGCCTCGAGGAGGAGATCCGCTCGCTCTGCTTCGGGGGGCTGCTGATGTCCATCGGGGCGTCCATGCTGGTGAAGCGGACCGATCGGGGGGACGAGATGTTCGTCACCAGCGTGAGGCGCTACGCCCAGCAGGCCCTGGACCTCGACGCCGAAGCCACCCTGCCCGCCGATGCCTGACCCACCGCCTGCACGAATGGAGCATCGATGACCGACCACGATCCCCACCGGGTCGACCCGGACGACGAGGGTCGCCACCACCCGGCCGACCTTCCGTACTGGAACGAGTCGGTCTACCTCGACTTCGTGGCCGACGACGGGGCCATCGCCGGCTACGCCCGGATCGGCCTGTATCCCAACCTCGGGGTCACCTGGTGGACCACGGTGATCCTGGGCCGGGACCGGCCGCTGGTCACCTCGCTCGCCTACGACCTGCCGGTGGGGGAGGGCACCGGTCTGGTCCTCGGGTCCGGGGGAGTGGACGTGGCCGCGGTGGTGGAGCGTCCGCTGGGGACCATGAGCGTGCGGGGGTCGGCGGTGGCCGCCGTCCACGCCGACCCCGCCGCCGTCTACCGCCGGGAGCCGGGCCGGCCCACCCGGATCGGCCTGGATCTGACCTGGGAGACCGACGGCACGCCCTACCAGTACGACATCACCACCCGGTACGAGATCCCCTGCCTGGTCACCGGATCGGTCTCCGTCGGGGAGGAGCGCATCGAGGTGGTGGGTCAGGGCCAGCGCGACCACTCGTGGGGGGAGCGCGACTGGTGGGCGTTCCGCTGGTGCTGGTCGGCCGCCCGACTCGACGACGGCACCCGGGTCCACCTGACCAACATCCGGTTCCCGGACCAGCAGTTCGGCGTCGGGTACATCCAGCGGGAAGGGTCGGTCGAGGCACTCACCGACGGTGCGGTGGTCGAGGAGCTGGGGGCGGAGGGCTTCCCGGTCGGCGCCACCGCCACCTACCAGCCGAGCGGCCTGGCCCTCACCCTCGAGCCGATCGCCTTCGGCCCGGTGCTCCTCGAGTCCCCGGATGGGAAGCTCTGCCGCTTCCCCCGGGCGCTGGCGCGGTTCACCGCCGAGGACGGTCGCTCGGGGCTGGGCTGGGTGGAGTGGGGCCAGCCCCAGCCCGTCTAGGCGCCGCCGGCCCGGCGTGGCCCCGGCGCCACCGGGTCGCCGATGGCAGGATGGGGCGATGAGCGACGAGCGGATCGAGATCCAGCGCACCATCCCGGCGGAGGCGGGTGCCCTCTTCGCCGTCCTGGCCGACCCGCAGGGCCACGTGACCATCGACAGCACCGGCATGCTGATGGACGCCACCGGGGACCCGGTCACCGCCGTGGGCGACTCCTTCGTGGTCCACATGGACCGCGAGGCGCTGAACGACTACCCGATGGGCCGGTACGACGTGACGGTGACCATCACCTCCTTCGTTCCGGACCGGGAGATCGCCTGGACCATTCTGGGGGAGATCCGTCCCCCGATCGGCCACATCTACGGGTACCGGCTCGAGCCCGTGGAGGGGGGCACGCTGGTGACCTCCTACTACGACTGGTCGGAGATCGACCCGGTGTGGCGGGAGGCCGACATCTTCCCGATCATCTCGGAGGCGGCCATCCGGGCCACGCTGGGCATCCTCGAGCGCACCGTGGTGCGGGCCGCCTCCCGGGCGACCGGCTGAGGGCGGGGCACCACCGGATCCGGGGGCCCGGTACCCGGTTTCCGACCCTTCCCCTCCTCGCCGTAGGCTCCTGATGTGACCGAGGCGGCTCCTGATCCCTTCACCGGCGACGATCCGTACGGGAAGACCTTCCGTCGGATCGGCCGTAGCCCCACCCGTCTGAGCCGGCGGGCGGCGGTGTCCCTGCTGAAGGAGGCACGCAGCCTGAAGGCGGAGGGCCGGACGGTGGACGCCCTGGACCTCCAGATGCGGGTGCAGCGGGCCATCAGCGACCGGTACGGGGCCGACGACCCCTTCGCCATCGGGATCAAGGAGCAGGTGGCGGCCACCCTGTTCGACCTCGAGCGGTGGGAGTCGGCCCTCGAGGTCTACCGCCAGCTGGCCCGCACCTACCGACGCCTCCAGGGGAGCAAGGACCCCCGGTACCTGAAGGTCCAGGTATGGGAGGGGCTGATTCTGGGGCACCTCGAGCGACCCGACGAGGCCCTGTCCATCCTCACCGATGCGGTGCAGGCGTCCGAGGAGGTCCTGGGCGAGGACTCCGACGAGCTGGCCAACTACATGACCATCCTGGCCCGCGCCGAGGCACAGTGCGGCCTGACCGAGGCGGCCCTGGAGTCGATCCGGGTGTGCCTCGACATCCGCAGCCGGATCCTCGGCGAGGCCGACCCGCTGACCATCGCCAGCCTCCGGGACCTCACCCGCCTCCTCTACGAGGAGGGCAACCTCGACGAGGCCAGGATCCTGGCCTCGTCCCTGGTGGTCCGGACCACCGAGTGCTACGGCGCCGACCACGAGCGGACCCGGCAGGCCGGGGCGCTCCTCGAGCAGATCGACCGCACCGCCTGATCACCCCCCGGGGGCGGGGCGGTGCGGGGCTGGACCTCACCGCCGCCTACTCGCCCTGGCAGTCGATCGGCGGGGCGGTCACCCGCTGGCCGGCCTGCACGGTGACCGTCACCGGCCCGCAGGGGGCCGACCCGTCGTTGATGGTCAGCCGGTACGGCCCGGGCGCCCCCCCGAACGAGAACGCGCCATCGATGGCCAGGACCGTGCGCCGCTTCCCCGTGTGGAGGTCGGTGACCTCGACCCTCCCGGTCACGGGGGTGGTGCCCAGCGCGATCAGCTGCACCGTGCCGGAGGCGATCCCCTCGGCGGGGGTGGCCTCCTTCGTGGCCGGCGCCAGGGTCTTGAGCACGGCGACGGAGCCCGGCCCGGAGGCACGAACGGTCGCCCCGGGCGCAGGCACGGTCCAGGAGCGCGGTGACGAGGTGTTGTCCTCCTCGACGCCGAGGCCGTGGACCACCGCAAAGTGCACCGCCGGGTCGTAGGGAACGGACTCCATGCCGGGGGTCCGGTAGACGGCGACCACGCCGATGTTCGAGTAGGTGGGGCAGAAGTCGCCGAACTGGGAGGTGCCGATGAAGAGGGTGCCGGGCTTCTGCCCGTCCGGGCACTGCCCGAAGTACTGCACCGACCAGCTCCTCGGCACGGAGATCTGCACGCCGTAGGCGGAGTAGGTGGCCCATCCGAGGGGGATGGTGGTCGACCGACCCGGCGATGCCGCTCGGTGGTCGGTGCGCAGCGGCCCGGCGGTGAAGGCCAGCACCACCAGGATCGCCACCGCGGCGGCCGCCACCAGGACCTTGACGTCGAGCCTCGACGACGGGCCCCGCTTCGATCGCAGGCGGAGCTCGATCCCGGTCAGTGGGGGAGGCGGGAGCTCGCCGGCCCGGAGCATCTCCCGGATGGCGGGACGTACCTCGTCATCGGCACCGGTCATGGTCATCGCTCACCTCGAAGTTGCATCTGGTCGATCCGCTCCAGCCGGGAGCGCACCACCTTCCGTGACCGGCTGAGCCACGACTTCACCGTGCCCTCGGGGACGTCGAGCTCGGCGGCGACGTCGGCGACGCTCATGTCGAGGCCGTCGTGGAGCAGGAGCGCCCGGGCCTGTTCGCCCGGGAGCGAGCGCATGGCCTGGGCGATCTCCTCGTGACGCTCGGGGATCTCGGCGGCCGGGCGCAGCTCGTGCTTGGAGCTCACCCGGCTCGACCGCTGCCACGACTGGATGCAGAGGTTGTGGAGGACCTTCCGGGTCCACGCCTCCGGGCTGTCGTAGGTGGCGATCCTCCCCCAGTGCCTCCATGCCCGCAGCAAGGCCTCCTGCGTGAGGTCCTGCGCCAGCTCCGGACTACCGGTGAGGACATAGGCCTGCGACTGCAGGCGGGGCCAGGAGGCGTCGAAGAAGGCGTCGAACGACGCCTCGCCCTCGTCCCTGCCTGTCAACGTGCGTGCCCCCGCTCAGAGTCGACCGATCCGGTGTCCTGGAAGCCCTCTTCCTACCAATACACACCCGTCGGTGCTCTGAACGGTTGCAGCTTTCTCCCGACGGCCCTCGCCGAGGCCTCCGGAGGCCGCAATTGCCACGGGCTCCCACGGCGACCCCGGGAGCCCGTGACGACGGTGACGGTGACGGTCAGGCGCCCGCTACCAGCCCCCGTGGGCCGAGGTCCCGGTGCCCGGAGTGAACGAGACGCCCCGGACGACGGTGCCGTTGGAGGGTCGCACCACCGTCCGGAAGTGCTCCCACGAGGGAGCCGTGGTGGCGCCGAGGTCGTCGGTCACCGCCACCAGGGCGTTCGGGTCGGCGCCCTGGTCGCCACTGCCGCTGACCGTCGACGTCTCCGCCCAGATGGTGGCCGTCCCGTTCGGGTTGACCCGACCGGTGATGTTCCGGAGCCCGCCGGTGGCCGGTGCCCAGGGCAGGCCGGACCCGCCCGGGCCCGAGTTGTCCCCGGTCGGGTACCCGGGCACGGTGTACGGCTGGCCGAGGTCGAGGCCCGACGACAGGGTGTAGGCCAGGTTCCACTGCCCGGTGGCGGTGTCGAAGGTCCACTTCTGCAGCCCGGCCGTGGTGGAGGCGGCCGCCGCCGTGTAGGTGCCGGTGGTCGCCGAGTAGGTGTTGTCACCGGCACCCTCGTCGGCCACGTACAGGGTGTGGGGGTTGGCGAACCAGATCCCGAAGGGATAGTCGCTGGCGTCGGTGGCCCCGGTGGCCAGGCTGGTCGGGAACCCCTGCAGGATGCACATGTTCTCCGGCGACAGCCCCGGGATGGGCTTTTTGCCCGCCGCCGCGTTCCCCAGGTTGGCCACGTAGGAGATGTCGGAGGAGGTCGGCAGCTTCGCCCCCGGCTGGGGCACCCCGACCCCGGAGGGGCACGCCTTGCCGGTGGTGTCGACGAAGTAGACGGTGTCGACCCCGTTACCCCCGCTGCCCTTGGTGTAGTAGAGGACGTTGTCGAAGATGGTCAGGCCACGGAAGTTGTCGTCCTTGGCCAGCTTGTCCGCCGCATCGCCGAGTTGCAGCACGTTGAAGCTGCCGACCGGCGTGGGCTGGGCGGGGCTCTGGGCGGACTCCGGCAGGGTCGAGGGCTGGATCAGCTGGGCGCCGGCTCCGGTCACCACGCCCTGCGGCTCCGGGTTGGACCCGTTCCCGGCGTTGCCGGCGGCGTAGTAGAGATCGGCGCCCGGCTCGTCGTTGAGGATGGCCGCCCGACCGTTGTCGCCCGAGAAGGCGTTGGTCTCGGTGAGCTGGAGCTTCCCGTCCTGGCCCAGCTGGCCCACCACCCGGTAGTAGGCGCCGGGGTCGGCGCTGGTGGGGTCGATGTCGCCGGGGGTGTTGGCGTTGGAGACGTCGATGGCACCGACCGAGGCGTTGTAGCCCATGAAGGTCACGTACCGGCCGCTGGTCGAGAGGTTCAGTGCCAGCTCCGACTTGGAGGAGAAGCTGGTGACCATCTGGTCGTGTCCCGGGGTGACGCCGGGCTCGGTGCTGTTGGGGACCTCGATGGTGCTGACCGGCGCCCCCCACGGCGTGATCTGGTTCAACAGCAGCTTGGAGGTGATCCCGAAGCTGCCGTCCACGGTGTCGTTGTTGAAGACCTGCGGGTAGCTCCCGCCGGTCACCGCCGTGCCGCAGGGATCGTCGGCCCCCGCCGCGCTGCTGCAGCCCGGGGGGAGCTGGGTGACGCCCGGGACGATGTCCGGGTCGTTGTGGTAGGTGCTGGTGGCGACGATCAGGTTGCCGGGCAGCAGGGGAACGGACCGGCCGCCCGGGTAGCCGCCACCACCGGGAGCCGAGGGGTCGGCCCCGGCCAGTGCGGAGGTCGGGATGGCCACGACGGCGGCGAGGGCGGCCACCGCCACCAGGGCACCGGAGCGCGGTCGACGGAGGGGGACGGGCAGGCGCATGGCATCTCCTTCGGGGGACTCGGGGACACCTCGGAACCTACGGGAGGCAGGTGAACGACGTTTTAGGGCCACCTGTCCGATCGGTGAATGGAGGCTGAACTTCCACGGTCGAATGGACGGGTGGGAGTCGAGTCAGCGGAACTGGCACCCGGCGCGTGGGCGTCGCCGCGCTGGGTGCCGTCGGGGATCCCCGGTCGGTGACCGGTGGGGACGGTGGCCCCGTCCGGAGGCCCGCACCCGGACCCCGGCGCCGGGCCCCGGTCAGTACCCGGCCAGGAGGGCCTGGAGGCGGGCGAGGTCGGACGGCGCCAGGTGACTGCACATGCGACCGGCTCCCGCCGGCCGCCGACCCCAGATGAGGAGATGCCTGGCGGCGGCGTCCAGGTGCACGGTCGGCACGTCCTCGCCGGCGTCCCCCTCCTCCCGGACCAGGCCCGCCCGGCCTCCCTGGACGACGACGAGCAGATCCGGCGCCCCCGGTGCGCGCAGCCGGACCCGGAAGTCGGTGTCCGGGGCGGGGTCGTGGGTACGGCCGGCCACCAGCAGGATCCGGCCGAGGACCGACACCGAGTGGTCCACCAGGTCCGACTGCCCGAGCAGGTCCAGGCGGTCGCCGTCGCCGACCAGGTCCCACCGGTGGAGGGCGTGCTCGTTGCGGAGGTGGGGGATGAACTTCGCCACCTCCATCCGCCGCCCGGTCCAGGCGATGGTGGTGGACGGATCCTTCGCCACCACCTCGTCGACCAGCGCCCGCATGCGCTCCTCGTCGGCCTCCAGCCGGACCAGCAGCCGGGGGTGCGGCAGGGCCCGCAGCGGGGCCTCCCGCACCTCGAAGCTGCGGGTCTCGGGGACGGGGTCACCCCGGAGATACGGCTCGAGATGCCCGGCGACCTCGATGGCGATGCCGGTGACGTGGGCCACGACCTCGTGGGCCGTCCAGCCGGTGCAGGCGCTCACGGCCGCCGGATGGGTGGCGTGGGCGGTCTCCAGGAACGCCTCCGCCTCGCGACTTCGCTCGATCACGCCACTCCTCACGCCTGATGGGTCCACCGGTGGTGGCGGACCTCACGGACCAGGCGTCTCTCCTACCCCGTCCGGCCGGCGGCTAACGGACGCCGCCCGGCCGGGGACGGCCGGAGCGGGGGATCGAGGGGCCGAGGGGCGGCTCAGGCCGAGGGGCGGCTCAGGCCGAGGGGTTGATCAGGTAGGCGTCCCCGGCCGAGCCGATCACCGCACAGAAGGTGGAGGACGCGCACGACAGCCCCACCGCGTCGTTCGACGGGTCGAAGGGCACCCCCGCCGACCAGGCGCCACCGCCGGTGGAGGTGTAGACCTCCGACCCGTTGGTGGCCGCACAGAACGTCCCGGTGCAGGAGATCCCGGTCGGCGCGAACGAGGCGGCCAGCGTGGTGAACGCCGAGCCGTTGAAGGTGAAGGTGCTCCCACTGGAGCGCCCGCCGGCCATGCAGAAGGTGGCGGTCGGGCACGACACGCTGGCGCTCCCGTTGGCCAGCACGAAGCCCAGGGGGTTGAGGTTGCCGTTGGAGCCGGTCTGGTAGGTGCCGTTGCCGCTGAGGACCAGGCAGTCGTAGACGTTGGCGGCGTCGAAGGCGCAGGAGAGGGCCCGGGCGCCGCTCACGCCGCCCAGGGCGCCGTTGGGTCCGATGAACTCGTCCCACCGGTCGGCGGCCACCGGGTAGCTGGCGTAGTAGATGGCCACCTTGCCGGTGCTGGCCGAGACGGCGGCGCAGCCGTAGATCCCCTCGAGCACGGAGCACGACACGCTGGCGAAGTCACTGGTGATGAAGCTCGGGGGCTTGGCCAAGGTCGTCCACGTCGAGCCGTCGTACACCGAAAAGCCGTGCTGGGCGGCGCTGACCGCCAGGCAGTAGGTGGTGGAGGGGCACGACACGCTGTCGAGTCCGCCCGAGGTGTCGATCCGGACCGGGGCCGACCACTGCCCTCCCTGGTAGGCGATGGCGTTCCCGCCGGCGTCGACCGCCATGCAGAAGGTGGTGGTGGGGCAGGACACGTCGGTCAGGTCGTAGGTGGAGATGACGGTGGAATGGCTGGGGCTGACCGCCATGCCCACGATCGGCTGGTTGAGGGTCAGGCCGCCGGTGGAGCCGTAGAAGACGGCATCCCCGTAGGAGAAGATGCCGCCGTCGGCGGCCACCAGGTAGTAGCCCAGGCCGTCGAGGGTGGAGGCCATGCCCACCACCGGCTTGTTGAGGGTCATCCCACCGGTGGAGCCGTAGAAGGTGGCGTCCCCGAAGGAGAAGATGCCACCGTCGGAGGCCACCAGCCAGTAGCCGCCCCCGTCGGGGGTGGAGGCCATGCCCACCACCGGCTTGTTGAGGGTCACCCCGCCGGTGGAGCCGTAGAAGTGGGCGTCACCGAACGTGAAGATGCCGCCGTCGGAGGCCACCAGCCAGTAGCCGTGGCCGTCGGGGGTGGCCGCCATCCCCACGATGGGCTTGTTGAGGATGAGCCCGCCGGTGGAGCCGTAGAAGGTGGCGTCCCCGAAGGCGAAGATGCCACCGTCGGTCCCCACCAGCCAGTAGCCGCGTCCGTCGGGGGTGGCCGCCATGCCGACGGTCGGCTTGGCCGACGGGTCGGCGAACGTCCCGCCGTAGAAGAGGGCGTCCCCGAAGGCGTAGACCCCGCCGTCGGCCCCCACCTCCCAGTAGCCGCCCCCGTCCGGCATGGCCGCCATCCCCACGATGGGGGCACTGATGGTCGTGCCTCCGGTGGAGCCGTGGAACGCCGCCGCCCCGTAGGAGAAGAGCCCGCCGTCGGCGGCCACCAGCCAGTAGCCGGCCCCCGGCCCGACGTCGATGTGGCTCCGGTGCGGTGCCGGGCCGGTCGACCCGACCGTCGCCGCCGAGGCCGTCCCGCCGGCGGTCACTGTCATGCCGAGGAGCAACGCGGCCCCCATCACCAGGGCGGCCCACCGCCACCAGGTTCTCCGGGAGACCCCCGGTTCCGCTACCGCCGTCATGGCACGCTCGATTCTCCCGGGTGGCCGCCGCCACCACCGGGTCCGGGGCCGACTGTACTCGCAACGGGCGATGGGAGCCGGTGGACCTCCCGAACCGCCGTGGGGAGGGCGGGCCCACCGTCCGGAGAGTGCGTCGGCCATCGACCGCCGGCATCTCCGGTGACCGGCTGCGGTCCGTTTCCGGGTCCGGGGGCTACGCTCCGACAGGAGTGCTCCGTTCCCCAGGTGGTTTTCGCTGCCGTCCAATTGACGAGGGTGGGTATGACCGACCGCCATCCTGACGAGTCGAGGGGCCGACCGGCCGGGACCCGAGCGGGCGGCGACGGCCTCCGCCATGCCCTCGACACCATGCCGCACGCCTTCTATTCGATCGACGCCGACTTCGGCATCGTCGAGGTGAACATCGAGGGTGCCCGGCTGCTGCGACGCGCACGGGAGGAGCTCACGGGAACGAGCCTGCTCTCCTTCCCCGTGTTCGCCGGCCGCGGGTTCGAAGCCCAGCTCCGCCGGGCCCTGTCGGCCGGGGGGCCGCTGGTGTTCGAGGAGTACGTGCCACCACTCGAGTCCCGGATGGAGGTGCACACCTGGCCGGCTCCCCACGGCCTGCACCTCTACCTCTCGGTCGGCGGCCGACGTCAGGTCGAGGGAGGCCGACGGACGGCCAACGGTGGCGATGGGGATGCCCCCACCGGCGGGTCCCGGTTGCTGACGGTGGTGGCCGAACGCCTGGTGGACGCCGGGGACCGCCTCGAGGTCCTCCACCGGCTCACCGAGGTCCTGGTCCCGGAGCTGGCCGACTGGTGCACCATCATCGTGCCGGGCGACGATGCCCTCGTCCGGGTGGCGGCACGACACGTCGACGCCGCACGGAACGAACTGGCCCAGCGGCTGGTGGGCTCCTATCCGCACGTCTACTCGGGTCCCTCCCCCGGCGTCGTGGTGTACCGGAGCGGCCGGCCACTCCGGATGAGCCACCTGGTCGAGAGCATCAACAAGGACCTCGACGACAGCATCGCCAGCACCGCCTACGGCCGTACCCTGCGCCTGCTCGGGGACGGTCCCGGGCTGATCACCCCGGTGATCGTGGGCGGCGCCGTCGAGGCGGTCATCACCATGACCCGCACCACCGGCGAGGACTTCTCCGACCCGGACATGGAGCTGATGGTGGACGTGGCGTCGCACGTGTCGGTGGCCCTGGTGGCGGCCGACCATGTCGAGAGTCAGCACGAGACCGCCCGCGCCCTGCAGGCAGCCGCCCTGCCCGGCACGCTGCCCGACTCGGAGGAGCTCCGCCTGGCCGCCGGCTACCGGCCGGCCAGCGGGGGCGGCCAGATCGGCGGGGACTGGTACGACGCCTTCGAGCTCGAGAGTGGGAAGACCGCCCTGGTGGTCGGCGATGTGGCCGGACACGGGATCGGGGCGGCCGCCCTCACCGCCCAGATGCGCAACGCCCTCCGGGCCCACCTCTTCTCCGGCAGCGGCCCCCTCGAATCACTGAACCAGCTGAGCCACCTCATCGCCACCCAGGAGCCGGAGGCGCTGGCCACCATCGTCTGCGCCGAGATCGATCTCGGGTCGGGCGAGGTGACCTGGGCGTCGGCCGGCCATCCGGCCCCGATCGTGGTCCGGGGCCCCGGGCACTCGTTCCACCTGACCGGTCGACCGGTGCGGCCGATCGGCTGGACAGGCCCGTCGCCGGCCGACGGCGACGGCGAGCACCGCTTCGTGCTGGCCAACGGCGCCCGCATGTTCCTGTTCACCGACGGGCTCTACGAGCGCCGCCACGTCGACCTCGACATCGGGCTGGCCCACCTGATGATCCTGGCCGAACAGAGCTTCCGGCACCCGGGGCTGGGTGACGCCTGCACGTTCATCCTCGACGGGATGCCGTCCCAGGCCGCCGAGGACGACGCCTGCCTACTGGTGGCCGAGCGTCAGTAGTCCCATCCGTCGTCCCACTCGCTGACCCAGTCGGCCAGGCCCACGATGTCCAGGAGCCGGAGGATGTTCGGCGTCGGGCGGGTGAGGACGACGCGCCCTCCCGACGGATTCAGCCGCTTGTCCGCCTGGACCAGGGCGGAGATGCCGGTGCTGTCGATGAAGCCGAGAGCGGAGAGATCGACGACGACCACGGCGTCCGGGACCATGATCAGCTGATCGACCAGATCGTCGGCCGTCGAGATGTCGAGCTCGCCGCGGAGGGTGGCCACACGCACTCCTCCGCCGAGCTCGGTGATCTCAACGCCGAATTCGGCTGGTCTCACTCCAGGTGCCTTCCGCCGTGAGGACCGGTGCGGTGCACCCGGGTCGTCGGTTCCGGCTGACGTTAGGCCCTCCCTGGTCACCCGACAACTCCCGGCGGGGCCTCCCGGCACCGGCGGAACCCGTGTGACCTGGGACGCCGTCGTGGCCGATCGGACCACGTCGGCTCCCCGGCCGTCGCTCGTCCGTCGGTGGGAGGTGGCGGTGTGTGGGACCATGGTGGCGACGGTGAGTCGGCCAGGTGGTCGCGGTCCGTCCCGGTCGGGGGTCACCCCTTCGGGCGGGCACGGGTCGAGGAAGGTCGGGACTCCGCAGGGCAGGGTGCTGGCTAACGGCCAGTCGGGGCGACCCGCAGGACAGTGCCACAGAGAACAGACCGCCGATGGCGGGGCCTCCGGGTCCCGCACAGGTAAGGGTGAAACGGTGCGGTAAGAGCGCACCAGCGACCGGGGTGACCCGGTCGGCTTGGTAAACCCCACTCGGAGCAAGGTCAAACCGGGGGAATGGGCTGCCCGTCCGGTACTCCTTCGGGGGTACCGCTCCCAGGTAGACCGCTCAGATGGATGGCCACCGAACCTCCGCAGGGAGGGGAACAGAATCCCGCCTACCGGCCGGCTCACCGTCACCCAGGGATTTTGAGGTGAATCCCCACTATGTCCCTACTAAACGAGAAGTTCCAGTGAGCGGAACCCTGCGGTAGCTGCCCCCGTCCAAGCGCTCGGGAGAGCGTCGCTGGGAGCTCCGCGTCTAGGTGGGGCGGGATCCCGACAAGACCGTCCGGGATGAGATCGGCAAGGTCATCCGGCAGGGTCCGCCCATCCACGTCTCCAAGGTCTTCCGGGGCGGCAAGCGGGAGGCCGACAAGGCGCTCGACAAGCTGGTCGCCGAGCACGGAGAGCGGAAGGTCGGGCACCACGGCCACCGTGGGGAAGCTCCTCACCGAGTAGCTGGCCAACCTGGAGCGCCTCGACAAGGCCCCGTCGACCCTCGAGACCTACAAGCAGCACGTCAGGAAGCACATCCGTCCGGCCCTGGGGGCGATCCGCCTCGACCGGCTCACCGTCCACGACGTCGACCGCTACCTGGGGGACCTGGATACCGACGAAGGGCCTGTCGCCCCGAACCATCAAGCTCGACCACGCCGTCCTGTCTGCGGCTCTCGGACAGGGGGTCGACTGGGGGTGGATCAACTACAACCCCGGCCGCAAGGCCCGGCTCAAGGAGGCCCAGCCCAACAACGAGGGCGCCTCACCACCGAGCAAATAGGGCTCCTCGTCCAGACCGCCAAGGCCGAGGATCCCGATATGGCAATGGTGATCGCCCTGGCCGCCATCACCGGGATGCCGCGCGGGGGGAGCTGTGCGGGCTCCGGCGGGATGACGTCGACCGGGAGCACCAGACCCTACGGGTCGAACGTCAGTGGGTTGCCGGTGCCGGCGGCCTGCAGCTCCGGGAGACCACCAAGACGAAGGAGCACCGGACCGTCTCCATCGGCCCGAGCGGTGTCGCTCTGCCCGACCGTTACCGAGCAGACATCACCGACCGGATGGGCCGGGAGCCGGAGTGGTGGCTGCTGAGCATCAACGGCGGCACCTCGCCCCTGCGGGCCAAAGCCGTGTCGGACTAGGTCACCGAGCCTGGCCAAGCGCCTCAAGGTACCGGGGCACATGCACGCCCCCCGCCACTGGAAGTCGACGGAGATGAACGCCAGTGGCGGCGACCTGCCGACGGCCGCCACCGAGCTGGGGCACTCCACCGGAGTCATGGCCGACACCTACCTACACACGTCCGATGACCGAGCAGCAGCAGCCGGGGAGCTGATCGCCGGCGTTCTTGTGGAGGCGATCGCCAATGTCTGACATCACACCGACCGAGCCTTACCCACTGGCTGAGATGACCTGCGCCCGTGCAGAGTGTCTCGCGGAGCCTGAGCGGGACCACACGGGCGGTTGCCGGCCCCTGTGCGGCACCTGCCGGCAGTGGCCAGCCGACCACGACGGGAACGGCGGCCGGTCGACGACATCCTTCAGGGTCAATGAGATGCGCACCAAGCAGAACGCCGGACCCCCGACGGCGTCCGGCCTTCAGAGGGACATCAAGGACACGCTCCGAGTTAGGGCTAGGTGGACCCCCGAGCTGCACAACGAGATGGCCGCCGCTACGAGATCGACAATGAGCGCGATGGAAGCTCCTCGGGATCCCGGGTTCGGGTGAAGGTCAGTGAAGGGGGCATCTCCAGATCCAACGACCGCGGCCGGCACAAACACCCTCAGAGAATCGCCGGTCCGGTAGGTTTAGGCGGTGGCAAGGCAGGTCGACGTGAGGATCTAGTTGAGGCCGGCGAGATCGCGAAGCGCCTGGGGCTCGGGAAGGCGACCGTCGCTACCGGCACCCGGAATTCCCCGAGCCGGTGGCCACCATCGGCACTGTCTCGGTGTGGGCCTGGCCCGACGTCGAAGCGTGGGCACGGGCCACAGGACGGCTCAAGTAGGGGCTACCGTGAACCTCCCACGGCAACAGAAGGGCGGATTTGTTGGGCACACGTTCGAGGCTTGTGAGACTTACCCTGCTGGCATCGGCTGCCCTGGTCCTGGCGGCGTGCAGTTCGCCGTCGGTCGCCCCGACAACGACAGCTACGAAGTCGACCGCTACCAGCACGACGGTCGCCTTAACGACGACGACGAGCACGATCTCGACTGCCGCAGTGGGGCAGCAGGTGGCATCGATCCTTGCCGCCGGCTCCGCTGCCATCACAAAGGCGAAGGCGGAGTCGGGGAACACGGCCTATGCCGATGCGTCGACCGCTTTCAACGCGACGGCGCAGCAGCTCCAAGCTTTGACGTACCCGGCCAACGCTCAGGCCGACGCCAAAGCACTCGTCGCCATCCTCGAGAAGCTATCGGCCGATGCGACCCAGGCCGAGTCGGATGCTGGTGCAACGGTTCTCCAGAACGTCCAGAACGACGAGGGGACCGAGCTGGCCGATAGCGATGCGCTACGGCACGACCTCGGATTGCCGCCGGCCACTTCGTAGCCCGTTCGCCCACAGTCCCCGGTACGATGGGGCATGGGGACTTACAGGGTGGAACTCAAGGGCGCAGCCAAGTCGGATGCGAAGTCGGTCGAGGCGGCGACCGTCACCACCACGCCGGACTGGATCACACTCTGCAATGCCGCCGGTGTCTGATCGCAGCGTTCCCGGCTGCGGAGGTCAGGTCAGTCACGTCCTAGATGACGGATCGAGATCATCCTGGTGCTCCCTGCACGCCTCGAACCTCTGCCACTTGCCCGCTCCGTTCCCCCCCGACCACGGGTCACCACGGGCTCCGGGCACGGCGTGGGCGCCTTCTCTTGGCTCGGGATGGTGCTGGTGACCCATTGGAAGCACTGGCCGGACTCGAGCCAGTAGGCGTTGCAGACGTGCATAGGGCCACGGTAGGGCGAGGGTGTGGCGCTTGGGTGGGGTCCCGGTCAGGGAACCGTGACAGCCTCCTCGGTCCAGTTGCACTCCGAGTTGACCTCGATCGAAAACGTGCCGGTGTCGTAGTAGTGATTGGTGCCGCTTCCGCTGGCACCGAGCTGTCGTGCCGGAATCGGAAGTGAGCGATGCACTTCCGTAGCCAGTGATATCGGTTACGAAGTTGCCCTGGCCCCCGAACGCCGAGCAATCGTAGGACCAGACCTCGTTCCACCCCTTCACTCCGGCCGGCACTGTGAACTGAGAACCCGATGCTTCACCTGATCCGGTCTGCTGCCAGAGGATCTGAGGGGTGGCGACCGTCGTGGGCGGCGCTGTAGTCGTAGGGGCAGGGGTCTTGGTGGCCGTCGTACCTGCCGGCGCCGAAGGGGAGGTGGTACCTGCCGCCGTCGATGGCGGACTGGCGTTGTTGTTCTTCTTTGAGCTCGACGTGGCTGCGATGATGATGATCAATACCAAGACGATGAGCCGACAACGATCCAGAGCGTCCGATTCCTCTTTTTGGTGAGTCCGACCCCCCCGCCAGTGGCTGGCCCAAGGCGGATGCCGGAGCCGAAGCCATTAAGAGTCCCGGGAATCGGCGGAGGTGGCGGCAGCGGGGGAGCCGGTGGCTGGTAGTTCGGATGAAGTTCCGGGTGATACCCACTTTCCATCGGCCGCCTGCCACCATCCCGGACCCTGAGACACGTCCGCCATTTCTTCTGCCCCCCGCCTTGTGGTCGCCGCCGTGACGATTGGGGAAGCGTGTCGAGTACTCGTTCGGTTGCTCAAGTCGCCCAAGTGCTCGCCACACGCCTCGATGTCTCGCCACTTACCCGCACCATCCAGCCACCGCCCACGGACCGCTACGGGAGCCGGACGGGCACGGGCACCCTGCTCGCCGGCGACGGGCTCACGACCCAACGAAAGCAACGGCCTGGCGGAGGCTGTAGGCGTTGACGACGTGAGTCATGAGGCCAAGTAGAGCGCTGATGTGACCATCCCTGTCAGTACAGATCCGATCAACCCCCCCCCGGGGTATCGCCAATAGGTGCCCCAAGTTGCTCTATGGTCGGCGAACACAATGCCGGTCTTGATGAGTTGGAAAGCTACCCGGTGCGGCGGGAGTTCTCTATGCATACGCCCCCTCCGTCGTGGTGCGTGGCCACCAACAGAAGTTCGCCCTGGTACTCGACGTGGCATCGCCGTCTATTGCGACCGGCGTCGGGGTGGTAAATAGCGAGGCCGTCGTCAACAACGAAGCCGCCGCATAGTTGTCGCAGCGTCAGCTCGCTGGAGCGATCTCTTGCTGCGACAGTCGTCGCGACCGGTCATCTCGCCCAAAACTGGAGTTGAGAACTGATGTCGCTTCAGGTGCTCTGGCCCGGCTATGACTTCACGCCGCAGCTCGTGAATTTCACTGACGATGAGATAACTCGAGCAGCCATATTTGACCGTGTCATTCTTCACACCGACCGACTGGCCAACAACTGGCTCGGTGTACCTGCGGCCCAGGTGCCATTCCCGGGACCGGTGCCGGCTCAAACTCAGCAGCTCAAACTGATCGACCACGGCTTCGCCTTTGATCATCAAACGGGAGCACCTTGCAATTCATCCTTCGCAATCGCTCGCCAGGATCGACAGATACCAGCCCAGCACCTCGATGCCCTCAGGGGTCTCGCCTCCGCCGACCGTGCTCCACTCGCAGCCCTAATCGGCGAGGAGAGGTATGAAAGGTGCATCGATCGGGTAAACCACCTGGTTGGAGGGGGTGTCCTCTGAAGAGAACCCGCTCTGGCGCCCGGCAAGAAGGTGTAGCAAACTGTTCACTCCTGAGGGGAACTGGCCGATACCAACCCTGACGGACGTTCCGAGGAGACCCAATGTCAATGCATGTTGACCTGGTAAAGAACGAGTGGCTGGCGGGAATACAGGTTCGCCTTGTGACTGTGACCTCCACGGGCGACCATAATTCCCTCGTCAACGTGACTCCTGGCTGGGAGGATCTCCTGGGTCGAAGAGTTGACCGACAGGGCCGGCGAGTCGGTCTACGTCGCAAAGGAGTCGCTCGGCGTTCTTCCGCAGCTATTCCAGGGCGAGTACGTCTCGCGACCGATCCTCACGACGAGAGCGACTGCCCCTTTCAGTGGGGGCCGGTGGTAGCAATGACGGCACTGCCCGACACGGCCTGAGGTCGCGGGCGCAAACGCCGACCATCCCAACTATGTCCCTACTACGGCGCCACTTTGGCCACGCCCACCGTGCCCCGATAGCGACAAACTCCCTACTCAACACATTTCCACAGCACTGATCACTCCCCCACTCTCACGCCTGGTTGAATCCCGCCTACCGGCCGGCTCACCGTCACCACTCCGTTTGACCCTTCCGGGGGCAGGGGGCACGAACGCCCTCCGAACGGCCCAACTCCGAGGCGTCGATCCTGGGAGCGCAGACGCTCCGGACCCTAAGCTCCGACGATGCGCACATCTCTTCGACTTCCGGTCGCACTGATGGTGATGGGCCTGGTGGGAGTGATGGCCGGCTCCATCGTGCTCCTGGTGGGGTTCGTACGGCCGGCCGACGGATCTCGAGCCATGGAATTTCTTGCGCCCACCGTCGGCTATGCGCTGGTCGGCGTGGCGTGGTGGTGGTGGACACCGGCCGCCACCACCGGACCGATCGGGGCGAGGGCGATGCGTCGGTCGTCCCGGGCACTGGCCGCGGCCGCGGCGGTCACCTCCCTCGGCTACCTGGCCTCGGCCTACAGCGACCTCCGGATCCTCACGGGACCAAACCAGGGGATGTACAGCGTCAACTCCTTCCGGCTCGTGACCGCCTGCTACCTCTCCGAAGGGGTCGGCTTCCTGCTGGCGGCCGTCGCCTTCTGGATCGCTCCCCGCCTCAGCGAGCGGGAGGTCCAGCCCCTGGACGACCCGGACGCCGCCGTCATCGCCCCGTCCCCGGGGTGCGGGACCCTGCCCGGCGGGCACCTCCAGGAGCGTGACACCACCCCGTTAGTCTGACCCGGTGGCCTCCACCCGGATCTCCGACCTCTCCACCGTGGACCGTCCCGCCCTGTCGGTCACCGAGTTCTACAGCCGGGTGGACCGCGCCCTCCGGACCGCCTTCTCCGGCGATCTGTGGATCTCGGGGGAGATCCGCTCGCTGAAGGTCCTCCCCAAGGGCCACTGCTTCATCGACCTGGTCGATCCCACCCACGCCCACGACAGCACCGCGCCCACCCTCAACGTCAAGTGCTGGGCCGGTCAGTGGCGCCGGGTCCGTGCGTCCCTCGACCAGCTGGGCATCGAGCTCGACGCCGGCATGGTGGTCCGGGTCCGGGGGGACGTCCAGTTCTACAAGCCCCGCGGGTCGGTGGACTTCATCCTCGCCGAGCTCGACACCGACGCCCTCCTGGGCAAGGTGGCCGCCGAGCGGGCCCGGCTCCTCAAGGCCCTCCTCGACGAAGGTCTCTACGACCGGAACCGTCGTCTCCCCGTCCCCGCCCTGCCCCTCCGGATCGGCCTGGTGGCCAGTCCCGGCACCGAGGGCTACCGGGACTTCCTCGGTCGGCTCGAGGACTCCGGCCTGGCCTTCGATGTCCGGGTGGTGCCCTGCCCGGTGCAGGGGCGCGACGCCCCCCGTGCCATCGCCCGGGCGCTCGGCGCCCTGCAGACGGCCGACTGCGACGTGCTGGTGCTGGTCCGGGGGGGTGGCTCCAAGTCCGACCTGGCCACCTTCGATGCCGAGCCGGTGGCCCGGGCCATCGCCACCTCCGACACGCCGGTGTGGGCGGGCATCGGCCACACCGGCGACCAGTCGGTCGCCGACGAGCTGGCCAACCGGTCCTTCATCACCCCGACCGAGTGCGGTCAGGAGCTGGCCCGGCGGGCCACCGAGGCCTGGCAGTCGGTGATGTTGGCCGGGCGCGCCGCCGCCCGCCTGGCCGCTGCCACCGTGGACGGTGTCGAGGACCACCTGGGGGAGTGCCGGAGCCGCCTGGCCACCGGTGCCCGCATGCAGCTGGGCCGCCACGGCGACGGTCTCGTCCACCGCCGGCGCACCGTCCGCTCCGCCGGGCACAACCAGCTGGCCGCCCAGGCCGGCCGTCTGGTCCAGCGGGGGGAGACCGTCGCCCGCGCCTCCCGCCGGGCGGTGGAGGAGGCCGACCGCGAGATGGTGCGCCGCACCACCCGTGCTCGCCACCCTCCCCTGGAAGCGCCTCGAGCTCGAGGAACGACAGGCCGGCCAGTGGCGCCGCCTCCTCGGCGCCTACGACTACCAGCGACAGCTCGAGCGCGGCTACTCGGTCACCCGCGGTCCCGACGGATCGGTGCTCCGGTCGACCGCCGGGGTGGCGGCCGGCACCCGCCTGGTGACCCGGCTGGCCGACGGGGAGCTCGCCTCCACGGTGGAGGCCGCCGCACCCCCGCAACCCGACCGACCCGACCGAGAGGACAAGGCATGACCCCCACCCACCAGGGCGACGACGCCGACGACGGCGTGGCGGCGCTCAGCTACTCGGAGGCCAGCGCCGAGCTCGACGCCATCATCGAGGAGTTCGAGGCCGGCGTGATCGACGTCGACCGGCTGGTGGAGCGGCTCGAGCGTGCCACCTCCATCGTCGACGAGCTCGACCGCCGGCTCCGGCGGACCCGGATGCAGGTGGAGGAGCTGGTGCCCCGGCTCGAGGCGGTGGGCCGGCCCGACGACGACATCGGGTTCGAGGTCGAGGAGATCGAGGAGATCGAGATCGTCGAGATCGATGTGGAGTCCGACGGGGAGGCCCCCACCGGGCTGTTCTGATCCCGGGGCCCGGACGGTCCGGTCAGCTCACCTTCCGGGTCCGGCCCTCCCAGTACGGGGCGCGCAGCTCGCGTTTGAGGATCTTGCCGGTCGGGTTGCGGGGGAGGACCTCGACGAAGTCCACCGACGTCGGGCACTTGTAGTGCGCCAGCCGCTCCCGGGTGGCGGCGATGATGTCGGCGGCCAGCTCGGCGTCGTCGGCGGGGGCGTCCGGCGTCCGCACCACGATGGCCTTCACCGTCTCCCCCCACCGGTCGTCGGGGACCCCGATCACCGCGGCGTCGGCCACCGCCGCGTGGGAGAGCAGGGCGTTCTCCACCTCGGCCGGGTAGACGTTCTCGCCTCCCGACACGATCATGTCCTTGATGCGGTCGTGGAGGAACACGTACCCGTCGGCGTCCACCCACCCGGCGTCGCCGGTCCGGAACCAGCCGTCCTCGGAGAGGACCTCCCTGGTGGCGTCCGGCTTGTTCCAGTAGCCCGCCATGTTCTGGCCGGAGCGGGTCCAGATCTCGCCGACCGACCCCACGGGCAGCTCCCCGCCCGACTCCGGGTCCACGACCCGCAGCTCCACGTGGGGGAGCGCCCGGCCCGCCGACTGCAGCAGGCGCGACCGGGGACCGCGGGGGTCGTGGTCCTCCGGCAGCAGGGAGGTGATCGCCCCGGTGGTCTCGGTCAGCCCGTAGACCTGGGCGAAGTCGCATCCCAGCGCCTCCATCGACTTGGTCAGCAGGTCCTCGCTGACCGGAGCGGCGCCGTAGAAGACGGTGCGCAGGGAGCTGACGTCGGTGGAGGCCAGCTCCGGGGTGGCCAGCACGAACATCAGCACGGCCGGCACCACGAAGGTCTCGGTGATCCGGTGCTTCTCGACCAGCGCCAGCATGGCGGCCGGATCGATGTCCCGCAGGATCACCGAGTGGCCGCCCCGGGACATGCCACCCAGCGCCCACCCCGTCCCGCCGATGTGGAAGAGGGGCATGGCCACCAGCGAGACGGTGTCCGCCCCGATGTGGAACACCTTGTCCGCCTCCACCAGGACGGTGGTGATGTTCCGGCCGGTGATCATGACGCCCTTGGGCAGGCCGGTGGTCCCCGAGGTGTAGAGCTGGATCACCACGTCGTCGGGGCCCGGCTCGAACCCGGGGTCGGGCGGATCGGCGTCGGCGTGGACGTCGAGCCAGTCGTCGAACCCGTCGAGGGGCACCCAGCTCCGCACCGAGTCGGTGAGGGCGGCGATCTCCTTGACGGCATCGCCGTACTCCGGGCCGTAGAAGGCCACCGGAGCCGTGCTGTCCACCAGGATGTCGGCCATCTCGGCCGGGGCCAGGCGCCAGTTCACCGCCACCGCCACCGCCCCCATCAGGGCACACCCGAAGAACACCTCGAAGTACTCGATGCTGTTGCGGTCGAGGAAGGCCACCCGGTCCCCGGGCCCGACCCCCTCGGCGGCCAGTGCCTGGCTCACCCGCCGGGCCCGCCGGAAGAGCTCCCCCCAGGTGAGGGTCCGGTCCCCGAGGGTCAGCATCGGGGCATCGGGCTGCGAGGCGGCCAGTCCCCGGAGCATCCCGGTGGCGCTGGTCGGTCCCGGGCCGGACGCCGGCGGCGTGGTCTCGGTCACGGCGGTCCTCCTTCGGGCGTTCAGCCGACCGGACGGGCGGGCTCCGGTCGGTCCCCGCACTGTAGGTCCGCCGGCGGGCCGGCGCCCCGACCGCTCGCCGAGGCCGGGGGGATGGGCTACAACAGGCGGATGCCGACCGACCCCCAGCCCCCCACCGGCGACCGGGTGGCCCTCACCGCGGTGGGGGTCGACCGGCCCGGCATCGTGGCCGGTCTCACCGGTGCCCTCGAGGAGCTGGGCTGCAACCTCGAGGACTCCACCATGAGCATCCTCCGGGGCCAGTTCGCCGTGCTGCTGATCGTGGCCGTCCCCGCCGGCCTGGATGCCGCCGCCGTCGAGGAGGCCCTGGCCCCGGTGGCCGCCCGCCTCGACCTGGTGGTGGTGGTGCGGCCGGTGCCCGGGGCCGGCACCCCGCCGCCCACCGGGGAGCCGGCCGACGGCGAGCTCTTCGCCTTCTCCGTCCACGGGGCCGACCGGCCCGGCATCGTCCACCGGGCCACCGACGCCCTGGGGAGGGCCGGGGGCAACATCGTCGATCTGGCCACCCGCCTGGTGGGATCGGCCGACGCCCCGGTCTACGTGCTGACGGTGACGGTGGCCTTCCCGCCCGGTGGCGACCCGGAGCCGTCGGTGGCCGAGGTCTGCCGGTCGGTGGAGGCCTTCGGGGTCCAGTGCCATGCCCACCGGGTCGAGCTCGACGTCCTGTAGCCGCCCGCTGTGCCTGTCCGACCGGTGGTGACCCTGCCCCAGCCCGTCCTCACCACCCCGGCGCGCCCGGTGGGCACCGTGGACGACGACGCCCGCCGCCTGGGGGTCGACCTGGTCGACACCATGCGGGTCTCCCCGGGGTGCGTGGGCCTGGCCGCCCCCCAGATCGGGGTGGGGCTCCGGGCCTTCGTGGTGGACGTCACCGGCCACCGCAAGGCGCGCTCGTGCCACGGCACCTTCGTCCTCTTCGACCCCGAGCTGGTGGTGGCCTCCGACCCCGAGACGGCCCGCGAGGGGTGCATGTCGGTCCCCGACCTGACCGGCGACGTGGCCCGCGCCACCCGGGTCACCGTCACCGGCCTCGACGAGACCGGTGGCCGCCGCACGCTGGAGGTGGACGCCTTCGAGGCCCGGGCCGTCCTCCACGAGCTGGACCACCTCGACGGCCTGGTCTTTCTCGACCGGACCTCCGGTCCCCACTGTGTCTTTCCCCGTAAGGTGTACCGGTGACCGAGCCCGCCCCCCCGTCGCCGTCCACCGACCGCCTCTACTTCCGCCAGCTGCTGGCCGGCCGGGACTTCGCGGTGGGGGACCCCGTCGCCCTCCAGATGGTCAACTTCGTCTACCTGATCGGGGACCGGTCCACCGGCGAGGCGGTGATCGTCGACCCGGCCTACGGCGTGGACGACCTGCTGGCCGTGCTGGCCGCCGACGGCATGCGGTGCGTCGGCGTGCTCGGCACCCACTACCACCCGGACCACCTGGGCGGCGACATGTTCGGGTTCAACGTGGAGGGGGTGGCCCGGCTGCTCGAGTCGGTCGACGTGCCGGTCCACGTGCAGGCCGACGAGGCCCCCTGGGTGGAGCGCTCCGCCGGGGTGGGTGCTGACGTCCTGGTCCACCACGCCGGCGGGGACGTGGTGACGGTGGGGGAGGTGGGCGTCACCCTCCTCCACACCCCCGGCCACACCCCGGGCAGCCAGTGCTTCCTGGTGGACGGCCGCCTGGTGGCCGGCGACACCCTCTTCCTCGACGGCTGCGGCCGGACCGACCTGCCCGGGGGCGATCCCGCGCAGATGTACGAGTCCCTGACCACCCGCCTGGCCAAGGTCCCCGACGACACCATCCTCTACCCCGGCCACCTCTACTCGGCCGAGCCGTCGGCCACCCTGGGGGCCACCCGCGAGCACAACGTGGTGTTCCAGCTGCGCTCGCCCGAGCAGTGGCTCTCGGTGTTCGGCCGGTGAGCGCCCCCCTGGGCCCCGACGAGACGGTGGTGGTGGTGGGGGCCTCCCTGGCCGGCCTGCGGGCCGCCGAGGAGGTCCGCCACGAGGGCCACCCGGGACCGGTGGTCATCCTGGGGGACGAGATCCACGCCCCCTACGACCGGCCGCCGCTGTCCAAGCAGTTCCTGTCCGGGAAGTGGGACGCCCTGCGCATCCACCACCACGCCCCCGACGCCCTCGACACCCTGGGCCTCGAGTTCCGCCTCGGGGTGCGGGCCACCGGCCTCGACACCGGGGACCGGGTGGTGCACCTGGCCGACGGTACCGACCTCCCCTACGGCGGCCTGGTCATCGCCACCGGGGCCACCCCCCGCCAGCTGCCCGGCACCGAGGGGATGGCCGGGGTACGGACCCTCCGGACCCTCGACGACGCCCAGGCCATTCGGGAGGGGCTGGCCGCCGCCGGGGACCGGCCCCGGGTGGCGGTGATCGGGGCCGGGTTCATCGGCGCCGAGGTGGCCGCCACCTGCCATGGCCTGGGGGCCGACGTCACGGTCATCGAGGCGCTCCCCACCCCGCTGGGCCGGGTCATCGGTGAGCAGATGGGGGAGGTCTGCGCCGACCTCCACCGCAACGCCGGCGTGGCCCTCCGGCTCGGGGTGGGCGTGGACCGGGTGGAGGCGGCGTCGGCACCCGGCGGCCCCACCACCGTCCACCTGGCCGACGGCACCGCCGTGGAGGCCGACGTGGTGGTGGTGGGGATCGGGGTGGTCCCGGAGGTGGGCTGGCTGGAGGGCTCCGGCCTCACCCTCCGCGACGGGGTGGTCTGCTCGGACCGCCTGTTCGCCGGCGACCGGGTGGTGGCGGCCGGGGACCTGGCCCGCTGGACCCATCCGTTGACGCACGAGGACCTCCGCCTCGAGCACTGGACCAACGCCGCCGAGGGCGGGGCGGCCGCCGCCCGGAACCTGCTGGCCGGCTCGGCGGCCGCCGAGCCCTACGCCCCGGTGCCCTTCTTCTGGTCGGACCAGTACACCTCCAAGATCCAGGTCATCGGGCGGACCTCCCCCGACGACGAGGTGGTGGTGGTCGACGGTTCCGAAGCCGAGGGCAAGCTGGTGGCCCTCTACCGGCGGGGCGACCGCCTGGCCGCCGTGCTGGCCATCTCCCGCCCGCGCCAGCTGATGGCCTACCGGCCCCTGCTGGCCGCCGGGGCGTCGTTCGACGAGGCGTTGGCGCTCACCTCGGCCTGACCCCGCCGGGCGATCCGGAGGTGGTGGGCGAAGGCGGTGACCTCGGCGATGCGGTCGGCCGACGGCTCCACACCGCCGTAGGCGAAGCGCTCCACGGTGGCCGCCGCCGCCCCCAGCTCCGCCCGGTGGGCGGGGGAGGCCCGGGCCAGCCGGGCGCAGAAGGCCTCCAGCGTCTCGTCGGGTCGCCGGGACACCCCGGCCCGGGCGCCGGCCCGCTCCAGGTCGGCCGCCACCCGGTGCGCCCAGGTGGGCGGCCGGTCGGCCCGCCGGCGGGCCACCACCACGGCGGCCGCCCCCGCCGCCAGCACCAGGCCGATGGGGAGCCACGGCAGGTGGCGCAGGTGGGCTCCCAGGCTCTTGGCGATCACCGACCCGGGCGAGGGGTTGGCCAGGGGGACGTCGGCGGTGGGGTCGAAGCTCTGCCAGCCGTAGCCGGGGAACCACACCTGCACCCAGGCGTGGGCGTCCTTGGCCTCCACGTCGTAGAGGTCGGTGATCGGGTTGTAGGAGCCGGGCACGTAGCCCACCGCCTCCCGGGCGTCGATGCCCAGCGACCGCAGCATCACCACGGTGGCGGTGGAGATCTGCTCGCAGTACCCGATCCGGGACCCGAACAGGAAGGTGGAGACGGCGTCCTGGCCCGGCTTCAGTGGCGGGATGTCGGTCGAGTAGTGGATGTGGTCGGCCATCCACTGCTCGATGGCCTCGACCTTGTCGTAGGTGTGGGGGTCGGGGTCGCCGGCCGAGCCGATGCCGGCGGTGATCCGGCCGGCCAGGGCGCCCACCCGGGGGTCCATGGGCGGGAGCTGCAGGTACCGGGCCTGGAGGGTCTTGTCGAGGGCGGCGGGGGGCAGCCCGTCGGGCGGGGGGACGGTGGACTGCCGGAGCTGGGCGGCGGTGGCGGTGTTGACCGCCGAGACCACCGTGTAGACGGTGCCCGCCCCCATCGAGGCGCTCGACACGATGGTCCCGTCACCGGTCAGGTAGAGGTGCTCCGACTCGAGGTAGACCCGCTGGGCGTTGTCGGCGTGGAACACCAGGTTGGGACCGCTCTGCGCCAGGTAGAAGGTCTGGACATCGGTGGTGGCGGTGGCGGCGGGCGCCTGCTGGTCGGCGGCCAGGGGGATGGTGTACGGGGAGCCCGACGTCAGCTTGTGGACGCCGGGGCCGTCGGCCGGCTGGGCGGACTGCACCCAGCTCTGCCCGTTCCACTCGTCGTAGGTCTGGCCCACCCAGAAGCTGGGCTGCGTGGCCCGGACCCGCATGACGATCTGGTTGCCCAGCGAGGCCCGGACGCCGGTGTCGAGCGACTTGGCGAAGCCCAGGTAGCCGCCGACCCGGGTGGGACCGGTGGGGCTGGCCGCCCGGGCGGGGAGCGACGGCCCGTCGGTCAGGTTGGTCGGGCTGTCGGCCGGCTGGTCGCCCTGGGTGGAGGTGGGGAAGAGGAGGGACGTGGAGACCCGGGGGGCGGGCAGCACCGACACGAACACCACCGTCAGCACCACCGCCGCCACCCCGGCGGTAGCCAGCGACAGCCAGGGCACTCCGCGGGCGCCGGCCATCGACTTCCACATGGCCACCAGGCCCCACACCCCGCACGCCACCCAGGCCACCACGTAGGCGGCCAGCGAGAAGTCGACGGTCTGGGCGGCGGCCACCGCCATCAGGGCTGCCGATCCGGCCAGCGAGTAGGCCACGTCCCGGCGGGCGGGGACGTCGAAGGCGTGGGTGGCCAGCACCCAGGCGAACAGCACGGCCAGCGGCTGCTCGACGGAGGAGAAGTCGCCGGGGGTGGCGGTGTCGGTGACGGTGATGGCGAACCAGACGAAGCCGCCGATGACACAGACGGCCAGGATCGGCTTGACCGCCGCCCAGGGGCGCTGCCGACGCCAGTAGGAGAGGAGGTTGCCGACCACGGTGGCCACCATGGCGAACACCGCCACCGGGGCGGACAGCTCGTTCTGGCTCCAGCAGGCGCCGATGGACACCACCACCGCCAGGGTGGAGGCGATCCGGAAGGGGACGGAGTGCTCCGGGGGGCCGGGCCGGTTGGCCTGGACCACCCGCTCCCAGACGGTCACGGCGTCGCCGGGGTGGACGGGGCGGGCCCGGCGGGGACCGCCCGGGCCAGCCGTCGGCCCAGCTCCACCCGGTCGAGTACCGGTCGGGCCAGCCGGCCGGTCGGCTCCCGGGTGATGAGCAGCACGGGGACCCCGGCGGCCAGCAGGCCGGACGCCGTCGACATGGCCCGCTCGGCCTCCCGCTCGGCCGCCTCCGGGTCGGGGGGCAGGACCACCTCCACCACCACCGGCTCGTCGACCGGCTGCTCGGACTCGCTCACCATCAGCGCCCCGGTGTGGGCGGTGGCCGGCCAGTGGATGGCCCGGCGGAGGTCCCCCGGCCGGTAGGGGCGGATGCCCCGGACCTCGCCGGTCATCGAGGGGGTCCGGTCGTCGGCGTCACCCAGGTGGTCGTCGGGGACGACCTCGAGGGGGGCGGGGGGCCCCACCCGGGGCGCCACGTGCAGCGGCCGGGGCAGGGGCACCACCACCTCCCGGGCCCACCACACCAGTCCGAAGGGCGCCGAGGAGGCCAGCTCGACGGCCACCGACTCCAGCACCCCCCGTCGGGGCGCCACCACCTCGACCTCCACCGGGCGGGAACCCCGGGTCCGACCCTCGGCCCGCCGGACCGGCCCGGGGGGGAAGAGCGGGGTGACCCGCAGCGGCCCCCCGGCCGCCAGGGTGAGGGTGGCGGCGCGGCCGGCCGTGACATCGGACGGCGAGTCGACGCAGACGGCGGCCGCCCGGCGGGCGGGGAAGGCGGGGGCGACGAGCCCGGTGACCAGGACGGCGGCCAGCAGGGCCCCGACCGCCTGCACCCACCCCGAACCGCTGGAGTGGGCCACCGCCGACCAGGCCAGCACCGTGAGCAGGCTGCCGAACACCGGGCCCAGCCACCGCACCGGGTGGAGGCGCCGGCGCAGCCGCCGGCCGTTGGGGAGCCGGACCGCCCGGCCCCGGCGGCGGCGGCTCGACCCCACCCACAGGGCGATCGGCACCCCCACCGCCAGGCCGATGGCCGCCCCGATGACGGCGTTGCCGGGCCCGAACACCCGGCGGGCCACCACCACCCCGGCGGTGCCGGACACCACGCCGACCACCAGGGCGCTGAGCCCGAAGGCCACGGAGAGGGCCGGCCCGTCGTCGGACGACGGGGTCCGGCTCACGGGCGGGGGACCGGTGTGGCCGCCACGATCTGGGCCACCAGGTCCCGGCCGGAGTCGCCGCCGGGCTCGGCCACCAGGCGGTGGGCCAGGCAGGGCACCGCCACCGCCTGGAGGTCCTCGGGGGTGACGTAGGCCCGGTTGGAGAGGATGGCGTAGGCCTGGGCGCTGCGGAGGAGGGCGATGGCCGCCCGGGGGCTGGCCCCCAGGCGGACCGTCCCCACCGAGCGGGTGGCCCGCACCAGGGCGACGGCGTACTCGGCCACCGGGGTGACCACCTGAACGGCGGCGGTGGACTCGATGACCCGTCCCCACTGGGCGGGGGTGCAGACCGGGCGGAGGCCCTCCAGCGCGTAGCGGCCCCCCTGGTGGAGGACCAGGCGGGTCTCCACCTCGGCGTCCGGGTAGCCGATGGAGGTGGACATGCCGAACCGGTCGAGCTGGCTCTCGATCAGCGGGTAGGTGCCGAGCTGGCCCACCGGGTTCTGGGTGGCGATGACCAGATGGGGGCGGGGCAGCGGCCAGGTGTCGCCGTCCACGGTGACCTGGCCCTCCTCCATGGTCTCCAGCAGCGCCGACTGGGTGCGGGGCGGCGTGCGGTTGAGCTCGTCGAGGAGGAGGACGTGGGCGAAGACCGGTCCGGGACGGAAGTCCCAGCTCCCGGTGTCCTGGGCGAACACCGTCACCCCGGTGACGTCGGACGGCAGCAGGTCGGGATGGCCCTGGATCCGGGAGAGGCTGGCCCCCAGGGTGGTGGACAGGGCGCGGGCCAGGACGGTCTTACCCACCCCGGGCACGTCCTCGATCAGCAGGTGGGAGCCGGAGAGGGCGGCCACCACCGCCACGGTGACGGCGGTCGGCGTGCCCAGCAGCACCTCGGAGAGGGAGGCGTGGAGGGCCCGGGCCAGCCCGGCCGCCTCGGCGAAGTCGGGCTGCGGGCGGGAGGGCACCGTGGCGGGCACCTGACCGCCGACCTCCGTGGTGGCCTCCGTGTCCGTCGTCATCCCGTTCCTCGTTCCCTCGGCCTGGCGGGACCGGGCCAGTGGCCGGCCCCCGTCAGAGCGCCCCCCCGACCTGACCACGATACCGGCCGGCCGGCCCGGAGTTCCGGCGGCCGGGTGCCCGGTTCAGAAGTCGAGGGCGGACAGTTCGGGGATGGTGGCCTCGGCGCGGCTCCGGGCCTGCAGCCACCGCCGGCGCCGGTCGGCCACCTGGTCGGCGGGGAGGGACGGTTCGACCACCGCCCGGGGCGCCCAGGTGCCGGCCACGTCCCGCTCGTCCCGCCAGGTGCCCACGGCCAGACCGGCCAGGTAGGCGGCCCCCAGGGTGGTGGCCTCGAGCACCGGGGAGATCTCCACCGGCCGGCCGCAGGCGTCGGCCAGCGCCTGGGTGAACACCGGGTTGGCGGTCATGCCACCGTCGACCCGGAGCGCCCCGATGGGGAGGCCGGAGTCGGTCTCGGCCGCCTCCAGGAGGTCGGCCCCCCGGTGGGCCACCCCCTCCAGCACCGCCCGCACCATCTGGGGCCGACCCGATCCCCGGGTGATGCCGGTGAAGGTCCCCCGTGCCCCGAAGTCCCACACCGGGGTGCCCAGGCCGAGCAGGGCGGGGACGAACCAGACGTCGCCGGTGTCCTCGCAGGCCCCGGCCACCGTGGCGGAGTCGGCGGCCGTCCCGATCAGGCCCAGGTCGTCCCGGAGCCACTCCACGCAGGTGCCGGCCGACAGCATGATCGCCTCGATGCCCCAGGTGATGGCCCCGTCCCGCCGCCAGGCCACGATGGGGATGGTGCCCCCGTCCCCCCGGGCGGCGAAGGGGGGCCGCTCGGGTCCGACGCACTGGTCGAGCATGCCGCCGGTGCCGAAGGTGGCCTTGGCCAGGCCGGGCCGGGTGCAGCCCTGGCCGATCAGGGACGCCTGCTGGTCGCCGGCCATCCCGCCGATGGGCGGGGCGCCGGCCAGGGCCGAGGCGTCGCCCACCACCCCGGTGGAGTCCACGATGGTCGGCAGCACGGCGGGAGGGATCCCGAGCGCCTCGAGGACGGTGGTGTCCCAGCCCCGGCCGTCGCCGTGGAGGAGGCCGGTGACCCCGGCGTTGGAGCTGTCGGTGACGTGGAGATGGCCGGCCGACAGGGTCCAGGCCACCCAGGTGTCCACGGTGCCGAACGCCAGCTCCCCGGCCTCGGCCCGCCGCCGGTCGGGGTCGGCCAGGTCGAGGAGGGCGGCCAGCTTGGTGGCCGAGGCGTTGGGGGCCAGCCGGATCCCCGAGGCCTGGAGCTCCAGGCAGGTGCCCACCGTCCGGAGGTCCTGCCACCCGATGCCGGGCCCCACCGGGAGGCCGGTGGTCCGGTCCCAGAGGATGGTGGAGGCCCGCTGGTTGGCGATCCCCACCACCGACACCGGCCCACCGTCGGCCAGGGAGCGGGCCGCCACCTCGAGCACGGCGGTGGCCACGGCGGTGGCGTCGAACTCCACCAGCCCGGGGAACGGGGTGTCGGGGAGCACCGGGACGTGGTGGACGTGCTCAACGGCGCCGTCCGGACGGACCACCGCCCCCCGCACCCCCGAGGTGCCGACGTCCACCACCAGCACGCTCACCGGACGGCTCCCGGCCAGGGCGGGGGGCCGAACGGGGAGTCGAGGCCGAGCTTGCCGGGGTTGAGGATCCCGGCCGGGTCGAGCGCCGACTTGACGGCGGCCAGGACCCCGAAGGCGTCCCCCAGGGCGTCGGGCAGGAAGCGGGACCGGTTGAGCCCGATGCCGTGGTGGTGGCTGATGGCGCCCCCCGCCACCCGGGTGGCGGCGGTCACCGCGTCCCAGGCCGTGACGTAGTATCCCTCCGCCCAGGCGTCCCGGTCGGCCCCGCCGGCGTCGTCGGGGGGACGCCCGGCGAAGGTGAAGTAGAGGCAGGCCCCGTCGGTGTAGGCGTGGGACTGGTGCGACGAGGCGACCAGGGTGCCGTCGACCGAGCCGAGGGTGTCGACCACCGACCGGTAGAGGCCGGGGAGGGCGGCCCACCGGGCGGCGATCTCCACGGTGTCGACCACCACGCCGCCCCGCCACAGGGGGGCCAGGGCCGAGACGTCGTTCCGGTGACCGAGCCACCGCTCCACCAGCTCGTCGTCGAGGCGGACGGCGTCCCGGGCCTCCTCGTCCACCACCGCGAGGGTGGCCGTCACCAGGGCGGGTTCGGCCTCGTCCAGCACGATGAGGACGTTGGTCTCCGGGTGCTCGAACGAGCGCCCCGACTCGACGGCGTCGTACAGGCGGAGGACGGCGGGGGTGGCGCCCCGCCGGAGGATGCGCCGGCACGCCTCGAGCCCGTCGGCGAAGGAGGGGAAGCCGAAGGCCCGGCGTCCGGAGCCGGCGGGCACGGGGTGGACCCGGAACCGGCCCTCGGTGATCACTCCCAGGGTGCCCTCGCTGCCCACGAACAGCTGGGTGAGGTCGGGCCCGGTGGCCGACCGGGGGCCGTGCCCGCCGGTGTGGATCACCGTGCCGTCGGCCAGGACCACCTCGAGACCGAGCACCATGTCCTCGATCTTGCCGTACCGGTTGGAGTACTGGCCCGCCCCCCGGCAGGCCAGCCAGCCCCCGACGGTGGAGAGGTCCATCGACTGGGGCCAGTGGCCGAGGGTCACCCCCCAGCCCCCCTGCAGGGCCGACTCGAGGTCGGGGCCGAAGGTGCCGGCCCGGACGTCCGCCACCAGGGAGGGGACGTCGACGTCGACCACCCCCTCGAGGCCGCAGACGTCGAGCGCCACGCCGCCGAAGACGGGGACCGAGGCGCCGCACACCCCGCTGCGCCCCCCCGCCGGGGTGACCGGCACCCCGGCCCGGTGGCAGGCGGCCAGGACGCCGGCCACCTGGGCGGTGTCGGTGGGCCGGACGATCACCGCCGGCCGGGACGGGACCTCGCCCCGGGTGGCCCAGCCGATGGCCAGCGGCCACCAGTCCCGACCCGCCTCGGCCCGCTCGGCGTCGTCGGTGACCACCGCGCAGACGTCGGCCAGCCGGCGGCGGAGGGCGTCGTCCACCTCCACCCGTCGGCCGGCCAGGTGGTCGGTGACCCCTCCGGGCCGGGCGTCGACCGGGGTGACCGGCGTCGGTCGGGTCACCGGGGCAGACCGCCGGGAGCGGCGTCGGCGGTCGCCGGTTCGGGCCGGGTGGCCGGCAGCCCGGCGGTGACCAGGGCGGACCGGACCGAGGCGGCGTAGGCCCCGGCCTCGTCCCGGCACCGCCGGCCGGACCACCCGAGCACCGGTCCGATGAGGTCGGCCACCGCGCCGGCGGAGGCGGCGGTGGCCCGGGCGTCGTGCAGCACGGCCCGGGTGCGGCGGTCGAGGACGTCGGCGAGGGTGGTGGCCATCTCGTGGCGCACGGCGTAGAGGGCCTCCGCCCGGAGGTAGTCGAGCCCGGGGACCAGCGGCTCGAGCAGGGCGGGATCGTCGCCCGCCTCGGCCAGGACGTCGGGGGTCTCGGTGCCGTACCGCCCGGCCAGGTGGGCGGCCACCGAGCCGGCCGGGTCGGTGGCCGACGGGGACCGGACGCCGTCGGGGTCCGGGGGGGTGGGAGCGGAGGTACCGGCCCCCCGCAGGCGGAGGGACCGGGTGGCGCAGCGACCCGCCGGCCGACCCAGCGCCCGGACGGCGGCGTCCACGGTGTCCTCGGCCATCCTCCGGTAGGTGGTCAGCTTGCCCCCGGTCACCGTGACCACCCCGGTGGCCGAGGTGCGCACGGTGTGGCGCCGCGACAGGTCGGCGGTGCGCTCGCTGGGGGAGCGGGAGCCCTCCACGGGGGCCAGCAAGGGTCGGAGCCCCGACCAGATCCCGGTGATGTCCTCCCGCCGGATCGGCTCGGAGACCACCGCGTTGGCCGCCTCCAGCAGGTAGTCGACGTCCCCGGGGGTGCAGGCCGGGTCGTCGAGGGGCCCGTCCCACTCGGTGTCGGTGGTGCCCAGGTAGACGTGGGTGCCCCACGACACCACGAAGATGGAGCGCCGGTCGTGGCGGACCGGGATGACGGCGGCGATGTCGCAGGGGAGGACCGACGCCGGCACCGTCACGTGGATGCCCTTGGCCGGGCGGAGCGAGTGGGGGTGCCGCGGCTCGTCGAGGGCCCGGACCTCGTCGGCCCACACCCCGGCGGCGTTGACCACCACCCCGGCCCGGACCTCGAACGGCTCCCTCCCCTCCGGCGCCACCCGGGCGCCGTCCACCCGGCCGTCGGCCCCGGTGGTGAGGGCGACCACCGGGGTGTGGTTGGCGGCCACCGCCCCGTGGTCGAGCACGGCGGTGCGCACCACCTCCAGGGTGAGGCGGGCGTCGTCGGTCCGGGCGTCCCAGTACAGGAACGAGTCGACCAGCCGGTCGGCGCGCAGGGTGGGGAGGTGGGCCAGGGTCTGGGTCCGGGAGATCCGCTGGTGGCGGCGGCCGATCCGCACCCCGCCGGTGAGGTCGTAGAGCCACAGGGCGGTGCGGTAGGTGCGGGCCACGCCCCGGTCGACGATGCCGCCCCGGCCGAACAGCGGGATGAGGAAGGGGAGGGGGCTCACCAGGTGGGGGGCGTTCTCGAGGAGCCGCTGGCGCTCGGCCAGGTTCTCGTAGACCAGCCGGAACTCCTTCTGCTGCAGGTAGCGGAGCCCTCCGTGCACCAGCTTGGACGACTTCGACGAGGTGCCGGAGGCGAAGTCGTGCTGCTCGACCAGGGCGGTGCGCAGCCCGCGGCTGGCGGCGTCGAGCGCCACCCCGGCGCCGGTGATGCCGCCGCCGATCACCAGCACGTCGAAGGTCTCCGCCGCCAGTCGGTCGAGGGCCGCCGTGCGGTCGAACGACGGTCCGGAGGCCGACGGTCGGGGTCGGTCGGCGGTCGGCTCGGGCACCGTCGAAGCCTGCCACAGGCGCCTCGCGACGGCGAAGCCCGGTCGCCACCCCGGGCGTCCCCGTCTCCCGGGGCGATTTCAACAATTGGTGTCAACAAACAATCATTGGTGATAAGGTGGTGGGGCGATGAAGACGGTCGACGAGCTCACCGAGCTGTTCCGGGCCAACGGTCGGAAGGTCACCGCCCAGCGGCGGTGCATCTTCCGGGTCCTGCAGGGCAACGTGACCCATCCGTCGGCCGAGGCCGTCCACGCCGAGGCCAGCCGAGAGATGGAGACCATCTCGCTCAAGACCGTCTACCAGACCCTCAACGACCTGTCGGAGCTGGGGGAGATCACCTCGCTGGACATCGGCACCGGCAGGACCCGGTTCGACCCCAACGTCGACCATCCCCACCACCACCTGGTCTGCCGCCGGTGCGGCAAGGTCCGCGACCTGGTGGCCGACTTCCCGGACCTCCGGATCCCCGACGGCGACGAGCTGGGGTTCGAGGTGGGATCGGCGGAGATCGTCTTCCGGGGCCTCTGCACCGACTGCCGGACCGGGGCGCCCACCCGGGCCCGTCGCACCGTCACCGACCGCCCACTGACCGCATCACATCCACCCGACCAAAGGAAGAGAGACACACCGTGCCTGCACTGAAGGACAGCAAGACCGAGGGAAACCTGAAGGAGGCGTTCGCCGGGGAGAGCCAGGCCAACCGCCGCTACCTCTACTTCGCCCAGAAGGCCGACGTCGAGGGCTACCCGGACGTGGCCGCCCTGTTCCGCTCGGTCGCCGAGGGGGAGACCGGCCACGCCTTCGGCCACTTCGACTTCCTCCGCGAGACGGGTGACCCGGTGACCGGCGTGCCGGTCGGGCCCACCGAGGACAACCTGAAGTCGGCGGTGGAGGGCGAGACCTACGAGTACTCCGAGATGTACCCGGGGTTCGCCCGGACCGCCCGCGACGAGGGATTCGACGAGATCGCCGAGTGGTTCGAGACGCTGGCCCGCGCCGAGAAGAGCCACGCCGGCCGCTTCACCGAGGGCCTGGCCTCGGTCGCCTGACCGATGCGCCGGCGACGCCGGCGCACCACCGCAGCACGGCCGGCCCCGGGGTGGACCCCGGGGCCGTGCCGTCCGGACCGCCCGCCACCCCGGCCCCACCCGCCCCCGAGAGGACCATCGTGACCACCACCTACGACCCCGAGCATCCCGCCTACCTCGACGAGGGCGATCTCCGTGTCGAGCTCGAGCGCGTCTACGACCTGTGCCACGGATGCCGTCTCTGCTTCAACCTCTGCCCGTCCTTCCCCACCCTGTTCGACACCATCGACGCCCGGGACGGGGACGTCGGCGCCATGACCCCGGCCGAGCAGGACCAGGTGGTCGACGAGTGCTACCAGTGCAAGCTCTGCTACCTCAAGTGCCCCTATGTCCCGCCCCACGAGTGGGAGCTCGACTTCCCCCGGCTGATGATGCGGGCCCATGCCGTCCGCCAGTCGGAGGGGCTGCCGTTGAAGCAGCGCCTCACCGACCAGGCGCTGGCCCGCACCGACCTCCTGGGCACCGTCTCGTCGGCGGTCGCCCCGCTGGTCAACGCGGCCACCGGCACCCCGGGCTCGTGGGCCCGGCGGATGATGGAGAAGACGGTGGGGATGGCGTCCGGGCGGCTCCTCCCGCCGTACGCCCGGCAGCGGTTCTCCAGCTGGTTCAGGCGGCGGCCACACCACCGGCACCCGGGCCCCGGTGGCCGCCGTCGAGCGCCAGGGGGAGGTCAGCGTCTTCCCCACCTGCTTCATCGAGTACATGGAGCCCGACATCGGCAAGGACCTGGTGAAGGTGTACGAGCGCAACGGCGTGGCCTGCTCGTTGCCGGAGGGCACCTCGTGCTGCGGGGCCCCCTGGCTCCACCAGGGCAACGTCCAGGAGTTCGCCAAGGCGGCCCGACGCAACGTGGCCGTCCTGGCCGACGAGGTCCGCGCCGGTCGGGAGGTGGTGGTGGCCCAGCCCACCTGTGCCTACGTGGTCCGGAAGGACTACCCGATCTACCTGGCCCACACCCCGCAGGCCGCCGACGCCGAGCTGGTGGCCGCCCACACCGCCGACCCCGCCGAGTACCTGATGGCGTCTGCACAAGGGGGAGGGCACCACCCTCGACACCGAGTTCCCGGGCCGGGAGCGGGGCGACGTTCCCGACCAGGTGACCTACCACGTGGCCTGCCACCTGCAGGCCCAGCAGATCGGGCTGAAGAGCCGGGACCTCCTGAAGGTGGCCGGGGTCAAGGCCACCCTGGTGCAGCGGTGCTCGGGCATCGACGGGACCTGGGGCTACCGCCAGGACAACTACGAGCTGGCCCGGCAGGTGGCCCAGCCGCTGAAGCGGGAGGTGGAGGCGGCCGGCAACCCGGTGGTGTGCGGCGACTGCCACCTGGCCAACGGCTCCATCGAGCAGGAGACCGGCCTCCGGCCGGTCCACCCCATCCAGCTGATGGCCCGCGCCTACGGCATCCCGCCCGAGGGGACGGCCCGGTGAGCCGGGGCGGGGACCTCACCCTCGACGACATCGAGGACCAGCGCGCCTACGAGCGGGGGCGCGACGAGTTCCGACGGCAGGTGATCGCCGTGAAGAAGCTGCGCCGGGTGTCGGTGGGCCCGGTGGTCACCCTCACCTTCGAGAACCGCCTGACCGTGCGGTTCCAGGTGCAGGAGATGGCCCGGGCCGAGAAGATGGTGACCGACCAGCAGATCCAGCACGAGCTCGACGTCTACAACCGGCTGCTCCCCGCCCCCGGCGAGCTGTCGGCCACCCTCTTCCTCGAGCTGACCACCGAGGAGCAGCTCCGCCACTGGCTGCCCCGCCTGGTGGGCGTGGAGGCGGCCGTGGTCCTCCGGATCGGCGAGGGGACCGACCTCGAGGTGGTGCGCTCGACGCCCGAGGCCGACCACCAGGCCCAGCTGACCCGGGAGACGGTCACCTCGGCGGTCCACTACGTCCGGTTCCGCCTCACCCCCGCCCAGGTGGAGGCGTTCGGGGCCGGTCCGGTGCACCTGGGGCTCGACCACCCCGAGTACCCCGACGGGCTGCCCCGGGGTGCGGCTGTCCGACGAGGTGCGGGCGGAGCTGGCCGGCGATCTGGCCGGCGGGTGAGGCCGGCCGGGGGGCCGGCCGACCGGGCCCGGGGCACGCGACGCCCTGACGGATCCGGCAGACTGTGGCCATCGAGGCGGCCGCACCCGACCGCCTCCCCAAGGAGGACCACCACGTGAGCGACGCCCAGACCCCCGGGCCCACCGAGCCGGCCCCGCACACCGTCATCCGCTCCCGGGAGGACGGGGAGCTCCACTTCCTTCCGGAGACGGAGGACTCCCTCTTCCCGGTCGACGCCCCGGTCGACGCCACCCCCCTGGGGGAGGACGAGCCGGAGGGCACGGTGCCGGCCAGCCCCCTCTTCGCCATGAAGGAGCGCCGACACGAGCAGTGGGGACTGTTCGGCCACCCGGACCGGATCCGGCAGTGCGTGGGCTCCGGCGACGCCGCCGTCTACGTCATCGACGACGGGAAGCACCACCGGATGATCGGCCACCGGGTGGGGGCCAGCCGGGACGGGGTGATCTACAGCCTGGTGGCCCGCGTCGACCGTGCCACCCACGAGTCGCTGGCGTCGGGGTCGATCTCCGGGGCCGAGGCGTTCGCCCGGAGCCACGAGGCCGGCCTGGTGGCCACCACCGACGGCACCAGCGAGGTGGCCAACCTCTTCGACGTGGCCCACTACGCCCAGCCCGACGAGATCCCCGCCGAGTACCTGCCGCCCCAGCCCTACCTCACCTTCGAGAAGGATCTGCCGTTCGCCGAGCACTGAGCCCGGGGCCGGGGCTCACGAGGTGAGCACGGCGATGGTGATCAGCGTGGCGTCGTACAGGAAGTGGGCGGCGATCGGCCGGTTCAGCCGGCCGTGCTTCTGGAACGACCGGGTGACCAGCCACCCGAAGGGGACGGTGAGCAGGAAGCCCAGCCCGTAGTAGATGTGGTAGCTGGTCCGGAGGGTGAGGCTGAGGGCGAAGGCCGGCCAGGGTGCCCAGTCCAGCTGGTGGAGGCGGGTGAGCAGGTACCCGTTGACCAGCACCTCCTCGGTGACGGCGGTGACGGCGGCGATCACGATCCCGTAGAGGACGTAGGAGGCGGGCACGTGGCCCACCTTCACCTGGTTGAGGTAGCGGGAGTGCTTGCCGAAGATGGCGACCAGGGGGATGATCACCACGATCTCCACCCCGTACGCCCACAGGGCGAGCCCGGCTCCGGGGAGGATGTCCCGGAGGAAGTTGGGCATCCCGAGGCCGAGGCTCGACGGCGGCTGCCCGCTCCGGGCCAGCAGCAGGAGCGCCACCGGGACCACCGCACCCACCGGCAGGTAGGCGAGGATCCCGAGGAGCAGGTTGGCGGTGGAGTGCCCGGTGATCAGCACCGGGAACCGGGACTGGTCGCCCTGGCCGTAGAGCGACTGGACGAGCAGGACGAAGGCGGTCACCACGCCGGGGGCCAGAAACGCCAGCATCACGAAGCGGGTCTCCCACACCAGCCCGCGGCGGGTGGTCGGCTCGAACCGGAGGGGCGGGGCGACCAGCGGCTCGCCGAAGGGCGACGGCGCCGGAGGGGGGCCACCCCACGGCGGGGGACCCCCCGCCACCGGTGGTGGGCCGGGCACGACGACGCCGGCCGGTGGCGCGCCGTTGGGAGGAGGGAGCCCGACGGCGCCGGGGGCGCCGGGCGGTGGTGGGGCCCAGGTCCCCACCGGCGGCGCCGGAGCCGGCACCCAGAACTGCCAGCCGGCCGGCGCCGGGGCCCACTCCGGTGGCGGTGCCCACCCCGGGGGCGGTGTCCACCCCGGGGGGGCCTCCGGCCAGCCGGGAGGGGATCGCCAGATCCACGGCGGGGTCATGGCAGCAACCTAGTGGCCGGGGCTCCCGCCGACCGGGGAGCCGACGACGGCCCCCGGGGGTCGGGCAAGGTGACCGGCAAGGTGCCGGCCAGCACCGGGGCCAGCCGGCGGGCGCAGGCTCGGAGGGCCGGCCACCGTGGTCGGTCCCACCCGGGCGCTCCCCACGGAGGCGACATGACCACCTCGACCACCACCACCATCACCGGGAACCTGACCCGGGATCCCGAGATCCGCTACACCCGCGAGGGCCAGGCCACCACCTCGCTGGGGGTGGCGGTCAACCGCCGTTGGATGAACCGGGAGACCAGCGAGTGGGAGGAGGCCACCTCCTTCTTCGACGTGGTCTGCTGGCGCGAACTGGCCGAGAACACCGCCCTCACCCTCACCAAGGGGGCCCGGGTGGTGGTCACCGGTCGGCTCGAGCAGCGCAGCTGGGAGACCGAGGACGGCGACCGCCGGTTCAAGGTGGAGATCGTGGCCGACGAGGTCGGGGCCAGCCTCCGGTTCGCCACCGCCGACGTGCACAAGGTGGAGCGGCGCCAGGTGACCGATGACGAGGCCGGGGCGGACGCCGCCGCCGACGGGCAGCTCGACGCCGCCCTCGGCGCCGACGCCTGATCCCCGGTCCGGAGAGGAGCCGTCATGACCATCCTGGACACCGCCGCCCCGTCGGCGGAAGCCCTCCACCTGCCGCCGGGCCGTCCGGTACCGCTGTCCTTCCCGCCGGCCGTGCTGCTGAGCAAGGCCGAGGTGTTCGGGGCGTGCCAGGCGTTGGCCGACGCCGACCGGCTGCTGCTGCGGTGCGGCGGCACCCGGGAGGCCGCCGCCCTCGGCGACCTCTTCGAACTGCTCGAGCGGCGGCTGGCGGTGGCCGCCGCCCCCGGTCAGCCTTCGACCGGGGCCGTCTCGGACCCCTCGGGCTTGTAGTCGAGGGAGAGCGAGTTGACGCAGTAGCGGAGCCCGGTGGGGTTGGGACCGTCGGGGAACACGTGTCCCAGGTGGCCGCCGCAGCGGGCGCAGGTGATCTCGGTGCGGGTCATCCCGAACTTGTGGTCTGCGTGCTCCTTGATGACACCCTCGTCGAGGGCCCGGTAGAAGCTGGGCCACCCCGACCCCGACTCGAACTTGGTGTCGGAGGGGAACAGCTCCGCCCCGCAGCCGGCACAGGTGAACATGCCGCTGCCGTCCACGTGGAGGAGCTCGCCCGACCACGCCGGCTCGGTGCCGCCCTGACGCAGGACGGCGTACCGCTCCGGGGTCAGGCGGGCCTTCCACTCCTCGTCGGTGAGCTCCACCGTGTCGGTGGTGGGATCGGTGGTGTCGTCGGTCATGGGCCTGCCTCCTCCGGGCGGTCCGGGGCAGCCGGTTCGCTGCCGCCATTCGGCCGTCCCTGCAGGGTAGAACGTCCGGTCCGGTCAGGCTGTTCCCGGCCCGACCTCTCATCCGGGCCGTTGTCCGACCCCCCGGCCAGGGGAAACGCCTTTGCTAACGTCGCGTCAGATTCGGGGGGCGGGATCCGCCCACCGGTCCGGCCGACCCGGCCACCCCGCCCGTCGACACCCTGGAACCCATGGACCTTCGAGACCGACCCGAGGACGAGGCCTTCCGCAAGGAGGTGCGCACCTGGCTGGTCGACCACGTGGTCGGCGAGTTCGCCGCCCTCGACGGCCGGGGTGGCTCGGGGGACGAGACCTTCGGGTTCGAGACGCGGCTGGAGTGGGAGCACGTCCTGGCCGCCGACGGCTGGACCTGCCTGGGGTGGCCGGCCGAGTGGGGCGGCCGGGGGGCGTCCATCGCCCAGCAGGTCATCTTCAACGAGGAGTACGTGCGGGCCAAGGCCCCGGGCCGGGTCAGCGTCCTGGGCGAGGGCCTGATCGGGCCGACCATCCTCCACTACGGCACCCCGGAGCAGAAGGCCCGCTTCCTCCCGCCCATCGTGGCCGGCACCGAGCTGTGGTGCCAGGGGTACTCGGAGCCGAACGCCGGGAGCGACCTGGCCAACGTCCAGACCAAGGCGGTCCTGGACGGCGACGGGTGGGTGGTGACCGGGCAGAAGGTGTGGACGTCGCTGGCCCACCAGTCGGACTGGTGCTTCGTGGTGTGCCGGACCGAGCCGGGATCGGCGCGGCACCGGGGGCTCTCCTACCTGTTGGTGCCCATGGACCAGCCCGGCGTGGAGATCCGCCCCATCACCCAGCTGACCGGCACCTCGGAGTTCAACGAGGTCTTCTTCGACGGTGCCCGCACCGCCCGGGCCAACGTGCTGGGGGAGGTGGGTGACGGCTGGCGGGTGGCCCTGGCCACCCTGGCCTTCGAGCGGGGGGTGGCCCTGCTGGGCCACCAGGTGTCGTTCCGGCGGGAGCTCGACCACCTGACCGCCGCCGCCCGGGCCAACGGCCGGAGCCGGGACCCGGTGGTCCGCCAGCGACTGGCCCGGGCCTACGCCGAGCTGGAGATCCTCCGCTTCAACACGCTCCGCAGCCTGTCGGCCATCGACGGGCCGGTGGCCCCGCCGGAGGCCTCCATCATCAAGCTGGCCTGGAGCTCGTGGCACCAGGGCCTCGGCGAGCTGGCCATGGACGTCCGGGGGATGGCCGGGACGGTGGTGGACGACCCGCCCTACGAGCTCGACGCCTTCCAGCGCACCTTCCTCTTCAGCCGGTCCGAGACCATCTACGGCGGCTCCAACGAGATCCAGCGAAACATCATCGGCGAGCGCGTCCTCGGGCTGCCCGCCGAACCGAAGGGAGCCCCCCGTTGACCGCCCCCACCCCACCCGCCGCCCCCGCCCCACCCGACGGCCACCGCCTGCTGGAGGGGAAGGTGGTGGTGGTGACGGCCGCCGCCGGGACCGGCATCGGCTTCGCCACCGCCAAGCGGTGCGTGGAGGAGGGGGCCACCGTGGTGATCTCCGACACCCACCCGCGCCGCCTCGACGAGGCGGCCGACACCCTGGCCGCCCTGCCGGCCGCCGGCGGCGAGCGCCCCCTGGCCGTGGTCTGCGACGTCACCGACGAGGACCAGGTGACCGGCCTCTACGCCGCCGCCGTCGAGCGGCACGGTCGGTTCGACGTGGCGGTCAACAACGCCGGCCTGGGCGGCCAGGTGGACATCGTGGACATGACCGACGAGCAGTGGTCGCTGGTGCTCGACATCACGCTGACCGGCACCTTCCGGTGCACCCGCGCCGCCCTCCGCCACCTCTACGAGCGCGGGGAGGGCGGGGTGATCGTGAACAACGCCTCGGTGCTCGGCTGGCGCGCCCAGGCCGGTCAGGCCCACTACGCGGCGGCCAAGGCGGGGGTGATGGCCCTCACCCGGTGCTCAGCGGTGGAGGCGGCCCCCCACGGCGTGCGGGTCAACGCCGTGGCGCCCAGCCTGGCCCTCCACCCCTTCCTCTCCAAGGTGATGCCCGAGGAGGAGCTGGCCGAGCTGTCGCGTCGTGAGGTCCTGGGCCGGGGAGCGGAGGTGTGGGAGGTGGCCAACGTCATCGTGTTCCTGGCCAGCCAGTACGCCACCTTCATGACGGGCGAGGTGGTCTCGGTCAGCAGCCAGCACCCCTGACCCCCGCCGGGCCGGCAGGGCCGTTGCACTACCCTGACGGTGTGTCAGACATCACGGATCCCCGAGGGGATCTCCAGTGGGGGACCATCCCCGGCCTGGTCGAGGACGCCGCCGCCCGATTCGGTGGCGCCGAGGCGCTGGTGGACGTCCACGGCCCCAACGGCACCACCACCCGACTGACCTTCGACCAGCTGGCGGAGGGGGTGGCCGCCGCCACCCGGGCGGTCCTGGCCAACGGCATCGGGCGCGGCGACCGGGTGGCCATCTGGGCGCCCAACTGCGCCGAGTGGGTGATCGCCGCCCTCGGGGCGGTGGGGGCCGGGGCCCTGCTGGTGCCCCTCAACACCCGCTACAAGGGGGCGGAGGCCGCCTACATCCTGCAGGAGTCCGGGGCCAGGATCCTCTTCACCGTGCAGGGGTTTCTCGGCACCGACTACCCGGCCATGCTGGCCGAGGCGGTGGCAGCCGGGGCCAAGGTCCCCGACCTCGAGCGGGTGGTGGTCCTCCGTACCGGATCGGGCCCCACCACCGCCGGCACCACCACCGGGGACCCGGTGGTCGACTGGCAGGTGTTCCTGAAGGAGGGGGCGATGGTCCCCTCCGACATCGCCGCCGGACGGACCGCCTCCATCACCAGCGGTGACATGTCGGACCTGGTGTTCACCTCCGGCACCACCGGCCGTCCCAAGGGGGCCATGGCCACCCACGGCCAGACCCTGCGGACCTTCGCCACCTGGGCGGAGGTGGTCGGCCTCCGGCACGGTGACCGCTACCTGATCGTCAACCCGTTCTTCCACACCTTCGGCTACAAGGCCGGCGTGCTGGCCTGCCTGATGACCGGCGCCACCATGGTGGCGGAGCCGGTGTTCGACGTCGACATCCTGATGGAGCGGATCGCCGGGGAGCGGATCTCGGTGCTCCCCGGGCCGCCCACCGTCTTCCAGTCCATCCTCGACCGCCCCGACCGTGCGTCCTTCGACCTCAGCACCCTCCGCCTGGTGGTGACCGGCGCCGCCTCGGTCCCGGTGGAGCTGGTGCGGCGGCTCTGGTCCGATCTGGGGGTGGAGACGGTGCTCACCGCCTACGGGCTGACCGAGGCCACCGGGACGGTGACCATGTGCCGTCGGGGTGACCCGGCCGAGATCATCGCCGGGACGTCGGGACGTGCGATCCCCGACGTGGAGGTGCGGATCGTCGATGCCGACGGCGTGGAGGTCCCCCGCGGGGAGAGCGGCGAGATCGTGGTGCGCGGCTACAACGTCATGTACGGGTACTTCAACGACCAGGACGCCACCGACGAGGCCATCGACCCCGACGGCTGGCTCCACACCGGCGACGTCGGGGTGATGGACGCCGACGGGAACGTGGACATCACCGACCGGCTGAAGGACATGTACGTCTCCGGCGGCTTCAACGTCTATCCGGCGGAGGTCGAGGAGGTCCTCGGCCTGCACCCGGCGATCGCCCGGGTGGCGGTGGTGGGGGTGCCCGATCCGCGCATGGGGGAGGTCGGGCGGGCCTTCGTGGTGGTGGCCCCCGAGGCCTCCGCCGACGCTCTCGAGGCCGACCTGCTCGGGTGGGCCCGGGAGCGCCTGGCCAACTTCAAGGTGCCCCGGTCGGTGGTGGCCGTCGAGGTGCTGCCCACCAACGCCAGCGGCAAGGTGCTCAAGCGCGAGCTGCGCGACCGGGAGATCGACGTCACCGCCTGAGCCCGGCCGCCGCCGATCACCACCCATCGAGACCCACGTCCGACAACCGAGTCACAACAGAGAGGGGAGCGCCGTGCGCGGCATCGTCTACACCGGAAGCGAGGCAGAGGTCACCGACCAGCTGGAGGTCGGGGCCCCGGGTCCCACCCAGGTCCGGGTGGCCCTGGGGGCGGCGGGGGTCTGCCACAGCGACCTGTCGGTCATCAACGGGACCATCCCCTGGAAGTCGCCGTCGGTCCTCGGGCACGAGGGCGCCGGGGTGGTGGAGGCGGTCGGCTCCGAGGTCCGCTCGGTGAAGCCGGGCGACCACGTGGTGATCGCCACCATCGCCAGCTGCGGCCACTGCCGGGCGTGTTCCACCGGCCACCCCACCTGGTGCATCAGGACGCTGGGCAACGTGTCCCAGCCCTTCACCTACAAGGGTGAGCCCGCCTCCAACTTCGCCGGCACCTCGGTGTTCACCGAGGCCACCCTGATCGAGGAGATCCAGGCGGTGAAGATCTCCAAGGACGTCCCCATGACCTCCGCCTGCCTGATCGGGTGCGGGGTCATCACCGGGGTGGGGGCGGTGCTGAACCGGGCCAAGGTCTCCGCCGGCGACACCGCGGCGGTCTTCGGCGTCGGCGGGGTCGGCCTCAACGTCATCCAGGGCCTGCGGCTGGCCGGCGCCAGCCGGATCATCGCCGTGGACACCCTGGCGTCGAAGGAGGGGTTGGCCCGCCAGTTCGGCGCCACCCACTTCGTCGACGCCTCGAACGCCGACTCGGTGGCGGCCATCCGGGAGATCGTGCCGTCCAACCCCGCCGTGGTGTCCGGCGGTCTCGGCTGGTTCGGCGGGGTCAACTGGTCGTTCGACTGCGTCGGCCACCCGGCGGTGCTGCGCAGCGCCCTCGACGCCCTGGACTGGGGCGGCAACGCCCTGGCCATCGGCATCCCCCCGCAGGGGACCGAGGTGGCGGTGGACGTCAACGCCCTGGCCTACGTGGACCGCGGCCTGCTCGGCTGCCGGTACGGGTCGGCCCGTCCCCACCACGACATCCCGCTGCTGGTCGAGCTCTACCTGTCGGGGAAGCTGATGCTCGACGAGCTGGTCACCGAGACCCGCCCGCTGGAGGGGTTCCGGGAGATCGTCGAGGACATGGAGGCGGGCAAGCTGGCACGGGGGGTGCTGACCTTCTGACCGGTCCGGGCCGTCCCCCGGGAGGCCCCCCGGTCGGCGCCGCCGACCGGCCGGGGGCGGTGGGCGCCCTGTTACAGTCGGCGGCGATATGACGGTGCGTCAGATCGAGGGGGAGCTCCGGACGGTGGTGGACGTGCTGCGCGCCGCCGCCACCGCCAACCCGGGGGTCGAGGCGTTCGTGGAGCCGGCGGTGGGCGGTCGGCCACGTCGCTCGCTGACCTTCGCCGAGTGGGACCGGGCCGCCGACGGGGTGGCCGGCCTGCTGGCCTCCCACGGCGTGGACCGGGGCTCGGTGGTCGCCCTGGTGCTGCCCTCCTCCTCCGACTACATGGTCGTCTACGCCGCCGCCGCCCGACTGGGGGCGATCACCTCGGGCATCAACCCCCGGCTGGGGACCGGGGAGGTGCGCTCCATCCTGGACCGGACCCGTCCGGTGGTCACCGTGGTCGACGACGGGGTGGACGACCCCGTCGGGCCGGCCGGCGTCCTGGTGCGACGGTCGGAGGCCCTGGCGGCGGCGACCGGCCCGCCGCCCGCCGCCTTCCCCGACCTCGAGCCCACCGACCCGGTGGCGGTGGTGTGGACCAGTGGCACCACCGGCCTGCCCAAGGGGGCGGTCTTCGACCACCGCAGCCTGGCGGCGGTGGCGGCCGGTGCCGACCCCCTCTCCGAGCCCGGCGACCGCCGGCTGTCACCCCTGCCCTTCGCCCACGTCGGCACCATGACCCGGACCTGGGACGAGGTGGCCAACGGGGTGACCACCGTCATCAGCCCCACCCCGTGGCGGGCCGCCGAGGCGGTGGCGGTGATGGCCGGGGAGCGGGTGACGGTGGCCCAGGGGGTGCCGACCCAGTGGGCCCTGGTCATGGCCGAGCCGACCCTCGACGACGCCGACCTCTCCGCCCTGCGGGTGGCGGGAACCGGGGCCTCCCGGATGCCGGCCGAGCTGGTGGCCGAGGTGCGCCGCCGGCTGGGGGTGCCGGTGGTGGTCCGGTACACGTCGACCGAGGCCTCCCTGGGGACGGGCACCGTCCCCGGCGACCCCGACCGGGCGGTGGCGGTCACCGTCGGCCGACCGGTGCCCGGGGTGGAGCTGGCCCTGGTGGACGACGACGGCACCCGGGTGGCCGGGGGCGACGTGGGCCGGGTCCGGCTCCGGTCGGCGGCGGTGATGCTCGGCTACTGGGGTGGCCCCCCGACGGGCCCGGGGGCCGAGGGCGTGTGCTTCGATGCCGACACCACCCGGTCGGTGCTGGGCGACGACGGCTGGCTGACCACCGGCGACTACGGCTACCAGGACCCCGAGGGCAACCTCCACCTGGTGGGCCGGGCCAACGAGCTCTACCACCGGGGCGGCTACAACGTCTACCCGGCCGAGGTGGAGGCCGCCCTCACCGCCCATCCGTCGGTGGACCAGGCGGCGGTGGTGGGGGCCCCCGACCCGGTGCTGGGGGAGATCGGGGTGGCCTTCGTGGTGGCGGCACCCGGCGCCGACCCCGGCGACGGACCCCTGCTGGCCGAGTTGCGGGGATGGGTCGCCGGCTCCCTCGCCGACTACAAGGCGCCCGACCGGCTGGTCCGGGTGGAGGCACTGCCCCTCACCTCCATGTTGAAGGTGGACAAGCGGGCGCTGGGCGCCCGGGCCGCCGAGCTGGTGGCCGAGGGGACCGACCGCACCGACCGACGAAAGGTGAGCGCACCATGACCGGACACTCGACCCCCGCTACCGGAGGTGTCACCGACGACCCGATCCGCCTGGGCACCCTGCTGTTCACGCTGGTGGAGCCCCACCGGGGGCACGAGGTGGCCTACAACCGGTGGTACGAGCGGGACCACTTCTACGCCGGCTGCCAGATCGGCGCCTACAACTTCGCCGGCGCCCGCTTCGTGGCCACCGCCGACCTGAAGGCGCTCCGGCTGCCCTCGGGTCCCACCGCCATCAGCCCCGACGCCCAGGTCGGCTCCTACCTGGGCGTCTACTACGTGCTCGCCGGCCACCACGACGAGTGGAACCGGTGGGCGGTGGACCAGGTGAACGCCCTCCACGCCGCCGGCCGGATGTTCGAGGAGCGGGACCACGTCCACACCGGGCTCTACCGCTTCGGCTGGGAGGAGCGGCGGGAGGAGGACGGGGTGCCCGCCGAGCTCACCCTCGACCACCGGTTCCCCGGCCTGGTCTCGGTGTTCCTCTCCGCCGCCGACGGGGTGGCGGCCGCCGATCTCGACGAGTGGTACCGACGCACCTATCTGCCGACGGTGCTCCCGGGGTCGCCCGCCGCCTCGGTGCTGGGCCTGACCCCGCTGCCCCTGCTGGCCGACGCCCCCGGCGACGTCCCCCGCGACGAGGGGGTGGAGCGCCGGCTGGCCTACCTGTGGTTCCTCGACGAGGAGCCGGGTGCCTCGTGGGACACCCTGTTCGGCGGGCAGGCGGCCGCCGTCGAGGCGTCCGGCCTGGGCACCCTGGTCTGGGCGTCCCCGTTCGTCGGCACCGTGCCGGGGACCGACACCTACACCGACCGGCTGTGGGCGGGAGGTGCGCAGTGACGGAGTTCCTCGACGAGCTGGACCGGCGCACCGCCGCCCGGGGGTGGCTGGGGGCGCCCTCCCTGTGGGAGCTGATCGAGCGGCGGGCCGACGCCACCCCCGAGGCGGTGCTGGCGCACGACGACGCCGACCGGGAGCTGACCTTCGCCGGATACCGGCAGGCCTGCCGGGTGGCCGCCGCCGGGCTGGCCGCCGGGTACGGGGTGGGGGAGGGGACCAGCGTCAGCTGGGAGCTCCCCACCTGGATCGAGTCGCTGGTGCTGGTGGGGGCCCTGGCCCGCCTGGGCGCCCGGCAGAACCCCCTGATCCCCATCTACCGGGGCCGGGAGGTGGGCTTCATCACCGAGCAGAGCCGGGCCGCCCTGCTGGTGGTGCCCACCACCTACCGCGGCTTCGACTTCCGGGCCATGGCCGAGGAGATCGCCGCCGGCCGGCCGGGGCTGTCGGTGCTGGTGGCCGACCGTGCCCTCCCCGAGGGGGACCCCGCCGACCTCCCCCCGGTGCCGCCGCTGCCCACCCGGGCGGCCGACGCCCCGGTGCGGTGGCTCTTCTACACCTCGGGGACCACCGCCGACCCCAAGGGCGCCCAGCACACCGACCTCACGGTGCTGGCCTCCGCCCTGTCCATGTCCGAGTGCCTCGACCTCCGCCCCGACGACCGGGCCGCCCTGGTCTTCCCCTTCACCCACATCGGTGGCATCGGGTGGCTGATGGGGGCGCTGGTGTCCGGCTGCACCCTGCTGGTCACCGAGGCCTTCGACCCGGTGGGCACCCCGGCCTTCCTGGCCGCCAACGGGGTGACCCAGGCCGGCTCGGGCACCCCGTTCCACCTGGCCTACCTGGCCGCCCAGCGGGCCAAGGGCGAGGGATCGCTCTTCCCGGCCATCCGCACCTACCCGGGGGGCGGGGCCCCCAAGCCGCCCCAGCTCCACTACGACCTGAAGGCGGAGATCGGCGGCATCGGCATCGTCTCCGGCTACGGCCTCACCGAGGCCCCCATCGTGGTGATGGCCCGGACCACCGACCCCGACCAGAAGCTGGCCGACACCGAGGGACCCCCCACCCCGGGGGTGACCCTCAAGGTGGTGGCCCCCGACGGCACCGAGGCGCCGGCCGGGGTGGAGGGGGAGATCCGGCTGAAGGGCCACCAGGTCATCCGGGGCTACCTCGACCCCTCGCTGGACGCCGACGCCTTCGACGAGGACGGGTTCTTCCGCAGCGGCGACCTGGGCATCGTCGACGCCGAGGGGTTCGTGACCATCACCGGTCGGCTGAAGGACATCATCATCCGGCACGGCGAGAACATCTCCGCCAAGGAGGTGGAGGACCTCCTCTACCACCACCCGTCGGTGGCCGACGTGGCCGTCATCGGGCTCCCCGACCCCAAGACCGGGGAGCGGGCCTGCGCGGTGGTGGCCCTCCAGGACGGCCAGACGCTCGACCTGGCCGGGATGGGGGCGTTCCTCACCGGTCGGGGCCTGCGGGTCCAGGCGGTCCCCGAGCAGCTGGAGCTGGTCGACGTCGTCCCCCGCAATCCGGCGGGCAAGATCCTGAAGCACAAGCTGCGCGAGCAGTTCGCACCCACACCAACCACAGGGAGACCAGCATGAGCCCGATCCAGAGGGTCACACTCGGCGAGGGGGGCAGCGAGCACGACGCCGCCAACGCCTCCATCAAGGGCTTCGCCGGCCGCCGGTTCGAGGGGAAGGTGGCCCTGGTCACCGGGGCCGGCTCCGGCATCGGCCAGGCGGTGGCCGCCCGGCTGGCCGCCGAGGGGGCGGCGGTGGCCGCCCTCGACATCTCCGAGACGGGCCTGCAGGCCACCGTCGACATGATCGGGTCCGACGGCGGGACGGCCCGGGCCTTCGCCTGCGACGTGACCTCCGAGGAGTCGGTGACCACCACGGTGGAGGCGGTGGTGGCGTCGTTGGGGGCTCCCCACGTGGTGGCCAACGTGGCCGGCATCGGCGGCTTCTACAACACCACCGAGATGCCGCTCGAGAGGTGGCAGCAGATCCTGGCCGTCAACCTCACCGGGCCCTTCCTCATCTGCCGGGCCACCCTGCCCTACCTGTTGGAGAACGGCGGGAACATCGTCAACGTGGCCTCCAACACCGCCCTGATGGGCCAGTCCTACTCCGCCGCCTACTGCGCGTCCAAGGCGGGCGTCCTGATGTTCTCCAAGGCCCTGGCCGCCGAGTACCTGGCCCGCGGGGTGCGGGTCAACGTGGTGGCCCCCGGCGGGGTGGACACCCCGCTGATCGGCTCCTTCGGCCTGCCCGAGGGCGCCGACTTCAAGGAGCTGAGCAAGATCATGTCGCCGCTCGGGTTCGCCACCCCGGCGGAGATGGCCGGCTCCATCGCCTTCCTCGCCTCCGACGAGTCGTCGTACACCACCGGGGCGGTGCTGTCGGTCGACGGTGGCCTCACCATCTGAGCCCGACCGGGGACCGGCCGGCGGCCACCCCCCGGCGGAGACCGTGGCCCGGCTGCTGCGCGCCCGGGCCGACGACCACCACCCCGCCCTGCTCTTCGAGGGTGAGCGGTACAGCTGGGCGGAGCTGGTGGCGGCGGCCGAGCGCCGGGCCGGGCTGCTGGTGGGGCTCCGCCGGCCGGGCCCGTTCCACGTCGGGGTGCTCCTCGACAACCTGCCCGAGTACCTGTGGCTGATCGCCGGGGCCGCCCTGGCCGGGGCGGCGGTGGTGGGGATCAACCCCACCCGCCGCGGGGAGGCGCTGGCCCACGACATCCGGCACACCGACTGCCAGCTGGTGGTCACCGACCGGGACCACCAGCCCCTGCTCGAGGGGCTGGACCTCGGGGTCGGGCCCGACCGGGTGCTGCTGATCGACGACCCCTCCTACCGGGAGCGGCTCGACCGGGTGCTACTGGAGCAGGACCCGGCGGTGCCGTCGCCCGGGGACCGCCTGCTGCTCCTCTTCACCTCGGGCTCCACCGGCGCCCCCAAGGCGGTGGTGTGCACCCAGGGTCGGCTGGCCTCCATCGCCGAGCGGACCCCCCCGATGTTCGGGATCACCCGGGCGTCGGTGACCTACCAGGCCATGCCGCTGTTCCACGGCAACGCCCTGATGGCCAACTGGGCCCCGGTGCTGGGGGTGGGGGCCACCATGGCCCTGCGGCGGCGGTTCTCGGCCACCGGCTTCCTCCCCGACGTCCGCCGCCACCGGGCCACCTTCTTCAACTACGTGGGCCGGTCGCTGGCCTACGTCCTGGCCACCCCGCCCACCGACGCCGACCGGGACAACGCCCTGGAGCTGGGCTTCGGGACCGAGGCCTCCGCCCGGGACATGGAGGCGTTCCGCCTGCGGTTCGGCTGCCCGCTGCTGGAGAGCTACGGGTCGAGCGAGGGGGCCATCTCCACCCGCCGGACCGGGGACACCCCGCCCCACTCCATCGGCGTGCCGCCCCCCGGGGTGGACGTGGCGGTGGTCGACCCGGCCACCCGGCTCGAGTGCCCGCCGGCCCGGTTCGACGACGCCGGCCGCCTGGTCAATGCCGACCGGGCCATCGGCGAGCTGGTGGGCCGGAACGTGTCGGCCGCCTTCGAGGGCTACTACAACAACCCGGAGGCCGACGCCGAGCGACTGCGGGACGGCTGGTACTGGAGCGGCGATCTCGGCTACCGCGACGCCGACGGCTGGCTCTACTTCGCCGGCCGGGGTGGGGACTGGCTGCGGGTGGACAGCGAGAACTTCGCCGCCGGGCCGGTGGAGCGGATCGTGTCCCGGTACCCGCCGGCGGTGATGGCGGCCGTCTACCCGGTGCCCGACCCCCGGACCGGCGACCAGGTGATGGCGGCGCTGGAGCTGGCGCCGGGCGCCTCCTTCGACCCGGCCGACTTCCGGGCCTTCCTCGACGGGCAGCCCGACCTCGGGACCAAGTGGATGCCGCGCTTCGTCCGGATCACCCCGTCGATGCCGCTGACCGCCTCCAACAAGGTGGAGAAGCACCGCCTCCGGAGCCAGGGGTGGACGGTCGACGACGCCGTGTGGTGGCAGCCGGAGCGGGGCGGGGCGTACGCCCGTCTGACCCCCGGCGAGGTGGAGGCGCTGCGGGCGGAGTTCGCCGAGCACGGCCGCGAGGCGCTGCTCGGCTGAGGGTTCGGACGCCCCCGGGCTGATCAGCCGGCTAGGACAGGCGTTCGACGATCATGGCCATCCCCTGGCCCCCGCCCACGCACATCGACTCCAGCCCGAAGGTCTGGTCGGTGTCCTCGAGGGCGTTGAGGAGGGTGGTCATGATGCGGGCACCGGTCTGGCCGAAGGGGTGGCCGAGGGCGATGGCCCCGCCCCGGACGTTCAGCTTGTCGTAGCTGATCCCCAGCTCGTGGGCGGAGGGGACCACCTGGGCGGCGAACGCCTCGTTGATCTCCACCAGGTCGATGTCGTCGATGGTCATCTTGGCCCGGCCCAGCACCTGACGGATGGCCTCCACCGGTCCGAGGCCCATGATCTCGGGGTTGAGCCCGGTGACCCCGCTGGCCACCACCCGGGCGAGGGGGGTGATGCCCAGCTCCCGGGCCCGGGTGTCGCTCATCACGATGACCGCCGCCGCCCCGTCGTTGAGGGGGCAGGCGTTGCCGGCGGTGACGGTGCCGCCCTCCCGGAACACCGGCTTGAGGCCGGCCAGGCCCTCGAGGGTGGTGCCGGGCCGGGGGCCGTCGTCCTTGGTCACCACGGTGCCGTCGGGGGTGGTGACCGGGATGATCTCCCGGTCGAAGAACCCGGACTCCTGGGCCGCCACCGCCCGCTGCTGCGACTGGAGGGCGAACTCGTCCTGGGCCTGGCGGCTGACGCCCTTGTACTCGGCGACGTTCTCGGCGGTCTGCCCCATGGCGATGTAGACGTCGGGGAGGCCGGGCTGGGGGGTCCACGCCTCGGTGAAGGCGGCGCTGCGGTCGACGGTCCGGGCCTCGGCGTCGGCGAAGAGCGGGTTGTGGGGTCCGGTGTCGGCGGCGCCGTGCCGGTAGCTGCTGACCGCCTCCACCCCGGCGGCCACGAACACGTCCCCCTCCCCGGCCCGGATGGCGTGGGCGGCCATGCGGATGGACTGGAGCGAGGAGGAGCAGTAGCGGTTGACGGTCACGCCGGGCACGTCGGGGAGGCCGGCCAGGAGGGCGGCCACCCGGGCCACGTTGTAGCCGGCCTCGCCACCGGGCTGCCCGCAGCCCAGGATGACGTCCTCCACCGTCTGGGGGTCGAGCTGGGGGAGCTTGGCCAGGACCTCGGTGATGACCAGGGCGGCCAGGTCGTCGGGCCGGCAGTCCTTCAGGGAGCCCTTGACCGCCCGGCCGATGGGGGTGCGTCCGGTGGCGACGATGACGGCTTCGGGCATGCGGTGCTCCTGAGGTCTCGGCGGCGGTCGCCGCAGTGGTCGGATGGCGAGTGCCCCGCACCCGGTCCGGACGGTGACCGCCCGGACCGGCGCTCGGGCCAGCCGGCAGTCACCCTACCCGGCGGTAACCGGCCGGGGTGCCGGACCCGTCCGGCCGTTGGCGCCCACCGGCTGCGTCGGCCAGAATAGAACGCGTTCCGCTTTGCCCCGCCTCCGACCGGCGGTGACGGCCCCACCGGGGCCCCGCCGACCCAGTCCGGAACGGGGGTGGGCGGACCGACCAGGCACGGGAGGGGACACGATGGAGATCGGCTACACCGAGGAGCAGCAGGCGCTCCAGCGCCAGCTGCGCGAGTACTACGCCGACCTCCTCACCCCCGAGGTGCAGGAGCAGCTGCACCTCGGCGCCGGCGTCGGCCCCGACATGCGCCGGGTGGTCAAGCAGATGGCCACCGACGGCTGGCTGGGGATCGGGTGGCCGACCGAGTACGGGGGCCAGGGCCGGTCGGCCCTCGAGCAGTTCATCTTCTTCGACGAGTCGATGCGGGCCGGCGCCCCGGTGCCCATGCTCACCGTCAACACCGTGGGTCCCACCATCATGGACTTCGGGACCGACGAGCAGAAGGAGTTCTTCCTCCCCAAGATCCTGGCCGGCGACATCCACTTCTGCATCGGCTACACCGAGCCGAACGCCGGCACCGACCTGGCCGCCCTCGAGACCCGGGCGGTGCGCGACGGGGACGAGTACGTCATCAACGGCCAGAAGATCTTCACCTCGCTGGCCGGCGACGCCGACTACATCTGGCTGGCCACCCGCACCGACCCCGAGGCCTCCAAGCACAAGGGCATCTCGATGTTCATCGTCCCCATGGACACCCCGGGCATCAAGGTGGTGCCGATGAAGCTGCTGGGCGACCACAACATCAACTACACGTTCTACGAGGACGTCCGGGTGCCGGCCGCCAACCTGGTGGGCGGCGAGAACAACGGCTGGACCCTGATCACCAACCAGCTCAACCACGAGCGGGTCACCCTCTGCGCGCCGGGGATCATCGAACGGTCGCTGGAGGACACCCGGGCCTGGGCCCAGGCCACCAAGCTGGCCGACGGGCGCCGGGTGATCGACCAGGAGTGGGTCCAGGTCCACCTGGCCCGGGTCCACGCCCGGCTGGAGTTCCTGAAGCTCATCAACTGGAAGGTGGCGTGGACCGCCACCCAGGGCCAGCTCGACGTGGCCGACGCCTCCACCATCAAGGTGTTCGGCACCGAGTTCTACCTCGAGGCCTTCCGGCTCCTGATGGAGGTGGTGGGCCCGGCTGGCTATCTCGAGCGGGGCACCCCGGAGGCGGTACTGGCCGGACGCCTCGAGATGTACGCCCGCAGCCTGGTCATCCTGACCTTCGGCGGCGGCACCAACGAGATCCAACGCGATCTGATCGCCATCTTCGGCCTGGGCCTGCCCCGGTCGCTGCGCTAGGAAACAGGGGGCACGGAACCATGGAGTTCTCCTTCAACGAGGAGCAGGAGGCCGTCCGGGAGCTGGCCGAGCGGATCTTCGCCGATCTCAGCACCCACGAGCGCCTGCGGGAGCTCGAGGCGGACGCCGACGGCGACCGGTTCGACCGGTTGCTCTGGGCGGAGCTGGCCGGCGCCGGCCTGCTGGGCATCTCGCTGCCCGAGGAGGTGGGTGGGGCCGGGCTGGGGTTCCTCGAGACGTCCCTGATCGTGGAGGCGGCCGGTCGGACCGCCGCCTACGTGCCGGTGGTGGAGACGCTGGCCGCCGCCGCCCCGGCCATCGCCGCCTTCGGGACGCCCGACCAGCGCCAGCGGTGGCTCCCGCCCGTGGTGGCCGGCGAGTCGGTGCTCACCACCGCCCTGGTGGAGACGGGGGGGACACCGGACGCTCCGGCCGCCGTGGCCACCGCCGAGGGCTCCGGCTGGACCCTGACCGGCACCAAGTCGTTCGTCCCCAGCGGCCTGGTGGCCACCGCCGTGCTGGTGCCCGCCCGGGTGGACGGCGGAGCGCCGGCGGTGTTCATCGTGGACCTGGCATCGGAGGGCGTCACCCGCCAGCGGCAGGTGGCCAACACCGGTCGCCCGGAGGCGGTGCTGACCTTCGACCGGGTGGCGCTGGGCGAGGACGCCCGGCTGGGCTCGGACGCCGACGGGACGTCGATCATCGAGTGGCTGGTGGAGCGGTCGACCGCCGCCCTGGCCGTCGAGGAGGCCGGCGTGGCCGCCGCCTCCCTGGCGCTGACCGCCGAGTACACCAAGACCCGGGAGCAGTTCGGGAAGCCGATCGCCACCTTCCAGGCGGTGGGCCAGCGGGCCGCCGACGCCTACGTCGACACCGAGGCCATCCGGCTGACCGCCTGGCAGGCCGCCTGGCGCCTGTCGGAGGGACTGCCGGCCGGGGACGCGGTGGCGGTGGCCAAGTTCTGGGCCGCCGACGGGGGCCAGCGGGTGGTCCACGCCGCCGTCCACCTCCACGGCGGGGTGGGGGTCGACCGCGACTACCCCCTGCACCGCTACTTCCTGCGCACCAAGCAGATCGAGCTGACCCTGGGCGGCGCCACCGACCAGCTCCGCCGGCTGGGGAGCCTGCTGGCCTCCGAGCCGGTCTGACCGCGGTCCCGGCGCCGGCTCCGCCTACGGTGGGGCCATGACCGGAGGGCGACGACGATGGTGATGGGGCGCCGCCCGGGCGTGGCCACCGCCCCGCTGCCCATCGCCGTCAACGACCTGGTCGGGCTGGCCGGCAGCCTGGGGTCGGCCCTGGCCCGGGTGCCCTTCCGCCGCCCGCTGTCGGGGGCCGACTCGCGGGCCCACAACCTGGCGGTGGCGGTGACCCGGGAGACCATCCGGTCGTTCATGGGCTACGCCTCCTCCCTCCGCATCGAGGAGTTCCGTTCGGTGGAGATCGTCCTCGACGACCTCTGCCGGCTGGTGATGCCGCCGGTGGTCCGGGCCATCGGTGCCGCCAGCCACCCGGAGGACATCGCCGGCGTCCCCGGACTCTGGTACCGGCCGAGGGACCAGGCGCCCCGCGGCACCATCCTCTACCTCCACGGGGGCGGGTACATCGGCACCTCCCCCCGGATGTACGCCGCCTTCACCTCCTGGCTGGCCCACTTCACCGGGTGCGAGATCTTCGTGGCCGACTACCGCCTGGCCCCGGAGTTCCCCTTCCCGGCCGGGCTGGAGGACGCCGAGCTGGTCCTGGAGGCCCTCCTCCACCAGGGGAGGGACCCGCGCACCTGCTTCGTGGCCGGCGACTCCGGTGGCGGGGGACTGGCCTCCACCCTCCTCTACGCCCTGGGGGCGGTGCACCACCGTCCGATCGGGGGCGTGCTGCTCTTCTCCCCGGAGGTCGACCTCGGGCTGGAGGGGGCCTCGATGACCGGCAACGCCGGCCGGGACATCCTGCCGTGGAACATCCCGACCGCCGCCTACCTGCACGGCCGGGATCCGGAGGCGGGCGTCGTCTCCGCCGTCGACCAGGACGTCCACGGCTGGCCCCCCACCTTCGTGGCCTACGGCGAGGACGAGATGTTCCGGGACGGGATCCGACGGCTGGTGGTCCATCTCGACCAGGGGGGCGTCCCGACCACCTCCCTGGAGGAGGCGGGCATGTTCCACGTCTTCCCCATCCTGATGCCGTGGGCCGAGGCCAGCCGCCGGGTGCTGGCGGCGGCCGGCCGGTTCGTGGACGACCAGCTGGCCGCCGCCGGCCAGGCCCCGACGTCGGCCCCGGACGCCCCAGCCCCGGGCCGGGTGACTCACCAGGGGACGGTCTCGCCCCGGTAGTCGAGGAACTGCAGGCCGGGACGGCCCCGCTGGGCTTCGACGGTGGTGACCAGGCCGGGGATGCTCTCGCCGATGGTGAGGCGGGCACCGGGGCCCCCGAGCTCGGTCTGGACCCAGCCGGGCGCCAGGAGCAGCAGCGTGCGGCGGCCGTCACGGTGGCGGGCGGCGTAGCTGCGCATGAGCTGGTTGAGGGCGGACTTGCTGGCCCGGTAGATCTCGAAGCCGCCGCCGTGGTTGTTGGCGATGCTGCCCTGACCGGAGGACATCACCGCCAGGGTGCCGTCCGGCTCGACCAGCCCCCCGAGGGTCTCGATGACCCGCATCGGGCTCAGCGCGTTGGTGACCATCAGCCGGGTGAACTCCTCGGTGGCGACGTCGGCGCTGGTCTCCCCGGCGCGGTTGGTCACCCCGGCGTTGACGAACAGGAGGTCGAACCGGCGGCCATCGAGCCGGGAGCCCAGGGCGTGGACCTGGTCCGGAGCGTTGACGTCCACGTGCTCGATCTCCAGCCGGCCCCCGGCGGTGTCGTACAGGTCGTGCAGCCGGGTGCGCCCCGGACCCCGGACGGTCGCCACCACCTGGGACCCCCGATCGAGGTACTCGGCGGCGATGGCCAGGCCCAGGCCACGGGAGGCCCCGATGAGGAGGACGGTGGCGTGCCCGGAGTCCGGGCTCACCACGGCCCGGCGCCGGTCATCGGGGGGGGGGGGGTGGGAGGTGGCATGCGACCAGTCTGCCCGGACCTGACCGCCCCGCCCCGAGGGCGGCGTGCTTCGGCGCCGAACCCTCAGGCGGGTGCTCCGTCGACCGCCAACCCGTCGTCGTCCGACTCGATCGGTCCCCGCCCGCGCCGGGTGGAGAAGCCGGTCAGGTAGGCCACCACCGCCGACACCAGCAGCAGGGCCCCCGAGGCGGTGAGGGCCAGGTCGAGGCCGTGGCCGAACGCCCCGTAGGCGGCGGTCACCACCTTGTTGATGATCTCCTGGATGGAGGCGTTCCCCTTGCCGGCCGACCCGCGGGCCTGTGACCCCAGTGAGCCGGTGGTGACCGCCGCGATCACCTGGGACCGGAAGGCGGGAGGGATGCCGATGGCGGCCAGGCGGTCGGCCAGCTGCACGGTGAGCTGGCCGTTGACGATGGAGCCGAGGATGGCCACCCCGGCCACCGCCCCCAGCTCCCGACTGGTGTTGGTGGTGGAGGCCGCCATGCCCGAGTGCTCGGCCGGCACGCTGGTCAGCGCCGAGGAGGTGACCGGCACCACCACGATGCCGAAGCCGATGCCGGCGATGGCCAGGGTCCACCCGACGGTGGAGAGGCCGGCCTGGGGGGTGATGACCACGTCGGTGAGGAGGATGCCCGCCGCCGCCACCACGCACCCCACCATCATCGGCACCCGGCTCCCGATGGCCGCCACCCACCGCCCGGTGAACAGCGAGGCCAGCACCATGCCGGCGGTCAGCGGGATGAAGTCGAGGGCCAGCGAGAACGGCGAGGCGTCGCCCACCACCTCGAGGTAGAGGGCCACGAAGAAGAAGATGGAGAAGATCCCGAAGTAGCTGGTGAAGGCCACGAAGGTGGAGCCGGCGAACGGGAGCCGGCGGAAGAAGCGACAGGTCGAGCATGGGGTTCTGCGGCCCGGCGCTCCACCAGCACGAAGGCCCCCAGGGCCACCACGCTGACGCCGTAGAGGGTCAGCACCCACCAGGTGATGTACCCGGCCGTCTCGCCGGAGATGGTGGCGAAGGTGGCGGTGCCGAGGGCCACCGCCCCCAGCACGAACCCGGGGTAGTCGACCCGGCCCCGCACCGGGTCGGCGTTCTCCGGCAGCACCACCGCCGCCATGGCCAGGACCACCGCCCCGAAGGCCAGGTTGAACCAGAAGACGGCCCGCCAGGAGGACACCCCCACCAGCACCCCGCCGATCACCGGCCCGAGGGCCAGGGCCAGCCCGGACACCGCCGACCAGATGCCGAGGGCCCGGGCCCGGCGTCTTCCGCTCGGGGTAGAGGTGGCGGATCATCGACAGGGTGCCCGGCTCGGAGCCGGCCGCCCCCGCCCCCATGATCACCCGGCCGAGGATCAGCTCGGCGGAGCTGGTGGCCAGGGCGGACACCACCGAGCCGGCGCAGAACACCACCACCCCGATGAGCATGATCTTCTTGCGGCCGAAGTTGTCGCCCAGGCTGCCCGCAGATCAGCATCAGGCTGGCGAAGGTGAGGGCGTAGCCGCTGACCACCCACTGGAGCTGGGCCACCCCGGCGTGCAGCCCGGACTGGACGGCGGAGAGGGTGGCGCTGATGACCGTGTTGTCCAGGAAGGTGAGGAAGAGGATGGCCAGCAGCACGGCCAGGCCGAAGTGGGGCATCCTCAAGGTCGGATCCGCCGCCTCCCTCCACCACCGGCGCGGGGGGGAGCGCCTCGGAGCCCTCGACCGGGGCGGCCCCCGGGGTGGCGGCGCCGGGCGCGCGCTCCGGCGCAGCCGTTGACTGCCGTATGCCGCCCGGGTCCGCTGCTCGGTCGTCGATCTGCCCAGCGTACCGGCCACCACCCGCTCACCGGTCGACCGGGACACCGGCCCGGGGGCGCCGGCGGGCGGGCCCGTGGCACCATGTCGGGGCCGGGACCCCGGCACCGATCGCCGGAGGGCCGATGACCGTCACCTTCTCCCACCTGGGCATCTGCGTCTCCGACCTCGAGCGCTCCCTGCGCTTCTACTGCGAGGGCCTGGGGTTCGAGCCGACCGACTCCCACCACGTCGGCGAGGAGTTCGCCGCCCTCATGGAGGTCTCGCCGGTCTCCCTCGAGTCCCGGATGATCCGCCGGGACGGCGTGACCCTCGAGCTGCTCGCCTTCACCGAGCCGGGCCCCATCGGCGAGCCGGTCCGGCGACCCATGAACCAGCTCGGCCTCACCCACCTCTCCCTCCGGGTCGACGACGTCGAGGCGGTGGCCGCCACCATCGAGTCCCTGGGGGGCTCCGTGGTGCGCCCCACCCGGACCACCTTCGACCTCGGCCCCGCCCACCTCGACTTCCTCTACTGCACCGATCCCGACGGGACCCGGATCGAGCTGATGGACCTGCCGGGCTGACCGCCCGGTCGCCGCCGGTCCCCGGGGCCGGTACCGTGAGGGCGTGAGCGACCAGACCCCACCCATCCGCGAGGTGACCCCCGACGAGGCGGAGCCCCTGCTCGACGGCGGTGCCGTCCTGCTCGACGTCCGTGAGGACGACGAGTGGGAGGCCGGACACGCCCCGACCGCCCTCCACATCCCGATGGGGGAGGTGGCCGGCCGCACGGCCGAGCTGCCCGCCGGGGGGACCGTGGTCTGCATCTGCCGGGGTGGGGCCCGGTCGCTGGCGGTGGCCAACCTGTTGGCCGACCAGGGGTTCGACCCGGTGAACCTGACCGGCGGCATGCAGGCCTGGGAGGCGACCGGCCGTCCGGTGGTGGTCGAGGGCGGCGGCGCCGGCCAGGTCATCTGAGCGTCCCGTCGTCCGACCCGTGACCGTCTACCTCGACGACTGGCGCCAGCCCGCCCGCCTGGGGCCGGTCGACGACCGGTGGTCCCACCTGGTGGCCGACACCGACGAGGAGCTCCACGCCTTCGCCGCCCGGCTGGGGATGAAGCGGGCCTGGTTCCAGAGCAACGCCCGTCGGCCCCACCAGGCCCACTACGACGTGCCCGACCGGCTGCGGCCCCAGGCCCTGGAGCTGGGGGCGGTGGCGGTGACCTGGCGTCAGGTGGGCCGGATGATGCGGGCTCGCCGCCACGGGGGCCACCCGACCGGCACCGCCGACAGGCGGTAGGGCGAGATGCCGCCGGGGAGCCGACCGCCTCGACCCGCGCCTACCGGTACTGGTGGGGGTGGGAGCGGCCTCGGGCGACCGGGAGGCCACCGCGCTCATGGCCGAGGCGCTCCGGGCCGCCGCCGACGATGCCGGCGCACCGTCCGTGCTGGCCGCCATCGACCGGGTGGCGGTGCCCGAGGGGAGCTGGTCCTACCCGGACCCGGGTCGGCTGGTGGCCGTCGCGGTGGGTGCGCCGACCGCCCGCACCCACCGGGTCGAGCTGGGGATCCCCCAGCAGACCCTGATCAACGACGCCTGCGCCGCCATCCGGGACGGCAGCTCCGAGGTGGCGGTGGTGGTGGGCGGCGAGGCCAAGCGGTGGGCCCGGTCCCCGGGCGCCGTGGCGACCGACCAGCCCGGGGCGAGCCCCGACGTCCTGCAGCTCCGGCCGGGGCCGGTGGTGGCGCCGGTGGAGGTGGCCACCCGGCTGTGGGACCCGGTCCAGCAGTACGCCATGATCGACAACGCCCTCCGGGCCGCCGAGGGGCAGTCGGTGCCGGAGCACCGCCTCCGGGTCTCCGAGCTCTGGGCCCGGTTCAACCGGGTGGCCCGGGCCAATCCCCGGGCCGCCTTCCCGACGCCGATGACCGCCGGGGAGATCGACACCCCCGGCCCCACCAACCGACCGCTGGCCTTCCCGTACAACAAGTGGCACTCGACCCAGTGGACGGTGGACCAGGCGGCCGCCCTGATCCTCTGCTCGGTGGCGACGGCCCGCCGCCTCGGGGTGCCCACCGACCGGTGGGTGTTCCCGCGGGTCGGGTTGGAGTCGACCCAGGCGGTGTCGCTGCTGGCCCGGGGCGAGCCCCACCGCTGGCCGGCCATGGGGGTGCTGGGACGGGCCGCCGCCGCCTGGATCGGCCGGCCGGTGGCCGAGGCCGAGGTGGTGGAGGTCTACAGCTGCTTTCCGGCCGCCGTCCGTGTCCAGCAGCGCGAGCTGGGCCTGGACCCGGAGGGGACCCCGACGGTGACCGGCGGCATGGCGTTCGCCGGGGGCCCGTTCAACAACTTCGTCTACCAGGCCACCGCCGAGGTGGTGGCCCGTCTCCGGTCCCACCCGGGGTCCCTCGGGCTGGTGACCACCGTCAGCGGCCTGCTCACCAAGCCGGGGCTGGCCGTGTGGTGCACGGAGCCCGATGCCGGCGGGCCGCTCCTGGCCGACCTGACGCCCGAGGCGACGGCGGCCACCGGCCAGGTGGCGGTGGTCGACTCCCTCGACGGCTATGCCGGGCCGGCCACCGTGGTCACCTACACCGTGACGCCCGAGGGCCTCGAGCCCGCCCACACCGTGGTGGTCGGTGACACCCCCGACGGGCGCCGCTGCGTGGCGTTCTCGGACGACCGGGGGTTGGCCGCCCACGCCGAGGCCACCGAGCTGATCGGGACGGAGGTCACCGTGGGGGCGGGGACCTTCCACCCGGCCGGACGCCGTGAGTGGGAGCGTGCCAAGATGCGGTGACGTCGCGCGTCGCCGGAGTCGGCGAGCGACCAGGGGGAGGCCGGACCAGGCGGGGGTGCCGCGGCCGACCCCGGGACCAGCCCCCGGAAGGAGCCCCATGGCCATCGACTTCACGCTCTCCCCCGAGCACGAGAAGGTCCGCACCCGGGTGCGGGACTTCATCCAGGGGACCGTGCTCCCGGCGGTGGCCGGCTTCGACAGCGAGGAGAAGGTGCTCTCCCGCCGGGAGTACCTGACCACCATCTTCGACCTGCGGGAGCAGGCCAGGGCCCAGGGGCTGTGGCTGCCCCACATGCCGGTGGAGTGGGGGGGCATGGGGCTGGGCCACGTGGAGCTGGCCATGGTCCAGGCCGAGGCGGCCAAGACCCGCCTGGGCCCGTGGGTCCTCAACTGCCAGGCCCCCGACGAGGGGAACATGCACACCCTGCTGCACTGGGGCACGGAGGCGCAGAAGGACAACTACCTGCGCCGGCTGTGCGAGGGGACGGCCATGTCCTGCTTCGCCATGACCGAGCCGGAGGTGGCCGGCTCCGACCCCACGCTGATGCGGACCCACGCCGAGCCCGACGGCGACGAGTGGATCATCAACGGCCACAAGTGGTTCATCTCCAACGCCCGGCGCGCCCAGTTCGCCATCCTCATCGCCCGGACCGAGAGCGAGGTGCCGGAGGGCTCGTCGGGGGCCACCACCGCCTTTCTGGTCGACATCCCCTCCGAGGGGTGGAACGACGTCCGGGAGGTGGAGACCATGCACGGCTCCACCGGCCACAGCGAGATCGTCATCGAGGACCTCCGGGTCCACAACGACCAGATCCTGGGGGGCCGCGGCAACGGCCACCGGCTGGGCCAGGCCCGGCTGGGACCCGCCCGGCTGGCCCACTGCATGCGGTGGATCGCCCAGGCGGAGACCGCCCTCGACATGATGGTGGACCGGTCGCTCCACCGGTACTCCCACGGGTCGCTGCTGGCGGAGAAGCAGGGCGTCCAGTGGCTGATCGCCGACTCGGCCATGGAGCTCTACCAGTGCAAGCTGATGGTGCTGCACGCCGCCTACAAGATCGACCGGGGCGACGACTTCCGCACCGAGGTGTCGATGGCCAAGCACTTCGTGGCCAACAGCCTGAACCGGATCATCGACCGGGCCATCCAGGTCCACGGGGCGCTCGGGTACTCCACCGACACCCCCCTCGCCTCCATGCTCCAGCACGCCCGCTGGGCGCGGTTCGCCGACGGGGCCGACGAGATCCACCAGATGCGGATCGCCGAGCGGACCATCGCCGCCTACAAGGACTTCGGGTCCACCCGGTCGGCCACCGGCGACCTCCCGGTCTGAGCCGTGAGGAGCACCGAGTTGGACGGGAAGGTGGCCCTGGTCACCGGAGCCTCGAACGGCATCGGGGCGGCCGTGTCCCGGCGGCTGGCCTCCCTGGGCGCCACCCTGGTGGCCGCCGACGTCGACGACGACGCCGGGGTGGCCCTGGCCACCGAGCTGGGAGGCACCTACATCCACTGCGACGTCCGGGACCCCGAGGAGAACGAGGCCATGGTGGCGGTGGCCCTCGAGCAGTACGGCCGCCTCGACCTCGTCCACCTCAACGCCGGGGTGACCAGCGTCGGCGGGGTGGGCGAGGACTTCGACCTGGCCGGCTACCGGCGGGCCATGGCCATCAACTTCGACGGGGTGGTGTTCGGGACCCACGCCGCCCTCCCGGCCCTGGAGGCCGACGGGGGTGGGGCGGTGATCGCCACCTCCAGCATGGCCGGGCTGCTCCCGGTGGCCCTCGACCCCGTCTACTCGGCCAACAAGCACGCGGTGGCCGCTCTGATGCGGTCGCTGGCGCTGGCCTACGTCGACCGGGGGGTCACCTTCAACGCCCTCTGCCCGTCCTTCGCCCACACCGACATCATCACGCCCATCCGGTCGGTCCTCGACGACATGCGGTTCCCGATCCTGGAGGTGGAGACGGTGGTGGACGCCTTCGTGGCCATCCTCGACGGTGAGGGCACCGGGGAGTGCTGGTACGTGGTGCCCGGGCGGCCCAGCGAGCCGTTCCGGTTCCGCAACGTGCCCGGCCCCCGGTGAGCGCCGTGCCCACCGTGCTCGGACCGGTGGACACCGCCGAGCTCGGGACCACCTACATGCACGAGCACATCTTCGTGCTCACCCCCGACGCGCAGCAGAACTACCCGGAGGAGTGGGGGAGCGAGGAGGCGCGGGTGGCCGACGCCGTGGCCCGGCTGGGTGAGCTGGCCGCCACCGGGGTCCGGACCATCGTCGATCCCACCGTGGTGGGCCTAGGGCGGTACGTCCCCCGGATCGCCACCATCGCCGCCCAGGTGCCGGACCTCCACATCATCGTGGCCACCGGCTGCTACTTCTACGACACGGTGCCCTTCTTCTTCCACTTCCGGGGCCCGGTGGTCGGCGCCCCGGATCCGATGGTCGAGCTGTTCATCCGGGACCTCACCGAGGGGATCGCCGGGACCGGGGTGCGGGCCGGGTTTCTGAAGTGCGCCATCGACGAACCGGGGCTGACACCCGACGTCGAGCGGGTGTTCCGGGCGGTGGCCGCCGCCCACCACGCCACCGGCGCCCCCATCACCGTCCACACCCACCCCGGCACCCGGCGGGGGGAGGACGTCCAGCGGGTCCTGGTCGCCGAGGAGGGGGTCGACCCGGGCCGGATCGTCCTCGGTCACAGCGGGGACACCACCGACGCCGACCATCTGTCCGGGCTGGCCGAGGCCGGATTCGTGCTGGGGATGGACCGGTTCGGCATCCATCTGGGGATCACCTTCGAGGAGCGGTGCGACGTGGTGGTGGAGCTGTGCCGCCGGGGCTTCGCCGAACGGATGGTCCTCTCCCATGACGCCGCCTGCTACCTCGACTGGCTCGAGCCCGGCACCCTCGAGTTCATGCCCCAGTGGAACTACCTCCACATCGGACGGGACGTGCTGCCCTACCTCCGGGACCACGGGGTGACCGAGGACCAGATCGCCACCATGCTGGTGGGCACCCCCCGGCGGTACTTCGAGGGCGCCCCCGGCTGAGGCCGGTGCTCAGACGGCGCAGGCCCCGTCGTCGCAGGAGGCGCCGGGGTCGGTGCCGGGGGCGAGGTCGATGAGGGCCGGCTCGGGGTGGGCGTCGGACCAGGCCCGCTCGAGGGCGCCGAGGATCACCTCGGGCTCCTGGGCGCCGGAGATCCCGTAGGTGCGGTCGACCACGAAGAACGGCACCCCGTTGACGCCGAGGTCGACGGCCTGGCGCTCGTCGTGGCGGACGGCGTCGGCGTAGGCGTCGCCAGCCAGCGTCGAGTGCACGGCGCCGGCATCGAGGCCGACGTCGGCGGCCAGCCGCTCGAGGGTGGCGGTCTCCCCGATGGCGGCCCCCTCGGTGAAGTAGGCGGCCATCAGCCGTTCCTTCATGGCGTCCCCCCTGCCGTGGGCGGCGGCCAGGTGGATGAGGCGGTGGGCGTCGAAGGTGTTGCCGGAGGCGGCCTGGTCGAGGTGGTACTCGAGCCCGACCCCGGCGGCGGCGGCGGTGACCCGGTCGTTGGCGGCACGGGCCTGCTCCTCGGTCATCGAGTACTTCTTCTGGAGGAGCTCGACCATCGGCAGGTCACGCCGGACCGGGGCGCCGGGGTCGAGCTCGTAGCTCCGCCACTCGACGGTCACCTCGTCACGGTGGGCGAAGGAGGCCAGGGCGGTCTCGAACTTCCGCTTGCCGATGTAGCACCACGGGCAGACCACGTCGGACCAGATCTCCACCTGCACCACGACACCGACCCTTCACTCGACCTCGGCGGGACGACCCCGCACTGGTTTCAACGACGATGAGATCACTGCTATTCCGGGCCGAGGGCGGCCGGGTGTCGACGCCGGCGCCCGGCCCGACCGGTACGATGCGCGTGGAAGGGAGGTCACGTGGACGAGACCCAGCCAGTCCCGCCGGACCCCGAGGTGGATGCCGCTGTCGACGAGGCGGAGGAGGAGTCCTTCCCCTCCAGCGACCCCCAGTCGTCGTGGGCGGGCCCGGACGAGCCCGACGAGGTGGACGGGGCGCCCGCCCCGGCCTGAGACGACTCAGGCGTTGCGACCGAAGATCTGCAGAAAGAAGAGGAACACGTTCAGGGCGTCCAGGAAGATGGACGCCGCCATGAGCGGGGCGGAGGCCAGGTCCTTGGAGCGCCGGAGGCGCTGGAAGTCGAACATGGTGAGCCCGGCGAAGATGACCAGGCCGAGGACGGACCACAGCAGCTGGGCCTGCGGGATGTGCACGAAGATCAGCACGATTCCGAAGAGGATGAGCGCCAGCAGCGCCCAGAAGCAGACCCGGGCCAGAGCCGAGAGGTCGCGCCGGGTGGCGTACCCCGCCGACCCGAACCCGGCGATGAACAGGGCGGTGGCCCCGCCCGCCTGCCAGAGGGCGGTGGGATCGGCCTGGGCGTAGTAGACGAGGGTCGGCGACACGGCCAGGCCCATCAGGATGCCGAAGGCGAACAGCAGGGTGATCGACGCGGTGCCCGACCGCCGGGTGGTGGCCCGCATGCCGAACAGGCAGGCGATGGCCACCAGGAACCAGAGGATCCCCAGCTTGTAGGAGAGGTTGCGCCCGGCGTAGGCCCCCACCGCGAACAGGCCGGCGGTCACCGCCACCAGGCCCATGGTCTGCCCGAACAGGGTGTGGACCCGGTCGCGGGGCAGCGTGCCGCCGGCGTCGAAGGCGAGGGCGTCGGACATGCGGGGTCTCCTCTCGGCGGGGCTCCGGCTCCGGTGATCGTACTGCCCGACCGGCCCGGTCCGGCCGGCGGGTCCGGGGCTATCGTCGACGCCCATGGTCCTCGAGCACGCCGTGATCACTGTCCGCCCCGGCACCCATCGGGAGTTCGAGGCGGCGGTCGCCGAGGGGAGGCGGCACATCGCCGACTCCCCGGGGTTCCGCTCCTTCGCCCTCCACCGGGGCGTCGAGCGGGAGGACGAGTACGTGCTGCTGGTGGAGTGGGATCACCTCGACGACCACCTGACCGGCTTCCGGGGCTCCGCCGCCTTTCCGGCCTGGCGGGCCCTCGTCGGTCCGTTCTTCGCCTCCCCGCCGGACGGCACCCACCTGGTGCCGGTGGAGGGACTGGCCTGATGGGCCTCGTCGACGGGCAGCGGGCCCTGGTCACCGGGGCCGGATCCGGCATCGGCCGGGCCGTCTGCCTGCGCCTCCGGGCGGAGGGGGCCTCGGTGGCGGTGCTCGACGTCGACGGCGAGGCGGCCGACAAGGTGGCCGCCGAGCTGGGCGGCGCCCCGGTGGTGGTGGCCGACGTCGGCGACAGCGGTTCGATGGACTCGGCGGTGGCCCGGGCCGCCGCCGAGCTGGGTGGGCTCTCCGTCCTGGTCAACAACGCCGGGGTGGGGGCGGTCCACGCCCTCCACCGGTACGCCGACGAGGAGTACGACCGCGTGGTGGACGCCAGCATGCGCGGCACCTTCCACGGGATCCGGGCCGCCATCCCCCTCCTCCTCGCCAACGGGAGCGGGTCGATCGTCAACGTCGCCTCGGTCAGCGGCATGCGTCCCACCCGGGGCGAGGCCCCGTACTCGGCGGCCAAGGCGGCGGTCATCGCCATGACCATGTCGGCCGCCCTCGAGTACGGGCCCGGTATCCGGGTGAACTGCGTCTCCCCGGGCTTCATCGAGACCGCCCTGACGGCGTACGTCCTCCGCAACCCGGAGCGTCGGGCGGGGCTGGGGGAGCGCACGCCCCTGGGTCGACCCGGCACCGCTGACGAGGTGGCCGGGGTGGTGGCCTTCCTCTGCTCGGACCTGGCCAGTTACATCACCGGGGTGAACCTCCCGGTGGACGGGGGAAGTCTGCTGCCCAGCTCGCAGGTGGAGGGGATCCTCGGGTCGATCCTGGCCCGGGACCCGTGATGGGGGGCGGCGGGCACCCGGTCAGGTGGCGTCGGCCAGCTCCAGGGCGGACCGCAGGTGCGTCACCAGGTCGGCCAGCGAGGTCCGGGCGTTGAGCCCGCTGGTGGACGGCAGCACGTAGACCGGGCGTCCACCCAGGGTGGCGGGTTGGGGGCCGGCCACCGCGCCCCGACCGGTGGCCGCCCGCCACCCGGCCAGGCCCACGAAGCAGACCGCCCCGGGCCGCAGCCACCCGACCAGGCGCTCGAGGCGCTCGAGGCCGGCGCGGTACTCGTCGGCGGTCAGCTCGTCGGCGGCCCGGGTGGCCCGTTTCACCTGGTCGGTCATGCCCACGCCGTCGACCCGCAGGGCGTGGAGCGGGTCGCGGTCCCGGGTCACCACCCCGGCGGCCAGGGCGGCCGGCCAGAACCGGTTGCCGGGGCGGAAGAACCCCACGCCGGCGTCGGCGGCGTTGAGGCTGGGGTTGAGCCCACAGACCAGCAGGCGCATCCCGGGCCCGACGGTGTCCGCCAACGTCCGGGCCCGGACCGCCCGGAGGCGGAGCTCGTCGTCGTCGACCACCACCGATCCCCCCACCACCTCGAAGCCGGCGCCGGCCAGGACGTCGTGGAGTCCCTCCGGCTCCCAGCCGGCGAAGAACCGGCCGCCCACGGTGTCCCCCTCGAGGGCGTCCCCCTGGTAGGTCCCGGCCAGGACCTGGAGCTCGAAGGGGGAGCCCACCGCCAGCACACGGTGGAGATCCCACAGGGCCAGGGGCAGGCGTTCACGGGGGACGTGGAGGTGGGTCATCCACGACCAGGCGCCCCCCAGCGAGCCCCGGGCGAACGGCAGGGCCTCCACATCCCCCCGGACGTAGACGGCGTCGGGGACCAGGTGGCGGCAGGCGTCGAGCATCACCCCCGAGGCGTCGAGTCCCACCGTGGGCCGGCCCAACAGCCCGGTGTACCGGCCGGCCCCGCAGCCGACGTCGAGGCGGGGCAGGCCCCGGGCCACCCGACCGGCGAACCCCTTCGCCAGTGCCCGCTGGCCGGGGGTGGCGTGGGAGGCGGCCCAGTCGAGACCGCGGTCGTCGTAGATGGCCACGGTGGCCGGGTCCACGGCGGTCAGGCCTGGTCGCCGGCCAGCCCGACCAGGGCGTCGTCGGCCAGGCGGAAGGTGGTCCACTCGTCCTGCGCTTCGGCGCCCAACGACCGGTAGAACCCGATGGCCGGCTCGTTCCAGTCGAGCACCGACCACTCCACCCTGCCGTAGCCGGACGCCACGGCCAGTCGGGCCAGGGTGAGCAGGAGCCCCCGCCCGTGCCCGGCCCCGCGGGCCTCCGGGCGCACGAAGAGGTCCTCGAGCCAGATGCCGTGGCGGCCGGTCCAGGTGGAGAAGTTGAGGAACCAGATGGCCATGCCGACCACCCCACCGTGCTCCTCGGCCACGTGGGCGAAGACGGCCGGCCGCTCCCCGAACAGGGCCACCCGCAGCTGGTCGGCGTCGAGCCGGACCCGGTCGGCCGCCCGCTCGTACTCGGCCAGGTCGCGGACCAGCCCCACCATGGCCTCGACGTCGCGCTCGGTGGCGGGGCGGATCACCGAGCCACCCTACCCAGCGGCCGGGGTCGCCCCGACCAGCACGAAGGCGACCCGGGCCGGCTGGTCGGTGCGGTTGCGCCAGGCGTGCCGGGTACCCCGCTGGATCACCACGGTGCCGGGACGGACCAGCTCGGTGCGCCCGTCGTCGAGCTCCATCTCGAGCTCGCCGGAGAGGACGATGCCGTAGTCGACCGAGTCGGTGGCGTGCATCCCCGGGTCGTCGGGCTCCAGGCGGGCCAGCAGGTCGGGCACCTTGGCCTGGGCCTCCTCGAGGCCGGCGGCGAAGTCGAATCCGGGGGCGAGCTCGCTGTCCGATTCGGGCGGGAACGTGACCACCCGGAAGACGGTGCCTCCGGGGGCGGGGAAGTACCGGGGGACCCCCGGCCCCCCCAGCGCCTCGGGCATGGTCGGCACGCCCTCGGTGTGCCACAGCTCGATGGTCTCGAAGCCGGGGAGGACGCCGAGGGTCACCGGTTCGACCGGCTGGTGGTCCACGACGACGGCACGGCCCCGGTCGTCGTGCCCGGTCACCACTCGACGGATGGGGTCCACGGTCGGCTCCTCGGTTCGGTTCGGTACGGCTCCGAGCCAGTCTGTCAGAGCACCTCGGCGATCATCGTCTCCGCCACCGCCGCATCCGTCTGGTCGACGGTCTGGTCGTCCACCGCCGCACCGTCGTCGGACGGCTTGCCGCCCCGGAGGATGATGCTTCCCAGCACGATCCCGATCACCACGCTGGACAGAGCGATGAGGAAGGCCAGCCGGTAGCCGCCGTCGAGGGCGCTCAGGGTGTTCCTGCCCTCCTTCAGGAGGGTGGTGGTCCGGTTGCTGGACACGGTGCCCAGGACGGCCACCGACAGGCCCGCCGCCACCTGCTGGGAGACGTTGACGATGCCCGACCCGACCCCGGCGTCCTTGGCCGGCACGTGGGCGACCGCCATGGTCAGCAGGGGGGTGAACGCCGTCGACGCGCCCAGGCCGACCAGCAGCACGGCCAGGAACAGGTGCGGGAAGTAGGCGGTGTGCACGCCCGAGGTGATGAACAGGAAGAGTCCGACGCTCAACACCACCAGACCGAGGAGCGCGGTCACCTTCGCTCCCAGCTTGAGCATGATGCGGTTGGTCAGCCCCGCCGACATCAGTGCCACCGACAGGGTCTGGGGCAGGAAGGCCAGGCCGGTCGTGATCGGGTCGAACCCGAGCACGTGCTGGAAGTACAGGACGCCGATGAAGAAGGTGCTGTACATGCCGACCACCATCAGCCCGCGCACCAGGCTGGAGGTGAGCAGGCCCGGCGAGCGCAGGACGGGCATCGGCATCATGGGGGTGGCCAGCCGGCTCTCGAGGACCAGGAAGGAGACCAGGACCACCACGGCGGCCGCCCCGAAGCCCAGGGTGTGGACCGAGGCCCAGCCGTACTGGCTGGAGCTGACGATGGCGTAGACGGCCAGCATCAGTCCGGCGGTACTCAGGACGGCGCCGGCGATGTCGAGTCCCGCCTGGTACCCGATCCCGACGTTCTCCTCGATGAGGAACACGCCGGCCAGGAAGGTGGCGACGCCGATGGGGATGTTGATGAAGAAGATCCAGTGCCAGCTGAGGGCCTGGGTCACGTAGCCGCCGATCAGCAGGCCCAGGGACCCGCCACCCACGGCGACGATGATGTAGGCGCTCATCGCCTTGGCCCGCTCCCGGGGGATCGTGAAGTCCGCCACCACGATGGCCAGGATCACCGAGGAGGACAGGGCGGCGCCGAGCCCCTGGACGAACCGGGCGGAGATCAGCAGGATCTGGCTGTCGGCGGCACCACAGGCCAGGGAGGCGGCGGTGAACAGCGCCACGCCGACCAGAAAGACCTTCTTACGGCCGAAGAGGTCGCCGAGGCGCCCGGCCAGCAGGAGCGTGCCGGCGAAGGTGATCAGATAGGCGTCGATCACCCAGGCCAGCGAGGCCTGCGAGAAGTGGAGGTCGCGCTGGATGGTGGGCAGCGCCACGTTGACGATGGTCTGATCCAGGATGTTCATCAACATCGCGAAGCAGACGACGATCAGCGCGATCCAACGGCGGCGCTCATGCACGAAGGTGGCGAGGGAAGAGGGGATGGGGGGCTCCTTGGTCAGGCTCGACTCACGTACCCCATCTATTGATAGTCACTAACGTAGTGAGTGTCAAGCCGACGGGATAGTGGGCGGAATGGCTATAATCCGAGCATGTCCACGAAGACCACGCCCGGGGTGACGGCGCTGGTGACCCAGCTGTCCCGGGTCGTGTACCGGCGCACCTCGGAGGACCTCCTGGGGATGCGGCTCAAGGAGTTCGTGATGCTCGCCCACCTGGGCGAGCACAGCCCGATCCCCCAGCAGGATCTGGGGGAGATGCTGTGCATCGACCCCAACAACCTGGTGCTGTTGCTGAACGAGCTGGAGTCGAGGGGGTTCGCCCTCCGCCGGCGCGACCCGTCGGATCGACGGCGACACCTCGTCGAGATCACCGGGGAGGGGCGGGACGCCTTCGAGAACGCGGAGCGGGGCATCGAGAGCGTGGAGGACGACGTGCTCGGGTCGCTCACCGGTCCCGAGCGGCGCGAGCTCCAGGTGCTGCTGACCAAGGCACTCGAGGGAGCGCCCGGGCCGGGTTGACCCCGGCGGGCCCGGCGGGTCCGCCACCACGTCGCCTGGACGCCCGGTCGGTTCCGACCGTCGCCGAACCCGCAGGGACCGGTCGCCGGGCACCGGTGACGGCGGCCCGGCGTGCGGTCCGGGACGTGGGCGGGCAAGCTTCCCGGCAGGGCGACCACGGGGCCGCCGGGGGAGGGGTGGGAATGCCGGACTCGCTCGAGGTGCTCGGGGCCAAGCAGGACATCACCGAGGTGCTCTACCGGTACTGTCAGGCCGTCGACCGGATCGACCCCGAACTGGGGTCCCAGATCTGGCACGCCGATGGGCAGGCCCACTACGAGGGGATCTTCGAGGGCACCGGCCGGGAGTTCATGGAGTTCGTGCTCGACGCCCACCGGGCCACCGACGCCACCTCGCACCAGCTGGCCAACCCCCTCATCGAGGTGGACGGTGAGCGGGCCACCAGTGAGAGCTATGTGACAGCCTGCATCCGGGCCGGGGGCACCGACATCATCGTCCGGGGTCGGTACACCGACCGCTGGTCGCGTCGTTCCGGTGCGTGGCGCATCGACGACCGTCGCTTCACGCAGGACATCCTGCAGGTCCTGCCGGTCGGCGGGGGGTTGCCCGGGGCATCCGATCCGCCGGCCTGACCCGGGTCCGCGGGGGGTCGGAGGCCGGGACGTCAGGCGAGCAACGAGGCGGAAGCCTGCGTCATGATCTCCACGGCCTGCCGGCGGGGCAGCGGGCCGAAGGGCGACGGGCCGGGGGGGAAGGTGGGGCCATCGGCCAGGTTGTCCAGCATGTCGACGGCGACGTCGTCGGGGGAGGCCATGCCCTCGACCTCCCGTCCGTCGAGCACCCGGCGGAAGGCGGGGGTGTCGGTCTGGCCCAGCACGATGGCCAGCACATCGACGCCCTCGGGTGTCCACTCCGCCCACAGGGACTCGGCCAGCAGGAGGTCGAACGCCTTGGACGCCCCGTACACGGCCAGGTGGGACCCCCCCACCCAGGCCGCCCCCGACGTGACCAGGACGATGCCCCCGTGGCCCCGTCGGACCATCCGGCCACCGAAGTGGTGGGCGGCGCCCATCACCGTGCCGCAGTTGCGGGCCACCATGGCCTGCCACACGTCCGCCGGCTGGTCGAGGAACCGGGAGGCGTGGGGGTCCGCCCCGGCGTTGTAGACCAGCAGGCCGACGTCGAGGTCGGCGGTCGCCGCCGCCAGTGCGGTGGTGGCCTCCGGCTCGCTGAGGTCGAGCGCCAGGGTCCGGGTCTCGGTGGCCACGGTCGCCGCCACCTCGTCGAGGGCTCCCTGGCGGCGAGCGACCAGCACGACGTTGACCCCGCGCCGGCCGAGCAGGCGGGCCACGGACGACCCCACCCCTTCGGAGGCCCCGGCCACCACCGCCCAGGGCCCATAGCGTTCGGCGAAGTCCACCCGGCGACCCTACCGGAGGGTGGGTCCGACGTCCGACGTCCAGGGGTCTGCCGGCTGCCGCGCCGGGCCCGGAGCGGGGGTGCCGTCCCGAGGCCCGACCCACCCGCCGACCTACGCTGGCGGGGTGGTGACCTTGGATGGCGGGGTGGGGTCGGTCGGTCCTGGCCGGTGGTGGCACCGGGGTGAGGGCGGCCGGCGGCTGCCGAAGGTGGTGACCGCCACGGTCCTGGCCGGGGTGGCGGCGGTCCTGGCCGGCCTGGGCTGGGCACTGCCGGTCCCCGGTGGTTCGTTGATCGACCCCACCCTCGTCGTCCTCGGGCTCGGCGTGGTCGGTGCGGTGGCCTTCTGGATCGCCGTCGGCAGGCCCGCGTCCAGCCTGGCCATCCTGGTGGTCACCGGGCTGGCGGCGGTCTGGACCTTCGCCTTCTCCCTCCCGGCCTCACTGGCGTGGAATGCCGGTGCCGCCGCCCAGGCACACGAGGCACTGACCCGACTGGTCACCTCGCCGAAGGGCGCGGCGGGCGTCCCACTCCGTCCGTGCTGGACCGTCACCAGCGGCTCGGTGGGCAAGCTCCCCGCCCCCTACCGGGTGTGCGCCGTCTCCTCCCCGGAGGGTCACATCGTGACGTTCAGCACCCTGGGTCGACCGTGGCGGGGTCTCGGCTTCACCGACCGGGATGCGGCAGCCAGCTTTCCGGACGAGTGCGCCCGCCACCTGGTCGGGAAGTGGTGGATGTTCATCAGCGACCCCGGTGGCACCGGCACCTGTCCGATCGGCTACCGGTTCAGCGGCGCCGGTTGACGGGCGGCCTCCCGTTCCACCGGCGAACCGACGACCGCCGGTGGGCGGTCACGGTCCGTTGGCCGTCCCGGGTCCGAGGAGTCGATCGGGGCGGCCGTCCCCACCGCGGCGACTCCACCCGGGCAGGGGTTGTCGGGTGATTCCGGACGGACCGGGACCGGAGGTCAGGCAGTGCTCACGGCGGGTCGGAAGGTGATGCCGGTCAGCTCCTCCGACCGCTCCCACAGCCGTCGGGCGTCGTCGGCCTGCCGCGCCCGCCGACTCGGGGTCTCCACCCGGGGATAGCCGCCGACCAGCCACTGCGGCCCGTAGAACTGACCCCCCCGGGCGTCGGGGTCGGTGGCCGCCCGGACCAGCGGGAGCGCACCCATCGACGGGGACTGGGCCAGTGGGACGTACGGCTGGACCCAGGTCCCCATGAAGGACATGGCGCTCTGGGCCAGGCCTCCTCCGCCGTGGAGGGCGATCTCGGTGGCGCTGTTGCCGGGATGGGCGGCGAGGGCGATGGTCCCGGCCCCCGCCTCGGTCAGGCGGCGCTGCAGCTCCAACGTGAAGAGGAGGTTGGCCAGCTTGCTCTGAAAGTAGGGACGCCACCGGTCATAGCCCCGCCGCTCCAGGTAGAGGTCGTCGAGGCGCAGGCGACCGGCCCGATGGCCGAGGCTGGACATGGTGACCACCCGCGAGCCCGGCGTGGCCAGCAGCCGGGGGGCCAGCCCGGCGGTGAGGGCGAAGTGGCCCAGGTGGTTGACGCCGAACTGCATCTCGAACCCGTCCTCGGTCCTCGACTCGTCGACCGCCATCAGGCCGGCGTTGTTGACGAGGACGTCGAGGCGGGACTCGGTGGCCCGCACGGAGTCAGCGGCGGCCGCCACCGACTCCAGGCTGGCCAGATCGAGGGGCACGAAGGCGAGGTCGGCCGAGGGTCCGACCTCGGTGCGGATCCCGTCCATGGCCGTCTCGGCCTTCTGCTGGCTCCGACAGGCCAGCAGGACGCGGCCGCCGGCCCGGGCGAACATGGTGGCCGCCGCCAGGCCCAGCCCGGCGTTGGCCCCGGTCACCAGCACCACCTTGCCGTCGAGGGGGGGAACCTTCGACTGGTCCCAATGGTTGCTCACGTGGCTGCCTCTTCTGTCGGTCGCCGCCTCGGCGAGGGACACCGCCGGTCATGGTAGCGGCACGCCCCCGGGCCGCCGGTCCCGGGGGCGGGCCGGCGAGGGGGCGGTCAGGAGGGGGGCCCGGCCACCGTCACCAGGGTGCCGATGGGGGTCAGCGGCCAGACGATGGCGGCGGTGGCCACCGGCATCTCCACGCACCCGTTGGACTGCGGCGAGCCGTAGGTGGCACGGACGAAGCCGTGGAGGGCGTCCCCACCGTTGAAGAAGCTGGCCCACGGCACCGCCGGGTCGTTGTAGGTGGAGCCGTCGGGGTTGGTCCCCTGCATCCGCGAGGAGGGGACGTGCTCGAAGACCGGGTAGGTGCCGTCCACGGTGTCCGCCCCCGGTGCCCCGGTGTTGACCGCCACGTTGGTCAGCTGGGGGTCGGCCGCACCGTTGGAGAAGAGGGTGAGCGCCTCGGGGAGGTTCTTGGACACGAAGACCCAGACGTAGGGGTCGGCGTTCATCTTCGAGGAGGCGGTGTCGGCCAGCAGGGCGGTCCAGACCTCCTTGCCCGCCACCCCGTCCACGGCCAGCCCCGCCTGGTTCTCGAAGTTCATCACCGCCCCCTTGGTGATGACGTTCTCCGCCCCCTCGGTCCACAGGGAGGTGAGCTCGGCCGGGAGCCCCGGCCACTTCCAGGCGAAGGCCCCGGCCTGGGCGGTGAAGGCGTCGGCCGGTGAGGCCAGGGGGCCCGAGGGGGTGAAGGAGAGGGGCAGGTAGCCCACCTCGGCCAGCATCTGCTGGAGGCGCTCGGTGCTGGCCTGGGCGACGGTGAACGAGACCACGGTGGGCTTGGCCAGCAGGGCGCCGTGGGTGCCGACCAGCCCGTCGGAGCCCGAGGGGACGGTGAGGGTCTCGGTGGTGGTGGGAACCAGGGGGGCGGAGGCCTCGAAGGTCAGGGTGTCGCCCCCGTCGGCCTTCCAGGTCCCCGCCACGGGTGGGGCCAGGGTCGGCAGGCCCGAGGAGGCCGACACCGGCTCGGTGAGCTGGACGGAGAGGACCTGGTCGGAGGGGACGTCGGTGGCCCCGGCCGCCGGAGTGGTCGCCACCACCCGGAGCGGCGAGGCCTGGGCCGTGGTGGTGGAGGTGGAGCCGACCGACGTGGCCTTGGTGGCGGTGCTGTGGGACTGCCGGCCCAGCAGGTAGGCACCTCCACCCACCACGACCAGGGCTACGACCACCACCAGCACCACCCAGAGGGCCCGATGCCGCCGGGGGGGCGGTGTGAGGATGGAGTACTCGGGCATGTCCCGTCGAGCGTACCCAGGCCGGACCCGATTCAGACTTCGCCCCCCCGGCCGCCGGGCCACGACCAATTCGCTCGGATGCGGGCAGATTCAACAGGTCGGGGGTCCCGGCGGGACCGAGATCGCGGGCCCGGCCACGTCGCGACGACGACTCAGGGCTCGAAGCGGTAGCCCATCCCCGGCTCGGTGCGGAAGTGGCGGGGGTGGGAGGGGTCCAGCTCCAACTTGCGCCGGACCCGTCCCATCAGCACCCGGAGGTACTCGGTCTCGGTCTCGTAGCTCGGTCCCCAGACCTCGTGGAGGAGCTGGCGCTGGGAGACCAGGCGCCCGGGATTGCGGACCAGCACGCCCACGATGTCCCACTCCTTCGGGGTCAGGTGCACGTCGCGGCCGTCCCGGGTGACCCGTTGCTCGACCAGGTCGATGGTGAACGCCTCGGTCACCACCCTCGGCTCCTCCTCCGCCTTGGCACCCCGGCGGAGGGCGGCCCGGATGCGGGCCAGCAGCTCGTCCATGCCGAACGGCTTGGTCATGTAGTCGTCGGCACCGGCGTCGAGGGCCTCCACCTTGGTGACGCTCTGATGGCGGGCCGACAGGACGATGATCGGGACGGTGGACCATCCGCGGAGACCGTGGACCACCTGGAGCCCGTCGATGCCGGGGAGCCCCAGATCGAGGAGGACGACATCGGGATGCCGGTGGGCGGCCTGGTCGAGCCCCTCCTCCCCCGAGTGGGCCACCACCACCTCGTACCCCCGGGCCCGGAGACTGATGGAGAGGGCGCGCAGCAGCGAGATGTCGTCGTCCACCACCAGGACCGTGCCCTCCGCCCCGGCCGTCCCCGCCGCCCCGGCCGCACCGCCCGCCCCGCTGGTGGTCGGCTCCGCCGTCACGTGGCGTCCTCGGAGAGCAGGGTGTCGAGCTCGTCCCCACCGCCGGCCTCACCCGGGGCCGGCACCGGGACGGGGAGGCGGATCACCATGGTGCAGCCGCCCCCGGGCGTGTCCTCCACCTCGAGCTCGCCGTCGATGGTGTGCACGAAGCCCCGGGCCACCGCCAGGCCCAGTCCCACGCCCACCCGCTGCTCGGTGTCGCCCAGGCGTTGGAACGGCTGGAACACCACGTCACGGTCCTCGGGTCGGATCCCCGGGCCACGGTCCACCACCCGGATGTCCACCCGTCCGGCCACCGAGCCGGCCTCCACCACCAGGCCCGATCCACCGGCGTGGACCAGGGCATTGTCCACCAGGTTGGCCACCACCCGCTCGAGGAGCACCGCATCGGTGTGGATCCGGGGGAGGGTGTCGGGGACGGTGGAGGTGACGCCGGCGGCCCTCGGCCCCAGGCTGTCGATGGCCGAGGCGATCACCTCGCCGACGGCCACGGTGTCGGCCGACGTCTCCATGGTGCCCGACTCGATCCGGCTCATGTCCAGCAGGTTCTCGACCAGGATGCTCAGCCGGTCCGACTCGTCGTCGATGGTCTGGAGGAGGATCCGGGTCTCCTCCGGCCCGAAGTGCAGCTGCTCGGAGAGCAGGCTCGACGACGCCGCCTTGATGGAGGCGAGGGGGGTGCGGAGGTCATGGCTGACGGCGGCCAGCAGCGCGGAGCGGAGCTCGTCGGACCGCTTCCGGGCGTCGGCCACGTCCCGCTCGGCCTGGAGCCGCTGGTTCCCCAGGGCGGTGGCCAGCTGGGCGGCGAATCCGGCCAGGATGTCGCGGTCCTCGGCGGAGAGACCCGGTCCCCGCAGGGCGAGCACCTCCTGGTCGGTCAGGGGCAGCGCCACCGACGCCGCCTCCGGTGACCGCGGGGGCTCGGGTCCGGCGAAGGCCACCGTGCTCCACGCCCCGCGCGGCGGTACCGGGTCCGCACCGTCGTCCGCCGAGGATGCCGAACGCAGGACGGCGGCGGCGTCCAGCCGGAAGGCCACCACCAGGTCGTCGAGGAGCTCCGGAAGCGGATTCCCCTCCGGGGAGACCAGGCGGCCCGCCATCCGGGCCAGCATGTGGGCGTCGGCCCGCGCCCGGGCGGCGGCGGCCGACCGCCGGGCCGACAGGTCGACCAGGGCGCTGACCGCCCCGGCGGCCACCAGGAACACCACCAGGGCCAGGACGTCTCGGGCGTCGGCGATGGTGAGGGTGTGGAAGGGAGGCGCGAAGTAGTAGTTGGAGAGCAGGAAGCCGGCCACCGCCGCCAGGGCGGCCGGCCAGACCCCGCCGGTGGCGGCCACCACCACCACCAGCACCAGGTAGGCGCTGAGGGCGGTGGCGAGGTCGACGTGACTGCGGTTGGCCGTGAGCAGCAGGGTGAGGAGGGGGAAGCCGACCACCGTCAGGAGCACGGCGGCCAGGCGCCGGCGGAGGGGGAGCGGCGACAGCAGCCGCCGACGGGGCCGCACCGTGGCGCTCCGGACCGCCGACGAGCCGGCACCGGGGGCCGGCGGCACCGGGTGGTCCGCCTCGGCGTCGATCTCGGTGGCGATGACGTGGACGTCGAGGGCGCCACCGGCCCCGCGGATCACCGAGTTGATCACCGAGCCCCGGACGAACTCGGTGAGCCGGCTCCGGTGGGTGGCGCCCATCACCAGCTGGGTGGCGTTCTCCGCCCGGGCCACCTGGACCAGCGCCGGGGCCACGTCGGCCCCCACCACCTCCACGTACCGTCCGCCCAGCTCGTCGAGGAGCGCCCGGTTGCGTACCAGGCCGCTCGAGGAGTCGGAGGTGAGGCCGTCGTCGGTCCGGACGTGGACCCCCACCAGCTCGGCCTTGGTCCGCATGGCCATCCGGGCCGCCCGCCGGATGAGCACGGCACCGCCGGGGGCGCCGGTCAGCGACACCACCACCCGCTCCTTGGTCTCCCAGGGGCCGGCGATGCCGTGGCGCTCCCGGTAGTCGTGCAGCTCCTGGTCGACCCGGTCGGCCACCCACAGCAGGGCCAGCTCGCGGAGGGCGGTGAGGTTCCCGGTCCGGAAGTAGTTGGAGAGGGCGGTGTCGATGCGCTCGGGCTTGTAGACGTTCCCGTGGGCCAGTCGCCGTCGCAGGGCCTCGGGGTCCATGTCCACCAGCTCGATCTGGTCGGCGGCCCGGACCTCCCGGTCGGGGACCGTCTCGTGCTGGACCACCCCGGTGATCCGCTCCACCACGTCGTTGAGGGACTCGAGGTGTTGGAGGTTGACGGTGGAGATGACGTTGATGCCGGCGTCGAGGAGCTCCTTGACGTCCTCCCAGCGCTTGGTGTGCCGCGAGCCGGGGGCGTTGGTGTGGGCCAGCTCGTCCACCAGGACCAGCTCGGGGTGGCGGGCCAGCAGGCCGTCGAGGTCCATCTCCTCGATGGTGTGGCCGCGGTACTCCACCGAGCGCCGGGGGAAGACCTCGAGATCCCGGAGCTGGGCGTCGGTGTGGGGGCGCCCGTGCTCCTCGAACCACCCCACCACCACGTCGGTGCCCCGCTCCCGCCGCCGCCACCCCTCGCCGAGCATGGCGTAGGTCTTGCCGACACCGGGAGCGGCCCCGAGATAGAGCCGGAGCTTGCCTCGTGCCACGGTCGTCGCTCCTCTAGGACCTGGTGCTGGAGGGTGGCGGTCCTCCGCGAGCGTATCCGACCGGCATCGGCGCCCTACTGATCGGGGAGGGCGTCGAGGGCCAGGTTGAGCGTCAGCACGTTCACCCCCGGGTCACCCAGCACGCCCAGGCTCCGGTCGGTGGTGTGGGCCTTGACCTGGGCGAGGACGGTGGACAGGGACAGGCCGCGGGCCCGGGCCACCGTCGGCGCCTGCAGGTCGGCGTTGGCGATCGAGATGTCGGGGTCGAGGCCCGAGCCCGAGGCGGTCACCGCGTCCACCGGCACCGGGTAGTCGGCGGCGAGGCCGAACTCCTGGCGGTAGGCGATGGCCCGCTCCGGGACGGTATCTGGAGTCGCAGACGTAGGTGCCGTCGCTGTTCCTGGCCAGCTTCTCCCCGGGGGTGGGGCTGGTCACCGGGGCCTGGGCCTTGGTGGTGTCCACCGGCACGCAGAACGGGTCGGCGGGGGTGCGGTAGGGGTTGGTGGGCAGCGGCTTGCCGTTCCTCCCGTCGGGGGTGCTGACCCCGGGGACGAAGCCGATCAGCAGGGGGTTGGACGGCCCGAGGTTGGACGCCTCGCCGACGGTGATGTTGTCGGTGGCCGACGAGGTCACCGCCTCGGAGGGGCGGCTCTGGAAGTACTTGGGGATCGGGTTGCCGTTCTTGTCGGTGAACGGCTGGCCGATCAGCGACGAGCCCACGTCCTTGCCGTGCTGCTGGACGAAGGAGCCGTTGGCCTGGTGGCCGAAGGCGGCCTCGCCGATGCCCACCATCAGCAGCGAGTAGCCCAGGCCGCAGACCAGCGTGAGGACGATGATCATGGCGATCGAGGTGAGGAGTCTGGCGGCGCATTACTTGACTCCCATCGCGGTGATGATGACGTCGATGACCTTGATCCCGATGAAGGGGATGATGAACCCGCCCAGCCCGTAGATGAGGAGGTTGCGGCGGAGCACCGAGGCGGCTCCCGCCGCCCGGAACTTCACCCCCCGGAGGGCGAGGGGGATCAGGGCCACGATGATCAGGGCGTTGAAGATGACCGCCGACAGGATGGCGCTGTGGGGCGAGCTCAGGTGCATGATGTTGAGGGTGTGGAGGGCGGGGAACACCCCCACGAACATGGCCGGGATGATGGCGAAGTACTTGGCCACGTCGTTGGTGATGGAGAAGGTGGTCAGCGACCCCCGGGTGATGAGCAGCTGCTTGCCGATCTCCACGATGTCGATGAGCTTGGTCGGGTTGGAGTCGAGGTCGACCATGTTCCCGGCCTCCTTGGCCGCCTGGGTGCCGCTGTTCATGGCCACCCCCACGTCGGCCTGGGCCAGCGCCGGGGCGTCGTTGGTGCCGTCCCCGGTCATGGCCACCAGGTGACCGCCGGCCTGCTCCTTCTTGATCAGGGCCATCTTGTCCTCGGGGGTGGCCTCGGCCAGGAAGTCGTCCACGCCGGCCTCGGCGGCGATGGCCGCGGCGGTCAGCGGGTTGTCGCCGGTGATCATCACCGTGCGGATGCCCATCTTCCGCATCTCCGCGAACTTCTCGGCGATGCCCGGCTTCACCACGTCCTTCAGGTGGATGACGCCGAGGATCCGGGAGCCCTCGGCCACCACCAGCGGGGTGCCACCGCCCTTGGAGATCGGCCTCGACCACCGGGGCCAGCTCGGCCGGGCTGGTGCCCCCCTGCTCCTCGACCCAGCGCCGGACGGAGTCGGCGGCCCCCTTGCGGATCGACCGGCCGTCCACGTCGATGCCGCTCATCCGGGTCTGGGCGGTGAACGGGACCAGCTCGCCGTCGGGGACGTCGCCCGGCCACCTGGTCGTAGCGGGACTCGGCCAGCTCCACGATGGAGCGTCCCTCGGGGGTCTCGTCGGCCAGGCTCGAGAGCAGGGCGGCCGCCGCCAGCTCGTGCTGCTCGACGTCGGGCATGGGGACGAAGTCGTCGGCCCGCCGGTTGCCGAAGGTGATGGTGCCGGTCTTGTCGAGCAGCAGGGTGGAGACGTCGCCGGCCGCCTCCACCGCCCGGCCGGACATGGCCAGCACGTTCCGCTGCACCAGGCGGTCCATGCCGGCGATGCCGATGGCCGACAGCAGGGCGCCGATGGTGGTGGGGATGAGGCAGACCAGCAGCGCCACCAGCACGATGATCGACTGCTGGGCCCCCGAGTAGATGGAGAACGGCTGCAGCGAGATGACGGTGAACATGAAGATGATGGTCAGGCCGGCCAGGAGGATGTCCAGGGCGATCTCGTTGGGGGTCTTCTGCCGGCTGGCCCCCTCCACCAGGGCGATCATCCGGTCGAGGAAGGTCTCGCCGGGCTTCGAGGTGATCCTCACCACGATGCGGTCGGACAGCACCCGGGTCCCGCCGGTCACCGACGAGCGGTCGCCGCCCGACTCCCGGATGACCGGGGCCGACTCGCCGGTGATGGCCGACTCGTCGACGGTGGCGATCCCGTCGACGATGTCGCCGTCCCCGGGGATCAGCTGCCCGGCCTCCACCACGCACAGGTCGCCGAGCTGGAGCTGGCTCGACGCCACCTCCACCACGTCGTCGCCCCGCTGGACGTAGGCGACGGTCTCGGCCCGGGTCTTCGCAGGGTCTCGGCCTGGGCCTTGCCCCGGCCCTCGGCCACCGCCTCGGCGAAGTTGGCGAACAGCACGGTGAACCACAGCCACACCACCACGCTGAGGGCGAAGACGTTCTCCGAGCTCGAGGAGGAGCCGAAGTCCCGGATCAGGTAGAAGGTGGTCAGCACGCTGCCCAGCTCCACCACGAACATCACCGGGTTGGACTTCATGTGCCGGGGGCTCAGCTTGATGAACGAGTCGAGGACGGCCCGGCGCACCATGTCGGCGTTGAAGGTGGCCGAGCGCTTCTTGGGCTTCCCGGAGGGGGCCTCGTGGTGGGGGGCCTCGGGGAGATCGAGCGTGGACGAGTTGCTCATCGACGGGCTCCTTCTCAGAACTTTCCGGCGAGGTGTTCGACGACGGGACCGAGGGCCAGCACCGGGAAGTAGGTGAGGCCGACGATGATGACGGTGACGCCGGCCAGCAGCACGGCGAACAGCGGGGTGCCGGTGGGGAAGGTCCCCGAGGACGGCGGCACCTTGTGCTTGCGGCCCAGCGAGCCGGCGATGGCCAGGGCGGGGACCATCAGGGCGAACCGGCCGATCAGCATGCAGAGACCGAGCGTGGTGTTGTACCAGTCGGTGTTGCCGTTGAGGCCGGCGAAGGCCGAGCCGTTGTTGTTGGAGGCCGAGACGAAGGCGTAGGTCACCTCGGTGAGCCCGTGGGGTCCCGGGTTGTAGATGGACGCCTGGGAGGAGTGCATCACCACCGAGATGGCGGTGAAGGTCAGCACCGCGAACGGCACCATCAGCAGGTAGAGCACCACCAGCTTCATCTCCGCCGCCTGGACCTTCTTCCCCAGGTACTCCGGTGTCCGGCCCACCATCAGCCCGGCGATGAACACCGACAGCAGGGCCAGGATCAGCATGCCGTAGAGCCCGGACCCGGTGCCGCCGGGGCTCACCTCGCCCAGCATCATGTTGAAGAGGAGGGCCCCACCCCCGAGCGGCGTGTAGCTGTCGTGGGCGGAGTCGACCGACCCGGTGGACGTCGAGGTGGACGAGGAGCCGAAGAGGGCCGAGATGATGGGGCCGTTCCGTACCTCCTTGCCCTCCATGTTGCCGCCCGGTGAGGTGGCGGTGATCGCCTGGGAGACGTGGGCCTGGCTGATGTGGATGTTGCCCTGGGCCTCGAAGGGCATCACCACCAGGGCGCCGATGAGCCACAGCCCGGCCATGGCCCCCAGCACGGCGTAGCCCTGCCGGCGGTCCTTGGCCATCTTGCCGAAGGTCCAGGCCAGGGCGAAGGGGATGCAGAGCAGCAGCCAGTTGGACAGCAGGTTGGTGAGCCCGGTGGGGTTCTCGTAGGGGTGGGCGGCGTTGACGTTGAGGTAGCCACCCCCGTTGGTCCCCAGCTGCTTGATGGCCTCCTGGGAGGCGATGGGGCCGCCGGGGATGGACTGGGTGCCGCCCGGTGAGGGTGGTGATGGTGTGGGCGGCGTGCAGGCTCTGCTCGGCACCCTGGGCGATGAAGATGATGGCGCCGATGACGCTGATCGGGAAGAGGATCCGGGTGATGATGCGGACCAGGTCGACCCAGAAGTTGCCCAGGGTGTTGGACCGCGCCCGGGTGAGGCCCCGGATGAGGGCCACGGCCACCGCGATGCCGGCGGCCGCCGAGGTGAACATCTCCACCACCAGGCCGGCCATCTGGGTGAACTGGGACATGGTGTCCTCACCGGCGTAGTTCTGCCAGTTGGTGTTGGTGAGGAAGCTGGCGGCGGTGTTGAACGACAGCGTCGGCGGCACGTTGGCCAGGTGGTCGGGGTTGAAGGGGAGGTGGGCCTGGATCCGCTGCATCCCGTAGAGGACCAGGACCGACACCAACGAGAAGGCCAGGACCGAGATGGCGTAGACGGTCCAGCGCTGCTCCCCCTCCGGGTTGACGCCGGTGAGCTTGTAGACGAAGCGCTCGACCGGGAGGAAGACCCGGTCGCCCGGCGCCTTCTTGTTCTGGAAGACCTTGGCCATGTACGACCCGAGGAGCGGGGTGGAGATGGCCAGCATCACGATCAGGATGATGACCTCGAGGACGTTCTGGGACATCAGAGCTTCTCCGGGGCGATGAGGGCGTAGACGAGGTAGGCGGTGACGATCACCCCGAGGATCAGGCCGACCAGGTTGTCGTAGCTCTTCATGACGCGACCTCCTCAGGGGTCTTGACGGTGGGTGTGGGGTCGGGGTCGTCGGGGTCCGGAGGGCCGGGATCGTCGGCGGGGAGGTCGGCGTCGTCCGCCGGGTCGACGTGGCTGACGTCCTCCTTGCCGACGATGTGCTCGCACCACCGCACGAAGGCGACCATCAGGGCGAAGAAGGCGATGAGGGTGGCGACGAAGACGACGTCAAGCACGGGGGACTCCTCGGGGTCGGCAAACGGGGCGGACGGGGCGGGTGGGGCGGGTGGGGCGGTCGGCGTGCACGGCGCGGTCGGGCCTCAGTTGGGCGACGGGACGCCGTGGTCGGTGGCCAGGGAAGCGCCCACCAGGTCGGCGATGGACACGGCCACCATCAGCCGGTGGTCGGCGACCGGGTGCCCCGGCGTGGGGGTCAGCACGAAGTAGCCCAGGAGCTCACCGCTGCCCCGGACCGGGAGGTGCACCTGGCGGGTGGGCAGCCCGAGGTCGTGGGTGGGCCAGACCTCGTGCCCGACGGTCAGCACCCCCTGGGTGGTGATCCGGGCGGTGATCTTGTCGTGGATGGTCCGGGTGAACCGGCAGTCCCGGAGGTCGAGCAGCTTCCGGAGCTCGGCGGCGGCGGTCATGGCGACCAGGTGGGACTCCTCGCCGGCCGCCACCATGGCGGTCAGGACGTGGAGCTGGGCCACCTCGTCCCCGCTGATCTCCGCCTGGTGCCGGGCCTTCCGGCCCCGGGCGGCCAGCTCGCCGACGGCCAGGCCCACCGCCAGGAGCAGGAGCTCGCTGACCAGGTCGGCGGTCCGGGTGATCCGCAGGGACCCGTAGGGACGGGTCAGGAAGAAGTCGAAGGAGAGGGCGGCGGACAGGGCGGCGACGGCCGCCGCCAGCCGCCGTCCGGTGGCCGCCACCGCCACGATCACCACCACCAGGACCAGGGCGCCGTCGGCGGTGTCCAGATGGCCGCGGGCGGGGGTGAGGAGCGCCGCCGTCGCCACCGGGGCCAACACCGCCACCGCCATCGTGACGGTGTTGGCGCTGACCAGCCGGCGACGGCCTCGGCCACCGGCGGTGGCGGGGGTCGGTGATCCGGGGGGCGGGTCGGCGGTCATTGCCGTCATGGTCACACGGCCGCAGGCCAGGGACCAGGGTCCTTCTTCCCTCTTTTACGCCTCCGGCCGGGAATTTTCCGCCGCTGTTACGCCGGCGCCGACGGGCGGGGGCCGGGGCGGTCAGCGGAGGTGGAGGCCCCCGTCGACCACCACCACCTCGCCGGTCACGTAGGTCGACCGGACCAGGCCGAGGATCACCTCGGCGACGTCCTCGGGCCGCCCCGAACGCCGCAGGGGGGCCTGGGCGTCGACGTAGGCCCGGACCGCCTCCCACTCCGCCGTCCACGGGGTGTCCACCAGGCCGGGGGCCACGGCGTTGACCCGGACGTCGGGTCCCAGGGTGTTGGCCAGCAGCCGGGTCAGGTGGGAGAGGGCCGCCTTGGAGCAGGCGTAGGGGATGGAGCTCCCGGTGGGTCGCTCGCCGGCCAGGGACGAGACGTTGACCACCTGGCCCCGGCCCGAGGCCCGGAGGTGGGGGACGGCGGCCACCGTGACCTGCCAGGTGCCGATGACGTTCACATCGAAGATTCGGCGCCAGACGGCCGGCGACGCCGCCTCGAGATCGCCGTGGGGGATCACCTCGGTGGTGCCGGCGTTGTTGACCAGCACGTCGAGCCGACCGTGGGCGGCGACCACCTCCTCGACCATCCGGGCCGCCCCGGTCTCGTCGGCCACGTCGGCCTGGAGGTAGGTGGCCCCGGGCAGCTCGGCGGCCAGCGCCTCACCGGCCTCCACCGAGTGGACCGAGTTGACCACCACGGTGGCGCCGACCGACGCCAGCCGACGGGCGGTGGCCGCACCGATCCCGGAGGAGGAGCCGGTGACCAGGACCACCTGGCCGGCGAGCGGGGCGGGGTCGGTCGGGTCGGTCATCCGCCGAGTGTAGGACCGGGGTGGCCTACGGTTCGGGGTGTGCGACGGGTCAGCCCCTCCGACCGGGCGACCGGGTGAACGCCGTCCCGCCGGACGGCGACCGGGTCCGCATCACCTCGTCGCTGTCGATCCCGATGTCCGAGCTGAAGTTCCGGTTCACGGCCAGCGGCGGCCCGGGGGGCCAGCACGCCAACAAGGTGGCCACCCGGGCCGAGCTCCGCTTCGACGTGGCCGGCTCGCCGTCGCTCGGACCCCGCCAGCGGGAGCGCCTCCTCGACAAGCTGGGCCCGGAGATCCGGGTGGTGGCCGACGACGAGCGCTCCCAGGGCCGGAACCGCCAGCTGGCGGTGACACGGTTCCGCCAGCGGGTGATCGCCGCCCTCCGGGTGGAGACCCCCCGACGCCCCACCCGCCCCTCCAGGGGGGCCAAGGAGCGACGGCTGACCGCCAAGCGTCAACGCTCCCAGACCAAGCGGATGCGCCGGCCCGACGCCGACGACTGACGCCCCCGTCGAGGTCCCGGGCGGCCGGGGTCCCGACCACCCGATGGGGGCGAACCGACGGCCTACGGCTTGGCCGGGGTGGTGCCCGGAGCCTTGGGGGGAGCCGAGGACGGGGGAGAGGTGGGTGCCGCCGACGCCGACACAGGAGCCGTTGGTGGCGGGCGGAGGGCGCTTCGTGGACCAGGGCACCCGGGTCGGCCATGGGGCGTCGGTAGCCAAGCCGCCCGGGGTCCGGACGGGTGGAGGTGGGACCGGCGGGAGCCGACCGGGTGGCCCGGTGACGACGTCGACCGGTGGTCAGACGGCGCTGGCCTGTACCCCGTCGTCGGTCGCCCAGGCGGTCTCGAGCAGCTCGGCGATCTCGGCGGTCAGCCGCTCGGGATGGACCCGGAGCTCCAGCATGGAGTGCGCCTGCACCAGCCGGGCCCGGGGGATCCGGCGGGTGAGCTGCTCGGCGTCGTGGAAGGGGTGGACCCGGTCGGAGCGGTGCCCGATGACCAGGGTGGGTACCGCCACCGCCGCCCGCTCGTCCACCGTGGGGGCGATCGGGCCGGCCAGGATCCCGTGCAGGACGGCGGCGGTCTCCTTGGGGTCGGTGGAGAGCGAGTTCATGACGCTGTCCACCGCCCCCTGGCCGGTCCGGGGGAGCCGGCGGAAGAAGTTGGCGGTCACCCGGACCGCCGGGCGGGCCAGGTGCACGGCCAGCAGCAGCGGGACGAAGGTGAGGGCGGCCGCCGGGACCGCCCACTCCAGGACCGGCATCTCGATGACCAGCCCCTGCACCCGATCGGGTGCCTGGGCGGCGGCCATCAGGCTGACGTTGCCGCCCAGCGACACCCCGCCCAGCACCGCCCGGTCGATGTCGAGGTGGTCGAGCAGCGCCACCACGTGCCGGGCGTAGGTGTCCATCCGGTGGAACGACGCCCGACGCGGCTTCTCCGAGAGGCCGTGGCCCGGCAGGTCGAGGAGGACGACCCGGTAGCCCAGGGTGGCCAGGTCCTGGGCCAGGCCACGGTTCATGTTGGCGTCGAGGAGGATCCCGTGCATGAACACCAGCACCTTGGGCCCCTGCCCGTGGATCTCGTAGTAGAGGTTGACGCCGCCCGACTCGAACATGCCCACCTCGAAGGGCGCCGGCGTGCCGGACGTCGGCCGCACCCCCGGGTCCGCAGTTCGGGCCGCCGGTATTTCGTGACGCTCAGTGTTCATTACTCCACCCCCCGTAGACGCCGGGCCAACGGTAGGCCTCCGGACGTCGATTTGCCAGCATCGGGAGCTCGCGGCGGACCCGTTGCTGCTCGGCGGGGTCGAGGTCGGCGACCACCACACCGGTGGAGGGGTCGGTCCGCTCGGCCAGCACCGTGCCCCAGGGGTCGACCACCATGGTGTGCCCGTGGCAGGCGGGCATCCCCGGCGGCAGCTTCCCGACCTGGCCCGGGGCCACCATGAACACCCCGTCCTCCACCGCCCGGGCCCGGAGCAGCAGCTCCCAGTGGGGTGGGCCGGTCACCGCGGTGAAGGCCGAGGGCACGGTGACCACCGTCGCCCCCCGGAGGGCCAGGATCCGGTAGAGCTCGGGGAACCGGAGGTCGTAGCAGACGGAGAGACCGAGGACCGGATCGCCGGCGATCCCGGACAGGGTGGCGGTCTCCAGCACACCGCCGGGGGCGACGGTCTCCGACTCCCGGAAGGCGGCGCCGGGCACCGCCACGTCGAAGAGGTGGACCTTCCGGTAGGTGGCGGCCCGGGCGCCGGTGGGGTCGAAGAGGCAGCTGGTGTTGTGGATCCGGTCCCCGTCGCCGGGCCCCGGGCCGCCGGCCTCCGGGAAGGTGCCGGCCAGGACCCAGATCCCGTGGCGCTCGGCCAGTGCCGCGGCCCACGCCGACGTCGGGCCGTCGAGCCCCTCCGCCTGTTCCCGGAGGACCCGTGGGGAGCCGGCCACCGAGAAGTACTCGGGGAGCGCCACCAGCTCGGCCCCCGCCCCGGCGGCCTGGTCGACCAGTGCGCCGGCGACGGCCAGGTTGGCCCGGCGGTCCTCGGTGGCGGTGGTCTGGATGGCGGCTACCCGCATGGGTCCAGGGTACGGGTGGGATCGCCCACGGGGTCCGGTCCGACGCCCGGGATCCGCCGGGCCCCTACAGCAGGCCCAGGTGGGCGGCGCAGGCCGGCCACTGGCCCCAGCCGCTGCGGGCCTGGAGCCGCTGGGCGGCCTGGTCCTGGACGGCGGGGGGGGCGTTGCTGGGGAGACCCGAGTAGCCGATGCCCTCCCAGGTCTGCAGGGAGAACTGGTAGGCGCCGTAGTAGCCGTTGCCGGTGTCGTCGGCGTAGTTGTCCCGGGACTCGCACCACCGGAGTTCGGCCCAGACGCCGCCGGACGGGGTGGTGGGGGCGATGGCGGCCACGATGGGAGGGGCGTCGGGCACCGTGGTCACGGTGGGGACGGTGGTGGTGGTCTCGGTGGTGGTGACCGTGGAGGGGGTGGTGGTGCCGGTGGTGGTGGTGGACGGCCCGGCCGACGGGATGTCCACCACGGTGGTCGGGCCCGACGCCGGGGCGGTCGACGGGGTGCCGGTGGCGTGCAGCGAGTCGAGGGCCACGCTCGGGGTGGGGGGTGTGGCGGTGCCGCCGCCGGTCGTGGTGGTGGCGGCGGGGGACAGGCTGTCGTCGGCCAGGCGGGCGCTGACCAGCGCGGCGGTGCCGCCGGCGCCACTCCCGGCGTCGGCGGCGTTGGCGGTGGGCTGGTGCAGGGCGACGATGACGACGCCGAGACCGGCCATGAGTAGCAGTAGTGCGATGCGGTGCTTGCGCATGACGTGCGCCTCCTCACGAGCGGGAAGCCGGTGGGCTTCGAGGGGGTGGCTTTCGTATGCGGGCGCCGTCTTGAGCGCATTCGTCTCGCAAGCCGGTGCCGGGAAGGGCGGGCGGCTCTGGACTTGCAACCAGGTCCGTACGAGGTGCAGACGGGGTAACCCTGTTCAGGTCGGTGTGAGGCGGCTCCTGGTCTGCGCGGCGCGTCGGTGGTTCTTAGGTTGTCGGCTCATGGGGGCGGCGGCTTGAGCAGCTCCGGGGCGTGCCGACACACACCACAGGTCCTGCCGGGGGCCGGAACGGGTGCTCCATGCACCGCGGCGACAGCCTCCGCGCTGTCGTCCGACGCCGTCGCTCATCGAGCGGGTCGGGTCACCGTAACCGTCGAGTCACAACGGTGCAACTTCGATCGTGCAGGTGGGGACGGTGTCGGCGGCCCGGTGGCGGACGGTGGCGCTCAGTCGCCGAAGCGGGCCTGGACGGTGGCCAGGGCTTTGGCCAGGCCGTCGGCGGACGCCTCCGAGATGGGCTCCCGCACCCCGACCAGCGGGGTCAGGGACGCCCATCCCGCCTCCACCAGTCCGGCGTCGGAGAGCGGGTCGAGCTCGGCCCGCTCCTCGTCGACGTCCGAGCCCCGTCCCCCCCGGAGGGTCAGGGCGATGGTCCCGCCCGTCCGGTCCAGGTCGCCGTCCGAGGAGAGGGGGGTCCGCTCCGCCCGGGCCGCCCGGATGAGTCCGGCCGAGCCCAGGCGACCGTGTCGGACCCCCCGCAGGTGGTCGAGGGGGACGGCCGGGGCGTTGAGGTTCAGGACGGAGGCCGGCTCCAGGCCGGCCAACAGGGGGACCACCTCGGTGGCCAGGGCCACCGGGGTCTCCCACGGCACCGGGTCCTCGGACCAGGCGATGCTCACGGCCAGGCCGGTCACCCCGAACTGGGCGCCGGTCAGGGTGGCGCCGATGGTGCCGGAGTGGAGGGCGGACCGCCCGGCGTTGGTGCCGTGGTTGATGCCCGACACGATGAGGTCGGGCTTGTCCCCGAACCCGCCGATGCAGGCCAGGATGACCGCCAGGGCCGGGGTGCCCTCGATCCCGAAGGTGGGCACGTGCTCGAGCCGGTGGACCTGGACCGCCTCGTAGGGGATGGACTCCCGCTCGTAGACCCGCCCGACGGCGGCCCCGGCCCCGCTGTGGTCCACCAGGGGAGCCACCACCAGCAGCTCGTGCTCGTCACCGAAGGCGTCCGACAGCCCCCGGGCCAGGGCGGCGATGCCGGGCGCGAACACGCCGTCGTCGTTGGTCACCAGGATGCGCATGGTCGGTCGTCCGTTCGGGAGGGGGGCGGGACCGGGCCCGCCGGTGATCGGTGCGACCGGGTGCCTGGGTGGGCCCCACCGGGCGTCCGTCGGTCGGTGGCCTACCATACCGGGCTACGCCATCGGCGCCCTGTCGGTGCCGCGACCCCGGGACCACCATCACCATGACGCCTCCCCCTCCCAACGACGACCAGCGCCCGGCGGAGACCACCGCCGCCACCGGCGATCAGTGGGTCATCGGGCATGGGCACCAGCGGGCGGTGATCACCGAGGTCGGGGCGACCATCCGCTCGTTCACCGTCTCCGACGTCCCGGTGGTGGCCGGCTTCGGGCCGGAGTCGTGGAGCCAGGGCGGCCGCAGCCAGGTTCTGGCCCCCTGGCCCAACCGGCTGGGGGACGGCCAGTTCGAGTTCGACGGCGTCCATGCCCAGGCGCCGCTGGACGAGCCGTCACGGCGCAACGCCATCCACGGGCTGGTCCGGTGGCGGAATTGGCGGATGGCCGGCCGGGCCCAGAACCGGGTCGCCATGTCGTGCGTCCTGTACCCCAGCCCCGCCTACCCGTTCACCCTCGCCCTCACCGTCGAGTACCGCCTGGGCCGCGAGGGCCTCACCGTGGTGACCGACGCCGAGAACCTCGGCACCACCCCCCTCCCCTTCGGGCTGGGCTTCCACCCCTACCTGACGGTGGGGACCCCGTCGGTGGACACCGTCCGGCTGACGGTGCCGGCGGACCGGCGCCTGGTGACCGACGACCGCGGGCTGCCCACCGGGGACGCCCCGGTGGCCGGTACCGAGTTCGACTTCTCCGGAGGTCGTCTCCTCGGCACCACCCGCCTCGACACTGCCTTCACCGGCCTGCACCGTCAGGCCGACGGTCGCTTCCGGGTGGAGCTCGACCGACCGGAGGGGGACCGGGGGGCGACCGTCTGGGGCGACGAGCGCTTCGACCACGTGATGGTCTACTCCGGCGACACCCTCGACTCCGGAGCCCGTCGGCAGTCGCTGGCGGTGGAGCCGATGACCTGTCCGCCGGACGCCCTCCGGACCGGGAACGGGGTGACGGTGATCCGCCCCGGTGGCCGCTGGACCGGTAGCTGGGGGATCTCCCCCCGGGGTCTCGGCTAGGTCAACGCCCCCGGACGCTCCCCGCTCCGGGCACCGTCCAGTCCGTCGGCCTGACCGCGGCCCAGCAGGCGCTCGGCCTCGGCGACGTCCAGCGGCACCGAGAAGAAGTGGCCCTGGGCGAACCGGCATCCCAGGTCGACCAGGCGGTCCCGCTGCCGGGCGCTCTCGATCCCCTCCGCCACCACGTCGAGCCCGAAGGCCTCGCCGAGGCTGACCACCGCGCTGACCACGGCGTCGTACCGGCTCCCCAGCCCGTCGATGAAGGCCTTGTCGATCTTGACCACGTCCACCGGCAGGCGCGACAGGGAGAAGAGCGACGAGAATCCGGTCCCGAAGTCGTCGATGGCCAGCCGCACCCCGAACGCCTTGAGGGCGTGCAGGCGGCGGACGGCGGCCTGAAAGTCCCGGATGAAGAAGCTCTCGGTGATCTCCAGAATCAGCAGGCGGGGAGGGATCCCGGTGTCGGCGAGCACCTGGGCCACGTTGTTCACGAAGTGGTCGTGCTCGAGCTGCCGACTCGAGACGTTGACGCTCACCGAGAAGTCGGAGCGCTCGGGGAACTCGTCGCGCCAGGCGGCCAGCTGCCGGCACGCCTCGGCCAGGACCCAGCGCCCGATGGGGATGATCAGGCCGGTCTCCTCCGCCGTCGGGATGAAGTGGGCGGGCAGCACCCGGCCCCGGATCGGGTGGTGCCACCGGATCAGCGCCTCCATGCCCACCAGCTGGTCGTCGTCCAGGGTCACCACCGGCTGGTAGGCGAGGCTGAACTCCCCCCGGTCGAGGGCCGAGTGGAGCTGCGACTCGGTGGCCACCCGGTCGGCCGCCTCCACCGTCATGGTCTCGGCGAAGAACTCCACCCGGGACCGGCCGTTGTGCTTGGCCCGGTTCACGGCGGCGTCGGCGTTGCTCAGCACCACCTCGGCCCGGTCGGTGGAGTGGCCGATGGCGATGCCGACGCTGGCCGACATATAGCAGTCGATCCCGTCGATGGCGAACGGGTGGTCGAAGGCCCCGAGCAACCGGTCGCCGAAGGCGGTCCGCTCCTCCATGGAGCCCAGACCCTCGACCAGGAGCCCGAATTCGTCACCCCCCACCCGGGCGATGAAGGCGCCGCCCAGCAGCTCGGAGATCCGCTCCCCGACGGCCACCACCAGGGAGTCACCGACCCGGTGGCCCCGGCTGTCGTTCAGGTACTTGAAGTGGTCGAGGTCGAGGAGGCAGACGGTGACCGGCGGGTCGACGGTCAGCCGGCCGTGCAGCGACCGGGCCAGTCGTTGGGTGAAGAGCTCCCGGTTGGGCATGCCGGTCAGCCGGTCGTGGGTGGCCTGGTGGGCGAGCCGCCGCTCGAACTCGCGCCGGGCGGTGATGTCCCGGATGGCCGCCGAGATCATCGGCCCCTGCGGGGTGTCCAGGGAGCTGAAGGTGATCTCCACCGGCAGCTCCGCCCCGTCCTTGCAGAGGGCGAAGACCGAACGGTCGACGCCGATGACCGAGCTCCCGGTGCCCACCAGCCACTGGTCGACCATGGACAGCTGCTCGTCCCGGAGCCGGGCGGGCATCAGGTCGGTGGCCGGCCGCCCGATGAGCTCCTCCGCCGTGTACCCGAAGAGGGCCTCGGCCTGGTTGCTGACCTCCACGATGCCGCCCACGGTGGCGTTGATCACGATCACCGCGTCGGGCGCCGCCTCGAGCAGCTGCCGGAAGCGGTCCCGGTCGATGCGTTGGCTCTCCAGCAGGTGGGCGTTCTCCAGCGCGTGGCCGGCCTGGGCGGCCAGCATCTCGAAGGCGGCGATCTCCTCGGCCAGGAGGACGCGCGACTCGGCGGTGAACGCCTCGAGGATCCCCCCGAGCTCGCCGTCGACCCACACCGGGCCGGCGATCACCGTCTGCATCCCGGCGTCCTTCAGGGCCTGCGCCCCTCCGTCCACGCCGGGCGAAGTCGTTGGTGATCACCGTCTGGCGCTGCTCCACCACCCTTCTCACCATGCCGGTGGAGGCGTCGTGGTGCCCGGCCACGTAGCCGGCGTCGAGGTTGCGGGCGTGCAGCACCTGGTAGGTGGTGCCGTCCGGGTCGAGGGCGCAGATGTCCGACCCCTCGAATCCCAGGGCGTCCAGGGCGCCCACCACCGCCACCAGCACCCGGTCCACGTCCGGGGCGTCGATCTCCCGGATCACCGCCGCCATCCGGCTCCACAGCGCCACCCGGTTCTCCGACGCCTGGCGCTCCTCGGTCTGGCGCATCAGGGCCCGGCCCAGCTCGTGGTTGAGGACGCCGACCGCCATGGCGGCGGCGGCCAGCATGCCCAGGCGGAGGACCAGGGACGCCGGGGTGATGCCCCACCCGGTGGCCATCAGGGTCAGGACGTAGCCGAGGATGGTCACCACGGTGAGGCCGATCTCGATGGGGACCGGGTAGGCCGGGCCGGCCAGAAAGACGGTGACCACGATCAGCACCAGAAAGAGCTCGGACTTGGACCCGCCGGTGAAGGCGATGGCCAGATCGAGGATGGCCACCATGACCAGGGCCCAGCTGTAGACCATCCAGTTGCCCGACCTCGGTGGCGATCATCCTGCCGCCAGGGGAGCAGTGCGATCACCACGGTGATGGCGATGGCCACCAGGGTGAGGACCAGGCAGGCCATCCGGTTGACCTCGCCGTGGCCGGGCAGCACGAAGTAGAGGGCGATCACCACCACGATGAACGCCGAGGTGAGGACCCCACCCCGCACGGTCCTCAGGGCGTACTCGGTCCAGGGGTCGTTGGCCGAGGAGGGCCAGGTGGTGCGGCGGATGCCGGCGGCGTCCAACTTCGATGTTCGGAGCACTCTGTTGGCCACCGACCCGAGACCCCCCTCGACCATGCGCGCATCCTGCGAACTGCCGCCGCAGCTCACGACCGCGATCGTCGGTCGCCACGGGTCAACCAGACGTCATGGTAGCTGGGCATTTTCCCGGATGCACGGGGTGATTTCGCACTCGTGGGAGGCGACCCCGCCCACCGATCAGCCGTCGAGGGCGCGGAGCCGTCCGGCCAGGAACTCCCGCTCCACCAGGTTGCTCGGTCAGGGCCAGCGCCTCCTGGTAGGCCAGGCGGGCGTCGGCGGTGCGGCCCAGCTGCCGCAGAAAGTCGGCCCGGGCCGCGGCCAGGTACGGGTAGCCGGTCAGCTGGGGGTCGTGGCGCACGGCGTCGACGGCGGCCAGTCCGGCCGCCGGGCCCCGGGCCAGTCCCACCGCCACCGCCCGGTTGAGCGCCACCACCGGGGAGGGCCAGATGCCGACCAGGGCGTCGTAGAGGAGAGACGATCTCCTCCCAGTCGGTGTCGTCCCAGCGTCGGCGCCTCGTCGTGGACGGCGGCGATGGCCGCCATCAGGGCGAACCGGCTGGGCGGGCGGCCGCGGAGCGCCTGGCGGGCCAGGGCCACCCCCTCGGTGATGGCGGCCCGGTCCCAGCGCGACCGGTCCTGGTCGGCCAGGAGCACCAGGGATCCGTCGCCGGCCACCCGTCCCGGATCGCGGGCGTCGGTGAGCACGATGAGGGCGAGCAGCCCGGCCACCTCCGGATCGTCGGGGAGGAGGACCCGCAGCATCCGGGCGAGGTCGCTGGCCCGCTGCACGAGGTCCCGGCGGACCAGCTCGGCCCCGACCGGGGCGGTGTGGCCGGTGGTGAAGACCAGGTGGACCACGTGCAGCACCGCTCCGGTGCGCTCGGGAAGCTCGGCGGCCGACGGGGTCCGGTACGGGATCCGGGCGCCGGCGATCTTCTTCTTCGCCCGGGTGATGCGGGCGGCCATGGTGGGCTCGCTGACCAGGAAGGAACGGGCCACCTCGCCGGTGCTCAGCCCGCACAGCAGCCGGAGGGTCAGCGCCACCTGGGCGGGGACGGACAGGGCCGGGTGGCAGCAGGTGAAGATCAGGCGGAGGCGGTCGTCGCCGGCCGGGGTCCGCGTCACCGATGTCGGGCCCGGGGTCGACCTCCGGCTCGACGAGCAGCGGCAGGTGCCGCCGGAAGGTCTGCCTCCCGCCGGTGGAGGTCGATGGCCCGACGCCGGGCCACGGTGGTCAGCCAGGCTCCCGGCCGCGCCGGGATGCCCGTCCGCTCCCAGCCGGCCAGGGCCTGGGCGTAGGCGTGCTGCGCGCACTCCTCGGCGAGGTCGAGGTCGGCGGTGACCCGCACCGTGGCGGCGAGCACGAAGGCCCACTCGCGACGATGGGCGTCGGCCACCGCCGCCGCCACGGCGGGATCGGCCGCCACCGCCGCCCTCAGTCGAAGGTGCGGATCGGGCGCACCTCGACCCCGCCGCCGGGGGAGGTCGGCACCTCGGCGGGCGATGGCCAGCGCCTCGTCGAGGTCGGCCGCCTCGATCAGGTAGTAGCCGCCCAGGGCCTCCTTGGTTTCGGCGAAGGCGCCGTCGGTGACGGTGAAGCCGCCGGTGGGATCGGGTCGCACCGAGGTGGCGGTCCCGGTGGGCTGCAGGGCGTTGCCGCCGCGGAGGGAGCCGGCGTGCTTCTCCTGGAACGTCACGTGCTCCTTGAGCATCGTCTCCCCCGCCGCCGGGGGGACGGCCGTCGCCTCGTCGGCGTAGATCAAGACCAGGTACTCGCTCATGGTTGGTTCCTCTCTGTCGGGCCCGGGGTCCGGGCGTCGTCACTCTCTCGACGTGCGGGTCCCGTCCGGATCGACAGGGTCCGGGGAATTGTCCCCCGGAGGCGGGCCCCGCTCGCGCCCGGGGTCGAGCGTACGGCAGCCGCCGGCGCCGGGAGCCGAGCTCAGCTCCCGCCGGCGACCGCCTCGATGGACCGTCCCAGCACCGCCAGCAGGAGCTCGAAGTCGAGGTCCCGCTGTTCGGCGGCGTGCCCCCGGAAGCGCCCGGAGACCTCGCTGACCACGAAGCCCAGGACGGCCGAGCTGACCACCCGCTCCAGGCGCCGGGCCTCGCCGGTGGCGACGCCGGCCTCCTCCAGGGACGACACCACTCCGTCCCGGGTACGCCGTGCGTCGGGGGTGGTGGCGGGGCGTTCGAGCACCAGCGGGAACACCCCCGGGTGGCGGTGGGCCACCTTCCGGATCTCCCGGGCGGTGGAGGCGAGCCGGTCGGCCCACGGCAGGTGGGGGGCGGGGGGCGGGAACTCGGTCAGGAGCCGACCGACCAGCAGGTCGACGAGGTCGGACTTGCTGGGCACCCAGCGGTAGAGGGCCATGGGGGTCACCCCGAGCCGTCCGGCCACCGCCGCCATGGTGACGGCGGCCAGGCCCCCCTCGTCGGCGACCGCCATGGCGGCGTCCACCACGGCGGTCCGACCGATGCGGGGTGGTCGGGGCATCCCTATTAATATACACTATAGAGTTATGAGGGTCCTACTCACCGAGGGCTCGGGTCTGACCGCCCGGCAGGCGGCCACCCGCCTGGACGCCGCCGGGCACACCGTCGAGGCACTCTCCTCCGACCCGTTGGCCCTCTGCCGGTTCACCCGCCACGTCCGGCGCCTCCGGAAGGTCCCCCCCTACGGTGTCGACCCGTTCGCCTGGCTGGAGGCGGCGCTCGCCCACTATCAGGACGGGGGGTTCGACCTGCTCCTCCCGACCCAGGAACAGGTGGCGGTCCTCGCCGCCGCACCCCGGCGCCTGGCGTCGGAAGGGGTGCGGACGGTGGTCCCCGAGTTCGGCGCCCTGGCCCGGGTGCAGGACAAGCGGTCGGCGGTCGCCACGTTGGCCGAGCTCGGGCTGCCCCAACCACCGTTCGCTCTCGACCCCGACGGGTGGGACCGGTTCCCGGCCTTCGTGAAGGACCCCATCGGGACCGCCTCGGGGGGCGTCCGGCGGGTGGGCTCCCCGGCGGAGTTGGCGACCGCCCTCGCCGGTCGGCCGCCGGCCGTCGTGCAGCAGGCGGTCGACGGTCCGCTGGCCATGGTCCAGACCGTCTTCGACCACGGCACCCTGGTGGCCTTCCACGCCTGCCGGCGGGAGCGGGAGGGCGCCAACGGCGGGGCCAGCCACAAGCGCAGCCTCGACCTCCCCGACGGGCGGGACGCCGTGGCCACCCTGGGGTCCGCCCTGGGTTGGCACGGGGCGCTCTCGGCCGACGTGATCGTGACCGGGACGGGGCCGAGCTTCATCGACCTCAACCCGCGCCTGGTCGAGCCGGAGAACGCCTGGCGGGCGGGGGTGGACCTGGTGGGGGCGCTGGTCGACCTGGCCGGAGGCGGGCGTCCGGCGCCCCAGGCCGGCGGGGCGTCCGGCGTGGCCACCCACCAGCTGCTGCTGGCGGTACTGGGTGCCGCCCAGCACGGCGGGGGCCGGCGGGGGGTGGCTGCCGAGCTGGTGGCGGCGTGGCGGCGGTCGGGCTCCTACCGGGGGAGCGCCGAGGAGCTGACCCCCACCCGGGGGGATCGGCGGGCGGCCGTCCCGGTGGTGGCCGCCGCCCTCGCCACCCTGGTCCGTCCGGCGACCTGGTCGGCGTTCGCCGACGGCTCGGTGGCCAACTACGCCCTCACCCCCGGGGGGTGGGACCGGGTCCGGGACTCGGTGGGGGTCAGTCCTCGATGGTGATGGCCGACTTCGGGCAGGCCCGGACGGCGGACACCACCTTCTCCCGGAGCTCCTCGGGGGGGTGCTCGTCGAGCACGTAGAGGAAGTCGTCGTCCCGCACCTCGAACACTTCGGGGGCATAGCCCATGCACAGGGCGTTGGACTCGCAGAGGTCGAAATCGACGATCACCTTCATGGGCCACAGTGTAGCCAACCGCACCGTGCCGCCATCGGGGTCGTGCCGGCGCCGGCGGGGCGTCCGGTGCGTCCGGTGCGTCCGGTGCGGAAGGGCGTACCCGGGGTGGGAGCTCGGGAGGGCATCGTCCTCCTGCCCGCATCCGAGCGAATCGCCGGATGGCCGCCGGGGTCAATTCGCTCAGAGGCGGGCACCTGCAACTCGCCCGGGAGACCCGGGTCACGGGCGGTGGATCGGCCCGGAGGCAACGGCCCCGGGCCGTCCACCCCATCCGGGGCTCAGCTCCCGTGGTAGTCGGGCGCCCGACCCTCACGGCGGGCGTTCCGGAACTCCGCGAAGTCGTCGGACTTGTTCACGAAGGTCTGGAGGATCAGCTCGTCGGCCATGGATGACCGGACGGCGGGCTCGGCCAGGTGGCGGATGACCCGCCGGGCCGCCCGGACGGTGACGGCCGGCGCCGCCACCACCCGCTCGGCCATCTCCCGGACGGTGTCGTCGAGGGCGTCCCGGGGGACCACCCGGGAGACGATGCCCAGGGCGAGCGCCTCCTCGGCCTCCACCACCCGGCCGGTGAGCACCATGTCGCTGACCACGCCGTGCCCGCACATCTGAAAGAGGCGGGCCACGCCGCCGGTGTCCGGGATCACCCCGTGGCTGAGCTCCGGAAGTCGGAACCTGGCGTCGGTGGCGGCGACCCGGACGTCGCACAGCAGCGCCCGCTGGAAGGACCCGCCCATCGCCCAGCCCTGGATGGGCACCAGGATGGGGACGTCGAGGTCGAGGATGGGCTCCACCCCGGCGTGCCCCCGCCGCATCAGCTCATGGTGGCTGAGGGGCTGGTCGGGGTCGCCGATGGCCGAGACGTCCCTCCCGGACGACCACGACCTCCCCTCGCCCCTCCAGATGACCACCCGGAGGTCGGGGCGCTCCTTCAACTCGGCGAGGATCTCGAACAGCCGTAGGTCCATGGCGTCGTCGAAGGCGTTGTGCCGGGCGTCGTTGTCGTTGGTGATGACCGCCACGGCGCCGTCGATGTCCAGTCGGACCCGCTTCTCTTCCATGACCCCACCTCGTCTCGATCCCGACGGCCCGGCCGGTCGCCCGGGGCTGACCCCGGCGCGACGTTACGCCAGAGCCGGTGGGCCCCGGTGCGTCCCGCCGCCGACGGTGCGATGTGTCGAAACGACCCGTCCTGGCTAGGTAGACAGGGATGACGCTCCCGGGTGACTCGGACATTTGCCGGAAACATTGCCCCCGTAGAGTCGGTTGATGGCGGAAGCCCGGACACTGGGGATCGAGGAGGAGCTGCAGATCGTCGACGCCGAGAGCCTGGAGCTGGCGTTCCGGGCCCCGGAGCTCCTGCGGCAGCTCTCCACCGAGAGCTACTCCGCCGAACTGCAGCGGAGCACCGTCGAGACCAACACCGAGGTGTTCTCCTCACTCGATCACATGGGCCTCGAGCTGGTCGGGCTGCGCAAGGGGGTCATCGCCGCCGCCGAGGCCCAGGGCCTGGCCGTGGCGGCGGCGGGGACGGCGCCGCTCTCCAGCGCCGCCGACCTCGAACTCACGGCACTCGGTCGGTACGGGCGGATGCAGCAGGACTACCGGCTGCTGGTCGACGAGCACCTGGTCTGCGGGCTCCAGGTCCACGTGGGCGTCGACGACCGCGATCTCGCCGTACGACTGATCCCCCGGATCGAGGACACCCTGCCCGTCCTGCTGGCGCTCTCCACCAGCTCCCCCTTCTTCGAGGGCCAGGACACCGGCTACGCCAGCGTCCGGACGGTGATCTGGCAGCGGTGGCCCACCGCCGGTCGGACCCCCCGGGTGGAGTCGTACCAGGAGTACCAGGCCCTGCTCGAGAGCCTGATCGCCGCCGGCATCATCTCGGACACCAACATGGCGTACTTCGACGTGCGGCCGTCCGCCCACCTGCCGACCCTCGAGCTCCGGGTGTGCGACTCCACCCCGCTGGTCGACGACGCCATCCTGATCGCCGGGCTCTTCCGGGCGGCCGTGGAGCGGGCGGCCCGCCAGGAGCTGGCCGGGCTGCCCCGGCCCCACCGCCCCGATGCCATGTACCGGGCCTCCATGTGGAGGGCGGCCCGGAGCGGCATGTCCGACACCCTGCTGGGCAGCGGCGACCAGCCGGAGCCCCTGCCCGCCAACGAGGTGCTGCGGGCCCTGGTGGACGACCTGCGGCCCGAGCTCGAGGAGACCTCCGACTGGGCCGTGGTGCAGGAGCTGACCGGGGCCGCCCTGGCCCGGGGGAGCTCCTGCGAGCGCCAGCGCGCCCGCTACGCCGAGCGGGGCAACGTCGCCGACGTGGTGCAGCTGTTGGTGGACGAGACCCGGGGAAGGCGCTCGTCGGAGCCGTCGAGGCCGCGGTGGTCGGCCGGGTACGCCGCTCCGCTCAACGACGAGGCCGTCCATCCGGGCGGGACTCCCTACTCGTCGTACCTCCCCGTCTTCGAGGTGCTCGACCAGTTCGACCCCCTCCAGCTGATGGCGCGGGCGCGCCAGGTCGACGAGCAGGGCCTCACCTTCGGGGTCGGCGGCGAGCAGCGTCCGTTCCCCGTCGACCTGGTGCCAAGGGTGATCCCCGGCCACGAGTGGGCGGTGCTGACCGCCGGCCTCACCCAACGGGCCCGGGCCATCGAGGCGTACCTGCGGGACGTCAACGGACCGGCGGCCATCGTCAGCGACGGCGTGATGGCCGAGGAGGTCTTCACCGGCTGCGATGCCTGGCGGCCCGAGGGACGCCTGCTGCCCGACGATGTGATGCGGGCGCCGGTGATCGGGTTCGATCTCGTCCGCGACAGCATCGAGGGGTGGCGGGTGCTCGAGGACAACGCCCGGGTCCCCTCCGGCATCGGCTACGCCATCGCCGTGCGGCGCCTGATGTCCCGGGTGATGCCGGAGTTCGTCGGCTGCGTGACCAAGCGCAAGGCCGAGGACGCCCTGGCCCTCATCGGGCGGACCCTCCGGGCCTGCGCCCCGGTCGAGGACGCGGTGGTCGCCCTCCTCTCCGAGGGCGCCGACAACTCGGGGTGGTACGAGCACCGCCTGATCGCCGAGGAGGTCGGGTTGCTGCTGGCCCAGCCCAGCGAGGTGGAGGTGCGTGGGGGTCGGGTGGTGGTGGGCGGCCGGCGGGTCGACGTGGTCTACCTCCGGCTGGGGTGCGAGCTGATCGACCTCACCGACGCCCGCGGACGGCCGGTCGGCGCCCAGGTGCTCGAGGTGGCCCAGCAGGGTGGCGTGGTGGTGGTCAACGCCCCCGGCAACGGCATCGCCGACGACAAGGCCATGTACTGCTTCGTCCCCGACCTCATCGCCTACTACCTGTCGGAGCGCCCGCTCCTGGCCCCGGTGCCCACCTACCGCTGCTCGGACCCCGTGGAGTCCGAGGTGGTGCTCGACCGGCTCGACGAGCTGGTGACCAAGCCGGTGGGTGGCTACGGCGGCAGTGGCGTGCTCATCGGGCCGGAGGCCACCCCGGAGGAGCTCACCGTCCGCCGGCGGGAGATCCTCGAGACGCCCTCGGCCTGGGTCGCCCAGGAGGTGGTGGCACTCTCCACCCTGCCCACCTTCGTCGACGGGCGGATGGAGCCCCGGCACGTGGACCTCCGGGCGTTCGTCTACCTCACCGGCACCGGGGCCGGGGAAGCCGAACTGGCGGGTCTGGCCCTGACCCGGGTGGCACCCGAAGGCAGCATGGTGGTCAACTCCTCGCGGGGTGGTGGCGCCAAGGACACCTGGATCCTGGTCGACCCCGACGACGACGCGGAAGGGGCCACCGATGTGCGGACTCTGCGGTGAGGTGCGCTTCGACGGCCGGCCACCCGACGCCGACGCCCTGCAACGGAGCTGCCAGGTCATGGCCTGCCGGGGACCCGACGGGTCCGGTCTGTGGGTCCGGGGCCCGGTCGGTCTCGGTCACCGGCGCCTGTCGATCATCGACCTGTCCGTCCGGGGGTCGCAGCCCCTGGTGGACCCGGGGCTCGGCCTGACCGTCGCCTTCAACGGGTGCATCTACAACCACGCCCAGCTCCGGGACGAGCTGTCCGGCCGGGGCCACACCTTCTTCTCCACCTCGGACACCGAGGTGATCGCCAAGGCCTATGCCCAGTGGGGCGTCGACTGCGTGTCCCACTTCCACGGCATGTTCGCCTTCGCCGTCGTCGAGCACGGGACGGGCCGGCTGGTGCTGGCCCGGGACCGGCTGGGCATCAAGCCGCTCTACGTCTCCCACCGCCCCGATCGGGTGCGGTTCGCCTCGACCCTCCCCGCCCTGGTGGCCACCGGCGACATCGACACGTCCCTCGACCGCGTGGCCCTGCAGTACTACCTGACCTTCCACTCGGTGGTGCCCGCCCCCCGCACCATCCTCAACGGGGTCCGCAAGCTCCCGCCGGCCACCGTCCGGACGGTGGAGCCCGATGGGAGCACCCGGGACGTCGTCTACTGGGACCCGTCGTTCGCCCGGGAGCCGCGGGACGAGGGGTGGTCCGAGCGGGACTGGGAGGACGCCCTGATCGCCGCGCTGCGGACGGCGGTGAGGCGCCGGCAGGTGGCCGACGTGCCGGTGGGTGTCCTGCTGTCGGGGGGCATCGACTCCAGCCTGGTCGTCGCCCTCCTGGCCGAGGCCGGACAGCACGACCTGCAGACCTTCAGCGTCGGCTTCGACGACGCCGGGGGGGAGTCCGGGAACGAGTTCGAGTACTCCGACCTGGTGGCCGCCCACTTCGGCACCGACCACCACCAGATCCAGATCGACAGCTCCCGGCTGCTGCCGGCCATCGACGGGGCGGTCGCCGCCATGAGTGAGCCCATGGTGAGCCACGACTGTGTCGCCTTCTACCTCCTGAGCCACGAGGTGGCGTCCTACGTCAAGGTGGTCCAGTCGGGCCAGGGGGCCGATGAGGTGCTGGGCGGGTACGACTGGTACCCGCCCCTGGCCGAGGTGGACCGGCAGGACGCCGTGGAGGCCTACGCCAGCGTCTTCTTCGACCGCAGGTTCGCCGCCCTCGGTGAGCTCCTGCAGGAGGAGTGGCTCTCGGCCGAGGACGCCCCCACGGCGTTCATCGAGGACCGGTTCGGCCGGCCCGGTGCCGAGACGGCGGTGGATGCCGCCCTCCGCAACGACACCACCGTCATGCTGGTCGACGACCCCGTCAAGCGGGTGGACAACATGACCATGGCCTGGGGGCTCGAGGCGCGGGTCCCCTTCCTCGACCACGAGTTCGTCGAGCTGGCCGGTCGCATCCCGCCGGCGCTGAAGCTGGCCGGCGGGGGCAAGGGGGTCCTGAAGGGGGCCGCCCGGGGCGTGGTGCCCGACGCGGTGATCGACCGGACCAAGGGGTACTTCCCGGTGCCGGCCATCCGCCAGCTCGAGGGCCCGTACCTCGAACGGGTCCGGGACGCCCTGCTCGACCCGGCCGCCCGGGCCCGGGGGCTGTTCCGCTCCGATGCCGTCGAGCGCATGCTGGCGGAGCCCAACGTCACCCGGACCACGCTGGGGTCCAACGCCCTGTGGCAGCTGGGCCTCCTCGAGATGTGGCTGCAGGCCAGGGATCTCTGAGCCGCATGGGTGGACACGGGCACGGGGCGCAGCGGCCCGCCGACCTCGATGATCTGGCCGCCACCCTCTCGGCGGCCTGGGGATGCTGGGCGCCCACGCTGACCCACGACGGTCGCCGCATCGCCTTCGTCAGCGACCGACGGGGCACCCCCGAACTGTGGGTCGAGCCGGTCGACGGCCTCGACGGGCCGGCGGTGCTCTCGATCTCCGACGACCCGGTGCTCGCCGTCCACTGGTCTCCGGACGGGGAGTGGCTGGCCGTGTCGGTGGCGGCCGGTGGCGGCGTCCGGTCCGACGTCTGGGTGGTCCGCCCGGACGGCTCGGAGTGCCGGCGCCTGGCCGGTCACCCCAGTCATGCGGTGCTCGGGCCGTGGGCCCGGAGTGGTCACCGGCTGGTGGTGACCGTCCGGGACCCGGATCCCGGACGGGCCAACCGGTGTGTCCTGATCGACGCCGTCACCGGCGAGGAGGAGCTGATCGCCGAAGGTGAGCTGGTCGACGTGCTGGACCTGTCGGTCGACGAGCGGTTCGCCCTCCTCCGGGACGGCCCCCGCGGCCGGCACGTCTGCCGGCTGCTGGACCGGGCGACCGGCACCCTGCACGAGGTCCTGCCGTTTCCCGCCACCGGGTCGACCGAGCGGGGCATGCTCCGTCCACCCCCGGCCACCGAGTCGGCGGCCTTCACCGCCTATGTGGTCACCGACGCCGGGCAGGCGCGCAGCGCCCTGGTCGCCGTGCCGTTCGGGCCCGGGGGCTCCCGGTCCGAGGCCGGGGCCATCGCCGTGCGCGACGACGCCGAGCCGGAGTTCGCCGACGCCTACGACGACGGGTCCCGGGTGCTGGTGGCGTGGAACGTCCAGGGCCGCAGCGAGCTGGAGCTGCTCGACACCGGCACCGGGGCACGCCGGCGCTACCCCGACCTCCCCGGCACCGTCCTCCGGGGCGGGGTGGTGGCCCGCGACGGCCACCGTGCCGTCCTGGCCGTGGAGGGCCCGTGCAGCCCGTCGAGGCTCTGGGAGCTGGAGCTCGACACCGGCACCTGGCGCAGCCTGACCCCCGCCACCATCGACGAGGCGCCCCTGGTCACCCCCTCCCTCGAACGCTGGGAGTCCCACGACGGTCTCGAGATCACCGGTTGGCTCTACCGTCCGGAGGGGGCCGACCGCTCGTCGCCCGCCGTGGTCAGCGTCCACGGCGGCCCGGAGAGCCAGGAACGGCCGGACTTCCATCCCGAGCACCAGCTGCTGGCGGCCTCGGGCTTCGTCGTCCTGGCCCCCAACATCCGGGGATCGTCCGGCTACGGGCGCTCCTTCGTGCACGCCGACGACCGGTTCGGCCGGGTGGACGCCATCGCCGACGTGGCGGTGTGCTCGGGGGTCCTCGCCGACCGGGGGTTGGCCGACCCGGCACGCATCGCCGTCACCGGTCGCTCCTACGGGGGGTACGCCGTCCTCATGGCCCTGACGCTGTTCCCGCGGGCCTTCCGGGCCGGGGTGGACATCTGCGGGATGTCCGACCTCCGGACGTTCTTCCGGGACACCGAGCCGTGGATCGCCAGCGCGGCGGTGACCAAGTACGGGGATCCCGAGCAGGACACCGCCCTACTGGACGGCCTCTCGCCGCTCCACCGGGTCGACCGGATCGTCGCGCCGCTGCTGGTGGTGCACGGGGAGCTCGACACCAACGTCCCGGTCACCGAGGGGCGACAGGTGGTGGCCGCCCTGGAGGCGCTGGGTCGGCGGGTCGACTACCTCGAGCTGGAGGGGGAGGGCCACGAGTACCGGCGGCGGAGCTCCCGGCGGCGGCTGCTGGTCACCCTGGCCGAATTCCTCATCGGTGTCCTGGGGGCCGAGCAGGAGGATCGGTCAGGAGCGGTGCGGACCCGGGACTGAGCCGGGCCGGGACCCCGGACCGACCGGCGGACGGCGGTCGCGCGCCCGCGCCACCAGCCAGGCGAACAGGCGCATCTGCTCGGGACGGTCGGGCATCTGCTCGGGATGCCACTGGACGGCCACCATCTGCCGCTTCCGGTCCTCGACCGCCTCCACCGTCCCATCGTCGGCCCAGGCGACGGCGGTCAGCTCCCGGCCCAGGCGGTCGACGGCCTGGTGGTGGAGGGAGTTGGTCTCCAGCCGGTCCTTCCCGGCCATCCGGCAGAGCCAGCTGTCCGGGTCGACCCGGACCGAGTGGACGGCCTGGGTCCGGCGCTCGATCACCAGGTGGGGCTCGGGGGAGACCGACGGGAGGTGCTGCACCAGCGAGCCCCCGCGGGCGACGTTGAGGATCTGGATCCCCCGGCAGACGGCCAGGACGGGGATGCCGAGCCGGGCCGCCTCCTCCAGCAGGAACGCCTCGGCCCCGTCACGGTCGGGGTCGATACCCCCCGACTCCACCGACGGCTCGGCCCCGTAGCGGTGGGGGTCGACGTCCCCGCCGCCGGTGAACAGCAGCCCGTCGACCCTCGCCAGGATCGAGGCGAGGGACCCGGTCGGCTGGACGGGCAGGAGGACGGCGGCCCCCCCGGCCTCGGTGATGCGCTGGGTGTACTCCTGCTGGGTGCCGTCGATGACCCGCTCGCCCATGGCGATGCGCCCGGTGGCCAGGCCGATGACCGGCCGGGCGCCGGGCAGGTGGGGGCGTTCCTCCGGGTCTCGGGCGGTTCCTCGGGCGGCGGTATCCAACACTTCCCTCGCAGAGTCGGTGACCCGGGCGGAGCCGGTGACCCGGGCGGTGTCATCGGCCGCCGGTCTCCCGACCAGGCTACCGGGCGTGTCGACCGTCGCCGGGGAGGTTCGGCGTCCCGGCACGGCCCGGTTTGGGGCAGCGCCGTCGGGGTAGCCGACAAGGGTGGACGCCGCCGCCGACGCCAGCCCGCTCGGATCGGCGAGACGGTCGCCGGACGCCGCCGGCGGTCGTCCCGGCCCCATCCTGCGGGCCGCCGACGGGACCGATCTGGCCACCCGTTGCTGGCTGTCACCGGACGGGGCCGACGGGGTGGTGGCCATCGCCCACGGCTTCACCGCCAACAAGGACGACCCGGCGGTGGTGGCCCTGGCCGACGCGCTCCACCGGACGGGCTACGACGTGGTCACCTACGACTCCCGGGGGCACGGCCAGTCCGGGGGCCTGTGCACCCTGGGCGGGCTGGAGGAGCTCGACGTGGCGGCGGTGGTGGGCTGGGCCCGGACCCGGGCCGGCCGGATCGTCCTCGTCGGCGCCTCCATGGGAGCGGTGGGCGTGCTCGCCTACGCCGCCAAGGACCCCGGGGTCACCGGGGTGGTCACCGTGTCCAGCCCGGGGGAGTGGCGAGTCCCGCTGCGGTTCCGGTCGTTGATCACCGCCGGTCTGGCCAGGACCGTCCCCGGTCGCCGGTGGGCGAGGCGGAACATGGGGGTGCGGATCGCCCGGTGGTCCTCACCCGGCTCCGCCCGGGCGCACCTGCCGGCGGTGCGCAGCCCGGTGGTGGTGATCCACGGGGGGCGGGACCGGATCATCCCCGCCCGGTCCAGCCTGGCCCACCGGTTCGTCGAGGGCCCCCGACGGGAGCTGGTGCTGGTGCCGGCCATGGGCCATGCCTTCGACCCGAGCGCCCTCAGCTGGATCTGCCGGGCCGTCGACCGCCTGCTCGCCCCGGACGCCGGGGTGCCGGCCGGAGGCGGGGCCCCGGGCGACGCGCCGGGCCGCCGTCCTCGGCGCGGGAGTTGGTGCGCCCCCTGGGATTCGAACCCAGAACCTGCGGATTAAGAGTCCGTTGCTCTGCCATTGAGCTAGAGGCGCCCTGGTGGTGAAACTGTCCCGAGCGGGCGGCTTCGCCGTCCGTTACTGCCCGGGTGAGGGTGACCGACGGGGTTCGAACCCGCGACCTCCGGGGCCACATCCCGGCGCTCTGACCAACTGAGCTACGGCCACCAAGGACCCGCCATTCTGGCACACCACCGGCGGGGTCGGGCGCCGACGGTATCCTCGGGGCCGAGCCCCTGTAGCTCAACTGGATAGAGCGGGTGGCTTCTACCCACCAGGCTGCGGGTTCGACTCCTGCCGGGGGCGCTGGTGGTGCACGCCCGACCGACCGGCCCCGTCTCAGTCCGCCCGTTCCACCTCGGCGCCCAGGTTGTCGAGGAGCGCCCGGGTCCCCTCCTCCCGGTCGCCGGCGTTGTCGGTCCCGTCCAGGAAGACCACCTGCTCGGTGAAGGTGAAGTGGGTGCCCCCCTCGACGGCCTCCAGCTCCATGGTGGCGATGGACACCGACAGGAGCGTCTGGTCGAGGTGCATCTGGTAGACGGACACCACCCGCCGGTCGGGCACGATGTCGTCGTAGCGGGCGGCGTAGGTGTGGCGCACCCCGTCGGGGGACTCCACGCTCAGGTGCTCGGACCCTCCGACCCGGAAGTCGAGGGTGTGATCGGACTTGGCCCACTCGGGGGGAGGTGCGAACCAGCGGACCTTGGTCTCGGGGTCGGCAAAGGCCCGGAAGACCCGCTGCGGGGTGGCCCGGTAGGTGCGCTCCAAGGTGAAGGTGGAGTGCTCGGTGGAGGTGTCGGTCATGGGGTGTCCTCTCGGTGGGGTGTCGGTGTGTCGTCGGTCTCGAGGAGTTCGCCCAGGCGGTCGAACCGTCGCTCCCACTCGCCCCGCCGTTCGGTGACCCACCGACCGACGACCTCGAGGCCGGTGGGCTCGATGCGGCAGGTGCGGACCCGTCCGATCTTCTCGGAACGGACCAGTCCGCTGGCCTCGAGGATCTGCACGTGCTGGAGGACGGCGGCCAGCGACATGGACAGCGGCTCGGCGAGCTCGGTCACCGACGCCGGTCCCCGGCCGAGGCGCTCCACCAGCCGGAGGCGGGTGGTGTCGGAGAGGGCGGCGAACACCCGCTCGGGGGTGGGGGATTGGTCAAGCATCTTCTTAAGTGTAGGGACCGACCAGGTAAAGTCAAGTAACTCCTTCAGTGAAAGGGAATCCGGACCATCCGGCGGTCCGCCCTTTCGCTTCGCCGTCCCGGGCCGTAGCCTGGCGGGGATTATGCGGCTCCCCCCCGGCCATGTCACCTGCCGCCGACCGGCGCGCCGTAGCTCCGGCCGCAACGGTCGGGTGCTGGCGGCCGGCGCCGCCCTGGCCACGGTGGCGGCTTCCGTGCTGGCCCCGGTGCCGGCGATCACCGCCCCCGCCTCGGCCGCCCCCACCTTCACCAACCCGGCGTGGGCCGACGCCACGACCTGGTCGTCGGGGTACCTCGACGACGACAACCAGCCGATCGCCGAGTCGTCGCCCATCGTCGCCGACCTCGACGGCAGCGCCGATGACGTGGTGGTGGGGGACCGTAGCGGCTATCTGTACGCCCTCAAGCTCGGCAACGGCGACCGGGTCCCCGGTTGGCCGGCCACCGACGGCAGCGGGCCGATCGACTCCACCCCGTCGGTGAGCACCGGGTCGGGCCCCTCCACCGTCTACGTCGGCTCGGGGAACGACCAGGACCCCGCCGTCGGTGGCTACCAGTCCTACCAGGCCTCCGGTCGGCTGAACTGGTTCTCGCCGGTGGTCAACCCCCCCACCGACAACGTGCCGGCCACCGCGGTGATCGCCGGCATGACGGTCGCCTCCCTGCAGGGTGGGGCACCGGACGTCTACGCCGGCTCGGCCGGTCAGGTCTCCTACGCCCTCAACGCCGTCGACGGTGCCCCGCTCACCGGCTGGCCGTACTTCAACTCCGACAGCACCCACTCCACGGCGGCCACCGCCGACCTCTACGGCACCGGCCAGACCGAGATCATCGACGGCGGGGACCAGACCGCCGGGCTGGCCCGCGGCCGGACCTACCTGGACGGCGGCCACCTGCGGATCCTCACCGGGTCCGGCAACCTGGTCTGCTCGGCCACCACCAACCAGGTGATCGACTCCTCGCCGGCGGTGGGCGGCTTCCTCCCCGGAGGGGCCACCGGCGTCGTCACCGGGACCGGCGACGAGCCGGGGTTCCAGACCGGGGCCTCGGACTCTGACACGGTCAAGGCGTACAACACCCGGTGCCAGCAGCAGTGGTCGACCACCCTCGACGGCAGCACCGAGTCGTCGCCGGCCCTCGGCGACGTCCTCGGCAACGGCAAGATGCAGGTGGCGGAGGCCACCGGGGTCAGCGGGTCGGCCCAGGGGAGCCTGTGGCTGCTCGACGCCGGCACCGGCACCCCGATCTGGCACATCCCGCTGCCCCAGCAGGTGGTGGACGGATCGGTGGTGACCGCCGACCTGGCCGGCAACGGGACCCTCGACATCATCGTGCCGACCAAGGGCGGGGCCTTCATCTACGACGACAGCGGGCAACTGGTGGCCGAGCTGGACGCCGACATCGCCAGCCAGGGCCCCACGCCCTACGCCCTGGGCCTCCAGAACGCCCCCCTGGTCACCCGGGACCCCAACGGCGAGATCGGCATCACCCTGGCCGGCTACCTCGAGACCGACCCCAACTCGGGCATCCTGGTCGGCCAGATCGACCACTTCGAGATCCCCGGCTCCAACGGGGCGGCGGCGGTGGGTCCGGGCACCTGGCCGATGTTCCACCACGACCCGCAGCTGACCGGCAACGCCGGGAGCACCACCCCCCGGGGGTCGATCCCCGCCTGTGAGGTGCCGGCCGCCGTCCAGAGCGGCTACAACCTTGCCGCCTCCGACGGTGGCATCTTCTCCTTCGGTGGTACCCCGTTCTGCGGGTCCACCGGGAGCCTCCACCTCAACGCCCCGGTGGTGGGCATGGCCACCGCCCCGTCCACCGGCGGGTACTGGGAGGTGGCCTCCGACGGGGGGATCTTCTCGTTCGGGCAGGCCGGGTTCTACGGGTCGATGGGCGGCGCCCACCTCAACCAGCCGATCGTGGGGATGGCCGCCACCCCGGACGGCAAGGGCTACTGGCTGGTGGCCGCCGACGGCGGCATCTTCGCCTTCGGCGACGCCGGCTTCTACGGGTCGATGGGCGGTGCCCCCCTCAACCAGCCCATCGTGGGGATCTCGGCGTCCTCCGACGGCATGGGCTACCGCCTGGTGGCCTCGGACGGCGGCATCTTCTCCTTCGGCGACGCCCCGTTCTTCGGGTCGATGGGTGGCCAGCCCCTGAACAAGCCCATCGTCGGGACGGTCAACGACTCCAACACCGGCGGGTACTGGGAGGTGGCCGCCGACGGCGGCGTCTTCTCCTTCGGTGGCGCCCCCTTCTACGGCTCCACCGGCAGCCTGACCCTCAACGCCCCCATCGTCGGCATGGCGGAGACCGACAACGGCAGCGGCTACCGGTTCGTGGCCACCGACGGGGGGGTGTTCAGCTTCATGGCCCCCTTCTTCGGCTCCATGGGCGGTGCCCACCTCAACCAGCCCATCGTGGGGCTGACCGCCTCCTGACCGCAGGCGGCCGCCGGTTCCCACGGGGCCGCCGTGGCCGGCCCCGGCACGTAGACTTCGCGGGTGACCGAGGTCCTCGCCGTGGCCAACCAGAAGGGTGGGGTGGCCAAGACCACCACCGTCCAGTCCCTCGGGGTCGCCTCCGGGGAGCTCGGACGACGCACCCTGGTCATCGACCTCGACCCCCAGGCGTGCCTCACCTTCTCGCTCGGCTTCGACCCCGACGCCCTCACCCAGTCGGTCCACGACGTCTTCGTCCGGCGGGCCAAGGTGGCGGACGTCCGCCTGGCCGTGCCCGGCGTGGCCGGCCTCGACGTCCTGCCCGCCACCATCGACCTGGCCGGCTCCGAGGTCCACCTGCTCACCCGCACCGGCCGGGAGCACGTCCTCGAGCGCGCCCTCGAGCCGGTGCTGGACGACTACGACCTCGTCCTCATCGACTGCCCCCCCTCCCTCGGGGTCCTCACCATCAACGGGCTGACCGCCGCCGACGGGGTGCTGATCCCCCTCCAGTGCGAGGCCCTCTCCAACCGGGGGGTGGGCCAGCTGCTCGAGACCATCGAGGACGTGCGGGCCTTCGCCAACAGCTCGCTGACCGTCCGGGGGGTGATCGCCACCATGTACGACGACCGGACCCGGCACGCCCGCCACGTCCTCGACGAGGTGGAGTCCCGCTACGGGATCCCGGTGCTCCCGCCCCCGGTGCGCAAGTCGATCCGCTTCGCCGAGGCGCCCGCCCGCGGCAAGTCCATCCTCCAGCACGCCCCCACCTCCCCGGGGGCGGAGGCCTACCGCCAGCTGGCCCGGCTCCTGGCCGACACCGCCGTGGGCGCCGGGACGGGGGCCGGGACGGGGGCCGGGGCCTGATGGGCGGCCCGCTCGACCCGTTGGGCAAGCGGGCCCTGTTCTGGATGCCGGTCGACGCCCAGGTGGCGGTGGAGTCGGAGCGGCCGGCCCCCTCCCGGGGGGCCACCGCCGTCCCCCGCACCACCGGGCGGCGCCGGGCCCGGCCGGCCGGCAAGCACGCCCTGTTCTCGGTGGCCACCCCGGCGGGCGAGGCCTCCACCTCCGCCTCGGCTCCGGAGACCTCCGACCCGATGCCCGATCGTGGGGTCTTCACCGTCGAGTGCTCGTCCTGCGGGTCGGTGACCCGGGTGGGTCTCCTCGATCTCGCCCTACTGCAGTTCCCGTTCGGGGTGTGGATCCCCGGTCGGACCTTCGACCACCGGATGCGGTGCCCGGCCTGCCGGCGCCGAGCCTGGACCGGCGTGACCATCTCGACGTGATGGCCCGGGTGGCGGCGTCCCTCGCCGTCGCGTCCGTCCCCGCCGCCGACCCGCCCCACCTCCCCGGGGGATGGGTCGGCTCGCTCCTCCATGTCCACGGGCCGACCGCCTATGCCCTGGTCGGCGCGCTGACCTTCGCGGAGGCCGCCCTGCTGGTCGGCTTCTTCATCCCCGGCGAGACGGCGGTGGTGGTGGGCGGGGTCCTGGCCGGCCTGCACCAGGTCAACCTCGAGACGATGATGATGGTGGTGGTGGTCTGCGCCATCGTCGGCGACACCGTCGGCTACGAGGTGGGCCGGAAGGCGGGGCCCTGGCTCCTCGCCCACCGCCCCATGAAGGGGAACGCCGGCGTGGTCCGGACCCTGGCCCTCCTCGAGCGCTACGGGGGACCGGCGGTGTTCCTCGGGCGGTTCCTGGCCTTCGCCCGGGCGGTCATCCCCGGGCTGGCCGGCTTCAGCGGCCTCCGCTACCGGACCTTCCTGGTGTACAACGCGGCGGGGGGACTGCTGTGGGGGGTGGGCTACACCCTGCTGGGCTTCGTGGTCGGCGTGTCGTTCGAACGGGTCCTGAAGCAGGTGGGCCTGTGGTCGGCGGTCGGGGTGGCCGGGGTGGTTGTGGCGGCGGTGGCCGGGGTCGCCTTCGTGCGCCACCGGCGGCGACGGGGTGAGGAGTCGCCCGACCCGGCCGGCGGGGACCCCGTCCCGGAGCCGGTCCCCGGGGGCGACCCGGGGGAGTGACCGCCGACTACGCGTCGACCAGGTAGAAGCGGGCGGGGTTCCTGCCCTCCCGGCGCACCCGGTCGTGGAGCTCGAGCAGCACGCAGTGGGCCAGGGTCTCGCCGTTGGCCTGCCGCTGCATGAACGGCTCGATCTGGTCGAACGGCCGGGACCAGTGGAGGCGGAGGGTGATGTCCCAGGCGGTGGAGCCCGGCAGCTTCCGCAGCACCTCCTCCACCTCGTCGAGGCGGTCGGCGTGGTGCTGGAGGATCTCGTCGAGCCGGCTGCCGAGGTCGGCGAAGCGGTACTCGTGGGCCGGGAGGACCTCCTCGGTGGTGAGGTTCTGGATCTTCAGCAACGACTCCATGTAGTCGCCGAGGGGGTTGGGCTCGGCCTGGGAGCTCACCGAGATGGCCGGGGTGATCCGGGGCAGCACGTGGTCCCCGGACAGCAGCAGGCTCCGGTCCTCGGAGTAGAAGCAGACATGGCCGGGGGAGTGGCCGGGGGTCCAGATGGTCCGGAGGTTCCATCCGGGCAGGTCGATCCGGCGGCCGTCCTCGAACAGGACGTCGGGCTCGGCCACGTCCACCACCGACTTCATGACCATGGAGGAGAACGTGAGGTCGGGTAGCTTGTCGGCCGGTACCCCCGAGTCCACCAGGAAGTGGAGCATCTTCTCGAGGAGCTCGTCGGTGTTGTCGTAGCGGGACTTCAGCATCACGGCGTCGGCGGGGTGCAGGCCGATCCACCCTCCGGAGGCGTCCCGCACCCGTCCGGCCAGGCCGTAGTGGTCCGGATGGATGTGGGTGACCAGGACCGCCCGGACGTCGGTGATGCTCCCCCCGGCCCGGGCCAGGCCGGCGTTGAGGCTGGCCCACGCCTCGTCGGTGTTCCAGCCGGCATCCACCAGGGCGACCCCGCCGCCGTCCAGCTCGAGGGCGTAGACCAGCACGTAGCGCAGGGGGTTGTCGGGGAGGGGCACCGGGATCGACCAGAGCCCGGGACGGACCTCCTCGACCGGTGGCAGGACGTTCTGCGCCCACGCTTCCTTCTGAAGCGTGCCGGTCACCGTCACCATGGGGGCACCGTACACGGTGACCTCGGAGAGACGCCCACCTGCCTCGCGGGGTGACGATTCCGCACCTCCCGGCGGCCCGGGCGCCCCGGGCGACTGCGGCATGCGTGAAATTACTGTTGACCTGCGCCGCGAGGCTCCGTACCATTACCTCGAAGCAGGGGGCCCCAACGCCTCTGATTGTCTTGCAGTGGCTGTCAGTCCGTCAACGGGTGCGGAATCCGTCGTTCCGCAGGGATTTGGCAACGCATTTGGTAGTGGGCCGAGGGGAAGCGGACCCCTTTGTCGAGCACGACAGGAGTGTCATGGTCGTCAGAGGTACCGAGGAGGAGATGCCGTGGCCCGGGGACGAGTCCCCGGGGACGAGTCGACCCCTGGCCGTCCCCAACCTCCTGATCACGCCGCCGGCCCCGCCGCTCGACAGCGCCGCCCTCGAGGAGTGGCGCTACCGGTTCGACCAGGTGCTCGCCGAGTCCCCCGACGCCTTCATCGAGATCGACGGGCAGACCCGGATCACCGAGTGGAACCGCCGGGCCGAGGAGATCCTGGGCTGGGAGTTCGTCGAGGTGGTGGGTCGGTCGATCACCGAGACCATCCTGCCGCCCGAGGATGCCGTCGCCCTCTTCGGCAGCATGGACACCGTCTACACGGAGATGCTCCACCGGACCGGCCGGGGGTCGTCCACCTCGCAGGAGCTCGAGCTGCGCCACAAGGACGGCCACCTGGTCAAGACCTCGGGCTCCATGTTCGTCACCGCCTTCGGCGACGACTACCGGATCGGTGGCTTCCTCCACGACCTCACCGAGGAGAACGCCGCCGAGCAGGCCCTGGCCCACGCCTACCTCCACGATCCGCTGACCGGCCTGCCCAACCGGGCCCTGTTCAGCTACCAGCTCGCCTACGCGGTGGTCCGGTCCCGGGCCACCCCGGGCTCGGTGGCGGTGGTCCTGTTGGACCTCGACCGGTTCAAGGCCATCAACGACAGTCTGGGCCACGAGGCGGGGGACAGCCTGCTGCAGGCGGTCGCCCACCGGCTCGGCGAGTTCGACAGCGGCGCCCAGCTCATCGCCCGGTTCGGGGGTGACGAGTTCCTGGCCCTCTTCGAGGACGCCACCGGCGGGGCGCAGGACCAGGCCATGGCCTTCGTGGAGCAGACCCTGACCGCCCTCAACGAGCCGTTCGAGATCGACGGCACCGAGGTCTTCCTCAGCGGGTCGGCCGGGGTGGCGGCCACCACCGCCGAGCACAACGAGGCCACCGACGTCCTGTCCAACGCCGAGGCCGCCATGTACCGGGCCAAGGAGCGGGGCGGATCGAGCGTCGAGACCTTCGGTACCTCCATGCGCGTCGAGGTCCGCGAGCGCATGCACACCGAGCACTTCCTCCACCGGGCCCTCGAGCGCCGGGAGCTGATGCTCCACTACCAACCGGTGGTGGAGATCGACTCCACCCGGACGGTGGGGGTGGAGGCGCTGATCCGCTGGCAGCACCCCGACCAGGGGCTGATCGCCCCCTACCGGTTCATCCCGGTGGCCGAGGAGAGCGGACTGATCATCCCCATCGGGGCCTGGGTGATCGAGGAGGCCTGCCAGCAGCTGCGTGACTGGCAGCAGGTGGGCAGGACCGGCCCGAGCGGGTCGGTGGACGTCAACCTCTCGGCCCGGCAGATCGACCATCCGGAGATCGTGGAGACGGTGGAGCAGATCCTGGAGGCCACCGGCCTACCGCCGGAGAACCTCACCCTCGAGATCACCGAGAGCGCCCTGATGAAGGACGCCGCCTCCGCACTCGAGGTGCTCCGGGCGCTGAAGGGCATCGGCGTCTCCCTGGCCATCGACGACTTCGGCACCGGCTACTCGTCGCTCAGCTACCTCCAGCGCTTCCCGCTCGACATCCTGAAGGTGGACAAGTCGTTCGTCGACGAGCTGGGGGACAACGCCGAGGGCGAGGCCATCGTCCTGGCCGTCATCAACCTGGCCCACGCCCTGGGGCTCCAGGTGGTGGCCGAGGGGGTGGAGACCGAGCGCCAGCTCGAGATCCTCCACGCCCTCCACTGCGACTTCGCCCAGGGGTTCCTGTTCTCGAAGCCGGTGTCGGCGGCCGACCTCATCGACACCTTCGGGCTGGCCGCCGGGAACTGAGGCGACCCGGCCGACCCGCCCACGGCGAGCCGACCTCACCCTGGTCGGGAAGGCGGGATTTGAACCCGCGGCCTCCTGCTCCCAAAGCAGGCGCGCTGCCAAGCTGCGCTACTTCCCGGTCGGTCGGGCCCGCGAGCTCCGGTACCGCACGTCGTCCCGTCGGTCGGAGCGTACTTCGTCCCATCGGGGACCGTTGGTGATCGGTCACCCGCTCTCCGCGCCCATGGTCGCCACCCGATAGCGTCACCCACCAATGCCCACCGTCCGTGTCGCCGTCTTCGATCTGGGCAGCAGCTCGTTCCACCTGAAGGTGGTCGACGCCTCGCGGGACGGCGTGCTCGAGCCGGTGCTCCGTCGCCGCTCCTTCCTCCACCTCGGCACCGAGGTGGCCCGTACCGGTGGCGTGCCGCCCGACCGTGCCACCTCGGCGGTCCGGGCCGTCCACCGGCTCCGGGTGGCCGCCGACGAGGCGGGGGCCGATCTGGTGGTGGCCATGGCCACCGCCGCCCTCCGCGACGCCGCCAACGGCGCCGCCCTGCTCGAGCGCCTGGAGCGGGTGCTCGGCTGCCCGATCACCCTGCTGAGCGGGGAGGAGGAGGCACGCCTCTGCTTCTACGGCCAGCGGGCCGGGGTGTGGGTGGGGGAGGAGCCGGTGTTGGGGCTGGACCTCGGCGGGGGGAGCCTGGAGGCCGGCATCGGGAACGCCGACCAGGTGATGGCCGTCACCAGTGTGGCCCTGGGTACCGCCCGACTCCGGGGGGAGCTGGACAGCGGGGAGACGCTGACCGCCGACGACCGTGCCCGGCTGGTCGATCTGGCCTGGGAGCGGGCCGACCCCATCCGGGAGATCCTGGCCCGTCATCCGGAGGCGGGTGCCCGCACCATCGCCAGCGGTGGGACCGTCCGGGCCCTGGCCCGCCTGGCCATGGTGCTCCACCGGGCGGTGCCGGCGTCCCGCTCCGCGACATCCCTCCAGGTGAACCAGGTGGAGCTCCCGGCCGGTCAGCTCCACGACCTGGCCGAGCGCCTGTGCACCCTCGACCTCGACGCCCGCCTGGCCCTGCCCGGGGTGCAGGCCCGTCGGGCCCCCCTGCTCCCCATCGGGGCGGTGGTGCTGGCCGCGCTGGTCGACACCCTCGGGCTCCAGCGGCTGGTGGTCAGCGAGTGGGGCCTGCGGGAAGGGGCGGTGTTCGGGGCCCTGGCCCTGGAGGCCGGCCCCGCCTGAGCCGGCTCAGGTCTTCTTGCCCAGGATCCGGTTCATCCCGGTCCCGCAGACCGGGCACTTCCCCTTGGCGGCCCGCCGGCCATTGGCCAGCTCCGCCTCCTCCCCCTCGAACTGGCGCTTCTCCCGGCACTTCACGCAGTAGCCCTCATACGACGCCATGCTTCCTCCTTGTCTCGCCTCGGCGCGCTCTCACGACCGGACGGGACCGAAGGTACCGGGGGTCCGTGGGCAAGCGGGGGATGGGCGGGCCTGGTGCTTGCTCGAGCAAGCACGCCGGTCGGGTTCGGAGGGGGCGGCGGGGCCGGTCACTCCGGGACGGCGGCCTGCTCCCCGGCATAGCGGGTGAAGGTGTTCCGTCCCACGGCCTTCGACCGGTACATGGCCTGGTCGGCCAGGACCATCAGCTCCTCGTAGGTGTGGCCGTCCTCGGGGGCCAGGGCGATGCCGATGGAGGCCGACGAGTGCACCTCGTGCTGGTAGATCTGGTAGGGGGTGTTCAGCAGCTCGAGGCAGCGACGGGCCAGCTGGTCGATGGCCACCGGGTCGGCCAGCCCGGGCAGCAGCACGGCGAACTCGTCCCCGCCCAGTCGGGCCACGGTGTCCTGGTGGCGGACGGTGCTGTTCAACCGCTGTCCGACCTGCCGGATGAGCTCGTCACCGGCGGCGTGACCGAAGGAGTCGTTCACCGACTTGAACCGGTCGAGGTCGATGAAGAAGAGGCAGGAGGACTCGCCCACCCGCTGGCCCCGGGTCAGCTCCTGGCCGACCCGGTCCTCCAGCAGGCGACGGTTGGGGAGCCCGGTGAGCGAGTCGTGCCAGGCCGAGTGGGAGATCTGCTCGAGCAGCCGGACGTTCTGGAAGGCGGTCACCGCCTGGTCGGCCAGTCCCGAGAGCCGCTCGTGGAGGTCCCGGTTCCGTACGACGATGCCCGGTACGTCGCCGGTGAAGTTGGCCGACACCACCCCCAGGAACTCGTCCCCGGCGAACAGCGGGGCGATCACCGAGGCGGTGGTGCCGCCCCGCAGCAGCAGGTCGCGCAGGAGCGGGTCCTCGGTGGAGGAGTCGATGACGGCCAGGGTCCGGCTGGCGATCATCCGCTCGACGGCGGGGGTGGCGGTGGACACCGTCAGGGGCGACCGGCTGAGCGGGAGCTCGTCCCCCCGGGGGGTCCGGTCGGACAACGCCGAGTCGCCGCCCGTCACCACGATGTGGTCGAACCCGAGGGCCTGGGAGGCGAACCCCTCGGTCTCCCCCCGTACCGTCAGCTGGCGCTCCTCCGGGTCCCACAGCAGCACGGCGCTGTGCTGGCAGCCGGTGACGGTGGGCACGGTGTCGGCCAGTAGCTGGGCGGTGGCGTCGGTGGTGGTCACCCGGGAGAGCGCCCCCGAGAACCCCAGCAGGGCGCGGGCGGTGGCGTCGCTCCGCCGGGCGTCCTCCAGGGAGGTGACCATGTCGAGGGCGGTGGCGGCGTAGCCGGCGTAGAGGTCGAGCATCCGTCGCTCCGACTCGAAGTACCGCACCCCGGGCGGGTAGACGGCGGCCAGGCGGCCGTACCGCCGGCGGGCCGACCGGATGTCCACGATCAGGCGGGCCCCGTCGTCGTCGTCCGGCTGGTCGAGCACCAGCTCGTCGGCCATCGCCTGGGCCTCGTCGGGGTTGAAGCCCGAGTGGTGGAGCTGGATGTCGGCGTCCGGCGAGGTGCGCACCACCAGGAGGTACTTCGAGGCGCTCACCGCCCGGGCGGCCCGGGAGGTGATCCGCTGCAGCAAGGTGTCGATGCCCTCCTCGCCGAGCAGCTCCGAGGCGGTGGAGAAGACGCCCTCCAGCCGCTCCTCCATCTGGTGGAGCTGCCCGGCCAGCTGGGCGGCCCGGATCTCCGGGTCGAGATCGAGGGTGGCCCGGTTCTCCTCGGCGAAGGTGCCCACCGACGGGAACAGGTCCTCCGGCTCGGGGGGCGGGCCGACCGCCGGCTCCGTCCAGGACAGCACGTAGAGGCAGAAGCGGCCTCCCCGGGCCTGGCACTCCGTCTCGATCACGGTGGCCGGGTCGCTGCCGAAGGCCACCGGCGCCTGGGACAGGAACCCCCGGGTGAACTCGCAGAAGTGGAGGTGGCGTCCGACGGTGGTCGGCGTGATCACCTTCACCTTGGCGTAGGTGTCCCCGACGTCCACCGCCTGGGAGGCCACCGAGGTGGTGAGGTGGGGTACCGACTCGGTCAGGTTGACCACCATGGCCGAGGTGCTCCCGAGGGCCACGAACCGCCGCTCGACCTCGGTGCCCAGGTACTGGCGGACCAGCTCCTCCCCGGTGTGGAGGCCGATGGCGCCGTCCCCGGTCACCTGGGCGGCGGCGTGGAAGAGTGTCACCATCTGCCGGTGGCTGCTGAAGGTCTCCAGGCGCTCGAGGGTCTCGCCCGACCGGAACTCGCCGGCCAGCGCCAGCATCTGCAGCACACCGCCGTCGCCGGTCAGCGACCGGACCAGGCGCACCAGGGTGGCGGTCACCGCACCGGAGACGTCGTTGCTCCGGGTGGGACCACCGAACTCAGTGTCACCGTCCGGGATGCCGCTCGCCATCGACGTGAACCCCTCTTGTGGGACCGGATTGAACGTTTCAGGTCAGACTAATCTCTGTCCTAAACACGGAGAGTGGCAGGACGACCACTTTAACCGGTCTTCGGGGTCGCCGTACAGTCGGGGGGGCAATTCGGCGGCACCACGGGGCGATCCGCACCCACCGGTGACGGCCCCGGCGGTAGCCAATAGGCTCGCCCCATGAGCATCTACGACCCCTCCATCCACTCCCTCGACGGGGAGGACACCTCCCTCGCCGCCTACCGCGGGAAGGCGGTCCTGGTGGTCAACGTGGCCTCCAAGTGCGGGCTGACCCCCCAGTACGAGGGCCTCGAGCGCCTGCAGCGGACCTACGGCGACCGCGGGTTCACCGTGCTCGGGTTCCCCTGCAACCAGTTCGCCGGCCAGGAGCCGGGGACGGCGGAGGAGATCTCCACCTTCTGCTCGACCACCTACGGGGTCACCTTCCCGTTGATGGAGAAGATCGACGTCAACGGGGACGCCCGGCACCCGATCTACCAGGAGCTGACCGCCGTGCCCGACGACGCCGGGGAGGCCGGGGACGTCCAGTGGAACTTCGAGAAGTTCCTCCTCTCCCCGGACGGCGAGATCGTCCACCGGTTCCGGCCGACCGTCGATCCCGAGGCACCCGAGGTGACCGACGCCATCGAGGCGGTGCTCCCGGCCTGAGGCGCCGTCCCCGACGGATCGACCCCGCCGGGGCCCCCGCGGAGCAGACTGGGTGGAAGATCGAGGAGGGGGAGCCGATGGGTGACGTGGCAGCCAACAACGAAGTGGTGGTGGAGGAGCTCGGGGAGGTGTGGGGCTCCCTCGCCGAGGTGTGCAACGGCCTCACCGACGCCGACTGGGCCCTGTCCACCGACTGTCCGGGATGGACGGTCCGCGATCAGGTGTCCCATCTGATCGGCATCGAGCGCTCGCTGCTCGGCGACCCGGCCCCACCCGCCCTCGCCGAGGTGCCCGGCCACGTCCGCAACCCCATCGGGGCGGTCAACGAGGCGTGGATCGAGGCGAGGCGCCAGGTGCCCGGCCCCGAGGTCGAGGCGGAGTTCGTCGACACCACCCGCCGGCGGCTGGCGGCGCTGCGGTCCCTGTCCACCGCCGACTTCGACGTGGTGGGGTGGAGCCCGGCCGGCGACGCCCCCTACCGCGAGTTCATGGAGACCCGGGTGATGGACTCGTGGGCCCACGAGCAGGACATCCGGCGGGCGGTGGGTCGGGCCGGCGGTCGCAACGGGGCCGGCGAGCGGATCTCCCTGGAGCGCTGCGCCAAGGCGATGCCCTACGTGGTGGGCAAGAAGGCGGGAGCCCCCGACGGCAGCTCCGTGCTGTTCGTGGTCACCGGCCTGATGGGGATGCGGCTCCCGGTGGTGGTGGAGGGCCGCCGGGCGTCGGTGGCGGAGGAGGAGCCGGCGGACCCGACCGTCACGGTCACCATGGACCAGGAGCTCTTCTGGCGGGTGGGCTTCGGCCGCCTCGACCCGACCGTCCTGCTCGACAACGGCTCCATCGGGTTGACCGGGGACCTCGCCCTGGGTCGCTCGGTCGTCGAGGCGATGCCCTTCATGATCTGACCCGGGGCGCCCGCCCCGGCAGGTCGACACCGGGCCCCGGTGGGCCGGGTCCCGGGGGTGCCGGGGGCCGGTAGACTCACCTACTCGTATGCGAGCGACAGCAGCGCCCGAGGAGGGCAACAGGGTCCGGCTTTCCGTCGAGATCGACGAGTCCGAGATCGACGAGGCCCTCGACGGCGTGATGAGCCGCCTCTCCCGCGAGGTCCGGGTGCCCGGGTTCCGCCCCGGGAAGGTCCCCCGTCGGGTCATCGAGGCGCGGATGGGCGGCGCCTCCGCCCTGCGGAGCGAGGCCCTGCGCGAGGCGCTCCCCGAGTTCTACGCCAAGGCGGTGACCGATACCGAGGTCGACCCCATCGACCAGCCCGAGATCGACATCACCTCCGGCGACGAGTCGGGAGCGGTGTCCTTCGACGCCGTGGTGGAGGTCCGGCCCACCGTCTCCATCGCCGGCTACCAGGGGCTGTCGGTGACCCTGCCCTCCCTCGAGGTCTCCGACGAGGAGATCACCGCCCAGATCGACCGCCTCCGGGCCACCTCCGGGGAGTTGGTGGAGGTGGACCGCCCCATCCAGGCCGGCGACCAGGTCACCCTGGACATCCGCGGGACCCGGGAGGGGAACGAGGAGGGTGACGACGCCGACCGCGACCTGGTGGCCGAGGACTTCCTCTACGAGGTGGGCTCCGGCGGTGTGGTGCCCGAGCTCGACGACGAGCTGGTGGGCGCCGACCCGGGGGACACCCTCGCCTTCGACTCGACGCCCGAGGGGCTCGACGACAAGGTGTCGTTCGTGGTGGAGGTGAAGGAGGTCAAGGAGCTGGAGCTCCCGGCCCTCGACGACGAGTGGGCGGCCGAGTCCTCCGAGTTCGCCACCGTCGACGAGCTGACCGCCGACCTCACCACCCGACTGCGCAAGATGAAGGTGGCCCAGGCCCAGATGGCCCTCCAGCAGCTGGCCGTCGAGGCGCTGAACGAGCTGGTCACCGACGACATCCCCGAGGTGCTGGTCAACGAGGAGCTGCGCGAGCGGATCCACGACCTCGGTCACCGCCTCGAGCAGCAGGGCCTCGGCCTCGGCCAGTTCCTGGCCGCCACCGGCCGGGACGAGCAGGAGTTCCTCGACGAGCTCCGGGCCAGCGCCCTCCAGGGGGTCACCACCGACCTGGCGCTGCGGGCCCTGGCGGAGGCCGAGGCGATCGAGCTGACCGACGAGGAGCTCGACGAGGAGCTGGCCTCCATGGGGGAGCGGTTGGAGATGAGCCCCGAGCAGGTGCGCGAGCAGCTCGACCGGGGCGGGCGGCTGGCGGCTGTACGCTCGGATCGGCGCAAGGCCAAGGCGCTGCGGTGGCTGCTCGACAACGTCGAGCTGGTCGATGACGAGGGTCGTCCGGTGTCTCGGGACGACCTGCAGGAGAACCAGGCAGAGGAGGACGCGGAGTGAGCTTCACGGACGCATCGGGCTCGATGGACGCACAGGCATACAGCGTGCCGTGGGTGGTCGAGTCGACCAGCCGGGGCGAGCGCAACTACGACCTCTACTCGCGGCTGCTGAGGGAGCGGATCATCTTCCTCGGCACCCCGATCAACGACACGGTGGCCAACCTGGTCTGCGCCCAGCTCCTCTTCCTGGAGTCGGAGGAGGCGGACAAGGACATCCACCTCTACATCAACTCGCCGGGCGGGGACATCACCGCCCTCTTCGCCATCTACGACACCATGAAGTACATCAAGCCGGACATGTCCACCTTCTGCTTCGGACAGGCCGCCTCGGCGGCCGCCGTCCTGCTGGGGGCGGGCACCCGGGGCAAGCGGTTCGCCCTGCCCCACGCCCGGATCCTGCTCCACCAGCCGTTCGGCGGGGTGGAGGGCCAGGCCAGCGACATCGAGCTCCAGGCCAAGGAGATCCTGCGCATGCGCGACCTCCTCAACGGCATGCTGTCCGACGACACCGGCCAGAGCGCCGAGAAGGTCTCCAAGGACACCGACCGCGACTTCGTGATGACCGCCGCCGAGGCCGTGGAGTACGGGCTCATCGACGAGGTCATCAGCGCCCGGGACCTGCCGGCCATCGAGGCGGTGGGCGCCGCCTGAGGCGGCGGGCCCGGCCACGGTCGACCGGTTCGGGCCCGGCCAGACGCTAGGGTTGGCTCACCCACCGGCGACCCGTTTCCCGGGTCGACGGGCCGGTCCGGGGCCGGCACGGGCAGCACGGCAGACGACGCATCCAGCGGCACACGCAGCACGCACACGCAGCACGACAGAGACCACCGAAGAAGGACGAGGGCAACCGACGTGGCGAAGTTCGGAGATGGTGGCGATCTGGTGAAGTGCAGCTTCTGCGGCAAGTCGCAGAAGCAGGTCAAGAAGCTGATCGCCGGCCCCGGCGTCTACATCTGTGACGAGTGCATCGAGCTCTGCAACGACATCATCGCCGAGGAGCTGGCCGACACCACCGAGCTGTCCTTCGAGGAGCTCCCCAAGCCCAAGGAGATCTACGAGTTCCTGAACGACTACGTCATCGGCCAGGAGTACGCCAAGAAGATCCTGTCGGTGGCCGTCTACAACCACTACAAGCGGGTCCAGGCCGGCGACACGGTGGCCCAGGACAACGAGGTCGAGCTCTCCAAGTCGAACATCCTGCTGCTGGGCCCGACCGGCTGCGGCAAGACACTGCTGGCCCAGACGTTGGCCCGCATGCTGAACGTCCCCTTCGCCATCGCCGACGCCACCGCCCTCACCGAGGCCGGCTACGTGGGCGAGGACGTGGAGAACATCCTCCTCAAGCTGATCCAGGCGGCCGACTACGACGTCAAGCGGGCCGAGACCGGGATCATCTACATCGACGAGATCGACAAGATCGCCCGGAAGTCGGAGAACCCCTCCATCACCCGGGACGTCTCCGGTGAGGGCGTCCAGCAGGCGCTCCTGAAGATCCTCGAGGGCACCACCGCCTCGGTGCCACCCCAGGGCGGGCGCAAGCACCCGCACCAGGAGTTCATCCAGATCGACACCACCAACATCCTCTTCATCTGCGGTGGCGCCTTCGCCGGCATCGACAAGATCGTGGAGAACCGCATCGGCCGCAAGGGCATCGGGTTCCGGGCCGAGGTCCGCAAGGTGGCCGACCGGGACGACTCCGAGCTGCTCCGCCACGTGCTGCCCGAGGACCTGATGAAGTTCGGTCTCATCCCCGAGTTCATCGGGCGCCTCCCGGTGGTCGGAGCCGTCTCCCACCTCTACAAGGAGGCGCTGATCCGCATCCTGGTGGAGCCGAAGAACGCCCTCACCCGCCAGTACAAGCGGACCTTCGAGCTCGACCACGTGGAGCTCGAGCTGACCGACGACGCCCTCGAGGCGGTGGCCGAGCAGGCGCTGCTCCGGGGGACCGGGGCCCGGGGCCTCCGGGCCATCCTCGAGGAGGTCCTCCTCGAGGTGATGTACGACCTGCCGAGCCGGACCGACGTCTCCAAGTGCGTGGTGGACCGGGCCGTCGTCCTCGACAAGGTCCACCCCACCCTGGTGCCGCTGAACAGCCCGCCGGCCAAGGCGACCCGGACCCGCCGGGCGGCGTCCTAGCCCCCGCTCCCCGGGCGACGGGGCCACCGGCCCGGCCCGGCCGACCACTGTGACCACCCCGCCCGCCCCCGCCTTCGACGACCTCGGCCAGGCGCTCGCCTGGCTCGACGGCCACGTCAACTTCGAGTCGGAGATGCCGTCGCGCCGGGCGCTGCCCACCCTCGACCGGATGCGCGAGCTGATGGGGGTGCTGGGCGACCCCCAGGAGGCGTTCCCCTCGGTGCACCTCACCGGCACCAACGGCAAGGGGTCGACGGCCGCCATGGTCACCGCCCTCCTCGGCGCCCGGGGCCTGACCGCCGGCACCTACACCAGCCCCAACCTCAGCCGGGTCAACGAGCGCATCGCCCGGAACGGCGAGCCCATCGACGACGAGGCCCTGCTCGACGTGCTCCAGACCCTGGCCCGGGTCGAACCGCTGCTGGCCGAGCCGCCCACCCGGTTCGAGCTGCTCACCGCCGCCGCCCTCCTGTGGTTCGCCGACGAGGCGGTGGACGTGGGGGTCATCGAGGTCGGGTTGGGCGGGCGGTGGGACTCCACCAACGTGGTCGACGGCGACGTGGCGGTGATCACCAACATCAGCTACGACCACACCGAGGTGCTCGGCCCCACCCTCGAGGACATCGCCGGCGACAAGGCGGGCATCTTCAAGGCCGGCAGCCGGGTGGTCATCGGGGAGACCGACCCCGGGCTGGTGGCCCTGCTGTCCGGCCGGGCCCGGGAGGCCGGGGCCGAGGAGGTCTGGGTCCGGGGCACCGACTTCGGGTGGACGGCCAACCGGGTGGCGGTGGGGGGGCGCCTGGTCGACCTGCGGACCCCCGGTGCCGCCTACGGCGAGGTACTGGTGCCGCTGCACGGTGCCCACCAGGGGGACAACGCCGCCTGTGCGGTGGCGGCCGTGGAGGCCTTCTTCGGCGACCCCCTCGGCGAGGACGTGGTGGAGGAGGCGTTCGCCCACGTCCGGGTGCCCGGTCGGCTCGAGGTGATCGGACGCCATCCCCTGGTGGTGGTGGACGGCGCCCACAACGTGGCCGGCATGCTCACCCTGGCCCGGTCGCTGATCGAGGAGTTCGCCGCCGAGGAGGAGACGGTGGCGGTGGTCGGCATGCTGTCGGGCCGCGACCCGTCGGCCATGCTCGGGGCCCTCCTCACCGCCGGCATCCGCTCGGTGGTGACCTGTGCCCCCGCCACCCCGCGGGCGATGGGCGCCGAGGTGGTGGCCGAGGCGGCCGCCGGGCTGGGCATGGAGGTGGCGGTGGCGACGTCCCCGGCGGAGGCCCTGACGGTGGCCACCACCCGGGCCGGCCCCGACGGCCGGGTGGTGGTGTGCGGCTCCCTCTACGTGGTGGCCGACGCCCGGGCCGCCCTGGTGGGCGACGACGCCTGAGACCGGCCGCCCCCACACCGCCGTGCCGTTCGGCTAGCCTGCCCGCCTCGTGGGACGAACACTTGTCATCTGCAAACCCGATGCCGTGGAACGCGGCCTGGCCGGGGAGATCGTCGGGCGCCTCGAGCGCAAGGGCCTGCGACTGGTGGCCGCCGAGCTGCGGCCGGTCACCGAGGCCGAGGCCGGCCGTCACTACGCCGAGCACGACGGGAAGCCGTTCTACGGGGACCTGGTGAAGTTCATCACCCGCTCACCGGCCCTGATCATGGTGGTGGAGGGCCCCGATGACGCCTACAAGGTGGTGCGGAACCTGATGGGAGCCACCAACCCGGTGGACGCCGCCCCCGGGACCATCCGGGGCGACCTGGCCCTCGAGATGGGCGAGAACCTGGTCCACGGCTCCGACTCCACGGCGTCGGCCGCCCGGGAGATCGCGATCTTCTTCCCCGACCTGGGCTGACCGCCGGCCCGGCCCCCGGGGGCTGCCTTGTGCCGTCCCCGGCGGTCTCGTAGCCTGGGGGACGGATGCGGCGTAGACTGGTTCCCGGAAGCCTCGGAACGCAGGCGTGGACCCCCGCCCCCACGCTGTCCCGACCGACCACCGACGGAGGGTTGCCCCGCTGATGCGCGATAACGGATTTTCCCTGCTCGGCCGGGATATGGCCGTGGATCTCGGTACCGCCAACACGCTGGTCTACGTCCGCGGACGGGGCATCGTGCTGAACGAGCCCTCGGTGGTGGCGGTCAACGTCAAGGACGGCCGCCCCCTGGCCGTCGGGGCCGAGGCCAAGCGGATGATCGGCCGGACCCCCAGCCACATCCAGGCCATCCGCCCCCTGAAGGACGGCGTCATCGCCGACTTCGAGATCTGCGAGAAGATGCTCCGCTACTTCATCCACCGGGTGCACCAGCGGCGCTTCGCCAAGCCCCGCATGGTCATCTGCGTCCCCTCCGGCATCACCGGGGTGGAGCAGCGGGCGGTCATGGAGGCGGCCGAGTACGCCGGCGCCCGGAAGGCCTACATCATCGAGGAGCCGATGGCCGCCGCCATCGGGGCCGGGCTGCCGGTCCACGAGCCGACCGGCAACATGGTGGTCGACATCGGCGGCGGGACCACCGAGGTGGCGGTCATCTCGTTGGGCGGCATCGTGACCAGCCAGTCCATCCGCATCGGTGGGGACGAGCTCGACGAGGCCATCGTCTCCTTCGTCAAGAAGGAGTACAGCCTGGCCCTGGGGGAGCGCACCGCCGAGGAGATCAAGATCGCCCTGGGCTCGGCCTTCGAGCTCGAAGAGGAGCTCCACGCCGAGATCCGGGGCCGCGACCTGGTCACCGGCCTCCCCAAGACGGTGGTCATCTCCACCCAGGAGATCCGCAAGGCCATCGACGAGCCGGTGTCGGCCATCGTGGACGCCGTGAAGGTCACCCTCGACCGGACGCCGCCCGAGCTGGCCGCCGACATCATGGAGCAGGGGATCGTGCTCACCGGTGGTGGGGCACTGCTGCACGGACTGGACAGTCGCCTGACCCAGGAGACCGGCATGCCGATCGTGGTGGCCCGCGACCCGCTGAACTGCGTGGCCATCGGAAGTGGGCAGTGCCTCGAGGAGTTCGAGGCACTGAAGCAGGTCCTCATCACGTCGTCAGCTCGCTGACCGACCCGGGGGGCGCATCCAGTGGCGAAGCCGCGGCGTTCACGCCGTCCCCGGAACACCCTGATCATCCTGGTCCTGGCCTCCGTCACCATCATCACCCTGGACGCCCGCGGGGGCCTCGACAGCCTCACCTCGGGGGTGAAGTCGGTGGCCTCCGACGCCTTCGCCCCCATCCGCTCCGGGGTCGACGACATCGTGGAGCCGATCGGGAGCTTCCTGGCGGGCTCGGTCCACTACGGGGCGGTCCGCCAGCAGAACCAGAAGCTCCAGGACGAGATCAACCACCTGAAGAGCCAGAGCCAGCAGAGCCAGCAGACCGAGGAGGAGCTGAAGCAGCTCACCGCCCTCCTCCACATCCCCTACCTCGGCAACCTGACCTCGGTGCCGGCCGAGGTCAACGACTACAACTCGAGCAACTTCGCCGCCACCATCACCATCAGCGTGGGCCGCGACCAGGGGGTGGGCCTGAACATGCCGGTGGTCACCGGGGCCGGCCTGGTGGGTCAGGTGGTGGAGGTGGACCACACCACGGCCACCGTCCGGCTGATCACCGACGGTGCCTCGTCGGTGGGCGTCATCTACGGCGTCCCCGGCTCCTTCGCCTCGGCGGAGGGCCAGGGGGCGGGCAAGCCGCTCTCGGTCGACCTGGTCCCCTCGGGGGCCACCCTCACCCACGGGGAGCTCTTCGAGACCAGCGGGCTGAACGGGGCGGCCTTCCCCGGTGGCATCCCGGTCGGCCAGGTGGTGGAGGCCAAGACCGGCCTGACCGCCTCCCAGGAGACCGTCACCCTCCGTCCGTTGGCCGACCTCACCCGGCTCCGGTACGTGTCGGTGGTGCTCTGGGGGCCCTCCTCGTGATGGCCCGGGACGCCGCCCGGGTGACCCTGGTGGTCTTCCTCTTCATCACCGTCCAGCAGACGCTGATGCTCGAGGCCCGGATCGGCGGGGTCCACCCGGACATCATGGTCCTGCTGCCGGTGGCCGCCGGCATCGTGGGCGGACCGGGGCGGGGGGCGACCATGGGCTTCTGGTCGGGCCTGGTGGCCGACCTCTTCCTCCCCACCCCCTTCGGGCTCTCGGCGCTGGTGGGCTGCCTGGTGGGCTTCGCGGTCGGCCTGGCCACCGTGCCGCTCGACCGCACCTCGTGGTGGCTGCCCATCACCACCGCGGTGCTGGCCAGCGCCGCCTACGAGATCGGCTACGCCCTGCTGGGCTCGATCCTGGGGGAGCCCCAGATGCTCCATGTGGACCTGACCCGGATCCTCACCGTGGTGTGCGTGGTCAACGCCGTGCTGGCCGTCCCCGCCGTGCGGCTGGTGGGCTGGGCCCTCCCCGAGGTGTCCACCGAGGGGATGCCGGTCTCCACCGGCATCCTCCGGTGACCTCCCTCACCCCACCGTCGCCACCCCGCCGTCTCCCCGGTTGGTTTGCTTGGCATGATGGTGCCCGGTGAAGCGTTCCCTCCGCCATCCCTTCCGGAATCCCCGGTACCTGCGCCCCGAGCGCGACCGGACCCCCCGCCAGAAGGCCCCCAGGCAGCCCAAACTCCACCAGAGCCGGTTTTCGGTGGAGGGCGTCCTCGACGCGCCCGACTCCACGGCCGCCCGGCCCGGACTGCGGCTGCGGGTGGCCGGGATCGTGGTGATCGGGCTGTTCGGCATCCTCGCGCTGCGGCTGTGGACGCTGCAGGTGATCCAGGGCCCGGCGGCCGCCCAGGCGGTGACGGCCAACCAGCTCCGGTCGGTGGCCATCGAGCCCACCCGGGGCCGGATCCTCGACCGGTACGGGAACCCGATGGTCGACAACGTGGCCGTCACCACCATCACCCTCTCCCGGGTGGAGGCCGCCCAGTACCCCGAGGTGGTCGGCCGGCTGGCCGCCCTCACCGGGCAGACCACCGCCCAGGTGCAGGCCACCATCGCCGACAACCGCAACAGCGTCTACGAGCCGGTGCCGGTGGTGCAGAACGCCACCCCCACCGAGATCCTCTACATCAAGGAGCACCCGGACGAGTTCCCCGGCGTCTCCACCGCCACCACCACCCAGCGGAACTACCCCCAGCAGGAGGCGCCCCAGCCGGCGGCTATCTACCCCCTGGGCGCCTACCCGGCCGCCCAGACCCTCGGGTACGTGGGGACCATCAACAGCGCCGAGCTGAAGGCGGGTGCCGCCAAGGGCTACCAGGCCGGCGACCCCTACGGGCAGTCCGGGCTCGAGTACCAGTACGAGAGCTCCCTGCGGGGCACCCCCGGCCTGCAGGAGCTGGAGGTCGACTCCAAGGGCCAGGTGGTGGGCTCCCTGGCCTCCGGGTCCAAGGCGGCGGTGCCCGGTGACGACCTGGTGACCAACCTCGACCTGCCCCTGCAGCAGGTGGCCGATGCCGCCCTGGTCGACCAGATCCAGTCGCTCCGGAAGACCCCGGACCCCACCTGCAACAACAAGGCCGGCTGCTACCCGGCGGCCACCAGTGGGGCGGTGGTGGTGATGGACCCCCGGGACGGGGCGGTGCTGGCCTCCTCGTCGTACCCCACCTACGACCCGTCCATCTGGGTGGGGGGGATCAGCAACACCAACTACGCCACCCTCTCCAACATGGCGTTCAACGAGCCCCTGCTCGACCGGGTGATCGAGGGGCAGTACACCCCGGGGTCGACCTTCAAGCTCAACACCGCCACCGCCGCCCTCCAGACCGGGCTGTGGCCGGTCAACCAGTACTACGACGACACCAACAGCTACACGGTCCCGGGCTGCGCCAAGAACTCCACCGCCAGCGGCTGCCAGCTCCACAACGACGAGGGCGACTCGGGCGGCGAGATGAACATCTCCACCGCCCTCACCGTCTCCAGCGACGACTTCTTCTACAACCTGGGAGGGCTCTTCTTCGAGAAGGCCAGCATCTACGGCCAGCAGCCCATCCAGGATCAGGCGGCCGCCTACAGCCTGGGCCAGCTCACCGGTATCGACCTCCCCGGCGAGGAGCCGGGGAGGGTGGACAGCCAGGCCGAGCGGGCCAAGCTCCACGCCGAGGATCCCACCGCCTTCCCCTACACCCAGTGGCTGGCCGGCGACAACGTGGAGATGGCCTTCGGGCAGAACGAGACCATCGTGACCCCCATCGAGCAGGCGGTGGCCTACTCCACCTTCGTCAACGGGGGCACCCGGTTCGCCCCCCAGGTGGCCGCCGCCGTCGTCACCCCGGAAGGCAAGCTGGTCAAGCAGTTCACCCCCCAGGTCACCGGGCACGTGACCCTGTCCCCCTCCACCTACGCCGCCCTGATGACCGGGTTCGAGGGGGTGGTGCAGCAGAGCGGCGGCACCGCCTACAGCGCCTTCCAGGGGTCGACCTGGCCGGTCAACCAGCTGGCCGGCAAGACCGGCACCGCCGACACCGAAGCGGGCAAGGAGCCCACCTCCTGGTTCATCGGATTCACGGTCGATCCCCAGTACGTGGTGGTCTGCGTCATCGACCAGGCCGGCTACGGGGCCACCGCCGCCGCTCCCGTGGTCAAGACCATCTTCAACTACCTGTACACCAACCCGGTGGGCCCGGTGGCCCTGGCCCCCACCCCGGCGGTGGTCCAGAACCCGAACCCGACCCAGCTGCCGGCCGCCACCTCGCCGACCACCAGCACGACGAGCACCACGACCCCCACCACGCCGGGGTCCGGCGCCACCCCGGGAACCGCCGCCACCACCACGACCACCACCACGCCGGGAGGCTGACCGGGCCGGTCGGGGCGGCCCCGGAGCTCTTTGACCCGGCCACCGGACCGGTGTCCCGCCCATTTGACTATATATTGCGCTCTTGGTGAAGCCTTATACCGTTGACTCCCACCAGGTCCATTGTTACTGTGCGGATCGTCCTCTTCACCTGAATACCGACGATCGGGGTCAACCAGTGAGAAATGTGGCAAAGCTCTCGGGACGGATCGCACTCGGAGTTCCCGTTGTGCTGGGATCCTCACTCGTGTATGCCAACGGCATGGCCCACTCGGCTGACGAGCCTGTGGCTACGTCGTCCTCCGTGGCGAAGCCCCACTGTTCGGCGTCCTGGTCCGTCCAGAAGTCTGCAGGCTTCAATATTCCGGTGGGAATCGGCGGATCGGGCTCGGGCGCTGGAAATGTCGAGCTCTGGTACGACTCCTGCAGCCGGGACGTCAAGGCGCAGATCAACGGGCCGGCGATCAGCGCACCCGGTTACTCCGTGTCTGCGGAGGTCATCACCCCGAGCGGGACGGAAGTGGCCAGTTGTGGTCCGGTTGACTCCTACGCTACGGATTCCGCCGCTACCTGCGAAACGGGACCGGTCCCGGATGCCGGGACAACCCACAAGGCTTCCGGGTTGGTTTACATCAATGGCGAGGCCGGGCCCTGGGCCAACCCGGTCACCCAGGCATTCTGAGCCGAACCTGAGCCGCCGGCGCTCAGCCGGACCGGCGTCCTCCGCGTGGCCCGTCGGTGGGCCAGTCCCGGCACCCTGGTGAGCCGGTGCCCGTCGGCGGCGCCCCTGCCGCGCGACCACCCGGCGTGACCAGGTCCGGGTACCGGGCGGCCCGGAGGCCCCCCGGCCGGGGACCGACGGCCACCCTCACCTGGACCTCCGGCCGTGGTGGGGGGTGCGGGGAAGGGGCCCCACCGGTGGCCTCTAAGCTGGTGGGGACGATGGAGACGCTCTGGCCGCAGATCGAACGGCTCTTGGCCCAGGTCACGAAGCCGGCCCGCTACATCGGGGGGGAGTTGGGGGCCCAGGTCCCCGAGCACCGTCCCGACGCGGCAGCGTGGCTGCTCGTCTACCCCGACACCTACGAGATCGGGCTCCCCAACCAGGGGCTCCAGATCCTCTACGAGGTCCTCAACGAGCGGTCGGACTCGGTGGCCGAGCGGTCCTACGCCCCCTGGGTGGACATGGAGGCGGCCATGCGGGACGCCGGCATCCCGTTCTTCTCCCTGGAGAACCACCTCCCGGCCCGGGCCTTCGACGTCCTGGCCTTCAACCTGTCGGCCGAGCTGGTCTACACCAATGTCCTCAACCTGATCGACCTGGCCGGCCTGCCCGTCCACGCCGCCGACCGCACGGCGGCCGACCCGGTGGTCCTGGCCGGCGGCCACTGCGCCTTCAACCCCGAGCCCCTGGCCGACTTCGTCGACTGCTTCGTCCTGGGGGACGGCGAGGAGGCGGTGGGGGAGATCAGCGCGGTGGTCGCCGCCTTCAAGCAGGGCCGCCCCCTCCCCGGCCTCCCCGCCGACGAGCCCGACCCCGGGGGCCGTCAGGCCCTGCTGCGGGCGCTGTCCCAGCTCCCCGGCGTCTACGTGCCCGCCTGCTACGAGTCCACCTACGCCGCGGCCGGTCCCGCCGACCCGGTGCCGGGGGCGGTCCGGCTGGTGGCCACCACCCCGAGGTTCCCCGAGACCCCGGAGCGGGTGGAGAAGCGGACCATCGCCGACCTGGGGGCCTGGCCCTACCCCAAGCGCCAGCTGGTCCCGCTCATCGAGGTGGTCCACGACCGCCTCAACGTCGAGCTGTTCCGGGGCTGCACCCGGGGCTGTCGCTTCTGTCAGGCCGGGATGATCACCCGGCCGGTCCGGGAGCGGCCCGCCGACCAGGTCCGCACCATGGTGATGGACGGGCTGGCCCGCACCGGGTATGACGAGGTGGCCCTCACCTCCCTGTCCAGCGCCGACTACTCCGGCATCGAGACCACGGTGACCGACATCATCGAGGACCCGTCCTGCTCGGGCCAGGTGTCGGTGAGCCTGCCCAGCCTGCGGGTGGACGCCTTCACGGTCGGCACCGCCGCCCAGATCCAGCGGGTCCGCCGTACCGGGCTCACCTTCGCCCCGGAGGGAGGCACCTGGCGGATGCGCCAGGTGATCAACAAGCTGATCCGGGAGGAGGACCTCTACGCCGCGGTGGACGCCGCCTTCAGCCAGGGGTGGCGCCGGGTCAAGCTCTACTTCCTGATCGGGCTGCCCACCGAGACGGACGAGGACACCCTGGGCATCGTGGCCCTGGCCAAGCAGTGCGTGGAGATCGGCAAGCGCTACCACAAGGGGGTCACGGTGACCGCCTCGGTGGGCGGGTTCGTCCCCAAGGTCCAGACGCCCTTCCAGTGGTTCGGGCAGAACACCATCGAGGAGCTGACCCGCAAGGTCCACCTGCTGAAGGACGCCGCCCGGGGGGTCCGGGGTCTCACCGTGCGCTGGCACGATCCCAAGGCCACCGCCGTGGAGGGGGTGGTCAGCCGGGGTGACCGTCGGATCGGGGCGGTCATCGAGCAGGTCTGGCGGGCCGGCGGCACCTTCCAGGAGTGGTCGGAGTACTTCGACCTCGACCGGTGGACCGAGGCCCTGGCCAGCGAGGGGATGACCCTGGAGGACACCGTCTACCGGCACCGGACCGAGGACGAGCCCCTGCCCTGGGACCACCTGTCGGCCGGGCTCCACCGGGACTTCCTGTGGCAGGACTGGACCGACGCCCTGGCCGCCCACGGGCTGGAGGACTGCCGGTGGACCCCCTGCTACGACTGCGGGGCCTGCACCGGCTTCGGGATCGAGCACGTGGTGGCCTCGGCGGTCCCGCCGGCCGGCGGCAGCCAGGGCACCGGGCAGGATCTCTCAACCGGGGGCCAGGTGCCGGTACGATTCCTGGCCACGGCGCCTTCCGGCGCCCCACCGGCCCCGGGGTCGGGCGATGGCGCCCCGGTGGCAGCCGGAGAGAGGAGAGGCTGACGTGCGAATCCGCTTCCGCTTCTCCAAGCTCGGCAAGGTCCGGTTCACCAGCCAGCGGGACGTGGCCCGGATGTGGGAGCGGGCCCTCCGACGGGCCGAGCTGCCGCTGGCCTACACCGAGGGGTTCTCGCCCCGGCCGCAGCTCAGCTTCGGGCTGGCGCTGCCCACCGGGTGCGAGTCGCTGGCCGAGTACGTCGACGTGGTGCTCGACGACGCCCGGCCCGAGACGGCCGAGGTGGACATCGACGGCCTGCCGGGCCGTCTGACCGGGCTGTTGCCCGACGGCATCGACGTGCACCATGCCGTGGTGGTGGAGCGCCGGGCCACCTCCCTGCAGCAGGAGGTGACCTCGTGCTCGTGGACCATGGCCTTCCGGGGGCTGTCCCGGCCGGAGCTGGCGGCCCGGGTGGACGCCCTGCTGGCGGCACCGACGGTGACCATCACCCGGGAGCGGAAGGGGCGCCAGGAGCAGGACGACCTCCGGCCGTCGGTGGTGTCGCTGGCGGTGATCGACGGTGACGGGGAAGAGGGCGACGGGGGACGGGACGACCTGGTGGAGCTGGAGGCGGAGCTCATCACCCAGCCCCGCGGGGTCCGTCCCGTGGAGCTGGTCCGGGGACTGATCGCCGTCGCCCCGTGCGGGGTCGCCGACGACGGGTCGGAGCCGGGTGGGGCACCGACCGTGGGGATCCCGGTCCTCGACCGGGCATGCAGAACGCAACAGTGGATCGAGCGCGACGGGGACCGTCGGGAGCCTGTGGAGCCACAGGACACCCGGTCGACCGCAGGCGCCGTGCGCGCCTTGGAGCGCGCATCATGAGTGGTTTGAGAAGGGAATTCGATGTCAGAAGCCATAACGGGGCAGTCGATCGGGGACCAGGTGGATGCACCGGCCTCTCCGAGCGCGCCCCACGAGGACACCAGCGCCGGAGCTCCGGCGCCTGAGCGAACGGTCACGCCGGTCAGCGTGCCGGAGGCTGCGGCCCCCGACCGACCGGCACCCGTGCGCGGAGGACGCGCCGGGGCACCGGGGTCCGAGCGGACCCCCACCGGCGTCGGGGACGGCCCTGCCCTGAAGGGGTCCGGTGAGGGTACGGACGCCGGCGACGGCGCCGACGGCACCGATGGTACGGACGCCGGCGACGGCGCCGACCAGCCGGCCCGGACCGGTCCCAGCCGTCGGCGCCGGGGCTCCCGGGGCGGCCGCGGACGGGGCCGTACCGGCACCGGCACCGGTGAGGCCGGGGAGAGCGACGGGCCGGACGACGACGGGGGAGACCGGGACGGCGACGACGGAGCCCTGACCGCCGAGGCGGACGGGCCGGCCGCCACCCCGACGGCGCCGGCCGTCCCCACCGGGGCGACCCCCGGACCGGTGTCCCGACCCAAGATCGGTGACACCCGGCCGGCCCCCCCGGGCTCGGTCGAGGCGGCCCCCCGGGCCGCCGACCCCGCCGCCCGCTCCGGCAACGGGCGCTCGGGTGGGCGGGGCCGCTCCGGCAACGGCCGCTCCGGCAACGGTGGCGGCGGCAACGGTGGCGGCGGCAACGGTGGTCGCCAGGCCCAGGGCGGCGGCCGCTCCGGCGGCCAGCGGCGCGACGGCGGGTCCGACCGGACGGGGTCGGCGGACGACGAGGTCGAGGTGATCACCGAACGGATGCCGTCGGCGGCCGACGCCGGCACCGGACCGGCCCGCACCGGCAACCGCCGCGGCGGCCGGGAACGCCGTGGCAAGGCGGTGGGCCGCTACATGATGTGCGTCCACGTCCGCCCGGAGACCACCCAGATCGCCCTGCTCGAGGGGCGCACCCTGGTCGAGCACTACGTCTCGCACGCCTCGGACGACGCCACCCAGATCGACGGCAACATCTACCGGGGGCGGGTCCAGAACGTCCTCCCCGGGATGGAGGCCGCCTTCATCGACATCGGAACCCCCAAGAACGCCGTCCTCTACCGCGGCGACGTGCGCTACGACACCGAGGACCTCGAGGCGGGGGCCTCGGCCTCCCAGCCCCGGATCGAGCAGGTGCTCCGTCCCGGGCAGACCATCCTCTGCCAGGTCACCAAGAACCCGATCGGGGCCAAGGGCGCCCGACTGACCCAGGAGGTCTCCCTCCCCGGCCGGTTCGTGGTGCTGGTGCCCGACTCCACGGCGTTCGGGATCTCCAAGCGGCTGGACGACACCGAGCGCAAGCGCCTCCGGAAGATCGTCGACGCAGTCCGTCCCAAGGGCCACGGGCTCATCGTCCGCACCGCCGCCGCCGGCGCCAGCGCCGACGAGCTCCGCCACGACGTGGAGCGGCTGGTGGAGCGGTGGGAGGCCATCTCGGCCGCCGCCGCCAAGGGTCAGGGTGCCGCCCTCCTGTACAAGGAGCCCCCCATCGCCGTGCGGGTGATCCGCGAGGAGCTCAACCGCGAGTACCGGGCGGTGGTCATCGACGACCTCGAGCTCTACGAGCAGGTCCACGACTACGTGGGGGCGGTCAACCCCGAGCTGGCCGACCGGGTGGAGTACTTCGACACCACCGAGGAGCCGTTGCCGGTCTTCGAGCGGTACCACGTCCACGAGCAGCTCCACAAGGCCCTCGACCGGAAGGTGTACCTCCCGTCGGGGGGCTCGCTGGTCATCGACCGGACCGAGGCGCTCACCGTCATCGACGTGAACACCGGCAAGAACGTCGGCACCTCCAACCTCGAGGAGACCGTCTACCGCAACAACCTCGAGGCGGCCGAGGAGGTGGCCCGGCAGCTCCGGCTGCGGGACATCGGCGGCATCATCGTCATCGACTTCATCGACATGGAGATCCGGGGGAACCGGGACAAGGTGTCGAGTGCCCTCCGCGCCGCTCTGGCCAGGGACAAGACCCGGACCCAGGTGTTCGACATCTCCGAGCTGGGCCTGGTGGAGATGACCCGGAAGCGGGTCTCCGAGGGCCTCATCGAGTCCCTCTCCACCACCTGCGAGGTGTGCGAGGGGAGGGGAATCGTGTTCTCCGACCCGGAGCTGTAGACTCTCCTTCTTATGTACGCCGTGATCCAAACCGGAGGAAAGCAGGAGCGCGTGGCCGAGGGCCAGCAGCTCCGAGTCGAACTGCTGGGCAAGGCCCCCGGCACCGAGGTGGCGTTCGCCCCGGTGCTGGTGGTGGACGGCGACACCGTCCTCGCTACTCCCGCCGCCCTGGAGGGGGCCTCGGTCACCGCCCAGGTGGTGGGGGAGGAGCTGGGACCGAAGATCCGCGGCTTCACCTACAAGAACAAGTCGAACCAGCGGACCCGGTGGGGACACCGTCAGCAGTACTCCACCATCGAGATCACCGCCATCACGGCCGCCGGCTGAGCACGGCGCCGGAGCACAAGGAGCAACCAGCATGTCCAAGACCAAAGGTGGTGGGTCGACCCGGAACGGGCGCGACTCCAATGCCCAGCGGCTGGGGGTCAAGGCCTTCGGCGGCACCACGGTGAAGGCCGGGTCGATCCTGGTCCGCCAGCGCGGCACCAAGTTCCATCCCGGCCTCAACGTCGGCATCGGTGGCGACGACACCCTCTTCGCCCTGGCCCCCGGTACGGTGCAGTTCGCCAGCCGCAAGGGCCGGAAGCTGGTCGACGTCGTCACCGCCGACTGAGGCGCCCCACCCCGGCGCCGGCCTGACCGGCTGATTGGGTGGGTGTCGACCCGGGCGGTACGCTCCGGGGCTATGAGCCCTTCTGCCGGAAGCCCGCCCCCCGCCGGCGGCGGCACCGGGCCGGTCGAGCGCCACGTGGTGCTCGACGGCACCACCAACTTCCGTGATCTGGGTGGCTACGCCACCGCCGACGGCCGCCGCACCCGCTGGCGTCACCTGTTCCGGGCCGACGGACTGAGCCGGCTGAGCGCCGAGGACCGGGCGGTGATGGTCGAGCTGCGGCTGGCCACGGTGATCGACCTCCGGACCAGGGACGAGGCCGAGACCCGTGGCACCTTCCCGGTGGAGGAGGTCCCGGTGCGCTACCTCGACCTGCCGCTGATGGACGTCCTGCCCCAGCCGACCGATCTGGCCGAGTGGTCGGAGTCCTCCTACGTGGCGCTCCGCTACCTCGACATGGTCACCAACAGCGGCACCACGCTGGCCACCGCCATCGGCGCCCTGGCCGAGCCGGACGCCCTGCCCGCCGTCGTCCACTGCAGCGCCGGCAAGGACCGGACCGGGGTGGTCTCGGCCCTGGTGCTGGCATTCCTCGGCGTGCCCGATGCCACCATCGCCGAGGACTACGCCCTCAGCGCCGCCGCCATGGTGCATCTCTTCGACCGGCTGCGGTCGGAGTACCCGGAGTCGGAGGAGATCGTGTCCAAGTTCGCCCCGGTCATCCTCAACGCCGTGCCCGAGACCATGTTCGACTTCCTGGCATCGGTCCGCACCACCTACGGCTCCTACCAGGGCCTGGCCGACACCCTGGGCCTGGCCGGTGCGGTGGAGCGGCTCCGCACCACCCTGCTCGAGCCGGCCTGAGCCCTCGGCGGGGCTTGGACCCGATCCGGCGGTGACGGGCTGTCGGCCGGACCCGGCGGTAGGGTGCGATGGCGGTCGTCCCGGGGGGGCCTGATCGATGGCATCGAGGGCACCTACCCGGCCTCGCCCCCGCGGTCCGGCAGCGCACCACCCACCACGAAGCCCGTGTAGTAGACAGTGCAGCAGTCGAGTTTTACATTGACGTCGACATTGAAGTCGACGGGGGGAGGGTCAGATGAAGGTGATGCGCCCTGAGGGAGTCCGTGCCGGGAGGGTCGGGCACCGGCCGGCGAGGGTGCTCCTCGCCGCCGCCGTGGTGCTGGGGACCGGCGGGGGGCTGAGTCTGGCCACGGCCACGGCCACTGCCGCCTCGGCGACCGCCGCGCCCATCAAGATCGCCCTGATCTGTTCATGCAGCGGTGCCGCCGGTCCCGAGTACCAGGGAACCGACGGTGCCTTCCAGGCCCGGGTCGACGAGGCCAATGCGGCCGGTGGGGTGGACGGCCACAAGATCACCACGATGTTCATCGACGACCAGACCAGCCCGAGCCTCGACGTCACCGCCGTGCAGGAAGCCGTCTCCAAGGGCGCGGTGGGGATCGTGGCGGTGAGCGCCCTCTTCTTCGAGGGGGCCAAGTACGCCCAGCAGGCCGGCCTGCCGGTGACCGGCAGCTCCTCCGACGGTCCCGAGTGGGGAACCCAGCCCTACACCAACATGTTCGCCTCCGACACCGGGAGCCTCGATCCCGACTACCCGGTCAACACCCAGCTCGGCAACTTCCTGGTTGCCCACGGTGGCTCGGTGATCGGTGCCTACGGCTACGGCATCTCGCCCTCGTCGACCCGGTCGGCCACCGGCACGGTGGCGTCGGTGGTCCACGCCGGCGGCAAGAAGGGCGTCCTCGACACGTCGATCCCCTTCGGCTCGGTGGCGCTGACCAACCAGGCCCTCACCGCCAAGTCGGCCGGGGTGAACGCCGTCTACGCCGGGATGGACGACAACTCGAACTTCGCCCTGGCCACCGCCATGAAGCAGGCGGGGGTGCGGGTCAAGGCCCTGGTGTTCCCCACCGGGTACGAGCCCTCCGCCGTCACCTCGTCGGCCTGGTCGTCGCTGCAGGGGGACTACTTCGACTCCGGGTTCCACCCCTTCCAGCTGCCCACCGCCGCCACCGAGGCGATGCAGGCGGCGCTGATCAAGTACGACCACTACTCCAAGACCCGGTTCCCCGCCTTCGACGAGTACGAGGCCTGGAACGGCGCCGACCTGATGGTGGACGGCCTGAAGGCCGCCGGGAGCCACGCCACCTCACCGGCGGCCGTCATCAGGGCACTCCGGGGCATCACGTCGTACAACGCCGGAGGGATCCTGCCCAACCCGATCGACTACTCGACCATCTTCGGTCACGACCTGCCCCAGAACTGCGGGTGGTTCCTGAAGGCCGGCCCGAAGGGGTTCGTGGCGGCCTCGGGCAAGCCCTTCTGCGGCACCGACCTCCCGGGGACCACCACCGTCTCCTCGTAGTCGGCGACCGTCCCGCCCGGGTGGGACGGCACGCACGGCGCCGGTCAGGACGGCCGGCGCAGCCCCACGGCGTAGGTCCAGAGGAGGGTGAGCTGGTCGACGGCGTGGTCGAGCTCGAAGGACTGCTGGTCCTCGAAGAACATCTGCTCGGCGAGGCCGGCCACCATGCCACCCAGGGCGTGGGCGACCAGGGAGGGGTCGAGCTCCGGGTAGACCAGGCCCGCCTTCTGGTACTCGCGGGTCCGGCGCTCGATGAGGCGGGCGAACTCCACCTCCCGGCTCACCCGGATGCGGAGCACCTCGTCGTCGAAGGTGGACACCTGCTCGATGACCCGGAGGATGTCGGCGTTCTCCCGGAAGGACTGCAGGTAGTGGCGGTTGGCGGCCCGGATGCGCTCGACGGGGTCCAGCTGCTCGACCGGCGAGTCGACCCGCAGCAGGTCGATCTCCACCGAGTCGACCACCTCGGTGAAGATCTCCTCCTTCGACGTGAAGTAGGTGTAGAAGCTCCCGTGGGAGAGCTCCGCCTCCTTGCAGATGTCGGCGATCCGGGCGTGGAGGAACCCCTGCCGCTCGAAGACGGTCCGGGCCGACGCCACCAGCTGCTGCCGGGTCTGGCGTCCACGCGCCGTCCGTCCGGTGCCCCGGCGGGCCGGCTCGCCCTCCGGCTCCGGCTCCTCGGGGCGGCGACCCCGGCTGGCGTTCGGAAGTCGTACTGACTGGTTGGACACGGAACCTCCTCCGGCGACTCTACTCATTCGGGTCCCTCGCCCCCTTCCCAGCTCCGTCACCGGAACCGCCGGGGAGCCGGCCGCTGAGGCCCTGCCGGTCGGCGGCGGTGAGCAGCCGGAGCGGCTCGCCGCGCCCCGGCCGCCAGTACACCGGCTCCGGCCGCCACGCCTCGGCGCGCAGCCGGGTCTTGTCCACCTTGAGGCTGGCCAGCTTGGGCAGGTCCCGGCTCAGGCGGAGGAAGGTCGGCACCCACTTGGGGCCGAGGTCGGCCTGGTCGGCCAGGAACCCCTCGAAGGCCCCGAGGTCGAAGCTCCCGGGGTCCTCCACCTCCAGGGCGGCCATCACCGCGTCCCCCACCGGGGCGTCGGGCACCGCGTAGATGACGGCGGTGCGGGAGCCGGGGAACCGCCCCACGATCGACTCCACCACGCCGGCCGCGAAGTTCTCCCCGTCCACCCGGAGCCACTCGTTGGACCGCCCGGCGAAGTAGAACCAACCGTCGGCGTCCCGGTAGGCGAGGTCCCCGGACCAGTAGCGGCCCTCCCGGAACCGTTCGGTGGTGGCCTCCGGGTTCCGGTAGTAGCCCTCGAAGCCCTGGCCCGGGGAGAGGTTGACGATCTCCCCGGTGGCCTCGGCGGCATTCAGGATGCTCCCGTCGGGAGCCCGTCGGACCGGTGGGCACTCCTGGTGGGTCTCGGGATCGAGCACCACGATGTTGTCGTCGGCCGCCCCCAGGGCGCCCTCCGGCATGGAGGCGTCCCGCCGGATGATGATGACGCCCTCGGTGGAGCCGTAGCTGTCCCGCACCTGGCAGTCGAACCGCCGGGCGAACGCCCGGATGTCGGCGAAGGAGGCCTCGTTCCCCAGCGCCAGGCGCAGCGGGTTGTCGGCGTCGTCCTCGTGCTCGGGGACGGCCAGGAGGTAGTTCAGCACCTTCCCGGTGTAGGTCATGAGGGTGGCCCCCATCCCCCGGACGTCGTCCATGGTCCGCGAGGCCGAGAACTTCGAGCGGGTGCCGATGGGCACCCCGGCGGCGAGCGAGGAGGCCAGCCCGGTGAACAGCGAGCTGGAGTGGAAGAACGGCAGGGGGGAGTAGACGCCGTCCCCGGGCCCGAGGCCGGCCACCGTCGCCACGTGGCCACCCGTCCGGGCGAAGCGACCCTGGGTGCAGCGCACCGCCTTGGGGAAGCTGGTGGAGCCCGAGGTGAAGATGAGCAGGAAGAGATCGTCGTCGCCGGGAGGAGGGACCTCGACCGTCCCGGGGTCGGTGGCATCCAGCATCGACCGGTAGTGCTCCGATCCGGTGTGCAGCACCCGGGCCGGGTCCAGGTCCAGTCCGGCCCGGTCGAGCAGGCCGCCGTAGGTGTCGGAGGTGACGATGGCCTGGCAGTCGGAGTGGTCGATCAGCCGGAGCAGCTCGGCGCCCCGGTAGGTGGAGTTGATGCCCACGACGACCGCCCCGGAGATGGCGGCCGCCCCCAGCCAGTAGAGGAAGTCGGGGGCGTTGTCGAGGAGCACGCCGATGTGGGGGGGCCGGCCGGGGTCACGGAGCTCCTCCCACACCGCCACCCGGCGGAGGGACTCGTCGACCCAGGTCCGGTAGCTGACCGACCGGTCCTCGAAGCAGAGCCCGAGCTCCGGACGCTCCCGGTGCCGGAGGAGGAGGTCAGCGGCGGTCATCGGGCCTCCTCGGGGGGGCCAGGCTCGCGTGGGAGCCCGAGCCGGCGCTCGGCGATGAGGTTGTGCTGGATCTCGTCGCTCCCCCCGGCGATCCGCAGCCCGGGGGAGAACAGGAACCGGTCCCGCCACCCGGCGGCCCGCTCGTCGTCACCGGCCACCGCCGCCATGCCCAGCGCCTCCAGCCCGTCCGACGACGATCGTCGGGCGTGCTCGGAGTAGAGCAGCTTGCCGATCGAGCCGCCCAGGGGGACGTCGCCGGCCTGCATCCGTGCGGTGGTGAGGTCGAGGACCCGCTCCCGGATGGAGGCCGCCGCCACCGACTGGCGACGGAGCGGGTCGGGTCGCCGGCCGGGGCCGGCCACCGACCGGACCGTCCGCAGGAGGTCCCCGACCGACCGGCCGCTGGTGCCGCCACCGATGGCGGACCGCTCGCTGGCCAGCATGGTCCGGGCCACCGACCAGCCGTCCCCCTCGGCGCCGAGGAGGGCGTCGGCCCCCACCCCCACCCCGGAGAGGAACACCTCGTTGAAGTGGTAGGCGCCGGACATCTCGCGGAGGGGGCGCACCTCGACCCCGGGGTCCCTCATCGGCACCACGAAGCACGACAGACCGGTGCGGCCACTCGACGAGGGGTCGGTCCGGGCCAGCAGGAGGCCCAGATCACTGACCCCGGCCCCCGACGTCCACACCTTCTGGCCGGTCACCTCCCAGCCGGGTCCGGATCGGACGGCCCGGGTGGTGAGGCTGGCCAGGTCCGACCCGGCGTCGGGCTCGGAGAAGAGCTGGCACCAGATCTCGTCGGCCCGGACGATGGAGGGGAGGTACCGGGCCTGCTGGTCGGCGGTCCCGTGGCGACGGAGGACGGAGGCGGCCATCTGCAGGCCGATGGCGAGGGGCTTGGTCGACACCCCGTAGCGGGCGTGCTCCTGGGCGAAGACCTCCTCGGTCCACTCGGGCAGGCCCCGGCCCCCGTACGCCTCCGGCCACGACAGGCCGGCCCAGCCGGCGTCGTGCAGCTGCCGCTGCCAGGTGATGGAGCGGTCGAACACCTGTCGCTCCCGCACGTGGAACTCGTCCAGGGAGGTGGCGGTGAAGAGGTGGGCCGCCGAGAAGTCCCCCGGGGCGCCGCGGGGGATGGCGTGGGCCTCCAGCCAGGTGCGGGCCCGGGCCCGGAACTCGTCCGGGCTCGCCGTCGACGGTGCGGTGGTGGGGGACGGCACGTCAGGTGATCTTCAGGATGCGGGCCGCATTGTCGCGGAGGAAGCCCGGCCACACGTGGTCGTCCAGGGGGACCTCACGCATCTCGGTCATGATCCGCTCCAGCGACAGTCCCATCGGGAAGTAGCCGGCGTACACCAGTCGGTCCGGCCCCCGGGAGTTGGCGTAGGCCAGGACCGGGGCCGGGTAGTAGCGGGGGGCGAAGGCACTGGTGGAGTAGTGGAGGTTCGGCCACTTGACCATCAGTTTGACGGCCAGCTCCTCGTGGGGCTCCGCCCCGTGGCGCAGCACCACCACCAGGTCGGGGAAGTCATAGAGGACCTGTTCGACCAGGGCGACGTCCTGGCAGGCGCTCGGGACCCGGGGCCCGGGGATCCCCACGGTGACGAAGACCGGCAGGTCGAGCTCCACGCAGACCGAGTAGATGGGGTACATCAGGCGGTGGTCGATCGGCACCTGGGGGAAGCAGCCGGCCGGGAACAGGGTGACGGCCCGGATCCCGAACGTCCGGTGGGCGGCCCGGATCTTGCGGACCGCCTCCACCCCGTCGTGGGGGTCGGGGGCGAAGGAGCCGATGAAGCGGTCGGGGAAGCGGGCCAGGGCGGCGTCGGCGACCTGGCCGGCACCCACGCTGACCAGTCCGATGTCCACCCCCCACCGGTCCATCTCGTTCAGGGTGTACTGCACGGGGTCGCGGTCCCCGGAGGCGCCGTAGCCCTTCTCGGGCACTCCCTTGAACATGTACTCCACCGGGAACTCGAACGACTCGTGGGTCTCGCGGTCGTGGATCTGCTTCAGCAGTTCGGCGTACTTGGCATGGAGGTCGGCCTGGGGGAAGCCGATCAGGGTGTCGATGGCGGGGATGCCGGGCACGAACGTCACGGGTTGCTCCTCGGATCGGTCACGGGTCGGCGGTCAGGCGAGCTCGACGCCCAGCAGGCGCTCGGCGTTCTCCCGGCCGATGCGACGCCTGACGGTGTCGTCCGCCCACCCCAGGGAGTCGGTCAGGAAGTCGACCGGGTGCACCACGCCCTCGGCGTGGGGCCAGTCGGAGCCGAGGAGCATCCGGTCCACCGGGACGGTCTCCGACAGCTGGACCAGGTCGTCCTCCCAGAAGGGGGTGACCCAGACGTGGTCCTCGAAGGCCCGGGAGGGCTCCACCGTGAAGTAGCCGGGGTTGCGGTTGGCGGCGTCGTCGAGACGGTGGAGGAGGTCGGGCACCCACGAGGCGCCGTTCTCCACGCTGGCCATCCGGAGGGAGGGGAACCGCTCGAACAGGAGCTGGCAGACCGCCGCCCCGTAGAAGTCGGCCACCGCCCGGCCCTTGGAGATCACCCCGCGGAGCGGGGACCGGAAGACGGAGCTCTCGGTGCTGTCCTCCCACATGTTCACGATGACGTCGTACCCCTCCAGGCCGGCATGGGTGGCCACCACCACGCCGCTCTCGGCCGCCAGTCCCCAGAAGGGGTCGTAGACCGGGTCGAACGGCGACCGGAAGCCTCCCTCCACCGGCACCGGGGCGTTGCGGATGTTGACCACCAGGGCGCCGCGCTCCAGTACCCGCTCCAGCTCCCGGTGGGCGAAGGCCGGATCGAGCAGGGGGACGTTGGGCACCCCGAAGATGCGGTCGTGGTAGCGGTAGCCCCAGTCCTCCTCGAGCCACCGGTTGAACCCGGCGAACACCTGGGCCGCCGCCTCCGGGTCCTCCTTCAGCGCCTCCTCCATGCCCACGCCCAGGGTGGGGAAGAGGAGGGTGGCGCCGACGCCCTGGTCGTCCATCACCCGCAACCGGGCGTCGCGGTCCCGGTACTCGGGCCGGATGGGCTCGAGCTCGCCGAAGGCCTCCCGCAGGCTCAGCTGGTCGGGATTCCCCCGGTACCAGGCGTGGAGGGCCCCGGGACGGGCCACCGGGTCGAAGGTGGGGTTGGCGATGTACCGGTTGACGGTCCCGCCCACCACGAACCGGGTGCGGCCGTCGATCACCTCGAAGCGGGCGCCGCGCGACCCGAGGGCGGGGTCGACGTGGCGGGTGAAGGCGTCGAGGGCCTCGTAGTAGTGGCTGTCGAAGTCGAAGAGTGTGAACTCGGTCATCTGGTTCCCATGGTCGTCCGTTCCGAAGGTGACCACAGGTGAGGGGCCACCGCAACCGCCGTCCGAGGCTAGCTGTACTTGACGTCAATATCGAAAGGTGACGCCCGGGGCCCCGGGAATCTGCTTGTATCTGATGACGGCGAACCGGAGCGACGATGCTCCGTCCCCCACCACCGGAGGTCCACCGATGTCATCAGGCGAATCCGCCACCGTTGCCTTCGCACCCGACGTCTTCACCTGGCCGGCCGAGCGGCCGCAGCTGATCGGTCAGCGCTGTGCGTCGTGCCAGGCGGTGACCTTCCCCGTGCAGGGGTCGTGTCCCCGCTGCGGCTCGCTGGAGGTGGCGGCCCACCTCCTCCCCGAGCGGGGGACGCTGTGGACCTTCACTACCCAGGGCTTCCTCCCCAAGGAGCCCTACGCCGGCGGCGAGACCCCGGAGACCTTCCGGCCCTACGGTGTGGGCCTGGTCCAGCTGGGGGACGAGGTGCGGGTGGAGGGCCGGTTGACGGAGGCCGACCCGGCGAAGTTGACCATCGGCATGGAGATGGAGCTGGTGATCGTCCCGTTCCGGACCGACCCGGACGGCACGGAGGTGCTGACCTTCGCCTTCGCCCCCGTTTCGGAAGGAGCCTGAGATGACCGATGTCGCCATCATCGGGGTGGGCCTGCACCCCTTCGGCCGCTTCGGCACCAAGTCGGCCATCGACATGGGCGCCGATGCCGTCCGGACCGCCCTGGGTGACGCCGGCGTGCAGTGGCCGGAGGTGGAGTTCGCCTTCGGGGGGAGCTTCGAGGTCGACAACCCCGACGCCGTGACCAGCCGCCTGGGCCTGACCGGGATCCCGTTCATGGACGTCTACAACGGGTGCGCCACCGCCGCCACCGCCCTCCACCTGACGGCCGAGGGGATCCGGTCCGGCCAGTATCAGATCGGGGTGGCGGTGGGGATGGACAAGCACCAGCCCGGCGCCTTCACCTCCGACCCGGTCGACTACGCCGCCCCTCCCTGGTACGGGGAGATCGGCCACTTCCTCACCACCAAGTTCTTCGCCATGAAGATCAACCGGTACATGCACGACCACGGGATCAGCCACCGGACGCTGGCCCGGGTGGCGGCCAAGGGCTACCGCAACGGTGCCCGCAACCCGCAGGCCTTCCGGCGCAAGGAGATCAGCGAGGAGGAGATCCTCGCCTCCCGGATGCTCAACTACCCGCTGACCCAGTACATGTTCTGCGCCCCCAACGAGGGGGCGGCCGCCGTGGTGCTGTGCAACGCCGACATCGCCCACCGGTACACCTCGGCGCCGATCTACCTCCGGGCCACGGCGGTGCGGACCCGCAGGTTCGGGGCCTTCGAGGTCCACGCCTCCTGGGCGGCCGTCGAGCAGGACGCCGCCCCCACCGTCTACGCCTCCCAGGCCGCCTACGAGCAGGCCGGGATCGGCCCCGAGGACGTCGACGTCGTCCAGCTGCAGGACACCGACGCCGGCGCCGAGGTCATCCACCTGGCCGAGAACGGCTTCTGCGCCGACGGCGAGCAGGAGGAGCTGATCGCCAAGGGGGCCACCGAGATCGGCGGATCGCTCCCGGTCAACACCGACGGCGGCCTGATCGCCAACGGGGAGCCCATCGGCGCCTCCGGGCTCCGCCAGGTCCACGAGCTGGTCCACCAGCTGCGCGGCACCGCCGGCGACCGTCAGGTCCCCGGGGAGCCCAAGGTGGGCTACGCCCAGCTCTACGGTGCTCCCGGCACCGCCGGGGTCTCCATCCTGACCACCTAGACCGCCCCGGCGCCACCGCCGGTCAGGGCGTGCCGGTGCCGGCCACCTCCACCCGGAGGACGTCGATCCGGGCATTCCGGGTCCCTCGCAGGGCGTCGGGGTCGTGGTGGTCGGCCGTCAGCAGGAAGAGGGTGCGCCGGTCGGGACCCCCCAACCCACAGGCGATGGCCATCCGACCCTCCACCGACACCGTCCCGGTCACCTCCCCGCCCGGGAGGATCCGTTGGAACTCCCGGGCCAGGGGCATGGCCGCCCAGACCGCCCCCTCGTCGTCGAGGCAGATCCCGTCGGGCCCGAAGCCGGGGCAGTCGGCGTAGACCCGGCGGTGGCCCAGCGACCCGTCGACGGCGACGGTGAAGGCGGTCAGGCGCCTCCCCAGCGACTCGGCCACGATCAGCGTCGTCCCGTCCCCGGTGATCACGGTCCCGTTGGGGAAGATCACGTCCTCGGCGACCGTGCGGGCGGCGCCGCCCGGCTCGACGAGGACGATGGATCCCGACGGCGAGGACGGGGGAGGGAAGGATCCGACGTAGGCACGCCCGCCGCCGTCCACCACCATGTCGTTGCAGCCGGTGTCGATCAGCCCGCTGAGGTCGGCGTGCACCCGGAGGTCGGCCCCGTCCCACCGCAGGATCTGGCGGTCCAGCATGGAGACGATGAGCAGGTCGCCGTCGGGGAGGAAGCCGAGTCCCGAGGGCCGGCGACCGGGAACCTCCACCACCAGCTCCCGGGTCCCGGCCAGGTCGACGGTCCACACCGCCTCGCCGTGCATGTCCGAGAACCACAGGCGGTCGTCCCGCCAACGCGGGCCCTCCCCGAAGACGAATCCGCTGGTCAGCACCTTCGGGACGGCGGGACGCTCCGACACCTGGGACCCCCTTGTCGCTCTCCCGGTCACCGTAACCGCCAGGTCCACCCCCGCCCCGTGCCGACCCCCCGGCACCCCGGCCCGCCTCCCCCACCAGGGGCGACGCAGGCCGGTCGGTAGGATCGGGGAATGTCCGGATTCGTCGATGAGGCCCAACTCCACGTGAAGGCGGGCAACGGCGGGGCCGGGGCGGTGGCGTTCCGGCGGGAGGCCCACGTGGACAAGGGGGGCCCGGACGGGGGCGACGGTGGCCGGGGGGGCGATGTCTGGATGGTGGCCACCACCAACCAGTCCTCCCTCCTGGGGTTCCGGGACCACCCGTACCGGAAGGCCGGCGACGGCGGCCACGGTGGCGGAAAGAAGAAGCACGGCGCCCGCGGCGACGACCTCGAGGTCCCGGTCCCGGTGGGCACCCGGGCCCACGCCGCCGACGGCACGCTGCTGGCCGACCTGGTGGGTCCCGGCGACCGGTGGCTGGCCGGCGAGGGGGGCCGGGGCGGTCGGGGCAACGCCAGCTTCCTGACCAACCGGCGGCGGGCCCCCGCCTTCGCCGAGCAGGGGGAGGTCGGGCACGAGCAGTGGTACGACCTGGAGCTGGCCCTGGTGGCCGACGTGGCCCTGGTCGGCTACCCCAACGTGGGCAAGTCCACCCTCATCTCCCGGATCTCGGCGGCCAAGCCCAAGATCGCCGACTACCCCTTCACCACCCTGGAGCCCCACCTGGGGGTGGTCCGGGCCGACCACGATGCCAACTACACGGTGGCCGACATCCCCGGCCTGGTGGAGGGGGCGGCGGAGGGCAAGGGGCTCGGCCACCAATTCCTCCGCCACATCACCCGGGCCCGGGTCCTGGTGGTGCTGGTGGAGCTGGACCCGGTCACCGACGTGGCCCCCGCCGAGCAGCACCGGATCCTCCTCGACGAGCTGGGCCGGTACCGGCCCGAGCTGCTCGAGCGGCCCCGCCTGGTGGTGGCGTCGAAGGCCGACGCCGCCGGCATCGCCGACCTCGGGGAGGTGGACGCCCTGTTCGGGGAGGACGGCTTCACCCCCGACCTGGTCATCTCGGCGGTCACCGGCCTGGGGATCCCCACCCTGGTGGGCACCCTGGCCGGCATGGTGGCCGAGGCCCGGGCCGTCGAGCCGGAGGCCGACGCCACCATCGTCATCCACCGACCCCTCCCCGAGGGGTTCAGTGTCGAGCGGACCGGGGAGGGCACCTACCGGGTGGAGGGGAAGGTGGCCGAGCGGGCGGTGGCCCTCAACGACGTGACCACCGACGAGGCGGCCGCCTACATCCAGGACCGGCTGAAGTCGCTGGGGGTCGACCGGGCACTGGCCCGGGCCGGGGCCCGCGACGGCGATCTGGTGGAGATCGGGGAGCTCTCCTTCGTCTGGTACCGCGACCAGCCCGAGTTCGTCGGGGACCCCTCGGGACGCCGGCGCCGGACGTCGTGACACCCCCGGGGGAGTCGGTGCGGGGGACCCGTACCGTGGTGGTGAAGATCGGCACGTCCTCGGTGACCACCGCCGACGGCGGGGTGGACGCCCCCGCCATCGCCAAGCTGTCCGGGGAGATCGCCCAGGCCCGCCGGGCCGGCGCCCGGGTGGTGGCGGTGACCTCGGGGGCCATCACCGCCGGGTGGTCGACCCTGGCTCCCGGGCAGGCCCGTCCCACCGACCTGGCCACCCTCCAGGCGGTGGCGGCGGTGGGACAGCACCGGCTGATGCGGGTGTGGAGCGACGCCCTGGGCGCCGAGGGCCTGGTGGCCGGGCAGGTCCTGCTGGCCCCGCTCGACTTCGTCCACCGGAGCCAGTACCTCCACGCCCGTCAGACCCTGGCCAAGCTCCTCGACCTCGGGGTGGTGCCGGTGGTCAACGAGAACGACGCGGTGGCCGACGAGGAGATCCGGTTCGGGGACAACGACCGGCTGGCCGCCCTGGTCGCCCACCTGGTCGGCGCCGACCAGCTGGTGCTGCTCACCGACACCGCCGGCCTGCTCACCGGGGACCCCCGGCGCACCGCCCAGGCCTCCCTCATCGAGGAGGTGGTCGAGATCGACCACGAGCTGGAGCGGATCGCCGGCGGCCCGGGCACCACCGGGGGCAGCGGCGGCATGGCCTCCAAGCTGGCCGCCGCCAAGATCGCCGTCTGGTCGGGGGTGGAGGCGGTGATCGCCGATGCCTCCCGGCCCGGTGTCCTGGCGGCGGTGACCACCGGCACCCCCGGCGTGGGGACCCGCTTCCGTCCCCGGGACCGGCGCCTCCCGGCCCGCAAGCTGTGGATCGCCTTCGCCATCGGGGCCACCGGGACGGTCACCGTCGACGACGGCGCCCGCCGGGCCCTGGTGGAACGGGGCACCTCGCTGCTGCCCGCCGGGGTGGTGTCGGTGGCCGGGGACTTCGGGGCCGACGAGGCGGTGGAGATCGCCGGGCCCGACGGTGCCGTCTTCGCCAAGGGCCTGGTCCGCCACCCGGCCACCGTGGTGGCCGAGTGGGCGGGCCGCCGGTCGGGCGAGCTGCCCGACGACCTGGTCCCCGAGGTGGTCCACCGGGATGACCTGGTCGTCCTCGGGTAGCCGGCCGGTGCCGAACCTCCGCGGAAGTACGCTGTGTCGGTGAGTACGACCACCCTGACCACCCTGACGGAGCTGGGACGGGACGCCCGTCGGGCGTCCCGGGCGCTGGCCCGCTCCTCCTCCGCCGAGCGGGACGAGGCTCTCCTCCGGTCCGCCGACCTCATCGAGCAGGCTGCGGAGCGGATCCTGGGCACCAATGCCGAGGAGGCCGCCCGCTTCGCCGACGGCGGCGGGGACGCCACCGCCCTCGACCGGCTCCGGCTCGACCCCGGCCGGGTGGCGGCCATGGCCGACGGCCTCCGCCAGGTGGCCGGGCTGCCCGATCCGGTGGGCGAGGTCACCGAGGGGTGGGTGCGCCCCAACGGGCTCCGGATCTCCAAGGTCCGGGTGCCCCTGGGGGTGATCGGCATCGTCTACGAGAACCGGCCGAACGTCACCAGCGATGCCGCCGGGCTGTGCCTGAAGGCCGGGAACGCCGTGCTGCTGCGGGGCTCCTCCTCCGCCATCGCCACCAACACCCTCATCGCCGACCTGGTGCGCCAGGGTCTCGACAAGGCCGGGCTGCCCCCCGGGGCGGTGGGTCTGGTGGCCGACACCGACCACGAGTCGGTGGTGGCGTTCGTGCGGCTGGAGGGGATCATCGACTGCCTGATCCCCCGGGGCGGCCCCTCGCTGATCGCCGTCATCAAGGAGCACGCCACCGTCCCCTACGTCCTGGACGGCGAGGGCAACTGCCATGTCTACGTGGACGCCGCCGCCGATCTGGCCACCGCCCGGGACATCGTGGTCAACGCCAAGACCAGCCGGCCCGGGGTGTGCAACGCCGCCGAGACGCTGCTGGTCCACCGGCAGGTGGCCGCCGACTTCCTCCCCCTGGTGGCCCGGGCCCTGCCCGGGGTGACCCTCCTGGGCGACCCGGCCACCCGGTCGGTGCTGCCCGATGCGGGGGCGGCCACCGACGACGACTACGCCACCGAGTTCCTGGGCACCACCCTGTCGGTGGCGGTGGTCGACGACCTCGACGGCGCCATCGACCACATCGCCCGGTTCGGCACCGGGCACACCGAGGCCATCGTGACCCGGGACCTGGCCACCGCCGACCGGTTCACCACCGAGGTGGACGCCGCCGCCGTGGTGGTCAACGCCTCCACCCGCTTCGTGGACGGCGAGGAGTTCGGGCTGGGGGCGGAGATCGGCATCTCCACCCAGAAGCTCCACGCCCGGGGCCCCATGGGTCTCCGCGAGCTGACCTGCCAGAAGTACGTGGTGCGGGGCGACGGGCAGGTGCGGTCGTGACCCCCGGGGCCGGCGACGAGATCACCACCGGGTTCCCGGAGGCGGGCGAGCCCCGGTTCGACTCCATCGACGCCGTGCGCGCCCAGCTGGCCGGCGTCGACTACCTGGCCGACGAGGGCATCGCCGGGGTGGTGTTCCTGGCCGACCGCCTGGCCAAGCCGGTGCTGGTGGAGGGGCCGGCCGGCACCGGCAAGACCGAGCTGGCCAAGTCGGTGGCCAAAATGACGGGCAGCCGGCTCATCCGGCTCCAGTGCTACGAGGGCCTCGACGAGTCGAAGGCCCTCTACGAGTGGAACTACAAAAAGCAGCTGCTGCGCATCCAGGCCGGCAGCGACGAGGCGTGGCGGGACCTCGAGGACGACATCTTCTCCGAGGAGTTCCTCCTCGCCCGCCCCCTGCTCGAGGCCATCCGCTCCACCGAGCCGGTGGTGCTGCTGATCGACGAGGTCGACCGGGTGGAGCTGGAGACCGAGGCCCTGCTCCTGGAGATCCTCTCCGAGTACCAGGTGTCCATCCCCGAGCTGGGCACCGTCCGGGCCACCCAGATCCCCATGGTGTTCCTCACCTCCAACAACACCCGGGAGCTGTCGGAGGCCCTGAAGCGCCGGTGCCTCTACCTCCACATCGACTACCCGCAGCTGGACCGCGAGCGGGCCATCATCGAGACCCGGGTCCCGGGGATCAGCCAGACGATGGCCGACCAGATCGCCCGGATCGTCCGCTCCATCCGCACCCTCGAGCTGAAGAAGGCGCCGTCGGTCTCCGAGACGCTCGACTGGGCCCGCACCCTGGTGGTGCTGGGGGTGGAGTCGATCGACGCCGAGCAGGCCCGGGACACCCTCCACATCCTGCTGAAGTACCGGTCGGACATCGACCGCGCGGCCAAGGAGCTGGCCGGCGTCGAGCTGGCCGACTGACCCCCGCCCCGTGCTCGACCTCCTGACCGGCTTCATCGCCGAGCTCCGGGCCGCCGGCATCCCGGTGTCACTCAGCGAGCACCTCGACGCCGCCGAGGTCTTCCGTCACGTCCCCCTCGAGGACCGGGAGGGGTTGAAGTACGCCCTGGGCGCCAGCCTGGTGAAGTCCTCCACCCACTGGCGGGCCTACGAGACGGCCTTCGAGATCTACTTCTCGCTGCGCGGACCGGAGTACCGCATCGACGGCGAGGACGGGGAGGGGGGCGGCGGGGAGGAGGCGACGTCGGAGCAGGCCGGGCGGGGCAGTGGGCAGGGCCGGGGCCAGGGCGGCTCCGGCGGCGGGGCCGGCATGACCCCCGAGGAGCTGGCCGAGCTGCTCTACAAGGCCCTGACCACCTCCGATCACGCCATGATCCAGGCGGTGGCCCGTCAGGCGGTGGCCCGGTACGCCGGGATGGAGCCCGGCCGGCCGGTGGGCGGGACCTACTACCTCTACCGCACGCTGCGGAACCTCGACCTCGACCGGTTGCTCGAGCGCCTGGTGGAGGAGGCCAAGCACGGGGAGGGACCCCGCGGCACCACCCCCGCCGGCGACACCCCCTCCCTCACCCCCCTGGAGGAGCGCCTCCTCCGCGACGAGCTCCAGGCCCGGGTGGACCGCCTCAAGCGCGAGATCGAGGACGAGATCCGGCGACGGCTGGTGGCCGACCGGGGGAGCGAGGCCCTGGCCAAGTCGTTGCGCAAGCCCCTCCCCGAGGACGTCGACGTCATGCACGCCACCCGGGACGAGCTGGTGGCCCTGCGCAAGGCCCTGCAGCCCCTGTCCCGGAAGCTGGCCGTCCGGCTGGCCCGCAAGCGCCGGCACGGCCGCAAGGGGCCCCTCGACTTCCGGAGCACCGTCCGCCACTCCCTCTCCACCGGCGGAGTCCCCCTCGAGCCCCAGTTCCGGTTCCCCCGACCGGCCAAGCCGGAGATCATGGTGATCGCCGACATCTCGGGGTCGGTGGCCTCCTTCGCCCGCTTCACCCTCCACCTGGTGCACGCCATCAGCACCCAGTTCTCCAAGGTCCGGAGCTTCGTCTTCATCGACGGCATCGACGAGGTGAGCCGGTTCTTCGAGCACAGCGACGACCCGGCGGAGGCCGTCCACCGGATCAACACCGAGGCCGACGTGATCTGGGTGGACGGCCACTCCGACTACGGCCACGCCCTCTCGGTGTTCTGGGAGCGGTGGGGCGAGGAGGTCACCCCCCGCACCAGCGTGCTCCTGCTGGGGGACGCCCGGAACAACTACCACGCCTCCCAGTCGTGGGTGGTCAAGGAGCTCCAGGACCGGGCCCGCCACGTGTACTGGCTGAACCCGGAGCCGGAGGCCTACTGGAACTCGGGCGACTCCATCGTGGGGGAGTACGCCGTCTACTGCGACGAGGTCATCGAGTGCCGCACCCTGCGCCAGCTCGAGCGCTTCGTGGGCGAGCTGGCGTGACGGCTGCGTCGGGCGGGGGGTTCGACGGACTGGCCGGCGCCGGGGAGCACCGGTCCGAGCACCCACCCGCCGGGATCCGCACCGTCCCCACCCGGGCCGGGGCCACCGCCACCCGGGTGGTGCTGGTCCGCCACGGCGAGGCGGAGTGCAACGTGTCCGGGGTGTGCGGTGGCCCTCGGGGCTGCCACGGACTCACCCCTCTCGGGGTCCGCCAGGTGGAGGCGCTCTGCGACCGGCTGGGCTCCACCGGCGAGCTGGCCGGCGCCGACGCCCTCTACGCCAGCGTGCTGCCCCGCGCCGTCCAGACCGGCGAGCTGCTCGCCCCCACCCTGCGGGCCATCGGCCCCGACGGCTCCGCCGGCCCCGCCCCCGTGCTGCAGCTCGACTGCGGGCTCTGCGAGCTCCACCCGGGCGAGGCCGACGCCCTCAGCTGGGGGGAGTTCACCGCCCGGTTCGGCGACCCCGACTGGGACGTCGACCCGGGCCGGCCCATCGCCCCGGGCGGGGAGAGCTGGACCGGCTTCGTGGCCCGGGTCGACGAGGCGCTGTCGTCACTGGTCGCCCGGCACCCCGGCCAGCTGGTGGTGGTGGCCTGCCACGCCGGCGTGGTGGAGGCGTCGCTGCTGGCCAAGGTCCCGGTGTCCGGCGGGCTCGACGGGGCCCGCCTGGGGCTGCGCACCCACCACGCCTCCCTCACCACCTGGGAGGTGGAGCACGGCCGGTGGCGCCTGCTCGGCTACAACGACGCCACCCACCTGGTCACCCCCGGCCCACCGGTGGAGCCCGATCAGCAGGCGTAGTCCTCGTCGTAGGTGCCCACCCCGTACTGGGTGAGCCAGATGCCCCCCGACGGCAGCTCGTCCCCCTGACCGGCGGCGTAGGAGTAGCCGGTGGCGCAGTTCTGCTGGGGGTTCCCGGTGTACCAGGCCAGCCACAGGGGGAGGTCGGGCTGGTAGTCGCCCACGATGCCCCTCCAGGTCAGGGGGCTGGTGTAGATGCCCACATTGGCCAGCCCCTCGTCGCGGAGGCCGTCCACCGCCCCCTGCACGAAGGCGGCGTTGGCGGCGGTGTTGCCGGGGATCCACGAGGGGTCGTTCTCCACGTCGAGCCACCAGGTCACCGAGGTGGTCACCCCGGCCGCCTGGGCCTGGCCGAAGGCGTACTGGGCGGCCCCGTAGCCGGCGTTGCAGGCGGTGGTGGTGGCTCCGAAGGTGGTGCAGATGGCGGGGGCCGGCGAGGTGGCCGCCCCGTAGGTCAGGAACAGGTAGAGGTTGAGCCCGGCCCCCGCCCACTGGGCCTCGCCGGCCAGGCAGGGGTTGACCGTCCCGTACGACTGGCCGGCCACCTCCACCACCCCGATCTGGTGCGGGGCCGGAGGGTAGTTGCCGCACTGCCAGTTGGAGATGTCATAGCCGGTGGCCCCCGACGGGTAGATGGGGTCGACGAACGAGCCGGTGCCGAGACCGATGGTCATCCCCACCACCGGGGCGTTCAGGTGGGCGGGCGCCGAGCCGAAGTAGCCGGCGGCGCCGAAGTTGTAGACCAGGCCACCGCTGTCGGTGAACCAGTAGCCGTTGCCCGACGGGGTCGGCCCCATGGCCACGATGGGCCGGGGGATGGTGGCCCCGCCCTCGGAGCCGTAGAACGGGGCGTCGCCGAAGGCGAAGATGCCCCCGTCGCTGGCCACCAGCCAGTAGCCGCCTCCCGCCGAGGAGGGGGCCATCGACACCACCGGCTGGTTGAGGTGGAGCGAGCCGGTGGAGCCGTGGAAGGTGGCGTCGCCGAAGGCGAAGATGCCCCCGTCGCTGGCCACCAGCCAGTAGCCCTTGCCGTCCTTGGTGGCGGCCATGCCCACCACCGGCTGGTTGAGGGGCAAGCCGCCCATGGATCCGTAGAAGCCGGCGTCGCCGAAGGCGAAGATGCCCCCGTCCCGGGCCACCAGCCAGTAGCCGTCGCCGTCCGGGGTGGCGGCCATGCTCACCACCGGTTGGTTGAGGGGAACGCTGCCCATCGACCCGTAGAACCTGGCGTCGCCGAAGGCGAAGATGCCGCCGTCGGAGGCGTCGAGCCAGTAGCCCTGCTCGTCGGCGGTGGCGGCCATGCCCACGATCGGCTTGTTGAGGGGCTGGCCCCCCATCGACCCCAGGCTGGCCAGGCCACCGAAGGCGAAGACCCCGCCGTCGCTGGCCACCAGCCAGTAGGCGGGCACGTCGGCCTTGACGGCCGCCGGCACCACGTTGGCCGAGGCGACCGGGGGGCGCACTCCCGCCACCAGTCCGGCCGTCACCAGGCCCAGGAGGCCCACCAGCAGCAGTGGGCGGCGGAACCTGGGTCCCGATCGGGAGGAGGACCGGTGCTGGCGGGCGCGGGGAACGGTCATCAGGTAGGGGCTCTCCATGGGCTCGGGGCGATCCGCTCCGGAGTGGTCAGGTCTGCCCCCCGCCCCTCCGGTTCAGCGTCCACCGAAGGCACCATTCTGGTGGCCGTGGTCGGGAAGGTCAACGACCCCCCACCGGTGGGATCAGCCCCGGAGGAGCTCGGCCACGGCAAAGGCCAGGTCGAGGGACTGCCGGGCGTTGAGCCGGGGGTCGCAGGCCGAGGTGTACCGCTGGGCCAACTGGCCCTCCACGATGTCCTCCACCCCGCCCAGGCACTCGGTGACGTCGTCGCCGGTGAGCTCGACGTGGACCCCGCCGGGCCAGGTCCCCACCGACCGGTGGGCGGCGAAGAACCCGCGGAGCTCGGCGACGATGTCATCGAAGCGCCGGGTCTTGATCCCCCCCTCGGCGGTGATGGTGTTGCCGTGCATGGGGTCGCACACCCACACCACCGGGTGGCCCTCCTCCCGGACGGCCCGGAGGAGCGGGGGCAGGCCGGCCTCCACGGCGTCGGCGCCGAACCGGGTGATGAGGGTGAGCCGACCGGCGACCCGGCCGGGGTTCAGCCGCTCGCAGAGGGCGACCACGTCGTCGGGGGTGGCGGTGGGGCCCACCTTGGAGCCGACCGGGTTGTGGATCCCGGACAGGAACTCGACGTGGGCGCCGTCGAGCTGGCGGGTCCGCTCGCCCACCCACAGCATGTGGGCCGAGCAGTCGTACCAGTCGTCGGTCAGCGAGTCGCGCCGGGTCAGCGCCTCCTCGTAGTCGAGGATCAGCGCCTCGTGGCTGGTCCAGAAGTCCACCTCGTGGAGGGTGTCCTCGCCGGTCAGGTTGATCCCGCACGCCGACATGAACCGGAGCGCCCGGTCGATGCCCTCGGCGATGTCCTCGAACCGTCGCCCCTCGGTGGAGGAGGCCACGAACTCCTGGTTCCAGGCGTGGACCTGGCTGAGGTCGGCGAACCCCCCCTTGGTGAAGGCCCGGAGCAGGTTGAGGGTGGAGACCGACTGCTGGTAGGCGGTGATCAGCCGGACCGGATCGGGCACCCGGGCGGCCCGCTCGGGGAGGTCGTCGTTGACCATGTGGCCACGGAAGGAGTCGATCACCTGGTCGCCCACCCGCTCGGTGGGGGAGGAGCGGGGCTTGGCGAACTGGCCGGCGATGCGACCCAGCTTGACCACCGGCACCCCGGCGCCGTAGGTGAGGACCACCGCCATCTGGAGGATGACCTTCAGCTTGTCGCGGATGCCGTCGGCGGTGAACTCCGAGAACGACTCGGCGCAGTCGCCCGCCTGCAGCAGGAAGGCCCGCCCGTCGGCGGCGGCCCCCAGCGACCGGGTCAGGTGTCGGGCCTCGCCGGCGAACACCAGCGGCGGCAGCGACGACAGCTGGGTGTGGACGCGCTTCAGCTCGCCGTCGTCGGGCCAGACCGGCTGCTGGGCGGCGGGACGCCGCCGCCACGAGTCGGGGGCCCAGGGAGATGGCCGGAGGTCGTCGTGCACCCCACCAGCGTACGGCGTGCACCTCTAGGCTCGCACCATGCACCCGTTCCGGTTCGGCGTCCAGCTGTCCAACGCCTCGACGGGCCCGGCCTGGCGGGACACCGCCCGGACCATCGAGGGCCTCGGGTACTCCACCCTGTTCATCCCCGACCACTTCGACGACCAGTACGGGCCCCTGGTGGCCCTCACGGTGGCCGCCGAGGCCACCGACACCCTCCGGGTGGGCTCGCTGGTGTTCGGCAACGACTACCGCCACCCGGTGGTCCTGGCCAGGGAGATCGCCACCCTCGACCTGCTCTCCGAGGGCCGGGTGGAGTTCGGGCTGGGGGCGGGGTGGATGACCACCGACTACGAGCGGGCGGGCCTGACCAACGACCGGCCCGGGGTGCGGATCGACCGGATGGAGGAGAGCATCGCGGTGCTCAAGTCCCTGTGGTCCGACGACACCACCACCACCTTCGAGGGCAGGCACTACTCGCTCACCGGGGCGGTGGGCGCCCCCACCCCCGTCCAGCGCCCCCACCCGCCGATCATCATCGGGGGCGGCGGCCGGCGGGTGCTGGGCATCGCCGCCCGGGAGGCCGACATCGTGGGCATCAACCCCAACCTGGCCTCCGGCCACATCGGCGCCGAGGTCATCGCCTCCACCGCCCCCGAGCTCTACGACCAGCGGGTGGCGTGGGTCCGGGCGGCGGCCGGGGACCGGTTCGACCAGCTCGAGCTGCAGTGCCTGACCTTTCTGGTCCAGGTGGTCCCCGACCGCCGCCAGGCCCTCGAGCGGCTCGCCCAGCTCCTGTCGGTGGAGCCCGAGCAGGCCGCCGGGTCGCCGGTGGCCCTCATCGGCTCGGTGGACGAGATCGTGGAGGTCCTCCGGGAGCGCCGCCAGCGCTTCGGCTTCACCTACATCGTGGTCCACCAGGCCGAGATGGAGGCCTTCGCCCCGGTGGTGGCCGCTCTCGCCGGCACCTGAGGTGAGCGACCGGCCCGACCGGATCGGCATCTTCGGCGGGACCTTCGACCCGGTCCACACCGGCCACCTCCGGGCGGCCGAGGCGGTCCGGGGGGCGCTGGGCCTCGACCGGATGCTGCTGGTGGTGGCGAACGAGCCCTGGCAGAAGGAGGGGATCCGGTCGGTCACCCCGGCCGAGGACCGGTTCGCCATGGTGGAGGCGGCCACCGTGGACCATCCGGGCCTGGAGCCCAGCCGGTTGGAGCTCGACCGCGGCGGACCGTCCTACACCGTCGACACGGTGGACGAGCTCCGCCGCCGGGACCCCGCCAGCCACCTCTACCTGGTGGTGGGGACCGATGTGGTGGCCGATCTCCCGACCTGGCACGACCCGTCCCGGCTGGCCGGCGAGGTGACCCTGGCGGTGGTCGGCCGCCCCGGCGCCCCGACGGTGGCCCCGCCGCCGGGCTGGGAGGTGGTGGAGGTCCCGGTGGAGCCGTTCGACGTCTCGAGCACCGAGCTCCGGTCCCGGCTGACCGCCGGGCTTCCGGTGGGCGACCTGGTGCCCGAGTCGGTGATGCGCTGCATCCGGCGCCGCGGTCTGTACGCTACGGGGTAGATGAGCGTACTGACGACGCTGGCCCCGGACGGAACCACCCCAGCGGTGGCCGCCTCGCCGGCGGACGTCGGAGCGTCCCAGTCCGGGCGACGCGAGGCCCGGGAGGCTCGGCGGGCACGACGGCGCCTGGCCGGCGTGGTGGTCGGCGTGGTCATCGCCTGCCTGCTCATGACGATCCTCATCGTGGGGATGGCACGCGACCGCCCGGTCCGTGACGTCCCACCCGGCGCCGCCGCCGTCGCCGGCGTGGCCGCCGGCCCCGCATCCGAGTCCCACCCACCCGTCCACACCGGCGCCACGGCGTCAGAAGGAGGCCACCGTTGACCCAAGCAGCTGCCGCCCCGGTCGCAGTCCGTCACGAACCCACCGGGCCCGACCCGGTGGTGGTGGCGGCACGCGCCGCCGACGCCAAATCGGGCCAGGACACCGTGATCCTGGCCATGGGTGACCTCCTGGCCATCACCGACGCCTTCGTGATCACCAGTGGGCGCAACGTGCGACAGGTCCGGACCATCGTCGACGAGGTGGAGCGGCAGGTGAAGGAGTCCGGCGGCGGGGCGCCGCTCCGGGTCGAAGGTCTGGACGACGCCCGCTGGGTCCTCCTCGACTACGGGGAGTTCCTGGTCCACGTGTTCATGGACGAGGCCCGGGAGTTCTACGACCTGGAGCACCTGTGGACCGACGCCCGCCGGATCCCCTGGGAGCCGGCCGCCACCGCCTGAGCGGACCGCCCTTAGGGGGTGGGGGCCACTGGCGCCTGGGCGGCGTAGGTGGCGATGGTGACCGGGCCGGGCACCTGCACCCCGGCGGCGGTCGGGACCTCGATGGGCTTGCCGTCGATCTCGAAGAGCACCCCGACCACGCCGGGCTGGGCCGCCGCCGTGTAGACGACCTGGGCGACGGCCAGGGTCTGGTCGGGGCCCACGATCTGGAACGGGTTGGTGGAGAAGTTGACGGTGGCCACGCCGGCGGCCACCGTGGCCACCACGTCGGCCGGCTTCCCGGTCAGAAAGCTCTGCAGGCCGGCCGAGGCCTCGGCGGTGGTGGGACCGTCGAGCAGCGCCCCGAGGACGTCGGTGAGGGTGGCCGGCGGCGTCACGTCCCGCACCACGGCGCTGACGTGCTGAGAGGTGTCCACCAGGTAGATCTGCTCCCGGGCCCCCACCTGGACCGTCGGGGCGGTGCTGGAGGGGGAGCTCCCGGGGTCGAGGAGATGGAACGGCACCTGCGACCTCGGGATCTTGCTCGGGGAGGAGGCGATGGGGATGCCGCAGCCGCCCAGCACCGCGGCGGCCGCCACCACGGCCATCGCCAGCCGGAGCCGGCCGGCGGCCCGGCTCACCGCCCGCTCCCGTCGGCGACGGGGGAGGTCAGGGGCAGTTCCACCACGAAGCGGGCGCCCCCGGACGGGGCGTCCTCGATCCACACGGCTCCCCCGTGCAGGCGGACGTGCTCGGCCACCAGGGACAGCCCCAGACCGGTCCCGTCGCTGGTGGCCCGCTGGCCCGAGCGGTCGCCCCGGTAGAAGCGCTCGAAGACCTGGGTCCGGTCGGCCGGCGGGACCCCGGGCCCGTCGTCGTCCACCAGGACCCGGACCGCGGTGGCGGTGCCGCCGTCGCTGCCGTCGCCGGGGGGCAGGCGGTCGATGACCACCTGGGTCACCCCGCCGGCGTAGGCGGCGGCGTTGGCCACCAGGTTGGCCATCACCCGCTCGAACCGGCGCTTGTCCACCTCGAGGCGGAGGCCGGCCACCCCGGGAGCCACCTCCACCGGGAAGGCGGGGGGCACCCGGCGACCGTCCGGGCCGGCCGGGGCGGTGGCCAGCACCGAGTGGCGGACCAGCTCCACCGGGTCGACCAGGTCGAGGGAGAGCTCGGCGGAGCCGGCGTCGAACCGGGAGATCTCCAGCAGGTCGTCGACCATGCGCTTGAACCGGTGGAGGTCGGCGTCGAGGAGGGTGAGCGCCCGCTGGGCCCGGGGGTCGAGCTCGCCCCGGTGGGCCTCGAGGACGCCGACCGACGTGGTCAGGGTGGTGAGCGGGGAGCGCAGCTCGTGGCTGACGTCGGAGGTGAAGCGGGCCTCGCGCTCGATCCGGGCCTGGAGGTTGGCGGCCATCCGGTTGAAGGCCGAGGCCAGCTCCTGGAGGTCGGCGTCGTCCCCCGCCTCCACCCGGGTGTCGAGCTGGCCGCCGGCGATGGAGACCGCCGCCTCGGTGATGCCGCCCAGCGGCCGCAGGGCCCGACCCGACGCCCACCGGCCCACCCCGATGCCGGCGGCCGTGGTGACCAGGGCGGCCGCCGCCAGGGCGTAGGCCAGGGTCCGGAGGGTGCCGGCCAGCTCGTCGAGGGAGAACACCTCGAAGTAGGAGGCGTGGACGGCGGGCAGCGGCACCCCCACCACCACCTGGGGGGAGCCGCCGGCGGAGAACAGCTGGGAGGCCGGCGTGCCCGCCAGCACCAGGTGCCGCTCGACGGCCGGAATGGTGCTCTGGCCGACCGACACCGACGTGGCGTACCACTGACCCTGGTACAGGAGGACCGAGCGCGAGCCGGGAAGGGTGTCCACCGACTCCAGCAGCTGGTTCACCTCCACGCCGGGGGAGCGGAGGGAGTTCTGCACCAGCGAGGCGTTGACGAACGCCTGGTGCTGGACGGCGGTCTGGCGCTCGTTGAGGAAGCTCTGCCGGGCGGCGAAGTAGGTGATCCCCGCCATCATGGCGGAGAGGGCGAACGCCCCCACCCCGAAGAGGGCGGTGACCCGGGCGCGGAGACCGAGGTCGGAGGAGAGCCGGGTGGGCCGGCGGGGTCGGGTGGCGCCCGGGAGGGGGGCGCCGGCGGTCTGCCCGGGAGCCTCGGTCGCCACCACCGGTCAGGCGGCCAGTTTGTAGCCCATGCCCCGGACGGTGAGGATGAAGCGGGGATTGGCCGGGTCGGGCTCGACCTTGGTCCGCAGCCGGCGGACGTGCACGTCGACCAGCCGACCGTCGCCGAAGTAGTCGTAGCCCCACACCCGCTCCAGCAGCTGCTCGCGGCTCAGGACCTTGCCGGGGTTGGAGGCCAGCTCGCAGAGGAGCCGGAACTCGGTCCGGGTGCAGTGGACCTCCACCCCGGCCCGGCGCACCACCCCGGCGTCCGGCTCGAGCTCCACGTCGCCGAAGCTGAGGACGGAGGGCCCGTCGTCGTCGGGCCGGCTCCGGCGCAGCAGCGCCCGGATCCGGGCGGCCAGCTCCTTGGCCACGAACGGCTTGGTCACGTAGTCGTCGGCCCCGGCCTCCAGGCCGGCCACCACGTCGTGGGTGTCCGAGCGGGCGGTCACCATGATCACCGGGACGGTGCTCTGGCGCCGCAGGGTCCGGCACGTCTCGAAGCCGTCGATCCCCGGCAGCATCAGGTCGATCAGCACCAGCTCGGCGGGGTCGGTGGCGAAGCGGGACACCGCCTCCTCCCCGCTCCCCACGTCATCGACGGCGTAGCCCTCGTCCTCGAGGGCCAGGCGCATCGACTGGCGGATCCGCTCGTCGTCCTCGACGACCAGGATGCGACTCATGCGTCGATCATGGCACGGGCGTCCCGCTCCCGGCGGGCGCCGGACCGGCCGTCGGTCAGGTGCCGAGCCAGATCTGGGTGGGCCAGATGTACCCGGTGAACATCCCGTAGGCCTGGCCGCCGGAGGGAAGGGTCGGGTTGTTGAAGTTCTGCACGGTGGGCTCGGCGGCCACCGCCCAGATGGTGCGGGCGTTCCAGATGTAGGGGATGTCGGCGCCCATCAGGCTGCCCACCTGCTGGTAGGCGCTGGCGCGGTCGGCGGCCGCCGGGGACTGGCGGCCCTTCTGGAGGGCGGTCTCCATGGCGGGATCGTCGTTCCTGGCCATGTTGATCGAGAACGAGGCGTTGATCTGGGTCGGGCTCCAGAAGATGTAGTTGAGGTCGGGGTCGACCGCCCCGAACTGTCGCCACACCTGGGCCTGGAAGTTGCCCAGCAGCCCGGAGTTGATGGTCTGGTCCTGCTCCACGGTGTCGATGGTCACCTTCATGCCGACCGCCTCGAGCTCCTGTTGGATGAACTCGGCGATCTTGATGGTGAAGGAGTCCGGCGTGGAGGTGAGGGCGAGGCTCACCGGGTGGCCCTGGGCGGCGGCCACCTCGCTGACCAGCTGGGTGGCCTTGGCGACGTCGGGGGCCGGGTAGCCGGTGGGGCCGTAGAACGGGGAGCCGGGGGTGAACGGGCCGTTGCTGGTCTCCTGGATGCCTTCGGTGATGATCTTGACGTACGCCTCGGAGCTGCAGGCCATGGCGGCCGCCTGGCGGATCTTGGGATTGTCGAACGGCGGCTTGGAGAGGTTCAGGAGCACGCAGTCGATGTCCGGTTCACCGATGGTGGTCGTGGAGTCGTCGATGTAGGCCAGGGAGGTGTCGGTCCGCAGCGGTTTGATCACCGAGGCGACCGAGGTGTGGATGATGTCCACGCTGCCGCTCTGCAGGCTGTTGTAGAGCTGCTCGGGATCGGGGATCGGCCGGTACTCGATGGTGTCGAGGTACGGGTAGCCGCTCCGCCAGTAGTGGGGGTTCCGGGTGGCGGTGAAGTTGGCGTTCTGGTTCCAGACCTCGAAGACGAAGGGTCCGGTGCCCACCGGGTGGGTGGTGCCGCCGCTGCTCCTCAGCATGCTGGGGGCGGCGATGTAGGCGATCTGGCCGCCACCGATCCCGCCGGCCAGGTAGTAGTCGAACGGCACCCAGGGGGTGTGCATGGTGACCACCACGGTGAGGTTGTCGGCGGCGGTGATGGTGCTGATGTTGCTGACCGCCGAACTGGTCAGCAGGGACGCCTTCTGCGCCTGCAGGTTGTAGGCCACCGCGGCGGCGTCGCAGGGGGTGTTGTCGTGGAACACCAGGTTGGGTCGCATGACGATGGTCCACACCGTGTAGTCGGCGTTGGGGGTGATCGACTGGGCCAGGTAGGGGGCGACGGAGCCGTCGGCGGCCAGGGTGGCCAGGGGGTCGAAGACGGTGCGGGCGTACAGGATGCCGGTGGCGTCGTAGGTGGCGGTGGTGGGGTCGAACCCCTTCTCCTCCGCCTCGGTGCCGAAGATCAGCTTGCCCCCCCGCTTGGGGGGGGCGGTGGAGATTCCGTTGGGCCGGGAGGAGGCCCCGGCGGTCGACGACGAGCCTGACGAGCTCGAGCCGCAGGCCTCGAGCAGTGCTCCCGTTCCGCCGATGGCCACCACCCCCGCCCCGGCGACGGCGGTGCGGGCCAGGAACGATCGTCGGTCGATGCGGTCAGCCATGGTCCCCCCTCGGGATGGTGGCCCGGCGGAGGTCGGCTCCGGCTACGGGTGGTGTGTGTCGAACGGCTCCCCGGTGCCCCGCCCCCCCACGCCCATCCGGACGGGTGGCGTGGTCGTGCGGCCTCCGGCTCATGGTCTCGTGACGTTAACCCTCCCGGGACCGGGGTCGGACACCAGGATGACCCGGATCAACAGGGCCTCCGGGGATACGCTGGCGGGATGTCCTGGGAGCTCGACGACTTCCGCCGCTCGCTGGGTGGGCTGTCGCCGGCGTCGGTCAAGGCGTACGGCACCGATCTCGACGGGTTCGTGGAGTGGGCCGGACGGGGCGGTGTCGACACGCCGTCCCGGGTGGACCGGCTGCTGCTCCGTCGGTACCTCGCCTACCTGGCCACCCGCCGCTACGCCAAGTCGTCCATCGCCCGGAAGGCGGCGTCCCTGCGCGCCTACTTCGGGTGGTGCCTCCGACGGGGGGTGATCGACGCCGACCCCTCGGCCCGGCTGTCGGCACCCGGGCGGGAGTCCCGTCTGCCGAGGGTGTTGGGCCACGCCGAGCTGGGCCAGCTCCTCGAGGCCGAGGGCCCGGCCGAGGGCCCGGGACCGCCGATCGGGGGGGCGCCCGGCCGGTCCGTCGACCGGGAGGTCAACCTCCGGGACGACGCCGTGCTCGAGCTCCTCTACGCCGCCGGGCTCCGGGTGGCCGAGCTGTGCGCCCTGGATGTCGACGACGTGGACGGCGGACGCCTGACGGTGACCGTCACCGGCAAGGGGGACAAGCAGCGCCGGGTGCTGATCCACCAGACGTGCGCCACGGCGGTGGCCCGGTGGATCCGGGACGGGCGCCCTGCCATGGCCCGGCCCACCTCACCGGGTGCCGCTCTCTTCCTGAACGCCCGGGGGAACCGCCTGGGACCCCGGGACGTGCGGCGGCTGCTCGACCGCCGTTCGCCGGTCCCCACCCACCCCCACGCCCTGCGCCACACCTTCGCCACCCACCTGCTGGACGGGGGGCGGACCTCCGGGTGGTCCAGGAGCTGCTGGGACACGCCAGCCTGCAGACCACACAGGTCTACACTCATGTCAGTAAGGACCAGCTGCTCTCGGTCTATGGGAGCACCCATCCGCGTGCGTAGGGAGGAACGTGGCCGCACGACTCGACACCGCTGACGACCACGGCCTGGCACGGCTGTGGGCGGAGTACAAGTCGACGGGTGCCCGCGAGCTCCGTGACCAGCTGATCGTCCAGTACGCGCCGGTGGTCAAGTACGTCGCCGGTCGCGTCTCGGTGGGGCTGCCCCGCCACGTCGACGAGTCCGACCTGGCCAGCTACGGGATGATCGGGCTGATCGACGCCATCGAGCGGTTCGACACCGTCCGGAACGTCAAGTTCGAGACCTACGCAATCCCCCGGATCAAGGGGGCCATCATCGACGAGCTGCGCTCCATCGACTGGGTACCCCGCTCGGTCCGCACCAAGGCCCGGGCCGTCGAGCAGTCGTACGCCAAGCTGCAGTCCACCCTCCACCGGACGCCCCACGACGCCGAGGTGGCCGCCGACCTGGAGATGACCGACGGCGAGTTCCAGAACGTCCTCCGTCAGGTGTCGTTCGTCGGTGTGGCCGCCCTCGACGAGGTCTTCCGGGGCGGCGACCGTTCCGAGCGCTCCACCCTGGGCGAGACCCTGGCCGACAGCGGGGCCGGCCCCCTGGCCACGTTCGAGGTGAAGGAGACCAAAGAGGCGCTGATCTATGCCATCAGCCAGATGGGCGACCGCGAGAAGACGGTGCTCACCCTCTACTACTACGAGGGCCTGACCCTGGCGGAGATCGGGGAGATCCTCGGAGTCACCGAGAGCCGGGTCTGCCAGATTCACACCAAGGCGGTGCTGCAGCTGCGGGCCAAGCTGGCCGACCGCCCCGAGCACGACCCCCATCGTGGGGCGCCGTCCCGGGTGAACGTCGCCAGCTAGGAGCGAACGTCGCCAGCTAGGAAGGGTGACGTTGGTTGTTGGACGCCCGGCGATTCCATCATTGAGCGCGCGGCGGGCGCGCCCCACTCACTCCGTGTGGGGGAAGAGGGTGGGGCCGCCCGGGTCGGGTGGGTCGGGATCGGGTGGGTCGGGATCCGCCGGGGGTGGGCCGACCGGGCCGTAGCCGTGGGCTCTCCCCTTGGGGGTGACGGTGAAGCTCCAGCTGTGGTCGGGGTTCCGGTCCAGGTGGAAGTAGCCCCGGGTCTTCAACCCGTGGTGGAAGGGGCACAGCCGGACCAGGTTCCACCACTGGGTGGGTCCCTGCTTGGCGAAGTCCACCGACCAGTGGTCGATCTGGAGGTGACGGTGCTGGTCACAGCCGGAGATCACACAGACCGGGTCCCGCTCCAAGAGGGCCGAGGCCACCGGGGCGGGGATGCCCCGCTTCAGGTTGACGATGCAGGGGACGTCCACCCCGTCGGTGATGACCAGGCGGAGGAGGGCGTCCCCCATGATCTCCCGGGCCCGCTCCACCGAGATGGGCCCGATGCCGGGGATCTCGCACCTCTGTCCCGGCCCGGCGAACCCGGCCCGCAGGGCGGCGAGGTCGACCCGGACGTGGACGGTGTCGGTCCGGTAGGGGCCACGGGACCGGCCGGTGCCGGTGGTGGCGCCCCGGCCCCGGCCCTGGCCGGTGCCCGATCGCTGGCCACCACCCGGGCCTCCGGTCCCGGTGCCCTTGCCGGCATCGGTGCCCTGTCCCTGCCCGGCATCGGGGCCCTGCCCGGCTCCGGCATCGGGGCCCTGTCCGGCTCCGGCACCCCGGGTCCCGGCCGGGTCACCGGCCCCGGTGGCCCCGGTGGCCACCAGCTCCACCAGGGCGTCGGCCATGTAGGCGTCCCGGGACTCCTCGATGCCGGCCCTCCGGTTCCGGCGGAACACCTGGTCACACGTCCGCTCCAGCGCCGAGCGCAGCCGGGCCCCCTCCAGGGGGGCGAACCGGCCGTGGAGGAGGGTCATGCCGTCGACCGGATCGGTCCAGGTGCGGAGCGACCGCCTGGCGTGGAGCCGCTCCTCCCGCCGGCGCTCGTCCTCGGCCGAGCCCCGTTGGGCCCGGGCCCGGCCGGCCTTGTCCTGGACGGTGCGGAGGGAGTCGGTCTCCGCCCCGGCCAGCAGGTCGGCCTCCGCCCCGGGGTTCTCCTTCACGGCCCCCGAGATCAGCCGGGCCTTCCTCGGGGAGAGCTTCCCGCCCCGGAGGGCGTCCTCCACCCCGGGCTGGGAGCCGAGGTTCTCCCCCAGCTTCAGGGTGTCGAGGGCATCGCCCAGCGACTCCCCGGTCTCGGCGGCCAGCCACTCGGCCCCCGAACGCTGGCCGGAGCGGCGGTGGATGTCCGAGTCGGCGGCCCGCCGGGCGGCCAGGGTCTTGCCCGCCTGGGCCAGGTGCTCGATCCGGGCGAAGCGCCGCACCAGGGAGGCGGCGTCGTCACCGCTGAAGCGGGCCGGCTCGAAGGACCGCACGAACCCCTCGAGCTCCGACTCCACGCCGGACAGGACCGAGGTGGCCCCCTCCCCCCGGACGCCGCCGAGGACCCGGCCGGGGTGGCCCCGCCGGTGGCCCTCGCCTCCGTCTTCGTCGCCCCGCCGGGGACCCGACCTGTCATGGGGAAATTGTCCCAGGGGGGTGTGACACCCCCCGCTGGTCGGATCACCGGCCGGGGAGAACGGCCGGGTGGAACCCCCCGGGGAGGACACCGGCCAGGGAGAACCGGCGGGGGAGAACCGGCCAGGGGAGGACATCGACGAACGGGGAACAGGGCCGGGCGGGAGCCGACCGGTCCGCACCGGGCCGACCGGTGGGGGGCCGGGCCTGGGAGCGCAGGAGACACGCCACCCGCCGATTGGACCGCCTCGAATCCCGGACTCCGGCAGGGAAGGGTCGGACGAGCCGGGGGCCGAGTGGAGGGCCGCCGTCCCGGGGCAGTACAATGGTTCGGTTCCCCCGCCCGGGGGAACGCCTGCGAGAAACCATCACGCACCCGGCCGCGTCTGCGGTCGCCCCGCTTGTCGGGGTGTTGTGGCCGGGGAGGACCAACCGTCAGAAGGAGCATCACATGGCCGTCGTCACGATGAAGCAGCTGTTGAGCGCGGGTGTCCACTTCGGACACCAGACCCGCCGCTGGAACCCGAAGATGCGCCGGTTCATCCTCGGGGAGCGCAACGGCATCTACCTGGTGGACCTCCGCCAGACCCTGGCGGGAATCGAAGAGTCCTACGCCTTCACCCGCGACCTGGTCGCCGGAGGCGGGACCATCCTGTTCGTGGGGACCAAGAAGCAGACCCAGGGCCCCATCGCCTCCTACGCCGAGGCCTGCGGGATGCCGTACGTCAACGAGCGGTGGCTGGGCGGCATGCTCACCAACTTCCAGACGGTCTCCACCCGGGTGAAGCGCATGAAGGAGTTCGAGGCCATGGAGAAGGCCGGCGACTTCGAGGCCATGCCCAAGAAGGAGGCCCTGCGCCACAGCCGCGAGCTCGAGAAGCTGCAGCGGAACCTGGGCGGCATCCGGGGTCTCGACAAGCTCCCCGACGCCATCTTCGTCATCGACACCAACAAGGAGCACATCGCCGTCACCGAGGCCAACAAGCTGGGCCTTCCGATCGTGGCCGTGGTCGACACCAACTGCGACCCCGACGTGATCTCCCACGTGATCCCGGGCAACGACGACGCCATCCGTTCGGGCGCCCTGCTCTGCCGGGTGATCGCCGATGCGGTGGTGGAGGGTCGGTTCATCGCCCAGCAGCGCCCCGCCCCCAAGCCGGCCGCCCCGGCCCCGACCGCGGCTCCCGCCGCCCCCGAGGCCTCGGCCGCACCGGCCCCGGCCGCAGAGGCTCCTGCCGCACCGGCCCCGACAGCGGCTCCCGCCGCACCCGAGACCCCGGCCGCCCCCGAGGCCACCGCCGCCCCCGAGGCCACCGCCGCCCCCGAGGCACCCGAGACCCCGGCCGCCCCCGAGGCCACCGCCGCCCCCGAGGCACCCGAGACCCCGGCCGCCCCCGAGGCCACCGCCGCCACCGCCGCCCCCGAGGCACCCGAGACCCCGGCCGCCCCCGAGGCCACCGCCCCGACTGACAGCTCACCCACGACCCAGGAAGCCTGATCCATGCCTGCCTTCACCGCCAAAGATGTCCAAGCCCTCCGACAGGCCACCGGTGTCGGGATGCTCGACGCCAAGCGTGCGCTCGAGGAGAACGACGGGGACTTCGACAAGTCCGTGGCCTGGCTCCGGGAGCAGGGCCTGGCCAGTCAGGCCAAGCGGGCCGACCGGGAGGCCTCCGAGGGGGCCGTGGCCATCGGTCGCTCGGGTAACGCCGCCTCCATCGTGCAGCTGCGGTCCGAGACCGACTTCGTGGCCAAGTCCGACGAGTTCAAGGCCATGGTCGACGACCTGGCCCAGCTGGTGGCCGCCGAGGGCGAGGGTGCCGTCGAGCAGCGGACCACCGAGCTCGAGGACATGAAGACGCGCCTGAAGGAGAACATCTCCGTGGGCAAGGTGGTCCGGATCGAGGCGCCGGCCGACGGTGCCGTCGACAGCTACCTCCACCTCCAGGCCGGCCGGGGCGTCAACGGCGTGCTGGTGGCCGTGGCCGGTGGCTCCGCCGAGCTGGCCCACGACATCGCCGCCCACATCGCCTTCGCCCGTCCTCTGTACATCACCCGGGACGAGGTGCCCGAGGCGGAGGTGGCCGCTGAACGGGAGACCGTCGAGAAGATCGCCCGGAACGAGGGCAAGCCGGACGCCGCCCTCCCCAAGATCATCGAGGGCCGTCTGGGCGGCTGGTACAAGGAGCGGGTCCTGCTCGACCAGGCCTACATCAAGGACGAGAAGCAGACCATCGCCAAGCTGCTGGGTCCCGCCACCGTCACGCAGTTCGCCCAGGTCGTCATCGGCGACTGAGGCGACGGTGGCTGATCGGCGGCGCATCGTCCTGAAGATGTCGGGGGAGGCGCTCGCCTCCACCGCCTCCGACGAGACCATCGACGCCGCGATGGTCGAGCACATCGCCGTCGAGATCGCCCGGGCCCGCGAGGTGCTCGACCTCGAGCTGGCCGTCATGGTCGGCGGGGGCAACATCTGGCGGGGCACCACCGGCGCCGGGGCCGGCATGGACCGGGCCACCTCCGACACCATGGGGATGCTGGGGACGGTGATCAACGCCCTGGCCCTCCAGGACGCCCTGGAGCACCACGGTCAGGCCACCCGGGTGCTCTCCGCCGTCCAGATGGCCGAGGTGGCCGAGCCCTACATCCGGCGCCGGGCCATCCGCCACCTCGAGAAGGGCCGGGTGGTGGTCTTCGCCGCCGGCATGGGGAACCCCTACTTCACCACCGACACCTCCGCCGCCCTCCGGGCCGCCGAGATCGAGGCGGAGATGCTGTGCAAGGGCACCCACGGCGGGGTGGACGGCGTCTACACCGCCGACCCCCGGCTCGACCCCACGGCCACCCGGTACGACGAGGTGTCGTTCATGGAGGTGGTCGCCAAGGACCTCCGGGTCATGGACCTCACCGCCATCACCTTCTGCAAGGACAACGGCCTCCCGATCCGGGTGTTCGACCTGATGGGCCCAGGCAACATCGTCCGGGCCCTCGGGGGCGAAACCATCGGTACGCTGGTCCGGTGAGCCCAGTGAACCGCTGCGTTCCCCTCTCGGCTGGGTGTCAGGCGGCGGTGCTCGCTACGCTGGTTCGCTAATGGACGAGGATCTGATCTCCCTGGTGGTGGCGGATGCGCAGGAGCGCATGGAGAAAGCCGTCCAGCACACGCAGACGGAGTTCAGCGCCATCCGGACCGGCCGGGCCACCCCGGCCCTGGTCGAGCACCTCAAGGTCGAGTACTACGGGACGGAGACCGAGCTCCGGGCCATGGCCGGCTTCAGCGTCCCCGAAGCCCGCCTCCTGGTGATCTCCCCCTACGACAAGGGCTCGCTGGGGGCCATCGAGAAGGCGCTCCAAAACTCCGACCTGGGGATCAACCCCTCCAACGACGGCTCGGTGATCCGGCTGACGTTCCCGGTGCCCACCGCCGAGCGTCGCAAGGAGCTGGTGAAGGCGGTCCGACAGAAGTCGGAGGACGGCCGGGTCACCGTGCGCAATGTGCGCCGGACGGCCAGGCACGAGCTGGAGACCCTCCAGAAGGACGGCGAGCTGTCGGGCGACGAGCTCGAGCGGGTCGAGAAGGACCTCGACAAGATCACCCACGACCAGGTGGCGGTCATCGACCGCCTGCTGGCCCACAAGGAGCAGGAGCTCCTCGAGATCTGACACATGGTCGGGCCCGACCGGGCCCGTCCCATGGGAGGGAACAACCGACGTGCACGACGGCGACGACCGGCGAGAAGACGAGGAGTGGGAGCCTGACCCCCCGGCTGCCGAGCCGCCGCGCGCCCCGACCGAGCGGGTGCGGATCTTCGGCGCCGAGCCGGCCGGTGAGGCCACCCAGGTGGTCCCGGCCGTCCCCCGGGCCGTCACCCCGGTGGAGGCACCGGACGCCTCGCCGGAGCCGGCGGTCCGGCTGACCGGCGAGCCGGGGCAGGTGGACGACGCCGTCCAGCCGGTCCGCCCGGGGGAGACGGCGGTGCCCGGCTTCACGGCTCCCGACCCCGACTGGCTGGCCTCCGGCAGCGACGACCTGGTGGTGTCCACACCCCAGCCCACCGAGCTACCCCACTGGACCGAGGCACCCACCGGCCAGGTGCCGGCGGTGCTGTCCCGGGACACCGGGGAGGACGACCCCAACCCGTCGGGGATCTCCGGTCCGGCGTGGCGCGAGGAGCAGAGCGACTGGGTGGCCCACGAGGAGGAGTTCGAGCCGGCCATGTTCGGCGACGACCAGGACGCCCTGGGATCGCTCGACGAGACCAACCGGACCGCCGAGGAGCGTCGCCCCTGGGAGTTCGACCTGCCGGCGTCGGGCGTCACGCCCGCCGTCTCCCGGCCGGTCGACCCCGCCGCCCACTACGAGACCACCGGTGAGCTGCCGGCGGTGCCCGCCGCTGACTCCGGCTCCGTCCTCGGCCTGGGGTCGGCGGAGGCGGCGGACATCGACCCGGACACCGGATGGGCGCTCCTCGAGGAGCGGCCCCCGGTGCCCACCGGCCGGCGGGGGACCGGCGATCCCGTGGCGCCCGCCGAGCCGGCCGCCTCCGACCCCGTCGAGGAGGTCGACGACCTGCCAGGGCTCCAGCGCACCCGTCCGACCGGCACCACCCGGGCCGGACGGGTCCGCCGCAGCATGACCGGCCGGGTGCGGGCCAAGCGTCCCGAGGAGATGGACGCCCTGGTCGACTCCTCCCTGGCCGCCGAGCCCCCCGGGGCCAGCGTGACCTCGGTGCCCGGCGTGGGTCGCCGTCGGGGTGGCGTGGCCGGACTGGCCGCCGCCGACCGCTCCGCCGGACAGGGGACCGACCTGGCCACCGACACTCCCGACGGGTCCACCGGTTTGCCCGATCCCGCCGCCACCCGCGTGGTCCCGGCCACGGGCCGGGCGGTGGCCGACGAGCCCGACGGCGCGCTGGGCGGCGGCCCCCCCGCCCCCCGCCGGCCCCGTGAGCCCGAGGACGACGGCACCGGCGGCGGCGACCTCCGCCTCCGGATCGGCACCGGCATCGCCGTGGCCGTGGTGGGGCTGGCCGCCTTCGCCCTCGGCACCGTGACCTCGCTGATCCTGGCCATCATCGTGCTCACCTTCGCCGCCGGGGAGTTCTTCGGCGTGCTCCGCCGGGCGGGCTACCACCCGGCCACCCTCCTCGGCCTGGTGGGCACGGTCTCCCTGATGATCGCCGCCTACGAGAAGGGCCCGGCGGCGGTGCCGCTGGTACTGGTGCTGATCTCCGCGTTCACCCTCCTCTGGTACCTGCTGGGCATCGAGCGGGGGTCGGTGGTGGCGGGGTCCGCCGCCACCCTGCTGACGGTGGGGTGGATCTCGCTGCTCGGCACCTACTCCGCCCTGCTGCTCTCCCCGTCGACCTACCCGGACCGGGAGGGGATCGCCTTCCTGCTCGGGGCCATCATCGCCACGGTGGCCAACGACGTCGGCGCCCTGGTGGTGGGCGGGTGGATCGGACGCCATCCCCTCGCCCCGTCGGTGAGCCCCAACAAGACCTGGGAGGGCCTGATCGGGGGGGCCGTCTTCTCGGTGGTCCTGTCGGCGGTGATCGTGGGCGAGATCCACCCCTGGACCCCCGGCAAGGCCGCCCTGCTGGGGCTGGTGGTGGCGGTGGTGGCGCCCATCGGCGACCTCTGCGAGTCGATGCTCAAGCGGGATCTGCGGCTGAAGGACATGGGGACGCTGCTCCCCGGGCACGGGGGCGTGCTCGACCGGGTGGACGCCCTGCTCTTCGTGCTCCCGGCCACGTACTACCTGGTGCGTGCCGTCCATCTCGGTTGAATGTCGGGCAGGCTAGGGGGGTGACACCCACCACGGTCAGCCTGGTCGGCTCCACCGGCTCCATCGGAACCCAGGCGATCGAGGTCATCGAGTCGGCGCCGGAGCGCTTCTCGGTGGTGGCCCTCGGGGCCCAGCGGTCGGTGGACCGGCTGGCCGAACAGGCCCACCGGTGGCACCCCCGGGTGGTGGCCATCGGGGACACCTCGCTGGCCGACGACCTGACCCGGAAGGTCCCGGCCGGCACCGAGGTGGTGGCGGGCACCGAGGGCCTCGCCCACATCGCCACCCTGGCCGACGTGGCCGTCAACGGGGTGGTCGGTTTCGCCGGCCTGACGGTCACCCTGGCCGCCCTCGAGGCGGGACGGACGCTGGGACTGGCCAACAAGGAGTCGATCATCGCCGGCGCCCCGGTGGTGCGGCGGGCCCGCTCCACCCCGGGGGCCGAGATCGTCCCGGTGGACTCCGAGCACTGCGCCATCCACCAGTGCCTCCGGGCCGGCTCCGCCAGCGAGGTGTCCCGTCTGCTGCTGACCGCCTCCGGCGGGCCCTTCCGGGGGAGGAGCCGGGCGGAGCTGGCCACCGTGGGGGTGGACGAGGCGCTGGCCCATCCGACCTGGTCGATGGGACCGAAGATCACGGTGGACTCCTCGACCCTGATGAACAAGGGCCTCGAGGTGATCGAGGCCCACGAGCTGTTCGGGGTCCCCTTCGACGCCATCGACGTGGTGGTCCACCCGCAGTCGGTGATCCACTCGATGGTGGAGTACTGCGACGGGGCGGTGGTGGCCCAGCTGTCGCTCCCCGACATGCGCCTGCCCATCGGGTACGCCATGACCTACCCGGAGCGCCTGGGGGTGCCCTTCGGGGCCATCGACTGGACCCGGCTGGCCCGCCTCGACTTCGAACAGCCCGACCGGTCGGTCTTCACCTGTCTGGACCTGGCCTTCCGGGCCGGCCGGGCGGGCGACCTGGCCCCCGCCTGGCTGAACGCCGCCAACGAGGTGGCGGTGGCCGCCTTCCTCGACGGCCGGATCGGCTGGTGCGCCATCGCCGACGTGGTGGGAGGCACCCTCGACGCCTACGACCCCCCCGCCGCCACCTCCACCGACCCCGACGGCTCGCCACGCCGTTCCATCGGGGACGTGCTCGACGCCGACGGCGCCGCCCGACGCGCCGCCGAGCGGGCGGTGGCCACCCGGGAGCTGGCGGCGTGAGCGCCCTCGGGACGGTCACCACCCCGCCGCGCCCCCCGGTCGAGCGTCCCGTCTTCCCCGAGCGGGTGAAGAGCCCACAGCGGGCCGTCACCGAGCTGGTGGCGGTGGTCCTGGCCATCGTGGCGCTGGCCCTGGTGACCGGCACCGTCGACGTGGTCGTCTTCGCCACCTGCGTCGTCGTCATCGTGATGCTCCACGAGCTCGGCCATCTGCTGGCGGCCAAGCACGGCGGCATGAAGGTCACCGAGTACTTCCTGGGCTTCGGCCCCCGGCTGTGGTCGTTCCGGCGAGGGGAGACCGAGTACGGGGTCAAGGCGTTCCCCCTGGGCGGCTACGTGAAGATCCCCGGGATGACCAACCTCGAGGAGGTGGACCCGGCCGACGAGGCCCGGACGTACCGGGAGCAGCCGTTCCACGCCCGCCTGCTGGTGGCGGTGGCCGGCTCGGCCATGCACTTCCTCATCGCCTTCGTGCTCTTCTGGGTCCTGCTGGTGGCGGTGGGCCAGACCGACGCCTCCCGGGTCCAGGTCCAGGGGCTGGTGACGGTGGCCGGCCACCCCGGCCCGGCGGCGGTCGCCGGCCTGCGGAGCGGGGACATCGTGGTGTCGGTCGACGGCCAGGCCGTCCGGGGCGACCAGGTGGCGCTGGGACGGGCCATCCAGCACCACGCCGGCCGGCCGGTGACCATGGTGGTCGACCGGGACGGTCGGACGGTCACCCTCTCGGTGACCCCCCTCAACGACCGGACGGTGAAGGAGCCGGGGCTCACCCTGCCGGCCGGGCACGCCCCCTACGGGGTGATCGGTGTCTCGCTGGGCGCCCCCACCGTCCGGGTCAACCCCGTCCACGCCCTCGGCTCGGCGGTGGTCGGGATCGGCCAGGCCATCGGGACCACGGTGACCGGCGTGGTCCACGTGTTCAGCCCGTCGTCGGTGGTCAACCGGTTCGACCAGGTCGCCTCGGCCAAGGCCGCCGCCCAGGCCAGTGCCAACGGCACCCGGGTGCAGTCGATCGTGGGGTTCGTGGGCACCGGGGGGGAGGCGGTCCAGGCCGGCATCGCCGACACCCTGTGGCTGCTGATCCTCCTCAACCTGTTCCTCGGGGTGTTCAACCTCTTCCCCATGCTGCCGCTCGACGGGGGCCATGTGGCCATCGCCGTGTACGAGAAGATCCGGACCGGCCGGCGCAAGGTGCTGTACCACGCCGACGCCGCCAAGCTGATGCCGTTCACCTGGCTGATGCTGGCCTTCCTGGCGGTGCTCTTCACCTCCGCCCTGCTGGTCGACATCCTGCACCCCATGGCCAACCCGTTCCGCTGACCGGTCGGTGCCCCACCGCCCTACCATGGAGTCCATGGCACCCACCGGCTACACGCTGACCGACCGGCGGCCGACCCGGCAGATCCGGGTGGGCGGGGTGCCGGTGGGGGGCGGGGCACCGGTCACCGTCCAGTCGATGACCACCACCAAGACGGCGGACGCCGAGGGCACCCTCTCCCAGATCTACGCCCTGGCGGCGGCCGGCGCCGACCTGGTGCGGTGCACCTGCAACGAGGAGGCGGCCGCCGAGGGCCTGGCCCGGATCGTGCCCCGGTCGCCGGTGCCGATCATCGCCGACATCCACTTCCACTACGAGATGGCGCTGGCCGCCCTCGAGGCCGGTGTCCAGGGCCTCCGGCTCAACCCCGGCAACCTGCGCAAGGCCGAGGAGATCAAGCTGGTGGCCAGCGAGGCCAAGGACCGGGGCGTGCCCATCCGCATCGGGGTCAATGCCGGCTCCCTCCACAAGGACCTGTACAAGAAGTACGGGGGTGCCACCCCCGAGGCCCTGGTGGAGTCGGCCCGGATGGAGCTCGCCTACTTCTCGGAGGTGGGCTTCGACGACGTGAAGATCTCGGTCAAGGCCTCATCGGTGCCGCTGATGATCGAGGCCTACCGGCTGGCGTCGGCCACGTTCGACCACCCGCTCCACCTCGGGGTCACCGAGGCCGGGCCGCCGCCGGCCGGGCTGTTGAAGGGCACCGCCGGCATCGCCACCCTGTTGGCGGAGGGGATCGGGGACACCATCCGCTACTCGCTGACCGCCGACCCGGTGGAGGAGGCCAGGGCCGGACGCCAGCTCCTCGAGGCGCTGGGGCTCCGGGAGCGCAAGGGCCTCGACCTCATCGCCTGTCCCAGCTGCGGGCGGGCGGAGATCGACGTCATCGCGGTGGCCGGGGCCGCCCAGGCGGCGCTCGAGAACCGGAAGCTCCCCATCCAGGTGGCGGTGATGGGTTGCGTGGTCAACGGCCCCGGCGAGGCGCGGGAGGCCGACCTGGGCATCGCCGCCGGCCGCCACCGGGGCCACCTGTTCATCAAGGGGAAGATCGTCCGGGTGGTCCCCGAGGACGAGATGGTGGAGGCCCTGGTCGACGAGGCGGAGAAGCTGGTGGCCGAGGGGGTGGAGGCCCGTCTGGCCGCCGCCGACGCCGGGGCGGAGGCGGAGGCGGAGGCCGACCGCCGGGACCTGCTCGAGGCCAAGGGGAGCGACGCCAACGCCTCGGAGTCCAAGGTGGAGCTCATCCGCAAGAAGTACGGCGAGGGTCCCGAGGCGTCCTGAGCCGCCCCGTCCGCCGGGGGGAGCCTCCACCGCCCGTTAGGATCGCCGACCATGCGCATGTCCCGGTTGCTGGTCCGTACCCTCCGCGAGGCGCCCGCCGATGCCGAGGTGGCCAGCCACCAGCTGCTGGTCCGGGCCGGCTACATCCGCCGCCTGGCCTCGGGCGTCTACACCTTCCTGCCGCTGGGCCTGCGGGTGCTCCACAAGGTGGAGGGGATCATCCGGGAGGAGCTCGACGCCGCCGGCTGCCAGGAGCTGCTGCTGCCCGCCCTCCATCCCATCGAGCTGTGGGAGGAGAGCGGCCGGGCCAAGCTGTTCGGCAGTGACTCCCTGCCCGCCCTGGTGGTGGACGGCCGGGGCGGGACCTTCGTGCTGGGGCCCACCCATGAGGAGGTGGTGACCGTCACCGTGGGCGCCGAGGTCGACTCCTACCGGCAGCTGCCGGTCACGGTGTACCAGATCCAGGTCAAGTTCCGGGACGAGGCCCGCCCCCGGTTCGGCCTGATGCGGACCCGCGAGCTGATCATGGCCGACGCCTACTCCTTCGACATCGACAAGGAGGCCATGCAGCGGTCCTACGCGGTGGTCTACGACGCCTACCTGAGGATCTTCGACCGGCTGGGGCTCCGGGCCACCCCGGTGGAGGCCCAGTCGGGCGCCATCGGCGGGGACGTCAACCACGAGTTCATGGTCCCGTCGGTGGCCGGCGAGGACCACTTCGTCAGCTGCCCGTCCTGCGGGTACGCCGCCAACGTGGAGGCGGCCGAGCGCCGGGTGGAGGCGGTGGCGGGCGACCCCGGGGCCGACCACCCGGCCCCGGAGACCGTCCACACCCCCGGCCGGCCGGGCATCGCCGACGTGGTGGCCCACTTCGACGACCCGACGGTGACCGCCGGCGAGCTCCTGAAGTCGCTGGCGGTGGTGGACGCCGACGGTCGCCCCACGCTGCTGCTGCTGGCCGGCGACCGCGAGGCCCGCCTCCCCGCCGGGTGGCGGCTGTTCGACGACGCCGAGTTCGAGGCCCATCCGGACCTGCCCAAGGGGTACGTGGGGCCGTCGGGTGCCCAGGACCTGGGGCTCCGGGTGGTGGCCGACCTCGGGGTGGGTCGGAACGGCCGGTGGATCACCGGTGCCAACCGGACCGACCACCACCTGGTCGGGGTGGTGCGGGGCCGCGACTTCACCGTCGACGAGTGGGGATCGTTCGTCGAGGTGGTGGACGGCGACCTGTGCCCCCGCTGCGGGGGTCCGGTGGGCCTGGTCCGCTCGGTGGAGGCGGCCCACACGTTCCAGCTGGGCACCAAGTACTCCGACGTGATGGCCGGAGCCACCGCGGTGGCCGAGGACGGGGTCGAGGCCCCCTACTCCATGGGCTGCTACGGCATGGGGGTCAGCCGTCTGCTGGCGGTGATCGCCGAGGAGCACCACGACGACAAGGGGCTGGCCTGGCCGGCCACGGTGGCCCCCTACCGGGTTCACCTCCTGGCCCTGGGGGCGGGACGCTCCCCCGAGGTGGCCGAGGCGGCCGACGGGCTCTACGGGGAGCTGGCGGCCGGGGGGGTGGAGGTGCTCTACGACGACCGGGACGTGTCGCCGGGGGTCAAGTTCAAGGACGCCGAACTGCTGGGCCTCCCCGTCCAGGTGGTGGTGGGGGCCAAGTCGCTGGCGCGGGGCGTCGTGGAGTGGCGCGACCGGGCCTCCGGGGACGAGCGCGAGGTGCCCGTCGGGGAGGTCACGGGGGCTCTCACCAGCCCTTGAGCCGGTCCAGCGGCCCCTCCGGGGCTGTGGACAGCCCGAGACAACGCTGAGGCCGCACTGCTATACTTGTTCACCTGCCGTTCAGTAGGGGTTCAGTGACGCTGACACAGCGTGGGCGGAGAGCCCACGCTTTTGTTTTGGTCGGGAATCCCCTGCCGGGCTGCGGGAGGAAGGGTGGTGGACACCATCCGACGGTGACCGGAACGACGACCAGGAAAGGGGAGCACACATGGCAGTCGAGCTGTTCCCCCTGGTGGAACCGGTGGTGGCCGCCACCGGCGCCGAGCTGGTCGATGTCGAGTACCGGTCGGGGGTGGTGCTGGTGACGATCGACCGCCCCGGTGGCGTGGATCTCGAGGCCCTCACCACCGTCAACCGGGTGGTCTCCGAGCTCCTCGACGAGCGTGACCCGATCCCCGGCTCCTACACCCTGGAGGTGTCGAGCCCGGGGGTGGAGCGCACCCTCCGTCGTCCCGCCCACTTCACCCGGGCGGTGGGGGAGACCATCTCGGTGAAGACCCGCCCGCAGGTGCCCGGCGACCGCCGGCTGACCGGCCGGCTGGTGGCCGCCGACGACCGGGGCCTCGAGCTCGAGGTGGAGGGCCACCCCGAGGGCCGGGTCCGCCTGGCCTACTCCGACCTCGACCGGGCCCGGACGGTGTTCGCCTGGGGAGGCGCCCCCAAGCCGGGCGCGACCGGGCCCAAGAGGTCGACCACGAAGACGCAGACCACGAAGACGCAGACGACGAAGACGCAGACGAGGAAGCAGGTCACTACGCCATGAGCAAGCCGAACTTCGAGTTTCTCGATGCCCTCGGTCAGATCGCCAGGGACAAGGGCATCTCGGTCGAGACCCTGCTCGACGCCCTGGCCAACGCCCTGGTGGCCGCCTACAAGCGTCGTCCCGACGCCGCCGAGGAGGCGGTGGTGACCATCGACCCCGAGTCGGGCGAGATCCGGGTCTACGGCCAGGAGCTCGACGAGGACGGCAACGTCACCCGGGAGTGGGACGACACCCCCGACGACTTCGGCCGGATCGCCGCCCAGACCGCCAAGCAGGTGATCCTCCAGCGCATCCGTGAGGTCGAGCGCGACCTCAAGTACGAGGAGTACGCCGGCCGGGAGGGTGACATCGTCACCGGGATCGTCCAGCAGACCGACAACCGCTACACCCTGCTCGACCTGGGCAAGGTGGAGGCGCTGCTGCCCCAGGCCGAGCAGGTCTCCTACGAGCGTTACGAGCACGGGGCGCGGCTGAAGGCCTACATCGTGGAGGTCCGCAAGACCACCAAGGGGCCCCAGATCGTGGTCAGCCGGAGCCACCCGGGCCTGATCAAGCGGCTCTTCGAGCTCGAGGTGCCGGAGATCTCCTCCGGGGCCGTCGAGATCAAGGCGGCCGCCCGGGAGCCGGGCCACCGCACCAAGATCGCCGTCTGGTCGAACGATCCCAACGTCGACCCGGTGGGTGCCTGCGTGGGGGCACGGGGCTCGCGGGTCCGGATGGTGACCAACGAGCTCCGCGGCGAGCGGGTCGACGTGGTGCCGTTCTCCGACGATCCGGTGGAGCTCATCCAGTCGGCCCTGGCCCCGGCCCGGGTCCGGGAGGTCCGGCTGAACGACGACACCGGCACCGCCACCGTCATCGTCAGCGACTACCAGCTGTCCCTGGCCATCGGCAAGGAGGGCCAGAACGCCCGCCTGGCCGCCCGCCTCACCGGCTGGCGGATCGACATCAAGAGCGAGACCCAGCTGGCCGAGGAGGAGTCCGGCTACGCCGGCGAGGAGTGGGCCGAGGGCGAGTGGGTGGAGAACGAGTCGGGTGAGCTGGTGTGGCAGCCGGCCGAGGGGGGCGACGCCGTCTCCGCCACCCAGTGGTCCCAGGGTGCCGAGGCTGACGGAGGGCCGGAGTCGGCCCCCGACGGTGCCGCCGAGCCGCCCGCCGGGCCCGAGTCCGAGCCCGGTGCAACACCGGAGGCTGCGGCCGAGCCGGAGGCGACCAGGGCTGCCGAGCCGGAGGCGACCACGGCGACCGAGCCGGAGGCGACCACGGCGACCGAGCCTCAGGCGACCCCTGCGGTGGAGCCGGAGGCGATCTCCGATCCGGTGTCCGAGGACGAGCCGGTACCATCGACGGAAGCCGACGGAGCCCCCCAACCGGACGGGGTCGCCGCCGGAGAGGGCACGGCATAGTCCCCATCCGGACCTGCATCGGCTGCCGGCGGACCGGAGCGGCGACGGGCATGGTCCGGGTGGTGCGTCGACCCGACGGCACCCTGTCGGTCGGGACGGGGCTCCCCGGACGGGGCGCCTGGCTCTGTCGGGACGATGCAAGCTGTCTGGAGCTGGCGATTCGCCGGAAGGCGTTCGAGCGGGCGCTCCACGGACCGGTCGACGACTCCCAGGTGGAGGCGGTCCGGTCGGCGATACAGCCGGGTGTGGAGTCGGGCTCGGAAGGCCGGGCGCTGTGATGTGCGAGGATAGAGGGTCGGAGTGCTCCCAGTGCACACGACGTGGATGAAGGGCAGTAATAGCCGTTGCCGAAGAAGATCCGGGTCTATGAGCTCGCCCACGAGCTCGGCCTAACCAACAAAGAGGCGCTCGATCTCTGCCTGTCCCTCGGGATGGGCGTCAAGAGCCATTCCTCGTCCATCGAGGACGCCCAGGCCGACCGCGCCCGTCGAAAGGCCGATCGGGAGGGACTCCGTCGGGAGGTCCAGCCCGAGGAGCCGGAGGCCCCGGCCAAGAAGGCCCCCGCCAAGAGGAAGGCCGCCGCCGTCACCGTGGAGGCCGACACCGCCGGGCCCGCCGGCGGCGACGGCGACACCCCGGCCCCGACCCCGATCAAGCGCACCGGTGCCCGCCTGGTCACCAGCCGTCCGGCGTCCGAGGTGCCGGCGTCGCCGGCCCCGGTGGCCCCTCCGGCAACCGCCCCCGTGGTGCCGGCCCGTCCGACCCCGGTGGCCCCGGCGGCCGCTCCCGCCGCCGCCCCGCTCCCGACACCCGCCGCCCCGGCCGCCGCCCCGGCCCCGGCCGCACCCGCCGCCGCACCGACCCCCACCCCGACACCGGCGCCGGTGGCCCCCGCCGCCCCGGCCCCCGCCGCCCCGGCCCCGGTGGCTCCGGCCGCATCGGCCGCCGCCGCTCCCGCCCCGGTGGCCCCGGCCGCCGCCCCGGCCCCGGCACCGACGGCATCGGCGTCGCCCCCGGCCGCGCCGGCCGCGCCCGCCGCCTCGGTCGCCCCGCCGGCTCCGCCGTCGGCCCCCAGCCGTCCGCCCACCAGTTCGAGCGGCAAGCCCATCCCCCCGCCCCCCGGTGGACCGCCGCGCTCGGTCACCGGCAAGCCCATCCCCCCGCCCCCCGGGGCCGGCGGCCGGCGTCCCCCGGCCGGCGCCCCGCGCCCCGGCTTCAGCGGTCGCCCCAGCGGTCCCGGCGGCACCAGCCGTCCCGGCGGTCCGTCCGGTCGTCCGGGCGGCCCCTCGACGGGCGGTGGCTTCGGCGGCCGACCCGGCGGGAGCCCCGGTGGCGGTGGCTACGGCGGCCGTCCGGGCGGTGGACCGGGTGGCGGCCCCGGCGGTGGACCGGGTGGTCCCGGCGGTCGGGGCGGTCCCGGCATGGGCCGTGGCCGGCCCAACCAGCGCCGCCCGCGCCGTCGCCGTCGCAACCTCGAGGAGCTCGAGCCGACCCAGCTGACCGCCTACACGCCGTCGACCGCCCCGGTGCCCGACACCGAGGTGATCATCGAGCGCGGCGCCACCGCCCGCGACCTGGGCCCCAAGCTCAACCGCTCGGCCGGGGACGTCATCCGCTTCCTGATGATGCAGGGGGAGATGGTCACCGCCACCCAGTCGCTGACCGACGACATGATCGACCTGTTCGCCGCCGAGCTCGGCGCCGAGGTGCGCCTGGTCGACCCCGGCGAGGAGCGCGAGGCCGAGCTGCTGGCCAAGTTCTTCGACGACGATGACGAGGAGGAGGACGAGGCCGATCTGCGGCCCCGCCCCCCGGTGGTCACCGTCATGGGCCACGTCGACCACGGCAAGACCCTGCTGCTCGACCGGATCCGGTCGGCCAACGTGGTGGCCGGCGAGGCCGGTGGCATCACCCAGCACATCGGTGCCTACCAGGTCGTCTGGCAGGACCACCCGATCACCTTCATCGACACCCCGGGCCACGAGGCGTTCACCGCCATGCGGGCCCGCGGGGCGGAGGTCACCGACATCGTGGTGCTGGTGGTGGCGGCCGACGACGGGGTGATGCCCCAGACCATCGAGGCCATCGACCACGCCAAGGCCGCCGACGTCCCGATCATCGTGGCCGTCAACAAGATCGACCGGGCGGAGGCCGACCCCAACCGGGTGCTGCAACAGCTCTCCGAGCACGGGCTGGTGCCCGAGGCCTGGGGCGGCGACACCATCACCGTGGAGATCTCCGCCCTCCAGAACCTGGGCATCGACGATCTGCTCGAGCAGATCGTCCTGGTGGCCGAAGTGGAGGAGCTGGTGGCCAGCCCCGAGGGCCGGGCCCGGGGCGTGGTGCTCGAGGCCGAGCTCGAGGTGGGGCGTGGCCCGGTGGCCTCGGTCATCGTCGAGCGCGGCACCCTCCGGGTCGGCGACCCGATCGTGGCCGGTGCCGCTTGGGGCAAGGTCAAGGCCCTGGTCGACGACCACGGCGACCAGATCAAGGAGGCCCCGCCGTCGACCCCGGTGCAGGTGCTCGGCTTCTCCGAGCCGCCCGAGCCGGGCGACGAGGTCCGGGTGGCACCCGAGCAGGCCCAGGCCCGCACCATCGGCGAGGCCCGTGCCCACCGCTACCGGGTGGCCGGGCACGGTCCGGCCGCCGCCTCGGCGCTCGGCGGGGCCAAGCTCGAGGACCTGTTCGAGCAGATCCAACGGGGCGAGACCGCCACGCTGAACCTCATCCTGAAGGCGGACGTGCGCGGCTCCCTCGAGGCGGTCACCGAGAGCCTCCGCAAGCTCGAGCGGGACGACGTCAAGCTGAGCTTCGTCCACCGGGGCGTGGGCGGGATCACCGAGTACGACGTGCAGCTGGCCCAGGCGTCCAACGCCACCATCATCGGGTTCAACGTCCGGCCGGACCGCCGGTCGCGGGAGATGGCCGTGAAGTCGCGGGTGGAGATCCGGACCTACGAGATCATCTACAAGCTGCTCGAGGACCTCGAGGCCGCCATGCTGGGCCTGCTCTCCCCGGTCTACGAAGAGGTGGTCACCGGCGAGGCCGAGGTCCGCCAGATCTTCCGGGTCCCCCGGATCGGTGCCATCGCCGGCTGCTACGTCCGGGAGGGCGTCATCACCCGAGGGTCCAAGGTCCGGTTCCTCCGGGAGGGCGTCATCATCTGGAAGGGCACCATCACCTCGCTCCGGCGGTTCAAGGACGATGCCCGGGAGGTCCAGTCCGGCTTCGAGTGCGGCATCGGGCTCTCCGACTACCAGGACCTCAAAGAGGGCGACATCATCGAGACGTTCGACGAGCGGGAGATCCCCCGCACCTGAGCGTCGTGTCCGGCACCCGGCGGGTGCCGGGGCGGCCCGGCTCGCGGACGGAGCGGAGGAGCAGTGTCAGGACGCCGTCATGACAACCGGGGCTCGGCCCCGTACTCGCGGTCGCTCCGGGTCAACCAGGTCCTCCGTCAGGTGCTGGCCGAGGAGCTCGAACGCCTGGCCGACGCCGACGAGCGGCTGCGGCTGGTCACCGTGACCTCGGTGGACACCGCCCCCGACCTCCGGCAGGCCACGGTGTTCCTGAGCTCGCTCTCCGACGACGCCGCCGAGGCCCTGGCCGAGCGTCGCCCCCAGCTGCAGAAGGCCATGGGGAGGCAGCTGACCATGAAGCGCACCCCCCAACTGACCTTCGAGGTCGACCCGGCGGTGGTGGCCGGCTCCAAGGTGGAGGAGGCCCTCCGACGGATCCGGGAGGCCGATGCCGCCCGCCCCACCGGGGACGACCCGGCTCCCATCGACGGTCCGGCGGACCGGTGACCCCCCCGACGGGCGGGGACACCGCCGGCCTGGTGGTGGTGGACAAGGAGGCCGGCTGGACGTCCCACGACGTGGTGGCCCGCTGCCGCCGGATCTTCGGCCAACGACGGGTGGGCCATGCCGGGACCCTCGACCCGGACGCCACCGGCGTGCTGCTGGTGGGACTGGGCCGCGCCACCCGGCTGCTCCGGTTCCTGACCGCCCTCCCCAAGACCTACGAGGCGGAGGTGGTGCTGGGCACGGCCACCTCCACGCTGGACGCCGCCGGGGAGGTCACCGGCACCTGGGAGATGGGAGCGGTGACCCTCACCGAGGTGCGCGAGGCGGCGGCCGATCTGACCGGGGACATCGAGCAGGTCCCCCCCATGGTCTCGGCGGTGAAGGTGGACGGCCGGCGGCTCCACGCCCTGGCCCGGGAGGGCATCGAGGTGGAGCGCAAGGCCCGCCCGGTGACCGTCCACCGCTACGACGTCCATCCGGCGTCGTCCCCCGGCGTCTACCCCGTCGAGGTGGAGTGCTCGTCGGGGACCTACGTGCGGGTCCTGGCCGCCGACCTGGGGGCGGCCCTGGGCGGGGGTGCCCATCTCCGGAACCTGCGGCGGACCCGGATCGGCTCCTTCACCGTCGACGACGCCCGACCGGTGGACGAGCTGACCCCGGCGGTGGTGCTCACCCCCGCCCAGGCCATGCGCGACCTCGATCAGGTGGTCGTCTCCACCGAGGTGGTCAAGCTGGTGAGCCGGGGGCTGGCACTCGACCGGGTCCCCCTCGGGGTGTCCGGGGACGGCCCCTGGGGGCTGGTGGACGCCGAGCACCATCTGCTGGCCGTCTACGAGGCCACCGACACCGACCGCATCCGACCGGCCGTGGTCCTGGTGGGTGGCGGATGACCCGGCCGGCCCTCGTCCCCGGTGGCCCGGTGGTCCCGGGGCCGCCCGATAACCTCGCCCGGTGATGGAGATCGTCACCGACCTCTCGAGGTCCGCACCCCCCGCCGGTGGATCGGCGGTGACCATCGGCGCCTACGACGGCGTCCACCTGGGTCACCAGGCCCTCCTGGCCGAGCTGGGCCGGCGGGCCCGGGCCGGCGGACTGACCACCGCGGTGGTGACCTTCGACCGACACCCGGCGTCGGTGGTGCGTCCGGAGAGCGCTCCCCGGCTGCTGTGCGACCTCGACCAGAAGCTCGAGCTCCTGGCCGCCTGCGGGGTGGAGCGGACGGTGGTGCTGCGGTTCGACGAGGAGCGGGCCAACGAGACGGCCGAGGCATTCGTCCACGAGGTCATCGAGGGTGCGCTCGACGCCAAGCTGGTGGTGGTGGGCGAGGACTTCCACTTCGGCCACGGCCGCAAGGGGAGCGTGGGCCTGCTGACCGAGCTGGGCGGGGCCGGCGGCTACGAGGTGGAGGGCGTCCGCCTCCGGTCCAGCGGCGACGGCCCGCTCGCCCAGGCCATCTCGTCCACCCGGATCCGCGCCCTGGTGGCCGACGGGAACGTGGTGGAGGCGGCCCGGCTGCTGGGTCGTCCCCACCAGGTCCGGGGGGTGGTGGTCCGGGGCGACCGGCGGGGTGGGGCGGAGCTGGGCTTCCCCACCGCCAATCTCGACGTCCCCGGGGCGATCGCCCTGCCGGCCACCGGGATCTACGCCGGATGGTACGAGCGGCCCGACGGGAGCCGGTGGGCGTCGGCGGTGTCGGTGGGGCGGCGGCCGACCTTCTACGGGGAGGACGGGGAGCTGCTGGTGGAGGCCTTCCTCCTCGACTTCTCCGGCGACCTCTACGGCGAGGTGGGGCGGCTCTCCTTCGTGGATCGGCTGCGCCACGAGCTGGCCTTCGACTCGGTGGACGACCTGGTGGCCCAGATGCACCGGGACGTGGCCGCCACCCGGGACCTGCTGACCGGAGGCTGAGGCGCCCCCGGGTGCGGGACCCGGTCAGGCGGCGACGACGTCCGTCAGGCGGAGGGGTCGCCGAGCAGCTCGGCCCGGAGTTCGCGCTTCAGCGCCTTGCCGGCGGGGTTGCGGGGGAGGGGTTCGGACCGGAACCAGAAGCGGGTGGGGACGCTGAACTTGGCCAGCCGCTCGCCCACGAAGCGGGCCAGCTCGTCGGCGGCCACCTCCTGGCCGGGGCGGAGCACCACCACCGCCCCCACCTCCTCGCCCAGGACCGGGTGGGGTACCCCGATCACCGCGCAGTCGGCCACCGCCGGGTGCTCGAAGAGGGCGGCCTCCACCTCGACGCAGTAGACGTTCTCACCGCCCCGGATGATCATGTCCTTGGAGCGGTCGACGATGTGGACGAAGCCCTCCTCGTCGATGCGGGCCACGTCGCCGGTGTGGAGCCAGCCCCGGGTGAAGGTCCGGGCGGTGTCCTCCGGGCGGTTCCAGTAGCCGCGGACCACGTTGGGACCCCTGATCCACAGCTCGCCGGTGCGCTCGGGGTCGACCGGCTGGTCGGCCGGGGGCACCTCGCCGTCGTACTCCTCGGGGACCACCGCCACGTCGCAGACCGGGGCGGGGGGCCCCACGCTGGTCGGCTTGCGGACGTAGTCGTCGCCGGCGTTCATGGTGGTCATGGCGGAGGTCTCGGTGAGGCCGTAGCCGTTGCCGGGGGCGCCGGCCGGAAAGTGCTCGGTGATCCGGCGGACCAGGTCGGGCGGGGCGGGGGCGCCGCCGTAGGAGATGGAGCGCACCGACGAGGTGTCCCGCTTGGCGAAGTCGGGGGAGTCGATCACCTGCATGACCATGGTGGGGACCCCGCCGAAGATGGTGATGTGCTCGCGCTCGATCAACTCCAGGGCCCGCTCGGGGTTGAAGTGGTGCATCATCACCAGCTTGCCCCCGGCGGCGGTGTTGGAGACCAGCACGGCGTGGCACCCGGTGGCGTGGAACAGCGGCACCGACAGCAGGTTGGCGTTCTGGGCGCCGCTGCTCACGTCGGCCAGCGTGGTGCTCCGTCGCATGGAGCCCAGCGTGGAGATGAAGAACAGGTTCATCAGGTTGGAGGCGCTGTTCCGGTGGGTGCCCACCGCCCCCTTCGGCCGACCGGTGGTGCCCGAGGTGTAGAAGATGGTGGCGTCGTCATCGGGCTCGAGCTCGACGTCGGGCAGGCGGATGTCCGCGGGCGGCGTGCCCACCACCTCGGTGAAGGGGATCACCGGCACCGGTGGCAGGCCCGGGCGCTCCACCGTCGATCCGGTGGCGGCCTGGCGGCCGCCCCGCTCGTCGGGCAGCTCGCAGCAGACCACCACGGTGCGCAGCTCGGGGAGCTCGGCGAGATGGGGTCGGATCCGCTCCTCGCGCTCCTCGTCCACGAAGGCCACCACGGTGCCGGAGTCGAGCAGGCCGTAGGCCAGCTCGGGCCCGGTCCACCAGGCGTTGAGGGGCACCACCACCGCGCCGACCGAGATGGCCGCCCAGAACGCCATCACCCACTCGGGAAGGTTCCGCATGGCCACGGCCACCCGGTCACCCTTCCGGACGCCATGCTCCGCCACCAGGGTGTGGCCGAGGGCGGCGGCGATGCGGAAGTGCTCGGCGAAGCTGAACCGCTCGTCCTCGTAGACCAGGAAGTCCTTGTCGCCGTGGAAGGCCGAGTTCTCGAGGATGGTGCGGAGGGTGGTGGGGGCGTGCTTCCAGGTCCGGGTGGGCACGCCCCGGATGGTCAGCTCCTCCATCTCGAAGGCGCCGCCCGGGGCGGTCAGGGTGGCGGTGGCCTCCGTCCGGGTGGGCGGTGCCCCCTCCTCGACGGTCTCGCTGCCGGCCTCGCTCATGGTCTCCCCTGTCCCCTCACGTCGCTCCCTCCCCGGCGTCGGCCGGCGCCGGCACCTCCCGGAAGACGGTCGACCGGTAGTACGCCAGCTCCGCCACGCTCTCCCGGACGTCGTCCATGGCCCGATGGCCCCCGGCCTTGGTCGGGGCCCCGGCCGCCGTCTCCGGGTACCACCGCTTGGCCAGCTCCTTGATGGTGGAGACGTCGACCGACCGGTAGTGGAGGTACTCCTCGATCTCGGGCAGGAAGGCGGCCAGGAACCGGCGGTCGGTGCCGATGGAGTTGCCGGCCAACGGCACCGTACGGGGCTTGGGCACATGGGCCCGGATGAAGTCGAGGGTGGCCCGACCCGCCTCCTCGAGGGACACGGTGGAGGCGGTGATCTCGTCGAGGAGGCCGCTGTTGGTGTGCATGTCCCGCACGAAGTCGTCCATCCGGGCCAGGGCGGCCTCGTCGGTGGCCACCACCAGGTCGGGGCCCTCGGCGATGATCCGGAGGTCGTCGTCGGTGACCAGGGTCGCCACCTCCACGATGACATGGCGTTCCAGGTCGAGACCGGTCATCTCGAGGTCCATCCAGACGAGCACGAGAGCCGAGGTTACCGGGTGGTAGGACACCCGACCAAGACGGCCGGCCCGTCCGTCGGGCCCCGGCGGGGGAGTAGCCTCGTCCCCATCCATTCGCGGGAGGAGCCGGCCGTGCCGGGAGTGACCGACGTCGACCAGACCACGGCGGACCCGGCGGCGGACCCGGCGGTGGTGCCGACGGTGACCGTGCCGGTCGTCCGGCTCGACGGGGGGCTGCCCCTGCCCGGCTACGCCCGGATCGGTGACGCCGGCGCCGATCTGGTGGCCCGGACCGACGTCCTGCTGGCGGCCGGCGGCGGCCGGGCGGCGGTGCCGACCGGGGTGGCGCTGGCCATCCCCCCCGGCTACGCCGGCTTCGTCCAGCCCCGCAGCGGCCTGGCCCTCCGGCACGGGGTGACCTGCCTCAACACCCCCGGCCTCATCGACTCGGGCTACCGGGACGAGTTGGCGGTGCTGCTGGTCAACACCGACCCCACCACCGACTACCAGGTCCGGCGGGGTGACCGTGTCGCCCAGCTGGTCATCCAGCGGGTGGAGCGGGCCGACTTCGTCCCGGTCGAGGCGCTGGACGACACCGACCGTGGCTTGGGGGGTTTCGGATCGACCGGGCGATGAACGGGTCATGACGCCGCTGACCGGCCTCGACGGGGCCTTCCTGGCCTTCGAGTCACCCACCATGCACCTCCACATCGCCGGGGTGCAGGTGTTCGACGCCCCGGCGGTACCGGGCGGCCTCGGGTACCGCCAGATCCGGGACCAGGTGGCCGACCGGGTGCCCCGGGTGCCGGCCTTCCGGAGCCGGATGGTGGAGGTGCCGTTCGGCCTCCAGCACCCCTCGATGGTCGAGGACCCCGACTTCGACCTCGACTACCACGTGCGGCGGGCCAGCCTCCCGAAGCCGGGCGGTCCCGAGGAGCTGGCCGCCCTGGTCGGCTCCATCGTGGAGCAGCCGTTGGACCGGGAGCGCCCCCTCTGGGAGTTCCACGTGGTGGAGGGGTTGGAGCACGGGCACGTGGCCCTGGTCACCAAGGTCCACCACTCGATCATCGACGGGGTGTCGGGGGCGGAGGTCATGGCGGTGTTCTTCGACCTCGAGCCCGACCCGGCCGGGGGGAGCGGGCCCGACGACACCCCGTGGTCGCCCGACCCGGTGCCGGGGGAGGTGGACCGCCTGCGGGGCGCCCTGGGCGCCCTGCCCGGCCAGACCGACCGGGTGGCCCGGACGGTGGGGTCGACGGTGCGCACGGTGCGCTCGCTCAGCACCCGCAACCGCGAGGCCCAGGGGACGCTGCCCCCCTCGCCGTTCCAGGCCCCCCGGACGTCGATCAACCGGGCGATCTCCGCCCATCGCCGGGTCCGGCTGACCGAGGTGCCCCTGTCCGACATCCGACGGGTCACCGGCGTGCTGGGCGGCACGGTGAACGACGTGGTGCTGGCCATGGTGGCCGGTGCCCTGCGGTCGTTCTTCGCCGGGCGCGGCGAGGAGGTGGACAGCTCCCTGGTGGCCATGGTGCCGGTGTCGGTGCGGAGCGAGGCCGACCGGGACGCCCTGGGCAACCGGATCTCGCCGATGCTGGTGTCGCTGGCCACCGGGGTGGAGGACCCGGCGGCCCGCCTCCGGCTGATCAGCTCCGGGGTGCGGGCGGCCAAGGAGCAGCACGAGGCGGTGGGGTCCGACGTCTACGCCCGCTGGGCCCAGGCCCTGTTCCCGGCGGTGGCCACCCGGGTGAGCCGGCTGCTCACCAACCTGCGGATCTTCGACCATGTCCCGCCGATCTTCAACGTCCTGGTCTCCAACATCCCGGGACCCGACTTCCCCCTCTACCTGGCGGGGGCCAGGATGGTGGCGATGTACCCGGTCGGGCCGGTGGCCGAGGGGGTGGGGGTGAACGTCACCGTCTTCTCCTACCTGGGGTCGCTGTTCATCGGGGTGACGGGCTGCTGGGACCTGGTGCCCGACCTCGAGGTCATCGCCCACGGGATGGGGGACGCCCTGTCCGACCTGGTCAAGGAGGCGGACCGGCGGGACCGGCCCGTTCCGTGGTGGCACGCCGATCCCCCCGGGTAGGCCCCGTCGGGCGGGCCCCCGGCCGGTCGACTGCTACAGTGAACCCCTCACGCGGACGTGGCTCAGCTGGTAGAGCATCACCTTGCCAAGGTGAGGGTCGCGGGTTCGAATCCCGTCGTCCGCTCCAATCGCGCTTGAGCCCGTGCGGGGCGCCCCGCCGAGGCGGAGGTGGAGGCGAACCCTCGACGGTCGCCAGCCCCGACGGTCGGATCCGGTAGCGCTTCCCGCCCCCCGGTGACCGCCTCCGACGGCGCCGATCCGACGAGGCGGGGGCTACCCTCGGACATGGGGCGGGACGGAGGCGTGCGGCGCCTGCAGCCGGGGATGTGGGGACGGCGGTGGGTGGTGGTGGCCGTCGTCGCCGGAATCGCCTACGCGGTGGGGGCGTCGTTCACCCACCCCTTCACGCACGCCTCGGAGGGGGTGACCGCCCTCGCCCTGGTGGGGGCGGCCGTCGGCCTCGCGTGGCGGATGCGGGCCAACGGCGGTCGGGTCGGGACCCCGGCGACGTGGCCGTCCCGGTGGGGCCACCGGTGGGTGGCATGGGCGGCGCTGGCGGCGGCGGCCGGTGCCTGGGAGCTCTCCTGCTACCTGAGCGCGCCGCGGGTGGCGCACCCCACCTTCAGCGTGCTGCTCGATGACCTCGATGCCACCCGCCCGGGAAAGGCGGTGGCCTTCACCGTATGGCTGGCGGTGGGGTGGTTCCTGGTGGCCCGATGACCGATCGGGAGGTGTCGCTCGTGGTGTGGGCGGTGCTGGGGGTGACCCTGGTGGGCCTCCAGGTGGTCGCCGTCCGGTCCGACGGGCGGTTCCCGGGTCTCGGGGAGTTGGTCACCCGGCTCACCCTCCACCGAGCGGGTCGGGTGACGTTGCTGGTGGGCTGGATGTGGCTGGGTTGGCACGCCTTCGCCCCGCTGAGCGCCGGTGCCGCCCGGCCCTAGGCGAGCGGGGCGGTTTCGGCTGGCCGGGGGAGGAGCCGGACCGCACTGTCCTCGGGGGAGTCGCCCACGTCGATCCCCTCCACGTCGTGGACCCGCCCGCCGATCGTGACGGACTGCCCGGTCCCGACGGTGAGGGCGGGGGCATCGGGGAAGCTGAGCAGGACGGTGGGCCCGGTGATCCGGGTGCCGTCCTCGAGCTGGTACTCCCCGATGTCGAGGTTGGATGCCCCGATCAGCCGGCCCTCGATCTCGGTGCGGGTACCGATCCGGATGGCGATCACGGGCCCGGCGGTGGGGCGGGTGGGGGAGTCTGGGCGGGAGCCGGGGCCGGGGCGGGGGTGGCCCCCGGCGTGGCGTCGGGGATGTTGGCCTCCGTCCAGTCCATGAAGGCGATCTTGAACACCCCGAGGGGCAGGCCGGTCAGATGGTCGTGTCCCCACGGATTGATCAGGTCGATGGTCTTCGCCTTCTTGTCCACCGACTTCACGATGTACATGTGGGGGGCCTTGATGTCCCACTGCTTCTCGACCCGGGCCACCTCGGAGGTCGGGGTCCCGAGGTTGGTCTGCAGCCAGTTGGCGATGTCGTCGTACTTCCGGTGGATGGTCCCGGCCGTGATGGCCCGATTCTTGGCGACGGAGGCGTCGATGAGGTCGGCGATCTGGCCCTCGTCGTAGTCCGCCGTCTTGTGCACCGTCCCGCCGCCCTGGTTCAGGACCTGGGCCGCCTTCGACCCGGATCCGCCCTGGATGGCCGCGTAGCTGCCCTGGTGCTTGGCGTATGCCTTCTCGATCAGCAGCGGCCACAACGGGCGACTCCCGTCGGCCCGCTTGTTCACCTGGGCGTACAGGGGGCTGCCGGCGTTGCCGACCGGTACCTCGGAGGTGACCGTCTCGGTGTAGGGGGTGGCGCCGCCGATGAGATGGTCCTCGTACAGGGTGACGGTGAACGACCCGTCGCCGTTGTCCTTGATCAGCTTCTCGAGGGCCTCCGGGTGGACCCGGGCGATGGCGATCATCATGGCCAGGAGGTAGCAGTCACCCAGGCCGCCCTGGCTGACGTCGGCGGGGTCCACCTTGGCACCCGTGCCGTATGCCGTGCCGGTCACCTTCTGCTTGGCGGCGGCGGCGTCGTCGGGGAGGGGAGCCGGATCGGCCGGGGCCTGGGGTTCGAGGAGGGAGGCCAGGAAGGGGTCGATCCCCACCCGCACGCCGAGGACGGTGTCGGTGGACGCCTTGACGGCGGCCACGGCCGGGTCCTGGGTCGCCGCCGGTGCCGGTGCCGGTGCCGGTGCCGACGCCGCCGGTGCCGTCGGTGCCGTCGGTGCCTGGGTCGCCGCCGGTGCCATGGTGGGGTCCTCGACCGGGTCGTCGAGCAGGCGCTGGACGGACCGGGTGGAGGGCATCGGGGTCGCCGGGGCCGTCCCCGCCGGGAGACCCGAGCCGGGGGTGGGCGACGTCGTCCCCGGCGCCGGCGGGGCGACGGCTGCGTGCGCCACCGCGTCCGCCTGGCGCTCGAAGCGGTCGGCAGGGTCGCTGACAACCACCCCGTCGCCCCGGTCGGCCCCGTCGACGGCACCGCTCCGTTGTTGGACGACATGGGCCAGCTCGTGGGACAACGTGCGCATCCCGGCGGGACTGCCGGGGGAGTAGGAGCCGCGTCGGAACACCACGTGCGATCCGACGGTGTACGCCGTGGCCCCCATCGTGCGCGCCGACCGGTCGGCGTCGTCGTCACGGTGGAGGCGGACATCGGCGAAGGACGTGCCGAGCCGGTGCTCGAGTCGCCGGCGGACCTGCTCGTCCAGGGGCTCACCGGGCCGGTCCACGACATCGAGCGCCGAGTCGGTGTCGGTGCGCGTCCCCCGGGGGCCCGACGGGTCGGGTTGCCGCTGGACGGCGACCCGGGAAGGCCGGCGGGCCCCGGTGGGGGCGGCCCCGGGTGGGAGCGATCGACGTCGCGCACCGTCGGTACTCACCGAGGCCGCGGTGTCGGCACCACCCCGCGCCCGGCGCCCGGCGGGGATGGCAGAGGGCCGGAGGGCTACCGGGTCGGGGCTCCTGGCGTCGGCTGCCCGTCGGCGGTCCGGCTCCCGATGGAGCTGCCGTCCCGGACCGCCCGTCTCCGCCATCCGCTCCCCGACGTGCACCAGGTCAGCGTACGGGAGGCGCACCGGCGTGTCGACGCCCGGCACGGGCCCAGTACCCCAACCGCCTCCATGTCAGGGGCCTGTCGCCAGCCAGGCGCTGACCAGGGCGTTGAACTCCGCCGCCCGCTCCTGGTGGAGCCAGTGGCCCGCGCCCTCCCACGTCACCACGTGGGACCGTTGGTCGGTCAACAGGGCCGCCTCCAGCGCCCCCCGGACCGGGTCGGCGTGGAAGGAGAGCACCGGGCACCTCCGGCGTCGCAGGTAGGGCTCGCTCTCCGATCGCAGGGCCATGCCGGAGACCTGGGCCACCAGGGCCTGCCGGAGGACCCGGGGCTCGAGCGTGGCGATCCGGCGGACCTGCCAGGTGCGGAGCCCCGGATCCCGGGCCGGCGACGCCATCCCCTCGCCGATGATGCCCTCGATGAAGGGCACCACCCCGGCGTCGTCGAGCGAGTCGAGGACCGGCCCGAGGGCGCCGACCATGTCGTCCTCCACCAGGTAGGCCGGGTCGACGGCGACCACCGCCGCCACCCGCTCGGGGTGCTCCACGGCCAGGGCGCTGACCAGGATGCCGCCCAACGAGTGGCCCACGGCCACCACCCGGTCCACGCCGAGGTGGTCGAGGAGGGCGACCAGGTCCCCGGTGAACCCGGCGGTGGTGTAGCCGTCGACCGGCGAGCTCGAGGCACCGTGTCCCCGGAGGTCGACCGCCACCACCCGGTGGCCGGCCACGAAGTGGGGGATCTGCCAGCTCCAGTCGTGGGAGTCGGCCGTATAGCCGTGCACCAGCAGGAGCGGGGGCTCACCCGCACCGTCGTCGGTGAAGAAGAGCCGGGCGTCGTCGAGCTCCAGGAAGGGCATCCGGCCGCCTACGACAGTGCGAAGCCGGTGTAGCCGGCCCCGGCCACCTCGTCGCAGCGACGTCGGTACTCGGGGAGACCGGCGGGGTAGCCCAGGTACCGCCGCGGCTTGCCGGGCACGTTGGCGCCGTTGTACCACGAGTGGCACGACGGATGGAGCAGGATGCTGCCCGCCACCAGGGACGCGGCGTGCTCCGCCCACTCCGTCTGAGCCGACGGCAGCGCCTCGAGGGTGCGGAAGCCGTTCGCCCGGAGATAGGCCAGGCAGTCGCCGATCCACTCCACATGCTGCTCGAGGGCGGCCACGAAGTTGGTGGCCGCCGACGGGCTGCCCGGGCCCTGGATGGTGAACAGGTTGGGGAAGCCGGCCACCTGGATCCCCAGGTACGACACCGGTCCCTCCTCGGTCCAGACATCCCGGAGGTTGACACCGTCGCGACCCCGGACCTCCAGCCGGCTGAGGGCGCCGGTGATGGCGTCGAAGCCGGTGGCGTAGAGGATGACGTCCACCGGGTAGGAGCCCTGCTCGGTGTCGATGCCGGTGCTGGTCACCGACCGGATGCCGCCCCGTCGGAGGTCGACCAGGGTGACGTTGTCCCGGTTGAAGGTCTCGTAGTACCCGTCGTCGATGATCGGGCGCTTGCAGGCGAAGGGGTAGTCGGGCACCAGGGCGGCGGCGGTCTCGGGGTCCTTGACGATGCGGGCCACCGCCTCCCCGTACAGTTCGGTGGCCATCCGGTTGGCCTCGATGTCGAAGAGCACGTCCCCCCACAGCAGCGCCCCGGCGATGCCCCGCTCCTCGACGGCCCGCAGCCGCTCCTGGCGGGAGGCCTCCTTGAGGGGCGGCTTCCCCGGCGCCTCCACCAGCGCCGAGAAGGCGCTGAGGCGGGCGGCGCCGATGAACGAGTTGCGCTGGTCGGCCCGGATCTCGGGGTAGCGGGCCCGCAGCTCCTCGAACTCGCCCGGTCCGTACGGCCGGGGATTGGCCGGCATCGTGTAGGCCGCCGACCGCTGGAAGAGGAAGAGGTGGTCGCACTGCTCGGCCACCAGCGGGGTGGCCTGCACCCCGGAGGAGCCGGTGCCGATGAGGGCCACCCGCTTGCCGCTGAAGTCGTAGCCCTCGCGGGGGAAGCGGCTGGTGAACAGCGAGTCACCGGCGAACGAGTCCATGCCGGCGATGTCGGGGTCGATGGGTGACGACAGGATGCCGGTGGCGGCGATGACGAACGGGGCCACCACCCGGTCGCCGGTGGCGGTCTCCAGCCGCCAGGTGCTGGTGGTCTCGTCGAAGGTCATGGACACCACGTCGGTGTGGAAGCGGATGTGGCGGCGGAGGTCGAGGCGGTCGGTGACGAAGTTCAGGTAGCGCTCGATCTCCTCCTGGGCGGGGAGCACCTCGCTCCACGTCCACTCCCGCTGGATCTCGTCGGAGAAGCTGTAGCTGTACTCGACGCTCTCGATGTCGCAGCGCGCCCCCGGGTACCGGTTGAACAGCCAGGTGCCGCCCACCGCGTCGGCCCGTTCGAGGATGCAGGCCCGCAGGCCCAGCTCCCGCACCTTGTGGAGCGCGTACAGGCCGGAGAACCCGGCCCCCACCACCACCACGTCCAGCTCGTCCACCACTCGACCCCCCTTGCCCCGCTCCCTCGGCCCACCCTCGGGCGCGGTCGGTACGTTACCGGAAGGGATCAGAAAGATCTAGACGTATTGGGACCCGGTGACCTCCCGAGAGGCCCGGGTCAGTCGCCGGACGCCAGGCGCCGTCGTTCCGCCAGGACCGCCTCGGCCACCGCCCCCCGGGCCTGGTGCCGCATGGTGGTGAAGGTGGACGGGGGGATGGTGGCCAGCTGGGTGGCTACCCGCCGGCACTCCTCGATCAGGGCCGGGGGGTCGGTCGCCACCTGGTCGATGAGCCCGGCACTCCGGGCCAGGGCGGGAGGATAGGTGTCGCCGGAGATCAGCGACTCGAAGAAGGGCATCGGCATCCGGTACCGGGCCAGTTCGACGGTGGCCGCCGAGATGGGTACGCCCAGGCTGGCCTCGTTGAAGCCGAGCTTGTAGCGGCCGTCCAGGCCGATGCGGCGGTCGGCGGCCAGCAGGAGGGCGGCGCCGGCGGCCAGGGCATGACCGGTGCAGGCGACCACCACCGGGCGCTCGAAGGTGAAGAGGCGCAGGACCAGGTCGATGAGGAGGAGGCGCAGGTTCTGCTGGGCCGCCGCTCCGGAACGGACTTCCTCCAGGTCGAAGCCGGCCGAGAAGTACCCCTCCCGGCCGACCAGGACGACGGCGGACGCCTGGTCGGCCAGGGCCCGGTCGAGCTGGGCGTTCAGGTCGTTGATGGTGGCGCTGCCCAGGGCGTTCACCTTGCCGTCGTCGAGGGTGATCCGGGCCGTGCCGTCCTCCACCTGGTAGTCGCTCACCATCCACCTTCCGCTCTCCGGGTGACGGGCCGATGAACCGGTGTCACCGAGGTTCCACGAGCAAGGTAGCCGTTGCGCGCCCGAGCCGGCCGACCACGTCGTGCAGCTCGGCATCGCCGAGCCCGATCCCCGAGGCCCCGGCGACCGAGTCGTTGGTCACCCCCACCCACTCGCCGACCGGTGGCCGGACCAGTTGGACGGTCAGATCGAGGGTCACGAACGACCACTCCTCGTAGGGGAGGGTGGGAAACCCCCCGTTGGCGTAGTCGGCCGCCGCGCAGACCCTCTGGACGGGGGTGATCTCGTGCCCGGCCACGGCCGGGAGGAGGAGGTGGATCCAGTAGGCGAAGGCACCGGGGTGGCCCCCGTCGGTCCGCACGGTGCGGGTGGCCACGGCGTGGCTGACGAAGCTCGGGAAGCCCACCCGGTCCACGATGGTCTCCCGTCGCGACGCCTTCTGCTCCAGGTCGGGAGGAGGCTCGAGCCGCCGTTCGGGCTGAGGTGGCAGGTCGAGGTGGGACTCGGGGAGGAGCAGGCCCTCCGCCCTGGCCACCGGCCGGTCGCCGGCCCACAGCTCGGCGGACCTCCGCATCAGGCGACGGGTGGTGGAGGTGGGCCCGACCACCAGGGTGAGCGGCCCCATGGGGACCCGGCGGAGGAGGTCCACCGTCATCCGACCGAGGGACCACCCCGGCTCCTCGAAGGTGTGACCGAACAGGGCGCTCACCGCCCCCCCGTGGAGGGCATCGGGGCGCCAGGGGCCCGGTGCGGCACTGGTGGGGTGCAGGTACCCGCCGTCGGCTTCGAACAGGCCCCGGGGCTCGGACATCGGCGGAACCATAGTTGACGTCAAAGTCGGACATCGTTACCGTCACCGCGGTGACACCCCCCTTCGACCCGGTCGACATCTCGGGGGCGGCGTTCTGGGCGACGCCGATGCGGGAGCGGGACCTGGCCTTCCGCGTCCTCCGGGACCGCCCGTCGGTCACCTTCCACCCACCCATCGAACTGGGCTCGGTGGCCACGGTCAACGGGTTCTGGGCAGCCACCCGCCATGCCGACATCGTCCACGTCAGTCGGCACGCCGACCGGTTCTGCAGCGGCCGGGGGGTGGGGTTCAGCGACATCCCGCCCGAGTTCAACGAGCCGTTCGGATCCTTTCTGATGACCGACGCCCCCCGGCACACCCAGCTCCGTCGGCTGGTCAGCCGGGCGTTCACCCCCAGGCAGGTGGCCCGGATCGAGGAGCAGATCCGACGCCAGGCCCGGGCCATCGTGGCGGCGGCGGTGGCCCGGGGTTCGTGCGAGCTGGTGGCGGACCTGTCGATGCGCCTGCCCCTGTGGACCATCTCGGAGATGCTGGGGGTGCCCGAGGAGCGCCAGACCGAGCTGCGCCAGGCGGCCAACCTGATGGTCGGCGCCCAGGACCCCAAGTTCCTGGCCACCGGCGACGACCCGTTCACCAAGGTGCTCACCGCCGGGATCACCCTCTCGACGCTGGGATCGGAGCTGGCCGCCGAGCGGCGGGACCACCCGACCGACGACCTCCTGTCGGCGCTGGTCCAGGCGGAGGTGGACGGCGAGAAGCTCAACGACGAGGAGATCGGGGCGTTCGTGGTGCTGCTCGGGGTCGCCGGCAACGACACCACCCGGAACACCATCACCCACGGCGTGATGGCGTTCGCCCACCACCCCGACCAGTGGGACGCCCTCCGCCGGGACCCGGAGGGACGGCTGCCGGGGGCGGTGGAGGAGGTCATCCGGTGGGCCACGCCCGGTGATGACGTTCCGACGGACCGCCACCACCGACACCGTCATCGGGGACCAGCCGATCGCCGCCGGCGACCACGTGGTGCTGTTCTACGGCTCGGGGAACCGGGACGCGTCGGTCTTTCCGGACCCCTGGCGGTTCGACATCTCCCGACGTCCCAACGACCACGTGGGGTTCGGCGGGGGCGGCCCGCACTTCTGCCTGGGGGCCAACCTGGCGCGCGCCCAGCTCCGGGCGGTCTTCTCGGAGCTGGCCCGGACGGTCGGCGCCTTCGAGGTGGGGGAGCCGGACCTGATGGTCGGGGCCTTCGTCCACGGCGTGGACTCGCTCGACTGCCGCTTCGTCACCGACGGGGTGACGTCCTGACCCACCTCGGGGTGGTCAGCGGGCCATCTTGGAGAAGTCCCAGCTGACGATCTTCTCCGGCACCACCCGGAGCCAGGCGTGGCGTCCGTCGTGCGAGAAGGGGCCGTTGGCGTACTTGGCGCCGAACAGCCGCTCCGGCACCAGCAGGTCCTCGTTGTGCTCGCCGGTCCGGGGCACCTCGCCGACCGGGATCGCCCGGCCCCGGAGCTCCACGCCCCGGAGCTCGCCGAAGCCCTCCCCGGCATCGACCAGGACGCTGACCCGGTCGTCGCGCTCGATGTCCGTCCACCGCTGGCTGGCCACGATGGAGTTCAGCCACACCGAGGCGCCGTCCCACACGAACCACAGGGCGGTGAGGTGGGGACCCCCCTCCCCTCCGGTGGCCAGGCGGCAGGTCCGCTCCCGGACCAGGAAGGCGTCGCGCTCCTCGGGCGACATGGCGATCCGACGTGACCGACGCTGCTCTCTCATGGGTGCCTCCGGTGCTGGGGGGGGTGTGGGGCGGGTGCCCGTCTACCGCTTGGGATAGTCGTAGAAGCCACGCCCCGACTTCCGACCCAGGAGACCGGCGTCCACCATGCGGGCGAGCAGGGGGGGCGGCGCGAAGAGCGGCTCCCGGAACTCCTCGTAGAGGGAGTTGGCGATGGCCACCGTGGTATCGAGGCCGATGAGGTCGCCCAGGGCCAGCGGGCCCATGGGGTGGGCACAGCCCTTCACCATCCCGGTGTCGATGTCGTCGGCGGTGGCGAATCCCGACTCGAGCATGCGGACCGCCGAGAGGATGTAGGGGATCAGGAGGGCGTTCACGATGAAGCCGGCCCGGTCCTGCGACCGGATCACCCGCTTGTCGAGCTGCCCGTCGGCGAAGTGGTGGGCCACGCTCACCGTCTCCTCGCTGGTGAGGAGCGACGGCACCAGCTCCACCAGGGGCAGCACGGGGACCGGGTTGAAGAAGTGGATCCCGATCACCCGCGACGGCCGCTGGGTGGCCATGGCCAGCTTCATGATCGGGATGGACGAGGTGTTGGAGGCCAGGACGGCCTCCGGCGACTCGACGACCTTGTCGAGGATCTCGAAGATCCCCACCTTCTCGGCCTCCGACTCGATCACCGCCTCCACCACCAGCTGCCGGTCGGCCAGCGAGCCGATGTCGGTCGAGAAGGCGATGCGGGCCAGGGTGGCGTCGGCCTCCGGTCCGGTCAGCTTCCCGGCGTCCCTGGCCCGGGCGATCGAGCGGGCGACCCGGTCCCGTCCGGCGTCGAGGGCCACCTGGTCGAGCTCGACGACCCGCACGTCCACACCGGCCCGGGCCACCGCCTCGGCGATCCCCGAACCCATCAGACCGCACCCGACCACTCCGACCCGTTGGATGTCCACCCGACCTCCCGTTCCCTGGCCTGCGGCGAGTGGAAGGACCCACCGGGCGCCGATCCACGTTAGCCCTGGACCGGGGTCCCGACCGTGATCGGCCGGGGCCGCCCACCGGCACCGGACACTAGGCCCGGAGGGTGGCGGAGGCCACGGTGACGCCCTGCTGGTCGAGGACCCGGACCGACCGGACCGACGACGGGGGGACCGGCAGGTGCACCCGCCACGAGCCGTACCCGGCGGCCAGGGGGAACGCCCCCACCAACCGGGTGGTGCCGTCGGTCAGGGTCACCTCGCAGGTCACCGTCCCCGTGGTCGGGGCGTGGTCCAGCGACATCACCAGGAGGCCGCCCCGGTCGGCGGACACCACCACCACGCCGTCGGGGCCGGAGCTCGAGCGCAGGGTCCCGGTCACCGCCGCCGGGGTGGGCCTGGTCCCGTGGGAGGAGGTGACCGCCACCCCCACCCCCACCCCCAGGCCGAGGATCACCACCCCGGCTGCCACCGCCACCACCCGCCGGACCACCACGGTGGGTCGGTGCCGCGGGCGGTCGGCCCCCATGGCCGCCACCGTGCGCTCGGTGAAGCCGGCCGGGGGAGCCACCTCGGGAGCCACCTCCACCAGGGCATCCACCGCGTCCGACAGCGACTCCAGCTCCGCCGAGCAGCCCGGGCACCCCTTCAGGTGGGCGAGGACCCGGGCCCGCTCCCGGCCGTCGAGGGCACCGACGGCCAGCGCCGACAGATCGTCCTGCCAGTCGATACGGTGGGCGGGGTCCACGGCGGGTGACATCTACCGGCCCTCCTCATCGAGCGTCCCGCGCACCTTGGCCAGACCGAGGCGGATCCGGCTCTTGGCGGTCCCGACGGCGATCGACTCCACCTCGGCGATCTCCGTGGCGCTCTGACCGTAGAAGGCCGACCGGACCAGCGCCCGCCGCTGCTCCTCGGGCAGGGCCCGGAGGGCGGCCCGCACCCGCTCGACCGAGTCGGACCGGAGCGCCGACGACTCGGTGACGCCGTCCTCGGTGGCGGTCCCCGCCCAGACCGGGTCGTCCGGGTCGACGGGGACCGACCGCTGCAGGCGGAGGGCGTCGATGGCCAGGTTGCGGGTGATGGTGGCGAGCCAGGCGGTGGCGGCCGCCCGACGGGGATCGAAGATGGCGGCATGGCGCCAGGCCCGGAGGAACGCCTCCTGGGCCACGTCCTGGGCGGTCGAGGGGTTGGAGGTGATGGCCAGGGCGATCCCGTAGACCCGTCGCTGGTGGCGCCGCACGAACACCTCGCCGGCCCGGGGGTCGGAGGCGGCCATGCCGGCGACCAGCGCCTCGTCGGACGCCCCCTGGGTGTCCCGCCACCGCCGACGCCGCAGGAACCCCTGGTCGCGGGTCTCCCGGGGCCGGTCGGTCATGGTGGCGATGGTGGACCCGCCCCGGATCATCGGGGCGGGAGGCCGTTCGATCGCAGGAACGGGACGGTCACGGCCATCACCCTGCCACCCGACGGAGCCCGGTGGTGCGGAGGTCCGGGGGCCATGGCCCTAGTAGACCCTGCCCGAGCCGGCCGACGTGCTGGGGGAGGTCGACCCGGGGGTGGACGCCTTGGGGACGGCGTGGGGGTTGGCGGGGTTCACCACCCACCACTGGCCCCAGGTGTCCGTGAGGTTCCCGGTGGCCTGCCCGGCCGAGTGGTCGCCCTCGAAGCGGTAGAGGGGCACCCCCAGGTAGGTCACCTGGCGGACCCCGCCGCTCCGGGTGATGGTGCCGAGTCCCTTCACCCCGCTACCGACCGGGCTCTTCTGGCCCGCGGCCAGGACCACCGGAGGCCAGACGAGGGCGCAGGTGCCGGTGCAGACGCTCTGGTCCTTCGGATCGGCGGTCAGCCGGTAGACGGCGTGGCCGTTCCCGGTGACCAGGATCGTCCCCCAGGTCCTGTTGTGGGCGACCCTGATGGTGGTCGGGGGGGTCGTCGCCCCGGCCGGGCCGGTGGGGGCCGGCGCAACCAGGCCGGCGGCGGTGAGGGCGAGCCCGGCGACGACCCCCGCACCCCGGGGGGTGCGGCTCCGGGTGACCGGCCGGCGGGTTGATCGATGCGCCATGGTGGCTCCTTGGTCGACGGGGGATCGGTCCTTCCGGTGTCCCTACGGCCGGCGGACCGCATCGGATCACCGGGGGTCCCGATCCCGCGGTCGCCGTTGACGAGTTGGTGATGCCTTCATGACGAACTGGTCACGATGTGCTCATGTCGGCGTGCCGGATCACTGATGACATCCTGACGACCAGCTCACAGGAGATTCACGGCCCCTCCGTATCCTGAGCCGGGCCAGTCCTGCCCACCCGAGCGGGAGCCGAGCCAGGTCCAGGGGAGAGCCCGCATGTCGATCACCACCACCTACCCCGGTGTGTACATCCAGGAGCTTCCGAGCTCGTACCACTCGGTGTCGCCGGCCCCGACCTCGGTGGCCGTCTTCGTCGGCTACATCAACCCGTTCCTGGCCGGGAACGCCTCGGGGGCGGCCAGCCCCAACTACGGGATCCCGGTCCTGTGCTCGAGCTTCTCCGACTACCAGACCAACTTCGGCGGGCTCTTCTCCAGTCCGTGGCAGGCCGACTACCTGGGCCAGGCGGTCAACCAGTTCTTCCTCAACGGGGGCTCCACCGCCTACGTGGTGGGCCTGAAGGCCACCGAGTACTACACGCTCACCGCCTCGACCTCCACCGCCCCCCCGACGGTCGGCACCACCAGCGAGGGGACGGTGGGCCCCGCCCTCCTGACCCTCACCGAGGGGGGCGGCACCGAGACCATCACCTTCACCGCCGTGCAGCCGGTCGGTCTCGGCCCCTCCACCACCCCGTCCTCCGCCACCCAGGTGGGGATCCCGATGACCGTCTCGATCACCCCGAAGACGGTGACCACCACCAACGACACGGCCGATGTGGTGGTGTCCTACGGGACGGTGGTCGAGACCTACCGCCAGATCGGCATCGCCGACCTGGCCACCACCGTCAACGCGGCGTCGAGCCTGGTGACCGTGACCTACTCGGGGTCCACCGCCCCCACCGAGTACCCGGCCGCCGTCACCGCCGACAACCTCGAGTACCCGTCCGGCGTGGCGCCGCCGGTACCCTCGTCCGGCTCCCAGTACACGGTGATCAACCCCGGCATCGACACCAACTTCCAGAACGTCTTCGCCACCAACTTCCCGCTCGACAAGGTCCCGGTCTTCAACCTCCTGGTGCTCCCCGGCATCTACGACACCACCACCATCCCGGTGGCCACCGCCTTCGCCGAGCGGAAGCGGGCGTTCCTGATCCTCGACCCGCCCCCCGGCTCGCCGTCGTCGACCGGGTCGTCCACCTCGGGGTGGGACGCCGACTCCCTGGCCCAGACCCTGGCCGGTGGGGCCACCCCCTCCCCGGCGCCTCCCGTCAGTATCAACGCCGCCCTCTACTTCCCCTGGCTGTCGGTGAACGACCCGGTCACCGGCCTGCCGTCGAGCGCCCCGCCCTCCGGGTTCGTGGCCGGCATGTTCGCCACCGAGGATGCCAACCGGGGGGTGTGGAAGGCCCCGGCCGGCATCGAGACCTCCCTGCTCGGCACCACCGGCGTGGTGCCCACCGGCGTGATGACCGACCAGCAGCAGGGGGTGATGAACCAGAACGGCTACAACTGCCTCCGCGACTTCTCCGGCACCGGCACGGTGATCTACGGCGCCCGCACCACCGCCCTCAAGACCCAGCAGCAGTGGATGTACGTCCCGGTGCGTCGGATGGCGCTCTTCCTCGAGCAGTCGCTCTACGCCAGCCTCACCTGGGCGGTGTTCGAGCCCAACGCCCAACCCCTCTGGACGGCGCTCACCCAGGAGGTCAACGCCTTCATGCTCAGCCTCTTCCGGCAGGGGGCGTTCGCCGGGACCACCCCCAGCACCGCCTTCGCCGTGCAGTGCGACGCCACCACCACCACCGAGCAGGACATCGCCAACGGCGTCGTCAACGTCCTGGTGGCCTTCGCCCCGCTCGAGCCCGCCGAGTTCGTCGTCGTCCAGATCGCCCAGCTGGCCGGCCAGGCCTCGAGCTAAGGAGCCCCCGTGAGCATCATCTTCCCGGTCAACGTCCACCGGTTCGACCCGTACAAGTCCTACCGGTTCCTGGTCTACTTCGGGACCTCCACCACCCCGGTGGCGGCGGTGTCCAAGGTGACCGCCATCAAGCGCTCCTCCGACGTCATCGAGTACAAGGAGGGGGGCAACGCCGTGATCCTGAAGGGCCTGGGTCGTACCAAGTACGAGCCGGTCACCATGGAGCGGGGGGTCACCTACAACCACGACTTCGAGACGTGGGCCAACGCCGCCCAGGTGCTGCAGCAGGGGGCGCCGTCCACCTCGCTGGCCGCCCTCCGCCGGGAGCTGGCGGTGGTGCTGCTCAACGAGGAGGCCCAGGCCGTCTACCGCTACACCATCCACCGGGCGTGGGTGTCGGAGTTCCAGGCCCTGCCCGACCTCGACGCCGGGTCCAACGCGGTGGCCATCGAGCACATCAAGATCGAGAACGAGGGCTGGGAGCGCGACCTCAGCCTCACCGAGCCGAAAGAGAAATGACCGCGCTGCCCGTCAGTGGAATTCCGCTCACGGTCACCGGTCCCACCAGCCGCGACGAGCTGCAGGTGCTCGAGTCCTCCCAGCCCCCGGCCCTGGCCGTCCTGGAGCTCGCCGACCGGGTGGTGGTGGGTGCCGACGGCCACGGCCTGGACTGGGCGACGGTGCCGGCCAGCGAGCTGGCGGCGGTGGCCCTGGTGATCCGGCAGGCGTGGATCGGGGACCTGCTCTCGACGGACGGCTGGTGTCCGGCCTCCGGGTGCGGGGCCCGGGTCGATGTCAGCTTCCGGGTGGGGGAGTACCTCGACCACGTCCGGCCCACCGTCCCGGCCGGGGTCGAGCCGACCGGCGACGGCTGGTTCCGTCTGGCCGGCGAGGAGGTCCGGTTCCGGGTGCCCACCGCGGCCGACCTGGTGGAGGCGCTCGACCGGCCGGAGGGGGTGGTGGCCCTGTCCTCCACCTGCGTGGTGCCCGCGGAGCTGGACGACGACCGGTGGTCCCGGGTCGACCGGGCCCTGGCGGAGATCTCACCCCCGCTCGACGGGACCGTCGGCGGCGCCTGCCCGCAGTGCGGGGGCGCCCTGGAGCTCCGGTTCGACCCCTGCTCCTACGTGATGGCCGAGCTGGGCGACCTCTTCGCCGGCCTCTACTACGAGGTCCACCTCCTGGCCCGGGCCTACCGGTGGAGCGAGGCGGACATCCTCACCCTCGGACGTTCCCGGCGCATCGCCTACGCCCACCTGGTCGCCGAGGAGCAGGCCAGCCGATGAGAGCGCTGCCCTACCTGACCCGCCTGATGCCACCTCGGGCCACCGGGCCCGGGATGCTCACCCCACCCCGCCGCCCGATCACCCTGCCCTCGGACCTGGTGGACCCGGACGACCCCGCCCTCCATCCGTTCACCACGCCGCACTCCGACCCCGACCCCGGGCCCACGCCGATGGCAGGGACACCCGGCACCGGCCGTTCCCGGGGCCCCGACGCCGGTACCGGGGACGGCTCCCGGCCCGCCGACCCGCCGGTGGCCGACGACCGCGTCCGGTCCCTGCAGGACTCCGGCTGGTGGGACGACGCCCCCGGACCGGGGGCCGGCGGGCCCCACCCGACGGTGCGTCCGGACCCGGGGCCGTCCCGGAGCGGGCGGAGGTCCACCGACCCCGACCGGGCCACCAATGCCCCCCCGACCCCCGGACCTCCCGGCCGGAGGCCCGTCCCGGCCGCCTCGGCCGGGCCACGGCCGGACCCCCACCGGGTGCCCGAGGCGGAGGTGGGGGCACCCGGCCACCCGGCCACCGGTCCACGGGCGACCGAGGGACGGGAGTCGGCGCCCCCCGATGCCCCTCCGACCCCCCCGACGGACCTGACGCCCCGGACCTGGGAGTGGGCCACCGGCCAGCCGCTCGACCTGGGCCCCCTGGCCCTCCCCGGGCCCGCACCGCACCAGGCCACCCTCCCGGGTGTCGCTCCGCCGCCCCCCGCCGACCCCCCGGCCGACCCGGCCACCGCCCCGGCGCTCGACCGGGGCCCCCGGCCGCGGTCGGGCACCCCGGAGCCGGAGCGGCCGACCCTCACCATCGGCTCCATCGAGGTGACGGTGGTGCCGCCTCCGCCCGCCGTCCCGGCCCTGGCCCCTGCGCCCCCGACCACGGCCACCGCCGCCCGCCCACCCGAACGCCCGACCCGGCCGTCCACCGGCTCCTGGTACGGCATGGCCCAGTCCTGAGCGTGCCACGACGTGACCCTCGACCTCAGCTCCATCACCGACGCCCTGCTCGACCTGGTCAGCGTCCCGTGGCCCACCGCCCCGATCTGGACGGAGCTGGGCGCCGGGGGGTTCGCCTCCCCCACCCCGGCCCCCAACTTCACGGGCCTGGCCCCGGACCAGGCCATGCAGCAGGCCGGCCCACAGCTGGGCCTGTACCTGTACCACGTGGAGACCAACCACGCCGCCGAGGCGCTCTTCTGGGAACCCCAGCTGATGGACCCGTCCCTATCCGGCGAACCGGTGCGGTTCCTGCCCCTGGCCCTCGACGCCTTCTACCTCCTCTACGCCTACTCGGAGAACAACTGGATCGAGGAGCAGCAGCTGATGAGCGTGGCGCTGCGGGTCTTCCACACCCAGCCCATCGTGCGGAGCCCGTCGGGGGTCTCGCCGGCCTGGGAGCTCACCCTCACCCCGGAGCACCGCTCCTATGACGAGCTGAGCCGGCTGTGGCAGGCGACGACCGCCCCCCTCCGGATGTCCCTGGTGTACCGGGCGGCCATCCTCTTCCTCGATCCCGACCAGGTGACCTCGACGACCAACCTGGTGGAGCAGGTGGACCTGTCGGTGAACCCGGTGCCGCTGGATCCGCCGAGCCCGCCGACCCTGGTCACGACGAGCCGGCAGCTCCACTACACCCCGCCGGGGGGAGCCCCGGTCACCCAGACCCTCTCCCCGGCCGCGGCGGCGGAGGGCCAGTCACTGACCGTCCTGGGCGACGACCTCGGCGGCGCGGCCTTCTCCGACGTCTACTTGACCGACGCCACCGGGGTGGAGACCGACGTGACGTCCTGGGTGCTCCCGGCGGAGTCGACGCCGACCAGCCTGACGCTCCAGTTCCCGTCCCTGGGCTCGGCGACGACGCCGGCCGTGCCACCTCCGGGGATCTACCGGCTGAGCCTGGGCAGTGGGCCGGCGGGGGCGATCGGGTCGATCCGGAGCCCGGGCCTGGTGGTGGCGGTGGCCCCCTGGGTGGACCCGTCGACCGGCCCGACGCTGGCGGCGGGGACGGCCCGGACGGTGGCGGCGGCGGGCCTGGTGGCGGGGGCGACCACGGTGCTGGTGGGGACCACGTCCTTGCAGGTGGTCTCTACCCCGGCCCCGACCCCGGGGCAGGTGTACCTCGACCCGGCGGGGACGTCGCTGACGTTCAACCCCCCGGCGGAGACCCCGGGGTCGCTGCTGCCGCTGGTGGTCCAGGTGGCCCAGGTGGCGGCGGACCCGGCCCTGTGGGTGCAGTTTTGACGCCGGTGGCCGAGCTCATCCGCGACTGGGAGGTGCACGTGGAGCACCACGGCGACAGCGGGGCGACGGCCGGCGCGACGCCCGGCCCGGCCGGTCCCACCCCGGCCCCCGACCGGGACGAGCCGGTCTGGCTGTACGAGGTGCGCCTCCGGGCCCTGCGCCGGGTGCTCTTCCTCCGCCAGCAGTGGCAGAGCTCCTCCTACCCGGGGGAGGAGGACCTGGCCATCAGCCACAGCGAGGTGGACCGGGCGCTCCTCCCGGACCTCCACAGCCACGACCAGGCGGCGGCCTTCTATCAACTCGACGACGAGGCCCGCTCGGTCGGCCAGGCCCTGGAGTCGCTGGCCCGCGAGCCGAAGGACCCGGTGTGGTCGCACCTGGTCGAGACCCTCCATGTCACCCCGGGGGAGGAGAGCCTGCTGAAGCTGGCCCTGGCCACCGCCGCCGACCCCCGACTGACCCGGGTCCTCGGCTACCTCCAGGACGGCACCGCCCCGTCGGGGGCCACGGTGTCCCTGGTCGACCAGATCTTCGACGTGGCCGGAGGCGCCCGGGTGCCGGCACCGGGGTCGGCGCTCTACCGGTGGCGGCTGCTGGAGCCCGAGGCCCCGGTCGGGCAGACGCCCTCCGACGCCACCGTGTTCCGGGCCGACGCCTCCCTGGTCGACACCCTGATGGGGCGGCTCGACGCCCGGGACTGGTCGGCGGGGACCACCGGCCGGGTCCTCGCCCCGCCGCCGGACGGCGGGGTGCGGCCCGAGCTGGCCCGGGAGATCGCCGTCTTCGCCGGACAGGTACTGCAGGGCGCCGGGACCGCCTCGCCGATCCACGTGGAGGCCGAGCTGGTGGGTCCCCCGGGCTCCGGCCGCCGGGCCCTGGGGGCGGCCGCCTCCGCCCTGATCCAGGCGGCGGTCATCGGGGTGGACTGCGCCACCCTGGCCGAGGCGGCCGACCCCGAGCTGCTGCTGGTGCGCGAGGTGCGTCGGGTCGTCCTCAGCCGGGCGGCACTGGCCGTCTGGCATCACGAGACGCTGCCGGCCCCGGCCCGGGCGGTCACCACCCGGTGCCCGCTCACCTTCAGCTGCGTGGAACGGCCGCTGGGGGCGATCGGGGGGACGACGGCGCCCACCGTCCGGCGCTCGTACACGCTCCCGCCCCTCCAGCGGCACCAGCGTCTGGCCCTGTGGGCGTCGCTGTCGACCGCCCCGGCACCGGGCCCGGTGGCCGAGTGGGGGCTGCGCCCGGGGGAGATCGAGGTGGCGGCCCGGACCCTGCCGGCCGGCCCGGGGGCGGTCGCCGACGTGGTGCGCAGCATGCTGGCCACCGGCATCGACGACCTCCTCACCCGGCTCCCGCCCGGGCCCACCTGGGACGACCTGGTCCTGCCCCCCGACACCCGGGCCCACCTGCGGGAGCTGGAGGCCCAGGTCCGCTACAAGGACGATGTCCTCGACGGCTGGAACCTGGCCCGCCTGACCCCGTTGGGCCGCGGGACCACCGCCCTGTTCTCCGGACCCAGCGGCACCGGCAAGACGATGACCGCCCAGGTGCTGGCGGCCTCCCTCGGCCTCGACTGCCTGCGGGTCGACCTGGCCGGGGTGGTCAGCAAGTACATCGGTGAGACCGAGAAGCAGCTGCGCAAGGTGTTCGAGGCCTGCGAGCGCAGCCCCTCCCTCCTGTTCTTCGACGAGGCCGACGCCCTGTTCGGCAAGCGCACCACGGTGGTGGACGCCCATGACCGCTTCGCCAACATCGAGATCGACTACGTGCTCCAGGCCATGGAGCAGTTCAACGGGCTGGCCGTGCTGGCCACCAACCGGAAGGGCGACCTCGACCCGGCCTTCACCCGGCGTCTCCGCTTCGTGGTCAACTTCGTGCCCCCCGGCCCCGCCGAGCGCCAGGCGCTGTGGCGGGCGTGCTTCGACGGGGCGGTGGACGCCGAGGGCCGCCCGTTGACCGAGGGGATCGACATCCCGCACCTGGCGGAGAAGCTCGACCTCACCGGGGCCCAGATCAAGTCGGCGGCGCTGGCCGCCGCCTTCATGGCCCGGGACGCCGGCACCCCGATCACCATGGACGAGGTGATCGCCGCCGCCGGCCGCGAGATCGAGAAGCTCGGCAAGGTGGTGCGGGCCGGCCAACTGGAGTGGCGATGACCGACGTCTCCGTCCAGGTCGACCACCTCCGCCTGGCGGTCAGTGGCCTCGACGAGCAGGCGGCGGCCGAGTTCGCCCGGCTGGTGGCCCAGCAGCTGGTGCCGGGCCTGACGGCCGCCGCCGGCTCCACCGTCGACCCGGTGCGGGCGGTCGCCGTCCGGGTGGCCGCACCCACGGCCGCCGCCGCCGACGACCCCGGCACGCTGGCCCGGTCGGTGGCCGACCAGGTGCTGGCCGCCCTGCGGGCCGGGGACCAGGCCGTGCCGGTGGGGGAGGGCGGATGAGCGGCTTCGTGCTGAAGGGCGCCCTGGTCGAGTTCATGCCGACCTTCCTCATCCCCCTGCCCAACGTGATCGTGTTCCAGTACAACCCGGAGACCATGACCCACACCTGGTCCCAGCCCCAGGCGGCGGCCGCCCCGTCGGACGGCGGGAGCTCGCCGAACACCACCGGCTCCAACCCCCTGGCCGTCCAGGGCCAGCCGGGGGAGTCCTTCAGCTTCAACCTGGCCATGGACTCCAACGAGGACATCGCCGACGGCAATCCGGTGACCGGGGCCATCGCCGAGGTGAGCGGGCTCTACAGCCGGCTGGCCGCCCTGGAGATGCTCCTGTACCCGACCGGCAGCACCACCGGCGGGCTGCTCGGCATGGTCTCCGCCCTGGGCGGGGCGCTGGGCGGGGGGAGCGGACCCAGCGGGGTCACCACCACCGTCCCCCAGTCGACCATGCCGGTGGTGCTGTTCATCTGGGGGATCGGGCGGATCGTGCCGGTCCGGGTCACCGCCCTCACCATCACCGAGAAGATCCACGACTCCGCCCTCAACCCCATCCACGCCGAGGCGCAGATCTCGCTCCGGGTCCTCACCCCCAACGAGCTGGTGGCCGCCCAGTCCACCGGTGACGTCCTGGCCAGCCTGGCCTCGGTCGCCTACACCTACACCTTCACCCTCCGCCAGGCGCTGGCGGTGGCCAACCTGGCCAACGCCGCCTCCTCCATCGTCGGCATGATCCCCCACTGAGCGACCGATGACCTTCGCCCCCGACAGCCGGTACTACGGAGCCACCCTCTACACCGTCACCCTGGCCGACGGCACGGTGGTGACCGCCGTTCCGCCGGCGGTGCCGTCGCCCGCCCCGCTGATCGGCTTCCACCGGCGGACGGGGGGCGACCGCCTCGACCTGGTGGCCGTCCTCTACCTCAACGCCCCCACCGGGTTCTGGCGCCTCTGTGACACCAACAACGCCATGGTCCCCGGGTCGTTGGCCGCCCGCCCCCTCATCGGGATCCCGCAGACGGGGCAGCGATGAGCGTCACCGTCCAGCTCAGCGTGGGGGGGACCCCGGTGCCCTCCGCCTTCTACAACGCCATCTCCGCCCTCCACATCGAGGAGCTGGCCGACCGGCCGGGGTCCCTGCTGCTCCGGCTGCCGGTCAGCGCCACCTCCGAGGGCGACCTCGAGTTCGTGGGCGACGGGACCTTCGAGCCGTTCACCCCCATCTCCTTCGTGGCGGTGGGCGGGGACTCCCAGCCCCAGTGCATCTTCGACGGCTACATCCTGTCCTGGCGGGTCCACCTCGACCGGACGGTCACCTCCTCCACCATCGACATCTGGGCCCAGGACGCCACCTGGCTGATGGCCACCGCCGACAACGTGGTGGAGTGGTCGGGCCTGACCGACGGGGAGGTGGCCAACTCCATCTTCGCCACCTACGGCTTCACCCCCGCCGACGGGAACACCGACAACGACTCGCCCGCCCACACCGACGACGGGCACACCCTCCTCCAGCGGGGCACCGACCTCCAGTTCCTGCGCGGCCTGGCCCGGCGGGGCGGCAAGTGCCTCCGGGTGGGCTGCACCGACACCCCGGGCGTCCGCACCGGCTACTTCGTGTCGCCGTCGGTGGACGCCTCGCCGACCACCACGCTGTCCATGGTCGACCCCGATGCCTGGAACGTGGACACCCTCGACTTCAGCTGGGACGCCCTCCGCCCCACCCAGGTGGTGGGCGGGCAGGTGGACCTGACCCAGTCCCCGGGCGACCCGGTGAACCAGACCGCCACCGACAGCGGCCTCGACCCCATGGACGCCCGCGACTACGCCGGCTACCTGGGCCAGACCACCTCGATGATCCTGAGCGCCGCCGCCGACGTCCCGGACCTCACCCAGCGGACCGCCGCCGTCCTGGCCGACAGCGGGTTCTTCGTCACCTGCACCGGGCAGACCACCACCGATCGGCTCGACACCATCCTCCGGGTCGGCGACGTGGTCACCGTGGAGGGGGCCGGCTCCCTCCACTCCGGCAACTGGCTGGTGTGGGAGATGCGGTCGGAGTTCACCATGCAGGCGTACACCATGAAGTTCTCCCTCACCCGCAACGCGGTGGGGCCACCGGCCCCCGGCGGGGCCATGGCCACCTTCGCCGACGCGGTACCGGGGACCTCCTCGCCGCTGGGCGCCGCGGGTGTGCCATGACGGAGAGCCGGGCGCTGGAGGACGTCATCGAGCGGATGCGCAGCCGGTTCTACGGCAAGTACCGCGGGATCGTCACCGATGTGGATGCCGCCACCATGCGGGTCAAGGCCACGGTGCCGTCGGTGCTCGGCACCACCACCTCGGGGTGGTGCCTGCCGTGCCTGCCCTACACCGGGCCCAACGTCGGGTTCGCCTTCCTCCCCGAGGTCGGCTCGGGGGTGTGGGTGGAGTTCGAGGGTGGCGACGTGTCCTATCCGATCTGGGTGGGCGGGTACTGGAACCAGGGCGAGGTGCCCTCCGACGCCGCCGGCGACGTCAAGGTCCTGATGACGGCGTCGCAGTTCGAGCTGAAGTTCGACGACAGCCAGGAGTCGCTGACCATCACGGACGCCAACGGCAACACGGTGACGCTCGACGCCTCCGGCGTCACCGCCTCCAACGGGTCGAGCACGGTGGCCCTGTCGAGCTCGAGCGTGTCGATCAACGACGGCGCCCTGGAGGTCCAGTGAGCACGCTGCCCCCGGCCCCCACGGCGTCGTCGCCGCTGTCGTTCCCGGGGATCGCCCCGCGCGCCGACTACGCCTACCCGTTCCGGGTGGACCCCACCTCCGGCCAGACCACCCAGAGCCCGTACGCCGCCCACGTCCAGCAGATGGTGATCCAGCTGCTGCTGACCAACCCCGGTGAGCGGGTCAACCAGCCGCAGTTCGGCTGCGGTATCCGGGGCATGGTGTTCGCCCCGATGAACGACGCCCTGGCCGCCACCGTGCAGCTCCGGGTGCTGCAGGCCCTGACCACCTGGCTGTCGGGGGTGGTGGTGCCCGGCGACGTGGAGGTCACCGGCAGCGCCGGCGGCGCCCTCCCGGAGCCGGGCACCCTGGTGGTCAGCGTCAGCTACACCCTGGTGGAGACCCAGACACCGGACAACGTCACGGTGACCATCCTGTGAGCCCGACCCCCACCGTCCCGCCGCAGCCCGCCGACGCCACCCCGCGGGACCGCCGGCAACTGCTGCTCGAGGCGGGGGCCACCGTCAACGGCATCGACTTCGTGGAGGTGGACCCCGACCAGACCGCCCTCCACGTCCACTTCCTCAACCAGGTCCCGCTCTACGACCCCTCGGCGGTCCCGCCGGTCAACGCCTTCGGGTCGCCCGACCCGGTGACCATCGCCGGCGGCGAGGTCATCGCCACCGTGGCCGTGGACCCGGTGGACCCGGCCACCGACATCGTCGCCGACACCGCCGGGCGCCCGGTGGTCAACCTGACGGTGGCCGCCCCGGGGGACTTCTCGACCTACACCCTGACCATCGCTAGCCCGGTGCTCGACCCGCTCTTCCAGTCGATGCCCTTCAGCTTCAAGGCCAACTGCGCCACCACCATCGACTGCGCCACCCCGCCGGTGGTCTGCCCCCCGTCACCCCCGAGTCGGTGACCATCGACTACACCGCCAAGGACTTCGGGAGCTTCACCCGGGCCCTGAGCGAGTTCTCCGCCACCCGGTACCCGGCGTGGGTGGAGCGGTCGGAGGCGGACCTGGGCATCGTGCTGATGGAGGCCATGGCCGCCGTCGCCGACGAGCTCAGCTACTACCAGGACCGGGTGGCCAACGAGGCCCACATCGCCACCGCCACCCAGCGGGTGTCGGTGGTGCGCCAGGCCCGCCTGGTCGACTACGAGCCGTCGCCGGCCACCGCCGCCCTGGTGCAGCTGCAGCTGGACGTGGACACCCGGTCGTCGGGGGGCACCCCGACCACCCTGGCCATCACCGACCCCGTCCACGTCCAGGCCATCGGGCCGGACAGCGTGCCCATCGACTTCGAGGTGGGCGACGGACTGGTCGATCCCGCCACCGGCCGCCAGCAGTCGTTCTCGTACCCGGTGGACTCGCGGTGGAACCGGTGGGCGCTGGGGGTGGTGCCGGCCCAGCTGAACCTGCCCCCCTACTGGCTGGACGACACCACCAGGTGCCTGCCGGCCGGCGCCACCCAGCTGTACCTCGGAGGGTGGGGGCACGCCCTGCAGGCCGGCCAGCAGCTGCTGCTCGACACCCAGGGGGCCACCAGCGCCGACCCGGCCGTCCGGGAGGTGGTGACCATCGCCACCCCCTACAGCGACACCTCGCCCCAGACCATGCTGGTCGACCCGCTGTTCGACTACGAGATCACCCTGGTGGAGCTGGCGGCCCCCACCACCCTCGACCACGACCTGTCGGTCACCCAGATCGCCGGCAACCTGGTCCCGGCCGTCCAGGGGCTGAGCACCACCGAGTGGTTCTGGATCCCCACCGTGGGGGGGTCCACCCCCCGCCCGCCCTTCCCGTCGAACGGCGAGCCGGTGGCCGGGGCGGTGGTCCGACAGGGCCCCAACTCCACGCCGTGCGAGGCGGTGCCGGTCAGCCGGTACAGCCTGTCCCAGACCCCGCTGGCCTGGTACCCGGTGGGGGCCACCGAGATGACCAGCGACGACACCCCGGCACCCTCCGGTGCCGGCCAGGCCGACACCGCGGTGACCGCCTGGCCGGAGCTGGTGCTCGAGGAGGTCTCCTACACCGGCGGACCCGTCGACCCCAACGTCGGGCAGTGGCCCTACGCCCGTTGGCTGCTCGATACCGACGTGGACGAGGCGGCGTTCACCCTCACTCCCGAGCAGTACTCGCCGGTGCTCACCAGTGGCGGGAGCACCTGGTACGACTACGACGGCGACGGCGGGACCACCGTCACCTTCGGCGACGGGGTCTTCGGGGTGCCGCCGGTGCCCGGCGCGCTGTTCTCGGCGCACTACCGGGTGGGGGGCGGGCAGCGGGGCAACGTCCCGGCCGGGGCCATCACCACCGTGGTGTCCGCCGGTGCCGCCCCCACCGTGCTGTCCTGCACCAATCCGTTCCCCGGCACCGGCGGGGCCGACGAGGAGACCAACGCCCAGGTGGCCGTCCGGGCCCCCCAGCAGTTCGCCGCCGAGCCCCTGCGGGTGGTGCGGGCGTCGGACTACGTGGCGGCCGTCGCCTCGCTCCCGTTCGTGCAGCAGGCGGGCACCTCCTTCCGGTGGACCGGGAGCTGGCTGACCGTCTTCACCGCCGCCAATGCCAAGGGTGCCGAGCAGCCGTCGCTGACCCAGATGGCCACCGTCACCGACCTGCTCAACCAGCGCCGCCTGGCCGGCTACGAGAGCTACGTGCTGCCGCCGGCCTACGTGTCCATCGACCTCACCCTGGTGGTCTGCGCCGAGCCGTCCGCCTTCAACGCCGACGTGGGGGCGGCCGTCCGGGCCCGGCTGGAGCCCGGGACGGTGGCCGGGGTGGTCGGCTTCTTCGATCACGCCAACTGGGGGTTCGGCCAGCCGCTCGAGGCCAGCGCCCTGCTGGCCGCCGTCCAGGGGTGCCCGGGGGTGGCCGGGGTCTACGACGCCCAGTACCGCCAACGCGGGGTGCAGCCCACCCCGGTGGAGCTCCCCGACGTGCTGGAGGTGGGCCCCGGTGCGATCCTCCGGGTGGACAACGACCCGAGCCGGCCCGACGCCGGCTCCCTGTCGATCACCGTGGAGGGGGGGAAGTGAGCGCCGCCGGCTCGCCGTGCCCGTGCGGCGGGGAGCAGTGCCCCGACGCCGTCACCAACCCCCCCGGCCTCCGCCAGGTGGCCTACCGGGCCACCACCTTCTCGGAGGCCCGCGAGGCCCTGCTGCGGCCGCTGCCCGGCGAGTCCTCGCTGAGCGGGTGGGTGCCGGCCCCCGGCGACCTCGGGTTGCAGGTCCTCGAGTGGTGGGCCTACCTGGGGGACATCCTCACCTTCTACAACGAGCGGATCGCCAACGAGGACTACCTCCGGACGGTGACCATGCCGGCCAACCTGGCCGGACTGGTCGACCTCATCGGCTACCAGCCCCAGCCCGGGGTGGCCGCCACCGGTCAGGTGGCCGCCCTCCGGAGCACCAGCCACCCCAACGAGCCGATGATCGTCCCCCAGGGTGCGGCCCTGGCCAGCACCGCCACCCCCGGGGTGCCCTCCCAGCAGTTCGAGGTGTCCTCCACCCAGACGTTCGAGGGCCCGGCCACCCTCCCGGTCGTCCCGTACCCCGACCCGGCCATGGTCCAGAACGCCGACGGCTCGGGTCCGGTCTCCGTCCTGGTGGCGGGCAAGGTGTCGGGGGCCAAGGTGGGGGACAGCGTCCTCCTGGTCGGCAAGGTGACCGAGGTCCAGTACGAAGGGGCGGCGTTGCAGCTGGTGGGGCCCTGGCAAGGGGTGGTCGACAACTGGTGCTGGACCACCGTCACCGGGCTCACCCCCCAGGTCGACGCCAACACCGGGAAGACCAACACGGTGGTGACCTTCGCCCAGAACGCCCTGTGGGGCACCTCGGGGTCGGCGCTGGCCCAGCAGGACCTCAGCGTGGTGCTGTACGAGCTGCTGGTCCCGGCCCGGGCCACCACCCTGTGGAGCCGGGCGGTGCCCGACTCGGCGAGCGTGGTCTCCTCGGACTTCTGCGGCCCGGTCGTCCACCTCAACGACTCGGTCCGCTCCATCGTGGCCGGTGACCTGGTGCTGCTCGACGGGGGCGGGCTCCAGCCCACCTGCCTGGAGGTGGTGCTGGGCTCCCCCGAGTACACCTGGTTCCTGCCGTCGCAGGCCCCGGCCAGCTCGCAGTCCCTGTCGGTGACCAGCGGGTCGGGCAGCTCGGCCACCACCACCTCCGACTCCTCGACGACCCCGGCGTCGGTGCTCTACCCCCACACCGCCCTCGAGCTGTTCGGCACCCCCGACGACGAGACCACCATCCTGTCGCTGGCCGGCCTGACCGACTTCAGCACCATCGCCGTCCGCTACGGCTTCAAGGCGATCGGGACGGTGATGGCGGTGCCCCAGCAGTCCATCGGCGCGCTGCCGGTCGCCGTCGAGGCCCCGGCCGGCTACGTGCCGTCGGCCACCACGGCGACGGCCATGCTGGTGGACTCGACCGGTACCGGCGTCCTGGTCGACGTGACCCCGGGGGGTCGGAGCCGCCCGGCGCCCAGCCGCTGGACACCATCGAGCTCACCCTGGCCCCGGCGGGCTCGGCGGCGAGCACCCTCAGCCCGGCGCTGGTGGCCCCCTTCCACCTGCTGTTCGACCTGGTCCCGGTGGTCCGGGGGACCACGGTGCCGTCGGAGACGCTGGGCAGTGGCGACGCCACCCGGATCGGGCAGTCCTTCCCCCTCCAGAAGAGCCCCCTCACCTACCTGTCGGTGGGCGCCACCGTCCAGAGCGCTCTGACCGTCTACGTCAACGGCCAGGCGTGGACGGAGGTCCGCTCGTTCTACGGCCAGGCCCCGACCGCCACCGTCTACGTGGTGAGCCTCGACACCACCGGTGCCGCCACCGTGACCTTCGGCGACGGGGTCAACGGGGCCCGGCTCCCGACCGGGAGCGGCAACATCACCGCCACCTACCGCTACGGGTCGGGGGCGGCCGCCCCGCCGGCCGGCCGGCTGACCACCGTCCTCAAGCCCCAGCCCAACCTGGCGTCGATCGCCAACCCGATCGCCGTCAGCGGCGGGGCGGACCCGCAGACCCCGGCCGGCGTCCGGAGCGACGCCCCGGCCAGCGTCTTCACCTTCGGCCGGGCGATCTCGGCCCTCGACTACCAGGTGGTCGCCGAGCAGGCGCCCGGGGTCAGCCAGGCACAGAGCCTCTGGGGCTTCGACTCGCTGTCCCAGCGGACCACCGTCACCGTCTACGTGGCCGGCCTGGCGCCGACCGGGGCGTCGGGGACGGCCGCCCAACTGGCCGCCCAGAGCGCCCTGGCCGGCTCGGACGATCCCAACCGGCCGGTCACCGTGCTGGTGGCCACCCCGATCCCCCTGGCCGTGGCGGGCACGGTGGTGGTGGCGGACGACGCCGTCGTGGCCGACGTCCTGGCGGCGGCCCTGGCGGCGTTGTCCGATCCGGTGGCCGGGCCGTTCAGCCCCTCGGGATGCCCGATCAGCTCCCGCCTCTACCGCGGCCAGTTGGACGCCGCCCTGTTCGTCCCCGGCGTGGTGGCCGTGCAGGGGCTGACCGCCACCGGCTCCGATGGCGCCGGACCGGTCGACCTCGACGAGTTCGTCGACCCGGGGGTCGGAGGGTACTTCACGCTGGGGGACACCTCGGGGGTGACGGCGGTGGCCGCCTCGGCCGCCGAGCTGGTCTCCCCGGCGGCGGGGGGCGCGTCGTGACCATCGTGGACGACGGCTACGACTCCTACTACGCCGAGCGGCTGTGGCTGCTGCTCCCCGGCGTCTACCGGGCGGACGACTCGCCGTCCCCCGGCGCCTCGCCGTCCCCCGGGCCGCTCGAGGAGCTGGTGCGGCGGATCGGGGCCCAGATGGCGGTGGTGCGCCGGAGCATCGACCGGCTGTGGGCGGACCAGTCGGTCGAGACGTGCGACGACTGGGTGGTCGCCTACCTCGGGGACCTCCTCGGCACCAACCTGGTCGACACCCTCGATCCCCGGGGCCAGCGCCTGGACGTGGCCCGGACCATCCACTACCGCCGGCGGAAGGGGACCGTGCAGGTCCTCGAGGAGCTGGCCACCGACATCACCGGGTGGGACTCGGTGGTGGTGGAGGCCTTCCGTCGGTTGGCCCGGACCCGCCACGGCCTGGACCCGGCGGTGGGCCCGGCGGCCTTCCCGTCCATCGCCCCGGACGACGTGCCCGCCTTCCTGACCGCCGAGGGACTGGTGGGCCCCCTGACCGGCACCCCGGCCGGCGGCACCCTCGACCTCCGGGACGCCCACGGCGCCACCCTGGTGGGAACGGCCTTCGACGAGTCGTTCCACACCGCCGACCTGCGGGCCGGCGTGGGGCGCATCGGTCACTTCACCATCCCCAAGCTGCTGGTGTTCCTGTGGCGGCTGCGGAGCTTCACGGTGACGGCCGGGACCCCCGTCAAGTTCACCTCGTGCCCCGACCCCACCTTCACCTTCGATCCCACCGGCCGGCTCGCACCGCTCTTCCTCCCGCCGGCCGCCCGGTCCCCGGCGGACGCCGATGACGCCGACTTCGTGACCGACGGGGTCGACCGGTGGGCCCAGCCCACCGAGACCCAGGTCCCCGGACCGCTCTCCGGCTCGCTCCTGGAGAGCCTGACGCTCCAGGCGGCACCGACCTCGTCGTACTTCCAGGTGTCACTGGGAAGCGACCCGGCCACCGTGCAGGCGGTCGTCCCCCAGCTCGGCCAGTTCACCATCGACCCGCCGGGCGCCGGCCAGCCCCCCATCCCCACCGTGCAGTACGCCTACGGGTTCCCCTCCACCATCGGGGCCGGCACCTACGCCACCCCGGCGTCGGCCAGCTCCGCCGACTCCGACCTGCCGGTCGGACCCACGGTCACCGGCGGGGGCGACGGCCTCGCCACCGCGCTGGGGTCGGCGCCCCTGACCGGGGTGGTGGTGCTCGGGGACTCCCTGACCTACGACTCGGTGGCGGCGGTGGGCGCCACCGCCACCCCCATCGGATCGTTCGTCCTCCGGGCCGCCGACGAGACCCGCCCGGTGATCCGCCCCGCCACCACGCCGACCGAGTGGGTGTTCACCGGGGGCGACGGCGCCCAGCTGGTCCTGGACGGGCTGCTGGTCACCGGCACCGACATCGTGCTGCGGGGAAGCTTCACCTCGGTCACCATCACCGGCTGCACCTTCGACCCCGGGGCGGCCGTCGACCCACCGGCGGCGCCGGGAGCGGACCCGATCGCCGAGGCGGTGGACGGCCGACCGCTGACGCCCACCACCCTCTGGGTGGAGGGGGACCCGGGCCAGCCGCCCGGCCAGGGCGGGGCCATCGCCAGCCTGACCATCGCCAGCTCGGTGCTCGGGCCGGTCCGGACCCGGTTCGACGGCGCCGTCCAGGCGGTGACCGTCACCGACAGCATCCTGCAGGCGTTGCCCACCTCCACCGTCCCCCAGTACACCGCCTCCGACGTCTACGACCCGGTCCTGCTGGCCCAGGGCCTGTCGTCCACCGACCCGTTGGCCCAGCAGCTGCTCACCGAGATGGCCACCGCCGCCCCGACGGTGGCCGCCGACCTCCAGTCCCTGGTCACCGAGGGTCTGACCGCCGCCGAAGCCTCCCTCCCGGCGTCGGTGCTCACCGGGCTGAACGCCCTGGTGGACGACGCCACACTCCTCGACGCCGCCACCGTGCCGCTAGTGGCGGCCACGGTGGCCCTCGGGCCGGCCGACACCGACCTGTTCGCCACCGTGGCGCAGGCGGTGGCGGAGGGGAAGGCACCCACCCTCACCTCCGCCCAGCAGCAGGCACTCAACCGGGCGGTGGTGGACGCGGCCTTCCCGGTGGCCCTGGGTCGATCGGCGCTGGCGGTGGCGTCCGCCTCGGCGTCGCTCACCCGGGTGACGGTGCTGGGGCCGCTGTACGCCCACGACCTGCAGCTGAGCGACTCGATCGTCACCGGGCTCGCCGTGGTCGACAACATCCAGCTGGGCTGTGTGCGCTTCAGCGCCATCGTGCCGGGCAGCGCGGTGCCCCGGCAGTACGAGTCGGTGCTGATCGAGGAGGACGCCCCCCTCTTCACCAGCGACGCCTTCGGGCAGCCCGGCTACGGGCAGCTGCTGGAGTCGGTGGACGACGCCGTGCTGCCCGGGAGCGACGGGTCGTCCCTGTCCACCGGGGCGGACTCCGGCTCGGAGATGGGGGCGTACTGCGCCGACGGCAACCCGTTGAAGGAGCAGGCGCTCCTCATCAAGTACGCCGAGTACATGCCCCTGGGGCTGACCCCGGTGCTGGTTCACGTCACATGAGCAAGGAGTCCGCCGTGTCCGCCGTGCCGCGGCACGCCGGCCCACTGAGCAAGGAGCCGATCGATGGGGAGTGACCGAGCACGGGTGACCTTCGACCCGACCCGGATGTGGCGGGGCGTCATCGCCCAGCAGGGCCGGGTCAGCCTCGAGGCGGACACCAACGAGGCGGAGGCCATCCAGGCCACCGCCCTCCGGGACCTCACCCTCGACGTGGTGGGGGCCGAGGGCACCCCCGACGGTGGGTACGCGGTGACCTCGGTGTCGGGGTCGTCCACGGGCACCGCCACCGGCGAGGACCTCAGCATCGGCGCCGGCGAGCTCTATCTGGGTGGTGTGCGGCTCGACCTGCCCGCCGCCATCACGTACAGCGCCCAGCCCGACTGGCTCGACTCGGCCACCGACCCCACCTTCCAGCCGATCGCCGGGCTCCCGTCCACCACCGTCGAGGAGCTGGTCTACCTCACGGCCTCCGAGCAGGAGGTGTCGGCGGTGGAGGACCCGGCGTTGGCAGACGTGGCCCTGGGCGGGCCGGACACCGCCCAGCGTCTGCGCATCCTCCAGCGGGTGCGCCGGTTCGCCACCTCCGGCGCCACCTGCGACGCCGCCTTCCAGCAGCTCCAGACCCAGTGGGCGTCCGAGGGCTACGCCTTCAACGCCGACACCATGGTGCTGGGGTCCACCGCCCAGCTCCAGGTGGCCTTCTCCACCGAGGCGGGGACGCCCACCCCCTGCCAGCCGGTGGCGTCCGGGGGCTACCTCCAGGCGGACAACCAGATGATCCGGGTGGAGATCGTGTCGGTGAGTGCCGACGGTGTCCCGACCATCGCCTGGGGCCCCGACGACGCCACCTTCCTGTTCCGGGTGGTGGCGTCGCCGCCGGGGGCGGAGACGACCACGCTGACCCTGGCGTCGCCCCCGGTGGACAGCAACCACTTCCCCCAGGCCGGCCAGACGGTGGAGCTCCTCGCCTCGGCGGTGGCGCTGGCCCCGGCCACCGCCGAGAACCCGGCGTCGTACGTGGCCTCGCCCACCGGGTACGTGACCACCCTGGCCGGGCCCTATGCCAGCGACCCCCAGCAGGTGGTGTTGAACACCCCGACCACCCAACCGCTGCCCGCCGCCTACCTCGACACCGAGGTCACCCCCCAGCTGTTCCTCCGGGTCTGGCAGGGGAGCGGGCCCATCACCCCGGGGACGGCGTTCGCCCTCAACGACTCGGCCACCGGGTACGACACCGGTGCCACCGTCACCCTCTCGCCGACCACCGGCTTCCATGTGGGGGACTTCTGGCGGTTCGCCCTCCGCCCCATCCAGCCCACCCAGATCTACCCGGCCCGCTACCTCGACGGGCCGCAGCCCCCCGACGGCCCGCTCACCTGGGCGGGCCCTCTGGCCACGGTGTCGTGGGCGGGCACCACCCCGACCGTGACCTCCTGCGTCCCCAGCTTCGAGAACCTGGTCGAGCTGTCGGAGGACTCCGATGGATGCTGCACGGTGGTGGTGTCGCCCGGGGACGTCGACGACGGGGCCGGGCTGCCCGCCCTGCTCGCCCAGTTCGCCAACCAGGATCCGGTGACCATCTGCCTGACCCCCGGCACCTACACCCTGGCCGCCCCGCTCGAGATCGGCGCCGCCAACAGCGGGCTCACCCTCCGGGCCTGCCAGGGGGGCGTGGTGCTGACCGGTCCGTCCACCCCGCCGGCGACGTTCCAGGCCGGTCTGGTCACCGTCCGCCAGGCGGCCGGGGTGTCCTTCGAGGGGATCGGGTTCGAGCCGGTGGCCACGGCGTTCGCCGCTCCCACCGCCTCGGTGAGCGCGCTGGGCACGGCCGACGACACGCTGGTGGAGGCGTACACCGGCAACGTGGAGGTGGCCATCGGGGTGACCGTGGTGGGCGCCAGCGACCTGTCGGTGACCGACTGCACCTTCACCTATCCCGCCTCCACCGGGAGCACCTTCGGCGTGGGCGTCCTGGCCACCGGTGCGGTGGAGGGCTGCACCGTCACCGGGACCACCTTCACGTCGTCGCCGGCGCCGACCAGCCTGCCCTACAACGAGATCAGCCTGGGGTTCAGCGCCGATCCGCCCTACCAGGCGACGTTCGGCGTCCTGCTGCTCCCCTCCACCACCCCGGCCACCTACACGGTGGAGGGTCAGACCGCCGGGGCCGCGCTCCAGGTGGGCGACGTGGCCCGGCCCAGCGAGGTCCAGGGTCTGGCGAGGACCGAGGACCTGGCCGCCGGGATCGGCACCGAGGTGGGGACGGGGATCGGCACCGAGGTGGGCCTCCGTCGGAGGTCGGGACCTCCGTCGGCACCGGGGTCGGGACTTCCGTCGGCACCGGGGTCGGGACTTCCGTCGGCACCGGGGTCGGGACCTTCGCCGGCGCCACGGCCATTGGTGGCATCACGGCCGCCGGGGGGACGACGACGCCCCCGCCGCCACCTTCCCTCCCGATCGCCACCTCGCTCGACGACGCCGTCATCGAGTCCTGCACGTTCGACGGCGTGACGGTGGCGTCGATGATGATCGGGCATGTCGGGACCGTCCGGTTCGACCGGAACGTGGTCCGCCAGTGCTACGGCGGCTTCTGGGTCTTCACCTCCGACAGCACCAGCTTCGCCACCGAGCTCAGCCAGCTGGCCCCGTCGTCGACGGACGCCACCGACACCCCGTCGACCAGTGCCTACCTCGATCCGTTGATCAAGCTGGCCTACGCCATGGGCCTGCTGCTCCCCCTCGTTCCCACGGTACGGAGCGTGATCGGCGAGGCCGGTGGGCTGAAGGTGGAGGGCCTGGCGTCCGGGGTGACGCTCCGGGACGAGGATGCGCTCCTCACCCGGCAGGCCGAGGTGGGGACCAAGGACCTGGCCGTCAGCACCGGCACCGAGATCGCCGCGGGGCTCGGCGAGACGGTGTCGACCGAGGAGGGGACGCTGATCGGATCCACCGGTCTGCTGCCCGGGCTCGGCTACGCCCCCTCCGCCCCCGAGCCGCCGGCCACCACCGAGGTGGGGACCGACGTGCTGCTCCGGCTGACTTGCGTCGACAACCAGATCGACGCGGTGTTGGCCGACACCTACAGCGGGGCCGGCCTGGTGGTGGCCGACCAGAGCACGGTGGCGGGCTCCGCCATCGTCACCGGCAACCGGATCCGCAGCCGCTTCTACCGGGGGCAGACCGTGCTGGTCGAGCAGGTGGCGGAAGCGGCCATCAACGACAACCTCATCGCCAACGAGGCGGTGCCACCCACGGTGATCAACACCGACCTCACCTACGTTCCCCCGGCGGACCCCTGCTACAGCCTGGTGGTATCGGTTCCCGTCCTCCTGGCCCAGGCGGCGGTGGTGGTGACCGGCAACGTCCTGGTGGGATCGGTGGACCTGCCCGCCCGCACCGTCCCCGGATTGACTACCGACGCCGCCGGGGACGACAGCACCCTGGTGGCCCTGCTGTCCAGCTGGGCCTTCCTCAACACGGTGATCGCCCCCTACGCCGCCCCGACCACCCCCTCGGGGATCTGAGCCGACCGGGCGCCGGGCCGCTCAGCCGTCGGTGGCGTCCGACTGGCCGGCCGAGGTGATGGAGATGTCGCCACCCCAGCCGCACGAGCACTGGGACGAGTCGTCCAGCGCCGCCTCACCCGCAATGGTCACCGACGAGGACCCGGGGCTCCACGGTCCGGACACCACCGGCATGCAGGGCTGGGGGGTGAGGACGCCCATGGCGGCGGCGGTGGCCGCCGCCACCTCGCGGGTTCGACGGGGACATGCACATGCCGAAGGGGGGGATGCTGACCGCCGTGGTGTCGGAGACCACTCCCACCGGGGTCGCCGTCGTCACGTCGGTCCCGCTGGCGGCGAAGGTGGAGGGGGCCGCCCCCATCGTGCACTGGAGGGCGGCTCCGGTGCAGACCAGGGCCGGCACTACCGCACCGACCCCACGCCGGCCACCAGTGCCCGCATCGAGGCGGAGGGGTCCACCCCCAGGGCGTCGGCGGCCAGCTCCCGGTACCGCTCGAAGCAGCGGATGGCCTCGCCGGGGTTGTCGGCCGCCAGGTGGGCCTTCATCAGGGCACGGTGGGAGCTCTCCCGGAGTGGCTCCTGGGTGACCGCCGCCAGACCGGCCAGCACCGCGTCGGCGTACTTCCGGTCGCCGGTGAGGCTGGTGCAGAGCAGTTCCAGGGCGTGGAGGGTCAGCTGGCGGTGCCGCTCCCGCTCGGCGAGCACCCACTCGTCGTACCAACCGGGGAGGAGCTCGGAGGTCATCCGGGGGTCGATCAGCAGGGTGCCGTCCGCCGACCCACTCCGGGACCGGTCGGCATCGATCACCGACCGGGCCGTCTGGTTGGCCTGGTAGAGGTCCACCTCGACGTGGGGGGCGAGGTCGAGGGTGTCGCCCTGCTTCTCGACCAGCGAGAGCCCCAGGGACCGCAGACGGGAGAGGTCGGAGCGGAGGCTCCCCTGGGCCCGTTCCTCACTGACTCCGCCCCAGAGCATTCCGGCGATGTAGCTGCGGGTCACCCGGTGGCCGCGCACGGCCAGGAGGGCCAACAGCCGTTTCAGACCCGCCGGGAGGCAGACAGGTCGATGTCCGACGGTCAGCTCGAACCCGCCCAGAAGGTAGAGCCGGACGGCGGTGTCACATCCAGGTCGTTGTTCGCCAGACACCGTTCTGCACTCCGGTCACGCCCCCGGTTTTCGTCAAGCTTCGGATGGATCTCCCGTCCTCCATCACCTCTCACCGTCGCCCACCCGGACCCTCTGAACTTCCCCGTCGGGAGGGCCCGCAGACGGCGGCGAGCGGTGGTGTTGCTGCTGAACGTACCGAGTATCAGTCCAGGTGGCAAGGGCTGTTTTCCCGCGTCGGACCGTCTGCACCGGGGGTGAATTCAGTTTCGGCACCTGTCGACGTCTTTCGCAGTGGAATGACATCAACCAGTGCTGAGAGAACCACCGAAGGTGACTTTCAGTGGCCCGCCGCCGGTCCGTGCGCCACCTCCCGGCATCGCCCGGGAGGGCGGTCCACCGCCGTCCCCGGTGGTCGATGGGCCAGACTGGGGCCGCCGTCCACCGAGTGCTGGGAGTCGTCACGTGCTGCAGGTCATGATCGAGGGTCCCCGACAGGTGGCGGTGGTCACCGCCGACGATCCCTCCGCCCCGGGACCGGATGACGCCGTGGTGGCGGTGGAGGCCACCGGGATCTGCGGGTCGGACCTCCACTTCTACGACGGGGACATCCCACTGGGGGCGCCCATCGCCGTCGGCCACGAGTTCATCGGCTCGGTGGTGGCGGTGGGATCCGACGTCCGCCGGTTCCGCCCCGGTGACCGGGTCCTCACCTCGTCGGTGGCCGGCTGCGGCCGGTGCGCCGGCTGTGCCACCGGCGACCCGATCCTCTGCGTCGAGGGCCCGAGGGTCTTCGGCACCGGGTCCCTGGGTGGGGGCCAGGCCGGCCTGGTGGCCGTCCCGTCGGCCGACTTCCAGATGTTGGCCATCCCCGAGGGCATCGACGACGAGGCGGCCCTGCTGCTCACCGACAACCTGGGCACCGGCTGGGCGGGGGCCAAGCGGGCGGACATCCCGCCGGGAGGCACCGTGGTGGTGCTCGGACTGGGTGCGGTGGGGATGTGTGCGGTCCGTTCGGCGCTCCTGCTGGGGGCCGGGCGGGTGCTGGCCGTCGACCCGGTGGCCGGTCGACGGGCGTTGGCCGGCGAGTCGGGGGCCACCCCGGTGGAGGGCCCCACGGTGGAGGCGGTGCTGGAGGCGACCGGGGGACTGGGGGCCGACTCGGTCATCGACGCCGTGGCCCTGGACACCACCCTTGACGACGCTTTCTCCTCGGTGCGGGCCGGCGGCACGGTGTCGGTGATCGGCGTCCACGACTTCAACCCCTATCCGCTGCCCATCCTGCTGAACCTGTTCCGCAGCGTCACCCTGCGGACCACCACCGCACCGGTCCATCAGACGTGGAAGGAGCTGATCCCGTTGGTGACCTCCGGCCGGTTCCGGACGGACGGCATCTTCACCCACCGGTTCCCGCTCACCGAGGCGGCCGAGGCGTACGCCACGGTGGCGGCGCGGACGGCCGAGTGCATCAAGGTGCTCATGACCCCCTGATCCGGGACCATCCCGGGCGTGGGGCGGCGACGCCGCTGGAGCGCCCCCGCCGCTCCTGGAGTGGTTCAATTCGCCCGCATCCGAGCGAATTGAACCGTGTCGGCGGATGGAATTCGCTCGGATGCGGGCAGAACCAACCCGTCGACGGGACCACCGGTGAACGCCGAAGGGCGCCCGGGGACCTCAGAAGGTCGGCGTCACGTACGGGTGAACGTGAGGTGGGTGACGCCGCTCGGTGAGCTGACCGCCTCGACGGCGAACCGCCGCTCGAGCCCCTCGAGCCCGTCCCACAGCCGTTCGCCCCGCCCCAGCACCAGGGGGACGACCACCACGTGCAGGTGGTCGACCAGGTCGGCGGCCAGGAACTGGCGGACCGTCGAGGGGCCCCCACCGATGCGCACGTCGAGCCCGCCGGCCGCCTCCCGGGCCAGGGCCAGGGCCTCGGCCGGCGTGGCATCGACGAAGTGGAAGGTGGTCCCGCCCTCCATCTCCAGGGGCGGCCTCGGATGGTGGGTCAGCACGAACACCGGGGTGTGGAAGGGCGGGTCATCGCCCCACCACCCCCTCCACTCCCCGTCCGACCACGGGCCCCGCTGGGGGCCGAACTTGTTGCGCCCCATGATCTCGGCCCCGATGCCCACCCCCCAGTTGCCGGCGAAGGCGTCGTCGATGCCGGTGCTTCCGCCCGGTTCGCCCTGCATGGCGTGGAAGGTGCGGGTGGCGGAGAACCACTCCATGAGCCGGCTCCCGGCATGGCCGAAGGGTTGCTCCAGGCTCTGGCCCGCCCCGGTGCCGAAGCCGTCGAGCGAGACACCCAGGTTGTGGACCCGGACCAAGGACATGTGGACCTCCCTCTCGTTGGGGCCGGCCTGGGGCCGGCCTGGTGCCGGCGGCGCTACGCCATCCGCACGGGAATCCGCTTGTAGGCGTTGTTGAGGTTCGAACGGAGCCGGACCGGCTCCCCGGCCAGCTCGATGGTGGGGAAGGCGTCGAGCAGCTCCTCGAAGAAGACCCGGCCCTCCAGCCGGGCCAGGTGGACACCCAGGCAGTGGTGCTCGGCGATCCCGAAGGCCAGGTGCGGGTTGGGATGCCGGTGGATGTCGAACGCCTGCGAGTCCTCGAACAGGTCCTCGTCCCGGTTGGCCGACGTGTAGTACATGGCCACCTTGTCGCCGCGGGGGATGGCCGCACCGTGCAGCTCGGTGTCGACGGCGGCGGTGCGCCGGAAGTAGTGGAGCGGGTTGGCCCACCGGAGGACCTCCTCGACGGCCCCGGGGATGGCGTCGCGGTCCTCCCGTACCTCCCGGAGCTGCTCGGGGTGGTGGAGGAGGGCCAGGACGCCGGACGACAGCATCGTCTTGGTGGTGTCGTTGCCGGCGGTGACCAGCTGGACGAAGAAGGTGGCGAACTCGACGTCGTCCATCAGGTGACCGTCGAACTCGGTCCCCAGGATCACCGAGGTGAGATCGGGGGCCGGCTCCTCGGCCCGGCGCCGCTGGGCCAGCTCGATGGCGTAGATGCCCATGGCCACCATGCCGTCCTGGCCGGTGTCGGTGGCGTACTCGCTGTCCTGCCCGCTGGTGTTCTGCTCGGCGAGCTGGTGGATGAGCGACCAGTCCTCCTCCGGCAGCCCCATCAGGCGGCCGATGACCCGGGTGGGGAGGTCGGAGGTCACGTCGTGCACGAACTCGATCTCCGCACCCCGCTCCACCTCGGCCATGATCTGCCGGCAGATCTGGCGGATCTGTCCCTCCATGGCGTCGATCACCACCTTGCGGAAGTGGGGCGCCACCGGCCGGCGGAAGGCCAGGTGCCTGGGTGGGTCCATGGCCAGGAGCATGCCCCGCATGGCCTCCACCTGCTCGGGGGCCAGGGTCTCGAGGACCACGCCCCCCTCACTGGCCGAGAACAGCTCCGGGTGCCGGGCGACGTGGACCACGTCGCGATGCCTGAGCACCAGCCAGACGTCGCTGCCGTCCGCCATGGTCTGGTGGTGCACCGGGTCCCGGTGGCGCAGCTCGGTGAGCTCCTCGTGGGGAGGTCCGTGCCGGAAGGTGTCCGGATCGGTGAGGTCGAGCACGGTGGGCATCAGCGGACCAGGACGTCAGGGGTCGGAAACCCCTCGGCCTCGGCCAGCGCCAGGTAGGCGGCCAGGGTGCCCGGGCCGTCGAAGACGCTCTCGACGTTGCCGTCGGCGTCGAGGTTGAGGTTGGAGCCGTACATCTGGAACCAGACCCGGGTGTCGTCCTCGACGCACTCGAGGGTGTGCACGGATCCGGCCGGTTCGAACAGGAAGGAGCCGGCGCGGTTCACGTACTCGTACTCCTGGTACTTCCACGCCCCCGAGGTGGTGTAGCCGTAGACCGGACCCGTGTGGCGGTGGGTCTGGACGGTGTAGCCGGCCTGGAAGATGTTCTCCACGATCCAGAGGCCCTCCTCGGGCTTGACCATGAGGACCTTCATCTTGTTGCCGCCGCCGATCTCGACGAAGGGCAGGTCGTCGTTTCCGATATGGATGGCGGCGATGGGCTGGGTGGTGGTCATGACGCTCCTGACAGGGTGGTGATCGGGCACACGGGCAGCGACCGGGAGGTGGTCGGTGCGAACGGGTGCGGATGCATCGGGCTCCCCCCTCGGGCCCCTCGATGGACGGCTGGGCGTCGCCGCGGGAGGCGACATCGGGGCACCCGCCTTCCGGCCGGCCCCCTGGCAGGCCCGGATCCCGGACATGCGCCACGTATCTTAGGGACGGCGATCACCACCGGTCATCCCCGCCCCCCCGGCGTCCCCGCGGTCGCTCGGTCGGCCTTCGAGGCGTGGTGCGGCGCCGCCGGGGCGACCTGGAGGTCATCGAGGGGCCGGCCGGTCCCCGGACACCCCGGTCCCCGGACGCGTGACCCCCGACCCCCGACCCGGGTGGCGCCCTGCCATGATGATGGGCCGAACGAGGGAGGGCACGTGGGACCGAAGGTGACGACGATGGGGAGACGGCGGCCACGGGTCGGCGCCCTGACGGTGGTGACGATGACGGCGCTGGCGTCGGTCGTGGGGCTGGGCGTCGGTGCCTCGGCCTCCGGGGCCTCCTCCCCGAAGCCGCTGACCGTGCTGGTCACCAACGACGACGGCTACAGCGCCCCGGGCATCAACGCCGCCGTGCAGGCCCTCCGGTCCCTCCCCGACACCCGGGTGATCGTGGTCGCCCCCCTCACCAACCAGAGCGGCACCGGTGCCAAGGTGACCACCGGCAAGCTGGTGGTCAGCAAGGGCAAGACGGCCTCGGGCTACCCGGCCGTCGCCGTCCACGGCTACCCGGCCGACACCGTCCACTGGGCCATCAACCACCACGGCATCGCCGTCCGGCCCGACCTGGTGGTCTCCGGCATCAACTTCGGACAGAACACCGGGCCGACGGCGTCCCTGTCCGGGACGGTCGGGGCGGCCCGGGCGGCGGCCGCCGACGGCATCCCGGCCATCGCCACCAGCCAGGGCATCAACGGCTCCGGTACCCCCAACTTCTCGGAGGCGGCCTCCGTCCTGGTCAGCTGGGTCCAGGCCCACCGGAACGCCCTGGCCGAGCGGACCCTGGGAGCCGGTCACTCGGTGGCCCTGAACGTCCCGACCTGTCCAGGGATGGTGCGGGGCCCGGTGAACGCCCCCACCGCCACCAGCTTCGACGGCTACAGCTACAACACGGTGAACTGCGCGTCGACGGTGACCACCTTCCCGAGTGACGTGGCGGCCTTCGCCAACGGGTACGCCGTACTCTCGCCGCTGGGCACCGGATCGTCCACCTCCACCTCCACCACCAGCTGAGCACCGGCCGGATCCCCCGGCCGACCACGAGGAGCCATCAGGGATGAGCGACACCGGCAGTGACCTGGAGAAGAAGCGCCGGGCCGCCGCCCATCCCGACCGGCCGGGGGAGCGGTGCAACGCCACCCCCGGCACCTGGGTCCCGGTGGTCGACCACGCCCGGTGCGAGGGCAAGCGGGACTGCGTGGTGGTCTGTCCCCACGACGTCTTCGAGGTCCGCCGCATGGACGACGGTGACTTCGCCAGCCTCGGAGCGCTGGCCCGGCTGAAGGTGCGGGCCCACCGTCGTCAGACCGCCTACACGCCGCGGGCCTCCGACTGCCGGGCGTGCGGCCTCTGCGTGGTCGCCTGCCCGGAGGACGCCATCTCCCTGACCCCGCCGGCGGCCCCGGCCTGACCGGTCAGGGGGGGCCGGTGGGTGGCGCGGAGCGACGGAGGGGGAAAGGCCCCGACTGTTACCATGCGCCGGTGCGTCGTCTGGGGTGGGTCGTGCTGGCCGTGGCGCTCTCGGTCGCCGCCGCCGGCTGCGGTGGCTCCTCGGCGTCGAGCTCCACCACCGTGCCGCAGCCGGCCGGTCCGGTGCCCTCGCCCATCGCCACCATGGTGTGCCGGGCCAAGGTCTCCGACGAGGTCAACCAGGTCCTCGGCGTCGACGCCATCATCGTGGACAAGGCGTGGGTCGACCACCGGTACTCGTGCACCTACCAGTACCCGGACGCCACCCTCGGGGTGTCGGTGAAGGAGCTGTCCAGCTGGGCCCAGACCGAGGCGTACTTCAACGACCTGGCGGCGTCGCTGGGGAAGACCTCCACCCTGGCCAACCTCGGGCAGGGGGCGTTCCAGACCCGCAACGGATCGGTGGTGGTGCGGAAGGACTGGAAGGTCCTGGAGGTCGACCCCACTGGCCTCCCGGCCCAGTTCGGCAAGCCGCCGACCAGCCGGGCCGACGTGGCGGTGACGGTGGCCGACGTGATCCTCGGCTGCTGGGACGGGGACTGACCGACCTCCCCGGGGCCGGAGCCAGGGTCGCTCAGACGCTGGGGGGAAATGCCTTGGCCAGGGCGGCCGACTCGGACACCGTGTCCGGAGGGGTGGTCTCCACCAGCCCCAGGCACATCTCGTCGGTGGACCCGTCGCCCCAGGTCACGAAGTGGGCCGGGACCGACCGGAGGATGGGCAGCTCCACCTCGAGCTGCGGGTTGTAGGTGCAGGTGATCTGGAGGGAGTCCGCCCGGGTGACCGGCACCGGCTTGGCCAGGATGTAGCCGTGCTGGTAGTGGAAGTCGTAGTCCTTGACGTCCAGCAGGGTCTGCTGCTTCGGGGTGCCGGGGTCGAGCACGAACTTCATGGACACCCCCAGCAGGTGCATGTGGGCGGCCAGCTCGACGATGTTGCCCGAGGTCCGCATGGGCTGGGTGCAGGTGGTGGTGTCACCCACCGGCGGGTCGGCGGGATCGCGACCGCACAGGGCCTCCATCCCGTTGACCAGGGCCTCCTGGCCGGCACCGAACCGCTGGCCCACGCTGGCCAGCTCGTTGGCCCGGCTGCACATCGGGCCGGTGGAGCCCGACGGGCAGGGGACGTCGGGCGGGGCCACGAAGAGGTCGAGGCGCAGCGGCCGCAGCGGCGTGGTGGCCGGCACCGTCGACAGGATCACCTTGGAGTGGACCGGCTTGTCGCCCACCAGCATGTTGTAGTGCTCCTGGACGATGACCAGGCTTCCGGCCGGCATGGGGGCACCGTCGCCGGCCGGCTCCACCGAGATGTTGTGGCCCGGGCCCCAGGCCGACAGCCAGGGTGCGCCGCCGGTCAGCGGGTTGCCCCCCGACAGCCCTGACTCCCCGAAGCAGGTCCAGCCCTTGCCGCCGCCGTCCTGGGCCTCGGCCTGGGCAGCCAGGTCGGGGGGCACCTCGTAGGTGATCTCGTGGTGGACCTCCGGGCTGTTCGCCTCGAACTGGACCTTGGTGATGAAGGCGTTGGTGGTGAGGTGGGGGTCGAGCAGCGAGCAGTGGTAGTCGTCGTGGCCACCGGCCGACTGGGGGGTCGGGGTGTAGGCGGTCGGCGACTGGAGCACCAGCTGGGTGACGGGCGGGGAGGAGCCGGCCGCTCCCGCCGTCGAGCCGACCACCGCCCCCCCGGCGGCCACCCCCAGCACCAGCAGTACGCACCCCAGTCGACCCCACCCCGATGTCATGGCGGCAACGCTAGTCCCCGGAGGTTCCGACCCGGGGTCGGCCCGGGGTCGCCGGGGGTCGGCCCGGGGTCGCCGGGGGTCGGCCCGGGGCCACCGCCGGTCCCGTCCGGGGCCGACGGGGTCGTCTGCCGTAGGCTTCGCCCCGTGTACACCGAGATCGCCCGGAACAAGCGCCGTAGCGCCCTGGTCATCGTGGCCTTCTTCGTCATCTGGCTGGTCATCGGGGCCGTGGGGGGCCTGATCTTCCGGGCCGTCTACCATCCGGCCACCAGCCCCTACGCCACCACCACCGTCTCCTACGGGTGGGCCCCGGTGGTGGCGGGCATGGTGATCTGTGCCCTGCTGGCCCTCGGGGCCATCCTCTACTCCCTGACCGCCGGGGCCGGCCTGGTGCTCCGGGTGTCGGGCGCGGTGCCCGCCGACCCCCGCCAGTACCAGCAGCTGCACAACCTGGTGGAGGCGCTGGCCATCGGAGAGGGCATCCCCACCCCGGCGGTCTACGTGATCAACGACCCGTCCCCCAACGCCTTCGCCACCGGGGTCCGCCCGGAGAAGGCGGCCATCACCTACACCACCGGGCTGCTGGCCATCATGAACCGCGAGGAGCTGGAGGGAGTCACCGGCCACGAGATGAGCCACATCAAGAACCACGACATCCGGCTGCTCCTGGTGGTGGGGACCATGATCGGCATGGCCGCCCTGCTGGCCAGCATCCTGTGGCGGAGCGCCTTCTTCACCGGTGGGGGACGCAACAACCAGCTGACCCCGGTGCTCCTGGCCGCCGGTGGCCTGCTGGCCGTCATTGGCTTCCTGTTCGGACCGCTGATCCGGCTGGCCCTGTCCCGGCGGCGCGAGTCGCTGGCCGACGTCAGCGGGGTGGAGCTGACCCGGAACCCGGCCGGCCTGTTGAGCGCCCTGCGGAAGCTCCAGCAGAACGACAAGCCGTTCGCCAAGATGAACCACGCCACCGCCGCCATGTGCATCGACGACCCGCTCCAGCACCACGAGGCGTGGTACCACCGCCTCTACGACACCCACCCTCCCCTCGAGGTGCGGATCGCCGAGCTCGAGAAGATCGCCGCTGGCCGGTCGGTCTGACCGGCGGGGTCAGACGGCGGGCGGCGGACCGCCGCCGCCGGTGGCCGGGGGAGGTCCGGACGGCGCCGGGCCTCCGGTGCCGGCGGCGTCGGAGCCGGGGAAGCTGACCTGGGGGACGGCCCGGTCGGCCTCGTCCGCCTCGAAGAAGGCCACCGCCTTGAACCCGAAGGGGCCGGCGATGAGGTTCCTCGGGAAGGTCTGGAGGGCGGTGTCGTAGTCGCGGGCGTTGGTGTTGTAGAAGCGGCGGGCGTACTCGAGTTTGTCCTCGGTGGCGGTCAGGGTCTCCTGGAGCTGCAGGAAGCTCTCCACCGCCCGTAGCTGGGGATAGTTCTCGGCCACCGCGAACAACGAGCGCAACGTCCCGGACAGCGCGTTCTCCGCCGGGGCGATCTGGGCGGGGTCGCCGGTGGCGCCGGCGGTCACCGCGTTGGCCCGGGCCTGGGTGACCGCCTCGAAGGTGCCCTGCTCGTGGGTGGCGTATCCCTGGACGGTGGAGACCAGGTTGGGAATGAGGTCGTGGCGGCGCTTGAGCTCGATATCGATCTCCGACCAGGCCTCCTGGGTCCGGTTCCGCCTCCGGACCAGCCCGTTGAAGGCCAGCCACAGGGCGAGGACCAGGAGGATGACGACGACGATGACGACGATCAGTACGACCATGGTGACGTGGTTCCCCTTGCAGCCGGTTCGACAGGCACCCTACCGGGCCGGTGGCGTCGTGACGAGGGGCGCGATCCCGATAGCGTCGCCGGGATGCGGGAGCGGGACCAGTGGACGGAGTTGACCAAGCGCAACGCCCGGTCGGTCCAGACCACCGTGGGCTGGATCTTCTGGGATCCGGGGGCCATCGGGCGCTACACCCGGCTGGGCCTGCCCGGCCCGCTCGGCTACATCGCCGCCCGGTGCGCCCCGCTGGCGCCGGCCGGGCCGGACAGCGTCATCGCCGCCTTCGGCTCCATCACCGCCCGGGGGATCCGGACCACCTTCGAGATGGTGGCCGCCCACACCACCTTCGACGACGTCTGGCGGGCCCGGGACGCCGCCGTCCTCGAAGGACTGGCCGACTACGCCCCGAGCATCCTGGCCCCGCTGGCCCAGCTCGGGCCGGAGCTCTGGCCGGTGGTGGAGCGGCTTCCCTCGGTGGGCCGGGTCCTGTTCGGGGCCCACCTGCGCATGGTCAGGCCGGCGGATCCGGTCCTCTCCGGATGGCACGCCGTCAACTGCCTGCGGGAGTGGCGGGGCGACACCCACTGGGCCCTGGTGGTGGCGGCGGGTCTGAGCGGTATCGAGGCGTCGATCCTCCACAACGCCTGGCTGGGGTACGAACCCGACTGGATCCCGACCTCCCGCGGCTCGACCCCCCAGGAGGTGGCGTCCGGATGGTCGGCGCTGGAGGCGGCCGGGCTCGCTGCCGGCGGCCGGGTGACCGCCGAGGGGATCGCCCTCCGCCAGCACCTCGAGGACGAGACCGACCGGCTCACCACCACGCCCTGGCGGCTGCTGGGGGAGAGCCGCGCCCGCCGGTTCACCGCCGAGTTCGAGCCGCCGTGCGAGCAGCTCCTGGCCCGCGTGGATGTCACCGCCGGGCCCAACTACCAGCCCGCCTCGCGGTTGCGGTAGCCACCGCACCGCACCGCCCGGCCGCCCGGCCGATCCGGCCTGACCCGACCCGGGTCCCCGTCCCTTGACACCGTCGCGGGGGCCGAACAACATCGGGCGCCATGGGCTCGTTCGCCGACGACGTGACCGTCCGGTCGGCCGGCGGCGGACGGTACCTGGCCACCCTCGACGACAGCTGGAACCTGATGCCGCTCCCCCACGGAGGTGTGGTGGCGGCGCTGGCCCTGCGGGCCGCCGTCGCCGAGCTGGACGACCCCGGCCAGGGGCTCCGCACCTGCACCACCGTCTTCGCCGGGCAGGTGCTCCCCGGCGAGCTCGAGGTCGAGGTGTCCGTGCTCCGCCGGGGCCGGTCGGCCAGTCAGCTGCAGGCCACCGTCCGGAACGTGGGGGCGAACGCCGGGGCCACGACGGTGGCGGTGTTCGGATCCACCCGTCGGGGCCCGACCCTGCTCGATCTGGCGCCGCCGGCCGTGCCGGGGCCGGAGGCGTGCCGCTCCTACCGGGACCCGCCGCCCCCCGGCGTGGAGGCCTACCCGGTACTGCCCTTCTGGTCGCGGGTGGAGGCCCGGGTGGGTCGGGGCCATGCCCGCTGGGAGGAGTGGGTGCCCGACCACTCGGACGTGGCCACCTGGCTCCGGTTCGACGACGCCCCCCGGCTGGCCGACGGCAGCCTCGACCCGCTCGCCGTGGTCGCCCTGGCCGACCGGATGCCCGGGTGCATCGCCGAGCTCCTCGGCCCCGGTGCCGACCCGTGGTTCGCCCCCAGCGCCGACCTGACCGTCCACCTGCTGGGGCCAGCCCGGACCGAGTGGCTGCTGGCCCACGACCGGGCCCGGTGGGCCGATGACGGGTGGGCGTCGGTGGAGTCCACCCTCTGGGCGGAGGACGGGACCCTGGTGGCCCACGCCTCGCAGATGGTCATCTTCACCTACCTGGAGCCGGCGCCGACCGGCTGAACCGTCGCCGGCGGGGACGGTTCAGCGCCGGCGGCGCGCCCCCCGGACCAGGGCCCACTGGTAGAGGGCGGTGGGCAGCCGGGCCAGCAGGTCGATGGCCACCGCATCGGGTCCCACCACCACCCGGCGGCGGTCGTGGTCGACGGCGGCCAGGATGTCGTTGGCCGCCTTGTCCGGTGAGGTGAGGGCCACCCGGTCGAAGTCGTCGGGCGAGGTGTCGGGCCCGGTGATGGCGTCGGCGCTCTCGTCCCGCCGGGCGTTGCGGGCGATGTTGGTCTTGACCCCGCCCGGATGCACGGTGGTGCACGACACCGGGGCCCCCTCGATCTCCAGCTCCATCCGCAGGGCGTCGGTGAACCCGCGGACGGCGAACTTGGCGGCGTTGTAGGCCGACTGGGACGGCACGCTGATCAGTCCGAACACGCTGGACACGTTGACGATGTGACCGTCCCCGCTCGCCTTGAGGTGGGGGAGGAAGGCCTTGGTGCCGTAGACCACCCCCCAGAAGTTGATGCCCATCAACCACTCGAAGTCCGCGTAGGACATCGCCTCCACGGTGGCCGAGAGCCCCACCCCGGCGTTGTTGCACACCAGGTTGACCCGGCCGTGCTCCTCCACCACCCGGTCGGCCCAGGCCTCGACGGCCGAACGGTCGGCCACGTCGAGGTGGGCGGAGGTGACCTTGACCCCCGACCCCTCGCACAGGCGCACCGTCTCGGCCAGCCCGTCGTCGTCGATGTCGGCCAGGGCCAGGTGCACCCCGCGGCGGGCCAGCGCCTGGGCCAGGGCCCGGCCGATGCCCGAGCCGGCCCCGGTGACGGCGGCCACCTGGCCGAAGGCGATCCTCATACCGGCGCCACCTCCTCGGCGGCGGTCCGGGCCGACGGCCGGGCCGGGTGGCTGAGCACCAGGGCCGGGTCGTCGAGGCTGCCCAGCTTCATGGCCCGGTAGTCCCGCAGGTAGCTCTGGTGGACCTGCCAGGGGAAGGCCGACCCCTGGCGGGGGAGGCGGTCGGCGGCCCGGAGCACGTACCCGGACCGCAGGCCGAGGAGGGGCCCGACCGCCCGGGTGCCGGCCACCTCGGTGGGGGTGCACTGGCGCATCCCCACCTGGCGCATGCGGTTGAGCAGCCGGGCGACGTAGTCGCAGATGAGGTCGCAGCGGAGCGTCCACGAGGCGTTGGTGTAGCCGATGGCGAAGGCCAGGTTGGGCACGTCCTCGAGCATCATGCCCTTGTAGGTGAGCCGGGTGGCCGGGTCGACCGCCGCACCGTCCACCGACAGCCGGATGCCACCCAGGAAGAGCAGTTCGAGCCCGGTGGCGGTGACGATGATGTCGGCGTCCACCTCGGCACCGGAGGCGAGCCGGAGCCCGTCCTCGGTGAAGGTCTCGATGTGGTCGGTGACCACCTCGAGGGTCCCGGCCCGGATGGCGTCGAACAGCTCGCCGTCCGGGGACAGGCACAGCCGCTGGTCCCACGGGTCGTAGGTGGGGGTGAAGTGGGTGTCGATGTCGTAGCCGGCCGGCAGCTGGCGCTCCAGCTGCCGGCGGAGGAGCCGCTTGACCAGGGCCGGACGGCGCTGGCTCAGGGTGTACACGGCCTGGCTGGTGAGGGCCTTGAGCCACCGGAGGAGCGGACCCGACCAGCGGGCCGGCAGCCGGCGCCGCACCAGGTCGGCCAGCGGGTCCCGGGCCGGCGAGGGAGAGCACGTAGGAGGGGGAGCGCTGCACCATGGTGACCTGGGCGGTGGCGGCCAGGGCCGGGCCCAGGGTGATGGCGGTGGCCCCGCTGCCGATGATCACCACCCGCTTGCCCCGGTGGTCGAGATCGGCGGGCCACGCCTGGGGGTGGATGATGGCCCCGGTGAACCGCTCGGACCCGGGGAAGGTCGGCCGGTAGCCGTGGTCGTAGCGGTAGTAGCCGGTGCACGACAGGAGGAAGCCGCAGGTCAGCTGCACCGTCTCGCCCGTCCCCAGCCGCTCGGCGGTGATCCGCCACTGGGCGTCCTCCGACGCCCAGTCGGCCGCCACCACCCGGAGCCCGTACCGGATGTGGGTGTCGATGCCCTCGTCGGCGGCGGTGTCCCGGATGTAGCGGAGGATGGAGTCGCCGTCGGCGATGGCCTTCGCCCCGTCCCAGGGACGGAAGGAGTAGCCCAGGGTGAACATGTCGGAGTCCGAGCGGATGCCCGGGTAGCGGAACAGGTCCCAGGTGCCGCCGAGCGTGTCCCGGGCCTCGGCGATGGCGTAGGTGGCCCAGGGGCACTGGGACTGGAGGAAGTGCCCGGCCCCGATGCCGGACAGGCCGGCCCCCACCACCAGGACGTCGAGGTGCTCCACGCGGACAACTCCTTCTCTCAGCGGCCGGGGTCGACCGACCCGTGACCAGCGGCCGGGACTAGGCGGCCGGGGACGTCAGTCTGTCATTCAGCGTGCCGTGCTCCCCGAAGAGGGTGGCGCGCCACTCCTCGACCAGGGCGGTGGTGTCGCGGTCGTCGGGGTGGAAGTCCCGCCGGTTGTACTCGCGGAGCTGGCGCCACACCTGGCGGTTGGCCAGCGGCGACGTCCGGAAGGCCCGGAGGCTGCGTCGCAGGTTGCCCCGGCGGTAGGTGGCCGGGTCCCGGAGGAGGGAGGCCACGACCTGGGCGGTCATCCCCACCAGAAAGCCCAGGGTGACCTGGTTCATGGTCAGGACCCGGAGGCGCTCGCTGCCGCCCACCGCCCGGTAGACGTCGAAGGCCACCGCCTTGTGCTCGGACTCCTCGAGGGCGTGCCAGACGAAGAGGTCGCGGACCGCCGGGTGGCCGATGGCGTGGCGGGCGTCCTCGCTGGTCAGGACCAGCTCGGCCAGGGTGGCGGTGAAGTGCTCGAGGGCGGCGGTGGCGGCCAGGTTGGAGATGGGCGACAGCCACCCGCTCCCGGAACGCCAGCCCGCGCCGGGTCCTGGCCTCGTAGCGGCGGGTGGGATAGCCCAGCTGGTCGAGACGGTCGTTGAACGCCCGGTGCTCCCGACCGTGCACCGACTCCTGGCCGATGAAGCCGGCCACCTGCCGCTTCAGCACCGGGTCCTCGACCCGGTCACGGTAGGTGCGCACCGACCGGACGAAGAAGTCCTCGCCGTCGGGGAAGACGGAGGACAGGGCGGCCATCAGGTGGCAGACGATGAGATCGCCGTCGGCGGCGAAGTACCTCGGCACCTCGGCCAGGGACTCCTCGAAGTCCATGCGGCGGGTCGGGACCGAGCGGGTGGGGGCATCGTGGGACATGGGCGGTCTCCCGGGGGGTGGAGGGGTCGGTACCGTCAGTGTAGAGGATTTGAGAGAAAGACTCAAGTCCTCGATTCTGCTACACTCCGTGACGATGGAGTCCGATGCGGCGGTGTCCCCGGAGGGCAAGGGAGCCCAGACCCGACGGGTGATCCTCGACGCCGCCATCGCCCGGTTCGGCCGGGACGGGTTCCGGTCCACCTCGGTGGCGGACATCGCCCGGGACGCCGGGGTGGGGGGCACCGCCGCCTACGCCTACTTCCCCGGCAAGGAGGCCCTCTTCCTGGCGGCGGTGGACGAGGACGCCGCCGCGGTGATCGAGGAGGGCCTGTCGAGCGCCATGGCCGAGGACAGCGCCCGGGTGTGGCGACGGCAGCTGGTGAACGTCCTGATCGGGGCGCTCGACCACCACCCCCTGGCCCGACGGCTGCTGGCCGGCCTGGAGCCGGAGGTGACGGTCCGGGTGCTCGAGATCCCCGCCCTCGAGGAGCTCCGCAAGGCCCTGGCCGACAAGCTGCGCAGTGAGCAGCTCGACGGGACGGTGCGGACCGACATCGAGCCGGTGTCCATGGCCAACGCCGTGGTGGCGATGATGCTGTCGCTGCTGATGTCGGTGGTCCAGCTGGGGGAGCGGGCGAGCGACCTCTACGGCGACGACATCGCCACCCTGTTCGAGGCGGCCATCGAGCGCACCCCTCCGGAGGTGCCCGGAGGCCGGGCCGGATGATCCGGGCGGTGATGTTCGACTTCGGCGGGGTGATGACCTCCAGCCCCTTCGAGGCGTTCGCCCGGTACGAGCGGCTCCACGACCTGCCCGACGGGTTCCTCCGCCGGATCAACGCCACCGACCCCGACACCAACGCCTGGGCCCGGCTGGAGCGGGGCACCGTCGACCTCGACACCTTTGCCGAGGCGTTCGAGGCCGAGGCACTCGCCCTCGGCCATCCGGTCGACGGCCGTGAGGTGCTGGGGCTGCTCCGGGGGGAGGTCCGCCCGGAGATGGTGGCGGCGGTGCGGAGCTGCGCCCGGGAGTTCGGCACCGCCTGCCTGACCAACAACTTCGGGAGCGACGACCTCCCGGTCCATCCCGACATCACCCGGGCCTTCGGACTCTTCGACGTGGTGCTGGAGTCCCGCCTCCTCGGGGTCCGCAAGCCCGAGGAGGCCTTCTACCAGCTGGCCTGCCAGGCCCTCGAGGTCCGCCCCTCCGACGCCGTCTTCCTCGACGACCTGGGGGTGAACCTCAAGCCCGCCCGGGCCATGGGGATGCACACCATCAAGGTCACCTCGTCGACGGAGGCGCTATCGCACCTGAGCGAGCTGACCGGACTGCCCTTCGACCTGTTCCCCAACGACCCGTGGGGGGACGGACCCGACGAGCCGCCCCCGTGGGAGGACATCCGCGAGCCGCCCCCCGACGACGGGTGGTGACCGCCGCCCCGGGCCGAGGGGGCCGGCCTCAGGCGGACGACGCCTCGTCGGGCCCCAGGATCCGGACCCGGGCCCCGGCGGACAGCCGCTGGCGGAGCTCCGGCAGGAGGTAGGGGTAGAGGGCACCGATCCGGTCCAGGCTGGAGGACGGGGGCACGGCGGTGAGCGGCTCCCGCTCCAGGAGGATGGCGAAGGCCTCCCGGACCACCGTCTCGCCGTCGAGCTCCTCGAGCCCCAGATCGTCGAGGACCCGGTCGGAGAGCTCCACCCGGTGCCGGGAGATCACACTCCCCTCGGCCAGGGTGACCTCGTACTGGTCCATGTCCAGGACCTCGATCTCGAGTCGGCGCTGCACAGCTGCCTTTCCGGCTGCCGCGTCCGCCGGCCGGGCGACGTCCACCGGCGGGGTGCGGCCGCCACTGGGTGTCGACGGCGGTTCCGCACTGTCCTACCCGGTGCGGTCGACCCCTAATCGTGGGGCGGGCCACCGGTGGTCAACGCCGAGCGGTGGCCCTGCCATGACAGCAACGACCAGCGGGAGGCGGCGGACAGCACCGACCCGAGGGAGGCGGCCGACAGGGCCGAGGCGACGCTCACGAAGCTGCCGACCGACAGCACCGAACCGGCGGAACCCACCGAGCCGATGGACAGGACCGAGCCGACCGAGCCGATGGACAGGACCGAGCCGACCGAGCCGATGGAGAGGAGCGACCCGGTGGAGCCGATCGACCACCGGGACCCGGAGGTGACCCCGGTCTCAGCCAACCTTGCGGGCCCACCACGAGTGGGACTCGCCGCGGGCCTTCGGGGCGCCCCCCTCGATGTCGGTGGGAGCGTCGAGGTCGGCCGGTCGGGTCTGGGCGCAGGCCGGGCAGGCCCGCACCCCGTCGACCAGCCGGGTGACGCCGGTGGCACCGCAGTGGGCGCAGGGTCGCCCGACGTAGACGGCGGCGGTGGGGTGGGACTGCCGGGCGACGAGCTCGGCCAGGCGGTGCTGCACGTCCTCGCGGAGCTCGAAGGCGCCGTCGTCGGTGCGGATCACCAGCTCCCAGGCCAGCAGGTCGTGGATGAGGGGGCTCAGCTGGTCGAGGCGTTTGGTCCGGTCCTCGGCGGCCGACGGGCTCGGGGCGGTACGTGCCACCACGTGCGGCCAGTTCTTCCGGTACCCCACCAGATCGTGGTCCACGACGATCCCTCCCTCTGCTCCTGCGGTGCTTCGCTTTCTCACTGGCTTGCCTGTTCCGCTACGGGGCGACGCCACGAACGCGCCGCCTGTCACCACGATGACCGTTCGCGATCCCGCCGACAAGGGGTGATTGGTGAATTCTCCCTGCCAGGGCGCGTGTTCTGTCACCGTACGGTTACCTGTGGCTCGCCGGGTGCCGCCGACGACGTCGCCGACGGCGTCCTCCGGCCGAGGAGGGGCGGCAGTAGCGTGCAGGGGAGTGGACGGAGCCGGACGGGATCAGGGGAGGACCATGGCTGTGACGGATCCTCGTGACCGGGAGCCGGAGGATGGCGACCGGTGGATCTGATCGTGGCCGGACCCACCGGCGGGGGCGGCGACCACGCCGGGGACCGCCACCACCCGGAGCGGCCGGAACGGATCGGTGCCGTGGTGTCCGGGGTTGCCGACCTCCGGCTGGGTGACGAGCTCCACACCGTCGAGCCCACCCCGGCCACCCGTGAGGACCTGGCCAGGGTCCATACCGCCTCCTACCTCGACGGGCTGGAGCGGTTCTGCTCCGGGGGCGGCGGTGACCTCGACCCCGACACCTTCGCCGGGGAGGGCTCGTGGGAGGCGGCCCGCCGGGCCGCCGGGGCCGGACTGGCCGCCGTCGACGGCCTCCGGCGGACCGCCGACGGGGTGGCCTTTGTGGTGGCCCGCCCGCCCGGGCACCACGCCGAGGCGGGTCGGGGGATGGGGTTCTGCCTCCTCAACAACCTGGCGGTGACCGCCGGTGCCCTGATCGACGCCGGTCAGCGGGTCCTGGTGGTCGACTGGGACGTCCACCACGGCAACGGCACCCAGTCCATCTTCTGGGACGATCCGCGGGTGCTGGTGGTGTCGACCCACCAGTGGCCCTTCTACCCGGGCACCGGTCGGGCCGACGAGGTGGGGGGCCCGGGGGCGGTGGGCCTCACCGTCAACGTGCCCCTCCCGGCCGGGGCCACCGGGGACGTGGTGGCTCTGGCCCTCGACCTGGTGGCCGGGCCCTCCATCGCGGCGTTCGGCGCCGACTGGGTGCTGGTGTCGTGCGGCTTCGACGCCCACCGGGACGACCCGCTCGGTGGGCTGGCCCTGTCCAGCGGGGACTTCGCCCGTCTGGCCCGGACGGTGGCCGGCTTCGCCCCCCCCGGACGCCTGGTGCTCTTCCTCGAGGGTGGCTACGACCTCGGGGCCCTCCGCTCCTCGACCCGCGACACGCTCGGCGCCCTCCTGGGGGGCGACGGAGTCGCCGAGGCGACCACGGCGGGCGGACCCGGCACCGACGAGGTCCGGACCGTGGCCGAAATCCGGGCCCGGGCGGTGGAGGAGCAGGGGGCCGGGGCCGGGGCCGGCGGCCACTGACCGCCGGGGTCAGGACCGGTAGTCGTCGCCGAGGATGACCGGGACCGGGATCCCCCGCGCCAGGTAGGCCTCCTCGTAGGCCGAGCCGGCGGTGGACGGGGCGGCCACCGGGGACGGCGCCCCACCCGATCGGACCTGGCGCTCGTGGTCCGCCCGCTGGCGGACGAGGGTGCGACGGTCCTCGCGCACGGCCACCCGCCGGTCGTCACGCATCCACTGGACCATGACGATGGCCGTCCCCACGAAGGCGGAGACCTCGCCGATCGCCCACACCATGCCGCCGCCCACGTGGGTCTGCGACGTGGTGTAGATGGAGGCGGCGGCGCCACCCCCCAGGAGGGCGATCCCCAGGAACGACTCGAACGGCACCCCGATCAGGAGGTTGATGATCCGCATCCCGTGGGTCATCTTCCACCGGGGGTTGTGGTCGATGCCGATGGTCGGCCACCAGAAGTTGCAGCCGCCCAGGAGGAACAGCACGTTGAACGCGTCCATGAGCGCCATGTGGTTCATGGCGATCCCGATCAGCGGCGTGAGGAAGAAGGCGAACATCACCCCGTAGTAGAGGAACCAGACGGTGACCGGAAAGGTGAGGGCGGCGAAGGTCTTGGTGCGGAGGACCCTGAGGAGCACCACCTTGGTGTCGTGGTGGCAGGTCTGGAGGGCCAGGGTCATCGGGGCGCTCAGGGCCAGCAGGGGAGCGGCCACCACCATCAGCAGCATGTGCTGGACCACGTGGTACTCGAAGGACGACGCCACCAGGGTGGAGACCGGTGAGGCCAGGGCCAGGGCCACGGTCACCCAGCCGGCCAGGAAGACGGTGGTCCGGAACGCCGGCCACACCCGGCCCCGGCGGGCCAGGCGCCGGACACCGGTCAGGTAGGTGAGGGCGGCGATGGTGGCCACGGCCACCGTGGCGTAGGCGAAGGGGCTGCCGTGGGGGGTGTGGACGGCCCAGCGGAGGCCGAGCAGCCCGGCCACCACCGCCAGGCCGGCGTACGACAGCCAGCTGGGGGAGCGGGGCTCCCCCCGGCGCCAGACCACCGCCGCCCGCCAGGCGGCCGCCAGCGCCACCACGAAGAGGGCCACGCCGATCAGGCTGACCGGCCAGGCGGTGAGGAGCGAGTGGGTGTCGACCGGCGGGGCGTACATGCCGTGCATGGCAGGCGCGGACGACGGTCCGGCCATGCCCTTCATCTCCGGTCCGGCAGGCATCTGCGCATCGTACCGCCGGTGGGGAGGTGGGCACCCGTCGGCGGATCGGCCGTGGCGGCGGTGTCGCCGAGCGGACCGCCGGGCCCCGGTGACTAGCCTGGTCAGATCGCCAATCCCCCCGACACCCTGCCGACCGCCCTCCCGACAGACACCGGGTCGGGGTCGGCCACGGTCCGGCGGGCGGGCGCCCGCCTCCTCCTCGACGTGATCGAGCCGATCGAGGCGTTCCTGCAGGTGGCTCCGCCCACCACCCCCGGTCTGGAGGAGGCCCTCTCGGTGCGGATCGACGGCACCGGGCCGGCGGTCACCGAGGTGACGGTCCCGGGCATGGGCCGGGTGCACCGGTTCGAGGCCGGCCGCGGTCGGCTCGAGATCGCCTACGACGTCACCGTCACCGGGCCGGTGCCCACCGAGCCGGTGAGCCCGGCCGACGAGATCACCTACCGGCGCCCCAGCCGGTACGCCGAGTCAGATCGGCTGACCACGGTGGCCCATGCCGAGTTCGGCGGGATCACCGACCACCGCGACCTGCTGGCGGCGGTGTCGTCGTGGGTGGGCACCCGCCTGGCCTACGTGCCGGGGAGCAGCCGGCCCACCGACGGGGCGGTGGAGACGCTGCTGCAGCGTCAGGGGGTCTGCCGTGACTACGCCCACCTGGTCATCGCCCTGCTGCGCGGCCTCGACGTACCGGCCCGGCTGACCGCCGTCTACGCCCCCGGCCTCGAGCCGATGGACTTCCACGCGGTGGCCGAGGCGGCCATCGACGGGACCTGGTACGCCGTCGACGCCACCCTGTTGGCGCCGCGGGCCGGGCTGCTGCGGATCTGCAGCGGACGGGACGCCGCCGACACCGCCTTCCTCTCCACCTACGGGGGCGAGGCCCAGCTCCTCGAGAGCGAGGTCTTCGCCACCCTCGACGGGCCGCTCCCCGACGACGACGTGGTCAGCCGGGTCACCCTCAGCTGAGACCCGACCCGACCCGACCCGACCGGCGTGGGTGGATCAGCCGATGGCGGGGGTGACCCTCCCGGCGCCGGCGCGGCGGAGGTGGTGGAGGACCTCGCGGTAGGCGCGCCAGGGGCTCTGCTCGGCGTACTCGATCCGGTGCTCGACGCAGAAGGGGCGCACCAGCTCACGGGCCCGGCGGAGATTGGCCCGGGGCATGGTCGGGAACAGGTGGTGCTCGATCTGGGTGTCCAGGCCCCCGTAGAGGAAGCCGGTCAGGGACCGGCCCGACAGGTTCCGCGAGGTGAGCACCTGGCGGCGGAGGAAGCCGAGGTCGTCGGTGCCGCCCAGGGTGGGCATCCCCACGTGGTTGGGCACGAAGCTGGCACCCAGGTAGAAGCCGAACAACGACTGGCTGATCGCCACGAAGCAGACCGCCCGCAGTGGCGACAGGACCAGAAACGGCCCCACGATGAACACCGCCAGGTGGACGGCGAGCAGGCCGGCCTCGGTGAGGGCCCCCCGGTCCCGGCGCCGGCCGATGGCCAGCACGCTGGCCAGGTGGAGGTTGAGCGCCTCCAGAAAGAGGAGGGGGAAGACGGTGACCGCCTGGATCCGACCGAACCACCGACCCACCGCCGGCCGCCGGGCCACCTGCTCGGCGGTGAAGACGAGGGCGCCGGGGACCAGGTCGGGGTCCTTGTCGGGGCGGTTGGTGTGGGCGTGGTGCCGGTTGTGCTTGGTCAGCCACCACCCGAAGCTGAAGCCGGTGAGCAGGTTGGCGGCCACCAGGCCGATCAGGTCGTTGTCGCGGCGCCGGGTGCAGATCTGCCGGTGACCGGCGTCGTGGCCGATGAAGCCCATCTGGGCCATGGCGAAGGCGATGCCCACCGCCGGCACCAGGGTCCACCAGGTGTCGCCCATCAGGACGACGGCGGTGACCAACAGGCCCAGGGCCGTGGTGGTGGCGGCGATCTTGATGGCGTAGTAGCCGCGCCGGCGGCCGAGCAGTCCCTGCTCGCGCATCTGTCTGGCCAACTCGGCGAAGTCGTCGCGGTGCGACGACCGGTCGGTCGGGACCTCGGTGGTCGTGATGACGGCTGATCTCTCTCGGTCGGTCCGGTGATCCTGGCCGGGCCCGCCGGGTGGGCGGTCATCGGTCCTGCGAGGTCTGGACCCGACCACCGAATCACCTGGGATGGTGGTGGGACCCGCCGGCCGGCTCTCCGGACCCCGGAAACCGGGTGCCGTGAACCGACCTACCCCTCCATCCTACCGGGGTGCCGTCGGGAGGGGGGTCAGCGCCAGAAGTCGGCGAGCTCGTCGGCGTCCTCGAGGGCCTGGCGCCGGCCCATGGCCACCGCTCCGGGCACCGAGGCGGGGGACATCAGCTGGACCAGGTCGACCTCGGCGGGCCGGCGGAGCCAGAGCTCCGTCCCGGTGTCGGTGAGTGACTTCTGCTCGAGGGCGAACGAGTCGGGCGCCTGGGTCATCATGCCGCCGTCCGACGCCTCGGTCCCGTCGGTGAGGGTCAGGGCCACCACCTTCCGGGCCCCGGCCAGCAGGTCGAGATGGGTGCCGCTGCCGCCCACCCCGCCGTCCATGCACCAGCGGTCCTGGACGGGTTGGGGCGGGAAGATGCCGGGCACCGCGCTGCTGGCGCCCACCGCCGCCGGGCGCGTGGTCCCCGACCGGTGGGTGATCACGCACCGTTCGCCGGTGTAGGTGTCGGTGCAGGTGATGTGGAGGGCCGGCGACGGCCAGCGACCCCGGCCCACCACCAGGGCCATGGTGCGCCGGCTGGAGGCGGGGCTGGCGGTCTGGGCGGCCAGGGCGGCGTGGCCGATGGTGGTGACCGTCTCGGTGCTGTCGTCGTCGGCGACCAGAAACCGGTCGAGGGCCCGTTGCTGGCTGGGCCGGAGCTCGCCGGCCGGCACCATGGCGGCCAGGACCGCCGGCGCCCGCACCAGCAGCGACAGCTGACCGTGCAGGTAGCCCAGCCGGCCGGCGGTCAGGTTGGTGGCCACCAGCGAGCCGGCCGAGGTGCCGACCACCCGCTCGGCCCGCCCGAGGTCGATCCCCCGGGTGGTCAGGGTGTGCAGGTAGCTGACCTGCCAGGCCACGAAGAAGAGGCCGCCACCGCCCAGGCAGAGGCCGTGCTCCAGCCCGTCGCCGTAGCGGGCGTCGAAGCTCCGGGGAACGGCCAGGTCGGTGAAGGGTGAGTCGGGCACCACCACGGATCAGGGGGTCTCGGGCTCGAGCACGAAGACCGGGATCGACCGATCGGTCTTGGCCTGGTAGTCGTCGTAGTCGGGGTAGGCGGCGACCGCCCGCCCCCACCAGGTGGCTTTCTCCTCACCGGTGACCTCCCGGGCCACCATGTCCCGGACCTGGGGGCCGTCCTGCAGGGTGACGTGGGGGTCGGCCACCAGGTTGTGGAACCAGACCGGGTGGGTGGGGGCGCCGCCCTGGGAGGCCACCACCGCGTAGCGGCCGTCGTGCTCCACCCGCATCAGCGGGGTCTTGCGGAGCTTCCCGGATTTCGCCCCCACCGAGGTGAGGATGATCACCGGCAGGTCCCGGAGGGTGGTGCCCTCGGTGCCGCCCGAGCTCTCGTAGAGGGCGACCTGGTCGCTCACGTACGACTGGGGGCTGGGTTCGTACTCACCGGTGAGTGGCATCCCCCCAGTAAACACGGATCGCCGGACCGGACGGACACCCCGGGCCCGCCACCCCCGGTCGGGGTGGGGGGGCGCCCCGGCGTGGCTACCCGTCGCCCAGGAGGGAGGTTGCGACCCGGCGCAGGCGCTCGGGGTCGGCGAACAGGTCGATCTCGACCACCCGGTCGTCCACGACGGTGAAGGCCATGGCGATGTGGGGTTGCCCGCGGAGGGTGATGACCACGCCGGCCGCCCCGTTGATCAGCGCCGGGTGGATCAGGGCGGCCGGATTGGCGCCGCGCCGGGCCTGCCCGGCCACCGCCGCCGCCCCGCGTACCACGGTGGAGGCGGCCGGACGGCCGGGACCGAAGTCGACGTGCAGCACCACGTCGGGGTGGAGCAGGGCCACCAGGGCGTCGAGGTCACCGCCCCGGGCCGCCAGCAGGAAGGCGTCGACCACCGCCCGTTGGCGGCCGAGGTCGGGATCGGGGACCTCGGCGCCCCGGACCCGACGCCGCGCCCGGCTGGCCAGCTGCCGGGCGGCGGTCGGCGACCGGTCGACCATGGGGGCGATCTCCTCGAACGGCAGCCCGAACATGTCGTGGAGCACGAAGGCCAGGCGCTCGGCGGGTGCGAGGGCGTCCAGCACGACCTGGAGGGCCAGGCCGACCGAGTCGGCGAGGAGCGCCTCCTCCTCGGGTCGCCCTCCCCCCACCGGGCTGATGACCGGATCGGGGAGGCGGACCTGGACCTCGAGGGACTCCTCGCGCCGGACGTTGCGTGACCGGAGCATATTGAGGCAGACCCGGGCCACGATGGTCGTCAACCACCCACCCAGATTCTCGACCTCGTCCCGGTCGGCCCGGCTGGCCCGCACCCAGGTGTCCTGGACGGCGTCGTCGGCCTCGGTGAGCGAGCCCAGCATCCGGTAGGCGACCGCCCGCAGGTGGGCCCGCTGCTCCTCGAACCGTTCCGCCAGCCGGTCGTTCCCGTCCATGGCACCCATCCTCGTCGAACCGGGTCGCCGCACGGACCCCCGGCAGTGGTGACCCCGTGGCGACCGCCGATGTGACCGCCGGGTGGTGGGTGGGCCGGGCGGTGGGCGCGCTGACGTGCGGTCGACGACGGTCGGGCCGGCGCCGGTCACACTCCCGCATGCCCGGGGGTCAGGAGAGTGGGAGATCCGTCCCACCCCATCCCCCGAGGAGGAGCTATGCCCACCCGAATCCCCAGTCCCGCCCTCAGCGTGCCCGGCGTCCTGGACGCCCTCCAGAGCCTCTCCAAGGCGGTCGACGAGGCGGCGGCGGCAGCCGGCCTGCCGCACACCACGCTGGAGCTGGTGAGCCTGCGCGCCAGCCAGATCAACGGCTGCGCCGTCTGCCTCGACCTGCACACCCGCGGTGCCCGGAAGGCCGGCGAGTCGGACGAGCGACTGGCCACGTTGGCCGCCTGGCGCCACACCCCGTACTTCACCGACGCCGAACGGGCCGCCCTGGCCCTGGCCGAGGCGGGGACCCGGCTGGCCGACCGGGCCGACCCGGTACCCGACGCGGTGTTCGACGAGGCGGCCAAGGAGTTCGACGAGCCGGCACTGGCGGCGCTGGTCACCTGCATCGCCGCCATCAACACCTGGAACCGGCTCAACGCCATCGTCGGCAACGAGACGGGGGAGTGGACGGCGCAGTGGGCGGGTTGAGTCGGGTGCCGGCGCTCGGTCCCGCCAGGGGGGCTACGACGGCAGGTCGAGCCGCTCGGCCAGGGAGGCGAGGTAGTCGAGGTGGGCCTCGAGGGAGTCGAGGCCGAGGCCCATGGTGACCACCGAGACGTGGGTCCCCCCGGCCGCCCGCCAGGCGTCGATCTCCCGTAGCAGCAGGTCGATGTCGCCCCCGCTGAGCGCCACGTAGTCCCCGCCGAACTCCTCGGCCGGCCGGCCCAGGTCGGCGACCCGCCGGCGCAGCCCCGTCCAGGCGTCGACGGCATCGCCGCCACCCCCGAAGAAGAGGAAGCCGTCGGCCAGCCGGGCGGCCCGGTCGAACGCCTTTTCGCCCGATCCCCCCAGCCAGATCGGGAGGGGGGCGGTCGGCTTGGGGACCAGGGCGGCCCGGTCCACCCGGTCGAAGCGGCCGGAGAACTCCACCACCGGTTCGGTGAAGAGCCGGCGCAGCAGCCCGATCTGCTCCTCCTGGCGGGCTCCGCGGGTGTGGAAGTCCTCCCCGAGGGCCTCGTACTCGACCGGGTTCCAGCCGACCCCGACCCCCAGCCGCAACCGGCCGCCGGACAGCAGGTCGACGTCGGCCGCCTGGCGGGCCACCAGCGCCGTCTGGCGCTGCGGGAGCACCAGAATCCCGGTGGTGAAGCCGATCCGTTCGGTGATGGCCGCCAGGTAGGCGAACATCACGAACGGGTCGTGGAACGGGTCGCGCTCGGTATAGGGCCCGGTCAGCGGAGGTGTGCGACCGGCGTGCACGGCCCCCAGCACGTGCTCGTAGGCGAGGAGGTGGTCGAAGCCCAGGCGCTCGACGGCCCGCCCGAACGTCCCCACCGCCGACGGGTCTCCGCCCAGCTCGATCTGCGGGTAGGCCACCCCGATGTCCATGGGTTCAGCTTCCCACGGGCCGTTCGTGGTGCGCTGGGGATGGCGGGGAGGCGCCCGGCGACGCGTCCACAGCCGACGCAGCTCGAGCGGTTGAGCGAGCCCGTCGCTGCGTGGCGATCGCCCGCCGAAGGGTTGCGGCTCAACGCCCGTAGCCTCAGTGGAAGTTGCGCGCCTGGGTGACGGCGGCCAGCTCCAGCCGCTCGATCCGCTCGGCCACCACGTTGACCACCCCGCCGGCCGACTCCAGCCGGCCCCGGACGACCATGGCCGGGGCGGACTGGGCCACCCGTCGGTAGCGGGCCCACACCCCCGGCGAGCAGACCACGTTGACCAGACCCGACTCGTCCTCGAGGTTGACGAAGGTGAGCCCCCGGGCCGTCTCCGGGCGCTGGCGGTGGGTGACCACCCCGGCCACGGTCACCCGGGTGCGGTCGGGCAGGTCGACCAGGTGGGCGGCCAGGACCACCCCCCGCTGGTCGAGGGCCGGCCGGGCCAGCTCGGTGAGCGAGGTGTCGACGGTCACCCCGGTGGCCCACAGGTCGGCGGCCACCTCCTCGGTCTCGGTCATGGTCGGCAGCCGCGGGGCCCGGTCGCCCACCACGATGCCCTCGAGCTGGCCGGGGCCGGACCGGGCCAGGGCGCCGGCCGCCCACAGGGCCCGTCGCCGGTCGCCCCCGTCGAGCCCGGGACTGGCCCCGGCGGTGGCCAGGGCCTCGAGCTGGGTGCGGGTGAGCCCGGCCCGTCGGGCCAGGTCCGGCAGGTCCCGGTAGGGCTGGCCGGCCACCACCCGCTCGGCCGCCTCCTCGCCCACCGACCGGACCGAGGCCAGCCCCAGCCGCACCGTCGGCCGACCGGTGGCCGGATCCTTCTCCAGGGTCGCCCCCGCCCGGCTGGCGTTCACGTCGGGCCGGTGGACATCGACCCCGTGGCGGCGGGCGTCGGCCACCAGGGTCCGGGGGGCCCAGAACCCCATGGGCTGGGCGTTGAGCAGCCCGGCGCAGAAGGCGGCGGGGTGGTGGAGCTTCAGCCAGGCGCTCGAGTACACCAGGTAGGCGAAGGACACCGAGTGGGACTCGGGGAAGCCGAAGTTGGCGAAGGCGGCCATCTTCGACCAGATCTGGTCGGCCACCGGCCCGGAGATGTCGTTGCGCGCCATGCCGGCGTAGAAGCGGGCCCGCAGCGCCTCCATCCGCTCGGCCGACCGCTTGGACCCCATGGCCTGGCGGAGCTGGTCGGCCTCGGCGGGGGTGAACCCGGCCACGTCGATGGCCATCTGCATCAGCTGCTCCTGGAACAGCGGCACCCCGAGGGTCCGCTTCAGGCAGGGCTCGAGCAGGGGGTGGAGGAAGGTGACCTCCTCCTCGCCGTTCCGCCGCCGCAGGTAGGGGTGGACCGATCCCCCCTGGATGGGCCCGGGCCGGATGAGGGCCACCTCCACCACCAGGTCGTAGAAGCCGGTGGGCTTCAGCCGGGGCAGGGTGCCCATCTGGGCCCGGGACTCCACCTGAAACACCCCGACGGTGTCGGCCCGGCAGAGCATCTCGTAGACGGCGGGGTCCTGGGGGAGGGCGGCCAGGTCGACCCGGGTGCCGTCGAAGTCGGCCACCAGGTCGATGGTCCGGTGGAGGGCCTCGAGCATGCCCAGTCCCAGCAGGTCGAACTTGACCAGCCCGATGGTGGCGCAGTCGTCCTTGTCCCACTGGAGGACGGTGCGGCCGGGGGCGGTGGCCCACTCCACCGGGCAGACCTCGGTGATCGGCCGGTCGCAGATCACCATGCCCCCCGAGTGCACGCCCAGGTGGCGGGGGAAGTCCTCCATGGCGGCGGCCAGCGCCACCACCTCGTCGGGGATGTCGTGGGCCGGGTGGCCGTCGGGGTCCTTCTCGGCCACCAGGGGGGCCAGCCGGCCGTGGCGCTCGAGCTGCTTGGACCAGGCGTCCACCGTCCCCGGGGCGTGGCCGAGGGCCTTGGCGGCGTCCCGGATGGCCGAGCGGGGCCGGTAGGTGATGACGTTGGCCACCTGGGCGGCGTTCCGCCGGCCGTGCCGCTCGTAGACGTACTGGATGGCCTCCTCCCGGCGGCCCGACTCGATGTCCACGTCGATGTCGGGAGGCCCGTCGCGCTCGGTGGAGAGGAACCGCTCGAAGAGCAGGCCGAGGGCGACGGCGTCGGCGTTGGTGATCCCGATGGCGTAACAGACCGCCGAGTTGGCGGCCGAGCCCCGGCCCTGGCAGAGGATGTCGCTCCTCCGGCAGAAGGTGACGATGTCCCACACCACCAGGAAGTAGCCGGGGAAGCCCAGCTGCTCGATGATGGTCAGCTCGCGGTCGAGCTGGGCCCAGGCTCCCGGCACCCGCTCCGCCCCCCGGGGGCCGTAGCGGTCGGTGGCCCCCTGGTCCACCAGGGTGCGGAGGAAGCTCATCTCGTCGTGGCCGGCCGGCACCGGGAAGGGCGGGAGGCCGGGGGCCAGCAGCCGGAGGTCGAAGGCCAGGGCCCCGCCCAGCTCCCCCGACCGCTCCACCACCCCGGGGAACCGGGCGAACCGCCGGGCCTGCTCCGCCCCCGACCGCAGGTGGGCGGCCGGGCCGGCCGGGAGCCAGCCGTCCATCTCGTCGAGGGAGCGCCGGGCCCGGACGGCGGCCAGGGCGGCGGCCAGGTGCTGGCCGGCCGGGGTGGCGTAGTGGGCGTTGGAGGTGGCCACCAGCTCGGTGCCCCGCTCCGACCGCCAGCCGGGCCAGGGCGTCGTTGCGGGCGGAGTCGAGGGGGTTGTCGTGGTGCCAGAGCTCCACCGCCACGTCCTCGGGCCCGAAGGCCTCCACCAGCCGGTCCAGCTCCCGGCCGGCCGCCGCCGGCCCCTCGTCGGCCAGGGCGGCCGGCACCGTCCCCTTCCGGCAGCCGGTCAGCACCAGCCAGTGCCCGTCGTGGGCGGCGGCCAGCTGGTCGAGCCCGAAGACCGGCTTCCCCTTGCTCCCCCGGCCAGCTGGGCCTCCCCGATGGCCCGGCTGAGCTGGGCGTAGCCGGTGGGGTCGCGGGCCAGCACCACCAGGTGGCGCCCCTCGGGGTCGGCCACGCCGTTCTGGCGCTTGGGCAGTCCCAGGGTCAGCTCGGCGCCGAAGACGGCCGGCAGCCCGACCCGGCGGGCGGCCTCGGCGAAGCGGACCACGCCGTAGAGGCCGTCGTGGTCGGTGAGGGCCAGCCCCGACAGGCCGAGGCGGGCCGCCTCCACCACCAGCGCCTCGGGTGGGGAGGCGCCGTCCAGAAAGGAGAAGTTGGAGTGGGCGTGGAGCTCGGCGTAGGGGACCTCAGTCATAGGTCGCCTCCACCCACCAGCGGGCGTCCTCCACCATGCAGAGGTGGGCGCCGTCCCCGACGGCCAGCTGGAACCGGGCCCGCCGTCGCCGGTCCCTCCGGTCCCACCACCGTTCGTCGAGGGTCCACGGGCCGGCCCAGCCGGCGATGGCCGTCCACGGGCCGCCGGTCACCGACAGCCGGGCCGGCCCGGCGCTCAGCTGGCCCCGGGCGCTGACGGTCACCGGGGCGCCGTCGGCCCCCACCACCTCGGCGGCCAGGGGCACCGGGTGGACGAGGGCCGGGGCGGGCAGCGGGTGGTGCCCGGGCCACGGCAGCTCGGGGGGGCGGCGGGGGAGCGGCTCCCCCCAGGGGACGAGCACCGCCCGGTCGGTGGGCCCCCGCCCGCCGGCCAGCGCCCCGGTGAAGACGGCCCCGGGACCCAGCATGCCCCGGAGGCGGTCGAGCCCCCGCCCCGCCCGCCGGTCGGCCTGGGAGGCGCCGCCCCAGAAGCCGGCCTGGCGGCTGCCCGCCCCCACCACCTCCTCGGCGGCCAGCCGCACCAGGGTCACCCCGCCGGTGGGGGCGTCCCCGGCGGCGGTGCCCGACAGCCAGCCGTGGAACTGCCACCGCAGCCGCTCCACCATGGCCTCCGCCCCCAGGCCCTCGTCGCCGCGCCAGCGGCGCACCAGTGACTCGGCGTGCTCGGTCTCGATGTCGATGCGGAGGCGGGCACAGACCAGGCCCCGGCGGTCGAGCTGGTCGACCAGCTCGGTGGCGACCGCCCGCCCGGCGAAGGCGGCCTGGTCCACCCGCTCCACCGGCGGGTCGAAGGTCGCCTGCCGGGCCAGCTCCTCCTCGGGCCTCCCGGCGTCGAGCAGCTCCTCGTCCCGGCCCTGGGCCACGGCGTGGAGGCGGGCGGCATCGCCGCCGAACCGGGCCACCACGTCGGCGGCGGGGAGGTCGGCGAACGCCCCGATGGTCACGATCCCCAGCCGGGCCAGCAGGTCGGCCAGCTCGGGGTCGCCGAGCACCGCCACCGGGAAGCCGGCCAGGAACCCCCGGTTGGCCCCGGGCGGGACCACCTCACCCCGCCGGGCGGCCAGCCCGGCGGCGAAGCGGCCGTCGGCGACGCCCACCCCCGGGGTGGGGGCCCGGGCCCCGGTGCCGGCCAGGGCGGCCACGGCCGCCTCGGCCACCCGCTGGCACAGTGCTTCCTCGCCACCGAAGTAGCGGGCGGGGCCGCGGGCGTCCAGGGCCAGCAGGCCCGGCCGGGTCACCTCCACCCGGGGGGAGAGCTCGACGACGGCGGCCACCACCGGCTCGAAGGCCCGGGCCTGGGCCGGGAGGTCCTCGGCCACCACCACCAGACCGGGGCACCGGCTCTGGGCCTCGCGCTTGCGCAGCCCGGCCCGGACCCCGGCGTCCCGGGCGGCGTCCGACGCCGACACCACCCGGCCGGCGTGCACCACCGCCACCGGGTCGGCGGGGTCGAAGCCGGCGGCGGTCACCGGCCAGTCGGGGCACCAGAGGATCAGGGTGCGCACGGCTCACCGACCCCCACCGGGACGGCCGGCTCTCCGGTCAGCGGGGCCACCTCGGGGAGGTCCGGCTCCGGCCGGCCGTCGGGGGAGGGGAGCCACAGCCGCACCCGGCGCTCACGGGCCGCCGCCCGACGGCCCGACGACCGGACCGTCACCGACCGGCGCCGGAGGGTGCCGTCGCCGGTCCCCAGCCCGTCCCACCGGGAACCCCCCACCTCGAGGCGGAGGTCGACCGCCTCCGGCCACCGGCCGGCTCCCCGCCCCCCGACCCCGGCCGGGCAGGCCACCACCAGGAGGGCCCCCCGTTCGCGGGCCCGGGCGGCCAGGCGGCGGGCGTCGGCCGGCCGGCACCGGCCGGGCACCACCGCCACCACGTCGAGGCTGTCCACCAGCACGCCCACCACCTCGGCCCAGTGGGGGCCGGGGTCGGGCACCAGGGCCAGGTGGTCGAGGCGGAGCCCCAGTCGGGCGGCGGCCTCGAGGCCGAGGGCGGGGAGCCCCACCACCGCCGCCCACGACCCCTCGGCCATGGCCTGGGCCACCAGGGCGCAGAGGAGGGAGGTGGCGCCCCCGGCGCCCCCGGCGCCGGACACCGACAGCACCGTCCCCCGTTGCAGGCCGGGTTCGGGGAGGAGGGGGGCCAGCACCGGGGCGATCGGCAGCAGCCGGGTGCCGGCCAACGGGACCCCGGTGCCGGTCGGTACCGACGGTTCGACGGCTGCTTCGACGGCTGCTTCCTCCACCGTGGCGGAGTGTATCGAACATATGTTCGATTACCAATCGACCAGTCTGTCCGTCAGGAACCCCCAGGTGGTGGATGATCGGGCCTCGACGGCCGGCCGGGGGTGGTGCCGGGTACGCCCGATCCGTGGCCCCCGCCGGCCGGGTGCCGGCTCTGCCCGATCCGTGGCCCCCGCCGGCCAGGTGTCGGCTCTGCCCGCATCTGAGCGAATTGGGGGCCGGGACCCCGGCGGATCCCGACCGGGAGCGTCCGACCGGGAGACCACCGGTGCGGCCGAGCGGTTTTGACAGCGCACCCGCCGGGTACCGCAGGCGTGAGCGGGAACAGCGGGGGGCTCCCGAGAAGGAGGCATCATGACCACCGCAATCGACACCCGTGCACCCCTGGACTCCCGGACCACCACCTGGCGGGAGGCCACCCGCGTCCTCCGGGGCCGGCGGTCCGCCGCCCTCGGCACCGCCGGGCTGCTGCTGCTGGTCATCGGGGCCTGGGGCGGCATCGTCCCGTTCGTCGGCCCGCTCTTCGGCTTCAGCGCCACCGGGACGCCGGCCTGGGAGTGGAACCTCTCCCACGCCCTGCTGGGCGTGCTGCCCGGGGCGGTGGCGTGCGTCGCCGGTCTCACCCTGGTGATCCCCCGGGTGTCCACGGTGGGTTGGCGACGCCTGGGACTGACCATCGCCGGCCTGGTGACGATCGCCAGCGGGGCCTGGTTCGTGGTCGGACCCGTGGCCTGGCCGGTGCTGGCGTCCGGGCCCTACTTCGTGCCGGCGGATCCCCTCACCGAACTGAGGTACCAGCTCGGCTACTCGCTCGGCCCCGGCCTGATCATCACCGCTTGCGGCGCCTTCGCCCTGGGGTGGGCGGTCCGCCATCGGAGCCCGCTGAACGCCCCGGAGGAGGCCGCCGCCACCGCCGTCCCCGCCCCCACCGGCGCGGCGGAGGCCGCTCCCGACGTCGAGCGCCCGGAGCCGGCGACCGTCGCACCGACCAACGGCCGGGTCGGCGTTACCCGGGTCGGCGACACGACGCCGGTCACCGCCGCCACCGGTGCCGACACCGTGGACCGGGCTGAGGGGCCGCCGGCCGGGGCTACCCCGAGCACGGTCCCGGCGACCGACGACCATGTCGAGGTACCCGCCGCTCCCGTCGAACCGTCCGGCGAGGTGTCCGACCAACCGCCCGTCGAGGCGCCCACCCACTCTCAGGGCGAGGCACCCACCGAACCGTCCGCCGGGGAACGCCGGGTGGGCGACACGCCGGTCGGGTCCACTGCGGACGACGACCGGGAGCGTGGTCCCTTCGGCGACCCGGTGGACTCCGCCGGACAGCGGGTGGTCCGACCTGGTCCGGAGCCGACCGACTGAGCGAAGGAGCCGGGCTGGCCCCGCCGCCGGCCTGTCAGGTGCTGTTGGGTGACCCGAAGTACCGGCTCGAGCCGTAGGCGAAGATGCCGCCGTCCGCCCCCAGGAGGGCGTACCCCGCCCCGTCCGGTGAGGCGGTGATGGCGGAGATGGGGGCGACCAGGTTCAGCGTGGCGGCGGACCCGTAGAAGCCGGCCGGCCCGTAGGCGAACACCCCGCCGTCGGAGGCCACCAGCCAGTACCCCCCATGGGCGTCCGCCGCCATCCCGGTGACCGGGGCGTTGAGGAGCAGCGAGCCGGCGGAGCCGTCGAAGGCGGCGTCGCCGAAGGCGAACACCCCGCCGTCGGCCGCCACCAGCCAGTACCCCCTGCCGTCGGGGGTGGCCGCCATGCCCACCACCGGGGCGTTGAGGGGGTGGCCGCCCATGGACCCGAAGTAGCCGGCGTCCCCGTAGGCGAAGATGCCGCCGTCGGTGGCCACCAGCCAGTACCCCCTGCCGTCGGGGGTGGGGGCCATGCCCACGACCGGCAGGTTGAGGTGGAGGGTGAAGGCCGAGCCGTAGAAGCCGGCGCTGCCGTAGCTGTAGACACTGCCGTCGGTGCCGGCCACCCAGTAGCCGACCCCGACCGGGTCGGCGGCCACCGCGATCCCGGTGGGGTCGAACACCGTCGGCTGGGGGCCGGCGTCACCCTCCAGGGAGACGTTGCCGTTCTGGCCGCCGACCACCTGACCCCCGCCGTCGGCGGTGCTGGCGATGGAGACGTAGCTCGAGCTCGGGACGGTGGAGAGGCCCAGGCTCGCCCCGGACTGGCCGTCGCAGCTCTCGGGCCCCACGCTCTGGGTGACGGTCTGTCCGCCGGCCGACAGGTGCAGGGTCCCCACCCCGGCCGGGTCGGCGCAGTGGAAGGTGTACCGGAGCAGGACGAGCGGGCCCTGGCGGCCGGGGGTGAAGGTGAGGGTGAGTGGCTGGCTGGTCGGGTTGTCGGCCACGTTGGTGTAGGCCACCCCGTTGTCGGGGGTCAGCGAGGCGGTGGCCACCACGGTGGTGGTGCACGACTCCACCGGGCTGACCGCCCGGGTCTGGGCGCTCAGGTACGTGCTGCCCAGCGCCCCTCCGTAGTTGCTGAAGGTCAGGGTGAAGCCGCAGCCGGGTGGTGGCGCGGGCAGGGCCGCCCCCGCCGGTGTCCCGCCGATCACCGTGGTGCCGAGCAGAACGGTGCCCAGGGCCAGCACCGCCATGGCCACCACGCCGGCGGCCGTCCGCCACCGTCCGGTCGCCGCACTCGTGGGATGGGTGGACATGTCGGACCTCCGTCGTCATCCGGTGCCCCTCCGACGGGGACCGTACCGGACCGGAGCGGCTGGCGACGGGTGGACCACGGTGTGCCCCGCCACCGCCACCGACCGTCAATTCGCTCAGATGCGGGCAGAACAAACCACCGGCCCGCTCCCCGGTGGCCGACCGCACCAGCCACCGGCCCGCTCCCCGGTGGCCGACCGCCGTTCCCACCGGGGTCGGCCGACCACCCCACCGGACCGCCACCCCCCGCCGGTGCGGCACACTGGTCGGTATGGCAGCCCAGTACATCTACACCATGCGGGATCTCCGCCGGTTCTACCCGCCGGACCGGGAGGTCCTGAAGGGCATCAACCTGTCCTTCTACCCCGGCGCCAAGATCGGCGTGATCGGGGGCAACGGCTCGGGCAAGTCGTCGCTCCTGCGGATCATGGCCGGCGAGGACGACGGCTTCACCGGCGAGGCGCGGCTCACCCCCGGCTTCACCGTCGGCTTCCTGGCCCAGGAGCCGTGGCTCGACCCGGACAAGGACGTGGCCGGCAACGTGGCCGACGGGGTGGGGGAGGCCAAGGGCCTGGTCGACCGGTTCAACGAGGTGTGCGCGGCGATGGGCGAGCCCGACGCCGACTTCGACAAGCTGCTGGCCGAGCAGGCCGAGCTCCAGGACAAGATCGACGCCGCCGGCGCCTGGGACCTCGACCGCACCTTCGAGATCGCCATGGACGCCCTGCGCCTCCCGCCGGGCGACGCCGACGGTGGCCACCCTGTCCGGCGGCGAGCGCCGCCGGGTGGCGCTCGTGCCGGCTGCTGCTGGCCAAGCCCGACCTGCTGCTGCTCGACGAGCCCACCAACCACCTCGACGCCGAGTCGGTGGCGTGGCTGGAGCGCACCCTGCACGACTACCCGGGCACCGTGGTGGCCGTGACCCACGACCGGTACTTCCTCGACAACGTGGCCGGCTGGATCCTCGAGCTCGACCGCGGCGCCGGCATCCCCTGGGAGGGCAACTACAGCTCGTGGCTCGAGCAGAAGCAGGCCCGGCTGGCCGGCGAGGAGAAGGCCGACCGGTCCCGCCAGGCCGCCCTGCAGCGCGAGCTGGAGTGGATCCGGATGTCCCCCCGGGCCCGCCAGTCCAAGGGCAAGGCCCGGGTCAACGCCTACAACGACCTGGTCGCCGAGGCCGAGGCGGCCGAGCGGCGGGCCGACGCCCTGGAGATCACCATCCCGCCCGGCCCCCGGCTGGGCGACCGGGTGGTCGACGCCCGGGGCTGACCAAGGGGTTCGGCGACCGGCTGCTGATCGACGACCTCTCCTTCCTGCTGCCACCCGGCGGCATCGTCGGGGTCATCGGCCCCAACGGGGCGGGCAAGACCACCCTGTTCCGGATGATCGTGGGGGAGGACACCCCCGACGCCGGCGAGCTCGAGGTGGGCTCGACGGTGGAGCTGGCCTACGTCGACCAGTCCCGCGACGACCTCGACCCGGAGGCCACGGTGTTCGACGAGATCACCGGCGGGGTCGACCGGATCGTGGTCGGCCACCGCGAGCTGCACGCCCGGGCCTACGTGTCGAGCTTCGGCTTCAAGGGCAGCGACCAGCAGAAGCTGGTGGGCAACCTGTCCGGCGGCGAGCGCAACCGGGTGCAGCTGGCCAAGGTGCTCAAGGCCGGCGGCAACGTGCTGCTCCTCGACGAGCCCACCAACGACCTCGACGTCGACACCCTGCGGGCCCTCGAGGAGGCGCTGCTCGGCTTCCCCGGCTGCGTGGTGGTGATCAGCCACGACCGCTGGTTCCTCGATCGCATCGCCACCCATGTGCTGGCCTTCGAGGGCGACTCGGAGGTCCGGTGGTGGGAGGGGAACTTCAGCGACTACGAGGTCGACCGGAAGAAGCGCCTGGGCGTCGACGCCGACCAGCCCCACCGCCTGCGGTACAAGCCGCTGGTCCGCGACTGACCCCCCGCCACACGAGAGACTGCCGTATGCCGCTCGACGCCTCGTCCGTCGACGCCGCCGTCGAGGTGCTCCGGCCGGTGGTCCGCCGCACCTCGCTGGAGCGCAGTGACCGGCTCTCCGAGGCGGTGGGGGTCGACGTGCTGCTGAAGCGCGAGGACCTCCAGCGGTGCCGGTCCTACAAGGTGCGGGGCGCCTACACCCTGATGTCGTCCCTCGACGCCGACCAGCGGGCCGGCGGGGTGGTCTGCGCCAGCGCCGGCAACCACGGCCAGGGGGTGGCCTACAGCTGCCAGGCCCTGGAGATCCGGGGACGGATCCTGGTGCCGTCCAACACCCCCCGCCAGAAGCGCGAGCGGATCCTGGCGGTGGGAGGCGACTGGGTGGAGCTGGTGATCGCCGGAAGCTCCTACGACGAGACCAGTGCCATGGCCCTGGAGGAGAGCCGGCGCCGGGGTGCGGTCTCCGTCCACCCCTTCGACGACCCCCGGACCATCGCCGGCCAGGGCACGGTGGCGGTGGAGATCGCCGACCAGTGGCCGGGGCCGATCGGGGTGCTGCTGGTGCCGGTGGGCGGGGGCGGCCTGATCGCCGGCATGGCGCTGTGGTGCCGGGCCCACCGCCCCGACATCCGGATCGTGGGCGTGGAGCCGGCCGGGGCACCCAGCATGGGCGCCGCCCTCCGCCACGGCGGGCCGGTGACCCTGCCCGAGCTCGACACCTTCGTCGACGGGGCGGCGGTGGCCCGGGTGGGCGAGCTCACCTATCCGATCGTCCGGGACCTGGTCGACGAGGTGGTCACCGTGGAGGAGGGGGCGGTCTGCACGGAGATGATCGACCTCTACCAGTCGGACGGGATCATCGCCGAGCCGGCCGGGGCGCTGGCCTCCACCGCCGCCCGCCTGGCCCTCGGCGACGCCCCGCCGGGGCCGGTGGTCTGCGTGGTCTCCGGCGGGAACAACGACGTCAGCCGCTACTCGGAGATCGTCGAGCGGTCGCTCATCCACCAGGGCCTCCGCCACTACTTCCTGGTCACCTTCCCCCAGGAGCCCGGGGCCCTCCGCCGCTTCCTCGACGAGCTGCTGGTCCACGGGGAGGACATCGTCCTCTTCGAGTACGTCAAGAAGTCGAACCGGGACGAGGGGCCGGCCCTGGTGGGGATCGAGCTCAACCGGGCGGGCGACCTCGACGGGCTGCTCGAGCGGATCGGGGACAGCCCCCTGCGCATCGAGCGGGTCCCGCCCGGCTCCCCGATGTTCACCTTCCTCCTCTGACCTCCGCCGGGGCGGCATCGGTCCAGTACAGCGGGTACTGTTAGGTGTACCTGAACTCGAAGGTACGGCGGGACTACATCCCGTCGCCCCACCGCCCGAACCGTCGCCAGGAGGAGACCATGCAGCCCGGCGACGTCACCGACCCCCAGACCCCTCCGGCCACCCCTCCGCACCGACGTCGATGACCGCCGCCCCCCTCCCCAACCTGCTCACCGAGCCGCTGGCCGTCCGCCGGACCCGGGAGCGGCGCGGGTTCCCGGTGACGGTGGTGGTCAGCGCGGCCATCGCCGTGCTGCTGCTGCTCCCGCTGGGCCTGCTGGTCATCCAGGCCCACCTGGCCGGGTGGACGGAGATCCACCGGGTGCTCTTCCGGCAGCGCACCCTGGGGTTGCTCCGCAACACCGTGGTCCTCTCCGTGCTGGTGACCACGCTGTCGGCCACCATCGGGATCGCCGCCGCCTGGTGCACCGAGCGCACCGCCCTGCCCGCCCGCCGCCTCTGGATGGTGCTGCTGGTGCTGCCGGTGGCCATGCCCGACTTCGTGGTGGGCTACGCCTGGCACACCATCGCCCCCACCGCCGACCCGTTGGGGGCGGCCACCCTGGTGATGACCCTGGCCACCTACCCGCTGGTCTACCTGCCGGTGGCGGCCGCCCTCCGTCGCAGCGACCCGGCCATGGAGGAGAGCGCCCAGAGCCTGGGCATGGGGCGCCTGGCCACCTTCTTCCGGGTCACCCTGCCGCTGATCCGGACCGCCGTGCTGGGGGGCTGCGTGATCGTGGTGCTGGCCCTCATCTCCGAGTACGGCGCCTTCGAGATCGTCCGCTACCAGACCTTCACCACCGAGATCTTCACCGAGTTCCAGTTCGACCCCCAGGCGGCCGCCGCCCTCTCCCTCCCGCTGGTGCTGCTGGGGCTGCTGGTGCTGGCCATCGACGGGCTGGTGCCCCGCCGGACCGGGACCGTCCAGGGCGCTCCCCGCCGCCGCCCGCCGGCCGCCCGTCCGTGGCGGGCGAGGCTGCCCTCCCTGGCCGGCCTGGGCCTGCTGGTCGTTCTGGGGGTGGGGGTCCCGATCGGCACGCTCCTCTACTGGATGGCCCAGAGCCAGCACACCACCCTGCCGGCCGCCTCCTCGCTGGCCGCCGCCACCTGGAGCAGCGTCAGCTACAGCGCGGTGGGGGCGTTCCTGGCCGTGGTGCTCGCCCTCCCGGTGGCCCTGATGACCTTCCGACGGGCCACCGGCCCCCGGATCGTCCTGGAGCGGAGCACCTACGTGACCCAGGCCCTGCCCGGGGTGGTGATCGCCCTCAGCCTGGTGTTCTTCGCCACCCGGTACGCCTACTCGCTCTACCAGACCAGTGCCCTCCTGGTCATCGCCTACGCCATCCTCCACTTCCCCCTGGCCCTCATCTGCGTGAAGACGTCGGTGGCCCAGGCACCCCCGCGCCTGGTGGACGTGGGGCGGTCGCTCGGCCAGGGGCCGGTCAGCGTCTTCTTCCGGGTCACCCTGCCGCTGATCGCCCCCGGGCTGGCCGCCGGTTTCTGCCTGGTCTTCCTGACCGCCATCACCGAGCTCACCGCCACCCTGGTGCTGGCCCCCATCGGCGTCCAGACCCTGGCCACCCAGTTCTGGGCCTACCAGAGCGCGGTGGCCTACGGGGCGGCCGCCCCCTACGCCCTGATGATCGTGGCCCTGGCCGTGGTGCCCGGGGCCCTGCTCGGCCTGTGGTTCGACCGGGAGCGCGGCGCCCGGACGAGGCCCACATGAGCTCCATCGAGCTCCGCACGGTCGGCAAGCGGTTCGGCGACACGCCGGTGCTGCGCGACGTCGACCTCACGGTGGAGGACGGCTCCCTCCTCGCCGTCCTGGGGGAGTCGGGCAGCGGCAAGACGACCATGCTGCGGGTGATCGCCGGCTTCGAACGGGTGGACGCCGGCTCGGTGACCATCGGCGGTCGGACGGTGGACGACGGGCGCCACGCCGTCCACCCCCAGCAGCGCGGGGTGGGGTACGTGCCCCAGGAGGGCGCCCTCTTCCCCCACCTCACGGTGGCCCGCAACATCGGCTTCGGGATGGAGCGGCGCGACCGGGGCCGGGTCGGCTCCCTGCTGGAGCTGGTGGGCCTGGAGGGGCTGGGCCGCCGGTACCCGCACCAGCTGTCGGGGGGCCAGCAGCAGCGGGTGGCCCTGGCCCGGGCCCTGGCCATCGAGCCCAAGGTGGTGCTCCTCGACGAGCCGTTCAGCTCCCTGGACGCCGCCCTGCGGGTGGAGCTCCGGGAGGACGTCATGGCCATCCTCCGGAAGACCGGCACCACCACCGTCCTGGTCACCCACGACCAGGACGAGGCGATGTCCCTGGCCGACCGGATCGCCGTCCTCCGCCGGGGGCAGGTGGTGGCCTGCGAGAGCCCCCGCCGCCTCTACGACGACCCGCCCGACCTGGCGGCGGCGGCCTACGTGGGGGACGCCAACATCGTCGACGCCCGCCTGGAGTCCGGCGTCCTCCACTCGGTGCTCGGGACGGTGGCCCTCCTCGGGGAGGCCCCGACCGGCGACCGCCGGCTGCTGATGCTCCTGCGCCCCGAGCAGCTCACCCTCCACTCCGGACCGGTGGACGGCACCGCCCCGGGCCGGGTGGCCGAGGTCCAATACCACGGCCACGACGCCCTGGTGAAGGTGGAGGTGGGCGACGGCGGCCCCACGGTGACCGCCCGGGTGCCGGGGGGACAGCCGCTCGAACCGGGCACCGAGGTGTGGCTCGAGGTGCGCGGCCCCGGGCGGGCCTGGCCGGCCTGACCGCCCGGGGCCCCACCCGCCGGCCCGGCGGGTCAGCGGGGATAGAGCCCGATCACCCCGGCGATGTCCGCCTCGGCCAGATCCCCCTCGGCGGCGGTGCGGTAGCGGGACCGCACCGTCTCCGCCACCGGCAGGTCGAGGTCCAGGGAGCCGGCCAGGTCGAGGAGGAGGCCCAGGTCCTTGGCGCCCAGCGGGGTGGGGAACCATCCGGCCCGGTCCCGGTCGATCACGGCGTCCAGCCGGTTGGACAGGGCCGGGGCGACCAGGGGGACGGCGCCGAGGAAGGACCGGAGGAAGTCGTCGTCCAGCCCGGCGGCCTGCCCGGTGGCCACCACCTCGGCCAGCGTGGCCACGCCGGCCAGCAGCAGGTAGTTGCCCATCAGCTTCACCACGCCGGCCCGCCCGGGATCGTCGCCGCAGCGCACGCTCCGGGCGGCCACCGCCGACCACACCGGCTCGAGCCGGTCGAGGAGGGGGGACGGTCCGCCGAGGAGGAGGGTGGCCTGCCCCGACGCCACCGCCGAGGGGGCACCGAGGATGGGGGCGGCCACGAACCGTCGGTCGTAGAGGGTGGCCAGGCGTCGGCTGGTCCCCGGGGAGACGGTGCTGCAGTCGACCACCGCGGTGTCCGGGCCGACGCCGCGGAGCACGGAGCCGCCGGGGGCGAGGACGTCGAGCACGGCGTCGTCGTCGGTCAACGAGGTGAGGACCACGTCGGCGCCGGTGGCGGCCTCGGCGGCGGTGCCGGACTCGACGGCCCCCCGCTCCACCAGCTCGGGGCGCGGCCCGGGGTGCGGTTCCAGATCCGTACCCGGTGCGACCCGTCGAGGAGGCGGCCGGCCACCGCCCCGCCCATCTGTCCCATGCCCAGCACCGCGACGTCCACGGGGGCCACGCTACTCACCGGCCGGTCGTCACCGGCGGCCGCGGGTCAGGCGACGACGGGACTCACGAGGAGCTGCACGGGTCGTACCACGGCTGCTCCCCGTCGAGGTCGTAGAGGGTGACGGCCAGGGTGTCCTGGCTGGCCCTCGAGGCGGTGTTGGGCGGCACCCCGACCAGGCCGGGCAGCCCGGCGTCCAGGGCGGCGGCGTTCCAGGTGGACTGGCTGAACTGGAAGGCGCCCATGTACAGGCCGTTGGCCGACACCGCGCCGTAGTCGCCGCCGGACTCCGCCTGGCGCACGCAGATCAGGAAGGGGGGCAGCGGCGGATCGGAGGTGGCACCGGCCCCACCTCCACCCCCGCCGGCCGGGGCCGGGGAGGGGGTCCCCCCGGAGGCGGCGGCGCCCGAGGAGGGGGCCGGGTGCGAGGCGGCGACCGTCCGGGCCCGCTGGGCGGCGGCGGCTTCCGAGGCCCGCACGGCGGCGGCGGCGGCCGCCGCCTGGGCGGCCTGCTGCTGGGCCACGGCGCTGGCCAGCTGGCCCTTCACCTGGGCCTGCTCGGCGGTCAGCTGGCTCTCGGTGGTGTCCGCCTGCTGCAGGTACCGCTGCTGCTGGGCCTGGGCCGCCTGGTCGGCCGCCTGCTGCTGCTGGAGGGCGGCCTGCTGGGTCTGGAGCGTCTGACGCGAGGTGTGGAGGGCGTCGATGGCGTTGGCGATGTTCCCCGAGGCGATGCCGGCGTACTCGTGCTGGGCCAGGCTGCCGGTCCCGCCGCCCCCGAAGATGGCGCTCTCCGCCTCGGTGGCCGTCGACCCGGCCGACATGTAGTCCCGGAGCGCCTGGGCCTTGACCGTGGCGGTGTCCTGGTCGATCCGCTGCTGGTCGGCGCCGAGCTGCTGCTGGGTCTGGCTGATCAGGGCGGCGTCGTGCTGGACGTGGGAGGCGGCCACCGACTGCTGCTGCTGGAACCCCTCGACCTGCAGCTGCTCGAGGAGGAGGGTGTGGGCCACCTGGGCGGCCTGGGCCTGGAGGTCGCTGATCTGGTCGGCACCGGCGGGAGGGGCGGGCGACGCCGTGACCAGGGGCGCGACAAGGGACAACACCGCCAGAGCGGGGAGGAAGAGGGCCGTGCGGAGCCGCCGATGGCTCCACGCTCCAGTGACTGACCCCGCGCCGGGGTCACACCGAGGGTGGGACACGATAAGGGACCGAATTACCCGCCCCGGCGTCGGGGCACAATCTGACCCCCTGGTCAGGAGGTTTCGCCGTGCAGATCGCCGATGCCCAGGGAGTCGGCGCCGCCGGCGGCGCCCTCCCCGTCCTCGTCCTGGTGCTCGAGCTCGAGGAGGGAGCCGGAGGTGAACAGGTAGGTGTGGAGGTGGCGGTCGAGGGCGGGGTCACGGCGCCGGAGCCACTCGAGGAGCATGGCGGCGTGCTCCTTCTCCTCGTCCCGGTTGTGGGCCAGGAGGCCGGACAGCTCGCCGTCGGTGGCGGCATGGACCCGCTGGTTGTACCAGTCGACCGCCTCGAGCTCCTCCATCAGGGAGACGATGGCCCGGTGGTAGTCGATGACCTCGGGGGTCAGGCTGTCCTCGGGCTCGTGCAGTCCGGCGCTCTGGGCCATGGTCGGTCTCTCCTCGGTGGGAAGGTGGGCGGTCGGGAGGTGGGGGGCAGGTCGGGGCGTCCGGGGCCGGCCGTGGGTGGCCGGCCGGGGGCAGAATCCCGATCATGTTAGGTGGCGGTCACCGCCGACCACCCGGTGGCCCGACCGTCGGGAAGGGCGGCACGGTAAGTTCTCGCCCATGACCACCGTGTCCTCGCCCGCCCTCGACCTGGCCGATCAGCTCCTGGCCGAGCTCGATCCCCGCACCACGCCGGTGGCGGAGTTCCGGGGACGCCAGTTCGATCTGGGGCTGGCCTGGGTGTCGTTCCCGGAGGGGAGCGGGGGGCTGGGCCTGCCGCCGGCCCTCCAACGGCCGGTCGACGAGCGCCTGGTGGCCGCCGGCGCCACCCCGCCGGGGGCGCGGGAGTTCTTCGGCCTGACCATGGCCGGACCCACCATGGTCAGCCACGGCTCCGACGCCGTCCAGGCCCGGCTGCTCCGGCGGATGTTCACCGGCGAGGACGCCTGGTGCCAGCTGTTCAGCGAGCCGGGGGCCGGCTCCGACCTGGCCGGCCTGGCCTGCCGGGCGGTCCGCGACGGGGACGAGTGGGTGGTGACCGGCCAGAAGGTCTGGAACACCCTGGCCCACATCGCCGACCGGGGGATGCTGGTCACCCGTACCGATCCCGAGGCCCCCAAGCACAAGGGACTCACCTACTTCGCCCTCGACATGCACGCCCCCGGGGTGGAGGTGCGCCCCCTCCGGCAGATGACCGGCGAGGCGGAGTTCAACGAGGTGTACCTGACCGAGGTGCGGATCCCCGACGCCGACCGGATCGGCGACATCGGGGAGGGTTGGCGGGTGGCCATGACCACCCTGTCCAACGAGCGCAGCACCATCGGCGGAGGGACCGGACCGCCGACCCGGGGCTCGGGGTCGATCGCCGAGGCGGTGCGCATCTGGACCGGCGAGGGCTTCCGGCAGACGGCGGTCGACCGCGACCGGCTGACCCGGCTGTGGATCGAGGCGGAGGTGCTCCGGCTGACCAACATCCGGGCGTCCCAGAACCGGAAGGTCGGCAACCCGGGCCCCGAGGGATCGATCGCCAAGCTGATGTTCGCCGAGGTCAACAAGCGGGTCTACGAGCTGTGCGTCGACCTGCTGGGGGCCGACGCCCTGGTCGGGTACGACTACACCATGCGCCGCTCCGAGCACCTCGGACTGGTGGGGGCGCCCGGCTCGGGCCGGAAGATGTTCCTGCGGTCCCGGGCCAACTCCATCGAGGGCGGGACCTCCGAGGTCCAGCGGAACATCCTCGGGGAGCGGATCCTCGGGCTGCCCGGCGACGTCCGCGTCGACAAGGGCGTCCCGTGGTCCACCCTGCCCCGCAGTTGAGGTGCCCCCGACCGACGGGTGACCGCCGGTGACCGACGCCCGCGCCTTTCTGGGCATGGAGCCGGCCGGCGACGACCTCCACTGGAGGCTCGAGGTGACCGGCGACCTGGCCACCCCGGGGAACTTCCTCTTTGGGGGGTGCGGCCTGGGGGCCGCCCTGGTGGCGCTGGAGGCCGCCACCGGCCGTCCCACGGTGTGGGCCACCGCCCAGTACCTGTCCTACGCGCCGACCGGGACGGTGCTCGACCTGGCGGTGACCCTGGCCGCCGAGGGCCGCCGGGTCACCCAGGCCCGGGTGGTCGGCCGGGTGGACGACCAGGAGATCCTCACCGTCAACGCCGCCGCCGGCCTGGCGTCCAGCCACGACCCCGACCGGGTGTGGGTCCGACCCCCGGAGGTGGCACCGCCCGCCGCGTGCCCGCCCCGCCGGATGCCCACCTTCGGCGTCACCTCCATCTTCGACCGGATCGAGATGCGGCTGGCCCGGGGCCGGACCTTCGAGGAGCTGACCGCCGGGGTCGACGGCCCGGGGGAGGCCAACAGCGTCCTGTGGGCCCGGGTCCCCGGCCACCTCGAGCCGTCGGCGGCCACCCTGGCCATCCTGGGCGACTACGTGACCGGTGGGGTGTCCCAGGCCCTGGGGCGCCGGGCCATGGCCCGGAGCCTCGACAACACCCTCCGGATGGTCCAGCTGGTGCCGACCGAGTGGGTGCTGTGCGACATCCACATCGAGGCGCTGGTCGGGGGCCTGGGCCAGGGGATCGCCTACCTGTGGTCGGAGTCGGGGACCCTGTTGGCCACGGCCAGCCAGTCGATGAGCGTCCGCCGGTGGGACTGAGCGCCGGCGGCACCGCCGCCCCCCGGAACGGGTGACCGTCCTCGTCGACCTGGAGCAGGTGGCGGTCCGTCGGGTGGACCGGGTGCTGTTCGAGGGGCTGTCGCTCACCGTCACCGACGGGGACCGGATCGGGGTGGTGGGCACCAACGGCGCCGGCAAGTCCACCCTGCTCCGGCTGGTGGCCGGCGCCGACCCGCCGGTCGAGGGCACCGTCCGCCGGGGGCGCGGGACCCGGGTCGGCTTCCTCGGGCAGGTGCCGGTGCTGCCGCCCGGGACGGTCCGGGCGGCGGTGGGGGAGGGGTGGGAGGCGGCGGCCGCCCTCGACCGGCTGGGGATGGCGGCGTCGGCCGACGCCGACGTGGCCGAGCTGTCCGGTGGCCAGGCCAAGCGGGTGGCGCTGGCCCGGGTGCTGGCCCACCCCGCCGACCTGCTGGTCCTCGACGAGCCCACCAACCACCTCGACCTGGGGGCGGTGACCTGGCTCGAGCGCCGGCTGGCGGAGTTCCGGGGCGGGCTGGTGGTGGTCACCCACGACCGCCACCTGCTGGACCGGCTGACCACCCGGATGGTGGAGCTGGACCGGGGCGGGGTCTTCGTCCACGACGACGGGTACGCCTCCTCCCTCCAGGCCCGGGCCGAGCGGGACGAGCAGGCCGCCTCGGCGGAGTCGAGCCGCCGGAACCTGGCCCGCCGGGAGCTGGCCTGGCTGCAGCGCGGCGCCCAGGCCCGGTCCCGCAAGCCGCAGGCGCGGGTGGACGCCGCCCGCCGGCTGCTGGCCGACCAGCCCCGGGCCGACGAGCGGGCGGACGACCTGGAGCTGGCCGTCGACGTCCCCCGGCTGGGCGACAAGGTGGTGGAGCTCACCGGGGTGGGCTACCGCTACACCGCCGGGGGCCCCGAGGTGCTGGCCGGGGCCTCCCTGGTGCTCGACCGGCGCGAGCGGCTGGGGATCGTGGGGGCCAACGGCACCGGCAAGTCGACCCTCCTCGACCTGGTGGCCGGCCGCCGGGCGCCCACCGCCGGGACCGTCGAGGTGGGTCCCACCGTGGTGATCGGCTACTACGACCAGCAGGGGATCGAGCTCGACCTCGACGCCCGGGTCCAGGAGGTGGTGGCCGGCCCGCACCGCAGCCCGGGCAGCCTGGCCGACGTGGCCCTGATGAAGCGGTTCCGGTTCGCCGGCGAGCTGCTGCACGCCCGGGTGGGCACGCTGTCGGGCGGCGAGCGGCGGCGGCTGCAGCTGCTGGTGGTGCTGGCCGCCCGGCCCAACGTGCTACTGCTCGACGAGCCGACCAACGACCTCGACCTCGACACCCTCCGGATCCTCGAGGACTTCCTGGACGGCTGGCCCGGGGCCCTGGTGGCGGCCAGCCACGACCGCACCTTTCTGGAGCGGACCACCGAGCGCCTGGTGGCGGTGGAGGCGGACGGCACGCTGGCCGGGGTGCCCGGCGGGGTGGCCGGGTGGGTGGCCCGGTTCGAGGACGGCGACGCGGGGCGGCCGGGCGGGACGGCACCCACCCCGTCGCCCAGCCCGGCGCCACGCCGGGTGGCCCGTCCCGCCGCCGGCTCCGGGCCGCCGGTGCAGCGGCAGCTGCGGGACACCGAAAAGGAGATGGCCGCCCTGCGGCGGCGGCTCGACCGGCTGGCCGTCGAGCTGGAGGGCGCCGCCGACCACGCCGAGATGGCCCGGGTGGGTGCCGAGCTGGCCGGGGTGCAGGCCGAGTTGGACGGGGCGGAGGAGCGGTGGCTGGACCTGGCCGAGGCGGTCGAGTCGGGTGCCGGGGGCTAGGGCGGTGAGCCGATGAGCGGGCCGGCGGACGACTCGCACCTGCTGCTGGGCGTCCTCACCGTGCTGACGGCGGTGAGCGGACTGGTCGACGCGGTGAGCTACCTGGGACTGGGCCACGTGTTCGCCGCCAACATGACCGGCAACGTGGTGGTCCTGGGCTTCGCGGCGGCCGGGGCGCCCGGGTTCTCGATGGTGGCCACCGCCACCTCCATCGGCTCCTTTCTGGTGGGGGCGGTGGTGGCCGGGCGCCTGGGTCACCACGTGGGGTCGCGGCGGCACTGGTTCCTGGCCGCCCTGGTGACCGAGGCGGCCTGTGTGGGAGCGGCGGCCGTGGTGGCGGCGGTGCACGGCACGGTGGGAGGCGGAGCCGTCCGCTACGCCGTGATCGGCCTGCTGGGGTTCGCCATGGGGCTCCGGAACTCGACGGTGCGCCGGATGGGGGTCCCTGACGTCACCACCACCGTGCTGACCATGACCCTCACCGGCCTGGCCTCCGACTCGACCCTGGCCGGGGGCACCAACCCCCACGCCGGGCGGCGGACCTCGGCGGTGGTGGCGATGTTCGTCGGCGCCCTGGTGGGGGCGGCGCTCCTCCTCCACCAGGGGGCGGACGCCCCGTTGGCGGTGGCGGCGGGCCTGGTGGCGGTGGCGGCGGTGGTCTTCGCGGTCAGCCCCGCCTCGCGGGTGCTCGACGCCGACCGACGGTAGGCCGAGGCCGGCGCTCAGGTCCTGGGCGCGGGTCTCCAAACCGGCTCTCAGGAACCACCGTTACCATCGGACCCTGTGACCGCCGTGGAGACCCTGCACTACGCCGCGCCCTGACGAGGTGCACGCCCTCGAGGAGCTGCAGCGTCGCGCCTCGGGCGGGGAACCGGAGGGCGACGCCCCCGACTCCATCCGGATCTCGGTGGCGGCGGTCCGCGACCAGCGGGTCCGGGTGGCGACGGGCGGAGGGGCGATCCTGGGGTTCGCCACCGTCCTCCCGGTGGAGCGACAGGTGAGCCGACTCGACGCCCTCTACGTCGAGCCGGAGTGGACGGGCCGGGGGGTGGGGGCGGCGCTGCTCGAGGATGCCGAGGCCATCGCCGCCGACGAGGGCATCGTCCGCCTCGAGGTGGCGGTCACCGAGGGCCTGGTGGCCTACTTCGAGGCGGCCGGCTTCGTCGCCGACCGGACGGTCGCCGCCGACTGCGACCGGGTGCCGATGGCCCGATCCCTCTGACCCGACCACTCGTAGGATGGGGGTGGTGAAGAGCGCCGCCGTCCTCTACGTCCGGGACCTGGGCCGGATGGAGTCGTTCTACCGGGCCTGCTTCGGGATGGACGTCGTCGACCAGGCGACCGACTACACCGTGCTGGAGTCCGAGCCGTTGACACTGTCCCTGGTGCAGGCGCCGGAGGAGTTCACCCGGTCGACCGGCGTCTCGGTTCCGCCGAGGCGTCGGGACCAGGTCCCCATCAAGCTCGCCTTCGGGGTAGGAAGCATCGACGACCTCCGGCCCCGGATCGCCGAGTCCGGTGGGGCGGTCGACCCCGTCACCTCCCAGTGGGAGTTCCGGGGCGGGATCCACTGCGACGCCGTCGACCCGGAGGGCAACATCGTGCAGCTGGTCGAGCCTGTCTCCTGATCCCCGCCCCCGACCGACCCCGGGGCCCCGAGGGGCTCACGAGTGGCCGAGCACCGGGTGTGGCACGTAGGGCTCCTCGAGGCGGGCGATCTCCTCGTCGGTGAGCACCAGCTCCTCGGCGGCCAGGGCGTCGGTGAGGTGGGCCAGCTTGGTGGCGCCGACGATGGGGGCGGTGACCCCCGGATGCTGGAGCACCCAGGCCAGGGCCACCTGGGCCGGCGGCACGTCCCGGGCGGCGGCCACCTCGGCGACCCGCTCGACCACGTCGAAGTCGGTGGGCTGGCCGTAGAGGTTGTCGGTGAAGGGATCGCTGTCCGACCGGGTGGTCCTCCGCTCGCCGGACCGCGAGCGGTTGCCGGCCAGCACCCCCCGGGCCAGCGGGCTCCAGGGGATGACGCCGACGCCCTGGTCGATGCAGAACGGGATCATCTCCCGCTCCTCCTCGCGGTAGATGAGGTTGAGGTGGGGCTGCATCGAGACGAACGGCGTCCAGCCGTGGCGCTCAGCCACCCGCTGGGCCTTGGCGAACTGCCAGGCGTACATGGAGGAGGCACCCAGGTAGCGGGCCTTGCCCGACCGCACCACGTCGTGGAGGGCCTCCATGGTCTCCTCGATGGGGGTGCGGGGGTCCCAACGGTGGATCTGGTAGAGGTCGACGTACTCCATGTCCAGCCGGCGGAGCGAGGCGTCGATGCCGGCGAGGATGTGCTTGCGGGACAGGCCGCCACCGTTCTCCCCCGGGGTCATGGGCATGAACACCTTGGTGGCCACCACCATCTCGTCCCGGGTCAGGAACCGGGGGAGGAGGCGGCCGGTGGCCACCTCGCTGGCACCCTGGGAGTAGGTGTCGGCGGTGTCGAAGAAGGTCACGCCACCCTCCACCGCCGCCCGGACGATGGGCTCGGTGGCGGCCTCGTCCAGCACCCAGGCCCGGTCGCTGTCATTGCCGAAGCTCATCATGCCCAGGCAGATGCGGGAGACCCGCAGGCCGGTGGCTCCGAGATTCACATACCGCATGGGCACCTCCGTGGCGTCGGGCGGCCTCTCCGCCGCCCCTGGGGGCGAACCTAGCCAGGATCGTCCGGCGACCGTTCGACCCGGGCCCACCGCCCGCCGGTAGCGTCGGGCCGGTGATCGACGACGACCTGCTCCTGACCACCGTGCACGACACCGGGGTGCGGCGGCTCCAGTACGCCTACGCCGACGTGGTCAACCGACGGGCGTGGCCGGAGCTGTCCGACCTGTTCCTGGAGGACGCCCCGGTGACGGTGGACACCCGGACCTCCGACCCGCTGCGGTTCGTCGGCGGTGCCGACCTCGGCGAGTTCATCGGCTCCTCCATCGCCCAGTTCTCCTTCTTCGAGTTCGTGGTGCTCAACGCCCACATCGCCTTCCCCGACGGCCCGGGGGCGGGCTCGGCGGTGGCCCGCCTGAACATGTGCGAGCACCGCCAGGACAGCCGCACCGGCCGGTGGACCACCGCCTTCGGGCTGTACCACGACCGGTACGCGCTGGTGGGGTCCCGGTGGTGGTTCGCCGGTCGGGACTACCACTCGCTGGCCCGCCATGCCCCCGACCTCGAGGTGTTCGGACTTCCCGACCCGGCGCCGTTGGCGGTACCGGGCGCCGACGCCCGGTAGCGGCCACCACCGTCGGTCCCCGTTTCGGTGCACGGAGCGTGCGAGCATCGGAGCGATGCCGCTCGTCGTTCTCCGTCACGCCCACGCCGGGAGCCGGTCGTCCTGGCGCCTGGACGATCAGGACCGCCCCCTGTCCGCCCGGGGACGGGAGCAGGCCGAGTTGGTGGGCGCCGACCTCAACCGCCGGTTCGACCTCACCCGGGTGCTCTCCAGCCCCTACCTCCGGTGCCGGGAGACGGCGGATCCCGCCGCCCGGCGGGCGGGCCTGACCGTGGAGTCCCGCACGGAGCTGGCGGAGGGGAGCGGGGACCAGGCGGTGGAGCTGGTCCGGCAGCTGCCGGGGTTCGCCGGCCCCGACGGGCCGACCGTGGTGCTGTGCATCCACGGCGATGTGGCCCTGGAGATCTTCGCCGCCTTCGGCGCCCGTTCCGGGCCCGGGGTGCGTCCCAGTCTGCAGAAGGGGGGCCTGTGGGTGCTGGGCGAGGTGGACGGTACGCTCGGGATCACCGAGTACCGACCGCCGCCGGTGGTGGTGCCGGAGTAGCCACCGGGCCGGGCGGCCCGGGACCCAACGGAGGAGCGAGCCATGGACGACCACGAACTGGTGGAGCGGATCGACGGGCTGGTCGCCGAGGAGCGGCGTCTGTCCCAGGCCCATGCCGGTGACGGACTCAGCGCCGAGGACAAGGCCCGGCTCGACCACCTCGAGGTCCAGCTCGACCAGGCATGGGACCTGCTCCGCCAGCGGCGGGCCACAGCGGCGAGGTGGGTGGCGACCCCGACCTGGCCACCGAGCGACCCGGCTCCACGGTGGAGGGCTACCTGCAGTAGGCAGGTCGGTGAACGTGACGTGATCTCTGGGTGATCGTTCGGTGACCAACCAGTGAATGCTTCGCGAACGGATAGCGCGGCGGGACCGGCCATCCGCAGGCACTCGTATCGTCGGCGTGGCTCGACCTCCCATAGAGCACTTCACTGACAACTCTTGGTGAACCTATAGACACCAACAGGTGAACGTTCTGTGACGCGTTCGTGTCCTCGGGCGACTCCCGGGACCGGATCGTCGACACGGGGCCGTTGCGCCTCCGGTGCAATCCGGCCAGGATGACCGACGAAGGGATCTACGGCGGACGCCGGTCGCCAGCAGGGTGAATCGGTGCCTGAGTGACGTCCGGGTGGCGGCCGCGTCACGTCGCGGTAATCCCCGAGTTATCTCTGTGTGTCACTGTCCGAGTTCCATTGACTTCACTTCTGCGGCATGGGAGAACCACTGTGACGGGAGCCGATTGGCTGCCGTAACACGAGCAATCGACCCCACAACGACCCCTGAAGGAGTCCGCATATGTCATTTCGACGAAGGGCAGCAAGTATCGCTGCAGCACTGACGGTGGCGGTAGCCATGCCCGTCGCCCTGCTGTCCATGGCGGGTGTCGCCGGGGCGGCCAACCCGCTGCAGCTCGCAACGGTGACCCCCGCAGAGACCGCCACGGCGGGGACGCCGTTCTCGAGCGGCCAGTTCGTCTCCGTCAACGTTCCGGCCAACTCGGTCCTGGCCCCGGTGGCCGGCCAGAACATCGTGATCGTCGAGTGCGCGGCCCCCGGCGGCGTGGACCCCTCGGTGCCGTCGGCCTGTGACCCCAACTCGGTGTCGGGTGACTCCATCACCCCCAACTCCGACGGATCGTTCACCTACAGCAACTACCAGGTGTACTCGCTGCCCAGCGTCCACTCGTTCGGGGAGAGCCCGTCCGGGACCCCGGTCTGCAACCTGGCCAACCAGTGCGTGCTCTACATCGGCACCAACTACGGGGACTTCACCCAGCCCCACATCTTCACCCAGGCCTTCGTGGTCAACCCCACCCTCAACGATTCCGGCGCCAATCCCGGTGACGGCACCCCCGAGGTTCCGCTGGCCCTGGGGTTGCCGCTCCTCGCCACCGGCATCGTGGGCGGGTCCGTGCTCTACAACCGTCGTCGTCGCCGGCCGCCCAACGCCGCCTGACCAAGGCATGAGCACCCCGGCCCCCTCCGTCGACGACGGAGGGGGCCGGGGTGACGGCCTGTCCCGTCTCGATCGCAACCTACGACACATCTTCCAACCAAGGAGAACTTCAGAACCATGAGAACGCCCAGTTTCCGGCGCCGCCTAGCGGCTGCCACCACCATCGGCGCAGCTGCGCTGATGGCGACCATGAGCATGAGCGGCGTCGCCTCCGCGGCCGCGCCAGCTGACCCCGCCGGGGGGGCCACCCCGGTCTACCCGTCCTTCTACAACGGCAACGTCGAGGGCATCCGTGACAGCGGCTCCGACACCACCTTCTTCATGATGCAGAAGCTGGGCGACCTCTACACCGGTGCCGGCCTCTACGGCTGCGTCCTGAACTCGGCGGCCGGCCAGACGGTCTTCAACTGGGCGGCTCCCTTCACGGCGGTGGCCAACCAGCAGTCGACCTGCCAGGGCACCTGGCTCCAGGAGGACGTCGTGTTCTCCTCGGGCCAGGACACCGTCACCCTGGCGGGCGGTGGCAGCTTCCCGGCCATCACCAACGGCACCGCCATCCAGGCCCCGGCCGCCTACCTCAACTCCGGCACCACGGTGGTGGGCGGTGGCGGTACCGCCACCCTGACGCTGAGCTCCAATGCCCTGGCCTCGAGCACCGGCACCCCGGCCGAGACCCAGGTCGGCATCCAGACCGGCGTGTCCGCCAACGTCGACACCACCGACACGGCCGACAACTTCGACCGCACCGAGGTCACCGAGGGTGTCGACGACGTGGGCTCCGGCGCCGGTCAGAACCAGCTCTGCGGGTCGGTGAACTCGCCGCTCCCCGTCGACTTCTCCCGGTCGTCCAAGCCGGCCGGCTCCTGCGCCACCGGCTACTCGGGGGTGCTGGTGGGCACCGGCTACGCCAAGGACGCCGTGCCGGCCGTCGACTTCCAGGCGGTCAACCCGTCGGTCTTCGGCACCGTCGCCGGCACCAGCCCCTACGCTTCGGTCAACGGTGGCAACATCGGTCCGGTGGCCAAGGGCTGGCTCCCGGGTGACAATGTGAACGGCCCCTACAGCGGGACCGCCTTCGCCAACGTCAACAACAACGACAACGGCGCCTCGTCGACCAACCCGACCAGCACCGCCTACCGCCTGTGGTGCGCCACCACGCCGGGCACCAGCGCCACCAGCCAGATCACCGACTGGGGTCAGCTGACCAACCTGGGGCCGAACCTGCAGGTGACGGACGTCACGGCCAACGGCACCAGCACGGTGACCCTGCCCGGGACCGCCCCGCAGACCACGTTCCCGGCGGTGGTCGCCGGTGACACGGTCACCGGAACCGGCGTCCCGGCCAGCACCATCGTGTCCAGCGGTGCCGGCACCAGCACGCTGACCCTGTCGAACAGCGTCACGGCCGGGACCGACCTCACCCTGACCTTCGCCATCGGCGCCGCCAACAAGCTGACGGTGGGGAGCGGCGTTCCGATCGGCCTGCCGATCCGGATCATGGGTGTCAACCCCAGCTCGGGTACGGTCGCCACCTTCTCCGGCTACGCCCAGAGCGGCGTGACCGGTGGGAACTGCAGCTCCAGCGCCAACGCCAACGCCGGCGTCGATCCCAACCCGGCCACGGCCCCGACGCCGAACAGCCAGCACATCGCCCTGGAGAACAACGCCTCCCAGGTCAGCGACTTCGCCGCCAACGACTTCCCGGGCGACGTGGCCAGCCAGGCCGTCGAAGTGGCGACGACGCTGTACTTCGAGTCCAACGGCGTGTACAACTCGGTGCCGTACTCGGCCTCGGTGAGCTTCAACTACAACGGGAGCCCCTACCAGTACAGCGCCACCAAGGTGACGGAGAACGGGTCGTCGACCACGACGCCGAACATCCTCCAGAACAACTACCCGACGGCCCGGACCCTGTTCAACATCTACAACTCGCAGAACGTGCGGGCTTCGGTGGGTGGCTTCCTGAACTGGCTGTGCGACTCGCAGTCGGCCATCACCAAGGGCAAGGACAACTCGACGGGCCTGAACTTCGACGCTGAAGTGAACTCCGATATCACGTCCTTCGGCTTCACCCGGCTGGACGATCTGAGCTCGGCCCCGGCCACCGCCACCCCGGCGGACGGGATCTCGGCCCCGAACACCTCCTGCGCCTCCGGCACCAACAGCGGCGTGGGCAACGGCCAGCCCCCGGTCACCTCGGTGACCAATCTGCAGTCGTAACACCGCAGCACATCCCGGCCGGGGCGTGGCCCCGGCCGGGATCGGGCGCCCAGACCCGGGGGGTCGGCGAAGGTTCGTCGACCCCCCGGGTTTCCGGGTGTCTGGGGCCGGGACCGTCCCGGCCCCCGAGGAAGCACCCAGCAGGACCAGGCAGTGCAGGCGGAACAGTTCCCATCGACAGAGCAGTCCCTCAGCGGAGAAACCGGAGACAGACACAGCGTGAGCCGAGCAGTGGAGCAGGGACCGTCGGAGCCGGGGCGCACCGCCCGTCACAGTCAGACCCGGCGGCGACCCATCGTCCTGGTGGTGGCGGTCGTGTTGCTGTTGGGCTCGGGGCTGGTGTCGAGCCTGGCCGGCGGCAGGGTCGGGGCCGCCAGTCCCCTGCAGATCGCCACCGCCACTCCGCAGGCACCCTTCACGGCGGGCCAGCCGTTCGCCACCGGTCAGACCATCTCGGTGGTGGTGCCGGCCAACACCACGTTGGCCCCGGTGGCCGGCCAGAACATCGTGATCGTCGAGTGCGCCGCCCCCGGCGGCGCCATCCCCACCCAGACGTCGGCCTGTGACCCCAACTCGGTTTCGGGCGACTCCATCACGCCGAACTCCGACGGGTCCTTCACCTACTCGAACTACCAGACGTACTCGCTCCCCAGTCCCGACTTCGGCGAGAGTCCCGGCGGCAGTCCGGTGTGCAACCTGACCAACGAGTGCATCCTCTACATCGGCACCAACTACGGGGACCTCACCCAGCCCCACGTGTGGTCGCAGGGGTTCTTCGTGTCCCCCAGCACCGGCAACCCGGGTGACGGCAGTGCCTCCACCGTGGCGTCGACACCGTCCGCCTCGCTGTCCACGGTCACGGCGTCGCCGACCTCGACGGTGGCCGACGGGGCCAACCCGGCCACGGTCACCGTCACCTTGCTGGGCCTCAATTCCCAGGACCTGACGGCTCCGGTGGCGGCGGGGACGTCCGTCAGCCTCGACCAGAGCGGCAGCTCCACCATCGACCAGATCACCACCACCAACGCCCAGGGGGTGGCCACCTTCTCCGTGGCGGCATCGACCGTCCAGACGGTCACCTACACGGCGGTGGCCGACAGCGTGACGGTCACCCAGACCGCCCAGGTCGCCTTCGTCGCCCAGGCGGTGTCGTCCACCCACTCCACGGTGGTGGCATCGCCGACCTCAGTGCCCGCCGACGGCACCAGCAGCTCGACCATCACCGTGACGGTCCGTGACCAGGGCGCCAACCCGACCACCATGGCCGGGGTCAGCGTCGCCCTGGCGGCGGCATCGGGCACCGCTGCCGTCGTCGACACCTCCCCGGCCACCACCAACGCCTCCGGCGTGGTCACCTTCACGGTCACCGACACCGATGTCGAGCCGGTCGCCTTCACCGCCACCGCCGGCGACGTGGCCCTGTCCCCGGTGAGCGTGACGTTTGGCACCCTGACGCCATCCGCCTCCGCCTCGACGGTGGTGGCGCAGGCGTCGCCGGTGACCACCGGTGTCGACGGGGGGACCACGGTGACCGTCACCCTGCTGACCGCGGGGGGTACCCATCCGGTGGCGGGCAAGACGGTCACCCTGTCGGCGAACTCCGTCAACGCCCAGATCGTGGCCAACGGCACCGACGTGACCAACGCCAGTGGGCAGGTCTCCTTCGCCGTCACCGATCCCGACGTGGAGACGGTGGTCTTCACGGCCTCCGAGGCGGCCGACAGCCTGACCGTCACCCAGACCGCCACCGTGGTGTTCCAGGCCCCGGCAGCGCCCACCCCGTCCCCGACCCTCTCCACCGTCGAGGTGAACCCGACCACGCTGCCGGCCGACGGCACCACCAGTTCCAACTTCTTCGTGGTCATCAAGAACACGGCCGGCACCCCGCTGTCCGGCAAGTCGGTGACCCTGGTGCCGACGGTGACGGACGTGAAGGTCACCGTGACGCCGGTGGTGGTGGCCGGGGCGGGCACCGCCGGGGTGACCAACAGCGCCGGACAGGCGAACTTCCAGGTCCGGGACACCAAGGCGGAGACGGTGACCTTCCTGGCCAAGGACACCACCGACGCCATGACGGTCGAGACCCCGTCGCCCCTGTCGGTCACCTTCCAGGCCAACGCGGCGGACGCCACCCAGTCCACGGTGTCGGCGGCGCCGAGCTCGGTGCCCTCCGACGGCACCACGCCGTCCACCGTCACGGTGACCCTCAACGACCACTTCGACAATCCGGTGGCCGGCCAGACGGTCGCCCTCAGTCAGGGGTCGGGCCATGCGGTGATCTCCCCGGCCACGGCGGTCACCAACGCCCAGGGGGTGGCCGCCTTCACGGTGAAAGACGGCACGGCCGAGTACGTCACCTTCGAGCGCGGTGGACCAGACCGTCGACCTGCTGCTCTCCCAGACCACCCGGGTCACGTTCGGCACCCCACCCCTGGTCCCGCCGTCGCCCACCGGCAGCACCATCATGTCCAACTACTCGAGCGTCCCGGCCAACGGGATGACCGCCGCCACCATCACGGTGCTCCTCTACGACGCTGACGGCGACCCGGTGTCCGGACGGTCGGTAACCATCGCCACCTCCGGTGGATCCTCGGTGGTAACGGCGGTGTCGGCCACCTCCTCGTCCGCCGGGGCGGCCACCTTCAAGGTCATCGACCGGACGGCGGAAACGGTCACCTACATGGCCAAGGACACCACCGACGACGTGACGGTCTTCGGGGACGTGGTCATCCACTTCACCACCGCCACCGCCACGACGGCCCCCGGCCTCAACAAGCCGATCGTGGGCATCGCCGCCACCCCGGACGGGGGTGGCTACTGGATGGTGGCCAGCGACGGCGGGGTCTTCTCCTTCGGGGATGCCGCCTTCCACGGCTCCACCGGGTCGCTGGTTCTCAACCAGCCGATCGTGGGGATGGCGACGACGCCGGACGGCAAGGGGTACTGGCTGGTGGCCGCCGATGGCGGCATCTTCGCCTTCGGGGACGCCGGCTTCTTCGGCTCCACCGGAGCGTTGACCCTCAACCAGCCGGTGGTGGGGATGGCCGCCACCCCGGACGGCAAGGGGTACTGGCTGGTGGCCGCCGACGGCGGCATCTTCGCCTTCGGGGACGCCGGCTTCCACGGCTCCACCGGGTCGCTGACCCTCAACCAGCCGGTGGTGGGGATGGCCGCCACCCCGGGCGGCGCCGGCTACTGGCTGGTGGCCGCCGACGGCGGCATCTTCGCCTTCGGGAACGCCGCCTTTCATGGCTCCACCGGGTCGCTGACCCTCAACAAGCCGATCGTGGGGATGGCGACCACCCCGGGCGGCGGCGGCTACTGGCTGGTGGCTTCCGACGGCGGCATCTTCGCCTTCGGGAACGCCGGCTTCCACGGCTCCACCGGGTCGCTGACCTTGAACAAGCCGATGGTGGGGATGGCTGCCACCCCGGATGGCGGCGGCTACTGGATGGTGGCCGCCGACGGGGGCGTCTTCCCCGGTGGGGACGCGGTGTTCTACGGATCGGCGGCCTGATGCGCCGGCTCGCCACCGGCGCCGGAGTCGGCAGGGCCCTCGTGGTCGGCCTGGTCCTGGTCCTGGGGGTCACCGTCGCCGCCTGCTCGAGCTCCGACCCGTCGAGCGCTTCCCAGCTGAGCATCAACGGAGGGTCGGGGTCGTCATTCGACGACGGGCAGACCGTCACCGTGTCCATGGGGGCGAACTCCAAGTTCACGCCCAACCTCCGCATCAACATCATCATGTGCTCCGACCCCGGAGGGTCGACCGCCAACCTGCCCACCACCTACATCGACTGCGACGGCAACACCATCCAGGGCAACACCGTCCTGGTCAACAGGGACGGAAGCTTCTCCGAGTCGGGCTACACCATCTACCGGCTGCCCAGCCGGGCCCTGGGGGAGACCAGGACGGGGGTTCCGGTCTGCAACCAGCACAACCCGTGCGTGCTGATGGCCAGCCAGAACCAGACCGACCTGAACAAGCCGAAGGTATTCTCCGCCCCCTTCACCGTCAGCGGCACCGGACTGGGTACGGCGTCGTGACCGGGGCCTTCACCCGATCCGCGCTGCACCCCTTCCGGGCCGTCCTGCTGGCCGTGTGCCTGGTGCCGGGGGCCGGCACCCTGCTGCTGGGGACGGCCGGGCCGGCCGGGGCCACCGGGACCGCCTCGGTGACCATCTCACCGGCGGCGTCGGGGGGCCAGTACCAGACGGGCCAGACGGTGTCGGTGACGGTGGGCCCGAACTCGCTCTTCGCCCCCAACACCAGGGTGGTGATCCTGGAGTGCGCCGACCCGGGGGGATCGGTCGCCGACCTCCCCACCGGCTTCATCGACTGCGACGGGAACACCATCCAGGGGGACACGGTGATGGTCCAGGCCAATGGGAGCTTCGCCGAGAGCTCCTACACCATCTACGCCCTGCCCAACCGCGCTCTCGGAGAGTCGAGCACCAACATCCCGGTGTGCAGCGCCACCCAGCCGTGCGTCCTCTTCGTGGGCGAGGACCAGAACGACTTCACCCAGCCCAAGGTGTTCTCCAAGCCGTTCACCGTGTCGGGCGCCGGCCTCACCACCCCGGCCGGTTCGTCGGGCTCCTCGGGTCAGTCGTCGGCGGCCGGCGGGTCGTCGGCCGGCCCGGCGGCAGGGGGAACCTCGGACGCGGGTTCGACCTCCGGGAGCGGGGCGGGCACCTCGCCGGGGGTGGCCGACGCGGGCAGTCAGCCTCCCCGCCGGGTCCCTGGCCTTCACCGGGATGCCGGACTGGATCCTGCCCCTGGCCGCCCTCGGGGGGCTGCTGGTCCTGGTGGGCTCCGGAGGGGCTGCCCTGGCCAGGAGGGAACGGGCGTGACCGCCGTGCTGACCCCGCCGGTCGGGACCCCACCGGTCGACGACGTCCCCATCCGGATCAACCGGACGGGCACCCGGTTCGACAAGCTGTTCCGCTTCGGGTTGGGCACCAGCGCCGCCCTGGTGCTGGCCATCCTCGCCTCGGTGGTGGTCTTCCTCACCGCCTACGGCTGGCAAGCACTGAAGATCGCCGGGATCCGGTTCTTCACCGACTCCAGCTGGTCGCCGGAGACCGGCCACTTCGGTGCCTCGTCGTTGCTGCTGGGGTCGATCGCCATCGCCGTGGTGTCGGTGGCCATCGCCGGACCCATCTCCCTGGCCGCCGCCCTGATGATCAACGAGTACGCCCCCACCTGGCTCCGCGGATCCCTCACCGTGGTGGTCGACATGCTGGCCACCGTGCCCAGCATCGTCTACGGCTTCTGGGGCCTGTACCTCATCTCGAGCCTGCAGGCGGCGCCGGCCAAGTGGATCGTGGACCACTTCGGCTTCGTGCCGTTCTTCCGGACCCCGACCCCCGGGGAGTTCGCCCAGTCGATCTTCGCCTGCGGGCTGGTGTGTGCCGTGCACCCTCATCCCCATCATCACCTCGGTGAGTCGGGAAGTGATGGCCCAGACTCCCCGTGACGCCTGCGAGGCGGCCCTGGGGCTCGGGGGTACCCGGTGGGGGATGGTCACCGACGTCATCCTGCCCTTCTCGCGGAACGGCATCGTCGGCGCCTTCCTGCTCGGCTTCGGGCGGGGACTGGGCGAGACCTTGATCGTGGTGCTGGTGCTGTCGCCGGCCAACAAGGTGACCACCGCCATCATGGGTCCCAACGGCCTCGGTTCGATCGCCAAGCAGATCACCGAGGACTTCCTCACCGCCTCACCGGTGAACGCCAGAGCGCCCTCATCCTGCTCGGGCTGATCCTCTTCCTCACCACCCTGCTGGTCAACGTCGGGGCCAGGGCCGTCGTCGGAAGGTCGAAGGCGTAACCGTGACCCTCGCCACCCCCTTCCGCTCTCCGCCTCCCGGCTCGCCGGCCGGTCCGTCCCCCGGCCCCGCCCGGGGCGACCGCCCCACCGCCCGTCGCCGGGACACCACCATGATGCTCGAGTTGATCGGGTCGGCGGTGGCGGCCGGGGCGTTGATCTGGGTGGTCTTCACGGTGGCCGGGATCAACGGCGCCGTTCGGGTTCGCCACCTGTTGGTTCGGGCTGTTCTTCGTGATCTACGGCATCCTGTGCTGGCGCCAGCACGGGGCCATGATCGCCAAGGACCGGATGGCCACCGTGGCCATCTGGGCCGGCGCCCTGGTGGCGTTGGCCGCCCTGGCGGCGGTGATCCTCTACGTGATCTTCAAAGGGCTCTCAGCTGTCGTCTCCGACTTCCCCCACTTCTTGACCGCCGACATGACCAAGCTCGGCGGCAACGCCAAGATCACCGACGTCGGGGTGGGCGCCGCCATCGTCGGCACCGTCGAGCAAGTGGCCATCGCCATCGTCCTCACCGTTCCCCTGGGCATCCTCACCGCCACCTATCTGGTCTCCTCCAACGGTCCCTTCGCCCGGACCGTCAGTTCGGTGGTGGACGCCATGACCGGCTCGCCGGCCATCATCGCCGGGCTCTTCGTCTACCTGCTGTGGACCCAGCCCCACCACCACTCGGGCAAGTCGGGGTTCGCGGCCGGCATGGCGCTGGCCGTCATGATGCTGCCGGTCGTCACCCGGGCCGCCCAGGAGGTGATGGCCATCGTGCCGGGCTCCCTGCGGGAGGCGGCCCTGGCCCTCGGCGCCCCGCAGTGGCGGGTGTTGCTCCGGGTGGTGCTTCCGACCGCCCGGGCCGGGCTCATGACCGCGGTGATCCTCGGGGTCGCCCGGATCGCCGGTGAGACCGCCCCGGTGCTCTTCAACGCCGGCGGCCTGGCCGCCTACAACTGGAACCCCTTCTCCGGACAGCAGGACGACCTGCCCCTGCGCATCTACGAGCTGATCTTCCAGCCGGGTCCGGTGGCGGTGCAGAGCCGCCTGGGGGGCCTCGCTCGTGCTGATCGTCCTGGTCATCATCCTCTTCATCACCGCCCGCGCCCTGGGCAAGTCGACGCCGGGCAAGCACCGGATGCCCTGGGCCCGGCGGACCCGCGTGGTCGGTGACGCCGACGTCCCCGAGGAGCAGATCATGACCACGATCGCCACCCCGTTCCCCCTCACCCACCCCGACTCCGGAGGACCGCCACCCATGAGCCCTGCCGATCACTCGACCAAGGAATCCGACACCATGACCATCCCTTCACGCTCCGACCGCCGGTCCCGCTCCGGACGGTGGGCACGGGTGGCCGTCGCCATGGCCGCGGTGGCTGTGCTCGGGATGACGACGGCCCCCCCGTCCCGGCGCCTCGGTGACCGGCCCGACGACCACCACCACGCCGGTCCCCGACTCCACCACCACCTCCACCACGGCGTCCGCCCCCGGCACCAGGCAGAACGGTCCGTCCACCGGAGCCAACGGACCCCGGTCCGGGGCGATCATCGACAAGGCCGGCGTGCAGCTCGACGGCGACGGCTCATCCTTCGCCGCCCCGGCCATCGAGAACTTCTCGTCGGCGGTGCAGCCGGCGCCCTACAACCTCGACGTCAACTACTCCAGCACCAGCTCCGGCGACGGTCGGTTACGAGTTCACCAACCAGACCACCGACTTCGCGGTGAGCGACATCGCCTACGGACTGGGCAGCACCGACACCAGCCCGCCCACCTTCCCGTTCATCTACGTGCCGATCACCGCCGGTGGCATCGCCTTCATGTACAACATCCCGGGCCTGACCAAGACCCTCCAGCTGTCGAGCTACACGGCCTGCGCCATCCTGACCGGCGGGATCACCAACTGGGACAGTTCGGCCATCGCCGCCGACAACCCCGGGGTGACGCTGCCCAATCTGACCATCCGGCCGGTGACCGAGAGCGACTCGGCCGGCACCAACTACGTCCTCGAGGAGTGGTGCATCGACGAGCAGCCCGCCCTGTGGGCGGCCTTCGCCAACCAGGAGAACCACCAGGCCGGGGGGCCGGCGGACGGCGTGGTCATCACCGCCACCCAGCCGAAGTCGAACTGGCCGGGGCTGCCCGGGGGCCTCGACCAGCAGAGCACCAGCGGCGTGGCCGGCAACATCGCCACCAACGCCGGTGCCATCGGCGCCGTGCAGGTCAAGTACGCCACCGACCTGGGGTTCGGTCCCACCACCCCGGCCAAGGGGGTGGCCTCGGTGCTGAACGCCAGCGGCAAGTACACCCAGCCCACCCCGGTGGACGTGGCCTCGGCGCTCGCCTACGCCACCCAGCTGCCCAACGGCACCCACCTGCTCAACTTCGACGGCGTCGGCCCCAACGTCTACAACCCGTCCACCTACAGCTACCTGCTGGCCAAGACCACCGGGTGGCGATCCGGCCAAGGGGGCGGTGCTGAGCGGCTTCGTCAACTACGCCCTCACCCTCGGTCAGCAGGCGTCGCCCGGCTTCGGCTACGCCTCCCTGGGGCTCTCCCTCGAGCAGTACGGGATCAAGGCGGTGCTGGCCAACGTACCGGGGGCGGTGGCGGTGACCGCTGCCGAGAACAGCGCCTATGCCTGCGGTGACCTCACCCCGTCGGAGGTGGCGGCCGGTCAGACCACCCCGACCTGCGGGGTCACCAACCCCGGGGCGCCGCCACCGGGGGCGGACGGCGGGGCCGCCACCGGCGCGGCGGTCACCTCCAGCCACTCCACCACCGCGACCTCCGGTTCCAGTGGTGCCGCCGGTGCCGACGGCTCCTCGGGGTCGGGGGGGTCCGGGTCGGGGGCCGACGGGGTCGACCCGGGGGTGTCCCTGTCGGGGTCGACGCCGCTGGCCTTCACCGGCGGCAACCCCCTTCCGCTGGTGGTGTTCGGGGTGCTCCTGATGGTCGGGGCCTGGGTCGTACGAAGGAGACTGGTGCGTCGATGAGACGGTTCCGCCCCACCCTGTTGGTCCTGCCCACCGCGGCCGCCCTCCTGGTCGCCTCGGTGGTCGGGGCACTGGCCCTGCCGGGCGCCACCCCATCGGGGGCGACCACCGACCCGACCACGCTGTCCGGCCAGGGGGGCTCCTTCCTCCAGCCGGTGATGGAGAAGCTGATCAGCGACGATGGCGGCACCTTGGCCCCGCTGTTCGGTGCCTACACCAACACCGACATCGACGCCGGGATCGCCTCCTTCGTGGGGAGCGGGCCCGGCGCCTTCAGCGCCGACTTCGCGGTGTCGGAGCGGCCGCTGACCTCGGCGGAGGTGGCCAAGGCGGCCGCCGACGGCCGCTCGTTCGCCTACGTGCCCTTCGCGGCCACGCCGGTGGCCATCGCCACGCTGGTCCCGACGGCCGACTGGGGCCTGTCGGCCTCCCAGTCGATCACCTCGGCCGACTTCTGCCAGCACATGCCGATGAGCGTGACCGAGCTGGGCGAGCTCTTCGGGAGCGACAGCGGCGATCCCCTCACCAAGTGGGGCGACGCCCGGATCAACTGCCCGGAGACCGGGGGTGGCAGCACGGCCGACAACGTCAACGTCTCGCTGTGGGCCAATCTGGACCCGTCGATGGCCAACGACGCCCTGATGTCGCTGCTCGACAGCAATCCCACCTCCAAGGCCTACTTCGACGCCGGCCTGAAGGGGGCGGGGAGCCTGACCACCGACGACACCCCGAGCGAGCTGTGGCCCTACTCGGGGAACACCATCCCCGGTGGTGACGATCCCCTGATCGGCAAACTGCTCGGCTTGAACTCCGAGACCAACGCCCCCTCCAACGACGCGGTGGACTGGGCGCTCGGTGCCATCGCCCCTCTCTCCAACGTCTGGACCGGGGCCCCCCTCGGGGTGCCCTGGAACCTCCCCACCGCCGCCGTCGACAACGCCGCCGGCGATCCGGTGGTGCCGTCCGCGGCGGCGGCCACCGCCGCCGAGGGGGACGCCACGCTGGCCTCCACCTCGAGCCCGACCACCGACAACCTGGTCACCTTCCAGGCCCGCACCACCGACGCCTCCGCCTACAACAACTACCTGATGGAGGAGAGCTACCTCGTGGTGCCGACCAACGGCCTGAGTGCGGCCAAGGCGGCCGGCCTGGCCCAGTTCATCCGGTTCGTGGTCGGCTCCGAGGGCCAGCAGGACATCACCGATTTCGGGGCGGCCGGCGCCACCCCGGCCATGGTCACCGCCGACCTGAAGGTGGCCGCCGAGTTGGACGCCGTCTCGGTGGCCGCCCCCAACCCCACCGCCCCGGCGGTGGAGGCGACCACCTCGACCACGGCCGCCGCCTCGGTGGGAGCGGGATCCGACTCCGAGACGGGTAGTCCGACGGGAACCGGGACGCCGGCGGGCAGCGACTCCGCCGGCGCCACCGACACCACCGGGACGGCCTCGGGACTGGCCTTCACCGGGGCACCTGACGTCGGGGTGCTGGTGGGCCTGGGCCTGGGCCTGTTCCTGGTCACCTCCTTGATCCGACGACGACTGCGGCGAAAGGAGGTGCCGTCGTGACCTCGGTGCAGCAGACGCCGTGGGCGCCGTCGGCCCAGCCGGTGCCGGCCATGCCACCCGATGGCGTCCCCGTTCCCCCGCCACACCCGGGTAGCTCGAGCCTCCAGGCCACCAACGTCAGCGCCTGGTTCGGCTCCAACAAGGTCCTCGAGCGGGTGACGCTGTCCATGCTTCCCTCGCGGGTGACCGCCCTGATCGGACCGTCGGGCTGTGGCAAGTCCACCTTCCTCCGCATCCTCAACCGGATGCACGAGCTGGTGCCGTCGGCGGCGCTGTCGGGCACCGTGGAGCTCGACGGTGCCGACATCTACGGGCCGACCGCCCGGGTGACCAAGACCCGTCTCGGCATCGGCATGGTCTTCCAGCGGCCCAACCCGTTCCCGTCGATGACCATCGCCCAGAACGTCCTCTCCGGCCTCCGCCTGTCGGGCACCAAGGTCGCCAACCCCGACGCCCTGGTGAAGGAGTGCCTGCAGCGTTCCGGTCTCTGGAACGAAACCCGCAACCGGCTGAACGAGGCGGGTGGGGCGCTCTCCGGCGGACAGCAGCAGCGCCTCTGCATCGCCCGGGCCCTGGCAGTGCGGCCCAAGGTGCTGCTGATGGACGAGCCGTGCTCGGCCCTCGACCCCATCTCCACCTCGGTGATCGAGTCGACCATCCGGGAGCTCTGCGAGGAGATCACCATCGTGATCGTGACCCACAACATGCAGCAGGCCCAGCGGGTGTCCGACGACTGTGCCCTCTTCCTCGTCGACGGCGAGGGAATGCCGGGCCATATCGTCGAAGCCGGCGCCACCGCCCAGGTGTTCGAAGAGCCCAACGACCCCCGGACCGCCGACTACGTCCACGGTCGGTTCGGATGACCGACCCCAGCCTCACTCCGCCCCCCCCGAGGAGAGGACAGCACTGATGTCCGATGTCCTGACCGTCGAGCACATGCGTCACAAGTTGAGCGAGGCCAAGGAGTGGCGCCAGCGGTGGTACCTCCGCTGGCTGTACGCCTCCGACCGGACGCGGATGATCGTCCAGGTGGGGGTGCTGGTCACCGTGGTGGCCATCGCCTACAACTACTCCCTCGCCACCCTGCTGCAGAACGCCGGCCAGGAGACGCCGCTGGCCTACGTCAGCCTGGTGCCGGCCATCGCCCTGGCCCTGGCGGCCATCCGGGCCCGTCCCCTCAAGCCGGAGCCGCCGATCCACGACCGGCAGGTGGACTACACGGTGGGCATCCCCCTCATCGCCGCCGCCCTGGCCGTCAACCTGCTGTTGCCCCAGCGGATGTCCGCCATGTTCTGGGTCTACCGGATCGACCTGCTGACCCTGCCGTTCTTCGTGGCCGGAGCGGTGGCCATCATCTTCGGCACCCGGGCGCTGTGGCGCCAGAAGCTGGCCGTGCTCTATCTCTTCCTGGCCTGGCCGTACCCCTACCAGTCGGTGCTGCTCCGCGTCCTCAACGCCTTCACCGCCGCCACCATCTGGGGCATCAACCAGATCCTCCGCCACGTCCCGGTGGCCAGGCCGGTGTCGAGCCTCGACAACACCCTCTACCTGGTCACCCACCACGGGAGCACCTTCGCCCTCAGCGTGGTGTCGGCCTGCTCGGGGGTGAACAGCGTGGTGGGCTTTCTGCTGGTCGGCTCGGCCTTCGCCGCCATCGTGCGGGGTCCCCTTCTCACCAAGCTGGCGTGGCTGTTCTGCGGCATGGCCCTGCTGTGGGCGATCAACCTGGGTCGGATCACCTTCATCTTCTGGGCCGGCAGGACCTGGGGGGAGAGCGTGGCCATCAACATCCTCCACCCCTTCGTGGGCCTGGTCACCTTCAGCATCGGCGTGGTGATCATGGTGTTGCTGATCAAGCCACTGGGAATGCACATCGGCATCGGGGAGCGCCGACCCGAACCGGTGCCCAAGCCCGTCCCCGTCCCCGAGCTCGGCTCGCCGGTGGTGCGCACACCCCGCTCGCTGGCCGTGCCCAAGGTCTACCTGGCCCTGACCCTGGCGGTGGTGGCCGGGCTCGTCCTGGGCATCAGCAACGTGAACCTCAAGACCTACAACCTGGTGGCCGACGCCTCGGGCGAGCCCCGGCTGCAGGCCTACGTGAACTCCCCGGTGGCTCCGTCGGGATGGCGCCTCCGGCTCAGTGCGGAGTACAACTGGGCCAAGCCCCTGTTCGGCGACACCTCGGTGTGGAACCGTTACGAGCTGTTCGCCACCGAGGGGGGGACGCTCCACGCCGACGTTCCGGTGGTGGAGGACGTGATCAACTCGCCGGACCTCAGTACCTTCTCCGCCTACGGGGTGGAGAACTGCTACCAGTTCCACGGGTACGCCCTGGCCGACGTGGCCCAGGTGGCCCTGGCCGGTGGCGTCACCGGTCAGGCGATGTCGTACACCTCAGCCCAGTACGGCAGCTGGTCCATCGTGTACTGGATCGTGCCGGTGAAGATGGGGTCCTCCACCAACTACGAGCGCACGGTGCTCTACGTCCAGAACAGCGGCCTGGGTGTGGAGGTGAAGGGTCTCACCAACACCAGCGGGATCAAGAACCTGGCCGGTTCCCTGGATCCCAACAACCGGCAACAGCTGACCCTGCTGAACAACCGGACCTTCCTGGTGGCGTTCGCCCGGCAGCTCATCACCGTGCAGTCGCAGCGCAGCGCGACGGCGTCGACGGCGACGGCCTGACCACCTACCCGGTGGCCTCCAGGCGGTCCGCCTCGCCGGCCCGAACCACCAGGTCGTGGATGAAGGCCAGCTTCCGGATCACCGCCGGTGGCAGCACGAAGGGGTAGAGGTCGCCCTTGCCCATCGACCGGTTGATGGCGTTCAGGGCGTAGGTGAGCGGCAGCCACTCGTCGATCACCCGGTCGAACCGGTCGGCCCGGAAGCTCCCCTCGTGGGGGGTGGCGGCCAGATCGTGCATCCGCCGTCCTTCGCCGTCCCTGGGTCCGATGAGCATCAGACCGAACTCGGCGGCGGTCTGCAGGGTGTCGCGAATATGGAGGTAGTGGGCGAAGGTCTCCGCCCAGTCCTCCCACGGGTGCATGGTGGCGTAGGCACTGACGTACTCGGTCTCCCAGCCGACGGCCGGGCCGGCGTCGTAGTGGCGCTCGATCGAGTCGCGGTAGTCGACCCGCTCGTCCCCGAACAGGGTGCGGAACGCCTCGAGACCCGAGGAGTGGTCGACGAGCACGTCCCAGTAGTAGTGGCCGATCTCGTGGCGGAAGTGGCCGAGGAGGGTGCGGTAGGCCTCGCCGAGCTGATGGCGGGTCCGCTCCCGGTAGGCGTCGTCGCTCTCCGCCAGGTTCAGGGTGATCACCCCGCGGTCATGGCCGATGATCACGCTGTCGCGTTCGCTGGTGAGGAGATCGAAGGCCAGGCCGTGTTCGGGGTCCTCCCACCGGGAGGTCACCGGCAGGCCGAGATCGAAGAGCTGGAAGAGGAGCTGCCGCTTGGCCGCCTCGGCGTCGGCAAAGGCGGCCAAACCGTCGAAATCACCGTCGTTGGGACGGGTCCGGGTCAGTCGGCAGCTGGCGCACAGGGTGGGCGCGGCACCGGCGTCGACCGGTACCAGCCAGTTGCACTCCGCCAACCCCTCGTTGGCGCAGAACCGGTACTGCTGGGAGCCCGTCGAGGTGCCGCTGCCCGAGACCTCCACCGACCGGTAGGTGCCGTCGTCCTGGCTGGCCAGTGCCACCAGGTCCCGGGCGTCCGGGTCGAAGCCGAGGAGCGCCTGGCAGTGGACGCAGCGGGTGTTCTCGAAGAACACCAGCTGCTCGTGACACTGGTGGCAGACAAAGGCGCGCATGGGACTAGCTTGGCCCATGGACGGGTGCCATGTTTCCGTAACCCGCCGTTTCCCTACTGTTTGCTTGACCCCGAAGGGGGCGTCGATCACGCTGTGGGCGTGACCGCTTCGTGGGACCCCGCCACGGGTACGTACGCGGATCCGGTGACCGGCGAACACTGGGTGTACGTGGACCCGCAGAGCTACGACAACCCGTACTCCCAGCAGGGTCCGGTCTACACCAGCGGTCCCCAGCCCGCCCCCGGCGCAGCCGGGCCCGCCCCGTCCACCCTGTCCGACGCCCCGGTGGATCCCTCTGTCGGGCCGGACGGAACCGACGGTTCGGACGACCGGCCGCCGCACCCCGGCGAGCTGGGCCTGGTGGGTCGGCGGGCCTGGCCGACCTGGGCGATGGTGCTGCTCGGGGTGGTGTGCCTGGTGCTCGGAATGGCCATCAACGGCAAGGTCGGGACCTCGTCCGCCTCCACCAACCAGGCGACCTACAAGCTGCCACCGGCGGCGGGATCCCCCGGTGCCACCACCACCACGACGACCGGGGGGTCCTCCACCTCCACCACGACGGCGGGGGGGTCCTCCACCTCCACCACGACGGCCGGCGGGTCCACCGCCACCACGACGGCCGGCGGGTCCACCGCCACCACCGTGGCTCCCGGACCGCCCACCGTGCTCATCCCGGCCACCCAGCTGTCCGGCAACTGGACCAGCGCCACCTTCACCATCGCCGCCGGTCAGTGGAACATCGGCTGGGCGTTCCAGTGCACGCCGGCGCCCGCCACGACCCCGACCTTCGAGATCTTCGTCACCACCCCCGGGGGCAGCCCGGGATCCACGCCCGCCGTGACCAGCAGCGCCGCTTCGGGTCAGTCGGTGACGCCCCAGAACAGCCTGGGGGCCCAGCAGATCGTCGTCCAGACCACCGCGGCGTGTCGCTGGGCGGTCAAGGTGACCGGCTTCAGCGGCTGACCCTCTCTACTGTGGAGGGGCGCCGTTCCCGTCGCCGGGCAGATCCGCCAGCTGGTTCCGCAGGCGTTCGAAGTAGTCGTAGTTCCGCTTGGTCGGCCGGTGCGGTCGTTGCGGCGGGGTGACCCGGAGCATGTGGCGGGGCACTCCCACCGGCGGCACCGTCCCGGCGACGGTGGCGGGGGCCGGCACCGCCTCGGGCGGGGCGGCCCGGAGTCCCCGGAGGACCCAGGTGAGCCGGGCCTGGGATCGGGTAAGGACCAGCAGTCGGTCGTCGAGCTCGGTGACGGCCTGGAGTGTCGTCGGATTCATCATCGCTGATCGGAGAACATCATACTCCAGGGCCCTCGTACCCCACCAAGGAGATCAACGGCCCGCCGGCTCGGTGGTCGCCTGATCGCCGCCGCCCGGCTGGCCGGTATCGGTGTCCTGGCCGTGATCCCCCTGCCCGGCCCGGTCGGCAACAACTCGGCGGTCGGCACCGCCCACTACCGACCCCCGGCCGTCACCCCCGGGGTGCTGGGTGTCTCGGACGGCCAGCTGGTCCTCGACGGCACCCCCTACCGGTTCTTCGGCCTGAACGCCTACGAGCTGGCCACCCAGTGGGGCACCGACGCCGGGTGCGGGGGGATGCTCACCACCCCCCAGCTCGACGCCTTCTTCGCCGCCCTGCCTCCCCACTCGCTGGTCCGCTTCTGGGCCTTCGAGGGCTCCATGGCGGTGAACGTCGACACCCACCAGATCGACTGGGAGCCCCTGGACCGGGTCTTCGCCGCCGCCGCCGCCTACCACCAGCTGCTGGTGCCCTCCCTGACCGGGCAGAGCGGCGGGTGCGACAACCAGCACTGGCAGGATCCCTCCTGGTACGAGGGGGGTTACACCCAGGTGTTCGACGATCCGGCAGCCCCCGACGGCGAGCCGGTGGCCCCGCTCTCCTACTGGCAGTACCTGCAGGCCATCGTGACCCGCTACCGCTCGTCCCCCGCCCTCGGCATGTGGGAGCCGATCTCCGAGGCCGAGGCCTCCACCTGCCCGTCCGTTTACCAGCCGTACAACTGCAGCGGCCACCAGACCTGCCCGGACGAGGCGGTGGCCGCCACCGCCCTCCGATCCTTCTTCGACGAGGTGGGAGGGGAGATCCACGCTCTGGATCCGGAGCACCTGGTGGAGAGCGGCCTCCTCGGTTCCGGTCAGTGTGGGACGGAGGGCCCGGACTACGCCTACGTCTCGGCCAGCCCCGGCCTCGACGTGCTGTCGTACCACGACTACTACCCCTCGACCGAGACCATCGGTGGCGACCAGTGGAACGGCATCGCAGTGCGGATCGACCAGGCCGCCCAGCTGGAGAAGCCGATCATCGCCGGGGAGATGGGCTTCGCCCCCATCACCGATCCGGCCACCTGTCCCGATCCGACCGAGCGGGGTATCGAGCTCGAGACCAAGGCGCAGGCCCAGATCGACGCCGGTGTCGACGGGGTGCTGCTCTGGGACTGGGTGCCGTCGAGGGCGGCCCCGTGCAACGACGACATCGTGGCCGGGGACGCCGTGCTGGGAGAGGTCGGGCCGGTCAGCTGCGTGGCGGGGCCGGTCGACCAGCCGGCCCAGGCCTGCGACCTGAGGGGCCAGGGCGGGGCCGCCTGAGGCGCCACGGGTGGGACGTCGGGGACCCGGCCTCGCCCCACCGGTCCCAAGGTAACCGCCGGGTGAATTCCGCATGAATGCCCAGGTGAACAGTGTGTCAACGTTCCTGAACACTCAGTAAATTGGGGAGTTATCCCCAGGGGGCGTTGTTACAGTTCGCCCGTGCGGAGCACCGTCATGAGCCCGGAGGAGGAGGACCTCCGCCTGCAGGCGAGCATCGCCGGGCTGGCGGAGCTGGAGCCCCTCGTCTCGGCCCGACGCATCTTCTCCACCCGGCAACGCAACCTGGGCATCGCCGTGCTGGCCCTGCTGGTCGTCGGCTGCATCATCGATCTCGTGGTGACGGTGACCGTCCTGGTCGCCATCGTCACCCTCTTCTACGTGGCGGCCATCGTCTACCGGCTGGCCCTCTTCCGGGCATCGAGCCGGCCCGACACCACCGAGGTGGTCTCCGACGAGGAGGCCCGGGCGATGCCCGACGACCAGCTGCCGGTCTACACCGTGCTCATCCCGGCCTACGCCGAACCCGAGGTGATCAGCGAACTCATCCAGCGGGTGACGCACTTCGAGTACCCGCCCGACCGGCTGGATGTGAAGCTCCTGATCGAGGCGGACGACGAGCCGACCATCCAGGCCATCTACGAAGCGATGCCCGGCGACCAGTTCGAGCTGGTGCGGATCCCGCCGGCCGAACCCCGCACCAAGCCGAAGGCGCTCAACTATGGCCTCGGCCTGGCCCGGGGGGAGTTCGTGGCCATCTATGACGCCGAAGACGAGCCCGAGCCGCTGCAGCTGCGCCGGGCGGTGGTGGCGTTGCGGCGGCTCCCGCTGGATGTGGGCTGCATCCAGGCCAAGCTCGGCTACCACAACTCGATGCAGAACATCATCACCAAGTGGTTCACCATCGAGTACTCGCTCTGGTTCTCCTTCTTCCTCCCCGGACTGGCCCACATGGACGCACCGATCCCCCTGGGGGGCACCTCCAACCACTTCCGTCGGGTGGTACTGCAGTCGCTGGGGGCGTGGGACCCGTTCAACGTCACCGAGGACGCCGATCTGGGTATCCGCATGTTCCGCGAGGGCTACACGGTGCGGGTGCTCGAGTCCGTCACCCTCGAAGAGGCCAACAGTGATTTCGTCAACTGGATGAAGCAGCGCTCACGGTGGCTGAAGGGCTACCTCCAGACCTTCGTCGTCCATCTCCGCCGCCCGCGGGAGCTCCGCAGGGACGTGGGGTGGAAGGGGCTCATGCACTTCACAATGTTCGTGGGCGGAACGCCGATCCTGGCCATGATCAACCCCATCTTCTGGTTGATGACCATCCTCTGGTTCGTGGCCAAGCCCCACTTCATCGAGGAGATCTTCCCGGCCCCGATCTACTACCTGGGACTCATCTCCTGGACCTTCGGGAACTTCCTGCTGGTCTACGTGACGGTCATGAGCTGCCGGATCGGGCACCGGGGGAGGCTCCTGATCCCCGCCCTGCTGGTCCCGTTGTACTGGGTGATGATGTCGATGGCGGCGGTGAAGGCGCTGTTCCAACTGCTCCGGGCGCCCAACTTCTGGGAGAAGACCGTTCACGGCCTCCACCACGGACAGCCGAGCCGTCAGGACCTGCCCACCTCATGACCATCCTGGACGAGCGCCCCACGACCGGGTCACAGCTGCCACCCAAAAACACGTTGGCGGTCCCCCCCGAGCGAAGCCGTCTGTCCCGGTTTGGACGGCGTCTTGCGACCGAAGGTGGGATTCTCTTCCTGGTCAGCCTGGCCGTCTACCTGATCCTCGCATGGCTCCTGGACTGGAAGTATCTGTCATTCGAGGGCGATGCAGTGGCCCGGATGGCCAACGGGTTCTACATGATCCATTCGCGAGATCCCCATCTTGGTGCCATCGGCTTCGTGTGGGGTCCGCTCTCCTCTGCAGTGGACCTTCCCCTGCTGCTCCTCAATAGCTATTGGCCGGCACTTGCCTCCCACGATGTGGCGGGAACAACGATGTCAGCCCTCGCCATGGCAGGGGCCGTCTACCAGATCAACGGTCTCCTCCGCGAATGGAGGGTCAACGTCGTACCGCGGGTGCTACTAACGCTGTTCTTTGCGGGTAATCCGATGATTCTGCTCTTTGCCGCGGATGGGATGAGCGAGGCGCTTTACCTCTTCGCCATGTTGGCCGCGACTCGGTACCTCTCGCGTTGGTTGCGCCAGGACGATCTCGCCTCCCTGGTCTACGCAGCTTCCGCTCTGGGAGTTGCCTATCTCGAGCGGAGTGAGCCGGTGGCGGCCGCCATGCTGGCTGCCCCTTTTGTCTGCTGGGTGACCTTCACTAGAAGTCCCGGGGATCGGAGGTCCCGGATTTGGTCCGGACTCACGGACGCCACCATCCTGTTGGCACCGATCGTGACGTGTTTCGTGGCGTGGGCTCTGGTCAGCTATGTAATCGTCGGCCAACCGTTCGAACAGTTCACATCTCGGTATGGGAATTCTGCCTTAATCGCGCAATCCCATGTCAAGGCCATCCACATTTCGGCGCGGGCCGTCCACGAGGCACACGGCATCTTTTATCTCGGTCCTGCACTGCCGATTATCGTCGTCGCCGCCCTCCTTGTGGCCGCGTACCGTCGAGACGCCCAGATCTGGGTGTTGGCGGCAATGCTCGGTGGCTGCCTGGCGTTCACCATGGGCTCGTATCTCATCAACGCCATCTTCCCCTGGTACCGCTACTACATCATGGTGGTACCCATCGAGGTGCTTTTGGTCGGGTTTCTCTTTGCTGATCCCGTGCGGATTCGAAGGGCATCGCTTACAGACTCCCACTCCGGGACTGCTGCTGAGACGCCGGGCGCACATCCCGAAGGCCTGTATTTCGGTTCGCCGGATTCCAATGTCGAGCGTCGGCGCCGAGGCAAGGCCATCGTCGGAGCCATCGTCGCCTGCATCGTCGCCCTGGCGCTTCTCGTCCCATCGATACCGGGTGCGCTCAAGGGAATGGACAACCCGACAATCGCCCCAGACATCGATCTCTACGTTGGTTACATCTTTCACAAGCACCTCAACGCCACGGATCGACAAGCCAAGGTGGCCTACGCTGCCATCGAGTCGATCTCCAGTTATTTCGACACGCACCATTTACCGAACGGCGATGTGGTTGTTGACACAGGTGACAACTGCATTCCGAACGTGGTCACCAACGTCAAGAACCCGCGCGTCTTCGTCATCACCAACGACCGCGACTTCCAACAAGTGCTTGACGACCCTTTGACGTTCAACGCCCACTACCTCCTCGTGCAGGGCGCGGGTTCGTCGCAGACGGATGCTGTCGGGCTGCAGTATCCGGACCTGTCCAAGGTCTCCTGGGCTCATCTGGCACATACGTTCCCTGCCCGCGGCTACTGCGTCGCCTTTCACCTCTACAAGGTGACCGGGCACCCCCAGGGGACCTACTGATGGCCTGGGTCGAGCCCCCGACCGGACGGTGACGGCGACGATCTCACCAACCGACGGCGGGGTCGGCGAGGACCGGCACCTGCCCGTGCCGATCGACGTACCCTCCGAGCCCCCGGCCTCCCCGGCCCTGGTGGCGTGGTCGGCCGCCATCGAACATGCCAACCACGGTGCGGTGGAGCCGGCGATCATCGGCCACCTGTTCATCGAGGCCTACCAGCGCACCGCCCGTCAGCGGGCCGGGGAGCATCCGTTGCCCGTCCCGTCATCGTTCGCTGCCGTCCCCGCCCTTGCCGGGCCGTTGCCCGTCCCCGCCCTGGGCGCATGGCCTGCCGTGACGGCACCGGCCCTCCCCGCCCCGGCGTCGGAGGTGGGGGCGTCCTCCGGCGTTGGTGGCGGCCGGTTCATGCGTCGGGGGGCGACCGGCGGGGGGCTCCAGGACGCCCACCGGCAGCTATTCATCACCATCTGCACCTGGCTCCGGAACATCGGCGTGCTGATGATCCTCTTCGCCGCCTGGCAGCTGTGGGGAACCGCCATCGCCCAGCACCACGCCCAGGCCGGTCTCCAGAGCCAGTTCGAGGCGAAGGTGAAGGCGGCGCCGCACAAGCCCGTCTACAGCTTGGTGCCGGCCAGCGTCCAGTACCCCCTGCCCCCCGAGGGCACGGTGATGGCGCACCTCCAGATCCCGGCCATCGCTCTCGACCAGTACGTCGTCTCGGGCACCGCCGAGGGCGACCTGGCCAAGGGTCCCGGGCACTACATCGGCACCGCCATGCCCGGGCAGGCCGGAAATGTCGCCATCGCCGGCCACCGCACCACGCACGGTGCCCCGTTCAACCGGCTCGCCGAGCTGGATCCCGGCGATCCCATCTACCTCACCACCGTCGCCGGCCAGCGGCTGACCTACATCGTCGCCCAGACCCCCTACCCGGTGCTCCCGTCCAACACCTCGGTACTCGACTACTTCGGGGACAACCGCCTGACGCTCACCACCTGCAATCCCGAGTTCTCGGCCGCCCAGCGTCTGATCGTGGTCGCCGAGTACCAACCGCCCGGCTCGACCGGCCCCGCCCACGTGACCCGTACCTCGGGCACCCCGGTGAAGGTCCAGGCCACCGGCGATGCCGGCTGGAACACGGGCCTGCTCCCCCTGGTGCTCGTCGAGCTCGGCCTGCTGGTGGCGCTGGGACTCTTCAATGGACGCCTGGGACGCCTGCTCGGACGGGAGGGAAGGTGGCTGGTGCTGGTGCCGATCTGGCTGGCCCTGCTCTTCGCCCTCTTCCAGTCGCTGACCAGCTTTCTGCCGGCCGCCGCCTGACGCCCCCGGTCAGGCGGAGCGCTGGACCGGGGCGGGTGTCACTGGCCGGGCCTGACCCTGGGCCGGCACATGGATCCCCTGGGTGACGGGAACCCGACCGGGCGGCACGATCGGCCCCGCCGTCGGGGCGGGTGCCGGTCGGGTCGCCGCCGGGGCGGGTGCGGGGACCGGGGCCACCGGGGCCACCGGGGCCACCGGGACCGGGGCCACCGGGACCGGGGCGGAGGGAGGGGAGACCGGCGACGCCTGGGTGGCCAGCGACTGCCGCAGTAGTGCCAGCTCCTCGATCAGGGCGGTGTTGGTCCGGGCGAAGCCGTCGATGGTGGCGGCCAGGTGGGTCACGGCGTCGGCGGGGATGGTCGGCCCGGTGATGGTGGCCGTGGCCACGGCCTGGTGTCGGGCTTCCTGCACGATCCGGTCGGCCTCGGCCTGGGCCTGGGCCACGATGGCCTCGGCCGCCCGCCGTGCCTCGAGCGCCGTCTCGTCGGCGAACCGCTGGGCCTCGATGATGATGTTGCCGACCTCGGTCTCCGTCGGCGGACCGGCCGGGGCGGCGCCGTTCCCGGGGTACTGCCCTCCGTGTTCGTACGCGGCGGTCATGGAGTTCTGCCTCCGGGGGGTGGTCGGGCGGCGGCCGCAGACACGGTTCCGCCGGTCGAGTGCTGCATCCATCCTACCGGCCACTCTCCCGATCTGGCACGTCCCGGAAGGCGAACTCCCAGCGTGGAGTGGGTAAACGTTACGTGAACAGATGACCGTCGGGTGTCCGGAAGGTAAAATTCAGCGGCCTGGCTACACCGGTGGTGAAAGCGGCGCCGGGGTGGCCGACGGGCCGGTCGGGCGGGGGGCAGCCTGTACGCTGAGGCGCGCCATGGACCCTCTCCACCGGTTTGATCCGGGCTCGATCGAGACCTTCCGGATCCTCGACCGGACCTACGACCCGGAGACCCGGACCGCCCTCCTCCGGTACGCCTTCGACGACGGTGAGCGCTTCGAGGAGTCGATCCACTTCGAGTCGGCACCGACCGCCCGACCGTCCGGGCCCGGGTTCGAACGGGCCCTCCTCCACCTCCACCTCGCCGCCGGCACCAGCTACTACAAGGCGGCCGCCCCCCGGCTGGTGACGGTGGCCGACGAGCTGACCGCCGACGAGCTCGCCTTCCACCGCCACCTCTACGACGACGGCCTCCGCGAGTTCGCGGTGACCAACGGGCTGCCGGTGCCGAGACCGGTGGAGCTCCGGGCGACCGGGACGGCCCCCGCCGCCCCACCGCCCCCGGCCGACCGGACCGGCGGCCTGGTGGTACCGATCGGGGGCGGCAAGGACTCCATGGTCCTCATCGAGTCGGTCCGGGGGCTGGGTCCCCGCCTGTTCGCCGTCAACCCCCACCCGCTGACGGTGGCCCTGGCCGCGCAGACCGGCCTCGAGCTCATCGTGGTCCGCCGCACCCTGTCGCCCAACCTGGCCGCCCTCAACGGGGAGGGGGCGCTGAACGGCCACGTCCCGATCACCGCCATCGTCTCGCTCATCGCCGTGGTGGGCAGCTTCCTGTACGGCTACGACGCCATCGCCATGGCCATCGAGCGGTCGGCCAGCGAGGAGACGGTGGTGGTGGACGGGGTCCCCGTCAACCACCAGTACTCCAAGAGCCTGGAGTTCGAGGGCCTGCTCCGCGCCCTGATCGTCGGCGCCGTCGATCCGGGCCTGGTCTACGGCTCGGCCCTCCGCCCCTACTCGGAGCTGGCCATCGCCCGGGCCTTCGCCGGGCTCCGGCAGTTCCACGCCACCTTCTGCAGCTGCAACTCGGTCTTCCGCCAGGGGGCCGACACCACCGACCGCTGGTGCGGGCACTGCCCGAAGTGCCGGTTCGTGGCCCTGATGCTCGCCCCCTTCCTCGACCCGGGAGCGGTGGCCGCCATCATCGGGCGGGACCTCTTCGCCGACCCCGACCAGGTGCCGGGCTTCGCCGCCCTGATGAGCGACGACGACAAGCCGTTCGAGTGCGTGGGGGAGCGCCGGGAGTCGGCGGTGGCCCTCCGACTCCTCGCCGACCTCCCCGCCTGGCGGTCGTCGGTGGTGGTGGAGGCGCTGGCCGACCGGGCCCGTGCCCTGGTGTCGCCGGGCGACGTGGAGCTCGCCCTCGCCCCGTCGCCCGACCTGCGGTTCCCGGACCCGGAGGTCGCCACCGAGGTCGACCGGCTCCTGGCCGGGGCGCCGTGACCCTCGACGAGCTGTGCGCCGGCCGGGTGGCCCTGTGGGGGCTGGGCACCGAGGGGCTCGACCTCCTCCGGCTGCTCCGGCGCCGGGGGGTGGTGCCCCTCCTGATCGACGACCAGGCGACCTCCGTCACCGGGGAGTCCGAGGTCGTCCACCGTCCCGACCAGGTGGCGTGGGCGTCGGTCGACGTGGTGGTCCGCTCGCCCGGCGTCAGCCGGTACCGGGCCGAGCTGCGGGCGGCGGAGGCGGCCGGGGTGACGGTCACCACCGCCATGGCCGTCTGGCTCGAGGACTTCCACGACGCCCCCGTCCTGGCCGTCACCGGGACCAAGGGGAAGAGCACCACCGCCACCCTGGCCGCCGCCATCCTCGAGCAGCACGGCCTCACGGTGGCCCTGGCCGGGAACATCGGCACCCCGGTCACCGACCTCTACGACCGCCCGCCGGCCGACGCCTACGTGGTGGAGGTCTCCTCCTACCAGGCCACCGACGTGACGGTGTCGCCCCGGGCCTGCGTCCTCACCAGCCTGGCCCCCGACCACCTCGACTGGCACGGCGGCCAGGAGGCCTACTACCGGGACAAGCTCCGGTTGATCACCGCCGGCCCCCCGGGGGCGCTGGCCGTCGACGCCGCCAGCCCGGAGGCGATGGCCCGCACCGCCGACCACCCCGACCGCCTGCTGTTCGGCCCGGGGGGCCGGGTCCGGCCCGAGCCCGACGGGTCGATCACCGTGGACGGGGTGCCGGTGGCCGACGCCGGCCGGCTCCGGGTGCCCGGCGCCCACAACCTGGCCAACCTCTGCGGGGCGGTGGCCGGGGCCATGCTGCTGCTCGGCGGACCTCCCCGGCCCGGGGCGGTGCAGGCGGCCGTCGACGCCTTCGACGGCCTGCCGTCGCGTTGCCGCACGGTGGGGGAGCGGGACGGCCGCGAGTTCGTGGACGACGCCCTGGCCTCCAACCCGTTCGCCACCACCGCCTCGCTGGGGGCGTTCCCGGGGCGGGAGCTCACCGTGATCCTGGGCGGGGCCGACCGGGGGACCGATCCCGGGATCCTGCTCGAGGCCCTGGCCGCCCGCCGCCCGGCCCCCCGGGTGGTGGTGCTGGGGACGGCCGCCGACGCCGCCGCCCGGCGACTGCTCGACGGCGGGTCGGCCCTCGAGGCGCCCGACGTGGCCGGTGCGGTGGCGCTGGCGGTGTCGGTGACCCCCCCCGGCGGGGTGGTCCTCTTCTCACCGGCGGCGCCCACCCCGGCCGGCGGTGGCGGCTACCGGGCGCGCAGCCGCGAGTTCGTGTCCGCCGCCGGGTTGGGCGAGACTGCCGGGGACACCGACAGCGGTGGGTGAGCAGAGGGGGGCGACATGCCGAGCATCACGGTGATCACCGACGAGGCCGCCACGGTGGACGGCGTGGCCGACCCGGGGCGGGGCACCTTCCTGCTCGACGACGCCGGGATCGACACCGCCCTGGGGTGGACGCTGAACGCCAACGGCCTCTGCCACGGGGACAGCTGCGTGCCGGTGGCCGACCCCGCCGGGCTCCGGGTGGACGACCGGCTGGACCTGGTGGCGGTGGCGTCCGCCCTCGGGCGCCTGACCGTGGTCGACCTCGCCGCCGGGATCGCCGCGGTGTCCCGCTCCGGCGACCAGCGGCGCCAGGCGCTGCGCGACCTGCACGCCCCCGACTTCTCGCTCCGGGACCTCGACGGCCAGGTGCACTCCCTGGCGGAGTGGCGGGGCAGAAGAAGCTGCTGGTCACCTTCGCCACCTGGTGCGGCTGCCGCTACGACCTGCCCGGCTGGCAGGCCCTCCACGACGAGCTGGCCGACGGCGGCTTCACCGTCATCGCCGTGGCCATCGACAACTCGCCCGAGGACGTCCGCCCGTTCACGGAGGGGATCTCGCTGCCGGTGCTCTACGACCCCCAGCACCTGCTGACCGAGCTCTACGCCATCTCCAACGTGCCCACCGTGGTGTGGATCGACGAGGACGACCGGATCGTCCGGCCCAACGGCGAGGCCTTCTCCACCGACCTGTTCCGGGAGGTCACCGGCGTCGACTCCGCCCCCCACCTCGAGGCGGTGCGGCGGTGGGTCCGGGACCTGGCCACCCCCGAGCTCCCCGCCCCGGCCACCGACCTGGTGGGCGACCTCTCCGACGACGAGGTCCTGGCCCGGCTGCACTTCCGGGTGGCCACCGAGGCCCTCCGCCGGGGCGACGAGGCCACCACCCGTTCCCACCTGGACGAGGCCGGACGGCTGGCCCCCGACGACCTCACCATCTGGCGGGCGGCCATGCCGCTGATCGGGGAGGACCCCTTCGGCGCCGACTTCTTCGTCCGCTACGAGGCCTGGCGGGAGGCCGGGAGCCCCTTCCACGGCATCCCGTCGCTGTCGGACGCCTGACGGCGCCGACGCCGGCGGCGGCGGTCAGTCGTCGCAGACGGTGCCCGCCGCCGGCAGGGTGCCGTCGATCAGGTAGGCCTGGTCGAGAGCCCGGATGCACGGGCTGTAGTAGTAGGCCACGTGGCTCTGGCCGGCCCAGGTGACCAGCACGCCCCTCGACAGCTCGCCGGCCAGGGACACCGCCCACCGGTACGGCGTCACCGGGTCGTGGAGGGTCCCGGTCACCAAAATGGGTGGCGAGCCCGCCGCCGGGGTGGGGGCCGGGGTCCGGTCGGCCGGGACCGGCCACACCGCGCACCCCACCCAGGTCCACACCAGCAGGGGGCCGAACACCGGCGCCCGCACCGCCGCCTGGGCGGCCAGGGCAGGGAAGGCGGACGGGTCGGGGAGGACCGGGTGGTCGAGGCAGTCGATGGCGTGCTCGGCGTCGCCGGCGTTGGAGGAGCCGCCCGCCGAGTAGCGGTCGGACATGGCGGCCACCGCCGTGCCGTCCCCGGCCGCCGCCTGGGCCAGGGCGTCCCCCAGGGTGGGCCAGTCCGACGAGGCGCCCAGTCCGGCGATCACCGCGAAGTACAGCTCCCCGGGCCCCGCCCCCTGGCCCCCGCTGACCGGCAGGGGCGTGGCCCGGCTGCGGTCGATCAGGGCCAGCAGGGCGGCGGTGGGGTCGCCGGCCGGCCGCCACGGGCAGGTGGAGGTGGCGGCGCACCAGGCGAAGAAGGCGTCCAGGTTGGCCTCGAACGACTCGGCCTGGTCGATGGCCATCTGGTCGGTGTCCTCGGCCGGGTCGACCGCCCCGTCCAGCACCATGGCCCGGACGTGGGTGGGGTAGAGCTCGGCGTAGGTGGCACCGAGCAGGGTCCCGTAGGAGTGGCCGATGAAGGTCAGCTGGGCGTCGCCCAGGGCCTGGCGGATCCGGTCGAGGTCCCGGGCGGTGTCGACGGTGCCCACGTAGGGGAGGATCGTCCCGCTGACCTTCTGGCACTCGGCGGCGTAGCTCCGGTCGCCGGCCACCAGGGCGTCCACCCCGGCGGCGGTGGTGGGGGCGGGGTCGGGGAGCTCGGTCTGTCCGGTGGGGGCGGCCGGGGTGGAGGTGGACGGGGCCGCGCACAGCACCGGGCTGCTGCGCTGGACGCCCCGCGGGTCGAAGGAGACGATGTCGAACCGGTCGAGCAGGCCCGGGGTCAGCACGGCCAGCTCGTTCTTCAGGTCGTCGATCCCCGAGTCCCCCGGGCCGCCGGGGTTGATGACCAGCGAGCCGATCCGCTGGGCGGGGTCGAGGGCGGGCTGGCGGGCCACGGCGATCTGGATGGTGGCCGCCCCCGGGTCGGCGTAGTCGAGCGGCACCGCCACCGTCCCGCACTGCAGGGTGCCGCCGCACGGTGCCCAGGCCACCGGGGTCACCGGCGGCTGGGGCGGGAGGGTGGTGGTCGTCGGGCCTCCGGTGGTGACCGTCGCCGGGCGGGTGGGGGAGGACGCCGCCGGGAGGGTGGTGTCGCCACAGGCGGCGGCCACCAGTCCGACCACCGCCACCGCCAGGGCGACCGCCCATCGGGGCCCCGGGGCCAGGTGTCCGTGCCGGTGGCCCACCCGGTCACTCTGCCAGGCCCCGGCCGGTGTCGGGCATCGCCCGGTCCGTCGGCCGCCCCCCGGTAGGGTGCGGGAGAGCCGGGGTCCACCGACCCCGACCGAGAGGGAGTCGCGGATGCGCGTACGGATCGACGAGGATCTCTGCACCGGCCACGGTCGGTGCTACGCCCTGGCCCCGGCGGTGTTCGACTGTGACGACAGCGGCTTCGGCGAGGTGCGTCCTGACGGGTGACCTCGACCCCGAGCGGCTGCGGGAGGCGGAGCTGGCGGCGGCCAACTGCCCGGAGCGGGCGGTCATCCTCGCTCGACGGGCCGCCCGCCGGCTGAGGTCGACCGGGGGCCCGGTTACCGGGGCTCGCGGGGAGGCCCAGGCCCATCTCGCCCACGATGTTCAGGTTGATCTCCGTGGTCCCCCCGGCGATGCTGAACTGGCGGGCCGACACCAGGTTGTAGGCCCAGGGGCCGGTGGTGCCGGCCGCAGGCCCAGCATGTCGACGGCCAGCTCGGCCAGCCGCTGCTCGGCCCGGCCCCAGGCGAGCTTGGCCAGGCTCCCCGACGGCCCGGTGGGCTGGTCGGTCCGCATCTGCTCGAGGGAGCGGTTGGTCATCCAACGCATGCAGGCGATGTCGGCGTAGATCCCGGCCACCCGGTCGCGGATCCGGGGGTCGGCCAGGGCGGCGGCGGCGGCCGGATCGCTCGAGGAGCCGGGCGAGCTTCTTGGACAGCCCGAGGTGGAGCCGTGCCACCCCGGCCCGCTCGAAGCTCAGGGTGGTCATGGCCACCTTCCACCCCTGGTGGAGCGGACCCAGCAGTGACGAGGCCGGGACCCGGGCCTCGGTGAAGAACAGCTCGGCGAAGGGCTCGTCGCCGGCGGCGGTCCGCACCGGTCGCCGCTCGATCCCCGGCGTGGCCAGGTCCACCAGCAGGCAGCTGATCCCCTTGTGCTTGGGCGCCGACGGGTCGGTCCGGACGTAGAGCTGGCACCAGTCGGCGAAGTGGCCCAGGCTGTTCCAGGTCTTCTGGCCGGTGAGGACGAACTCGTCACCGTCCACGACCGCCCGGGTCCGGAGCGAGGCCAGGTCGGAGCCGGCGTCGGGCTCGGACATGCCCTGGGACCAGACCTCGTCGCCCCGCAGCATGGGGCGGAGGAACCGGCCCTGCTGCTCCTCGGTGCCGTAGGCCATGATGGCCGGGGCGATGTTGGCCACCCCGATGACGTTGACGGGCCCGGGGGCCCCGGTGGCGCTCATCTCCTCGAAGTAGGCCAGCTGCTCGTCGATGCCGGCACCCCGTCCCCCGTGCTGGACCGGCCAGGCGGGGGCCGCCCATCCGGCATCGGCCAGCTGCCGGTTCCACGACCGGAGCAACGCGAGGCGCTCCTCGTCGGGGCCGTGCCGGCCGGCCTCGACCACCTCCGGGGTGAGCTCGGCGTCCAGCCAGGACCGGAGCTCGGCCCGGAACGCACCGGCCGGCTCCCCCCCGGTGTCGGGCACGGTCGGCGACGGCTCGGTCATCTGGTCGGACTCCTGTGGCGAGGGTCCCGACGCGCCCCCGCGCCGGAGGGCCGTGGCCCTGGTGGACAGAGCGTAGCCAGCCCCGGCGCCCGGGAGCCGACGCTACGCTCGGGTCGCCCTCGATCCGTACCCGTGCCGCAGGAGGCCGCCGCATGCCCCAGCTCGACGAAGTGCTCGACGTCTTCGACCTCACCCCCACCGGCGAGGGGACCTTCCAGGGGTCGAGCATCGTGTTCGGCGCCGGGTCGGTGGTCTTCGGGGGCCAGCTGCTGGCCCAGTCGATCCTGGCCGGGGCGTCGGTGGACCCGGCCAAGGAGGTCAAGTCCATCCACACGGTGTTCGCACGCGGTGGCGCCACCGACGTCCCCCTCGACTTCGAGGTCGACGTGATGCAGGCCGGCCGCACCTTCGCGAGTGCCTCGGTGACCGCCCGGCAGGGGGGCAAGGTCTGCACCCGGTCCCTGGTCCTCCTGCACGCCCCCGACCCCGACCTCATCCGCCACCAGCCCGACCCGCCGAAGGACGGCACGCCGGAGGAGGCGGTGCCCTCCGCCCACGCCGACGGGTTCTGGGAGGTCCGGACGGTGGGAGGGGTCGACATCGCCGACCCCGACGCCGTCGGCCCCGCCGAGCTCGACGTCTGGACCCGGTTCCCCGGGGCCCCCGCCGACCCCACCCTCAACCAGGCGCTGCTGGCCTTCGCCACCGACGGCTTCCTGATCGGGACGGCCATGCGGCCCCACGCCGGGGTGGGGCAGTCCCTGGCCCACCGCACCATCTCCACCAGCGTCATCACCCACACCCTCACCTTCCACCGGCCGGTGGACGCCGGCCGGTGGATGCTGCTGGCCCACGAGAGCCCCACGGCCGGGGCGGGCCGGAGCTACGGGCGGGCCCACGTCTACTCGGAGGACGGCGACCTGGTGGCCTCCTACGTGCAGGAGAACATGATCCGCGGGTTCGCGGAGGGCACCGCCCCCAAGCCGGGCGAGACGTCGGCGCACTGAGCGGTGGAGCTCCGACCCAGCGAGGAGCAGCAGCAGCTGGTCGCCGCCTTCGCCGCCCTCTACGCCAAGGAGTCCCCCGCCGAACGGGTGCGGGCCGCCGAGCCACTGGGCTTCGACCCCCGGCTGTGGGACCGCCTGGTCGAGCAGGGGTCGCTGGCGATGGCGGTGGACGAGGCCCACGGCGGGTGGGGTGCCTCGGTGCTCGACCTCGCCCTGGTGGCCGAGCAGCACGGCCGGGCGCTGGGCGCCGCCCCCCTGATCGAGACCCAGGTGGCCTGCCGGCTCCTGGCCCGGGTGGGCACCGACCGGGCCGACGCCCTGCTGGCTGACGCCCTGGCCGGCCGGCGCCTGGTCACGGTGGCCCTTCGGCCCCCCCGGGGGGGCGTGGCCGGGCTGGTCCCGGCCGGGGCGGTGGCCACCGACGTGCTGGTGGTGGCGGACGGACGGCTGGTGGTGGTCCCCACCGGCGACGACCGGGTGGTGCCCGAGAACTCGGGCTCCCTGCCGCTGGCCGATGTGCCCCTGGCGCACGGAGACGCCGGCCGGCTGGCCGACGGGGCGGTGGCCACCGGCCTGCTCGACGCCGCCCTCGACGACTGGCTGGTCCTCACCGCCGCCGCCCTGGTGGGGATCGCCGACCGGTCGGTGGAGATCGGGGTGGAGTACGCCGGCGAGCGCCAGGCGTTCGGCCAGCTGATCGGGAGCTTCCAGGGGGTCGGCCACCGTCTGGCCGACTGCGCCACCCGGGCGTCGGGCGCCGGGCTGCTGGCCCGGGAGGCGGCCTGGGCGGTGGCCGAGGACCCGGGGCGGAGCGGGGAGCTGGCCGCCATGGCCTTCGCCTTCGCCGCCGAGTGCGCCCGGGACGCCTCGGACTGGTCGCTCCACTTCCACGGGGGCTACGGCTTCATGCTCGAGTACGACATCCAGCTCTACTACCGCCGGGCCCGGGCCTGGGCCAACGTGGTGATGAGCCCGGCGGCGGCCTGCCGCCGGGTGGCCGACCGCCGCTACGGGGCGGCGGCGTCGTGATGGACTTCCGGCTGGGTGACGCCAGCGAGTCGCTGCGCCGGGAGATGCGGGCCTTCCTGGACGAGCACCTGGCCGACGACCTCGAGGAGCGGGTGTACCGCAACGGGGTCAACCACGACGAGGCCTTCACCGCCGCCATGGTGGCCGACGGGTGGGTGGCGCCGGCCTGGCCGGTGGAGGAGGGGGGCCGTGGCCTCGACCCCCTCGAGCACCTGGCCGTCTCCGAGGAGCTGAGCCTGGCCGACGCCCCCGTCTACGGCACCGGTACCACCGTCATGGTGGCCAACGTCATCCGGGCGGTGGGAACCGAGCAGCAGAAGGCCGAGATCGTCCCCCGGGCCCTGGCCGGCGAGATCATCATCGTGCTGGGCTTCACCGAGCCCGAGGTGGGGTCCGACGTGGCCGCCGCCTCCACCCGGGCGGTCCGGGACGGCGACCAGTGGCTGATCAACGGCCAGAAGATGTTCACCACCAACGCCCAGATCGGCGACTACGTCTTCCTCCTCACCCGGACCGACGTCGACCGGCCCAAGCACCGGGGGCTGACCATGTTCCTGGTCCCGCTGGACCAGCCGGGGGTGGAGGTCCAGGCCCTCTACACCCTGTCCGGGGAGCGGACCAACATCGTCTACTACAACGACGTCCGGGTGGACGACGCCTGGCGCATCGGCGGGGTGGACGAGGGGTGGACCACCATGACGGTGGCGCTGGCCGCCGAGCACGGGGCCGGCTTCGGCTCGGTCATCGAGCGGCTCCTCGACGCCTCGGAGGCGTGGGCCCGGGAGGCCACCGACGACCAGGGCCGGTCACGGATGGACGATCCCGAGGTCCGCCAGGCGCTGGCACGGACCGCCATCGACCTCGAGGTCTCGCGCCTGCTGCAGCGCCGGACGGTCTGGATGGTGTCCACCGGCCAGACCCCCTCCACCGAGGGCCCGATGTCCAAGCTGTTCAGCTCGGAGGCGCTCAAGGAGCGGGCCCAGGAGATGGTGGAGCTGGTGGGGCCCGACGCCCTCCGCAGCTACTTCGACCCCACCGCCCCGGTCCACGGGGTGATCGAGCACCTGCTGCGCTTCTCGGTCGGCACCACCATCTACGCCGGCACCAGCGAGATCCACCGGAACATGATCGCCCAGCGCGGGCTCGGCCTCCCCCGGACCCGGTGAGCGGGCCCCGGGCCCGGACCGGCCGGCGGTAGCGTCGGGCGGATGGACGACTCCCTCGGCACCCCGGCTCTCCGCTTCGAGCGCCAGGGACCCATCGCCTGGTGCACCATCGACCGGCCGGCGGCCAGGAACGCCCTGACCCCGGCCATGTACTTCGGGATCAAGCGGGCGGTGCGGAAGGTGAACACCGACGACGACCTGGCCGCCCTGATCATCACCGGGACCGGCGACGTGTTCGCTCCCGGGGGCGACCTGGGCGGCCGCTCCGAGGAGGGCGAGGACCTCCCCGAGGAGCTGGGGATGGACATCCTCCCGTTCCTGGCCATCCGGGACAGCCGGGCGCCGGTGATCTCGGCGGTCAACGGGATCTGCCAGGCCGGGGGCCTCCTCATCGCCATGCTGTCGGACATCGCGGTGGCCAGCGACCGGGCCACCTTCCGGGTGCCCGAGCTGCTCCGGGGGATCCCCGACGCCATGTACGCCGCCGTGCTGCCGGCCCACGTGGGGGTGGGGGTGGCCCGGGACCTCCTGCTGTCCGCCCGGCCCTTCGACGCCGCCGAGGCCCAGCGGCTGGGGGTGATCTCCCGGGTGGTGCCCCACGACGACCTCCGGGCGGCCGCCCTGGAGGCGGCCCGCCAGGTGCTGCGCTCGGCGCCCATGGCCCGGGCCCACGTGAAGCGGATGCTGAGCGAGCGCTACGGCTTCATCGACCTGCAGACCATGACCTGGTCGCTCGAGACCTCGGACGAGCCGCGGGAGGGCATGCAGGCCTTTATGGAGAAGCGTCCGCCGCGGTGGGTGCCGCCGGACCTGCCGGACTGACCCCTCAGCCGGCCCCGGGGCCGCGGGCGGCGGACAGGCACCACCGCACCATGTCGTCGGCGGTGGCGTCGCCGTCGCTGAGGTGGACCCCCAGGACCCGCATGTCGAGCACCGACACCATGGTGTGGACCATCAGCCCGGCCATCACCGGCACCTGCAGGTCGGAGCGGAAGCTCCCGTCGGCCACGCCGGCCTCGAGGATCCCGGTCAGCAGGTCGACGTAGGGCCGGATGGTGTGGGCGAACTCGTCGGTCCGGGAGTCGGCCAGGTGCCAGTGGAGGAGCACCAGGCCCCGGGAGGCCGGGTCGTCGGTCTCCTGGCTGCCGTACATGGCGCGGAGCATGGCCTCGAGCTTCGCCTCCGGGTCGGGGGCGGCGTCCACCCGCAGGCGGGCCTCGGCGGCGTGCTGGTGGATGGTGACCTCGATCACCGCCAGCAGCAGGTCGTCCTTGGTGGCGAAGTGCTGGTAGAACGCCCGGAGGGACATCCCGGCCTGCTCGACCACCTCCACCACCGTGAAGTCGGCCTTGCCGGTGGTGCGCAGCAGCTCCACGGCGGCGGCGATGAACAGGCTCCCCCGCGAGATGGCCTGCTCCCGGGCCGCCTTCAGGGAGTGCTCGACCGTGCGCTCCTGCCACTGGGTGGGTCCGGAACTCGGGTCGGTCATGCAGCGCGCGCCTCGACGGTGGTGGGGAGTGTCGCCTCGGCGCCACCCGAGGGGTCGGGGCCGGGTCGACGGACGTGGTGAGTATAGAGGGGCAGGTGAGGGGCACCCCGGAGGCGCCCCGCCGGGTCGAGGGTGACGGCGGTTCCCTGCCGGGTCGGTCGAGCCGGCCGGAGTGGCGGTCAGAAGGCGGCCTGGGCGGACTGGTCGTAGACGTCCAACGCCGCCCGTCTGGCGGCCGCCGGGTCGTACGGACCCTCGTCCGCCCCGTCGGCCCGCCTCAGGTCACCGCCGTTCGGGGTGCCCTCCGAGGCGACGCGCTCCAGGGTGCCGGTCCAGGTGGACTCCGGCGGGGGGTCCTGGGACTCCCCGGCGGCGTCCCGGACCAGGGCGGTCGGGGTGCCGTCGGAGAACCAGCGAGCGGCGTGGCGGGCGAACGGGTCCACAAACCATCCCTCGGCGTTCATAGGTTCCCCTCGTCGTCGGCCTGCCGCCACCGTATCGCCGTCAGGACTCCGACGGCGGGAGGGCGGCGGGGCCGGAGGGCTCGACCACCCGGCGACGTCCGGATGGGGATGCGCCGCAGGTCGAGGTCGTCGACGGGGGAGGTCGGTGGGATCGGCGACGCGCTCCAGCGGGACGACGGCACCGGTGTCCGGGATGCCCCGGCCGGCCACCGGCGTGCCGTCCCGGGTGACGGTCAGGCGTTCCCCCCGCAGCACCGGTCGACCACCTCGCCACCGCGAGTGCGAAGCTCCCGGATCGAGATGTCGTCCATCCGCCGTGTGTGTCGCCCGTGGTACACACCCGACGCCCCGCCTCAGCCCAGCTCCAGCGACCGCCCGATGATCTCCTTCATGATCTCGGTGGTCCCGCCGTAGAGGGGGGTGACCCGGGCGTCCACGAAGGCCTTGGCGATGGGGTACTCGTTCATGTAGCCGTAGCCGCCGAACAGCTGCAGGCAGCGGTCGACCACCCGGCCCTGCAGCTCGGTGCACCACCACTTGGCCATGGCGGCGTCCTCGGCGCTCAGCTCCCGGTCGTTGAGGGCCACCACGCACCGGTCGATGAAGGTCTGGCCGATCTCCACCTCGGTGGCCAGCTCGGCCAGGACGAACCGGGTGTTCTGGAACGACCCGATGGAGGTGCCGAACGCCTTCCGCTCCCGGACGTACTCGATGGTCCAGTCGAGGGCGGCCCGCGCCCCGGCCAGTCCGCCGGCGGCGAGCGACAGCCGCTCCTGGGGGAGGCTGGTCACCAGCTGGGTGAAGCCCTCGCCCTCGGTGCCCAGCAGGTTGTCCACCGGGATCCGGCAGTCGGTGAAGAAGAGCTCGGCGGTGTCCTGTTGGTGGAGGCCCAGCTTGTCGAGGTTCCGGCCCCGGGAGAAGCCCGGGGTGTCCCGCTCCACCACCACCAGGCTGATCCCCTTGTGCCGCTGGGACGGGTCGGTCTTCACCGCCACCACCACCAGGTCGGCGTTGATGCCGTTGGTGATGAAGGTCTTGGAGCCGTTCAGGACGTACTCGTCGCCGTCCCGGAGGGCGGTGGTGGCGATGCCGGCCAGGTCGGAGCCGGCCCCCGGCTCGGTCATGGCGATGGCCAGGATCGACTCCCCCCGGGCCACCCCGGGCAGCCACCGCTTGTGCTGCTCGCCGGTGCCGAAGTGGAGGAGGTAGGGGAGGCAGATGTCGTTGTGGAGGGCGAACCCCAGCGCCGCCCCGTTCTGGCCCACCCGGTGGACCTCCTCGGTGAGGATGAGGTTGAACCGGAAGTCGTCGCTCCCACCCCCGCCGAACTCGGTGGGGATGGCCATGCCCAGGAACCCGAGGGACCCGGCCCGCTCGAAGACCGACCGGTCCACGATGCCCGCCTCGTCCCAGGCCGCGCCGTACGGGGCCATCTCCGCCTCCACGAACCGGCGGACACTGGCCCGGAAGGCGTGGTGCTCGTCGTCGAACAGGCTGCGTCGCATCGGTCTCCTCGGATCGGGCGTCGGCATCGGGGCACCCCGGGGTGGGTGCCGGGCCGGAACACCGGAGTCTAGAGCCGGTCAGGGAGGCCACTATGCTCGGGCGCGACCCGGGCGCGGTGCCCGGCCACCGAACGGACAAGGGGAATCGTGAGCGCTGGGATCCTCTCCTGGGGGGTGTACCTGCCCTACTGGCGTCTGCAGCGGAAGGCCATCGGGGCCTCCCTCGGCAGCCCGTCCGGCCGGGGCACCCGGTCGGTCGCCTCCTACGACGAGGACACCACCACCATGGGGGTGGAGGCCTCCCGTCGGGCGCTGGCCGCCCTCGACGGACCGCCCCCCGACGACCTCTTCTTCGCCACCCCGGCGCCCGCCTACCTGGACAAGACCAACGCCACCGCCATCCACGCCGCCCTCGACCTCCCCGACTGGGCCGGCAGCTACGACCTGCTGGGCTCCCTGCGCTCGTCGGTGGGGGCGCTGCGCTCCGCCCAGGCGATGGCCGGCGAGCGGCGGGCCCTGGCCATCCTCGCCGACCTCCGGACCGGCCCGGCCGGCGGCCCCGAGGAGCGGGACAGCGGCGACGGGGCCGTCGCCCTGGTGTTCGGCGACGCCACCCCCGGGGCGCCGGTGGCGGCCGAGCTGGTCGCCCACGCCGGCACCAGCGCCGAGTTCTTCGACCGGTGGCGGACCCCCGGCGAGCCCGACTCCCACGTCTGGGAGGAGCGCTTCGGGCAGGAGGTCTACGTCCCCCTGGTGGAGGCGGCCACCGCCGAGGCCCTGAAGCGGGCCGGGGTGGTGGCCTCCGACGTCGACCACGTGGTGATGGCCGGGCTCCACCCCCGGGCCGTGGCCGCCGCCCGCTCCGCCCTGGGGTTCCGGCCCGAGGCGCTGCTGGCCGACCGGGCCGGCGAGCTCGGCAACCTGGGGGCCGCCCAGCCCGGGGTGGGGCTGGCCGACGCCCTCGACCAGGCCGAGCCGGGTGCCCTGATCGCCGTGGTGGTGGTGGCCGACGGCGCCGACGTCCTCCTCCTCCGGGCCACCCCGGAGCTGGCCACCGTGCGCACCGCCCGGGAGGCCGCCGGCCTGGCCACCGTGGCCGAGCTGGCCGCCGCCGGCCGGGACGACCTGCCCTACACCCGGTTCCTGACCTGGCGGGGCGAGCTCCGCCGGGAGCCGCCCCGGCGCCCCGACCCCGAGCGCCCCGGGGCCCCGGCCACCTGGCGCTCCACCGGCTGGAAGGGCGCCTTCGAGGCGTCGGACTGTCGGCGCTGCGGCTTCCGCCACCTGCCGCCGTCCCATGTCTGCCTCCGGTGCCGCTCCATCGACGAGATGGACCGGGTGCGGATGGCCGACGTGCCGGGCCGGGTGGTGACCTTCACGGTCGACCGCCTGGCCTTCAGCCTGTCGCCCCCGGTGGTGGGGGCGGTGGTCGACTTCGACGGCGGCGGCCGCTACCGGTGCGAGATGACCGACGTCGACCCCGAGACCATCGCCGTCGGGGCCGAGGTGGCGATGACCTTCCGCCGGCTGTACACCGCCGAGGGTGCCCACAACTACTTCTGGAAGGCCCGACCGGTGCAGCCACCGTCGGGCGGAGACGACCAGGGAGGCGAGTCATGAGCAGCAACGGGATCCGCGATCAGGTGGCCATCGTCGGCATGGGGTGCACCCGCTTCGGCGAGCGGTGGGACATGGGCCCCGACGACCTGGCCGTGGAGGCGGCCAAGGACGCCATGGCCTCGGGCGGGGTGGGCTTCGACGACCTCGACGCCTACTGGCTGGGGACCATGTTCTCCGGGGTGTCCGGCCTCACCCTCTCCAAGCCGCTGAAGATCGACTACAAGCCGGTGACCCGGGTGGAGAACTTCTGCGCCACCGGCTCCGAGGCCTTCCGCAACGCCGCCTACGCGGTGGCGTCGGGCGCCTACGACCTGGTCATGGCCATCGGCGTCGAAAAGCTGAAGGACACCGGCTACTCGGGGCTCACCCGGGTCCACCCGACCGGGGACGGCACCGCCGCCGCCCTGTCGTCGCCGGCCGCCTTCTCCTTCGTGGCCCCGGCCTACGCCGACAAGTACGGCGTCGACCCCGAGGAGATGAAGCAGGTGATGAGCCGCATCGCCTGGAAGAACCACCAGAACGGGGCGGTCAACCCCCGGGCCCAGTTCCGCAAGCCGGTGTCGATGGAGACCATCACCAGGTCACCGCTGGTGGCCGGCGACCTGGGGGTGTTCGACTGCAGCGGGGTGAGCGACGGCTCGGCGGCCGCCATCCTCTGCCGGGCGGAGGACGCCCACCGCTACACCGACCACCCCCTCTACGTGAAGGCCCTCAGCTTCATCGCCGGGCCGGGCGGCGGCGCCATCGACCCCGAGTACGACTACACCACCTTCCCCGAGGTGGTGCGGTCGGCGCAGGACGCCTACCGCCAGGCGGGGATCACCGACCCCCGGTCGCAGCTGGCCATGGCCGAGGTCCACGACTGCTTCACCCCCACCGAGCTGGTGCTCATGGAGGACCTGGGCTTCTCGGAGCGGGGCCTCGGGTGGAAGGACGTGCTGGCCGGCGCCTTCGACCGGGACGGCGACCTCCCGGTCAACCCCGACGGGGGCCTGAAGAGCTTCGGCCACCCCATCGGGGCCTCCGGCCTCCGGATGCTGTTCGAGTGCTGGCTGCAGCTCCGGGGCGAGGCCCCGGCCGACCGGCAGATCGCCACGGTGGGACCCGGCCGGAACCTGGGGCTCACCCACAACCTGGGCGGTGGCCCGGGGGAGTGCGTCAGCTTCGTGGGGATCGTGGGGCCCGAGCTGTCGGCCTAGCTGTCGTCCTCGGGCCACGGGACCGCCCGGCGGCCGGCTGTGCCAACATGAGGTCGATGCGGGCGCAGCTCTCCCGGGAAGCCCAGCCTCCCTCCACCCCGACGTCCCGTCCGGCGCCGGCCTCGGTGCACGACGCCCTGGCCACTCCCGGAGTCGCCGTGGCCCTGCCGGCATCGGACCCGGCGTCCGACCCCACCTCCAGGGGCGGGGGATTGCGTCCCTCCCAGGTCCCCGTCGCCCCGGTGCCCGGCACGCTGACGGTGGGGAGGAGCGACGCCGCCGAGGAGGTCTCGGCCGGCTCCGAGGCCACGGCGCCCTCGGGCCCCTCCCGCCCTGCCTCCCGCCCCGTGCAGATCCACACCGGACCGGCGGCCGAGCGGTCGGCGACCCTCCTGGGTGCCCGGGCCTACGCCGTGCCCGGCCACATCGTCTTCGGCGGCGGCCAGTACGACCCCGTCAGCTCGAAGGGATCCCGGCTGCTGGCCCACGAGCTGCACCACGCCACCACCGAGCCGCTGGGCAGCTCCGTCGTCCGGCGGGCCACCGCCCACACCGACAAGGACCTCTTCGACAAGATGCAGGACTTCCGGTCGAAGAACAGCCATCTGACCACCGAGCAGCAGAACCACATCTTCTGGTCGATCAAGCACGCCACCGACTCCGACGAGGTGGCCTACGCCTTCTTCGACTACTACTCGGGGACCTTCGGCGACAAGATCCTCATCGCCGATGCCGCCAAGGACAAGCAGCTCCGGGCGGCCGACCGCTACGCCGACACCAAGCCGGACAGCGACACCTACATCCGGGCCGACGCCCTGGCGTTCCCGGAATCCCAGCTGGGCCCCCTGCTGCTCCACGAGTTCACCCACACCAAGCACGCCGACAACTGGGGAGGGAGCCGCGACTACCAGGAGGGGATGTCCTACGGCGTCGAGTACCACTACGCCGAGCACATGGGCAACACCGCCCGGATGGCCCAGATCCAGAACATCATCGCCACGGCGGCCGCCCGGTTCGGCCCCGGCCAGGAGGCGGCCACCAAGGAGCACTTCCGGGTCACCTACGCCCTGATGAAGGCGCTCGACGACCTGACCAGGTCCGGCTCGTCGACCCTTCCCCCGCTGGCCGGCAAGTCCAAGGACGACGGCCGGCTGATGGCGGCGAACTTCGCCTCGAGCTTCCGGAGCCTGAGCTCCGACGTCCAGGCCCTGTGGGACTACATCAAGGCCCACCTGTCGTCCTTCACCTACCCGGCGGTGTAGCCGGGCTCAGGCCGGGACGGTGACCCCCATCAGGCCGGCCAGGTTGCCGCCCATGATCTTGGCCACCACGTCGTGGGGCATGCCCTCCAGCTCGTCCACGTAGGAGATGGGGTCGCGCAGCCCCTCCGGGTGGGGGTAGTCGCTGCCGAACAGCACGTGGTCGGCGCCCACCAGGTCCACCAGGTTCTGGAGGTTGTCCTCCCAGAACGGGTTGACGTAGACGTTGCGGAGGAAGGCCTGGACCGGGTCCTCCGGGAACTGCTGGGGGAGCTTGGCGTAGGTCTCCTCCAGGTCGTGGAGGAGGGAGGACACCCAGTTGGCGCCGTTCTCGACGGCGGCCACCCTCAGGTCGGGGAACCGGGAGAACGCCCCGTGGCAGACCATGGCGGCCATGGTGTCGTAGATGGGCCGCTTGCCCTGGGAGATCATCCGGAAGGCGGACGGCTGGAAGGGCAGGAACTCCGAGCTGTCCTCCCACCAGTTGGCGATCTGGTTGTAGCCGCTGTCGGAGGCGTGCATGCCCACCAGGATCCCGGCCTCCTCGATCTTCCTCCAGATGGGGTCGAACTGGGGCAGCCCCGGCGACAGGGTGCCGCGCAGCCCGGGGACGGGGGCGGGGCGGATGAGCACGCAGCGGGCCCCCCGCTCGAGCACGTAGTCGAGCTCGCCGAGGGCCTCGTCGACCAGCCCCATGCTGATGACCGGGGTGGCGAAGATCCGCTGCTCGTAGTCGAACTGCCAGGTCTCGTACATCCACTGGTTGAGGGCGTGGACCACCGCCTGGATGAGGGCGGGGTCGTCCTTCATCCGCTCCTCGATGAGGCTGGCCAGGGTGGGGAACATCAGGGCCCGGTCGATGCCCAGCTCGTCCATCAGCTCGATCCTCGGCCGGGGCTCCCGGAAGGCGGGCAGGCACCGGATGGGGTCGCCGACCAGCTCCCGGTAGGACTTGCCGTCGGGGTTGCCGTGCCGGAAGTACTCCTCCTGGGCGCCGGGGGCGGCCACCACGTCGAAGGTGGGGTTGGGGATGTACTCGGAGATGGTGCCCCGGACCACGATCTTGGTGCGGCCCCGCACGTCGATGTAGTCGATGGCCTTGGCGTACTCCTTGGGCAGGAACTTGGTCAGCGCCTCCTGCGTCTCGTACATGTGGTTGTCGGCGTCGAACACCGGGAAGTCGAGCGATCGGGAAGGCACGGCGTGCCCCTTTCTGGCGGGTCCGGGCCCCGGCGCGGGGTCCCTGGCCGGATCTGGTCCTGGACGGGTGGGTGAACGCTACCTCTCTCCCTGCGAGAACCACGTTATCATCGACCTCCGGGCCCCTCAACCCGTGGGCGCCGGGGCTCGGTCCCCCGGGGCGTGTGGTACGGTCCGGCGCTTTGGAGAGGACCGGCGCCCGGTCGACGGGCCCGCGACGACGATGGAGGACACGTGGAGCTGAAGCCCGGGACGCGACTGCGCAGCCAGGTCTGCGAGACCGAGGTGGTGGTGGTGAAGGCGGCCGCCGACGGCGACCTGACCATCGGGGGCGCCCCGGCCATCCCCAAGGAGGCCGAGCCCGACGCCGGCCTCAGCCTCGATCCCGCCCAGGCGGACGGGACCCTGCTCGGCAAGCGCTACACCGACGAGGCGGCCACCGTCGAGATCCTCTGCGTCAAGGCCGGGGCCGGCTCGCTGGCCCTCGACGGTCAGGCCCTGGCCGTCAAGGCGGCCAAGGCCCTCCCCTCCTCCGACTGACCCCGGGACCGCTCAGGGCTCGGTCTTGGCCGCCAGCTTGACCGGCGGGGCGTCCTTCCAGGCGGTGATGCCGTCCTGGGGCAGCCCGATGGGCATCTCGCCCCCGTGGGCCACCGCCCAGTGGGCGTGGTTCAGCTCGTGGAGCGTGAAGCAGGCGTTCAGCGAGTTGTAGAAGCCCATGTTGTCCTGAGTCTGGTTGACCGACTCCTTGATCAGCAGGGCGGTCATGGTGGGGAGCTGGGCGATCCGGCGGGCGAACTCGAGCGTCTTCTCGGTGAGGTCGGCGGCCGGGAACACCTTGGAGACCATACCCATCCGGTGGGCCTCGTCGACGTCGAGCGAGTCGCCGGTCAGCATCAGCTCCTTGGTCTTGCGGGGGCCGAACTCCCACGGGTGGGCGAAGTACTCCACCCCGCACATCCCCAGCCGGGTGCCCACCACGTCGGCGAAGGTGACGTCGTCGGCCGCCACGATGAGGTCGCACGCCCACATCAGCATCAGGCCGGCGGCGAACACCGTGCCGTGGACCTGGGCGATGGTGATCTTCCGGAGGTTGCGCCACCGGAGGGTGTTCTGGAAGTAGTAGTTCCACTCCTGGATCATCAGCTGCTCGGTGCCCTTGCGGGTGCCCCCGTTGATCAGGCGGCTGGGGTGGGGGTTGTCCCCGGCCCACTCGGCGGTGGCCACCTTGGAGCCCATGTCGTGCCCGGAGGAGAACATCGGGCCCATGCCCCCGAGGATCACCACCCGGACCTCGTCGTCCTCCTCCGCCTGCTTGAACGCCTCGTCCAGCTCCACCAGCATCCCGCGGTTCTGGGCGTTGCGGGCGTCCGGGCGGTTGAGCATGATCCGGGCGATCCGGCCCTCGTCGAGGGTCTCGTACTGCACGAATTGAAAGGCCATTACTGCTCCTCGTTGGGTTGGTCGCCGGGAGTCCGGCGCTCGGGTGGGACGTCGGTGGCGGGGGAGGCGGGCTCCCTCGACGAGAGTGCGAAGGAGGCGGTGGCCACCGCGCAGAGCTGGCCGGTGCCCATGTCGAACACCTCCACATTGGCCACGGCCAGGGTGCGGCCCCGCCGGACCACCTTGGACACCGCCCGGGCCGGGCCCACGCTGACCCCCCGGAGGTAGTGGATGGTGAGGTCGGCGGTGGCGGCCGCCGTCCGGTCGGCCCCGTCGTCGATGGAGCGGCCGGCGGCCACGTCGACCAGGGTGGCCACCAGGCCGCCCTGCAGGGCTCCCCGGGGGTTGGTCAGGCGGGGGGTGAGGTCGAACTCCACGGCCAGGTCAGCGCCGTCGTGGGGGACGTCGCGCATCCGCAGCTGCTGGAGCAGGTGCTCGTCGTCGGCCACCCCCGGCTGCGCCTCCTCGGCGGTGGCCGGTCCGCTCACTTGCCGACGGCGATCGTCTTGGTCTCGAGGTACTGCTCGAACCCCTCGCTGCCGTTCTGGCGCCCCAGGCCGCTGGCCTTGTAGCCGCCGAACGGGGAGGCGGCGCTGTAGTAGACGCCGCCGTTGACGCTGACGGTGCCCGACCGGATCCGGCTCGCCACCGCCAGGGCCCGCTCCTCCGACCCGGAGGTGACCGCCCCGGACAGCCCGTACTCGCTGTCGTTGGCGATCCGGATGGCGTCCTCGTCGTCCTCGAAGGGGATCATCACCAGCACCGGCCCGAAGATCTCCTGACGGGCGATGGTCATCGAGTTGTCCACGTCGGCGAAGAGGGTGGGCTCGACGAAGTAGCCCTTCTCGAGCTGGGCGGGACGGCGGCCGCCCACCACCAGCCGGGCCCCCTCGTCCACCCCCGTCTCGATGTAGCCCATCACCCGGTCGCGCTGCTTGGCGCTGACCACCGGTCCGCAGATGATGCCGGGATCGGTGGGATCGCCGTAGGTGACGCCCTCCATGGAGGCCTTGGCCAGCTCCACCGCCTCCTCGTAGCGCGCCCGGGGGACCAGGGTGCGGGTGAGCATGGCGCAGCCCTGGCCGGCGTGCATGCACATGAACCCGTAGAAGGCCATCTTGGTGGCGAGGTCGGCGTCGTCCAGGATGATGTCGGCCGACTTGCCCCCCAGCTCCAGGAAGAGCCGCTTGAGCGTGGGGGCCCCGGCCGCCATGATCCGGCGTCCGGTGGCCGTCGAGCCGGTGAAGGAGATGAGGTCGACCCGCGGGTCGACCACCATCTGCTCGCCGAGCTGGTGGTCGGAGGAGGTGACGATGTTCACCACCCCGGCCGGGATGTCGGTCTGCTCGGCGATCAGCCGGCCGATCCGGGTGGCGCTCCACGGGGTGTCGGGGGCGGGCTTGATCACCATGGTGTTCCCGGTGGCCAGCGCCTGGCCGAGCTTGGCCAGGATGATCTCGAACGGGTAGTTCCAGGGGATGATGGCGCCGACCACCCCCACCGGCTCCTTCACCACCTTCTGCCAGCTGGGCACGCCGAAGGCGTTGTTGTCGGGCAGGGGGCGCTCCCACTCGAACCGGTCGATCTCGGCGGCCGGCCACAGCAGCGACTCCTCGAGGGGGGCGTCGAGCTGGGCCATGGTGGTGACCATCACCGGGGTCCCGACCTCGGCGACCAGCTCGTGCCGGAAGAGCTCCTGCTCGCCGACGATGGCGTCCTGCAGCTGGCGGAGGCACCGCTGGCGCAGGGCCCGGTCGGTGGACCAGCCCGTCTCGTCGAAGGCCCGCCGGGCGGCGGCGATGGCCCGGTCCATGTCGGCGGCGGTGGCGTCGGTGGTCTGAGCCCAGCACCTCCTCGGTGGCCGGGTTGAGGTTCTCGAACGACCCGCCGGCCGACGCCTCCACCAGGGCGCCGTCGATCAGCATGCGGAACTCGCCGGCCGTGTCCACCGGGGATCCCGAGGGTGAGGTGATCGTCATGTCGTGCTCCTGTCAGGTGCCGGTGGCGTGCGCGGGTGAGGACCGAAGCTGGTTGCAGGCAGTGCAGGCGTTCGACCGCCCCGTCCTCCGGACCGGGTCCCCCTGGTCGTTCGGATCGTAACGATCGGCCCGCTCCGGGGTCAAGGCGCGGCGCCGGTCCCCGGTGAGGTACAACGGTGGGCCATGACAACCGCCCGTGCCACCGTCTCCGCCGCCCCCGGCCGGGGTCCCCGGTCGTGAACCTCACCCTCACCGACGACGAGACCCGGTTCCGCGACGAGGTCCGGGCGTGGCTCGAGGCCACGGTGGAGCCCACCCCGGAGTTCGGCTCCTTCGACGAGGAGTTCAGCTGGGGGCGCCGGTGGCAGGCCCGCCTGGCTGCCGACCGCTGGGTGGGCATCCACTGGCCCACCGAGTTCGGCGGCCGCGGTGCCACCCCGCTCGAGGTGGCCATCTTCAACATGGAGTACGCCCGGTCCCGGGCACCCCAGCCGGTGAACCGGACCGGGGTCAACCTGGTCGGCCCCACCCTGCTGACCCACGGGACCGACGAGCAGCGGGCCCGGTGGCTGCCCTCCATCCTCAGCGCCGGCGAGATCTGGTGCCAGCTGTTCAGCGAGCCCGGCGCCGGCTCCGACCTGGCCGGCCTGTCCACCCGGGCCACCCGGGTGGAGGGCGGGTGGGTCCTGAACGGTCAGAAGGTGTGGACCAGCTACGCCCAGTACTCCCGGTGGGGGATCGCCCTGGTCCGGACCGACCCCGACGCCCCCAAGCACCGGGGCATCACCTGCATGGCGGTGGACATGGCCTCCGAGGGGATCGAGGTCCGGCCGCTGGTCACCATGACCACCGAGGCGGAGTTCAACGAGGTGTTCTTCGACGAGGTCTACGTCCCCGACGACCAGGTGATCGGTGGGCTCCACGCCGGGTGGGCGGTGGCCAACACCACCCTGGCCCACGAGCGCGGGACCACCTTCCCGTTCAAGGAGCAGGTGGTCCACGAGGTCTACCTCGACCAGGTCCTGGCACTGGCCGCCGACCGGGGCGCCCTCGACGACCCGCTGGTGGCCGACCAGCTGGTCGACGCCTACGTCAAGCTCCGGGTCCTCCGACTCCACAACTGGCGGACCATGACCCGGCTGGGCAAGGGGATCGAGCCGGGTCCGGAGTCGAGCGTGGTCAAGCTGGCCTGGACCGACATGACCCAGCAGCTCTCCGATGCCGCCCTGGCCGTGCTGGGCGACGCCGGCCCGCTGTGGGGCGACGCCGGGCACAACCCGGAGCGGGGGCGGTGGCAGCGCCAGTGGCTCTGGTCCAAGGCGTCGTCCATCGCCGGGGGCACGTCCGAGGTGCAGCGCACCATCATCGGCGAGCGCCTCCTCGGTCTGCCCCGCTGACGGTGCCGGGTCAGAGGATGCGGCCGGGTCAGAGGATGCGGCCGGGTCAGAGGATGCGGCCGGGTCAGACGATGCGGGAGGTCCGGCCCTCCCAGTAGGGGTCGCGGAGCAGGCGCTTGAACAGCTTGCCGTTGGGGTCGCGGGGGAGCTCGGCCACGATGTCCACCGACCGGGGGCACTTGTAGGTGGCCAGGTGGTCCCGGCACCAGGCCAGCAGCTGGTCCGGGTCGACCCCGGCGGTCGGCTCCACCAGCTGCACCACCGCCTTCACCGACTCGCCCATCTCGTCGTCGGGGATCCCGAAGACGGCGGCGTCGAGGACGGCCGGGTGGGTGAGGAGGACCTGCTCGGCCTCGCGCGGGTAGATGTTGACGCCCCCCGACACCACCATGTCCGCCGACCGGTCGGTCAGGTAGAGGTAGCCGTCGGCGTCGACCCGTCCCACGTCCCCCAGGGTCCGCCAGCCGTGCCGGTCCTGGATGGACGCCGTCTTGCCCGGGTCGTTGTGGTACTCGAAGGCCCGACCGCCGGCGAAGTAGACGGTGCCGGTCTCGCCGGTGGCCACCTCCTCGCCGTCGTCGCCCACGATGTGCATCTCGCCCAGCGGGCGGCCCACCGAACCGGGGTGGGCCAGCCACTCCTGCGGCCCGATGAACGACGACCCGATGTCCTCGGTGCCGGCGTAGTACTCGTAGATGATCGGCCCCCACCACTCCATCATCCGCTGCTTCACCGGGACCGGGCACGGGGCGGCGGCGTGGACCACGTAGCGGAGGCTCGAGGTGTCGGCGGCCAGCCGGACGTCGTCGGGGAGGCGGAGCAGGCGGGTGAACATGGTGGGGACGAACTGGGCGTGGGTGACCCGGTACCGCTCGATGGCGTCCAGGCAGGCGGCGGCGTCGAAGGACTCCATGACCGCCACGGTGGCCCCCAGTCGGTGGCACGACATCGAGTAGACCAGCGGCGCCGAGTGGTAGAGCGGGGCCGGCGACAGGTAGACGGCCTCGGCGGTGATCCCCATGGCGCCGATCCCCTCGGCGATGACCACCGACGGCGCCTCCGGGTGGCCGGGCTCGGTCGCCCCCAGGGCCTTGCGCACCCCCTTGGGCACCCCGGTGGTGCCGGAGGAGTAGAGCATCTCGCGGCCCTCGGCCTCGTCGACCAGCCGGGTGGCCGGGTGGTCGGCCAGCACCTCGCGGTAGGGCCGGTACCCGGGGACCGGGTCGCCCACCACGATCCGGAGGCCCATCCGGGCCAGGTCGAGCCCGGCGGCCACCCCGGCCAGGTCGGCGGAGAGCACGAAGGCCTGCGCCCCGCAGTCGTCCAGGATGTACTGGGCCTCCTCCCGCCGGAGGTGGGAGTTGAGGGCGGTGTAGTAGAGGCCGGCCCGTTGGGCGGCCCAGGCCACCTCCAGCAGCTCCGAGCTGTTGGACATCATCAGGGCCAGGTGGTCCCCGGGCCGGAGGCCGGCCCGGCGGAAGGCGTGGGCCAGCCGGTTGGAGCGCTCGTCGAGCTCCCGGTAGGTGGTGACCTCGCCGGTGCCGACCATGACCACCGCCGGCCGGTCGGGGTGGGCGGCGGCCCGGGGCCCCAGGTGCCGGGGGCGCTCCTCCGGCGGGTCGCCGGTCACTGTCCGGTGAACCGGGGCGGCCGCTTCTCCATGAAGGCGGTGGCGCCCTCCACGGCGTCCTGGCTCGAGAAGACGGCACTGTTCTGCTCGGGCGTGGCCCGACCGGCCCGGGGCCCGACGGTCACCGCGTCCCGCATCAGCTGCTTGGTGAGCTGCACGCCGAGGGGGCCGTTGGCCGCCACCTCGCCGGCCAGGGCCAGGGCGCCGTCGAGCAGGTCGCCCGGGGGGACCACCCGGTTGACCAGCCCGGCCTCCCGGGCCCACTCGGCGTCGACCAGCCGGCCGGTGAGCCCGAGCTCGAGGGCGACGGCCAACGGTACCCGGGTGGACAGCAGGGTCCCCCCGCCGGCGGCGAACAGGCCGCGCTTGACCTCCGGCAGCCCGAAGCGGGCGTGCTCGGCCGCCACCACCAGGTCGCAGGCGAGGACCAGCTCGAACCCGCCGCCCACCGCCGCCCCGTTGACCGCCGCCACCAGCGGCTTGGCGAACGATCCCTGGAGGAGCGCCGAGGCCACCGGCCCGCCGGGCGGCCCGTCCAGGTCCTGCATCTCGGCCAGGGCGGCCAGGTCCATCCCGGCGCAGAACACCCGGTCGCCGGCACCGGTGAGCACCATCACCCGGGCGTCGGGGTCGGCCAGGACCTCCACCAGGACGGCGTCGAGCTCCCCGAGGAGCGCCAGGTTGAGGGAGTTGGCGGCCTCCGGCCGGTTCAACGTCACCACCTGCACATTGCCGACCCGCTCGCTGAGCACCAACATCCGCACCCTCCCCTTCGACGTGACGAGGCGCCACGGGGGCGCCGTCCGGACTCTAAGACATCTCCTCCGCCCCCGTCACGGCCGGCCGGTGCCCGGGGCGGCACGGCGGCACCGCCGGCGCCTCAGCCGGCCAGCAGGTTGGCCCGGCCGTTGGCGGCGAACTGGTGGCGGAGGGCGGCCACCTCCGCCGGCCCCATCGCCAGGTAGCGGTGGCCCCGCTCCTCCCGGCACCAGAGCGGGTCGTCGGTCGACCACTGCTGGTTCCGGAGGGGGGTCTTGTCGAGCTTGTGGGTGGCGGTCAGCGGGAGGGCGTCCACCAGCCGCACGTACCGGGGGACCCACTTGGGTCCGAGGTCGGGCTGGCCGGCCAGGAACCCGGCGAAGGCCTCCGGGTCGAACCGGGCGCCGTCCTCGAGCTCCAGCGCCGCCATCACCTGGTCGCCGGTCCGACTGTCGGGGACGGCGTAGACGGCCACCCCGCGGACCCCCTCCATCCGGCCCAGGATCCGTTCGACGGGGGCGGCGGTGAAGTTCTCGCTGTCCACCCGGAGCCAGTCCCCGCTCCGCCCGGCGAAGTAGAAGATGCCCTCCTCGTCCCGGTAGGCGAGATCGCCCGACCAGTACCACCCGTTCCGGACCCGCAGGGCCTCCGCCTCCGGGTCGTGGTAGTAGCCCTCGAAGGACGACGCCCCGCTCTTCCCCACCAGCTCGCCGATGGCCTGGTCGGGGTTGGTCAGGCGCCCGTGGTCGTCGAAGGTGGCCGGCGGGCAGGTGGCCCCGGTGGCCGGGTCGACCACCGCCACCTCGGACCCCCGGGGCGCCCGGCCCAGGGCCCCGGGGCGGGCGTCGCCCACCGGGTGGAGGACGATGGCCCCCTCGCTGGAGCCGTACCCCTCGACGAGGGGGACCCCGAACCGGCGGGTGAACTCCTCCTTGTCGGGGGCGGCCGTCTCCGGGCCGAGGACGAAGGCCAGGTGGTGGTCGCGGTCGTGGTGGGTGGGCGGGGTGGCCACGATGTGGGCGATGGCCCGGCCGACGGTGTTGGCGAAGGTGGCCCCCGAGGCCCGGACGTCGGGCAGGAACCCGGTGGCCGAAAAGCGTCGCCGGAGGACCAGGGTCGACCCGCCGGCCAGCCAGGGGAAGACCGAGGAGGACAGGGCGTTGCCGTGGAAGAGGGGCATGGCGCAGTAGAGGACGTCCCCGGGGCCGAAGGGCATCCGGGTGGCGGAGCGGGCGGCCCGGCCCTGGGTCATCCGGACCGCCTTGGGGTCGCCGGTGGAGCCGGAGGTGAAGATGAGCAGCTCCAGGTCGTCGGCCCCGGGCAGGTGGTCGGGGATCCCGGCGTCCGCCACCGCCGCCAGCCGCCGCCGGTAGGGCTGGTCGTCGACGGCCAGCACCCGTCCCCGGGCCGCCCCGAGGTCGAGCCCGTCGCACCGGGGGAGGCCCTCCCGGTCGGTGAGCACCCACTGGCAGTCGGTCTTCCGGACGTCCCGGGCCAGCTCCTCACCCCGGCGGGTGAGGTTGCACCCGACGATCACCGCCCCGGCCAGGGCGGCGCCCAGCAGCAGCTCGACGTACTCGTCGGTGTTCTCCAGCAGCACCCCGACGTGGGGCGGCCCGCCGCCGTCCAGCAGCCCGGTCAGCAGGGCGGCCCGCCGGACGGCCCCGTCCACCACCTCCCGCCAGCTCCACTCCCGGCCCTCGAAGACCAGGGCCCGGTCGTCGTTCTCCGCCTGGCGGAGGACCAGCCCGGCCACGGTGTCGGGGACCGGGCCGGCCTCCCGGGGTGCCATCGCCGTCAGCCGCCGGCGGGGCCGGCCCCGGTCACGACCGGGCGGCGTCCTGCGAGAGGCCCTTGGGCATCACCATGCCCACCGTCTGGAGGTGCTGGCCGAGCATGCCGTCGAACTGGTCGGCCACCGACTCGGTGTCCCAGCCGCCGTCCTTGTGCATCCAGGCGATCTGCTTGGGGTGCTGGAAGAGGGTGTAGCTGAAGTCGGTCCGCCCGAAGAGCTGGCCGTTCACGTGGCCGGCCCGGTCGGAGGCCAGGAAGGCGACCAGCGGGGCGTTCATGGCCGGGTCGAGGCGCGGGTCGGGCTCCTCGTCGCCGGCCAGGGCGGCCGTCATCCGGGTGGCCCCGGCCGGGGCGATGGCGTTGACGGTGATCCCGGCCTTGGCCAGCTCCAGGGCCCAGACGAAGGTCATGCCCATGATCCCCGCCTTGGCCGCCCCGTAGTTGGTCTGCCCGAAGTTGCCGCGCAGCCCGGCCGACGAGGTGACGTTGACGATCCGGCCGTAGCCGGCCTCCTTCATGAGCGGCACGGCGTGGCGGGTGATGTTGAACGCCCCCTTCAGGTGGGTGGCGATCACGGCGTCGAAGTCGCTCTCCTCCATCTTCACCAGGGTCCGGTCGCGGACGATGCCGGCGTTGTTGACCACGATGTCGATGCGCCCGTAGGTGTCCACCGCCGTGCCGATGATCCGTCCCGCCGCCTCGAAGTCGGTGACCGACTCGTGGGAGGGGACCGCCCGGCCCCCGAAGGCCTCGATCTCCGAGCAGACGGCGGTGGCCGGGTCCTCGTCGGAGTCCTCGCCCCGCAGCCCGACCCCCAGGTCGTTCACCACCACGGCGGCACCCTGGCGGGCCAGCTCCAGGGCGAACTCCCGGCCGATGCCTCGTCCGGCGCCCGTCACCACCGCCACGCGGTCGGTCAATAGCATGTCGCTCCTCGCGGGGTGGTCGGGGGCGGGCCGGCGGGCACCCCGGGGCCCGTCGAGCGCTCGCATACTATGGCAACACCGTTCCCGTGCGTAGAAAGTTGGGTTTCCGTGTCCACAGCGAGAGGTGCAGATCCGTTCGCCGAGACCGAGGACCAGACGGCCCTCCGGGAGTTGGCCCGCGAGGTCGGCCGCCGGGCCGTCGCCCCCCACGCCGGCGAGGCCGACGCCACCGGCGAGCTGTCCAAGGTGGCGCTCCAGGCCCTGGCCGACGCCGACCTCTTCCGGGTCACCATCGGCGAGCAGTGGGGCGGCCTGGGGCTGGGCGACGTGGAGGCGGCCATCGTCCTGGAGGAGATCGCCCGCCACGACATCTCCACCGCCATCTGCTGCCAGCTGGCCTTCAACGGGCCGTCCCGGGGCATCGAGCACCTGGGCGGCGAGGCGCTCAAGGACCGGTGGCTGCCCCAGGTGGCCGACGGCGAGGCCATCGTCAGCATCGGCATCACCGAGCCGGACGCCGGCTCCGCCGTCCAGAACATGCGGAGCGCCCTGGTGGCCGACGGCGACGGCCGCTGGCGCCTCAACGGGTACAAGAACTACTCCACCCTCGGCCACGTGGCCAAGGGGATCCTGGTCTGGTGCCGGTGGCCGGGGGGCGAGCGGGTCGAAGGGCATCGGAGCGGTGGTGGTCCCCATGGACCGGGACGGCGTGGAGGTCACCGGCCGTCACCAGGGCATGGGCATCCACGCCGCCACCGAGGCGGAGGTGGCCTTCGACGGCGTGGCCATCGGGGAGGACGACATCCTCATCGCCGGCGACCCCGGCACCACCGCCGCCTTCAAGGTCCTGCTCGGCCACCTCAACCACGAGCGGTGCGGCAACGCCGCCATGTGCACCGGGGCGGCCCAGGGGGCCCTGGAGCACGCCGTCCGGTACATGAACGACCGGGAGGTCGACGGTCGGCCCGATCGCCGACCTCCAGGGGCTGCGGTGGAAGCTGGCCGACATGGCCACCCAGCTGGAGGGGGCCCGCCTGCTCCTGACCCGGGCCGTCCACCTGGCCGGGCCCGGCGGCACCCCGCCGCCGCTGGAGACCGCCCTGGCCAAGACGGCCGCCAACCTGGCCGCCAAGTTCGTCTGCGACGAGGCCATGCAGATCCACGGCGGCTACGGCTACAGCCACGAGTACCCGCTGGAGCGTGCCTACCGGGACATCCGGGGGCTGTGCTTCGGGGCGGGGACGGTGGAGGCCCAGAAGAACTTCATCGGCGGGGCGGTGGCCGCCGGCAGGTCGACGGTGTCGCCGGGCTGGGTCGAGCCGCTGGCCGGCTGACGGCGGACATGGCCAGGCGGCGCCCGGGGATCAAGCGGGGGGGGGGGGATCCGCCGTCCGTCAGGAGCGAGGGACCCGGCGACGCTCCCGGCCACGGCGGCGGGCCAGGAACGCCCCGCCCACCCCGAGGCCGGCGACGGGCAGCAGCAAGGTCGCCGGAGCCTCGGGCGTGGAGGTACCGGGGCTGCATCCGTTGAACAGGTCGAGCGCGACGGTGTTGGCGCTGAACGACGGCGTGGAGGCACCGGTCAGGATGCTGCCGTAGACGTGGCTGGCGCTCATGGAGAAGTAGCCGGCCGACTGGATGATGGTGCCGTACCAGGTGACGGCCGAGTAGGACTCGGCGGTGAAGGCACCCGACGGCATGTTCCAGATCACGTTGGTGGGGGTCACCCCCCCGGCCAGTGACACCGTGGTGGCGGAGAGGGAGAGGCTCGACCCGGAGACGTCGACCACCACGACGGCGCCGGCGGGCGCGTTGATCACCACGCTCGAGGCGGCCTGCAGCTGGGCGGCGGTCAGGTCGAACACGTCGGTGCCGGGTCCGGCCGACGTCAGCGTGACGGTGCTCCCTACCGTGGAGGGATCGGTGGCCGGAAGGGCGTCGAGGGCGGTGGCGGCGGCGGCGAGCGACGACTGGGCCGGCCCGAACTGAACGGGCAACGACGACTGGGACGGCTCCGAGGTGAACGTCCCGGTGTCGCCCGACCCGCCGAGCGTGCCGACGTACTCGGCACTGCCGTTGACCAGCACGCTGTTGTTCACCGTGCTGGCGGCGCCCAGCACCAGGCTGACGGCCGAGGGGGGGAGCCCGGACCCCACGTGGAGGCCCGAGATGTTGTTGCTGGGGCCGCCGTAGGCGGCTGGCCCGGCCACGGTGTCCGAGGCCTCTGCCACCCCGGTGCTGGTGTACTCGCTGTAGTTCCCGGCCGGCCCCACCGACAGGCAGCTGGCCGCCCCGGCGGTGCCGGTGACGCCCGGGAGGACGGCGAGGGATGTCAGGGTGAGCGCCAAGGCGCCACCGACCCGCGCACTGAGGTGTCGGAGCCGGGGGAGACCGCCGCGTTCTTGCATACAAACAGTAAATGGAGAGTTGTGTGACAGCTCAACCTCTGTGGGCCGATACAACATGAATCTTCCGCGAAATTGGTGACGCAAGCGTGACGTTCGGTACTCGCAGCGGTGATCTAACCCTTCTCCGCACTGACGAGCAATAGCCGTCAACTGGTCGCTCCTCTATGTGTCTATGAGTGAGCCGCGCGACGCGGTGCGTATGGGGACACGGTCCGGGGGCGGACGGCGGAGGTTCGGGGCTGGTGGCTCCCGGTGGGCCTGATCGCCGCGCCTCGACAGGGTCGGGGCGCCCCCCAGCTCGGCTGGCGTCACTCAGCGTGTCATGGACCACACCGACGGTTGTTATAAGGGGTAGGCACCCACTGGTGGGCCGCCGACATCGGCCGACTTTCGGAGGATCGATGGAGCGACCGGAGGGGTCTCTCGAGCTGGCCACACGAGGTGAATGGGAGTGGATGGGAGAAGCGCCACTGTCGATGTGAAACACATCACTGGGAGTGCCTGTACGAGCCGCCGTAGGGTCCCGGTGATCGGGAAGGACCGGTTCGGCGGTGGGCAGCCGGTGGCGGAGGCACTCCATCCGCTCACCACGGAGGAGCCCTCGTCCGTCCTCGGGGCGGTCAGCCGCCGGGCCGGAGGAAGCGGCCCTGGGGGTCCCAACGCCGCAGCCGCTCGATGTGGGCGGGGTCCGGGGGGTCGAGCTCGACGACGGTGTCCGCCACCCGGAGCTCCCACGGGCAGCGCGCCCGCACCGCCTCGATCCGCTCCTCCACCGAGCCCTCCCCGGGGGCCACCGCCACCAGGGCCAGCTCGCCGGCGTCGTCCTTCTCGAAGACGGCCCGGTCGGTGACCAGGGCCCGGACCCGGTCACCCACCGAGGTGATGTAGGGGACCTCCGCCACCAGCCGGCGGCTGGTCAGGGTGGTCATCACCACCAGCTCGTCGGCCGCCGACGCCACGTCGTTCCCGCCTCCGGAGCCGACCAGGAAGGTGGACCCGGGGACCACCGTGGAGTTGATGGCCCCGTGCCGGTCGATCTGGGCCGCCCCCAGGCACCCGATCAGGGTGGTCCCCGGTCCGCTCACCAGGGTGCCCAGCACCAGGTCGGCGTCGCCCAGCATGGTGGCGGTGGGGAAGCTGCGGTGGTTGAACACGAAGGGGTCGGCCGGGGTGGGGGTGTAGCCCCACAGGCCCAGCTCGGCGGTGAGCACCACCTCGGAGCCCTGCTCCCGGGCCAGCTCCACGGCCAGCCAGGCGGCCAGGTTGGCCACCCCGGCGCCGGCCAGGACGGCATCGGCCCCGGTCGCCAGCGTCCGCTCGGCCAGGTAGCGGGCGCCGAAGACGGCGGCCAGCTCCCAGGCCACCGGCGGGGCGTCGAGGTCGGGGGGGAAGTCGGCCTCGTCCTGGCGCCAGGAGTCGGGCGCCGCCCGCCGGCGGAGGCGGGCCACCCGGTCGGCCCCCAGCCGCTCGACGTACTCCTCCTGGGTGGCGGGGCCGAGCACCCAGTGGTCGATCCACCGGTCGAACTCCTCGCCGTGGCTGGCGTCCCGGGCCTCCGACCAGAACTCCAGGTCCTCGCCGTAGGGGTCGACCGGGGTGTCCCTGGTGAACAGGCCGCCCGGGTGGGCGCCGAGGGGGGTCTCGGCCACCGCCAGCACCCGGTGGGCGGGCACCTTGACCAGGTGGGACCACGGCCGGATGTCGTCGACCACCCGGTCGACGGTGGCCACCACCCCCCGGGTGGCGGCCAGGGCCCCCCAGACGCCCTCCAGGCCCGGGGCGTTGAAGGCCAGGTTGCCCTCCCGGTCGGCTACCGGGGCGTGGAGGAGGGCGATGTCGGGGGCGTAGGCCTGGAGCAGGCCCACCTCGCCGTAGGGGGTGTCCACCCGGGCGTAGCCGGGGTTGTCGGCCATCGACGACCCGGCCAGCGAGGCGGTGGTCACCGCCGGCAGTCCCCGGGCGGCCGCCTCCATCCGCTGCTGGAAGGCCAGGAACGACCAGTGCTCCACCTCCACCTCCCCCCGGAGGTAGGCGTCGGCGAACCAGGGGTTGGGGGAGAAGTTGGGGAAGATGTCGCCCGAGTACCCGGTGACCACCTTGCGGACCAGGCCACCCCGGAAGAACAGGGCCCCCAGGCTCGACAGGCTGAGCATCACCAGGGTGAAGCCGGGGTCCCGACCCCACCACTGCCGGACCAGCTCCCGGGCGCCGGCCGTCCACCGCGAGTGGTTGGTGACCACGTGGACGTCGTCGCCGGCGCGGACGTGGCGGACCGCTTCTTCGAGGGTGCACACCTTGTCGGACATGGGGAGCAAGCTACTGCGCGGGCGGGCGGTGCTCCGGCGGACCGCCCGGACGCCGGAGTCGGTCGCCCGGTACCCGCCGGGGCCCGGTCCCTCCGGATCGCCACCCCGGAACGGCGACGACCTGCAGCCGGGTGTGTCGGGCCAGCGTGTCGAAGTCGGCCTCGTGGTGGAGCACCGTCGTGCCGGCGCGGATGGCGATGCCGGCGATCAGGCAGTCGACCATCCTCCCCACCGTCTGCTGCCCGTCGGCACGTGCGGTACAGGACCGCCGCCCCCTCGTAGTCGGTGGGCTCCGTGGCCAGGAGGGTGCCCCGAGCCAGCAGTCGACGAAGGTCGTGGAGGTGGCCTTCGTCCTGTGCCCCGGCCAGGACCTCCATCCGGACGGGCCCGCACACCGCGAACTCCCCGCCCGGCAGCTCGTCGACCCGGGAGCAGACGGGGCTACCGGTGTCGCGCGGGAACTCGATCCGACCCGACGTGTCGATCAGGATCACCGGGCGGGGTCGGAGCGAAGATCGTCGAGGTCGCCGTCCCAACCCCCCGGAGCGCCCGGGCGTGGTCCAGATCGAGCGGTTCGGCGGCCACCGTCCGCAAGGCGAAACTCACCGCCTCCCGCTTGCTGGCGAGGTGGTAGCGCTCCATCACCATCCGACAGGCCTCGTCGTCGAGATCCACGTTGGTGCGTCCCATACACCAACGATGCACCTTGGCCCGGTTCGAGGCCGGCGGGTTAGGTCCGGCGCCGACGGCGGCGGATCAGCCAGCCGGCCACCAGGAGCACCACCAGGGCCACGAGGACCAGGGCGACGATCGCCGCACCGGGTGTGCCGCCGCCGGTCGTGGGTCGGGCCCCGGTGCCGGCCGTGGTCGGGACGGTGGTGGGCCGGGCCACCGTGGTGGTGGTGCCGGGGGTGGCGGCGCCGACGGCGAAGGCCACCACCGAGGTGGCCCCGGGTGCCAGCAGCAGGCCGTCACCCACGCCCGGCGTGGGGAAGTGGTTCGCCGGAGCCCCGATACCCGCCGTCTGCCGGACGGCGCCCGTGGCCGGATCGAGCCCGTAGAGGACGCCGCTCTGGCTGATGGTCCAGACCAATCCCCCCGCCACGATCGGGGGCCCGCCACCTCGCCCGGAGCTCCACGCCACCTGGAGCCCGGCCGGCGACGCCGTGGCTCGCACGGCGATGATCCCGGACAGGCAGGGGAGGAACACGGTCATCCCCACCACGGCCGTCCCGCCGTCCACGTCGTCGGCGCACCCGGTGGCCAGGGACGCCTCCTCCCCCCCGATGCCACCGAGGTCGGCACCGTTCAGCAGGTAGGCCACCCGGGACTTGCCCGCCTCCACCACCTGGCCGTCGGCCAGGAGCGCCGGCTCGGTCGACTGGTCGAGGTCGTCCCGGTTGTCGGTCGCCCAGGACGTGGGGGCGAAGTACTGGAGCAGGGTCAGCTCCGGCGAGAGCTCGAGGACGGAGTCGCTGTCGTCGTAGGCGTGCGACGAGCTGGTCACCGACCCGTTGCCGACCCCGATCCAGAGATTCCCGGCGGCGTCCACCGCCGGCGCCCCGCCACCCATCCAGACCGCCCCCTGGCTCTCGCCGCTGCCCGAGTCGACGCCGAAGTCGGCAGGGGTGCCTCCGTCCTCGGGGACCGCCACCACCCAGCCGCGGTACGTGGAGCAGTCCCCGTCGTTCCCCCCGAACCCGAACACCACCCGGCCGGCGTCGAGGGTGAGCCCGGTGCGCTGGAGCAGGGCGGAGGGTGTCGACCCCGCCGGGTCGACGTCCTGGGACAGCTCGGGCCGGCCGGTGGTGGTGCTGAGCCCGACGAGCTCGTGGGTCGGCGCCCCGTCCACCAGCTCGTCGGCGACGACGAAGAGCTCGGACCGCGCGGCGTCGATCACCGGCGTGCCGGTGATGCCGACGTCGGGCGAGATGTCGCCGCAGGGGAGCGCACCGGCCGGTACCGGCTGCCCGACACGGGTCGACCACACCACCGCCCCGGTGGTCGAGGACAGGGCGTAGACCGTGTCGTCCTCGGTGGCCACGAACACACTCCCTCCGGCGACCAGGGGCTCGCCGTAGAGCTGCCCGTCGAGCGTCGGCGACGTCCAGGCCGGGCGGTCGGTGGCCACGCCGGCGGCGGTGCCCGACACCCCGGAGCCGGCCGGATCCCCGTGGTAGACGGTCCACCCGGACCCGGACCCGGGGCCGGCGACGGCGACGGCCACCGCCGCCGGGCCCGGGGCGACCGGCAGCAGGCCGATGGCCACCACCAGGGCCGCTGCCCGACGCCATCGGGGGCGGTACCGGCGGGGGAGGTGACGGTCCCACCGGCGTGCGGTCATGACCGCTCCCGGGGGGCGGGCCTCGTCGGCGTCGATCGGCGCGTCGTACCGGGCCGCCCGGTGGGGCGTCCTTCCCGGACCGGACGTGGCTCCGACCGCCTCACGGGTCGGTCCGCCACCACCTCCGGTGCTCGGGACCGGTCCGACCTCCCGGCGGTGGCCGGTCCCCGGGTCCCGGCGATCCCGGTCAGATCACCCCGTCGGTCCGGTAGGCGGCCAGCTCGTCGTCGGTGAGGCCGACCAGGGGGCCCCACACCTCGTCGTTGTGCTCGCCCAGCCGGGGGGCCGGTCGGGGGGCCACCGGCCGGTGGCCGTCCAGGCGGGGGAAGGGCGCCTGCTGGCGGTGGGGACCGACCACCGGGTCGTCCACCGTGACCAGGTCGCCCCGGCTCGGCGAAGTGGGGGTCGGCCAGGATGTCGGCGGCGTCGTAGGCGGTGGCCACCGGCACCTGGTGGGCGATGCAGCCGCTCCTCCACCTCGGCGGCGGTGAGGGTGGCGGCCCACTCGGCCACCAGCCCGTTGATCTCGTCGGAGCCGGCCGCCCGGTTGGCCAGGGTGGCCCACTTGGGGTCGTCGGCCAGCTCGGGCCGGTCCATCGCCTCGCACAGCCGGCGGAAGTTGGCGTCGGAGCCGGCCACCACGCAGACGTAGAGGCCGTCGGCGGTCAGGTAGTTGTCCATGGGGGCGGAGGTGGGGAGGCGGTTGCCCTCCCGCTGGCGGGTGATGCCCAGGCGTGTCCTGGCCGGCCAGCGTCCACTCGAGGATCCGCAGGATGGAGCCGTAGAGCGGGGCGTCGACCACCCCACCCCGTCCGGTGCCGTCGGGCCCGTCGCGCCGGTAGAGGGCGGCGGTCACCCCCTCGGCGGCGAACACCCCGGTCAGGTAGTCGGAGATGGTGACCCCGGGCCGGACCGGCGGCCGATCCGGGTAGCCGGTGAGGTGGAGCAGGCCGCCGTAGGCGATGCCCATCCGGTCGAGGCCGGTGCGGCCGGCGTAGGGGCCGTCCTGGCCGAAGACGCTGATCCGGGCCCACACCAGCCGGGGGTCGCACTGGTCGGGGCCGATCCCCCAGGCCTCCATGGCCCCGGGCCGGAAGTTCTCGCAGACCACGTCGGCGGTGGCGGCCAGCCGCCGGAACAGGTCCTGGCCGGCCGGCCTCCGCAGGTCGAGGGTGACCCCCCGGCGGCCCCGGCCCTCCACCGCCCACCACATCGAGTACCCGGGCCCGTCGTCGTCGGTGGGGGCGAAGGGCCCGATGGTGCGCATGAAGTCGCCGCCCCGGGGGTCCTCCACCTTGATGACGTCGGCCCCCAGCTCGCCCAGCAGCCCGGCGCAGAAGGGGGCGCCGATCCGGGTGCCGACGTCGATGACCCGGAGGCCCTGCAGGGGGGACGGTCGGCGCCGTCGCCCGGCTCAGTCACGGTGCTCGGCGAAGACCTCGTCCATCGACTTCTCCTGGCGGGCCCGCAGCGCCGAGGTGGCCGTCTCGGTGTTGTGCATCCAGTGGTGGGCCATGAAGTGGTACTTCCACGACGCCTCCTTGCCCATCTCGGTGGCCGTGTTGTTCAGCGAGTCCTTCACCACCTGGGCGGTGACCGGCGGCACCAGGGCCACCCGGTCGGCCAGCTCCTCGACCCGCTCGGTGAGCTCGGCCCGGGGCACCACCCGGTTGACCATGCCGAGCCGCCAGGCCTCCTGGGCGTCGAGCTTCTCGCCGGTCCACAGGAACTCCTTGGCCTTGCGGATGCCCAGCTCCCACGGCTCCACCAGGAGCTCCACCCCGGCCCCGGTCATCCGGAGGACCGGGTTCTGGAAGGTGGCGTCGTCGGCGGCCACGATCAGGTCGCACATGCAGGCCAGCATCAGGCCGGCCGCCACGCACGCCCCCTGCACGGCGGCGATGGTCGGCTTGCGGAAGTGGTAGATCCGCTGGCAGCGGTCGTACGTACATCACCTGCTCGTGGCGGAACTTGCCCTCCGGGGTGTCCCGCATCTGCTGCCACTCGTCGGGCTCGGTCTCGCCCACCAGCGCCTTCAGGTCGTGGCCGGAGGAGAAGTGCTTGCCGTTGCCGGCCAGGATCACCACCCGCACCTCGTCGTCGGCGTCGGCCCGGTCGAGGGCGGCGTCGATGCCGTCGATGAGGGCGGTGTCCTGGGCGTTGGCCATGGCCGGCCGGTTCATGGTGATGGTGGCCACGTGACCCCGGGTGGCGTAGAGCACGACCGGCTCAGCCATCGGGCTCGGCCACCTTTCGGCGGGATCGGTCGGGCGGCGTCGGCCGGCTTGGCCGGCGCCGGTCCGGGGGAGGCCGAGCACCCGCTCGGCCAGATGGTCCGCTGGATCTCGTTGGTGCCGGCGAAGATCGAGGACGCCTGGTAGTAGAGCCAGGACCGCTGCCAGTTGCCGTCACCGGGGTTGTCCTCCGCCCCCTGCCACAGCGGGGCGGCGTCGCCGACCACCGCCATGGCGGTGTCGTGGAGCCGCTTGCTCATCTCGCTCCAGTAGAGCTTGAGGGCGCTGCCCTCCGGCCCGGGGTCGAGCCCCTTGGCCAGACGGCTGATGGTCCGGAGGTTGTGGAGCTGGAAGAGCCGGACCTCCACGTAGGCCTGGGCCAGCCGCTGCCGGAGGCGGACGTCCTCGAGGCTGCCGTTGGCCGAGGCCAGGCGCGAGCAGCTCCTCGAGGAGCTGGATGTGGATGACCAGCTGGCGGGGGTTGGTGCCCCGCTCGTGGGAGAGCGTGGAGTTGGCCACCCGCCACCCCTCGTGCTCGGTGCCCGACCAGCTGGTCGGACGGGACGAACACCCCGTCGAGGAAGACCTCGTTGAACTCGGCCTCGCCGGTGAGCTGCACCAGGGGGCGCACCTCGACCCCCGGGGCGTGCATGTCCACCACCAGGTAGGAGATGCCGTGGTGCTTGGGGGCCTCGGGATCGGTGCGGGCCAGGCAGACCCCCCAGTCGGCGAACTGGGCGTAGGAGGTCCAGACCTTCTGCCCGTCGAGGACCCAGCCGCCGTCCACCGCCGTGGCCCGGGTGGCCACCGCCGCCAGGTCGCTGCCCGCCCCCGGCTCGCTGAACAGCTGGCACCACAGCTCCTCGGCGCTCAGGATGCTGGGGAGCCATCGCGAGCTTCTGGTCCTCGGTGCCGTGGGCCAGGAGGGTGGGGCCGGCCAGGTTGATGCCGATCCGTCCGACCATCTCCGGGGCCCGGGCCCGGGCCAGCTCCTCCTGCACGATGAAAGTGCTCGGTGGGCCCGGCCCCCCGGCCGCCGTACTCCTCGGGCCAGGTGACCCCCACCCACCGGTCGGCGGCCAGGGACGCCTGCCACCGGCGGCCGAAGGCGACCTCCTCGGCCAGGTCGTCGAACCGGGGCGGGAGGCCCTCGCCGTACTCCCAGGGCAGGTGCTCCACGCAGCCACGAGCCGGATGTCGGCCCGGAGCACGGACTTCGGCGCCGCTGGGGCTCAGGTCCATCGGGCCCCACGCGGCGGTCGGCATCGGCGGCATACTATCCAGCCATGGACTTCGATCTCTCGGCCGATCAGCGGTCGCTGCAGGAGGCCGCCCGACAGCTGCTCGACGACCGGTCGAGCCCGACCGGGTCCGCGCCCACCTCGCGTCGGGCGCCCCCTACGAGCGGACGCTGTGGCAGGCCATGGTCGACCAGGGCTGGCCGGCGGTGGCCGTGCCGGAGGCCGACGGCGGCCTCGGACTCGGCTGGGTGGAGGCCGCCGTCCTCCTCGAGGAGGTGGGCCGGCACCTGTCGCCGGTCCCCTTCGCCCCGCAGCTGATCACCCTGGCCGCCCTGGCCGGTCGGACCGAGCACACGGACCTGGTCGGCGGCCTCGATGGAGGGTCGCCACCCTGGCGGCGGTGGCCTGGACCGCGCCGGCCGGCCGCCCTCGAGCGCGACGGTGACGGCGGCGCGGTCGACCCTGACCGGACGCCTGGGGCCGGTCGAGGGTGCCGTCGGTGGCCGACGTGGTGGTGGTGGTGGTGCCCGACGGCGTCTACCTGGTCGACCTGGCCGCCGCCGGCCGGCCCCCGGCGCGAGCCGGCCATGGACCTCACCCGGACGCCTGTCGTGGCTCACCCTCGAGGCCACCCCGGCGACCCGGTCGGGGGGCCCGACGGAGTCGGCCCGGCTGGGCGCCCTCGGGGCGCTGGCCACCTCGGCCGAGCTGCTGGGGGGTGCCGACCGGGTGCTCGAGATGGCCACCGCAGTACGCCAAGGACCGGATCCAGTTCGGGGTGCCGATCGGCAGCTTCCAGGCCGTCAAGCACCGGTGCGCCGACATGCTGGTCGACGTGGAGGGCATGCGCTCGGCCACCTGGTACGCCGCCTGGGCGGCGGACACCGGGGAGCCCGGGTGGGCGCTGGCCGCCGCCACCGCCAAGGTCTGGTGCGCCGAGGCCTCCAAGCGGGTGATGGCCTCCGGGCCTCCAGGTCCACGGGGGGATCGGCTTCACCTGGGAGCACGACCTCCACCTCTATCTCAAGCGGTCACAGTTCTCCCAGCTCGACTTCGGCGACGCCGCCCACCACCGCGACCGCCTGGCCGCCGGCCTGCGGGCCGAGGTGCTGGCCGGCCACGGCGTGATGTGACGAGGGACGGCGCGATGACCACCCACCGAGACGGGGACGGAGCCGGGCCTCGGCCAGGCCGCCCTGCCCGCCGCCACCGCGGCCGAGCTGCTCCGACGGCAACGCCGCCGACCCGACGATCGGCCGCCCGGCCGGCCATCCGGTTCGACGACCGGGTGGTCAGCCACGCCGAGTACTACCGGGAGTCGTGCCGGTGGGCCAACCTGTTCCTCCGCCACCGCCGGCCCGACCGCCCGCTGCACGTGGCCGTGCTGCTCGACAACATCCCCGAGTACCTCTTCGCCTTCGGCGGGGCGGCGCTGGCCGGAGCCACGGTCGTCGGGGTCAACCACACCCGACGGGGGGAGCACCTCGCTCCACGACGTCACCCACACCCGACTGCGGCCTGGTCGTCTACGAGCCCCGGCACCAGGACCTGATCGCCCCGGTGCTCGACGACCTCGACGACGTCCTGGTGGTGGGGGAGACCCTCGACGAGGCGCTGGCCGAGGAGGCCGACGACCGACCCGGACGCCGAGGCCGGGCCTCGACACGCCCGTGGGCGCTGATCTTCACCAGCGGGACGTCGGCGGCACCCAAGGCGGTCATCTGCTCCCAGCGCCGGCATCCTGGTGACCGGGAACCGGATGGCCCAGATGATGGAGCTCGGTCCCGACGACGTGGGTTACGTGTCGATGCCGCTGTTCCACTCCAACTCGGTGATGGTGGGGTGGGCGCCCTCGGTGGTGGTCGGGGCGTCGGTCGGCCTGGCCCGCCGGTTCACCGCCGTCGGGCTGGCTGGCGGACGTCCGGCGCTACGGCGCCACCTACTTCAACTACACCGGCAAGCCGCTGGCCTACATCCTGGCCCAGCCCGAGCGCCGCCGACGACGCCGACAACACCCTCCGGGTGGCCTACGGCAACGAGGGGGCGCCCCAGGTGGTCGAGGCCTTCGCCGAGCGGTTCGGGGTCCGGGTCATCGACGGCTTCGGGGCCACCGAGGGCGGGCTGGCCGTCACCCGGGTCGACGACGCCCCGGCCGGGTCGGTGGGCCGGGCCGGGCCGGAGCTGAAGATCGTCGACGAGGACGGCCGGGAGCTGCCCCGGGCGGAGTTCGACGCCACCGGCGCCCTGGTCGACCCGGTGGCCTGCGTCGGGGAGATCGTCAACACCTCCGGGGTCGGGGTGTTCGAGGGGTACTACAACAACGACGAGGCCAACGCGCCGGGCCACCCGGAACGGGTGGTACTGGAGCGGCGACCTCGGCTACCTCGACGCCGAGGGCTTCCTCTACTTCGCCGGGCGGAACGCCGACTGGATCCGGGTGGACGGCGAGAACTTCCCGGTCGGGTCCCATCGAGACGATCGTGGCCCGCCACCCCGACGTGATGGCTGTGCGCCGCCTACGGCGTCCCCGACCCGGAGGCCGGGCGACCGGGTCATGCTCGCCCTGGTGCTGCGGCCCGGCGCCGACCTTCGACCCGGTGGCCTTCGCCGGCTGGCTCGACGCACAGCCCGACCTCAGCCCCAAGTGGCGGCCGACCCACCTCCGGATCTCGGCGGCCATCCCGACCTCGCCCACCAACAAGGTGCTGACCCGCACCCTGGTCCACCAGAAGTACCGCCCCGACCGGTGGGGGAGGACGCCCTCTGGGTGCGGGAGCGGGGGGACGACGCCTACCGCCGTTCGGGCGAGGCCGAGGCCGACGAGCTGCGGGAGCGGATGGACGAGCTTCGGCCGCGGCCGGTTCTGGGACCTCTGACGGCGGTGGCCGGGCCGGAGTTCTTCCTCTACCTGCCGCAGCTCCGGATGGAGGTGGACGCCATCACCGAGCGGGCGGTGACCGCCGAGCGGAGCGGGTTCCGGGGGATCGCCTTCATGGACCACCTGGTGCCACCCGGGGCGGAGGCGTCCCCCATGTACGAGGCGATGACGCTGGCCACCTGGGTGGCCGCCCGGACCACCGACCTGGTGATCGGCCACCTGATCCTGTGTGACGCCTTCCGCCACCCGGCCGTCCTGGCCCGCCAGGCGGTCACCCTCGACCACGCCTCGGGGGGCCGGTTCGAGCTGGGCCTGGGGTGGGGGTCGGTGGCCGAGGAGCTGGTGTCCTTCGGGATCACCCCGGACGGGCCGGCGGCCCGGGCCGGGCAGCTGGCCGAGTCGCTGACCCTCATCCGGCGGTTCTGGACCGGGGAGCCCGTCGAGTTCGACGGTGACCACTTCTCGGTCCACAGCCCGGGCCAGCGGCCCACCCCCCGGGGCCGGATCCCGGTGGTGGTGGGAGGCGTGGGGGGGCGGACCCTGGCCCTGGCCCGGGACCACGCCGACTGGTGGAACCTGCCCATCTACGCCCTCGACCGCCTGGAGGAGCTACGGCCTCGGGTGGGCTCCGCCCGGGTGTCCACCCAGGAGCTGGTGGCCTGGGTCCCCGACCCGTCCCGGCGCCAGGAGGTGGAGGAGCTGGCCTGGCGACGGTACGGGTGGATGACGGCGTCCCCGGCGGTGGGGGACGCCGACCAGCTGGTCGAACGCTTCGGCCGGCTGGCCGACCGCGGGGTCGAGCGGTGCTACGTGTGGTTCACCGACTTCGCCCCCCCGGCCACCCTCGAGTCCTTCGGCGAGCAGGTGATCGGCCGCCTCAGCCGGTAGGCGGGTCCTCGGCGGTGGCGGCCAGGTGGTCGCGCACCGAGCGGCGGAGGACCTTGCCGGTGGCGGTGGAGGGGAGCTCGTCCATCACCACCACGGTGGTGGGTGCCTTGAAGGAGCCGAGGTGGCTCCGGACCCACTCCGACAGGTCGTCCAGCGTCTCGCCCTCCGGGACGTCGTCGATGACCACGGCGGCGGCCACCGTCTCCCCCCACTCGCGGTGGGGGACCCCGACCACGGCGGCGGCCGACACCGAGGGGTGGCGCAGCAGGACGTCCTCGATCTCCGAGGGCGAGAGGTTCTCGCCCCCCTTGATGATGACGTCGTCGGCCCGGCCCTCCACGTAGAGGTAGCCCTCGTCGTCGAGGTAGCCGACGTCCCCGGTGGACAGCCACCCCTCGGCGTCGACGCCCGACTCGGTGTCGAGGTACTCGCCGCCCACCTGCGGACCGCGGACCCGGATGGAGCCCTTCACCCCGGTGGGGGTGGGGCCGCCCTGCTCGTCGTGGATGCCCACCTCCACTCCGGGGAGGGGGCGGCCGGCGGAGCCGAGCCGGCGCCGCACCTCGGGGTCGTCGCTGGCCAGCGCCTGGCGGTGCTCGTCGGGGCCGAGCACCGCGATGGTCGACGAGGTCTCGGTCAGGCCGTAGGCGTTGACGAAGTCCACCCCGGGGAAGAGCTGGAGCGCCTCCTCGAGGACCGGCATGGCCATGCGGGCCCCGCCGTAGGAGATGGAGCGGAGGGTGGGCACGGCCAGGGAGGGGTCGGCCCGGAGGGCCTGGACCACCCGGGCCAGCATGGTGGGGACCAGAAAGGCGTGGGTGGCCCCGCCGTCGCGGGCCCGGGTCAGCCACGCCTGGGGGGTGAAGGCGGCCAGCGGCAGCAGCCGACGGCCCGAGTAGACGGAGGTGAGCACGGCGGCCACCCCGGCGATGTGGAAGGGGGGAGCGGCCAGCATCAGGGCCTCGTCCTCGTCGGCCCCGGCGAACTCGACGGTCTCCATCACGTAGGACAGCAGGTTGTCGTGGGAGAGCAGCGCCGCCTTGGGGCTCCCCGACGAGCCGCTGGTGAAGAGGATGACCGCCGCCCCGTCCGGCTCGGGGGGGAACTCGGTGACCCCGCCGTCGGGGGACAGCCCCTCCATCCAGTCGGCGGTGGTGCGGCCGGGGGCGTCGCCCAGCTGGCCGGACAGGTCGGTGGAGGCCACCGTGGTGGGCCGCTCGAGCCGGTCGACCTGGGCGGCCAGGGAGGAGGGCGGCAGGCGGAAGTTGAGGGGGGCGTAGGAGGCGCCGGCCCAGGCCGCCCCGAAGAGGGCGATGGGGACGGCCCGGGAGCTGACATCGGCGTAGGCCAGGGTGCCGGCCTTGCCGTCGATCAGCTGGCCGGCCGCCGAGCGGGACGCCGCCCGCAGCTGGTCGTAGGTCAGGTCACCCTGGTCGTCGGTGAGGGCGATCCGGTCGCCGAAGGTATCGGCGACGAGGTCGAGCAACAGGGCGATGTTCACGTAGGAGGTCCTTCACGGGCACCGGTGGGAGGTGCATCGGGACCCGGCCGGGCGGCCGGGTCAGGTCCGGTCCACGTTACCGACCCCGTCCGCGGGCTGGCAATCGGCCGGCCGCTCGACCAGGGCGTCGACCAGGCCCCAGGCCAGGGCACCGGCGGCGTCGAGGGTCCGGCCGGTCAGGGCCAGCCGGAGGGTGCGGTGCCGGCCGATCCGGGCCGGGAGGCTCACCGTCCCCCCGGCCCCCGGGATCAGGCCCAGGGCGACCTCGGGGAGGGCGATCCGGGTGGACGGGTCGGCCTCCACCCGGGCGGCGAAGGCGGCCAGCTCGATCCCCGAGCCGACGGCGTCCCCGTGCAGGTGGGCCACCGTCCGGTCGGCCACCCGGGCCAGGCTCCGGGCCGGGCTGCGGAGCAGGCGGAGCAGGTGGGCGGAGGCCGGGTCGGTGCGGGAGCCGAACTCGTCGAGGTCGCCCCCGCTGCAGAAGGACGGGCCCGCCCCGGCCAGGTGGATGGTGGCGACGGACGGGTCGGCGACGGCGATCTCCACGGCGGCCACCAGGCCGTCCCGCACCGCCGAGGAGAGGGCGTTGCGCACGTGGGGACGGTCGAGGGTGATCGACAGGGTGTCGCCGTCCCGGTCCACGCGGACCGGCGGGCCGGCTCCGTCCGGGCGCTCCCGCCGGGAGCGGCCCCGGCGCCACCGGGCGAACTCCGGCCCCCCCTGCAGGAGCCCGTAGGCGGTGGACTCGGCCACCAGACCCTCGGCCACCGACCGGCGGCCGGCCGAACGCAGCAGCACCGCCAGGGTGGTGGCGGCCAGCGGGTTGGCCGTCGAGGTGGCGACCACGGCGTCGAGGTCGGGGTCGTCGACCCCCAGCACCAGGTCCGCCCACGCCGGTCGGCGGTCCGGCCGGGACACCACTGCCACCACCACGGCGGGGAGGGTGAGGAAGGTGTCGGCGGCGGCCGCCTCGAGGGTGTCGGGGAGGTCGTCGCCGTCCACCACCACCGGCCCGGCGTCGGACCCGGCGTACTCCTCGGCGGCCCAGCCGGCGGCCAGGGAGTGACGGAAGACCGGGCCGGGGACCGGGGCGGACGCCATGGACCACGGTACCGCCCGGGGTCGGGGGGCCCGATGAGAACTGCGGCCTCGACTGGCGAGATGCAGGTTCTCGCTAGGGTCTGACAGAATCAGGGGAGGACGCGGCTCCGCCCGCGGACGGGGAGGGTTGACCATGGAGATCAACGAGATGGTGATGGTGAGCGTCGACGACCACGTCGTCGAGCCGCCGAACCTGTTCGACGGCCGACTGCCGGCCAAGTACGCCGACCTGGCGCCGAAGTTCATCACCCAGGACAACGGGGCCGACGCCTGGGTCTACGAGGGCCAGGTCCTCACCAACGTGGCCCTCAACGCGGTGTCCGGCCGGCCCCCCGAGGAGTACGGCCTCGAGCCCACCTCCTTCTCCCAGCTCCGCAAGGGCTGCTACGACATCGACGAGCGGGTCATGGACATGAACGCCAACGGGGTGCTCGGCAGCCTGTGCTTCCCCTCCTTCCCCCAGTTCTGCGGGCAGCTGTTCGCCCGCACCGAGGACAAGGACGTGGCCCTGGCCATGGTCCGGGCCTACAACGACTGGCACATCGACGAGTGGTGCGGCTCCCACCCCGGCCGCTTCATCCCCTGCCCGATCCCGGCTGTCTGGGACCCGGAGATCATGGCGGCGGAGATCCGCCGGTGTGCGGCCAAGGGCGCCCACGCGGTGACCTTCTCGGAGAACCCCTCCAAGCTGGGGTGGCCGAGCATCCACACCGACCACTGGGACCCGGTGTGGAAGGCCTGCAGCGAGGAGCAGGTGGTGGTGTGCATGCACATCGGCTCCTCCTCCGCCCTGGTGGTCACCTCCCCCGACGCCCCCATGGACTGCCTGATCACCCTCACCCCCATGAACATCGTCCAGGCCGCCGCCGACCTGGTGTGGTCGCCGGTGCTGCGGAAGTTCCCCGACCTCAAGGTGGCCCTGTCGGAGGGCGGCATCGGCTGGGTGCCGTACTTCCTGGAGCGGGTCGACTACAACTACGGTCGCCACCACCTGTGGACCGGCCAGGACTTCGGGACCGACCTCCCCAGCCAGGTGTTCAACCGCCACGTGCTGACCTGCTTCATCGACGACAAGTTCGGGGTGGCCAGCCGGGGCTTCCTCGACATGGACAACGTGATGTGGGAGTGCGACTACCCCCACTCCGACTCCACCTGGCCCACCGCCCCCGAGACGCTGATGGAGAGCCTGGCCGGGGTCTCCGACCACGACATCGACCGGATCACCCACCTGAACGCCATGAGGCACTTCAACTACGACCCGTTCACCCTCCTGGGCGGCAAGCAGAACTGCACGGTGGAGGCGCTCCGGGCCCAGGCCGTCGGCCACGACATCGCCATCCGGTCCCAGCTCCGCGAGGGGGTCGAGAAGGTGGGCACCCTGGCCACCGACCTGCTCAGCACCGTCCCCTCCCGCTAGCGCCCTCCGCCCCCGGCCGCCGGCCCTCCCGGTGGCGGCGCGCCGCCCCTGAACAAAGGATCCCCTGACCATGGCCAATGCACTGTCCGGCTTCCGCGTCCTCGAGGTGGCGGCGTGGACGTTCGTCCCCTCCGCCGGCGCCGTCCTGGCCGACTGGGGTGCCGACGTCATCAAGGTGGAGCACCCCGAGACCGGCGACCCCCAGCGGGGCCTGGTGGCCATGGGGCTGATCCCCGGCGGGGACAGCGCCGTCAACTACATCATGGAGCAGCCCAACCGGGGCAAGCGGAGCATCGGGCTGAACATCGCCTCCGAGGAGGGCCGGGCCCTCCTCTACCGGCTGGCCGAGACGTCCGACGTGTTCCTGACCAGCTTCCTGCCGTCGGTGCGCCAGCGGCTCCAGATCGACGTGGAGCACATCAAGGCGGTGAACCCCAACATCGTCTACGCCCGGGGCACCGGCCAGGGCCCGCTCGGCGAGGACCGGGACAAGCCCGGCTACGACGGCTCGGTCTACTGGGCCCGGGGCGGGGTGTCCAACGCCCTCACGCCGGCCGGCGCCTGGCCCATCGGCGGACGGGCCGCCTTCGGCGACCTGGCCGGGGGGATGGCCATCGCCGGGGGGATCGCCGCCGGACTGCTGCAGCGGGCCACCACCGGGGAGGCGCCGGTCATCGACGTGTCCCTGCTGGGCCTGGCCATGTGGCAGCTGTCGCCGGACATCGTGGCCTCCGGCCTGTACGGCGGGGACCCCATGCCGAAGTTCGACCGGTCCGCCTCCCCCAACCCGCTGGTGGGGATGTACAAGACCAGCGACGACCGGTACATCACCCTGATGATGCTCCAGGGCGACCGGTACTGGACGGAGGCCTGCACCGTCATCGGCCGCCCCGACCTCATCGACGACCCCCGGTTCGCCGACGGCGCCAGCCGGTTCGAGAACCGGGAGGCGTGCATCGCCGAGTTCGACGCCACCTTCGCCAAGCGCACCTACGCCGAGTGGAAGACGGCCCTGGCCACGCTGTCGGGGGCGTGGGCGCCCAACCAGATGGCCTCGGAGCTGGTGGACGACCCCATGGTGGCCACCAACGGGTACCTGCCGCACATCCACCGGGAGGACGGCAAGGAGTACGACCTGGTGGCCAACCCGGTGCAGATGAACGAGACGGCCGACCAGCTGCGCCCGGCCCCCGAACACGGCCAGCACACCGAGGAGCTCCTGCTGGAGCTGGGCCTCGACTGGGACGCCATCATCGCCCACAAGGAGTCGGGCGCCATCCTCTGACCGAGGGCGGGGGTGGTCCGGTCGGCCGGGGCACGGCCGGCCGGCGACGGTCAGCCGGCGATGGTCAGCCGGCGATGGCGAGGAGGGCGTCGGCCACCTGCCGGGGCTCGGTGATCATCAGGTCGTGGCCGGTGTCGATCTCCCAGAGGCGCCCCTCGGCCCGGGCGCCGGCCATCAGTGCCGGGTCCCGGGTGGGCACGGTCGAGGTGCAGACGATGTGGTACTGCGGGAGGGCCCACAGCTCCTCCTCGTGGGTGAGGACCAGCGGCTGCTCGAAGCAGCGCCACGGGTGGCCGGTGAGGCGGGCGTCGGCCCAGGCCAGGTCCTCCGGGTCGGTGATGCCGTAGAAGGCGGCGGCCCCCGGGCCGGGCAGCAGCACCAGCTCGGTGCCGTTGACCACCCCGCCCATCGGGCGGGTGGACTCGATGATGGGACCGGCCACGTCGACCAGCGACTGGCCGTTCACCGGGTTGGCGGCGTCGAGGTAGACCAGGCCGGCGATCCGGTCGGTGGCCCGGTCGGCCACGCCGGTGATCACCATGCCCCCGTAGCTGTGGCCCACCAGCAGGACGTCGGTGGCGTCCTCGTAGAAGAGCGTCTCGGTGACGTCCCGGATGTGGAGGTCGAGGTCGATCCCTGGGTGGACCAGGTGGGCCCGCTCGCCCACCCCGGTCAGGGTGGGGGTCAGCACCTGGTGCCCCTCGGCCCGGAGGAGCCGGGCCACCTTCTGGTAGCACCAGCCCCCGTGCCCACCCCCGTGCACCAGCACGTACGTCGCCATCGGTCCCCTCCCTCGGTCGCCGGCCCCGGCGCGGTCACCCTACCGGTCCGGTCGACGGGGAGCCGGCCTGCGGAGATCCCGGCCCCGTCGATCGGCGAGGGCGGACATCGGGGTCCCCTCCGGCAACCGGCCTAGAGTTCCTGCCCACGGACAGCGCCCGGCGCTGTGAGTGGAAGGGAGAGGTATGGGCCCGTCCCCCCCGAGCGGGGATGAGCGTGGCCACCGGACGCCGCCCCGGCAGGCGGAGCCGCGGTGGCCGATGGCGTTGGCGGTGCTGACCGCCGGTGCCCTCCACGCCGTGCTGCCCATCGAGCTGCGGCAGCTGCCCCCCGAGCTGCTGGGGGACTCCCGCTGGTGGTACCTGGTGGTGGTGACGGTGCTGCTGGGCGTGCTCATCGTCGGCGATCCCGGGCGCATCGACCGGCAGGCCGGCTGGCTGCGGGTGGTGACCATCGCCCTGATCGCCCTGATCTCCGCCGACAACGCCCTCCAGGCCGGGCGACTGGTGGTCAGCATCCTCAGCACCAGGCCGTTCACCGAGGACGCCAACAAGCTCCTGCTGGCCGGGGGAGCCATCTGGCTGGCCAACGTCATCGCCTTCGCCCTGTGGTACTGGGAGATGGACCGGGGAGGTGCCGCCGCCCGGGCGGCCGGCTCCGATGCCACTCCCGCCTTCCTCTTCGCCGAGATGCTCAACCCGAGGTTCTTCGGCGTCGACTGGACTCCCCGGTTCGTCGACTACTTCCACCTCTCCTTCACCACGGCCACCGCCTTCAGTCCCACCGACGTCTCTCCCGTCCGCTCGTGGGCGAAGCTCACCATGATGCTCGAGGAGCTCATCTCGCTGCTGGTGGCCATCCTGGTCGTCGCCCGGGCCGTCAACATCCTCAAGTAGGGAGCCGACCCGGCCTGGCTCCCGGGCCGACCCACCGGTAGATTCGCCCGGGGCGGGGTCATCGACTCGACCCGAGCCAGCGGCGGGGTCGCCGGGCGGCCCGGCCGCCCGGTCGTCGGCGGTCAGAGGGGGTCCACCATGAAGCGCACCGATGAGGGCCCGGCCGGTGGATCGGTGGGCCGCGGTCGCCCGTCGCCCCTCGATCCCCCCGTTCCCGTCCGTCGGGCCAAGGGCCTGCCCCGGCCTCCCGGATCGGCGGAGCGGGTCCGCCGGGGGAAGGAGGCCCGCCGGGCGGTGCCCCTCGACCGGCACGCCGAGTGGGGCCCGGGGGCCGGGCGCCCCGATCCTCTCGCCCTCCTCGAGGAGCAGGGCGAGTCCCGGATCCCGGAGCTGGTGCCCATCCGCTACGGGCGGATGCTGCTGTCGCCATTCTCCTACTTCCGGGGGGCGGCGCTGCCGATGGCCTCCGACCTGGCCACCACCCCGACCTCCGGGATCGAGGTCCAGCTGTGCGGGGACGCCCACCTCTCCAACTTCGGGATCTTCGGCTCACCCGAGCGCCACCTGATCTTCGACCTCAACGACTTCGACGAGACGGCCCCGGGCCCCTGGGAGTGGGACGTCAAGCGCCTGGCCGCCAGCATCGAGATCGCCGGCCGGGAGCACGAGTACTCGCCCAAGCGGCGGACCCAGATCGTCCGACGGGCGGTCCGCTCCTACCGGGAGACGATGCGGGAGCTGGCGGCCATCCCGATGATGTCCGTCTGGTACGCCCACCTCGATGTGGAGGCGATCCTCCCCCGGTTCAGCGCCCTGCTCGACCCCAAACGGACGCCGAGCGTCTGGAAGGCGATCACCAAGGCGAGGGCCCACGACAGCCACCAGGCCGTCGACAAGCTGACCCACACCCTCGACGGCCGGCTGCAGATCATCCACGACCCTCCGCTGGTCGTCCCCCTCGAGCAGGTGATCGGCGACATCGACCCGGAGCTCACCTCGGAGTCGCTCCGCCAGATCATCCGGTCCTACCGGCAGACCCTGGCGCCGGACCGGCGGCATCTCTTCGACCACTACGAGTTCGCCCACCTGGCCCGCAAGGTGGTGGGGGTGGGGAGCGTGGGCACCGACGCCTGGATCGCCCTGTTCCTGGCCCGGGAGGACGGGGCGCCGCTGTTCCTGCAGGTCAAGGAGGCCCAGGCCTCGGTGATCGAGCGGTACACCGCCCCGTCGTCGTTCACCAACCACGGCCAGCGGGTGGTCGAGGGCCAACGCCTGATGCAGGCGGCCAGCGACATCTTCCTGGGCTGGGAGCGGTCCGCCTGGGCGGGGGACGACCGTGACTACTACGTCCGCCAGCTGCGCGACTGGAAGGGCTCGGTCGACGTGGGGGGGATGACCCCCGAGGGGATGGACGTCTGGGGGCGGATGTGCGGCTGGACGCTGGCCCGCGCCCACGCCCGGTCCGGCGACCGGATCGCCATCGGTGCCTACCTGGGGAAGTCGGAGGCGTTCGACGTCGCCGTCGCCGAGTTCGCCTCCCGCTACGCCGACACCAACGAGTCCGACTTCGGGCTCCTCCGACAGGCGGCGGCCACCGGAAGGGTCACCGCCCTCACCGGCATCTGAGCGCCCGGGGTCCCGGTGGCTCAGTCGGCGGCGGTGAAGACCATCGGGAAGTGCTCGATCGACCGGATGCCCGGGGTGTAGACCAGCTCGTGGTCGTCGACCAGCCGGTACTCCGGGAGCCGGCGGTGCCACTCCCGCAGGGCCACCCGCAGCTCCAACCGGGCCAGATGGGACCCCAGGCACCGGTGGACGCCCCCACCGAAGGCGACGTGGCGGTTGACGTCCCGGTCGAAGCGGACCACGTCGGCGTCGGGCAGGTCGCGCTCGTCGGTGTTGACCGACCCGAGCATGACCATCACCTTGTCGTCCTTCTTCACCGGGCAGCCGCCCACCTCGGTGTCCTCCACCGCCACCCGGACCACGCCCATCACCGGGGTCTCCCACCGGAGCAGCTCCTCGACCACCGCCGGGATGATCGACTCGTCGTCGACGATCCGCTGGCGCTGCTCGGGGTGGTGGACCAGGTAGCCGAAGATGCAGTCGAGGGTGGCGGTGACGGTGTCCAGTCCGGCGATGAGGAAGAGGAAGCAGATATCCAGGATGTCCTCCCGGGTCAGCTTCTCGCCGTCGACGGTGGCGTCGAGGAACCGGCTCAGGATGTCGTCCTGGCGCTCGACCTCCCGGAGGTCGAGGACCTTGTCGAAGTAGGCGTAGATGGAGTCGGCGGTCTGCTGCTGGTAGTCGGCCGTCTCCTGGCTGGTGTACGGGGTGCCGGTGACGTGGTTGGGACGGATGATCCCGTCCTTCATGACCAGAAAGGCGGGCAGCTCCTCGATGGGGAGGCCCAGCAGGTTCAGGAAGACCCGGGTCGGATAGAGGGTGGAGAACTCCTGGGCGAAGTCGACCGAGCCCCGCCCGATGAACCGGTCGATCAGCTGGTTGACCGCCTCGGTGAGGATCTCCTCGAGCTTGGCCACCTCCCGCGGGGCGAAGATGGGGTCGAGGAGCTTGCGGAACTTCTTGTGCTCCGGCGGGTCGATCTGCAGGGGGATCAGCGGGCGAATGTTCTTGAGGTCCACGGCGTCGGCGTTGGAGGAGTAGATCTCCGGGTGCTTGAGCACCTCCTCGACATCGCACTTCCGGGTGACCACCCAACCCACGCCGTCCACCGGCATCACCGGCATGTCGTCCCGCAGCATCTTGAACATCGGCTGCGGGTGGGCCGCCGTCTCGGGGTCCATGCCGGCGAACGGGTCGCCAGTGTCGATCTCGGCGTCCTCGACGGGCGCGGTCGATGGGTCCATTGCGGCTGCCTCCCCCTGTGAATTCAGCGTTCTCATGATGGCACATACACCGTTTCGGGGGCGGGCGGCCGGTCGGGGCCGGCTCCGGCCCGGCGCCGGTCAGGTCAGGCGGGTGCGGAGGAGGTCGAGGAGGGGGTTGTCGTCGAGGGGCAGCAGGGGGGCCTTGCCGGCCTCCCGGCGCAGGTAGCCGAGGCGGGTCATCACCGCCGTGCTCCGGACCATGGCCAGCGTCTCGTACCACTCGAGGTGCCGCACCCGCCGGCCGGCCGCCGCCTCGTAGAGGGCGACGGTGGCCTCGCGGTCGGGGAAGCCGGACGCCCTCCCGCCGAACAGGTGCTCCATGGTGAGGTCGAGGCTGGTGAACCAGGCCAGGTCGTGCTCGGCGGTCCCCACCGAGGTCATGTCCCAGTCGAGGACGGCCCGGACGGCCAGGTCGTCCCCGAACACCATGTTCTCGAAGCGGACGTCCCCCCACAGCAGGACCGGGTCGACGGGCTCGGGGGGCCGGTGGTCCCGGCACCACCGGAGGCCCTCCACCAGGGAGGCCACCGGGGCGCCGCCGCTCGACCAGTCGAGGTACTCCTCCCAGTAGGTGAGCTCCCCCCCGTCGTCCCGGTGGGGGAGGGCGGCGCCCCCGGGCACCTCGGCCCGGTGGACCCGGGCCACCTCGGCCACCAGGCTCCGGTAGAGGGAGCCCCGGTCGGCCGCCGGGAGCCCCCGGACCCAGGCGTCCTGCCGGACGACGCCGTCGACGACGTGCCCGTCGATCCGGGGCATGACCAGGAACGGGCGGCCCAGCCAGCCGGGGTCCTCCTCGAGCTGGGGGTCGGCCACCGGGACGCCCGCCCCGGCCGCCGCCCGCTGGGCCTCCCACTGGGCCCGGAGGTCGTAGGCGGGGAAGGTGCCGGGGCCGGACGGGGCCATCCGCACCACCAGCTCCTCGTGGTGGCGGCCGTGGCCGTCCGACCAGCCGGCCCCGACGAAGACGGTCTCGCTCGAGAGGCCGCCGGGCGGCCGGCCCCGCACCACCGCCTCGGGCCGGTCCCGGCCCCGGTGGCCCAGCCAGCCGGTGAACCCGGCGGCCAGGGCGGCGTCGTCGCCGGCGGTCACAGGCTGCCCTCGGTCACAGGGTGCCGTCGGCGCTGACCGCCAGGCGCCACGTCCCGCCCGCCGACGCCTTGGCCGAGTAGAGCGCCCGGTCGGCCGACTCCACCAGCTGGTCGACGGAGCGCTGGCCCGGGGTGGATGCCGCCACCCCCACGCTGGCCCCCACCGACACCGGCGCCGACTCCAGGGAGATGGGCTGGCTGACCGACAGGACGATCCGCTCGGCCAGGGCCCCCAGCCCCACCTCGTCGGCCCCCGGGCAGAGGATGGCGAACTCGTCGCCGCCGATCCGGGCCACCAGGTCGCCGGTCCGCACGGCGGCCGACAGCCGGTCGGCCACCGTCCGCAGCACCTGGTCGCCGGCGGCGTGACCGTGCTGGTCGTTGATCGGCTTGAACCCGTCGAGGTCGACGTACATCACCCCCACCACCGTGGTGCCGGAGGCGCCGTCCAGTGCCCTCTGCAGCCGGTCGAAGAAGACCCCCCGGTTGGCCAGGTCGGTGAGGGGGTCGTGGAAGGCGGCGTGCTCCAGGGCCGCCGCCCTCCGCCGGCGCTCCAGGACCAGGCTGCAGAACCGGCCCAGGCTCTCGATGCGCATGCTGCAGGTGTGGTCGGGGAGCTCGTCGGCGCGGCGCCACAGCACCAGGCAGGCCACCACCTCGTCGTCGACCTGCACCGGCCAGGTCCAGCACCAGGTGTACCCGGCGGCCAGTGCCGGTCCGGCCAGGGCGGCCGGCAGGGCGGTGCAGGGTACGCACACCGGCGCCCGGGTGCGGGCCGCCTCCGTCCACGGCGCCCCCCCGACGTCGCAGGTGCCCGACAGCTCGGCGGGGAGGCCGGTGGCGAAGGCCCCGTCGGTGAACCGCTCCCCCTGGAGGTCGTAGAGGACGGCACCGTCGGACTCCAGCGTCTCGGCTCCGAGGACGTCCACCACCAGGTCGAGCACCTCGGGGACCGGCCGGTTGGCGGCCAGCGCCTCCATCACCAGGTCGAGGAGGTGGCGCTCGTCCCACCGGCGGGCGTAGACGGCCAGCCCGCCGACCAGCGGGTCGGTCATCTGGGGGTTGGCGGTGCACTCCGCCACGAAGGTGGTGCCGTCCTTGCGGACGATGCGGAAGAGCATCGGCCGCCGCAGCCCGGGCGGCGAGGCGGTGGCCGCCGCCACCGACTCGATGGCCCAGGGGTTCCAGTCCACCACCACGTGGTCGAGGATGTTGGTCCCGATCAGCTCCTCGGGGCGGTAGCCGCTGCTCCGCTCCACGTCGCCTCCCACCCAGGTGATGGAGCCGTCGTCGGAGACCACGAACACGGTGACCGGCGCGCACTCGAGGAGTCTCCGGGCCAGGGCCCCCTCATCCCACTCACCGACGTCCGCCGCGTGATTCATGCACCTGGAGTGTAGGTCCCGACCGCCGGGGGCCGTGGTTAGAGTGGCTCCCGCCCGGCCCGGGGCCACCGGCGCGGACGCCGGCTCGTCGACGAAGGGACATGGCCGTGTCGGGACCGAGGGTGCGAGTGCCGGGAGGATCGGCGGACCGATGAGGCTGATCACCACCTACCGCCAGGCCGACGCCCCCCGCTACCGGAGTCCGGGGGGCGCCTGGGACCTGCCCGGCCTCGACCGGCTCCTGGCCTCCCCCCGCCGGGCGGGGGCGCCGGCCGTCACCGACGGCGACGTCCAGCTGGACGCCGGTGCCCTCGACCGGCTGGCCTCGGCGGTGGCCGGGGGGCTGCGGGCCCGCGGGGTGCGCCGCGGCGACGTGGTGGCCTGGCAGCTCCCCAACTGGTGGGAGGTGGTGGTCCTCTTCCACGCCTGCTGGCGTTCCGGGGCGGTGGCCGCCCCCATCCACCACCAGGTGGGGGCGGTGGAGGTGGAGCGGATGCTGGCCGCCCTCGAGCCGACGGTGGTCCTGAGCACCACCGGCCAGCCCCTGGCCGGGCTGGTGGACGCCATCGGGGTGCGCACCGGCGACCCCCGCTTCGACGGCCTGCTGGGCGGCCGGCCCGGCCGGGGGGTCCGGCCCCGGGGCTCCGACGTGGCGGTGGTCCTGTTCACCTCGGGCTCCACCGGCTACCCCAAGGCGGTCCTGCACACCCACCGGGGCCTGGCCTACAAGGCCCACAGCATGGCGGAGGCCCACGGACTGACCCCTGACGACGTGGCCCTGATGCCGTCGCCCATGGCCCACGTCTCCGGCCTGCTGAACTCGGTGCTGGTGCCCGGTGCCGCCGCCATGAACGTGGTGCTGATGGAGCGGTGGAACGCCGAGGGGGGCGTCGAGCTGGCCTCCGCCCACCGGGCCAGCTTCATGATCGGGCCGCCCACCCTCTTCCTGGGGATGCTCGACGTCCCCGACTGCCGGACGCGGGTCACCACCCTGCGGGTGGTGTCGTGCGGCTCGATGGGGGTGACCCCCGAGTTCATCGACGAGGCCCGGGAGGGCTTCGGTGCGGTGGTCAAGCGCACCTACGGGTCGACCGAGGCACCGACGGTGACCACCAGCCGGTGGGACGACGAGCCCGACCGGGCCCGGGACACCGACGGCCACTCGGTGGGCGACGCCGAGATCCGGGTGGTGGAGCCGGGGACCCTGCGCTCCCTGCCCCCCGGGGTCCGGGGCGAGGTGGTGGTCCGGGGCCCCGAGCTGTTCGTGGGCTACGGGGAGGTGTCGCAGACCCGGGACGCCGTGCGCCGGGGGTGGTTCGCCACCGGCGACCTCGGCACCCTCGACGACCACGGGTGGCTGACCATCGTGGGCCGACTGAAGGAGCTGATCATCCGGGGCGGGGAGAACATCACCGCCGCCGAGGTGGAGCGGGCCCTCGAGCTCCACCCCGGGGTCCGCCAGGCGGTGGTGGTGGGGCGGCCCGACGCCCGCATGGGGGAGCGGGTGGTGGCGTTCCTCGACGGCCGCCCGGACATCGACGTGGAGGAGTGCCGCCGCTGGTTCGCCGACCAGGGGGTGGCCCGCTTCAAGACCCCCGAGTACGTGGTCCACCTCGACGAGGTGCCGGTGCTGGGGGTGGGGAAGCCGGACCGGACCCTCCTGAAGCGGCGGGCCGCCGAGCTGCCCGACCGGTAGGCGACCCCGCCCGGTCAGCCGCAGTGGCCGGCCGGCGGGGGGACGTCGAGGGCGGGGTTCCGGTCGAAGAACCCGTTGGGCACCAGGCGGAAGCCGCAGTGCTCCACCGGCATCACCGGCCAGTCCTCGGGCCGGGGCCCGTGGGTGACGCCGAAGGTGTGCCAGGCCACCAGGTCGGCACCGAGCAGCGAGCGGTCGGCCGCCGTCCAGCGCGGGAGGCCCTCGCCCCCGGCGTGCTGGTTGGGGTAGTCCCCGGCGGCCCGGCGCTCGTCGGGGTCCGACGGCGTGACCCACAGGCTGTGCCGGGCGAAGCCCGCCCGCCGTCCCACGCTGGACTGGGGGCGGGCCAGCAGGGTGGGGGTGGCCCCGGGGATGAGGTGGTAGGCCACCGGCCGGCCGAGGCCGTTCCGACGCGCCGGGTTCTCGAACCGCCAGAGCCGGCTGGAGGCGGCGTCGGTGTCCCGGATGGCCCCCAGCTCGCTGGTGAGGGGGGTCACCCGCCGGCGGAAGGCGTTGCCCAGCGGGTTGTCGGGACCGGCCGGCTCCGCCTCGTAACCCACCTCGAACGCCTCGTTGACCGGGCCGTCCACCGCCAGGTCCAACCGGGCGCAGAACAGGTGCTGGTGGAACGGGGCGGCCAGGCCCGGTGCCACCACCGTCCCCCAGGGGGTCTCCTCCCCGTCGGCCAGGGCCTGGGTGGAGACGATGCCGGTCAGCTTCACCTCCAGCTGGATGGTGCCGTCGAGGTAGAAGTACCAGTAGAAGCCGTACTCGTAGTTGCCCACCGTGGCGATCGACGACACCACCAGCCGGCGGGACCGCCGGACCTCGGTGGTGCCGGTGTGGAGGTCCTGGTGCTTCCAGAGGATGCCGACGTCCTCCTCGTGGATGCAGATGGCGTTGGCCAGCGGGGCGGGGGTGCCGTGCTCGCTGACGAAGACGGCGTCGAGGTAGGTGATCTCGCCCAGACAGTCGCACCCCAGGGTCAGCGAGTTGGCCATCCGGCCGAGACCCCACTCGCCGACGTCGAAGGCGTTCTTCCAGCCGTGGAGGGGGCCGGGGTCGCCGTAGGGGACCACCATCTCGCTGATGGACGCCCGGTGGAGGATGGAGCGGACCTCGTCGCCGTCCCGGTAGCCGATGGTGTGGAGGACCAGGCCCTCGAGCGGGTGCAGCGACACCCGGAGCGACCACTTCTGCCACGACAGCAGGTGCCCCTCCAGGGTGAAGCTCGCCCCCTCGGGCTGGACGATCTCCAGCGGGCGCAGGTCGGTGCGGTCGGGGCCGTGGTCGCCGGACCCGTAGGTGCCGGTCCCGGGGGGCAGTGGCACCACGCCGAGGTCGAGGACCTCCAGCACGATGCCCCGGGCGGCGTCCACGGTGGCCAGGACCCCCTCGATGGGTCGGGCGTAGCCGTTGTCACCGGGCGCCTCCCGGTAGTACGCCAGGCACCGGGCGATCCGCCGTCCCTCCTCGGCCGGGTGGCCGAAGTTGCCGGTGGGCCAGGGGTCGATCTGCACCCGGTCGAGATCGGTGATACCCCGCCGGGCCATGGCGGCGATCCAGTCCGGGTCCTCCTTGCAGGCCAGGATGGCCCGGAGGGAGTCGTCGAAGAGGAGGGCGGGCCGGACACCCTCCTCCACCACCCACGAGGTGATCGCCCCGTCGGCCAGCGCCACCACCGCGTCGACCACCGAGCTGTCGGGCCCGGGCACCACCAGCACCCGGGCCGCCCGGGCCACCGTCCGCCCGGGGCGGTGGGCGGCGACCGCCGCCTTGGTCGGCTCCACCAGGGTGACCATGGCGAACAGCGAGGTGTCGGGGATCCGTCCGCTCCGCCGGACGGCGTCCACCGCCGCGGCGATCTCCTCGGCGGTCAGGGGGTCGAGCGGGTGGAGGGCGGTCGGTGCCGTGTCCGTCATGGCTCTCTCCTCCGGTCGGCGGGTGCGACCGGCGAAGGATACCCGGCACCGCCCGGCCCGACCGGTGGGCGGTAGTGTCCGACCGCACGCCGGACGGGACGAGGAGGGCTCGGTGCCGATCGCACTCTCGGAGGAGCACGAGGCGCTACGGCGCTCCACCCGCGGCTGGCTCGACCGCCACTGCCCACCGGCGGTGCCCCGGGCCCTGCTCGACGCCGACACCGAGGGACTGCTCCCGGTGTGGTCGGCCCTGGCCGACCAGGGGTGGCTGGGGATCCACGTGGCCGAGGAGCTCGGCGGCCAGGGTTACGGGCTCCTCGAGCTGGCGGTGGTCCTCGAGGAGACCGGGTGGTCGATGGTCCCCGGCCCGCTCCTCCCCACCGTGGTGGTGGCCGCCCTGCTGGCCGAGGGGCTGGCCCCGGAGGTGGCCGCCCGGATCGTCCCCGGCCTGGTCGACGGCTCGACCCCGGGGGCCGTCGCCTTCGGGGACCGTCGGCTGGCGATGGTCGACGCCGGGCCCGACGGCTCCGCCACGGTGTCCGGGACGCTCCGGCCGGTGCTCGGGGCCGGCACCGCCCGGTGGCTGGTGGCCCCGGCCCGACGTCCCGACGGCCGGGAGGAGTGGTGCGTCCTGGAGGTGGCCGACCACGACCCCACCCTGACCGTGACGCCCGTGGCCAGCCTCGACCCCACCCGCCGGGTGGCGGCCGTGGAGGTGGCCGACCACCGGGTGGCCGGCGAGCGCCGGCTCGGCCCGCTGACCACCGCCCGGGTCCGACAGGTGGTGGTGGCGCTGCTGGCCGCCGAGCAGGCGGGGGGCGCACGGTGGTGCCTCGAGACCGCCACCGAGTACGCCAAGGTCCGGGTCCAGTTCGGTCGGCCCATCGGGCAGTTCCAGGCGGTCAAGCACCGGCTGGCCGACATGGCCGTCCGGGTGGAGCAGCTGGCCGCCGTGGCCTGGGACGCCGCCCTGGCCGTGGAGGCCGGCGCTCCCGACGAGGCCGCCCTGGCCGCCGCCACCGCCGGGGCCCTCTGCCTCGACGGGTACGCCACCGGCGCCAAGGACTGCCTCCAGCTGCTGGGGGGCATCGGGTTCACCTGGGAGCACGACCTCCACCTCCGCCTGAAGCGGGCCCTGGCCGACCGCCAGCTGCTGGGCGGCTCCGGCCGGTACGCGGTGGAGGTGGCCGACCTGGCCGGGGGAGGGGCGCGGCGGTCGCTGGACGCCGACCTCCCCGACGAGGCGGAGCGGTGGCGCCACGAGCTGGCACCACTGGTGGCCGGGGTGGCGGCCGGCGAGGCCGGGTCCCGCCGCGCCCGTCTGGTGGAGGCCGGCCTGGTGGCCCCCCACTGGCCGGCGCCGTGGGGGCGCGACGCCTCGCCGGTGGAGCAGGTGGTCCTCGACGAGCTGCTGGCGGCGGCGGGCGTGGACCGGCCCCACCTGGGCATCGGGGCGTGGGCCCTGCCGGCGATCATCGCCTGCGGCACCCCCGAGCAGGGCGAGCGGTGGGTGCGCCCCACCCTGCTCGGCGAGCTGTCGTGGTGCCAGCTGTTCTCCGAGCCCGGGGCCGGCTCCGACCTGGCCAACCTGTCCACCCGGGCGGTCCGGGCCGACGGGGGCTGGCGGGTCTCCGGGCAGAAGGTCTGGACCTCGATGGCCGCCCAGGCCGACCTGGGCATCTGCCTGGTCCGGACCGACCCCACCGTCCCCAAGCACGAGGGGATCACCTACTGCGTCGTCGACATGCGCTCGCCGGGCGTGGACGTCCGGCCGCTGCGGGAGCTGACCGGCGCCGCCCTGTTCAACGAGGTCTTCCTCGACGAGGTGTTCGTCCCCGACGACCACGTCATCGGGGAGGTCGACCGGGGCTGGGGCATCGCCCGGATGACCCTGGCCAACGAGCGGGTATCCATCTCGTCGGGCGCCACCTTCGGGATCGGGGTGGAGTCCCTGGTCCGGCTGGCCGGCAAGGTCGACCCCCACCCCGGGGACGGGACCCCCCACGCCCTCGGGGCCCTGGTGGCCGAGGCCCACTCCCTCCGGTTGATGACCCACCGGTCGACCCTCCGCTCGCTGGCCGGTGCCGACCCCGGACCGGGGGCCAGCCTGCGCAAGCTGCTGGGTGCCGAGCACGAGCAGCGGGTCCAGGAGCTGGGCCTCACCCTGCTGGGGGAGGAGGGGGCCACCCTCGAGGGGCGGGCGGCCCGCTGGGCCCCGGGGGTGCTGGCCACCCGGTGCCTGACCATCGCCGGTGGGACCAGCGAGGTGCAGCGGAACGTGATCGCCGAGAGGATCCTGGGGCTCCCCCGCGACCCCGAGCCGGCCGACGGTGGGGCACCGGGGGGAGGGTAGGGTGAGGCGCCGCGGCCCGTGCCGCGGCTGCGACTTGTGAAAGGGGTCACCGTGGCCTGGGAGTTCTCGACCGATCCGGAGTTCCAAACCCAGCTCGACTGGATGGACGAGTTCGTGTCGGAGGAGATCGAGCCCCTCGACCTCCTCTGGGGCGGCATGACCTACCACCCGCTGGACGACGACCTGCGGGCCATCGTCGACCCGCTGAAGCAACAGGTGCGGGACCGCGGCCTGTGGGCCTGCCACCTGGGACCGGAGCTGGGCGGGCAGGGCTACGGCCAGCTGAAGCTGGCGCTGATGAACGAGATCCTGGGCCGCTCCCCGTGGGCCCCGATCATCTTCGGCACCCAGGCGCCCGACACCGGCAACGCCGAGATCATCGCCCACTACGGCACCGACCAGCAGAAGCGGGACTACCTCCAGCCGCTCCTCGACGGTGAGATCTTCTCGTGCTATTCGATGACCGAGCCCCAGGGCGGGTCGGACCCCGCCCTGTTCGAGACCAAGGCGGTCAAGGACGGCGACGAGTGGGTCATCGACGGGTGGAAGTTCTTCTCCTCCAACGCCCGGACGTCGGCCTTCCTCATCGTGATGGCCATCACCGACTCGGCGACCGACGTCTACCACGGGATGTCGATGTTCCTGGTGCCGACCGACACCCCCGGGGTGGTCATCGAGCGCAACATCGGGCTGCTCGGCGAGCGGGTGGCCGGCAGCGGCATGCACGCCCTCATCCACTACGACGGGGTGCGGGTGCCGGCCGACAACCTGCTGGGGGGCGAGGGCCAGGCCTTCGTCATCGCCCAGACCCGGCTGGGCGGCGGGCGGGTCCACCACGCCATGCGGACGGTGGGACTGGCCCGGCGGGCCCTGGACATGATGTGCGAGCGGGCGGTCAGCCGGAAGACCCGCACCGGCCTGCTCTCCGACCTGGCCACCGTGCGGGAGTACGTGGCCGACTCCTACATCGAGCTCACCCAGTTCCGGCTGCTGGTGCTCTACGTGGCCTGGCTGATCGACCAGGGGACCGACCCCAAGGCGGTGCGGCGGGACATCGCCGCCATCAAGGTGCTCACCCCTAAGATCGCCCACGACATCACCCAGCGGTCCATCCATGTCCACGGCGCCCTCGGCGTCTCCGACGAGCTGCCCCTCGGCAACATGTGGATGGGGGCCCCGGTGATGGGCCTGGTCGACGGGCCCACCGAGGTCCACCGGACCACGGTGGCCAAGCAGGTGCTGAGGGGGTACGCACCGGTGGAGGGCCTGTGGCCCAGCCAGCACATCCCCACCCGGATCGACGCCGCCCGGGAGAAGTACAAGGACCACCCCGGGGCGCTGGCCACCGCCGCCGCCAACGAGCCGGCCCCGAGCCGGGAGGCGTTCGAGCACCACGTCGGGAACCTGTAGGGATCCCGGTGGCCGCCCTCACCGCGGTGCCGGGCCGGTGACGGCGTGAGCCCGGTCGAGGGGGTGGGCCGACGGTTCGACCTGACCGGCAAGGTGGCCCTGGTCACCGGGGGCAGCCGGGGCCTGGGGCGGTCGATGGCCCTCGGCCTGGCCGAGGCCGGGGCGGACGTGATCATCGCCAGCCGGAAGCTCGACGCCTGCCGGGCGGTGGCCGCCGAGGTGGAGGCGACCGGTCGCCGGGCCCTGGCGCTGGCGGCCAACGTCAGCAACTGGGACGAGCTGGACGGTCTGGTGACCGCCGCCTACGACGGGTTCGGGCGGGTCGACGTGCTGGTCAACAACGCCGGGATGTCCCTCCTCTACGGCGACCTGGGGGAGGTCACCGAGGCGATGTGGGACAAGGTGGTGGGCCTCAACCTCAAGGGCCCCTTCCGCCTCACCGCCCTGGTGGGCCCCCGCATGGTGGCCGACGGCGGTGGCTCGATCATCAACATCTCGAGCACCGGCTCCATCCGACCCGCCCCCTTCATGCTCCCCTACGACGCCGCCAAGGCCGGGCTCAACGCCCTGACGGTGGGCTTCGCCCACGCCTACGGCCCCACCGTCCGGGTCAACTGCCTGATGGCCGGCCCGTTCCTCACCGACGTCACCAGGGAGTGGGACATGGAGGCGTTCGAGGCGTCGGTGCGGGAGCGTCACGCCCTCCAGCGTGGCGGCCACCCCGACGAGGTGGTGGGCAGCGTCCTCTACTTCGCCTCCGACGCCTCGAGCTACACCACCGGGGCGGTACTCCGGGTGGACGGCGGTATCCCGTGAGTCCGTCCCGGAGGTGGACGGCCCGGTGGGCGTGGGTCCGATCCGCCCCGGATCTGCTTCGGCCGCCGGTCGGCGTCGTTGATCGGGGGCGGCCCCGAGGCCCCCGACGTATCGTTGGGTGATGGTGACGCGGACGTTCGAGATCATCTGCGAGGTCGAGCCCGCCACCCGCCCGGACGTGACACACGTCCGCCATCAGATCGGCGTTCTGAGTGAGGTGGCCAGCGCCTTCTTGATCCCCGACAACCACATCGGCCGCGCCACGGTGTCGAGCATCGCCGTGGCCCACGAGGTGCGGCTCATGGGCGGCCGCTCGATCGCCTGCATCAATGCCCGGGACCGGAACGTCCTCGGCTTCCAGAGGGACCTGCTCACCGCCGCCGCCTACGGAGTGGACGAGTTCCTGTTCGTCTACGGCGACCGACCGGAGACGGGCGCCCGCTCGGACGACCTCACGGTCAGGACGATGATCACCGAAGCCCGGGCCTTCGCCGAGCGCACAGGGATGACCGATGCCCTCCGGGTCGGCGCGGCCAGCGGCCTGGGACCGGTCCCGGCCTGGAAGCGGGGGGCCGACTTTCTCCTCGCACAGGTGACCTACTCGATCGATGACCTGCTCCGGTGGCGCACATCGATCGAGTTCGACGGTCCGGTCTACGCAGGTGTGATGGTCCTCCCGAGCTCGTCGATGGCTCACAAGCTGTCGGCCGACGTACCCCAGTTGGCGGTCCCCGAGGCGATCATCGGACGACTCGACCGGGATCGTGGATCGGGCGTGGACATCGCCTGCGATCACATCCGGGCGATCTACGAGTCCGAGGCGTTCGATGGCGTCCACCTGATCCCTGTGAACCGCTATCGGGAGATGGCGGCCAGGCTCGAATCACTCCTGGAGCGGCACCCGGGCCCGGCGCCCAGGGGCGGTCGGGGGCACTCCCGCACAGGTCTCGTCAGCTAACGAATGGGTGAGCCGAATCGGATGAGGTTTCCGTCGGGGTCAGCGACGGAGCCTTCTCGTTTGCCGTGGCCCTCGTCACGGGGACCCTCGACTTCGAGGCCCGCCCTTCTCCACTCCTCCGCGACCCGGTCAGCGTCCTGGCAGTGGATGTACAGGGCACTGCGGACCGGCGGACCGACCGCAACATGTGTCATCAGGTGGATGGTGAGGTCCCGACGCCGGCGGGCGAACCCGTAGGTGTCATCGTGGAGCGACACCTCGAATCCCGCCTTCTCGAACCAGGCCACCGAGCGGGCCATGTCGGAGACGTTGACTATCGGATCGAACCCTGTAGCGAGCCAAGATTCGGACAGGAGCTGCAACTGGCCGTCCCGTTGTCCGTTGAGCCCGGCGAGGCAGTCGTGACAGATGGGCTGGTCAGGGTGGGAGCGCAGCCGGACCCACCAATCGACCGACATCGAGCAGCACGTGCACGTAACGGCCATGCCCTGAATGGTAGATGCGTGCCCACCTCCGAATCCCGGCGGTGGGAGACGCCCACGACTCGGCTGGTCGTGGCCTGATCAGCCTCGCTCCCGTTGTCGCCCCGAGGGCGATCGCTACCGTCCAGAGATGGAGGCGGACCCGGTGATCCACCGCTGCATCGCGCCGGACGGGGTGGAACTGGCCTACCGGCAGTTCGGCGAGGGCCGGCCGCTCATCCTCGTCCACGGCTTCTCCAGCGACAGCCGGCAGTGGATCGACCACGGGCTCGCCGCCGCCTTCGCCGCCCCCGGCCACCGGGTGGTCATGCCCGACCTGCGTGGCCACGGCGCCAGCGGCCGCCCGCACGGGGCCTCGGCCTATCCTCCCGACGTTCTGGCCGACGATGGGCTGGCTGTGGTGTCGGCGCTCGGCCTGCCGGACAACGGCTACGACCTGGTCGGGTACTCCATGGGCGGCCGGGTGGTGCTGCGGATGCTCGTTCGGGGGGCGGTGCCGGCCAGGGCGGTGATAGCCGGCCAGGGCTTCGACGTGACCCAGCCAGCCAGCGACCGGACCGCCGGCCACCGACGGCTACTCACCGCCATGGTCGAGGGTGGCCCGCTCGAGCCGCAGGAGCGAGCCATGGTGGACTGGATGGCCCAGCGTGGTGTCGACCCGCGGGCGCTCCTTCTCGTCTTGGACAGCTTCGTCGGAACGCCACCAGAAGAGCTGGCCCGGATCACCGTCCCCACCCTCGTCGTGGTCGGCGAGCGAGACCCCCGCGCCTCGGCCGCCGAGTTGGCTGCGGCCATCCCGTCCGCCCGATTCGCCAGCGTGCCAGGCTCCCACGACGCTCTCGGGCGGCCCGAAATGCTGGCCACGGTCCTCGCATTCTTGGATGCGCAGGGCTAGCTGGTGCCGCACGGCGTGGTCTTGCCGGGGGTCGGTCTGCCAGGCGGAGGGTCGTCGAGGTGGAGGCCGAGGAAGCGGTCGAGGGTGCCGGATCCTGGCGCTCGCCACCGCCGGGATCGGGACGACCGGAGCGTGTGCCGATCCTGACGGCTAGGTCGGGGAGGTGGCGAACAACCCTGGATGGACGCTCACTCCCGACGGCAGCGTCCACATCTCGGTAGCCCACCCGTCCGGCGATCAGGGACAGCCGAGGACCCTACTCGACGACGTAGTCAGCGAGCTTCTCCAACGAGGACTTCAACCCCGCTGCATGGTCTTGTGCCGAGATCGCGTCAGGGACGTTGTCGGCTGTGATCTTGACGAGCGTGCCCCCATCTGTGACGGTGACCTCCCAACTCATGGTCATCGCCTCGTTGTAGTCGGGATCGTCGGACACAAAGTCCACCGAATACACGACCCGCGTGTTGGGAACGAGGTCGATGAAGCGCGCCTCGACCACATCAGTGTCTGAGGTCGTCTTGCCCTGGCCTGGAGAGTGATCGGGATACCTCAACACCATGCGATAGGAACCGCCTGGACGGGGCTCGAATCGCTCGATGGTCCCGTTCATCTCCCCCGGCGGAACCCACGCCGACAGAGCTTCTGGATCGACCAGAGCTGCGTAGACCTCGGAGACCGGGGCGGGGATCATCCGAGAGGAAGTGTCCGTTCGAGGCACGGGCCCAAGGATACGAGCAGCATCGGGAACGCTTCAACGAGGCGGCCACCCTCCCCTCGGTCGGGGTAGGCAATCTCACGAGAGCGCGATCGATGCTGCCGAAGATCAGCCCATGCAGAACTCGTTGCCCTCCGGGTCAAGCATCACGGTCCAGGTGACACCGTTGCCTTCGCATCGTTCGGACATCGTCGCTCCGAGATCCACGAAGCGTCTGATCTCCGCCTCGCCATCCGTCGATGTCAGATCGATGTGCATTCGGCGGTTCGAGACGTTGGGTTCAGGGAGCCGCCAGAGGAGAATCCCTCGCACACCGCGGTCGTCGGGCGCGGCCAACGCTGCGAAGTCCTCACCAACCCCAACCGCCAGGTAGCCGGTGACTTCCGACCAGAATCTCGACAGTCGCTCCGGATCAGCACCGTCGAACGTTACGAACTTGAGTGTGCGGGCGCTCAACGCGGGTGACCGGCGTCGTCGCCGGCACTCCCGTGTGACCTCCGGTCAGCCGGGCGGGGAGAGGTCCGGGTCCTGTTGGATCTCGACGGTGTTGCCCGCCGGGTCGGCGAACCAGATCTGCACCGTGGTGCCCTGGGCCCCCCGCAGGTAGGGGAGACCCTCCGCCTCGAGCTCGGCGATGGCGGCGTCGAGGTCGTCGACGGCCAGGCAGAGGTGGGGACCGGTCGGCCGGATGGCCCCGGGCCCGGCATCGGCGTCCACCAGGTGGAGCTGGGCGTCGCCCAGGCGGAACCAGTGACCGCCCACCCCGGGGATCTCCGGGCGGTCGTCGGAGGCGAGGCCCAGCAGTCGCTGGTAGAAGGCCGTGGTCGGGGCCAGTCGGCCCTCCACGTTCACGCTGTGGTGGAGGGCGCGGGTCACCCTCACCGGGGCCACCTGTCGGGAACCACCAGATGGTCGACGGTCCGGGGGTCCACCGGCAGCCGGGTGTTACCGGCCTGGTAGACGGCGAAGCAGAGCTGGAGGGCCTTGATGGCGTCGTCGGCGCTCATCTCCGCCGGCACGCCGTCCACCAAAGCGTCGATGAAGTGGATGGAGGACCGCCGGAAGCCGGTCCCCCAGTCGTCGTCCACCGACGGGAACGAGGTGGTGGTCTGGCTCCCCTTGGCCCCGTCGTAGAGGACGACAGCCGGGAGGTCGAGCAGCTGGCCGGTGCACCGGGTCACCCACAGGAACCCCTCCTCCCCCTGGACCTCGAAGAACTCGTCGGCGCCGTAGTAGGCACTCCGCAGCCACATCTGGGGGGCGTAGGAGACCTCCATGGTGCCGAGCACCTCGGGGTCCTCGTACTCGAAGAGGGCGGCCATCGGCTCGAAGTAGTGGTCACGGCGCCGGACGGCGGCCTGGACGGAGACGATGTCCTGGTCGAGGAGCCACAGGGCCACCGCGTACTTGTGGATCATGTCGTCGAAGAGGTGACCGCCGGGGCTGGTCTCGGTCATCCGCCACAGGTAGCCCTCGTAGTCGAGGCCGGCCTGGAAGGGGGACTCGGTCTGGCCCACCACCGTGCGGGTGCGGAGGTTGGTGGGCTTGCCGATGGCCCCGTCGTCGATGAGCCGCTTGGCCAACTCGAGGGGTGGGTAGTGACGGAAGCACTCGCCGACCCGGAGGATGAGCCCGGCCGCCTCGGCGGCGGCGGCCATGGCCCGCCCCTCGGTCACCGAGTTGGCCAACGGCTTCTGGCACGACACGTGCTTGCCGGCGGCCAGGGCGGCCAGGACGTGGTCGTGGTGGAGGTGGGTGGGGGTGAGGATCTCCACGGCGTCGACCGCCGGGTCAGCCAGCAGGTCGTCGAGGTCGGTGTAGGCGGTGGGGGCGCCCCAGGCCGCCGCCGCCCGGGCCGCCTGTCCGTCCCGCGGGTCGCAGACCGCCACCACCGAGCAGCGGGGGTCGTCGAGGTACCCGGCCACGTTCATGGCCGCGATGTTGCCCGCCCCGATGATCCCGATCCCCACCCGGTCGCCGCTGGTTCCCATGGGGCTCACGCTACCGGGGCCGGCCCCGGCGGCACCGGGAGCTGGGCTTTGACCACCTTGCCGGTGGCGTTGCGGGGCAGGGCGTCCACGAAGTACCACTGCCGGGGCACCTTGGAGCGGGCCAGGTGGCCGAGGGTGTGGTCCCGGAGCTGGTCGGCGGTGGCCTCCCGCCCGGGGCGCAGGGCCACGAACGCCACCACGTCCTCCCCGAGCACCGGGTGGGGGACACCCACCACCGCCACCTCGTGGACGGCCGGATGGGAGGCCACGGCGTGCTCCACGTCGGCGGGGTGGATGTTGTTGCCGCCCCGGATGATGACGTCCTTGCTCCGCCCCACGATGTAGAGGTAGCCGTCCTCGTCCAGCCGGCCCAGGTCGCCGGTGACCAGCCAGCCGTCCACCCAGGTCCGGGCGGTGGCCTCCGGGTCCCCGTAGTACTCCCGGGGCCGGCCGGTGATCCGCATCCGGACCTCACCGACCTCCCCGGGAGGGGTCGGGTGGCCCCGTTCGTCGACGCAGACGATCTCCGCCGGGGGGAGCGGGCGGCCGACCGACCCGGGCCGGCGCACCGCCTCGCCCGGGGGCATCAGGCAGTAGACCGAGCCGGCCTCGGTCATGCCGTAGTTGTTGGAGACCAGGGCGGCCGGCAGCTTGGCCTGCAGGGCCTCCAGGACCCGGGGGGCGAGGGGGGCGCTGCCCACCGTGCACAGCTCCACCGAGGAGAGGTCGGCGGCGGCGAAGCCGGGGTGTTCGAGGAGGAGGGTGGCCATGGCCGGGACCAGGAAGACCGATCCGGGTCGTTCCGACTCCACGGTGTCGAGCCACGTCCCGGCGTCGAACGACGGCTGGTAGATGCCCCGCAGGCCCAGGCGCAGCGGGGTGTAGACGAAGGCCAGACCGGCGAAGGTGTAGGGCGGGCTGGCGTGCAGCCACCCGCCCCCGCTCCACTGCGGGGTGCGGAAGGGGACCAGCGACGAGTTGTCGTGACGGACGGCCACCGCCTTGGGATGGCCGGTGGTGCCCGAGGTGTAGAGGATGTCGGCCAGCTCGCCGCGGTCCCGCTCCACCTGAAAGTAGGTGGGGTCGGCGTCCAGCAGCGCCGACCAGGCCCGCGTGCCGGCCGGGGCGTCGGGCGGGCCGGTGGTCACCCGGTGGGCGGGGCCGGCCGGTGGCACGGCCACCACCAGAGGAGTGGCGGCGTTGGCGTGGCGGGGGAGGAGTGACTCCTCCACCACGGCGGCGGCCGCCCCGCAGTGGCCCAGCATCCGGGTCACCTCCGGCTCGGTGAGCTGAGGGTTGAGCGGCACCGCCACGCCGCCCGCCCGGTGGACGGCGGCGTAGGTGATCATCCAGCGGAGGGCGTTGGCCGCCTCGAGGTGGAGGGCCACCCGGTCGCCGGGCCGGAGCCCGGCCTCCACCAGCCCGCGGGACAGGCGGGTGGCGGCGGTGTCCCACTGGGCGAAGGTCAGGTCGTCCCCGCCCACCACGCGGTAGGCGGTCTCGTCGCCGAAGGCCTCGGCCATGGCGTGGAGGTGCTCGGGCGGGAGTCCGGCCACGCCGCTCAGCGGTTCCCCGGGTGACGGCGGGCGCCCGGATCCACGCTCGTCACGCTCCTCGGACTGCTCCGGACCATCTGCCCCCGACTCCTCCGGCCCCGTCGTACGATCCCCCCGGCCGCGGCCACCACCTTGGCCGACCGGTCGGCCACCGGTCAATCACCGGGTCGGCTCCCGGCCCCCGATCGCCGGTGCCGCGTTCGGACGGGAGGTCGGCGTCGCGAGGCCCTACTAGCATTCGGCCCGTCCCGGGGGGGTCCCCTCCGGCCCGTCCCAGGAGGTCCCGCCCCATGACCCGCTCCGTGGAGAACGCCCCCCAGGCCGTGCTGGCCGCCGCCAAGGAGATGCTGGCCAAGGGCCTGGTGGAGGGGACGGCCGGCAACATCTCCGCCCGCCAGGAGGACGGCACCATCTGCGTGACGCCGTCGTCGGTGGACTACGTCGAGATGCAGCTCGAGGACCTGATGATCGTGGACCTCGACGGCAAGGTGGTCTCCGGCGAGCGGTCGCCGTCCTCGGAGCTCCCCCTCCACCTGGCCGCCTACCGGGCCTTCGACGACGTGGGGTCGGTGATCCACTCCCACCCCATCTACGCCACCATGTTCGCGGTGGCCCGCCAGCCCATCCCGTCCTGCATCGACGAGTTCACCATCTACGTGGGCGGCGACGTCCGGGTCACCGAGTACGCCATGAGCGGCAACGACCGGGTGGGGGAGAACGCCGTCGACGCCCTGCAGGGACGGGGGGCCGCCCTGATCGCCAACCACGGTCTGGTGGCGGTGGCCCCCACCCCCTCCAAGGCCCTCCACATCACCGCCCTGGTGGAGCGGAGCGCCTTCATCATCTGGGGGGCCCGCCAGCTGGGGGAGATCCACCACCTCCCCGAGAAGGTCGACAAGAGCTTCGCCGGGGTCTACGAGTACCTGCGCCAGAACTGATGACCGACCACGGTCGGGTCCGGGCGCGCCTGGCCGAGCTCGGGCTGGTGCTCCACGGACCGCACCCGCCCCACGATCCCCTCGACGCCGTGGTGGTCCACGGGGGCGTGGCCCGTACCTCCGGCCAGCTTCCGCGGATCGACGGGCGGCTGACCTGCTGCGGCACCCTGGGGGCGGCGGTGGGCGTGGAGGAGGCGGCCGAGGCGGCCGGGGTCTGTGCCCTCAACGCCCTGGCCGTCCTGGAGGTGGCGCTGGGCTCCCTCGACCGGGTGGAGCGGGTGCTGACCGTCACCGGCTTCGTGGCCTCCACCCCCGACTTCCACCGGCAGCCCGACGTGGTCGACGGGGCCAGCGCCGTCCTCCACCGGGTGTTCGGGGAGGCCGGTCGGCACACCCGGACGGCGGTGGGGGTGGCCGCCCTGCCCCGGGGCGGGGCGGTGGAGATCGAGGTGACCGTGGCGGTCCGGCCCGTTGCCGGACCCGACGAGGGACAGGAGACGCCATGACCGGAACCGACCCCGTCACCGAGCTGCGGACGCTGGGGGCCGCCACCCTCGGCGAGTCGGGGGCCCGCCCCCTGCCGCCGAGGATCCGACCGGTGTGGCCGGGGGCGACGCTGGCGGCCCCGGCCTACCCGGTGAGCTGCACGCCGGGGGACAACCTGGCGGTGCACGTGGCCGTCACCCGGGCCCCGACCGGCTCGGCGCTGGTGGTCGACGTGGGGGACGTACCCGACCGGGGCTACTGGGGCGAGGTCCTGACCACCGCCGCCCGGGCCCGGGGGCTGGCCGGCCTGGTCATCGACGGGGGGGTGCGGGACGTGGCCGCCCTGGAGCGCCTGGGGTTCCCGGTCTTCTCGAGCCGGGTGGTCCTCCCCGGCGCCACCAAGGTGCTCCGGGGGACCGCCGGCCTGCCCGCCACGGTGGCCGGGGTGCCGGTGGCCGTCGGCGACTGGGTGGTCGGCGACGTCGACGGCGTGGTGGTGGTGCCCGGCGACCACCTGGCGTCGGTGCTGGCCGCCGGCCGGTCCCGGGCGACGGCCGAGGCCGGCTACTTCGAGGCGCTGGTCGGCGGGGCGACCACCGTCGAGCTGCTGGGACTGGACGCCTCGCAGGTCGACTCCGGCGACCCGGACTGACCCGGGCCCCGGTGCGCCGTCAGTGGTTGGTGTAGTCGATGGGGCCCGACCCCTTCACCCCGATGGCGAAGCAGAAGCAGTGGATGGGGGCGTGGTCGGTGGCCGGGCGGAGGCTGTGGACCACGTCGGGCGGGATGTGGACCAGGTCGCCCTGGGCGATGAGCCGGTCCTCGTCACCGATGGTCATGGTGCCCCGCCCGCGGAGCACGTAGTAGAACTCGTGCGTCGGGTGGGAGTGGGGGTCGACGTAGCCGCCGCCCTCCACCTCGAACTCGTTGACCAGCTCGAGGAAGCCCCCGTCGGTCATCTCCTTCATCTCCCGCGAGTGGACCATCCACCACACCGGGACGGTGCCGTTGTGCTCGACGACGGGTGCGACGTTCTCGATGTTGCGTACGTCCATGGCCACGTGGTCTCCTGTGCGGATCGGGTGGGATCCCGCGGCGGGGGCCGGTCGACGCTCGACGACCGGCCGTCGTCGGTGGGCGTGTCAGAGGAGTGACAGTGCGCCAGATTGTACCGAACCCCCTGACCGGGGAGGCCTGGGCTCCGTTCGGGTGGCTACCGGTGCCCGACACCGACCCCGAGGACGGCCATCACACCCTGGCCTTCGAGTGGGGCGACGCCCATCTCAACCGGATCGCCCACCGGCGGGACGAGGTCCCGGCGGTGGACGGCGGTCTCCGGTGCCAGGTCCTCTACCGTCACCGCACCCACACCCAGGTGCTGACCCCGCTGGACGCCACCTCGGTGGTGGCGGTGGCGCCCCCGGGGGCGGACCCGGCCACCGGGGGCGACGCCGACCAGGTCCGGGCCTTCCTGCTCCGGCCGCTGGAGTCGGTGGTGCTGCACCGGGGCACCTGGCACTGGGGCCCGTTCCCGGTGGACGCCGAGGTGGTCGAGCTCCTCAACGTCCAGGGCCGCCGGTACCGGGAGGACAACGACTCGGTGGACCTCGAGTCGGCCGGGGCCGCCTTCGACGTGCTGGTCCCCCGGTGACCTTGTTGCACCTCCGGTGGCACCGCCTCGGAGGACCGTCACGCCCCTGATGTGTTGACATGGCTAACGTCGGTGCCATAAGAACCAGTTCCACGGATTGCCGTCCACGGGGGGACAGGGCCGCCCGGCCCTGGTCCAGACGGCAGGTCGGGCACGAGGAGAGCGAAACGATGCGTCGTCACGGGGGGAGTTGGGTGCTGCCGGTCGCCGCACTGGCGGTGGTGGCCTGCATCGGGGCGGGGTGTTCGTCATCGAGCAGTCCAGCCACCACCACATCCACCACCTCGGGGTCGGCCTCCACCACGGCCACCACCGCCGGCGGGGGATCGTCGTCGGCTCCCGGGGTCACCGCCACCCAGATCGACATCGGTGCCATCTCCACCAAAACCGGCCCGATCGCCGGCTACTTCTCCGGGCTCAGCGCCGGCATGATCGCCTACTTCGACGCCCTCGACCACAGCGGGGGGATCAACGGCCGGAAGCTGGTGCTGGCCTACGACCTCGACGACGGGGGCCAGCCCAGCCAGTTCACCCAGCTCACCCACACCCTCATCGACCAGGACCACGCCTTCGCGGTGGGGGTGGGCTCCCCGTGGTTCAACCCCAGCTACTTCGTGTCCACCGGTACCCCGACCTACGGCTACAACGTGACGTCCAACTGGGCCGGCCCACCCAACCTCTTCGCGGTGGGCGGGTCCACCCAGATCTACTCGGACGCCGTCCCCACCTACGCCTACTTCGCCCAGAAGACCAACTCGAAGTCGCTGGCCTTCATCAGCTACGGGCCGTCGGTGACCGCCTCCTACGGTGCCTGCAACACCGCCGCCAACGAGATGAAGGCCAACGGGTACACGGTGAGCTTCGTCGACGTGGGTGCCCAGCTGGGCGGCAGCTACGCCTCCGACGTCCAACGGATGCAGCAGGCCGGGTCCGACCTGGTGGTGTCGTGCATGCAGGCCTCCGACAACATCACCCTGGCCCGGGACATCCAGCAGTACGGGCTGAAGATCACCCAGCTGTGGTTGAACGGCTACGACCAGAAGCTCCTGAGCCAGTACAGCAGCCTGATGCAGGGCGTCTACCTCAACAACACCGCCAACGTCCCCTTCGAGGCGGGCGACACCGCCAAGTTCGGTGACACCTACCCGGGCATGCAGCAGTACCTGGCCGACATGAAGCAGTACGAGCCGGCCGATGTCCAGAACAACGTGTCCTTCGCCGGCTGGCAGTCGGCCGCCCTGATAGCGGCGGGCATCAAGGCGGCCGGGACCGACGTCACCCAGGCCAACGTCATCGCCCAGACCAACAGGATCGCCGACTTCACCGCCGACGGCACGTCCGCCCCGGTGGACTGGACGAGCGCCCACACCTCCGGCACCGTCCCGATCTGCTCCGCCTGGATTCAGGTGAAGGGCAGCACCTTCGTCTCGGTGTTCGCCCCCGGGAAGCAGGTCTTCGTCTGCGTCAGCTCCAACGTCAAGCACCCGGCGGTCGAGCCCGCGCCGGCGGGGACCCCGGGAGCGTGAGGCCGGCCGCCGTCGGGGAGCGGTAGGGGCCGGCCGACATGGAGCACTTCCTCGGCTTCGCCATTCCCGGTGTCCCCTACGGGTGCACCTACAGCATCATGGCGGTCGGCCTGGTGCTCACCTACCAGGCCACCGGGGTGTTCAACTTCGCCTACGGCGCCCAGGCCTACCTGTCCGCCTACCTCTTCACCCGGCTGGTCCAGAACCAGCACCTGCCCATCTGGCTGGCCTTCCTCATCGCCGTGGTGGTGGTGGGCCCCCTGCTCGGCCTGGCCATGGACCGGTTCCTGTTCCGGAAGATCCCCTCCACCAACACGGTGGCCAAGCTGGTGGTGGGCATCGCCCTCTTCGTGGGCATCGAGGCACTGGTGTCGGTGATCTTCGGGAGTGCCGACCAGTACAACCCGCCCAGCGTCCTGTTCAACCCGGACACCGTCTACTTCCGGGTCGCCCACACCCCGGTCAACGGCATCTACCTGAGCACGGTGGTGACCACGGTGGTGGTCCTGGCCGCGCTGCTGGTCCTGATGCGGCTGACCAACCTGGGACTCCAGATGCGGGCGGCGGTGGAGAGCCGGCGGCTGATCGCCCTGGACGGCGTCAACGCCGGACGGGTGGTGGCCATCGCCTGGGCCATCTCCGGGTTGATGGCCGGCCTGGCCGGCGTCCTCCTCGCCCCCATCTACGGCCAGCTCCAGTTCGACGACTACGCCGCCCTGATGGTGGCGGCCTTCGCAGCGGCCGCCTGGGCGGTGCTGCGCTCGATGCCCATCGCCGCCCTGGTCGGGGTGGTCATGGGGGTGACGGTGACCGTCCTGCAGGGCTACCTGCCGGTCAGCAGCGTATGGTCGTCGGCGGCGCTCACCTCGCTGCCCTTCGTGGTGCTGCTGGCCGCCCTGTTGCTGGTGCCCGGCCTCCGGTCGCTGGACCGGACCAAGGACCCGCTCTCGTCGGTCGACCCGCCCACCCCCCCGACCGCCGCCACCGTGCGCGCCCCGGCCATGGACAAGGGCATCCGGGTCGGGTTCTACGTGCTGCTGGTGGTGTTCGTGGTGTCGATGCTGACCTGGATGCCGAAGACGTGGGAGAACGTGTTCAACGCCGGGCTGGTCTACTCGGTCATCTTCCTGTCCATCACCCTGATCACCGGGATGGGCGGTCAGCTCTCGCTGGCCCAGGCCACCCTGGCCGGGGTCGGGGCGTTCACCGCCGCCCAGCTGGCCAACCACCTGGGGCTGAACATGCTGGTGGGTGGGTTGATCGGCGCCGCGGCCGCCGGGGCGGTGGCGGCGGTGCTGGCCCTCGCCTCGGTCCGGCTCCGCGGCCTGGGGCTGGCACTGATGACCATCGCCGCCGCCCTCTTCTTCGACAACACCGTCTTCCCCCAGACCGCCATCAGCACCCCGGGCTTCGACCTCAAGCCCCGGTGGGTGGGACTGGGCATCCTCAACGCCGACGGGCACGCCTTCTTCGTCACCGCCATGGTGGTCCTGGTGGTCTGCGTCTTCGGCGTGCTCCTCATCCGCAAGGGCACGCTGGGGCGGTACCTGGGGGCCATGCGGGGGAGCGACACGGCGGCGGCCGGACTGGGCATCAACCTGACCTGGCAGCACGTGGTGATCTTCGCCCTGTCCGGGGTGGTGGCCGGGGTGGGCGGCACCCTGCTGGCCGTCCAGCAGGGCTCCACCAACCCCAACCTGTTCAACTACCAGCTCTCCCTGGTGTTCGTGGTCATCGTGGTCACCACCGGGGTGTCGACGGTGGAGGGGGCCATCCAGGCCGGCTTCGGCTTCGTGGTGCTCGAGCAGCTGCTCACCTACATCCCCGCCCGGTGGGGCGGCAACAGCCTGGTCATCGTGTTCTTCGCCTTCGGCGCCCTCACCTACGCCGCCCACCCCGAGGGCATCCTCGAGTTCCAGAAGCGGCGGTGGACCCTGCGCTTCGAGCGGCTCTTCTTCGGGCACCGGGGGGAGCCCGGCGACGGGGGCCCGCCCACCGTCAGCGGGGACCCGGGATCGGGTCCCGGTGCCACCCCGGAGGTGGCGGTGGCCGGACCGGTGGGGAGCGACCGTGGCTGAGGCCCCCCTCCTCCAGGTGCGCGAGGTGCGCAAGGCGTTCGGCGGCGTGGCCGCCATCTGCGACGTGTCCCTGGAGGTGGGCCACGGGGAGATCGTGGGGCTGATCGGCCCCAATGGCGCCGGGAAGACCACGCTGTTCAACTGCGTCTGCGGTCAGCTCCGGCCCGACGGGGGATCGGTGGAGTTCGGGGGCCGGGAGCTCCTCGACCTCCCCACCTACCAGCGGGCGCGGCTCGGCATCGGGCGGACCTACCAGCGGGTGGAGATCTTCCCCGACATGACGGTGCGGGACCACCTGCTGGTGGCGGTGCGGGCCGGCGGGCGCCAGGGCCGGCTGTGGAAGGACCTGTGCAACCGCAGTGCCCCGACCGGGGACGAGCTACGGCGGGTGGCCGCCACCCTCGAGCTGGTGGGGATCGAGGACCGGGCCGACACCCCGGTGTCGAGCATGGGCCTGGGGTCGTGCCGGCTGGTGGAGCTGGCCCGGGCGCTGGTGGCCGAGCCGGAGCTGCTCCTGGCCGACGAGCCGTCGTCCGGCCTCGACGTCCACGAGACGGCCGAGCTGGCCTCCGTGCTCACCCTGCTCCGGCGCGAGCGGGGCATGGGCATGCTCCTGGTCGAGCACGACCTCGGGATGGTGGCCGGGGTGGTCGACCGGACGGTGGTGATGGACCTGGGGACGGTCATCGCCGAGGGGTCCTTCGACGAGGTGATGGCCCAGCCCGCCGTCCGCCACGCCTACCTGGGGGTGGACGCGTGAGCGGGACGGCGGCTCCCCCGGCGCTGGAGGTGGAGCACGTCAGCGCCGCCTACGGCCCCTACCGGGCCCTCTTCGACGTCTCCTTCGCGGTGCCGGACGGGGGCATCACCGCCCTGCTCGGCTCCAACGGCGCCGGCAAGTCCACCGTGGCCCGGGTGGTGACCGGGCTGCTGCCCAGCTCGGCGGGGACCATCCGGCTGGACGGCACCGACGTCACCGGGCTGCCGGCCTACAAGATCGCCCGGGCCGGCTCCGCCCACGTGGTGGAGGGCCGGGGGATCTTCGCCGATCTCACGGTGGAGGAGAACCTGAAGGTGGTGTTCAACCAGCGGCTGGGCCGGCGGGCGGTGCCCGACGCCGTGGCCCGCTCCTACGAGGCCTTCCCCATCCTGGGGAAGCGGCGCAAGCAGCCGGGTGGGGCGCTGTCCGGCGGCGAGCAGCGGATCCTGTCGTTGGCCAAGGTGCTGGTGGCCCCACCCCGCCTGCTGGTGGCCGACGAGATCTCCCTGGGGCTGGCCCCCCTGATGATCGACGCCGTCTACGACGGGCTGCAGCGGATCAACGAGGCGGGGACCGCCCTCCTGCTGGTCGAGCAGCAGGTGGACCGGGTGCTGGAGCGGGCGGGGTCCGCCGTGGTCCTCGAACGCGGCGTGGTGGCCTTCGACGGGCCGTCCGACCGTGCGCTGGCCGCCGTGGAGCGGGTGCTGGCGTCCCGGGGCGAACGGGTGGTGGGATCGGGTCCGGCCGGGGCCCCGGGCACGGGAGCGCCGCACGCCGCTCCGCCCACCGTGGAGGCGCACACCGGGACGCCGGGCACGGGGACGGCGGACACGGAGACACCGGGCACGGGGACGGCGGGCACGGAGACACCGGACACGGAGACACCGGACACGGAGGAGACGGCATGAGCGGTGAGCGTCGGGACGCGGTGATCGTGGACGTGGTGCGGACCACCCTGGGCCGGCGCAAGGGCGCCCTGGCCGGTTGGCACCCGGCCGACCTGTTGGGATTCGCCCTGACCTCCCTGATGGAGCGGACCGGCGTCGATCCCGGGCGGGTGGACGACGTCATCGGCGGGTGCGTGACCCAGGTCGGGGAGCAGAGCACCAACGTCACCCGGAACGCCTGGGTGGCGGCCGGCCTGCCCCAGCAGGTGCCCGCCACCACCGTCGACCGCCAGTGCGGGTCGTCCCAGCAGGCCATGCACTTCGGGGCGGCCGGGGTGGTGGCCGGCCACTACGACCTGGTGGTGGCCTGCGGGGTGGAGAGCATGAGCCGGGTGCCGCTGGCCGCCAACGCCCGGGGGGGCACCGGACCCTTCCCGCCCTCCTTCCTCGACCGGATCGACGGCCGGCTGTGGGCCCAGTTCCGGGTGGCCCAGGTGCTGGCCGACCGGTGGGGGATCAGCCGGGAGGAGATGGACGCCTACGCCCTCGAGAGCCATCGCCGGGCGGCGTCCGCCTGGGACGAGGGCCGGTTCAAGGCCGAGGCGCTCCCGGTGCCGCTGAAGGACGAGGAGGGGAACCTGACCGGGGCGACCCTCGAGGTCGACGAGGGCATCCGGCGGGGAGGCACCCCGGAGAGCCTGGCCGGCCTGCCCCCGGCCCAGTCGTGGGAGCCGGAGACCGCCCCGGACATCACCGCCGGCAACTCCTCGCAGATGACCGACGGCGCCTCGGCCATGTTGATCGCCGAGCGGTCGGTGGCCGAGCGGCTGGGCCTCCCCGTCCGGGCCCGGATCGCCCACGCCACGGTGGCCGCCGACGACGCCGCCATCGTGCTGTCCGCCCCGGTCCCCGCCACCCGGCGCCTGCTCGACCGGTCGGGGCTGACCGTCGACCAGTTCGACGCCGTGGAGTGCAACGAGGCGTTCGCCGCCATCGCCCTCATGTGGCTCCGCGCCTTCCCCGTCGACCCGGAGCGGTTCAACCCCAATGGCGGGGCCATCGCCCTGGGACACCCGCTGGGGGCCAGCGGGGTCCGGCTGACCGCCACCCTCCTCAACCACCTGGAGGCCACCGGCGGGCGCTACGGGTTCCAGACCATGTGCGAGGGCGGCGGACAGGCCAACGCCACGGTGATCGAGCGCCTGGGGTAGGGGAGTCGGCGGGCCCGCCCGCGGCCCCGGCCGGACACCGGGCGCTCGACGGGGACGGCGGGGCAGGTCGGACATGCCCGCATCCGAGCGAATTGCCGCCCGCCCACCGCCCGAGATCAAGTCAGGCGTCCAAGCTCAATTCGCTCGGATGCGGGCAGGGGCGACAACCCCAGGTGGTCGTCGACGGCGCCCTGGCCCCCCGCCAGCCGGCCCCGGGCAGCCCCTCGGACCGGCGGGGTTCGGAGGGCCCGATTGGTAGCATGCGCCAGCCGATCTCGGAAGGTGGGGAGCTGATGGGCGTGACATTCGGAGGCCGGATCGGCCGGGACTGGCGGGACTCCGAGCCCTGGTGGCCCCCGGAACCCGCCCCTCCCGACGGAGCCCCCAACGTGGTGATGATCGTCCTCGACGACGTGGGCTTCGCCCAGTTGGGCTGCTACGGCTCGGACATCGATACGCCGGTCATCGACCGACTGGCCGGCGAGGGGGTCCGGCTGGCCAACTTCCACACCACCGCCCTGTGCTCGCCCACCCGCGCCTGCCTGCTGACCGGGAGGAACCACCACCGCAACGGCATGGGACGGGTCGCCGACCTGGCCGTCGGGTTTCCGGGGTACTGGGGCAAGCCGCCGCCCGAGAACGGATTCCTCTCCGAGGTGCTCCGGGCGTCGGGCTACGCCACCTACGCCGTGGGCAAGTGGCACCTCACCCCCGACGACGAGTGCAACATGGGCTCGTCGCGGGCCACCTGGCCGCTGGGGCGGGGGTTCGACCGCTGGTACGGCTTCCACGGCGGTGAGACCCACCAGTTCGTCCCCGCCCTCTACCACGACAACCATGCGATCCGACCACCGGCATCGGTGGACGACGGCTACCACCTCACCACCGACCTCACCGACCGCGCCATCGAATTCGTCGGCGACCTGCGGGCGGTCGACGCCGACCGGCCCTTCTTCCTGTACTTCGCCCCGGGCGCCTGCCACTCGCCCCACCAGGCCCCCCGGCCGTGGATCGACCGGTACCGCGGGGCCTTCGACCGGGGGTGGGACGACCTGCGTCAGCGCATCCACGCCCGCCAGATGGAGATGGGGGTCATCCCCCGTGGCACCGCGCTGTCACCCCGGCCGATCTGGGTGCGGGCGTGGACCGAGCTGACCGAGGCCGAGCAGCGGGTGGCCGCCCGGTTCATGGAGTGCTTCGCCGGCTTCCTCTCCCACACCGACGCCGAGATCGGTCGGCTGGTCGCCTTCCTTGAGGACCTGGGCGAGTTCGACGACACCCTCATCGTCCTGGTCTCGGACAACGGAGCCAGCTCGGAGGGCGGATCCGAGGGGTCCATCAACGACGTCCGCCTGAGCAACATGGATCCGGCCGGCATCGAGGAGATGGAGGCGAGGATCGACCAGATCGGGGGACCGCTCACCCACAACAACTACCCGTGGGGCTGGACGATGGCCGGCAACACACCCTTCAAGCGGTGGAAGCGGGAGGTGCACGAGGGGGGGGTGGCCGACCCCTGCATCGTCCACTGGCCCCGGGGGGGGATCGACCGGGGGACCGTGCGGCATCAGTTCGCGCACGCCATCGACGTGTTCCCCAGCGTGCTGGAGCTGATCGGCCTGGCGACCCCCGGGGCGATCGACTCGGTGGTGCAGTCGCCCGTCGACGGGGTGAGCTTCTCGTACCTGCTCGGGCCCCGGGGCGGGGCGGAGCCCGGACGGCACCTGACCCAGCACTTCGAGATGTTCGGGTCCCGGGCCCTCTACCACCAGGGCTGGAAGGCGGTGACCTTCCATCCGGTCGGACCCCTCTACCCGGACGGGCTGAACCCCAACGCGCCCTTCGACGACGACGTCTGGGAGCTCTACCACGTCGAATCGGATGTCTCCGAGACCCGGGATCTGGCCCAGGAGGAGCCCGAGCGGCTGCGCGCCATGATCGAGCTGTGGTGGGCGGAGGCCGAGCGCAATCAGGTGCTCCCCCTCGACAACCGCATCCTGTGGGCGCTGGTGCACCCGAAGCCCGATCTCCGGCGCCGGCGGGACCGCTTCCGCTACTTCCAGGGCGGGGCGCAGGTCCCGGAGTCGGTGGCCGTCAACGTGCGCAACCGGTCCCACGCCCTGGTGGTCGACATCACCGTCCCCGACGGGGTCGTGCCGGAAGGAACCTTGCTGGCCCTCGGTTCGGCCCTGGGCGGGTGGTCCCTCCACTTCCGGGCCGGCCGGCCCCGCTACGTCCACAACCTGTACGGAAAGGAGCGGCACCTGATCGCCTCGGACCAGGCCGTCGGGCCGGGTACCCACACCATCGAGTACACCTTCGACAAGGACGGCGGGCTGGGTGGGTCGGGCACCCTCCGCTGCGATGGTCGGATGGTGGCCCAGGGCCCCATCGCCCGCTTCACCCCCCAGGCCTTCAACGGTGTCGGGGTCGGCCTGACCTGCGGCTACGAGTGGGGACCGGCAGTGGGAGACGACTACGCGGCGCCGGACCGCTTCAACGCCGTCATCGATCGGGCGGTGGTGGAGACCCGGGGGCCGGTGGTGCGTGACCCGATGGCGGAGATCGAGGCCATCCTCGCCCAGCAGTAGGGGCCCGGTCCCGGGATCAACCCGGCGCCCGGCGACCCCGCACGTACTCGGCCATCCCGGCCAGGAAGGCGTCGGGGTCCCTGCCCTTGGAGGAGGCCAGCTCGGCGAAGTACCCGGGCACGAACACCGAGAGATCGCCGGCCTCGATGCCCGCCATCACGGTGGCCACCGCCTCGTCCACCGTGATGGCCGGCACGTCGCCGGTGAACGGGTCGTTGTCGGGCAGCGAGAACAGCTCGGTGTCCACCACCCCCGGATAGACCACGGTGACCTTCACACCGGTGTCCCAGAGGTCGACGGCCATCGCCTCCGAGAAGACGGCCAGGGCGGCCTTGGAGGCGTCGTAGGCCGACTCACCCGGCGAGCTCAACGGGGCGGCCACCGACGAGACGTTGACGATCCGGCCGCTGCCCCTCGCCACCATCGCCGGAAGGAGGGCCAGGGTCAGCCGGACCGGGGCGAGGTAGTTGATGGCCATCACCGAGGCGACGGTGGCCGGGTCGAGCCGGGTCACGTGGCGGCGCTTGGGGATGCCGGCGTTGTTGACCAACAGGTCCACGCCGCCCAGCTGATCCACCGCCTCGGCGGCCAGCCGGTCGACCTGGGCGTCGTCGGTGAGGTCGACCGCCCAGCTCCTGGAGTCGGGGCTGTGGGCCCGGCACCGGCCCAGGACCTCGTCGAGCCGGTCCCGGCGACGGGCGGCGATCCCCACGACGGCCCCGTCGGCGGCGAATGCCTCGGCCAGACCGGCCCCGATGCCGGACGAGCCGCCGGTGATCAGGACCCGTGTCCCCTCGAACGCTCCTGGCATGGCTCCCCCGGTTCCGTGCGTCGTGCCGGACCGACCCTACCGCCGCCACCCTGCCCGGCTCCCCGCCGACGGTCGCCCGCCCGGAGGAGGACGTCCTCGAGCGCCGCCGCCCCATCGGCGGCGGTGGGGGGTCAGGTGGGCGAGTGTGAGATGGGGGGCGCCGCGGATCCGCCGCCGAGTCGCTCCGTCTGCGAGGGCGGCCCGGGGGCTACCCTCACTCGAGTCCGATCGACTGGCAGGCGGAGAGGGACACCAGGTGAAAGCGATCCGATCGGCCGACCACCCTGAGGGAGAGTCGTCGGTCGACCAACCGAGTCCGTCGGGTCACGGGAGGACCCTGCGGGTGGCATGCCACGTGGCCGGTGCCGCCCCCTTCGTGATCGGCGCCGGGATCGAGTCGGGCCGCGGCTACCGGCCCGCCGGCGACGACGCCGTGATCACCATGCGGTCCTGGGAGGTCATGACCGCCCACTTCCCCCTGGTCGGCCAGTTCAACCTGGCGAGCGGGGCCCACGCCATCTACGACCCCGGCCCGCTGCTGTTCTGGCTGCTGGCCCTCCCGGTGCGGCTCGACCACGGCCAGGGAGCCCTGTGGGGGGCGGCACTGCTCTGCGTGGCCGGCGTCGCCCTGGCCATCGAGGCGGCATGGTCGGTGCGGGCCGGGGCCGGGGCCGTGGGGGTGGTGGTGGCCGTCCTGGCCGTGGTGGTGGCCCAGCCGGAGGTGGTCCTCGACCCGGTGTGGAACCCGAACACCGGCCTGATCTGGTTCCTGGCCACGGTGACGGTGTCGTGGGCGGTGGCGTCGGGGCGGCTGGGGTGGACGCCCTGGTTGGTGGTGGCGGGATCGGTGGCCATCCAGTGCCACCTGATGTTCGCGGCGGCGGCCATCGCGCTGATGGTCCTCGCCCCGCTGGTGGGGCTGATGGAGGTGGCGCGGCCGATCCGGTTGCGATGGGCCTGGGTCAGCGTGGCGGTAGGTGTCGGCTGCTGGGCGGCGCCGGTGGTCCAGGAGCTGACCAGCGATCCCGGCAACCTGACCCTCCTGTTGGCCTCGGGGCGGGGGGTCCGTGACACCGGGGCCCGGGTCGGTCTCGAGGGGTTGGCCGGGGCCGCCTCACTCCACCCGGTGCTGGGGGCGTCGTGGGGCGTGGACCAGTTCTTCTCGGCGGCCGGACGGATCACGGGCCACCACCCGGTCACCGGGGTCCTCCTCCTGGTCGGGGTGGCGGCCGTGGCGGCCGGCGCCTGGGTCACCCACCGCCGCCCGCTGGCCACCCTGGCCGGGGTCACCCTGGTGGTCGGGGTCGCCCAGGCGTGGACGCTGGCCCACGTGCCGCTGGCGTTCGTCACCACCATCACCTACCTCGACCACGGCCTGTGGGTGTTCGGGCTTCTGGTCTGGACGGTGGCCGCATGGACGGTCGGCGCCCTCCTCTGGTCGGTGGCCGTCGTCCGGTCGGGGGTCGAGACGCCCTGGCTCCGGCTCCGTGCGGTCGCCGCCGCCGCCGGGATCGGGATGGTGCGGGTGGTGGCGGCGGTAGTGGTGGGCGGCCTGATCGGCGCGCTGTCCGTCCGGTGTGTGGCGGAGGCCGGGACCCCCCCGCTCTCGAGGGTGACATCGGTGGACCGACAGATCGACGCCGCCGCCCGGCGGGTGGAGCGGCTGGTCCCCCGGGGCCCGGTCAGCGTGGTGGTCTACCCGGCCAATGGCCGGTCGTACAGCGTCCTGCCGGGAGTCCTCTGGCAGCTCCGGACTGCCGGATGGGACGCCGAGACACCCCCACCCTTCTTGGTGTACCTGGCCTCGGACGACCTACCGACTCCCCGGGCGGCCGAGGTGGCCGTCCTCCTGTCGGGCACCGGGGGCGTCCGGGCGGAGCGGATCGGCACCGTTCCCGGCTGAGCTCACCGGTTCTTCCACTCCGGTGGGCGCTTCTCGGCGAACGCCCGGGGCCCCTCGACGGCGTCCTGGCTCGAGAACACCTCGCCGGCCAGCGCCGACTCGATCCGGTAGGCCTCCTTCATGTCGACCGCCAGCCCCCGGACCACCGACTCCTTGGTCTTGCGGATGGCGAAGGGACTGTTGGCGGTGATCCGGCGGGCGTAGGAGAGGGCCCGTTCCATCAGGCGGTCCGGTGGGCAGATTTCGTTGAGCAGTCCCATGGCCAGTGCCTGCTGGGCCGACACCCGGTCGGCGCAGAGCAGGAGCTCCATGGCGGCGGGGTAGGGGATCTGACGGGGGAGGCGGACGGTGGTGCCGCCCCCGGCGAACAGGCCCCGCTTCGGCTCGAGGACCCCGAAGGTGGCGGTGTCGGCGGCCACCCGGAGATCGCACCCGCCCAGCATCTCGATGCCGCCGGCCACGCATGTCCCGTTCACGGCGGCCACGATCGGCTTGTAGAGCTTGACGTTCCGGAGCACCGCCTTCACCCCGTCGTCGAGGCGGTACCCGTCGACCTCGGTGACCCCCTCGGCCTGCATCCGCTGCTGCAGGGCGGTGATCTGGGGGATGTAGGTCTTGAGGTCAGCGCCCACGCAGAAGTCGGGACCCACCCCGGTGACGACGGCCACCCAGGCGGCGTCGTCGGCGCCGAACCGCTCCCAGGCGCCGCGCAGCTGGGCAAAGTGCTCCATGTCCATGGCGTTGCGCGCCTCGGGGCGGTCGATGGTGATCCGGACGATGTGGTCGTCGTCGAGTTGGTAGTGGACGGGCATCGGGCTCCTCGGGGGGCTGGGCGGCTGTCGGGTCGGGTCGGGTGCGGGTCGGGGGCGGCTGTCGGGTCGGGGACGGGAACAGGTCAGCGGGTGGCGGTCACCGCGCCCCGCCGGCCCGGGGTGAGGGTGACCGGCTGCCCGACCAGGTCGTCGCCCTGGTCGGCCGGCTCGTCGAGCCGGGCGTAGGCCCGGCCGCCGGCGGGCAGGTCGCAGATGAGGAAGGTCGCCTCGGGCCCCTGGCGACCGCAGGTGGTGGCGTAGGTGGCCACGGTTCCCGGCCCCTCGGCCCCGGACACCACCGGCACCGCCGGGAGGGGGTCGGGGGCCCCGGCGGTGACCGGGGGGCCCGGACGGGTGGACCACAGGGCGGCGGAGTGGTGGGTCATGTGCATCCCGATGCCGGTGACCAGGCCGAGCGATCCGGGGTCGGCCCGGAGGGTCTCCACCATGGCGGCCAGCGCGTGGGTGCCGTAGTTGCTGCCCGGGCCCCCGTGGTACGGGAGGCCGCCGGTCACGGTCAGGCCCCGGTCGTCGGTGATGCCGAGGGCGTCCCGGGCGAACGCCAACGAGCTGGCGAAGCACGAGTAGAGGTCGAGGTGCGCCACGTCGTCGATGGCATGGTCCCCGAGGGCGGCGGCGCCGGCGGCGGCCAGGGCGGGCGACCGCCCGAGGTCGGGGCGGGCGGCCATGGCCGGCGGCTCCTCCCCGAGACCCATCCCCCGGAGGTAGACCCGGCGGTCGGGGGGAACCCCCATCCGGTCGGCCCGCTCCTCGGTGGCCAGCAGGACGGCGGCCGCCATGTCCACGTCCATGATGGCCGTCATCAGCTTGGTGTACGGCGTGGCCACCATGCGGTTGGCGGCGGTGGGGGTGGTCAGCTCGGCGGCGGTGCGGGCGGTGGGGAACCAGGCATGGTCGGGCTGGGCGGCGGCCACCTCGGTGAGGGGGGCCAACAGTCGGCCCAGCTCCACCGTGTGCTCGGCCACGGACTGCCCCCGGGCGGCCCGCCTCGCGGTGTCGAGGAGGGCGAAGGTCAGGTACGCCTGGTAGATGCCGTTGGCCGCCTCGTCCCGGTCGAGGGTGATGGGGAACGGCGCCGGCTGGTCGGGAGCGAACGACCACCGGGGCTCGGCGAGGTGCCGACGGGTGGCCAGCGCCTCGCCCCCCACCACCAGCGCCAGGTCCAGCTCCCCGCGGGCCATGGCCCCGGCGGCGTCGCCGACCAGGATTAGCGGGACCGAGCCGCCGATGCCCGAGTAGGTGCGGTCCCGGGGGTCGGCCCCCAGCCGATCGGCCAACCGGGCGCAGGGGTCGTCGTACTCCCACGCCTGGCAGTAGACGATCCGGAGGCTGTGCAGGTCGGCCAGCGAGTCCGGGGCCCCGGCGTCCTCGGCGGCCGACCGGGCCAGCTGCTCCCACATGGCCAGCGGCTCGGGGGCCGGCTCGGTCCGCCAGGTATGACGCGCCGCCCCCACGATGCACGGTGCCCTCGGATCGACGGCCACCTCAGGACAGGCGGGCCTGGCCGGGGAGCTTGACCGCCCGGTCGGCGATGATGTTCTTCTGTACCTCGGTGGAGCCGCCGCCGATGGTGCTGTAGCGCATGAAGGAGTAGAGGCGGGTCCACTTCCCCCGGTCGACGGCGTCGGGAGCCCCCCGGGCCAGCAGCCCGTCGGGTCCGAGCAGATCCACCGCCAGGTCGGCCAGCGTCTGGGCCAGGGCCGACCACTGGAGCTTGGCGAAGGGGACCTCCGGCCAGTTCTTCTCGCCCTTGATGATCTTGGAGAGGGCCCGGAGGGTCAGCAGGCGGGCCAGCTCGATGTCGGTCCACGCCCGGGCCAGGCGCTCCCGGATGGCCGGGTCGTCGAGGGCACCGGGGTTCACCGACCGGGCGGCGGTGACCATGGCCCGGAGGTCGGCGGCCAGGTTGGAGATCTGGCCGGCGATGCCCACCCGCTCGTGGCCGAGGGTGCCCATGGCCACCATCCACCCCTCGCCCTCGCCGCCCAACCGGCTGTCGAGCGGGAGGTGGGCGTCGTCGAAGTAGACCTCGTTGAACATCTCCTCGCCGGTCATGTCCCGGATGGGCCGGACCTCGACGCCGGGGGTGTGCATGTCGACGATGAAGGCGGTGATCCCCTCGTGCTTGGCCCCCCGCTCGATGGCGGTCGGGTCGGTGCGCAGCAGGAAGAGGCCCCACCGGGCCAGGTGGGCGGTGGAGATCCAGATCTTCTGGCCGTTGACCACGTAGCCGTCCCCGTCCCGGATGGCGGTGGTGCGGAGGTTGGCCAGATCGTTCCCGGCGTCGGGCTCCGAGAACCCCTGACACCAGTGCTCGGAGGCGTCGAGGATGCACGGCAGCCAACGGGCCTTCTGCTCCTCGGTCCCCCAGGCGATGATCATCGGACCGATCTGCCACAGCCCGTTGGGGTTGGCCAGTCCCGGGGTCCGGTACTCGGACATCACCTCCGAGTAGAGGATGCGCTGCATGGCGGTGGCGTTGCGGCCCCGGTACTCCTCCGGCCAGTGCACCGCCGCCCACCGGCCCTGGTTGAGGACCCGCTGCCAGGCCGCCCGGCGCTCCTGGAGCTTCTCCGGCGACATCACGGTGTCGTCGGCGACCTCCTCGCTCGACAGGAAGGGGTGGAGGTGCTCGTCGAGCCAGGACCGCAGCTCGTCTCGGAACGCCTCGTCCTCAGGGGCCAGTGCGAAGTCCACGGCCACTGAGAGTAGCCCCGGGCCCGTCTACACTGTCGGCTGATCGCAGCGACGGCGCCAGGGGGGTGCGGGGTGGACTTCACGTTCGACGCGGAGCAGGTGGCCCTCCAGGACGTGGCCCGCCAGGCCATGGACGCCCTGGACCCGTCCCGGCTCCGGGAGCTGGCCGACGATCCCGGGGGTGTCGACACCGACCAGTGGGCCCAGCTGGTGGGGCTGGGATGGACCGGGATGCTGGCCCCCGACGGCGGCGCCGGGCTCCTCGAGGCGTGCATCGTGCTCGAGCAGATGGGGCGGGTGCCGCTCCCGGGGCCGTTCTTCTCCTCAGCGGTGCTGGCCACCCTGGCCGCCCGTGCCCTGGGCGCCGACGGCCTCCTGGCCGACCTGGCCCCGGGCGAGCGGCGGGGCACGGTCGCCCTCCACGAGCAGGGCCACGGCCACCCGCTGGGGACCGTCCGCGCCCGGGCCCGGCGCAAGGGGCCCGGCTGGGTGGTGTCGGGCACCAAGCCGGTGGTGGTCGACGGCGCCACCGCCGACTGGGCCATCGTGGTGGCCCTGGCCGAGGACGGCGTCCGCTCCTTCCTCCTGCCCTCCCTCCGGGCCGAGGCTGTCCCCAACCTCGACCCCACCCGCAAGCTGGCCCGCCTGGTCCTCGACGAGGAGCCGGCGGAGCCGCTGGGCCCGGCCGGCGACCAGACCGCCCTCTGGCACCGGGTGCTCGACGACGTCTCGGTGGCCCTGGCCGCCGAGCTGGTGGGGGTGTGCGACCGGGCGCTGGCCGAGGCGGTGGAGTACGGCAAGGCACGGGTGGTCTTCGACCGGCCCATCGCCTCCTTCCAGTCGGTCAAGCACCGGATCGTGGACATGTACCAGTCGCTGGAGATGGCCCGGGCCGGCGTCCACTTCGCGGCCTGGGCCTCCGACACCGATGCCCCCGAACGCGCCCGGGCGGCGGCCATGGCGGCGGCCTACGCCGCCGAGGCGGCGGTCCGGCTGACCGGCGACAACATCCAGGTCCACGGGGGGGCCGGGTTCACCTGGGCCAACGACGCCCACTTCCTCTTCAAGCGGGCCAAGCAGAACGAGGTCCTGATGGGGGGCACCGGTCACCAGTGGCACCAGCTGGCCGGGGAGCTCGTCGGCGCCTGACGGTGGGCCACTGGCTGAGCGACGGGGAGCTGGCGGTACTGGCCGCCGCCTGTGACCGGGTGATCCCCCCGGGGCCGGACGGACCCGGTGCGGTGACCGCCGGGGTGCCCGAGTACATCGACGGCCTGCTGGGCGCCTTCACCGTCGACCCGCCGAGGATCTGGGCCGGGGGGCCCACCTCGGGCCGCCACGGAGGGGAGGCCGCCTTCGCCCGGTTCCACCGGCTGTCCTCCCTCGACGAGCTGGCCTGGCGGATGCGCATCGAGGGCTCGCAGGGCGTCCCGGAGCGGGAGTTCAACGGTCCGGTGGTCGGCCTCCAGCAGCGGTACCGGGAGGGGCTGGCGGCCCTGGGCGAGGACTTCGTCGGGCTGGCCGGTGACCAGCAGGACGCCCGGCTCCACCTGCACCCGGAGTTCACCGCCCTCCTCTACGGCCACGCCTGCGAGGGGATGTACGGCGCCCCCGAGTACGGCGGGAACCGCCGACTGGCCGGCTGGGAGGCCATCGGCTTCGCCGGGGACGTGCAGCCCCGGGGATGGACCGACGCCGAGGTGACCACCCCGTGACCCTCGACGCGGTGATCGTGGGGTCGGGTCCGGGCGGGGCGACGGCCGCCGACGTGTTGACGGCGGCCGGCTGGCAGGTGGCCATCGTCGAGAAGGGCCGCAACCATCTGCTGGACCCCGACGATCCCACCCGGCCGGCCGCCGACTTCTCCAACGACGAGCTCAAGTTCCACACCCGTCACTTCCTGGGCCCCGACCCCCTGGTCGAGCCCCGCACCTTCCGCACCTCGGAGTCCGACGGGGAGCGGACGTTCGTCGGGGAGGTCAACTCGGTGCCCTCCACGGTCGGGGGCGGGGGCACCCACGCCGACGGCAAGGTGCCCCGGTTCCGGCCCGACGACTTCCGGCTGCTGTCCGCCCTCGGGCCCCAGCCCGGTGCCGAGGTGGCGGACTGGCCGGTCGACTACGACGAGCTGGAGCCCTACTACGCCGAGGTGGAGCGCTCGGTGGGGGTGGCCGGCACGGCAGGGGCCAACCCCTTCGCCGGCCCCCGGTCCGGGCCGTTCCCCATGCCCCCCGGCGCGCCGATGTTCGGGGCCACCCGGTCGGTGGCGGCCGCCGAGCGGCTGGGCTACCACCCGTACCCGGCCCCCACCGCCGCCAACAGCGTCCCCTACGACGGCCGGCCGGCCTGCAACAACTGCGGGTTCTGCTCGTTCTTCGGCTGCCCCATCCACGCCAAGGGCGACCCGGTGGCCATGCTGCGCCGGACCCTGGCCACCGGGCGGGCGGAGCTGCTGTCGGAGACCTTCGTGGCCCGGATCCGGACCCGGGGCCACCGGGCCACCGGCGTCGACCTGGTGGGCCCGGACGGCGCCGAGCGGTTCCTGGCCGCCCGTCACGTCATCGTGGCCGCCGGGGCCATCGAGACGCCGCGCCTGCTGCTGCTGTCCGGCCTCGACCACCCCCTGATCGGCCGGTACCTCATGACCCACTTCCAGACCATCACCGCCGGCTCCCTGCCGTACCGGACCTACGCCGAGCGGGGCCGGTCGGTCACCCACGTCCACGACGACATGATCGTGGGCGACGATGCCTCCCGGGCGGCCGCCGCCGAGGCCGGCCTCCCCTGGATCCGGGGTGGCCTGGTGGAGCACAGCGGGGCGGCCCTGCCGGTGATGGAGGCCAAGCACTACCCGTGGGGACCGGCCCACCCGCGTCTGATGGCCGACTCGCCCATCCGGGGCCGCCTCTGGGCCTTCATCATGCAGGGGGAGGACCTGCCCTACCTCCACAACCGGGTCGACCTCGACCCGACGGTCCGGGACGCCCGGGGGTTCCCGGTGGCCCGGGTCACCTACCGGCCCGGGCGCCACGAGCTGGTGGCCTCCGGCCACTTCGGGCCCCGGCTGGCCGCCATCCTGAAGGAGATGGGGGCGGAGTGGACGGCGGTGACCACCTCGCCGGGGGGCGGCAACGCCGAGTCACCCGAGGCGGTCCCCGAGAGCCGCCACAACGTGGGCACCACCCGCATGGGCACCGACCCGGCCACCTCGGTGGTCGACCCGGCCGGCCGGCTCCACCACCTGGAGAACGTGGTGGTGGCCGACTCCTCGGTCTTCGTCACCTCGGCCGGCTACGGCCCCACCCTCACCCTGGTGGCGCTGGCCGCCCGGGCCGCCCACCTGCTGGCCGGGACCCCGCCTCAGCCCTGACCGCGGGTGAGCAGGAGCGAGCCGGCGATGGGGCCGCCCCCGTTGGCCACCGCCGCCACCTCGGGCAGGCGCCCACCGGGCCGGAGGACCTGGCGCTCGCCACCCTCCCCCCGCAGCTGCACGCAGGCCTCGTGGATCAGCCCGAAGCCGTGGAGCCGCCCGCCGGACAGCTGGCCGCCGGCGGTGTTGAGGGGCACCGCCCCGTCGAGGGCGATGGCCGAGCCGTCGTCCACGAACGGGCCGCCCTCCCCGCGCCCGCAGAAGCCCAGCGCCTCCAGCCACACCATGGCCAGAATGGAGAACCCGTCGTAGAGCTGGGCCACGTCGACGTCGGCGGGGGTGAGGTCGGTCCGCTCCCACATCGAGGCGGCGGCGTCCCGGGCCGCCATGGTGGTCATGTCGTCGAACTGGTCCCAGCTGGGACGGCCCCGGAGGGCGGTGCCCACCGCGTTGACGTGGCAGGCCGGGTGGGGGGCGTCGGGGGCGTAGTCCCGGTGGGAGACCACCACGGCGGTGGCGCCGTCGCAGGGGGCGTCGCAGTCGAACAGCCCGAGGGGGGTGGAGATCATCCGGGCCGACAGGTAGTCGTCCAGCGACATCGGGTCCCGGTAGATGGCCTTGGGGTTGAGGGCGGCGTTCCGGCGGGCGTTGAGGGGGATCTGGCCCAGCTGCTCCCGGGTCAGCCCGAACTCGTGCATCCGCCGCTGGGCCACCAGGGCCAGCCAGTTGGTGGCCGACACCGCCCCGAAGGGGAGCGTCCACTGCAGAAAGCCGGAGAAGCGGGGGACCCCGCCGTCCCCGCCCCCGCTGCCGCCGATGCCCGCCCGGCCACCGGAGCCCTGGGCGGTGGACTCGGTCACCGTCCGGTAGACCAGGACGTGCCGGGCCAGGCCGGCCGCCACCGCCAGGCAGGCGGCGATCACCGATCGCATCTGGCCCGGGCCCTCGCCGCCACCGTCGTGCCAGTTGAGCCGGAGGCGCATGGCGTCCTGGACCTCGGGGGAGGTGGGCCCGGCGAAGCCCCCGGTGCCCACCCCCATGCCCGGGTAGGTGGCCAGGCCGTCGATGTCGTCCCGGGTGAGGCCGGCGTCCTCCATGGCGGCCAGACAGGCGTCGACGGTGAGGTCGAGCTCCGACCGTCCCAGGCGCCGGCCCACCGCCGACTGCCCGATGCCGGAGATGATGGCCCGGCGCTCGAGGGGCTCCTCCACGGGGGGGCTCACCGGTGGGCCGCCGGCCGGAAGAGGGGGAGCCAGACGTCGTCCTGGTGCTCGAAGACCACCTCCACCGCCATGCCGGTCTCCACCTCCTCGGGCTCGATGCCGACCAGGTTGGTGGTGAGCCGCACGTCGGGCTGCTCGTCGATGGCCACCAGCCCGATCAGGTACGGCTCGCTCCCGGGGATCCACCCGTGGACGTTCTCGGTGTAGGCCACCACGGTGGCCCGGCCGCTGACTGGCTCCGGGGCGGTCCGCTCCGACAGGCAGTCGGGGCAGCGGGGGGCGGGCGGGTGGATGTAGCGCCGGCACGCCTGGCACCGCTGGAACCGGAGGAGGCCGTCGGCGCCGGAGGTCCAGAAGAACTCGTTGTCCGGGTCGAGGCGGGGGAGGAGCCGGAAGGCGGGGCCGTCGGCGGTCATCGGCCCTCCAGGACTTCGGGGTTGACGATGTGGAGGGGGCGGGCCCCGGCCAGCAGCCGGCACAGGTCCTCGGCGATGATCCGGGTGTGGTTGGTCTCCACGTCGTAGGTGGCCCCGCCGATGTGGGGGGCCAGCACCACCGAGTCGAAGGTGGTCAGCGGGTGGTCGGGGGCCAGGGACTCGCCCTCGAAGTGGTCGAGGGCGGCGGCCGCCACCTTGCCGGACCGGAGGGCGGCCACCAGGGCGTCGGTGTCGTGGAGGGCGGCCCGGGCCGAGTTGAGGAAGACCACCCCGTCCCGCATGGCGGCGAACTGTTCGACGCCGATCATCCCGGTGGTCTCCGGGGTCACCGCCGCGTGGAGCGAGACCACATCGGCCCGCTCGAACAGCTCGTCGAGGGGCACGGTGGCCTCGTCGAGGTAGGGGTCGTGGACGATGACCTCCATCCCCAGGCCCCGCAGCCGCCAGCGGAAGGCCCGGCCCACCGCCCCCAGACCGACCAGGCCCACGGTCCGGCCGGCCAGCTCCCAGGCCCGGAACCGTTGATAGGGGATGGTGCCGTCCTTGTAGATGTCGCCATTCCGGACGTCGGCGTCGGCGGCCACCAGGCGGCGGGTGGCGGCGAACAGGAGGCCCACCGCCAGCTCGGCCACCGCGTCGGCGTTGCGGCCGGGGGCCCGGAGGACCGGCACCCCGGCGGCGGTGGCCGCCGCCACGTCCACGTTGGTGGGGTCGCCCCGGCAGCTGCCCACCGCCACCAGCGGCAGCTCGAAGAGCGGCCCGGCGCACCGGTCGCTCTCCACCACCGCGATGGTCGCCCCCTCCGCCTCCATCCGGGCGGCCAGCTGCTCGGCGTCGTAGATGCGGAGGCGGGGCTGGTCGAGCCAGGAGTCGAGGGTCAGGTCGGCCAGCTCCCCCAGCAGGTCGAGGCCCGGTCCGCGCACGGCGGCGGTCACCAGAGCCTTGGGTCGTGGTGCGGTCATGCGTCGGATCCCCCCTGTCGCCGGACGGGCACCGCCGGAGGGTAGCACCGACCCCCGGCGCCGAACCGGTCCATAATGACCAGCGACAAGGGGAGGGGGACTCCGTGACCAGGCCGGACGGGGCGACGTGCACGATCGGGGTGGACGTCGGCACGACGTCGGTGAAGGCGGTGGCCGTCGACCCCGCCGGCTCGGTGGTGGCCCGGGCCCGGGTGCCCCATCAGGTGGTCACCGACACCGCCACCCATCTGGAGCACGATCCGGGCCGGGCCTGGCGGCGCGGCCCCCGCAAGGCCTTCGCCGAGGTGTCGGCCGCCCTGGAGGGTCCGGCGGCCGGGGTGGTGGTGGCCTCCATGGTCCCCTCCATCACCGCCGTCGACCGCCGGGGTATCCCCCGGCTGCCCGGCCTCCTCTACGGCGACGCCCGGGCCCGGGACACCTCCTGGGACGACGACCCGGCGGCCCGTCGGGCCCACCACGCCGGTGAGGGCGAGGAGGGTGCCCGCATGCTGGCCTGGGCGGCCGGGCAGCTGCCGGGGGCGGCCGGCTACTGGCCGGCCCAGGCGGTGGCCACCCACGCCCTCAGCGGGGTGCCCGCCATCGACATGGTCACCGCCACCTCCTTCGGCTCGCTGTGTGCCGGTGGGCGGTGGGACACCGAGGCGCTGGCCGCCATCGGGGTGGAGGAGCGCCAGGTCGCCCCCATCGCCGGGCTCTGGGAGCCGGTGGGCACCGTCACCGGCACGCCGACGGTGGTGGGCGGGGGCACCATCGACGCCTTCGGCGAGCAGATGGTGGCCGGGGCCGACCGCCCGGGCGACGTCCTGGTCATCGTGGGTGCCACCTTGGTGGTGTGGGCGCTGGCCGACGGATGGCGGGAGGTGCCGGGGCTGATCACGTTTCCCGAGCATGGCCTCGGGGCTGAAGCTGATCGGGGGCCCCAGCAACGCCGGAGGGCTCTTCCTCGACTGGGTGGGGCGGACGGTCCAGGGCGGGGGCCGGCGGTCGTCGACGGAGGCCGGCGGCCGGGTCGGCGACCCGTCGGCCGTCCCGGTGTGGCTGCCCTACCTGCGGGGGGAGCGGACGCCGTTCCACGATCCCGGGCTGACCGCCGGACTCTTCGACCTCGACATCACCCAGGGGCCCGAGGCCGTGCTGCGGGCCGCCCGGGAGGCCAGTGGCTTCGTGGTCCGACGGATCGTGGAGCGCTCGCGGGTGGAGGCCAAGCGGATCGTGGCCTGTGGTGGGGGCTCGCAGTCGGTGGCGTGGATGGAGGCGGTGGCCGACGCCACCGGCCTCCCGGTGGAGACCTCCGGGGTGGCGGAGGGGGCCGCCCTGGGGGCGGCCTACCTGGCCCGGATGGCGGCCGGCCTGACCACCGACTTCGCCGGGTCGAAGGCGTGGGCGTCGACCGGGCGCCGGATCGAGCCCGACCCGGCCTGGGTGGCGGCGGCGTCCCGGCGCTACCGCCGGTTCGAGGAGCTGGGCCCGGAGGGCTGAGCCGGCGCCGGTCCGCTCAGGCCGAGGTGGGGGCGAAGGTGGCCTTCAGCACGCCGCTCGCCTCCGGTCGGGCCAGGGCCTTGAGGGCGTCCCACCACCCCTCCAGGGCGAACCGGTGGGTGACCATGGCGGTCAGGTCGATCCGGCCGTCCTCCACCAGGCTCAGGTAGTGCTCCATGGCGTGGCGTCGCCGTCCCTCGAACTCCTCGATGGCGAAGGCGTTGGAGCCGACCAGCGTGAGCTCCTTGAAGTAGATCGGTGTCGACTCCCACCGCCCGGGCACCGCCACCCCGGTGTAGACCAGCCGGCCCCGCTCGGCCAGCACCCGTACCCCCACCTCCAAGGTCTCCGGCTTGGCGATGGAGTCGTAGACCACGTCGATGTGGCCCGGGTGGGCCATGGGCAGCCCCTCGTAGGCCTGATGGAGGACGGCCCCCGACCAGGCGGCCAGCGCCTCCACCAGGGCCTCCCGGGGCTCGTGCTCGACGACCAGGGCGGCGCCGTAGCGGCGGGCCATCTCCGCCTGGGCCGGGAAGCGGGCCACCACCGCCACCTCGAGGTCAGGGTAGAGGGAGGTGAGGATGGCCACACTGGCCAGCCCCAGGGCGCCGGCGCCGTAGACCAGGGCGCGGCCGGAGGGGGGTGGCGGGTGTCGCACGATGGCGTGGAAGGAGACGGAGAACGGGTCGGCCATCACCGCCGCCTCGTCGGAGATGTGATCGGGAACCGGGATGAGCATGGACGGGTGGGCGGCCATGAGCTCCGCCCAGGCCCCCGGCGCTCCGGTGGCCACCCCGATGTGGACCCCCGGGCTGATGTCCCCCTTGGTGAACGACCAGCACATGTTCAGGTCGCCGGCGGCGCACGGCGGACAGAGCGGGGTGATGCCACGCGGGGCGCAGCTGAGCCAGGGGTTGAGCACCACCCGCTGGCCGACCTCCACCCCCCGGGCCTGGGGGCCCAGGGCCACGACCTCGGCCACCACCTCGTGGCCGGGGACGTGGGGGAGGCTCGAGAACGCCGCCATCGGGTTGTCGATGTCCCCGCTGGCGAAGTCGCCGAGGACCAGCTTGGCGTCGGAGCCGCACACCCCGGCGAGGAGGGGACGGGTCACCACCCAGTCCGAGTGGACCGGCCGGGCGTCGTCCATCCGGTGCAGTCCGAAGGGCATGGAGAGCAGATGGGTCTCCAGGTCGTCGGTCGGGACCGGGCGCGCCTCCTCGGGGTCGGGGCGGGACCCGAAGACCAGGGCCTTCACGACGCCTCCCCCGAGTCGGCCATCGACCGCATGCCGGCCACGAACCCGTCGAAGTCCCGGTTCTTCATCTCCACCACCGCTCGCATGTCCGGAAGGTAGTGCTCGAACCGGTCACTGGCGATGCAGGCCACGATCCCGTCGGCGATCTCCGTGGGCGGCACCAGGGGACCGGAGTAGTCGGCCGGGTCGTTGCCGGGCTGGTCCCAGATCTCGGTGTCGATGGCCCCCGGCAGTACCAGCCGGACGGCCACCCCGGTGCCGTAGAGGTCGGCGGCCAGCGACTCGCTGAAGCCGGCCAGGGCGAACTTGGAGCCGCTGTAGGCCGACTCGTGGGTGATGCCCAGGCGGCCGCCCAGGCTCGAGACGTTGACGATGGTGCCGGTGCCACGGGCCAGGAACCCGGGGAGGAGGGCCAGGGTGATGGCCACCGGCGACAGGTAGTTGACGGTCATCACCCGGGTGACCTCCTCCATGGTCAACCGGTCGGCCGGACGACGCATCGGGATGCCAGCGTTGTTGACCACCACGTCGAGGGGGCCGAGCTCGGCATCGATCTGTCGGGCCAGGTCGGCGGCCCGTTCCGGGTCGGCCAGGTCGGCGGCGAAGGCCCGGGACCGGGGGGCATGGGCCCGGCACTCGGTCGCCACCGTCTCGAGACGGTCGGCCCGTCGGGCCACCAGGGCCACGGTGGCACCCCGGGCCGCCAGGGCCCGGGCGGTGGCTGCCCCGATCCCCGATGACGCCCCGGTCACCAGGGCGGTGGTCCCCGGCCCGACGACGCCCCGCTCCACCGGGTTCGAGGTCACTCGAGCGAGGATAGGGCTTCCCACCCCTCGGGGGGCGGGTCGAGCCGCCAGTAGTGCTCGGGCACCTGGGCGGCCAGCCGCTCCGACAGCTGGTGCTCGGCCTCGAGCGGGGGCAGTTGGCTGGTGTAGCACTCGACGGCCGCCCGCTTCCGGTCCGGGTCCGGCGTGGTGGGGACGATGGCCGGGGTGGGCCACAGGCCGCCCCGGAACAGGTGGGACACCCGGTAGGCCAGCAGGCCGGGGAGGTGGCTGTAGCCGGCGTCCTCGTAGCAGAACCAGACCGGGGGGTCGGGCCGTTCGGCCCGGGCGGTGCGGACCAGGAGGCCGGCCTCGTGGGTGAGGCCGTGGTCGGGGTTGGCCAGCCCCATGGGCAGGAACACCGCGGTGGGGTCGGCGTCGTCGAGGGCGGCGGCCAGGGCCGGTGCCACGTCGTCGGGGGTGGGGCGGTCCTCCGGGGCCAGGTACTGGTGGTCGGCGAACTCCAGCCACAACGGCCGCGCCCCCAGGACGGCCATGGCCGCCTGGTCCTCCCGGCGCCGGACGGCCACCACGTCGTCCCCGGTGACGAACCCGCCGGCGGCGTCCCACTCGGAGACCGGGTCGGGGTAGGTGGGCGGGCGCCCGCCCAGCACGGTGATGACGGTGGTGCCGGGGTGGGAGCCGATCAGGTGGGCGGCGCCGAGGACGGCGTCGTCGAAGTGGGGGGAGACCACCACGATGCGGGCGAGGACACCGTCCTCCAGTCCACCCCACAGCTGCCGGTCGTTCACGGTCGGACCCCTTTGGTCGTGGCGGTGCTGCCTACCCCACCCTCCAGTATCGATCCGCTGGCGTGGGTCGGCGCCAGCGGCAATGTTTGGATCTGCCCGCATCCGAGCGAATTCCCGGTGGGCTCCGGTTCCAATTCGCTCGGATGCGGGCACCGGGAACTGGTCGAGGGGCCGCCAGAGAACACATCGAGGGAGGCGGAGTCCACTCCGACCCGGGCCCGAACCGGCTCACCCCAGGGCCCGCCGGATGAACCCGATCCGACCGACGATCACCAGGACCACCAGGAAGGCGATGGCCACCACGAAGCAGATCCCGGTCGGGATGTGCGGGATCGAGGGGTCCATCAGCCCCCGGAGCCCCTCGCTCACGTAGGTCATGGGGTTGCAGGCCGACACCACCTGAAACCAGCGGAGCTTGCTCAGCGACGGCCACGGATACTGGCTCGATCCGGTGAAGATCAGCGGGGTCAGCACCAGGGCGAAGGTGACGTTGATCCGGTTGGGCGGCACGTAGGTCCCGAGGATCAGTCCCATGGCCGCCCCCAGTAGGCAGCCGAGGACGGTCATCACGAACACCGGGACGATGGTGCCGGCCGTCCAGGGGACGGAGCCGAGGATCAGGACGCCGAGGGGGAACATGACGGCGGCGGCGACGAACGCCCGCATGGCGGCGAACACCACCTTCTCCACCGCCACCCCTCCGATGGGGAGGGGGGCGAGCAGGCGGTCCTCGATCTCGTTGCTGTAGGAGAACTCGATGACCAGGGGGAGGGCGGTGCTCTGCAGCCCGGTCAGCACGGCGGCCATGGCCACCAGGCCGGGGAAGAGGACCAGCTGGTAGTCGGGCCGGGCATAGCCGAGCTCGGTGAGCACCTTGCCGAAGACGAAGAGGAGCAGGAGCGGCTGCAGCGTCACCTGGGCCAGGAACACCGGGAACTCCCGCCCGGTGACCAGGATGTCCCGGCGGAGGATGGCCAGCCCGGCCCGCCACGGCCCCCACGGCGGGAGCCGGTCGAGGGCGGACACCGCCGCCTCGCCGGGCTCCACCGACGACGTGGGGTCGGTCACCGGAGGGCCCGCCCGGTCAGGTGGATGAAGACGTCCTCGAGGTTGGGCTCGCCGAGCCGCACGTCGGTGAGGCGGGCGCCGGCGGTGCTGATGGCCTGTGCCACCGGGGCGACGAAGGAGGCCGGCTCGCCCTCCACGTGGATCCGGATGCGCCATCCGCTGATGGCGCGGTCGTCGAGCTGTTCGGTCTCCCGCACGCCGGACAGGGCGCCGATGGAGGCCACCAGGGCCGCGGCATCGGCGGCCGGTCCGTCCCCCGGCTCCACCGCGCAGTCGAGGGTGCGCTCGCCGGCCATCCCCCGCACCAGGGCCTCCGGGGTGTCGAGGGCCAGCAGGGTGCCGTGGTCGATGATGGCCACCCGGTCGCTGAGCGTGGCCGCCTCCTCCATGTCGTGGGTGGTGATGACCACGGTGATCCCGGATGCCTTCAGTTCGGCCACCTTCTCCCACAGGAAGAGGCGGGCCGCCGGGTCCAGTCCGGTGGACGGCTCGTCGAGGAAGAGCACCGACGGCCCGTGCATGAGCGACCGGGCGATCATCATCCGCTGGATCTGGCCGCCCGAGAAGTCATCGGGCCGACCGTCCGACCGGTCGCTCAGTCCGAACTGGTCGAGGAGGGAGTCGGCTCGGCGTACCCGCTCGTCGGCCGGCACCCCGTGGTAGCTGGCGTGGAACAGAAGGTTCTGGCGGACGGAGAGGGAGCGGTCGAGGTTGTTCTGCTGCGGGACGACGCCGAGCACCCGCCGGGCATGGACGGCGTCGGTGACCACGTCCACCCCGGCCACCGTGGCCCGACCCCGGGTGGGGCGGATCCGGGTGGTCAGGATCCCGATGGTGGTCGACTTCCCCGCCCCGTTGGGTCCCAGGAAGCCGAAGACCTCCCCGGGCTCAACCCGGAAGCTCACCCCGGCCAGGGAGTCGACGGCCGCCTTGGGGTACCGCTTGGCCAGGTCGGCCACCTCCACGGCGGCCGGGCCGAGCGGGCACGGGAGGTCAGCGCGGTGTTCCGGCATTCCCCGGTGCGGCCCTCCACCCATCCCCCGACGCTCCTCGTCCCCGGCACCGAACGGGACCCCCCGTTGGCGGGGGGTCGGCGCGGGGCTGACGATAACGGTACCCGGCCCGGACGGCACGTCCCCGACCCCGCCGGCCCGGTGCCACCCCCGTGGGTCCGCTGCCGGGCGCCTCCGGCCCGCCGCCCGACAGTTGGGGCTCAAGTCTTGAAATTGCGTTGCCGATGTAAAAACTGCTCCCGTCCATTCGGTTGCACATTCATTGCAGATACTCGTCACGGATCGCTTGGAGGATGAAGATGTCAACAGGACCTGCCTGGGCGCGGCGCGCCTACGGGAGCCGAGGGGCGATCTCGGAGTCGGACGCCGCCTTCACACTGGTGGAGCTGATGGTGGTCCTGCTGATCCTGGCCATCCTCTTGGCCGTGGCCATCCCGCTGTTCCTCGGGGTGCTAGGCGGAGCCACCGACCGGGCCGCCCAGTCGGACGGCAGCAACTCCCTGAAGGAGGCGCTCGCCGTCTACGACGGGTCGGGGAACCAGTCCTGGTCGTCGGAGAGCTCGTCGCAAGCCGGCTTCGCGGCGGCGGCGCCCGAGTACACGTGGAACAACGACACAGCCGGGTCCGGTACCAATCTGGTCCATGCCGGCAGCAACACCGTGAGCTACTGGGTAGGTGACGCCGCCGCCGCCGGGGACGGCCAGGCTCTGGTGCTGGCCACGTACTCGAAGTCCACCCAGACCTGCTGGTACATCGCCAATCTCCAGGCGACGCCGGTAGGCTCCAGCATCGGGAGCCAGGCGTTCGTGTCCACCTCGGGAGCCAACTCCCCGGGCACCTTCTACGCCCAGCAGGCCAACGCCACCGACTGCCAGGCCAGCGTGGCCATCGACCCGTTCAAGTGGGGGCCGAACTGGGCCAACGCCCCGGTGAACGGCGCCACTACGACGACCACCACGACCACGCCCACCACGACCACCACGACCACCACGCCGCCCCAGTGCCCGACCTCGGCGGTCACCCTCAACGGCCACACCTCCACCGGTTCGTTCACCTACCTGCCGGCCAGCACCCCGGTACCAGGGGGCACCTGGCTGCTGGTGCGGGCGTCGACGGGGCCATCCTGGACGTACTTCACCTATGGGACGTTCCCCGCGGGGGTCATCAGCTACGGCAACGCCACCTGCTACGCCACCTCGACGTGATGCCCTGAGCCTTCGGGGCCCCCACCATCCCCGGACCGGTGGGACCGGGGATGGTGGGCCTAAGGTTGGAGCGTGGCACCGCCCGGCCGGGCGCCGTGCGCTCCGGTCCGGGCCCGAGGGGGGAGGTGGCGTCCTGACCGGACTGCCGGAGTCGATGCCGGCGGCGGTCTACCGCCGGCCGGGGGTGGTGGAGGTGGAGGCGCGACCGGTGCCCTGTCCGGGCCCGGGTCAGGTGCTGCTCGAGGTGGACTACTGCGGCATCTGCGGCTCCGACATCCATCTGCTCTACGAGGGATGGGCGGGCAAGCCCGGCCTGGTGGCGGGCCATGAGTTCTCCGGCACCATCGTCGGCCTGGGCGACGGGGTCGGAGGGTGGCGGACCGGCGAGACGGTGGTGGCCGGCCCGTCGCCCCGGTGCGGGCGGTGCCGTCGCTGTCGGGAGGGGAAGCCCTCCCAGTGCGAGGAGCGGGGCTCCATCGTCGACGGCGACGACGGCGCCTTCGCCGGCTACGCAGTGGTGGCGGCCGCCTCCCTGCTGCGGCTCCCACCCGGGCTCACCGCCCGCCGGGCCGCCCTGGCCGAGCCACTGGCCGTGGCCCTCCACGGCATCACCCGGTCGGGGGCGGCGCCCGGGGACTCGGTGATGGTCATCGGGGCCGGGCCCATCGGGGCACTGTCCATCGCCACCCTGGTGGCCCGGGGGATCGGGCCGGTGCGGGTGGTGGAGCCGGGAGCCCGGCGGCAGCAGCTGGCCCGGGACCTGGGGGCCGACGAGGTCCTCGACCCCGACGATCTCGAGACGTTCCCGGCCTGGGAGCCCGAACGGGCGGCGGTGCGGGCGGTCGACGTGGTCCTCGAGTGCTCGGGCAGGCGGTCGGCCATGGAGGCCGGCTTTCAGCAGCTCCGGCGGGGCGGGACCATGGCCCTGGTGGGGGCGGGCATCGACCGGCCGGCCTTCGACCCCAACCGGTTCGTGCTCAACGAGCTCACCGTGGTGGGGTCCTTCGTCTACGACCGGGACGGGTTCGAGCAGGCGCTGGCCCTGCTGGCCGACCCCGCCTTTCCCACCGACCGGCTCATCGAAGCCGACGACGTGCCGCTGGACCGGCTGTCCGACGCCCTGGCCGGCCTGGCCGACGGACGGTACGCCGGCAAGGTGATGGTGGTGCCCCGGCTGTCGGAGGGGGACGGATGACCGCCCACCCGTACTACCCGTCGGGCACCCCGCGCCTCAACCATGTGGCCATGAGCCTCGACGCCGAGCTCCTCGACGCCGAGGGCCGGGCCGGCCTCTGCGCCTTCTGGGGCGAGGTCTTCGGGTTCGAGGAGCTGGCGGTGATGACCGAGGACCGCCGGCGGCTGGTGCTGTCGTGTGTGCACTGGGACCAGTTCCTCTTCCTCATCGCCGAGGATGATCCGATGCGGTGTGCCCGTCTCGACCACTTCGGCTTGGCGGTGGGGTCCCTGGCCGAGCTCCAAGGGGTGCGGGACCGGGCCGCCGCTTACAGGGAGCGGGACGACCGCGTGGAGCTGATCGACCACACCGTCGACGACCAGGAGGTGGTGCGGATCCACTCGGTGTACGTGGGCTATCGGCTTCCCCTGCTGTGCGAGGTCCAGTGGTGGGAGTTCCCCGGCTGAACCGGAGCGGGGCCGGACCAGGTGGGGTTCAGGCGCCCAGCGGCGGAGCCGGAGTGGCCTCGTAGACCTCCACCTCGACCATCCGCGAGGGGACCCCGCTGCCCGGGGAGGGGGACGCCCGGAGGGCGGCGACGTGGGCCTCCAGGTCGGCCCGGGTCTCCCACCGCTCGAGGAGACGGACGGCCGAGGGGTCGGCGGCGTCGGCCGAGTAGGTGTAGTCGATGCATCCGTGCTCGGCCCGGGTCGCCGTCACCTGGGCCAGCTTGCCGGACAGAAACGTGTCCCGGTCTGCGGGCTCCACCTCGAAGACTCCCACCACGATGACCATGTCGACTCCCTTGGAGGGCGTCGCGCCGGGTCACTCCCGGGACGGACGCCGTGGCCCGCACATTACGATGCCGGTGCCGGACCGACCACCACGGGGAGGACACATGTCGCACTCGGGCTACGAGGATCGCCCGGACTACCGGGTGGACATCCACCTCCGTCGCAACCGGGTCACCGCCTCGGTGGGGGAGCAGGTGCTGGCCGACAGCACCCGGAGCCTGCTGGTCGACGAGCAGGACCACGGCCTGGTCTTCTACTTCCCGCCCGAGGACGTCCGGACCGATCTCTTCGAGCCCGACGACCGCACCAGCGACTGCCCCTACAAGGGGACGGCCACCTACCTCCGGCTGCGGGACGGGGCGACCGAGGTCCTGGCCTGGCGGTACGTCGATCCGTCGCCGGAGGTGACCCGCCTGGCCGGGTACCTGGCCTTCTTCCAGGACGTGGTGGAGCTCCGGGTGGGGCAGGCCACCCCGGCAGTGTCCGGCCGATGACCGCCGGCGGCCAGCCGACGGTGGAGTCGACCCTGGACGGCATGCTCCAGGTGTTCGATGTCCGCCCGGACGGGGAGGGCCGGTACGCCGGGACCAGCGACGGCGGCGCCCGTCGGGTGGTCGACGGCAGCCAGCTCCTGGGTCAGGCCATCGTGGCCGCCTCCAAGGAGCTGCCTGACCACACCGTGCGCTCCGCCCACGCCGTGTTCACCCGGGCGGCCGACGACGAGCGGGCGCTGTGGTTCGAGGTGGACGTCACCCACCGGGGACGGACGGTGGCCGGGGCACTGGTGGCCGTCGGCCAGGGCGACCGTCGCTGCGCCACCGTCAGCCTCCTCCTCGACACCCCGACGGCCGACGTGGTCCGACGGGCGGCCCCCATGCCGGCGGTAGGCGGGCCGGCCGACGCCCTGCCGTTCGACATGCCCCTGCCGGGTCGGGAGCTCCGTCTGGTGGACGTGGCGGATCCCAACGACCCCGACGAGGTGGGCCCACCCGTGCTCGACGCCTGGCTCCACTACGACCGGGTCCCCGACCGTCCCGACCTGGCCCGGGCCCTGGTGGCCCACTTCACCGGGCACCTCTCGGTCTCCACCACCTTCCGGGCCCACCCGGGGGTGGGGACCGCCCAGGCCCACCGCACCCTGTCCACCGCGGTGATGACCATCACCGTGGCCTTCCACGATCCGGTGACGTGGGACGGGTGGCTGCTCTACCACCACGAGAGCGTCCAGGTCGGCGGGGGGATGTCCCTGGTGCGGGGGCAGATCTTCACCGAGCAGGGCACCCTCGTCGCCTCCTTCTCCCAGGAGGCCCTGATCCGCCCCTTCGAGTCGGGGTCGGCGACCCTGACCATCCCGGTGGAGGCCCGCCTGTAGCCACCGCTCGGCCCGAGGGCCGCTCAGGCGGTCGACCCGTCGGCCCCGGCCCGGCCGTCGAGCTCCGCCAGCCGGTCCAACACGGCATCCGGCACCCGGTTGGACCACCGGTCGGGCCAGTGGATCCACCCGGAGGACGCCCACGTCCCGCCATCGGGATGGAGGGTGGTCCCGGTCACATACCGCGACAGGTCGGAGGCCAGGAACAGGGCACATCCCCCGACGTCGTCGTACCGTCCCCGGCGGGCCATGGGGATGGCCAACCGGTCGGCCAGCCGCTCCCGGGGGTCGTCCGGCGAGCCGCCGGCGAAGCCCATGGCCGCCATCCCCTCGGTGGGCACGAAGTCGGGGGCGATGGCGTTGACCCGGATGCCGTCGGGCGCCAGCTCCACCGCCAGGGTCCGGCCCAGCTCGGTGACCGCCGCCTTCATGGCCGAGTAGACGGCGTGGCCGGGGGCGGCCCGGTGGGCCTCGATGGAGGTCAGCTGGATGATGCTCCCACCGCCCCGGGCCCGCATCCGGGGGATGACCAGGTGGATGGCGCTGAGCAGCCAGGTGAAGTTGGTGCGGATGAGGGCGTCCCAGCCCTTGGGGGAGGAGTCGACGAACTCCTGGGGGAAGGTGCCGCCGATGACGTTCACCAGGATGTCGCACCCGCCCAGCTCGGCGTCCACCCGCTCGAAGAACCCGGCCTGGTGCTCCGGATCGCGACCGTCGAAGACGGAGGTGAGCACCTCGCCCCCCTGGGCCCGGACCCGGTCGGCCGTCTCGGCCAGCAGGTCCTCCTGACGGTCGCACAGGGCCAGGCGGACGCCGGCGGCTCCGAGGTCCAGGGCGCAGGCCCGGCCCAGGCCCCCGCCACCACCGAAGATCACCGCCACCCGGCCGTCGAGGCCGGCCCGTTCCTCGAGGTACCCCACGCGCAGCTCCCGTCGTCTGGCCCGCCGACGGGCGGGCGTTCCGACAACCTACCTACCGGGGGGCAGCCGTTAGGGTTGCCGGGCCGGGGGGTGGACCGCCGGCGGCGCGGTCCCCGGGACCCGGAACGGAGGCGCACCGTGAAGTACGCGATCTCGCTGGGCACCATGAACCCCTCGGCCTGGGAGGCGGTCACCGTGGAGGCCGACCGCCTGGGGTTCGACTCGGTCTGGCTCCCCGAGCACCTGGTGCTGCCGGTGGAGATGGGCGGCAGCCCCCACGACGGCGAGGACCACCCGCCCATCCCCTCGCAGGTGCCGGTCTACGACGCCCTGGTGTACCTGGCATGGCTGGCCGGCCGGACCGAGCGCATCCGGTTCGGCACCCAGGTGTACAACATCGGCCTGCGTCACCCCTTCATCACCGCCCGGGCGGTCACCACCCTGGACGCCGTCTCCCACGGCCGGTTCGATTTCGGGATCGGGGCCAGCTGGCTCCGCGCCGAGTGGGAGGCGGTCGGGCTCGACTTCGACGCCCGGGGAGCCCGGGTGGACGAGTGCCTGGAGGTCTGCCGCCGGCTGTGGTCGGAGCCGGAGGTCGAGCACCACGGCACCTTCTTCGACTTCGCGGCGGTGGCCTTCGAGCCGAAGCCCGTCCAGCGACCGTGGCCCCCGCTCCACATCGGCGGTGACGGCCCGGCCGCCCTCCGCCGGGCCGCCACGGTGGGCGACGCCTGGATCCCGATGAACACCCCGCTCGAGGAGCTTCCGGCCAAGGTGGCCCGCCTGGCCCAGCTGCGCCAGGAGGCCGGCCGCCCGGGTCGGACGGAGGTGACCCTCACCGGCCAGGTCGAGGTCCCCGCCGATGCCGAGCGGTACGCCGGGGCCGGCGTCGACCGGCTGCTGGTGCGGCCCTGGGAGCGGACCTCGGGCGCCCTGGACGGCATCCGCCGCTTCGCCGACGAGTTCGGCTTGTCCTGACCCGGGGCCCTCGACGGACCTGTTGATCGGGACCGGGGGTTCGGCTACCGTGCCGTGTCGGCTAGCCGAACGGCTAGTTCCCCGGCGGGCGACGCCGGTGGGAGGGCGAACCCGGGGTGGTGGGCCAGTGACCGTGCAGGAGACCGAGCCGGGCCCGCCGGATGTGGCCGGACGTCCGAACAACCACATCGACGCCCAGCGGATCAGCCTCTGGATCACCCCGGTGGTGGCGGCCGTCTTCCTCATCGCCTTCGTGTCGTTCCCGGGGTTCCGCCCGCCGATGTCCCCCGACATGTCGGCCGACCAGGTGGCGGCCTTCTTCCGGGAACACACGACGATGATCCGGTTCTCCATGATCACCTACGACCTCTTCGGGGTGCTGCTGGTGCCGTTCTTCGCCCTGATCGTCGTGCAGATGAAGCGCATGGCCAACCCCAGCCACGTCTTCGCCTACTGCTATCTCAGTGCGGTGGCCACCGGGGCGACGCTGTTCGCCATCGCCGACCTCTGCTGGCTGGTGGCCGCCTTCCGACCCGACAGGAGCCCGGACCTGGTGCAGCTGCTGAACGATCTGGCCTGGATCATCTTCACCGCCCCGGTCGGCATGTTCGTGGCCGGCAACATCGTCCTGGCCCTGGCCGTCTACCTCGATGCCCGACCCACCCCGGTGTTCCCCCGCTGGATCGGGCACGTCAACATCCTCATCGCCGCGGCGGTGGCCCCGGCGGCCTGCGCCGCCGTGGTCCGGACCGGACCCCTGGCCTGGAACGGTGCCATCTCGTTCTGGCTGAAGATCGGTGCCTTCGGCGCCTTTCTGGTGGTGATGTTCTTCGCCCTGAGGACTGCCATCAACCGTCAGGCCCTCGAGGAGCAGGGGGCGCCGTGAGCGGCGTGCTGCTCCAGGAGGCACCCACCGGCGGGCCCGTCGATCCGGATCGCTACCGCCGGCCCACCAAGACCGACCAGTGGATCTGCTGGTGGAGCATGCCGGTCTTCTACACGCTGTTCGGCCTGATCTTCGTGGTGCTGGCCCGGGTGATGCCACCTCCCCGGCCCGACGTCACCACCGCCCAGATCGTCGGGTTCTTCCACCAGCATGCCCTGACCATCAAGATCGGATTCGGGCTGCTGTTGATCGTGATCGGCTTCTCCACCTGGGCCAATGGGCTGGTGGCCCACCACATGAAGCGGATGTCGGTGGGCTCCGGATGGGCGTACGCCTACCTGGCGGCGCTGGCCGTCGGCGCCGTGCCCGGCTGCCTCTTCGCGGCGTTCTGCTTCCTCACCGCCGTGTTCCGCCCCGACCGGAATCCCCACATCGTGGTGATGCTCTACGACATGGGGCTGCTGTTCTTCGTGGGGTCCCTGGGCTGCTTCATCACCATGTACCTGGTGTTCGCCCTGGCCATCCTCCTGGACAAGAACCGGATCTTCCCCAAGTGGCTGGCCTACGTGACCATCTGGCAGATCATGACCGAGGTGCTGGCGGCTCCGGTCTTCATCTTCAAGAGTGGACCGTTCGCCTGGAACGGCGTGATCAGCTTTTGGCAGGGGACCCTGATCTTCGCGGTCTGGCTGAGCTGTCAGATCCTCATGCTCCGCAAGGCCATCGAGCAGCAGCCGGTCGGCGAGCCGATCCGGGACTTCTGATGGAGCCGGATCCGGCCGGGTCGGTGGGGACCGCCCCCCAACCGGCGGCTGACGGCCGCCGGGCGGAGGTGCGCCTGCCGGGCGAGACGAGCATGTGGGTGTTCGTCCTCGGGGACATGGTCATCTTCGCCATGTACTTCCTCGTCTACATGGTCGAGCGGGCCCGCGAGCCGGCGGTGTTCCTGGCGTCGCAACAACAGCTCAACCAGAACATCGGCCTGCTCGACACCCTGGTGCTGCTGGCCAGCTCGTGGTTCGTGGCCCGGAGCGTGCTGGCCGCCCGGGCCGGCTCCCGGGAGCTGGCCATCCGGCTGACCCTGGCCGGCGGGGCCTGCGGCGTCCTCTTCATCGGCCTGAAGGTCTACGAGTGGTGGTCGGAGATCCACCACGGGCACACCGTGGCCACCAACATGTTCTTCACCTTCTATTTCGTGCTGACCGGGGTCCACCTGATCCACGTGGTGCTGGGACTGATCATCTTGACCATCGTGCTCCGCGACCTCCGGCGCCCCGTCCCGTACCGGGTCTCCCTGGTGGAGTCGGGCGCCACCTTCTGGCACATGGTCGACCTGCTCTGGATCGTGATCTTCGCGTTGATCTACGTGATGCGGTGAGACGGTGAAGCTCACCCCCACCCGCCGGCTCACCCTCGTCTGGGCGATCCTCTCCGCCATCACCGTGGTGGCCTCCATCCTGGGGCGGACCCCCCATGTGGACGGCCGCCTGGTGGCCAGCACCACCGTCACCGTCTGCATCCTGGTGATCGCCCTGGTCAAGTGCCGACTCGTCATCCGCACCTTCATGGAGGTGCGCTCCGCCCCGACCTGGCTGCGCCGGTCCACCGACCTCGGGCTGGTGGCCTTCTGGGGGACGGTCCTCGTCCTCTACCTCGCCTGACCGGGATCCCCCGGCCGTGCGGTCGTGCTCGATTCCGGCCCCCGGGCCGTACACTGGCGGGCAAGGGGCCATGGACGGGAGGGCAGCAACCTCGTGCCACAGCGAGACGGGTCCCGGCACCACGGGCGACACGACCAGTGTGTCGGCGCCCCCGGGCCGGACCACAGGTAGGCGGGCCGGGCCTTGGTCTATGTCCTGGCGCTGTCGGCGGCGTTCGCCAACGCCCTCACCAGCATCCTCCAGCGGATCGGCGTGGAGGATGCCCCTGACGACTCCACCCTCCGGCTGAGCCTGCTCACCCACGCCCTCCGCCGGGGGGTCTGGCTGCTGGGGTTCGCCTTCATGGTGGCGTCGTTCCTCTGCCAGGCGGTGGCCCTCCACCTCGGCGACCTCAGCCAGGTCCAGCCCATCCTCACCACCGAGCTGCTCATCCTGGTGCTGCTGCTGGCCACCTGGTTCCGGTACCGGATCGGCCTGAAGGTGATGATCGCCTGCCTGGCCGCCGCCGGGGGGCTGGCCGGCTTCCTGATCTTCGCCGACCCGGTGGGCGGGAACACCCAGCCCGGCTCCTTCAAGTGGATCCTGGCCGGCTCCCTCTGCGGGGGCCTGGTGGTGGTGACCGTGCTGCTCGCCCTCCGGGGCCCGCGCTGGTGGCGGGCGGCCATGTTCGGAGCCGCCGGAGCCATCGGGTTCGCCTTCACCGCCTCGCTGATCAAGTCGGTGGGGGACTACGCCACCGGGGACTGGACCCAGCTGTGGACCCACTGGCAGACCTACGCCCTGGCCCTCTGCGGGGTGGCGTCGGTGTTCCTGGCCCAGAACGCCTTCCACGCCGGGCCCATCGCCGCCTCCCAGACCTCCCTGGTCCTGGTCGACCCGCTGGTCAGCATGGCATTGGGCATCGCCCTCTTCGGCGACGACCTCCGCACGGCCTTCCCCTACGGACCGTTGGAGGCGTTGTCGTTGCTGGTGATGTTCGTGGGGGCCATCGCCCTCGCCCAGTCCCAGCTGGTCTCCGGGATCAAGGGGGAGGACGAGCGCGACGGTGAGCTCCTCTCCCTCCGGTCCCGCTCCAAGCGGCTGGCCCACGCCGTCGAGGACCAGGTCTCGCCCGAGGAGTTCGACCGGCTGGCGGCGGACTGACCCGATGTCCCGCCCGTCACCCGAGGCACCGACCGTGAACGCCGGCCACGCCATCGATCCGCCCCTCGGGGTGGTGCCGGACCGGACCGCCCTGGTGGTGGACGGGAAGGGACTCACCTACCGGGAGCTCGAGTCGATGACCCGCCGGGCGGCCACCGCCCTGGCCTCGGCCGGGGTGGGGCCGGGGGACCGGGTGGCCCTGGTCAACCTGGGGAGCGCCCTCTCGGTGGCCACCATCCTGGCCACCGCCCGCCTGGGGGCGGCGTCGGCCCAGATGAACGCCTACCTGACCACCGAGGAGCTCGGGGGACTGGTGTCCCTCGTCGGGGCCCGGGTGGGCGTGGCCGGCGGCGCCTACCTCGAGCGCCTGGCCCCGGTGGTGGAGGGACCGGTGCTGGGCGAGGCCGAGGTGGCCGTGGCCGAGGAGACGGCCACGCCGGCCACGGTGGGGCGTGGGGACGACACCGCCCTGGTGCTCTTCACCAGCGGCACCTCCGGGCGGCCCAAGCCGATCGAGATCAGCCACGCCTCCCTGATCGACCGGATGGCCTTCTACGGGCGGCCCATCGACCCCGCCGTCGGGCCGGTGATCGACCTGCTGTCGGCCCCCATCTTCCACATCGGGGGCACCCTGGGGCTGCTGGTCGCCCTCCACCAGGGGAAGCAGGTGGTGGTGCTGCCGCGCTTCGAGGCCGGGACCTGGCTGACCCTGGTGGAGCGGCACAAGGTGCAACAGACCTTCGTGGTTCCCACCATGCTCCGCCGGATCCTCGACCACCCCCGCTTCGCCACCGCCGATCTCCACTCCCTTCGCTCGCTGAGCTACGGGGCGGCCGCCGCCCCGGTCGACCTGGTCCACCGGGCGGTGGCGGCCCTGCCGTGGGTCGACTTCTCCAACACCTTCGGGCAGACCGAGACCCTCGGTGCCTTCGCCGCCCTCACCCCCGACGACCACCGGCGGGGGGACCGGCTCGACTCGGTGGGCCGGCCGCTGCCCGGGGTGGCGGTCCGGATCCTCGACCCGGCGACCGGCGCCGAGGTCCCTGCCGGCGGGGAGGGGGAGTTCGTGGTGCGGGCCGGCCACCACACCACCGCCGGGTGGCTGCACACCGGGGACATCGGGCGCCAGGACGACGAGGGCTACCTCTTCCTCACCGGCCGGCTCTCCGACACCATCAACCGGGGCGGCGAGAAGTTCGGGCCGCTGGAGGTGGAGGAGGTGCTGCGCGACCTCCCCGGGGTGGTGGACGCCGGGGTGGTGGGCGTCCCCGACGCCGACCTGGGCCAACGGGTGGGGGCGGTGGTGGTGGCCGACCGGTCGGTGACCGTCGAGGGGGTGGTGCGCCACGCCGCCACCCGCCTGGCCACCTTCAAGGTGCCGGAGTTCGTGGTCCTGGCCGACGAGCTGCCCACCACCGTCTACGGCAAGCTCGACCGGACGGCCCTCCGCGGACGGCTGGCCGGCACTCCGGCACTGGCCCGCCCGTCCGACCGACCCTGACGGGACGGCGCGCTACCCTGCGGCGGGCGGATGTGCCCGACATCCGGTAGCGCGACCGTGGGGGAGCGACTGTGGCAGACGACATTTTCAGCTCGATCATCGGCAAGTCGACCGGGACGACGGTGGTCACCGTCGAGCGGGGCCAGCTGGCCGAGTTCGCCGCCGCCGTGAAGAGCGACAGCCCCATCTACCGGGACCCCCGGGCGGCCGCCGCGGCCGGGCTGCCCGGCATCCCCGCCCCGCCCACCTACCCGTTCGTGATGGCCAGCTTCGGGGCGTACCCCGAGCTCCAGACCGACGACCAGCCGGACGGCAACCCGATGGCCGAGATCATCGGGCCCCTCATGGCCAACGGCGGCCTGATCCTCCACGGCGAGCAGGAGATCACCTATCACCGCCCGGTCTTCGCCGGCGACGTGCTGGTGGGGGTGGGGACGGTGGTGGACGCCTACCGGAAGGAGTCCAAGGGCAAGACCATGACCTTCGTGGTGGTGGAGACGGCCTGGAGCGACCGGGAGACCGGTGAGCCGGTGTGCAGCTCGACCATGAACCTCATCCACCGGATCTGATGGCCGACACCGACGACCACGTGGTCCGGCGGGTGGAGGACGGGGTGGCCTGGATCACGCTCAACCGACCCGAGGCCGGCAATGCCATCACCGCCTCCATGCGGGACCAGGTGGTGGCGTGGCTCGAGGACGCCTCCGCCGACCTGGCCGTCCGGGCGGTGGTGCTCACCGGCGCCGGCGAGAAGGGATTCTGCACCGGGGCCGACCTCCGGGCGCAGGGGCCGGCCCGGGACCGCCCCGAGGGGGCGCCCAGCCCGGCGGTGGGGGACAACGCCCGCACGATCCGGAACGGCTGGCAGCGGCTGATCGGGGCGGTGCTCGACTGCGAGAAGCCGGTGGTGGCCTCGGTGAACGCCACCGCGGCCGGAGGGGGCATGCACCTGGCCCTCGCCTGCGACCTGGTGCTGGCGGCCGAGGAGGCCAAGTTCATCGAGGTGTTCGTCCGCCGGGGCATCGCCCCCGACGCCGGTGGGGCCTACCTGCTGGCCCGGTTGGTCGGCCCCCAGAAGGCCAAGGAGCTCTTCTTCTTCGGGGACGACGTGCCGGCCCGGGAGGCCGAGCGGATCGGTCTGGTCAACCGGGTGGTCCCCCGTTCGGAGCTGGCCGAGGAGACCGGCCGTTGGGCGGCCCGGCTGGCCGCCGGCCCCACCAAGGCCATCGGTCTGGCCAAGTACCTGACCAACCGGGCCCTGGAGACCGACCGGGCCCAGTCCTTCTGGGACGAGGCGGTGGGCCAGGAGCTGGTGACCACCACCGAGGACTGCCAGGAGGGCCTGGCCGCCTTCGCCGAGCGTCGCCCGCCCGCCTTCCGGGGCTGGTGAGTGTGGCAGCCTGGAGCACGGTGACCGGGAAGGCGGCCACCGGAGACCATCGAGGACCAGGAGGACGGATCAGTGGCTGAGGGGACGTTGCAGGTCGAGGACCTGTCGGTGGGTGATGAGGCACCGGTACGCACCCATGTGCTCAACCGGACCGACCTGGTGGCCTACGCCGGGGCCTCGGGCGACTTCAATCCCATGCACCACGACGAGGTGAAGGCGGTGGCCGCCGGGCAGCCCAGCGTGTTCGGCCACGGGATGTTCTCGATGGGCTTCCTCGGCTCCGCCCTCACCGACTACGTGGGGGTCGGCAACGTCCGGCGGTTCCAGGTGCGCTTCGCCCGCCAGACCTGGCCCGACGAGGAGCTGGTGACCCGGATCGTGGTCACCGGTACCCGCACCGTGGACGGGGAGCACCTGGTGGACCTGGACGTCGGACTGCGGAACGCCGACGGCGAGGAGAAGGTCGTGGGCCAGGCCACCGCCCTGGTGGCCGGGCCCCACTGACCGGACGGCACCGCCGACCTGGGCACCGCCCCGAGTCGCCCCGTCGGCCCCGAGTCGTCCTGTCTACTCCGAGGCGCTCCGTCTAGAAGAAGCTGAAGGGCGGGATGCCGGACGAGATGCCCTTGAAGAGCTCTCCCTTGGCCTCGATCAGCTCCTCCGGCGTCCACGGAGCGTCACGGTGGATCTCACCGACCGGGTGGAAGCCGCCGGTGGCGTAGATGTCGCCGCCGAACACGATGAAGTTCTGACCGCTGACGTCGGAGGCCTCGTCGGTGGCCAGGAAGGCCACCAGCTGGGCGACGTTCTTCGGGTCGAACTTGTCGAAGGCCTCGCCCTCGGTGCTCATCTCGGTGAACAGGCCCTCGGTCATCCGGGTCCGGGCCCGGGGCGAGATGGAGTTGACGGTGATGCCGTAGCGGCCCAGCTCCCGGGCCAGCACCCAGGTCATCGAGGCGATGCCCGCCTTGGCCGCCGAGTAGTTGGCCTGGCCGGCGTTGCCGAACAGACCGGCCTCCGACGAGGTGTTGACGATGCGCCCGGTGACGTCCTCGCCCGCCTTGGCCCGGCCCCGCCAGTAGACGGCGGCGTGGTGGGAGGGGGCGAAGTGGCCCTTCAGGTGGACACGGATCACGTCGTCCCAGTCGGACTCCTCCATGTTGAAGCTCATCTTGTCCCGCAGGATGCCGGCGTTGTTCACCAGGATGTCCAGGCTGCCGAAGGTGTCGACGGCCTGGTCGACCAGCGCCTTGGCCCCCTCCCAGGAGCTGACGTCGGAGTCGTTGACCGCCGCGTCGCTGCCCCCGGCCTTGATCAGCTCGACGACCTCCTCGGCGGGGTGCTTGTCGCCCCCCTCGCCCTTCATGGAGGCGCCGACGTCGTTGACGATCACCTTGGCGCCGAGGGAGGCCAGCAGCAGGGCCTCCTCCCGTCCGATACCCCGACCCGCGCCGGTGACGATGGCTACCTTGCCGTCGAGCAGTCCCATGGATGGCCTCCTGTGCCTGATCCCGGTGCCGTGCGGCTCCGGAGAAGTCTGATTGGTGCGCCCGTTCGGTCGCCCTGTCGCCGTGAGGGCGCCGTCGAGCGGGGGCGGACCCCGGCGGACACCGCCCGAGGGAGGTGGTTCACAACGACGGCGCCGCGGAACCCGGGAAGCATTGCCGAAACCCACCACTCCCGGCAAGGCAGCCGGCGAGGGGGGAGCCCGGGCCCCCGCCGGGGCGGCCGGTGGGAACCGCTCCGGGGAGCCGGGCCGGCCAGGGGCGATGGTAGGTTCGGGCGTCGATCGACCGTCGAGGAGGGTGCGTGAGCGGAGACACAGGAGCGGATCCCAAGGCGACCGTCTCCGGGGCGGTCGCCACCGCCGTCGACCGGATCGGGCCCCTGGTGGGCCGGGTGGAGCAGAAGGCCCGTCGGGAGGCGACCCGCCTGGCCGGGCTGTCGTACACCCAGATGGCGCCCCACGAGGCGGTGCGGATGGCCTACAACGTGCTGCTCCGTCGGGATCCCGATCCCCAGGCCTGGACCGACCTGACCGGCGCCATGACGGCCGGCCTGCTCAGCCACGCCGACGTGGTGGACCGGGTCCGCTGCTCCAACGAGTACCGGACCCAGGTGCCGGTGGGGCCGGCCAACCTCCACAGCTCCCTCCACGCCAGCCGGGTGGAGTTCATCATCGGCCTGCCGCCGGCCGACCGGATCGTGGATCTGGGCGGTGGCCACACCAGCGACGCCCGGGGCGCCCTGGTGGTGCTGGGCTACCCCTACGACTTCGACGAGCTGGTGGTGGTCGACCTGCCGCCCGACGACCGTCACCCCCTCTACAAGTCGGAGAAGTTCGGGGAGGGGGAGTCCGAGCGGGGCAAGGTCCGCTACGAGTACCGGTCGATGGCCGACCTGTCGTTCGCCGACGACGACTCGGTGGGCCTGGTCTACAGCGGCCAGTCCATCGAGCATGTCCCGGAGGATGTCGGGGACACCGTGCTGGCCGAGGCGTTCCGGATCCTGCGGCCGGGAGGCTTCCTGGCCATCGACACCCCCAACGGCCGGGTGTGCCGCATGCAACAGGACGCCTTCATCGACCCCGACCACGAGATCGAGTACACCCTCGGACAGCTCCGGGCCAAGGTGACGGCCGCCGGGTTCGAGGTGCTCACCGAGCGGGGCCTCAACTGGGGCGGTCCGGCCGCCGCCGAGGGCACCTACGACCAGGCGGCGCTGGCCGCCAACCCCGGGATCTACTTCGACGCCGAGGACTGCTACCTGCTGGCGGTGCTGTGCCGGAAGCCGCCGGCCAAGGCGCCGACCCGGCGCCGTCGTCCCGCGTCCTGACCCGGTCGCCTCCGTCGGCCGTCGGCTGTCCGCCGTCCGCGATCCCGGTGGGCCCGGTCCGCGTCCGGCGGGCCTCCTCCGGCGCCCGATGACCTGCCCCGGTGGGTTGGATCTGCCCGCATCCGAGCGAATTGGCCGACAGGCCGTCCGGGAATTCGCTCGGATGCGGGCCCGTTCCATTGGTGCGGGCGAGAGGACTCGAACCTCCACCCCCGAAGGGACCGGGACCTAAACCCGGCGCGTCTGCCAGTTCCGCCACACCCGCGGCGGCGTCAGCCTATCCAGGGGTCGCCGATCCCGGGGCCTCCCGGGTGCGGTCGCTATAGTCCTCGGGATGCCTGGAACCACCCCGTCCGAGCCCTCCGTGGCGCCCGCGGAGGGCGGCACCGGCACGCCGGATCCCTCGCCGACCGCCACCGACGATCTGGCGCCCGATCAGCTCGACGCCGTCGGGCGGGCCACCTACCTGGCCGGGGTGATGGCCGAGATCGACGTCGAGGTGCGCCGTCGACGCGCCTCGGGTGACCTCCCCGCCGGTCTCGAGCGCGAGCTCGACGAGCTGTTCCTCGAGTTCTCCCCGGTGGGCCTGCAGGGCAAGGCGCGGCTGCGGGAGAACCTGGCCCTGGTGGACGGGGCCGCCTACATCGACATCTCCGTCCCGGTGGAGTCCCAGAAGAAGGTCGGCGTCTACGTCAAGCGCCTGATCCGTAAGTCGCTCAGCTGGTACATCGGGTTCATCGTCCACCAGATCGTCAAGTTCGGCTGGGCGGTCTCCCGCATGCTCCACCTGCTGGTCGACCACGTGGAGGATCTCGAGTCGACCATCGACTCCATCCGGATCCCCGAGCTGCCGAGCACCGCCGTCCCGGTGGTGGACGCCGGCGCCGCCTGGTGGGCGGACGACGCCGTCGCCGCCCTGTCGGGGACCACCGGACGGGTGCTCCACGCCGAGTGCGGCAACGGGTCGCTGGTGGAGCGGCTGGTGGCCGCCGGGGTCGACGCCTACGGGGTGGACCCGGCCGAGCTGGCCATCGAGCCGGCCGTCGACCGGGGTCTCGACGTCCGCGCCGAGTCGGCCCTCGACCATCTGGAGGTGGTCGCCGAGGAGGCGCTGTCCGGGATCGTGCTCAGCGGATCGGTGCAGTGGCTCCACCCCAACCAGCGCGACCGCCTGGTGGCGTTGGCGGCGGCCCGGCTGGCCGTCGACGGCGTCCTGGTCCTCCACTCCCGTACCCCGGAGGCGTGGCGTCGCCAGCACTCCCACCTGGTGGAGGACCTGTCGCCCGGCCGGCCGCTCCACCCCGAGACGTGGACCCACCTGCTGGAGGCCCTCGGCCTGGCCACCACCGGGGTGCGCACCGGCGGCGACGACCGGCGCCTCGAACGGCTGGACGGATCGCACCCCGACGCCGTCACCCTGAACGCCACCATCGACGTGGTCAACGAGCTGCTGCTGGGGCCGGGCGAGTACCTGTTGACCGCCGTCCGGGAGCGGTGACCGCCGTCCATCAGTTCGTCCCGGCCCTGCTGCCCCGGGACGCCACCGGCGATCACACCCTCGCCCTGCGCGAGACGTTCCGCGCCGCTGGCTGGGCGTCGGAGATCTACGTCGAGGCGGCCCACGACGAGCTCCTCGACCAGGCCACCTACTTCGAGCGGTACCCGGAGCGGGCGGCACCCGGCGACATCCTGCTCTACCAGGCCGGCACCGGATCGCCGGTGGCCGACTTCCTGCTCGACCGGCCGGAGACCCTGGTGCTCGACTACCACAACGTCACCCCGGCCTCGTTCTACGAGGGGTGGGAGGACCACACCGCCGAGAAGGTGACCCTGGCCCGGACCCAGATCGCCGGCCTGGCCCGACGGGCCGCCCTGGGGATCGCCGACTCCGCCTTCAACGCCGCCGAGCTGACCTCCTTCGGCTGCCCGGAGACGGCGGTGATCCCCATCCTCACCGACATCGCCGCCTGGGGCGCCCCGGACGAGGTCGACCCGGCGGAGGCCGCCCGACTGGCCGACCGCCACGGCCCCGGCGCCCTGCTGCTGTTCGTCGGGCGGCTGTCGCCCAACAAGGCCCAGCACCAGTTGGTGGAGGCGCTGTGGCTGTACCGCCGGTGGTACGACCCCGATGCACGGCTCGCCCTGGTGGGCCCGGCCATCACCGGCGAGTACGCCGAGGCGGTGCTGGGCTTCGCCGCCGAGCTGGGCCTCGGCGACGCCGTGGTGCACGGCGAGCACCTCACGGGACCCCAGCTGGCCGCCTGGTACTCCGACGCCGATGTGTTCGTCTGCCTCTCCGACCACGAGGGGTTCTGCATCCCCCTGCTCGAGTCCATGCACTTCGGGCTCCCCATCGTGGCCTACGGCACCGGGGCGGTCCCGGAGACGATGGGGGAGGCCGGGGTCCTCCTCGGCACCAAGCGTCCCGGCGAGGTGGCGGCCGCCGTCCACCGGGTGGTCACCGATCCCGCCCTGCGCCGGCAGCTGGTGGCCGCCGGCCACCGTCGCCTGGGCGACTTCGCCTCCTCCGCCGTCCGGGCCCGGTTCGTCGAGGCGCTGGGCGCCCTCGACCGACGGCGGGCGGCGGTCCGGTGAAGCTGGCCTTCGTCACCCCGCGCTACGGGGCCGAGGTCATCGGCGGGGCCGAGACGGCCGCCCGCATGCTGGCCGAGCGGATGGCGCGGCGCCCGGACTGGAAGGTGGAGATCCTGACCAGCTGCGCGCCTGGACCACCTCACCTGGGAGAACACCGAGCCGGCGGGGACCTCCACCGTGGACGGGGTGACCGTCCACCGCTTCCCGACGGCCAGCCGTCGCCTGCTGGAGTACTTCGAGCTGGACGGCAAGCTGCGCGGCTCGCCGGCCGCCGCCTCCCTGGTCACCTCCCGCCGGTGGGTGTCCCTCAACGGACCGACCTGCCCGGACCTGGTGGATGCGGTGGCCGCCACCGACGCCGACGTCGTCGCCTGCTACCCGTACCTCTTCGCCACCACCGTGGACGCCATCGCCCAGTCGCGGGTGCCCACCGTCCTCCATCCCGCCGCCCACGACGAGCCCGCTCTCTACCTGCGGGCCTTCCGGCAGTCGTTCCGGGACATCGACGGCCTCGTCTACCACACCCGCGCCGAGCGCCAACTGATGGAGCACGTGTTCGGGATCGGCGCCGCCCCCCAGATCGTGCTGGGCCTGGGGGTCAACGAGCCGACCGGGGCCGGACGCCGCGGCGGGGACATCCTGGGGATCGGCGACCGCCCCTACCTCTGCTACCTGGGCAGGGTCGACGAGCACAAGGGATGCACCATGCTGGCGGCGTACTTCGCCGAGTACAAGGAGCGACACCCGTCCGACCTCGCCCTGGCCTTCGTCGGCCCGGTGTCGGTGGAGGCCCCCGACCACCCCGACATCGTGGCCACCGGCACGGTGTCCGAGGCCGACAAGTGGGACCTGCTGGCCGGCGCCGAGGTCATGGTGTCGCCGTCGGCCTACGAGTCGTTCTCCCTGGTGCTGCTCGAGGCGTGGACCCTCGGGGTGCCGGTGCTGGTCAACGGGGGGTGTGCGGCCACCATGGAGCACTGCCGGCGATCGGGTGGCGGCCTGTGGTTCGACTCCTACCGGATGTTCGAGGTGGCGGTGGACCGGCTGACCGGCAACGCCGACCTGCGGGCGTCATTGGGGGATGCCGGCCGCCGGTACACCGACCGCTACTACCGGTGGGACTCGATCATCGAGCGCTACGCCGAGTTCCTCGGGGCGGCGGTGGCCCGGGGACCCCGGACCCGGGTCAACACCCGGCGGCTGCCGGTCATCACCGGGGGACCGGTCTACGAGCGGGAGGGATGAGAGCCGTGGACAACGACATGGGCGACGCGTCGGTGGAGGGCGGACCCGGCCCGGACGGCCCCGGCGCCGACGAGCAGGTGCTGCTGTCCGCCTTCGAGCGGCTGAGCCCGCAGGGGAGCCTCGACTGGGCCTTCACCGACTCGCTCCGTCGCCTGAAGGAGCCGACCTCCGGGGTGGCGGCCTCGGCGCCGTGGCACGGACTCCCCGACGACCTGTGGGAGCGGGGCCGGGCGGCCAAGGCCGGGCAGCGGATGATGGGCGACGTGATCGCCGAGCTGGCCGACCTGATGGACGGCCACGCCCGGGACATCCTGGCGGCGGGCGACCAGGAGCTGCGGGACCGCCTGGTGGCGGCCTGGGACGCCGTCCGGTACCTGGCCGCCCGCCTCGAGCGGCTGGAGTCCCGGGCCGACCCCACCCGGGACCTCCTCGTCGACCCGGCCCGCCTGGTCGACCCGCCCGACCTGTCGCCGTGGGCGGCCCCGGTGGCCTCGTGGTTCACCGGTCCGGCCTCGGACCTCCCGGTCCTGGTCGGGGAGTCGGCCGCCGCCGTCGCCTCCGCCCTCCGGGCGGGTGGGCACCGGGTGCGGGCGGTGGAGCCCCTCGGGCCGGAGGCGTGGCGGATGGCGGGGGACGCCCCCTCCGGCGACGTGGTGCTCGGCACTCTGGCGGAGGCGGCCGGGGCCGGCACGCCGGGCAGCCTGGCCGGCGCCGTCCTGGCCGGGGCCACCGACCGGCTCGACCTCCCCGGTCAGCTGGCCCTGGTCGGAACGGTGGTCGACGCGCTGGTGCCATCGGCGCCGCTGGTCGTCCTCACCACCGACCGGACAGCGTGGGAGGGGCGCCTCACCGCCGCCGGCCGGGACCTGCTCCCCGGCCACCCGCTCCATCCCGAGACGTGGCTGGCGCTGCTCGAGCGGCTGGGCGTCGGGGACCTGGTGTGGCACCGCCCCGACGACGGCGACGTCCACGCCGTGGCCGGGAGGGTGCCGGCATGAGGGGTATCCACCAGTTCGTCCCCATGCTCCACCGGTACGACGCGGTGGGGGAGCACACCCGGTCGGTGCGTGACCGCCTGGTGGCCGACGGGATCACCTCCCGCATCTACTCCGAGCTTCCCGATCCGGCCACCGTCGACGAGACCCGGCCGTACCGGGCCTACGCCGAGGAGGCCGAGGCCGGCGACGTCCTGGTGTACCAGTTCGCCACCCAGTCGGTCATGGCCGGGTGGCTGGCCGGGCGGCCCGAGCCCCTGGTGCTGAACTACCACAGCGTCACGCCTCCCCGGTTCTTCGCCCCCTGGAACAACGGGATCGCCCAGCTGCAGGTCACCACCCTGGCGGAGCTGGCCATGGTCGCCCCCCGGGCGGCCCTGGGCGTGGCGGTGTCCCGGTTCGACGAGGTCGAGCTGCAGGGCGCCGGCTGCACCCGGACCACGGTGATCCCGGTGGCCAACCTGGCGGTGCCGCCGACCGAGCCGGACCCCGTCGTCCTGGCCCGCCTGGAGACGGCCCGCCACCAGCGCCGCCGGACGTCACCACCGGGGAGCTCCTGGCTGTCGGTGGGACGGCTGGCCCCCAACAAGGGCCATCACGAGACGGTGGCCGCCCTGTTCGTGGCCCGCCGGACCGTCGACCCCGGGGCCCACCTGACGGTGGTGGGCTCCCCGTCGGAGCCCGCCTACGCCGGGGCCCTCCGGCGGTACGTGGCCACATTGGGACTCGGGGACGCCGTCGAGTTCGTGACCGGCATCGACGACGCCTCGTTGGCCGCCCACTACCGGGCCAGCGACGTGCTGGTCATGCTCTCCGACCACGAGGGGTTCGGGGTGCCCCTGGTGGAGGCGATGGGGCACCGGCTGCCGGTGGTGGCCTTCGACGCCGGGGCGGTGCGGGAGGTGCTGGGCGACGCCGGGGTGATCCTCGACCGCAAGCACCCACGGGCGGTGGTGGCGGCGGTGACCGGGCTGCTGGGGGACGATGACCGGCGTCGGTCGCTGGTGGAGGCCGGCGTCGGGCGGTTCGCCGCCCTCGACCTGGGCAGCGCGGCGGAACGCCTGGTAGCGGCCGTGCAGGGCGTCGCCGACCCCGCCACCGCCCCCGGCTGAGGCCGCCACCCCCCGGTGCCCCTGCGTCCCCGGGGAGCGGTGAGCCACTAGGCTTGCCCACCATGGACGACACCCGTCACCCCCTCCTGTCCGATCCCTCCCTGGCGACCGTGGAGTCGAAGTCGGTGGCGGATGCCGGTCCCGGATCCGACATCTTCCAGCGCCTGCTGAAGGAGCGGATCGTCTTCATCGGGTCGGCCATCGACCAGAACACCGCCAACCTGGTCTGCTCCCAGCTGATCCTCCTCGAGGCCGAGAACCACGAGCAGGACATCTCGGTGTACATCAACTCCCCGGGCGGTTCGGTCACCGACGGCCTGGCCATCTACGACACCATGCAGTACGTGCGGTGCGACATCCGCACCATCTGCGTGGGACTGGCCGCCTCCATGGGCCAGTTCCTCCTCTGCTCGGGTACGCCCGGCAAGCGGTTCGCCCTGCCCCACAGCCGCATCCTCATGCACCAGCCGTCCGGCGGCATGCAGGGCCAGGCCTCCGACATCGCCATCCAGGCCGAGCAGATCATGTACCTGAAGCGGATGATGGCCGAGCGCATCGCCTTCCACACCGGCCAGCCGGTGGACCGGATCGAGGCCGACTCCGACCGCGACCGCTGGTTCACCGCCGACGAGGCCAAGGAGTACGGCTTCATCGACGCCGTGATCCAGAAGGACGGGGTGGACGGTCCGACGACTGCAGGGGCCGTAACCCAGTGAGTGTCGGCGCGGTCGAGCCCGCGCCTGGAGGGTCCCCACCCGACAAGCACCCACCGGCCTCGACCCCGCCCGACCCGGAACGGCCGCGGCTGGGCGACGGGGAGGGCGACGGGGAGGCCGTCAGCATCGGCGGCTCCACCCGGTTCGTGCCCGGCAGCTCCAACCGCCAGGTCACCGTCGTCAACGGCAAGGTCCAGCTCCGACAGCGCCTGAGGGACCTCTGGGTCAACCGGGACCTGCTCATCCTCCTGGTCCGCACCGAGCTGAAGGTCAAGTACAAGAACTCGGTCCTCGGCTACCTGTGGTCGATGCTCAACCCGGCGCTGGTGCTGGCCATCTACTACGTGGTCTTCAAGATCATCGCCCGGAACCACCAGCCCAACTTCGCCATCTGGCTGTTCGCCGGCCTGCTGGTCTGGAACCTGTTCAACAATGCCGCCATGTCGTCCACCACCGTGGTGGTGGGCAAGGCCGGCATCGTCAAGAAGGTGGCCTTCCCCCGCGAGCTCCTGGCACTGTCGGTGGCCGGGGTGGCCCTGGTGCTCTTCGCCATCCAGGTGGTGGTGCTGGTCATCGCCATGGTGGCCTTCGGGGTCCACCCGGCCTACCAGTACCTGGCCCTGCTGCCTCTGGCCCTGGTGGCACTGCTGATCTTCACCGGGGCAATCTCCATCTTCCTGTCGGCGGTCAACGTCTACCTCCGGGACACCCAGCACCTGACCGAGGTGCTGCTGATGGCCTGGTTCTGGGGGACGTGCATCGTCTACACCTACGGCCAGATCTTCCTGTCCGGCTTCTCCAAGTCCCACCCGGTGCTGAAGTGGGGCCAGTACGTCTACCTGGTCAACCCCATCACCCCGATCGTGATGACCTTCCAACGGGCCATCTACGGGGTCACCCAGTACTCGTACCTGCCGCCCGGCGCCAAGACGCCGACCATCTACCACGTGCTCCCCACCTGGTCGGTGGGGACCTTCGCCCTGCTGCTGGGGGCGGTGCTGGTGGTCAGCATCGGACTGTTCTTCCTATCCCTCATCGTCTTCGGCCGGCTCGAGGGCAACTTCGCAGAGGAGCTGTAGCCCGTGGGCGTCGCCATCGAAGTCCGAGACATCTCCAAGCAGTTCCGGCTCTACAACGAGCGGTACACCTCGCTGAAGGAGCGGGTGATCCACGGCGGCAAGATGCCCTACACCCCCTTCTGGGCCCTGAAGGACGTCAACGTCGACATCAACGAGGGGGAGACGTTCGGCATCCTGGGCCGCAACGGGTGCGGCAAGTCCACCCTCCTCAAGTGCGTGGCCGGCATCCTGAAGCCCACCACCGGGGAGATCCGGGTCCGGGGCAGCCTGGCCGCCATGCTCGAGCTGGGGGCCGGGTTCCAACCCGAGCTGTCCGGCCGCGACAACATCTACCTGAACGGCTCGCTGCTGGGGCTGTCCCGCTCGGAGATCGACAAGCGGTTCGACGACATCGTGGCCTTCGCCGAGCTGGAGCAGTTCATCGACAACCAGGTGAAGTTCTACTCCTCGGGCATGTACGTCCGGCTGGGCTTCGCGGTGGCGGTCAACGTGGAGCCCGACGTGCTGCTGGTCGACGAGGTCCTGGCGGTGGGGGACGCCGCCTTCCAGCGGAAGTGCCTCGACCACGTCAAGAAGTTCCAGCGCGAGGGGCGCACCATCGTGGTGGTCAGCCACGGCACCGACACCATCCGCCAGAACTGCTCGCGGGCCATGGTGATGAACCACGGCAAGGTGCTCACGGTCGACGAGCCCGGCGAGGCCATCCGGGTCTACCTGGCCGACCTGCTCGGGGTGGGGACGATCGAGGGCTCGGAGTCGGGCGGTATCGAGGGCAATGTCTTCCACATCGGGACGGTGCAGGCCGAGCACGGCGGCACCGGCAGCGGCGACCACCTCCGGCCCGGCGACCCCCTGGTCATCACGGCCGAGCTCGACTCGCTGGCCGCCGTGCACAACGCCATCGCCACCATCGCCATCCACGACGACAGCAACGAGCTGGTCTTCGCCTCCGACCCCGACGACCCCAGCTGCCAGATGGAGGTGCCGGTGGGGGGTGGCCAGATCCGGTTCGAGTTCCCCGAGGTCCCGCTCCTCGACGGCACCTACTCGGTGAGCGTCGGTATCCGCAGCCTCACCGAGACGGCCATCTACGACTGGAAGGACCAGGTCACCCAATTCGAGGTGGTCAACACCGGCCGGGCCACCGGCCGGGTCCGGCTCCTGCCGGCCGCCAGCTTCCGGTTCCGCTCCACCGGGCACACCGGGGAGGTCCCGGCCGTCGACTCGATGGGCGGCATCTCGGGCGCCCCGGTGGCCGAGAACATCATCGCCTGACGGTGGCGGCCCGACGGATCGACCAGGTCATCCCCTCGCTGGCCAGCCGGGACGCCATCGGTGGCCACGTGCTGCAGCTCCAGGACCTGCTGCGGAGCCGGGGCTTCGAGTCCGACATCTACTACGGCAACGCCACGCCCGACCGGCTCGACGCCGGGCTCCCCATCGCCAAGCTGGGTGACCGGTCGTCGTCGGGTCGGGTCCTCCTCTACCAGCTGTCCATCGGCAGCGGGGTGGGGGACACCTTCCGGGAGCGCTCGGAGCGCAAGTTCGTCAACTACCACAACATCACGCCGGCCGACCTGCTCGAGGCGTGGGTGCCCGAGGTGGGGGACGAGGTCCGGCGGGGCCGGGCCCAGCTGCTGGAGCTGGCCCCGGTGACCGAGTTCGCGGTGGCCGACTCCGAGTTCAACGAGCGCGAGCTGCTCCACGCCGGCTACCGCTCCACCCGGACGGTGCCGCTGCTGCTCGACCTCGAGGGGTTCGCCGGCTCGCCCGACCCCCAGCTCGCCGAGCGGCTGGGGGAGCAGCGGGCCAACGGGGGCGCCGACCTCCTGTTCGTGGGGAAGGTCTCCCCCCACAAGGGGCAGGACGACCTGGTGAAGTCCCTGGCCGCCTACCGGCGCCTGTACGACCCGCAGGCCCGCCTCCACATCGTGGGCGGTGCCATCTCTCCGGCCTACCAGTCGGCGGTGGAGCGGTTCGCCGCCGAGCTGGGCCTGGCCGACGCCGTGGAGTTCGCCGGGTCGGTCACCCACGAGGAGCTGATCGCCTACTACGCCAACGCCGACGCCTTCGTCTGCCTCTCCAACCACGAGGGCTTCTGCGTCCCCCTGCTCGAGGCCATGTTCCACCGGGTCCCCATCGTGTCGTACCGGTTCACCGCCGTTCCCGAGACGGTGGCCACCGCCGGGCTGGTTCTTCCGGACAAGCAGCCGGTCCGGGTGGCGGCGGCCGTCGACCGGGTGGTCCACGATCCCCAGCTCCGCGCCACGCTGGCCGCCGCCGCCGCCGAACGGGTCGCCTCCTTCGCCCTGCCCCGGGTCCGGGACGAGTTCGCCTCGGCCCTCGAGACCGCCTACGCGGCGTGACCGCCCCGGGCGACCTCCGACGGTCGCCGTGAAGGTCGCCTTCGTCGTCCCCCGCTACGGGCCCGCCATCGTGGGCGGTGCCGAGACGGCGGCCCGGAAGTTCGCCGAGCACCTGGCGGCCCGTCCCGGCTGGGAGGTCGAGGTCCTGACCAGCTGTGCCGAGGACTTCGTGACCTGGGACGACGTCTACCCGGAGGGCGAGGAGGCAATCGGCGGGGTCCGGGTCCGCCGGTTCCGGTCGGCGGCCGGGCGCCATCCGTCCTTCCATCCGCTGTCCGCCTCCCTGCTGGCCGACCCGTCCGGGGCGTCGCCGGCCGACGCCGACCGCTGGCTCGACCTCCAGGGTCCGGTCACCCCGGCGGTGGCCGAGGCGGCCATGGCGTCCGACGCCGACGTGGTCGTCTTCTACCCCTACCTCTACTGGCCGACGGTCCGGGTGATCGGGCGGGTGCGGGCCCCGACCGTGCTCCACCCCGCCGCCCATGACGAGCCCGCCCTCCACCTCCCGGTCTTCCCGCCCGTCTTCGAGGCGGCCGACGGGCTGGTCTTCCAGACGGCGGCCGAGCGCCAGCTGGTGCAGCGGACCTTCCCGGTGGCCTCCCACCACCAGCTGCTGCTGGGGCTGGGCGTGGAGGATCCACCCGACGACGGGGAGCTCGACGGGTTCGTCCCGCCCGACGACCCCTTCCTCCTCTGCCTGGGTCGGGTCGACCGGCACAAGGGCTCACTCACCCTGGCCTCCATGTTCACCGCCTACCGGGAGCGCCACCCCGGACCGCTGCGCCTGGTGTTCGCCGGCCCGGTGGTGGAGGCGCCCGACCCCCACCCGTCCGTGGACGTGCTGGGACCGGTGTCGGAGGCGGCCAAGTGGGAGCTGCTCCGGCGGGCCACCGCCCTGGTCTCCCCGTCGCGATGGGAGGCCTTCTCGCTGGTGGTGGTGGAGGCATGGAGCGCCCGGACCCCGGTGATGGTCAACGCCGCCTGTGGACCGACCACCGAGCACTGCCTCCGGTCCGGTGGGGGCCTGCCCTACGACGGTTACGGCGAGTTCGAGGTGGCGGTGGAGCGGCTGGTCGGCGACCCCGACCTGGCCGCCACCCTCGGGGCCCGGGGCCGGGCCTACGTGGACGGGCGGTTCCGTTGGCCGGTGGTCACCGACCGGTACGCCACCTTCCTGGAGTCGGTGGTCACCGCTGGCCGCCGGTCGGTCACCGCCTGAGGGTCAGAGTCCTCGGCGCCCGGGGCCCGGGGTCGGGGGTCACAGCCCGGTCCCGAGGGGCCGGGGCCCGGCTCGAGCCACCGTGTGCACCCCCAGGACGGAGGTGCCGGGGAGCAGGCGCCAGACCCGGTAGCCGCCGATGGGCAGCGGAGTGGACACCGGGAGGGCGTACCCCTCGGCGGTGAGGGCGGCCAGTCCGGGGAGGGCGGGGGAGGCGACCAGGAACACCGTGCCTGACGGCCCGGCGGCCACCGTGGTGCCGGTGGCGTAGTAGAGGGCCCCACCCTGCTCGTTGTAGAGCAGCGTGCCCGGCTGGACCAGGGCGACCCGTACCCCGGGGAGGGCCCACCCGGCGTTGCGGTAGATGGTGTCGCCGCCGTCCACCGTGTTGAACAGCACCACGTCCCGGGTGGGGTCGATCGACGGCCGCAGCGCCACCAGGGCGGCGTCGATGGCGTCGGCGGACCGGATGGTTGACCGGGTGTCGTCGTAGGGGGCCTGGTACCGGGGTTGCTGGAGCCACAGTCCACCGGTGGCGCGGAGCTGCCGCTGGGGCAGGACCCCGGCACCGCTCACGAACCGCTGGGCGCCGAGCAGGACCACCGCCGCCACCCCGACCGACGCCACCACCGCCCAGGCCGTCGAGGCCGATCGGCCGTCCCGGGCGGCATGGGCGGCATGGGCCCGGACCCGGGGTCGCCCGGCCCGTCGGGTCAGGGCGGCCACCGGCAGGAGGAGAGCGATCACCGCCGCCGGGAGGTAGGCCAGCACGTACCCGCCCTTGGCGAACTGCACCAGGGCCACGATGGCGACCGGCGGCACGATGGCGGCGGTCAGGACGGCGGTCCGGCCCTGGTACCAGGTCCTCGCCCAGCGCCCCGAGGACATCTCGCCCCCTGCGGTCCCGTCGCCGGCGCCCGTCGCCGGCGCCCCACCCCGCACCAGCCGGCGGACGACCAGGGCCACCAGGGCCAGAACGGTCAGAACGGCCACCGGGGCCAGGGCGACCACGGTGACGGCGGAGAAGATCCCCAGGTTGGTTCGACCGCCGGCCGCATGGTCGAGCACCGAGGTCACCTGGAAGGCCCCCACCGTCTCGGCGTGGGTGGCCCGTGCCCAGGCCGACAGTCCGCCCGGCTGTTGGAGCACCATGGGCACGAACCAGACGGCCACCGCCACCGCGCCGGCCCCCACCGTGGCCATCGCCCGGCCCACCGTGCGGGTGGAGCCCACCACCGCCAGCAGGGCCAGGATGGCGAAGGCCTGGATGATCGACTGCCGGAAGCCGGTGAGGAGGCCGAGGGCCACCACCGCCCACAGGCCGTGCCAGCTCCCGGGTCGGGCGTCCCAGGCCAGCACCATCAGGAGGGCGCAGGCCAGGGCGTCGAAGGAGTAGGTGGCCACGATCGAGCCGCTGAACCACACGAACGGCGAGGTGGCCACCACCGCGCCGGCGGCGACGCCCAGCCACCGCCCGCCCATGGCCCGTCCCGCCACCGCCGTCCATCCCACCGCGGCGGCGGAGGCCACCGCCGAGATCAGCACCATGCTGTGGATGGCGCCGAGCCCGGTCAGCCGCGCCACCCACCGGCCGGCTTCCACGTAGAGCCAGTACCCGGGGGGCTGGGGCTGTCCGTGCCGGACGTCGAAGTGGCGGAGTGCCGAGGCGTACTGGGCGGAGTCCCAGTCGGTGGGACCGGACGCCGCCGTGACCAGGCGCAGCACCAGGGTGACCGCCGCCAGTGCCCAGGGGACGGGGTCGGGGAGCCGCCGCCCCCCCGCCGACGGGGGGCGTCCGGGGGGAGGCTCCCGTCGGGGGGTGTCGCCATGGCGGCCAGGGTACCGACCGTCGGCCCGGACCACGGGTATGCCGGGGAGCGGGGGGGGGTGCCCGGTGCTGGGGAGCGCTGGGAAGCGCCGGGAACCACCGGAGGTCCGGCCGAATCCGGCGACCGACGTACAGATCGTCGTCAGTTGTGCCGATACTTGCCCCGGTGAACCGACGAGGTCCGGACGTGCGAGCGCATCCGGTCCACCAACCGACGAAGGGGAGTTCATGGGTCACGGGGTGAGGGAGAGGAACAGTCGGCCGGGCTCCACGGGGGGCGCCCGGCGCCGTCCGGTCCGGATGGCGATCACCGGCGCCGTGGTGATGGCGGCGACCCTCCCCGGTCTGGCGGTGACCGCCACGACGGCGCCGGCCGGTGCCGCCACCCCTCACGGGCTGGCCACCGCCCTGGTGTGGCAGCAGGTCCTGCCCGACAACGGTGCCCCCATCGGGCAGTCCTCCCCGTCGGTGGCCACCCTCGACGGCGGGGGACCCTCGGTGGTGGTCGGCGACCGCACCGGCACCCTCTGGGCCTTCCACCTCTCCAACGGTCAGGCCCCCGGTGGCTGGCCCGCCCATACCGGAGGGGCCCCCATCGACTCGACCCCCTCGGCGGCCCCGCTGTCGGCCGGCGGTCGTGACAACGTCTATGTCGGGGCGGGCAACGCCGCCAACGCCCGGGTGGGCGGCTACTTCGCCTTCAACAGCTCGGGCCAGCAGATCTGGGGGGCCAACGCTACCGACCCCAACGGGAACTACGGCGTCCAGGCCTCGATGGCCGTCGGCACCATGGACGGCGTGACCGGCGTCACCGCACCGTCCCTGGGGCAGAACCAGTACGCCTTCAACGCCGCCAGCGGGGGTGTGCTGCCGGGCTGGCCCTTCTTCACCGCCGACAGCAGCTTCTCCACCCCGTCGCTGGTCGGGAACGAGGTGGTGGAGGGGGGTGACTCGTCGCCGGGCCTGGCCTACGGCCAGACCTACACCGCCGGGGGCCACGTCCGGATTCTCGGGACCGGCGGCAACCTCCTGTGCGATCAGGACTTCAACCAGACGATCGACTCCTCACCGGCGGTCGGGAACTTCCTCGGGGGCGGCGCCACCGGCATCGCCATCGGCACCGGGTCCTACTATCCGGGCACCTCCGACTCCAACCTGCTGATCGGGCTGACCATGGGCTGCGGCATCGCCTGGCAGACCAACCTGGGTGGTAACACCGCCTCGAGCCCCGCGCTCGGCGACACCGAGGGGAACGGCAACATCTCGGTGGTGGAGGGGGTCGACACCGGCTCCGGCGGCCTGGTCTGGGCGCTCAACGGCACCAACGGCACCGCACTGCCCGGCTGGCCCCAGGCCACCCCGGGCCGGATCATCGGCGGTGTGGTGACCGCCGACCTCACCGGTGGCGGCTACAACGACGTCCTGGTGCCCACCACCGACGGCCTCGAGATCTTCGACGGACGCAGCGGCCAGCTGGTATCGGTGCTGGGGAGCGGCACGGTGGGGCTCCAGAACTCCCCGCTGGTCACCATCGACCCCAACGGGAGCATCGGGATCACCATCGCCGGGTACGACGCCGCCAACGCCGGCATCATCCAGCACTACGAGATCGCCGGGTCGACCGGCCACAGCCTGGGCAATCGCTCGTGGCCGATGTTCCACCAGAACCCGCAGCTGACCGGCGTCCTCAACCAGCCCGGCCCCGCCCACCTCGACCAGCCCATCGTGGGCATGGCCGCCACCGGCGACGGACAGGGCTACTGGAACGTCGCCTCCGACGGCGGCCTGTTCGCCTTCGGCGACGCCCACTTCTACGGGTCGATGGGCGGCCAGCCCCTCAACCGTCCCATCGTGGGGATGGCGTCGACCGGTGACGGTCGTGGCTACTGGGAGGTGGCCTCCGACGGCGGCCTGTTCGCCTTCGGCGACGCCGGCTTCTACGGCTCGATGGGCGGCCAGCCCCTCAACCGACCCATCGTGGGCATGGCCGCCACCCCGGACGGCCACGGCTACTGGGAGGTGGCCTCCGACGGTGGCATCTTCGCCTTCGGAGACGCCCACTTCTACGGGTCGACCGGCAGCATCACCCTGAACCAGCCGGTGGTGGGGATCGCCTCCACCCCGACCGGCCACGGGTACTGGATGGTGGCCTCCGACGGCGGCCTGTTCGCCTTCGGCGACGCCGGCTTCTACGGATCCATGGGCGGCCAGCACCTCAACCGGCCGGTGGTGGGCATGGCCGCCGACCCCGGTCACGGCTACTGGCTGGTGGCCTCCGACGGCGGCATCTTCTCCTTCGGGGGGGCCCCGTTCTACGGCTCCACCGGGAGTCTGAACCTGGTGCTGCCGGTGGTGGCCATCGCGGTGGCCCCGCGCGGGACCGGGTACTGGATGGCGGCGGCCGACGGGGGGCTGTTCGCCTTCGGCAGCGCCGGGTTCTACGGGTCACTGCCCCAGCTGTTCGCCCAGGCCAACGACAACTCGGACTGACCGGGCCGGGCTCGGGGGGGTCAGCCCGTTCGGGGTGGGGCCGACGTAGTCTCGGGAGCACCGTGCACGGACGACCAACCACACCGGTGCGATCCCCCCGGCGCGCCGCCGGCCTGGCGGTGCTGGCGGTGGTCGCCACGCTGACCGGGCTCGGAGCGGCCGCCACCCCGGCGGTGGCCGCCCCCTCCTCGGTGGCCCTGACCGGCCACGGGTACGGGCACGGGCACGGGATGGGCCAGTGGGGTGCCCTGGGCTACGCGGTGGCCCAGACCCCGTACCAGTCGATCGTCTCCCACTACTACGGGAACACCACCCTCACCACCGACAGCTCGGCACCGGCCACCATCCGGGTGCTCCTCACCGAGAACGACGGCAACTCGATCATCGTGACGTCGACCTCCGGCTTCACGCTGCCCGGCGTGGTCGGCGGTTCGGTGACCGCCGCCGAGATGGTCCCGGACGCCGCCGGCACCGGGTTCGACGTCTTCACCTCCTCGAGCTGCGCGGGGGCGGGGGGATGGCAGCCGGTCGGCACGACCAGCGTCGCAACGCCGGCGGCGGTCCCGCGGGAGCGCCGACCTCCAGCTCTGCCAGGCGGCGGGCAACCTCACCGTTCCGGGCAGCCTGATCGGGATCATGGTCGGCGGCTCCGCCCGGACCGTCAACACCCTGCCCCTCGAGGCGTACGTGGCGGGCGTGGTCCCCAACGAGTCCCCCTCGGGTTGGGGGAGCCTGGGCGGGCCGGGACCGCAGGGTGAGGCGTGGGGGTTCCAGGAGCTCGAGGCCCAGGCGGTGGCGGCCCGCTCCTACGCCCTCGCCACCCTCAACTCCTACGGCTACGCCGACATCTGCGACCTCGAGTGCCAGACCTACCGGGGGACGGCCAACGAGACCGCCGTCTCCAACCAGGCGGTCGCCGACACCGCCGGCCAGGTGATGGAGTTCCCCGGGGGGGCGGTGGCGGCCACCCAGTACTCGGCGTCCACCGGGGGCTACACCGACCCGGGCACCAGCAGCCCTCCGGGCTTCCCGGGCGTGGTCGACACCGGGGACTCGATCTGCCTTCCGCAGGCGTGCAACCCCAACCACACCTGGACGACCACCGTGTCCGCCGCCACCCTCGAAGGGAACTGGCCCCAGTTGGGTACCTACGAGTCGATGGACATCACCGCCCGCAACGGGCTGGGGGACTGGGGTGGCCGGGTGACCGCCCTGACCCTGGTGGGGTCGAGCGGAAGCGTGCAGCTGACCGGGGACCAGTTCGCCTCCGACGTCGGCCTGAAGTCCGACTGGTTCACCCTCTCCGACCAGGTGACCGCCCCGGTGGTGGGGATGGCCGCCTCCCACGACGCCAAGGGCTACTGGCTGGCCGGCGCCGACGGCGCGATCTACCGCTTCGGTGACGCCGTCGACTACGGGTCGATGGGTGGTCAGCCGCTCAACCGGCCGATCGTGGGGCTGGCGTCGACGGCCGACGGCCAGGGCTACTGGGAGGTGGCCGGGGACGGTGGCATCTTCTCCTTCGGTGACGCCGCCTTCTACGGGTCCACCGGCGACCTGGTCCTCAACAAACCGGTGGTCGGCATGGTCTCCACCGCGGACGACCGGGGCTACTGGATGGTGGCCAGCGACGGCGGGGTGTTCTCCTACGGCGACGCCGTCTTCCACGGATCCACCGGGAGCATCCACCTCAACCAGCCGGTGGTGGGGATGACCGCCACCCCCGACGGCGGGGGGTACTGGCTGGTGGCGGCGGACGGCGGCATCTTCGCCTTCGGCGACGCCGGGTTCTACGGCTCGATGGGCAGTGCCCACCTCAACCAGCCGGTGGTGGGGATGTCCCGCTCGCCGGACGGCGGGGGGTACCGTCTGGTGGCGGCGGACGGCGGCATCTTCTCCTTCGGGGACGCCCCCTTCTACGGCTCCACCGGCAGCCTGGTCCTGAACCGGCCGGTGGTGGGGATGGCCACCACCGCCGACGGGGGCGGCTACTGGATGGTGGCGGCGGACGGCGGCATCTTCGCCTTCGGGGACGCCCCCTTCTACGGCTCGCCGGTCGGCTGACCGGTCCCGGTGGGCATGGCGCCCGGGCGCCGGCGTTGCCCGTAACCTGGCGCCTCGTATGAACGTACAGCCCGGCCAGAGTCCCGCACCGGCCCGGGATCGCCACGCCGGCCCTCCGGCCGCCACCACCCCCGTCACCTCCCCGGTCGGCCCTCCGGCCGGAGCCCGACGGCACAAGTCCGGCCTGACCTGGCGTTCGCTGCTGTTCGCACCCAGGGGTGACGGCCAGACCCGACGACGGGGTTCCGACGGGGTCCGGGTGGCGCTGGCGGTACTGGCCGTGCTGCTGTGCTGGCTGGCCGTCAAGGCCGGTGCCCACGCCGACAAGCAGATCACCACCTTCCTGCACTCGGCGCCCGACGGGGTGAGCTGGGCGATCACCGCCATCTGGTGGGCCGGGACGGTGGGGGTCCTCATCACCCTGGCGGTGGTGGCGCTCCTGTCCCGGCGGTGGGAGGTGATCCGTGACGCCCTGGTGGCGGGGGTGGGTGCCTGGGTGGCCACCCTGGGCCTCCACGCCCTGTTGGGGACCGACGGGGGGCGCCCGCCCGAGCCCTCGTTGAACGGTGTCGACCTGAGCTTCCCCATCGCCCGGATCGCCGCCACGGTGGCGGTGATCCTGGCCATGCTCCCGTTCCTCAGCCGGTGGCTGCAGCGCTCCACCAAGGTGGTCATCATCCTGGTGGCGGTGGTCACCGTGGTGCACGGCAGCGGCACCCTGCTGGCCGTCCTGGCCAGCCTGGCCCTGGGCTGGGGGGTCACCGCGGTGGTCCATCTGATCTTCCAGTCGCCGCTCGGCCTGCCGTCCACGGCCGAGGTGACCCAGCTGCTCGACGACCTCGACCTGACCGTCACCGGCGTGGCCCCGTACCGGCGCCAGGAGTGGGGGGCGGGTCGGTTCACCGGTTGGCTGGGGGAGGACCCGATCGACGTGTCGGTCTACGGGCGCGACGCCTCCGATGCCCAGCTCCTGGCCAAGACCTTCCGGTTCCTCCTCTACCGCGACTCGGGCCCCACCCTGGCCCTCACCCGGCGCCAGCAGGTCGAGCACGAGGCCTACCTGACCCTGGCCGCCGAGCGGGCGGGAGCCAACGTGTCCGATGTGGTGGTGGCCGGCCCCGCCGGCCCGGCCCGGGACGCGGTGCTGGTCACCCGACCCCCGGCCGGCCGGCCGCTGTCCACCTACCTGGCCGCCCCCCCGGAGGTGGCGCTGCCCACCGGCGACGGGGCCATCCCCGCCGGGGAGACGGCACCGGGGGCGGAGCCCGACCCGGGTACCGTGCCGGCCACCGTCGAGGCGGCAGCACCCCCGGCCGACCGGTCGTCGACCGCCCCCGAGCCGGCCCCCGCCGAGGACGACGAGGTTCCCCCGGTTCCCCCGGCCGGGGAGGGGACGGTCGACGACGCCGCCCTCGAGAGCCTCTTCCGTCAGGTGGCGGCCCTCCGGGCGGCCGAGATCGCCCACGGGGCCATCTCCACCGAGACGGTGATGGTCGACGAGCACGGCACCGCCGGCCTGGTCAACTTCCGGATGTCCTCCATCCGGGCCAACCAGGACCAGCTCGACGCCGACGTGGCCGCCGCCCTGTCGGCCGCCGCCCTGGTGGCCGGGTCGGAGCGGGCGGCCGCCGCCGCCGGGCGGGTGCTCGACACCGCCGACGTGGCCTCCGCCCTGCCGTTCCTCCAGCGGGCCGCCCTCGACCCGGTGGCCGCCCGGTCGCTACGCGGCAAGAAGGCCCTGTTGGGCAACACCCGGGTGGCGGGGGCCGGGGTGGCCGGGGTCGAGATCCCCAAGCTGATCGAGCCGCGCCGGGTGAGCTGGATCAACATCGCCCTGGTGGCGGGCACGTTGATCGGTGGGTGGGCGCTCATCGCCGTGCTGGTGAACGTGGGCAAGTCGTGGAGCACCATCACCGGGGCCGACTGGGCATGGGTGGCCGCCACCTTCCTCCTGTCGCAGGCCGCCTATCCGGCCATCGCCATCACCACCGTCGGCTCGGTGACCTCGCCGCTGCCGTACGGGCGCACCCTGGCCCTCGAGTTCTCCGACACCTTCGTGGCCCTGGCCGGGGGCTCGATGGCCGTCCTGGCCACCCGGATCCGGTTCTTCCAGAAGCAGGGGAACAACGCCACGCTGGCCGTCAGCTCCGGCGTGCTGGTCTCCACCGCCAGCTGGATCGTCAAGGGCGCCCTCTTCCTGATCGCCCTGCCCATCGCCATCGGGAAGTTCCACCTGAGCACCACCCCGACCAGCGACGGATCGAGCTCCCAGAGCAACCTGGTGTGGATCCTGGTGGCGGTCGTGGTGGTGGTGGGGGTGGCCGTCGGCCTCCTCCTGATGGTTCCCCGGTGGCGCCGGGCCGCCGCCATGAAGGTGCGGCCCAAGGCCACCGAGGTCTGGGCCCACCTGAAGGTGCTGGCCAGCCACCCCCGCAATCTGGTGGAGATCTTCGGGGGCAACGTGGTGGCCCAGCTGGTGATCGCCTTCGCGCTGGGGACCGCCCTCCACGCCTTCGGGGACCACCTGGGCCTGGCCGAGCTCCTGGTGGTGCTGACCCTCGCCTCAATGCTGGGCGGGGTGTCCCCGGTCCCCGGCGGAATGGGGGTGGTGGAGGCGGGGATGATCCTGGGCCTCACCGCCTTCGGCATCTCCGAGACCGATGCGGTGGCCGCCACCTTCGTCCAGCGGCTCTTCACCGCCTACCTTCCCCCCATCTGGGGTTGGTTCGTCCTGGTGTGGATGCGCCGGAAGGACTACCTCTGAGCCGGGGGCCGACCTCGGCGCCCCTCAGCCGCCCCTCAGCCGCCCCCGTGTTCCCGCTGTCCAGCGCCCCTCCCTCCCGGGACCTGTCACACCCTCCTGATGTACTGGATCCATGACCTCGACGGGCGTGCGGGCGGACGGTGCGAGCAGCGGTTCCGGTGGTGGAGCGACCGGCATCCGCCGCACCCGGGCGAGCAGCGGGTCGGGTCGGTCGTCGAGGAGGGCGGCCGGGGTCCGCTCGGCGGGCGTGCGGTCGGACCCACCTCGGGCAACCACCCCGGCGCCAGCCGGTGGCCTGCGGGCAGAGATGGACTCGTCGGTGACGGCGCTGTCGTCGTTGGTCAACAAGCTCGATGCCGATTGCCTGGATGGTGGCGCGGCCAAGGAGCTCTACGCCGCCTTCGCCCGGCTCGAGCGCCTGTGCTTTGGGGCGAAGACCCTCCTGGCCCGCCGGATCGACGCCACCGGGGTGTGGAGGGACGAGGGCCACCGGGACGCCGCCTCCCTGCTCTCGGAGGTGGAGGGGGTGCCGGCCGGCCAGGCCCGCTCCACCGTCAAGCTCAGCCGCCAGCTGAAGGAGCTCCCCTCCACCGAGGAGGCGGTCCGGGACGGCCGCCTCTCCCGCAGCAAGGCGGTGGAGCTGGCCGGAGCCGCCGAGGAGGACCCACGGAGCGAGGACACCCTGCTCCAGGGGGCCGATGAGCAGGACTTCGCCGCCGTGAAGGAGCGGTGCCGTCGTGCCCGGGCCCGACGGTCCGGCGTCGATCCGATGGCCGCCACCCGCAGAGCCCACTCCAACCGGTCGTTCTCCTGCTGGTTCGACGCCGACGGGAGCTTCCGCTACCAAGGGTCCGACACCACCGAACGGGGAGCGAGGCTCCGGGCCCAGATCGATGCGGTGGCGACCGGGCTCCGCCGCCAGGCCCGTCGGGCGGGTCTCCCCGAGGGGTCCGAGCCCCATCGGGCACTGGCCGCCGATGCCCTCTTCGCCCTGGTGACCACTTCCGGGGACCGGTCGGTGAGTGACACCGATACCGACAGCGATCCCGGCACCGAGTTCGTCGAGCCCGCGGACAGTGGGCCGGACGGCGGGGAAGCCGGCATCGTTGTCCGTTCCGCGGTGTCCGGCTCCCCGGGCCCGCGCACCCCGACTCCGACCGAGGCAGGCCCCGACCTCGACGTCTCCTCCGTCGTCAACCGTCCCCCCACCTGCGCGGTCACCGTGGTGGTCGACCTCACCACCCTGGTCACCGGCACCACGGGCGAGGACGGGACCTGCGAGATCGAGGGCGTGGGCCCCATCCCACCGCAGCTGGCCCGCTCGATGATGAGCGACTCCTTCCTGCGGTTCCTCGCCACCGGAGACGACGGAATCCACACGGTCTGCCACGCCGGGCGCACCATCAACGCCCGGTTGCGCACCGCTCTCGCCTACCGGGACCGGATGCAGTGCGTGGTGCCGGGCTGCCGGTCCCGACACCTCCTCGAGATCGACCACACCCTGCCGGTGGAGGCCGGCGGCTTGACCGAGCTCGACAACCTGGCCCTCCTGTGCCGCTGGCACCACCACCTGAAGACCCACGAGCACTGGGCACTCACTCGGACCGAGGGCTCCGACCGCGACCACCCTGTCTGGACGTTCACGGGTCCACCCGCCTTCGGGCAGGAGCCGGACCTCGGCTTCGACACCGAGGAGGCGAAGGCCGCCCGCTCGAAGGCCACCGTCAGCGGGGGACCGGGTGGAGACGGACCTGGGAATCCGGACGACCGGGACGGTCGACTGTCCGACACCGACCACGCGGCCGACTAGGACCACCAGGTCCGGATGGTCCGAGCGACCCGGTGTGGCATCCGGATGCGAGCCGGCGACGGTCGGCCCGTGGCTACGGCTGTGAGGCGGCCAACCCCGGGTAGGCCCGGAGTCGCCCCAGTGCGCCCAGTCGCCCCACGTTGACCCCGACGTCGGCCGCCCCCAGCATCCGCAGGTCGCCGCGGCTGTTGCCGTAGGCCCAGAGGCGGGTGCCCGGGTCCTCGAGGCCGTCGCGCCATGCCCGGAGGCGGAGGAGCTTCTCCTCGCCCCGGCAGTTCCGGCCCTCGTACCCGCCGGTCAGCCGGCCGTCCTCGACGGCCAGGCGGGTGGCCACCGCATGGTCGGCGCCCAGGAGCCGGCCGATGGGGGCGACGTAGGCCTCGGGGGAGGCGGAGACGATGACCAGGCGATCCCCGCGGTCCCGGTGCCAGCCGAACCGGCGGTGGACGTCATCCCGGAGGTGGTCGCGCAGGTGGTCCTCGGCGAACTGCCGGGCCACCGCCTCGAGCCGGTCGACCTCCACGCCGGCCAGCACCCGCCGGAAGAGGCGCTGCTTGGTGTCGTCGGCCACCGTGCCGCCGGCCACCGCCGCCCGGGCCAGGGCGGGGGAGAGGGAGGCCGACGCCCGGGTCACCGCCCGGCGCCCGGCCACCGCCACCAGAAAGGCGAAGACGCTCCCTCCCTCGGTGAGGGTCCCGTCGAGGTCGAAGGCGGCGAGGTCGGGCATCGGCCACCATGATGCCCGAGCCGTACGACCGATCATTCACGACCCAGCCGGTCGACAATTGGGTCGCCACCCACTAGCCTGGGTCCGGTCGGGCCATGGCGATCGTGCCAGGGGCCTGGTCAGGCACCATCGCCAGTACCCACCACCAGCACACAAGGAGCAGCACTATGGCAATCCGTCTGGGCGACGAAGCCCCCGACTTCACTGCGGAGACGACCGAGGGGACCATCAACTTCCACGAGTACCTCGGCGACAGCTGGGGCATCCTCTTCTCCCACCCCAAGGACTTCACACCGGTGTGCACCACCGAGCTGGGCGCCTTCGCCAAGGCCAAGCCCGAGTTCGACAAGCGCAACACCAAGCTGATCGGCGTATCGGTGGACGACGTCACCTCGCACGGCAAGTGGGCCGGCGACATCGAGGAGACCCAGGGCACCGCCCTCAACTTCCCGCTCATCGGGGACGAGGACCGCAAGGTGGCCGACCTCTACGACATGATCCACCCCAACGCCAACGACACCCTGACGGTGCGCTCGGTGTTCATCATCGGCCCCGACAAGAAGGTCAAGCTGACCCTGACCTACCCGGCCTCCACCGGGCGGAACATCTCCGAGGTGCTCCGGGTCCTCGACTCGCTGCAGCTGACCGCCGACTACAAGGTGGCCACCCCGGTCAACTGGACCGACGGCGACGACGTCATTATCGTCCCGGCCGTCTCCGACGACGAGGCCAAGGAGCGGTTCCCGAAGGGCTTCACCCCGGTCAAGCCCTACCTGCGGGTCACGCCCCAGCCCAACAAGTAGTCCGGAGCGGCGGGCGTCCGCCCGCCGGCCCGATCAGGCAACGCCACCGGATCCGGCCCCCGCGGCCGGATCCGGCGTGTGGCCGGCCCCCGGGCCATGTGGGGCCTGCTACCATTGATGCGGCTGGACGGACCCTGTCCGCCGCCCCTTCCGAACGTTCACGAGGTCGCCCCACCCATGCCCGACAAGCAGGCCACAATCTCCGAGTACCGCCTCCACGAGACGGACACCGGATCACCCGAAGTACAGATCGCCATCCTCAGCGAGAGGATCACCCATCTCACCGAGCACCTGAAGGTGCACAAGGGCGACCACCACACCCGTCGTGGCCTGCTCAAGCTGATCGGGCGCCGTCGCCGGCTGCTCGACTACGTGAGGAACAACGACGTCGAGCGCTACCGTGAGATCATCGGTCGCCTCGGCCTCCGCCGCTAGTCGGCATCGTCTGACCCGCCCGGCCCCGGCCGGGCGGTCGCAATTTCTCCATCGGCACCCCTCGCCTATCGACCGGGAGCCGCTGGTCACCGGCCGGCACCGTGCCGACCGGACGCAGCACCGGCCCATCGCCACGGCGGCGGTCCGTGAACAATGACTGGGCTCCGGCCGATGTCAGTCACCAGTTGCCGACCCCCCGGTGCATGGCCGGGTGCTCGACAACTGGCAGCTGACTCGGGGAGCCCCCGAACAGAACAAGGAGCGTCATGTCAGACGCCATCTCCGTCTCAGCCCCGATCTCGGGGACCGACCGCACCCTCACCTTCGAATCCGGGAAGCTGGCCCAGCTGGCCGACGGGGCGGTGGTGGGCCGCATCGGCGACACCGTCCTGCTGGCCACCGCCACCGCCGCCCGCTCGGTCCGGGAGGGCACCGACTTCTTTCCGCTCACCGTGGACATCGAGGAGCGGGCCTACGCCGCCGGGAAGATCCCCGGCTCGTTCTTCCGCCGGGAGGGCAAGTCCTCCGACCAGGCCATCCTGACCTGCCGGCTGATCGACCGCCCCCTCCGCCCGTCGTTCCCCAAGGGGTTCCGGAACGAGGTCCACGTGGTGGGCACCATCTTCGGCGCCGACCAGGTCAACCCGCACGACGTCCTGGCCATCAACACCGCCTCCGCCGCCCTGCTGCTCTCCGGCATCCCCTTCGACGGCCCCATCGGGGCGGTCCGGGTGGCCTACAACACCGACGGGCAGTGGATCCCGCACCCCACCTTCGAGGAGGGCGAGGAGTCGACCTTCGAACTGGTGGTGGCCGGACGGGCCCTGGGTGACGGCGACGACGCCGAGATCGCCATCATGATGGTGGAGGCCGGCGGCACCGAGCGTTCCTTCCAGTACTACGAGGAGGGCGCCCCGCAGGTCACCGAGGAGGTGCTGGCCGACGGCCTCGAGGCCGCCAAGACGTGGATCCGCGAGTCCATCGTCCTCCAGCGCCAGCTGGTGGCCGAGCACGTGGCCGCCCGCGGGCCGATCCAGCCCATCGAGTTCTCCACCTTCTCCGACTACGGGGACGACGTGTGGGAGCGGGTGGCGGCCGTCGGCACCGACCCGGTGGCCAAGGCGAATGCCTTCACCGCCAAGGCCGAGCGCAACGACGCCCTGGCCGAGGCCACCGCCGAGATCGTGGCCACCCTGTCGCCCGAGTTCCCCGACCGCGAGCGCGAGATCAAGGCGGCCGTCAAGGGCCTCACCAAGAAGCTGGTCCGGAAGCGGATCGTCGACGAGGGCATCCGCATCGACGGCCGGGGGACGGCGGACATCCGGCCGCTGTCGGCCGAGATCGACCTGCTGCCCACCGCCCACGGTTCGGCCCTCTTCCAGCGTGGCGAGACCCAGGTGCTCAACGTGACCACCCTGGGCATGCCCCGCATGAACCAGCTGCTCGACACCATCACCCCGGTGGACTCCAAGCGGTACATGCACCACTACAACTTCCCGCCCTTCTCCACCGGTGAGACCGGCTTCATGCGCGGCCCCAAGCGGCGGGAGATCGGCCACGGCCTGCTGGCCGAGCGGGCGCTGCTGCCGGTGATCCCCTACGAAGAGGACTTCCCCTACACCTACCGCCTGGTCTCCGACGTGCTGGCCTCCAACGGTTCGACGTCGATGGCGTCGGTCTGCGGCTCCACCCTGTCGCTGATGGCGGCCGGGGTGCCGATCAAGGCGCCGGTGGCCGGCATCGCCATGGGCCTGGTGTTCGACGAGGGCTCCTACGTCACCCTCACCGACATCCTGGGGGCGGAGGACGCCTTCGGCGACATGGACTTCAAGGTGGCCGGGACCCGCGACGTGGTGACCGCCCTGCAGCTCGACACCAAGATCGACGGCCTGCCCGCCGACGTGCTGGCCAAGGCGCTGCTCCAGGCCAAGGAGGCACGGCTCACCATCCTGGACGTGATGGCCGGCGCCATCGCCGAGCCCCGCGGTGACGTGGCCTCGTCGGCGCCGAAGATCATCTCCTTCGAGATCCCCATGGACAAGATCGGCGAGGTCATCGGGCCCAAGGGCAAGGTCATCAACGCCCTCCAGCTCGAGACGGGCGCCGACATCGCCGTCGACGACGACGGCATGGTGGGCACCGTGACCATCGGGGCCAAGGACGGCAACGCCGTCGAGGAGGCCCGCCGTCGGATCGGCACCATCCTCGACCCGCCGCTGGCCGAGGTGGGCGCCACCTACGAGGGCAAGGTGGTCAACATCACCAAGTTCGGCGCCTTCGTCAACATCCTCCCCGGACGTGACGGCCTCCTCCACATCTCCAAGATCGGCCGGGGAAAGCGGGTGGAGCGGGTCGAGGACGTCCTCGAGCTGGGCCAGCCGGTGGAGGTCAAGGTCGACGACATCGACCCGCAGGGCAAGGTGTCCCTGTCGCTGGCCGGCGAGGCCCCCGAGGAGAACGGCTCGTCGTCCTCCTCGGAGCGTCCGTCGCGTGGCGACGGTGGTGGTCGCAGCTCGAGCCGGGACGACCGCAGCTCGAGCCGGGACGACCGCTCCGACCCCGACGACCGCGGTGGCCCCAACCGGGTCCGCACCTCGGCGGCGCCGGCCGGTGCCGCCTCCTTCGAGGACAGCTTCGAGGCCGAGCTGGTCCAGGAGTTCGGCGACCTCGGTCCCGCCACCACCGGATCGCCCGAGCGCTCCGAGGGCGGCGGGCGCGGCCGGGGTGGCCGCCGTCGTCGGTGAGACGTCACGTCCCCCGGGGTACCGGCCACCGCGCCGGTCCCCCGGGAGGACGTCGCCTCCTCCCGTCGTCCCGACCGTGAGCGGGACCCCCCGATGATCGCCGTGGAGACCCTGTCCTCCGGGATGGCGGTGGCCACCGAGGCCATGGGCGACGCCCGCTCGGTGTGCATCGGGTTCTGGGTCGGCACCGGCTCGCGCGACGAGTCCCCCGAGCGCGCCGGGGCCTCCCACGTCCTCGAGCACCTGCTGTTCAAGGGCACCGAGGACCGGTCGCCCTCGGCCATCGCCGAGGCGGTGGACGAGGTGGGTGGGGACTTCAACGCCTTCACCACCAAGGAGTACACCTCCTTCTACATCCGGCTGTTGGCCGAGCACCTCACCCTCGGCCTCGACATCCTCTCCGACATCATGTGGCGGCCGGCCCTCCGGGCCTCCGACCTCGACGCCGAGCGGTCGGTCATCCTCGACGAGATCCTGATGCACGCCGACGAACCCTCGGACCAGGCCGCCGAGCAGAGCTCGGCCACCCTCTTCCCCGACCACCCGCTGGGCCGGGACGTCCTGGGCACCGAGGAGTCGATCTCGGCGGTCACCGCCGACCAGATCCGTCACTTCTTCGAGCACCACTACCGCCCCGGCAACATGGTGGCGGCGGTGGCCGGCGACCTCGACCACCACCAGGTGGTGGCCGGGCTCGAGGAGCGCAGCTCCGGCGTCACCGGCGGGGAGCGGCCCGAGCGCCTGGCCCCCGACCAGTCGGTGGAGCCCCTCCGGGTCACCCGGCGCCCCACCGAGCAGGCCCAGGTCATCCTGGGCATGCGGTCGGTCGACCGGTTCGACCCGCGCCGCTACCCCCTGGCCCTGCTCAACCATGTCCTGGGCGGCGGCCTCTCCAGCCGGCTGTTCCAGGAGATCCGGGAGCGCCGGGGTCTGGCCTACTCGGTGTGGTCCGACCGGATGGCCTACCAGGACGGGGGAGCGGTCAACGTCGGTCTGGGCACCGCCCCCGAGCACGTCGACGAGGTGCTGGCCATCGTCACCGACCAGCTCGAGAGCCTGGGGCGTCAGGGGATCACCCCGCGGGAGCTGGCCATCGCCAAGGGGAACCTCCGGGCGGAGATGTTGCTGGCCTCGGAGGACTCCGGGGCCCGGATGAGCCGCATCGGGTCCAGCCTCCTCCTCCATGGCCAGGTGCTCGAGGTCGACGAGATCCTCGACCGGGTGGAGGCGGTGACGCTCGACGACGTGGCCCAGGCCGCCACCGACCTGGCCGCCGCCCCCCGCACCCTGTCGGTGGTGGGGCCCTTCGACGAGGGCGACTTCGACAGCCGGGCCCTGGGCCTCGGCTGACCCGGGGCCGGGAGGTCGGCTCCCGGGGTGCCGTCCGGTCCCGGCGGTAGGGTGAGCCCCATGCGAGTCGGGGTGGTGGGCGCGGGCGGGAAGATGGGCCGGGAGGTGTGCCGGACCATCCTGGCCGAACCGTCCCTCGAGCTGGTGGCGGCCGTCGACCCGCCGATGGCCGGTACCGACCTCGGGGTCCTGCTGGCCGCCGACGCCCCCGGGCTCGAGGTCTCCGGGACGCTCGACTCCCTGACGGCGGCCGGCGCCGAGGTGGTGGTGGACTTCACCCGGGTGGAGGTGGCCCGGGCCACGCTGGCCTGGTGCGCGTCGGCCGGCCTGCACGCGGTGGTGGGCACCACCGGCTTCACCGACCAGGACCTCGAGGACCTCCGGCAGAGCTTCCCGGCCACCGCCGAGGGACCCAACTGCATCGTGGCGCCCAACTTCGCCATCGGCGCCGTGCTGATGATGCGCTTCGCCGAGCTGGCCGCTCCCTGGTTCGACCAGGCGGAGATCGTGGAGCTCCATCACGACGCCAAGCTCGACGCCCCGTCGGGGACCTCGGTGCGCACCGCCGAACGGATGGCCGAGGCCCGCCGGTCGGCCGGCCGGCCCGACTACCCGGAGGACCGGACCACCACGGTGGTGGTCGACGGCGCCCGGGGGGGGCGGGGGCCCGGCGGGGTGCGCATGCACTCGGTCCGGCTGCGGGGGCTGGTGGCCCATCAGGAGGTGATCTTCGGAGCCGAGGGCCAGGGCCTGACCATCCGCCACGACTCCTACGACCGGGTGTCGTTCATGGACGGGGTGGTGGTGGCCGTGCGGGCGGTGCCCGACCGCCCCGGCCTGACCCTGGGGCTCGAGCCGGTCCTGGGCATCTGACCGACCGCCGCCCCGTGGACACCCGCCAGCGGATCATCGAGGCCACCTACGCCTGCGTGGCCCGGCGCGGGCTGGCCAAGACCACCATGGAGGACGCCGCCCGGGAGGCGGCGGTGTCCCGGGCCACCGTCTACCGCTACTTCCCCGGCGGGCGCGAGGAGCTCCTCCACGACGTGGTGTCGTGGGAGTTCGTCTCCTTCTTCCTCCGGCTCTACGAGGAGGTCCAGGGGGCGGCCAGCCTCGAGGCGGTGATGGAGCGGGGCATCCGCTTCGCCCACCGGTCGATCGAGGAGCACGAGGTGCTCCAGCGGGTGATGCAGACCGAGCCGGAGACCCTCCTGCCCACCCTCACCGTGGAGAGCAACCGGATCCGCCAGGCCATCGCCGACTTCCTGCTCCCCTACCTGATGGAGCACGGGCTGGCCCCCGGTGTCGACCCCGACCAGGCCGCCGACTTCCTGGCCCGCATGGTGCTCTCCTACATGGCCTCGCCGGGGCGGTGGGACCTCGACGATCCCGCGCAGGTCACCCAGCTGGTCCGGGAGGAGCTGCTGGCCGGGGTGGTGGTGGGCCCCGAACCCCGGGGGCCGCGGGCGGGCTGACCGCAACCCTTGACGCTGAGACAAAAATCGCCATACTGTTTCACCGGAAGGGGGAGCGATGGTGAACGGCCTGATCCGGGGATGAGCGAAGGTGCCGCCCGGCTCCGTGCCGTACCTCCGGTCGCCGTCGCGACCGCACCCGCCACCGGCGGGAACCCCGCCGCTGGTGTCGCCGCCACCCCGACCGCCGCCGCTGGTGTCGCCGCCGCCGCTGGTGTCGTCGCCGCCGCTGGTGTCGCCGCCGGCGCCGCCGACCGCCCCCACCGGGTGCGGATCGTCGACGCCACCCTCGAGTGCCTGGCCCGGTACGGGACGGCCAAGACCACCGTCGACGACGTGGCGCGCCAGGCCGGCCTCTCCCGGGCCACCGTCTACCGGGTCTTCCCGGGCGGCAAGGTGGAGATCCTCGCCGCGGTGGTCGACACCGAGATGGCCCGCCTGTTCTCGGCCCTGGGGGCCCGGATGGGCGGCGCCGACCGGCTGGTCGACGTGCTGGTCAACGGCATCGTCGAGGCCGTGACCCGGGTCACCACCCACCCGGCCCTCGTCTACCTGGCCGAGCACGAGCCCGACGTGGTCCTCCGCCACCTGGCCTTCGACGAGTCCAACCGGCTGCTGGCCACCGCCACCCGGTTCGTGGCGCCGTTCCTGGCCCGCTGGATGGATCCCGACGAGTCGGCGCGGGTGGCCGAGTGGTCGACCCGGATCGTGCTGTCGTACTCGCTCAGCCCCTCGGCCGACACCGACCTCACCGATCCGGAGCACGCCCGCCGGCTGGTGGAGACGTTCGTGCTGCCCGGCATCCGGGCCCTGCAGGCCCCGGATCCCTCGGCCCCCATCGACCTGGCCCCCTACGCCGCCGACCGGGCCGCCCCGTCCCACCCCTCGCCGTCCGCCTCACCACCGACCCAGCCCACCACCCACAAGGGAGCGTTTCGATGACCATCGAGATGAACAAGACGTCCGACATCATCGGCCGTGACGAGATCAACGACTTCGAGGCCATCCTCTCGGTGGTCGGCACCGAGGAGTCGGACGGCCGCCACGTCGTCCACTCGGAGTACGACACCATCTTCACCTGGGACTACGAGAAGGGCTCGCGCCCCAAGCTGAACAAGCTCTACGAGAAGGCCAAGAACTCCCAGTGGAACGGCGAGACCGACCTCCCGTGGGAGATCACCGTCGACCAGGAGAAGCTGGTCATCGAGAACGCCATGGCCAACGGCGGGTTCGGGGCCGGGTTCGACCTGACCGGCACCCCGGTGGAGACGTGGTCGGACAAGGAGTGGGTGCAGTTCGGGGTGGAGAGCCAGAACTGGACCCTTTCCCAGTTCCTGCATGGGGAGCAGGGCGCCCTGGTGTGCACGGCCAAGATCGTGGAGTCGGTCCCCTGGATCGACGCCAAGTACTACGCCGCCACCCAGGTGATGGACGAGGCCCGCCACGTGGAGGTGTTCGCCAAGTACCTCGACGAGAAGCTGTCGGGCCACTACCCGATCAACGCCCACCTCCGGATGCTCCTCGACGACATCATCGCCGACTCCCGGTGGGACATGACCTACCTGGGCATGCAGATCATGGTGGAGGGCCTGGCCCTGGCCGCCTTCGGGTTCATGGCCCAGATGACCGGCGACCCGCTGCTGAAGCAGCTCCTCCGGTACGTGATGGCCGACGAGGCCCGGCACGTGGCGTTCGGGGTGCTCAGCCTGCAGGAGTACTACCAGGGCCTCGGTGCCCACGAGCTGCGCGAGCGCCAGGAGTTCGCCTTCGAGGCGGCCGTCCGCATGCGCGACCGTTTCCTCCAGCAGGAGGTGTGGGACCGGATGGGGATCGACCCCAAGGCCATCGTCCCGGTGGTCGCCCAGGCCCCGGAGCGCGCCCAGTTCCAGGCCCTCCTCTTCTCCAAGATCGTGCCCAACTGCCGGAAACTGGGCCTGCTGGACGCCGCCGACGGCTGGCTGCGCACCAAATTCACCGAGCTGGGGGTCATCGAGTTCGAGTCGTGGGAGGACACCGCCGAGGAGTACGACAGCTTCGCCGCCATCAAGGCGGCCGAGGGGGCGACGGCCTGACCGGCGCCGCTCCCGGACGGGGCGCCCACCGGCGGCTGGTAGCCTGCGTGACCGTGGCGTCCCCTTTCCGAACCCTGCCGCCGAGGTCCTGAGGTGGCTCGCTTCGGCTCGGTGATCACCGCCATGGTGACGCCGTTCGGGCCCAGCGGTGCCCTCGACCTCGACGCCGCCGCCCGGCTCGCCCGCCACCTGGTGGACACCGGCTCCGACGGCCTGGTGCTGGCCGGCTCCACCGGCGAGGGCTCGGTGCTGGCCGACGACGAGAAGCTCGATCTGTTCCGGGCGGTCGCCGAGGCGGTCACCGTCCCGGTGCTGGCGGCCACCGGATCCAACGACACCGCCCACACCGTGCAGCTCACCCGGGCCGCCTCGGTCTGCGGCATCGCCGGCGTGCTGGTGGTCACCCCGTACTACAGCCGGCCGTCCCCGGCCGGCCTGGCCGCCCACTTCGAGGCGGCCGCCGCCGCCTCCGACCTGCCGGTGATCCTCTACGACATCCCGGTGCGCACCGGTCGACGGATCGGCACCGAACTGCTGGTCCACCTGGCCCGCGAGGTGCCCACCATCGTGGGGGTGAAGGACGCCACCGGGGACGTGGCCGGTGCCGCCCAGGTGGTGGCCGCCCAGGTCGACGGCTTCGAGGTCTACTGCGGGGACGACCCGCTCACCCTGCCCTTCCTGTCGGTGGGGGGCGTGGGGGTCATCAGCGTGGCCTCCCACTGGGCCGGCCCGGTGTTCGCCGAGATGATCACGGCCTTCGAGGCTGGCGACATGGTGGGGGCCCGGACGGCCAACCAGCGCCTGCTGGAGTCCTACGCCTTCGAATCGACTCCCGACTACCCCAATCCGGTCCCGGCCAAGGCCGCCTGCCGGGCGCTCGGGCTCCCCGTCGGCCAGTGCCGGCTACCCAATCCGGAGGCACCCGCCTCCTTAGACAGCGAGGCGAACACCATCATCTCCCGACTGCGTCAACCCGTCACCGCCGGCCGTTCCGTTGCCTGACTCCGGCCGGGCCGACGGGTCCGCCCCCCGCCACGGGGGTGCCAAGAAGAAGCGCCAGTCCCCCAAGGGGGGCCAGTCCCCCAAGGGGGGCCAGTCCCCCAAGGGGGGCGCCAAGGCGCAGGCCACGAGGCCCTCGCACGCCCGTCCCGCCGGCGCCGGCTCCGCCGCCCCGGTACGGGTGGTCTTCCTGGGGGGTCTGGGCGAGATCGGCCGGAACTGCGCCTGCATCGAGGTGGACGGGCGCATCCTGGTCCTCGACGTGGGGATCATGTTCCCCGACCCGGACATGCCCGGCGTCGACCTGGTCCTCCCCGACTTCACCTACCTGCGGGAGAACGCCGACCGGGTGGACGGGGTCATCCTCACCCACGGCCACGAGGACCACACCGGTGGCCTGGCCTACCTGCTCCGGGACCTGCCGCTCGACGTCTACGGCTCCGAGCTGACCCTCGGCCTGGCCCGCAGCCGGGTCGACGAGGCGGGCATGGCCAGCCGGGTCAACTGGATCCCGGTCCGCGACGGCGAGCGCCGCCGCATCGGCCCCTGCGACGTGGAGTTCATCCCGGTCACCCACTCGGTGCCCCAGGCCTTCGCCACCGCCTTCTTCACCCCCCAGGGCGTCCTCCTCCACTCCGGGGACTTCAAGATCGACCTCCACCCCGTCGACGGGCGCCGGACCGACCTGGCCCGGATGGGGGCGCTGGCCACCGAGCCCGGGATCCGGCTGCTGCTGGCCGACTCCACCAATGCCGAGGAGCCGGGCTTCACGCCGTCGGAGACCACGGTGGGGGCCACCCTGCGCAAGGTCTTCCTGGAGCGGCCCGACCGCCGGTTCATCGTCACCTGCTTCGCCAGCCACCTCCACCGGGTCCAGCAGGTGGCCGACGCCGCCATCGCCGGCGGCCGGAAGGTGGCCACCCTGGGCCGGTCGATGCAGAAGAACGTGGCCCTCGGTCGCAGCCTGGGCCTCCTCTCCATCCCCGAGGATGCCCTGGTGGACATCGAGGACGTCGACCGGCTGCCCCCCGGCCAGGTCTGCGTCATCTCCACCGGCTCCCAGGGGGAGCCGATGTCGGCCCTGTCCCGGCTGGCGGTGGGGGAGAACCGGTTCTTCAAGCTCCGGGCCGAGGACGTGGTGGTGATCAGCGCCCATCCCATCCCCGGCAACGAGTGGTCGGTGGGCCGGGTCATCGACGGCCTCCACCGGCTGGGGGTGGAGGTCATCCACTCCGGGGTGGACGCCGTCCACGTCAGCGGGCACGCCCGCCAGGGCGAGCTGGCCATGCTGATGTCCGTCACCCGTCCGGAGTTCTTCATCCCCGTCCACGGGGAGTACCGGCACATGGCCAACCACGTCCGGCTGGCCAACTCCATGGGGATCACCGGTGACCACCTCCTGTTGTGCGAGGACGGTGACGCCGTGCGCCTCGACGGGGACGGCCTGCACCGCGACGGCGGGGTCCCGGGCGGCTACCTGTTCGTCGACGGCAGCACGGTCGGCGACATCGGCCACGGCGTGCTGCGGGACCGGATGGTGCTGGCCGAGGAGGGCGTGGTGATGGCGGTGGCCACCATCGATGTCAAGCGCGGCGAGGTGGTGGGTGCGCCCCAGATCATCACCCGGGGCTGGGCCTACGACGACGAGACCGACGCCCTGCTCGACCAGGCCCGCCAGGAGGTCCGGACGGCGTTGGAGAAGGCCCTGGCCAACGGCAGCCACGACCACGAGACGCTCAACCGGGTGGCCCGCAAGGCCCTCGGGCGGCTGGTGGGCAACAAGACCAAGCAGCGCCCCATGATCGTCCCGGTCATCGTCACCGTCTGACCGGCCGCCGCCGCCTCCGGGGACCCGACCGCGCCCCGTCGGGTGGAATGGGCCCGGGAACAGGGGTGATTCCATCCGGGGGTGTCCCCGTGGCGGGCGGGTGCCGGGAGTACCCTGGTCCCACTGTGACCACCGCCACCAAGCGAACGGCGGGCCGGTCCGGGGCCTCCCGGTCGAAGGCGAAGGCCGGCTCCCCGGGACGGTCGCGCTCCGGCTCCGCCTCCTCGTCGCGCCAGCGCCCGGGTGGCGGCGCCCGGTCGAAGTCGGGCGGCGGCCGCCCTCCGCGCCGGGGACCGCTGGCCGCCACCGGCGCGGTGATGTCGAGCCACGCCGCCGACCTGTGGGGCATCCTCCTGCTCACCGTCGGGGTGCTCACCGCCCTGGCCATCTACGGGTCGGCCCTGGGGCCGGTCGGCCACGCCACCCGGGTGGCCACCGGTGACGTGCTGGGCTGGGGACGCTTCCTGGTCCCCCCGGTGGCCATCGTCACCGGGGTGCTGCTCATCGCCGGCCGCCGCGACCCGAGGGACCCCTCGGCCGAGCCCCGGCGCGAGCCGATCCGGGCGGTGCTGGGCGGCATCCTGATCCTCCTGGCGGTGGCCGGCCTGGCCGCCCTGGCCGGTGGCGCGCCGAAGATCGGGTCGAGCACGGCCTCGCTGGCCGCCGCCGGTGGCTGGCTGGGTGCCCTGGCGGGCAATCCGCTCCGCGCCGGTCTGGGGGGGCTGGGGGCGGCCACCGTCCTGGTGGCGGTGGCGGTGGTGGCCCTGGTGGTGCTGACCGGGGTGTCCCTCCGGTCGGCCGCCCGGGGGGTGGGCACCGCCGGCCGGTGGGCGTTCGAGGCGGCCCGGGGCGGGCCCGAGGGCCGGGCGTCGCGGTCCTCCGACGATCACCCCACCGACCCGTTCGGCCGGGCGGTGGCCGGGGCCGGTGTGGAGGTGGTCCCGCCACCCGAGCCGGGGCCCGACCCGACGATGGGCCCGGTCCCCGAGGTCGCCCTCCCGGTGGCGGTCACCGAACCCGGGCCGGTGGTGGAGGACGGACCTCCGGACCCGGTGGCCCTGCCCGAGGAGGCCACCCGGCCGGGCACCGGCAGCCAGCTCGAGATGAAGCTGGGACCGACGGTGGGGGAGTGGCGGCTCCCGCCGGCCAACCTCCTCAAGCGGCTGAAGCCGCAGGCCGTCGACGAGCGCGAGGTCGACGCCGCCGGGGCGGCCCTGGTGGAGGCGTTGGCCGCCCACGGGGTGGAGACCCGGCTGGTCGGCCGCACCGTCGGCCCGTCGGTGACCCGCTACGAGCTGGAGCTGGGGGCGGGGGTGAAGGTGGCCCGGGTGACCTCCCTCTCCAAGGACATCGCCTACGCCATGGCCTCCCCCGACGTCCGCATCCTGGCCCCCATCCCCGGCAAGTCGGCCATCGGCGTGGAGGTGCCCAACCGCCGCCGGCAGCTGGTGGCGCTGGGGGACATCCTGGCCTCGCCGGAGGCCGCCGCCGCCCACCACCCCCTCGAGGTGGCCCTCGGCCGGGACATCGCCGGCCGGGCCGTACATGGCCAACCTGGCCGAGATGCCCCACGTGCTGGTGTCGGGGGCCACCGGCTCGGGCAAGTCGTCGTGCATCAACTCCATCCTCACCTCCATCCTGGTCCGGGCCACTCCCGACCAGGTCCGGCTGATCCTGGTCGACCCGAAGCGGGTGGAGCTGGGTCAGTACAACGACCTCCCCCACCTGCTCACCCAGGTGGTGGTGGACCCGAAGAAGGCGGCCAACGCCCTCGCCTGGGCGGTCAAGGAGATGGAGCGCCGCTACGACCTGCTGGCCGAGGCGGGCATGCGGGACATCACCGGGTACAACACCGCCGTCGACCGGGGGGAGCTGGCCGACCACGAGGAGGCCCACCGGCTCCGGACGGTGGGCACCGACGACGACGACGGGTCCGAGCCGGTCGCCCGCTACCAGCGCCTGCCGTTCATCCTCATCGTGGTGGACGAGCTCAACGACCTGATGATGGTGGCCGCCCGGGACGTGGAGGAGTCGGTGTGCCGCATCGCCCAGATGGCGCGGGCGGTCGGCATCCACCTGGTGCTGGCCACCCAGCGGCCGTCGGTGGACGTCATCACCGGGGTGATCAAGGCCAACGTGCCCTCCCGCATGGCGTTCTCGGTCTCCTCGCTGGCCGACAGCCGGGTCATCCTCGACCAGCCGGGGGCGGAGCGGCTGATCGGCCGGGGGGACATGCTGCTGCTGACCGCCTCCTCGTCCAACCCGCAGCGGCTCCAGGGGCCGTGGGTGGGGGAGGACGAGGTCCGCAAGGTCGCCGCCCACTGGAAGCGCCAGCGTCCGTTGGAGGTGGTGTCGGACTTCGAGGAGATGACCGGTGACGCCGGTCCCGGTGGTGCCGGCGCCGGAGAGGACGACGACGACGACCTGCTGCCCCAGGCCATGGAGCTGGTGGTCCGCTCCCAGCTGGGGTCCACCTCCATGCTGCAGCGGAAGCTGAGGGTCGGCTTCGCCCGGGCCGGCCGGCTGATGGACCTGATGGAGCGCCGGGGTGTGGTGGGCCCGTCGGAGGGCTCCAAGGCGCGCGACGTCCTGATGACGGTCGAGGAACTGGAGTCGCGCTGACCGACGGCCTCGTGCCGGGACCGGTTCCCGAGGTTCCGGTCCCGAGTCCCGCACCCGACGCGCCCACCGGACGCCGGCACCGCCGGAAGCGCCGGAAGTGGCCGTGGATCACCGCCCTGGTGGTGGTCGTGGTGGTCGCTGCCGGCACCCTGGTGGGGGTGCGCCAGGTCACCCGGCACCTCCCGCCCCCGGTGCTCCGGGCCAGCCTGGCCGCCACGGTGACGGTGCCCGGCACCGGCCCCCCGCTACCGTGGCCCGACCGGGGCCAGGCGGCGGTGTCGGTGCCGTCCATCGGCTACTCGTCGTCCTACGGCCCGGACACGCCGGTCCCGGTGGCCTCGCTGACCAAGATGACCACCGCGGTGGTGGTCCTCCGCGACCACCCGGTCCCGGCCGGCCAGCCGGGGCCGTCCATCACCATGGGCCCGACCGACGTGGCGGCCTACGAGACGGCCATCGACACCGACCAGTCCAACGTGCCGGTGGTCGACGGGGAGGTGCTCACCGAGCGCCAGCTGCTCGAGGGCCTCCTCAACCAGTCGGCCAACAACTTCGCCGCCACCCTGGCGGTATGGGACGCCGGGAGCGTGGCGGCGTTCGTGGTCAAGATGAACGCCCTGGCCGCCTCGCTGGGGATGACCGCCACCCACTACGTGGACGCCAGCGGCTTCGAGCCGCAGACGGTGTCGTCGGCGGTGGACGTGTTGAAGGTGGCGGCGGTGGGGATGGCCATCCCCACCTTCGCGGAGGTGGCCGCCGTCACCACCAACACCCTCCCGGTGGTCGGCACCGTCCACAACCTGGTCACCGAGATCGGGTCCAACGGGGTGGTGGGGGTGAAGTCGGGCTTCACCACCGCCGCCGGCGGCTGCATGGTGCTGGCCGCCTACCGGACGGTGGCCGGACGCTCCGTCCTGGTGCTGGCGTCGGTGACCGGCCAGATGTTCCCCACCCCGCCACCACCCACCACGACGACCACGACCACGACCACGACCACGACCACGACCACGGTGCCGGGGGCGCCCCCCGCTCCGCCCACCACCACCCCGCCCACCACGACCACCACCACGACCACCACCTCGGTCGCCCCCGACATGTCGTACTCGGCCGACGACCCCCTCCGGTACGCCGGCCCGGCGGCCCAGGCCCTCCTGACCGGGGCGGAGGCCGGGCTGGTGCCGGTGACGCTGGCCACCCCGGACACCGTGGTGGGATCGGCGTCGGCCGTCTGGGGCGGGACCGCCCACACGGTGGCGGTGTCCACCTCCTCCCCGGCCAGCCTGCCGGCCTGGCCGGGTCAGCAGGTGTCGGTGCGGCACGTGCTGAGGGTGCCGGCCGGGGCCAGGGAGGGGGACCAGGTCGGGCTGGTGCTCTACACCCTGGGGGGACAGCGGGCCCTGATCGGCCTCCACCTCGACGGCACCGTGCACGAGCCCGACTGGTGGTGGCGGCTGACCCACCCGTAGTGGGTACCGGGGCCCCGGTGGTCCCTTCGTGAACAGCGGGTGACGGCTACCCTGACGGGGTGCGCGCGAGAGCCCCTGCCTCCTCGGCCAATCTGGGCCCCGGCTTCGACACCCTGGCGGTGGCCCTGGACCGGTACGTCGAGGTGGAGGTGGAGCCGGCCAAGCGCCTGATCGTGCGGTCGGAGGGCGAGGGTGCGGGGCTGGCCGACGACCCGTCCCACCTGGCCGCCCGGGTGGCCATCGAGGTGGCCGGCACCGACCGCCTGGCCATCACCGTCCGCTCGGAGATCCCGGTCAGCCGGGGGCTGGGCTCCTCGGCCGCCCTGGCGGCGGCGGCGGCGGCCGCCGCCGGCTCGACCGACCCGCTGTCGGTGGCCGCCCTGATGGACGGCCACACCGACAACGCCGCCGCCTCGGTGGTGGGTGGCCTGGTCGCCTCGGCCATGGTCAAGGGCTCGGTGCAGGCGGTGCGCCTCCCCCTCGACGTCAGCCTGGTCTTCGTGGTCATCGTCCCCGACCTCACCCTGGCCACCTCCAAGGCCCGCCTGGCCCTGCCCGCCCAGGTCACCCGGGAGAGCGCCGCCTTCAACCTCTCGCGTCTGGCCCTGCTCATCGCCGGGCTGGGGGACAGCCGGCTGCTGATCAGCGAGGCCACCGAGGACCGCCTCCACCAGGACTACCGGAGCCCCCTCTTCCCGGCCGCCCCCAAGCTGCTGTCCCGGCTGTCGGCCGGGGGGGCGGCGGCGGTCTGCTGGTCGGGGGCGGGTCCGTCCCTGCTGGGGATCTGTACCGGGCCGGACGGTGCCAAGGTGACCCAGGCCGCCCAGGCGGCCCTGGCCGAAGCCGACATCCCCGGCACGGTGATGCTGCTCCGCCCCGACATGCACGGCCTGATGGTCGACAAGGACGGGACCGGTGACTTCTGGCGGGAGCGCCGTCCGGAGTGGAGCGCCGACGGCCCACCGCCGGCCGACCCGGTGCCCAGTGCCGGCGGCCAGTTCTACGACTTCGACGGCGAGCGGTAGCCGGCGGGCCGGGCCCCGGCCCCCACCGTCGTATCCTGGGGGGATGCCCGCCCGCCCGCCCGGCCCGCCCCTCCCGCCGGAGCCCGGCACCCCGGCCGACGGGAGGCCGCGCACCTTCCACATCGAGACCCACGGCTGCCAGATGAACGACCACGACTCGGAGCGGCTGGCCGGCCTGCTGGTGGCGGACGGGCTGCAGCCCACCGCCGACCTCGAATCGGCCGACGTGGTGGTGTTCAACACCTGCTGCATCCGGGAGAACGCCGACAACAAGCTCTACGGTCATCTGGGCAACCTGAAGACCCTGCGGGAGCGGCGCCCGGAGATGCTGATCGCGGTGGGCGGCTGCCTGGCCCAGATGGACCGGGAGCGGATCCGCCAGCGGGCCGGCCACGTCGACGTGGTGTTCGGGACCCACAACCTGGCCCGGGCGCCGGCCCTCCTCCGCCAGGCGGCCCGCACCGGGCCGGTGGTGGAGATCCTCGACGCCCCGGCCGCCGAGGCCGACCCGGAGGTGGCCGACCAGCAGGCCGCCGCCATCGGGGCGGTGCGGGACCTCCCCTACGCCGCCTGGGTGACCATCCAGATGGGCTGCAACAACTCCTGCGCCTTCTGCATCGTGCCGTCGGTGCGGGGCGGCGAGGTGTCGCGGCCGGTGGACGACCTGGTCGCCGAAGTGGCGGCGCTGGCCGACCGGGGGGTGAGCGAGGTCACCCTGCTCGGTCAGAACGTCAACTCCTACGGTCGGGACCTGACCGGCCGGGGACCCCTCTTCGCCTCCCTCCTCCGCCAGGTGGGAGCGGTGGAGGGGATCCGGCGGGTGCGGTTCACCAGCCCCCACCCGAAGGACCTCCGGCCGGAGACCATCGAGGCCATGGCCGGGACCCCCGAGGTCTGCGACCACCTCCACCTGCCCCTCCAGTCGGGCAGCGACCGGGTGCTGGCGGCCATGCGCCGCGGCTACACCGCCGAGCGGTACCTGGCCCGTCTGGCCGCCGCCCGGGCGGCCATCCCCGACCTGGCGGTCAGCACCGACCTCATCGTCGGCTTCCCCGGGGAGACCGAGGACGACCTCGAGCGCACCCTCGAGGTGGTGGCCGAGGCCGCCTACGACAGCGCCTACACCTTCGTCTTCTCGCCCCGCCCGGGGACCCGGGCGGCGGCCATGACCGACCGGTTCGTCCCCGCCGAGGTGGTGGTGGAGCGGATGGAGCGCCTCCGGGCGGTGGTGGAGCGGGCGGCCCTCGAACGTCACCGGGCCCGGATCGGCCGGGTGGAGGAGGTGCTGGTGGAGGGGCCCTCCAAGCGCGACCCTTCGGTGACCACCGGCCGCACCAGCCAGAACAAGCTGGTCCACTTCGCCCCCGGCGACGGCCGCCGGCCGGCGGTGGGGGCGTTCGCCGAGGTCCGGGTGACCGACGCCGCCCGCCACCACCTGGCCGGGGAGCTGCTCGACGTCACCACCCGCCCCCGCCACCGCACCCTCATCCCGGTGGCCGCCGGTTGAGCTCGGTCCCCGGGTGAGCCCGGCGGTGGTGGCGCTGGTCGGGCCCACCGCATCGGGGAAGTCGACGGTGGCCCTGGCGGCGGCGGAGGCGCCGGGCCCGCAGGCCGGGCGGGTCGAGCTGCTGTCGGTCGACTCGATGGCCGTCTACCGGGGCATGGACATCGGGACGGCCAAGCCGACCCCGGCCGTCCGTGCCCGGGTCCCGTACCACCTGGTGGACCTGGTCGATCCCGGCCAGGAGTTCACCGTCCGGGAGTTCCAGGCGGAGGCCCGGGCCGCCCTGGCCGGGGTGGCCGGCCGGGGGCACCGGGCGCTGCTGGTGGGGGGGACCGGGCTCTACCTCCGGTCGGTGGTCGACGATCTGGAGTTCCCCGGCCGGTTCCCCGACCGGGCCCGTCGCGTGACCGAGGAGCTGGACGCCGCCGGCCCGGTGGGGAGCCACGGGGAGCGGGACGCCCTGGCCCGGCTCCACGCCCGGCTCGAGACCCTCGACCCGGTGGCGGCCGGTCGGATCGGGGCCTCCAACCGCCGCCGGCTGGTCCGGGCCCTCGAGGTGACCGAGGGGTCGGGCCGCCCGTTCTCCTCCTTCGGCCCCGGACTGGGCAGCTACCCGCCCAGCCGGGTGCGCCTGGTGGGGATGCGTCCGGACCCGGCCGACACCGACCGCCGGATCGCCGAGCGGGTGGAGTCGATGATGGAGGCCGGCCTGCTCGACGAGGTGCGGCGGCTGGCCGCCGCCCCCGGCGGGCTGTCACCCACCGCCCGCCAGGCCCTCGGCTACCGCGAGCTCCTCGGCCACCTCGAGGACGGGGTGCCGCTGGCCGAGGCGGTGGCGGAGACCGTCCGGCGGACCCGGGCGTTCGCCCGGCGGCAGTGGGCGTGGTTCCGCCGGGATCCCCGTATCGTGTGGGTGGCGCCCCGACCAGGACCCGGTGGAGCTGATCCTCGGCCTGCTCGCCGAGCCGGTGCAAGACTGACCCCGGGGGGCGCCACCATGGCCATGCCGGACGACCGACTCGACACTCACCAAGCACCACGGGGCGGGGAACGACTTCCTCGTCCTGATGGACCCCGACGACCGGCACCCGGTGGCGCCGGAGATGGTCCGCGCCCTCTGTGACCGCCGGTTCGGGGTGGGGGCCGACGGGGTGATCCGGGTGCTGGCCGGCCGGGAGGGCACCGACCTGTCGATGGAGCTCCACAACGCCGACGGCTCGCCGGCCGAGATGAGCGGCAACGGCATCCGGTGCCTGGCCCAGGCGGCCGTCGACGCCGGGGTGGTGGCCCCCCCGGGCTTCACGGTGTGGACCCCGGGCGGCGTGCGGACGGTGGAGTACACGGCGGGGGGCGCCCCGGGGTCGGCCGAGGTGTCGGTGGACATGGGCAAGGCCGAGCTCGGGCCCGACCAGGTCCAGCAGTTCGACGACCGTCGGGCCCGGACGGTGGACATGGGCAACCCCCACCTGGTGCTCCTCGGTCCCGACCCGTCCCAGGTCGACGTGGCCGGCCTGGGCCCGCGACTCCAGGAGGTCCACCCCGGCGGCATCAACGTCGAGTTCATCGCCGTGGGACCGGGGCCCGACCAGCTCACCCTCCGGGTGTGGGAGCGGGGGGCCGGGGAGACCCTGGCCTGCGGCACCGGCAGTGCCGCCGCCGCCGCCGCCGCCCACAGCTGGGGACTGGTGGGCGACCGGGTGGCGGTCCGCAATCCGGGGGGCACCCTGACGGTGGAGCTGGGCAGCGACGGGATCCGGCTGTCCGGCCCGACCCGGAAGGTGGCCGACCTGGAGGTCGACCCGGCCATGGTGCTGGCCGCCGCCCGTTCATGAGCCCGACCGACTCCGCCTTCACCGACACCCTCATCTCCCGGACGTTCCGGGAGCGGATCGTGCTGGTCGGGGTGACCTTCCCCCCCTCCACCCCGGAGGCCACCGAGGCGGGCCTCGACGAGCTGGCCCTGCTGGTGGACACCGCCGGCGCCGACGTCGCCGACCGGGTGGTCCAGCGACGCGACCATCCGGACCCGGCCACCTTCATCGGCAAGGGGAAGGCCGAGGAGCTGGCCTCCATCTGCCTGGCGGTGGACGCCGACACCGTGGTGTTCGACGACGACCTCAGCCCTGCCCAGCAGCGGAACCTCGAGAAGCTCCTCGGCCGGACGGCCATCGACCGGACGGCGGTGATCCTCGACATCTTCGCCCAGAACGCCCGCACCCCCGAAGGCCGGGCCCAGGTGGAGCTGGCCCTGCTCCGCTACCGGCTGCCCCGGCTGCGGGGCCGGGGCACCTCCCTCAGCCAGCAGGCCGGTGGCATCGGCACCCGGGGCCCGGGTGAGACCCAGCTGGAGGTGGACCGGCGGCGGCTGGTCCGTCGGATGACCCGTCTGGAGTCGGACCTCCGCGCCCTCGACCGGACCCGGCGCACCCAGCGGAAGGGCCGGGCCCGGTCGCCGCCAGCGCACGGTCTCGCTGGTCGGCTACACCAACGCCGGGAAGTCCACCCTCCTCAACCGGCTGTGCGGTGCCGACGTGCTGGTGGAGGACCGCCTGTTCTCCACCCTCGACCCCCGGACCCGGCAGCTGGCCCTGCCCGGCGGGAGACGGTGCTGCTCACCGACACCGTCGGCTTCGTGCGCAAGCTGCCCCACCAGGTGGTGGAGGCGTTCCGGTCCACGCTCGAGGAGGTCTGCGAGTCGGAGCTGATCGTCCACGTGGTGGACGGCTCCGCCGCCGACCTCGAGGGCCAGGTCGACGCCGTCCGCTCGGTGCTGTCGGAGATCGGGGCCGCCGGCATCCCCGAACTGCTGGTGGTGAACAAGGTGGACGCCCTGCCGGGAGCCGACGGCGCCGGCGCCGCCGAGGTGCGGCGCCTCCTCGAGGCCCACCCCGGGTCGGTGACCGCCTCGGCGAGGACCGGGGAGGGGATCGACCACCTGCTCGAGTCGATGGGCGACCGGCTCCGGGTGGCCGACCGGGTGGTCGAGCTGGTCATCCCCTGGGCGCGCGGCGACGTGCTGGCCGCCGTCCACCGCGAGGGCGAGATCGTGGGGGAGGAGGCCGGCGACCAGGCCACCCACCTCCACGTGGTCCTCGACGAGGTGGGCCGGGCCCGGTTCCGGGAGTTCCTGGCCTCGTGACCGCCCCGGCCACCGGCTTCGTGCTGCCGCCCTATCCCTACGACCGGCTGACCGAGGTGGCCCGGCTGGCCGCCGCCCGGTTCGGGGCCGAGGGCGGCCTGGTGGACTGCTCGGTGGGCACCCCCTGCGATCCGCCCCCGCCGGCGGTGGTGGAGGCGCTGGCCACCTCGGGCACCGAGCGAGGCTACCCGGCCTCCATCGGGTCGGCCGCCTACCGGAAGCCGCCGGCCGGCTGGCTGGCCCACCGGTTCGGGGTGCCGGTCGACCCGTCGAGGGAGGTGGCCGCCTGCGTCGGCACCAAGGAGCTGGTGGCCTCGACCGCCCACTACCTGCACCTCCGGTCCCCTGACCTGGACACCGTGCTCTACCCGTCCGATCTCCTACCCCACCTACGCCATGGGGGCCCGGCTGGCCGGCTGCCGGGCGGTTCCGGTCCCCGAGCTCCCCGGACGGCGGCCCCGACCTCGACGCCGTCCACCCCGACGACGCCGCCCGGGCCCTGCTGCTGTGGACCAACTCGCCGTCCAACCCCACCGGCCGGCTCACCGACCTGGATCGGGTGGCGGCGTGGGGCAGAGCCCGCGGGGTCCCGGTGTTCTCCGACGAGTGCTACGCCGAGTTCACCTGGGCGGGCCCGCCCCGGACGGTGCTGTCGTCCGGGGTCGAGGGCGTGGTGGCCGTGCACTCGCTCTCCAAGCGGTCCAACCTGGCCGGGGTCCGGGCCGGCTTCTACGCCGGTGACCCGGAGCTGGTGGCCTACCTCGAGGAGATCCGCAAGCATGCCGGCCTGATGGTCCCCGGCCCGGTCCAGGCGGCCGGGGCGGTGGCGTTCGACGACGACGCCCACGTGGAGGTGCAGCGGGACCGCTACCGCCGGCGTCTGGCCCTGCTGCGGGACGGGCTGGAGGCGGTGGGCCTCCCCGCCCCGGCCCCGGCGGGCGGCTTCTACCTCTGGGTGCCGGTCCCCGCCTCGGTGCCCGGCGGGGGGTGGGGGCTCACCGAGCGGCTGGCCCTGGCCGGCGGGCTGCTGGTGAGCCCCGGCGAGTTCTACGGCCCCGACGGCGCCGGGTTCGTGCGGGTGGCGGTGGTCCAGCCGACCGATCGGCTGGAGCTGGTGATCGGCCGGCTGGCCGGGACCGACCTGACGGTCTGATCCCCTCGCCCCCGGCGAGGACCGGGGCGTCGGGCTTGTGAGGTCGGAGGGCGGGGGCCGCGGATCCTCGATCTCCCGAGCGGACGACCGGGACCTCCCCCTGCGGGTCCCGGTGAACCAACCTGCGCACCATTGACACGCCCTTCCGCCGGGGGTAGAACTAAGTAAATGCTTGAAGTTAATGCTTCAGTCACTTAGTTGGAGGGCTGGAGGTGGAGGGCTCAGATGGTCAAGCGTGGACGGCGATCCGGATCGGAGCCGGCGGGTGGTCGCCGGGAGGACACCCGGCAGAAGGTGGTAGCCGCCGCCTTCGAGACCCTGCGCCACGAGGGGTTTGCCGGCGCTAGTGCCCGATCCATCGCTGATCGAGGAGGCTTCAACCAGGCCCAGGTGTTCTACTACTTCGGCACCGTCAACGAGCTGCTGTTGGCGGCGCTGGAGCAGAGCAGCAGCGAACAGCTGACCGCCTACCGGGCGGCGGTGGACGATGTCGATGACCTGGGTGAACTGATCGAGGTGGTCGGAAGGCGCCACGACGCCGACCTGGCATCCGGTCACGTCAAGGTACTCGCCGAGTTGATCGGGGGCAGCGGATCGGACCCGGACCTGAAGGCCCGGGTCACAGAGTTGGTCGAGCCCTGGTTGCAGCTCACCGAAGACGTACTGACCCGGGTCCTGGCTTCGATGGGGTTGGGCGGCGTGGTGCCCGCGGACCAGCTGGCGTTTCTGGTGGTGTCGCTCTTCCTGGGGATGGAGATGCTGACCAATCTCACTGGCGACAACCAGCCGGCAGTGGGCGCATTTGCGATGGGGAGCCGGGTGGCGGCGCTCTTCACCGGCGTCCAACGGACCAGCGGAGCTTCGTGATGGCCCGTCCGCCTGTGACCAGGGGATAGGACGATGCCCAGGATCCAGAGCACCACCATCGTCCCGATCGCCCCATCCCTCGCCTTCGCGGTGTCACAGCACTATGGACCCGCCCGTCGCCGGTGGGACAACTTCGTACGGCACCAACATCTGGTGGGCGAGGCGCCCACCGTGGAGCGGGGGACGCGGACGTTCACCCGCTCGAAGCACGGACTCCGGATGATCTCGGAGTACGTCACCGTCCAGCCTCCGCACCACGTCGGCATGAGGATGGTCGAAGGCCCCTGGTTCTTCAGCTCCTTCTCCGGTGGGTGGCATTTCGAGGGCACCAAGGGCGAGTCCGGCCAGACGGTCGTCACCTGGCGGTACAACTTCGCCTGTCGGCCTCGATGGCTCCGGTGGTTGACCCACCCGGTCGGCACCAGGGTGCTCCAGCGGGATATCGACCGACGACTGGCCGGCTTCGCCGAGGGGTGCCGGGATCCCGAGGTCCTGCGTGCCGTCCTGGCGCCGGCGTGAATCCGGCCGCCGAAGCGAGCGGGGGTGGGATGAGGGCCCAGGCTCCCCCTGTCCCCGGTTACTGGTTGGCGAACGACGGCAATTGGTATCCGGCCCCCACGCCCGGCTACTGGTTGGCCTCGGACGGCCGCTGGTACCCGATGCCCAGGTGGCCCGTCCCGGTCCTGGTCGACCGGAGGTCGGTGCCGGTGAACCGCATGGCATGGGTGGCACTGGTGTCCGGGATCGTCACGATCGTCCTGGTGATGGTGCCGGGGCAGGCCCGAGCGGCGATGGGTCACCCGCTCTGGCTGGCCTCGAGTCTCCTCGGATTGGCAGCCGACATCACCGGAACGGTGGCCGGCTCGATGGCCCTGAGTCAGATACGTCGGACCCTCGAACGCGGCCGGACTCGAGCCCTCCTCGGCCTGATTGTCTGTTCGGTGTTCCTGGCGGTGGACGTCGTCATCCTGACCATCGTGCTGCTCCTCGTTCTCCTCACCGGGGGCGCCTGAGGGCTCGAGCGTCCGGGCTACGAACCATCTCCGCAGGATCGCCGAGCGGTCGGCCAGGGGTAACGTCTTCGCCCATGGCAGACCTGCAATCCCAGATCGAGTCGCTGTGGGCCCGGGCCTCCGAGCTCACCCCCGACGACGCCGACGCCCTGGCCGTGGTGACCGAGGCGGTCGACCTCCTCGACACCGGCCAGGCCCGGGTGGCCGAGGTGGACCCGGCCACCGACCAGGTGGTGGTCCACCAGTGGCTGAAGCAGGCCATCCTGCTGCTGTTCCGGCTCCGGTCCATCGAGACCACCGAGGTCGGGGTGTTCGAGTTCGCCGACAAGCTGCCCCTCAAGCAGCACTACGCGGCGTCCGGGGTCCGGGTGGTGCCCGGCGCCTCGGCCCGGTGGGGATCGTTCCTCGACCGGGGGGTGATCTGCATGCCCAGCTACGTCAACATCGGTGCCCGGGTGGGGGCGGGCACCATGGTGGACACCTGGGCCACCGTCGGCTCGTGCGCCCAGATCGGCGAGCAGGTCCACCTCTCCGGCGGCGTGGGCATCGGTGGGGTGCTGGAGCCCGCCCAGGCCGCCCCGGTCGTCATCGAGGACGAGGTGATGATCGGCAGTCGCTGCATGGTCACCCAGGGCGCCCGGGTGGGCCGGGGCTCGGTGCTCGGGGAGGGCACCATCCTCAACCCCTCCATCCCGGTGATCGACGCCGACACCGGTGAGGAGGTGAGCCGGGGCCATGTGCCGCCGTGGTGCGTGGCCGTCCAGGCCTCCCGCCGGCGGGAGTTCGCCGGCGGGGAGTTCTACCTGCCGTGCGTGCTGATCCTGAAGCGGCTGACCGAGGGCCAACGCCACGACAAGGCCCAGCTCAACGACATCCTGCGCCAGCACGGCGTCTCGGCGTGACCGACGGGCCGGCCGGCGGCCTGTTGGGGATGGCCACCGCCCTGGTGGCCATCCCGTCCCTCAGCCATCACGAGGCGCTCCTGGCCGACGCCGTGGAGACGGCGCTCCGGCTCTGCCCCTGGCTCACCGTCGACCGGGTGGGCGACAACCTGGTGGCCCGGACCCAGCTGGGCCGCTCGCAGCGGGTGATCGTGGCCGGCCACCTCGACACCGTGCCCCCGGTGGACGGGAACGAGGAGCCCCGGGTGGTGGGGGACGTCCTCAGCGGGGTGGGGGCGGCGGACATGAAGGGCGGCCTGGCCACCTTCCTCCACGTGGCCGGCTCGGTGCCCGAGCCCACCGTCGACGTCACCTGGGTGTTCTATGTCTGCGAGGAGGTGGAGCGCCGGTTCAACGGGCTGCGGCTCCTGTGGGAGGACCGGCCCGACCTGCTGCAGGCCGATGCCGCCATCCTGGGGGAGCCGACCGGCGGCCGGGTGGAGGCCGGCTGCCAGGGGACGCTCCGGATCCGCATCGGGCTGGCCGGGCAGCGGGCCCACACCGCCCGACCGTTCACCGGGCGGAACGCCGTCCACCGCCTCGCCCCCGTGCTCGAGGCCATCGCCACCTACCGGGGGCGGCGGCCGGTGCTCGACGGGTGCGAGTACGCCGAACAGCTCCAGGCGGTGTCGGTGGAGGGCGGCGTGGCCGGCAACGTGGTACCGGACCGGGCCACCCTGGTGGTCAACCACCGGTTCGCCCCCGACCGGGGGACGGAGGAGGCGGAGGCGTCGGTCCGCCACCTGCTCGAGCCCCACCTGGGCCCCGACGACACCTGGGAGCTGATCGACGCCGCGGCGGGGGCTGCCCCCTCGCTCGGCCACCCGGTGCTGGCCTCGCTGGTGGAGGCCACCGGCGCCGCCCCCCGGGCCAAGGTGGGCTGGACGGACGTCGCCACCTTCTGGGAGCACGGGGTCCCCGCCGCCAACTTCGGCCCGGCCGACCCCCTGCTGGCCCACACCCCCGGGGAGCACGTGAGCGGGGCGGAGCTGGAGGCCGCCGCCGCCGTGCTCGATCGGTTGCTCACCGCCGTTCGGTAGGGTCGGCGTATGGCACTCACCACACGTTCCCTGGGTTCCGGCGGGCTCACCGTCTCGACGGAGGGGCTCGGCTGCATGGGCATGAGCGAGTTCTACGACTCCGGGGACGAGGCGGAGTCGGTGGCCACCATCCACGAGGCCCTCGACACCGGGGTGACCTTCCTCGACACCGCCGACATGTACGGGCCGTTCCTCAACGAGCAGCTGGTGGGCCGGGCCATCGCCGGGCGGCGCGACGAGGTGGTGCTGGCCACCAAGTTCGGCATCGTGCGGACCGCCGACTCCTCGACCCGGTCGGTCCGGGGCGACGCCGAGTACGTGCGCTCGGCGTGCGACGCCTCGCTGTCCCGACTGGGGGTCGACCACATCGACCTCTACTACCAGCACCGGTCCGACGCCGGCGTTCCGGTGGAGGAGACGGTGGGGGCGATGGCCGAGCTGGTGGCGGCGGGCAAGGTCCGGTACCTCGGGCTGTCGGAGGCGGCACCCGACACCCTCCGTCGGGCCCAGGCCGTCCACCCCATCGCCGCCCTCCAGTCCGAGTGGTCGTTGTGGAGCCGGGACATCGAGGCGGAGGTGGTGCCCACCGCCCGCTCCCTGGGGATCGGCATCGTGGCCTACAGCCCGCTGGGCCGGGGGTTCCTCACCGGCCAGATCACCTCGCCGGACGACTTCGGGCCCGGGGACTTCCGGGGCAACCTGCCCCGGTTCCAGGGGGCCAACTTCGAGCGGAACCTCGACCTGGTCGAGGAGGTCCGCACCCTGGCCGCCGACCGCGGCGTCACCGCCGGGCAGCTGGCCCTGGCCTGGGTGCTGTCCCGGGGCGACGACGTGGTCCCGATCCCGGGGACCAAGCACCGGACCTACCTCCGCGAGAACATCGCCGCCACCGATCTCGTGCTGTCCGACCACGAGCTGGCCGCCATCGAGGCGGTGTTCCCGACCGACGGCACGGTGGGCGACCGGTACCCCGACATGAGCACCATCGGCGTCACCACCCCGGCCACCTGACCGGGCGGGGGCCTACAGCCGGCGCATGACGGTGACCACCTTGCCGTAGACGGTCACCTGGTCCGGCTCGAACACCATCGGCTCGAGGCGCGGGTTGGCGGGGGTGAGGACCACCGAGCCGTCGCGGGTGGAGAACCGCTTCACCGTCGCCTCGCCGTCGGGGATACCGGCCACCACGATGTCGCCGGCGTCGGCCTCAGGCTGCTGGCGCACCACCACGAAGTCGCCGTCCATGATGCCGGCGTCGATCATCGAGTCGCCGGTCACCCGCAGCATGAAGAGCGAGCCGGTGCCGGTGAAGTCCTCCGGCAGGGGATAGAGCTCCTCGACGTTCTCCTGGGCGAGCATGCCGGTGCCGGCGGCCACGTCGCCGACCAGGGGCACGTGGCGGAGGGGCCGGGAGTCCATGACCACCTTGGAGGACGGGTCGTACCGCACCTCGATGGCCCTGGGCTTGGTGGGGTCCCGGCGCAGGTAGCCCTCGCGCTGGAGGACGGCCAGGTGGGCGTGGACGGTGGAGGAGGAGGTGAGGCCGACCGTCTCGCCGATCTCCCGGACCGACGGCGGGTAGCCGCGCTCACGGATCGCCTCCGAGATGCAGTCGAGGATCTGCTTGCGCTTCGGGCTCAGCACCTGGGCCATGGTCACCACTCTCTCTCGGTCCCCCCGTCGGAGGTCGGTCCCCGCATCCGGGCCGCCCGGGGGTCGGCCACGAACACCTGTTTGGGAGACCGTACCCCCGGAGGGAGTCGAAAGCAAACATCTGTTCGAAAAGCTCCTTGACACCGAACAGGTGTTCGTGGTTCGATGTCGCCATGACGAACGAACGTTCGATGAGCGGAAGGACCGGTCGGGCACAGCCCGTCCCCGACAGGGGGGACCGGTAGTGGCCGCCCTGGCCATCCCGTCGCCGGCGTCCTCGCTCCGGCGTCCCGGAGGGGCCTCGCTCCGCCTGGTGCGGCCCGACGGGGCCCCGTTCGACCGCTGGTCCCGGCCGGACGGGGTGACCGAGCCGCTGCCGCTCTCGGTCGTCCCCGACGTCCGGGCCGTCCCGACCCGCCGCCCCCGGCGTCGGGTCTCCCCCGAGGTCCGGCGCCGCCGGACGCTGCTGGCGGTCGTGGCCGTCTGCCTCCTCGGGCTCGCTCTTCCGCTGGGCGGAACCGGTGGTCTCTCCCACGCCACCGGTTCCGTCTCGGCGGGGAACGGCCACCCCGTCGAGTACACCGTGCAGCCCGGTGACTCGCTCTGGTCGATCGCCGCCTCCGTCGACCCGACGGCGGACCCCCGCCCGCTGGTGGCGAAGATGGCCGCCGAGATCGGCTCCGACACCGTGCAGCCGGGCGAACGGATCACCGTTCCCTGAGCCCCTCCGGCCCGCCGGAGGCCGGGCCGGCGCCTCATCACGGCCGGTCGGCGACCGACTGGTCAGGCGGCGTGCCGCTCGTGCCGTTCGGGCTCGTCGCCGGCGTGATCGTGGCAGTCCCAGGAGCAGTAGCCGTGCACGGTTCCCTTGGTCGGTCGATTGCAGTGCGGACACCGCTTCGTCGTGCGCATGTTGCTCTCCTCTCGTGAATGTTGTGGTGGTTGGTACTTGTTTTGATCGATGGAAGGTGATCACTCACCCGTCCATTGAGGTGTTCGTGGACGGGGCCCTCGGGGCGGGGCACCGTCCCGGGGGCCCGGTGGTCGGGGGGTGCCGTCGCGCGGGATTCCCCGTCGCGGCCCCAGGGACCAGAAAAGCCGCCTCCTTTCGGAAGCGGCTTCTCGGCACTGGGACCTGGAATGTGTCAGGTCCTCATGTCGAGAAGGCGCTCGCCTTGAGGATGTCTGCGGCCGAGGCCGACAGGGCGTTGGATACGCCGGCGGCGCCACAGGCGCTCACCGCCGAGCAGGCCTTCGACCCGGGGTACGACCGGCAGGCCCGGTCAAGGAGGTGGAGGCTCTGGCTCATCACGTAGCCACGCTAGGTCACCGCGGCCGAAATGTCAACGTCGACACCGGAAGAAATCCGTCAAATGACATCGTGACGACCTCCCGATCATATCTGAATCACGAGCCGACCGGATCCGCCCGGCGCGGTGGCGGTCGAGGGTGGCCGCCGAGACAGGGCGGGACGGTAGCCTCGGGGGGTGCAGTGTCCCTGGTGCCTGGTCGACGACGATCGGGTGATCGACTCACGGCCGGCGGAGGAGGGGACGGCCATCCGCCGCCGCCGTCAGTGCCGGGGCTGCGGGCACCGCTACACCACCTTCGAGCGCATCGACGAGGTGCCGCTGATGGTGGTGAAGCGGTCCGGCCTCCGGGAGGCGTTCGACCGCGCCAAGATCGTGGACGGCCTCCGGGCCGCCACCAAGAATCGCCCGGTCACCGACGAGCAGCTCGACCAGGTGGTGCAGTCCATCGAGGACCTCCTGCGGGAGGCGGGCACGGTGCCCACCACCGAGGAGGTGGGACTGGCGGTGCTCGAGCGCCTGCAGCACCTCGACGAGGTGGCCTACCTCCGCTTCGCCAGCGTCTACAAGGGGTTCGAAGGGGTGGACGACTTCCGCCGCGAGGTGGGCCTGTTGACCAAGTCCACGGCCCCCAAGCAGCCGGAGGCCTGATGGCCGAGCTGTTCGGTGAGGTGCCCACCCGGGCCTTGGCCATCTACGCCCACCCGGACGATCCGGACGTGGCGTGCGCCGGCACCCTGGCCGCCTGGGCGGCGGCGGGGTGTGCGGTCCACGTGGTCCTCTGCACCGACGGGGACAAGGGCTCCACCGATCCCTCGGTGGACCCCGGGGAGCTGGCCGGTCGTCGGGCGGCGGAGGCCGCCGAGGCCGCCGGCCTGGTGGGTCTGGCCGGGCAGGAGTTCCTCCACCACCCCGACGGGGAGCTGGTCGACGACGCCACCTTCCGTCGGACCCTGGTGGAGGTGGTGCGGCGGCTCCGGCCCGAGGTGGTGCTGTGTCCGGATCCGACGGCCGTCTTCTTCGGCCAGGACTACGTCAACCACCGCGACCACCGGGTCACCGGGTGGGCGGTCCTGGACGCCGTGGCGCCCGCCGCCGCCCTGCCCCTCTACTTCCCCGACACCGGACCCGCCCACCAGGTGGCCACCGTGCTGCTGTCGGGCACCCTGGAGCCGGATGTGTGGGTGGACATCTCGGGCACCGTGGACCTGAAGGCGGCGGCGGTCGGCTGCCACCGGAGCCAGTTCCCCGACGGGGCCGAGTGGGCCACCCGGGCGGTGCGGATGGGCGCCGAGGACGCCGGGCGCACCGCCGGCGTCCGGTACGCCGAGGGGTTCCGGAGGTTGCGGCTCGGTGGGTGAGGCCTCTGCGGACCGGGTCATCCTCCACGTGGACATGGACGCCTTCTTCGCCTCGGTCGAGGTGCTGGACGACCCGGGCCTGGCCGGGCTTCCGGTCATCGTGGGAGGAGCCGGGCCCCGCGGGGTGGTGGCGGCCTGCACCTACGAGGCGCGGCGGTTCGGGGTGCGGTCGGCCATGCCGTCGTCCACCGCCCGCCGACTGTGCCCGAAGGCGGTCTTCGTCAACGGCCGCTTCCACCGCTATGTGGAGGAGAGCGCCAAGCTCCACGCCATCTTCGAGGAGGTGACGCCCCTGGTGGAGGGGATCTCCCTCGACGAGGCGTTCCTCGACGTCACCGGGTCGGTCCGGCGCCTGGGCGACGGCCCGGCCATCGGGGCCGCCATCCGGCGCCGGGTGGCCGACGAGCTCCACCTCACCTGCTCGGTGGGGGTGGGCCGGAGCAAGCTCATCGCCAAGCTGGCCTCCAAGGCGGCCAAGCCGGTGGCCGACCGCTCGGGCATCCGGCCCGGGCCCGGGGTGGTGGAGGTCCGGGCCGCCGACGAGCTTCCCTTCCTCCACCGGCTGCCCATCCGGGCGCTGTGGGGCATCGGACCGGCCACCGCCCGGCGACTCGACGGCATCGGGGTCCGGACGGTGGGGGACCTGGCCGCCCTGCCGCCGGCCACGCTGGTCCGCCGCCTGGGGACCGCCCAGGGGACCCACCTGGCCGAGCTGGCCCGGGGGGTGGACACCCGACCGGTGGAGCCGGTCCGGGAGGCGAAGTCGATCGGCCACGAGGAGACCTTCCCCACCGACCTCTGGGACCCGGAGGTCCTCCACCGCCACCTGGCCCGGATGGTGGACGCCTCGTCCACCCACCTGCGGGCGGCCGACCTGGCGGCCCGGACGGTGACCGTCAAGGTCCGGTTCGGCGACTTCACCATGGTCACCCGCTCGCACTCCCTGGCGGTGCCGGTGGACTCGGCGCCGTCGATCGCCGCGGTGGCGTCCGCCCTCTTCGACTCGGTGGAGCTGGCCTCCGGGGTCCGCCTGCTGGGGGTCAGCCTCTCCGGCTTCGCGGAGGCCGGGGCCGGGACGCAGCTCACCCTCGACTTCGCCGACCCCCGGCCGCACGACGCCGGCCCGGACCCCGATCCCCTGGCCCACGTCCAGGAGGAGGCCGACCGGCTGCAGGCGTCGTGGGGCGGGGTCACCGAGGCGGTGGACGCCATCCGCCGCCGGTTCGGTACCTCGTCGGTCGGGTCGGCCTCCCTGGTGGGAGCGTCGGGCCTGCGGGTCCGGGATCGGGGGGACGCCCAGTGGGGCCCGACCGAACCGGGCTCCCCGGAGGGGGTGGATCCGCCCGGGGGGGCGCCACCGGCCGGCCGGGGGTCCGAGGAGCCATGAGCCGCCCGAACCTCCGTTGTCAGGCCGGGTGGAGTGCGCGATGCTTTGGGAGGCGTCCTGGCCCCCGTGCGAGCGCCATGCAATCGGGGATACAGTGCGCGATCATGGGGCCAGTGTCGATGGGCCGGTTGAGCAGGACGAGCGGAGGGAGGGGAGAGGCAGTTGCCACTCTCTGATCACGAGCAACGGATTCTTCACGAGTTGGAGCAGTCCCTCTACCAGGAGGACCCCGACTTCGCGGAGCGAGTGCGCTCGGAGACGGTCTACCGTCACGCCGGCCGCTACTGCATCTGGTCGGCCCTGGTCTTCGTGGCCGCCCTGGTCTTCATGTTCTTCACCTTCTCCACCTCGGTGGCCCTCGGCTTCGTCGGGGTGGTCGTGATGTTCCTCTCGGCCGTGGTCTTCGCCAACAACGCCCGACGGATGGGCAAGGCGGGCATCGACGACATCTCCCGTTCGCTGCACAATCGCAGCATCGGCGGCGCAGTCCACGACCCCCGGGACTGGATCCGCGGCCGACTCCACCGCGACGACTGACCGGTTGCCGGTCGGCCCGACGGTCCTGGCCGTCGACATCGGTGGCACCAAGCTGGCCGCCGGGATCGTCGACGGTGAGGGTCTGATCCTCCGGCAGGTCCGGGTCCCTACTCCTCGGGACGAGCGGGCCGGGACCGTCTTCGATGCCCTGGCCGCCGTGGTCGACCAGGTCCTGGCCGGCAGCCCCGACGTCCCGGTGGCCTGCGGGGTGGGCTGCGGGGGGCCCATGGACACGGGGAGCGGCACGGTGTCGCCGCTGAACATCCCGGCCTGGCGCCACTTCCCACTCCGCGACCGGATCGGTGACCTGGTGGGGATTCCCACCCGGATCGACAACGACGCCAAGGCGCTGGCCCTCGGGGAGGGGTGGCGGGGGGCGGCCACCGGCTGCCCCGACTTCCTGGCCATGGTGGTGTCCACCGGGGTGGGGGCGGGGATCGTCCTCGACGGCCGGCTGCTGGACGGTGGGCGGGGGAACGCTGGCCACATCGGCCACGTCATCGTGGAGCCCGACGGCCGTCGCTGTCCGTGCGGGGCGCGGGGCTGCCTCGAGGCGGAGACGTCGGGACGGTCGATCGAGGCGGCCACCGGGCAGCCGGCCAGCCAGGCTCCCGAGCCGGTGCGTCGTCGGACCGGCACCCTGGTGGGCCGGGCGGTGGCCTCGGTGGCCAACCTGCTCGACCTGCGCCTGGCGGTGGTGGCCGGCTCGGTGGCCCTGGGGTTCGGGGACCCGTTCTTCGAGGCCGCCCAGGAGGAGATCGACGCCCGCTGCCGGATCGAGTTCTCCCGGGGCACCCGGATCGAGCCGGCCGGCCTGGGCCCGGACGGGCCCCTCATCGGGGCCGCCGCCCTGGCCCGGTCGGTACCGGCGGTGGCGGAGGTCCCCCGGTGAGCGGGGAGGCGCGCCCCGGTCGGGCGGCCCTGGTGGCGGTGGCCGTCGCCGTGCTCCGTCGGCCCCACCTGTGGCCGGTCGCCCTGGGTGCCCTCGTGCGTCTGGCCGCCCCCGGCTGGTGGCGCCGTGCCCCCTTCCTGCCGTTGCCCGACGCCCGGCTGTGGTCGTTCCGGATGGTGACCGCCTACGGGGCGGCCGACGCCGTCCCGGTGCCCGACGACGTGGTGTCCTATCTCGAGTGGTGCCGGGGATCCGGGCCCGGTGGGCCGTCGTGACCAGGGAGGGTCCGAGGGACCCCACCCCCGGACCCCGGCCGGGGTAATTTCCCGCTGATGGATCGACGGTCGAAGGCCGCGGTGACGACGGGGGCCCGGACGCTACCGGCGTCCGCCCCCGAGCCGGTCCGGTCGCCGGCGTCGCCCTCCCGTCGGGCCCTGGTCCTCAACGCCACCTTCGAGCCGCTGGGCATCGTGTCCTCGCGCCGGGCGGTGCTGCTGGTCCTCGACACCAAGGCGGAGATGGTCCACACCACCGAGCGGGTCTTCCGGGCCGAGCGCCTCACCGTCCCCGAGCCGTCGGTGGTCCGGCTGGTCCGCTACGTGCAGATCCCCCGGCAGTACCGGGTGGCGGTCAACCGCCGGACGGTCTTCGCCCGGGACGGGTCGCGGTGCCAGTACTGCGGGGCGGCGGCGGAGAACCTCGACCACGTCATCCCCCGCAGCAAGGGCGGCCCCCACACCTGGGAGAACGTGGTGGCCGCCTGCCGCCGCTGCAACACCCGCAAGGAGGACCGACTCCCCCACGAGGCGGGCATGGTGTTGAAGACCACGCCCCGGGCCCCCCGGCACCGGGTGCAGCTGCTGGCCCTCTGCGGGGGGGCCAGCGAGGACTGGCACACCTACCTGGGCAAGGCGCCCGACCGCCTCGAGCCGCTGACCGCCTGAGCCAATGACCGCCAGAGCCACGGCCGTCGGGTCGGCCCGCCCGGCGATGGGAGCATGGACGAGGTGCGTGCGGACTGGTCGATCGAGGAGCGGGCGGGGACGGCGGCCGAGCTCCATGCCGGGTGGACGCCGACCGACCCCGGGGTCCGGTCGGTGGCCTGCTGCCGGGTGGTCCGTCCGGCGGTGGTGCTCGGCTCCACCCAGGCCGACTCGGTGGTGGATCCGGCGGCGGCCCGGCGGGCCGGGCTGGAGGTCGCCCGCCGCCGGTCCGGCGGGGGAGCGGTGCTGGTGGCCCCCGGTGACCCGGTCTGGATCGACGCCTGGGTGCCCCGGGACGACCGGTGGTGGGACGACGACGTGGCCCGGGCCTTCGACTGGCTGGGGGCCACCTGGGCACGGGCCCTGGTCTCCCTCGGCCACCCCGACGCCACCCCTCACCAGGGGGCGTACGCCGCCTGCACCCGTTGGTGTTCCCTGATCTGCTTCGGCGGGGTGGGCTCCGGCGAGGTGACGGTGGGGGGTGGGCGCAAGGTCGTCGGGCTGTCCCAACGTCGGACCCGGGCCGGGGCCTGGTTCCACGGGGCGTGCCTCCTCCACTGGGAGCCGTCCCCCCTGCTGGCCGCGGTCGACCTCCCCGAGACCGACCGGGTGGCGGCCCGTGACGACCTCGCCGCCACGGTGGTGGGCCTGAACGACGTCGCCGGTCCGGGAACCGTCCCGGTGGACCGGGCGGCTGTCGAGGCCGCCTTCCTCGACTCCCTGCCGTAACGGGCGGGCGCCCCGCCTCCCGCCCGGCCGCCGGCCCCCCGGCCCCCCGGCCCCAGCCAGGCCTCGCCGACCCCCCGGCCCCGGCCAGGCCTCGCCGACCCCCCGAGCCCCCCGGCCGGCCCCGGAAGCCCTTCCTCCCCGCCTCCCCTTCCAGGGCGGTGGGACCGGTCGCGCCCCAGGCCGGTGGGCGCCACGCCGGGGCGCGCGACGGGTCTGATCAGGTCAGAAAGGGAGGGAAAGTGGTTGACCGTGGATGGGTTGGGGCGTAGAGTGGAGGAAAGTGGTGTGAAAGGGAGGGACCCGAACCGTCGGGTTCTCCACACCGCAAGGAGCATTGTGGGAGCAAGCGCCAGTGGCCCGGTTCTTCGGCAGATACGAGCATTCGCTCGACGACAAGGGAAGGGTGATCCTTCCGTCGAAGTTCCGCGGACCGTTCGAGCGGGGCGGGTACCTGACGCAGTACCAGGACGGGTGCCTGTCGCTGTGGACGCCGGACGAGTTCGAGTCGCAGATGGAGGTGGTGCAGGAGCGGGCGGCGTCGAGCAAGAGCGACCGCAACCTGGCTCGGTTGTGGGCCTCGACGTCCCACGAGGTCGAGGTCGATCGACAGGGCCGGATGGCCATTCCCTCCCATCTCCGGGCGTTCGCGGACCTGGACGGGGACGTCCTGGTGCACGGGGCGATCGACCGGATCGAGCTGTGGAACCCCACCCGGTGGGAGGAGAAGGTGCAGCCCGAGGAGGAGCGCCTCACCGCGGGCGACGACGACTGAGCAATGCGACCTGGATCCACCTGGTACGGCACCCGCACGAGCCGGTCGTGGGGGAGGAGCCGGCCCTCCCGGCCCCGCCGACCGGGCACCGCCCCGAGCCGGTCATCCGCATCTCCACCCGGCGGTCGGCGCCGGCGGTCATCGGCACCGGCGACCGCCCCTCGCTCCTCGAGACGGCCAGGATGGCGGTGGCCGACCCCGACACCCACATCGAACGCGTCTGGCCCATGTGCAGCCCCCCGACCGAGCCAGTGGAAGCATGCTCCTCCGCCCACTTCCACGTCGATCGTGCGGGATCTCCACCTCCCGGGATCATCCCGGTCGTGGGGCTGCAGATGAGCGAGCCGTACGCCCACGAGCCGGTCATGGCCGCCGAGGTGGCCGACCTCTTCGCCCCGGTGCCCCCGGGGCTGGTGGTCGACGCCACCCTCGGAGGGGCGGGGCACGCCGCCCGGATCCTCGAGGCCAACCCCGGTGTGCGCCTGCTGGGGATCGACCGGGACCCGGCCGCCCTGGAGGCGGCCTCCGCCGCCCTCGCCCGCTTCGGCGACCGTGCCGTCGTGCACCGGTCCCGCTTCGACGACCTCGGGTCGGTGGTCCGGCAGGTCCAGGCCGAGTTGGGGACGGCCGGGGGAGTGCCGGGCCTGTCCGGGGTGCTCTTCGACCTGGGGGTCAGCTCCCCCCAGCTCGACGTGGCCGAACGGGGCTTCTCCTACCGGCGCGACGCCCCCCTCGACATGCGGATGGACCCGACGGTGGGCCGCACCGCCGCCGACCTGGTGAACCAGATGAGCGAGGACGACCTGGTGGCCCTGTTCGCCGAGAACGGCGAAGGTCGCTTCGCCCGCCGCATCGCCCGGGCCATCGTGGCCGCCCGGCCGCTCACCACCACCGGCGAGCTGGCCGACGTGGTCCGGTCCGCCATCCCCGCCGCCACCCGCCGCACCGGGGGCCACCCGGCCCGTCGGGTGTTCCAGGCCATCCGCATCGCCGTCAACGAGGAGCTCGAGCAGCTCGACCGGGCCCTCGGGGACGCCCTGGCCCTGCTGCAGCCGGGCGGTCGCTGCGTGGTCATCTCCTACCACTCGGGCGAGGACCGGCTGGTGAAGAGCACCTTCGTCCAGGCGGCCACCGGAGGGTGCACCTGCCCTCCCGGCCTGCCCTGCGTCTGCGGGGCGGTGGTCGACTACCGCCTGGTGGCCAAGGGTTCCAAGCGTCCATCGGCCGACGAGCTGGACCGGAACCGGCGCTCGGAGGCGGCCCGCCTGCGGGTCATCGAGCGCATCGGGGTGGCCCAGAGCCGACCGTTGACCAACGGCGCGGTGGCCTGATGGCCCCGGTGTCCTCCTCGGCGGCCCGACGTCCCGCCCCGGTCCGCTCCCCGAGGTCCGAGCCCCCGGCCCGCCGACCCCCCCTCCGGCTCTTCGAGCCCCCGGCCCGGCCCCGCCGCTCCACCCACCGCCGCCCCACCGTCCTGGTGGTCGGCGTCCTGATCACCGTCAGCCTGCTGTCGGTGGTGGTGGCCGACGGGGTGGTCGCCCAGGAGCAGGTGTCGGTGGCCTCCACCCAGGACCAGCTGACCGCCGCCCTGGCCAGGCAGAAGCAGCTGCAGGTGGCGGTGGCCGAGCAGTCGGCGCCGCAGATCGTGGTGACCGAGGCGAAGCAGCTCGGCCTGGTGGCCCCCCCGCAGGTCGTCGACATCCCCCACGTGCCGCTGACCGTGGCCCTCCCGGCCCCCGACACCACGCCGCTGGCCGCACCGCCGACGTCCACCACGCCGTCGGCGCAGTGAGCCCCGCCGTCCTCCTGGGGCGCCGGGCCCGCGCCCTGCGGATCATCGTCCTGCTGGTCTTCGTGGCCCTGGTGGCCCGTCTCGTGCAGGTCCAGGAGCTCTCGCACCACCAGTACGCCTCGCTGTCCGCCGCCGAGCTCACCCAGACGATCACCATCCCGGCCCTCCGCGGCGGGATCTACGACCGGGACGGCGAGGTCCTGGCCGAGTCGGTGGACCGCCAGACGGTGGTTGCCGACCCCTTCCTGATCCAGCACCCGGGGACCGAGGCCGCCGCCCTCTCCCCGGTGATCGGGGTGCCGGCCGACCAGCTGCGGGCCGACATGACCGAGCACTCCGGCTTCGTCTACCTGGCCCACCGGGTCACCGACGCGGTGGCCGCCAAGGTCACCGCCCTCAACCTCACCGGCATCAACCTGATCAGCGAGCCCCAGCGGGTGCAGCCCGACGGCCAGCTGGCCGAGCCGGTGGTGGGGACGGTGGGGACCGACGGCACCGGCCTCTCCGGGCTCGAGTACCAGTACCAGTCGCTGCTGGCCGGCACCGCCGGCACCGAGGAGCAGCTCCAGTCGCCCGACGGCGTGGCCCTGTCGGGCGCCATCAAGACCAGCACCCCGGCCAAGGCCGGCACCGGCATCGAGCTGACCCTCGACGAGTCGGTCCAGTACGTGGCCGAGCAGGCCCTGGGGGCGGAGATCGTGGCGTCCCACGCCACCTCCGGGGTGGCCATCGTGATGGACGTGAAGAGCGGCGACATCCTGGCCGAGGCCGACCTCGACGCCGCCACCCCATCGTCCGGCTCCTCCTCGTCCGCTGGCACCTCCCGGTCCGCCGGCGCCGGCGCCGGCACCTCCCCGTCCGCCGGCTCCGGCGCCGACGCCACCACCGTGGCCCAGACCACCGTCACCGACGGGGCCACGCTCACCTCGCCGGTGGACACCCTGCCCGCCGGGGTGGAGGAGGCGCCGTCCAACTCCGCCCTCACCCAGGTCTACGAGCCGGGCTCGGTCTTCAAGCTGGTGACCTTCTCCTCCGCCCTCCAGAACGGCGTCATCTCGGCCAACCAGACCTTCAGCGTGCCCGGCTCCCTCCCCATGGGCACCTACACCTTCCACGACGCCGAGGCCCACGGCACCGAACGCCTCTCCGCCGCCGACATCCTCGCCCAGTCCTCCAACATCGGGACCATCGAGATCGCCGAACAGCTGGGGGAGACCCGGCTGCTGGCCCAGATCGCCAACCTCGGGTTCGGCAAGCCCACCGGCCTCGACTTCCCCGGGGAGTCGGAGGGCCTGGTGCCCACCGCCTCCCAGTGGACGGGGACGTCCATCGGCTCCACCCCCATCGGCCAGGACGACGCCGTCACCGCCCAGCAGCTGCTCGACGCCTACAACGCGGTGGCCAACGGCGGGGTGCTGGTCCAGCCCCGCCTGGTCCGGGGGGAGGTGGCCGCCGACGGGACCATGACCCCCGCCCCGCCCTCCACCAGCCGGCGGGTCATCGACCCGACCACCAACAGCCAGCTCACCTCCATGCTCGAAGGGGTGGTGGCCAACGGCACCGGCACCAGCGCCGCCATCGACGGGTACACGGTGGCGGGCAAGACGGGCACCGCCCAGATCCCCAACCCCGACCACCTCGGCTACGTCCCCGGGGCCTACGTCGGCTCCTTCGCCGGCTTCGCCCCCGCCCAGGACCCGGTGCTGTCGGCCCTGGTCGTCCTCGACCACCCCACGCCGATCTACGGTGGGGCGGTGGCCGCCCCGGTGTTCTCCACCATCATGGAGTACGCCCTCCATCACTACGGCATCCCCACCACGGCCACCGCCACCACCGCCACCTCCAGCGGCGCCATCGGCGGGACCGGATCGGTCACCGTCCCGGCCGGCGCCGCCACCGAGGGGTAGCGTGCGCCGCCCCACCCCACCAGCGGACCGCCGCCCCGGCGTCACCGGCCCGTGCTCCTGACCGGGCTCCTCGACCAGGTCGACGTCGTCGAGACCCGCGGCACCCCCGACGGGGTGGTGATCCATGCCATCGACTTCGACAGCCGGTCGGTCCGTCTCGGCTCGCTCTTCTGCTGCCTGCCGGGGGCCACCTCCGACGGCCACGACCACGCGGTGGAGGCGGTCCGCTCGGGCACCGCCGCCCTGCTGTGCGAGCGGTTCGTGGACGTGGACGTCCCCCAGGCCCGGGTCCCGGAGGGGGGGGTCCGCCACGCCATGGCCACGGTGGCCGCCACCTTCTTCGACCATCCCGCCCGCCACCTGGCCATGGTCGGGGTCACCGGCACCAACGGCAAGACCACCGTGACCCACCTGGTACGGTCGATCCTCGACACCGCCGGGCTGCCCGCCGGGCTCATCGGCACCCTGACCGGGGAGCGGACGACCCCGGAGGCACCCGTTCTCCACCAGGTCCTCGCCGAGTTCCGGGACGAGGGCCGCCGGGCGGTGGCCATGGAGGTGTCGTCCCACGCGTTGACCCAGCACCGGGTGGACGGGATCGTCTTCGACGTGGCCGCCTTCACCAACCTCAGCCATGACCACCTCGACCACCACCACTCGATGGAGGCCTACTTCGCCGCCAAGGCCAGCCTCTTCACCGCCGACCGGTGCCGGACGGCGGTGGTCAACGTCGACGACCCCTGGGGCGAGCGCCTGGCCCACCAGATCGTCGGGGTCGACGTGGTGCCGGTCCGGCGGTCGGACGCCTCGCGGATCGACCTGTCGGTGGGGTCGTCCTCCTTCCGCTGGAGGTCGCACGAGGTGACGCTCCCGCTCACCGGGGTGTTCAACGTCGACAACGCCCTCCTGGCGGCGACGGTGGGCACCGCGCTCGGCATCGACGAGGGGACGGTGGTGGAGGGCCTGGCCCGGGCCACCGCCCCCGAGGGGCGGATGGAGGTCGTCACCGCCGGCCCCCCCTTCGCCGTCCTGGTGGACTTCGCCCACACCCCGGCGGGGCTGGGCGTGGCCCTGGCCTCGGCCCGGCGTCTGGCCGGCGACGGCCGGGTGGTGTGCCTGTTCGGCTGCGGGGGCGACCGGGACCCGGCCAAGCGTCCGCTGATGGGCGAGGTGGCCGGGCGGCTGGCCGATGTCACCGTCCTCACCTCCGACAACCCCCGTTCCGAGGACCCGTCGGCCATCATCGACCAGGTCCGGGCCGGTGTGGGCGAGGGGGCCGAGCTCCTGGTGGAGCCGGACCGGGGCGCCGCCATCCGTCGGGCGGTCGGCCTCGCCCGACCCGGTGACGTGGTGCTGCTGGCCGGCAAGGGCCACGAGACCACCCAGGTGGTGGGCGACCGGGCACTGCCCTTCGACGACCGTGAGGTGGCCCGGTCGGCGCTGGCCGACGGCCGGGCGGGGGACCGCCGATGATCTCGCTGATGACCTCGGGCGGCATCGCCCTGTGGGTGGCCGTGCTGGTGACCCCGGTGCTGATCCGGTGGCTGGTGAAGAACAACATCGGCCAGCAGATCCGGGAGGACGGCCCGCAGGTCCACATCGCCAAGGCCGGGACCCCCACCATGGGCGGGATCGGCATCATCCTGGCCGTGGTGGTCGGGTTCCTGGTGGCCCACCTCATCCCCGGCGTCCGGTTCTCCCGGTCGGGGGCCCTGGTGATGCTGGCCATCCTCGGCGCCGGGATCATCGGCTTCGCCGACGACTGGATCAAGGTGCGCCACCGCCGGAGCCTGGGGCTCAACAAGCGGGCCAAGTTCGGGTCGCAGATCGCCCTGGGCCTGGCCTTCTCCCTCCTGGCCGTGTACTGGGCCCACGTGTCCACCACCCTCTCCTTCACCCGGTACGACTCCCCCGGGTTCGCCATGGGGACGGTGGTGTGGGTGGTGTTCGCCACCGTGGTGATCGCGGCGGCCGCCAACGCCGTGAACCTCACCGACGGCCTCGACGGTCTGGCCGCCGGCTCCTCCACCTTCTGCTTCGCGGTGCTGGCCATCATCGGCTACTGGCAGTACCGGCACTTCGCCATCTACCACGTGGGTGACGCCCTGGACATGGCCCTGGCCTCGGTGGCCCTGGCCGGGGCGTGCCTGGGGTTCCTGTGGTGGAACGCCGCCCCGGCCAAGATCTTCATGGGCGACACCGGGTCGCTCTCCATCGGCTCGGGCCTGGCCGCCCTCTGCCTGCTGATGAACCTCGACCTGCTGCTGGCGGTGATCGGCGGCCTGTTCGTGATCGTCACCCTGTCGGTGGTGATCCAGATCATCAGCTTCCAGCTCTTCCACCGCCGCGTCTTCCGGATGGCCCCGCTCCACCACCACTTCGAGCTGATGGGGTGGCCGGAGACCACGGTCATCGTCCGGTTCTGGATCCTGGCCGGCCTGTTCGCCGCCCTCGGGCTCGGCATCTTCTACGGCGACTTCCTCTCGGTGGGGAAGCTGACGTGACCGCCGCCCGGTGGCCGGCTCCACCACCTGGCGCCCTCCCTGGGCGATGCTGGTGACTCCCATGAGCACGTCCGCCCGGGGGGCCACCCGTACCCGTCATCCGTCGTCGCCCGTCCGCCCGGCGGGCCCCGGCCCGCGCCGCGGCCCGGCGCTGTCCCGGATCCCCACCGCCACCGCCCTGGCCGTCCTGGTGGGGGTCCTGTGCATCTTCGGCCTGGTGATGGTGGGCTCGGCCTCGCCCATCATCTCGCTCTCCCTCTACCACTCGCCGTGGGGCATCCTCGAACGCCAGGTGATGTGGATGGGCCTCGGCATCGTGGCCCTCCTGGTCTTCTCGAGGATCGACTACCGCAAGTGGCGCACCATCCGGAACCCGCTGCTCATCGGCTCGCTGGCCCTCCTGCTGGTGGTGCTGACGCCGGGGCTGGGGGTGACCTCGGGCGGCTCGTCGCGGTGGATCGGGTTCGGGCAGTTCCAGCTGCAGCCCTCCGAGCTGATGAAGCTGGCCCTCATCGTGTTCGCCGCCGACCTCCTCACCCGCCGGGTGGACCGGACCCGGGACCCCCGGGCGGTGATGGTCCCGATCCTGGTGGTGCTGGGCGTCTCGGCCATCCTCATCCTGAAGCAGCCCGACATGGGCACGGCCCTGGTGCTGTGCGCCATCGCCTTCGGCATCCTCTTCATGGCCGGGGTGCCGATGGGACCCATCGTCAAGCTGTCGGTGGCCCTGGCCGGGCTGGCCCTGGTGGTCGGCCTGGTCGACCCCTACCGACGGGACCGGATCCTCTCCTTCCTCAACCCGGCCGCCCACCACGCCGGCACCGGCTACCAGGTCTGGCAGTCCCTGATCGGGCTGGGCTCGGGAGGCATCACCGGGCTGGGCCTGGGTGGGGGGCGCCAGAAGTGGGGTGGCCTCCCCAACGCCCACACCGACTTCATCTTCTCGGTGGTGGGGGAGGAGCTCGGCCTGATCGGGGCCGTGCTGCTGCTCGGGCTGTTCTTCCTGCTGGCCTGGTACGGGCTGCGGGCGGCCACCCGCAGCCCCGACCGGTTCGGGAGCCTGATGGGGGTGGGCATCACCATCTGGATCACCGCCCAGGCGGTCATCAACGTGGGGGCGGTGATCGGCGTGCTGCCGGTGACCGGGATCCCGCTCCCCTTCGTCTCCTACGGCGGGTCGTCCCTGCTGATCACCATGGCGGCCATGGGGATCCTGCTGAACATCGCCTCCCACGAGCGCGTCCCGGGCCGTCGACCCGCCCGGCACCCGGCGGCGTGACCGGCCGCCGGTACGCGCTCCTGGCCGGGGGCGGCACCGCCGGGCACCTGCAGCCGGCCATCGCCATCGCCGAGGCGCTGGTGGACCGGGGCCACGACCGCGCCACCATCGAGTTCGTGGGCTCCCGGCGGGGGCAGGACCGGGTGTCGCTGGAGGGCCGTGGGTTCCCGGTGACCCTGCTGCCCGGGCGCGGGATCGCCCGCTCCCTCCGCCCGGCCGTGCTGCTCCGGAACCTGGGGGCCGTGCTCGGCCTGGCGGCCGCCGGCATCCAGGCGCTCGGCCTGGTGGCCCGCCGGCGCCCCCGGGTGGTGGTGTCGGTCGGCGGCTACGCCAGCCTGGCCGCCTCGGCGGCCGCCGTGCTCCTCGGGGTCCCCCTGGTGCTGGTGAACGTGGACGCGGTGCCCGGGGCGGCCAACCGGCTCCTGGGCCGCTTCGCCCGGGCCTGCGCGGTGGGGTGGGACGACACCCCGCTCCCCCGGGCGGTGGTCACCGGCACGCCGGTCCGACCGGCCATCGCCGCCGTCCGCCGGCGGGACGAGGACCGCCGGGCGGCCCGGGCCGAGCTCGGCCTCCCGGAGGACCGGCCCACCGTGGTGGTGTTCGGCGGGTCGTTGGGGGCCCGCCGGATCAACGCCGCCGTGGAGGGGCTGGCGGCCCGGTGGGCGGGCCGTCACGACCGGTCGATCTACCACATCGTCGGCCGCCGCGACTGGGAGGCGGTCCGAGGCGTCGGCCGCCCCCGGGGAGGGGGGCGTGGTGGTGCGGGTGCCCTACGAGGACCGGATGGCCACCGCCTACACCGCCGCCGACCTGGTGGTCAGCCGGGCGGGGGCCATGACGGTGGCCGAGCTGTCGGTGGCCGGGGTGCCGGCCGTCCTGGTGCCGCTGCCGGGGGCGCCGGGCGACCACCAGACGGCCAACGCCCGCGTCCTGGAGCGGGCGGGCGGCGCCGTGCTCCTCCCCGACGCGGAGTGCGATGCCGACCGGCTGGGGGACGTGCTCGACGGGCTGCTGGACGACCCGGCGGGACTGGAGGCCCGGGGGAGTGCCAGTCGGGCGGTGGGGCACCCCGACGCCGCCGAGGCGGGAGCCCGGGTGGTGGAGGTCAACGCCCGACCGGGGCTGCGGGCGGCGGTGGCCCGGTGACCGCCCCGGAGGCCTCCCCGCCGCTCGACCTGTCGACCCCGCTGACCGTCCACGTGGTGGGCATCGGGGGGGCGGGGATGAGCGCCATCGCCACCGTGCTGGCCGCCATGGGCCACACGGTGACCGGCAGCGACCTGAAGGACTCGCCGGTGCTGGACCGGCTCCGGGCGGCCGGCCTGACCGTGGCGGTCGGGCACCGTCCCGACAACCTGGGCACCCCGGACGTGGTCACCGTGTCCAGCGCGGTGGGGGAGTCCAACCCCGAGGTGGTGGAGGCACGTCGGCGGGGCGTCCCCGTCCTGGCCCGGGCGGAGACCCTGGCCGCCATCGCCGCCCTCCGGCGGTGCATCGCGGTGGGCGGCACCCACGGCAAGACCACCACCGCCTCCATGCTGGCCCTGCAGCTGGTGGAGGCCGGGCTCCACCCGTCGTTCCTCATCGGCGGGGACGTCAACGAGATCGGCACCAACGCCGTCTGGGACGACGGCGAGTGGCTGGTGGTGGAGGCCGACGAGAGCGACGGCACCTTCCTCTCGCTGACCCCGGCCATCGCGGTGGTGACCAACGTGGAGCCCGACCACCTCGACCACTACGGCACCTTCGAGGCGGTGCAGGCGGCCTTCGAGGAGTTCCTGGCCGGCGCCTCCCTCCGTCGGGTGGCCGGCGGGGACGACCCGGCGGCGGCGTCCATCGGCGCCCGGGCCGGGGCGGACACCGTGGGGACCGCCGAGACGTGCACCCGGCGGATGGTCCGGGTCGAGCTGGCCCGGAGCTCGGTGGCCTTCGACCTCCTCGACGACGCCGGCCGGCCCCTGGGCCACCTGTCGGTCCCGGTGCCCGGGCTCCACAACGCCCGCAACGCCGCGGTGGCCACGGTGGCGGCACTGGCCGCCGGGGTGCCCTTCGAGGCGTCGGCCCGGGCCCTGGCGCGCTTCGCCGGCGTGGCCCGCCGGTTCGAGTTCCGGGGGAGCGCCCGGGGGGTCACCTTCGTGGACGACTACGCCCACCTGCCCACCGAGGTGTCTGCCGTCCTGGCCGCCGCCAAGGGCGGGGGATGGTCCCGGGTGGTGGCGGTGTTCCAGCCCCACCGCTACGGGCGCACCCAGATCCTGGGGGAGGAGTTCGGCGCCGTCTTCGGCGACGCCGACGTGGTGGTGGTCACCGACATCTACGGCGCCGGCGAGGCGCCGATCCCCGGGGTGTCCGGCCGGCTGGTGGCCGACGCCGTCCATCGGGCCCTGCCCGACCGGCCGGTCCACTACGTGCCCGGTCGGTCGGAGCTGCTGTCGGTGGTGGGCTCGCTGCTCGAGCCGGGCGACCTGTGCCTGACCCTGGGGCCCGGCGACCTCACCTCGCTGCCCGACGAGCTGCTGGCCGACCCGGGATGGTAGGCGGGCGGTGACGACCACCTCCGACCATCTGCAGGCGGTCGGGGAGGCACTGGGGGGACGGGCCCGCCGGGACCACCCCTTCGGAGCGCGCACCACCTACCGGGTGGGGGGGACGGCCGCCCTCTACGTCAGCGTGTCCGACGAGCCGGGCCTGGTGGCGGTGGCCCGTGCCCTCGACGGCCGGCCGGTGCCGGTGGTGGTGCTGGGACGCGGCTCCAACCTGCTGGTGGCCGACGGCGGCTTCGAGGGTCTGGTGGTGGCGCCGGAGGGGGGCTTCGACCAGCTGGTGGTGGAGGGCACCACGGTGACCGCCGGGGCGTCGGTCAGCCTTCCGGTGCTGGCCCGCCGGACGGCGGCCGCCGGCCTCCACGGACTGGAGTGGGCGGTGGGCGTGCCCGGCTCGGTGGGCGGGGCGGTGCGGATGAACGCCGGGGGCCACGGCTCCGACACCGCCGCCACCCTGGCGGGCTACCGGACCGTCGACCTGGCCACCGGCGCGGTGGCCGAGGTCCCGGCGGCCCAGCTGGCGGCCGGCTACCGCACCACCTCGGTGCGCAGCACCGAGGTGGTGGTGTCGGCCACCCATCACCTGCAGCCCGGCGACCCGGAGGCGGGGGCGGCGGCCATCGCCGAGATCGTGGCGTGGCGTCGGCGGCACCAGCCCGGCGGCAGCAACGCCGGCTCCGTCTTCACCAACCCCGACGGCGACTCGGCGGGCAGGCTGATCGACCAGGCGGGCCTGAAGGGGTTCCGGATCGGCACCGCCGAGGTCTCGACCAAGCACGCCAACTTCATCCAGGCCGACGAGGGGGGCTCGGCCGCCGACGTCCTGGCCGTGCTGGAGCACGTGCGGGCGGTGGTGGCGGCCGCCACCGGGGTCACCCTGCGGACCGAGGTCCGGATGGTCGGGTTCGACCGGCCGGAGGGGGAGCGGCGGTGAGCACGTCCACCGGCCGACGGCCCTCCATCGATCCCCGGATCCGCCAGCGCCGGGTGGCGGTCCGGCGCGGCCAGGGCCGACGCCGGCTCCGGTGGGTGCTGGGGGGGCTGGTGGTGGTGGCACTGGCGGTGGGCGGCCTGGCCCTCCTCCACACCCCGCTCTTCAACGCCAAGGTGGTGACGGTCACCGGGGTCCACCCGCAGACCCCGACGGCGGCCATCGTGACGGCGGCCGGTCTCGACCACCCGGTGCCGCTGATCGACCTGAACACCGGCTCCATGGCCGCCCGGGTGGAGGCACTCCCGTTCATCGCCACCGCCGAGGTGTCGCGGCACTGGCCCGACGCCGTCACCATCGCGGTCACCGAGCGCGTCCCGGCGGCGACGGTGGCCGGTCCCGGCGCCTCCTGGTCGACGGTGGACGCCGCCGGGCGCACCCTGGTGGTCCAGCCCACCCGGCCGGCCGGCCTGGCCCAGCTGGTGGTGACCACCGCCAAGGGTCCCCTGGCCCCGGTCCCGGTGGGTCAGTCGCTGCCGGCCGTGGCGGGCCCGGGACTCGAAGTGGCCAGCACGCTGCCCGCCGCCTTCGCCGCCCAGGTCACCTCGGTGGCGGTGGCGGCCGACGGAACTGTCGACCTGGCGTTGAACTCGGGACTCACGGTCCAGTTGGGGACGGCCACCGACCTGGCCGCCAAGTACGAGGACGTGGCGGCGATCATCGCCCATGCCGACCTGCACGGGAAGAAGGTCATCGACGTCACCGTGCCGGACGCGCCGGCCGTCGGCTAGCCTGCGGACGTCCGGGCGATGGGGTGGCACGGTTCAACGGTTGCCGCTGTCGAGGGCCTCCGAGGATCCTTGACCCTGTACCGCACTGACCGTATCGTGGACTAACTCGCTGGTTGGAACGGTTTCAACCTGTGGTCGAGGGTAAGGGAATTCATGACCGTTCCGGCTCAGAACAACTACTTCGCCGTGATCAAGGTGGTCGGCGTGGGCGGTGGCGGCGTCAACGCCGTCAACCGGATGATCGAGGCGGGCCTCCGGGGCGTCGAATTCATCGCCACCAACACCGACGCCCAGGCGCTGTTGATGAGCGACGCCGACCTGAAGCTCGACATCGGGCGACAGCTGACCCGGGGCCTCGGGGCCGGCAGCGACCCCGAGGTCGGCCGCCTGGCCGCCGAGGAGCACCGGTCGGAGATCGAGGAGGCCCTGAAGGGTGCCGACATGGTCTTCATCACCGCCGGCAAGGGCGGGGGCACCGGCACCGGCGCCGCCCCGGTGGTGGCGGAGATCGCCAAGGGCCTCGGTGCCCTCACCATCGGCGTGGTCACCCGTCCGTTCACCTTCGAGGGCCGCCGCCGCTCGGTCCAGGCCGAGGCGGGCATCCAGAACCTGAAGGAGAAGGTCGACACCCTCATCATCATCCCCAACGACCGGCTGCTGACCGTCTCGAGCGAGAAGACCTCGATGGTCAACGCCTTCAAGATGGCCGACGAGGTGCTGATGCAGGGGGTGCAGGGCATCACCAGCCTGATCACCGTGCCCGGCCTGATCAACACCGACTTCGCCGACGTGAAGATGATCATGAGCAACGCCGGCACCGCCATCATGGGGATCGGCTCCTCCACCGGTGAGGGCCGGTCGGTGAACGCCGCCCGGGCCGCCATCACCAGCCCGCTGCTCGAAGCCTCCATCGAGGGGGCGCGGGGCATCCTGCTGAACATCGCCGGCGGGCCCGACCTCGGGCTCTTCGAGGTGAACGAGGCGGCCGAGATCATCCACGGCGTCGCCCACCCCGACGCCAACATCATCTTCGGCAGCGTCATCGACGAGGAGATGGGCGACGAGGTGCGGGTGACGGTCATCGCCGCCGGCTTCGAGCGCTGGGAGAGCCAGGGTCGGACCGGCACCGAGAAGGCGCCCGCCGCCGCCGGGCGCGAGGAGGGCCGCTCCAAGGTCCTCGGCCTGGAGACCGCCCACGAGGACATCTTCGCCACCCCCGAGGACGACGACCTCGACCTGGGGGACGACGACTTCGACGTCCCCTCCTTCCTGCGCTGACCCGCCGGCCTCCCACCACCGTCACCGGGTCCATCCGGGCGGCGTGGTCGGAGGCGTCCGACGGACAGCTCCGACCCGGTGACGGTCCCGACGGCGACCGGGCCCTGGTGGCGTTCGCCGAGGCGGTGGCCGGGCCCGGCGGCACCCTGCGGTGGATCCGTCAGGTCCACGGGACCACCGTGGTCCCCGCCTCCCGGGCCACCGGCCACCCCCGCACCGAGGGGGACGCCCTGGTCTCCACCCGGCCCGACGATCGCCTGGCCATGATCGCCGCCGACTGCGCCACCATCGCCCTCGGCAGCCCCGAGGGGGTGTTCGCCGCCGTGCACGCCGGCTGGCGGGGCCTGACCGACGGCGTGGTGGAGGCGGCCGCCGAGGCGATGCGCCAGGCGGGGGCCACGTCCCTGGCCGGGGCCCTCGGCCCCACCGTCCACGCCGAGTGCTACGAGTTCTCGCCGGCCGACCTCGACCGGGTGGCCGGCCGGCTGGGGGACGGGGTGCGCGGGCGTAGCTCGGCGGGCGGTCCCGCCCTCGACCTCCCGGCGGCGGTGGAGTCCGCCCTCCGCCGGGCCGGGGTGACCCCGGTGCCGGGGGTGGACGAGTGCACCGCCTGCTCGGGGAGGCACTTCTCGCACCGGGCCCGGCAGGACCGGGGCCGGGAGGCCCTGGTGGTCTGGTCGGTCGGTGACTGAGCCGGCCGCCCCCGACCCGGCGGTGGTGGCGGAGCGGCTGGCCGCCCTCCGGGAGCTGATCGACCAGCGGTCACCGGACCCGGGGTCGGTGACGGTGGTGGCGGTGACCAAGGGGTTCGGGGCCGAGGCGGTGGCGGCCGCCCGGATGGCCGGGCTCGACGACCTGGGGGAGAACTACGCCGACGAGCTGGTGGGCAAGGCCGGGTCGGTGGGGGATGCCGGCCCGGCCCCCCGCTGGCACTTTCTGGGCGCCGTCCAGCGGAACAAGGTGGCCCGGCTGGCCCCCCTGGTGGCCTGCTGGCAGGGGGTGACGCGCCCGGAGGAGGGTCGGGCCATCGCCGCCCGGCGGCCGGGCGCCACCGTCCTGGTCCAGGTCGACACCACCGGGCTCCCCGGCCGGCACGGGGTGGGGACCGGGGCGGTCCCCGCCCTGGTGGCCGCCCTCCGGGAGGAGCACCTGGACGTGGCCGGCCTGATGACGGTGGGGCCACCCGACGACCCCCGGGCCAGCCGGGCCGGCTTCCGCTCGGTCAACGCGCTGGCCGACCGGCTCCAGCTCCCGGTGCGGTCGATGGGGATGTCCGACGACCTGGTGGCCGCCCTCGAGGAGGGCTCCACCATGGTCCGGGTCGGGCGCGGCCTGTTCGGGGAGCGGCCGCCCCGGAGGTGACCCCGGGGGCCCCGGCGGTCGGGACGGTATCCACCCGCACGCGAACCCAGGCACTACGCTGTGCTGCGGAGGAGAGTGATGGCGACTTCATTCATGAAGAAGACGATGGCGTACCTCGGGCTCGTCGACGACGACTACGACGACGAGTACGACTACGACCCCCGGGGCCCGGCGCCGGTCGGCCGCACGGCCACCCGGCCACAGCGGTACGACGACGACCCCGAACCGTCGACGGCGGCGGCACCCAGCCGGATCCGCACCCTCCCGCGGGACGACTCGGCCAGCGGCCCGGTGCCGGTGGCCCAGCAGCCGACCATCGCCCCCCGCGCCTCCTCGGTCCGCCCCATCTCCGCCGAGTCGGCCGGCGCCAAGGTGCACGTGGTGGCTCCGGCCCGCTTCGCCGACGCCCAGGAGATCGCCAACCGGCTGATGAACAACCAGCCGGTGATCGTCAACCTGCAGAACGCCGACCGGGACCTGCAGCGCCGGATGATCGACTTCTGCAGCGGCGTGACCTACGCCCTGGCCGGCGGGATGGAGCGGGTGGCCGACGAGGTCTTCCTCCTCACCCCCTCCAACGTCAAGGTCTCCGAGGAGGAGCGCCAGCGCCTGACCGAACGCGGTCTGGTCAACCCCTGACCACCGGGCAGCGCGCCGACGGCCCGCGGCCGCCCGCCGGCCGGGTGGGCCCGTCGTGATCATCTCCATCATCCGCGACGTCCTCCAGCTCTACCTGCTGGTGCTCTTCGCCTACTCCATCCTCAGCTGGTTCCGGCTCTCCTACGACTCCCCGTGGCTGAAGGTCCAGCGCTTCCTGGCCCGGCTCTGCGATCCGGTGCTGAACCGGGTGCGCCGGGTGCTGCCCACCGCCAACGTGGGCGGGGTGGGGATCGACCTCTCGGTGCTGGTGGTCTTCATCGCCATCATCGTGGTCCTCGGGCTGCTCTGAGCCCGCCGGGAGGCGCCCCCGGGCGGGAGGGCCACATCCCCGGGCCGGTCGTGAGCCGACGCTAGGATGACCACCATGGACGCCTCGCAATCTGCCCTGGACTCCCTTCGGACCGTGGAGTTCCGAGAGACCCTGAAGGGGTACCACCGCGACGATGTCGACGAGTACCTCGAGAAGGCGGCGGTCGAGGCCGAGGGCCTCCAGGAGCAGCTCCGCCAGGCCGGCGAGCGCCTCCGCCAGGCCGGCGAGCGGATCTCCCACCTGGAGGCGGAGCTGGAGCACCAGCCGGCTCCGGCCCCCGCCGAGCCGGCCGTCCCCGACGACACCCTCCAGCGGACCCTGCTGCTGGCCCAGAAGTTCGTCGACGAGACCAAGGCCGACTCCGAGGCCCGTGCCTCCAAGATCCTCTCCGACGCCGACACCCGGGCCCGGACGGTGGTGTCGGACGCCGAGACCAAGGCCGCCCAGATCGCCGCCGAGTCGGAGCGTCGCCTCCGCGAGGAGATCAGCCGGCTGGAGGGCATCCGGGGGCAGCTCTCGGGGGACGTGGAGACCATGGCCCGGCACCTCGAGGCGGAGCGCAACCGCCTCCGCTCCGCCCTGTCCGAGGTCATCAAGTGGGTGGACGAGAACGTCCAGCCGGCCTCCACCCTGGCCGGCCGCCCCGTCGGCGGTGCCGCCCCGTCGCGACCGGCCCAGCCGTCGCCCGGCGCCCGGCCCACCTCGCCGGAGCCGTCCACCGGGGGTCAGCCGGGGCGCAGCCCGGGCAGTACCGGCACCAGTGAGGCCCCGCCGGCCCGACCGGCCGACGGCACGGTGCGGTCGATGACCGCCACCTCCACCCCGCCCCCGAGCTGACGCCCGGTCCTCCCGGGCGGGACCCCCGCCCGGCCCCGCCGGCCGACCCGGCGATCGGTGGCGGGCCGACTCCCGCTATGGTCTCCCCACGGTTTCAGGCAGGCCGGATTGCCGTCCGGGGGGCGAACCGCTATCGTCCCCGGCTCATCGGAGGTCCGGGAACGTCCTGTGCCACCGCCCCCACCGTCCCTCGACGGTCGCGGTCGTTCCCCCTGAGGAGGTCCAAGCCATGACCACGAAGAAAGCGGCAGCCCCGGTGCGGGCGTCCTCGGTCCCCAAGAGCGCAAAGGCGGCCACGTCCGTGAAGAAGGCCTCCCCCCCGGCCAAGAAGGCACCCGCCGCCAAGGCCCCGGCCAAGAGGGCCCCCGCCTCCAACGGGAAGGCGCCGGCCCCCAAGAAGTCGGCGGCCCCGGCCAAGTCGGCCGCCCCCAAGGCCCCGGCTGGCAAGGCCCCCGCCGCCAAGGCACCGGCCGCCAAGGCCCCCGCCGGAAAGGCACCGGCTGCCAAGGCGGCCGCCCCCAAGGCACCCGCCGCCAAGGTCCCGGCCCCCAAGGCCCCCGCCGCCAAGAAGGCGGCGCCGGTGAAGAAGGCGGCCGAGCCGGTCGCCGCCCCGGCCCCGGCCAAGGCGGCCGCCAAGAAGTCCACCCGGACCGCCCCGGCCGGGAACGCCCCCCGGACCGTCTCGGTGCGCAAGGCCATGTCCACCCCCACCGGACCGGCGGCGCCCAAGGCCCCCAAGACCCCGACCACCGGTCCCTACGCCAAGGAGCCCAAGTTCCTCGAGGAGCAGCGCGACCTCCTGCTCGAGGAGCGCTCGGTCTACCAGGGCCAGGCCGAGGACCTCCGGGCCGAGGCCGACTCCCTGGCCCAGGAGCGCGAGCCGGGCGACGTCCAGTTCGACGAGGAGTCCGGCGAGGGCGGGACGGTGGCGGTCGACCGGGAGCGCGACCTGGCCCTGTCCGCCCAGGCGCTGGCGGCGGTGGAGGAGATCGACGACGCCCTCCGGCGCATCGAGCGGAAGACCTACGGGGCCTGCGAGCGGTGCGGCCAGGCCATCCCCAAGGCCCGGCTCCGCGCCCTCCCGTACGCCCGCCTGTGCGTGGCGTGCAAGGCGGGGGGGCTGTCGCGACGCTGACCGCACCGTCCGAGCCGTCCACCGACCGGCACCGCACCCCGCCGGGGGCGGGCCGCCGCCTGGCGGTGGCCGCCGGGGTGGCGGCGGTGGTGGTGGTGGTGGACCAGCTCACCAAGTGGTGGGCCGTCGACCGGCTGGCCCGGGGCCCGATCCACGTGGGCTGGACGCTCGATCTCGAGCTGACCCGGAACACCGGGTCGGCGTTCAGCCTCCTCCAGGGGGACGCGGTGGTCCTGGTGGCGGTGGCGGTGATCCTGGTGGGGGGGCTCCTGCTGCTGGTGCGCCGCTGGCCGTCCACCGGTCGGGCGGCGGTCCTCGGCCTGATCATCGGCGGCGCCCTGGGCAACCTGTCCGACCGGCTGTTCCGGGACGACCACGGGGCGGTGGTGGACTTCGTGGCCCTCCACTGGTGGCCCACCTTCAACGTGGCCGACGCCTCCATCGTGGTGGGCTGCGTCCTGCTGGCCCTGTCGCTGCTCCGGACCGGCGGGGGCGCATGACCGACGACCTGTCGGTGGCGGTGCCCGCCTCGCTGGACGGGGTCCGAGTGGACCGGGCGGTGGCGCTCCTGGCCGACGTCTCCCGTTCGGCGGTCGACGCCCTGGTCACCGAGGGGCGGGTGGCGGTGGAGGGGGAGGTGGTCCACCTCCGGAGCCGGGTGCTCCGGGAGGGCGAGCAGCTGGTGGTCCGGCTCCACGACGACGTCCCCCCGGAGGCACCCCGGGCCGACCCGTCGGTGGCCTTCACCGTGGTGTACGCCGACGACGACCTGGTGGTGGTGGACAAGCCGGCCGGCCTGGTGGTCCACCCCGGGGCCGGCCACCGGGAGGGCACCCTGGTCAACGGGATCCTGGCCCGGTTCCCTGACGTCGCCGACCTGGTGGGGGTGGACGGCGGGGACCTCGACCGTCCGGGCATCGTCCACCGCCTCGACCGGGGGACGTCCGGACTGCTGGTGGTGGCCCGCACGCCGGACGCCTACCACGCCCTGGTGGCCCAGCTGGGGGCGAGGACGGTGGCCCGCCGGTACCGGGCGCTGGTGCTGGGTCCGGTCGAGCAGGACCAGGGGCTGATCGACGCCCCCATCGGCCGCTCGCTCAGCTCACCGACCCGGATGTCGGTGTCCCGCAAGGGGAAGGAGGCCCGCACCCGCTACCGGGTGGAGTCCCGCTTCACCACCCCGGTGGACGCCACGCTGCTCGAGGCGTCGCTGGAGACCGGGCGCACCCATCAGATCCGGGTCCACCTGGCGGCCATCGGCCATCCGGTGGTGGGGGACACCGTCTACGGGCGGGGCCGGTCCCTCCCCGGGTCGGAGCTCGACCGGCCGTTCCTGCACGCCTTCGCCCTCGCCTTCGACCACCCGACCGGCGGCAAGCGGGTCGAGTGGGTCTCCGCCCTGCCGGACGACCTCACCGGCGAGCTGGCCCGCCTGGGCTGACCGGGTCGGGTCAGCGGGGCTCAGGCGGCCTCGTGGGCCGCCTCGAGGTCCTGGCTGTCGGCCAGGATGGCCAGCGCCTCGGCCTCGGCCTGGCGGACCTTGCGCACCCCCACCCCCAACCGCTCGGCGGTGGTCTGCAGGGACGCCGGGTCCGCACCGTCGAAGCCGAACCGGTGGTGGATCACCTGGCGCTGCAGGTCGGTGAGCCGGTCGACCGCCTGGCGCACCGTCCCCAGGGTGAGGTCGGTGGCCACCTCCTCCTCGAAGTCGTTGGAGTCGGTGGACACCAGGTCGCCCAAGGTGGAGGTGGAGTCGGCCGTGGCCGGCTGGTCGAGGCTGGCCACCACCCGGGCCACCCGGGTGAGGTCCTCGCGCATGTCGGCGGTGGTGTTGGTGGCGTCGTCCAGCTCCTCGTCGGTGGGGGGCCGCTGGAGCTGGTGGGTCAGCTCCCAGGTGGCGGCCTCCACCTGCTGGTTGCGCTCGGCCACCTCCATGGGGAGGCGGATGGTGCGCCCGTGCTGCTGGACGGCCCGCTGGAGGGCCTGGCGGATCCACCAGGTGGCGTAGGTGGAGAACCGGAAGCCCCGCTCCCAGTCGAACTTGTCCACCGCCCGCATGAGGCCGAAGGTGCCCTCCTGGATGAGGTCGGGGAGGTCCACCCCGCGGTCCTGGTAGCGGCGGGCCCAGTGGACGACCAGACGGAGGTTGGCGGCCGCCATCTCGCGGCGGGCCGCCTCGTCGCCGGCCGCCACCCGCTTGGCCAGCTCGGTCTGCGCCTCGTGGTCGGGCAGGGGGTGGTGGTCGAGGTCCCGGAGGAACAGCCCGAGGCTGTCGGCGTCGGTGCCGCGGCTCCGGCCGGCCGGGGCGGTCGCCGGACGCTCGGCCGGGGCGGAGGTCCGCTTGGCGGTCCCCCCGGTGGTGCGGCCGCGGCGCTCCGTGGACGCGCCGGCCTGCTGTGCGTCGGTGCCTGTGGTCGCGGTGCGGATCGTCGTCATGCCGGTGTCACCCCTCTGGTCTGGGTTGTACCCCCACCAACGCCGGCCGGGGGCTGGACATTCCTTCACCGGGCCCCGGATCGGGAGATTCTCCCGGACGGATACCCAGGCCAGGGGGGTTCTACTCCGGCGACCGACCGGTAGGGTCTCCCGGAATGGGGAGTGAGTACGACCGCTGCGTCCTGATCCGCCACGGCGAGACGGCCTGGAGCCTGGCCCGGCGCCACACCGGCCGGACCGACCTGCCCCTGCTCCCCGAGGGGGTGCTCCAGGCCGAGGCCCTCCGGGAGCAGCTGGCCGGGACCTCCTTCGCCACCGTGCTGTGCAGCCCGCTCCTCCGGGCCCGGGAGACCTGCCGGCTGGCCGGGCTGGCGGAGGCGGAGGTCGACCCCGACCTGGCCGAGTGGGACTACGGGAGCTTCGAGGGGCGCACCTCCGCCGAGATCTGCGACGAGTGGCCGGAGTGGGACCTGTTCGCCCACGGCGCCCCGGGTGGGGAGTCCCTGGCCGATGTGACCGATCGGGTGGACCGGGTCATCGGCCGGGTCCGGGCGGTGGACGGGGACGTGGTCCTGGTGGCCCACGGCCACCTGCTCCGGGTCCTGGGGGCCCGGTGGCTGGGACTCGACGCCTCGGCCGGCCGGTCGCTGCTGCTCGGGCCGGCCTCGGTCAGCGTGCTGGGCTGGGACCACCGGGTCCCGGCCATCGAGGCGTGGAACCTCAGCCCGTGACCGGGGGACCGTCGGACCCCACGCCCGGGGCCGGCTCCGGCTCGGTCCGCGGGCGACGGGAGTACGGGCCGGGGGGTGCCCCGCGGGGCTGGCGGTCGGTGGGACGGACCGGGGCCAGCGACTCGCCGTGGAAGAGGCGCCGGGGCCCGGTCCACCGGGCCGGGGGGGCGTCGAGGGTGGCGGCCAGGGCGTAGGCCACGTGCTCGTAGTTGATCCGCCAGCCCCGGAAGTGGAGCCAGGCGTCGTCGGAGGACCGGGAGATGGGGTAGCCGATCTGCCGGAGCAGGTCGTAGGCGGCGTCGAACTCCGCCCGGGGGAGGTCGATGGGGTCGTCGGGACTGGGGTCGGGGTCGAACTCGATGCCGGTCACCTGGGCGATGTCCCGGAGGCAGGTGAAGCCCATCCGGAGGCACATCCGGGCCTCGATGGGCGCCCCCTCGGGGTCCACGGACAGGCTGAGGGCGGCGGAGTCCATGACGGCGACCAGGCTGACCACCCACGAGTTGGCCGGGCGGGGCGAGCGCAGGTAGAGGAGGGAGGGGTAGCTGGTGTGGCTCTCGGCCACGTCGGCCGCCCACCGCTCCCACTCGGCGAACAGGCCGGCCAGGCTGTCGAACATGCCCACCAGGAAGTGGCGGGTGAGGATCTCGGGCCCCCAGGCCGGGGCGCCGGCCCGGCTCTCCAGGAGGGTGACGAAGGTCTCCCGGCGGTTGTAGGAGCTGTAGAGGGTGGGGAGGTAGGCGATCTGCAGCGCCACCAGCACCATGCCGGTCCCGGCGGCGAAGAAGTCGACCACCTCGTTGGCGCCGGGGCCCCGGAGGAAGCCCAGGGTGAAGACCGACGACCCCGCCTCGATGAACGCCTCGCGGAAGGTCCGCCCGGCGATGCCCCAGTTGACCAGGGTGAAGCCGACCACCGCGATGGCCAGCCAGGTGAAGAGGAGGCCCACCAGGGCCACCGGCTCGCTGACGGCCAGGACCCGGTCCTTGGCCTGGAAGGTGCGGGCGAACCGGGTGACCCACCGGAAGCCGGCCCGCACCGCCCGCACCGTCACCGTGCCCAGCCCGCGGCTGGGCCGGGGCACGATGAGGACCCGGATCACCCCGGCGGCGTCGGCGAGCAGGAGGGCGATGCCGGCCACCACGGCGGCCACCCGGAGGGCGGTCAACGGTGCACGGGCCCGTCCGCCGCCGTCGGCGGGATCAGCCGGCCGACGGGATGGAGGCGGGGACCCGCCCCTGGGCCCGGGCCACCATGTCGGCCAGGTTGAAGGACTCGAGGTGGGTGCGCATGTGCTCCCCGACATCGGCCCAGACGTCCAGGAGCACGCACTGGCCCTCGTGATCGCACGCCCCGTTCTCGTGGGGGAGCCCGAAGTCCCCGGCCACGATGGGCCCGTCCACGGCGCTGACGATCTGGGAGAGGGTGATGTCCTCGGGCTCGCGGGCCAGCACGTAGCCACCCCCCACCCCCCGCTTGGACCGGACCAGGCCGGCACCCTTCAGGGCCAGGAGGATCTGCTCGAGGTAGGGCTGGGGGAGCCCGGTCCGCTCGGCGATGTCACGCACGGCGGTCGGCCCGTCCACGTCAGCGTGCAGCGCCAGGGACAGCAGGGCGCGGCTGGCGTAGTCGCCTCGGGTGGATACCTTCACGACGTCATGCTATTGCCTGGCGGCGACCCGCACGCCGATCCGGCCGGCGAGGGCCCGGCCGGCGGGCGGATCAGTGACCGCCGAGCTTGCCGGCGGCCAGATCCTCGGCCATGGCCCAGCCGAAGGCGACCAGGCGCCCGCCGGTGGCCAGGTCGAGCTCCTCGAAGAACACCGCCACGTCCTCGGGTGCGGTCACCTTGGGCCCACCGAAGTCGAAGCCCCCGGACTCGCCGCCGTCGCCGTTCAGCACGAAGGTGCGGTCGTCGATGCGCCCGTCGGCGCCGAAGCGCTTGGCCAGCCGGCGTCCCCATGCCCGCTCCTCGCCGGTGGCCTTGTGGTCGGTGCAGGGGACCACGTCGGTGAGGCCGGCGAAGGCGCGGAAGCCCTCGGCGGACAGCAGGCGGGTGCCGACCAGCACGTCCTCGTCCGGGAACGCCAGCAGCGCCCGGCGGTACTTGTCGCCCATGATGGACCGGAGCACGGTGTCGGCCCGGGCGGTGCGGTCGACGGTGGCCAGCCCGATGAGCAGCGACGGGGTGCCCCCGATGCGCTCCAACGTGGAGAAGGAGTAGCCACGGAGCTTGGTGCCCTCCCGGGCGCGGGTCACCAGGACCCACTCCTCACGCTGTTTGGACAGGAAGCCGATGTCGAATCGTGGCTCGCGCTCGGCGCACAGGTCGGCCATCTCGGCCAGCTCGGCGTCGCTGAGCGACGTGCAGTCCTTGGTCTCCACCTGGATGGACATAGGTCGTTCCGTACTCCTCGAGTTGCCCTGCGGACGAACCGCCGGCCCGGGTCCGCTCGGAGCACCTCCGACGCCGCCGAAACGGAGCCTGAAGCGCCTCGTCGTGGGAGCCGTGGACCAATTTTACGGGATTTGAGCGCCCCTGTCGTATTCGGGCGCGAATCCGACCCTCCGGGAGGGCCGCCGGCGCCGGTTCCGGGGGCCCGAAACCCTCACTGGCCAGGGACGGACGGCGCCCCGCTGCCCACCACCGCGTTCGGCCCCAGCAGGACCCGGAGCTCGCCGACCAGTCCCCGCCGGCTGTCCACCCGGAACTCCGGGGGCAGCCGGAGGACCGTCTCGCCGACGTGGAGGAAGACCGGTGTGTCGCCGGGATGCTCGCCGAGGAGCCGCTTCAGCTCGTGCACCGCGGTGTCGGTCAGGGCGTGGACCGGCAGCTGCAGGTGGAGCTCCCCGGTGCCCTCCAGGACCAGCTCCGGGCGCTGGATCTCCATGCAGACCAGCTTGACCCGCTCGTCGCGCATGTCGACCCGGCCCCGGACGACCGCCACCACGTCGTCGTCGAGCAGGGCACCGATCTCCCCCATGGTCTTGGGGAAGACGAAGACCTCCACCGAGGCCTGCAGGTCCTCGAGGACGAAGGTGGCCATCAGGTCGCCCTTTTTGGTGTAGCGCCGGGTGAGCTCGGTGATCACCCCGCCCACCGTCTTGATCTGGCCGTCACCCCCGAAGGCGCCGCCGGGATCCCCGGCGTCGACGTCGCGCAGCTCGGCCAACGAGCAGTCGGTCAGCCGGGCCAGCGAGGTCTCGAGCCCCATCAGGGGATGGTCGCTGATGTAGAGGCCCAGCATCTCCTTCTCGAAGGCCAGGCGCTGGGACTTGTCGAACTCCAGGTCGGGGATGGTGATGCGGGTGTCGCCGAAGCCGGCCACCTGCCCGTCGGCCTCCTCCTCCAGGGCGGCGAAGAGGGAGACCACCCCGGCGTCGTGCTCCCGCCGGCGGTTGAGGGTCAGGTCCACGATCTCCTCGAAGGTGAGGCACAGCCCCCGGCGGGGGTGGCCGAGGGAGTCGAAGGCGCCGGCCTTGATCAACGACTCGATGGTCCGCTTGTTGAGAACCTGGGGGTCGACCCGCTGGCAGAAGTCGTAGAAGTCGACGAACGGGCCGGCCGCCTCGCGCTCGGCCACGATGTGGGCCACCAGTCCGCTCCCCACGTTGCGGATGGCCGCCATCCCGAAGGTGATGGCCCCCGGCGAGCCGGTGGCCGTGCCGTCGGGGGCCACGGTGTCGGTGTAGTCGGCGGCGAAGTCGGCCAGCGAGCGGTTGACGTCGGGGACCAGCACCCGGATCCCCATCACCCGGCACTCGGACAGGTAGACGGCCGTCTTGTCCTTGTTGTCCTTCACCGAGGTGAGGAGGGCGGCGAAGTACTCCACCGGGTGGTGGGCCTTCAGCCAGGCGGTCTGGTAGGCGATGAAGCCGTAGCCGTAGGCGTGGGACTTGTTGAAGGCGTAGTCGGCGAACGGCTCGATGATGTCGAAGAGGGCGGTGCCGAGGGCCTCGCCGTAGCCGGTGGCCTGGCAGCCGGCCACGAACTTCTCCCGCTCGGCGGCGATCAGCTTGCGGTCCTTCTTTCCGCAGGCCTTCCGGAGGTTGTCGGCCTCGGCCAGGTCGTAGCCGGCCACCTTCTGGGCCACCCGCATGACCGACTCCTGGTAGATCATCAGCCCGTAGGTGTCGCCCAGGACGTCGGCCAGGTCCGGGTGGAGGTAGGTGACCGCCTGGCGGCCGTTCTTCCGGTCGGCGTAGTCCTTGTGCATGTTGGCCGCCATCGGGCCCGGGCGGTAGAGGGCGACCAGGGCGGCCACGTCGTCGAAGGAGGTGGGGGCCAGCGACCGCATCAGGGAGCGCATGGGGCCGCCCTCCAGCTGGAACACCCCCATGGAGTCGCCCCGCCGGAGCATGGCGAAGGTGGCCTCGTCGTCGAGGGGGATGCGGTCGATGTCCGGGCGCTGGCCGGAGGAGAGCTCGATGAGGTCGAGGGCCCGCTCGATGACCGACAGGTTGCGGAGCCCCAGGAAGTCCATCTTCAGCAGGCCCAGGTTCTCCACCCCGTGCATCTCGTACTGGGTGACCACCGGGGCGTCGTCGGGGTTGTTGCCGTCGGGCTTGCGCTGGATGGGCACGTACTCGGTGAGGGGCTGGTCGGTGATGACCACGGCGGCGGCGTGGATCCCGTCCTGGCGGCGGAGGCCCTCGAGCCCCTTGGCCACGTCGATGACCTTCTGGGCCTCGGCGTCGGTGTCGTACATGGCCCGGAGCTCGCCGGCCGCCGCGAAGCCGTCCTCGAACCCCTCGGTCCGGTCGAGGCAGGCGGCCAGCGGGGTGTCCCGGCCCATCAGCAGCGGGGGCATGGCCTTGGCGATCTTGTCGCCCACGATGTAGGGGTAGCCGAGCACGCGGGCGGCGTCGCGCACGGCGGCCCGGGCCTTGATGGTGGAGAAGGTGACGATCTGGGCCACGTGGTCGGAGCCGTACCGCTCGGCGGCGTACTTGATCATGTCGCCGCGGTAGCGCTCGTCGAAGTCCATGTCGATGTCGGGCATCTGGATCCGGCCCGGGTTGAGGAAGCGCTCGAACAGGAGGTCGTAGCGGATGGGGTCGAGGTCGACGATGCGCAGGCAGTAGGCCACGCAGCAGCCGGCCGCCGATCCCCGCCCGGGTCCCACCCGGATGCCCTGGGAGCGGGCGTAGCGGATCAGGTCCCAGACGACCAGGAAGTAGGCGGAGAAGCCCATGTCGCCGATGACCCCGAGCTCGTAGTTGAGGCGCTCGATCACGGCGGCGGGGATCGGGTGGCCGTAGCGCTCCTTGGCCCCCTCGACGGCCAGGTGGCGGAGGTAGCCGGCCGCCCGGACCTCGTAGGTGTCGCCGGTGAACTCGTCGGGGACCGGGAACTGGGGGAGGCTCGGGTGGCCGAACTCGATCTCCACGTTGGCCCGCTCGGCGATCAGCAGGGTGTTGTCGCACGCCTCGGGGAGCTCGCCGAAGAGGTGGCGCATCTCGGCGGCCGACTTCAGGTAGTGCTCGGTGCCGTGGAACTTGAAGCGCTTGGGGTCGTCGATGGTGGCCCCGGTCTGGACGCAGAGCAGGGCGTCGTGGGCCACGTGGTCGGCCTGGTGGGTGTAGTGGCTGTCGTTGGTGGCCAGCAGGGGGGCACCGATGCGGCGGGCGATCTCCACCAGGGCGGGGTTGGTCTTCTGCTGCTCGGGGAGCCCGTGGTCCTGCAGCTCGACGAACAGGCTGTCCTTGCCGAAGATGTCCTGCAGGCGGCCGGCCAGCGCCTCGGCCTTGACGTGGTCGTCGGCCAGCAGGGCCTGCAGCACCACGCCGCCCAGGCAGCCGGTGGTGGCGATCAGGCCGGTGTGGTGGCGCTCCAGCAGCTCCCAGTCGAGGCGGGGCTTGTAGTAGTAGCCCTCCAGGTAGGCGGCCGACGACAGCTTGAGCAGGTTGCGGTAGCCCTCGGTGGTCTCGGCCAGCAGGGTCAGGTGGTAGTAGAGCTTCTCGCCGCCGTCGACGTCCCCGCCGGTGTCGTCGACCTTGCCCCGGCGGACCGGGCGGTCGGTGCGCGACTCGGCGGCCATGTAGGCCTCGGTGCCGATGACCGGGTTGATGCCCGCCTTGCGGCACTCGGCGTAGAAGTCGAGGACCCCGTACATGTTGCCGTGGTCGGTGATGCCCAGCGCCGGCATGCCGTCCTCCACGGCCGCCTTGACCAGGTCCTTGACCCGGGCGGCACCGTCGAGCATCGAGAACTCGGTGTGGGTGTGCAGGTGGGTGAACGACCGTGATGCCAACGCGCCGGGGGCCTTCCTCGAGCCGACCGCCGCACTTCTCCACAGGCTGTGGACGAGTTACAGCGGTGTGATTCCGACCCTAGCGCGGCGGGCGGGGGCGTGGGGCGGGGGACCGGGAGAGGGGAGGGGGGGAAGGCAGGTCAGGGGCCGGTGGCACCGATCCTCGGCCGGCGGGCGCCCGGGGTCCTCACCGCCGACGGAGGGGGCTTCCCCGGATGGTCCGATGCGGATGGAGCCCAGAGCGGAGCGTGGGCGGTCCAATCGAGGATGCTACTGTGCGAATGATGGAAGGGATGACGCTCCGGTGAGGGGAAAAGAAGGGATCAGCGAACCGTCGATAGCGCTCGGAATGGACGTCCTGCTCCCGAGCCGGTTCGCCGGCTGAGGTGGCCGTGACCAGCCTGCTACCCACCACCGGCCATGTGGATCTCGTGCGGCGCTATGTGGAGGACATCCTCAACCACCGAAGGACGGAAGAGATCTCCGAGATCTTCTCGGTCGAGTACAGAGATCTCCACCCGCTCATCATACCCGGGGTGCTGAATACGGCCCAGCCGGATGGTGGGACGATCGCCGACCTGACCGCGCTGGTCGACCTTCTGGCTCAGCCGGGGGTCGACGTGCACTTCACGCTGGAGGACGTGTTCGCCGGCCCGCACGACCGGGTGGCCTATCGACTGTTCGGCGAGGGCACTGTTCCTCTCGTCGACACCCAACCGGCCAACGGCCATCCGGGGAGCTCCGAGGGGTCGGCTCCTTCCGGGGGTACCTCGGTCCGGAAGCTCGCAATACCCAATACGTCCCTCACCTTCGGTGGGCTATCCCCGGAATCAGGTCGATCCACTCCGCACTCGCTCCACGTGTTATACCAGTGTGTCGGGATATTTCAGGTGAGAAACCAGCAACTGTTCCGACGTTGGGGAGTGGTGATCCTTGAGTGAGCGGCTCGACGACACGGGCGCACCCGACGCCGTCCAATCGGTACCACCCACCTCCATTCCCCGATCGGGGCGCTCCGTTGAGCTGATTCCCGTCACGCCCGAACACACCGACTTCCTCTATTCGCTGGCGACGGATGAGGACATCGGGTGGCGGTGGAGGTACCTGGGTGTCATTCCCCGCCGGGACACATTCGATCAGACCATCTGGAATGGCGTACTCACCCAGTTCGTGGTGAGAGAGAAGTCGATGGGAAGCTTGGTGGGATCCGTGTTTGCCTACAATGCCGATCTGAACAACGGCATTGTGTACGTCGCGGCCGGGATGTTGCCTGCAGCAGCCGGGTCGGGCATTGGAATCGAAGCGACCGATCTGTTCGTGTCGCATCTGTTCGGCTGCTACCGCTTGAGGAAGCTCTACATGGAGGTTCCTGAATACAATCTCAGCCAGTTCAGCTCGGCCTTGGGCTGGCTCCTCCACGAGGAGGGAAGGCTGGTCGGTCATACCCACTATCAAGGTCGGCTTTGGGACAAGGTGATCCTGGCCATGTACCGGAAGGACTATGAAGGCATTCCGCAGGACGGACGCACCTTCGGGCGGCGGCGCCGGCCAGCCGGGGAGCCGTTGGCCGGGTCCGAGCGTTCCCGGGGAGCAGTGATGGGTCGTCGGACCGACGAGGGGGGTGACGTCAGTGGACGGTGTTGACAGTGCAGCGGCCATTCGTCGAGAGTTCGGGATCGCCGACGACGCCACCCCGGAGATGCTCCTGGTCGAGGACCTCGAGTTCGACTCCCTGAAACTGTTGGACCTGGTGGCCTTCATCGAGGAGCTCGCCGGGATCGGAGTGGGGGAGGCTCCCGAGGAGTATCCCCTGTTGGAGACCCTGGGCGACGCCTCCGACTACTACCTCGAACTGGTGGAGGGAAGGCGTGACCGTTCCTCCGGCCCCTAGACGAGCGGGGGGGACGTGGCGGTCGTTGCGGACGGAACGTCACCCGTTCCCCCGGTGTCGGCCCTGATGGACGGCAGGGACTCCGCCGGGCTCCGAACCCATCTCGAGCGCGCCGCGGTGGGCGATCGCGGCGTGCGGGTGATGGAACCGGGTGGCGGTGGCTGGTCGAGCTGGGAGGAGGTTCATGCGAAGGCGTCGGCGATGGCGTCGTCCCTGAGCCACCGGGGGGTGGGGCCCGGTGACGCGGTGATGCTGGTGGGGCGCACCAGCGTCGACCTCATCGCCGCCATCCGGGCGGGGTGGCTGCTCGGTGCTCCGGTGGTGGTGGCCCCGGTCCCCGGATCGGCGAGGAGCAGCGCTCCCGCCGCCGAGCGGCTCCGGGTCGTCGCCGCCGCCACCGCTCCCCGGGTCGTCCTGGGGGACGGCGAGTTCCTGGCTCTCCTCGGCGATCGAGGGGACGGCTTCGAGCGGTTGGCCTTTGATCAACTGTCCGGAGGCGGTCACCTTCCTCCGCTACCGGCCGACGTGTCGGAGGAGTCGGATGCGATCCTTCAGCCGACCAGCGGGACGACCCAGGAACCTCGCATCGTGCGCGTACCGCGACGGTGTCTGCTGGCCAACCTGGGCTCGATCCGTGGGCGGCTCCGATTCGATCCTGCGGACGACAGGATCGTGTCCTGGCTTCCGCTCAGCCACGACATGGGTCTGGTCGGGGTCCTGGGCAGCGCCATGGCGTGGGGCATCGACCTGGTGATCGCCGACCCCTCGCTGTACGCCGGTGACCCGTCGCTCTGGATGAAGTGGTGCTCGGACTACGGCGGGACGATCACGGTGGCACCCAACTTCGCCTACGCCTTGGCCGAGCGGCAGTTGTCGACCGTCTCGCGGGAGTTCGATCTGGCCGGTCTCCGGGTGGCTCTGAACGGAGCCGAACCGATCGACGTCGATGTCTTCGGCAAGTTCCTCGCGGCTGGTGCCCGGCATCAGGTGACCCCGGCGTCGGCGATGTGTGTCTACGGCCTGGCCGAGGCCACCCTGGCTGTCACCTTCCCCGATCTCGGTGCCGGGTTGGAGGTCGACCAACCCGGAGGGGTTGGCCACCGGCCGGAGTCCCAGCGGTTCGCCTTCCTCGGCACCCCGCTGGATGGCGTGGAGATCCGGATCTCGTCGCCCATCCCCACGGAACTCGAGGACCGTGACGTCGGTGAGATCGAGATCCGGGGCACGTCGGTGACCCCCGGGTATCTCGGCGAGTCTCCGGTCCGCAGCAGTCGGGATTGGCTCAGCAGCGGTGACCTTGGCTACATCCACCGGGGCCAATTGGTGGTGTGCGGGCGCAGCAAGGATGTCATCATCCACGGGGGCCGGAACATCTTCCCCGAGCAGGTGGAATCCGTGATCTCCACCGTGGACGGGGTCCGGGAGGGTTCGGTGGTGGTGTTCGGCGTCCGAGGCAGGTCGAGTGAGTCCGTCGTCGCCGTGGTCGAGTCCGTGGCGGGTGATGACCGGCGGATGCAGCGTGACATTGCGGCCGCCGTGCTCGATCACTGCGAGGTGGCACTGGCGACGGTGCGCCTGGTGCCGCCGGGTACGTTGCCGAAGACCACGTCGGGGAAGCTGGCCCGGGCCAGGACCCGGACGATGTTCGAAGAAGGCACGTTCTAGCTGGGTCGGCCACCGGCGGGGAAGCTCACGAACGCTCGTTACCCACTCCACCCGGGCGGCGGGAGTACTTGCTCTTCTTCTGCCAGATCTCGAATGACGCCACGCTCTTGACGGGGGGTCGAGCCTTGTCAGAGGTGCCCGCCACCTCCCCCGCCTGGCGACTCGCCCGGAGTTGGAGGCGTACCGATCTGACCAGGCAGAAGAGGAGAAGTGGCCAGAACAGCACGACCCCGACGACGATAGGTGCCCCGGTCAACCCGGTGGCCTCGAGGGCGATATTCAGTGCCGCCCACGTGGCGCTGAGGACGAACGCAGCCTGCAGATACCAACGACCCCGGGCTGCGGTTCGGGTCGCCTTCTCGCCGATGAGAGGGGCCCAGAGTTCAAGCCGCCGCTGCAGGTCCCGTTCCCTCCAGCTACGGCTGAGAAACACCGGACCAGGCTAGCACCGGGTGTTCTCGATCTGGCTTCCGCCGTAGCCGGCACTCTGGGCGGCACCGACATCGACGCTCCCGTAGGTTCCCCCGGCGCCCTCGGCGATCAGGCTCAGTCCGTCCCACGTCGTCCCGGCCAGTCCCAGATTGAAGGCACCGGCGCTGAAGGCGATGCTCGCCTCATCGGAGAGACCCCCGTAGGCGCCGATGCCACCCAGACCCAGTGAGAGGGCTCCGAGCGCGGCCCCCGCACAGGCGCCGGCGTTCAAACCCGCGGCACCGTCGTTGTCGACGCACTTGAATCCGTCGATGCCGGTGGCGAGGCCGCCCGCCCCGATGGCTGTCGCATCGGCGAAGGTGCCCAGCGCCACAGCTGACTCGCCGCCGATGATCGAAGCATCGGCAAGGGCCCCGACGCCGGTGGCCGCCAATGCCACCCCGCCGGCGACCACACCGATGGTCTCCCAGGTCTTCGGGGTCCATGTCGTTGGGTTCCACCAGCTCAGTCCATAGGGGTCGATCTCATTGAGGGGGTTGTCGCCGGCGTACTGGTACGCCTGCCCCGTGGCATTGACTTCGGGGTCGATGGAGAGGAACTCCGCGGTGGCGGGGTCGTAGTAGCGGTGCTGGAGGTAGATCAGTCCGGTCTCCGGATCGGTGTACCCCCCTCCGTACTGGAGTGGCGAGGTGGTGGTGCCGGTCTTGGCCAACGTCTGGCCGTACGGCCCGTAGCTGTACGTACCGGCAATCGATCCCGCCGAGTTGGTCAGCGCGACCGTCGAGCCGAGGTCGTCATGGACGAAGTAGCTGGTTGCCGTGGTGCTGGTCTGCTCGATCGGAAGGTTGTCGGGTCCGTAGAGGTAGGAGGTGGTGCCGTCCGTCAGGAGCGCCGTTCCGCCCGCCGCCACCGTCCCCCACGTGAACTGGGTTGTCACACCCGAGACCGTCTTGGCCGTGCGGAGGCCGTCGCCGTTGTAGGCGTAGGTCCCCGAACCCGAGGGCGTGGAAGCCGTGGTGAGCTCCTTGGCCTGGTTGTAGCCGAAGCTGCTCGCCGTGCCGGACGCAGGAGTCGTGGCCGTGCGTTCGCCCACCGTGTTGTAGGTGTACGTGGTGGCCCCGGATGGTGTGGTGGCACAGGTCGGGCTGGTCACCGTGGCGCTCGTCGACCAGCAGAGTTGGCCCGCCGAATCGAACTCCTCGGTGACGCCCCCGAGGTTGGTGGGGTCATCGGCGCTGTTGTAGCCGAACTTGCTGGCCGCCGCGGTTCCGGTGGCGGCCAACTGCTGGAGCGGGGTGTAGGTATCGGTCTCCGCCGGTCCGGGCAGGGAGCCCGACGGCGTGCTCGAGGCAACCTGGCCCGCACCGTCGCGGCCGTAGGTGTCGGCTCCCAGCGTGGTCGTCCCCTGCGTCAGCGTGGTGGACGTCTCCTGGTCCCCGGTGTTGAAGCCGTTGGTGACCGTGGTGCCATTGGGATAGGTCGTGGTGGTGTTGTCCCCGTCCGGGTCGTACCCGAAGGTCGTGGACGCCCCGTTCCAATCCGTCACCGACGTCAGCTGGCCACCGACGTTGTAGCCGTCGGTGACGGCGTGACCCGACCCCGGATAGACGATGCCGGTCTGATGCCCATCGGCATCGTACGAGTAGGACACGGTGGATCCGGCTCCATTGGTGGAGGAGGTGATCTCGCCGAAGGCGTCGTAGGCCCAGGTGGACGTGCCGGTGCCGTCGGTCATCGAGATGCGCCGGCCGTCCGGGTCATAGACGGTCGAGACGTCCGGGGTGGTCGTCCCGGAATAGCTCGTCGACGTCACGTTTCCTGCCGGGTCGTAGCCGGTCGTCGTGATCGCTCCCGACGGGTCCTCGACGGTGGTTACCCGCCCCGCCAGGTCGTAGCCGGTGGTCGTCGTCCGCCCATCGGGGTTCTTCTCGGTGGTCAGGCGACCCTGGGCGTCGTAGGAGTAGGTGGTCTTCGACCCCGATGCGTCCTTGGTCGTGGCCACCGTCCCGTCGGCGTCATACGCCGTCTTCACCGTCGTCCCGTCGGCCTGGGTGACCACGGTCTCTTCATTGGCCGGATTGAAGGTGTAGGTGGTGACATTGCCGTCACCGTCGGTGGACGAGGTCTTGTTCCCGTCGGCGTCGTAGACCGCCTTGGTGGTGTGGCCCAGGGGGTCGGTGGTCACGATGACATTGCCCCAGGCGTCATGCGCATAGGTCGTACAGCCGGCGGCGGGTGGCGTGCACGAGGTGGCCGTCCCGGCTGCCGAACCGACCGGGGACACCTCTGATGTCAGCCAGCCGACGGTGTTGTAGCCGTACTTGGTCTCGTGACCCAGCGGGTCGGTGGACGTGGCCAGGTCCCCGTAGGCGTCATACGTCGTCGTGGTGGTGTTCCCCAGGGGATCGACCACCCGGGTGCGGTCACCGGGATCGGCGGCGCTGTCGTAGTAGTAGTTCGTCGTACGGGGGGCCGCCACCACCGGCTCGTTCAGTCCGTTGTCGATCTCGGCCGACTGGATCAGCTGGGTGCTGGTCTGACTGGTCAGGTCACCCCACGTGTAGGTCCCGGTGTTCTCCCCCGATGCGGTCTCTACATGCCCGGACTGGTCGTACCCGTACGTCGTCTGCACGCCCAGCGGGTCGGTGCTGGACACCAGTTGATTCTCGGCGTTGTAGCTGTAGCTGGTGGTGAAGCCATCGGCGTTGGAGGAGCTGATCTTGTTCCCGTTGCTGTCGTAGCTGGCAGTGGTCACATTCCCGTCGGGATCGGTGGTGACGATCACCCCGAGCGTCAGCGGATCGTAGAGATAGGACCAGGTCGCCGCCACGCTGGTGCCGTACCCCTTGGTCTCGCTGGCCAGCAGGCCGCTCGCATAGGTATCGAGGGTCTCGTGTCCCGCCCCGTCGGTCACCAGGGTCTGACCGGCCACCAGACTGGGAGAGGAGGAGGGCCCGTAGGCGAACGTGGTGGTGGCTCCCACGGCATTGGTCTGGCTGATCACCCGGTCGCTGGTGTCGTAGGTCATCGAGGTCACCGGGGTGGGCGTGATCGAGGATCCGTAGTAGTCGGGCTGGCGTATCGAGGCCATCAGGTGGGTGGCCGTGGAGGCATAGGTGTACTGGGTGTGGTCGTTGTTCAGCAGCTTCGGGGATCTGGTGGTACCCACCCCGTAGACATCGGTGAGATCGCCGCTCGAGTCGTAGGCGTAGGTGACGGTTCGGCCCGCCGAGTCCTGGAGTTTGGTGATGTGTCCGCTGGTCCAGGTCAAGGTGTACACCCGCCCGGCTGGATCGGTGATGGTCGAGAGTTGGCCGGAGGCGTTGTAGGCGAAGCTCGTGGCGTAGGGAACCGAGGCATGTGCACCGACCAGATCGGATTCGGTGGTGAGGTCACCGGAGGTGGCGTTGAAGGTGAAGAGCTCGGTGTTGCGGCGGGTGAAGGTGTAGACCGATCCCGTCTCGGTGAGCGTGGCGTCGTCTCTCGGCTCGGTCGGTGTGTAGACACCGGAAGAGTCGGTGAACACCACGGTCGACCCGTCCTCCTGGGTGATCGTCACCGTTCCGTTGGTGGTGTTGGTCGCCGCGCTCAGGCCATAGGAGTAGGTCCAGCCCCAACCGAATGGACCGTTCTTGGCCAGGGAACCGTTGGGCCCGGTGGGGTCGGCGGTGGCGGAGGTGTAGGTCCGGGTGAAGTCGAGTGACGCCCCTCGTCCGGGTGTCGAGAGATCCGTCCACGTGTCGGAGTAGGCCCCGGTGCCGGTGTCCACCGGATCGCCGGAGGTCTGGTAGGTGCACGGACACTGCGCCCACGACGGGTTGGAGCCGGCCGGCGCATCGCTGACGGTCGGCGGCCCGCCCAGCACGGTCCCGATCGTCCCGCCCTGCGGCACGAAGGCAACGGCGTCGTAGGCGACGTCGTAGGCCCCGGGCGTCATGCCCGACTGGTTGGTCAGTACCACCTTGGCCCCGGAGGTGAGTCCGAACGTGCCCAGGGTCAACCACACGTCCTGCCCCTGGTTCTGGTTCAGCCGAATCTTGAACGGGGTCGTGCTGGCACTGGGGTAGATGTCGTACACCAGGTCGGTGGCCGCCGCCCCGGTGGCGGGTATGTGGACTTTGACCTGGTAGTACTGGGTGCTGGGGAGGGTGGGCGTCCACGTCCCGGTATTGATCAGATTCGAATTGGATCCGGTCTCGGTGTGGCTGAACAGGATGTGGCCGCCGAAGCCGGCACCCAGTTGGTGGGTGTCGATGGCACCGATGGGATCACCGTTGCTGTCGGTCCCGTAGGCCATGGAGAAGGTGCCGCCGGAGGCGATCGGGGTGGAACAGCCGACCAGGTTGTAGGGGACCCCGCTACTGCTCTCGGTGTCGTCGAGGACGACGATGGGTGGTCCGTTGGCGGTGGTGGGCAGGTCGGCGGGACTCTCCGTGCAGGTGGGGGGGTGGGGATCGGTGACCGCCGGTTCGGTGGAGCCCGCCCCCACCGTGTACGGACTGGTGGCACAGGTGGTGGAGCAGTTGGGGATCCACGTCACCGGGCTGTGCCACCAGCAGTCGAAGTCGGACAGGGTGCAGGTGCCCGACGTCACGCCCACCGGAGGCGTGCAGTCGTCGCCGGCGGTCGAGCAGAACGACCCGAACGCCGGCACCTGCATCCAGGTCTCCCCACCGTTCAACGTGGCGGGCGCGTAGTCGGGCGTGGATCCGAAGCGGAGCGGACTCTCCATCCACCCCAGGATCCGCTCTTGATACGGCCAATCCCCGGGCGTCGCCGCATCGGCGTACGAGTCCTCGAGGTAGGGAGCCCGGTTGGGTGGGTAGTCGGGATCCGCCGGGTTGTTGGTCCACCCCAGTCCCCAGGTGCCGTCCGGACCCTCGCAGGTCGGTCCGGGTGTGCAGCCGGTGGTATTCCCGTGGGCCGCATTGGGCTCGATCCCCGTGTTGTAGGCCCAGGCGGCGAAGTACCAGTTCTCCAGGTCCGTCGGGTCACCGTTGTTGGCGATGATCCCCGAGGTGTAGAGCTGGTTCCACGTCTGCTCGAGGATCTGAAGCCCGGCCGCGATGTTCTCCTGGTAGTCGACGGCGATCTTCATCTGTCCGTGGGCGGAGTACTCGGTGTCACCCACCGCCATGCCGTCGGTCACCTGTGCGATCCCGTAGCCGCAGTCTGCGGCCGCATAGTCGATGGACGAGATTCCTCCGGCAGCTCCGTAGTAGTCAGCGATCTCCGGGTCGCCGGCGATGCCGGGGAGGGCGTGGAACGAGGCCTGGTCCCAGTTCGACTCCTGGGCCATGATGGCCTCCATCACCGAGCGCGGCACCGTGGTGGTCGTGCTGGTCGACGGATGATCCAGCGGGATCGGTGCAAAATCGCTGCTCGGGTCGTAGGCGGCGAGCCCCATGTTGTCGAAGTTGGCAGGTCGCTGGTACGTGGACCCGGTCAGGAGACCCTGCTCCGCCATCTGCACCGCCCAGTTGACCTGCGAGGCGCTGGGCTGCAGCACCTGGAGGGTGGGGCTCAAGCGCGCCACCGCACACGTGGGGGTCTGGGCGGCATCGGTCACGGCACTGTCGAGCCGGGCGGTCGCCGACCCCTTGGCGACCGTCCCCGACGATGTCGCCGGATGTTCCGCGGAGGATGTCGAGGCGGTGGCTCCCGGTCTCGCCGAGAACATCGGGTTGGTGGCCCCCGCCGGGACCACGGGGGAGATGCCCGTGGCTACCGAGCTGGACCCCGACACCGTCGGCTGCGAACGGACCTGCGTCGACGTACCCAACGCCACGGGACGCTCGGCGGAGGCCGACGTCCCCGACCCCTCGGCGAAGAGCGCGTTCCCATCGAGCGATGAGGCATCGGCCCCGTTCGGCAGGCCCGCCGACGAGACGACGTGCAGCGCCGACCCGACGGCCGAGGTGGTACCGCTGGCGATGTTGTGCCCGCCGCGCCCCAGGAACAGGCCGAGGCCGGTTCGGGGACCGGAACCCTGCTGACTCAGCGATCCGTCCGTCTCGTGCCAGACCGTGGCGGTGGAGCCGGAGAGCGAGGTGGTCAGGAAGTCGACGCCCCCGTCCGATGCGGGCCGCAGGTCGTAGGCCTGGCCGGTGACCGAGGTGATGGGTGCGGTCTCCCCCTGTCCCGACTGGCCGGGTCGGACCTGCACCAACCGACTCCCGAGCACGCCGACCACCCCGGTGGCGGTCGGCACCGCCGAGCTGACCTCTCCGGCGACCTGAACCTGTTGCGTGACAGCCCCCGTCGTCATGTCGACAGCCAGCAGATCGGTGGTCTGCTCGTTCGCGCCGAGACTCACGGTGAAGACGGCGCTATCCCCGGTACCGCAGCCAGGGCTGTAGTACTTGAGGGCAACTCCCGAAGCCACCGGATGGACGGCACCGGTGGAGACGTCGATGGTGTACGCAAAGGCGCCGTCCTCACGGAGCGACGGCGTGTTCACGGCGGAGGCGGGGAGAATGGCAACTGCCACATACCGTCCGTCGCCGGACAGGCACTGGTACCCGGTCCACGAGGAGTCGTCGATACCGTCCGGACGCAGCACGGCGAGCTCCTGCCACTGGAACCCGTCGGACCCCTTGCCGATGTCGAGGTGGTAGCCGCTGCTGTCGCCCCAGCCGTTCAGCGCCAGGTCCGCCGAGGTCGCCGACGAGGGGCCGAAGTCGACGCTCTCTCGTGCCGATGCGGGGTGAAGCGCAGCGTCGATTGCGGCCGAGGAAGGAGAGGCATCCACGATGTCATAACTGAATGTGGCGAGCACCACCACACAACAAAGACACGCCATCAGCGCCCGCCCCGTCAGCGACCGGGCGACAGAAACCTTGCACTCCATCTGCATCTTATCTCCGCCCACTCGGCCCGCTCGACGTGGAAGGGGAATGTACACGTCTTGTCTGTTGAGGGCGACCCCTTTTTGGGCCAGCTCCGACCGGGGGCCCTCCGGTCCCCCGGGGTGACGCCGTCACCGGGTGCTCATCCCGCTCTCCCGCAGAGCGGGGAGCCACCTCGAGGCGGGTGACCGGGCACCCACCGTGAGGCTCGGGGCCACACCCGGGAGGAGTCCGTCAGGTGTCGTCATCGGCCCTGGTCAAAGGCAGAAATGGAGCCCGTCGGGAACCCCACCTCCACCGGAGGATGCCCCATTGGCGAGCCGCGACCCGGCCCCGGAGGGATGCCGGGCGGGACCCGGTCAACGTGAGGGGGCCGACCTCCCCCTCCCCCCGGAACCGCCACGCAGGGTCCACCACGGATGGCCGGCCAGCTCGGGTGAGTGCGAAGGTGACTCCGAGGTGTGGTCGGCTATCGGGTGAATGGGGGCGCACATCGGCACGGCGGGACGACAAGCAGCGACGGAGTGAATGGCCGGAAGGGGGACAGTGGGAGGTTCCCAGTGACTGCCGGCGGTATGCAATGAGTTGGGGGGTCCCGGACGATCGGAGGTCAATCGCTCCCCTCCGTGGTAGGTTGCACGGCACGAAGCACGAGGCGGAACGTAGTTGCACGGACTACGAAAAGAGAGGTGGAGCTGTTGAGGGTTCTTTCCGAGGTGCTCGCCGGCCAGAAGGCACTCCGGGTGGTGCCTCCCGCGTTGGGCGTCGGCCTGTTCTGCGCCGTCTCTCCCCTCTCGGGTGTGGCCGGTGCCGCCCCCGCTCCGCCGACTGCGGTTCAGGCTCCGCATCCCGGCGCCGTGTCGCCTCACTGCGGCACCTTCGGTCTGGCGGCACAGGCGGAGATCAAGGCGAATGCCGCCTTCCACGGCGACAATTGGGGCGAGGTGTACCTTTACTACAACGGGTGTGACCGCGTCACCTATGCCAAGGCGATCGTGAATATCCCCGCGGCGGACTACAACGGCAACGACGCCTATCTCGACGTGTTCGATTGCGTCGAGCCCGGCTGCGCCGGGTACCTCGACAACAACGCCTATATCCCGGGACCCAACAGCGACACCACCGTGGTCACCGGTCAGTTCAACGACGCCGGTGTCACCACCGCGGGCCTGGCCCGGATCACGGATCAGCTGGGGGACTACGTGGCGGCCAACGGGCAGACGGCCTCGTACTGAGATGACGACCCGAGGCAGGGCCTGACCCTGCCTCGGGTGCGGCTAGGCCGGCCGGGGGCCGGAACGCCGACCGGGGTCCATCTCCGACGCCAGCCGACCCATGATGCTGGCCACCGGCTCGGCACGGACCGCAGCCCACCCCTGGCCGGCCCAGAGGTTCGGGGTGCTGGGATCACCGGCCAGCGTGGCGGCGGCCCGGAGCGGGCGGGTCAGGTGGTGGATCTCGGGATAGCCGGCCGGAGCCTCAGCCGAGTAGGTGACGGCGAACTCGTTGGCCAGTCCCCGTGCGTAGTGACCGCTGAAGGCGCGGGTGAGCATGGTCGTGGCATAGGTCGTCTCGAGAAGGGCCCGACGGTAGGTGGCCGAGGTGCCCGCCTCGTCGGCGCACAGGAAGACGGTCCCCAGCTGCGCACCGATGGCACCCCGCTCGAGCACGTCGGCGATGTGGACCCCCGTCATGAGGCCGCCGCTGCCCACCAGCGGGAGGGCCATCGATCCTCCGATCTCCTCGAGCAGGGACCCCAGTGACCGGGTGTTGGGGGCGGGGTCGAGGAACGACGCCTGGTGGCCTCCCGCTTCGGTCCCCTGCACCACCAGGAGATCGGCACCCCCCAGTTCCGCCGTGCGCGCCTCGGCCAGCGAGGTCACCGTGACGGCCACCGCGCAGCCCGCCGTGTGCAGCTGCTGGACGACGTCGGGGCCCGGGCAGCCGAAGGTGAAGCTGACCAGGGGCACCCGCTCGGAGGCGACCAGCTCCACCTTGTCCCCGTAGGCGTCGTCGTCCCAGCGGGCCTCGCCGAGGGGAACGCCGAGGCGATCCGACTCCGGTCGGATCCGTTCGGCGTACGCGGCGATCGGGGCCGGGTCGGAAGGCTGGGACGGGGAGAAGATGTTGACCCCGAACGGGGCGCGGCTCCGTGCCCTCGTCTCGGAGATGACGCTCCGCACCTGGTCGGGAGCGAGGTAGCCGGCGGCCAGGAAGCCGAGTCCGCCGGCCCGTGCCACCGCGGCGGTCAGCTCCGGGGTGGACGGGCCCCCGGCCATGGGCGCCTGGATGATCGGGAGCTCACTGGGCAGGGTGAAGGTGGCCATGGGTACTCCGGGTCGATCTCCTTCCGGGCCCGTGCTGCTCGCCCCGCAGAGGGATCAGAGGTAGGTCCCGGGTCGTCCGGGGCCGGGGTCCCCCTGGGGGAGTGACTGCTGGCGGATCTGGTCGAGCTGGGCCCGGGCCGCCATCTGCTGGGCCACCAGGGTGGCCTGGATCCCGTGGAACAGCCCCTCGAGCCAGCCGACCAGCTGGGCGTGGGCGATGCGGAGCTCGGCGTCGGAGGGGGTGGCGTCGGCGTCGAAGGGGATGGACACCCGGTCGAGCTCCGCTACGAGATCCGGAGACAAGCCGTCGGCCAGCTCCCGGACCGACTGCTCGTAGATCTCCTTGAGCCGTCCGCGGCTGGCGTCGTCGAGGGGGGCCTGGCGCACCTCCTCGAGGAGCTGCTTGACCATCGAGCCGATCCGCATCAGCTTGGCCGGCTGCTCGATCGACTCGGTGGCCACCACCTCGGCGCCGGTCCCCTCGGCCTCCGTGGTCTCCACCAGGTCCGGTCGGATCGGGTCGGAGCCGTCGGCGGTCGGGGTGGGCGGGGATGGGGTTCCGTCGGTGCTCATGTCGCGATGTTCCCATCTCCGGTGAGGACGAGGAGCGGCACCCGCATCTCGGCGGAGGTGAGGGAGCCGTGCCGGGCCATCAGCGCCGTCTCCCCGGCATCGGCCGGATCGAGGAAGGCGATGGGGGCGTGGGGCACCAGGGCGACATCCCCCAGCCGGTCGGCCACCCCGTCGCGCAGCGGGCCGCCGAACCACCGCTCGTCGAGGATCTGGGTCCGGCTCACCACCCAGGCGGCGTCCCCGTACCGCTCGGTGGCGTGCGCCACCAGGTCGCCCTCGGCTCCGGCCCGGGCGTGGAGCCACCGGAACCGGCCCTCCCCGGAGAGGAACCGGATCCCCGCCATCAGCTCGCTCCCCAGGAGCTCGACGTTCGGCCCGACCTCCACCTGGCCGTGGTCGGCGGTGACCACCAGGGCGGCACCGGGGGGGAGGACGGCGACCAGGCCGGCCACCAGGTCGTCCACCGTGGCCAGCTCCGCCTGGTAGTGCTCGCCGAGCCCGTGCTCGTGGGCGATCTTGTCGATGCCGTCGTAGTAGGCGTAGACGAACGGCTCCCCGGCGGCCAGCAGGTGGCGCAGCTCCACCGCCATCGACGACGGCGACTTGTAGCCGACGAGTGGTGAGTCCCCCAGGTGGGCGGCGGTGAAGCCGGTGCCCCCGAACTCGCTCTTGGAGACCACCGGCACCCGGCGACCGCTCCCCGGGAACGGGGGGAAGGGCTGGTAGTCGCCGGCCGGCATCTCGCGCCGGGCGTCCCGCCCGGGGCCGGTCCCGAGCGTCCACTTCAGGGTGTTCAGGATCTCGTCGCCGGGGGCGCCCAGCCGGTAGCCGAGGAGGCCGTGCTCGGCCGGGGTGCGGCCGGTGGCGATGGAGGTCAGGACGCAGGCGGTGGTGGTGGGGGCGACCGAGGTGATGGCCCGGTCGACGCCGTCGGCGCCGGCCAGGGTCGGGAGGGTGGCCCGGTGGGCGGTGAGCTGCTCCCAGCCGAGGCCGTCGACCACCAGCAGCACGATCTGCCGGGCGTGCCGGACCGACTCCGGTAGCCAGGCCGGCGCCGGTGCCCCGGGCTGGCCCTGGCTGCCGGTGACCGCCAGCAGGGTGGGGACGAGCGAGGCCACGCAGGCACCGCCGTACTCCGGGAGGTGCGGGGCGGGGGGCGGCGGTGTGGTGGGGGAGTCCGACACGACGCCCGATGGTAGGTCACCCACCGCCGGCGGTCAGGTGGGGTCGACCAGGAGGGTGACCTCGGAGACCCGGCGGGCCTGTCCACCCACCACCACCCGGTCGCCCACCAGCCGCATCGCCACCCGGCCGCCGCGACGGGACGCCTGTACCCCGGTGAGCTGGTTCCGCCCCAGGCGGGCCGCCCAGTACGGAGCCAGCGTGCAGTGGGCCGACCCGGTGACCGGATCCTCGTCGATGCCGGCCCGGGGGGCGAAGAACCGCGACACGCAGTCCACCCCGGCGGCGTCCCCGGGGGCGGTCACCATCACGCCCCGGGCCTCCACGGCGGCCAGTCGGGTGAAGTCCGGGGCCAGGCTCCGGACGGTGCCCGCCCCGGCCACCACCACCGCCAGGTCCTCCCGGCCCGCCCGGACCTCGGTGACCGGCCCGGGGTCGAGGCCCAGGGCCCCGAGCAGGCCGTCGGGGGTGGCGCAGGGGGTGGGCGGATCGGCCGGCAGGTCCATCTCCACCCGCCCGTCCGACCGCACCGTGCAGGTGAGGACCCCGCTCCGGGTGTGGAAGCGACCGCTCCCCAGGACCGAGGCGGTGGCCAGGGTGGCGTGGCCACAGAGGTCGACCTCGGTGGTGGGGGTGAACCAGCGGAGGTCGTGGTCGCCGTCGGCCCGGCGGACGGCGAAGGCGGTCTCCGACAGGTGCATCTCGTCGGCCACCTGCTGCATCCACCGCTCGTCGGCCGGGTGGTCGAGGAGGCAGACGGCGGCCGGGTTGCCGGTGAACGGCGTGTCGGTGAAGGCGTCGACGACGACCAGGGTGAGGGGCACGTCGGAGCTCGCCGGTCAGCCCCGGGGCAGGACGGCCCGGACCGTCTTGTAGCAGTGGCCCTCCCGGGGCCGGCTCACCGAGGCCACCAGGTAGTGGGGCTTGAAGCCCAGGGCGGAGGCCAGGTCCTTGCCCTGGAGCCGGTCGCGGCGGGCCACGTCCAGGGCGCGCTCGGCCCGGGGGTCCTCCACCGGGAGCCAGTTGTCGCTCCGTCCCCACCCGAACCGGACCATCACCGAGCGGTCGCCGTCCCGCCGGAAGAGCACCGGCCCCTTGGTGGGCTCCACCAGGGCCAGGGACGGCCGGAAGCCACGGAACTCCCAGTAGGGGGCGGAGGTGCCCGGAAAGCCCAGCACGTGGTCCTCCACCGGGGCGGTCAACCGGTGGAGGAGCTTGCGTACCCGACGACCGTGGAGGGTCCCGAGGTGCCGGGGGAGTCCCTCCACGGTGACCGACTCCGGCTGGGCCAGGTCGTCGCGCTCGGGGTCCTCGGCCAGCACCGCCGCCACCACGTCGAAGGGGGCGAGGTCGGGGCCGTGGTCCTCGGGCCAGTCCACCCGGGCCCGGACCAGGGTGCCGGAGGCCAGATCCACCCCGGTGGTGTCCTCGCGGTGGCTGGACAGCACCAGCATGGTCAGGGTCGTCCCGCCGGCCACCTCGATGCGGGATCGGGTCTTGATGTCGCGGGCCACGTCGCGGGCGGTGCCGCTGCGCGGGGTACGGCCCGACCGCGACCGCCTCCCGGACGTGGGCGGGGTGGTGGGGGAGGACCGGGCCGGCTGGTCGGGTGGGTGGCCGGGGTCCGGCCCGACCACCGGGGTCCCGGCCGGAGGGGTGGGCTCCTCCATCATCGGGGGGTGGGCCCGAGCTGGTCGACCAGCGTGGCCGGGTCGGCGGCGGGGGTCTGGCAGGCGTACTCCCGGCAGACGTAGGCGAGGTCGCCGGAGCGTCCCTCCCACAGGGGGGAGCCGGTGGGCTCGCCCCACGCCAGCACGGCGTCGGGCAGCCAGCGCCGCTGCACCGTCTCCACCAGGTCGGGACGGTCCCCGGTGATCACCACCTCGGTCGCCCCCCGGCGGAGCAGGTCGGCGGCCAGCACGGTGTGGGCGAAGGCGGCGGGGTGACGGCTGAGCAGCGTCCCCACCATGGCCACCACCTCACGGGCCGCCCCGGTGTACCGGTCGTCGCCGGTCAGCGCACCCAGCCGGGCCAGGGCCAGGGCGGCGGTGGCGTTGGCCGACGGGGTGGCCCCGTCCAGCACGTCCTTGGTCCGCACGATGAGGGCCTCGGCGTCGTGCCCGGTGGTGAAGAAGCCGCCGCCCTCGTCGTCGTGGAACAGGTCGAGCAGGGTGTCGGCGGCCTGGCAGGCCCGTTCCGTCCAGCGGGCCTCCCCGGTCAGCTCGGCCAGGCGGGTGAAGGCGTCCACCAGCCAGGCGTGATCGGCGGCGTAGGCCAGGTGGCGGGCCCCGCCCTGGCGCTGCCAGCTCCGGAGCCACCGGCCGTCGGCGGCCCGGCGGAGGTGGGTGTACAGGAACTCGCCGATGGCGATGGCCCGGCCCGCCCAGTCACGGCGCCCGGTGGCCGCCGCCGCCTCGGCCAGGGACGAGGCGTACATGGCGTTCCACTCGGTGAGCACCTTGTCGTCGAGGCCCGGGCGGACCCGCCCGGACCGGGCCTCGAGCAGCCGGGCCCGCCCCAGCTCCACGTCGGCGGGCCCGCCGAGGGGGGCGCCCACCGGTCGCCGGAGGATGGTCGACCCCTCGAAGTTCCCGGCCGGGGTGATGGCGAACCACCCGGCCAGGGCGTCGGCCACCGCCCCCGCCGGATCGGAGCCGCCCCGTCCCACCGCTTCGGAGATCTGGTCGGGGGTCCAGACGTAGAACCTGCCCTCCACCCCCTCGGAGTCGGCGTCCTCCGCCGAGTAGAGGCCGCCCTCCCCGTCGGTGAGGTCGGCGGTCACGTAGGCCACGATCCCCTCCACCACCCGCAGGTAGTCGGGGCGCCCGGTGGCCTGCCAGCCGTGGAGGTAGGCGCGGAGCAGCCCGGCCTGGTCGTAGAGCATCTTCTCGAAGTGGGGGACCAGCCACTCGGGGTCGGTGGCGTACCGGGCGAACCCCCCGGCCAGGTGGTCGTGGATCCCCCCCGCCGCCATGGCGTCGAGGGTGGTGGTGGCCATCCGGAGGGCCTGGTGGTCGTCCGGGTGGCGCCCGGCCCGGCGGAGGCAGAGCTCCACCGAGGTGGGCTGGGGGAACTTGGGGGCCGGCCCGAACCCGCCCCAGGTGGCGTCGAACCGCCGGGCCAGGTCGGCCACCGCCGCCTCCACCAGGTCGGGGCCGTCGTCGCCCCCCCGCAGCGCCCCGAGGGTGGAGTGGTCGCCCGGACCGGTTGCCAGCACCGACCGGGAGCCGATGGCCTCGGCCAGCTCCCCGGCCTGCTCCTCCACCTCGTCCCGACGGTTGTCCCACACGTCGGTGAGGGCGGTCAGGACCGTGCGGAACGACGGGCCGCCGTGCCGGCCCTCCGGCGGGAAGTAGGTCCCCCCGAAGAAGGGGCGCCGGTCGGGGGCCAGGAAGACGCTCATCGGCCAGCCGCCCGAGCCGGTCATCGCCTGCACGGCCTCCATGTAGACGGCGTCCACGTCGGGCCGCTCCTCGCGGTCCACCTTGATGCTGACGAACGAGGCGTTGAGCTGCTCGGCGGTGGCGGGATCCTCGAACGACTCGTGGGCCATGACGTGGCACCAGTGGCAGGCCGAGTAGCCGATGGAGAGGAAGATGGGCCGGTCCGTCTCCCGGGCCCGGGCGAAGGCCTCCTCGCCCCACGGGTACCAGTCGACCGGGTTGTCGGCGTGCTGCCGCAGGTACGGCGAGGTCTCGTCGGCGAGGCGGTTCACCCTCTCGATGCTACGGGACCCGGGCCGGCGCCCAGGACCGGTCGGCGCCGTGCCGCGTGGCCCCGGGGGTGGGGTGACCGCCCCCCCGACCCGGTCGTCCTAGGGTGCTCGGATGGATCTACGACTGGATGGAAGGACCGCACTGGTGACCGGCTCCTCACGGGGGATCGGGCTGGCCATCGCCGCCGCCTTCGCCGAGGCCGGAGCCTCGGTGATGCTGTCGTCGCGGAAGGCCGACGGGCTGGCGGCGGCCAAGGAGTCGATCGACGCCTCCGCCGGCGACGGGGCCGGGGAGGTGGCCTGGCAGGTGGCCAACGCCGGCGACCCCGAGCAGGCCGAGGCCTGCGTGGCGGCCACCGTCGCCCGCTTCGGCGCCGTCGACATCCTGGTCAACAACGCGGTGACCAACCCCTACTACGGGCCGATGATCGACCTCGACTCCGCCCGGGCCGACAAGACGGTGCGGGTCAACCAGACCGGCTACCTCGAGTGGATCCAGGCCGCCTGGCGGGCGGGCATGGCCGAGCGGGGCGGGACGGTCCTCAACCTGGCGTCGGTGGGGGGGATGTCGGTGGAGCCCGGGATCGGCTGGTACAACGTCACCAAGGCGGCGGTCATCCATCTCACCTCCCAGCTGGCCAGCGAGCTGGGGCCCAAGGTGCGGGTCAACGCCCTGGCCCCGGGACTGGTCAAGACCGAGTTCGCCCGCTCCCTCTGGGAGCCGGCCGAGGAGGCCATCGCCGGGCGCCTGCCGGCCCGCCGGCTCGGGACACCGGAGGACGTGGCCCATGCCGCCCTCTTCCTCTGCTCCGACGCCGCCTCGTGGATCACCGGGACCACCCTGGTGGTCGACGGTGGGGCCCTCTGCATCCCCAGCGGGGGGATCGGCTGACCGAGGGTTCAGCCGACCAGCACGGCGCCGAGCTGGTCGAGCACCATCGCCCAGCCGACGCCCACCTGACCGGCCACGTCCGGGAGGGCGGCGTCGAGGTCGTCGAGCCGGTCGTGGACCAGGGTCAGCTCGGTGGTGTCGCCCGGACCGTCGGCGAACTCCACCACCAGGCGGGAGTCGAACCGGGGACCCGAGGCCCGGTTGGGTCCCACGAAGCCCCACCGGAAGGCGATCTTCCGGTCGGGGACCAGCTCGACGATCTCCGCCTCGAAGCCGCCGGCCTCGGTGCCGTCGGCGCCGTGCCAGACCCGGAAGCGGCCCCCCACCCGCTCGTCGACCTCGATCCGGGTCACCGCGAACGGCCCCGGGGCCATCCACCGGGCCAGCAGGTCGGGCTCGAGCCAGGCCCGGTAGACCCGGCGGGGAGGGGCGGCGACGGTGCGCCGGAGACGGACAGTGGGGGCGGTCACCCAGCCTCCCCGGTGGTGGGGGACCCGGAGGGGAACAGCTCCTCCAACCGGTCCAGGCGCTCCTCCCAGAAGCGCCCGTAGAACTGCAGCCAGGTGGAGGCCGGGGCCAGGGGGGCGGCCACCAGGCGGCACACCCGGCGTCGGCCCGCCGCCGTCTGGTCGACCAGCCCCACCCGCTCCAACACCTTCACGTGCTTGGAGGCGGCGGCCAGGGACATGGCCAGGGGGGCGGCCAGCTCGCCGACGGTGAGATCGCCCGCGGCCAGTCGGCCGAGCATCTCCCGGCGGGCCCGGTGGGCGAGGGCCCCGAAGACCTCGTCCAGCTCGTCCTCGGTGGTGACTGAACCCTCAACCATATGGTTGAGAATAGGGGGTGACCGGAAAACTGTCAACCAGATGGTTGAGGATCAGGGGAGCTGGTCCCGGACGACCTTGCCGATGGACGTCCGGGGGAGCGACGCCACCACCACCAGCTCCTTGGGGGCCGCCCACGGCGACAGCTCGGCGGCCACCCGGGCCCGGAGCTCGTCGAGCTCCGGTGGCTCGGCCGGGTCGGCCGGCACCACCCAGGCCACCACCCGTTCGCCCCACTCGGGGTCGGCCCGCTTCCAGACCGCCACCTCCGCCACGCCGGGGTGCTGGCGGAGGACCTGCTCGACGGCGACCGGCCACACCTTCTCGCCCCCGGTGACCACCACCTCGTCGAGCCGGCCGAAGACGGTGAGCGACCCGTCGGCGTCCAGACGACCCCCGTCGCCGGTCGGCAGCCAGCCGCCGTCGATCAGGGGCACGGTGCCGTCGCGGTAGGTGCGGAGCACCATCGCCCCCCGCACCAGGATCTCGCCCTCCCGACCGGAGGAGCCGTCCCCGATCCGCAGCTCCACCCCGTCGAGGGGCCGGCCGTCGTAGACCACCCCGGAGCCGGTCTCGGTCATGCCGTAGGTGGTCACCACGTTGGCGGCCAGGCCCTCGGGGGGCGCCGACCCACCCAGCAGGACGGTGCGGTACCCCGTGGTCACGGTGCGCCGGAGGGCGGTGGCCACCAGCGACACCCGGGTGGCGCCGTCCCGGGCGGCCGCCTCCACCCGGTCGGGGTCGAACTGCTCCAGGACGGTGCACCCGGTGCCCGTCACCAGCGCCCGGGTGATCACCGACAGCCCGCCGATGTGGGCGAGGGGCAGACACGCCAGCCAGTGGTCGGCCGACGGGTCCACCCCGAGCCGGGCGGAGCTGGCCTCCGCCGAGGCCCGGACGGCGTCGTGGGTGAGGACCACCCCCTTGGGCTCGCCGGTGCTGCCGCTGGTGGCCACCACCAGGGCGTCGCCGGCGAGGCCGGGCTCACCGTCGGCCAGCGGATAGGAGCCCGACCCGTCCACCACCCAGGTGGGACGGACGGCGGCCAGCAGCCGCTCGACGGCGGGGCGGGGGAGTCGGGGGTCGATGGGGAACACCGCGTCCCCGGCGTCCCAGGCCCGGCGGAGGGCATCGACGAAGGCCCGCCCGGCCGGGAGGTCGAGCGCGACGACCTCGGTCACCGGGGTAGCGTGGGAAACCATACGAGTGATGACTCTAGGAGTGAATGGTCGAATGGTTGGACAGGGAAGCGTGGACGACGGTTCGGAGGGGTCCGGGGCGCCACAGACGGTGATCGTAGGGCCGCCGGTCGACCCGGTTGAGCGGTTCCGCGGGCAGCCCCTGCCCGCCTGGGAGTCGCGGGGCACCTACCGGGACATCCGCTACGAGGTGGCGGACGGCATCGCCAAGCTGACCATCGCCCGCCCGGAGGTCCGCAACGCCTTCCGCCCCCAGACCCTCTTCGAGCTGTCCGACGCCTTCAACGCCGCCCGGGACGACCCGACTGTCGGGGTGGTCGTCCTCACCGGCGAGGGACCGGACGCCTTCTGTTCCGGGGGCGACCAGAAGATCCGCGGGGACGACGGGTACATCGGGGACGATGCGGTGGCCGAGCAGGGGATCGGCCGCCTCAACGTGCTCGATCTCCAGATTCAGATCCGGCGGCTCCCCAAGCCGGTGGTGGCCATGGTGGCCGGCTACGCCATCGGTGGCGGTCACATCCTCCACCTGGTGTGCGACCTGACCATCGCCGCCGACAACGCCCGGTTCGGCCAGACCGGCCCCAAGGTGGGCAGCTTCGACGGCGGCTACGGGGCCAGCCTCCTGGCCCGCAGCATCGGGCTGAAGCGGGCCAAGGAGGTGTGGTTCCTCTGCCGGCAGTACGACGCCGACACCGCCCTCGACTGGGGACTGGTGAACGAGGTGGTGCCGCTGGCCGAGCTGGAGCGCGAGACGGTGGCCTGGTGCCGGCAGATGCTCTCGCTGTCGCCGCTGGCCCTCCGGATGCTGAAGGGAGGGCTGCACGCCGCCGACGACGGGCTGGCCGGACTGCAGCAGTTCGCCGGCGACGCCACCATGCTCTTCTACATGAGCGAGGAGGGCCAGGAGGGCCGCAACGCCTTCCAGGAGCACCGCCCGCCCGACTTCGGCCGGTTTCCCCGGCGTCCGTGACCAGCTCGCCGACGGCGGCCGTCCCGGCGACGCCCGGCCCGGCCAGGAAGTGGGTGCTGGGCGCCCGGCCCCGGACGCTTCCGGCCGCCGTGGTGCCGGTGCTGGTGGGGACGGCCGCCGCCCAGGCCCACTACGGGCCGCCCCTGCCCGCCACCACCTGGTGGCGCGCCCTGGGGGCGCTGGTGGTGGCCCTGGCCATCCAGATCGGGACCAACTACGCCAACGACTACTCGGACGGCATCCGGGGCACCGACGACGTACGGGTCGGTCCGGTCCGGTTGGTGGCCTCCGGCCTGGCCGCCCCGGGGACGGTGAGGCGGGCGGCCCTGTTGGCCTTCGGGGTGGCCGGCGCGGTGGGGCTGTGGCTGGCGGCGGTGACCTCGTGGTGGGTGCTGCTGGTGGGTGCCGCCTGCCTGGCCGCCGGCTGGTTCTACACCGGCGGTCCCCGGCCCTACGGCTACGCCGGCTTCGGCGAGCTCTTCGTCTTCGTCTTCTTCGGCCTGGTGGCGACCGAGGGGACCTTCTACGTGCAGACCGGCCGACTGGGCGGCGGGGTGGTGTTGGGGGCGGCGGTGGCCGTCGGCCTACTGGCCACCGCCCTGCTGCTGGCCAACAACCTCCGGGACATCGAGACCGACCGGGCGTCGGGGAAGCGGACCCTGGCCTCCCGGATCGGTCGTCGGGCCGGTGGCTGGTGCTACGTGGCCACGGTGGGGCTGCCGTTCCTGGCCTCGGCGGTGTGGGGCGTGCTGGCAGTCAGCGGGGCCATCCACGGGCACCTCCCGGGTATCGCCTTCCTCCCGCTGCTGGCGCTGCCATTGGTGGTGGCGCCGGTCCGGACGGTGCTGAGCGATGCCGCCGGCCGGGCGCTGCTCCCGGTGCTGGCGGGGACCGGCCGCCTGCAGCTGGTCTTCGGGGTGCTGCTGGCCGTCGCCCTGTGGTGGTGGATCGGGTGAGAGGGTCAGGCGGCGCGGTCGTCCGGCGGCACCGGACGACCCAGGTGGGCCTGGATCAGCGCCGCCACCAGGTCGGGGCGCTGCAGGTGCGGCGCGTGGCCGGTGGCGGGCACCACCGCGTGGGTGGCGTTGGCCCCGATGGCGGCGGTGAGCCGGCGCCCGATCTCGGTGAACCGGTCGTCGTAGGCACCGGTGATGACCAGCACCGGCATCTCCAACCGGTCGAGCCGGTCCCACAGGGGAAGCTGGGTTCCGGTGCCGGCCAGGCGCAGGCTCGAGGCGAGCCCCGGGCCGGTGTTCCGGCGGCGCTCCTCGAAGCCGGTGGCCTCGAGGGGCACGCCGGCGAAGAGCGGGTTGTCGAGCCACCGCCGGAGGAAGGCGTCCAGCCGGGCCTGGCGCACCGAGCGCAGGCCGGCGGAGTCGTCGAGGTGGGCGGGCGGGTCGAGCTGGTTGGCCAGCTCCTCGTCGCTCGCCCGTCGCGCCGCCCGGTCGGCGGGCAGGTCCATGCCGGCGGTGCCGGAGATGAGGACCAGGGTGGTGACCAGCTCGGGCCGGGCCAGCGCCAGGTGGAGGCAGAAGCGGGCGCCCATCGAGTAGCCGACGTAGGCCGCCTCGCCCCCGGCCGCCCCCAGCAGGTGGGCCCCCTCGGTGAGGTCGGCGGCCACGTGGGAGGAGCCGGCGTGGCCGGGCATGTCCACCAGCACCACCTCGTTGTCGGTGGCCAGGCGTTCCTCCACCGTGTTCCAGAGGTGTCCGGTCTGGGTGAAGCCGTGGGCCAGTGCCACCCGCGGTCCGTGGCCGATGACCTCGGTGTGGAGCGAGGGGTCGGGCTGGTCGTCGGTGGGTGGTTCCATGTGACCAGGAATGGGCGACAGGACGGTTGGGGGCACCGGGGATGACTGTAGCGAGCGGGTCGGCGGCGGCGGGGGATGGTGGGGCCCAGGCCGCCTTCGCCGCCACCCTGGTCGACGAGTGGGTCCGGGCCGGGGTGCGCCACGCGGTGGTGTGTCCGGGGTCGCGTTCCACCCCGATGGCCCTGGCCCTGGTCGGTCACGGCGGCCTGGCCGTCTACGTCCGCCTCGACGAGCGGTCGGCAGCCTTCACCGCCCTGGGGGTGGGCCTGGCCACCGGCGTCCCGGCGGTGGTGCTGACCACCAGCGGCACCGCCGCCGCCGAGCTCCACGCCGCGGTGGTCGAGGCCGACCTGGCCCGGGTGCCGCTGGTGGTGTGCACCGCCGACCGTCCTCCCGAGCTCCGCCAGGTGGGGGCCCCACAGACCATCGACCAGCACCGGCTGTTCGGAGGCGCGGTGCGTTGGTTCCACGACCCCGGGGTGGCCGACCCGCGGGTGGAGCCGTCGACCTGGCGCTCGCTCGGGGCCCGGTCGGTGGCGGAGGCCACCGTCGGACCGCACGGGCCGGGCCCGGTCCACCTCAACCTGCCGTTCCGGGAGCCCCTGCTCGGGGAGCCGGCTCCGGGCCAGGTGCCCGACGGGCGGCCGGACGGCGCCCCCTGGCACCGGGTGGAGGCCCCGCCCGCCGCCGTGCCCGGCGAAGTGGTGGACCGGCTGACGGTCGCCGGGGCCCGGGGGCGGCGGGGCCTGGTGGTGGTCGGGGCGGGTGGGGGCGAGCCCGGGGCGGTCCTGGACCTGGCCGACCGACTGGGGTGGCCGGTGCTGGCCGATCCCCGCTCGGGGCTCCGGACCGGTGCCGGGGGGGTGGTGGCGGCGGCCGACGGCATCCTCCGGTCGGCGGCGTTCGCCGACGGCCACCGGCCCGACCTGGTCCTCCGGCTGGGGGGACCGTGGGTGTCCAAGGTGGTCGGCACCTTCCTGACCTCGGCGGCCCGCCAGGGTACCGAGACGGTGGTGGTGGATCCGTGGTGGCGGTGGGCCGACCCCGACCGGGTGGCCACCACGGTGGTGACCGCCGATCCGACCGCCCTGTGCCGGGCGGTCGCCGATCGGGCGGGGGGCACCCCGGCGGACGTGTCGTGGCGGGAGGCGTGGCGGGCGGCGGAGGGAGCGGCCCAGGCCGCCATCGACGGGGTGCTGGGCTCCCCCGGTTCGGTCTGGACGGAGCCGGCGTTGGCCCGTCGCCTGGTGGCGGGGCTTCCCGACGGCTCCGACCTGGTGGTGTCGTCCTCGATGCCGATCCGGGACGTGGAGGCCTTCGGCTCCCCCCGGGTCGGCCACCCCCGGGTGCTGGCCAACCGGGGAGCCAACGGCATCGACGGCGTGGTCTCCACGGCCCTGGGGGTGGGCCTGGCCTCCGATCGGCCCACCGCGGCGCTGGTGGGCGACCTGGCCTTCCTCCACGACGCGTCGGCGCTGGTCCGGGGCGCCGGGTCGTCGGTCCGCTGCACGGTGGTGGTCGCCGACAACGGGGGTGGCGGGATCTTCTCCTTCCTGCCGCCGGCCGAGGCCGTCGACCCCGGCCGGTTCGAGACCCTGTTCGGCACCCCCCAGGTCTCCGACGTGGCCGCCGTGGCCGCCGGCTTCGGACTGCCGGTCACCGACATCGGCCCGGACAGCGGTGCCGACGCCCTGGCCGAGGCCCTCGACGGGCTGGTGGGGGCGGAGGGCGTGTCGGTGATCCGGGTCCGCCTCCCCGATCGGGCGGACAACGTGGCCGTCCACCGGCGGATCAACCGCCAGGTGGTGGAGGCGGTGGACGGCGTCGGCTGACGGCCCCGACTGACGGCCCCCCGGCCGCCGGCACACCCGGGCCGTAGGGTCGGCGGCGATGCTCCCGCTTCGACGAACCCGGACGCTGAACCTGGCCTTGGTCCTGACGGCCGGGCTGCTGACGGCCTGCACCGCCGCGACGCCGCACGCCGAGCCGGCGGCCACCACCGCCCCGGGGGTCCGGGCGACCCGGCTTCCACCCGGGAACCCCGCCACGACGGCGGCACCGACGGCCACCCCGCCGGCGCCGCCTCCCACCCCCCGGCTGCTGGTGGAGCCGGATGACGGGTACCGACCGGTCGACGCCTTCATCGCCGGTGCCCGACACTCCCTCGACATGACCATGTACGAGCTGTCCGATCCCACCGCCGAGTCCGCCCTGACCGCCGACGCCGCCCGGAGCGTCGACGTCCGGGTCCTGCTCGACGCCGACGACGGGGGATCCCGGTACAACGCCCCCGCCTTCTCGGAACTGGCGGGCGGCGGCGTCCACGTCGCCTGGTCGAACGCCGGGGAGATCTTCCATCAGAAGACCATCACGGTGGACGATGCCACCTCGCTGATCATGACCGGCAACCTGGTCACCGCGGACGAGGCGACCTCACGCGACTTCGCGGTGACCGACACCGACGCGGCCGACGTGGGGGCGGTGGTGTCGACCTTCGACGCCGACTTCGCCGGCGGAGCCCCGGGCCCCGCCCCGGCTGGCAGCGGCCTGCTGTGGAGTCCCGGCTCCCAGTCGGCACTGGTGGCTCTGATCGAGTCGGCCCGCCACACCGTGGTCACCGAATCGGAGGAGATGAACGCCGGTGACATCGAAAGCGCCCTCGAGGTCGATGCCCGCCGGGGGGTGGTGGTCGACGTGGTGATGACCGATTCGTCGTCGTGGCACGGCGCCTTCGCCGCCCTCGAAGCGGCCGGCGTCCACGTCGTGGTCTACGAGGGGAAGTCGCCGCTCTACATCCACGCCAAGGCGGTGCTGGTCGACGGCGGGTCGGCGGACCAGCGGGCGTTCCTCGGCTCTCAGAACTTCTCGATTGCCTCGATGGAGTACAACCGGGAGCTGGGAGTCGTCACCGGCGATCCCACCGTCGTGGATCCACTGGCCACGGTCCTGGCCCGCGACGTGGCCGGCGGTACGCCCTGGACCTGAGCTCGGCTCCGGCGGGCGGAGAGAGCCGGACACTCTTTGTCGGAAGACCGGGGGTGCCTCTCAATCAGGCACCTCGGGGATTGCCGGCGCTTCGCGTATGAGCGGGGTCCAGCTCCGGTCATGAGGTCCACGAAGAAGTAGCGGGGGTCCACCAGTCTGAGGTTGTTCGAAGACTTCAGATGGAGGTGGACCCCCGTGATCACTGACCCTACGCGCGCGCTGGCCTGGATGGTCGGCTTGGACGGCGTCACCTTCCTCGGGCTGGAGGATGGCGAGGTGACGACGGTGCACGTCGAGTCGGTCCGTGCCCCGATCGGATGCGCCAAGTGCGGCTCGCGGGCCCGGGTGAAGGACCGGGTGGTGGTGGTCCTCATCGATCTCCCCGTCTACGGGCGTCCCACCTACGGGCGTCCCACCCGCCTGGCCTGGCACAAGCGCCGGATGCACTGCCCGGAGGTTCGCTGCCCGCTGAGGAGCTGGACCGAGGAGGACAACCGCATCGCCTCGGCCCGCCAGCTCCTCACCACCCGGGCGGCCCGATGGGTGACGATCCAGGTCGGCCGCTGTGCCCGGAGCGTCAACGAGGTGGCCGACGAGCTGGCCTGCGCCTGGCACACCGTGAACGACACCGTCGTCTCCTACGGGGAGGCCCTCTTGGAGGCTGACGACAACCGCATCGGCGAGGTCACCGCCCTCGGGCTCGACGAGGTGCTGATGGTCCGGGTTGGCCCCTTCCACCGCCAGCACTTCTCCACCCAGATCGTCGACGTCCGGGCTGGGAAGCTGCTGGACATCGTCCCTGGTCGCAGTAGTGCCGAGCCCATGGGCTGGCTGGCGCAGCGAGGCCGGGCCTTCCGGGACGGCATCCAGTTCGGCACTCTCGATCTGTCCGGCCCCTACCGCCACGTCTTCGAGGTGATGGTGCCCGACGCCACCCTGGTGGCGGATCCGTTCCACGTCACCAAGTTGGCCAACACCAAGCTCGACGAGTGCCGTCGGCGGGTCCAGAACGAGACCCTCGGGCACCGGGGACGGAAGTCCGATCCCCTCTACCGGTGCCGGCGTCTCCTCACCAAGGCCAAGGAGCGCCTCGACGACAAGGGGAGCGAGAAGCCGCGGGGCCTCCTCCGGGCCGGGGACCCGAACGGGGACGTGGCCACCTGTTGGGAGGCGAAGGAGGCCGTCCGGGAGCTCTACCAACACGCCGACCCGGACATGGCCCTCGAGTGGGTGACCCAGCTCGGCCACGACCTCCAGGACGCCGACTACCCGGTCGAGGCCCGATCCCTCGGGCGCACCCTGATCCGGTGGCGACACCAGATCGCTGCCTGGCACACCGCCCACGTGAGCAACGGACCCACCGAGGCGGTCAACAACTTGATCAAGCGGGTGAAGCGTGCCGCCTTCGGCTTCACGTCCTTCCGGAACTACCGCATCCGCTCACTGCTCTACGCCGGCAAGCCCAACTGGAACCTGTTGGCTACCGTCACTCCCCGCTGAAACGCGAAGAGCCGCTTATTGCCGTTGCCGGGTCATCCACTGCGACAACAGCAGTCCGATCGGGCACGGTCACGAAAGCCGACGTTCGTGAACTTTCGGACTACGCCTTCCAAGCCTGTGGGGATTCTGGCTAGTGCCACCTACCGCCGGGAGTGTGCCCCACTGCAGCAGCTCGGTGGCAATGCCCCATTTCGTTATCGAAGGACCGAGGAGGGACATCTTCAAAGGACCGCGACGGTAACGCCGTGTTTACGATGCGTGGGCTGCAGCCAACTGTGCCGAGCGGATTCGTTGGACGAAGACCTCCGTCATGGCAGAAAGTTCTTGCCAGTCTGCGGCGCCCGGAGAGCCGCTGCTGTAGATCTCAAACACCACCAGTCCGACTGAACCTCGCAGAATCTTGGTCCACCCGCTACCGGACGCCGTCACGTACTCACGCTCGTAGGCCCAGAGAGGATGGACTCCGGGAATGACGACGTCGTCCACTTCGCGTTCTTCCGCGATTGCCGTGACCTTGGATGCCACGGGCGCCACCAAACGCCCCTGGGTCACCGAAGTCACGGCGTCGTCCTCATTGGCGACTGGGTACGCTCGAAACGCCCACCAGAGCTTCGAATCCTCCTTCTCGAAGATCCGAACAGCCAGGACGCTTCCCATTGAACGGGCTCGCTGACTCACCGGTGAGTTCACCTGGCCACCGAGAAACCCGATCCGGCTCGTGCACTGCTCTACTGCTCTCCACTTGGAGCCTGGGAGGTCTGAGGCCACCGGGAGCATTGCCAGCGACTGACGTGAGTGCCAAGTTGGGACCAGTCGTGAGAGCACCAGCCTCCAAACGGGGACGTCGACCAAGTCGAGACTCGTCTCCAGTTTCACGGAGCGGCGCTTGCGCACCATGCCCAAGCCAATGACAAAGGCGACAGAGACAAATAGCCCCACTAGAAGCCCTATGTCGAATCCAGCACCCGCATTGATGTGAGCGGAGGCATCGAGCACCCACATGACGAAAAGGGCCGTAAGTAAGACGACGGCGAACATGCAAGCGATCAAAATTCGCTGCGCTCCCCGTCCCTTCACGGAGAGCACTCTACATTTCATGTGTGGTAGACGGAAAGGGCTCTCAACGCCCCACTTGGCGCCAACTCGAGGTCGAGAATTTCGATCACTCGATCGGCCGTCTGTGTCCCCAGAACATTCGGCGAGAGGTCCTCCGCCGAAGAAGTCTTCCTGTCACTGACCGCCGGCTAGTAGTGCCTCGGAACGTACTCGCAGTGGCCCCCTAGCTAGATCGAAAGGAGGGACGCCGAGATCTGGGTTAGCTCCCCAGGCGGCGGCCCAGGTGGGGCAGCCCATCCATCGAGGGTGCCCCGTTCCCAACCGGGGAATCCGGCCCAGCTGAAACACACTCGCAAGTAGTTGACGAATGTCGTTTGGTGTCGTTCCCGCAGCAGGAGTCCGTCAGCGGCCTCATTGGGCACCGACATCGCATACGGAGCACCACCGCTGACGTTGGCCTTGTGTAGATAGTCGGGTGACAAGTCGATCGTGAATTTCCCGCGGCGCCACTCGGAGTTCCGGTCTGCTTCCCACTGGTCGTATTCGGAGTGGATGTAGTCGATCGGAGCTTGAACGATGAGCGCATCAGTGAATTCGAAAGTCCAGCGCGGATGACGGCCGATCAAACTCACCTCGCCCACATCTTCGTACCAAGCCCTCAGGGCAAGTGGCAGCACGCCGATGCGCTCTTCGAGGCCATCCAGTTGGTGTCTTACGTCATGGGCAGGAGGCTCGTGCACCGTCGTACCTGGCGCTGGAGTGAATTCGTAGCCGATCGCGGGCAGCAGTTCGATCAGGCGATCGACATTGGTACGGACTCTCTCCATCGTCTCGTGAGCGACGGCTTCTGCCTTCGTCCAATCGTTCTTATGCCGCCGGAGATCGGAGCCCATGCCGATGATCTCCGTCCAGACCTGGACCCGATCTCCAGACCGGTACCTCTCGAGCCAGGTTGACCGGTACCCGATAGCTGGTCCACCCGCTATGCGAGTGTGAGCTGGTTCCTGGTGGTCCAGGCTTCGGCGAAGGCGGCCGGCGTCATCCGGCCAAGTCCGCTGTGTCGTCGGTTGCTGTTGCAGTCGATCCGCCAGGCTTCGGTGAGCACCTGGGCCTCGAGCAGGCTGTCGAAGAGCTGACCGTTGAGGTGCTCGTCGCGGAGCCGACCGTTGAAGCTCTCGATCCAGGCGTTCTGCCAGGGGGAGCCCGGGTCGATGAACAAGGTGCCCGCCCCGTTGAACCGGCACCAGTCGGCCACGGCATGGGCGATGAACTCGGGCCCGTTGTCGAAGCGCAGGTAGACCGGCGCCGGCCGTTCTCGGGTGATCCTCTCCAGGCAGGCGACGACGGCGTCGGCGTCGATGGAGCGCTCCACCTCGATGGCCAGGCACTCCCGGGTGAACTCGTCGATGATGTTGAGCAGCTTGAGGGTCCGGCCGTCGGCCGTCTGATCGAACTGGAAGTCGAGAGCCCAGACCACGTCGGGCCGGATCGGGCACATGGCCCCCACCAGCAGGCCGGTGCCCCGGAGGGGCTTCTTCCGCCTCTTGTAGGGGACCCGGAGGCCCTCGTCCCGCCACAGGCGGTGGATCCGCTTGTTGTTGACCCGCCAGCCGGCGTCCCGGGCGGCGTCGGCGGCCCGTCGCCAGCCCCAGCGGGGTCGTTCGACGGCAAAGGCCCGGAGGAAGGCCCGAAGGTGCTCCTCGTCCTCGCTGGGGACCGGAGGCTCGAGGCGCTGGGTGGACCGGGGCTGGCCCACCACCCGGCAGGCGTGGCGTTCGGAGACCCCGAACCGCTGGCTGAGCATCACGACGGCTCGGCGCTTGCGGTTCGGGGTCAGAAGTTTCCCTCCGCCAACTCCTTCAGCATCGACTTGTCGAGCTCGGCCTCGGCCAGGAGCTTCTTCAGCCTGGCGTTCTCCTTCTCCAGCTCCTTCAGGCGCTTGGCGTCGTCGGCCTTCATGCCGCCGTACTGGTTGCGCCACCGGTGCCAGGTCGACTCGGTGATCTCCAGGTGACGGCAGACCTCGGCGAGCGTCTGGCCCTGGGCCAAGAGCTTCTCGCCCTCGGCCAGCTTCCGGATCACCTGGTCGGGTGTGTGCCGGCGTCTTTTCATGGTGCGGTCCTCCTCGCCCCATTCTGGGGCATCGGACTCGCACAACGGGTGGCTCAGATCACGGGGGCCCGGTCACCACCAGCGACCCAGCACCCGGGTAAGGCACCCTGGCCGGGATTCGAACCCGGTGCTCTCCTGTAGTCAGTAGGAGGCAGTCATCCAGACCCAAGGCGCACCGAGGAACCTACGGCGGGGGTGTGACAGTGGCTGGTACTCTGCAATCAGTCAGTAGGAGGCAGTCAAGCGGAGGGGCCTTCGGGCCCCTCTTGCGCGTCGGCTGCCCGCCCCTGACCGCCGGTTGGGTGCGGGAAGTTCCAGCGCCAGACGTGACAAAAAGAGGCGGTCGGGGGCTAGATCAGCTCGGGGTCGGCATTGTGCTCGCCCGGTTCCGCGTCGTCCGACTGCTTCGTGCTGCGCATAATGAAGAGGGAGCACACTACCCATACGAGCGTCAGACCGAGCCAGATGAGGAGTTGGGCCCAGATGTGGGTCGGAAGGAAGGGAAGGCCGGGGTTAGTCTGCCCACTGAGCGGTGCGTAGGCAATCCATCCCGTCGAACCCCCCACGATGATCCATCGTCCGATCCAGTAGAGGGCAATCGCCAGGCCGACTACGAGGATGAACCGTTGATGGGTGTTCAACTTTCGGAGAGACATGGCGGTCATTGTCTCAGATAGTCTCCGGCGCTGGCCCCACATCGTCGCGGTGCTCGCCTTGGACCCGTCCATACGGTCTCGGGGCTAACGCCACTGGCTGCGCCATCGGAAGCAAGTGGCTCCGGGCCACTTGCGGAAGAATCGTTCGTTCCTGGCCAGGCTAGGCTCGCAGGGCGGCTGCATCGCTGAAATGAACTCGGTTACACCCTTGTAAGGGTGGATGAAGAGGCGATCTCCGTCGGTGTTCTTGATCACCACGAGACCACTGGAGCGAGTGGAAGCTACTTCGACGATCCCACTCACCAGCCACTCACCATGGCTAAACACGCCATTCCACCTCAACGTTCTTCCATCGGTCTGAAGGAAGGCACAGGGCAGCACGCCCTGCTGAATGAACACTCCAAGGAAGACTCCGGCAACGACGCACCCGAGGACGGCGCCCGGAATGTGATCCTCGACCACCTCGGAAATGGCGACAATCAACCCGAAGACCAAACCGAGCGCACCTAGTGCGACGGGCATCCATGCGAACAGCGTGCCGGTGGCGAATTCGGCAATCGCAGCATCTGCTGCCTCCGGCTGGGCGGGCATCCCAAAAAGTGTAAGTCCATCTCGACCTCCAGGCAGCGAATCTGCAGGGTGCCCCCGAACGCCGGGACGATGACCGTGGTCAAGTCGCCGGGCTCAAGCGATTCACATAGCTTGGAGAGCATGGAAGGACCCTTTGCCCCCGTGGCGATGCGCTTCAAGGAGGAGGCCGCCCCCTTGTGGCTCAGGGCATGGGGGAGGGCGTGGATCTGGTCCAGACAGACCGCCATCTCGGCGGTGGTCCGCAGTCCGGTCTTCGTCGCAGAACGGCGAGGTCTATTTGTGCCGATCGAAACCGGACGTGAGGCGTAGTCCTTGCCGACGGAGCATCTCTAATCGCCGGCTCGGCGACCCACTCCGGCACACGCGGGGCACCCCCGTCCCGGTTGACAGCTCGCTCCCGACATGGGGACTGTGACAGGCTCCGAAAGATGGATAACGACCTCGCTGAATCGATGGACAACGCCGCAGGGATCTGCGTGCGCAACGCATCCAAGCAAGGCTTTTCCTTGGATTACAGCCCTGAGAGTGTCGAGGTGCTTGAAGACATGATCACGGCGTTTTGGGGATCCGAGGGTCCGAGCAGAGAATCGTTCGATGGCATGGTGCAGATAATCGGCTCGTACCTGGGCGAAGTCTTGATTCGGAACTTGGGCGGCGTCTGGGGCCACAACGACCAGTTCGGCACCGTCGGAATCCAACATGGGTCCGGTTGGTGGTTTCCGCACGCCAAGGTAACCAAACGGCTCAGTGGCGAGCCTGGCAACGACCTTCGCTTCTTCTTTGCCGTGATCTCGGAGCGTCAAACAGACGGAGCATCCGATCAGTAGGTAAGCGCAAGCATGACTGGGTGAACCAAAGTGACCCATACCGCCGGAAGCGTGACGCATGATGTCTTCTGTGGATCTCTCGCCCGAAGTGATAGCGCAGCTTGCGAAGACCTTCCCGGAGAATCTCGTCGATTAGGTTTGAGAGATCTTGGACCCGGACCAGAGCGATCGGGTGCTTCGTGCCGTACTAACCCTTTCGGAGAGGGATCTTGATCGACTTCGGCATTTCGCCGAGGTCACAGAAACTGATTATCGGGACGTTCTGTTCTGGGCAGAAGCTTCCCGCGACCCGACGATCCTCGTAGCTACGAGGAATTGCGGGATCAACTGAAATTGTCACCGGAGCCATAGGTCCGCCTCCTGTCTGGGCACGGGCTATCGGTCAGAATGCCGGGATGGATCGAGACGAGATCGATGGCCTGCTGCGGACAGCGGTCGTCAGGGGCAACGTCTCTGCCATGGACGCTCTGGTGTCAGCTGGGCCTGCAGCCGTGGAGAGCTTTCATGATTGGCTGGAGGTGGTACGACCCTCCGACCTTCCTCCAGGCACCGATTCTCGCGTGGTGCTGGACAACATGAGGACTGTGTCGGGTCGCCTTGCTACTCAGTTCCCGTCCGAGTTTGTCGCCGCCTTCCAGGCTCCACGGTGGCGATCGTCGTCAGAGGTGCTCTACGGCTTCGGGAAAGTCCAAGATCCTTGGGTTCAGCCCATCTTGATTGAGGTCCTCCTCGGCGATGCTCACTGGAGTGTTCGGACGACGACTGCATCGGCACTCGCTTCATTCCCCGGGGACGAGTCCGTTCAGGCCCTTCTGGCCGTGCTGGACGATCCCGAGTACCTCGTTCAATACCATGCCATCCGAGCCCTGGGAACCATCGGGAATCGGGCCGCTCTCGATCGTCTGCAAGCGATCGCCCTCGACCCGCCGAATCGAGGTGTTGCCATGGTCGTCGGTCCGGCGATCAGGTCGATTGCAGCCCGGCTCGGGGTCCAGGTCGAGGTACCCGATGGTCACGGCTGGCCAGAACTCAACGTCGTTATTGCGCCTCCCGACAATCCACCTCACTGATTGCATTCCGAAGGCTTGAGTTCATCTCCAGGTGCCTCGAGTGTCCCCCATCGCTGCGGGATCGAGGACCTCGTTCGGCGCGGTCATGATGTCAGGGTGGGATCGCGTGGAATCAAGAGGCGCAAGCCCTATAGGCCTCTAGCCAGGCTCAAGTCTCGAAGGGGCAACCCGGTAGATGAACCGCCCGTCATGTGGCCGGAAGCCTTCGAGGCCGATCCGTTCAGCCCTGCCGGTGAGGTGCAGGGGATATGGCGGCTAACGGGGGGAGGAGGCGACGCTCTCGAAGCTCAAGCGCGAAAAGCACGGATGCCGATTGGTCGGGTCGGAGCCTTCGTACTCCGACGCCTCGGGCTTGTACGGACCTTGAAGGAGGAGGATCCGATGGCGTCACCACGTCGGCCCCAGCACAAACGGAAATTGGGCAGCGACGGCGACAACCGTTGAACCGGGGCGGGGACTGAAACTGCAGTCGCCGCAAACCCAACCCCATCCCTGAAGGTTGTTAAACCGCTGTCCCCGAACGCGGGTCAGCAACCCTCCATCATGCGAGCTCGAGGGGGACTTGCACGGAGCGGTCAGAACACGCGCCGACCGGTGAGCCGGTCAAAGTTGAGATCCGGTAGCCTCATCGATGTGCATGATGCTCGAGCTCGGAAGTTGCGAGTACTTCGGGCGGCGATTTGGGTTTCAGCTGTGCTGATGCTTGCATCCGTCTTCGTACTTCCGTGGCGATGGAGGCCAAATGTCTTCTTTCTCAATGGCCACCTCTATCACCCAAGCGGCTCCACAATGGCCGTGCTCGGAGTCGTTGCGCTGCTAGCGATAGTGGCGACTCGATGGCTTGGCGAAAAACCGTGGGCATCTCCCGTCGTCGTCTTGAGTGGCTTCATTTTCACGACTGCCGCCATGGGATGGAGCGCGTTCGGCAACCCAATAGTCGCCAATAGTTCGACGAACGACGCTGGGTATGTGATCACGTTCGTCTGTGGCATCGTGATGCTCTTTGGTGGTATCGCTGGCACTGCCATCCGGAGTCGCGACTCCAGGTCCCAGACCGACTCCCCCGAGCTCCGGCTGGGTGAAAGGGTGGCTGGTCGTTAAGGTCGTCGTGAGCTGCTGGAGCTATCCGCAAGCCAAGGTTGTCCCCACACCTGATCTGGCACCCCCTGCCCCACATCGCCGGGTCAACGGCGAGGACGAAACGAGCTACAGGGTGCTTGGTCCGCCGCAGTTGGGTCCCTTCGGCTCAGCGTCAATCCACGCCGTCCATCCATCGGGAACCAGATACCCCTTGATCAAGCGGAGTTCGGCCGCCGATCCGCTCTCGAAGGTCTTGGTCCAGATTGCGTCAAGGATCTCGGTCCATCCATCCGAACGAAGTCTTGCGGCCGTGGCTGCGAGCACTTGCGTGTCGGCGAATGAGGTCCTAAATGCCACGCCCCCAGTGACCGTGCTCCATCCCGAAGCAGGGCTGGAGTAGCCACAGTCACCAAACAAGGAGTCGTTCACCTGGTGTCCGACGATCTGGGAACCGGGAGGAACGGCTTCATTTGCGGCATTCCTCACTTCGGCAGCGATGACGCCACCTGGGTCTCCTCCCGGGTGGCCAGAGCCGAGGGCAGCAGGTGCAAATACCAACCCGATCGATGCGAAGGCGATGAGACCGACGAGGACGAACGGCCACCAATGCCGATGAGAATCTCCCCGGCGCACTTCGGAAGCAGTGGGAACCGTCAACCAGATTGGATCATCAAGACCGCCGGCCTTGACCAGAGGAGCGGCCACCTGGTCAGGTTAGGGCTATTGCGAACGGGGAGGATGCGTGTCCCTGCCGGGTGCGGTTGGCACGAACCGCCGCGCCGACGACGTGGGGAGGTCCGGGCCTCGAGTCGCAGGCCCGACGTAGGCTCATGGACATGCGGCATCGCTGGTTCACGTGGCACATGAACGCCTACCACCTCGTCGTCGGGGTCATCGTTCTCGCCATCGTGCTTCCTGCATGGGCAGCCGGGGTTCAAGCAATGTGGATCGTCGCGATCGCATGCGTCCTTGTCGTGCTCTGTGCGGTTCTGATCGGAACGCGCGTGCGGCCGATCCGGGATTGGTTGCGTCACTGAGTAGTGGGTCGCCGTCGGACGGAAGTCGGACTGAACTGGACATGGGTACTCCCCAACCCCAGGGCCAAGTGAGGATCCGGCCATGTGATCGGAGAGTGCCCAACCCGCGCTGCACCCGTCACCCACCACCTGCCACCGAGCGCAGGCTCGGCCCGGCGCGGTCAGTACGAACCGCCGGATGCTTGTGATTCCGAGAATCGTTGTAGGCGGACAGCCCCGAGATCTGTGGCCCCGGGTCGAAGGCATGGCCTTCATGAGGCACGCAGGGGCACGACGTGATCAGGCGCGTGCCCACCAGTCCGTGATGCCCCTCAACGACTCCCGCACCGCGGCACCACACGACGAATAGGAGGCACCGATGGGCTCGATGGGTAGTTGGAAGGTCGGAGGCGTCACGATCACTCGTGTCGTCGAGTGTGAGCCCGGTGGGCGACCTGGTCCTGCCGAATGTTATCTGTGCACCGAGGAGGTTCGATGACGACGCTGGAGGATGCGGCCGCCCTCGCCCGTCCCGAGCGCGGGCTGGTCGTGATTTCGACATTGCGTTCCACGGGCACGATCCAAGCGTCCCTCGTCAACGCCGGGGTGCTGCCTCACCCCGCCACGGGCGAGACCGTCCTGGGACTGGTCACCGCCGGCCGGACAAAGCTGGCCAACCTCCGCGCCCGTCCACAGATCACGGCAACCTTCCGCAACGGCTGGCAGTGGGCGGCGGTCGAGGGGCACGCGGAGCTCGCTGGGCCCGATGACCCCCAGCCCTGGCTTGATGCCGAAGGTCTGCGGCAGCTCCGTCGTGAGATCTTCGCGGCTGCCGGCGGTGAGCATGACAACTGGGATGAGTACGACCGGATCATGGCCGAAGAACGCAGGGCGGCCGTACTCATCCGCCCGGACCGGATCTACAGCAACTGATGGTCGGCCGGGCGGGAGGCCACTTGTCACTGAACGCACCGACGCGCTCGAGCTGATCGCCTGGCAGCTCAGCGCCTTCGGTCCTGCGCTGGGAGCATGGCCGGATGGGTGGGGCTTCCGGCGGCGAGTCCGAGTCCCGTTCTCCCAGCCAGTGCTGCACGCAGGCAGTAGATGCATGAGTAGAACCCACTGACGACGGAACCGAGACCTCTGGTAAGCGCCCGTTCGCCATGAAGTCTCCGCTCCACGTGTCCGGGTCGTAACGAGGCCAGGCGGCAGGTGGCTACTAGTGCCTTCGGAGTTCGGTGAGTCCAGACAGGATGTCGGCGACCTCGGTCCGAGCCGTGTAGTCGGGCTGCACGTCCACGAAACGCACCGTGTGTTCCGAGTCCACGATGAGGACCGTGGGCCTTCGGCAACTGGGTGGAGCCCTCGGCGTTCACATGGGCGAGATCGAGGCCCAGTTGACGTGGGGCCTCGAGCACCTCGTCAGCTTGCTGGAAGACGATGCCGATGCCGTGAGCGACACGGTTGCACGTGTGACTCGGGCGGCCTGAGCAGTCGGCGCCGGCGCCGATCGAGACTCGCTCAGGCCACCTGGGTTCCAGGCGGCACGATGGCATCGAGCGCCTTCAGGTCCTCCCGGGACGGCACCCACTCCCCGGCCTTCACGTTGGCGGCCACCTGCTCGACGGAGGTGGCCCCGGCGATCACCGAGCCCACCGCCGGCTGGGCGGCCAGTCCCCCGATGGCCACGTCGAGGAGGGAGAGCGAGCGTTCGGCGGCGTAGACGGTGAGCTGCTCCACCGCGTCGAAGCGGGCCTCGGTCAGCTGCCCCTCCATCCCCCACTCCTTCATCCGGCTCCCGGGGGGAGCCGCCTCCCCCCGCCGGTACCGGCCGGTGAGGAGCCCGCTGGCCAGCGGGAAGTACGGCAGGATCGAGATCCCGAACTGCCGGCAGGCCGGGGTCAGGTCCTCCTCCACCCGCCGGTCGAGGAGGTTGTAGTGGTTCTGGGCGGAGAGGAAGCGCTCGAAGCCGTGGGTCCGGGCCAGCCACTCGGCATCGGTCACCTGCCAGGCGGCGTGGTTCGACGAGCCGATGTAGCGGACCTTGCCCTCGTGGACCAGCTCGTCGAGGGCGGCCAGCGTCTCCTCGAGCGGCGTCTTCGGATCCGGGAAGTGGATCTGGTAGAGGTCGATCCAGTCGGTGCGCAGCCGTCGTAGCGACCGCTCCACCGCCAGCCGGATGTAGCGGCGCGAGCCGCGGGCACCCCAGTCGGGGCCGTTGGCCCCCTGCAGGTCGCTCCCGAACTTGGTGGCCAGGACCACCTGGTGGCGGCGCCCCTCCAGCACCTCACCGAGGATCTCCTCGGAGGAGCTGTAGCTGTCGGAGGTGTCGAAGAGCGTGACGCCGTGGTCGAGGGCGGCATCGATCACGGTGCGACTGGCCGGGAGATCGAGCTTCATCCCGAAGTTGTTGCAGCCCAGTCCCACCGTGGACACGGAGAGGCCGGACCGCCCGAGGCGGCGCTGGCGGGGAGCGGTCATGGCCGGACGCTACCGGCGGCGGCCGGGTGACCGTCCGGCGGGGCGGACGCCGTCAGCAGGGGACCGGGTCGTAGGTGGGAATGTCCGACGCGGTGGTGGCACTGGAGGGTGCCGTGGTGGTGGGTGACGACGAGGCCGGGGCGGTGGTGGCCACCGGGGCGGTGGTGGGGGTCACGGTGGGCGCCGGGATCGGGTTTCCGTACTGGTCGAGCGGGGGCGTGGTCGGCGCGTTGGGGGCGGTGCCCAGGAACTGGGTGATCGTCGCCTGCGCCTGGGGCTGCTGGACGATCTCGACGTCCTCGCCGTAGGGGGCGTACTCGGCTCCGGTGGTGGGAAGCGTGTAGTTGGTGAGCGCCGAGCCGGAGAAGGCGTGGTAGCGCTCGGCCAGATCCAGCAGCGTGCCCGCGCTCAGCTGGTTGTCGAGGGTGACGTCGTGGGTGAGTGACGAGATGAAGGAGGCGGCGGCGATCGGGTTGTAGGTCGACTTGGCCTTGTTCACCACCGCCTCGATGATCAGGTTCTGCCGTTCGATCCGACCGATGTCCGACGACAGGTCGCTGTGCCACTCGCCGTCCTGGTACCACTCGAAGTGACGGGACCGGGAGAGCGACAGGGCCTGGGCGCCGGTCAGGGTCTGGCAGCCGGTGGTCTGCAGGTCCAGCCCGGTGCAGTTGGAGTAGACGCCGTTGGCGTTGCAGTCGCCGTAGTCGCGGACCGGGTAGGGAACGTTCATGTTGATGCCGCCCAGGGCGTTGACGGCGTCCATCAGGCCGTAGAAGTTGACCACGATCCAGTGGTTGATGGGGATCCCGAAGGTGTTCTGGATGGTCTGCACCAGGCCGTTGGCGCCGGTCCCGCTGGGGTCGGGATCGTTGGGCCCGGTGGCGAAGGCGGAGTTGATCTTGTTCATGCTCGAGACGCCGGCGGAGGCCGGCACCCCCGACAGGGTCACGAAGGTGTCGCGGGGGATCGACAGGGTGCTGGCGGTGCCCGCCTGGGGGTCGACGTGGATGATCTTGATGGTGTCGGAGCGCTGGCCGCCGGCGTTGGTGGAGTTGCCGAACTGGGCGGCCTCGGCCGCCGTCTCGCCCACCCGGGTGTCGGAGCCGATCACCAGCACGTTGTAGGGCGCCCCGCTGGCCACCGCCGTGCAGCTCGGGCACTTGGCCGTCTGGATCTTCGACCACTCGTACCGGTAGTAGCCGTAGCCGAGTCCGGCCACCAGGACGAGCAGCGCCACCAACGCGATGAGGGTCCGCATGACCTTCTCGCCACGACTACGACGGCGCTTGCGCCGCCGCCCCGTGCGGGAGGGTGCCTCGGCGGCGGTGCCGGCCGGAGCCGTCCCCCGGCCGCCCCGACGGGCCTCCCGCGACGTGGGGATCGGCGCCCGGCCGCCCAGGATGGGACCGGGGAACTCCCCGTTGCCGGAGCCGCCCGCGCCACGTCGTCCGGGGGGGCGTGTCGGATCGTTGGTTGCCAATGTGAGGGCCCTGTCGCTCGCTCGGTGGAAGGAGTGGCCGGGTCGGTCCCCGTCCAGGTCGGGGAAGAGTTTCCCATGGGAGGCGGGTCGACTGGTGTCACCCTGCGCGGCCGGACACCTCCGGAGGGGAGGTCAGACGGTGGACGGCAGCCAGGAGCCGTGGAACCCGAAGGGCACCCGGACCGGCAGCTCGACGGTGGCCACCGGGGGCCCGGCGAAGGAGGTGCCGTCCAGGATGACGAGGTCGCTGGCGTCGCGGGTGGCGTCGTAGACGACGCTCAGCACCCACCCCTCGTCCTCCCCGCCACCGTCCGCCGCCCGCACGAAGACCGGCTCGCCGGCCGAGCGGTGGGCACCGGGGTCGAACACCTCGGAGGCGTCGCGCTGGAGGTCGTACTTGACCAGCCCGGTCGTCCACCGGGTGTCCTGGACGTCGAGGCTCTGGCAGTACCCGTACCGGTGGCGACGCCCGGCCACGGTGTCGTCGATGCGGGGGAACTCCACCGCGGTGTCGTCGAGCTGCTCCTGGGTCACGCGGTTGCCGGCCACGTTGACGGTCCACCGGGCCAGGAACGGGGCGGTGGTGGCGATCACCTCCCCCGGCTGGGTGTCGAAGGCGGCGTCGTACCGGACCACGTCGAGGACGACGTCGTCCCCGTCGTCATAGGCGTTCAGAACGTGGAACACGTAGACCGGGTCGATGCTCACCCACCGGATGTCGGCTCCGGTGCCGTGCCGGGGCATCACCCCGACCCGGGCGCCGGCCTCCGGCATCCAGCGGAAGGGCAGCGACCGGCCGGTGGCCGCCAGGTCGAGATCGAAGACCACCGGCAGGTCCAGGATGACCAGGCGGGTGGCGGTCACCCCGAAGTCGTGGACCATCACCGCCCGGGGGAGGTCGATGGCCTCGGTACCGGTCAGGACCCCGGCGGCGTCCACCGTGTGGGTGCGCAGGAAGGGTGGCCCGAAGATGTCGTACCCGAAGAAGAGGAGCTCGCCGGTGTCCGGATCGACCTTGGGATGGGCGGTCATCGGGGACGACAGGGCGCCGTCGAAGTCGTGGATCCGCGCCCGGCCGCGGTCGGGGGAGATGGCGTGGGGGAAGCCCGACTCCACCAGGGCCAGCGTGGTCCCGGCGTGGCGGATGACATGGGTGTTGGCCGGGCCGTCGAGCGGCTCGCTGGGCCCGCGGGGGATGGGGCTGCCGATCTCGGCGGCCAGCTTCCGGGTCCGCACCCACCGGTTGCGGTAGCCGAGGGCCCGGCCGCCGCCCAGCTCGATGTCGTGGAGCATCCCGTCACCGCTGAACCAGTGATAGGTGGTGTCGTCCACCGGCAGCACGGCCGGGTTGGGCCCGTTGCGGAGGAGGTGACCCTCGAGGTCGGGGGGGATCACGCCGGTGACCGGCAGCGGGTGGTCCTCGGTCCGTTCATCGGCGACGGGTGCGAAGTTGCCCTCGAGGTACGGATTGGACACGGTGCTCCCTTGGACGGACGGGGATCGGGCCCCGCCGGTGGCCGGTTCATCGTAGCCAGCGGTCCCCCCGAGCCGGCCCAGCCACCAGGCGACACGCCGGGTGGCGGAACGGCTGGGTCGGGGCCACCGCCCGGTGGGCGGGCGGGGGGTGCGTCAGCGGGTGCCTCCTCCCGGCTCGGTCCGCAGGCTGCCCCCCGAGGTGGCGGCGACGTCAGCTGATCCCGTCCCGGCCTCCCTTCGCGACGGCAGGTGGTCGACGTGGCAGGCTGAGCGGATGGCCCGACTCACCGAGGATCTCCGCTTCCGCGGGCTGGTCCACCAGATGACCGACCCCGGTCTCGGTGACCACCTGGACGGCGACCCGCTGACCGTCTACAGCGGCTTCGACCCCACCGCCGACAGCCTCCACGTCGGCCACCTGCTGCAGGTCTGCACCCTCCGGCGGCTGCAGCTGGCCGGCCACCGGCCCATCGCCCTGGCCGGCGGGGGCACCGGCTTCATCGGCGACCCGGGCGGCAAGTCCGAGGAGCGGTCGCTCCTCTCCGAGGAGGCGTTGGCCGCCAACCTCGAGGGCATCCGCGGCCAGCTGGGCCGGTTCCTCGACTTCGGGGTGGACGCCGGGCCGTCGCGCGCCCTGCTCCTGAACAACGCCGACTGGCTGGCACCGATGACCCTCTTCGACTTCCTCCGGGGGATCGGCAAGCACTTCACCGTCAACCAGATGGTGGCCAAGGACTCGGTGAAGGCGCGGCTCGAGCGCGAGGGCCAGGGCATCTCCTTCACCGAGTTCAGCTACATGCTGCTCCAGGCGTACGACTTCCTCCGCCTCTACGACACCGAGGGCTGCACCCTCCAGATCGGGGGAAGCGACCAGTGGGGGAACATCACCATGGGGATCGAGCTGATCCGAAAGCTGCGACGCGCCGAGAGCTGGGGTCTGACCAGCCCCCTGGTGGTCAAGGCGGACGGCACCAAGTTCGGCAAGACGGAGACCGGCACCGTCTGGCTCGACGCCCGGCGCACCAGTCCCTACCAGCTGTACCAGTTCTTCATCCGGAGCGAGGACGCCGTGGTGGGGTCCTACCTCCGCTACTTCACCTTCCTCGACCACCAGGCCCTCCTCGACCTCGACCGGGCCACCGCCGACCACCCCGAGCGACGGGAGGCCCCCCGCGAACTGGCCCGACGGGTCTGCACCCTGGTCCACGGCGAGGAGGAGATGCTCCGGGCCGAGCGGGCCGCCGCCGCCCTCTTCGAGCGCCAGGTCGCCCAGCTCGACGAGCGGTCCCTGCTCGAGGTCCTGGCCGACGCCCCCTCGACCGATCTCGACCCCTCCCGGCTGGCCGGGGACGGCGTGCTGCTGGTGGACCTGCTGGCCGAGACGGGCATGGTCCCGTCCAAGGGCCGTGCCCGCACCACCGTGGAGCAGGGCGGGGCGTACGTCAACGACCACCGGGAGACCGACCTGACCCGATCGCTGACCTCCACCGACCTGGTGGCCGGTCGCTACCTGGTGCTCCGCCGGGGCAAGACCGACTACCACCTGGTCTCCGTCACCCCCCCCGGCTGAGCCACCGCCGCCTCCGGACGGGGCGGGACGACCTGGCTGCCCACGGTCCCGCCCCTACACTGACCATCGATGAGTGCCGCCTCCCTCCCGCCCGACGAGTCACCGGTCCGACTGACCACCGGTCTCCCGGAGACCGTGCTGCCCCCCGAGCCGGATGCCGTGGTCGACGGTCTGGCCGCCGCCCTGGCCCAGCCCGGCGAGCGACGCCGCCACGAGGTGTCCGACGTGGTGCGCGCCCACCCCTCCTCCCTCGACGCCTGGGCCACGCTGGGCTCCCTGGCCCGGGACGACGTGGAGGCGTACGCCTGCTACCGGGTGGGCTACCACCGGGGGCTGGACGCCCTGCGCAGGGCCGGGTGGAAGGGCTCCGGTCTGGTGCGGTGGTCCCACCTGGAGAACCGCCCGTTCCTGCGGTGCCTGGACGGGCTCCGCTCGGCGGCCGGCGCCATCGGCGAGCAGCCCGAGGAGGAGCGGTGCGCCCTCTTCCTCCGCCAGCTCGATCCTTCCTGGCGCCCGGATCGGACCGGCATCCCGGCGTGAGCCGGAGGGGAGCCGCGCCGTCGGGTCGGTGGGCGTCGTGCCTGGTGGTGGTGGCGACCGGCCTGGCGCTGGCCGGCTGTGCCGGGGTGGAGCAGTCAGGGAGCCCCGCCCACCAGGTCTCCACCTGGGTGGGGGGCGCCGGCGCCGGGTCGGCGATCGGGGCCGTCGAGGTCGACATCAGGAACGTCGACCTGGCCCTCGACCAGCACGACCCCACCGGTGAGCTCCGCTCGGTGTGCGCCCTGCTGGCCAGTGACGCCGCCACCGCCAACGGCAACCTGCCCACGCCCGACCAGAAGCTGACCGACGACCTCTCCGACGCCTACGCCACCGCCTACGACGCCGGCAACGACTGCTACAACGGGTCCGGCGGGAACGACAAGCTGATGGCCACCTCCGCCGCCCTCCGCACCAAGACGGTGAACCAGCTGGCCACCGCCGTCGCCCGGATCACCGCCGTCACCGGGCAGGTGCCGTCCACCACCACCACCACCGCACCGGCCGGGTCCAACGTGGACCCCTTCGGCAACTGAGTAGGGGCGCCCCGGCGTTCCCCCTGGCTACGGTGGGGCATGGACGGTCCGCCAGCCCCGCCCGAGCACGACGAGGAGGACCGGCTCCGCCGTCGGGTGTTGTGGTCGATGCCCACCGGCCTCTACCTGATCGGCAGCCGCGCCGGCACTGAGGTCAACCTGATGACGGCCAACCTGGTCATGCAGGTGGCCACCGGTCCCCGGGTGGTGGCGGTCGCCGTGGAGTCGGGCTCGGTCACCCGCCGACTCATCGAGGCGGGGGGTGGGTTCACCGTCAGCCTCCTCCACCGTGCCGACCGGGCGGTGGTGCGCCGCTTCGTGAAGCCGGCCAGCGACATCGCCCGCGGTGCCGACGGTGGGGTCACCGCCATCCAGGGGGAGCCGGTCCGGCTCGTCCACGACGGCCTGCCGGTCCTGGCGGCGGCGGTGGGGTGGCTGGGCTGCCGGCTGCTCCGGTCGGTCGATCCCGGGGAGGGCGCCCTCCCGCCCGCCGGTCCCACCAGCCACGTCCTGGTCCTGGGGGAGGTGGTGGGGGCGGGGGAGTCGCCCCGACACCCGGGGGGACCGGCACCGGAGGTGCTGCGGATGGAGGACACCCGGATGAACTACGGCGGCTGACGGTCGGGGGCGACGGCGCCCGTTCGGCGGGTGGGGCCGGGTCGGGGGCGGACGGCCCCGGTCAGGCGGTGCCCCGGTCCGGCGCCGGCCGCAGGTCCACCCGGAGGGTCAGGATGCCGTCGACCACCTCCGCTTCGGCGTCCCCCAGCATGGCGTAGTCCATGAAGTCGACCTGCATCTGCTCCTTGAACCGGGCCCGCTCGGGGCCCTCGATGGGGGGGAGCCCCCGGTTCCGGACGGCGTCCGCCCTGGCTCGGAAGCGTTCGATCATCAGCTGGGGGTCGAAGGCTTCGGGCACGAAAGGATCGTACCGGCCCTCCCGGCGTGCGTCGCGCCAAGGGGTACCCCGCACTACACTGTGAAGGAATCGTGAACGGCACCCACCCCCGCCAACGGCCAGGTGCGGTGGTGCCTGAGCAGGGGGACAAGGAGTTGGTTCGGTGAAGAAGGGACGGCATCGCCGCTTCGAGGAAGCACGCAGTCTCAAGCGCTCCGTCGCGACCGCGAACCGGAGCTGCCCCGAGTGCGGAGCGGAGCCCGATGACAAGCACGCGTCCTGGTGCCTGGCCACCGAGGACGAGTACGACGAGATCCTGGGGACGACACCCACCAACGGGCACGCCGCCTACGCCGAGGACGACCCCCTGGCCGAATGAGATCCCCCCTGGCCGAGCGACGGGCCGGCCCGGCTGTCAGCGACGGACGGCGGGGTGGGGGAGCAGGGTGACCCGGGGGCCCGGCTCCATCCGCTGATCGAGGTAGGCGGCCAGCCGGCGGTAGACCTTCTTGCCGGCCATGGTCTCCAGCTCGGTGCGCATGCTCACGTAGACCGGCTCGTGGCCGACGAAGGCGTCGGGGTCCTCGGTGCACCACCAGTGGAACTCCGCACCCCCCTCGCCCCAGTGGCGCCGGTCCCACTGGCGCACCACCGAGGTGATGTCGCCGTCGGGTGACGTCTCGTCCTCCCGCCGGAGGGGCAGCTGCCAGCAGACCTCGGGCTTCAGCTCGACGTGACTGATCCCCCGGTCCATGGCCGCCCGGTGGAGGGCGCAGCCGGGTCCGGCGGCGAACCCCGGCCGGTTGAGGAAGATGCAGGCGCCGTCGACCATCCGGGTCCCGAGGTCGCCGTCGGCCAGCTTCTTGACCACGCCCTTCTGGCCCTGCTTGTGGAACTGCCAGATGTCCGGGGTCAGCGTGGCCGCCGCCCGCTCGACGTTCCGGGCGTCCTTCCTGCCGGTGAAGTGGGCACCGTAGGAGCAGCATCCCTGGACCAGCTCGGGGGCGGGCCCGGTCAGGACCCCCTGGCAGCCCTGGCCGAAGATGCACATCCACGAGCTGGTGAGGAAGGTCACGTCGAACTGCCAGGTCCGCTCCTCGTCCGGGTCCCGGAACGTGACCCACTCGTGGGCGTCGGAGGGGACGGGTCGATGGGTGGGGGACACGCCCTTATGATGGCAGGCATGAGCGAAGCCCGTGACGACGTGACCCCGGTACTCACCATCACCGACGCCGCCCGGGCCACGGTGCTCGAGGTGCTGGCCAACGAGGCGGATCCCACCTCGCTGGCCCTGTGGCTCGAGATCAGTGGCGTGGGCGACAACGCCTACACCTACGACATGTACTTCCAGGCCATCGCCGACGCCGGTGCCGGCGATGTGGTCCAGCACGACGACGACCTCCCGGTGGTCATCCCGGACGAGAGCGTGGACCGCCTCCAGGGGGCCAGCCTCGACTTCGTCACCGACGACGCCGGTGAGGGCGGCCTGGTGGTCATCAACCCCAACCTGCCCCCCGTCACCGCCCCCCGTCTGGTGGCCCCCGACGTCGACCTCTCCGACCCCATGGCCCAGCAGGTGGTGGCCGTGCTCGAGGAGCAGGTCAATCCCAGCATCGCCGCCCACGGCGGGCGTGCCGACCTGGTGGGGGTCAAGGACAGCGCCGTGTACCTCCGGCTGAGCGGAGGCTGCCAGGGCTGCGGAATGGCCAAGGCCACGCTGTCCCAGGGCATCGAGGTGATGCTCCGCGAGGCCATCCCGTCGATCACCGAGATCGTGGACGTCACCGACCACGCCGACGGCGCCAACCCGTACTACGAGCCCGCCCACAGCTGACCCACGCCGACCCCGGGTCGGCCGGCGGTCAGGGCTGCAGCTCGGCGATGGCCACGATGTCGATGCGGACCATGTCGCCGACCACCACGCCCCCCGTCTCGATGGCGGCGTTCCACACCAGCCCGAAGTCCTTGCGGTTGACCACCGCCTCGGCGGTGAAGCGGGCCGTCGGCCTGGGGACCACCCCTCCGGTGGCCAGCGGGTGACCATCGCCGTCCCGGGCCAGGTTGGTGGCCGTCACCACCAGGGTGACCGGATGGCTGATGTCACGGATGGTCAGGATCGCCTCCAGGACGTGCCGGCCCCCCTTGGAGCGGAGCCCGCTCCCGGTGATGGTCATGGTGGGCCACTGATCGACGTCGAAGAAGTCGGCGGAGCGGAGATGCTCGTCCCGGGCGGCGTCCCCGGTGGTGAGGGAGCCGGCGTCCGCCATGGCCGACACCGAGGAGAGTGAGGCGTCCTCGCCGACGACGATGGTGCCGGCCACCCGGGTGAAGACGCCGGTGACCTTGGACACCAGCAGGTGCTTGGCGATGAAGCGGACCTTCGACCGGGACGGGTCCACCGCCCAGCGGCCGGCCGGGATCACCGGGATCAGCGCGCCCGTGGGTCGCCGTTCGACGAACGTCGAGGTGGAAACGTCGTCGTCCGGTTGGTTCATGGCGAGGTGATTCTTTGCGATGGCGCACCGGGCGTCAAACGACGCAGGTCCAGACCGTGCGGTGGCCCGGCCGGTCCCGGACTCCCCCGATCGGAGGAGCGCGTCCGGTACGTTGCTGACTGTGGACACCGCCCTGGTCGCCGGGATGACGCTCGCCGGCCTGGTGGTGGGCGGAGTCCTCGACCCCGTCGGGCAGCGTCTCGCCGAGCACAGTCGGCTGCTCGACGAGCGCCATCGGGCGGAGTTGGCGGAGCAGCGCGAGGCGGAACGGGTCGCCCGACGGGCGGCTCGGCATCCGGACGACGAGGACGACGCGGACCACGAGCCGGCCACGGACGGCGAGCCGGAGGGCTCGCTCGTCGGCGGCGCCGGGGAGGACCGTGACCCGCTGGGCTCGCTCGTCGGCGGCGCCGGGGAGGACCGTGACCCGCTGGGCTCCGAGGCCGACGACCCGGTCGAGGTCGGATCGTCGGCGGTCCATCTCCTGCCCCAGGGCCGCTCCCCGGGTCGCACGGTCGCCGCCGCCGTCCTCACCGGCGGGCTGTTCGCCGCCCTGGCCGTCCACTTCGGTGCCGACATCGTCCTGGCGCCCTTCGCCGTCTTCGTGGCCACCCTGGTGGCCGTGTCCCTCACCGACCTCTCCTACCGCCTGGTACCCCGGTGGCTCATCTATGGGTCGGTCGTCCTCATCGTCCCGCTGCTGGTGATCACCGCCGCCGTGGACCACCAGTGGCAGCACCTCTCCGGGGCCGCCATCGGCGGGGCGGTGGCCTTCGCCCTCTTCTTCGCCGTCTGGTGGTTCATCCCCAAGGGCATGGGCTACGGCGACGTCCGACTGGCCGGCCTGATCGGCATCACCACCGGCTTCCTGAGCCTCCTCCACACCTACCTGGCCTTTCTGGCCGGCTTCGTCCTGGGAGCGGTGTTCGGGGTGGCGATGATGGTGGCGGGCTCCTCGGGCCGGAAGACCCGGATCCCCTTCGCCCCTTCGCTGGCGGTGGGGGCGATCCTGACCATCTTCTACGGCGCCCATGTCGCCCAGAGCCTGTTCGGCGCCGGCTCGTGACCGATCGGCGCCCGGAGCCCCGCCCGACCGTCCCCCGACGGGCCGGGGCCCCGGCGGCCCCCGAGTAGATTTGCCCCCATGCTGCGCTACCTGACCGCCGGAGAGTCGCACGGACGCGCCCTGGTGGTGGTGGTCGAGGGGATGCCGGCCGGGCTGCTGGTCACCGCCGAGGACATCCAGCGGGGACTGGGCCGCCGCCGGCTCGGCTACGGCCGAGGCCCCCGGATGCGGTTCGAGGCCGACGAGGTCTCGCTGGTCGGGGGGATCCGGCACGGGCGGACCCTCGGCTCGCCCATCGCCATCGAGATCGCCAACACCGAGTGGCCGAAGTGGGAGGAGGAGATGTCGCCCGCCCCCGGGCTCCCCTCCAAGGTGCTGACCCAGCCCCGTCCCGGCCATGCCGACCTGGCCGGCATGCTCAAGTACGGGTTGAACGACGCCCGGGACGTCCTCGAGCGGGCCTCGGCACGCGAGACGGCGGCCCGGGTGGCGGCGGGCACCCTGGCCCGTCTGCTCCTGGCCCAGATCGGCGTCGACGTGATGAGCCACATCATCCAGCTGGGTCCCGAACGGGCGGCCACCGGCCAGCTCCCCACCCTGGCCGACTTCCAGCGGATCGACGAGTCGCCGGTGCGGGCGTCGGACCCGGAGGCGGAGACCCGGATGGTGCAGGCGGTGAAGGCGGCCGCCAAGGACGGCGACTCGCTGGGGGGAGTGGCCGAGGTGGTGGCCTACGGGGTGCCGGTGGGGCTGGGCAGCCACGTCCACTGGGACCGGAAGCTCGACTCCCTGCTGGCCCAGGCGCTGATGAGCATCCAGGCGGTGAAGGCGGTGGAGATCGGCGAGGGAGCCGCCCTCCCCGGGATGCGGGGCTCGGTGGCCCACGACGCCATCCGGGTGGCCGACCCGGTGGCCGATGCCCCGGGGGGCGAGCTGGGCGGCGGCTACGTGCGCGACACCCACCGGGCCGGCGGCATCGAGGGGGGCATCTCCACCGGCTCGCCCATCGTGGCCCGGGTGTCGATGAAGCCGTTGGCCACCCTCAACCGCCCCACCCTGGAGACGGTGGACGTGGTGACCAAGGAGTCCACCGTGTCGTTCAAGGAGCGGACCGACGTCACCGCCGTGCCGGCCATGGGGGTGGTGGCCGAGACGATGACCGCCCTGGTGCTGGCCTCGGAGGCCCTCCGCAAGTTCGGTGGTGACTCGGTGGCGGAGTTCCGCCGCAACCGCCTGGGCTACCTGGCGTCGTTGGGCGACACCCCATCGGCGGCCGGCGCCCTGTCCGATGCCTGACCGCCTGCTCCTGGTGGGGATGATGGGGGTGGGCAAGACCACCGTCGGCCGGCGGTGCGCCTCCCGTCTCGGCTGGCGCCACCTCGACTCCGACGCCCAGGTGATGGCCGACACCGGGCAGACGGTGCCGGAGATCTTCGCCCAACGGGGGGAGACGGCCTTCCGGGCCGAGGAGAGCCGGGTCCTGGCCGAGGCGTTGAGCTCCCCCGACGACGTGGTGGTGTCGGTGGCCGGCGGCGCCGTGCTGTCCGCCGACAACCGGTCCCTGCTCCGACGCTCCGGCGTGGTGGTGTGGCTGCGGGCCGACCCGGCCACCCTGGCTCGCCGGGTCGGCAAGGGCGAGGGACGGCCGCTGCTCGACGACGATCCCGCCGCCGCCCTGGCGGCCCTCGAGGAGGTCCGTCGTCCGCTCTACCGGGAGGTGGCCACCGCGGTGATCGACGTGGACGTCCTCACCCCTGATCAGGTGGTGGAGCGGGTGCTGGCCGTCCCCGGGCTGCCGGGGCCCGGCCCGGTCACCGCCGGGGGCGAGGCACCGTGACCGACGCCACCACCGTGCCGGTGGAGCTGGGGGAGCGCCGCTACGGGGTGCTGGTCGGAGACGGCGTGCGGGACCGCCTGGCCGAGGGGCTGCGCACCTGGGTGCCGGCGGCGTCCCGGGCGGCGGTGGTCACCCAGGCGGGCATCCCCTGGGAGGTGGACCCGGGCCTGCCGTTCGAGGTCCACACGGTGCCCGACGGCGAGGCGGCCAAGTCCCTGGCCACCGTCGAGCAGCTGTGCCGGGGCTTCGCCCGCCAGGGCCTCAGCCGGGCGGACGTGGTGGTGGCGGTGGGCGGCGGCGTGGTCACCGACCTGGCCGGCTTCGCCGCCGCCTCCTTCCACCGCGGGGTGGCCTACGTCAACGTGGCCACCACCCTGCTGGCCCAGGTCGACGCGGCGGTCGGCGGCAAGACGGGGGTCAACCTCCCGGAGGGGAAGAACCTGGTGGGCGCCTTCTGGCAGCCCCGGGCCGTCCTGTGCGACACCGAGATGCTGGCCACGCTGCCCCCCCGGGAGTGGGCCTCGGGCCGCGGGGAGATGGCCAAGTACGCCTTTCTGGGGGCGGGTGGACCCGAGGGCCCGGACGCCTCGCTGCTCGACCAGGACCTCCCGGCGCAGGTGGCCCGGTGCGTGGCCGTCAAGGCCGGGGTGGTGGCGTCCGACGAGCGGGAGGGTGACCGCCGGATGCTCCTCAACTACGGGCACACCCTGGCCCACGCCCTCGAGGCCTCCGCCTTCGGCGACGACGGTCCCGGCGACCTGCGTCACGGCGAGGCGGTGGCCATCGGGCTGGTGTTCGCCGCCCTGCTCGCCGAGCGGCTCGGCCGCATCGACGCCGACCGGGTGGCGCTCCACCGGCGGGTGGTGGGGGGCTTCGACCTCAGCGCCGACCTGCCCGGGTGGGCCGACCCGGGGGAGCTGGTGTCGTTCATGTCCCGGGACAAGAAGGCCCAGCAGGACCTGACGTTCGTCCTCGACGGACCCCACGGACCCGAGACGGTGCGGGGAGTGGCCGTCGACGACGTGGTGGCTACCCTGGCGGAGATGCGACGAGCGGACGGGGACACGCCGGTGACGACGGGGAGTGGTGCCCGATGAGCGCGCCGGCGACCGACGGCGGCCTCATCGTGCTGCTCTCGGGCCCCAACCTCACCCTGCTGGGGGAGCGGGAGCCCGACATCTACGGGACCGCCACCCTGGCCGACCACGTGGCGTCGGCCACCGCCGCCGCCGGGGCCCTCGGCCTCACCCTCGAGCACGTCCAGTCCAACCACGAGGGCGACCTGGTGGAGGCGGTCCACGCCGCCCGGGGCCGGGCGGTGGCCCTCATCGTCAATGCCGGGGCGCTGACCCACACCTCGTGGTCGCTCCACGACGCCCTGGCCGCCTTCGAGGGCGTGGTGGTGGAGCTCCACCTCTCCAACCCGGCCGCCCGGGAGCCCTTCCGGCACACCTCGGTGGTGGCGCCGGTGGCCGACGGTTGCATCGCCGGCTTCGGCGGGACCGGGTACCCGCTGGCCGTCGAGGCGGTGGCCCGACTGCTGGCCGGTCGGGCGGAGTCGCACCGGTGAGCGTGGCGGCCCTGCCCGACCTCGACCTGGCGCCCCTGTCCGCCGCCGGGCGGATCGACCGCCTGCGGTTGGCCTTCGCCGGGGTCGCCACCGACGGCCCGGACCTCGGGGCGCTGCTGGTCACCACGCCCGCCAACATCCGGTGGCTGACCGGGTTCTCCGGCTCGGCCGGGCTGCTGTGCATCACGCCCGGAGGCGCCCTGCTGACCAGTGACGGGCGGTACCGGACCCAGTCGGCCGAGCAGCTGGCCGGCGCCGGGGTGGCCGACGAGGTGGAGGTCGCCATCGGTGGGGTCCCGGTACAGCGCCAGGCCGTGCTCGACCTGCTGGGGGCGTCGGGCCCGGTGGGTCTCGAGGCCGATCAGATCAGTTGGTCGGGCCAGCGGTCGTGGGTGGAACTGCTGGGGTCGACCGAGGTGGTGCCGACCCGGGGGCTGGTGGAGGCCCTGCGGGCGGTGAAGGACGACGGCGAGATCGTCCGGATGGCCCGGGCGGCGGCCATCGCCGACAGCGCCCTCGAGTCGGTGCTCCCGATGCTGTCCGATCCCGACGGCGTCACCGAGTCGGCGTTCGCCGCCGCCCTCGACCACGCCATGCGCCGGCGCGGCGCCGAGGAGAGCGCCTTCGAGACCATCGTCGCCTCCGGCGAGAACTCGGCCAAGCCCCACGCCCGACCGGGGCCCCGCCGCATCGGCCGGGGTGACCCGGTGGTGGTGGACTTCGGGGCGGTCTTCGACGGCTACCGCTCGGACATGACCCGGACCTTCCACGTCGGCGGGGAGCCGACGGGGGAGCTGGCCCGGGTGTTCTCGGTGGTGGCCGAGTCCCAGCGGGCCGGGGTGGCCGCCGTCCGGCCCGGCCGGGAGGCCGGATCGGTGGATGCCACCTGCCGCGCCGTCATCGACCGGGCCGGGTGGCTCGACCGTTTCGAGCACGGGACGGGCCACGGCGTGGGCCTGGACATCCACGAGGCCCCGTCGGTGGGACCGGGGTCGACTGCTATCCTCGCCCCCGGTGCCGTGGTCACCGTGGAGCCGGGGGTGTACCTGCCCGGCACCGGTGGGGTCCGCATCGAGGACACCCTGGTGGTGACCGAGGACGGCAGCCGCCCGCTCACCCTGTTCCCGAAGGAAGTCGCCCTCCCATGAGAAGCATCCGCTGATGGCCGTCTCCACCAACGACCTGCGTAACGGCATGACCCTCGACCTGCCCGAGGGGCTCTTCTCCGTCGTGGAGTTCCAGCACGTCAAGCCGGGCAAGGGCGGGGCGTTCGTCCGCACCAAGCTGAAGAACGTGCGCTCGGGGGCGGTCATCGAACGGACCTACCGGGCCGACGAGAAGCTCGAGCAGGCCATCATCGACAAGCGCGAGATGCAGTTCCTCTACCGGGACGGGGCCGACTACGTCTTCATGGACACCGGCACCTACGAGCAGCTGCAGGTGCCGACCCCGCTGCTGGGAGATGCCGCCAACTACCTGAAGGAGGGCGATGACGCCGTCCTCCAGTTCTTCGGTGCCGAGATCGTGGGGGTCGACCTCCCGGCCGCCGTGGAGCTGACCGTCACCGAGACGGAGCCCGGGGTGCAGGGCGACCGGGTGTCCGGTGCCCGCAAGCCGGCCACCGTCGAGACCGGACTCGTCCTCCAGGTACCGCTCTTCGTGAACCCCGGCGAGAAGATAAAGGTGGACACCCGCTCGGGGGAGTACCTCACCCGGGCCTGAGCGGCAGGCATGGAGTCCTCCCCCCGCCACCAGGCCCGTGAGCGCGCCCTCTCGTTGCTGTACGAGGCGGAGCTGAAGGACGAGTCGCCCTCCGACGTCCTCGGGGCGTTGGCCGTGGCCCCCGACCCTTACACCTCCACACTGCTGTCCGAGGTGGAGGCCCGGGGCCCGGAGATCGACCGGCTGATCGACGAGGCCGCCATCGGCTGGGACCTCCAGCGCATGGCCGTGGTGGACCGCAACGTCCTCCGGCTGGCGGTGGCCGAACTGCTGTCCCAGCCCGACCTGCCGGTGGCGGTGATCCTCAACGAGGCGGTGGAGCTGGCCACCGGCTACTCCACCGACGAGTCCGGTCGGTTCGTGAACGGCGTGCTGGCCACGCTGGCCACCGCCATCCGCGAGTAGGGCGGTCCGGACCGCCCGGACCGCCGGACCGCCCGGACCGTCCGGACCGCCCGGACCGTCCGGACCGCCCGGACCGTCCGGACCGTCCGGGCGTGGGCCTCAGGCGTGTCTGGACGCCGGCGTCGCTCAGTGCCGGTCGGGGGGCTCCGCCGACCCCAGCTCGTCGAGCGCCTCGACCAGGGTGGGCCTCGGGGGCGCCGCCAGCTCCCAGTCGCCACCCCGCCGGTCGAACCGGTACCAGCTCCGGTTCTTCCCCAGTCGGAGCTGGACGGTGGTCCCCAGCAGGTTGATCCGGTTGTCGCGGATCCGGGCCACCAGGCCGAGGCGGCGCAGCTCGTCCCGGGCGTCCTCGATCTCGGACTTGGGCGGTCGCCAGGCCTCCTCCGCCACCGCCACCCCGTCGACCCCGTCGTGCTGCCAGGCCAGGGCCGGGCCGAGCAACGCCCGCCCGGCCCGCCCGGCCCGTTCGGCCACCTGTTCGAAGCGGGGGGTCCCGATGGCGAGGGCGGCCCGCCGGGCCAGGTCGGTCTCGCCGTCGAGGGTCAGGCCGCCGTCGCCCTTCCCGGAGAGGAGCTCCCAGGCGCGGTTGGCCGCGTCGGTGGCCAACTCGACCAGATCGTCGCCCACCACGCCGGACCCGACCGGCGGATCGACCAGGAGTCGGGCGGGTCGGCCCGGTCGTTCCCTCGGCAGCGGGGGAACCGGAAGCCACTCGGTGGCCGGGCCGGTCTCGACACCGCCGCCGGGGGGCACCCGCCCCGCCCCGCCGCTCCGGCCCCGAGGGTTCGGGGGCCTCGCCCACGCCTGGCGGGCCAGCACGCCGTCGTCGGGTCGGGTGGTGGGCGTCGCCGGCGCCCCGGCCGGTGCCGGCCCGCTCCGACGGGCGCGCAGGCCGGCCAGCACCTGCGGGCGCGACCGGCCCCGGAGCAGCAGGACCACGAACGGATCGTCGTCGACCAGGTCGGCCACCAGGTAGCAGACCGCCGCCGCATGCTTGCAGGGGTTCGCCCAGTCCGGGCACGAGCAGATGGTCCCGATCTCGCCGGCCCGGGGGAGGAGGTCGAGCCCGGTCCCGTCCACGTCGCTGACGACCTCCGGCGTGATCTCGCCCTCCAGCAGGGCGGCCGCATGCCCGGCCCGGGCGGAGACGGCGTCGAGGACCTGGGCCCACTCGCGGTCGGTGAACTGCCGCACCCGGAGCTGGACCCGGTAGGGAGTGGCGCGACTGCCGTGGACCCGGGCGGTCACCACCCCGGTGTCCGCCTCGAGGTCGGTGACCCGGCTGTGCCGGGCGTAGGTCCGGCCGCGGGGCAGCCGGTTGGCGTCCAGCTGGGCGTGCTGCTCGAGCGCCTCCACCCACGCCTTCCCCCACCAGGTGTGGCCGAACGCCCGCCGGGAGGTGGTGCGCACGACCGGCCTCCCCGGCGGTCGACCCCGGGGGCCCGGTGTCGTCGGGGTCACCGATCCGTCCGGAGGGCCACGAGCTCGGACAGCTCGGAGTCGGACAGCTCGGAGACCCATCCCTCGCCCGCTCCCACCACCGCCTCGGCCAGCCGTCGCTTCGACTCGAGGAGGGTGGCGATCCGGTCCTCGATGGTCCCCTCGGTGACCAGCCGGTGGACCTGGACGGGCTTGTGCTGGCCGATGCGCCAGGCCCGGTCGCTGGCCTGGTCCTCGACGGCCGGGTTCCACCACCGGTCGAAGTGGACCACCTGGGTGGCCCGGGTCAGGTTCAACCCGGTCCCTCCCGCCTTCAGGGACAGCAGGAAGACAGGCACCTCGCCGGCCTGGAACCGCGCCACCATGGCGTCGCGTCGGGTGGCGGTCACCCCGCCGTGGAGGAAGAGGTTCGGCGTGCCCATCGTCCCCAGGTGGTGTTCGATCAGGCGGAGCATGGCCACGTACTGGGAGAAGATGAGGACCGACTCGCCACCGTCGATCATGGCCGGCACCAGCTCGTCGAGGGCGTCGAGCTTGCCCGAGCGACCCGGGAGCGGCCCCCGCTGGTGCAGGTACTGCGCCGGGTGGTTGCAGACCTGCTTCAGCCCGGTCAGCAGCTTCAGGATCAGTCCCCGCCGGGCGATGCCCCGGGCGGCGGTGATCTCGGCCAACGACTCCCGCACCACCGCCTCGTACAGGGTGACCTGCTCGGCGGAGAGGGGCACGATGTTGTCGGTCTCCGTCTTGGCCGGCAGCTCGGGGACGATGTCCGGGTCCGACTTCCTCCGACGGAGGAGGAAGGGGCGCACCAGGTGGGACAGGCGCTCGGTGGCCTCGGGGTCCTGGTTCCGCTCGATGGGAAGGGCCACCCGCCGACGGAACGCCTCCAGGGGACCGAGCAGGCCCGGGGTGGTGAAGTCGAGGATCGCCCACAGCTCGGTCAGCCGGTTCTCGACCGGGGTCCCGGTGAGGGCGAGGCGTCCCCCGGCGTGGATGGTCCGGAGGGCGCGGGCCGTCTTGGACAGCGGGTTCTTCACGTGCTGGGCCTCGTCGGCCACCACCAGCCCCCAGGCCACCCGCTGCAGCGAGGCGGCGTCGCGCAGCACGACGCCGTAGGTGGCCAGGACCACCTCGCCGTCGACCAGGTCGTCGAGATGGCGATCCCCACCGTGGTAGCGGCGCACCGCCAGCCCCGGGGCGAAGCGCTGGAGCTCCCGCTCCCAGTTGCCCAGCAGGGTGGTCGGGCACACCACCAGCGTGGGCGTGCGCTCGCCCGCCGCCACCCGGTGGAGGTGGAGGGCGATGACCTGCACGGTCTTCCCCAGCCCCATGTCGTCGGCCAGGCAGCCGCCCAGTCCCAGGTCGACCATCTCCACCAGCCACGCCAGGCCCCGTCGCTGGTAGGGGCGGAGGGTGGCGTGGAGCCCGTGCGGTTCGGGGAGCTGGCGGACGCCACCCGCCCCCAGGCGGGTGGTCAACCGGGCCAGGGGGCCGGCCGCCCGTACCGGGACCGTCTCGCCGGCCACCACCACCGAGCCGCTGAGGGCGGCGGCCAGCGCCTCGGCACCGTCGATCCGTCCCCGGTGCCGTCGGAGCCGACCGGCCAGGTCCGGGTCGGCCAGGACCCACCGCCCCCGCACCCGGACCAGCGGACGCTTGGCCTCGGCCAGGGCGGACAGTTCGGTCTGGGTGAGGGTGAGGCCTCCCACCGACGCCTCCCAGGTGAAGTCGAGCAGAGCGTCGAGGGTGAAGGTCGACGGCACCACCTTGCCCGGAGCCGGGGTGCCCACCACCGCCCCGAGGACGATCCGCTCGCCCACCAGGCTGGAGGGCCACAGGACCTCGATGCCCACATCGGCCAGGGCGCCGGCCGCCTCCCCCAGCAGCTGGGTGGTCTCGTCGTCGTCGAGCTCGAGCACCTCGGGCCGGGCCTGGTCGAGGAGCCGAGCCAGCGGTGGCCACACCCGGGCCCCGCGCCGGAGGGCGACCAGCAGGGCGCCGTCCACGTCCTCGCCCATCCGGGCCAGGACGGGTCCCGGGGCGTCCCACAGGGAGGAGGCGTCGAGGACCAGGCTGGGGTCGGTGTTGCTGCGCACCTGGACCAGGGCGGCGAACGACCCCTCCTCCCCGTCCGGGAGGGTGAGGCGGAGACCGAACTGCGCCTCGTCGGAGGCCGCCCCACCGGTGTCGGACAGCCAGTCGAGCAGATCGGCGGGGAGGTGGGCCGGCGAGGGGGCGGCGAACGGGCCCCCGCCCGTCACCGGGGCGGCGGCGGTGCGGACGAAGCTGTCGGCCACCGAGTCGAAGAACTCGGCGACGGTGGCCGCCCCGGCCGGGAGCCGGAGCGGGCGGCGGCCGGCCAGCGGGGTGGCATGGGCCTCGGTGGGGAGCCCGTCCACCAGTTGGGTGGCCCGGGCGTGGTCGTCGGGGTCGAGGGGGCCCAGCCGCCAGACGGCCCGCCCCCGGCGGTCGACACCCGGTCGGAGCCGACCCCGGGACACCAGGTCGACGGCGAGCTTGGCCGCCACCGACCAGGCGGCCACCGACGGGCTGACCGCGGCGTTGGCCGGGAGCTGGACCAGGTCGGCCACCACCTCGGCCACCGGGTGGAGGCGGGCGGCCACGGTGGTTCGACGGGGGCCGCCCCGTCCCGGCAGCACCAGGGTGAGCTGGTCGGAGCCGAGCGGGTGGTGGCGGTGCCACAGCGCCAGGCAGGTGCCGCGGGATCCGAGCCAGCCACCCTCCGGCTCGCCGTTGGGATCGTCGGGGACCAGGGTGGCCTCGATCCCGGGGGTGAGCCGGAGCCCACCCAGGACGGTGACCCGGTGGCCGGGGACGTCGTCGGGCGGTGGGGGCCGGCGGCCGAGGTCGGTGGCGTCGGCGGTGGCCATCCGTCGCACCTTACGCGTGCCCGCCCCGTCGGCCGCCGGGATGCCCGCGCCCGGCCGGGGGATGCGGGCGACCGGCCGGGGTCGGCCGCCCCGTCGGCCGCCGGTGACTGGGTAGGGTGGATGCCCAGCCACCCCCGAGCAGACCGGAGCCCCGATGACCACCAGTGCCGCCTTCACACCCGACGAGTGGAAGCAGGTGCTTCAGGGGCCACCGGTGGCCGGGACCATGGTCATCACCGCCGACCACGGCGGCACCTTCCGGGAGACCTACGCCATGTCCAAGGCGTACGTGGAGGCCCGCAAGGAGCACGGGGAGAGCGAGCTGCTCGACGAGATCGTCTCCGCCAAGCCGGAGATGGACCACACCCGGTACAAGTCGCCCGAGGAGCTGCGGGAGCACGGTATCGGCCACATCAAGGACGCCGTGGCCCTGGTGTCCGCCAAGGCGACCGCCGAGGAGCTGGCCGAGTACCGCACGTTCGTGCTGACCCTGGCCAACAAGGTGGCGGCCGCCCACAAGGAGCACGGGGTGGCGGTGAGCCCGGCGGAGGCCGCCGCCGTGCAGCAGATCACCGGGGCGCTGGGGATCGCCGGGTCGTAGTCCGGCCCGCTCAGCTCCGGTAGCGCGACGCCAGCTCCGGGCTCTGCGCCCCGAAGGCGGCCAGATCGGCGGCCGACACCGCCGCCAGGAGTCCGGCGTCCTCGACCCCGGGGGCGCACACCACCTCGCCCAGCTCCAGGCCCCGGAGGCTGGCGGTCACCACGTCCTCGGCCGACATCCGGGGGACGCCGCTGAGGTCGAGCCCCTGCCGGGTGTGGAACTCGGTGGCCACCACTCCGGGGCACACCACCTGGACGGTGAGTCCCTCCGGGCCCAGCTCCCCGTGGAGCACCTGGGTCATGGCCACCAGGTGGGCCAGCGTGCCGGTGTAGGTGGCCCGCTGCGGCCCCTGGGGGCCGGGACCGCTGAAAGCCAGCATGCCGGCCACGTTGATGATGGTGCCCTCGCCACGGGCGATCATCCCCGGCACGGCGGCCCGGATCAGCAGGGTCGGGGCCACCACCTTGACGTGGACCACCTCGCTGGCCTGCTCGGCAGAGAGGTCGGCCATCGGCATGTAGTGGGCGACCCCGGCGTTGTTCACCAGCATGGTCAGCGGACGGGAGGCGCAGATCTCGGCCACGGCATCCACCCCCCGGTCGGTCCCCAGGTCGGCGACCATCGGTCGGACCTCGACATGGGGGAAGGAGTCGACCAGTTCCAGGAGCCGGTCCTCCCGTCGGCCCACCGCCACCAGGTCGTAGCCGTCGGCGGCCAGGCGTCGGGCGAAGGCGGCGCCGATCCCCGACGAGGCGCCGGTGACGAGGGCCAGCTGGGTCATGGGAGCTCCTGACGTGGGGTGTGGCGGGCGGTGACCGGCGGTCGCACCGTTCCCCCCTCCGGACGGGTCGCCTCTCCACCCGTTCTACCTCCGATCAGGTCACCGTCGGTCGGCCCGTCGGCGTACGCCCTCGAGCCGCCCCATCACGGCGTCGAGCGCCCGCCAGGGGCGGCTGGCCTGGAGGGAGTCGAGCCGGGCGGTGAGGGCGGCCACCTCGGCCCGGAGGGCCCGGGCCCCGGGGTCGGCACCGTCGCCGGTCGGCGGGTCGGCGTCGGCCAACTCCTTCTGGAGGGCCGCCGTCTCCCTCCGGGCCGCCTCCAGCTCGGCGTCTCGGACCACCAGCTGCTCGTTCACCACCCGGAGGCGCTCGGCGATGGCGATGAGCGAGGCCTGGGCCTCGTGCTGCATCCGCACCGCCCGGGCCAGCTCCCGCAACGGCGCGTCGGCCCGCCGGGAGGCGGGCCGGCCACCACGTGCCGTCACGGCGGCCACCAGGCCGACGGCGTGCTCGGTGGCGGTGTGGTGGAGGAAGACCAGGTTCCGGTTGTCCACCCCCATCGAGGACCGGTACCCGGCGAGATCGGCGGCGAAGTCGGCCGCCGCCGGAATCCGGTCGGTGACCTTCCCCCGGAATCCGTCCGCCTCGAGGGCGGCGTAGGTGTCGGTGGTGACCCACCCGTCGCCGGCCGAGGGTCCGTAGACCCAGGCGGCCCGGCCGCACGCCATGGCGTCGAGCACGGACCGGCCCAGGCCGACGACGATGTCGGCATCGGCGATGGCCTCCACCGGGTCGACCCGCAGGGTGCCGTGGGTCCCGACGTGGTCCCAGGCCAGCCCCTCCTCCTCGCACACCTCCACCAGGGCGTGGAGCTGGGGGCCGTGGAGGTAGTTCCCGAGCATCAGCACCCGGGAGGGCCGGTCGGGTAGCGGCGAGGCCACGTAGTGCTGGTCGACGTCGATGGGTTGGCGGAGCCGGGTCACCGGCAGGTCCGCCGCCATGGCCCGGACCCGGGCCGCCACCGCGTCGTTCATCACCACCGCCCCGCTGATGGTGTCCTCCGTCCCCCGGGGGAGGTGGACGTCGAGGATGGCGCTGTGGACCACCAGCAGCCGCACGGCGTCGGGGTACCGGTCGGCCATGGCCAGCACGGTGATGCCGTCCTGGGCGATGACGGCGTCGCACCGGTCGGGGAGGTCGGTCTCGACGTCGGTGACCCGGAGCCCGCGGGATCGGGCCACCTCGGCCATCGTCCCCAGCTCCGGCGAGAAGATCGTCACCTGGTGGCCCAGGCGCTCGAGGTGGGGCGCCACCGTGAGCAGGTAGGTCTGCACCCCCCCGGGCGGCCCGAGGTTGAGGGCGCTGAGGACCATCTCCACGGGGGCGAAGCCTAGGTCGTCGGGCGGCGCCCGGTCCGGGCCGGTGGGGCGCCGGCAGGACCCGGGCGGACCGCCGGAGGCTGCCGGCCGACCCGGGAACGGGCTCCGCTCAGCCCCCTCTCAGCCCCGGCCGCGCTAGAGTCTGCTTCTGACCGTGAAGCGGGTCCCGTGAGGCCCGTACGGACAGGAGGAGCAGTGGCCGAACGCGAACGCAGCCATACCCGACCGCGGGGTGCGCTGTTCGTTCCCCGGGCACAGGTGATGTCGGCATCCGACGTCCAGCGGGCCATCACCCGGATGGCGCACGAGATCGACGAGCGCAACCGGGGACTCGAGCACCTCGTCCTCATCGGCCTGCAGACCGGTGGGGTCCCCATCGCCCGGCGGCTGGCCGCCACCCTCGAGGAGGTGGGCACCACCACCATCCCGGTCGGCTCCCTCGACGTCGCCTTCTACCGGGACGACATCGGCCTCCGGCCGGTGCTGCCCGAGGCGGTCACCGACATCGCCACCGACCTGACCGGGGCCACGGTGGTACTGGTGGACGACGTCCTCTTCACCGGGCGGACCATCCGGGCCGCCCTCAACGCCCTCAGCGAGTACGGCCGGGCCCAGGCGGTGCAGCTGGCGGTGATGGTGGACCGGGGCCACCGCGAGCTCCCGATCCGCCCCGACTTCGTGGGCAAGAACCTCCCCACCCGGCGCGACGAGATGGTCGACGTCACCGAGGAGGGCGTCACCCTCGGGGACGTGGTCAACCGGTGAGCCACTTCCCCCGCCACCTGCTGGGTATCGACGACCTGGGGCCCGACGGGATCGCCGAGGTGCTCCGGGTCACCGACTCCTTCGTCGAGGTCGCCCACCGGGCCAACCCCAAGGTGCCCGCCCTCCGGGGCCGGACGGTGGCCACCCTCTTCTTCGAGGACTCCACCCGGACCCGGGTGTCGTTCGAGACCGCCGCCAAGCGGCTGTCGGCCGACGTGCTCTCCTTCGCGGCGGGCTCCTCCTCGGTCAAGAAGGGGGAGTCGCTCCGCGACACGGTGGAGACCATCGAGGCGATGGGCATCGACGCGGTGATCGTCCGCCACTCGTCGTCGGGAGCGCCCATCCAGGTGGCGCGGTGGGTGCCGGACACCGCGGTGGTCAACGCCGGCGACGGCTGGCACGAGCATCCCACCCAGGCCCTCCTCGACCTCTACACCGTCCGCCAGTCGCTGCTGAGCCGGGGCGGGGAGGGGAGCGGCACCTCCGGCTCCGACGGGAACGCGGCGTCCGGCCGGGACGACGACGACGACGACGGTGACGACGGTATCGGTGGATTCAAGGGCCTGCAGGTGGTGATCGTCGGCGACATCCGGCACAGCCGGGTGGCCCGGTCCCAGGTCGCCGCCTACGCCGCCCTCGGCGCCGAGGTCACCCTGGTGGCCCCCCGCACCCTGCTGCCCCCCTCCCTGGAGGGCTGGCCGGTGGCCTCGGTCAGCCACGACCTCGACCGAGAGCTGCCCGCCGCCGACGTGGTGTCGCTGCTGCGGGTGCAGTCGGAGCGGGGGAGCGGGGCGTTCGTCCCCTCCCTCCGGGAGTACACCGCCGGCTTCGGCCTCACCGCCCGCCGGGCGGCCATGCTGGGGCCGGACTCGCTCATCCTGCATCCCGGTCCCATGGTCCGGGGGGTGGAGATCGCCTCGGAGGTCGCCGACCTCCCCGCCGCCCGGATCATCGGCCAGGTCAGCAACGGGGTGGCGGTCCGCATGGCGGTGCTCTTCCTGCTGCTGGCGCAGGGCCCCACCGAAGGGAGCCTCCATGAGTGACCCGAACCCCGACGGCCGGTCGGGAGGCGCGGAGCGGACGGTGGTGCTCCGCGGGGGGACGGTCGTCGACGCCACCGGCGAGCGCCGGGCCGACGTGGTGGTCACCGGCGGCACGGTGGTGGCGGTGGGGCGTGGCCTCGACGCGCCGGCGGGGGCCGACATCCTGGACGCCGGCGGCTGCGTGGTCGCCCCCGGCCTGGTGGACCTCCACACCCACCTCCGGGAGCCCGGCCGCGAGGAGGCGGAGACGGTGGAAACCGGCACCCGGGCCGCCGCCCTGGGCGGCTTCACCGCCGTGGTGGCCATGCCCAACACCACCCCGGCGCTCGACTCCGCCGACGCCGTCCGCAACGTCCTGGAGCTCGGGCGGACCGCCACCGCCGAGGTGGCGGTGGCCGGGGCCATCACCGTGGACCGGGCCGGCGAGCGACTGGCGCCGATGGCCGAGCTGGCCGCCCTCGGGGTCCGGCTCTTCACCGACGACGGCGCCGGCGTGCAGTCGGCGGGCCTGATGCGCCGGGCCCTCGAGTACGCCCGCGGCCTCGACGTCACCCTGGCCCAGCACTGCGAGGACGGCTCGCTGGCCTGCGACGGCGCCATGCACGAGGGGGCGTGGTCCTCCCGGCTGGGCATCCCCGGGATGCCGGCCCTGGCCGAGGAGGTCATGGTGGCCCGGGACATCGCCCTGGCCCGGGTGACCGGCGCCCGGATCCACTTCCTCCACCTCTCCACCGGCGCCTCCATCGAGCTGGTCCGCCGGGCCCGGGCCGAGGGGGTGCTGGTGACGGCCGAGGCGGCCCCCCACCACTTCACCCTCACCGACGCCTGCGCCGCCGGCTACGACCCGGTGTTCAAGGTCAACCCGCCCCTCCGCCCCCCCGACGACGTGGAGGCGGTGAAGGAGGGGCTGTCCGACGGCACCCTCGACGCCATCGCCACCGACCATGCCCCCCACGCCCCCGAGGCCAAGGACCTACCCTTCGACCAGGCCCCACCGGGCATGCTGGGGCTCCAGACCGCCCTGTCCCTGGCGGTGACCGAGCTGAGGCTGCCGCTGGCCCGGATCCTGGCCCTGCTCAGCTGGCAGCCGGCGGCCATCGCCCGGCTCGACCCCGGGGCGGAGGGGACCGGCTCCGGGCGCCGGGGGGCCAGGGTGGCCCCATCGCCCCCGGGGCGGCCGCCAACCTGTGCGTCGTCGATCCCACCGCCACCTGGACGGTGGACCCGTTCGCCCTGGCCAGCCGCAGCCGCAACACCCCCTACGCCGGTCGGACCCTGACCGGCCGGGTCCGCCACACCGTGTTCCGGGGCGAGCCGGTGGTCGTCGACGCCGAGGCGCAGCGGTGAGCGGCCGGGACGGGACCGCCCCCCGGGAGGACGCCCTCCTGGTGCTGGCCGACGGGCAGGTCTTCGAGGGGGAGGCCATCGGGGCGGTGCCGACCGACCACACCGGGGCGCCGTCGGGGATCGCCACCGGCGAGGCGGTGTTCAACACCGTGCTGGCCGGCTACCAGGAGGTCCTCACCGACCCCTCCTACGCCGGTCAGGTCATCGCCTTCACCTACCCCCACATCGGCAACTACGGGGTGAACCCCACCGACGACGAGGCGGCCCGCCCCCACTGCCGCGGCGTGATCGTCCGGGACCTGTGCGACCACCCCAGCAGCTGGCGCTCGGCCGGCTCCCTCGAGGCGTACCTGGTGGGTGCCGGGGTCCCGGGCATCGCCGGCATCGACACCCGGCGCCTGACCCGCCACCTGCGCGACCACGGCTCGATGCCCTGCGCCTTCGGCACCGCCGCCGAGGCCGAACTGCAGGCGGCCGCCCGGGCCGCCGCCCCCACCGACGGTCGGGACCTGGTGGCCGGGGTCACCACCCCCACCGAGTTCACCCGCGGGGACGGACCCTTCCGGGTGGTGGCCTACGACTTCGGCATCAAGGAGGCCATGCTCCGCCAGCTGGGCGAGCTGGCCACCGTGACCGTGGTCCCCGCCTCCACCACCGCCGCCGAGGTGCTGGCCCGGGAGCCCGACGGGGTCTTCCTCTCCAACGGCCCCGGCGATCCCGCCGCCCTGCCGGGGGTGGTGGCCGAGCTCGGGGCCCTGGCCGGGGCGGGCACCGTGCCCGTCTTCGGGATCTGCCTCGGCCACCAGCTGCTGGCCACCGCCCTGGGGGCCACCACCTACAAGCTCCCCTTCGGCCATCACGGCGGGAACCACCCGGTGCGGCGGCTGGCCGACGGCCGGGTGGAGATCACCTCCCAGAACCACAACTACGCGGTGGCCGAGGGATCGCTCGACACGCTGGACGTGACCCACGTCAACCTCAACGACGGGGTCATCGAAGGCCTGCGGAGCCGCCACACGCCGGTGTTCAGTGTCCAGTACCACCCCGAAGCCGGTCCCGGCCCCCACGACGCCCGCTACCTCTTCGAGGAGTTCCGGGCGCTGATGGAGGCCACCGGCGCCACTCCCCGAGGACGTGCCTGATGCCCCGCCGCACCGACATCGAGTCGATCCTGGTCATCGGCTCCGGCCCCATCGTCATCGGCCAGGCCTGCGAGTTCGACTACTCGGGCACCCAGGCCTGCCGGGTGCTGGCGGAGGAGGGGTTCCGGGTGATCCTGGCCAACTCCAACCCGGCCACCATCATGACCGACCCGGCCATGGCCGACCGGACCTACATCGAGCCGCTCGACCACGACGTCCTGGCCGCCATCATCGAGCGGGAGCGACCCGACGCCCTGCTGCCCACCCTGGGGGGCCAGACCGCCCTCAACCTGACCATGGCGCTGTCGGCCAGCGGGGTGGTCGACGCCTTCGGCGTGGAGGTGATCGGGGCCAACGCCGAGGCGATCACCACCGCCGAGGACCGCGAGCAGTTCAAGGCGGCCATGGAGGAGATCGGCCTGGCCACCCCGGTCTCCGGCTTCGCCCACTCCCTCGACGAGGCCCTGGCCATCGGGGACGCCATCGGGTTCCCCATCATGGTCCGGCCCAGCTTCATCCTGGGGGGGGCGGGCACCGGCATCGCGGTGAGCCGCGAGCGGTTGATCCAGCTGGCCTCCGAGGGCCTCGACGCCTCGCCGGTCAACGAGGTGCTCATCGAGCAGTCCATCGCCGGCCAGAAGGAGTACGAGCTCGAGGTGATGCGGGACCACGCCGACAACTGCGTGGTCATCTGCTCCATCGAGAACCTCGACCCCATGGGCGTCCACACCGGCGACTCCATCACCGTGGCCCCCGCCCAGACCCTGACCGACGTGGAGTACCAGACCATGCGCGACGCCGCCTTCGCCTGCATCCGGCGGGTGGGGGTGGAGACCGGTGGCTCCAACGTGCAGTTCGCGGTGGACCCGGCCGACGGGCGCCAGGTGGTCATCGAGATGAACCCCCGGGTCTCCCGCTCCTCCGCCCTGGCCTCCAAGGCCACCGGGTTCCCCATCGCCGCCATCGCCGCCCGGCTGGCGGTGGGCTACCGGCTCGACGAGGTGCGGAACGACATCACCGGCGTGACGCCGGCCTCCTTCGAGCCGACCATCGACTACGTGGTGACCAAGATCCCGCGGTGGGCGTTCGAGAAGCTCCCCGGCTCCACCTCCGAGCTGGGCACCCGGATGCAGTCGGTGGGCGAGGTGATGGCCATCGGCCGCACCTTCCCGGAGTCGCTGCAGAAGGCGGTGCGCTCGCTCGAGCAGGGCCGGGCCGGCCTCAACGCCGACGCCGCCGAGGCCGACGTGGACCGGGTGCCGGTGGACCAGCTGCTGGGCCGGGTGGCGGTGGCCACCCCGGAGCGGCTCTTCCAGCTGGAGTCCCTGCTCCGCCGGGGGGTCACCGTCGACGAGCTGGCCCGGGTCACCGGCATCGACCCCTGGTTCCTGTCGGAGATGGCCACCATCACCGACGCCCGGATGGCCCTCGACCTCCAGCTGACCCTGGGCCTGGGCCTGGCCGACCTCGACCGCCGGGCCTGGCGCCGGCTGAGGCGGCTGGGGTTCTCCGACGCCCAGCTGGCCCACCTCTTCGGGGAGGGGGTGTCGGTGGCCGACGTGCGGGCGGCCCGCACCGCCCTGGGCGCCACCACCACCTTCAAGACGGTGGACACCTGCGGGGCGGAGTTCGAGGCCCACACCCCCTACCACTACGGCACCACCGAGGACGAGGACGAGGTGACCCCGTCCGACCCGCCCCCGGGTGGTGATCCTGGGGTCGGGCCCCAACCGGATCGGGCAGGGGATCGAGTTCGACTACTGCTGCGTCCACGCCTCCTTCGCCCTCCGGGACGCCGGGTTCGAGACGGTGATGGTCAACTGCAACCCGGAGACCGTCTCCACCGACTACAACACCTCCGACCGGCTGTACTTCGAGCCGCTCACCCCCGAGGACCTGGCCAACGTGCTGGACGCCGAGCGGGCCGCCTCCACCGGGGAGGGGCGCCTGGTGGGGGTGATCGTCAGCCTGGGTGGCCAGACCCCACTGAAGCTGGCGGCCGGCATCCCCCCCGAGCTGGTGCTGGGCACCTCGCCGGCCTCCATCGACCTGGCCGAGGACCGCGAGCGGTGGAACGAGCTGTGCCGCCGGCTGGACATCCCCCAGCCCCCCGGCGGGACGGCCACCACCGCCGACGAGGCGGTGGCGGTGGCGTCCGGGATCGGCTACCCGGTGCTGGTCCGACCCTCCTACGTGCTGGGGGGCCGGGCCATGGAGATCGTCTACGACGACGAGCGGCTGGCCGCCGCCGTCGAGGCCATGGCCGGGGTGGGCGGATCCCTGGAGCGGGAGGGCGGGGTGACCGCCGAGCGACCGGTGCTGGTCGACCGGTTCCTGGAGGACGCCGTGGAGGTGGACGTGGACGCCGTCCGGGACGCCACCGGCGAGGTGGTGATCTGCGGGGTGATGGAGCACGTCGAGGAGGCGGGGGTCCACTCCGGCGACTCGGCCTGCGCCCTGCCGCCCCAGACCCTGTCCGACGCGGTGATCGCCGGGCTCGAGCGCCACACCCGGGTGATCGCCGAGGCCCTCGAGGTGGTCGGGCTCTGCAACGTGCAGTTCGCGGTGAAGGACGACACCGCCTACGTCCTGGAGGCCAACCCCCGGGCCAGCCGGACCGTCCCCTTCGTGGCCAAGGCCACCGGCGTCCCGGTGGCGATGGTGGCCGCCCGGGTGATGGTGGGGGCCACCCTGGCCGAGCTCCGGGCCGAGGGGCTGCTGACCGAGCCGGTGACCGGCCACGTGTCGGTGAAGGAGGCGGTGCTCCCGTTCAACCGCTTCCCCGACGTGGACACCCTGCTGGGCCCGGAGATGCGCTCCACCGGCGAGGTGATGGGCATCGACGCCACCTTCGGGCTGGCCTTCGCCAAGAGCCAGATCGCCGCCGGCAACCGGCTGCCGGAGTCGGGCACCGTCTTCCTGTCGCTGGCCGACCGGGACAAGGCCTCGGGACTGGAGGCGGCCCGCCAGTTCGTGGCCCTCGGCTTCGAGCTGGCCGCCACCTCCGGCACCGCCGCCCTCCTGGAGGCGGAGGGCGTGCCGGTGGCCACCGTGGTGGCCAAGGTGGGCTCCCGGGGCGAGGGCGAGGTCGACGCCGTGGAGCTGATCGCCGGAGGCAAGGTGCAGCTGGTGGTCAACACGCCGCGGGGCCGCGGCCCCCGGGCCGACGGCGTCCACATCCGGTCGGCGTCGCTGAGCCACGGGGTGCCGTGCCTGACCACGGTGGCGGCCGCCCGGGCGGCGGCGGCGGGGATCGCCGACTGGACCACCCACGCCCTGTCGGTCCGCTCGCTGCAGGAGTACCACGGCGGATGAGCGGGGGAGCGGGTCCCCGGCAGCCGGGAGCCGACGTGGAGGGTTCCGGGGCGTCCGCCCCGGTCCGGCCCAGCGCCGTGTACTCCACCCCCGGTGCCCCGGGAGGGGCGCCGTCGGGGGCGGGGGGGCTGCGTCCGTCCCGGCTCCGGCGGGCGTGGCACGCGGTGACCGCCGGTGACGTCGACCTGACCTGCCGGATCGGCTCGGTGGAGCTGCCCTCGCCGGTGCTGACCGCCTCGGGCACCGCCGGCCACGGCGACGAGCTGGCCGCCTACGGCGACCTTTCGGCGGTCGGGGCGGTGGTGGTCAAGTCGCTCGCCACCGAACCGTGGCCCGGCAACCCCTCCCCACGGGTCCACCAGACGCCGTCGGGGATGATCAACAGCGTGGGGCTGCACGGCCCCGGGGTGGCGGCGTGGGTGGAGCGCGACCTCCCCCGGCTCCGTGCCACCGGTGCCCGGGTGGTGGCCAGCATCTGGGGTCGGCGGGTGGAGGAGTTCGCCACCGCCGCCGCCCTGCTGGCCGGGGTGGAGGGGATCACCGCCCTGGAGGTCAACGTCAGCTGCCCCAACGTGGAGGACCGTCGCCGGATGTTCGCCCACTCGCCGGAGGCCACCGCCGGGGTGGTCCGGGCGGTGCGCGCCGAGGTGGCGGCCACCGGGCTGCCGGTGTGGGCCAAGCTCAGCCCCAACGTGGCCGACCTGGCCGAGATCGCCGGGGCGGCCGCCGGGGCCGGCGCCGAGGCGGTCACCCTGGTCAACACCGTGCTGGGCATGGTGATCGACCTCGAGGCGCGGCGCCCGCTGCTGGGGGGCGGCGGGGGCGGCCTGTCGGGGGCGGCCATCCACCCGGTGGCCGTGCGGGCCGTCTACGACGTGCGGGCCGCCCTGCCCACCCTCCCCATCATCGGGGTGGGCGGGGTGCGGAGCGGGGAGGACGCCGTGGAGCTGCTGATGGCCGGTGCCGACGCCGTCCAGGTGGGGACGGCGACCTTCCGGGACCCCCGCGCCCCCTGGAAGGTGACCGGCGAGCTCGAGCGCTGGTGCTCCGCCCACCGGGTCCGGTCGATCGGCGAGTTGAGAGGAGTGGCCCATGGGTGACGGTGCGGAGGACGTGCCGGGCGGTGTCGTGGACGGTGGGGGAGCCGCCGGCGGCGTCGGGGCGCGGGCGAGCTTCGGGGTGCGCCTGGCCGAGGCGGTGGCCGCGACCGGACCGCTGTGCGCCGGGATCGACCCCTCGTCCTCGTTGCTGTCCGAGTGGGGGCTGACCGACGACGCCGCCGGCCTCGGGGAGTTCGGCTACCGGTGCGTGGACGCCTTCGCCGACGTGGTGCCGGTGGTCAAGCCCCAGGTGGCGTTCTTCGAGCGCCACGGCGCCGCCGGGATGGCCGCCCTCGAGTCGCTGATCGTGGCGGCCGGCTCGGCCGGCCTGCTGGTCATCACCGACGCCAAGCGCGGCGACATCGGCTCCACCATGGACGCCTACGCCTCGGCCTGGCTGGACGACGCCAGCCCCTTGGCCGGGGACGCCGTCACCGCCCTCGCCTACCTGGGCCTGGGCGCCTGCCAGCCGATGATCGACCGGGCGGCGTCGACCGGGCGCGGGGTGATCGTGGTGGTACGGAGCTCCAACCCCGAGGGCCGGGAGCTGCAGCAGGCGGTCACCGCCGGCCCGGGGGACGGTGCCGGTCCGACGGTGGAGGACATGCTGCTGGGCCAGCTGGCCGCATTGAACGCCGGCGGCACCGTGCCCCCCGGCACCCTGGGGGCGGTGATCGGCGCCACCCTCGAGCCGTCGGCCTTCGACCTCCCGTCGCTGGGTGGGCCGATCCTGGCGCCGGGGCTCGGCGCCCAGGGCGGCACGCCGGCCGGGGTGGCCGCCCTCTTCGGGGGGTGCCCGCCCGGCTCGGTGGTGGCCAGCTCGTCCCGCTCGCTCCTGGCGGCCGGACCCGAGGTGGAGTCCCTCCGGAAGGCGGCCACCGTGGCCCGGGACGAGGTGGCGGCCGCCCTGGGCTGAGCGCCGGGGACCCTCGCCGTCCGGTTGCGGCCGGGCCCGGGGACGGGACCCCGGGCCGACCCCTGGACGCTCGGGGTCGGCCGGTCCGGTCGGACCGGGGCTCGTTCGGGTCGGCCGGTCCGGGCGGGGACCGGGGCTCCGCACCGGTCGGCCCGGTGCGGCACCGGGGAGCCCCCGGAGCCGGTGCCCCTACCTCCGACCGTGCAGCAGCTTCAGCGCCCCGCCCAGCACCTTGGTGGCGACGGCCGGGCGGTCGAAGCTGGTGAGGTTGACCGGCAGGGCGAACCGCTGGGCGGTGATGGCGTGGGCCCGGGTGAACTCCCGCAGCCCGTCCGGGCCGTGGATCCGGCCGAAGCCCGACTCGCCGACGCCGCCGAACGGCAGCCCGGGGATGAAGGCGAAGGTGAGGACGGAGTTGACCGACGTCATGCCGCTGCGCATGCGGCGGGCCAGCTCGACGCCCCGCTGGCGGGAGCCGGTGAAGACGGCGCCGCCCAGGCCGTACCGCCCGGCGTTGGTCAGCTCGATGGCCTCCTCGGCGTTGCGGACCTTGGCCACCGTGAGGGTGGGCCCGAAGGTCTCCTCGGTCACCGCCTCGGTGTCCTCGGGCACCCCGACCAGGATGGTGGGCCCGACCCCCTGCGGGCTGACGCTCCCCGCCCCGCCGACCACCGCCCGGCCACCGTGCTCGACGGCGTCGGCCAGGTGGCGGCTGATGACGTCGGTCTGGGCCGGCATGGTGGGCGGTCCCCAGTCGGCGGTGGCGTCGGATCCCGGGCGCAGCGAGCGGGCCCGCTCGGTGAGGAGGTCCAGGAACCGGTCGTAGACGCCCTCGGTGGCGTAGACCCGCTCGATCCCCGTGCAGGTCTGTCCGCCGTTGCTCATCCCACCCCACAGGGCGGCGTCGGCGGCGGCCTCGAGATCGGCGCCCTCTTCGACGATCAGGGCATCCTTGCCCCCGCACTCCATCAGCACCGGCACCAGGCCCTCGGCGCAGGTGGCCATCACCCGCCGCCCGGTCCGTGCCGATCCGGTGAAGGCGATCTTGTCGACACCCGCCCGGCACAGCGCCGCCCCGGTGTCGCCGAACCCGGTCACCACGGTGAGGACGTCCCGCCCGTCGGGCACCGCGGTGGCCCAGGCGTCGGCCAGCCACGTCCCCACCGCCGGCGTGAACTCGCTGGGCTTGAACACCACGGCGTTCCCCGCCGCCAGGGCGTAGGCGATCGACCCCATGGGGGTGAACACCGGGTAGTTCCACGGCCCGATCACGCCGATGACCCCCAGTGGCTGGTACTCCACGCTGGCCGAGTTGTTCAGCGCCAGCAGGCCGGGGAAGACACGCTTGGGCCCGAGGACCTTGCTGGCGTTCCGGGCCGCCCAACGGAGGTGGTCGAGCACCGGGGCGATCTCCAGCAGGGCGTCGGCCTTCGGCTTCCCGTTCTCCCGGTGCACCAGGTCGGCCAGCTCGGGCAGGCGCCGGGCGATCTCTCCGGTGAAGGCGGCCAGGTGCCGCCCCCGACCGGCGGCATCGAGGCTGCGCCACCAGTGGCCGGCGTCCCGTGCCCGCTCCACGGCGAAGCGCACCACCGCCTCGTCATCGATGGGGAAGGTGCCCACCACCTCGCCGGTGGAGGGGTCCAGCGAGTCGAACCTGCCCCCGTCCCCGGAGGTGGCCCGGGGGTCGCTCGAGGGCGGGAGGTGATCGGTGGAGGCCATGATCCGATCGTACCCAGGGTGATGGGCTCGTAACGCGGTGGCGTGGGGTGGGGTGGGCCGGTGGTGGGGTGGGGTGGGGTGGGGTGGCCGGCGGTGGGGGTGGGGTTGTGGTGGAGTGGCCCACGCCCTCCGGCGATCAGGCATGATCGTGCGATGGGATCCTCAGGAAGTAAGCCGCGGAAGCAGAGGAAGCACCTGCCCAAGGTGCCCAAGTACGAGGAGCCCAATTCCATCCCCACACCCGGCTCGGGCAGCGGCGGGGGAGCTGGCAGCGGGGGGAACGCCCGTTATGGACACTCCTCCGACCACCACCGGCCGAAAGAGCCGAGTGCGGCGGGCAAGTTCTTCCTGAAGATCCTGGGACAGAAGCCCAAGGGGTAGCCAGGGGCGTAGCTCCTGGTCAGGACTGTGTTCTCCCGTGCCCGGTGATCCGACCAGCGGGGGGTGTCACACCCCCCTGGGACAATTTCCCCATGACAGGTCGGGTCCCCGGCGGGGCGACGAAGACGGAGGCGAGGGCCATCGGTGGGGCCACCCCGGCCGGGTGCTCGGCGGCGTCCGGTGGGGAGGGGGCCACCTCGGTCCTGTCCGGCGTGGAGTCGGAGCTCGAGGGGTTCGTGCGGTCCTTCGAGCCGGCCCGCTTCAGCGGTGACGACGCCGCCTCCCTGGTCCGGCGCTTCGCCCGGATCGAGCACCTGGCCCAGGCGGGCAAGACCCTGGCCGCCAGGCGGGCCGCCGACTCGGACATCCACCGCCGCTCCGGCCAGCGTTCGGGGGCCGAGTGGCTGGCCGCCGAGACCGGGGAGTCGCTGGGCGATGCCCTCGACACCCTGAAGCTGGGGGAGAACCTCGGCTCCCAGCCCGGGGTGGAGGACGCCCTCCGGGGCGGGAAGCTCTCCCCGAGGAAGGCCCGGCTGATCTCGGGGGCCGTGAAGGAGAACCCCGGGGCGGAGGCCGACCTGCTGGCCGGGGCGGAGACCGACTCCCTCCGCACCGTCCAGGACAAGGCCGGCCGGGCCCGGGCCCAACGGGGCTCGGCCGAGGACGAGCGCCGGCGGGAGGAGCGGCTCCACGCCAGGCGGTCGCTCCGCACCTGGACCGATCCGGTCGACGGCATGACCCTCCTCCACGGCCGGTTCGCCCCCCTGGAGGGGGCCCGGCTGCGCTCGGCGCTGGAGCGGACGTGTGACCAGGTGTTCCGCCGGAACCGGAGGGCCGGCATCGAGGAGTCCCGGGACGCCTACATGGCCGACGCCCTGGTGGAGCTGGTGGCCACCGGGGCCACCGGGGCCACCGGGGCCGGTGACCCGGCCGGGACCCGGGGTGGCAGGGCCCGATGCCGGAGCCGGGCAGGGCCCCGATGCCGGCGGAAGGGCCCGATGCCGGAGCACCGACCCGGGTGGTGGCCAGCGATCGGGCACCGGCCGGAGCCGGGGCCGGGGTGCCACCACCGGCACCGGCCGGTCCCGTGGCCCCTACCGGACCGACACCGTCCACGTCCGGGTCGACCTCGCCGCCCTGCGGGCCGGGTTCGCCGGGCCGGGACAGAGGTGCGAGATCCCCGGCATCGGGCCCATCTCGGTGGAGCGGGCCCGGGAGATCATGGGGGACGCCCTCCTCCGCCTGGTCATCACCGACGGGGTGGACGTCCCCTGCATCGTCAACCTGAAGCGGGGCATCCCCGCCCCGGTGGCCTCGGCCCTCTTGGAGCGGGACCCGGTCTGTGTGATCTCCGGCTGTGACCAGCACCGTCACCTCCAGATCGACCACTGGTCGGTGGACTTCGCCAAGCAGGGACCCACCCAGTGGTGGAACCTGGTCCGGCTGTGCCCCTTCCACCACGGGTTGAAGACCCGGGGCTACTTCCACCTGGACCGGAACCCCGACCACAGCTGGAGCTTCACCGTCACCCCCAAGGGGAGAGCCCACGGCTACGGCCCGGTCGGCCCACCCCCGGCGGATCCCGACCCACCCGACCCCGACCCGCCCGACCCGGGCGGCCCCACCCTCTTCCTCCACACGGAGTGAGTGGGGCGCGCCCGGGGGTCCCTCACGCTGGCCCCCAAGGGCGGAACGGCTGTCTCAGGTGCCGGATTCGACGGGATACCAGCCGGAGATCCGACCGACCATGTCCCTGCGGTGCTCCCTTCCGATGGACCGGGCCTCGTCCACGGACACCAGCTCGAACCGCAAGCGGTCGCCCGGGCCGACCTGTCCGATCAGGCCGAGGTCGGCGGTGATCACCGAAGCGGCCACCGGGTAGCCCCCCACCGTGGCGTGGTCGGGGAGCAGCACGATCGGCTGCCCATCGGGTGGGATCTGGATGGCGCCGGTGACCATCCCTGTCGATGGACTACCGGACGGCGGCGGCTGGACGACGACGGCACCGCCCTCGAGCCGGAGCCCGATCCGGTTGGAGGCGGCCCCGACCACCCACTCCGTGGCCGTGAGGACCTCGAGTTCGGCCTCGGCGAAGGAGGTGGGACCGGCGATCGCCCGGATGGGCCAGAGGTGGCGGTCCGTGGACGGGTGGATCCCGTGGACCAGCAGCCCGTGGGGATGCCCGGGCGGCCCGAGGGCGAGTCGGTCACCGGCGGCGAGTGGACCCGCACCCAGTCCGCTGAGCACATCGGACGAGCGCGATCCCACCACCATCGGACCCTCGATGCCACCCGCCATCGCCACGTACGCCCGGAGGCCGAACCGCACGGTCCCGATCGTCACCTGCTGCCCGGCGACCAACGGGATCACCCCGTCGCCGCCCACCTGGTGGCCGTCGACGGTGATGTCCACCGCTCCCGCTCCGGCACCCACCACGGCCAGATGCACGGGAGCGTCGACGGTGAATGTCGGGCCCCGGGCGGTGACCTCCACCGCGGCCGCGTGGTCGGGGTTGCCGACCAGTCGGTTGGCCAGGACCATGGCATGGGGGTCGGCAGGTCCGGAACGGGGAACTCCGGTGTTGCCGAGTCCCCGACGGCCGCCGTCCTGGATGACGGTGAACAGCCCGGGTTCGACCACCCGGACGGTGCGGGACCCGTCGGAGGTCAACGGTGGACGACCCGGGGAGCGGGCCGTGGAGGGTGTCCGGGCCACCGGGATGGCCCGGCCGGCGTCGAGGGGTCCCTCCCGTCGTCGGAACCGGACCCGGTCGCCGGGTCGGAGCCGGGCGAAGGGCGGTGTGGTGGGATCGAACAGCGCCAGTTCGGTCCGCCCCAGCAGGAGCCAGCCGCCGGGCGTGGACTGCGGGTAGACGGCGGCGAAGCCCCCCGCCACCGCCACCGACCCGGCGGGGACCGACGGCCGTGGTGTGGCCCGACGCTCCAACGAGGCCAGGGGTTCGGGTAGCCCCACCAGGTAGGGGAACCCGGGCGAGAACCCGACGAACGCCACCTCGAGCTCGCTCCCTACCAGCAGGTCCACCACGCCTGCCGGCACGAGACCGAGCTGCTCCGCCACCGGTTCGAGGTCGTCCCCGTCGAACGTCACCGGGACCTCGAGCACCGTCCGGGATCCCACCACCGGCGGCTCGTCCGGGCCCGGGTCGGCTGCTGTGGGCGACGACGACCCGGATCGGTCTGGCGGGCCGGGGGCGGGTCCGGAGGAGTTGGCGGTGGCGGTGGCGACCGTGCCCCTGAGCCAGGCCTCCACGGCGTCGAGGTCGGCGGTCACCGGGTCGGCGGTCACCACCAGGGAACCGAAGCCGACGGTGATCTCCATCCCCTGCGCCGGTGCGTCGCCGGCCTGGAGGGCCCCGTCGAGGGTGTCGGCCAGACGGTGGGCGGCCGGGACATCGGCGACCTCGACCAGCCAACCGGCATCCCCGAACGCCGAGACCCTGGTCATGTCACCACTCGGGCCCGGGGACGATGGAGATCATCGGGGACGATGGTGGGTCATCGGGAGGTGCGGGGTGGGTCATCGGGAGGTGCGCGGGGAGAGTGCGGTGCTCATCGGGAGGGTGCGATGGACGCTGGCGAACGGGGCGACGGTGATGCCAGCCGACTCGAGCGCCGCCCGCACCGCCACGGCCGCCGCGTCCGCCCCCGGGGTGTCGCCGTGGAGACACAGGGAGTCGCACGTCACCTCGACCCACGAGCCGTCGGCGCCCTCGACACCGTTGCGGCACACCAGGGAGACCGCCCGCCGGGCCACCTCCGACGGGTCGTCGATCACCGCGCCGTTCCGGTCGCGGGGGAGCAGGGTGCCGTCGATCCGGTAGGCGCGGTCGGCGAACGCCTCGAGGGCCACGGTGATCCGGGCGGAGCGGGCGGCGTCCGCCACCACCGGCCCGGGCGCGGCGAGCAGGACCCCCACGCCCGCCGCCTCCAGCGACGCCACCACCACACCCGCCACCTCCGGGTCCGATCCCATCCGGTGGTAGAGGGCGCCGTGCGGCTTGACATAGGTGACGGCCGTGCCGGCCCGACCCGCCTCGACGGCGAGGGCGTCGAGCTGCTCGAGCAGGTCGGCCAGGAGCCGTTCGGCCGGAACGTCGAGTGGACGCCGACCGAAGCCCTCCCGGTCGCGGTAGGAGACATGGGCACCCACCACCACGCCGTGCTCGACGGCGGCCCGGCAGGTCGCCAGCATCACCTCGGCGGAGCCGGCGTGGAACCCGCAGGCGATGTTCGCGCTGGTCACCGAGGCGAGGATGGCGAGGTCCGACGGCAGCAGCGAATCAGCTTCTCCCAGGTCGGCGTTGAGATCCACCGTCGGCACCCCTCCAGTATCGGGCATGAAGACAGCCGGCGGAGGCGCTATCGTCGCGTGCATGCCGCAACCGCCCGCACTCACACCCGAACAGCGCCAGGCCGCCCTGGCCAAGGCCGCCGTGGTCCGCCGTGAGCGGGCTGAGGTGAAGGAGAAACTCAAGCTGGGCTCGCTCAGCCTCTCCGAGCTCCTGACCCAGGCCGACGCCAACGAGACGATCGGCAAGATGAAGGTCCTCGCCGTCCTCGAGTCGCTGCCCGGCCTCGGCAAGGTGAAGGCCCGGCGGATGATGGAGACGGTGGGGATCAGCGAGAGCCGTCGCCTGCAGGGACTGGGGAGCAACCAGCGCGAGTCGCTGTTGCGCGAGACCGCTCGCTGAGCGGGTCGCACCCGGGCCCCGGCGGCCACCCGCCCGAGCCCCGCATCTTCGTCCTGTTCGGCCCCGGCGGCGCCGGGAAGGGGACCATCGCCGCCCGACTGGTGGCGGCCGACCCCGACCTCTGGCTCAGCCGATCGTGGACCACCCGTGGCCGTCGGCCGGGGGAGGCCGACGACGCCTACACCTTCGTCGACCGGGCCACCTTCGAGCAGCGGGTGGCGGAGGAGGGGTTCTTCGAGTGGGCCGAGTTCCTCGGCAACCTCTACGGCACCCCCCTCCCGGAGCCCCCGGAGGGGTCCGACGTGCTCCTCGAGATCGACCTCCAGGGTGCCCGGGAGGTGCGTCGGCTGCGGCCCGACGCCCGGCTGATCCTGCTGGTGCCACCGTCCGACGAGGTCCAGGCCGAACGCCTGCGGGCCCGGGGCGACGACGAGGCCCACGTGGCCAAACGGCTACGGGCCGGGGCCGACGAGGTGCAGGCCGGGCGGGCCATCGCCGACGCCGAGGTGGTCAACGACGACCTTGGTCAGGCCACGGCCGATGTGGCCGGTATAGTGGAACGTTACCGCTCCGCCCCCTGACCGGGCGTGTCGGGCGATCGGCGCCCACGGGATCACCGGAATCTCCGGTGGCACCGGCTCCGGTCGGCACGGCACCGGCCCGGTTGCCGGCGCACCCCACCATTCAGCCCGAGCCACCCGACTCCGCACCCAAAGGATCCTGATGCCCGAGACCCGCGCCACCCTGATGGACCCCCCGATCGAGAACCTGCTCGACAAGGTGGACTCCAAGTTCACACTGGTGGCGCTGGCCTCGCGTCGGGCCCGCCAGGTCAACAGCTACTACAACAGCCTGGGCGAGGGCATCGGCGTGGTGGTCCCCCCGCAGGTGGCCTCGGTGTCCGGCAAGCCGCTGTCCATCGCCTTCGAGGAGGTGGCCGCCGGCAAGGCGACCTACACCCGGCCTGATCCCGCCGAGGAGGCCGCCCTGGCCGAGGCGGCGGCGCTGGCCGAGGCGGCCGCCCTGGCCGAGGGCACCGGGCTGGTCGGACTGGAGGGCGGCGCGGAGGCCGGCCTCACCGAGCCGACCGAGTAGGCGTCCCGGTCCCCACGACCATGACGGACGCCCCCCGACCCTTCGTCGTCCTCGGGGTGTCCGCCGGGATCGCCGCCTACAAGGCGGTGGAGGTCTGCCGCCGGCTGGTCGACGCCGGGGTGCACGTGGCGCCGGTGCTCACCGAGCGGGCCACCCACTTCGTGGGCCGGACCACCTTCGACGCCCTCGGCTCCGAGCCGACCCAGACCAGCCTGTGGGACGAGGCGTCCCCCATCCCGCACACCCGGCTGGGGCAGCGGGCCGATCTGGTGGTGGTGGCCCCGGCCACCGTCGACCTCATCGGCCGCTACGCCCACGGCCTGGCCGACGACCTGCTGACCACCACACTGGTGGCCACCGCCGCCACCGTGGTGCTCTGCCCGGCCATGCACACGGAGATGTGGGAGCACCCGGCGGTCCAGGCCAACCTGGAGACCCTGCGGTCCCGGGGGGTGGTGGTGGTGCCGCCGGAGGACGGACGTCTGGCCGGGGGCGACTCCGGCTCCGGCCGCCTGGCCGATCCGGCGGTGATCGTCGCCACCGTGCTGGACCTGCTGGGGACACCGTCCGACGGTGCCGCCGCCGGCCGACCTCGGCGCCGGTGATCTCGACGGGGTGCGGGTGGTGGTGTCGGCGGGGGGGACCCGCGAGCCCATCGACCCGGTGCGGGTGCTGACCAACCGTTCGTCGGGCAAGCAGGGCCACGCCCTGGCCGATGCGGCCCGGCGGCGCGGGGCGGTGGTCGACCTGGTCACCACGGCCGGCCGTGCGGTCGCCGACGGCGTCACCGTCCATCCGGTGGAGACGGCCGCGGAGATGGAGGCGGCCATGCTCGCCCTCGCCGCCGGCTCCGACGTGGTGGTGATGGCGGCGGCGGTGGCCGACTTCCGGCCCAAGGAGGTGGCGGACGCCAAGCTCCACAAGGTGGACGGTGTCCCCGAACTGCTGCTGGAGCCCACCCCCGACATCCTCGCCGAGCTGGGACGGCGCCGGCGGGACGGGCCAGATTCTGGTGGGGTTCGCCGCCGAGACCGACCAGGTGGCCGAGCGGGCGGCGGCCAAGCTGGTGGCCAAGGGCGTGGACCTGATGGTGGCCAATGACGTCGCCGCCCCCGGTGTGGGCTTCGACCACGACACCAACGCCGTCACCGTGCTGGGCGCCGACGGCACCACCACCGAGGTGGACCTCACCGGCAAAGATGCGGTCGCCGACGCCGTGTTGGATAGGGTGGTCGGGCTTCTCGCCGTCCGGGACCGGTCCTCCGGGGACGCACCACCCGCCCCCGGATGACCCCGCCCGGACCGTGGGCCGCCGCCGGGCGACCGGACGGCCACCTGACCGGGCGGCAGCGCACCGACAGCTACACCCTGACCACCCTCGACCACCCGAGCCGCGACCAGCACCGACACGACCACCCCCGAGCAGCCACCACCCCCGAGCAGCGACCACCCCCGAGCAGAACGGAATCCACGTGAGCACCCGATACACCTTCACCTCCGAGTCGGTCACCGAAGGCCACCCGGACAAGATGGCCGACCAGATCTCCGACAGCGTCCTCGACGCCCTCCTGGCCGATGACCCCGAGAGCCGGGTGGCCTGCGAGACGCTGCTCACCACCGGCCTGGTCCTGGTGGCCGGCGAGATCACCACCTCGACCTACGTCGACATCCCGACCCTGGTCCGCCAGGTGGTGCTCGACATCGGGTACGACAACGACGCCTACGGCATCAACGGGAAGACCTGTGGCGTCATGGTGGCCCTCGACGAGCAGTCGCCCGACATCGGCCAGGGCGTGGACAACGCCTTCGAGGTGCGGGCGGGCACCGGCGGCGAGGACCAGCTCAACGCCCAGGGCGCCGGCGACCAGGGGATGATGTTCGGCTACGCCTGCGACGAGACCCCGGACCTGATGCCGCTGCCGATCTGGCTGGCCCACCGCCTGGCCCAGCGGCTCTCCCAGGTCCGACGGGTGGGGGTCCTGCCCTACCTCCGGCCCGACGGCAAGACCCAGGTCAGTGTCACCTACGACAACGGCAGGCCGGTGGCCCTCGAGACCGTCCTCATCTCCACCCAGCACGACCCCGGCGTCGACCTCGACACCCTGCTCCTGCCCGACCTCCGGGACAACGTGATCCACCCGCTGCTCCCCACCGACCTGGACACCGACAACCTGCGGATCCTGGCCAACCCCACCGGCGTGTTCGAGCTGGGCGGCCCCCACGCCGACACCGGGCTCACCGGCCGGAAGATCATCGTCGACACCTACGGCGGCATGGCCCGGCACGGCGGCGGGGCCTTCTCCGGGAAGGACCCCTCCAAGGTGGACCGGTCCGCCGCCTACGCCGCCCGCTGGGTGGCCAAGCACGTGGTGGCCTCCGGTGCCGCCAGCCGGTGCGAGGTGCAGGTGGCCTACGCCATCGGGGTGGCCCGCCCGGTCTCCCTGCTGGTGGAGACCTTCGGCACCGAGACGGTGGACCCGGCCAGGATCGTGGAGGCGGTGGACGGGATCTTCGACCTCCGTCCCGCCGCCATCGTGCGCGACCTCGACCTCAAGCGGCCGATCTACCGCAAGACCGCCGCCTACGGGCACTTCGGTCGCAACGAGAAGGACTTCACGTGGGAGGAGACCTCCCGGGTCGACGACCTCAAGCAGGCGCTCGGCCTCTGACCGGCGATCCGCCCGGCGCCACGCCGGAGGACACGGTGGGCGTGGCCGACGGGACGCCGGGCCCGGTGGAGCCGACCGACCGGGTGGTCCGGGTGGTGCCCGACGTCCCGGCCATCCACCGCCGGTTCGACTACACGGTCCCGGCCGCCCTGGAGGGGCGGATCTCGGTGGGCAGCCGGGTCCGGGTCGACCTCCACGGCCGGCGGGTGGCGGCGTGGGTGGTGGAGGACCGGGTCACGCCCCCCGACGGGGTGACCCCCCGGGCGATCGCCGTCTCGAGTGGCGACGGTCCGCCGCCGTCGGTGGTGGCCCTGGCCGAGTGGGCGGCCTGGCGGTGGGCGGGACCGGTGTCGTCGTTCCTGGGGACCGCCTCGCCGCTCCGGGTGGTCCGGGTCGGGTCGCCGGTGGATCCGGGGAGGAACGGCGACGGGAACCGCTCCGCCGGACGGTCGGTCGAGTCCCCGGGCGGTGGCTCCGTCGGGCTGGTGGCCGAGGCCCTGGCCGATCCGTCGCGCCCGTCGGTGGTGCGCCTGGCCCCCACCCTCGACGCCACCCGGGTGGTGCTGGAGGTCCTTCACGTGCTCGGACCCGAGGGGGTGCTGGTCCTCGCCCCCTCCCTGGCCCGGGCCGGCGCGCTGGCCGAGCGCCTCCGCCGGGCCGGGGCCCCGGTGGCCCTGCTGCCCGACGGGTGGGAGGCGGCGGCCACCGGAACCGTGGCGGTGGTGGGAGCCCGGGCGGCCGCCTGGGCCCCGCTGGCCCGGGTGCGGGCGGTCGTGGTCCTCGACGCCCACGACGAGGTCTACCGGGAGGAGCGGGCCCCCACCTGGTCGGCGGTGGAGGTGGTGGGGGAACGGGCCCGCCGGGACCGGGCGCCCCTGGTGCTGGTCACCCCGACCCCGACGGTCCCGTTGCTGGAGGGGGCCCGCCTGGTCACCCCGCCGCGGAGCGTGGAGCGTCGCGGCTGGCCGGCCGCCGAGGTGGTGGACCGGACCGGCGACGACCCCCGGACCGGGCTGTTCTCCGAGCCCCTGGTACGGCTGCTCCACTCGGTGCTCGACCGCCCGGAGGGCCGGGTGGTGTGCATCCTCAACCGGACCGGCCGGGGGCGCCTGCTGGCCTGCGCCCACTGCGGGGCCCTGGCCCGGTGCACCCGGTGTGGGGGATCGGTGGTGCAGCCGGTCAGCGGCGGCGATCTCCGGTGCAGCCGGTGCGACCTGATCCGGCCACCGGTCTGTGCCGAGTGTGACTCCCGCCGGCTGAAGCTGCTCCGCATGGGGGTGTCCCGGGCCACCGAGGAGCTGGCGGCGTTGGTGGGGGTGGAGGCGGTCGAGGTGTCGGGACCGGCTGTCGCCGGGGCGGGGGCCGTCGGTGCGCCGGCCCCCGGCCGGGAGCGGCTGGTGGTGGGTACCGAGGCGGCGCTGCACCGGGTGGGCCGGGCCGACGCCGTGGCGTTCCTCGACTTCGACCAGCATCTGCTGGCCCCCCGCTTCGCGGCCGGCGAGGAGGCCCTGGCCCTTCTGGCCCGGGCCGCCCGCCTGGTGGGGGGCCGGGAGGGCGGGGGCCGGCTGCTCGTCCAGACCCGCATCCCCGACCATGAGGTGCTCCGGGCGACGGTCCAGGGGATCCGCACTGGTGTCCGACCCGGAACGGACGCTCCGCCTCGAGCTGGGCCTGCCACCGTTCGGAGCCCTGGCCCTCCTCCGGGGGGCCGGGGCCGGGACCTACGCCGACGGCCTCCGTCAGCTGGCGGGCGTCTCGGTGTCCTCGCCCTCGGACGACCGGTGGCTGGTGCGGGCCGACGATCATCGGGGGCTGTGCGACGCACTGGCGGCGGTGGAGCGCCCGGCCGGCCGACTCCGGGTGGAGGTGGATCCCACCGACGTCTGAGGCCGGAGGCCGGAACCGACAGAACCTCCACCTAGAATGGGCCCATGTCCTCGTACTCCGTGCGCACCTACGGCGACCCGGTCCTGAAGCAGGTCGCCCGGGAGGTCGACAAGGTCGACGGCGCCCTGGTGCGGCTGGTCGACGACATGGTGGACACCATGTACGACGCCGTCGGGGCGGGCCTGGCCGCACCCAGGTCGGGGTGCAGAAGCGCCTGTTCGTCTACGACGTCGGCGACGGCCCCGAGGTGATGATCAATCCCACCATCGTGGAGACGGCGGGCGAGTGGTACTACGAGGAGGGGTGCCTCTCCATCCCCGAGCTCCGGCTGGGGATCGTGCGACCCGATGACCGTCCACGTCCAGGGATACGACCTCGACGGCAAGGAGCTGTCCATCGAGGCGGACGAGTTTCTGGGCCGGGTGTTCCAGCACGAGGTGGACCACCTCGACGGCGTGCTGATGGTGGAGCGGCTCGACGACGATCTGCGGAAGCAGGCCCTCCGGGTCCTCCGCGACCGCTCGCTCGGGTTCGACACCACGGAGATGGAGGCCAAGCTGGTCGCCGCCGTACCGGAGGACGGCCGGGAGCTCTGACCCTCCGCCCCGGACGGGTGCGCGAGGATGACCCGGTGCACGGGCAGGAGGACGAGGGCGACACCGACGCCGGCGACACCGGTGAACAGGATCCTTTCGACTCCCTGGTCCTCGACGAGTCCTTCGTAGCCGACGCCACCCGTACCGAGGCACCGGCCGCCCACCGGGCCCCCACCCGACCGGTCCTCCCCCCGGAGCCGTCCCGTCGCGGCTCGAAGTCCCTCCAGCGGCTGCGGCGAGATCTGGTTCCCATCCTGGTGGCCGTGGCCATCGTGGTGGTGGGGTTGGTGGTGGCCGCCTTCGATGGCGTGGGTCCGCTGGCCTCGGAGTCGGGGTTCCGCCACGCCCTGCACCTGGCGCCCCGTCACGTCGCGACCGCTCCGTCCGCCCCCACCTCCACCCCGGCGTCCTCCACCTCCACCACCGACCTCGATCTGGCCGACCGCACCTACCGGGCCGGGGAGTGCATCACCTGGAACCAGTCCGAGGGGGGCCAGAACCTGGCCACCCCCGACGTGCCCTGCACCCGACCCCATCTCATGGAGATGACGGACAAGGAGGTGTTGACGTCGTACGGATCCGACGCCCCGTATCCCGGCCCCGCCCAGTGGGGCCAGATCGACACCGCCGAGTGCGGGCCACCGGCGGAGCGCTATCTCGGTTATCCGCTCGACCCCTACGGTCGGTTCGCGGCGTCCGCCCTGGAGCCGACGGCTCGGGGTTGGGGCAACGGCGATCGGACCCTCTGGTGCGGTATCCAGCTGGCGACGCCGTTCGGGGCACCGACGTCGAACGACCTGATCCCGTTCACCGGCCGGGTACGTGGCCAGGACCAGACACCCGTCTACGTCACCGGTACGTGTCTGTCGCTAGGGTCGTCGGGCACGCTCGGCGACCCGGTGCCCTGCACCAGCGTCCACTCGACGGAGCTGGTGGGTACCGTGACCATCACCGGGGTGACGTCGTATCCCTCGTCCACCGACCAGTGGTGGGCGGCGGTGGGGGCGGGCTGTACCCGGCTGGCCACCCAGTACACCGGAGGTTCGCTTCCCGACGGGGTGAGGCCCGGGTACCTGGACTTCGCCCCGGCGAGTTGGAATGCCGGTCGTCGAACCGTCGAGTGCACCGTCGGTTGGTATGACGCCGACGGCACGCTGACCACCGGCTCCGCCACCCCCCTCCGGGCGGGGTCGGCGACCACGCCGTAGGGGCGACGTCCGACGGCCCGGCTCGTCGGACCGATAGCCTCCCGGGCCATGGCCCGTCTCGTCTACCTGGGAACGCCGGAGGCGGCCGTCCCACCCCTCCGGACCCTGGTGGCGGCCGGCCACGACGTGGCGCTGGTGGTCAGCCGGGTGGACAAGCGGAGGGGGCGGGGCGGGGACCTGGTACCCAGCCCGGTGAAGGCGGCGGCGCTGGAGCTGGGACTCCCGGTCACCGACCACCTCGACGACGCCGTGGGGGTCGGCGCCGAGCTGGGGGTGGTGGTGGCCTACGGCCGGATCGTCCCGGTGGCGGTGCTGGAGCAGCTGCCCATGGTCAACCTCCACTTCTCCCTGCTGCCCCGGTGGCGGGGGGCGGCGCCGGTGGAGCGGGCGGTGCTCGAGGGCGACGCCGAGACCGGGGTCTGCCTGATGGCGGTGGAGGCCGGCCTCGACACCGGCCCCGTCTACGCCGTCGAGGGCACCACGATCGAGGACGAGGAGTCGGTCGACCACCTCCGGGACCGACTGGTGGCCATCGGCTGCCGGCTGCTCGACGAGCACCTGGGTGGGGGGGTGGCCGGCCTGCCGGTCCCGCACGACCAGAGCGGCGAACCCAGCTACGCCGAGAAGATCCGCCCCGCCGAGCTCGAGCTCGCCTGGGAGCGCGACGCCGAGCACCTCCGACGGGTGGTCCGACTGGGCCGGGCCTGGACCACCTTCCGGGGGAAGCGGCTGCGGGTCCTCCAGGCCGGGGAGCCCCGGGTACCACCGGCCGGGGCGGGCCCCGAGGGGACATCCCCCGGGGCGCCCGCCCGGGGACCGGAGGTCGCCGCCCGGGCGGTGGGTGGCCCCTTCCCGATGGTCGTCATTCCCGGCACCCTCGAGGGGGAGGTGGTGGTGGCCGGCAACGGGACCCGCCTCCGGTTGATCACGGTGCAGCCGGAAGGGCGCCAGCCCATGGATGTCGGATCGTGGCTCCGGGGGGCCCGGCCGGAGTCCGGAGAGCGGCTCGGCGACTGACGGCGGGTCGAACGGACCCGGACCCGGCGATGCCGACCGGTAGGCTCACGATCCATGTCGGCCGCCCCGTCACCGGACCTCCACCTCCGGGTGGCGCCGTCGATCCTGTCGGCCGACTTCGGCTCGCTCTCCGAGGCGGTGGACCAGGTGGCCCCGGCCACCGACTGGCTCCACGTGGACGTGATGGACGGCCACTTCGTCCCCAACCTGACCATCGGGCCACCGGTGGTCTCGTCGTTGAGGAAGCACTCCCGGCTGTTCTTCGACACTCACCTGATGATCACCGACCCGGCCCGCTACCTCGAGCCGTTCCGCGACGCCGGCTCCGACGGCTGCACCGTCCATGTGGAGGTGGGGGACACCCCGGCGCTCTGCGCCCAGATGCGGGACCTCGGGCTCCGGGTGGGGCTGGCCGCCAACCCGGACACCCCGTTCTCGGCCCTCGAGCCCTATCTGGGGCTGGTCGACCTGGTGCTCTGCATGACCGTCCACCCGGGGTTCGGCGGCCAGTCGTTCATCGCCGAGGTGATGCCCAAGGTCCGGCAGGTGCGGGACGCCGTGGAGGTGGGCGGCTGGTCGGTGGACGTGGAGGTGGACGGCGGCATCGACGAGCACACCGTGGCGGAGGCGGCCCGGTCGGGGGCCAACGTCTTCGTGGCCGGCTCGGCCGTCTACGGGCAGTCGGATCCGGTGGAGGCGGTCCGCGGGATCATGGCGGCGGCCCGGGCGGCGGTGGGCGAACCCGGGGACGACGGGCCCTGACCGACGAGCGCCGGCTCCGGGATGAGCGGTGGATGCTCCGGGCGGTGGCGGCCGCCGAGGCGGTGCGCGGCCGGACCTCCCCCAATCCCTGGGTGGGTGCCGTGGTGGTGCCGCCGCTGAGCCGGGAGGACGAGCCGGGTGGGACGCAGGGGGCCGACGGGTCCGCCGGCGGCCCCGGGAGCGGGGAGGGCGGGGAGATCGGGGTGGACGACCCCGGCTGGTTCATCGGCGCCACCGCTCCGCCCGGAGGTCCGCACGCCGAGGTCACCGCCCTGGCCGCCGCCGGCGACGAGGCCGATCTGGCCACCCTCTACGTCACCCTGGAGCCGTGTGCCCACCACGGTCGGACGCCCCCCTGCACCGAGGCGGTGATCGCCTCGGGGGTCCGGCGGGTGGTGGTGGGGGTGGAGGACCCGGACCCCCGGGTGGCCGGACGGGGCATCGCCGCCCTCCGCCAGGCGGGGATCGAGGTGGAGGTCGGGGCGGCGGCGGCGGCGGTCTCCGAGCAGCTGGCCGCCTACCTCCACCACCGGCGGACCGGTCGGCCGTGGGTGGTGCTGAAGCTGGCCGCCACCCTCGACGGCCGGACGGCCGCCCCCGACGGCTCCAGCCGGTGGATCACCGGCGAGGCGGCCCGGGCCGACGCCCACCGGCTGCGGGCCCGGTCGGACGCGGTGCTGGTGGGGGCGGGCACGGTCCGGATCGACGACCCGTCGCTGACCGTCCGGCTGCCCGAGGACGATCCAGACCACCGCTCCGAGGACGAGCAGCCGCTCCGGGTGGTGCTGGGACGGGCCCCGGAGGGCGCCGCCGTCCTGCCGGCCCTGGAGCTGAGCGGCGACCTGGGTGGCGTCCTGGACGAGCTGGGGCGGCGTGAGGTGCTCCAGGTGCTGGTGGAAGGGGGTGCCGGGGTGGCCCACGCCTTCCACGCCGCCGGTCTGGTCGACCGCTACGTCCTCTACCTGGCGCCGGCCCTCTTCGGCGGCGACGATGCCCGCCCGCTCTTCGCCGGGGCCGGTGCGGCCACCATCGAGGGCCTGTGGCGGGGGTCCATCCGGTCGGCCACTAGCCTGGGTGGCGATCTGCGGGTGGATGTGTCGCGCCCCAGCAGTTAGAGGGAGTCAAGGGCTGATGCCGTTCTCAGCGGTGGAAGATGCGATCGCCGCGGTGGGCCGCGGGGAGATCGTGGTGGTCGTCGACGACGAGGATCGCGAGAACGAGGGCGACCTGATCATGGCGGCGGACGCCGTCACCCCGGAGAAGATCGCCTTCTTCATCAACCACACCTCGGGCCTGATCTGCGCCCCCCTCACCCCGGACCGTGTCGACCAGCTCGACCTCCCGCTGATGGTGACCAACAACACCGAGATCCAGCGGACGGCCTTCACCGTCAGCGTGGACTTCCGCCACGGCACCACCACCGGGATCTCGGCCGCCGACCGCTCGGCCACCATCAAGGCGCTGGTCGACCCCGCCACCCGGCCGGCCGATCTCAGCCGTCCCGGCCACATCTTCCCGCTGCGGTACCGGACCGGCGGGGTGCTCAAGCGGGCCGGGCACACCGAGGCGGCCGTGGATCTGGCCCGGGCCGCCGGCATGTCGCCGGCCGGGGTCCTCTGCGAGGTGGTGAGCGAGGACAAGGGGTCGATGGCGCGCCTCCCCGAGCTCGTGGAGTTCTCGGAGAAGCACGGCCTCCACCTGATCTCCATCGCCGACCTCATCCGGTACCGCCGGCGCAACGACAAGCTGGTCCGGAAGATCGCCAGCGCCCGGATCCCCACCGAGTACGGCGAGTTCACCGCCGTGGCCTACGAGTCGGTGCTCGACGGGGAGCAGCACCTGGCCCTGGTCAAGGGAGAGGTCGACGGACAGCCCAACGTGCTGGTCCGGGTGCACAGCGAGTGCCTGACCGGGGACGCCTTCGGCTCCCTGCGGTGCGACTGCGGCCCGCAGCTGAAGGGGGCGATGTCCGCCATCGCCGAGGCCGGCAGCGGGGTGGTGGTCTACCTCCGCGGCCACGAGGGCCGGGGCATCGGGCTGGCCCACAAGCTGCGGGCCTACACCCTCCAGGAGGAGGGCCTCGACACCGTGGACGCCAACCTCGAGCTGGGGCTGCCGTCGGACTCCCGGGAGTACGGCATCGGGGCCCAGATCCTGGTCGACCTGGGGGTGACCACCATGCGGCTGATGACCAACAACCCCACCAAGTACGGCGGCCTCGAGGGCTTCGGCCTCGACATCGTCGAGCGGGTCAACATCCAGCCGGTGTCCAACCCCGAGAACATCAAGTACCTCCGGACCAAGCGCGAGCGGATGGGCCACCTGCTCGAGGGACTCGATGACGTCCTCTGACCTCACCCTCCTGCCGATCGACGCCAAGGCGCGGGCCGCCGCCCGGGTCGGGCGCTGCATCGACGCCGCCGCCGGCGACGGGCGTGACGCCTCCGGGGTCCGGGTGGGGATCGCCTGCGCGGAGTTCAACGGGGGCATCACCGACCGGCTGCTGGTCGGTGCCCTCGACGCCCTGGCGGCGGCCGGTGGGGACCCGGCGGCCGTCACCGTGGCCTGGGCCCCCGGCGCCTTCGAGCTGCCCCTGGTGGCCCGCCGGTTCGCCTGCTCCGGTGGGGTGGACGCCGTGGTCTGCCTGGGGGCGGTGATCCGGGGCGACACCGGCCACTACGACTTCGTGGCCGGCGAGTGCGCCCGCGGGCTCCAGCGGGTCCAGCTCGACACCGGGGTACCGATCGTGTTCGGGGTGCTGACCACCGATACGGTGGACCAGGCCCTCGAGCGCTCGGAGGCCGACGAGACCAACAAGGGGCGCGAGGCGGCGATGACGGCGATCGAGATGGTGCGGATCCTGGCGGACATCCCTGGCGGGGTGGGCTGACCGTGCTGCGGATGGTGCTGCCCAAGGGCTCCCTGGAGAAGGCCACGCTGGAGCTGTTCAGCGCCGCCGACCTGGCGGTGACCCGGTCGTCGGAGGTCGACTACCGGGCCTCCATCGACGACCCCCGGATCGACGACGTGCGCATCCTCCGGCCCCAGGAGATCCCCCTGTACGTGGCCGAGGGGATGTTCGACATCGGGATCACCGGGCGCGACTGGGTGGAGGAGCGGGGGAGCGAGGTGACGTCGCTCGGGGTCCTCCAGTACTCCAAGGCCACCTCCAACCCGGTCCGGGTGGTGCTGGCCGTCTCCCAGGCGTCCCCCGTCCAGTCGGTGGCCGACCTGGCCGCCTCCGGCACCGGTGCCGGTGGCGCCCTGCGGGTGTCCACCGAGTACCCGGAGCTGACCCGCCGGTACCTCGAGAAGCACGGCGTGCGGGCGGAGGTCAGCCTCTCCTACGGGGCCACCGAGGCCAAGGTCCCCGACATCGCCGACTGCGTGGTGGAGATCACCGAGACCGGGCGGGCGCTGCGGGCGGCGGGCCTCAAGATCGTCGAGACCCTCTTCGTGTCCCACACCGAGCTGGTGGCCAACCGGGCGGCCGCCGACGATCCCGAGAAGCGCCACGCCATGGAGCAGATCCTCACCCTCCTGCAGGGGGCGCTCGAAGCCCGGGGGAAGGTGCTGGTGAAGCTGAACGTCGGCCCGGACCAGCTCGACGAGGTCATCGACCTGCTGCCCTCGCTCCGGTCGCCGACGGTGTCCGAGCTGTTCGGCGGTGGTGGCTTCGCCGTCGAGACGGTGGTGCCGAAGTCGGAGATCAACGTGCTGATCCCCGCCCTCCGGGACCGCGGCGCCACCGACATCATCGAACTGGCACTGGCCAAGATCGTCCACTGAGGAGAGCGAGGAGGTGGCCATGACCTCGGGTTGGAGCGGTGTCGTGGATCTCCCCCCCGCCCGGCGCATCCCCCAGATCGCCCGGGTCACCGAGTTCGACGACGACCGGGGGATCGGCACCGTCGAGTTCGGCAACGGGCGTCGGTTCGGCTTCCACTGCACGGCGATCACCGACGGCTCCCGGACCATCGCCCTGGGCACCCTGGTGGCGGTGGAGATCGCCCCGGGCCACCTGGGCCGGCTCGAGGCGACCTCGGTGCGGACGCTACCCGGCCTGGCCGCGCCGGGATCCACCCTCCAGGCGGCGTCCCCCGGGTCTGCGGGGCCCACGGCGGCCGGATCTGCGGGGTCCGCGGCGACGGCCGGGCCTCCGGTGGCGGCCCCACCCGCCGTCGGGGTGGCACCGGTGGCGGCAGCCGCCTCCGCCGAGCCGACGGCGGGTCGGGCCGAGCCCAGCACGCCGTCTGTCGCCACGGGGCCCACCCTCCCGGCGAGGCCCACCGGTGCCGTCCCCCCGTCCGGGCCCGTTCTGCCCCCCGGAGCCGTGGACGCGGAGGTGGGGACCTCGGCCGCCACCGCCACCACCGGCCCGACCCCGGATCCGGGGAGCGAGCCGACCCGGGCCGTCGAGCCGATCGCCGGCGCCCACCCGACCCAGGTCGTCGGGGTGGCGGCAGGACCGGCGGCGGTCACCGACTCCGGAGCCACCGATCCCGCCGGGGTGACCGACATTCCGTCGTCGGAGGCGCCGGCGGCGACGGGACCGGTGGCGCCTCCCGCCTACGACTGGGCCCAGGATCCCGGGATGCCCACCGGCGAGGTCGAGATGGCTTCGCTTCAGTCGCTGTCGTCCTGGATCCCGGACGAGTTCGAGTCGGAGGAGTCCGGCCTCCCGACCGGCTCGGCCTCCCCGGAGTCCGGTCCGGTGGCGGCTACGGATCCGCGATCCCCCGCCCCGCCCGCCACGCGGGTGGGCGCCGGCGCGCTGTTGGGAGACGAGTGGTCGGAAGTGCCCGACCGGGAGTCGACCGTCCCACCGGCAACCGCTCCGCCCCCGGCAACCGCTCCGCCCCCGGCAACCGCTCCGCCCCCGGCAACCGCTCCGCCCCCGTCCACCGCTCCGCTCCCCTCCACCCCGCCGGCTCCGGCAAGGACCGGGACGTCGGCTCCTCCGGTCGGGTCGTCACCGACTCGGGCCCCAGCTCCGGACCCCGCCCCCGCAGCCGGCCCGGCGGCCGGCCCGGCGGCCGGCCCGACGGTGGGCCCTGCCCCCACCACCGAGCCCTCGCCGTTCCCGGTTCCGTCGATCGATCCGTCCGACATCACGCCCCCGGCCGGGATCGCCGCCTGGACCCCGCCCTCCGGTCGTCCACCCGCGGTCTCCGATGACGAGTCGTCGTCGGAGCCGACTCCTGGGCCGGACCCCGACGAGGAGGCCGACCCGGACGTCGCCTCGGTGGCGTCCGACACGCCGATCATGCCCCCGCTCCCGGGGCGGTCGGGCTCGTCGGGCGCCAACTTCTGGTCGCCCCACCGCTCCTCGCCGGCCGGACCGCCGCCCACCTGGGTGACGCCGGCCACCCCCCGGGAGGACCCGTCATCGGACGGCGGATCCTCCACCCCGTCGTCCTCGTAGGGGTTGCCGAGGATGTTCCGGGCCATGTCGACGACCACCGCGCTGTCGGCATCCTCGTCGGTGACCACGCCGAGGAGGGGGGCGGCCAGGAGGCCGGTCACGATGCCCGTCTCGGACATCGACTCCGCCTGCACGATGCTCCACTCCCAGAGGCGTTTGATCATGTCGGGGCTCGTCGACTTCCTGGCGGGGAACTTCAGCCAGCAGTTCACGGTGGCGTGGGCCAGCCCGGTGGCGGCCGGGAAGAGCCAGATCAGGCGGTAGTTGCCGGTGGTGTCCACCACCCAGGCGGCCAGGTAGGCCACGGCCACTCCCACCAGGTTGAACGGGGAGAGCAGGGTTCCCAGCCGCTCGCCCAGCCCGCCGGCCCGGGGCAGGAGCTGGAGCAGCATGGGGGCCAGCACGATGATGTAGGCGCCGATGAACGGCGCCCCGACGTAGCTGAGGACCACCGCCTGCCAGAGGTGGGTGTCGAAGTACTGGACGCCGGCCAGGCAGGCCCCCACGAACGGGGCGCCGATGGCCAGTTGGCGGGGGGAGAGCACCCGGCTGAGCGGGATCCCCAGGCCGATGCCCAGGAAGAAGACCGGGAGGCCGGTGGCCAGTCCGGCCACCGTCTGGGCGCTGGCCCCGGCATGGAGCACCCGCTGGAAGAACAGGATGGCCACGTACGCGGTGGAGCCCACCCCCGACCAGAAGAGGAGGGACCCGGCCACCAGGACCTTGGCGTTGGGGCCGGCCAGGAGTTGCCGCAGGCCCTGCTTGGCCGACTCGGCACGCGTCCCCCGGTCGGCGGCGGCCCCGGCCGAGGCGGCGGGTGCCTCCCGGACCAGCACCAGCACCACGATGCCCACCACCACCATGATCACGGCGGCCACCTGGAAGGGGAGGTTCCAGGTGGACGGCTCGCTCTGCTTCCAGGTGGTGAGCACGGTGGCCTTGATGGCCAGGGAGGCCACCGTGCCGAGCACGGTGGTGAGGACCAGGGCCTTGATCCACCGGCTCCGTCCGAACACCTCGGGGACCACCGCCACGTTGGTGAGGGTGAAGACGGCGGCGGCCTGTCCGGCGATGACGATCATCAGGACCAGGAGCCAGTAGCCGTGGACGACGGTGAACATCCAGGTGGCGGCGCCCATCACGATGAGGCTGCCGGCCATGTACGGGGTCCGGCGCCCGACCCGGCTCCGGGTCCGGTCGCTGATCCGGCCCGAGATCGGGTAGGTCAGCCAGCTGAACAGGCGGTCGGCGGTGAGGGCGAACGTCACGGCCAGGGCGCTGGAGGCCCGTTGCTGGACGTAGAGGGTGATCAGGACGCCGGAGACGGCCAGGTTGGCGCGCGGTCCGACCAGGCCGATGGAGATGCCCAGGAAGCTGCGGACCCTCGAACGGTCGAGGCGCCGATCGGTGGGGTCGACGGGTACCCCCTGCACGATCGGGATTCCGGGACCCGCACCCGATCCGCCGGAGCCCGATGCACCCGGTCCGGGCCCGGGTCCCACCGGACCGCCCGACCCGGGGCTTCCCGGAGCCGGGCCGACCGGAGCCGGGCCGACCGGGGTGGAGCCGACCGGGGTGGAGCCGACCGGAGCCGGGCCGACCGGGGTGGAGCCGCCCGGGGTGGAGCCGCCCGGGGTGGAGCCGCCCGGGGTGGAGCCGCCCGGAGCCGGGCTACCAGGACCGGGGGCGGGGATGGGAGTGGAGGGGCCGGTGACCGGGTCGATCCCTGGGCCGACGCCGGAGGCCTCGCTCACTCGACCGGTTCGCCTCCGTCGGTGTCCGGCCCGTCGGGCGCGTCGGCCCCGGGCGTGGTCCCGTTGGCATCGGCGATCGCCTGTTCACCGGCCCGCCGGGCACCGTCGATCTGGACATAGGCCAGCCGGAGCTGGCTCAGGCCGTCCTTGAGCTGGTCCTCCGAGTCGCCGAGTCGGCCTTCGAGGCCTCCGACCAGGGCGCCGAGGGCGTCGATGGCCAGTTGGGCCTGGGGGAGGAGGGGTGGCACCTGCGACAGGTAGACCGCCGCCAGTTCGAACAGCCCGTAGCAGTGGTTGGCGACAACCACCTCCACCGGGGCGTTGGCCAGCTCCTCGCGCATCGACTGGACCTGGGCGGCCATCTCCTCGTCGTCGATCTCCGGGGAGTCCGGGTCGTCACCCGTGGTTCGGGGTCCTCCCGGGGGACCGCTGGAGGGAGGGGGTCCGACCGATCGTTCGCCGTCAGGTGTCCAGAGAGAGCTCACGGCTGGTAGCCTAAAGCACTGTTAGACGAGGAAGCGGAGTCGCGAGGTTGTCGACTCCCACCCGGCCACGAGTGAAGTAGGCGTGCGACGGGTCGAAGGTTCCAGGGACACCGGCGCGTTCGGTGGCGCCCCGGTGGCAGCTCCGCTCTCCTCATTCGCCGGTCACGGGAGGTCCGTGGCCCGTAGTCAGGGAGAGCAGTCGAATAGCAGCTACCGTCACCACCAATGAGCCCCGGATCAACGATCGGATCCGTGCCCGAGAGGTCCGCTTGGTGGATCCCGAGGGCGAGCAGCTCGGGATCAAGGCACTTCCCGAGGCGCTGAACCTGGCTCGTCAGCTGGATCTGGACCTGGTCGAAGTCGCGCCGCTGGCGAATCCCCCGGTCTGCCGCATCATGGACTACGGAAAGTTCAAGTTCGATGCGGCCCAGCGGGCCAAGGAGTCGAAGCGCAAGGCCGTCCACGTCGGCATCAAGGAGATGAAGTACCGCCCGAAGATCGGGCCCGGCGACTTCGACACCAAGACCCGACAGGTGGCCAAGTTCCTCGAGGAGGGGCACAAGGTCAAGATCACCATCATGTTCCGTGGCCGGGAGGTCTTCCACCCCGAGTTGGGGAAGAAGATCCTGGACCGGATCGCCGAACAGATGGAGGGTCTGGGCAAGTCCGAGTCGGAGCCCCGGCTCGACGGGCGCAACATGGTGATGGTGCTGGCACCGGACAAACGAGCCAAGCAGTCGGCCGCCTCGCGGGGACCGAAGGGATCGAGCAGCCACCGGGACCACGGGGTCACGGCAGCGAGCCCGCCCCAGGACCCGGCAGGGGCTCCGCCGGCGAACACCACCGACACCGCAGCCACCGACACCGCAGCCACCGACACCGCGACGACTGACACGACCACCACCACGGACGAAACCCCGCAGGACGCCGCTCCGGCAGCCACCCCCGAGGCGGCCTCCGGGGCGGGGGACGTCACGGGTGCGGCGCCGGACAGCGCCGGGGCACCGACCCCGGCAGAGACCACGACCGAAGCAGAGGGATAGCAATGCCGAAGATGAAGACCGACAGTGGGGCCCGCAAGCGGGTCAAGGTGACCGGGACCGGTCGCCTCCGGCGCCGGAAGGCGTTCCGGTCCCACATCCTCGAGAAGAAGTCGAGCGAGAGGAAGCGCCGCCTGGGCCGCGAGACGGACTTCGCCCCCGGTGACAACAAGCAGATCAAGCGCCTGCTGGGCCGGTAGCTCGCCGGCAGTAGCCGCCCGGGCCACGGCCCGACCGCCTCACCTCCGCCGCCGGGCACCCCCCGGACGACGGCAACCATCCGAACCACCCCGTCGTACCACCGATCACGTAAAAGGAGTTCCCATGGCCCGAGTCAAGCGCGCAGTCCACGCCAAGAAGCACCACCGCGCCGTCCTCGAGCAGGCGCAGGGCTACTACGGCAACAAGAGCCGTTCGTTCCGCGCTGCCAACGAGCAGGTGATGCACTCCCTGCAGTACGCCTACCGCGACCGCCGGGCACGCAAGGGCGAGTTCCGCAAGCTCTGGATCCAGCGGATCAACGCCGCCGCCCGCCTGAACGGGATGAGCTACAGCCGGTTCATCGCCGGGCTGCACGCCGCCGACGTCGAGGTGGACCGCAAGGTCCTCGCCGACCTGGCCGTCACCGCCCCGGAGACGTTCGCGGCGCTGGTGACGGTGGCCGAGGCCGCCCTGGAGCAGGCGCCGGCGACCGCCGAGGCCGCTTCCTGAGTCAGCCCGGGCTGGCCTTCACCCACCAGCGGGTCAAGCGCCTCCGGCAGCTGCTGCGGAAGCGCAGCCTCCGGTGGGCCGAGCAGTGCGTGGTGGTGGAGGGGGCCGAGCTCCTGTCGGTGGCCCTGGCCGCCGGCGCCGCCGTGGAGTCGGTCTACGTGGCACCCGACGGGCGGGAGACCCCGGCGGTGGCCGAGGCGGTGGGCCGCGCCTACGAGGCCGGTGCCCGGATCTTCGACCTGGCTCCCGGCGTGATCGAACGGGTGGCGGACACCGTGTCGCCCCAGCCGGTGCTGGCGGTGGTCGGGTTCGTCCCGGCCGCCCTCGGTGACCTGGCTGACGCGTCGATGGTGCTGGTCTGCGCTGACGTGCGCGACCCGGGAAACGCCGGCACGGTGATCCGTACCGCCGACGCCTCGGGGGTCGACGCGGTGGTCTGCTGCGAAGGCACCGTCGACCCCACCAACCCCAAGACGGTGCGGGCGTCGGCGGGATCCGTCTTCCATACGCCCATCGTGATGGGCGGGGAGGCCCGGGCGGTGACCGCCGACCTCCGTGCCCGGGGGTTCCGGACCGTCGGCACCGTGGTGCGGGACGGCACCGACTACACCCGCTTCGACTGGAACCGACGGGTGGCGGTGGTGCTGGGGAACGAGGCGTCGGGCCTCCCGGACCCGCTGGCCGCCTCCCTCGACGAGCAGGTCTCCATCCCCATGGCCGGACGGGCGGAGTCCCTCAACGTCGGGGTGTCGGCCGCGGTGCTGTGCTTCGAGGCGCTCCGGCAACGACGGTCGGCGCCGGAAGGGTCGCCGCCGGAGGGGTCGGCGGGCCAGCGGTCGGCGGGCTCTACGATTCCCGGCATGGATGTGACGATGCCACCCGCGCCAGGCACCGGGGAGGGTCGGTGATGACCGACCGCACCGCCGATGGGGCCGACCGCACCGCCGATGGCGCTGACCGCACCGCCGATGGCGCCGCTGACGTCCCCCACGCCCCCGACATCGACGCCCTGGTGGCGGAGGCCGCCACCGCCATCGCCGGAGCCGGGTCGGTGGAGGAGATCCGCCAGGTGGCCACCGCCGTCTCCGGCAAGAAGTCGCCGCTGGCGCGGGCCCAGCGCGCCCTCGGCTCGCTCGACGAGGACGCCCGCCGGGAGCTGGGCCGGCGCATCAACGAGGGCAGGAGCGCCATCGAAGTCCGGCTCGAGCAGCGTCGCACCGAGCTGACGCTGGCCGAGATGGAGCGCACCATGCGTGGCGACGCCCTCGACCTGTCGGAGTTCCTCCCGTCCCGGGCGCGGAAGGTGCCGGCCCGCGGCCGCCCCAACCTGGTGACCCAGACCCGTGACGCCCTCGAGGACGTCTTCGTGGGCATGGGGTTCGAGGTGGCCGAAGGTCCGGAGATCGAGTCGGACTGGTACAACTTCGGGGCGCTCAACATGCCCCCGGCCCACCCCGCCCGGGGGATGTGGGACACCTTCTACCTGAATCTGGGGCCCGCCGAGTCCACCGTGTTGCGCACCCACACCTCGCCGGTCCAGATCCACCTGATGGAGCAGGCGGTGGCCGGTGGCACCCTCCCGATCCATGCGGTGATGCCCGGCCGCTGCTACCGCCGCGACACCCCCGACGCCCGGCACCTCCCGATCTTCCACCAGATCGAAGGCCTGGTGGTCGACCGGGGGATCACCTTCGCCGACCTGGCCGGGACCATCGAGGTCTTCACCGCCGCCTACTTCGGGCCGGACATCCACTCGCGGCTACGGCCGGCGTACTTCCCGTTCACCGAGCCGTCGGCGGAGTTCGAGGTGACCTGCACCATCTGCCACGGCGACGGCTGTCGCACCTGTTCGCACACCGGCTGGATCGAGCTGGGCGGGTGCGGCATGGTCGACCCGGCGGTCTTCGAGGCGGTGGGCATCGACCCCGACCAGTGGACCGGATTCGCCTTCGGTTTCGGGATCGACCGGTGCGCGCAGATGCGGCACCAGATCGCCGACATGCGGGCCTTGAACGAGAACGACATCCGCTTTCTGCGGCAGTTCTGAGCCCGAGCCGACGGTCCTGAGAGGAGAGCAGTGCGCGTTCCGCTGTCGTGGCTTCGAGACTTCGCCCCCTTCGACGGGGAGCCGGCTGATCTGGCCGCCACCCTCGACGACCTCGGCCTGGTGGTCGAGGAGATCGTCCGGGTGGGCGAGGGCCTCGGCGACCTGGTGGTGGCGCGCGTCCTGAGCATCGACGCCATCGAGGGCGCCGACAAGATCCGCCGGGTGATGGTCGACACCGGGGGCGTGGAGGTGGAGGGCCTGGGTGCGGACGGGGTCCAGGTGGTATGCGGGGCCTGGAACTTCGAGGTCGGCGACCTGGTGCCCCTGGCCCCGGTCGGTGCCGTGCTCCCCGGCGCCTTCGCCATCGGCCGTCGCAAGATGAAGGGGGTCGTCTCCAACGGGATGCTCTGCTCCGGCCGCGAGCTCGAGCTCTCGGACGACCATACCGGCATCTTGGTCCTCAACGACGTGGTCGGCGCCCGTCCCGGCCAGCCCTTCACCCAGGCCCTGGGGATCGCCCCCGACGTGGTCTTCGACGTCGCCGTGGAGGCCAATCGCCCCGACGCCTGGTGCATCGCCGGCGTGGCCCGCGACCTGGCGGCCCGACTGGGCCTCCCGTTCGCCATCCCCATCGTGGACACCTCGGCGCTGGCCGCCGCCACCTCCGGGGCCGGCTTCGACGATCTGGCGTCGGTCCGGGTCGAGGACACCGAACTGTGCCCGCGCTTCACCGCCCGGGTCGTGACCGGCGTGCAGGTGGGCCCCTCCCCGGACTGGGTGGCTCGGCGGCTGACCCTGGCCGGGATGCGTCCCATCAACAACGTGGTCGACGCCTCCAACTACGTGATGCTCGAGCTCGGCCAGCCCACCCACCCCTACGACCTCGACCGGCTGCCCGGGCACGGCCTTCTGGTTCGCCGGGCCGAACGCGGCGAGCGGGTCACCACCCTCGACGGCGTGGAGCGGGAGCTCGGCCATCCCGGCCCCGGGCTGGGCGACACCGGGGAGGACTGTCTGATCTGCGACGCCGAGGGCGCCCCGGTGGGCATCGCCGGGGTGATGGGCGGCGAGTCGTCCGAAATCGGCGAGGGCACCACCCGGGTCCTCCTGGAGGCGGCGTACTTCGTGCCCATGGCCATCGCCCGCACCTCCAAGCGCCTCAACCTCCGGACCGAGGCCTCCGCCCGGTTCGAGCGCGGGTGCGACCCGGAGGGCATCGACCGGGCGGTGGACCGATTCTGTGAGCTGCTGGTGGCCACCGGTGGCCAGACGGTGACGGTGGCGCCGGGCACCGTCGACCTCCGTGCCGACGTGCCCGGCCCGGTCCGGCTGTCCGTCCGACCCTCCCACGTGAACGGTCTCCTGGGCACCGAGCTCACCGGCGAGGAGATCGTGGCCCTCCTGGCGCCCCTCGGCATCATCGCCGAGACCACCGGCGCGACCGATGACGGGACCGATGGGGCGATCGATGGGACCGATGGGACCGATGCGGGTGGCACCGTCACCGCTCGACGAGCCGAGGCGCTGACGGTCACCGTCCCCACCTACCGTCCGGACATCCGGCCGGCTCCGGCCGGTGAGGCCGACATCGCCGAGGAGGTGGCGCGCACCTACGGGTACTCGCGCCTGGCCCGCCGCACCCCGTCGTGGCCACAGCCGGGACGCCTGGCTCCCTACCAGCGCGAGCGGAGGGTCCTCAAGGATCTCTTCTGCGGCCTGGGAGCCTTCGAGGCGTGGACCCCGACGTTCGTCACGGAGGCCGATCAGACCCTGGCCGGTTTCGGGCCGCCCTGGGTGGAGGTGGCCAACCCGCTGATCGAGCCGGAGCGCTGGCTCCGGGCGTCGATGGTTCCCGGGCTGGTGCGCGCCCTCGTCTACAACGCCGAGCGACGCCAGGGCGAGCTCCGTCTCTTCGAGGTGGGCAGCGTGTTCCGGGGTCTCGAGCCGGCGCCGGGTGACCCCGGGGACGGACCTCCGGCCGAGAGCTCCGAGAGCTCCGAGCGCCTGTGCGCCGTCTTCGGTCTGGACGGTGACGATGCCTGGACGGCGGTGGCCGCCTGGCGGGTGGTGGCCGACACCCTCCGGATCGACGACTGGACCCTGGCAGGGGTCGACGGCCCGGGGAGCGGCGCCCTGCACCCGTTCCGGTCCTCGACCCTGACCGTCCCGGGCGCCGCCCGGACGTTCGGCACAGTGGGGGAGCTGCACCCGTCGGTGGTGGGCCAGCTCGGCCTGCTCGGCACCGACGGTCGCCCACCGCGGATCGGCTGGATCGACCTCGACCTCGACACCCTGCTGGATCCCGGTCGGGTGCCCCGGCGGTCGGAGGAGGCCCTCCCGGTCAGCCGCTTCCCGTCGTCCGACATCGACCTGGCCTTCGCGGTCGCCGAGGAGGTGCGGGCCGAGGTGGTCGAGCGGCTGCTCCGGAAGGCCGGCGGGGACGAGCTGGAGTCGGTGCAGCTCTTCGACGTCTACCGGGGCCCGTCGGTCGGCGAGGGTGCCCGGAGCCTCGCCTACCGGCTGCGGTTCTGCGCGCTCGACCGCACCCTCGACGACAGCGAACTGGCCGTCGTGCGGCAACGGTGCATCGACGCCGTCGAGCAGGGGGCACCGGCCACCCTCCGCTGAACGTGGCGGGCCCCCAGGTGCTTGACGCCCCGACCGGCCCATGCGGTCGCCGTCGATCGGAGGGAGGATGGAGGACGGACCATGGCCACCTTGATCTCCTTCGCCACCCACCTCCGGGCCCTGGCCGCCGAGCGCCCGGACGCTCCGGCGGTCACCTGCGGCCACCGGTCGGTCAGCCGGGCCGGGCTCGACCGCACCTCGGACGCCCTGGCCGTGGCCTACCGGCAGCGGGGGGTCGGGGTCGGCGACCTGGTGACCCTGGCCATGCCCAACAGCGTGGAGTGGTTCGAGGCGGCGGTGGCCCTCTGGAAGCTGGGGGCCACCCCCCAGCCGGTCAGCTCCCGGCTACCCGGGCGCGAGCTGGAGGCGGTCGTCGATCTGGCCGACCCGGTACTGGTCCTGGGGGTCGACCCCGGGGTACTCCCCGGCCGCCCCTGTCTCCCGACCGGATTCTCCCCACCCGAGCCCGAGGGCCCGGTCGACCTCCCCGACCTGGTGAGTCCGGCCTGGAAGGCACCCACCTCGGGCGGCTCCACCGGGCGCCCCAAGCTGATCGTCTCCGGCGATCCCGGGCTGGTCGACCCGGTGACCCCCTCACCCTTCGCCTTCCGCGACGGGGGCTGCCTGGTGATGCCCGGGCCGCTGTACCACAACGGTCCGCTGGTCTGGGCCTCCTACGCCCTCCTCAGCGGCAGTCACGTGGTGCTCCTGCCCCGGTTCGACGCCGAGGGCACGCTGGCAGCGGTGGCCGAACACCGGGGCGACGTGCTCTACCAGGTGCCCACCATGATGAAGCGGATCTGGCGGCTCCCCCCGGAGGCGCGGGACGCCCACGACCTCTCCTCCCTCCGGGTGGTGTGGCACCTGGCCGAGCCGTGCCCGCCCTGGCTGAAGGAGGCGTGGATCGGCTGGCTGGGGCCGGAGCGGATCCTCGAGCTCTACGCCGGCACCGAGGCCCAGCTCCGGACGGTGATCACCGGGGAGGAGTGGCTGGCCCACCGGGGTTCGGTCGGCCGGCCCCGCGGTGGTGACCTCGAGATCTGCGACCCGGAGGGCCGGCCGCTCCCGGTCGGCCAGGAGGGGGAGATCTGGATGCGGTCGCACCGGTCGACGCCCGCCTACCGGTACGTGGGGGACCAGCCGCGGACCCGACCGGGCGGATGGGAGTCCCTCGGCGACATGGGCCGGCTCGACGCCGACGGCTACCTCTACCTCGGCGACCGGTCCCAGGACATGATTCTGGTGGGCGGGTCCAACATCTACCCGGCCGAGGTGGAGGCGGCGCTGGCCGAGCACCCGGCGGTCCTGTCGTGCGCGGTGATCGGCCTGCCCGACGAGGAGCGCGGAAGCCGGGTCCACGCCATCGTGGAGGCCGATCCGGCCGGCGTCACCGCCGACGAGCTGCACGAGTTCGCCGCCGAGCGGTTGGTGGCCTACAAGCGGCCGCGTACGGTGGAGTTCGTGGACACCCCGCTCCGAGACGATGCCGGCAAGGTCCGCCGGGCCCGGCTCCGGGCGGACCGGCTGGTGGGCACGGGGGCCGACCGGGCATCCGTGAGCATGGGGACCGAGCGGAACACCCGGGCCGAGCGGAACACCCGGGCCGAGCGGAACACCCGGGCCGACCGGGGAGCCGGGAGCACGGGGACCCCGGGGGACTCCGCCCCGCCCACGGCGGCGAGCGGCCGGTGAGCCCGGGATCGGGCGCCGACCCGCTGGTGGTGATGCGGTCGCCGGTGATCGGGACGGTGGTCCGGGTGGCGGTGGTCTCGGGCCAACGGGTGGCGGTGGGCGAGCTCCTGGTGGTGGTGGAGTCGATGAAGATGGAGTACCCGGTGACCGCCGAGGTGCACGGCTCGGTCCAGGACGTGCTGGTGAACGAGGGGGACCAGGTCGGCCAGGACGACCCGCTGGTGTGGGTGACGGTCGGCGCCGCCCCCGATCCGGGGACCGGGGCGGCCGCCCCACCGGTCGCCGGGGTGGCCGGGACCGGTCTCCGCCCCGAGCTGGCCGAGGTCCTCGACCGGCAGCTCCGGACCCTCGACGACGCCCGACCCGAGGCGGTCCGCCGCCGGCTCGACCGGGGACGGCGGACGGCCAGGATGAACGTCGACGACCTGTGCGACCCGGGCAGCTTCACCGAGTACGGCTCGCTGGTGGTGGCGGCCCAACGGTCGAGGCGGCCGCTCGAGGAGTTGGTGGCGGCCACGCCGGCCGACGGTCTGGTGGCGGGTATCGGGCGGGTGAACGGGAGCCACTTCCCGGATGCGGCGAGCCGGTGCGCGGTGGTCTCCTACGACTACACCGTCCTGGCCGGCACGCAGGGCCAGCACAACCACCGAAAGAAGGACCGCCTCTTCGAGCTGGTGGAGCGCCAGCGACTCCCGATGGTCCTCTTCGCCGAGGGCGGGGGCGGCCGTCCCGGGGACACCGACACCGCGGTGGTCACCGGGCTGGACACCACCGCCTTCGCCCGGTTCGGGTCCCTGAGCGGCCTGGTGCCGCTGGTGGGTATCGCCTCCGGGCGGTGCTTCGCCGGCAACGCCGCCCTGCTCGGCTGCTGCGACGTGATCATCGCCACCCCCGACGCCTCCATCGGCATGGGTGGGCCGGCCATGATCGAAGGAGGCGGACTCGGCACCTTCCCGCCCGAGGCCATCGGCCCGATCGGGGTGCAGGTGGCCAACGGCGTGGTCGACGTGGTGGCCGATGACGACGCCGGGGCGGTGGAGGTGGCCAAGCGGTACCTGTCGTACTTCCAGGGGACGACGACGGGGTGGGACTGCGCCGACCAGGAGCTGCTGCGCGACGTGGTCCCCGAGTCCCGCCTCCGGGTCTACGACATGCACCGCGTGGTCGACCTGGTGGCCGACACCGGCTCGGTCCTCGAGCTCCGGAGCGGGTTCGGCGCCGGCATGGTCACCGCCCTCATCCGGGTCGAGGGTCGTCCGTTGGGGGTGGTGGCCAACAACCCGGTCCACCTGGGGGGCGCCATCGACCGGGATGGCGCCGACAAGGCGGCCCGGTTCCTCCAGCTCTGCGACGCCCACGACCTGCCGGTCCTGTTCCTCTGCGACACCCCGGGGTTCATGGTGGGCCCGGAGGCCGAGGAGACCGCCCAGGTCCGGCACTTCAGCCGCCTCTTCGTGATCGGGGCCAGCCTCACCGTCCCCTTCGGCACCGTGGTGGTCCGCAAGGGATACGGGTTGGGGGCCCAGGCCATGGCCGGCGGCAGCTTCCGCTCACCGCTCTTCACGGTGGCCTGGCCGACCGGCGAACTGGGAGGCATGGGACTCGAGGGGGCGGTCCGGCTGGGATTCCGCCGGGAGCTGGAGGCCGTGGAGGATCCCGACGAGCGGGAGGCCCTGTTCCGCTCGATGGTCGACCGCGCCTACGAGCACGGCAAGGCACTGAACGTGGCCTCGGTGTTCGAGATCGACGACGTGATCGACCCGGCCGCCACCCGCCACCGGGTGGTCGAGATGCTCCGGTCGAGCCCGCCGCCGCCCGTCCGGACCGGGAAGAAGCGTTCCTGCATCGACACCTGGTAGCCGGCACCTGCGCCGGCGCCGGTGGTGTCACCCGTGCCACCGGGCGGTCACCCGTGCCACCGGGCGCCGCCCGTGGCGACGGGTCCGGACGTGGGTCCGGACGTGGGTCCGGTGCGGTCCGGACGTGGCTGCGGACAGCCGGGGAGCCCGCCCGGCCCGGTTCACCGACCCGTCGGGGGCCCGGATCTAAGCTGCAGCGATCATGTCCGCCGGAGAAATCGCTGTGCTGGTGGCCGCGGGGGCCTGCCTCCTGGCCGTGGTGGGCCTGCTGGTGGCGGTCGCCGCCATGCGTGGGCAGATCACCGACCTGACGGCGGTGGTGGACAAGCTCCAGCGCCAGACGGTGCCGCTGGTGGCGGACGCCCACCGGGTGGTCGATCAGGCCGCTACCGAGATGGAGCGGATCGACGCCGTCCTGGAGTCCACCGAGTCGGTGCACTCGACGGTCGACTCGGCCTCCCGGCTGGCCTATCGGGCGTTCGCCAACCCGGTGGTCAAGGTCCTGGCCCTCCGGGCCGGCGCCGCCGGCGGCATCCGCCAGCTCCGGGCCCGTCCGACGGCCATCGGACGCACCCGGGCCCCGGTCCCGGCCCCGGGCCCGGGCCACGGCGCCGCCGGCAGGGGTGGCGGCCGGAGCAGGGAGGGCGACTCCGGTTCGGGTAGTGGCTCGGCAGGTAGCCCGGGATCCGGACGGCGGGGCCGCTGACCCGTGGCCAAGCGAACGTTCTGGCTGGTGACCGGCGTGGCCCTCGGGGCCGGCTCCTCCCTCTGGGCGGAACGCCGGGTCCGCCGGACCGTGCAGGAGGCCCAGGCCCGGCTCCAGCCCGACGCCCTGGTGGCGGAGGTGGGCCGTTCGGCCAAGCGGGCCGCCGGGCTGGCCGGTGAGCGGATGCGGGACGCCGTCACCGCCGGGCGGAGCGAGATGAAGGACCACGAGGAGCGGCTGTGGGACGAACTGGCGGCCCGGGGGATCGAGCCGCCCGACGGGGCGGTGGGGGAGCTCCCGACCCCCGCCGACGGGGGCAGGGGAGCGACGGCCGGCCCCGCCACCGACGGGTCCGTTCCAGTCGACGGCCAGTCGGCGACCGTCGACCGGTCGCACGGCGGGCGTCGGTCTCCGGTCGCCGATCCGGCATCCCCGGTCGCCGCCTCCACCACCACTGGCCGGTCCGGCCGGGCCCGCCGGCGTCGCAACTCCACCCCGTCGACCCGGTCCGTCACCGCGAAGTCACCCTCCGACCTGGACCGGTAGGCTCGCAGGTCGTGACTCCAGGCACGGCGCCCGACGCTGACCAACTGCGTTCCTCGTTCACCCGGTTCTTCGAGGAGCGCGCCCACACGGTGGTGCCGTCGGCCAGCCTGATCCCCCACGACCCCTCGGTGCTCTTCACCATCGCCGGGATGGTGCCCTTCAAGCCCTTCTTCGTCGGCGACGAGGTGGCACCCTGGCCCCGGGCCACCTCGGTCCAGAAGTGCTTCCGGACCCTCGACATCGAGGTGGTGGGGACCACCCACCGCCACTGCACCTTCTTCGAGATGCTGGGCAACTTCAGCTTCGGCGACTACTTCAAGGAGCAGGCCATCCCGCTGGCCTGGGAGCTGGTCACCGAGGTGCTCGGGATCGACGGCGACCGGATCTGGATCACCGTCCACGACAGCGACGACGAGGCGGCGGAGATCTGGCGCCAGTCGGTGGGCGTCCCCACCGAGCGGATCCAGCGGATGGGGGAGGACAACTTCTGGAAGATGGGCGACACCGGCCCGTGCGGACCGAGCTCGGAGCTCTACTTCGACAAGGGCGACGCCTACGGGGCTCCGGGGGGACCCGCCCACGGCGGCGACGAGCGGTTCGTGGAGATCTGGAACCTGGTCTTCATGCAGTACAACCGGCTCGACCCCGACACCATCGACCCGCTCCCCAAGCCGAGCATCGACACCGGGGCCGGCCTCGAGCGGATCCTGCCGCTGATCCAGGGGGTCGACTCCATCTTCGCCACCGACCTGTTCCTGCCCATCCTGGAGACCGCCCAGTCCATCACCGGCCACAGCTACGGCCGGGACGACGAGGCCGACGTCGGTCTGCGGATCCTGGCCGACCACGGTCGGGCCATGTCCATGCTGGTGGCCGACGGCGTACTGCCCGCCAACGAGGGCCGGGGCTACGTGCTCCGCCGGATCATCCGTCGGGCGGTGCGCCGGGGCCGCCAGCTGGGAGTCGCCGATCCGTTCACCCCGAGGCTGGTGGACGCGGCGGTGGGGATCCTGGGGGCGGCCTACCCGGCGCTGGCGGAGAGCCACCGCCTGATCACCGACGTGGTGGCTCGGGAGGAGGAGGGCTTCCTCCGCACCCTGGCCACCGGCTCGGCCATCCTCGACGAACAGCTGAGCTCCGGAGCGGTGACCGTCCCCGGCGACGTGGCCTTCCGCCTGCACGACACCTACGGGTTCCCGGTGGAGCTGACCGTGGAGATCGCCGAGGAGAGCGGGATCACCGTCGATCTCGAGGGCTTCGAGGCGGCCATGGGCGAGCAGCGCCGGCAGGCGCGGGCGGCGGCCCGGGCCGGCAAGACGGCGGCCGGGGAGTCGGCCTACCGGGCGGTGCTCGACACCGAGGGCACCACCGTCTTCGTGGGTCAGCGGCCGGACGGGTACTCGGTGCCGGCCCGGGTGGTGGCGGTCCTGGCCGATCCCGACCCGGAACGGCCGGGCCAGGCGGAGATCTTCCTCGACCGCACGCCGTTCTACGCCGAGAGCGGCGGCCAGGTGGGCGATACCGGCACCATCGTGACCGAGACGGGCACCGCCGTCGTCTACGACACCGTCCCGGCCCTCCCCGGGCTGTCCGCCCACCGGGCCCGGATCACCGGGGAGCTCCTGCCCGGCCAGGACGCCCTGGCCACCATCGACGCCCCCCGCCGTGATGCCCTGCGACGGAACCACACCGGCACCCACCTGCTGCACGCCGCCCTCCGGAGCATCCTGGGGGACCACGTCCGCCAGCAGGGCTCGCTGGTGGCCCCCGACCGCCTCCGCTTCGACTTCAGCCATCACGGCTCGGTGGCGCCCGAGGAGCTGGCGGCGGTGGCCGCCCAGGCCAACGCCGACGTGCTGACTGACGCCGAGGTCACGGTGGTGGAGACCACCAAGGGGGAGGCCGAGCGGATGGGCGCCCTGGCCTTCTTCGGCGACAAGTACGGCGAACGGGTGCGGGTGGTCCGGGCCGGCGAGCACTCCATCGAGCTGTGCGGCGGCACCCACGTCGGTGCCCTGGGGATGATCGGCCCGATCACCGTGGTCTCCGAGTCGTCGATCGGGTCGAACACCCGGCGACTCGAGGCGGTCACCGGGGCCAGTGCCCTCGACCGGATCCTGGCCCGGGAGGGGCTGCTGAACGAGGCGGCCGCCCTGCTGCGCACGGAGCCCGAGCACCTGCCCGAGACCATCGAGCGCCTGCTCGAGCGTCAGCGGACCGCCGAGCGCGCCCTCGAGGCCGCCCGGAGCCGGGAGCTGCAGGCCGAGGCGGGTGCGCTGGCCTCGTCGGCGGTGGACGGGGTGGTGGTGGCCCGCCGGGACGGCCTGCCGCCCGACCTCCTCCGTGAGCTGGCCCAGAGCGCCCGCAACCTGTCGGACCTGCGGGCGGTGGTGGTGGGCGGAAGCCCGGACGGGGAGAAGGCGGCGGTGGCGGTGGCGGCCGGCCCCGACGTCCACGCCGGCGACCTGGTGAAGCGGATCGGCCCCCGCCTGGGTGGAGGTGGGGGCGGCTCCCCGGAGGTGGCGGTGGCCGGAGGCAAGGACCCGTCCGGGATCGACAGTGCCCTCGACGAGGCCCGCCATGCGCTCGCCGGTGGATGAGCGTGGCCCGGGGCCGGCCGTGGTGACGGTCGGTCGGGCGGTGGGGGTCGACCTCGGCGAGCGCCGTATCGGGATCGCCGTCAGCAACTCCGGCCGGACGCTGGCCTCCCCGCGCACCACGGTGGTGCGGTCGGGGGACCGGGAGCGCGACCTCCGGAACCTGGTCGAGCTGGTGGTGGAGGAGGAGGCGACCGTGGTGGTGGTGGGCCTCCCCCTGTCCCTGGACGGCACGCGCGGGCGGGCGGCCACCGCCGCCGAGGCGGAGGCCGACGCCCTACGTCTCGCCCTCGCCCCCCACGGCGTGCCGGTCGAGCTGTTCGACGAGCGCCTGACCACCGTCACCGCCGACCGGTGGCTGCAGGCCGACGGGCGCTCGGGCCGGGACCGCCGGAAGGTGATCGACCGGTCGGCCGCCACCGTCCTCCTCCAGGCCTGGATCGAGGCACAGGGAGAGGGGCGATGAGCCCGGACGCCGCCGACCCGTCGTCGGATCCCTCCGCTCCGGAGCCGGCGTTCCCGGGTCCCGCCCCCGGGGGTCCCGCCCCCGGGGGCACCTCCGACGGACCACCCGGCTCGCCGACGTCCGATCCCGGCGTGGACTCGCTGATCCCCGAGACGTTCGGCGACCCGGACGAGGCGATGGTGGTCCCCACCGGTGGGATGGTGGTGGACCCGGCCGAGTCCGGCCCACCCGGCCAGGCCAGGCTGACCCGGGCGCAGCACCAGGCCCGGGTCCGCGGCGAGGCCGTCCCCGACCCGGCCGACGACGACGAGGACGACGACGAGGGGCGGACGGTCTTCCGCCACCACCCCTTCCGGGTGATCGGCCTCCTCTTCGTCGTGCTCGGCGTGGTGGTGGTGGTGGGGGGGTACCTGTGGGTCAACCACGAGGCCAACCCGTCGGGGCCGAAGGGGGCCCAGGTCATCGTCACCGTCCCGGAGGGGTCGGGCACCAGCCAGTTCGCCGGCGTCCTGGCCGACAAGGGCGTCATCGGCAGCTCGCTGGCCTACCGGATCTGGAGCAACGTCCACACCGGGCCCACCATCTACGCCGGTGCCTACGCCTTCAACAAGAACGACAGCTTCAGTGACATCGACAAGGTGCTGGGGGCCGGACCCAACGTCTTCTCGCTGGACATCCCGCCGGGCTTCACCGTCGGGGAGGTGGCCGAGCGGGTGGGCCAGTTCCCCGGTCACGACGCCACCGCCTTCGCCCAGTTGGCCACCAGCGGCACGCTCCACTCGCCGTGGCAGCCGGTGGGGGTGACCAGCCTGGAAGGGCTCCTCGGGACCGGCTCCTACCAGCTGGTCCCCGGCGAGACCGACACCCAGTTGCTCACCGACATGATCGACCGGTTCGACCAGCAGGCGGACGCCATGAACCTCACCGCCGGGGCCGCCGCCATCGGGCTCACCCCGTACCAGACGATCATCATGGCCTCCATCGTGGAGAAGGAGGGGGTGATCCAGAAGAACCTGGGCCCGGTGGCCCGGGTCATCCTGAACCGGCTGGCGGCCGGCATGCCGCTGCAGATGGACTCCACCATCCTCTACGCCGAGGGTCGGGACGGGGGCAAGGTGACCAGCCAGGACCTGGCCACCCACTCGCCGTACAACACGTACCTCAACTCCGGGCTCACCCCCACGCCGATCTGCTTCCCGTCACCGGCCGCCCTCCGCGCCACCCTCGACCCACCGGCCGGGTCGTGGCTGTACTTCGTGGTCGTGCAGTCCGACGGCACCGAGGCGTTCGCCGACACCTTCGCCGAGCAGAAGGCCAACGAGGCCGTCGCCGCCCAGCGGGGACTCTCCTGACCGACCCGATCCGCGGGAGACTGCACCGGTGAGCGCAACCAGTGACCCGGTCCCGGCGCACCGGGGTCCCTCGGCCGCCACCACCGTGGTGGGGGTGATCGGTGACCCGGTCGCCCACTCGCTCTCCCCCCGTCTCCACAACGCCGCCTTCACCGAGATGGGCCTGGACTGGGTCTCGGTCGGGTTCCCGGTCGCCGAGGGCGCCGCCGCCGAGGCCCTGGTGGGACTCCGGGCACTGGGGATCCGGGGGCTGTCGGTGACCATGCCCCACAAGGCGTCGGTGGCCGCCCTGGTCGACCGCCGGACACCTCGGGCCGAGCGGCTGGGGGCGGTCAACTGCGTCTCCAACCAGGGCGGCGTGCTCACCGGCGACAGCACCGACGGACCCGGGCTGCTCGACGCCCTCCGGCGGGGCGCCGACGTCGACCCGGTCGGGCTCCGCTGCCTGGTGGTGGGGGCGGGGGGCGCCGCCCGGGGGGTGATCGCCGCCCTGGCCGACGCCGGGGCAGCCGAGGTGGTGGTGGTCAACCGGACGGCCGCCCGGGGCCGGGAGGCCAGTGCCCTGGCCGGGCCGGCGGGTCGGACCGGGGTGGCGGAGGACGCCGCCCGGGCGGACCTGGTGGTGAACGCCACGCCGGCCGGGATGACCGGGGTGGGACCGGGGGGCGCCGATCCGGATCCCGGGCCCTCCGGAGGTGCCGGGGCCGGCTGGATGCCGGACCCGGCCCTCTTCCATCCCGGCCAGGTGGTGGTGGACCTGGTCTACGACCCGGAGCTCACCCCCTGGCTGGAGGCGGCCCGGGGGAGTGGCGCCCGGGTCCTCAACGGGCTGGGGATGCTGGTCCACCAGGCTGCCCGCCAGATCGGGTGGTGGACCGGGCAGGAGGCGCCGGTGGACGCCATGTGGCGGTCGGTGGGCGGGAAGGTGCACGGGTAACCTGGTCGCCGGAGTTCCTTGGTGACCTACGTCCACGCACACGCGCCGACCCGTCAGCGGCAGCAGTGGGCCAGGTTCGACGTCGTCCTGGTGGGGACCAGTGTGCTGCTGGCCCTCGTCGGCGTGGTGATGATCTACTCCGCCACCCGGGCCAAGCTCGCCCTGGCCGGCGAGGACCCCCGGTACTACCTGAAGCGCCAGCTGGCCTTCATGCTCATCGGGGTGGTGGCCATGGTGGCGCTGGCCCTGTTCGACTACCACCGGTTCGAGCAGATCAGCACCATCCTCTACATCGGTACCCTCCTGGCCCTGATGGGGGTGTACGTGGTCGGCAAGAGCGCCCTGGGGGCCCAGCGGTGGTATCCCCTGGGCCCGCTCCAGGTCCAGCCCTCCGAGTTCGCCACCCTGACGGTGATCATCGCCATCGCCACCTACTGTTCCCGAAGACCGGAGGGACTCGACTTCCGGGACATGGTGCGCCTGGTGCTGCTGGCCGGGGTCCCCATCCTGTTGATCGTCAAGCAGCCCGACCTCGGGACCGGCATCGTGCTCTCGATCATCCTGGTGGTGATGCTGGCGGTGGCCGGGATGCCGGGGCGCTACCTGGTGCTCCTCATCGTGGGGGCGGTGGTGGTCATCCTGGTGGCCCTGAAGGCGGGCCTGCTCCAGAAGTACCAGATCGAGCGGCTGACCAGCTTCATCTCCCCCAACGCCGCCGGATCGACCGCCTCCTACAACGTGGCCCAGGCCAAGGACGCCATCGGGGCGGGGGGCCTCTTCGGCAAGGGCCTCTTCAAGGGCGCCCAGACCAACCTGTCGTACGTGCCGTCCCAGCAGACCGACTTCATCTTCTCGGCGGTGGGGGAGCAGGTCGGATTCGTGGGCTCGAGCATCCTCCTCTTCCTCTACGGGATCGTGGCCTGGCGGGTGCTGCGGACCGCCCAGCTGGCGCGGGACAACTACGGGCGCCTGCTGTGCGCCGGGGTGTTCGCCCTCCTCATCTTCTCGGTGTTCGAGAATGTGGGCATGAACCTGGGCATCATGCCGGTGGCGGGGATCCCGCTGCCGTTCCTCTCATACGGAGGGACGGCGGTCATCGTGTTCTTCGCCGCCATCGGGCTCACCGTCAGTGTGCACAACCGGAGCATGCGGTGAGCGACCGGGTGGTCCCGACCGCCGGAGCCGAGGCGGAGGCCGGCGATCTCACCGATCGGGCCGACGGCTCCGAAGACCAGGTGATGGTGCACGCCGCCGACACCCCGGACGTGGCCGACCACCGGGAGGCTCCGGTTGCCGTCGAGAGCACGGACCCGGTGGCCGGTGCCGGCGCCGGCGCCGAGGCCGGCAGCGCCGACGCCACCCGCCCGGCCACGCCGGCGCCCACCGACCGTCGACGGGGCGGTGCCTACCGCATGGCCATCGTGTCGGCGGTCACCATGGACCTGCCCAACCAGCACCCGGCCGTGGTGCTCCGGGAGACCGAGTCCCCCCGTCGCCAGCTCACCTTCTCGGTGGGCCTCCAGGACGGCATCGCCCTCTCCTACGCCCTCCGGCGGGTGCCCACCCCCCGTCCCCTGACCCACGAGCTGATGGGCGAGGTGCTGGCCGGGTTCGACATCGACGTGGTGGCCGTCCGCCTGGTGGGCCGTACCGGCGCCACCTACTTCGCCGAGCTCGACCTGCGGGGACGCAACGCCCGTTCGGTCCACTCCTGCCGGCCCACCGACGCGCTCACCCTGGCCCTGCGCCAGCCGGTGCCCGTCCCGATCCTCATCGACTCGAGGCTCTTCGAGTCCGCCGGGGACGTGGAGCCACCCACCGCCACCGCCTGAGGGAGCCCCGGACCCGGTGCGGACCCGGTGCGGACCCGGTGCGGACCCGGTGCGGAGCCCGGTGGGGAGGCCGGTGCGGAAGCCGGTGGGGAGGCCGGTGGACTTGGTACCCTCGTCCCATGGCCGCCCACGCCATGGCCGAGCCCGAGGCGTCGGACCTGGACGCCCGGAGGACCGTACGGCCCCCCACCGCCGGTCCCGGTGGGGCCGGAGCGTCGGCCGCCGAGCCGGGCGGTCAGGGCCGCACGGGGCAGGCACCGACGGGCCCGTTGCGGCCGTCCCAGGTCCCGGTCCCGCCGCCGGCGCCGGCGTCGGCCGGGCACACCGGCGACCGTGACCTCGACGACCCGGACGGGTCCCGCCGGGCACCCTCCGAGGTGGCCGACGTGCTGCGCTCCCCGGGCACCCCGCTCGACGCCGGGACCCGGACCGTGATGGAGCGGGCGTTCGGTGCCGACTTCCGGCCGGTCCGGGTCCACACCGACCGTCAGGCCGCCGCCTCCGCCGCGGTGATCGGTGCCGACGCCTACACCGTCGGCCGTCACATCGCCTTCGGACCCGGGCGCTACCAGTCGGGGACCGAGGCGGGCCGTCGTCTGCTGGCCCACGAGCTGGCCCACGTGGTGCAGCAGCAGGGTCGGTCCGAGCCGGGGGGCGACCTGCGGATCGGGAGCCCCCGTTCGGCGGACGAGACGGACGCCCGCCGGGCGGCCGGGTCCGTCCCCACCACGGCCGTCGTCCTCCCGGCCGCCACCCCCCGGACCGGCTCCCTGGCGGCGACCGGAGGGGTCCGGGGGAGCGCCCGGCCGGCGGGGGCGGAGCGGGCGGCACGGCGACCGTCGGCCGTCACCGGTCCGGCGGTGGTCCGGCGGGCACCCTCGACCGGCCCCCGGGAGCTGACGGCGGCCGAGGTCGATCTGCTGAAGGGCGTCTACGGGACCCACCTCGACACCAGCCTGATCCGGATCCACGAGAACTCCCTGTTGGCCACCGGGGCGAAGCGGACCATCGGGAACACCATCAACATCCAGGGGACCACCATCTCGAGCAGCACGCTCATCCACGAGGCGGCCCACTGCTACCAGAACCAGCGGGGGGACCACTACGTGGCCAGCTCCCTGTTCGCCCAGGGGCTGTCGTGGGTGACCTCGGGCTCCCGGGCGGGCGCCTACGACTACACCGACGAGGTCGCCAAGAAGGTCCCGTTCGACGACTGGAACTCCGAGCAGCAGGCCCACTGGATCGAGGACAACCGGCAGCTGCCACCCTCCCGCCGGGGAGCCACCGGCTACCCCTGACGCCGCCGACCCCGCACCACCGGTGGCTCCGGGGTCAGCGACGGACCGGGGGTGGGGCGCCGGGTCCGGCCACCAGCTCCCGGCGGCGGGCCTGGACGGACTCGTACTGCTCCTGTTCGGCGGCGTCCACCGCCTGGTTGCCCTCGTCGGAGATGCGCATGAGGAGGGCGATGAGGATGTAGTTGGCCACCAGCGCCGAGCCTCCGTAGGAGACGAAGGGAAGGGTGATGCCGGTCAGCGGCAGCAGCCGGATGACGCCGCCGATGATGAAGAAGGCCTGGAACCCGATGATGAGGGTCAAGCCGGTGGCGGTGAGCTTGGCGAACTCCGACTTGGCGGACTGGGCGATGCGGAGGCCGGCGCCCACCAGCAGGAGGAAGGCCACGATGACCATGGTCGAGCCCAGCAGCCCCATCTCCTCGCCGATCACCGCGAAGATGAAGTCGGCGTTGGAGTAGGTGATCTCGTAGGCGCCCTGGCCGAGACCCAGCCCGGTGCCCCCGATCCCGCCGTTGCCCAGCGAGTACCAGGCCTGGACCAGTTGGCGGCCGTTCCCGGTGGCGTACCTCCAGGGGTCGAGCCAGGTCTCCACCCGGACGTGGGTCTGGGCGAAGTACCGGCTCGAGAAGTAGGCCCCCGCCCCGAAGAGGACGATCCCCAGCAGCAGGTAGCCGAACCGTCCGGTGGTCACCCACAGCATGCCGATGAAGAGGGTGAACAGCAGGGCGGAGAACCCGATGTCGTGCTCCAGGCTCATCACCGCGATGGCGAAGAACCAGGCCAGGGTGATGGGGACCAGCGGCCGGGGGTCGAGGATCAGGCGGTTCCCGAAGCGGGCGGTGGGGATGGTCAGGATCTCGCGCTTCTCGGCGAAGTAGGAGGCGAAGAAGACGCAGAGCATCAGCTTGGCCACCTCCACCGGCTGGAACTGGACCGAGCCGACATGGACCCAGAGGCGGGCGCCGTTGAGGTTCAGGCCGATGCCGGGGACCAGGGGGAGCAGCAGCAGGATCACCCCCCCGACCAGCAGCAGGTACCGGTAGCGGTCGAGGTCGCGCGACCGGCGGACCACGAAGAGGGTCAGGACGTAGGCGGCCACCCCGCCGGTGGTCCAGGCCAGCTGGAGGGGGGCGAAGCTCTGGTTGAGGGCGAGGTCGATGCGGACGATCATCATGTAGCCGATCCCGTTCAACAGGAAGGCGATCGGCAGGATCACCGGGGTGGCGTCGGGAGCCAGCACCCGGTTGGCGATGTGGGCCACCACCACCAGGAGGAACATCACCACCAGCAGCGGGATGGCGTCGGTCGGCAGCGCCTGGGTGTTCCCCAGCACCATCAGGGTGTAGGCGGCGACGATGATCAGCGCCGCCAGGAACAGCAGGCCCATCTCTGTCCGACGGCGACCCTTGACCCCGTGGTTGCGGCGCATGGACGCGGGCGTCCGCAGGGTCATGACCGGCACGCGGCGATCCTACCGGTGCCCGGGACCGGGTTGGGGCCATCCGGGGGCACGCCGGGGGGCCATCGGGGAGCCATCCGGGGGCCATCCGGGGGTGTGGGGGCCGCCCGTCGGCGCCGGACGGTAAATTGACCACTCCATGGAGAACCGAGCGGTGAGGGAGTCGACGGCCACCTCCCTCCTGGAGGGGCGGTTCATCAACCGGGAGCTCTCCTGGCTCGACTTCGGTGACCGGCTGCTCGACCTGGCCGCCGATCCCGACCAGCCGCTCCTCGAGCGGGTCAAGTTCCTGGCCGTGTTCGCCGAGGGGGTCGACGAGTTCTTCCAGGTGCGGGTGGCCGGACTGGAGGACCAGGTGGCCGCCGACCTCCGGACCCGGTCCCCGGACGGCCTGCGCCCCCGGGAGCAGCTCGAGGCCATCACCGCACGGGTCACCCAGCTGGTGGGCCGCCAGAGCCGCCTGTTCGTCGACGACATCGTGCCGGCCCTGGCCGAGCGGGGCATGGCGCTGTCGGACTGGCACACCCTCGACGACGACGACCGGGCCCACCTGGTCGACGTGTTCAACCGGCAGATCTTCCCGGTGCTCACCCCCCTGGCCGTCGACCCCGGGCATCCCTTCCCCTACATCTCCAACCTGTCGCTGAACCTGGTGGTCCGGGTGGTCGACCCCCAGACCGCCGAGGACCGGATCGCCCGGGTCAAGGTGCCTCCGCTGCTCCCTCGGTTCGTGGTGATGCCCGACGGGGAGCGGTTCGTGCCGCTGGAGCAGGTGATCGCCGCCCACCTCGAGACCCTCTTCCCCTCCATGACCATCGCCGAGCAGTACGCCTTCCGGGTGACCCGGAACGCCGACGTCTCCGTCCAGGAGGACGAGTCGGACGACCTGCTGGCCGCCGTGGAGCTGGAGCTGAAGCGTCGCCGGTTCGGCCAGGCGGTCCGCCTCGAGGCCACCGCCGACATCACCCACGAGCTGCTCGAGATGCTGGTGTCGGCGATGGACGTGCCGGAGGGGAACGTGTTCCTGGTCGACACCCCCATCGACCTGGCCGGCCTGTGGGCCATCGCCACCCTCGACCGGCCCGACCTGGCCGCCGACCCCTGGCCTCCGGTCACCCCGGCGGCGCTGAGCGGGGGACGGGAGGCCGGCCGGGCCGCTCCGGAGGGTCCCGGGCCCGGCCCGGTCGACCTCTTCGCGGTGATCGCCGCCGGCGACGTGGTGCTCCACCATCCGTACGACTCGTTCGTCACGTCGGTGGAGGCCTTCGTCGCCCAGGCCGCCGACGACCCCGACGTCCAGGCCATCAAGCAGACCCTCTACCGGACCTCGGGCGACAGTCCCATCGTGGCGTCGTTGATCCGGGCGTCCCTCGCCGGCAAGCAGGTGGTGGCGGTGGTGGAGCTCCAGGCCCGCTTCGACGAGCAGGCCAACATCGCCTGGGCCCGGGCGCTCGAGGAGGCCGGGGTGCAGGTGGTCTACGGCCTGGTGGGGCTGAAGACCCACACCAAGGCGTCGCTGGTGGTCCGCCGGGAGGGCGAGGGGACCCGCCGGTACTGCCACCTGGGGACGGGCAACTACAACTCGAGGACGGCCCTCTCCTTCGAGGACATCGGGATCCTCACCGCCGACGACGAGGTGGGGGCCGACCTCGGCGAGATCTTCAACTTCGTCACCGGCTCCAGCCCCCCCTCGGAGTTCCGGCGTCTGGCGGTCGCCCCGCTGACCCTGCGGACCCGGCTGCTGGGCCTGATCGCCGAGGAGGCGGCGGCCGGCCCGCAGGGACGGATCATCATCAAGACCAACGGGATCACCGATCCGGAGATGATCGACGCCCTCTACGACGCCTCCCGGGCCGGCGCCCAGATCGACCTGGTAATCCGCTCACGGTGCTGCGTGCGGGCCGGGGTGCCCGGGCTGTCGGAGAACATCCGGGTCCGCTCGGTGGTGGGCCGGTACCTCGAACACTCCCGGATCTTCTCGTTCGGGGGCGTGGCCGGTCGCCGACGGGTGCTCAGCATCGGCTCGGGGGACCTGATGGAGCGGAGCCTGGAGCGCCGCATTGAGACCATGCTGACCGTCGAGGACCCGGCGGTGGTGGCCCGGTTGGCCGAGGTGCTCGACGCCGCCCTCCGCGACGAGGCCAACACCTGGGTCCAGACCCCGGACGGCGGATGGTCCCGGCTGGCCCACCGGCCGGGCTGCTTCAGCCTCCAGGGCCACCTGCGGGAGCTGGCCGTGGCCCGGGCGACCGGTGGGCCGGTCCCGGGCGGACCGGCGGCTGCGCCGGGCCCGGAGGCCACGGCGTCGATCGACGGGAAGGGCCCGGTCGCCCCCACCCGGACCCGCACCCGGAAGCCGGCGGCTAGGCCGAGGGCGACGCCCGCGCCCACAGCCGGGAGCGTCTCGGCGGACGGGGGGACGGGCCCGGAGGCTCCCGGGCGGGATCGCTGGTGGCGCCGGCTGTTCCGTCGGCCCGGCTGACCGGCTCCGGGACGTCGGCGGCGCTGTCGGCCCCCTCCCCGGTGGGAACTCCCCGGGTGCCCATCTCCCCGCCGGCGACCTCCCCGTCGGCGACCTCCCCCGCCACGGCGCCGGTCCCGGCCGTCGGGGCGGTCGGATCCGCACCCCGGAGCCGGTCCTCGGCCGCCTCCCGCCGCCGTTGGTAGCGGTGGAGGAAGAAGAGCGAGAGCCGGCGGTAGAGGGTGCCCCGCTCGAACTCCAGGGAGGCGTAGGCCAGGCCCCCGAACGGGATGGGCAGCCAGAAGTTCACCGCCCGGTAGGCCAGCACGGCGGAGAGGGCCTGGGGGGCGGTGGGACCGAACCCGGTGATCATCGAGACCAGGACGAACTCCACCACCCCCAGCCCGCCCGGGGTGATGGGGATGGCCGCCAGGATGTTGGCCAGGCCGTAGGCCACCAGGAGGTCCACCGGCGAGATGAAGTGGCTGAAGGCGGCCACGAACACCCACAGCGAGGCGGCGTCGAGGACCCAGTTGGCGGTGGCCCAGCCGATGGCGCGGTAGAGGAGGGGGCGGTCGTCCAGGAGGACGGCGAACCGCTCGGCCATCCGGCGCACCAGGGCCACCTGCCGGTCGGGGTTGGGGAGGCGGAGCCGCACGGCCACCCGGTGGGCCAGGACCTCGGCCCGCTTCTGGCCCCGGGTCAGCAGGTAGAACAGGGCACCGAAGGCGGCCATCAGGACCACCCCGATGGCGGCGGCCACGTACACCAGCACCGAGGTGGACGCCGTCGAGCCTCCGTGGTGGCTGGTGGGGGCGTGGAACCCGTTGACCAGCAGGAAGGCCACCAGGGCCAGCCAGAACAGCCCGTTGAGCACTACGGCGGAGCCGATGCCCTGGGTGCCGAGGGCGAAGCCGGTGTCGGCCCCGCTCACCCCCGACTGGGTCAGCAGGCGGAAGCCCAGGGCCGCCCCCGGGGCGGTCCCCCCGGTGACACGTGGCTCAGGGCCAGGGTGGACATGTTGATGCGGAAGAGCCGGAACCGCTTGGGCCCGTTGGCGGGGAGCACGGCGTGCGTCAGCTGCGTGTAGGCGGCCAGCGCCCCGATCTCCAGCAGCACCCCGAGGACCAGGTACTGGACGTGGATGTGGCTGAGGGCGCTGACATCGGAGCGGTGGCTGGCCAGCAGGGGCAGCGCCACGTAGAAGACGAACAGGAAGCCCAGCACCAGGCCGACGCTGATCCGCACCTCGCGGCGCACGAAGGGGCCCCGGTACCACCAGCGGCGGCGCACGGTGGAGCGGGTCCGAGGGCGCACCGGGTCGGCGCCGGACGCCGGACCCGCCGTCTCGGATCCCCGCTGCGGGTCGGGGACCTCATCGCGCGGCGACGCCCATCCCCTTCATGTTGGCACGCTGCCGGTAGTGCGACCTGACATGCTGGTCGGATGACCGACGGCACCCCCTCGACGCCGGGTGGCTCCACGGGGGCCCCCATCGCCGAAGGACCCCGGCGGAGCCGCTTCTTCCAGGCCTTCACCGACCGCGGGGTCCCGCTCCGGACCATCCTCACCGTCGACGCCGTGGTGGTGCTCACCTGGGTCGCCTACCGGCTGGTGGGGCGGCTCCGGGAGGTCATCCTGTGGATCCTGATCGCCGCCTTTCTGGCGGCGGTGCTCAATCCGGCCGTGGTGTTCCTGCAGCGCCACCGGTTCCGGCGGGGGGCGGCCATCGGGGTGGTCTTCCTGGTGGCGGTGGTGCTCTTCGGCAGCCTGCTCGGGCTGTTCGGCTACCCGCTGGTCGACGCCCTCTCCCACTTCGCCGGCGAGCTGCCCCACATGGTCACCCAGGTGGAGAAGGGGCACGGGCAGCTGGCCCGGACCCTCCAGCGGCTCCACCTGCTGTCGTGGGTGCAGCGCAACGCCCCCAAGTGGCAGAAGGCCGCCCACAGCCTGGGCAAGCCGGCCCTCAGCGTCGGGGCCAACCTCACCAAGGCGGTGTTCTCCACCATCCTGGCGCTGCTCACCATCGCCTTCCTCTCCCTCTTCATGCTGCTGGAGGCGCCCCGGCTCCGGAAGGTGGCCCTGGGGGCGCTCCCCACCCACCTCCGGACCACCGTGGAGGAGGTCTCCCACCGGGTGTCCCGCTCGGTGACCGCCTACGTGCTGGGCACGGTGGGGCTGGGGCTCCTCTTTGGTCTGGTCATCTTCGTCACCCTGGCCGTCCTCGGGGTGCCCTTCGCTCTGCTGATCGGCTTGTGGGTGGCGCTGGTGGCCATGATCCCCCTGGTCGGAGGCCTGATCGCCGCCATCCCCGCCGTGGCGGTAGCCCTGCTCCACTCACCGACCGCCTTCGTCGTGACCCTGGCGGTGTTCATCGGGTTCCAGCTGATCGAGAACCACTTCCTCTACCCGGTGGTGATGGCCAGGACGGTGCAGATGAACCCGCTGTGGGTGCTGCTGGCGGTGCTGGTGGGCGCCAACCTGGGCGGGGTCTTCGGCTCCGGGCTGGGGGCGCTGGCCGGAGCCCTGGTGGCCATCCCGGTGGGTGGGGCCATCCAGGTCATCTCCCGGGAGGTCTGGGCCCACACCCGGGCCACCCGCACCGAGGGGCAGGAGGTGGCGGCCGGGGCGGCGTTCGGGGCCGCCAGTGCCTTCGGGGTCGAGGGGGCGGAGACCCTGGAGGCCGGAGGCGGAGCCGGCCAGGGGACGACCGACGCCCCGCCCGCCGGGGGGATCGGGGATCGAACCGGCGCTGACCAGGGGGAACGGACCGGCCCCCCCGAGGACGACCCTGAACACGGGCGGCGGGAGTCGGTCCCGTAAGCTGCCCCGTGCGCGTCCTGGTCGTCCTGCCCACCTACAACGAGTCCGAGAACATCGATCGGGTGCTCCGGATGATCCGCAAGTCGCTGCCCGACGCCGACGTGCTGGTGGTGGACGACGGCAGCCCCGACGGCACGGCGGACCTGGCCGAGTCGCTGGGTCAGGAGCTGGGGCAGATCGAGCTCCTCCGCCGCAGCGGCAAGTCGGGTCTGGGGTCCGCCTACCGGGCCGGCTTCCGGTGGGGCCTCGACCACCAGTACGACGCCTGCATCGAGATGGACGCCGACCTCTCCCACGACCCCGAGGCGCTGCCCGACCTGGTGGCCCCTCTGGAGGACGGGGTGGAGCTGGTGGTTGGCTCCCGGTACGTGCCGGGCGGCACCATCCCCAACTGGGCGTGGCACCGACGGTTGATCTCCCGCAGCGGCAACGTCTATGCCGAGACCCTGCTGGGTCTCGGGGTGCGTGACTCCACCTCCGGGTTCCGGGCCTACGCCACCTCGGTGCTCCGCCGGATCGCCCTCGACCGGATCCGGGCCGACGGGTACGGGTTCCAGATCGAGATGACCTACCAGGCCAAGCGGGCCGGGGCGACCGTCGTCGAGGTGCCGATCAGCTTCGTCGACCGGGTGGAGGGGGAGTCCAAGATGTCGACCTTCATCGTGGTCGAGGCCTTCGGCCTGGTCACCTGGTGGGGAGTCCAGCGGCTGGTGGGCCGGCTGCGGCGGAAGGCCCCGGCGGCACATGGCTGAGCCGGCGGGGCCGGGCGACCTGGGTCGGGTCCTCATCGTCGACGACGAGCCCTACATCACCGACGTCCTGGCCTCCGCCCTCCACTTCGAGGGATTCGAGACGTCGGTGGCCTCCACCGGCGCCCAGGCCCTCCACCTGGCCGGCGAAGCCCCCCACCACCTGATCGTGCTCGACGTGATGCTGCCGGACATCGACGGCATCGAGGTGTGCCGCCGCCTCCGGACCGCCGACGTGACCACCCCGGTCCTGTTCCTGACCGCCCGCGACACCATCGGCGACAAGGTGGCCGGGCTGGAGCTGGGGGACGACTACCTCACCAAGCCGTTCAGCATCGACGAGCTGGTGGCCCGGATCCGGGCCGTGCTGCGTCGGACCCATCCGGTGGCCGTCGACTCCCCGGCGAGCATCCGGTTCGCCGACCTGCTGCTCGACGACGAGACCCACGAGGTCTGGCGGGCCGGTGACCTCATCGAGCTGACCGCCACCGAGTTCAACCTCCTCCGGTACCTGATGGTGAACGCCCGCCGGGTGGTGTCCAAGGTGGAGATCCTCGATGCCGTCTGGGACTACGGGTTCCAGGGGGACCCCAACATCGTGGAGACCTACATCTCCTACCTCCGGAAGAAGATCGACGTCTACGACCCTCCCCTGGTCCACACCGTCCGTCGGGTGGGCTACTGCCTCCGGGAGCCCCGGACGTGACCGGGCCGGGGGTGCCGCACGGGGGGCCCGGCCCGGGCCCCGACGGCCGGCCGTGCATCCTCCGGCCGGGCGGTGGGCCCGGGTGACCCTCCGGCGGCGCCTGATCGTCACCATGGCCCTGCTGGTGGCCCTCGGCCTGGCTGCCGTGGACATCATCACCCTGAGCTCCCTGCACTCCTATCTCTACGGGCGGGCCGATGCCCAGCTCGACGGGGCCAGCGACCTGGTGGTGCAGGCGGTGCTCCACGCCGACGGGCGGGGGGTGCCGGTCAGCAAGGCGGAGCTCCAGTCCCGGGTCAGCCCGGACGTCTACGTCGAGATCCTGAACGCCGAGGGCCAGGTGGTGGTGTCCCGCCCGTCGGGCACCCGCTCCCAGGAGGATCCGCCGCCCCAGCTCCCGCGCCCCCTGCCCGTCCGGCCGGCCCTCACCGCCGACCAGGTCAGGAACCGCGGCACCTACGAGCCGGACGTCAACTCCGTGACGGTGCCGTCCACCGCCTCGCGGGGCCCCGAGTACCGGCTGCAGGCCACGGCCCTCCCCGGCGGGACCCTGGTGGTGGCCACCCGCCTCGACTCGGTCAACGCCACCCTCACCTCCCTGCGGGACATCGAGCTGGCGGTGTCCCTCAGCGTGGTGGCCGCCCTGCTGGTGCTGACCACCGTCCTCATCCGTCGCGGCCTCCGCCCCCTCGAGGTGATGACCGTCGAGGCCGACACCATCGCCGCCGGGGACCTCAGCCGACGGGTCGAGCCGTCGGACTCCGACACCGAGGTCGGACGCCTGGGCCGGGCCCTCAACGGCATGCTCAGCCAGATCGAGGCGGCCTTCGCCCAGCAGACGCTCTCCGAGGAGCGGCTCCGGCAGTTCCTCGCCGACGCCTCCCACGAGCTGCGGACCCCGCTGACCTCCATCCGGGGCTACGCCGAGCTGCTCCGGAAGGGCGCGCTCCACCTGCCGGACGACCGCGACCGCGCCCTGGCCCGGATCGAGAGCGAGGCCGCCCGGATGGGGGATCTGGTCGAGGACCTCCTCACCCTGGCCCGCCTGGACCAGGGCCCCCGGCCGGCCACCCACCGGATCGACCTGGTCCCGGTGGTGCTCGACGCGGTGTCGGACGCCTTCACCGTGGACCGGAGCCGGTCGATCACCATCACCGCCCCCGGCCCGGTGCCGGTGGCCGGTGACGAGCAGCGGCTCGGCCAGCTGATCCACAACCTGCTGGGGAACGCCCTGACCCACACCCCGCACGGCACGCCGGTGTCGGTGTCGGTGGTGGCCGAGGCGGGCCGGGCGCGGCTCCGGGTGGCGGACCGGGGCCCGGGCATGGACCCCGAGGAGGCCGCCCGGGTGTTCGATCGCTTCTACCGGGGCGGGACGGCGGAAGCCGACGGTGGGTCGGGACTCGGGCTCTTCATCGTGGCGGCGGTGGCACGCTCCCTGGGGGGACGGGCCAGTGTGGAGACGGCGGTGGGCGAGGGTGCCACCTTCGAGGTGGTGCTCCCCCTGTGGGGGTCCGCCCCCCTGACCGACCTCGGCGATCGAACGGCCGGGGCGCCCGGGCCGGCGGCGGGACCCGGGGCACCGGCGGGACCCGGGGCACCGGGGGCACCGGCCGGGACGGCGTCCGGGCCACCGAAGGGATCGCCGGGGAGGCTGCCGACCGGACCCTCCGGGGAGGAGGCGCCCCCGACCCCGGCGCCTCCGTCGGTGACGGCACGCACCGACCGGTGAGCGCCGGGGACCCGGTCACCCTCGACCGGGGATCCGGACCACCGGTCCTGCTGCTGCACGGCCAGCCGGGCGACGGGAGCTCGTGGCGGCGGGTGGTCGACCGCCTGGTGGACCGGCACCGCGTGCTGGCCCCGGACCGCCCCGGGTACGGGGCCACCGACGCCGCCGCGCTGGGAATGGCGGCCAACGCCGACGTGATGGCCGGCCTCCTCCGCCGTCGGGGAGCGGCCCCGGCCACGGTGGTGGGCCACAGCTGGGCGGGTGGGGTGGCGGTCCTGATGGCCTCCCGCCATCCCGACGTGGTGCGGGGGCTGGTGCTGGTCGGACCGGTGGGCACCCCGGACAGCGTCAACGGACTGGACCGGCTGCTGGTGGTGCGGGGCCTCGGCAACGCCCTGACGGCGGCGGGCCTGGTGGGGATCGGGGTGGTGCTGCCGCGCCTCCGCCGGGCCGTGGTCGGCGGGGACGGCGACGGCCCGGGGGACGGCGACGGCCGGAGGGAGGGGAGGGGAGGTGGCGACGGCGACCCACCTCCGGTCCCGTCCCCCTGGGATCGGATGGCGGGATACGTGGCCGCCACCCTGCCCGACGAGGTGCTGGCCGGAGGGTGGTCGGGTGCCGTCGGTCGCAGCCGCCGGACCTTCCTCGCCGAGCAGCGGGCCCTGATGGAGGAGCTGCCGGTGGTCACCGACCACCTGGCGGACGTTGCGGTCCCCACCGTGGTGGTGACCGGATCGTGGGACGTGGTGGTGCCCCCGTCCGCCGCCCGGACCCTGGCCGACGCCATCCCCGGGGCCCGCCTGGTGAGCCTGCCGGGGGTGGGCCACTTCCCGGCCCGGGATGTCCCCGCGCAGCTGGCCGACCTCATCGAGTCGGTGGTGGTCGGACCGGCCGCCGGCCCCGGCCGGTAGCCGCCGCCGGGGAGCGCGGCCGTCAGGTGACCGCTCGGTCCGGGCCGAGCCGGCGGTGTCGGCTGTCCCGGTGGGTGCGGCCCGATCGGCGGGGTGCGGCGGTTCAGGCCCCCGCCGGGCTGGGCGACGCCACGCGACGACCGCCCGGGGCGATGGCGTCGAGGACCGCCGAGAGCTTCAGCTCCGTCTCCGCCAGCTCCGACCCGGGTTCGGACCCGTCGACGATGCCGACGCCGGCCACCAGCCGGGCGGTGTCCCCGTTGAGGGTGGCGGCCCGGATCCCCACCACCCACTCGCCGTCGCCGTGGGCGTCGAGGGTGCCGACCGGTCCGGCGTAGGAGCCCCGGGGCTCCGACTCCAGCTCGGCGATGACGGCCAGCGCCGCCGCCGAGGGCACCCCGCCGACCGCCGGCGTGGGATGGAGGGCACCGACCAGCTCGAGGGCGGAGGGCACGGTCCCGTCGGGGCGGGGCCGGAGCACCCCCTCGATGGTGGTGCCGAAGTGCACCACCGAGTGGAGATGGACCAGCTCGGGTCCGTCGGGCACCTCGAGCGACGAACAGAGGGGCGCCAGGGCACCGCCGATGGCCTCCACCACCAGCCGGTGCTCATGGGTGTCCTTGGCCGACCGCTGGAAGGCGGTGTCGGTGGCCTCGGACCCCTGGGCGGTGGTGCCGGCCAGGGGCCGGCAGACGACCCGGTCGCCCCGGCGGGCCACCAGCAGCTCCGGGCTGGCGCCCACGAACCGGCCCTCCGGGGTGGGGAGGGAGAACACCGTGCAGTTCGGCTCGAGCCGGCGCCACCGCTCGAGCAGGGTGGGCAGGTCCGGGGCCGACGAGAGCCGCACCTCCACCTGCCGGGACAGCACCACCTTGGCGAGCTCCCCCCGGTCGATGCGCCCCACCGCGTCGGACACCATCTCCCGGAACCGGTCGTCCGGGGCCAGCGGCTCGACGTCGGCGAACGGACCCGACGTCGGATCGGTGGACCCCGGGTCGCCCCCTTGGTGGGCGAGCAGCTCGCCCCGGGGATCGTCACCCGAGCGGCGACCGACCACGGTCACCCACTCGATTCCGTCGGGCTCGCGCCCGTAGGTGACCTCGGGAACCACCAGGGAGGAGGCCCGGGTGCGGGCGAACGGCAGGGCGCCGAAGGCGAGCACCCCGGAGCCCGGAAGGCCGGTGTGGTCGTCGCACCGGATGTCGGCGAGGACCCGACGGGCCGTCTCGAGGGAGGCACCCTCCAGACCGCCCTCCAGCGTCACGACCAGCGCCTGACCGATGCCGACCAGCACCCGCCGACCGGTGTCGAAGACCATCCCGTCGGGCCCGGCCAGGCGGTACGGATCGATGGGAGGCCCGGGGGGCAGCAGCCGCCGGACGGCGGTCGGGGCGGCCTGGTGGCCGGAGTCGGCCGCACTGGAGGCGGTGGGACTGGAGGCGGTGGGACCGGAGGCGGTGGGACCGGAGGCGGTGGGGCCGGAGGCGGTGGGGCCGGAGGCGGTGGGGCCGGAGGCGGCGGGACCGGAGGCGGCGGGACCGGAGGCGGCGGGACCGGTCACGGCCGACCCCGGCGGGTGGCGGTGATCAGCTGGCTGAGCCCCCCCGAGAGCGCCCGCCGGTTCACGGTGGAGAAGCCGGCATCGCCGAGCATCGTCCGCAGGTCGGCCGTCGACGGGAGGTAGGCGGTGGAGCGGGGGAGGTAGCGGTAGGCGGCCCCGTCGGACAGGAGGCCCCCGATCACCGGGACCACCTGACGGAACCAGATCCGGTCCCCCATCCGGAGCAGCCCGTGGTCGGGCTCGGCCACCTCGAGGAAGCAGAGCCGTCCCCCGGGACGGGTCACCCGACCCAGCTCGGCGAAGACCTCCGACAGCTCGGTGAAGTTCCGCAGGGCGTAGCCGCAGGTGACCCCGTCGACCGCCCCGTCCACCAGGGGGAGGGCGGCGCCGTCCACCTGGGCCAGCGGGGCACCGGTCCGGTTGGCCGCCAACATGCCCCACGACAGGTCCATCCCGAACGGGCGGAGGCCGGCGGCGGTCAGGATGGAGAGGAAGTCCCCGGTACCGCAGGCCAGGTCGAGGACCCGGGCTCCGGCCGGGAGGCCCAGGGCGCGTGCCGACTGCTTCCGCCAACGCACGTCGAGCCCGAAGGTCATCAACCGGTTGACCAGGTCGTACCGCGGGGCGATGGTGTCGAACATCGACCGCACCAGGGCGGTCTTCTCCCGGCCGGTCGGGAGGTCGGCCTCGGCGGCCCGGGCCACCAGGTCGAAGTCGACCGTCGGCGGCCCGCCCGGGTCGGCGCCCGGAGCGGACGGCTGGCCGGCGGCCATCAGGGGGATACCCGCTTCCGACCGGTGGACCGGGATCGCACCTCGACGGGGTCGGAAGTGGGGGAGGCCAGGGTGTGCGGAGGGGCCGGGTCCGGGGCCGGGGCCGGCAGCACGGCCTCCGCCCAGAGCGTGTCCGTGGACGTCTCGGAGCCGGCCTGTTCGACGTGGTCGAGGGCGGCCTTCAGGAGCGCCCGGGTGAAGTGGTGACCCACCAGGGTGTTCACCGCCGGAAGCAGCTCGGTGTAGGCCTGGACCAGTCGGGCGGCCTCCTCGCCGTCGGCAGCCGGTCCGGCAGGCTCCCCGTCCCGGTGCTCGTGGCGGAGCGGGCCCCGCACGTGGGTGGCGAACATGGAGACCGCCTCCCGGGCCACCGCCTCGGTGGCGGCGTGGTGGCGGCGGGCGAGATCGAAGAGATCGGAGAGCGGGACCCCCCACTCGAGCAGGAGGAGCCCGGCGGCGGCGGCGTCCATGTCCTCGCGGGTGTACCGCTCGTGCTCCCCGAAGCGGCGGGGGATGAGGAGGCCCTCGGCCTCCACCGCCTTCAGCAGTGCCAACGGGACCCCCGTCCGGTCGGCCAGCTCGGCGAGGGTCAGCTGCTCCTCGAGCCCGGGAAGGCCTCCATCGTCTGCCCCGCCCTCGGGGCCGGGCGCCGGGCCGGAGGAGGTCCGGTGACCGGAGGAGGGGGGCGGGCCCGTTGTGCCCGGCGGCGGGTCCCCGTCGTCCTGCCGGGTGGCCACGCCCGCCGGCACGGCACCGGAGGCCAGCTCGGCCACCAGGGCCTCGTCGGCGGCGTCGAGATCGCCACTGATCAGGCGGGCGATGGTGGCCAGGGTGAACCCGCGGGCCTGCAGGGAGCGGATCCGGGCGATGCGTGCGAGGTGGTCGGGCCCGTACCAGGCCACCCGGCCCTCCCGTCGGGGCGGCTCGAGCAGGCCCTTGTTCTGGTAGTAGCGGACGGTGTCGACCGAGATGTTGCCGGCGGCAGCCAGCTGGTCCACGCGCATCTCCACGTGTCCACTCTAGGAGTAATCGCTCGTACTGTCAGAGCGGTCCCTCGGGGCGGGTCAGCGGCCGAGCCCCGGCACCCCGGAGCCGGAGGCCGGACACGCCCCGAGTCGCCGGAGCGGCCCCGGTAGGGGTGCCCCTAGTAGTAGTAGCGGTAGACCACCTCGGCCACGCAGGTCGGCTTGTCGCTGCCCTCCACCTCGAAGGCCAGATCGATGCAGACCTGGATGCCGCCGCCCTTGGCCTCCTCCACGGAGGCGACCTTGGCGCCGAGGCGGAGCTTGGAGCCGACCGGCACCGGCGAGGGGAACCGGACCTTGTTGCACCCGTAGTTGACCCCGTGGGTGGTGCCCTCCACCTTCACGACCTCGCCGAGCAGGCTGGGGGCCAGGGAGAGGGTGAGGTAGCCGTGGGCGATGGCCCCACCGAAGGGACCACTCTTGGCCCGTTCGGGATCGACGTGGATCCACTGATGGTCGCCGGTGGCGTCGGCGAACTGGTTGACCTGCTCCTGAGTGATCACGTGCCACTCGCTGTAGCCCAGATGCTCGCCGACCAGGGCCTCGAAGTTCTCTTTGCTGTTCACGATCGTTGGCATAGCGGGGAGTGTACGGGAGACCGGGGACCGGCTCCATCGAACCCGGCCCGGCCCCGGGCGCGGGCCACCGCCCGGCGTCCGCGCCCCACCGGCGGCGAGGGCCCGCCGACCCGGCGGCGAAGGGCCGCCGACCCGGCGGCGAAGGGCCACCTATCCCGGCAGTGTCGTGATGCCTCAACCTGACCAGTCGGTACCATCAGCCCGGTGGAACCAGGACACGAACACCGGGACATCCAGGCGGGTGGCCCCCGGGCCGCCGTGTTCGGCATCAGCGACGGGCTGGTCTCCAACGTGGCGCTGATCCTGGGGGTGGCGGCGGCCGACTCGGCGGGTCCCACCGTCCGCCTGGCCGGCCTGGCCGGCCTGGTCGGCGGGGCGTTCTCGATGGCGGCGGGGGAGTACATCTCCATGCGGGCCCAGTCGGAGCTGATGCAGCACGAGCTGGAGGTCGAACGCCACGCCCTCCGGACGGAGCCCGAGGGCGAGCGCCGGGAGCTGGCCGCCATCTACGAGCGCCGGGGCCTCGACGCCGATCTGGCCGCCGAGCTGTCGAGGAAGATGATGCGGACCCCGGAGGTGGCCCTCGAGACCCACGCCCGGGAGGAGCTGGGGATCGATCCGCGCAACACCGGCAACCCCTACCAGGCCGCGGCGTACTCGTTCGTGATGTTCGCCGTCGGGGCCCTCATCCCGCTCCTGCCGTGGTTCTTCCTCCACGGGCGGCCGGCCATCCTCTGGACGGTGGCCCTCGGGGCGGTCAGCTCCTTCGGGGTGGGGGCGGCCCTGGCCTACTTCACCGGACGATCGTGGCTGTGGTCGGCCCTCCGGCAGCTCCTGATCGCCGCCGTCGCCGCCGGAGTCACCTTCGCCATCGGCCACCTGATCGGGGCCACCGGCTGATCCACGGCCGGACCGGGCGGGATCAGTCCGGCGGCCGCACCACCACCGACCCGACGTAGGCCCGGTCGACCTGGTGGGCGACGAAGCCCATCGAGCGGTAGAGGGTGGTGGCCGGCGTGTTGGAGCCGTCCACGTAGAGCATCCCCACCTCCAACCCGGTCCCGTGGAGCCAGTCGAGTCCGGCCAGGGTCAGCGCCCGTCCCAATCCCCGTCCGTGGAAGTCGGGGTCGACGGAGATGACGTAGATCTCCCCCATGGGGGGATCGGTGGTGGCGTGCACCTTGGTCCAGCACGAGCCGGCCAGCCGCCCGTCCACCTCGTGGAGGAGGAAGCCGTCCGGATCGAACCACGGCTCGCGCTCGCGTCCCCGCAGGGTGTCGAGCGTCCACCCGCCCTGTTCGGGATGGGTGACGAACGCCCGGTTGTTCACGCGGAGCCAGGCCGACTCGTCCGCCCCCGGCACGAAGGCCCGGGTCGCCAGCGGGATCCGGGGCCCCTCCACCGGCAGGGGCACCCGCATCTGGAGCAGCTCACGCTCCAGGCGGAGGCGGTGGGCGGCGGCGATCCGGTCGTCGTCCGGCGTGGCGTGGTGGGCCCAGAAGCGGACGGTCCGTTCCGTGCCGGGGGGGAGTCCGCTGCCGTCGCCCGGAGCCCCGGGAGCCCCGGGAGCGCCGGCCTCCACCAGGGCGGCCGTCAACAGGCGGTCGGCCACCTCCTCGTCCGCACCGCGGTGGGCCGGGTCCACCACCACCTCCACCGCCAGGTCGCCGTCGGAGCCGGCCCCGGTCAGGTGGGCGGCCCCGAGCAGCTCGCCACCCGACGCCCCCGAGAGGACCACCGAGACGAACGCCCCGGGCCCCGGCGCCGATCCGGGGTCAGGGTGGAGCGCGGTGTGCAGCTGGGCACGCTTGGGCTCGCTGATCGGCTGGTGGCCGTCGGCGGCCTCGACGCGCTGCAGGAGCCGCTCGATCCGCTCCGCCGCACCGGCGTCCGGGGGTCGGAGGGTCTGGATCACGGGGCCGTCCACCCGGGTGACGCTACCGGTAGTGTCCGCAGGCGTGGCCCGACCCCGCACGCCCGCCGGTCGCGCCCGGGTGACCCACCAGCGCCTGGGGGAGGAGTTCCCCGGCAGCGCCGCCGACCTCTGCGCGCTGGCCCACGACACGCCCTTCCAGCTGCTGGCGGCGACCATCCTCTCGGCCCAGTGCACCGACGAGCGGGTGAACATGGTCACCCCGGTCCTCTTCCGCCGGTATCCCGGACGCCGCCGCCCTGGCGGTCGCCGACCCGCTCGAGGTGGAGGAGATCATCCACTCCACCGGCTTCTTCCGCGCCAAGGCCCGCAGCCTGATCGGGATGGCCCAGGACGTCACGGCCCGCTTCGACGGTGAGGTGCCGACCCGTCGGGAGGACCTGGTGACGCTCCCCGGGGTGGGGCGGAAGACGGCCAATGTGGTGCGGAGCGTGGTCTTCGGTCTCCCCGGACTCCCGGTGGACACCCACGTCGGCCGTCTCGCCCTCCGCCTGGGGCTGACCACCGAGCACGACCCGGTGAAGGTGGAGCTGGCGCTGAATCCGTTGGTGCCGGCCGACGAGCGCGGCCGGTTCAGCCTCCGCCTGATCCTCCACGGCCGGCGCACCTGCCTGGCCAGGAAGCCCTTGTGCGGCTCATGTGTTCTCGCCGACTTCTGCCCCTCGTCCACCACCACCGTGCGGACCCCCTCCCGCAACTGATCGAGTGGTGAAACCTCGTGTCGGATTCCGAGAACGCGAGTCGAACCCATCTCGACGGTCGATTGAGATTTCAGTCGGTGTGAAAAGGCATGAAAAGTGGGAAGAGGGGGTGAGCGAGTCCAACAGATCGGAAGAAATGTGAGAAATTCCCGGGGGGTGAATGGAACATCGCGCCGAAACGTGGTGTTGTAATGGGCACTCGGAACCGGTTCCCGCCACCTGGTTCCGAAGAGCGGTGTTCGGGATCCGCCGCCCGACCCGCTCGCGCAAAGGCGCCCTTCGGGGCGCCTTTGCCGCGTCCGGGGGGAGGTTCGGGCCGGTTGCGTGGCGGTCACCCCGCGATCCGTGCCCGGGATGCCGCTACTCCGCGTGGGGAACCAGCCGGGCAGACCCGGTAGGGGCAGCGGTCACCTGCGGCCCGACGCCACGCCACGCCACGCCGGTGGCCGGGGTGCGGTGCGCGGCGGGCCGGCTGGATACCGTGGGTCGATGGTGACCAAGCGCTCGGTGTCGTTGACGGACTCGGTGGCCCAGGCGGTGGAGGCGGCGGCCGCCGAGGACGGCCTGTCGTTCAGCGCCTGGCTGACCGCCGCCGCCGAGCGCCAGCTCCGGATCCGTGAGGGGCTCCGCGGCGTGGCCGCCTGGGAGGAGCGCGAGGGCGAGCTGACCCCCGAGGAGATCGCCGCCGGGGAGGCGTTGTTGGCCCGGCTCCTCTCCGGGGTGGCGGCCAAGGTGCGGCCGGGGGTGGTGTCGATCGTCCGGCCGGCCGTCGCCTCGGCCACCAAGGTGCGACGCCGGTGACCGACGATGCCGATACCGGCACCGACCGGGGGTTGGTGGTGGCGACCGATGCCGGTGCAGCCGAAGTGACCGGGGCGGTCCCCCCGCCCCCGGACCGCCCCCGACCGGCGCATCGGCGCCACCCGCCACCGCCCCCCGGCGGACGGCCAAGTCGTCACGCTCGGGACGGGGGCGGGCGGCCCGGTCGACCCGGACGGGACTGGTCTACGGCCCCGCCGCCCTGGTGGCGGCGGCCCGGGACGACCGGCTGTTCTGGGCGCTCCACCAGGCCGCCCTGGTGCGGGGGCTGGTCCCGGTGGTGCCGTCGCTGGTGGTGTCCGAGGCCGCCCGGGTCACCGGCGACCCCGCCGTCCTGGCCGATGTCCTGGCCGGCACGGAGGTCGAGCCGCTGGACGGCGAGCGGGCAGCGGTGCTCGGGGCCCTGGCCGCCACCAGTGGCTCCGACAACCTGGTCACGGTGGCCACGGTGGAGACGGCGGCACGTCGCCGGCTGGCCGCCGTCTCGGAGCGTTCGTCGCGCCTGGGGGAGATCGCCGCCACCCTCGACCACGACCTGATCCTGCACGCACTCTGACCGCCCCGGCCGCCGGGGACGCCGGGGAGCCGGGGAGCCGGATCGGGTGGGGTGGGGTGGGCCTCCCCGGCTCAGCGCCGTCGGAGGGTGGCGGTCAGCCGGGTGAGGCGACGGCTGGCCCCCTGGAGGGAGCGTTCGATGGCGAAGAGCTCCTTGGCCGTCTCGTCATCCTTGAGGGCGTCGGCGGCGTCGGCGTGGACGGTGACCCGGCGGGTCAACTCCTCCAGGGCGGTGGCGATCGAGGACAGCTCTCCGGTGGGTGGGGCCATCTCCCGATCATGGCACCGCCCACCGCCGGGGACGGGCGACGTGGGTCCCGCACCGACCCCGGGCCGCCGGTCGGGCAGCCCGGAGCACGGCACCGGCCCAGGTAGCATCGACAGACCATGTTGCTCCGTCGTCTCGACCTCCGCGGCACCGCCGATGACCCCGCCTCCCTGCGTGCCGGCCTGCCGCGCCCGGCTGACGAGCAGGACCGGTCCTCGGAGGCGGTGGCGGCCATCATCGCCGAGGTCCGGGCCGGCGGCGACACCGCCCTCCGTGCGCTGACCGAGCGCTTCGACCGCGTGACCCTCGACGAGCTGCGGGTGCCGGCCTCCGAGATCGAGGCGGCCGTCGCCCGGATCCCGGGCCCCCTCCGCCAGGCCCTGGAGGTCGCCCACCGGCGGATCGGGGAGTACCACGCCCACGAGGCCGGCTCCGGTGACCCCGGGCCGTTCGAGTCCGACGGGATCTCCGTCACCCACCTGGTCCGCCCGGTGCGACGGGCCGGCTGCTACGCACCGGGCGGTCGGGCCCGCTACCCGTCCACCGTGCTGATGTGCGCGGTGCCGGCGCGGGTGGCCGGGGTGGCCGAGGTCATCCTGTGCGTCCCGCCGGGCCCCGACGGTCGGATCGACGATGCCACCCTGGCCGCCGCGGCGGTGGCGGGGGTGGACGAGGTCTACCGGGTGGGTGGCGCCCAGGCGGTGGCGGCCATGGCCTACGGCACCGAGTCGATCGCCCCGGTGGACGTCGTCGTCGGGCCGGGGAACCGGTACGTGGCGGAGGCCAAGCGACAGGTGTCGGGGGTGGTGGGGGTGGCCTCGGCCTTCGCCGGACCCTCCGAGGTGGTGGTGGTGGCCGACGGCGACACCCCGCCGGAGCTGGCCGCCGTCGACCTGGTGGTGCAGGCCGAGCACGGCCCCGACGGCCTGGCCTGGCTGATCACCTGGTCGGAGGAGGTGGCCGACGCCGTCACCGAGGCGGTGGAGCGGCGGGTGGCCCTCTCCCCCCGGCGCGCCGACCTCGAGGCCACCCTGTCGGTCGGCGGGTACGTGGCCCTGGTGGACGGACCCGCCCAGGCCTTCGCCGTCTCCAACGTGGTGGCCCCCGAGCACCTGGAGATCCTCACCGCCGACGCCGCCGACCTCCTGCCCCTGGTGGACTCGGCCGGCGCCGTCTTCCTCGGTCCCGGCTCCCCGGCCAGCGTGGGGGACTACCTGGCGGGACCGAACCACGTCCTGCCGACCAACCGGACCGCCCGGTTCGCCAGCGCCCTGCGGGTCGATGACTTCCGTCGCCACCTCCACGCCGTCACCGTCTCGCCCGCCGCCCTCGAGGCGTTGGGCCCCGACGTGGTCACCCTGGCGGAGACCGAGGGCCTGCCCGCCCACGCCGACTCGGTGCGGTTGCGATGGACGAGCTGACACCCACCGGCGCCGACCACCGCCCGGCGCTGCCATCGGTCCGTCCCGACCTGGTGGCCCTGACCGGCTACCACTCACCCCAGGTCGAGGTGGAGGTCCGACTGAACACCAACGAGTCGCCCCTGCCCCCGCCGGAGGCCTGGCTCCGGGCGTTCCGGGACGGTCTGGCCGACCTCGACTTCAACCGCTACCCGGACCGGGACGCCACCCGGCTCCGGGAGGCGCTGGCCGAGAGCCACCAGGTCGACCCCTCCCGGATCTTCTGTGCCAACGGCTCCAACGAGGTGCTCCAGTCGCTGCTCCTGGCCTTCGGGGGCCCGGGGCGCACCGCCGCCCTCTTCGAGCCGACCTACACCATGCACGGCCAGATCGCCCGGACCACCGGCACCACGGTGGTGGCCGGCCAACGGGGTGACGACTTCCTGCTCGACCTCGACGAGGTGCGCCGGGTGGTGGCCACGGCGGACCCCGCCCTCACCTTCCTGTGCTCGCCGAACAACCCGACCGGCCGGGCGGAGCCCCGCCCGGTGATCGAGGCGGTGGTGGCGCTGGCCCCGGGCCTGGTGGTGGTGGACGAGGCCTACGGGCAGTTCGCACCCTCCAGCGCCCTGGACCTGGTGGGCGGCCCCTCGGCGGACCCCCGGGTGGTGGTGGTCCGCACCTTCTCGAAGACGTGGTCGATGGCGGCCGCCCGCCTCGGCTACCTGGTCGGCTCCCCCGAGGTGGTGGCCGCCTGCGAGCTGGTCGCCCTCCCGTACCACCTCGACGCCGTCAAGCAGCTGGCCGGCCGGCTGGCCCTCGGGTTCACCCACGAGATGGAGGCCCGGGTGGCCCTGCTCACCGAGGAGCGCGGGCGGATGGAGGCCGCCCTGGCCGACCTGCCCGTCGACACCTGGCCGTCCGACGCCAACTTCATCCTCTTCCGCCCCACCTCCCGCGCCGCCCGCCCGGTCTGGCAGGACCTCCTCGACCGGTCGGTGCTCGTGCGAGACTGTTCGGAGTGGCCGGGCCTCACCGGCTGCCTGCGGGTCACCGTGGGCACGCCGGAGGAGAACGACCGGTTCCTGGCCGCCCTGAACGAGAGCCTGCGATGACCGCCACCACCCCGACCACCGAGACGCACCGGACGGCCTCGGTCCGCCGCGCCACCAAGGAGACCTCCATCGAGGTCACCCTCGACGTCGACGGCACCGGGGCCACCGAGGTGGCGACCGGCCTGCCGTTCTTCGACCACATGGTCAGCCAGCTGGGCCGCCACGGTGGCTTCGACCTCACCGTCCGGGCCCGGGGCGACCTCGAGGTGGACGCCCACCACACGGTGGAGGACGTGGGCATCTCCCTGGGGGAGGTGCTGGCCGAGGCGCTGGGCGACAAGGCGGGGATCCGCCGGTTCGGCTCCATCAACCTGCCCCTCGACGAGGCGCTGGTCGAGGTGGCGCTCGACCTGTCGGGCCGCCCGTTCCTCACCTACGACGTCGAGTTCGGCCCCGACGTGCTGCCCCTGGGGACACCGCCGTTCGATCCCCAGCTGGCCGAGGAGTTCTGGCGGGCATTCGTCACCGCCGCCGGGATCACCCTCCACATCCGGCTCCGGACCGGCAAGAACACCCACCACATCGTGGAGGCGTCGTTCAAGGGGGTGGCCCGCGCCCTGCGCGACGCCGTCCGCCGGGAGGGCACCGGCATCCCCTCCACCAAGGGGTCGCTGTGAGGCGCCCGTCGCTCCGGTCGGGCTCCGACCGCCGTCCGTGATCGCGGTCCTCGACTACGGCATCGGGAACCTGCGCTCCGCCGAGAAGGCGCTCCAGCATCTCGGGGCGGACGCCACCCTGGTGGACGACCCGGACCGGGCCGCCGGGGCGGAGGCGGTGGTGCTCCCGGGGGTGGGGGCGTTCGGCCGGTGCGCCGACGCCCTCCGGTCGAGCGGGTTGGCCGGGGTCGCCCGCCGTGCCGTGGAGCGGGGCCTGCCGTTCCTGGGCATCTGCGTCGGCTTCCAGCTGCTCTACGAGGGGTCGGAGGAGGATCCGTCGGCCCGGGGCCTCGGGGTGCTGCCGGGGGTGGTCCGGGCACTGCCGGCCGGGGTGAAGCACCCGCAGATGCAGTGGAACGTCCTCGACCGTCGCCCGGGTGCGGCATCGGGGCTCCTCGACGGCCTGCCGGAGCGCCCCTGGGTCTACTTCGTCCACTCGTTCGCCCCGGAGGTGACGGCCGACACCTCCGTCACCTGCGAGTACGGGGGGCCGGTGACCGCCGCCGCCGAGCGGGGCCCGGTGTGGGGCACCCAGTTCCACCCGGAGAAGTCCGGTGCGGTGGGGCTCCGGATCCTCCAGAACTTCGTGGAGGCGGTGACGGCCCGGGCCAACGCCGGGTCGGTGGCCTGATGCGGTCGGTGGCCTGATGCGGTCGGTGGCCTGATGGACCTCTATCCGGCGATCGACATCCGCGACGGCGGGGCGGTCCGGCTGGCCCAGGGCGACTTCGACCGGCAGACCGGCTACGGCGACCCGGTGGCCCTGGCCCGGTCGTTCGCCGCGGCCGGCGCCCCGTGGCTCCACGTCGTCGACCTCGACGCCGCCCGGAGCGGCCGGCCGGTCAACCGGGCGGTGGTCCTGGCGGTGGCCGCCGCCGTCGACGTCCCGGTGGAGACCGGGGGCGGGGTGCGCACCGAGGCCGACGTCGACGAGCTGCTCGAAGGGGGGCTGGCCCGGGTGATCCTCGGCACCGCCCTCCTCGAGGACCCCGACCTGGCCCGGCGGTGCGTCCGACGGCATCCGGGGCGGATCGCCGTGGGGCTCGACTACCGGGTCGGCGCCGACGGCCGTGCCGAGGTGGCGGTGCGGGGCTGGGAGGAGGGGAGCGGGCGCACGGTGGCGGAGCTGCTCGCCGAGCTCTCCGACATCGACCTGGCCGCCGCCATCGTCACCTCCATCGCCCGGGACGGGATGCTGACCGGCCCCGACCTCGCCGGGCTGACGGCCGTGCTCCGCTCCACCGCCGTCCCGGTCATCGCCTCCGGCGGGGTCAGCTCGGTGGCGGACATCGAGGCGCTGGACCGCCTCGAGGTGGTGGGGGAGTTCGGGGTCCGAGGGCTGGAGGGGGCGATCACCGGGCGCGCCCTGGTCGAGGGCCACCTGACGGTGGAGGCGGGGGTGGCGGCGTGCAGACGGTGAGGGTGATCCCCTGCCTGGACGTGGACGACGGGCGGGTGGTGAAGGGCATCCGGTTCACCGACCTGTTCGACGCCGGGGACCCGGTGGAGCTGGCCGCCCGCTACGACGCCCAGGGCGCCGACGAGCTGGTGTTCCTCGACATCACCGCCTCCTCCGACAAGCGCCGCACCATGGTCGACGTGGTGGCCCGCACCGCCGAGCAGGTGTTCATCCCCTTCACCGTCGGGGGTGGGGTCCGGTCGGTGGAGGACGCCCGGGAGCTGCTGCGGGCCGGGGCCGACAAGGTGGCCCTCAACACCGCGGCGGTGGACCGGCCGGAGCTGGTGGCGGAGATCGCCGACGAGTTCGGGGCCCAGTGCGTGGTGGTGGCCATCGACGCCCGGCGGCGGACCGGGGAGGGCGCCGGCGACGCGGCGTCCTGGGAGGTCTACACCCACGGTGGCCGCACCCCGACCGGGCGGGACGTGGTGGCCTGGGCCGGATGGTGCGCCTCCCACGGCGCCGGCGAGATCCTCCTCACCTCCATGGACCGGGACGGCACCCGGGACGGCTTCGACCTGGCACTGACCCGGGAGGTCTCCGGGCGCTGCCCGGTGCCGCTGATCGCCTCCGGCGGGGTCGGGGAGCTCGACCACCTGGTGGAAGGCGCCCGGACCGGGGCCGCCGACGCCGTCCTGGCCGCGTCCATCTTCCACCTCGGGGAGTTCACGGTGGCCGAGGCCAAGGCCCACCTGGCGGCGGCCGGGGTCCCGGTCCGCCCCGCCTGACCGGCGGCATCCGGACCCCTCGGGCGCCGGGGCCGGCGCCGGGCGGGCGGGGAGTCCGGCCCGGCGTTGGTAGCCTGGACCGGTGGCCACCACGATCCGGGAGCATCCCGTCACCAACCCTCCGAGCCCCCCGGCGACGACAAGCAGCCCATCTCCGTCCTGGCCGACCGGGTGCTGGTCCAGGTCGGGGCGACCGACGGCGAGCGGCGGTCGAGGGCGGGGATCCTGATCCCGGCCACCGCCCAGGTCTCCCGTCGCCTGGCCTGGGCGGAGGTGGTGGCCGTCGGCCCCCACGTCCGCTCCATCAAGGTGGGGGACAACGTGCTCTTCAACCCCGAGGACCGCTTCGAGGTCGAGGTGCACGGCGACGAGTACGTGATCCTGCGGGAGCGGGACATCCATGCCGTGGCCTCCACCCGCATCGACGGAGGGACCGGGCTGTACCTCTGACACCTGCGACGAGGCACCGCCGGCCCCCGCTGACCGTGACCGGGAGGGACCGGGTCACGACCCGCCGGCGGCGGCCGGGACCGCCGACGCAGGACACCGAGCCACTACACCGAGCCACCCGAACCGAGCCACCAGACCGACCGACGTGCGACCACCGCACGGAACACAGGAGCAGGACCCGTGAGCACCACCCAGTCACCCACCGCCTTCACCGCCAGCCCGGTGCCCTTCACCGATGCCGAGCTGGCCGAGGTGACCTACAACGAGGACGGCCTGGTGCCGGCCATCGTGCAGGACGCCTCCGATCACGCCGTGCTGATGATGGCGTGGATGAACCCCGACTCCCTCCGCCGGACCCTCGAGACCGGCCGCACCTGGTTCTGGAGCCGGAGCCGCCAGGAGTACTGGTGCAAGGGCGAGACGTCGGGCGACCGCCAGTACGTCCGGTCGGTCGCCTACGACTGCGACGGCGACACCCTGCTGATCGTGGTCGACCAGGAGGGCAGGGGCGCCTGTCACACCGGTGAGCGCTCCTGCTTCTACCGCCGGTTCGGCGACGCCCCCGGGTCCCCGTGACCGGCGACGGGCCGGCGGTCGACCCGGCCGGGGGGCCGGGACGGGAGGCCTTCGCCACCCTGGCGTCCAAGCACCGGATCGTCCCGGTCTGGCGCGAGCTGGTGGCCGACACCCTCACGCCGGTGTCGGCGTTCCTCCGGATCGTGGGCCCCGGCGGCAACATCGGATTCCTGTTGGAGTCGGTGGAAGGCGGCGAGCGGTGGGGCCGCTACTCCTTCGTGGGGCGGAACCCGCTGGCCACGGTGACGGCCACCGGACGGACGGTGGCCAGCCGGGGGAGCCTCGACCTCGACCGGGTCACCGGGGACCGGGTGACCGGGGAGGCGGGCATCCTGGCCGCCGTCGAGGCCATCCTCGACGCCTTCGACTCGCCGGACCTCCCGGACCTCCCCCCGCTCCACGCCGGCCTGGTGGGCTACCTGGGCTACGACGTGGTCCGCGAGGTGGAGCACCTGCCGGCCGTCCCGCCGGACGACCTGGGCCACCCCGACGCCATCCTGGCCGTGATCGGGCAGCTGGCCGCCTTCGACCACTGGCGCCAGCGGGTGGTCCTCATCGACAACGTGGTGATCGACCCGGACTGGGGGGTCGACGACCTGGGGGCCGCCTACGACGCCGCCCAGGGACGCCTCGACCAGCTGGCCGCCGACTGCTTCCGTCCCCTGGTCGAGCCGGGCCGTCCGCTGCCCGCCCGGACCGGATCGCCCGACGACGTGGTGCGGACCATGTCGGACGATCTCTACCGCCAGGCGGTGGAGGTGGGCAAGGAGCACGTGACGGCCGGGGACGTGTTTCAGGTGGTGCTCTCCCAGCGGTTCGACCTGCCCTCCCTGGGCGCCGACCCCTTCGACGTCTACCGGACCCTGCGACTGGTCAACCCCAGCCCGTACCTGTACTTCCTGCGGTTCCCGGAGGTCACGGTGGTGGGGGCGTCCCCGGAGCCGATGGTGCGGCTGCGCGACGGCGTGGTCACCTCGCGCCCCATCGCCGGCTCCCGGCCCCGGGGGGTGACGCCGGAGGAGGACAGCCGGCTGGAGGGTGAGCTGGTGGAGGACCCCAAGGAGGTGGCCGAGCACGTGATGCTGGTCGACCTGGCCCGCAACGACGTCGGGCGGGTGGTCTCCTTCGGCACCGAGGAGGTGGAGGAGATGATGGTGGTCGAGCGGTACAGCCACATCATGCACCTGACCTCCCAGGTGTCGGGCCGCCTGGTGCGCGGGCGGGGTCCCGTCGACGTCCTCCGGGCCACCCTGCCGGCCGGGACGCTGTCGGGGGCGCCCAAGGTCCGGGCCATGGAGATCATCGACGACCTGGAGCCGACCAAGCGCGGCGTCTACGGCGGGGTGGTGGGCTACCTCGACTTCTCGGGGAACCTGGACACCGCCATCGCCATCCGCACCATGACGGTGAGCCCCGACGGCCGGGCCTCGGTCCAGGCCGGGGCGGGCATCGTGGCCGACAGCGATCCGGCCTCCGAGAACGCCGAGTGCGCCCACAAGGCCGCCGCCCTGCTGTCGGCGGTGGCCATGACCCGGGCGGCGCTGTCCGAGGCTCCGGGCGGGGCAACCGGGGCCGCCGGGGTTGGCGGGGCGGGCGGGGCGGCCGGGGCGGCCGGCCGGTGAGCACGTCCGCCGACCGGGTGGCCGACGAGGGATACCGGGCCCTCCGGGCGTCGGTGGCCGCCCGGACCGTCGACCGGGACGTCCTCCGTGTCTCCGGCCCCGATGCCGCCTCCTACCTCCAGGGACAGGTCAGCCAGGATGTCGAGGGGTTGCCGGTGGGGGGATCGGCCGACTCCCTCCTTCTCAGCCCCCAGGGGAAGGTCGAGGCGCTGATCCGGATCTCCCGCACCGGCGATGACGAGTACGTCCTGGACACCGAGGGTGGCTTCGGCGAGGCGGTGGACGCCCGACTCCGGCGGTTCAAGCTCCGGGTGCGGGCGGAGATCGAGCCGCTGCCCTGGATCTGCGTGTCGGTCCGGGGCCCGGAGGCCGCCGCCGCCGTGGTGGACGGGCCGGCCCTGGTCCTCCCGGTGTCGTGGCCGGGGCTGGTCGGCGTCGACCTGCTGGGGCCGGGCCCCTCAGAGGGGGTCGGGGGCAGCGGCGGGACCGACGGCGCCGGATGGGTCGCCGACCCGGTGGTGTGGTGTGACGCCGACAGCTGGGAGGCCGCCCGGATCGAGGCCGGGATCCCGTCGATGGGGCGGGAGATCGTCGACGGCACCATCGCCGCCGAGGTGGGGCTGGTGGACCGCACCGTCTCCTTCACCAAGGGATGTTTCACCGGTCAGGAGCTGGTGGCCCGCCTCGACTCCCGGGGCTCCAAGGTGGCGCGCTCGTTGTGGGGGGTGGTGGTCGGTGCCGGCGAACCGGCCACGGCCACCGACCCGACACCACCGGTGGGAGCGGAGGTGTTCACCCTCGACGGAGAGCACCGGGTGGGGACGTTGAGCTCGGTGGCCTGGTCGCCGGGACTGGGGGCGACGGTGGCCCTGGCCACGCTCCACCGCCGGGTGTCGGCGCCGGAGACGGTGTCGGTCCGGTGGTCCGACCGTCAGGGCGACCACGAGGTCCGGGCCGAGTCCCGGACCCTGCCGCTGGTGGGGTCCGCCTGAGGCCGGGGCGGGAGTCGGGGTCGCCGGCCGACCGGGGCTGAGTCAGGGTCGGGGCCGAGTCAGGGTCGGAGGCCGAGTCGGGGACGGAGGCGGGGTGGGAGTCGGTGAGCGTGGCGAACCGGCCCGACCGGGACTGACCGGCCCGCCTAGGCCAGGTCCCCGGTGGTGGCCGGAGCCTCGAGGTTCGGCCACCGGACCTTGGTGGCCCAGCCGAACTGCTCGAACCGGCGGATGAGCCACGCCGAGGGGTCCACCATGCCGCGGCGGGCTCCGTGCCGGGCCCAACTGGGGTGGGCGTGGTGGACGTTGTGCCAGCTGTCCCCGAGCGACACGATGGCCAGTGGCCACAGGTTGGTGCTGCGGTCCTTGGACCCGTCGGTGCGCCGGCCGAAGGTGTGGCACAGCGAGTTGACCGACCAGGTGACGTGGTGGAGGAGCGCCATCCGCACCAGGCCCGCCCACAGCAGGGCGGTGCAGGCGCCGGTGAGGGTGCCGGCCAGGAGGTACCCGATGCCGAAGGGGATGGCCAGCGAAATCACCGCCAGGACCGGGAACAGCCGGTCGATCCGCTGGACGTCGCGGTCCCGCAGCATGTCCGGTGCGTAGCGCTGGGCGCACGAGGCGTCCGAGACGAAGAGCCATCCCACGTGGGAGAAGGCCAGGCCCCGCAGCAGGGCGGCCCCGTGGTCGCCGTAGCGGTGGGGGGAGTGGGGGTCACCGGCGTGGTCGCTGAAGATGTGGTGGCGGCGATGGGTGGCCACCCAACTGGTCACCGAGCCCTCGACGGCCATCGAGCCCAGAACGGCCAGGGTGATCTTGAGCACCCGTCCCAGGCCGAAGCCCCGGTGGGTGAACAGCCGGTGGAAGCCGACGGTGATCCCGAAGCCGGTGACGATGTAGAGGACCACGGCGATCACCAGGTCGGTCAGGTTCACGGCGTGCCCCCACAGCCAGGGGATGATGACGGCGAGGGCCACCGCCGGACCGGCCACGATGGCGGCGGTGACCAGCTTCTGGGACGCATGCACGATCGCCGGCGCCTGTTCGGGCAGGTGTGCGGGGTCGGAGGCGCCCATCGGTCCGGGTGCAACGAGACAGCGAACCCACGGTGATCTCCAGTAGCGCCGAAGCGCATCAGGCAAGACCAGGCGAATGGCCCCACAGGGCCGGTCGACGAGCCTTGCCACCGACCTTACCTGGCAATTGCATGGGTCGCCGGTCGGGGTGGCACTCCCGCGGTCGCCGGATGCATCCCCGGAGTCCAGCGGGAGGCGGGTCGGGGAGCGCGCACCGTCCGTTCCGCCTCGTCCGGTGCCATGCTCGAAGGTCCGACGACGACAGGGAGAAGCCACCATGGAGGATCAGATAGCCAAGCCGGTCAAGGCCCACCATCTTGTTGCCGGAGCCATCGGCCTCCGTGGCTTGCGTGGGGAGATGCGGAAGGTCAACGGCGTCAACGCCAAGATCGCCGTCTTCCTCACCAACATGGTCGGATCGATGTGGTGTGCCTACGTGTTCGCCGCCATCGCGCTGCTCGGTCTGCGTCCGGCGCTGCGACCCGGCGGCGAGGGCATCATCGCCTGGGTCGCCCAGACGTTCCTGCAGCTCGTCCTGCTCTCCGTCATCATGGTGGGCCAGAACGTGCAGAGCCAGGCCAGCGACCTCCGGTCCCAGCACACCTACGACGACACCCTGGTCATCCTCGATCGGCTGGATGTGCACACCGGGGGCGGCCTGAAGGATCTCGCCGATCGGATCGACGCCCTGGACGCACGGATCGGGGGCAGCTGAGCGCCCCGGAGTGGCGTCACCGAGCCGGTGGCCCCCGTGGCGGCCTACGCCGCGGAGTCGGGTGGGGGCACCGGCAGGAGGCGCCGCCGCCGGTGGGGGCGGAGGGTGGGGTAGGTGCCGACGGTCCGGAGCCCGGGCGGCCCGGGTGGCACCGCCCGCCGGGGACCGCTCAACGTCGGAGGAGGTCCCTGGGGCGGCGCCAGCCACGGGTCGGTCGGGGGCTCGGCAGGCTCGGTGGACTGGGTGGACTGGGTGGACTCGGTGGAGCGGTCGGCGACCTCCCCGTGCACCCCGAGGTCGGGTTCGGGGGGTGGGGGAGCGACGGCGGCCAGACGCCGGGCGGGGGAGGGGGGACGGGCGGCGGTGAACATGCCCCCACCCTGCCGCCGTCACCTTCACGTTCCCGGTGGACCGACTGTGGGACCGCTGAGAGTCTCCCCGACCTACCAGAAGGAGGAGTCGCCGGCCAGACCCATCGACGGCCGGTCGCCGGTGATCATCGGCTGGCAGTTGCCCCATCCCCGGGCCCCGGTGTCCAGGTCCCGGACCTGCACGAAGGTGTCGCGGAGCTGGTGGAGCTCCCGGGCCAGCTCGGGCTCGGTGCAGTCGGGGAGCCGCTCGCCGTCGACCACCAGGTCGCCACGCCACTCGCCGTGGTGGTGGCCCCGCCAGCCGAAGTACATCCCGGCGCCCAGGTGGAACCCGGTGTCGGTGGGGACCTCCAGCTCGAACCGGCGCTCGGTGCCGTCCTCGAGGGTGACGGCCACCGTCCCGCCCCGCAGCCGTCGGTTGACCGGCTCGTACCGGAGGTCGGGTCGGATGTCGGCCATCCGCTGGACGGTGCCGTCGGCGTGCTCGAGGGACCCCATCACCGTGCGGTGGTGGCGGCCGAAGCCCTGCATGTCCACCAGGTGCATGAACAGCCCCCACCGGGTGCCGTCGGGGTCCTCCATCAGCACCGGGCACCAGATCATCTGGAGGTCCATGTGCTCGGCGGGGTTGAAGGGGTCGAGGTCGGTGGCCGGGGTGCCCACGTCGTAGCGGACGCCCCACGAGTGGTCCCGGGTCGACACCCACTGGTCGGGATCGATCTCCTGGCGCTCGCCGTCGAGCTCCACCCACCCCGACGCCGTGCCGATCTGGTGGTAGCGGACCAGGTCGGCGGAGACCCGGTAGCCGAGGGGCGCCCGCTGGTGGGTCCGCTCCTCGGTGGCCGGCGGCAGCGCCGCCTCGAACTCCCACTCGAAGGCCAGCGGCTGGGTGGGGTTGGGCTCGAGGGAGAACCGCACCCGGCGCAGCGGCTCCAGCACCTCGTAGCGGACCGGACCGGCCGCCAGCACGTCCGTCTCCGGGAACAGCCGACGGCTGGCCCGCACCGTGACCTGCTCCACCCCCCGGGAGCAGCCGGCGTAGCCGTCGAGCACGTTGCGGTTCAGGTACTTGCCCATCCCGAAGCCGAGCTGCAGGCTGCCGTCCCGCCGGGCGGCCATGGCGCAGACCTTCTCCGTCCAGGAGGGGTCGCTGGCCGCCACGGTGGCGAAGGTGTCGGGAATCTGGTGGTCGAACCGCTCGTCGGCGGGCCCCAGGGGCCCGATGGGGTTGGCCATGGCCGATCTCCTCGCCTGGTTGGTCCGGACCCCCCGGCCCGGACGGCGCCCGAGGCTACCCGGCGGGAGGGGGGACGGGAGGGGCGGGGAGCGGCGGGAGCGGCCCTGACGGCGGGGCGGCGACGGGAGGGGCGGGAGCGGGGGAGGCCCCGGACCGGCCCGGGGACCCCGGGGTCGACGGGGGGGCCGGTGGGGCCGGGGGACCCGGATCGGCGCGGAGCCAGACCACCATCCGGGTGCCCCGGCCGTCGGCCACCGGGGACTCGGCGGTCACCGTGCCGCCCATGGCGGCGGCCAGCTCCGAGACGATGGCCAGTCCCAGGCCCGACCCGCTCCGGCGCCCGGCGGACCGGTCGGAGGTGAAATGCCGCTCGAAGACGCGTCCCAGCTCGTCGCCGGCGATGCCCGGGCCGTCGTCCACCACCCAGGCGGCCGGGACGCCCCCCACCGTTCCGGCTCCCACTACCACGCGGCCGGAGGCGAAGGAGAAGGCGTTCTCCACCAGGTTGGCCAGCACCTGGCCGAGCCGGTCCGGATCCGCCTGGACCCACAGCGGGGTCCCGGCCATGGGGGCCACCGCCAGGGCGATGCCGGCGTCGTCCGCCCGGGGTTGGAACCCGTGGGCCACCCGCCGGGCGACGTCCAGGCAGTCCACCGGACCGAGTTCGAGCGAGAACCGGTCGGCGTCCAGCCGGGCCAGGTCGAGCAGGTCCTGGACCAGGCGCTCCAGCCGCCGGGACTCGCCGGCGATGACTCCGGCCGCCGCCACCGCATCGGGCGCCGCCCCGTCCACGATGGCGTCGGCGTAGCCGCGGATGGAGGTGAGCGGGGTCCGGAGCTCGTGGCTGACCGACAGCAGGAACTGCCGCTCCTGGTCGCGGGCCCGTCCCAGCGTGGCGCCCATCGAGTTGATGGAGGTGGCCAGCTCGGTGAACTCCGGGTAGTGGGGGGTGGGGGGCAGGGTGGCGTCGAGGTCGCCGGCGGCGATCCGCCCGGTGGTGTCGGCCGCCGCCTTCAGGGGCTCGGTGAACCGACGGGCCAGGCCCAGGGCCACGATGGCCGCCACCACCAGGGCGATGGCCCCGATGAGGAGGTAGTAGCGGAGACCGGTGGCCGGGTTGGGGGCCTGCCGGGTGATGACCAGCACCGGCGTGTAGTCGGTGACCCCGGCGATGGGGGTGGGCACGGCGGTGTAGACCAGCAGGTGGAGGTCGTGCCCGGCGGTCTGGTACCCCTTCTGGAGGGCGGGGATGTTGAGCATCTCGGGGGTGATCCCCGCCGGCAGCGGGCCGGTGACCGTGCCGTCGTCGTGGAGCTCCACCACCTCCAGGCTCCCGAAGTCACCGGCCTTGCGGATCACCCGGAGCTGGCGCTTGAACGACACGGTGGTCGGGAAGGTCCCGTCGGAGATGGTGGTGGAGATGGCCCGGGCCTGCCCCACCAGCTCCTGCTGGGCGGTGGAGACCGTGGCCCGGCGGACGAAGAAGTAGCTGCCCAGGCTGACCACCACCAGGGTGGCGGCCACCAGGATCAGGATGGCGGCGGTCAGGCGTCGGGTCATCCCATGCGGTAGCCGACGCCCCACACGGTGGCGAGCGGCAGGTCGGCGCCGAGCTTCTTCCGGAGCTGGCGGACGTGGACGTCGACGGTCCGCTCGTCCCCGTACCACTCGTCGCCCCACACCCCGTCGAGGAGCTGTCGCCGGGAGAGGGCGAGCCCGAGGTTGCCGACCAAATAGGCCAGCAGGTCGAACTCCCGGGCGGTGAAGGCGACCGGGGTGCCGGCCTGGAGCACCTCGCGCCGGTCGAGGTCGACGGTGATGTTCCCGACCGACACCTCGCGGGGGCCCTCGGCCGGGGCCGCCCCCCGGGACCGCCGGAGGATGGCGTGGACCCGGGCCACCAGCTCGCGGGGGGAGAACGGCTTGGTGACGTAGTCGTCGGCCCCCAGCTCCAGCCCCAGGACCCGGTCGACCTCGTCGTCCCGGGCGCTGAGGATCAGCACCGGGATGCCGTCCCCGCCGGGGCCGGGGCCCCGGGGGCCGCCGGGGCCACCCGGGCCGCCCGGCCGGGGCGCCCGCAGGCGCCGGCAGACGTCGTAGCCGTCGAGCTCGCCGGGGAGCCCGAGGTCGAGGATGACCAGCTTGGGGTGGTCCCGGTCCACCAGGGCGAGGCCGGACTCGCCGTCGTCGGCCTGGAGCACCCGGAAGCCGTCCCGCCGGAGGTACAGGGCGATCAGGTCCGAGATGTGGTGATCGTCCTCGATCACCACCAGCGTGTCCCCCGCGCTTCCCATGGCGACAGCCTGCCACCGGGGTCGGGAGGCCCGTCGCCATGGTTAGGAAAGTGTGAGGGCCGCCCCCGGCCAGGTCGCCGGCCCCGGGGGGACCCCCCGGTAGGCTCTGGAGGTCATGCCCGCCTACCTCGACACCATCATCGCCGCCCACCGCGCCGCCGCCGACGCCGACCGGCGCGCCACCGACGACCTGCGGGCCCGGTGCGCCGGGCTCCCCGGGGCGCGCCCCTTCGCCGACGAGTTGGCCGCCGGCTCGGCCGCCGACGGACTGGCGGTGATCTCGGAGATCAAGCGCCGCTCGCCGTCCAAGGGCGACCTCGATCCCGGTCTCGACCCGGCGGCGGTGGCGTCCGAGTACCAGGCGGGTGGCGCCTCGTGCCTGTCGGTCCTCACCGACCGCCAGTACTTCGGGGGCTCGCCCGAGGACCTGGCCGCCGCCCGGGCCGCCTGCGGGCTCCCGGTCCTCCGCAAGGACTTCACCGTCTCGGCCAACGACGTGTGCGACGCCCGCCTGATGGGGGCGGACGCCGTGCTCCTGATCGTGGCCGCCCTCACCGGCCCGGAGCTGGCGTCGTTCCTGGCCCTGGCCGGGGAGCTGGGGATCGACGCCCTGGTGGAGGTGCACGACGCCGACGAGTTGGACCGGGCCCTCGACGCCGGGGCCCGCCTGGTGGGGGTGAACCAGCGGGACCTGGCCACCTTCGAGGTCGACCACGAGCTGGCCCTCACCCTGGCCGCCAGCTTCCCGGCCGACGTGGTGTCGGTGGCGGAGTCGGGCATCCGGGGTCCCGAGGACGCCGCCCGCCTGGCCGCCGCCGGCTACGACGCCGTGCTGGTGGGCGAGCTGCTGGTCCGCTCGGGCGACCGGACGGCGGCCGTCTCCGAGCTGGTGGGGGCGGGCCGGTGACGACCGGGTCGTTCGGCGACGGCGTCGACGGGGTGTTCGTGAAGATCTGCGGGATCACCTCGGAGGCCGACGCCCTGCTGGCCGCCGCCCTGGGGGCGGCGGCGGTGGGCTTCGTCTTCGCCCCCTCCCCCCGCCAGATGCGCCCGGAGACGGTGGCCGACATCGTCAAGCGGCTGCCCCTCGAGACGGTCACCGTGGGCGTCTTCCGCGACGAGTCGCCGAAGCGGGTGGTGGAGATCGCCAACCGGATCGGCCTCCACGCCGTGCAGCTCCACGGGTTCGAGTCGGTGGAGGACACCCAGTGGATCAGCCAGCGGGTGGGCTGCACCATCAAGGCGTTCCCGGCCGGGCACCGCAACATCGACCGCTTCGACGAGTACGGGGCCCAGTTCCTGCTGGTGGACGGGGCCAACCCCGGCTCCGGGGAGCTCTTCGACTGGCGGCTGGCCGAAGGGGTGGACGACCCCACCCGGCTGATCGTGTCCGGCGGCCTCCGCCCCGACAACGTCGGACAGGCCATCGCCCACCTCCACCCGTGGGGGGTCGACGTCTCCACCGGCGTGGAGTCGTCCCCCGGTGTGAAGGACCCCGCCAAGCTGCGCGACTTCATCGCCGCCGTGCGCACCGCCGAGGAGGCGGTGGCCACCGCCACCGGGGCGGTGGGAGAGCCGGTGCCCCACGCCACCGTGCGCCGGCGGGCCCGCGGGGAGACCCCCGACCTCTTCGACTGGCAGAACGAGTGACCGCCGCCCGCACCGAGGACGGGTCGGCGCCCGACCCGGCGGTCGGGGCGGGTCCGGTGATGGGGGACCCCGGACCCACCGGCCGCTTCGGCGAGTTCGGGGGGCGCTACGTCCCCGAGTCGCTGGTGCCGGCCTGCCTCGAGCTCGAGGCGGCCTTCCGCCGGGCGTGGGCCGACCCGGAGTTCCACGCCGAGTTCCAGGGGATCCTGGCCTCCTACGGGGGGCGTCCCACCCCGATCACCGAGTGCGTCCGGCTCTCCCGGGAGCTCGGGGTCCAGCTGTTCCTGAAGCGGGAGGACCTGGCCCACACCGGCTCCCACAAGATCAACAACGTGGTGGGCCAGGCCCTCCTGGCCCGGCGGATGGGCAAGGGGCGGCTGGTGGCCGAGACCGGGGCCGGCCAGCACGGGGTGGCCACCGCCACCGCCGCCGCCCTCTTCGGCATGGAGTGCACCGTCTACATGGGGGAGGTCGACACCGAACGCCAGGCGCTCAACGTCTTCCGCATGGAGCTGCTGGGGGCCGAGGTGCGCCCGGTCACCAGCGGGAGCCGCACCCTCAAGGACGCCGTCAACGAGGCGCTGCGGGACTGGGTGGCCACGGTGGACGGCACCCACTACTGCCTGGGATCGGTGATGGGCCCCCACCCCTACCCGTGGATGGTCCGGGAGCTCCAGCGGGTGGTGGGCGACGAGGCCCGGGAGCAGTTCCGGGCGCTCACCGGCGGGGCCGACCCCGACGTGGTGGTGGCCTGCGCCGGGGGCGGCTCCAACGCCGCGGGCACCTTCGCCGGCTTCGCCGACGCCACCACGTCGACCCTGGTCGGGGTGGAGGCGGCCGGCGGCGCCGCCCTCACCGTGGGCATCCCCGGGGTGCTCCACGGGATGCACTCGGCCCTGATGCAGGACGAGGCGGGCCAGATCCTCGAGGCGGAGTCGATCTCGGCCGGGCTCGACTACCCGGGCATCGGCCCGGAGCACGCCCACCTGGCCGCCATCGGCCGGGCCCGGTACGAGACGGCGGGGGACGCCGAGGTGGTCGAGACGTTCTCCCGGATGGCCCGGACCGAGGGCATCATCCCCGCCCTCGAGTCGGCCCACGCCCTGGCCTGGGTGCTCCGGTCGGCCGGCGGCCCGGACCTCCCCACCGGCTCCACGGTGCTGGTCACCCTGTCCGGTCGGGGGGACAAGGACGTCGCCCAGGTGCGCGACATCCTCCGGGCCGGCGACGGGTCGGGCGACGGGTCGGGCGGCGGTGCGGGTGCCGGTGACGGTGCGGGCGGGGGTGCCGGTGCGGGCGGGCCGGGGTGGGGGGCGTGACCTCCCCCTCGACCGCCCTCGGCCTCGAGGCGACGCTCCGGGCCACCCGTGACCGCGGTGGCAAGCTGCTCGTCCCCTACGTCACCGGGGGGATGGACGACGAGTGGATGGTGACCCTCGAGGGGCTGGCGGGGGCGGGGGCCGACGCCATCGAGGTGGGGATCCCCTTCTCGGACCCGATGATCGACGGACCGGTGATCCAGGAGGCGTCGCTCCGGGCCCTGGCCCGGGGCACCACCCCCGAGCGGATTCTGGCCGATCTCTCGCACCTCGACGTCGGGGTCCCGCTGGTGGCCATGACCTACTACAACCTCATCTACCGGGCCGGCCACCAGCGGATGGCAGGGCTCCTGGCCGAGTCGGGGGTGAGCGGGGCGATCATCCCGGACCTCCCGCTCGAGGAGCTCGGGCCGTGGGCGGAGGCCGCCGACGCCGCCGGGGTGGCCACCGTGCTGCTGGTGGCGCCGTCCACCCCACCCGACCGCCTCCGGGCCATCTGCGAGCGGTGCCGGGGCTTCGTCTACGGGGTCGGCCGCATGGGGGTGACCGGGGAGCAGGCCACGCTGGCCGGCTCGGCCCGGGAGGTGGCCGAGCGGGTCCAGGCGGCCACCGACCTCCCGGTGTGCATCGGTATCGGCGTCTCGTCCCCGGAGCAGGCCGCCACGGTCTGCGAGGTGGCCGACGGCGTGGTGGTGGGATCGGCGCTGGTCCGCCGCCTGCTGGAGGGGGAGGGGCCGGTGGGGGCCGCCAGCTTCGTGTCGTCCCTTCGCCAGGCCCTCGACAGCTGAGCGGGTCGCCCGGCGAGCGTCCGACCGGTGGAGCTGAGCGGGTCGCCCGGCGGGCGTCCGACCGGTGGAGTCGGACGGACACGGTCAGGCCGGGTCAGGCCGGCCGGGGCGGGCGCAGGAGCCGCCAGGCGGCCCGGAACAGCGGCCGCCGCCCCCGTGCCTGCTGGCGCTGTCGGATGCGGCGACGGATCAGCTCCCGACGCTCCTGGAGGTCACGGAAGGTCACCGTCTCCGTCGGGTCGGTGAAGCCGAGTGCCGCCCGGTAGCCCTCGACGTCGGGCGGGGCGGCGGACAGCTCCACGCCCACCTCGGCGGCGATCCGCTCGCCGTGATGCTCGGTGAAGTAGGAGATGACGGCGAACACCTCGCCGAGGATGTCCACGTCGGGTGCCATGGTGGCCATGGCGCCGTTGAGGAAGAGCATGTCCTTGACGAAGAGCATCAACTCCTTGGGGAGCCGGGCGCCGTACCCGAGCAGGGCCTTGGTCACCTCGCGGACCTCGGCCATCATCTCGTCGGCGGTGAGCTCGGTCGGGTCGACCGGGGGCCGCTCGAGCCCGAGGTCGGCGATGACCGCCTCGATGTCGGTGTCGACGGGGAGGGCCCCGAGATCCCGGAGGGCCTCGACCTGGGGGCGGATGGCGTTGCTGGTGGCCGCCACCTGGAGCCGGAGGAAGGCCAGGCGCTTCCGGTCGTCCAGCCGTCCGGTGATCCCGAAGTCGAGGAGCGCCACCGTCCCGTCGGACTGCACGAGGAGGTTGCCGCCGTGCAGGTCGCCGTGGAACACGCCGAAGAGAAGCGCCCCCTCCAGAAAGGCGATGAGGCTGGCCCGGAGGACGGCGGCGGTGTCGATCCCCACCTGGCGCATGCCCTCGGCGTCCCCCCAGGCGAAGCCGTGCAGCTGCTGCATCACCAGGACCCGCCGGGTCACCAGGGTCGGGTGGGGGCGGGGGACCACCACCGAGGTCTGTCCGGTGGCCGCCAGGACGGCGGCGATGTCCAACATGTTCTGGGCCTCGAGCCGGAAGTCGAGCTCCTCCACGATGGTCTCGGCGAACAGCTCCACCAGCGCCGGCGGATTGGCCAGGGCGGCGATGGGGATCCGCCCGATCAGCCAGGGGGCAATCCAGGTCATGGCGGCGATGTCCTGCTCCACCAGCTCCGACACCGAGCGCCGCTGCACCTTGACCACCACCCGCTCGCCGGTCCGGAGGGTGGCGGCGTGGACCTGGGCGATCGACGCCGAGGCCACCGGGATCCGGTCGAAGGAGAGGAAGACCTCGGCGAGGGGACGGCCCAGGTCCTCCTCGACGGTCCGGCGGACGGCGTCGAAGGACTCCGGCGGGACCCGGTCCCGCAACAGGAGGAACTCGTCGACCAGCTCGTCGGGGAACACCCCCTGCCCCGACGAGATGATCTGGCCGAGCTTGATGTAGGTGGGACCGAGCCGTTCGAAGGCGGGACGGAGCCGGCGGGAGAGGTCGGCCCGGGAGCCCGGCGTGCCCCGTCCGACCACGGACCATCCCACCAGGGCGGGAAGCAGGTGGGTGGCGACGGCCAGCGCCCGTCGGATCGGCGGTAGCCACCGGGGTCGCACCAGCGCCACCGCCCGGGCGGCGGCCCGGACCCGGAGGGTGTCGATGGCGGCGGCGTCCCCGGGGGGGACCGGGCCGGTGCGGCTCCACCCCTCCCGGGAGAATCGCCAGGTCATGGTGGCGGGATCGACCACCCACGGCCCGCGGGGCGTGAAGGCGCCGATGGCCAGGTCGGGGGAGGGGTCGCTCATGGACTGCCGACGGTAGCGGGCGTGGGGCCCGGCCCGGCACCGGGCGTCGGCGGGGACCGGTCCTCCGTCGCCTGCCGGTGGTCCCGTCGAGGGGGGCGCGGGAGCCGTCAGGCGGCCGCCCGGGCGGGGGCCGTCGGGGAGGCAGGAGCGGTCGCCGCCTGCGGGGAGGTCCGGGCCCCCAGGGACATCGGGGCGGCCGTGGCCGTCGACCCTCCGTCGAGGTACGCATCCACCGAGGCGCCGGGAGCGGCCCGGATCAGCTGCACCTGGCCGATCCCCACGTCGGCATCGAGCAGCAGCTGCGGGTGGAGGGTCTCCCCGAAGGCGCCGACCGGGGTGCCGGACGCCCCCAGGAAGGCGGTCTGGCCTCCGGAACCGTAGATCACGTCGCCGATGCCACTGTGGGCGCTGAGGCTCACGGTCACCCCGGGGGGCACCACCACCCGGAGGCGGCCGATACCCACGCTGGCCGTCACCGAGGTGGTGCGGGCCGGGAGGGTCACCTGCCGGAGGTCGAGGGTGAGCTCGCCCATGGCCACCCGGTACGTCCGATGGACCTGCGACGCCGTCGACGGGTGCCAGTCCTGGCTCCCGACCCCGCCCCGCAGCGGCACCCCGGTGAGGGCCTCGGCCACGAACACGGTCGAGACCACCGCCACGATGCACCCCACCACCAGGAGGGCCAGCCAGGCGAGGATGCGGCCGACGCTGAACCGCACCCGGCGGGGACGGAGCACCAGGTACGCCAGCACGGCGAGGACGATCCACCCGAGGCCGAGACCGGGGCGCCACCCGGAGCCGATCCACCAGGGCCCCCCGGCCGCCAGGACCACCACGGCGATCCCCGCCACCACCCCGCAGATGATGAGGACGTGCGGCTTGCTCGTCGTCCGACGGGACCTGTCGAGCGGGAGGGGGGCCACCGGGCCGCCCGCGGTCCGGTCGGTGTGCCGGTCGTTCGCCTCCGGGGCCGGCGTCGGGTCCTCGGGCAGGAGGAGCCACCCGGCCACGTACGCCACCGCCCCGATCCCCACGAAGACGGTGAGAAGCACGAACCCGATGCGGACCAGGTTGGCGTCCACGTCGAAGTACTGACTCACACCTCCCGCCACGCCGGCCACCATCCGGTCCGACCTGCTCCTGCGGAGCCTGCGTGCCGCGCCGGGGGGCACGGGGGCGCCGGGGGGCTCGGTGGCCGTCCACCGGTCGGCGCCGTCCGGGTCGTCCGGGTCGTCCGGATCGTCCGGGTCGGTGGGGTGGTCCGGGTCGGTGGGGTGGTCCGGGTCGGTGGGGTCGTCCGGGTCGGTGGGGTCGTCCGGGTCGGTGGGGTCGGTGGGGTCCTCCGGATCCGGGCCGGGGTTGGTCGTGGTGTCCATGTCACGATCGTGCGCTCCGGCGGCGCCCACGCCCATCCGGATCATCCCCCACCAGGTGCGATGCTCCCCCCACCTGTCTCAGGGTTGTCCCTGATGCCCGCCGCCGACCGCCGTGGGAACATGGGTGGATCGAGCGCTCCGAGCCCCGGCCACAGGCGACCCGGCCCCTGTCCGAACCGACGCCACCCTCCGGTCACCGGAGGCGGGCGCGGCGCGGCCGCCTCCACCGGAGCCGGGACGACGGCCTGATCGCCGGGGTCTGCGGGGGGATCGGCGAGTGGCTGGGGATCGACCCCACCATGGTGCGGATCGTCGTTCTGGTGCTGGTCTTCGTGGCCGGGAGCGGCCTGGCCGCCTACGTGGCCGCCTGGATCATCCTGCCCCGGCAGGACGAACACCGTTCGATCGCCCGCCGGGAGCTGAACGACCCCCGGGAGCTCCGGATCCTGCTGGCGGTGGCCACCGCCACGCTGGCGATGGTGCTGGGTCTCGAGGCTCTGGATCTCCCGCTCATGGGCACCTTCGCGTGGCCGGTCCTGCTCGGCGTGGCCGGGATGCTGATGGTGTGGCGCGGTTGCAGCCCCGAGGAGGGCGCCCACCTCCGCCAGCTGATCGGGTCCACGCCCCTGCTGCGCTCCTTTCCGGCGTCGAGCCGACGGGCGGTCATCATCCGGATCGTGGCCGGTGCCGCACTGGTGGCGGTCGGCCTCGGGGGACTGGCCAGCGCCACCCCCCGGTCGGGGGTGGTGGCGTTGGCCTTCCTGGGTGCCGTGGCGGTCATCGCCGGCTTCCTGTTGGTGTTCGGTCCCTGGTGGCTCCGCATGTTCCGGGAGTTGACCGAGGAGCGGCGTGAGCGCCTCCGGGCCGAGGAGCGGGCCGACATGGCCGCCCACGTCCACGACTCCGTGCTGCAGACGCTGGCGCTCATCCAGAAGGCGGCGGGAGACTCCGCCGAGGTCACCCGACTGGCCCGGCGACAGGAGCGCGAGCTCCGGTCCTGGCTGTTCGAGGGCGCCCTTCCCGGTGCGCTGGAGGGCGCCCCGGCCACGGTGGCCACCGCGGCGTCGAGCATCGAGCGGGAGGTGGAGGACGACCACCGCGTGAAGGTGCAGACGGTGGTGGTCGGGGACTGCCCGCTCGACGACCGCATGCGCGCCCTGATGGCGGCCGGGCGCGAGGCGACGGTCAACGCCGCCAAGTGGTCCGGCGTGGCTGACGTCTCCCTCTACGTGGAGGTCGAGCCCTCGATGGTGTCGATGTTCGTCCGCGACCGCGGTGTCGGCTTCGACCCGGCCGACGTGCCGTCCGACCGGACCGGCATCGCCCATTCGATCCGGGAGCGGATGGCCCGGAACGGGGGATGCGCCGAGATCCGGACCACACCGGGGGTGGGGACCGAGGTCGAGCTGGTCATGCCCCGCACGGCGGCGGCGCTCCTCTCGTGACCGACCTGCCGGAGCCGGTGGAGGTGCCGGATCTCCGTATCTTCCTGGTCGACGACCATGCCCTGGTCCGCTCGGGGATCCGGGCGGAGCTGGGGAGTGCCTTCCGGGTGGTCGGGGAGGCCGACGAGGTCGACGCCGCCATCGAGATGATCGTGGAGCGCAGCCCCGACGTCGTCCTCCTCGACGTCCACCTTCCCGGAGGAGGCGGTCTGGCGGTGATCGAGGCCGTCCGGTCGGTTCGCCCCGACATCTGCTTCCTGGCGCTGTCCGTGTCCGACGCCGCCGAGGATGTCATCGGCATCGTCCGGGCCGGGGCCCGTGGCTACGTGACCAAGACCATCTCCGGTCCCGAGCTGGTCGACGCCGTGCGCCGGGTCGCCGGGGGCGACGTGGTGTTCTCGCCGAGGTTGGCCGGCTTCGTGCTGGACGCCTTCTCCGGGATGGACCCGGGCCTCCGCGGGCTCGAGCCGCCCCTCGATCCGGAGCTCGACTCCCTGACCCCCCGGGAGCGACAGGTCCTGCGCCTGATCGCCCGGGGCTACGCCTACAAGGAGATCGCCACCGAGCTGTCCATCTCGGTGAAAACAGTGGAGAGCCACGTGTCGGCGGTGCTCCGGAAGCTCCAGCTCTCCAACCGGCACCAGCTGAGCCGGTGGGCCTCGGAGCGTCGCCTGGTCTGAGTCGCTGGGGCGTGTCCGGTCGGTGGGGGCCGGTGTGCCGGGACGTGTCGGGGTCCCGGACGCCCGGTGGACCGGCCCTGTGTCCGGGGGATGGGCGGCCCGCGACGAACTCCCTGGTCATCGGTCGTGTCACACCCTGCTGGTTGACTGTCCTCATGAGTCCGGTGGCCACCACCTCCGAGAGGACGACTTCCAGCGAGGACCCGACCACCCCGGTCGCCCCCCTGCTCGAGTCGGCCCGCAGCTCGCTGCAGTCCGCCCGTTCGTTCCTCGACGATGCCGAGCCCGAGGGCACCGAGGCGGTCTCCCTCCTGGCGTCGGTGACGGACATCCTGCGGATGGCCACATCGGTGAAGCTCACCTTGACCGCCTCCATCAGTGCCTCCGGGGCCAGCCGGGAGGTCGGGCACCGGAGTGCCGCCACCCTGCTGTCCGAGCTCGAGGGGGTGCCGATCGGCGTCGCCACGTCGACGGTGGCCACCGCCAACCGTCTGAAGGACTGCCCGGAGGCCGACGACGCCATGCGGAACGGGGAGCTCTCCGAGGCACAGGCCAGGCTGATCACCTCGGCGGCCGTGCTGGCTCCCGATCGGGAGGGCGATCTGGTGGACGCCGCCCGGAGGAAGTCGCTCGCCGAGCTCGCAGACGACTGCCGACGGACCCGGGCGGCGTCGGCCAAGGCCGACCCGGAGGCGACCTACCGGCGGATCCACGAGTCCCGTTCGTTGCGCTCCTGGACCGACGAGGAGGGTGCGCTGAACCTGCAGGGGCGGTTCACGCCCGATGTCGGGGCCAAGGTGACCGCTGCCCTCCACGAGGTGGCGAACGAGCTGTTCGAAGCGGCTCGACAGGCCGGTTCCCGCGAACCCCTCCAGGCCTATCAGGCGGATGCCCTGGTCGGCCTGGTCCTCGGCGAACGCGCCCCGGTGCACCCCGGTGTCGACATCCACGTCCGCGTCGACCATCGGGCACTGCTCCGTGGTGTCGCGGTCGATGGTAAGCTGTCCGAGGTCGACGGGGTGGGGCCCCTGCCCGTCCCCAAGGTGTGGGACCTGATGTCGGACGCCAAGGTCCGGGTGATCTTCGCCCAGGGAGAGGACGTCTCCCGGATCTATCACTTCAAGCGGACCATCAACGCCACGCTGGCCACCGCATTGATGGACCGTGACCCGGTCTGCGTGGTGCCCGGCTGTGGGGCGAGCCGTTTCCTCGAGATCGATCACGTCCGCCCGTTCGGCCTGGGTGGCCCCACCACGCTGAGCAACCTGGCCCGGCTGTGCTCCTACCACCACTCGCTGAAGTCCGACTACGGGTACGCACTCGTCCACGGCAAGGACGGATCGTGGAGGTTCGACCGACCCCCGCCCTTCGGCCAGGAGCCGGATCCGGACCCGGAGCCGAGCGGGACCTCCCCACCCAGGTAGCTGGAGGAGCGCACTCCCCGCCGCTGTCGCCGGACGGCCTCCGGCGAGGCAGACCCCCGGCCCCTCGGGGCGATGGCGCGGGTCGAGCCGGTGTCGCCCGTGGTCGTCCGCTCTGTCCGCACCGGAGTGGCGCTGCCGCTTCGTCCGGACCACCTGCGAGACTCTGAGCCGATGACCGACGGCCCCGGCAGGTAGATGGAGAAGCGCATCCGGAGGTTGGGTGTCTTCATGCTCATCTGCTTCGTCGCCCTGTTCGTCCAGCTGAACAACATCCAGGTCCTGAAGGCCAACTCGCTGGCCACCAACCCGGACAACCCACGGGAGATCGCCATCTCACTGAGTCAGCCCCGGGGGGACATCGTCAGCGCCGACGGCGTGACGCTGGCCAGGTCGGTGCCGGCGGCATCCGGCCCCTACAAGTACCAGCGGGTCTACAACCCGAAGACAGCCCAGCTGTTCGCCCAGATCGTCGGCTACGACACCATCTTCGGGACCCGTACCGGGGTGGAGGCGGAGTACAACAACTACCTGATCGCCCATACCCGCCCGGCCACCTCCCTGCGCGATCTCCTGGTCAACCGGACCACCACCGACGATGTGACGCTGACCGTCGACTCGCACCTGCAGCTGCAGGTGGCCGGGATCATGGACCAGGTGGAGTCCAGCGACCATGCCCCCACTGACGCCGCGGTGGTGCTGAACGTCAAGACCGGCGCCGTCGAGGCGATGTACTCCAACCCCACCTTCGACCCGAACCTGCTGGCCTCGACCGACGGGGCGACCGTCACCGCCAACTACAACAGCCTCGATCCGGGGAGCGCCGAGAGCAGCCTGGTGTCCCGGTCCTTCCAGTTCGGCTTCATCCCGGGATCGACGTTCAAGACGGTGACCTCCTCCGCCGTCTACGACCATCAGCCCGCCCTGGCCGCCGTCGACTACCCGTCGGTCGGATGCATCAACGTGCCCCAGCAGGTCAACCAGTTCTGCAACTACCTCGGACCCAACGGCCACGAGCAGTGTGGCGGGACCATCCAGCAGACGTTGCCGGCGTCGTGCAACACCGCCTTCGCCCAGATGGGCATGTCGCTGAGCACCAGCCTGGCGGTGGAGGCCGACGCCTTCGGGTTCAACCGCCAGGTCCCGCTCGACCTGCCCGGGGTGGGCGTCTCCAACTTCCCGACCGCCACCGAGTTGACCGGTGACGATCCGCTGCAGGCCTCCTCGGCCATCGGCCAGGGCTTCGGCACCTCCACCGTGATCGCCACGCCCCTGCAGATGGCCCTGGTGGCCGCCGGGATCGCCAATCAGGGGGTGATCATGACCCCTCACGTCATGCAGCAGATCCGGGACTCCCAGGGGGACCTGGTCCGGACCTACTCGCCGACCCCGTGGCTGACCGCCACCAGCCCCGCCACGGCGGCCTCGGTCACCGCCCTGATGCAGGCGGTGGTCACCCGGGGGACCGCCTCCACGGTGGGCTTCCCGGCCTCGTGGGACGTGGCGGCCAAGACGGGCACGGCGGAGACCGGAACCGGCAATGCCACCGGGAGCAACCTGACCAACGACTGGATGATCGCCTTCGCCCCGGCCAACGACCCCAAGGTGGCGGTGGCGGTGGTGGTGCCCAACCAGCCGGGCAGCCAGACCGGTGCGTCGACCTCCGGGCCCCCGATGAAGGCGATCCTGGGGGATGCCCTCGGTCTGACGCCGTAGGGCGCCGGGCGGGGAGGGTCAGGTGGGGGAGGGTCGGGTGGGGGAGGGTCAGGCGGGGGGAGGGTCAGGCGGGGGGAGGGTCAGGCGGGGGAGATGACCAGGCAGCCGTTGTGACCGCCGAAGCCGAAGGAGTTCGACAGCACCGGCGCCGGGGTCCACGGACGGGCCTGGCCGGCCACGATGTCGAGGTGGATCTCGGGGTCGGGCTCCTCGTAGCCGGAGGTCGGCGGGATGAGGGACTTCTCGATGGAGAGGACGGCGGCCACCGCCTCGATGGCGCCGGCCGCACCCAGCCCGTGACCGGTGATGCCCTTGGTGGAGGTGACCGGGGGTGCGGAGGCCCCGAAGACCTTGGCGATGGCGTCGGCCTCCGCCCGGTCGTTGAGCGGGGTCGAGGTGCCGTGGGCGTTGATGTGGCCCACGTCGGTGGCGTCGATGCCGGCGTCCTCCATGGCCAGGACCATGCAGACGGCGGCACCCGACCCCCCCGGGATGGGGGCGGTGATGTGGTGGGCGTCGCAGGTGCTGGCGGCGCCGGCCAGCTCACCGTAGATCCGGGCTCCCCGGGCCACGGCGTGGTCCCACGCCTCGAGGACCAGGGCGCCGGCCCCCTCGGTGATGACGAAGCCGTCACGTCGGGCGTCGAAGGGGCGGGAGTGCCCGGAGGTGGACAGGGCGGTCATGTTGGTGAAGGCGGCGATGCCCACCTCGGTCATGGACGCCTCGGCGCCGCCGCCGATGGCCACGTCGAGTCGGCCGGACGCCACCAGCCGGGCTGCAGCCCCGATGCTGTGGGTCCCGGCGGCACAGGCGGTGGAGATGGTCTCCGACGGTCCGTGCCAGCCGGCCCGGATGGAGATGTTGGCGGCGCCGGCATTGGCCATCATCATCGGCACCAGGCGGGGGGAGACCCGTCGGGCCCCCTTCTCGGCGTAGACGAGCACCTGGGCCTGGAGCGACTCGAACCCGCCCACGCCGGTCCCCATCACGACACCCGAGCGTCCGGGATCGGCGCCGAGCTCGCCGGCGTCCTCGAGGGCCATCTCGGCGGCCGCCACGCTGAACTGGGCGAACCGGTCGATCTGCCGGGCCGCCTTGGCGTCGAACCAGCGCTCGACGTCGTAGCCGGGAACCACCCGGGGACCCACCGGCTCCGGACCGTTGAGGCCGGTCCACAGGGCGTCGGTGCCGACCCCGCAGCACGACAGCACGCCGAGGCCGGTGATGGCCACCCGGCGACCGTGGACGGGGCCCTCGGGGCCGACGCCGAGCAGCATCAGAGCTTGGCCACGATCAGGTCGAAGGCCTGCCCGATGGTCTCGATGCCCTCGAGCTCGCTCTCCTCCACCGTGACGTCGAAGGACTCCTCGAGGGCCATGACCAACTCGACGAGGTCGAGGCTGTCGGCGTCGAGGTCCTCGGCGAACCGGGCCTCCTTGGTCACCTTGTCGGCAGGCACCTGGAGCACCTCCACCGCGCTCTCCTTGAACTTCTCGAATGCCTCGTCGTTGGACATGCTCACTGCCTGGCTCCTTTGTCGTGCTGCGTCTCGATACATCTTCTCACCGGCATCACAGTCCCATGCCCAATCCGCCGTCGACGGGGAGGACGGCCCCCGTGATGTAGCCGGCCTCGTCCGAGGCGAGGAACCCGACCACGCCGGCGATCTCCTCGGGCTGGGCGACCCGACCCAACGGCACCTGGCCGACGAAGGCGGCTGCCTGCTCATCGCCGAGTGCGGCGAGCATATCCGTCTCCACCAGACCCGGCGCGATGACGTTGATGGTGATCGAACGGCTGGCCACCTCACGGGCCAGGGAGCGGGCCATGCCCACCAGGCCGGCCTTGGAGGCGGCGTAGTTGGCCTGGCCGGCCGAGCCGATGAAGGCGCCGACCGAGGAGACCAGCACGATCCGTCCCCGCCGGAGTCGGATCATCTTGGCGATGGCCCGCTTGGTCACCCGGAAGGCGCCGGTGAGGTTGGTGTCGAGGACCTCCGACCACGCATCGTCGTTCATCCGCAGGATGAGGGTGTCGTGGGTGATGCCGGCGTTGGCCACCAGGACCTCCACCGGGCCCCACGCCTCCTCGATGGCGCCGAAGGCCGCCTCCACCTGGTCGGGGTCGGTGACGTCGCAGGCCAGGGAGAGGAAGCGGTCGTCCGGACCGTCCCCGAGCCCGGGCTCGGCCTTCCCGGACCGGGAGGTGACCGCCACCCGGTCGCCGCGGCCGAGGAACCAGCGGGCACAGGCCAGCCCGATGCCCCGGGACCCGCCGGTGATCAGGACCACCCGGCCCTCGGTGGGGTTGTGGCTGCCGGCGCCGGTGTCGGTGGCGGCGTTGCGGTCGGTGGCGGCGGTCATGCGGTCCTCCGGGTGGTCGACGGGGTCCCCCAGCGGAAGACGGAGCTGGCCCAGGTCATCCCCGCCCCGAAGCCGGTGACCAGGACGGTGTCGCCGGCCGAGATGCGCCCGGCGTCGGCGGCCTCGGCGAGGGCGAGCGGGATGGAGGCGGCCGACGTGTTGCCGGTGCGCTGGACATTGACCTCGGTGCGCTCCATGGGGATGCCGACCCGCTCGGCCACCGCCTCGATGATCCTCCGGTTGGCCTGGTGGGGGACGAAGGCGTCGACGTCGGCGGCGGCGATGCCGGCCCGCTCGAGAGCGGCGGAGGCCGAGTCCACGGTGGCCCGGACCGCCCGGCGGTAGACCTCGCGGCCCTCCATGGTGATGGTGCCGCCCAGGTCCGCCTGGAGGAAGGCGTGGGCGGTGGCGTCGACTCCGAAGTCCCAGCCCAGGAAGGTGTCCGCCACGGGAGACGAGGGTGGGGTGCTGGCCGGCCCGCCCGTGGGCCGGGGGTCGGGGTGGCCGGTGGGGTCGCCAGTGGGGTGACCAGTGGGGTCGCCGGTCCCGGCCTCGAGGATCAGGGCGCCGGCACCGTCGCCGAACAGCACGGCGGTGGAGCGGTCGTCGGGGTCGACGATGGTGGTCATGACGTCGCTGCCGATCAGCAGGACCCGGTCGACCGCTCCGCTCCTCACCATCGAGTAGCCGACGAACAGGCTGTAGACGAACCCGGAACAGGCGGCGTTGAGGTCGAAGGCGCCTCCCCCCAGGCCCAGCTCGCCGTGGACCTGGGCCGAGGTGGCGGGCATGGCCTGGTCGGGGGTCATGGTGGCCACGACCAGCATGTCCACCGACGACGGCTCGATGCCGGCGGACTGGAGGGCGGCCTTACCGGCCTCCACCGACAGCTCGCCGACCGAGCCGCCCACCCGGCGCTCGCGGATGCCGGTGCGCTCCACGATCCAGGCGTCGTCGGTGTCCAGCCGCTCGGCCAGCTCGTCATTGGTCACCGTGGTCGGAGGCAGCGCCCCGCCCCAGCCGGTCACCGCCACCGCCGTCACGAGCCCACCACCGTCACGACCCGTTCCCGGCGGTGCGGATCCACGCCACCGGCTGACCCTCGACCACCCGCTCCCCGCGCACGGCCAGCCACCGGATGAGAATGCCCTCGAACGGGGTCCGGACCTCGGTGGTCATCCCCACCGTCCCGACCCGGTCGCCGACGTCGAGTCGGGAGCCGGGGGCGGTTCCCTCCCCACTGCCCGGAGCCGCGGTGGCGGCGGCCAGGGCGGTGGTCTCCAGGGCGGCCAGCTCGACGTCCGGCTCGAACACCCCGGCCGAGGGGCTGACGATCACCCGCTCCGAGGTGTAGAGGTGCTCGCCCTGGTGGGTGGGGGAGGAGGCGTTCCAGGTCTCGGGGCCGGCCAGGGCGTCCATCAGCTTGTCGAGGTCCTCGGGGACGGCCACCGCCACCGCCCGGACGTCGGGGATGGTCCGTCGGGCCAGCCCGGTGAGCACCCCGCCGGGTCCGAGCTCGATGATGGCGCTGGCCCCCCGCCCCCCGAGGGCATCGAGGGTCTGGCGCCACCGGACCGGGCTGCAGAGCTGGGCCGAGAGCAGTCCGGGCCATTCGGCCGGATCGGTGTGCTCGCGGGCGTCGACGTTGGCGAAGACCGGCACGTCGGGGGAGCGGAACTCGACGGCGGCCAGCGTCTCCCGGAGCTGGGAGCGGGCCGGGAGCATCAGCTGGGTGTGGAACGCCCCGGAGACCGGGATGGGGAGCACCTTCCGGGCACCCAGTTCCTTGGCCCGCTGGCTACCGCTGGCCACCCCCTCGGCGGTCCCGGCGATGATCACCTGGCCGGGGGCGTTGTAGTTGGCCACCCAGACCTCCTCCTCCGCCCGCTGGCAGGCCGCCTCGGCGTCGTCGTCACTGATGCCGATGAGGGCGGCCATGGTGCCGGGACGCTCGCCGGCGGCCACCTGCATGGCGGCACCACGGTCGAGCACCAGGCGCATCCCGTCGGCGAAGGAGAGGGCCCCCGAGGCCACCAGGGCGCTGTACTCCCCGAGGCTGTGACCGGCACAGGCGGCCGGGAAGAGACCGAGCCGCTCGACGGCGTCCAGCACCACCAGGCTCATGACGAAGGTGGCCAGCTGGGCGTTGGCGGTCTCGGTCAGCTCCTCGAGGGGCGCCTTGAGGAGGAGGGAGGTGAGGTCCCGTCCGGCCAGGTCAGAGGCCTCGGTGGCCACCTCCCAGGAGGGGTGGTCGACCCAGGCCTGCCCCATGCCGGATCGTTGTGACCCCTGTCCAGGGAAGGTAAAGGCCAACACCGACGGACTCCTCTCGGACGCGTTCGATACCTTCGACCACGCTGACCGGCCAAGTGTTACACGGGGCCGTGAATCCCGTTACTTACCGGGTGGTCAGGATGTCGCTCCCCGGGGTGGGCGGAGCGGGTCGGGCGGTTCGGGCGTGGGGGGAGCGGAGGGACGCCACCGGCCGGGGACCGGCTGGGGGTCGGCGGGTCGCCACGGGTGTCCCCTGGGTGCCCGGGGCGGGACTCGAACCCGCACGCCCTTTCGGACAATGGATTTTGAGTCCATCGCGTCTGCCATTCCGCCACCCGGGCCAACGGCCGGTCAGCCTATCGCCACCCCCGCCGGCCGACCTCCACCGGAGGGCACCCCGTAGGCTCCGGCGATGACCTCCGACGGCGCCCCCCTGGTCGTTCCCGAGGGGGACCCGGCGGGCGATCCGGCGGGCGATCCGGCGGAGGCGTGGGCCGCCCTCGGCGACGAGGGTGGGGTCACCGTCGAGGCGGTGGAGCTGCACCAGGTGGAGCTGGCCTTCCGGGCCGAGGTCCGGACCTCCCGGGGGGTGCACCGGTCCCGTCCGGTGGTGCTCGTCCACCTGGTCGGACGGCGCGGGGCGGAGCCGGTGGACGGCTGGGGGGAGTGCGCGGCGCTGGTGGACACCACCTTCGATGCCGAGGACGCCGCCATCGCCTTCGCCACGCTGGAGCGCACGCTGGTGCCGCGGCTGCTGTCCGCCTGCCGGGGGTCCGGTGGCCTGGTGCCCCTGTCGGCCCTGCCGGCGGCCGTGGGCCCGGAGCCCGGGCGCCCGCTCAGCTACGCCGCCCTGGAGATGGCGGTGGCGGACGCCCACCTCCGGGGCGCCGGCCGCTCCTTCGCCGACCTGGTGGGGGCGGCGGCCGGCCCCCTGGCAGCGGGGGCGGTGGTCGGGCAGCACCCCGACGAGGAGGAGCTGCTCCGGTCGGTGGCCCGCCTCGTCGAGGCGGGGTTCACCCGGGTGAAGCTGAAGATCGGGCCCGGAGCCGATCTCGGGCCGGTCGGCGCCGTCCGCGGGCGGTACCCCGGGCTGCTGCTGCAGGTCGACGCCAACGAGAGCTATGCGGGGACCGACGCCGATCTCGAGCATCTGGCCGGCCTCGACCCCTTCGGCCTCCTCTGTGTCGAGCAGCCCTTCGGGCGCCGGGACCTGGCCGCCCACGCCCGACTGGCCGACCGGATCGCCACCCCGGTCTGCCTCGACGAGAGCCTCACCTCGCCGGCGGCCGTCACCGGTGCCCTCGATGGCGGCGCCTGCTCGGTGGTGTGCGTGAAACCCTCCCGGCTGGGGGGGATCGCCGCCGCCCTGGCGGTGGTCGGGGAGTGTCGGGCCCGGGGGGTGCCGATGTGGATGGGGGGGATGTTCGAGTCCGGGTACGCACGCCAGGTGAACGTGGCCCTGGCCGCCCTCGAGGGGTTCTCGTGGCCCGGCGACCTCTCCGGCCCGGACGGCTACCTGGTGGAGGATCTGGTGACCCCGGCCGGTACCGGGGCGGCGGTGGCACCGGGCACACCCCCGGGGAGGGGTCGGGCGGAGGCGGTGGTGGCCCGGCTCCCCGGGTTCGGGTGGCCCCCGGACCCGGCGGTGGTGGGTCGCCTGACCAGCCGGTCGGTGCGGCTGGCCGGGCGCCCGTGACCGGCCCGGGGCCCTCCGTGGACCGTGGACGGCCGACGGTGCGTAGAATTGCCGGTCCATGCATCGCTCGACCGTGGAACGCCGCCTCAACGACACCCACCAGCGGCTGGTGCGCGCCCGGGACGAACTGGCGGTGCTGGACGAGCAGTTGGCCGTGGTCAACGACATCGCCGACGACACCCGGCTCAAGGCCCTGGTGGCGGAAACTCCGGTAGCCTGCCGGGAGCACGACGAGGCCAGCCGTCACGCCGCCGCCATGCTCCGGACCCGCCAGGGGCTGGTGGAGTCCATCGCCGACCTCGAGCGACGGCGGGACGAGCTTCTGGACCGCCTGGTCGTCGAGCCGACTTGAGCGGGACAGCCAGTTGAGTCGGGCACCCGGGGCGGGGGGTGCCCGGGCGCCGGCCCGGAGACACCGGCCCGGACCGAGTCAGAACCAGCAGTGGAGGCCCCCGACCGGCGGGTCGAGAGGAGCCGTGGATCGATGAGCAGGCGAGTAGTGATCGCGGAGGACGAGGCGATCATCAGGCTGGACCTGAAGGAGATCCTCCAGGACGAGGGGTACGAGGTGGTCGGGGAGACCGGCCGCGGCGACGAGGCCGTGGAGCTGGTCCGGCGGCACAAGCCGAACCTGGCCATCCTCGACGTGAAGATGCCGGGCGCCGACGGCCTGGCCGCCGCCCGGGCCATCCGGGACCTGGGGGAGAAGGTGGCCGTCCTCATCCTCACCGCCTTCAGCCAGCGCAACCTGATCGACGAGGCCCGGGAGGCCGGGGTGGCCGCCTACCTGGTCAAGCCCTTCCAACGCAGCGAGCTGGTCCCGGCCATCGACCAGGCGATGACGCGGGTGGAGCAGGAGTGGGCGATCGACGCCGAGGCCTCCGCCGACGGTGGGGCGGGGGCGGGCAGCGGGCCGGGGGCCACCTCCGCTGAGGACAAGCTGGAGACCCGGCGGATGGTCGACAGCGCCAAGAGCTACCTGATGGAGCACCACGGCCTCACCGAGTCGGACGCCTTCGGGTTCATCCAGAAGACCGCCATGGGGACCCGGTCCCGGATGATCGACGTGTCACGCCAGGTCCTCGAGGGCTCGCTCGCCCCGTAGGGTGCAGGGCATGGCCGCATCCCCTCCCGCCGACCGCGATCCACTGGTCCTGCTCGACGGGATGTCGCTGGCCTTCCGGGCCTACTTCGCCCTCCCGCCCGACCTGGCCACCAGCGCCGGGGTGGTCACCAACGCCGTCCACGGCTTCGCCTCCATGCTCCACAACCTGGTGCGGGACCACCACCCGTCGGCGCTGGCGGTGGCCTTCGACCTGCCGGGTCCCACCTTCCGGGACGAGGTGCTCGAGGACTACAAGGGGGGACGGGCCGAGACGCCGGCCGACCTGACCGCCCAGTTCGCCATGATCCGGAACGCTGGTCGAGTCGCTGGCCATCCCGGTGGTGGGGGCGGCGGGGTTCGAGGCGGACGACGTGCTGGCCACCCTGGCCACCGAGGCCCGTGACCGGTCGCACCCGGTGATCCTGGTCACCGGCGACCGCGACTCCTACCAGCTGGTGGAGGACCCCTACGTCCGGGTGCTCTACAACCGGCGAGGGGTGAGCGACTACGCCCTCTACGACGAGCAGGGCATCGAGGACCGCACCGGGGTGCGGCCCGAGAAGTACCCGATCCTGGCCGCCCTGCGGGGCGACCCCTCCGACAACCTGCCCGGTGTCCCGGGGGTGGGGGAGAAGACCGCCGCCAAGCTGGTCAACGAGTACGGGGACCTCGACACCCTCTACGCCAACCTCGACGCCCTGTCGCCCAAGCTCCGCGAGAACCTGGCCGCCCACGCCGACCAGGTCCGGCTCAACGCCCGGGTCATCCCCCTCGTGCGGACCGTGCCCCTCGACGTCCACGTCGACGACCTGCAGCTGGGGGGCTGGGACGCCGACGAGGCCCGGCGGATCTTCGCCGAGCTGGAGCTCCGCACCCTGTGGACCCGGTTCCAGGGCCTGATGAAGGACGGCTACCTCGGGAAGCCGGCGGTCGGGAGCGCCGGGCTCGATGCCGGTGAGGAGGGAACCCCCGGTGCGGTGCCGGCGGTGCCGGGGGACGAGCCGCGGTGGCTGGCGGAGCCGCAGGTGGCCATCCCCGGGGATGCGGCGTCGGCCGCCTCCGCCGTGGCCGAGCTGGTGGGGGTGGTCCGGGGTGCCACCGGAACCCTGGCCCTCCACCCCGCGTGGGTCGGCGATCCCGGGCGCTCCGAGCTCCGGTCCCTGACCCTGGCCCCCGAGCCGGTCGGGGTGGACGCCGGAGACGGGGCGGACGGGGAGGACGGGGCGGACGGAGGATCCCCGACGGTCCTCCACCTCACCGGTGGGGAGGGTGGTGTCCTGGCCTCCCCCGAGGTGGTCGCCGCCCTGGCGGCCGCCCTGGGCCCGGACGGCGTGCGGGCGGTGGCCCACGACGCCAAGGAGCTGATGCGACGGCTGCTACCCCTGGGCATCGACATCGTCGGCCTGGAGATGGACACCGCGGTGGCCGCCTACCTCCTCGACTCCTCGGTCGACCACTACCGGTTGGGTGACCTGGCCGCCGCCCACCTGGGGGTGGTGGTGGACGACGGTTCCGGCCCCAAGGGGCAGGGGGCGTTCGACCTCGACGACGAAGGAGGCCTCGTCCCTCGACGGCCAGGTGCTGGTGGCCGCCCGGCTGGCCTCGGTGGTGGCCAGGCTCCGGAGGCCGCTGGCCGACGCCCTGGCCGAGGCGGGGGCCACCGTGCTCCACGACGAGATCGACCGACCCCTGGTCCGGGTGCTGGCCCGGATGGAGGTCACCGGGGTGCCGGTCGACCGCGAGGTGCTCCGGACCATCGCCGCCGGGCTGGCCGAGGAGTGCGCCTCCCTGGAGGCCACCATCCAGGACCTGGCCGGCGGCCCCTTCAACGTGAACTCCGTGAAGCAGCTCCGGGAGGTGCTCTACGAGCGGCTCGGGCTCCAGCCCATCCGGAAGACCAAGACCGGGTACTCCACCGACGCCCGGACCCTCGAGCAGCTGAAGGACCAGCACCCGGTGGTGGTGGCCCTCCTCCGCTACCGGGAGGTGGAGAAGCTGCGCTCCACCTACGGGGAGTCCCTGGCCGCCGAGATCGCCGACGATGGCCGGATCCACGCCACCTTTCGCCAGACGGTGGCCCGCACCGGCCGGCTCTCCTCCGACCGACCCAACCTCCACAACATCCCGGTCCGGACCGAGGAGGGTCGTCGGTTCCGGGAGGCGTTCGTCCCCTCGCCCGGTCGCCGGCTGCTGGTGGCCGACTACGACCAGGTCGAGCTACGGGCCATCGCCCACCTGTCCGGCGACCCCGGGCTCACCTCCGCCTTCGAGGCCGGTGAGGACATCCACCGGACGGTGGCCTCCCAGGTGTTCGGGGTCGAGCGCGACCAGGTGACCTCGGCCCAGCGCTCCACGGCCAAGATGGTCTCCTACGGGCTGGCCTACGGCATGGAGGCCTACGGGCTGTCCCAGCGCCTGGGGGTGCCGGTGGAGGAGGCCCAGGTGATCCTGCGGGCCTTCTTCGAGGCTTTCCCGGCGGTGCACGACTACATGCAGCAGGCGGTGGCCACCGCCCGGAACACCGGGTACACGGTGACCGAGTTCGGTCGCCGTCGACCGCTGCCGGACCTGGTCTCCTCCAACTACCAGGTGCGTCAGGCCGCCGAGCGGCAGGCCATGAACGCCGGGATCCAGGGACTGGCCGCCGACCTCTTCAAGGTGGCGCTGATCCGACTGGACAACGGCCTCGAGCAGGGCGGGTTCCAGTCCGACCTGGTGCTCCAGGTCCACGATGAGGTGATGGTGGACGTGGCTCCCGATGAGGAGGAGGCGGTGGCCGACCTGACCCGGAGCGCCCTCACCGGCGCCGCCGACCTGAAGGTGCCACTGAGGGTGGCCATGGCCTGGGGGGCCTCGTGGGCGGAGGCCAAGGGGTGAGGCGGCGGCGGGTCCCGGGGGTGGGCCCGGGATGCGGGGCCCGGTGCGGGCCGCAATGCGGGATCCGGGGGTGGACGTGATCTTCGGGGCCCACGTCATCCTGTACAGCCAGGATGCCGACGCCGACCGGGTGTTCCTCGACGAGGTCCTCGGACTGCGATCGGTGGACGCCGGCCATGGGTGGCTGATCTTCGCCCTGCCGCCGGCGGAGGTGGCCGTCCATCCGACCGGTGGCCCGGCGTCGCACGAGCTCTACCTGATGTGCGACGACCTGGCGGCGGAGATGGACGTCCTGGCGGCCAAGGGCGTCACCTGCTCGGCGGTGACCGAGGAGCGGTGGGGCTCCCTCACCATGATCAGCCTCCCCGGTGGGGGGTCGGTCGGCCTCTACCAGCCCAGCCACCCGCTGGCCCTGGAGCGCCCCCGGGGCTGAGCTCGACCCCGGGTCGGACCACCGGGGCGGGGGTCCCGGGCACCTAGCTGCCGGTGGGAGCTCCGGCCGTGGTCGGCTACCGACCGAACACGGGTGGGCGTCGTTCCGACCGGGCCTGCATCACCTCGGCGAACTCGGTGCCCCGGAGGGCGGCGGAGAACGCCCGCATCTCCTCGCTCATCCGTCCGGCCACCGTCTGGTCGTCGGAGCGCAGCAGGGCCTTGGTGGTCCGCAGCGCCTGGGGAGGGAGGGCGGCCAGCTGCTGGGCGGCCGCCCGGGCGGCTTCGATAGCCGGTGAGGCCGTGCCGGTGCACAGCCCCCACTCGGCGGCCTCCACCCCGGTGAGGGATCGGCCGGTCAGTAGCAGCTCGGCGGCGCGCCGGGGTCCGACCAGGCGGGGGAGCAGCAGGCTGGAGGCGGCCTCGGGCACCAGTCCGAGGGAGGTGAACGGTACCGAGAGCTTGGCTTCCGGCTCCACGTAGACGAGGTCGCAGTGGAGCAGCATGGTGAGCCCCACGCCGATGGCCAACCCGTTGACGGCGGCCACCACCGGGACCCGGACGATGGAGACGACGTCGAGGAAGCGGACGGTCTGGTCGAGGCTGGCCGCCGAGGCGAAGTCGGCCAGATCGTTGCCGGCGGTGAAGGCCCCCTCGCTCCCGGTGATGGTCACCACCGAGATGCCGAGGTCGCCGTCGGCAGCCTCGAGGGTGTCGGCCAGGATCCGGTACATGTCCTGGGTCAGGGCGTTCCGCTTGGCGGGCCGATTGAGCACCACGGTGGCGACGGGCCCGTCGACGTCCACCAGGACGTCGCCGCTGTCGAGTGGTTCCACGCCCATCGCCGCAGCTTCTCAGCTGCGGACCGGCACCGTCCATCCCGACGCTAGGAGAGGCGCACCTCGTTCAGGAGGGTGCTGCTCAGCGCCACGGCCGGTGCGTCGCGCGCCACGGCACGAGCCTGGAGGTCGACGCCGGCGTCGGAGAACCAGGCCTGCCCGAGGTGGGCGTGGGCCGTCCAGTTCTCCACCTCCCATCCGCAGGCGGTGATCCCGCTCTGGGTGCCGGCGAAGGTCAACTGCACCACCTGGGCGTTGACCGCCCCATGGGCCTCCACGAACTCGCAGATCTCCTTCCCCTGGGCGAGGAACTCCTGCATCCGCCCCGGGCGCGGCTTGCTGGCATGCACCTCCAGGATGGAGCCCCGGCCCGGCTTGGGCTCGTGACCGGTGGGCAGCTCGATGGCCATGGTGGTGGACATCACCACCGTCGGGCTCAGGATGCCCTGCATCCTCAGCCCGAAGGCCTGCAGCTCGGGGTCGTTGTGCATGGCGTCGAACGCCGCCCCCATGGCGACCGGACTGGCGTACTGGGTGGAGAAGAGGGTCTGGTTGACCTGGTCGCCACTGGCGGAGGCGATGAAGAAGCGCACCTCGCCGCCGTGCCGCCCGACCAGGGAGGCCGCCTCGGCGGCAGTGGCCACCGCCGCCTCCATCTGCCCCTCCTTGATCTGACCGGTGACCGCGCGCGATACCCGCACCTCGTTCCCCCACCTCCACCGGCCCAGGTCGTCGCCCGGCACCGCACAGTCCAGTCTCTTCCGCCACCGCCCCGGTGTCTACTGGTGACGGGGCGCGCCCGCTCCCGGGCGGTGACACGCCCCCACGCTGGGGGTTCCTCCGCTGGCGTCCCGATCGGCCACGGCGCCGGCCGGCGACCGGGTCGGCCCGGAAGGGGGCCCGTCGGGGCCGGGGAGCCGGCCGCCCCGGGCCGGGCCGTGCCGGGCCGTCGGACCAGGTCCGCTAGAATGTCTCCCCGGTCACACCTGCGTGGCCCCTGTCTTCACCCCGATGGCCGTGCACGGCCGTCGGAACCTGTCCGGAAAGCGAGCTACCGAGTTCATGTCTGACCTTCTTGCAGCACCCGGAGGGCCCGCCCTCCTGTCCCCCGAGGCCATGGGCCATTTCGACGAGGACGGGGTCTACGTCCCCCGCTCGATCACCGAGGACGACCTCGGTGGCGCCTCCCTCGAGGACGCCATGGCCGGCACCATCGTCGAGTTCGAGGACGGTGACCTGGTCCAGGGCACCGTGGTCAAGATCGACCGCGACGAGGTCCTCCTCGACATCGGCTTCAAGTCCGAGGGGGTGGTCCCGGTGCGCGAGCTCTCCATCCGCAACGACGTCGACCCCTCGGAGATCGTGTCGCTGGGCGACTCCATCGAGGCGCTGGTCCTCCAGAAGGAGGACAAGGAGGGTCGGCTGATCCTCTCCAAGAAGCGCGCCCAGTACGAGCGCGCGTGGGGCACCATCGAGAAGCTGAAGGAGGCCGACGAGGTGGTGACCGGCCCGGTCATCGAGGTGGTGAAGGGCGGTCTCATCGTCGACATCGGGCTGCGGGGGTTCCTGCCGGCGTCGCTGGTGGAGCTGCGGCGGGTCCGGGAGCTCCAGCCCTACGTGGGCAGGACCATCGAGGCCAAGATCATCGAGCTCGACCGGAACCGGAACAACGTCGTCCTGTCCCGCCGGGCATGGCTGGAGGAGACCCAGAAGGAGCAGCGGGGCGAGTTCCTCGAGAACCTCAAGCCGGGCGAGCGCCGTCGGGGCACCGTGTCCTCGGTGGTCAATTTCGGGGCCTTCGTCGACCTGGGCGGCATGGACGGCCTGGTCCACGTGTCCGAGCTGTCGTGGAAGCACGTCGACCACCCCTCCTCGGTGGTGGCGGTCGGGGACGAGATCGACGTGGAAGTCCTCGACGTCGACCTGTCCAAGGAGCGGATCTCCCTCTCGCTCAAGGCCACCCAGACCGATCCCTGGCAGGAGTTCGCCAACTCCCACCAGGTCGGGGAGCTGGTCTACGGCCGGATCACCAAGCTGGTGCCCTTCGGTTCCTTCGTCCAGGTGGGCGACGGTATCGAGGGTCTGGTCCACATCTCGGAGATGGCCGTCCACCACGTGGACCTTCCCGAGCAGGTCGTCACGCCCGGCGAGGAGCTGTGGGTGAAGATCATCGACATCGACCTCCAGCGCCGCCGGATCAGTCTCTCCATCAAGCAGGCCGCCGAAGGTGGCGAGGTGTCGGAGGAGTACCGGGAGGCGTTCGGCGAGCACGCCTACGACGCCGAGGGCAACTACATCGGCCCCTTCGAGTACGCCGAGACCGAGTTCACCCCCGAGACCGAGGCCCAGGCGGCCTGGGCCGACTTCATCCCCGAGCAGGGTGCCGGAGAAGCCCCCGCCGAGGGCGCCGAGGCTGCTGCCGCCCCGGCCGCCGAGGCTCCGGCGCAGACGGCACCAGCTCCGGAGGCCGCCGCCCCCGCCGCCGTTCCGGCCGAGGCCTCCCCGGTCGAGGCCGCCGCCCCCGCCGAGGCCCCGGCGCCCGCCCCCGTGGAGGCTCCTGCCGCCGAGGCCGCCCCGCCGGCTCCGGCCGAGGCCGCCGCACCGGTGGAGCCCGCCGACCCCAGCTGACAGACACCCGGACGGCCGGGTCTGGACCGCTCGATCCCGCCGGTCGGGGTCGGCGGTCCGGCGCCGTCCCCGCGGGGACGATCAGACCGGTGCAGGCTCCGCCGCCCCCTCCCAGGTCCCCAGGGGGAAGTGGCAGGCCACCTGGTGCCCGGGAGCGATCTCCCGCAGCGGCGGTTCCTCAGCTGCGCACTTGTCCTGGGCGTACGGGCACCGGGTCCGGAACCGGCACCCCGAGGGCGGGTTCAGCGGGGAGGGAAGCTCGCCGGAGAGCCCCTGGTGGTCCGAGACGTGCTCCGGGTCCGGCTCCGGGATCGCGGCCATCAGCGCCTCGGTGTAAGGGTGGGCCGGCGAGCGGTAGAGCTCGTCGGATCCGGTCAGCTCCACCAGCTTGCCCAGGTACATCACCGCCACCCGGTCACTGACGTTCTTCACCACGGCCAGATCGTGGGCGATGAAGACCATGGTGAGGCCGAACTCCGCCTTCAGGTCGGCCAGCAGGTTGAGGATCTGGGCCTGCACGGAGACGTCGAGGGCGGAGACCGGCTCGTCGCAGATGAGGAGGGACGGATTGGCCATCAGGGCGCGGGCGATGCTGATGCGCTGGCACTGGCCACCGGAGAACTCCTGCGGACGACGGTCGGCGGCGGAGTCGAAGTCGATTCCGACCGACTCGAGCATGCTCCGGACCCGTTGGGCCCGCTCCTCCTCGGTGCCGATACCCCAGATGTTGAGAGGCTCGGCGACGATGTCACGGATCCGCCGTCGGGGGTTGAGCGAGGAGATGGGGTCCTGGAAGATCATCTGCATCCGGGTCCGGGTGGCCCGGAGCTCCCGGGTGGACAGGCTGCCCAGGTCCTGGCCCTCGAACCGCACGGTGCCGCTGGTGGGCGGCTGGACCTGCACCAGTGCGCGGCCGGTGGTGGTCTTGCCGCAACCGGACTCACCGACCAGCCCCAGGGTCTCACCCCTGCGGACCTCGAAGCTGACGTCGGAGACGGCCTGGACCCGCCGCTTGCCGTTCCGGAACTCCACGACCAGGTGGTCGACGTGCAGGACCACGTCGGCGTCGGGCAGGACGGAGGCAGCGGCGTCGTCGGCGGTGGTGGTCATGCCGTCGTCCCGTCGTCGGTGGCCGGGGAGGCAACCGGTGCCGGCCCTTCCGATCCCGCCGGCCCTTCCGATCCCGCCGGCCCTTCCGATCCCGCCGGGTCCGAACCGCTCGAGGTGGCCGAACCCGTGGCCGAACCCGTGGCCGAACCCGTCACCGCCACCGACGTCGCCACCGGGGCCAGCGACTGACCGTCGGCCAACGGGAACCAGCAGGCGAACACGTGGTCGGGCGTCTCGGCGGCCTGCAGCGGAGGCTCCTCCTTCCGGCACTTGTCCTGGGCCAGGGCGCAGCGGGGGGCGAACCGGCAGCCCGGCGGGGGGTGGATGAGGTCGGGGGGCCGGCCACCGATGGCCCGGAGCCGGGTGCCGCTCTGGTGGGCGAGGCGGGGGATCGACTCCATGAGGGCACGGGTGTAGGGCATCCGGGTGTGGGCGAAGAGGGTCCGGGTGGGGGCCAGCTCCACGATCCGGCCGGCGTACATCACGGCGATGTGGTCGGCTCGCTTGGCCACCACCCCGAGGTCGTGGGTGACCAGGATCACGGCCATGTGGCGTTCACGCTGCATGTCGGCCAGGAGGTCGAGGATCTGGGCCTGGACGGTGACGTCCAGACCGGTGGTGGGCTCGTCGGCCATCACCAGGCGGGGGGCGCAGGCCAGGGCGATGGCGATCATCACCCGTTGGCGCATGCCACCCGACAGCTGGTGGGGGTACCAGCGCACCCGCTCCTCCGGGGAGGGGATGCCCACCGAACGGAGGAGCTCGACGGCGGTGGCACCGGCCTCCTTGCGGTCGAGGTCGAGGTGGAGGCGGAGCGACTCGGTGATCTGGCGCCCGACCCGGACCACCGGGTTGAGGGCGGTCATCGGGTCCTGGAAGATCATGCTCATCTGGGCGCCCCACACCTGGCGCAGCTCGGCGGGCTCCAGGGTGGTCATCTCGTGGCCGGCGAACCGCACGGAGCCGCTGCGGAGCACGTCCCGGGTGGGGAGGAGGCCCATGATCGACCGGGAGAGCACCGTCTTCCCCGAGCCCGACTCACCGACCACCCCGAGTGTCTCGCCCCGGTCGACGGTCAGGGAGACCCCGTCCACCGCCCGCACCGTGCCACGTGAGGTCTTGAAGGCGGTGTGGAGGTCGTCCACCACCAGCAGGGGGTTGGCGGTGACGTCGTCGACGTCGGGGAATTGGAGGGTGGAGGAGGGGCCGGCCCGGCGGCGACTCACAGCAGGCCCTCCCGGATGTCGAACCGCTGGCGGAGGCGGTCGCCCACCAGGTTGATGGAGAGGAGGAGGAGGAACATGGCCAGGGATGGCCAGATCAGGATCCACGGGTTGGCGGTGAGGTTCCCGTTGGAGGTCCCCTCGGCGATCATGTTCCCCCACGACGGGGTGGGGAGGGGGACCGAGAGCCCCAGAAAGGCCAGGGTCCCCTCGAGGACGATGACCGAGGCCACGGTGATCAGCCCGAAGGAGACCGCCGCCGGGATCACGTTGGGGAGGATCTCCCGGAAGATGATCCGGGTGGTGGTGGCGCCGAGGGTGCGGGCGGCCACCACGAAGTCGCGGTTGGCGAAGGCCAGAGCCGAGGCACGGACCACCCGGAAGAGGACGGGGATGGTCCCCACCCCGATGATGATGGTGATCTTGAACAGGCTGGACCCCCAGAAGGCCACCACCGCGATGACGGCCACGATGGCCGGGAAGGCCAGGATGACGAAGGCGCCGGCGTTGAGGCTGAGGTCGAGCCGGCCGCCCTTGACCCCGGAGATGAGCCCCAGGGTGCCTCCGATGAGCATGCCGATGAGAACCGACCCGAACCCCACGACCAGGGAGACCCGGGCACCGAAGATCAGGCGGCTCAACAGGTCGCGTCCCAGGTCGTCGGTGCCCAGGGCGTGGTGGAGGCTGGGCCCCAGGTTGATCGCCTCGTAGTTCTGGAAGTCGGGGTTGGGGAGCGGCAGCAGGTTGGCGATGACGGCCAGGACCACCACCAGCGCCACGAAGCCGATGGAGATCCAGAAGAGCACCCCCAGCGGGCGGGCGGCGGCCAGCTCCTCGCTGTCCGGCGACAGGGCCTGGTGGGCCACCACCGACTCGCTGACCGCCGCCTGTCCGGGGAACCGGTCGGCACGGAGGGCGCCTTCGGCGCCGGTGGATGCGAACTCGCGGTCGTCAGCCACCGGTCACTCCCGCACCACCCGGGGGTCGACCACGGTGAAGAGGAAGTCGACGATGAAGTTCAGCACCACGAAGGCGATGGACACCACCAGGGTGATGCCCTGGACCACCAGGTAGTCGCGCTGCTGCACGGCGTCCACCAGCGAGAGGCCCAGCCCGTTGATGGCGAAGAGGTACTCGACCACGAACATGCCGGCCAGCAGGGCACCGATGCTGATCCCCGCCACCGCCAGCAGCGAGAAGGTGGAGGGCCGGAAGGCGTGCCGCCACATGATGTACCGGTTGGAGAGCCCCTTGGAGCGGGACATGGTGATGAAGTCCTCCTGCAGGGTGGCGATCAGGTCGGATCGGAGCAGGCGGTAGTAGACGGCGATCGAGCCGGCGGTCAGGGCCAGCGCCGGCAGGATGAGGTCGTGGAGGTTGGTGGCCGGGTTCTGGGTGAACGGCACGTAGCCGGTGGCCGGGAACCAGTGCAGTCCCACCGCGAAGACGGCCACCAGGATGGGGGCCACCACGAAGGGGGGGAGGGCCAGCAGGCCGAAGGTGGCGGTGGTGGAGACGTTGTCGACCGGGCGGTTGGGCCGTCGGGAGGTGAACAGGGCCAGGGGGATGGCGACGGCGAAGGCGATGACCTGGGAGATGACGATCAGCTCGAGGTCGATGGGGAAGCCGGTGGCGATGATGTGGCTCACCTGCTCGTGGTTCAGGTACGACTGGCCCAGGTTGCCGTGGAGGATGTTGGTCAGCCACACCCAGTACTGGTGCCAGAGCGGCGTGTTCAGACCCAGCTCCTTCAGCAGGATGGCCCGGTTCTGGGCGGTGTCGTTGGGCCCCAGAATGGCCACGGTGGGGTCGCCGGGCAGCAGGTGCACCAGCAGGAAGATCAGCACCGAGATGATGAACGACACCACCACCAGTTGGCCGAGCCGGCGGAGCAGGTACTTGGTCATGGGGGCGGGGGTGCCGGGCGGGTGTCCGTGGGGCCGTTCAGCTCTTCATCCAGATCTGGGTGGGCACGAAGATGCCGTTGTCGAACTGCACCTGCCGCATCCCGTTGGGGAGGGTGGCGTTGGCGAAGTTCTGGATCCGCTGGTCGCCGACCTCGGACCAGACCGTCTGACCCAGCCACAGGTAGGGCAGGTCCACCGCCATCCGCTTGTTGACCGTCTGGTAGGAGGCGATCCGCTCGGAGGAGCTGGTGGTGGAGCGGGCGGTGGTCAGCGCCTGCTGGATCTGCGGGTCGCTGTTCCGGGCGAAGTTGAGGCCGATGCCACCCACCGGGGAGACGGTGGTGGTGCTCCACCACACGTAGTTGATGCCGGGGTCGGGGGCGGAGTACTGCTCGAAGGTGACCGCCTGGTAGTTGCCGGTGATGGCGTTGGAGATCAGTGTGGCCTGCTCGATGGACTTGATGGACACCGTGCACCCGATCTGCTGCCACATCTGCTGCAGCACCTGGACCACCTTGGCCAGGCGGGGGTCGGGGATGGTGACCAGCTGGAAGGCGAGCGAGCCGTGCTCCGCCTTGTACTCCGCCACCAGCTTTTTGGCGGCGGTGGGGTTGTAGCTCGGGTAGCCGGTCTTCGAGTAGTAGGGGGAGCCGGGGGGGAAGATGCCGTTGGTGGTCTGGGAGAGGCCACCCCCGAACAGCTTCTGGATGACCTTCTGGTCGAGGCCCATGGCCAGCGCCTGGCGGACCCGGAGATCGTTGGTGGGGGCGACCGCGCAGTTCAGCATCACGAAGTCCATGTCCGGCTCGCCGGTCTTCACCTGCAGGCTGTCGAAGACCTGGTAGCTGGAGTTCCCCTTGAAGTGGTCGACGGTGTTGGGGTCGTTGGAGATGATCAGGTCCACGTCCCCGCTGCGGAGCGAGGCCTCCCGCTGGGAGGTGTCGGGGATCGGCTTGTAGGTGATGGAGTCGAGGTAGGGGAAGCCGCTCCGCCAGTAGTGCGGGTTGCGGGTGGCGGTGAAGTGGTCGTTGGGCTGCCACTCGCTGTAGATGAAGGGGCCGGTGCCGATGACCGGTGGGGCGGAGCTGGGTGACTTGGCGGCGGCGTCCAGCATGGCCTGCCCGACCACGTACCCCACCTGGGTGGAGAGGGCGGCCGGGAACGCCACATAGGGGACGCTGCAGTTGTAGACGAGGGTGAGGGGCCCGGTGACGGTGGCCCCGGTCACCGCGCTGAGGGCGGTGCCGGTGAGGAGGGAGGCCCGGAGGGCGTCGAAGTTGTTCTTGACCACCTGGGCGGTGAGTGGGGAGCCGTCGTTGAAGCTGATGCCGCTCCGCAGGGTCACCGTCCATTCGGTGTAGGTGGCGTTGGGGGTGATCGACTCGGCCAGGTAGGGCTGGATCGACCCGTCGTAGGCCACCGCCGTCAACGGGTCGTACACGGTGTTGGCGTAGAGGTAGCCGTCGACGTCCCAGTGGTTGGTCGCCGGGTAGAACCCGTCGACCTCCGCCCAGGTCCCGATGATGGCCGAACCGCCCCTGACCGGGGTGGCGTGGCTGACGCCCGCCGACCCGCCCGATGAGGTGGAGCCGTCGGCGGTGGAGGTGGTGCCCGAGGCGTCCGAGGAGCCCGAGGCGCAGGCGGCCAGGGCGCTCCCGGCCCCCACCCCCAGGGCCACGATCCCGCCGGTGGCGGCACCCCTGGACAGGAACGAACGACGGCTGATTCGCCTACTCACCATAAAAACCCTCCCCCTTCACCCGACCACATTCGACCCCTGCCGACCTGAACCATGCCACAACCCGACAGCTTGGAACGGGAGGTTACCGCTCGGTAGCCTGTCGGCGCGGTCGGATCCGACAAGCCGTGGCTGCATCCGGGAGAGGGTCCGGTGTGGATACCATGCGGGGCATGCATGCGGTTTCGACCGGGGCCGCTTCGACGGCGGCGCCCGCAGACCGGCGGGAGCCGGTCCCGGCGCCGGAATCCCGACCCGACGACGACGGCGGGGGTCGGACCGGGGACTCGCCGACCGCCGAGGCGGACGCCCCCCACCGCCGCCGCTCCGTCACCGTCGGGCTGGTGGGGGCCACCGCCGTGGTACTGGTGGTGGCGCTGGTCCTCCGCTTCTGGACCCGGTCGGACCTGTGGCTGGACGAGGCGCTCACCGTCAACATCGCCCGGCTCCCCCTCCACGACCTCCCCGCCGCCCTCAGGAAGGACGGTGCCCCGCCCCTCTTCTACGTGCTCCTCCACTTCTGGATGGGCGCCTTCGGAACCTCGGACCTGGCCGTCCGGTCGCTGTCCGGGGTCATCGGGGTGGCGACGGTGCCGGTGGTGTGGCTGGCCGGGCGCCGGATGGGCGGGCGCACCGGGGCGTGGGCCGCCGCCCTGCTGGTGGCCACCTCGCCGTTCGCCGTCCGCTACGACACCGAGACCCGGATGTACGCCCTGGTGGCCCTCCTCACCGCCCTGGGGTTCCTGGCCGTCGACCGGGCCCTGCGCCGGCCCCGGCCCGGGAACCTGGTGGCGGTGGCCGCCGTCACCGGGCTGCTGCTCTACAGCCACTACTGGTCCCTCTACCTGGTGGCCACCGTCGCCCTCTGGCTGGCCTACCAGGTGTGGCGGGGGCGGCCGGCGTGGCGGCACGGGGCCCGCTGGGCACTCGGGGCCCTGGTGGTGGGGGGCCTGACCTTCGTGCCGTGGCTGCCCATCTTTTTCTTCCAGTCGGCCCACACCGGCACGCCGTGGGCGACCCCGGCCAACTTCGCCGCCATGGTCAACGCCGTGGCGTCGTTCGCCGGCGGCCCCACCAACCAGGGACGGGTGCTGGCCCTCCTCTACTTCGCCCTGGTGGGTCTGGGGCTGTTCGGGGTGGCCACCGACCGGCGCCACATCGAGCTGGACGTCCGGACCCGTCCGCTGGGCCGCCCCCTGGGCCTGGTGGTGGTGGGGACGCTGGGCCTGGCCATCGCCGGCGGCTTCCTCACCGACAGCGCCTTCGACCCGCGTTACGCCTCGGTGGTCTTCGTGCCCCTCATCCTGCTGGTGGCCGTCGGGCTGGGGACCTTCAGCGACCCGCGGTTGCGGGTGGGGGTGCTGACGGTGGCCATGGTGGCCGGACTGGCCGCCTCCATCCCCAACATCACCACCAACCGGACCCAGGCGGGCCAGGTGGCGCGGGCCATCGCCCCGCGGGCCGCCCCCGGCGACGTGGTGGCGTACTGCCCCGACCAGCTGGGCCCGGCGGTGGCCCGCCTGCTGCCCGCCGACACCTACCGCCAGATCACCTTCCCCCGGGGCACCTCGCCGGAGTTCGTCAACTGGGTCGACTACGGCGACGCCTCCCGGGCCGGCCACCCGGCGCTGTTCGCCACCCGCCTGGAGGCGATGGCCGGCTCCGACCACCAGATCTTCGTGGTCTGGGCCCCGGGCTACCAGACCCTCGGCACCAAGTGCGAGCAGGTGGTGGAGACGCTCCAGGCCCCCGGCTCCGGCTACACCCTCCACAACCTGGTGCAGCTGAACGCCACGTCCTTCTACCAGCCGATGAACCTCTACCAGTTCACGCCGGACCACGGCTGACCGGGCGTTGACGCCCTCCACCCTCCGGGCGGTCGGTCCGCCCCCCGCAGTGACCGCACCGGCCCTCGGCGGGTACGCCCGCCGGTTCGGCCGGGCGGTGGTCACCGTGGCCCCCGCCTGGCTGGTGGCCCGGGTGCTGGTGGCCGGCACCCTGGTGGTGGCCCACCTCACGGTGGCGCGGGCCCGGCCGGACAATCCGACCGCCGCCCTCCGGACCCACCAGGGCCTGCTGGCGTGGGACGGGGGGTGGTACCAGTCGATCGCCGCTCACGGGTACGGCCAGTCCGGGCAGCAGTCACTCCGGTTCTTCCCCGCCTTCCCGATCCTCGGCCGGGTGGTGGGCTGGGTGGTGGGCGGGCCGGGGCCCGGGCTGCTGGTGGTGGCCAACCTCTGCGCCCTGGCCGGGATGGCCACCCTGCTGATCCTGGTCCGCCGCGAGTTCGGCGACGAGGGGCTGGCCCGCCGCAGCGTGTGGCTCCTGGCGCTGGCGCCGCCCGCCTTCACGCTGGTGATGGGGTACGCCGAGGGGGTCCTGCTCCTCTGCACCACGGTGGCCCTGCTGGCCCTCCGGTCGGGCCGGTGGTGGTGGGCGGCGGCGGCCGGGCTGGTGGCCGGGGGGGTCCGGCCGATCGGGCTGCTGGTGATGGTCCCGGTGGTCGTCGAGGTGGTCCGCCAACGGGCCTCGACCCGCGGACCGGCCGACGTGAGCGGCCGGGTGGCCGCCGTGCTGGCCCCGGCGGTGGGGGCCGGCGCCTACCTGGCCTGGGTGGACGCCATCTTCGGCGACGCCTGGCTCCCGTTCCGGGTGCAGGACCAGGCGGGGCACCGCGGTGCCATCACGCTGCCCTTCGACGCCATGTGGCACAACGTGGTGTCGGTGACCCACGGCCACCACCTCGGCAACGCCCTCCACATCCCCTGGGTGCTCCTGTGCGCCGTCCTGCTGGTGGTGGCCTTCCGGCGCCTGCCACTCTCCTACGCCGCCTTCGCGGCGGCGGTGCTGGCCGTGTCGGTGGTCTCCTCCAACCTGGACTCCTTCGAGCGGTACGCCCTGAGCGCCTTCCCGCTGGTCATGGCGGCCAGCACCCTCACCTCCCGGCGCGGCGTCGAGCGGGGGGTGCTGGTGGTGGCCGCCCTGGGGATGGTCGGGTACGCCTACCTGGCCTTCCTGGGCATCTCGGTGCCCTGAGGTCGACCGGAGCACCGCTGAGCGGGGACCAGGCACTATCCTGAGGCCCGTTGCCGGGTACCGGCACACGCATCGCACGGCTCCCCGGGGGCGTGGTCACCGGCCCGGAGGGGGCACCCGGTGGGCCGTCCTCCGAGGTGATACGTGCCGGGCACCGGGGCCGATGGGGGTGCCGACGGCCGCCGTGGGGCGGGAGTCGGTTCGGTGACGACGTCCGGCACCCCGACCGAGCGCACCAGCCGACCGAGGAAACGGAACACACCGAGTGGGAGCAGCAGACGACAGGGGCACCGAGGGCGCCCAGGGACGGGAGCCGGGCACGGAGACGGTGGTGGTCATCGGGGCCGGTCCGGCCGGCCTGACCGCCGCCCACCGGCTGGTGGCGGCCGGCGACCCGGTGATCGTGGTGGAGGGCGACACGGTGGTGGGGGGCATCAGCCGCACCGTGGAGCGGGACGGCTGGCGCTTCGACATCGGCGGCCACCGCTTCTTCACCAAGGTGAAGCCGGTGGAGGAGTTCTGGCACCAGGTCCTGCCCCCCGAGGAGTTCCTGCTGCGACCCCGCATGAGCCGGATCTACTACGGCGGCAAGTTCTACGACTACCCGATCAAGCTGGGCAACGCCCTCTCCAACCTGGGGATCGTGGAGGCCGTCCGGTGCGGGCTGTCGTTCCTGTGGGTCCGGATCCGTCCGCCCCAGAACCAGGACACCCTGGAGGGGTACATCGTCAGCAACTACGGCTGGCGGCTCTACCACCACTTCTTCAAGACCTACAACGAGAAGGTCTGGGGGGTGTCGGCCTCCGAGCTGTCCGCCGACTGGGGTGCCCAGCGGATCAAGGGCATGTCCCTGTGGAACGCCGTGTGGGAGCCGGTGCGCTCGTCACTGGCCGGCGCCCGGCGCGACCGGTCCAAGCAGGTCACCAGCCTGATCGAGGAGTTCGAGTACCCGAAGTACGGCCCGGGCATGATGTGGGAGCGGGCCGCCGAGCAGGTGGTGGCGGGCGGTGGCGAGATCCGGATGGCGACGGCCGCCACCACCGTCCATGTGGAGGGTGGTCGGGCGGTGGCGGTCACCGTGGAGTCCGACGGCCGGTCCACCCGCCTACCGGCCTCCCACGTCATCTCCTCCATGCCCTTCACCGCCCTGGCCCGGATCGTCGACCCCCCGGTGCCCGCCGAGGTGCGGGCGGCGGCGGACGACCTCCACTACCGCGACTTCCTGACCGTGGCCCTGGTCGTCCCCGAGGACCGCGGGTTCCCGGACAACTGGATCTACATCCACTCGCCGGACGTCCAGGTGGGCCGGATCCAGAACTTCGGCTCGTGGTCGCCGTTCCTGGTCAAGGACGGCCGGACCTGCCTGGGGATGGAGTACTTCGTCTTCGAGGGTGACGAGCTGTGGGACGCCACCGACGACGACCTGGTGGCCCTGGCCACCAAGGAGCTGGCCACCATCGGACTGGTCGACCCCTCCGACATCGAGGCCGGGTACGTGGTGCGGATGCCCAAGGCCTATCCGGTCTACGACGACGTCTACCGCGACAATGTGGAGGTGCTGCGGCGGTGGTTCGAGGAGAACGCCCCCAATGTCCACCCCATCGGGCGGAACGGCATGCACAAGTACAACAACCAGGACCACTCGATGTACACCGCCATGCTGACGGTGGAGAACATCCACGGCGCCGACCACGACATCTGGTCGGTCAATGTCGAGGAGGAGTACCACGAGGTCGACGACGGGGCCGGGGACCAGGGGACCGGTGGCGGCCGGAGCGGTCGGGACGCCCCGGTGGTGCCGCGCCGAGCTCCATCGGGCGGGAATGCCGCAAGGTAGGACACTCCGGGAGGGCGGTCCGGCATCGGGGGCCCCGGCCGCCCGGGCATGACCGAGCCCGTCGGGCAGGCTGACCACGCCGGCCCCGAGCCGTCGGGTGACGCGGGAGCGCCGCCACCCATCGACGTGATGCTCGAGGAGATCGACCTGGCCGTCGAGCCGGTGGCCGGATCGACCTCGCTGGCCCCCTCCGCCGGCATCGCGGTGGCCGGGGGCTCGTTGCTGCCGCTGCCCGACGACCCGGGGAGCGGGGTGGCGCCGGCCCGGACCGAGTCGTTCAAGAGCGGCTTCACCCAGGCGGGGCCGGTGGCCATCGCCGGGCTGATCGTCAACGGGGCCAGCGCGGTGATCGTGGTGATCGTCGCCCACCTGGTCAGTCCCCGGGCCTACGGTTCGATCGCCCAGCTGCTCGGCCTCTTCTTCATCCTGTCCATGCCCGGCTCGGCGGTGCTGGTCGGGGTGGTCCGCCGGGTGACCGCCCTCCGGACCGCCGGCCGGCCCGACCTGGTCCACCGCTGGGCGGCCCGGGTCCACCGGATCGTGCTGGTGCTGGTGCTGGTGGAGCTGGTGGTGGTGTGGCTGCTGCAGGGGTGGATCGCCGCCCAGCTCTCCCTGCCCAACGACCAGGGCGTGGTGTTGATCCTGGTGGCTGCCGGTGTCTGGATCCTGCTCTGCGTCGACCGCGGGCTCCTCCAGGCCCACCGGGACTACCGGGCCCTGGCCTTCAACCTGCTGGTGGAGGGCGGCATGCGCACGGTGTGCGTCATCGGGTTCGTGGTGGTCGGGTGGGGGGTGTCCGGCTACGCACTGGGGATCTTCGTGGGCGAGGCGGTGGCCACCGTGCACGCCCGGTGGCTGGCCTCCCGGGCCTGGCCCGCCCCGGCGCCGGCCGGGGAGCCCGGGAACGGGGTGGCGGAGGTGGCCGACGACCCGGCCCCGGGCGGCACCCCGGTGGCCACCCCGGTGGAGGTTCCGGCCCCCGGGCCGCCCGTCCTCACCCCCGCCCTGGACGGGGGCGTGGCCCGTCGGACCCTGCTGGCCGACGTGTCCGCCGCCTTCATCGGCCTGGCGCTGCTGGGGCTGCTCCAGAACGTCGACGTCATCCTGCTGGGACGGCTGAACCACTCCCAGGCCGGGGCGTACGCCGCCATCTCCGTGGCGTCCAAGGCCCTGGTCTTCGGAGCGCTGGCCCTGGGGGCCTACCTCCTGCCCGAGGCGACCATCCGGTGGAACGAGGGCGGCCACGCCCTGCGGCAGCTGGCGGTGACCCTGGCCTTCCTGGCCGTCCCGGCCGTGGTGCTGCTGGGGATCGCCATCGTCATCCCGGTGCGGTTCCTCTCGCTGATCTTCACCCCCAAGCTGGCCACCGCCGCCCCCGCCTTCGCCACGCTGGTGGCCGCCATGATGTTCCTGTGCGTGTCGGTGCTCCTCACCAACTACCTGTTCGGAGCGGGCCGGCGGTGGATCGTGCTGGTGCTGGCGGCCGGGTCCGGGCTGGCGGTGGTCCTGGTCGCCCTGGCCGGGGGGCAGCCGGTGGACACCGCCCGGGCCGACCTGCTGGTCCAGTTCCTGCTGGCCGCCGCCATGGGAACGGCGTTCCTGGTCATCCACGAACGCCACCGGGGCGACCTGCTCCGACAGAACGAGCAGCTGAGAGGGGTGGTACGGCGCCTCCGCCGCTCCGATCCCAGGTAACAAATCCGTGACAAAAGGGGGGGCGGGGTACACTCACCTCAGCGGACGGCAGGCCGCACGTGGCAACGGGACCAGGGGAGTAACCAGGGGATGAGGCGTGTGACCGGCCACGAGACCGCGGAGTGGGGTGGATCCGCCCCGGGCGCCCCCGTGCGCCCGCTGAGCGCCGTTCCGGCCTCCGGCGGCACCCGACGACCCGACCACCCGGACCCGGGGGAGGATCGGGACCTCGACGGCCTGGGACTCCCGCTGGCCGAGACGCCCGACGGCGAGTCCGCCTCCCACCCGACCGCCTCGCCGTTCGAGGAGCCCGAGCTCCGACGGTTCCGTGACCTCTCCCTCGAGGAGATCGCCGCCCTCGGCGGCCTCCACAGGGTCGACGTGGTGGCCTGGCGCGACTTCGACGACCCGGAGGCCGGGGGATCCGAGCTCCACGCCCACCGGATCCTGTCGGCCTGGGCCGAGGCGGGTATCGACCTGACCATGACCACCTCCTCGTTCACCGGGGCCCGCGAGGTGGTGCGGCGGGACGGCTACCGGGTCAACCGCCGGTCCGGGCGGTACTCGGTCTTCCCGCACACCATGGCCAGCGGGGTCCTCGGACGGGTGGGCTCGGGGGACGGCCTGGTGGAGATCTGGAACGGCATGCCCTTCCTCTCGCCCCTGTGGGCCCGGTGCCCACGGGTGGTCTTCCTCCACCACGTCCACGCCGAGATGTGGAAGATGGTGCTGCCCAACGGGCTGGCCGAGCTGGGCTACGCCATCGAGCACCGGCTGGCGCCGCCGGTCTACCGCCGGAGCCGGATCGTCACGCTGTCGACCTCCGCCAAGGAGGAGATCATCGACCGACTGGGTATCCCGGCCGAACGGGTGGTCGTCTCGCCCCCCGGGGTGGAGGCGCGGTTCACGCCGGGGGGCGAGCGCTCCGAGGTGCCGCTGGTGGTGGCGGTCGGTCGCCTGGTGCCGGTGAAGCGGTTCGACCTGCTGATCGAGGCGCTGGTCCGGGTGAAGGCCCGCCAGCCCGACCTCACCGCCCAGATCGTCGGCGAGGGATACGAGCGGTCGTCGCTCGAGGCGCTGGTCCGGTCCCACGGTGCCGAGTCGTGGATCAGCCTGCCCGGCTTCGTCGACGACGAGGCCCTGGTGGACCTCTACCGCCGGGCGTGGCTGGTGGCCTCGAGCTCCCTGCGCGAGGGCTGGGGGATGACCGTCACCGAGGCCGGGGCCTGCGGGACCCCGGCGGTGGCGTCCCGCATCAGCGGCCACCGGGACGCGGTGGTGGAGGGCTGGTCGGGGCTGCTCTTCGACGACCGGGACGACCTGGTGGGCACGCTTGACTCGGCGCTGTCCGACGAGGTCCTCCGCAAGCGTCTGGGCATCGGCGCCGTGGAGCACGCCTCCCGCTTCTCGTGGGACGCCACCGCCCGGGGCGCCCTGGCCGTGCTGGCCGCCGAGGCCATCGCCCGCCGTCGGGGCTGAGCGGTCGGCTCCCACCGGGAGCGCCCGGCGGGAGCCGGCGTGGCGGTCCGGCCTCGGGTGGCCTCGCCCCCCGGCGGGGTCGGGGTCGGGGGCGGGGCCCGGGTCCGCCGTCAGGCGACGGGCTCGACCTGGCTCCCGCCCGCGGGGTCCAGCTCCGGGTCGGCGACGGGCTCCACCCCGGCGTCCGAGGTGGAGCCTCCCTCGTCGGGCGGGGTCCCCCGGTAGGTGGGCCCCCGCATCCGACGGGCCCGCCACCGCCCGACCACCTCGACGGTGGCGTCGGCGCCGAGGAAGACCACCCCCGCCCACACCAGGTTGCCGGCGGTGCCAAAGTTGGCCGGCCACGTCCCGCTGGCCATGTACAGGTGGCGGGCCTGCTCGACCAACACGTAGACCCCCCCGGCGGCCACCAGCCCCACCGCCGCCAGCCCCAGGAGGAAGCGGGCCCGCGGGACCAGCAGCACCACGGCGGTGGCCACCCCCACCACCAGGCCGGGCCGGGGTGCGGTGATGGCGGCCGCCACCGCCCCGGTCCCCAGGCCGACGGCCACGGCCACCAGCACCGGTGACCGCGGGCCCTCGGAGCCGAACGGCACCGCCACGAGGGGCTGGTCGTCGGCGTGGACGGGAAGGGGCACGTCCTCCTCCCTCCGTCGCCAGCGGGACGGCCAGCGGAGCCTCCCCCACCCACCCGACCGCGGGAGCCACCCGGGCCGCCGGGGCAGCCGTCGCCGCCGCCGGGGGAGGAAGGCCAGGACCAGGCAGGCGGCGATGGTCAGCGCCGAGACGATCAGGGCCACGTTGACCCGCCGCTGCGGGACCCACCGCAGCGTCACCACCAGGCGACCGCCCGCGAGGTCGCCGGCCAGGGCGGCGGGGTCGACGGTCCATCCGTTGGCGAAGCCGTCCACCAGGGTGGGCGCCCCCAGCGAGTGCCCGTCCACGGTGGCCTGCCAGCCGGCGTTGATGCTCTGGCCCATCACCAGGACGAACGGGGCGGTGGCGGGGGTGACGCCGTCCACGTCGACGTGGAGGGTGGTGGCGGTCTGGCTGGTGACGGTGGCCGGCGGGGTGGCGGAGACCGGGACGGCGGGGAGCTGACCGCCGGTGGACACCGGGGCGGCGGCGCCGCCGGCCGCCGAGGCCAGGGCCAGCTGGTCGATGTCGAACCCGGCCGTCTGGCCGGAGGTCGACTCCACCGTGTGGTTCCCCGGCCCCAGGGTCAGGCCCCCGGCGTCCGGGCCGCAGAGGGCGACGTCCAGCGCCGTCCCGGGCCAGGGCCGCCGCCGAGGTTCCCGAGACGTCCACCCAGATCGGGGAGCCGTCCACCGACAGCAGGGTGTTGGTGCAGGTGGCGGGGATGTCGGTCGGGACCGGGCGGTAGAGGGCCTCCAGGGGGGCGATTCCCACCTCGGCGATGCCCAGCGGCATGGCCTCGGGGGACTCGGAGTCGTAGTTGACGGTGTCCTGCAGGCGGACGGTGTCGAAGGTGATCCGGACGGTCTGCCCGGTGAGCGAGGGGAAGGTCAGCGGCACGTCGACCACCGAACCCGCCACCCGACCGTCGGCGATGGGGGGGAGGGTCAGGTGGTCGGAGCCGGAGGCGGTGGACACGGTCAGGGAGGTGGGCACGGAGTGCTCGCCGTCGGCCACCACCTTCAGGTCCATGGAGTCGAAGGTCACCGGCTTGGGGAGGTCGTACTCGAGCCACGCCCCCGCCTGGTGGCTGGCCCCGAACCCCGGCTCCCAGATGGTGGCGGTGTCGCCGTCCAGCGTGTTGATGGCCCCCTTGCTGACGTCCCCGGGCAGCCGGCCCTCGGAGTAGGCCACCAGGCCGGTGTGGTCGGAGCCGGGACGGCCCACCAGGCGGTCGACCTCGTCGTCGGGGACCAGGGTGGAGATCCGGGCGGTTCCGGTGAGCGAGAAGGTGCGGGTGGTGGGGAGCCAGAAGGTCCGCGACAGCGTCGGCTCCGGGTCGGTCCGGGGTGGGAACCCCGAGGTCCGGATCCGGGTCATGATCAGCGTCAAGGGGTCGGCCTGGGACGACGGGCCCGCCGCCCGCAGGAGGTCCTGGGGCATGGAGATGGTCTCGTCCACCTGGACCCCGGGGATCCCCACCTCGGCGAACCCCACCGCCGTCTCGTAGATGGCGGCCCCGTGGTCAGCGGACACCTGGTAGCCGGTGATGGTGATCCGGAGGGTGGAGAAGGTGCGGGGGACGAAGGTAACCGCCTGGCCCCCCGGGGCCCGGGACGCCGGGCCGAGGTCGACGGTCTCCGGGTCCTTCCCGTCGAAGGTCAGCCGCACCTGGGAGATCCACCGGTTGGCGTCGGTGCCGGTGGGCTGGGTCAGCCGGAGGGTCCCCACCGTGGTGGGACGGGTCAGCTTCACCTGCCACCACTGGCCGGTGGGGGGGACGAAGGAGTCGGCCACCCAGGCGGTCTTGGGGTTCCCGTCGAGGGCGGCGGACGGCTGGTCCTCCGGGAGGTAGGTGATCGACGAGCCGTAGGTGGAGGCGGTCACCGAGTCCACCCCGGCCAGCACCGCGGTGGTCTGGGCGTCGGGCGGTGCCTTCGGGGAACAGGTCGATGGGGGCGTCCTTCTGGTCGTTGGGATCGGCGCCCTGGGTGGCCGTCTCGGTGTACCCCTGGTTCTCCGACAGGGTGTTCCACTCGAAGGCCTGCTTCCGGTTGGTGTCGGTGACCACCAGGTCGGCCGGACCGCCCAGCACCTTGGACCGGAGCTTCGGATCGGTGTCGAGGGTGCCGGCGTAGACGATGGTCGGGTTCCCGGCCAGCAGCCCAACCGCCGAGGCGCTGACCAGCCCGTCGGCGTCCCCGGCCACCACCAGCGGGTGGGCCAGGGACTCGGTCCGGACGATGGGGCGGGGGTTGTCCACCGTGTAGGAGACCAGGGGGGCGGTCCACCCCTGGTTGGTCGGCCGGGACAGCGCCTGCTCGTCGAGGAACGGCACGCTCGAGATGTTGGGGACCGGGGTCCCGTAGCTCACCGGGTCCGAGAGCCCGGCCGGGGTGGTGGACAGCCCCAGGGCGACCTGCTGGGGGTTGGGCACGTCGTACCGCTCGAACTGCTGGTCGTACTGGACCAGCACGTCCCCGGCACTCATCAGGGAGGCCATGGGGGCCAGGGTGTTCCACTGCTCGACCCCGTTCTGGAGCGGGTTGTCGGTGGCGTTCAGGACGTCGGCGGTGGCCAGCGAGCCCATGATCTGCTGCTCGTGGGTGACGAACGGGCGGGTCAGCAGGCCCGGCCAGACGGTGTCGATGGTGTCACCCCACCGGTAGGCGGCGAAGTTGTTGCCCGGGAGCCCGTAGACCCGGGTGCCCGGGTGGGTGGCGTCGAGGGCGGTGGCCGCCTGCTGCACGTAGGAGGGCACGGTGGCCGGCTGGGTGAACCCGTTGGCGATGATGGCGCCGGTCCACAGCGGGACGGTGGCCCCGGCCACCGCCGCCAGCGCGAAGAGCCCCACCACCAGCCCGGTCCTCCGGACCCGCCGCGCCACGGCGGAGACGCCGGCCCCCAGGAACATGGCCAGGCTGAGCAGGATCAGGGGCGACGCCCGGTCGGTGGAGCGCATGGCCAGCCCGGCGGTGGTGTCCACCATGAGGGCCTTGAGCAGCGAGCCCACGCCGGTGGGGTCGGCGTAGGGGAAGGCCCCGACGGCCAGCACCATGCCCACCACCACCAGGAGGGCGAAGTAGGCCCGCTGGCGCCACCGGACCAGGGCGGCGGACAGGAAGGCCAGCACCGGGACCACGAAGCTCATGGCCATCAGCCAGGTGTCCTGGGTGTAGGCCACCGACGCCTGGGTCCACTGGCCGGCCCGGTCCGACCCGTAGAAGTACCAGTACCCCAGGCCGCGGACGATCTCCGAGGCCACCGACGCCTGGCTGGTGGCCTGGACCGTCTCGGTGTACTTCAGGACGTTGACCCCGTAGGCGGCCTCCACCTCCAGGCCGATCGCCCACCACAGGGAGACGAGGGCGCTCAGCAGCCCCACCCGCCACACCACCGACCAGGCCCGGCGCCAGGTGGCCTCCCGCGTCACCAGCACGGCGTAGGGCACGTAGAGGGCGGGCCCCACCCCCACGTAGAGGATGGAGCTGGCGTTGATGCCGCTGACCAGGGCCACCACCAGGGCGAAGAGCGCCGGGTACCGCCAGCCCCCCCGCCGGAGGGCCAGCACCACGAAGGCGATCATCCAGGGAAGACCGGCCCAGGGGAGCAGGATCACCGAGATGCGCCCGGCGTACTGGAGCACGTAGGGGGTGAACATGAAGCCGACGGTGGCCACGTACCGCCCGGGCCCGGTGAGGCCGAGGGTCCGGCAGAGGTAGATCACCCCGGCCCCGGCGGCGAACAGGAGCGTGGCCATCCACAGCCGTTGGGCCACCCACAGGGGGGTGTGGAGCTCGGCCAGCACCCAGTAGAAGGGGCCCATCGGCAGGAGGTAGCCGATGTTCTCGTGGGTGACGGTACCCAGTCCCACCCCGGGGTCCCACAGGGAGACCGCCTGGCGGACGTACCGGCCGGGGTCGAGGTAGAGGTACGTCTTGGTGTCGTCGGTCACCGTGCCGGGCCGGGAGGCCAGCATGGGCACCAGGGCCAGCACCGCCACGGCCAGGTAGTCGACGGCGGTCCGCAGGCCACTGGGGGAGCGGAGTCGCTGGTAGAGACCGCGGGCCCGGCCGGTCGGAGCGCCGGCGGCCGCGGGAGGAACTGATTCGGGATCCGGCACGAGTGATCGGTAGTGTAAACAACCGGACACCTCCCGTCGCGTCACGTCACCGGCCCGGTCGGCCGGGTCGTCGGCCGCCCTCGGGTGGGTCGACGATCGGAGTCGACGATCGGGAGTGGACGAGGTCAGGGGCCGGCTGGGATGGACGGATGGGTGCGAGGGACCGATGAGTGACGACGGAGTGCGACGACCGGGCGGTGGACCATGGCGGTGACACCCGCACCCACCCGTCGGCTCACCGGTGAGCGGCCGATGGAGGGGGTCACCCCCGACTCGCTGCTGGCCCTGCACGCCGCCGGCTACCGGTCGGTCATCGAGCGGCTCGGCCCCGGGGCGGTCCTCGACGTGGGGTGCGGCCAGGGCTTCGAGTCGATCCGGCTGTTGGCCGAGGGCCGGACGGTGACCGGCGTCGACTACAGCGCCGACGCCGTGGCCTTCGCCCGCGACCGGTGGGGATCCACCGGGCTCCGGGTGGCCCAGATGAACGCCCTCGACCTGGGCCTGGCCGGGGGGAGCTTCCGGTGGGCGTGCTCGTCCCACCTCATCGAGCACTTCGACGAGCCGGAGGGCCACGTCCGGGAGCTGGCCCGGGTGCTGGCCGACGACGGGACGGCCTTCTTCCTGACCCCCAACGCCCCGGCCGACTTCGAGAACCCCTTCCACATCCACCTGTTCGAGCCCGACGAGCTCCGGGCCATGCTCGGGCGGCACTTCCACGACGTCACCGTCCAGGGCCTCGACCCCACCGCCCCGGTGAAGGCCGACTTCACCGCCCGGCGGGTGAAGGCCAACAAGGTGCTCCGGCTCGACGTCCTCGACCTCCGGCACCGGATCCCCCGCTCGTGGTACATCGCCGCCTACACCCGGGCACTGCCGATCGCCTACAAGGTCATGGCCCGGGGGGACTCGGGCGGCTCCACCGGCATCACCGCCGACGACTTCTCGGTGACCGACCACCTCGACCCGACCACCATGGTCCTGTTCGCCACCGCCGGGCGACCCCGGCGGGCCGACTGAGGGGCCGGCGGTGCTGGCGGTGGGCCTGACCGGCGGGATCGGGGCCGGCAAGTCGACGGTGGCGGAGCTGCTGGTCGAGCGCGGGGCGGTGCTGATCGACGCCGACCGGGTGGCCCGGGAGGTGGTGGCCCCCGGGGGGCCGGCCTACCAGCCCATGATCGACCGGTTCGGGCACGGCATCCTCGACCCCGACGGCCGGATCGACCGACCGGCGGTGGCCTCGGTGGTGTTCGGCGACCCGAAGGCGCTGGCCGACCTGAACGCCATCACCCACCCGGCCATCGGGGTGGCCATGCTCGAGCGGAAGGACGCCCAGGCCGGCACCGACGAGGTGGTGGTGCTCGACATCCCGCTGCTGAAGCCGGTCCACCGCGAGATGCTCTCGCTGGCCGCCGTGGTGGTGGTGGACACCCCCATCGAGCTGGCCCTCGACCGGCTGACCACCATCCGGGGGATGTCCCGGGCCGACGCCGAGGCCCGGATCGCCTCCCAGATCGACCGCGCCACCCGCCTGGACGGCGCCGACCTGGTCATCGACAACGCCGGCGACCACGACCACCTGGTGGCCGAAGTCGACCGGGTGTGGGACGCCCTGGTGGTCCTCAAGTCCCACGCCCCCGCCTGAGGGTCCGACCATGACGCCGCCCGCCGTCCCATGACCCTGCTCGCCGTCAACGGGAGCCCGTCCGCCTCCTCCAAGACCCACGCCCTGGCCGAGGCGGCGGCCCGCCTGGGTGGGGGGAGCGTCCTCGACATCGGCGCCATCGACGCCGACGCCCTCCTGCTACGGGGCGGGCATCCCTCGCTCGACGAGGCCCTGGGGCGGATCGCCGGCGCCGACCGGGTGGTCCTGGCCACCCCGATCTACCGGGCCACCTACAGCGGCCTGCTGAAGGTGCTGCTCGACCAGCTCCCCCAGGACGGCCTGGCCGGCAAGGGCGTGGTGCTGGTGGCCACCGGGGGATCGCCGATCCACTACCTGGGACTCGACACCGGGCTCCGGGCGGCGGTGGCCAGCGTCGGGGGGTGGTCGGTGCCCACCGTGGTCTACGCCACCGGTGCCGACTTCGACGACTCCGGGGCTCCCTCCGAGGCCGTGCTGACCACCCTGGCCACCGCCCTCGAGGAGGCGTCCCGGATCGGGGGCGGGCTCCCGGGGTGACCTACCGGTGGGGAGGACGCGCCTCCCGCCCCCGGCCGAGGCCGTCCCGTCGTCGCCGGTAGAGGGCCACGCCCCCGATCCCGGCGGCCAGGGCCGGCAGGGCCACGGTGACGGGGGTCTCCGGCAGGTTGGCCGGCGGGCCGGGTGGGCCCACGTAGTAGGCGGCGTACCAGGTGCCCGGGTCGGTGGCGCAGGAGGGCCAGGGCTCGGTGGGAGGCCCGGACACCAGGGCGCTGGCATCCTCGGCCTGGTTGTTGAGGACCGCCCAGCACCAGCCGCTGGAGGACAGGGCGGTCAGGATGATCCCCTCCCCGTCGGTGGCGGTGTCGACCGACAGCGAGGTCGGGCCCAGCGACCCGGCCGACCCGTCCGACACGAAGGTCAGGCTCGGATCGTCGGCCTCGAGGGTGGTGACGGCGGTCGGCGTGCCGGGATAGAGGTGGCCGTTCGACGACGCCAGCGACTCGGCACTCGACACCGCGGCGTCCAGTCCCTGCTGGGTGGTGGTGTCACCGGAGGTGGCGGAGCTGTCCGGGAAGCCGCTGGTGCTCCACTCCGGGCCGGTCGGCGAGGCGACGGCGTCGGCCGAGCACACCGGGGGGGCGGCGTCGTCAGCCGGCGTGTAGGTGACCAGGGCGGCGCCGGCCGGCCCGACCAGGAACAAGGCCATGGCTACGGAAGCGATGCAACACAGCACCCAGCGTGAGGCGAGGTGCATCCGACCGGTACCGCCCGACGGCCTCGTCGCTGGCGGTGTCCTGTCCGAGGTGCGCCCGGGCACAGGTGCCTCTCCGATCGGTGGGTCGACGTCCGGGGTGGGGAACCACCACGGACGTCAGCGGGGGGATGACTGCGAACACTGTGCAACGGCCGGGTAACCGTCACTTCACAGGCAGGTGAACACTCCGTGACGGGGGAGAGGCGCCGCGCGCTCGGTCACCAATCGTTCACCGGGTGCCGCCGTGGGAGGGTGAGGGGGCACCGGGGGACGGGTCCGGATCCGCCGTCACACCCCCCCGGTACGATCGGGCGATGCCCGAATTCCAGGTGGTCTCACCCTTCCGCCCGGCCGGCGACCAACCCGAGGCCATCGCCGGCCTGGTGGCCGGTGTCCAGCGGGGTGACCGCTACCAGACCCTGCTGGGGATCACCGGCTCGGGGAAGACGGCCACCATCGCCTGGACCATCGAGGCCCTCCAACGGCCCACCCTGATCATCGAGCCCAACAAGTCGCTGGCCGCCCAGCTGGCCTCGGAGCTGAAGGACTTCTTCCCCCACAACCGGGTCGAGTACTTCGTCTCGTACTACGACTACTACCAACCGGAGGCCTACGTCCCCTCGTCGGACACCTACATCGAGAAGGACTCGTCCATCAATGACGAGATCGACCGCCTCCGGCACGCCAGCACCTCGTCGCTGCTGCTCCGGCCGGACACCATCGTGGTGGCCTCGGTGTCGTGCATCTACGGCCTGGGCTCGCCGGAGGAGTACCGGGACCGGATCGTGGTCCTCCGTCCCGGCGAGGTCCACGAGCAGCGCTCCCTGCTACGGCGACTGGTCGAGCTCCAGTACGGCCGGAACGACGTGACCCTGGCCCGGGGGCAGTTCCGGGCCAAGGGCGACACCGTGGAGATCCACGCCGCCTACGAGGAGCAGGCGGTCCGCATCGAGTTCTTCGGGGACACCGTCGAGCGGATCCGGCCCTTCGACGTGATGACCGGGGAGATCGGCGACGAGCTCGACGAGCTGGTGGTCTTCGCCAAGACCCACTACGGCACCGGCGACGACAAGATGCGCCTGGCCGTCCAGGGGATCGAGTCCGAGCTCCGCCACCGGCTGGCCGAGCTCGACGCCGCCGGCAAGCTCCTCGAGTCCCAGCGGCTGCGGATGCGCACCGAGTACGACCTCGAGATGCTGGCGGAGACCGGGGTGTGCAGCGGGGTGGAGAACTACAGTCGCCACCTCGACGGCCGCCAGCCCGGGGAGGCGCCCTTCACCCTCCTCGACTTCTTCCCCAAGGACTTCCTGGTGGTGCTGGACGAGAGTCACGTGGCGGTGCCCCAGCTGCGGGGCCAGTACGCCGGGGACCGCTCCCGGAAGGAGACCCTGGTCGACCACGGCTTCCGCCTCCCCTCCGCCCTCGACAACCGGCCCCTCCGGTTCGAGGAGTTCACCGAGCGCACCGGGCAGACCATCCTGCTGTCGGCCACCCCGGGCCCGTGGGAGCTCGAGCACAGCGCCCAGATCGTCGAGCAGGTGGTGCGTCCCACCGGGCTCCTCGACCCCGAGGTGGACATCCGCCCCACCACCGGCCAGATCGACGACCTGCGGGAGCGGATCGACGCCACCGTGGCGGCCGGCTACCGGGTGCTGGTCACCACCCTCACCAAAAAGATGGCCGAGGACCTCACCGACTACCTCCGCGAGCACGGGGTGAAGGTCGAGTACCTCCACTCCGACGTGGACACCATGGCCCGGATCGAGCTGCTGCGGGGCCTCCGCCTGGGGCTCATCGACGTCCTGGTGGGCATCAACCTCCTCCGCGAGGGGCTCGACCTCCCGGAGGTGGCGCTGGTGGCCATCCTCGACGCCGACAAGGAGGGCTTCCTGCGGTCGTCCTCCTCGCTCATCCAGACCATGGGCCGGGCGGCCCGGAACGTCCACGGCCGGGTGGTCATGTACGCCGACTCGATCACCGACTCCATGACCCGGGCCATCGGGGAGACCCAGCGGCGCCGGGAGCGGCAGATCGCCTACAACCTCGAGCGGGGGATCGACCCGGTCACCATCACCAAGTCGGTGACCGACATCCTGGCCCGGGTGGCCGGCGAGGGCGGCTCGGCCGCCCTGGGGGCGAGCCGGGGCCGCCGGGGGAGCGGGCCGAAGCCGGAGCGGGCCCACGGCGGGGTCGACCCACGGGTGGTGGCCGCCGAGCTGGCCGGCTCGGTGGGGGCCGACGCCGACGAGCTGTCGGCCCTGGTCAACCGGCTCGACGAGGAGATGCAGCGGGCGGCCGAGGAGCTCCGGTTCGAGGAGGCCGCCCTGCTCCGTGACGAGCTGGCGGAGCTCCGGGCCCTCCTGGTCCGGGATCCGGTCGACGGCAGCTCGGTGCTGGTCGGCGAGACCGCCGACATCGACGGGCCGATCGACGGGTGACCGCCCGAGCCGTCACCCCCCACCGGTATCCTCAGCGCCATGGCTGATCGACTGGCGGTACGCGGCGCGCGCGAACACAACCTCCAGGACGTCTCGCTCGACCTCCCCCGGGACCGCCTGGTGGTCTTCACCGGCCTGTCCGGATCCGGCAAGTCCTCCCTGGCCTTCGACACCATCTACGCCGAGGGCCAGCGACGGTACGTGGAGTCGTTGTCGGCCTACGCCCGGCAGTTCCTGGGGCAGATGGACAAGCCCGACGTCGACTTCATCGAGGGCCTGTCCCCGGCCATCGCCATCGACCAGAAGTCCGCCTCGCGCAACCCGCGCTCCACGGTGGGCACCGTGACCGAGGTCTACGACTACCTCCGCCTCCTCTATGCCCGGATCGGCAAGCCCCACTGCCCGACCTGCGGCCGGCCGGTGGCCCGGCAGAGCCCCCAGCAGATCGTCGACCGGATCCTGGCCCTGGAGGAGGGGACCCGGTTTCTGGTGCTGGCCCCGGTGGTCCGCGGCCGGAAGGGCGAGTACAGCAGCCTGCTGGACGACCTGGCCAAGCAGGGCTTCGCCCGGGTGCGGGTGGACGGCCAGACGGTGGAGCTGACCGACCGGGAGCAGGTCGACCTGGCCCGCTACGAGCAGCACACCATCGAGGTGGTGGTGGACCGCCTGGTCCGGCGGGACGACATCCGGCGACGTCTCACCGAGTCCCTCGAGTCGGCCCTGTCCCTGGCCGAGGGGGTGGCGGAGATCGTGGTGGTGGGGACCGACGGGGCGGAGGAGGAGGCCATCACCTTCAGCCAGCACCTGGCCTGCACCCACTGCGGCACCAGCTTCGAGGACCCGTCCCCCCGGAACTTCTCGTTCAACTCGCCCTACGGGGCGTGCCCGGCCTGCGCCGGACTCGGCACCACCTTCGAGGTGGACCCGGAGCTGGTGGTGCCCGACCAGACCAAGTCCCTGGCCGAGGGGGCCCTGGTCCCGTGGTCGGGGGCGAGGAGCGAGTACTTCGCCCGGGTGGTCGAGGCCGCCGCCGAGCTGGGCGGCTTCTCCATCGACACCCCGTGGGAGGACCTGACCAAGGCGGACCGGAAGCTGGTCCTCTACGGGGCGGGCACCAAGCAGGTCCACCTGCGGTACCGGAACCGCTACGGGCGCCAGCGGTCGTTCCACACCTCCTACGAGGGCATCGTGCCCTGGCTGCAACGGCGTCACAGCGAGGCCGACTCCGACTTCCTCCGTGAGCACCTCGAGGGGTACCTCCGGGAGGTGCCCTGCTCGGTCTGCGGCGGGGCGCGGCTGAAGCCCGAGTCCCTGGCCGTGACGGTGGGCGGGCTGTCCATCTTCGAGCTGTGCTCGCTGCCCATCGGCACGGCGGTGGACAAGGTCCTGTCGCTGGAGCTGTCCGACCGCGACCACCTGATCGCCGACCGGGTCTTCCGGGAGGTGAGCGAGCGGATGCAGTTCCTGCTCGACGTGGGGCTGGACTACCTGACCCTGGCCCGTTCGGCCGCCACCCTGTCGGGGGGGGAGGCCCAGCGGATCCGCCTGGCCAGCCAGATCGGCAGCGGACTGGTCGGGGTGCTCTACGTCCTCGACGAGCCGTCGATCGGCCTCCACCAGCGTGACAACAAGCGGCTGATCGGCACCCTGCTCCGCCTCCGGGACCTGGGCAACACGGTGATCGTGGTGGAGCACGACGAGGAGACCATCCGGGTGGCCGACCACATCGTGGACGTCGGGCCGGGGGCGGGGGAGCACGGCGGTCGGATCGTCCACTCCGGACCGGTGGACGGCCCCGACGGCATCGTGGCCAACGAGGAATCGATCACCGGTCAGTACCTGTCGGGCAAGAAGTCGATCCCGGTGCCCGGGCTGCGCCGACCGGGCAGCGGTGAGTTCCTGACGGTCAAGGGTGCCCGCGAGCACAACCTCCACGACGTCGACGCCGAATTCCCCCTCGGCTGCCTGGTGGCGGTGACCGGGGTGTCGGGGTCGGGGAAGTCGACCCTGATCAACGACATCCTCCTGCGGTCCCTCTCCCACCAGGTCCACCGGTCCAAGGCGGTCCCCGGCAAGCACCGCACCATCACCGGGGTCGAGCACATCGACAAGGTGGTGGAGGTGGACCAGGCCCCCATCGGCCGCACCCCGCGCTCCAACCCGGCCACCTACACCGGGGTGTTCGACCACATCCGCCGACTCTTCTCCCAGACCTCGGAGGCCAAGGTGCGGGGGTACCTGCCCGGCCGGTTCTCCTTCAACGTCAAGGGCGGCCGGTGCGAGGCCTGCTCGGGGGACGGCACCCTGCGGATCGAGATGCACTTCCTCCCCGACGTCTACGTGCCCTGCGAGGTCTGCCACGGGGCCCGGTACAACCGGGACACCCTCGAGGTCACGTTCCGGGGGAAGAACATCGCCGAGGTCCTCGACCTGTCGTGCGAGGAGGCGCTGGCGTTCTTCGCCAAGCAGCCCCCCATCGCCCGTCACATGCAGACCCTGGTGGACGTGGGCCTGGGGTACATCAAGCTGGGCCAGTCGGCCCCCACCCTGTCGGGAGGCGAGGCACAGCGGGTCAAGCTCTCGTCGGAGTTGAGCCGTCGCTCCACCGGCCACACCCTCTACGTCCTCGACGAGCCCACCACCGGCCTCCACTTCGACGACGTCCGCAAGCTGCTCAACGTGCTCAGCCGCCTGGTCGACCAGGGCAACACGGTGATCGTCATCGAACACAACCTCGACGTCATCAAGTCGGCCGACTGGATCGTCGACCTGGGCCCGGAGGGCGGCAACGGCGGGGGCACCATCGTGGCCACCGGCACCCCCGAGGAGGTGGCGGCGGTGCCGGCCAGCTACACCGGGGAGGTGCTGGCCCCGCTGTTGGGGGTTCTGAGGAACGGGGCGGCGGGAGGCACGTCGGCCGTCAGGACGAAGCGGACAGCCAAACCACCGGCCGACGGCAAGGCGGCGGCCAAGCCGACAGCCAACGGCAAGGCGGGGGCCAAGCCCGCCAACGGCAAGGCGGGGGCCAAGCCCGCGGCCAACGGCAAGGTGGGAGCCAAGCCGACAGCCAACGGCAAGGCGAGGGCCAAGCCGGGCAGCTCTCGGGGGACCGTCCCGACCAACGGCGCCGGGAAGCCTGCCGCGGGCTCGAAGCCCAAGAAGGTGGCGGGCCGCGCCCGCAAGGCGGCCTCCGGAGCCGGTTGAGCCGGGGGCTTCGGCATCCGGTCCCATGGCCTTCGGCGCCGTCCCCGCCCGCTCCCCATGGCGCCGATAGGGTTCGTCAGGGCCCAATCGGACCCGGCGGAGCGATGGGAGCCGGCATGTTCGAGCATTGGGAGCCAGCGGAGGGAACGGTCGTGGACCGGCGGCAGAAGGGGAACAGCCAGTCCAACCTGTCGGCCAATCTCCAGTTCCTGGTCGAGGTCCGTCCCCCCGACGGCGAGCCGTTCCGGGTGGAACTGGGGATGCCCGGGCTGACCGGGGACTTCATCCCGCCGGCCATCGGCCAGGTGGTGAAGATGGAGGTGGATGTGAAGAAGCAGAAGGCGAAGTTCGACACCTCCGACCCGGGTGTGAGCGCCAAGGCCCAGCGCAAGGCCGGGAAGGACCGCTTCGCCGGGGAGCTCGACACCCCCGACCCCGGCTGACGACCGTCCCGACGGCCCACCGGGGTGACGGTCAGACGGTGGCCAGCATCCGCTCCAGGGCCACCCGTGCCCAGTGGGCGGTGTCGGGGTCGACGGTGATCCGGTTGCGCACCTCACCCTCCACCAGTCCCTCGAGCACCCAGGCCAGGTGGGGGGCGTCGATCCGGAACATGGTGGAGCACGGGCAGACCAGCGGGTCGAGGGAGACGACCGTCTTGTCCGGGGTCTCGGCGTTCAGCCGGTTCACCAGGTGGATCTCGGTGCCCACCCCGATGACCGATCCGGCCGGGGCGTCGGCCACCGCCCGGATGATGTAGTCGGTGGAGCCGACCAGGTCGGCCGCCTCCACCACGTCATGCGAGCACTCCGGGTGGACCACGGTGAGGCCGCCGGGGTGCTCCTGGCGGAACGCCTCCAGGTGGGCGGGCCGGAACCGCTGGTGGACCGAGCAGTGACCCTTCCACAGCAGCAGGGTGGAGGACTTCAGGGTGCGGTCGTCCAGGCCGCCCCGGTCGAGGCGGGGGTTCCACACCGCCATGTCGTCGGGGCCGTAGCCGAGGTCGAACCCGGTGTTGCGGCCGAGGTGCTGATCGGGGAAGAAGAGCACCTGGTCGCCCTGGCCGACCTGTCCGGCACCGTCGCCCAGCGCCCAGGTGAGGACGGCCCGGGCGTTCGACGAGGTGCAGACCACCCCACCGTGCCGGCCCACGAACGCCTTGAGGGCGGCCGAGGAGTTCATGTACGTGACCGGGACCACCCGGTCGATGTCGGTGACGGCGGCCAGGACGTCCCAGGCCTCCTCGACGGCGTCGATGTCGGCCATGTCGGCCATGGAGCAACCGGCATTGAGGTCGGGGAGCAGTACCTGCTGGTGGTCGCCGGTCAGCACATCGGCCGACTCGGCCATGAAGTGCACCCCGCAGAACACCACGAACTCCGCCTCCGTCTGGTCGGCGGCGATCCGGGACAGGCCGAAGGAGTCGCCGCGGGCGTCGGCCCAGGCCATCACCTCGTCGCGTTGGTAGTGGTGGCCGAGGATGAGCACCCGTGGGCCCAGCGACGCCTTGGCGTCACCGATCCAGCTGGCCAACTCGTCCGGGCGTGCGGTCGTGTAGCGCTCCGGGAGCGCCGATTGAAGCCGAAGCATGTCGTGTACTACCCCCTTGGGGAAGTGCTCCGGTCTGGCCGGCGGGGACAGCCTGGTCGCCCATCCGCGGGGTTGTCGGCCCCGGAGCTGTATGTGTGCCGGAAACCAGGCCGGCACCTGCAGTGTAGGCGCGCCGACGCCGGGCGTGACGGGATCGGCCGGTGTCCCGGCGCGTCGGCGGGCACGGCACACTGGGGGGGTGGTGAAGCGACCTCAGCTGGGAGCCGTCCCGGACGCCCCCGGCTCGTACCAGTTCGTCGATGCCGATGGTCGGGTGCTCTACGTGGGGAAGGCCAAGTCCCTCCGCCAACGGCTGAACTCCTACTTCCAGGATCCGGCGGCCCTGGCCCCGCGCACCGCCCAGATGGTCGGGCAGGCCGACCACGTCGAGTGGATGGTGGTGGACACCGAGTCGGAGGCCCTGCTCCTCGAGCACAACCTCATCAAGCGGCTCCAGCCCCGCTACAACGTGCGGCTGAAGGACGACAAGAGCTACCCGTGGCTGGCGGTGACCGTCGACGACGAGTGGCCCCGGCCGGCGGTGGTGCGCGGACGCAAGCGACGCGGCGTCCGCTACTTCGGTCCGTACCCGAACGTGGGGGCCATCCGGGACACCCTCGACCTGTTGCTGCGCACCTACCCGGTGCGCACCTGCTCGGACAACAAGCTGCAGCGGCACCAGCGGCTGGGGCGGCCCTGCCTGCTCTTCCACATCGAGCGGTGCGCCGGCCCCTGTATCGACGCCATCGACCACCCGACCTACGACGGGCTGGTGGACGGGCTGATGGCCTTCCTGGGGGGGACACCCGGTCGCTCGAGCGCGACCTCGAGGGGTCGATGAAGGAGGCCGCCGGAGCCCTCGAATTCGAGAAGGCCTCGGTGCTGCGGGACAAGCTGGATGCCATCCGGGCGGCCGACGCCGTCCGGCAGATGGAGCTCGAGCGGCCCGAGGACTTCGACGTGGTGGGACTGGCCGAGGACGAGCTGGAGGCGGCCGTCCAGGTCTTCCACGTGCGATCCGGCAAGGTGGTGGGTCGCCTGGCCCTCACCGTCGACAAGGTGGAGGACCTCACCGACGCCCGGCTGGTCGAGCGGATCCTGGTCGACGTCTACGCCGATCCGGCGGCCGGGGTGCCCCGCCAGGTCCTGGTGCCCACCCTCCCCGAGGACGGCGGGGCGGTCACCCAGTACCTGACCGAGCGCCGGGGGGGTCCGGTGGCGATCCGGGTGCCGGTGCGGGGCCCCAAGCGGGCGCTCCAGCAGACGGTGGAGCAGAACGCCCGGGAGGCGTTCGTGCGCCAGCGGCTCCACCGCACCTCCGACCACAACAGCCGGGCCCGGGCCCTCGAGTCGCTGCAGCGGGAGCTCCACCTCCCGGCGGCCCCGCTCCGCATCGAGTGCTACGACATGAGCCACCTGCAGGGGACCGACTACGTGGGCTCGATGGTGGTGTTCGAGGACGGGCTGGCCAAAAAGAGCGACTACCGCCACTACAAGGTGGCCACCGTCCCCGGCAACGACGACTACGCCGCCATGGAGGAGGTCCTCACCCGCCGGCTGTCGGTCCTCCTGGCCGAGGAGGCCCCGCCGTCCCCGAGCGATGGTGCGAGCCGGAGCGACCTGACGAACGGGGGTGCCGTCGGTGACGAGGGCGGGGGTGGGGGACGGGCCACCGCCCGCCGCCGGTTCGCCTACCCGCCCCAGCTCCTCCTCCTCGACGGGGGACTGGGCCAGCTCCACGTGGGGATGAAGGTGCTGGAGCGGCTCGGGCTCACCGACCGGGTGCCCATCGCCTCGCTGGCCAAGAGCTTCGAGGAGGTCTACCTCCCCGGGAGCAGCGAGCCGGTGCGCCTCCCCCGGCAGTCGGAGGGGCTCTACCTCCTGCAGCAGCTCCGGGACGAGGCCCACCGGTTCGCCATCGGCTACCACCGCACCCTCCGGGGCAAGCGCATGGTCACCGGCGTGCTGGACGGCATCGACGGGCTGGGACCCAAGCGCCGCACCCGACTGCTCGACGAGTTCGGGGGGCTGAAGGCCCTCCGGGAGGCCAGCCGGGACGAGCTGCTGGCGGTGAGCTGGCTCCCGGCCACGGTGGGGGCGGCGGTGTTCGACCGGATCCACACCCCGATGTCCCCGAACGGACCGGCGGCGCGTGCAAAGGTGGACGGGTGAGCGAGTACCTGGTGGTCACCGGCATGTCCGGCGCCGGCCGCTCCACGGCGGGGGCCACGCTGGAGGACCTGGGCTGGTTCGTCATCGACAACATGCCGTCCGCCCTCATCTCCAAGGTGTCCGAGCTGGTGGACGGCAGCGGCTCCGAGCTCGAGCGGGTGGCCCTGGTGGTGGGCCGCGGCGGCGGGGGCTTCGACGGCCTGCTGCCGGAGGTGGACGGTCTCCGCTCCGGGCGCAACCGGGTGCGCATCCTCTTCCTCGACGCCGCCGACGACGTCCTGGTCCGACGGTTCGAGGGCACCCGCCGGCGTCACCCCCAGGCCGCCCGGGGGGTGGAGGAGTCGATCGCCGACGAGCGACGGATCCTCCAGCCGATCCGGGACCGCGCCGACCTGGTGGTGGACACCGGGGAGCTGAACGTGAACCAGCTCCGGACCCGGCTGATCGAGGTGTTCGGCGGTGAGGAGCCGGGCGCCACCATGCGCACCTCCATCCTCTCCTTCGGGTTCAAGTACGGCGTACCCCTCGACGTCGACCTGGTCTTCGACTGCCGGTTCCTCCCCAACCCCTACTGGGACGAGGCCCTCCGCAGCCACAGCGGGCTCGACGCCCCGGTGCGGGACTTCGTGCTGGGGCGGCCGGAGAGCCTCGAGTTCCTGGCCAAGCTGGACGACCTCCTCACCATGCTGATCCCCGCCTACATCCGGGAGGGGAAGTCGTACCTGACGGTGGCCATGGGGTGCACCGGGGGCCGGCACCGGTCGGTGGCGCTGGCCGAGGAGCTGGCCCGTCGGCTGGGGGCCCACGACCTGGCGGCCAACGTCTTCCACCGGGACATCGAGCGATGAGCCCGGAACCGGCCACCGGGGGACCGGCGGTGGTGGCGGTGGGCGGGGGGCACGGACTGGCCGCCACGCTCCGGGCCGTCTCCACCTTCACCGACCGGGTGACGGCGGTGGTGTCGGTGGCCGACGACGGCGGGTCGTCCGGCCGGCTCCGCGAGCTCCTGCACATCATGCCGCCGGGGGATCTCCGCAAGTGCCTGGTGGCGCTGTCCGAGCCCGGCTCGCTCCTGGCCCGGGCGTTCGCCCACCGCTTCGCCGAGGAGGAGCTGGCCGGGCACGCCCTGGGGAACCTGGTGATCGCCGGGCTGATGGACGCCGCCGACGACCCGGTCGCGCGGGCTCGACGAAGCCGGGCGGCTGCTGGGCGTGCGCGGCCGGGTGCTGCCGGCCACCACCGAGCCGGTGGTCCTGAAGGCGGAGTCCGACGGGGGGCCGGTGGCCGGCCAGGTGGCGGTGAGCGGCACCGACCACATCCGCCGGGTCTCCCTGGTGCCGGTGGACGCCGTCCCGCCGGTGGCGGTGGTGGAGGCCCTGGACGACGCCGACCTGATCGTCATCGGTCCCGGGTCGCTCTTCACCAGCGTGCTGGCCGCCATCGTGGTCCCGGGGATCCGCCAGGCCATCGCCCGGTCCACCGCCCGGAAGGTCTACGTCTGCAACCTCCACCCCCAGGACCCCGAGACCGGCGGCTTCGACGTGGGCATGCACCTGTCCGCCCTGGTGGCGCACGGTGTCGTCCCGGATGTGGCGCTGTGCGACACCTCCAACCTGTCCCTGGGGGACCCCTGCGTCCCGGTGGTGGAGACCCCCCTGGGGCGGCCGAACGGGATGGCACACGACTCGTCGAGACTGGCCGGGGCCCTGTCAGCCCTGGTCGGATGAGGTGGGGCGTATCCTGGTGACATAGCCTGTGAAGTCGTCAGCCACCTGGTGGAGGGCGGCAGCCGGTCCGGGTCCCTTCGGGTGCCGGTACGTATTCAGAAACGAGGTTCTCCGCAGATGACAGTACGGGTAGGCATCAACGGATTCGGGCGTATCGGGCGCAACTACCTGCGGGCAGCCCGGGCGGCCGGTGCCGATGTCGAGGTGGTGGCGGTCAACGACCTCACCTCGGCCCACACCCTGGCCTACCTGTTGAGCTACGACTCCACCCACGGGCGACTCGACTCCGAGGTGAAGGTGGAGGGGACCACCATCGTCCTCGACTCCGGTCCCATCGAGGTCCTGGCCGAGCGCGACCCCAAGGCGCTGCCGTGGGGTGAGCTGGGTGTCGAGGTGGTGGTGGAGTCCACCGGGCTCTTCACCACCCGGGCCACCGCCCAGACCCACCTCGAGGGCGGGGCCAGCCGGGTGATCGTCTCGGCCCCGGCCAGCGACGTGGACGCCACCTTCGTGGTGGGCGTCAACGACGACCAGTTCGACCCGGCCCGGCACGTGGTGGTGTCCAACGCCTCCTGCACCACCAACTGCCTGGTGCCGATGGTGAAGGTCCTCGACGACGCCTTCGGGATCGAGAGCGGCCTGATGACCACCGTCCACGCCTTCACCAACGACCAGAACCTGCTGGACCTCCCCCACAAGGACCTCCGCCGGGCCCGCTCGGCACCCGTCAACATCGTGCCCGCCTCGTCGGGGGCGGCCCGGGCCACCAAGCTGGTGCTCCCGGAGATGGACGGCCGGCTGGACGGGGCGGCCTTCCGGGTGCCGGTGGCCGACGGCTCCATCACCGACTTCACCGCCGTGGTGCCGGGGACGGTCACCGTCGAGCAGGTCAATGAGGCGTTCCGGGCGGCGGCCACCTCGGGGCCCCTCGCCAAGGTGCTGGTGTACACCGAGGACCCCATCGTCTCCTCGGACGTGGTCGGCAGCCCGGCCTCGTGCACCTTCGACTCCGGGCTCACCATGGTGATGCCCTCGGCCTCGGGGATCACGCTGGTGAAGGTGCAGGGGTGGTACGACAACGAGTGGGGCTACGCCAACCGGCTGGTCGACCTCTCGCTGACCGTGGGCGGAATCGGCGCCTGAGCGGCGTCGGACCGGGAGCTGGAGAGCGGACACGATGATCGAGAGCGACGACAACCCGTTACTGCGGGGCCTGCCCCTCCTCGGCGACCTCCCCCCACTGCACGGCAGCAGCGTGCTGGTCCGGGTGGACTTCAACGTGCCGCTGCGCCCCTGCGAGGGGGAGCCGTCGACCGTCACCGACGACTTCCGCATCCGGGCCGCCCTCCCCACCCTCAACTACCTCCTCGAGCACGGCGCCGAGGTCACCGCCTGCACCCACCTGGGACGGCCCAAGGGGTGTCCGGACGCCCGCTGGGACATGGCCCCGGTCCGGGACCGCCTGGCCGAGCTGGCCCCCCAGGTACAGCTGCTCGAGAACCTCCGGTTCGACGCCGGCGAGACCTCCGACGACCCGGCCTTCGTGGACAAGCTGATCAACGGCCACGACGCCTACGTCAACGACGCCTTCGGGGTCTGCCACCGGAACCACGCCTCGGTGGTGGGTCCCCCCACCGAGCTCCCCAGCGCCGCCGGGTTCCTCCTCCAGCGGGAGATCGAAGCCCTGGGGGTGCTCCTCGGCTCCCCGGACCGTCCGTTCGTGGCGGTGGTCGGCGGGGCCAAGGTGGCCGACAAGCTCGGCGTGCTCACCGCCCTCCTCGACCGGGTGGACGCCCTGGTGGTGGGCGGGGGGATGGCCTTCACCTTTTTGGCCGCCGCCGGCCACCAGGTCGGGGCCTCCCTGGTCGACCACGAGCGCCTCGACGACTGCGCCGCCCTGCTGGAGTCGGGCCGTCGGATCCTGCTGCCCACCGACATCGTGGCCCTCGAGGAGGGGGCGGCGTTCGGCTGTGACTGCAGCGCCGGCGAGGTCCGGTCGGTGGGCCGGGACGTGCCCGACGGGTGGATGGGACTGGACATCGGACCGGAGACCGTCGAGGCCTACGCCCGGGAGATCGCCGGGGCCGGCACCGTCCTGTGGAATGGCCCGATGGGGGTCTTCGAGGACACCCGGTTCGCCTCCGGGACCACCGGCGTGGCCCGGGCGGTGGCCGACTGCGCCGGCTTCACGGTGGTGGGGGGCGGCGACAGCGCCGCCGCCGTCGACGCCCTGGGCCTCGAGGACCGGATCGACTTCATCTCCACCGGCGGGGGGGCGTCGCTGTCGCTGCTCGAGCACGGCGACCTCCCGGGGCTGGCGGCGCTGCGGGGGGCGCCCAACGCCCCGCACTCGACCGCCCGGTGAGCGGGGGCGCCCGTCGCCGACCCCTGGTCAGCGGCAACTGGAAGATGAACCTCGACCACTTCGAGGCCATCCACGCCGCCCGTGACCTCGGCCTCCGGCTCGCCCCGTCGTACGCCGCGGCGGTGGAGGTCTCCGTCCACCCGCCCTTCACCGACCTGCGCTCGGTGCAGACCGTGCTGGAGGCGGAGGGGATCCCGGCGGCGCTGGGGGCCCAGAACTGCGCGGTGGAGGACAGCGGGGCGTTCACCGGGGAGGTGAGCCCGCTGATGCTGGCCAAGCTCCACGTGCAGTACGTCATCGTGGGCCACTCGGAGCGCCGGCGCCTCTTCGGCGAGACGGACGAGGTGGTGGCGGCCAAGCTCCGGGCCGTCCTCCGGAACGGCATGACGCCGATCGTCTGCGTCGGCGAGACCCTCGACGAGCGGTCGGAGGGCCAGACCCGGGAGCGGCTGGCCGGCCAGGTGGAGGCGGCCATCGGCGGGCTGGCCCCGGAGGCGGTGGCCTCCCTGGTGGTGGCCTACGAGCCGATCTGGGCCATCGGCACCGGCGAGGCGGCCTCCCCGGAGGACGCCCAGGAGGCCGGGGCCTGGATCCGGGAGGTGGTGGCGGGCACCGCCGGCGACGGGCCGGCCGCCACCCTGCGGATCCAGTACGGGGGGTCGGTGAACGCCGACAACACCGCGGAGCTGCTGGCCGGAGCGGATGTCGACGGGGCCCTGGTGGGGGGCGCCAGCCTCGACGCCGCCACCTTCGTGGCCATCGTGCAGGCTGCCGACGGGACCGACCGGTGACTTTGCTAGCCTTGCCGTCGGCCTGAACCCGAGAAGGAAGAGCCCGTGCTCACTGCCATCATCGTCGGAATCCAGATCCTGTCGTGCCTGACGTTGATCTTCCTCGTCCTGATGCACAGCGGCAAGGGCGGCGGGCTCTCCGACATGTTCGGTGGTTCGGTGGGCTCAGCGGCGGCCGGCTCCACCGTGGTGGAGAAGAACCTCGACCGGATCACCATCACGGTGGCGGTGATCTTCGGCTTCAGCAACATCATCCTCCTGCTGCGCCTGAAGTGAGCCCGGAGGGCGCCGAGGACGGGCGCCGCGGCCGGTTGGCCACCTTCTGGGCCGAGCGTCGGGCCCGGTGGACCCTGCCCCTGGTGATCATCGCGGTGATCCTCATCGTGGCCACCGTCGACCACGTGGGGGCCCACCGGATCAGCGAGGTGGACGAGCCGATCGTCTCGGACCTCACCGCCACCACCGGGGGGACGGCCAGCGTCGACGTCGACCAGCCGTGGAGTGGGTTCAACCCCCGGACCCCGGCGGGCGCCGACTCGTCGACCCCCACCCTGCTGCTGAACGTGCTCCCCAGCGCCTTCACCATCACCCCCACCCTGGTACCCACGCTCAACGGCGACCTGCTCCAGAGCGTGGAGGTGACCTCCACCACCCCCCTGACCATCCAGTACCAGATCGACCCCAAGGCGGTGTGGTCCGACGGGGTGCCGGTCACGGCCGAGGACTTCATCTACGCCTGGAAGTCCCAGCGGGGTGACGGGTCCGATGTCGACCGACAGGCCGACCAGGTGGCCAGCACCCTCGGCTACCGGGACATCGCCTCGGTGACCGGCAGCCAGGACGGCAAGACGGTGACGGTGACGTTCTCCACGCCGTTCACCGACTGGCGGCTGCTGTTCAGCGGCATGGTGCCCGCCCACGTGGCCGAGAAGGTGGGTTGGAACCACGGGTTCGACACCTTCGATCCGGCGGTCGACCTCTCGGCGGGGCCCTACCTGCTGCAGTCCGCCTCCTCCACCCAGGCGGTGCTGGTGCGGAACCCGAGGTGGTGGGGGAGCAAGGCGTCCCTGGCCACGGTGGACGTCGAGGTAGCCGGCTCGGGGACGCCGGCCACCTGGGTCAAGGGGATGGCGGGCAGCAACCGGGGGGTGGCCCAACCGGCGACCTTCAACCTCCGGACCCTGGCATCCGTCTCCGGGCTCCCCAACACCGAGAGCACGGTGAAGTCGTCGCTCTCGTTCCTCCAGCTGGAGTTCAACACCACCGCGCCCACCACCTCCCAGCTGGTGGTCCGCCAGGCCATCGCCCACGCCATCGACCGGACCTCGCTGCTGGCCGAGACCTTCGGGGGCATCGACCCCGACCTCGACATCCTCGAGGACCATCTGGCCGTGCCCACCCAGCAACCCTACGCGGCGTCCTCGGCGGCCTCCGAGTACGACACCAGCGACCCGGCCGCCGTCGACCGCCTGCTGGCCAGCATCGGCTTCCACAAAGGCGGCGGCGGGCAGTACGTGGACGCCACCGGCAGCCCACTGGTGGTCCGACTGGCCGTCGAGACCGGGAACCCGTGGATGACCCAGGTGGCCGAGGCGGTGACCGACCAGCTCCAGGCGGCGGGCATCTCGGTGGTGGAGGTGTCGGCGGCGGGCACCGCCGGCCTGGCCCAGCTGGCGGATTCGGACGGCTACGACCTGGCCCTGGTCACCCGGACCAGCAGCCCCTACCTGACCCCGACGGTGGGCTGGTACTCCCACGAGCTCGGGGCCACGGGGACCAACGGATCGTCCGACTGGAGCAACTTCGACGATCCGGACGTCGACCAGCAGTTCGACCAGGCCGCCCGGGACCTGAACCCGGTCACCGGGGACGCCGTCTACGACCAGATCGACGACGTGCTGTGGGACCAGATGGTGGCGCTGCCTCTCTTCGAGGAGCCGGCGCTAGTGGCCAACGGGGTGCAGCTGGCCAACGTCACCTACAACCCGACCACGTCCGGGCTGCTCTGGAACCTCCCCCTGTGGTCGACGCTGGTCCCCAAGGTCCCGGCCTCCAGCTGAGCGGGGTGGTCGGGCGCCACGGCGGATCGGGGGGAGCGGCCTCCGATCCGGTCGGAGGGAGCGGTGGGGCGCGCTACCATGCCTGTTCGCCCGATGGCAGCATCGGCGTCGCTCGTCGGAGTGGCGGAATAGGCAGACGCGCTAGCTTGAGGGGCTAGTGCCCGCAAGGGCGTGGGGGTTCAAGTCCCCCCTCCGACACCATTCTTCTGCGACTCTTTGAGTCCCACCTCGCTGAACAGGACATTCAGCCGGGGAGCTCCGGCCACCGTCACCTCGAGGTGGTCGGGGAGCACGGTGACACACTCCACCAGCTCGTCGATCAGGACCCGGCGCTCCGACTCGGTGGCCTCCGCCCAGGCCCGATCGATGTCCAGATCGGCCAGCTGCCGGGCCACCTGCTCGAACTTGCGGCTGACGTCGTCGGCCCGTTCAGCCTCCGCCTGTTCGGCGGCCGTCTCGGTGCGAGCAGCCTCGATGGCCAGGGCGAGGCGCGCTTCCTCCTCGGCGAACAGATCGGCTCCGATCTGGTCGTCGTAGTAGAGGCGCAGCAGTTTCCGGCGTTGGGTCTCGAGCTCGTCCACCGCGTGCGTGAGGCGGCGAGCCGGCCCTCCGCCGGCCCGGGGGGCCGGCGTGCGGGCCTGCTCGAGCTCCCGACGAATGGCCATGCCGGAGTCCCTCGTCGTCGCTGATGAGCCGCAACCCCAACACGGCAGCCCGGAGGAGCCCCTCGTTGGTCCGACGAGGCTGCGCACAGCCCTGGCCTCGGTGCTTGCAGCGGTACATCCGCCGTCCCTGGCCGTTCTCGTCGAGGGCCATGAGGCGTTGGCAGAGCCCGCAGCGGACCTTGCCCGACAGGAGGTCCCTGCCCTTACGGCGGCCCTTGATCCGCCCCCGGTGGGCGGCGGTGAAGTCCGTCTCGGCGATGATCGGCTCGTGGAGGCCCGGGAACCACTCGCCGTTGTGGAGGACCTCGCCGAGGTAGATCCGGGAGCCCAGGATGCCGAGGACGGTCGAGTGGTTGACGCCGGTGGCCTCGGCGATCCTGCGCGTGGCTGGCGCCATCGGCCCTCAGGGTAAAGATGCGTCGGATGACCGGGGCCATCTCGTTGGGCACCAGCTCGCCGTCGACGAGGTCGTAGCCGGTCTTCGGCCGGTTGATCCACTTGCCCTCGCGGACCGCCTGCTGCATGCCCATGCGGACGTTCTCCGCCAGCTGCTCCCGGTAGAACTGAGCGAAGGAGCCGAGGATGTTGTAGAACATCCGGCCCGTCGCCGAGGACAGGTCGATCTTCTCGGTGAAGGAGTGGAGGGCGACGCCCTTCTGGCCGAACTGGTCAGCCAGCAGGATGAGGTCGCTCAGGTTCCGTGACAGCCGGTCGAGGCGCCAGGTGAGCACGTTGGCGACGTGGCCCTGCTCCACCATGTGGAGGAGCTGCTGCAGCCCGGGCCGTTCGAGGTTCTTGCCGGACTTGCCCGGATCGGCGATGACCGTCACCTCGCCCAGGTCGTGGAGCTCGGCGTAGACACGGAGCTTCTCCGCCTGGCCCTCGATCGAGAACCCCTCCGCCGCCTGTTCCTCGGTCGAGACCCGGCAGTAGGCCACCGTCAACATCGTCTCGCTCCTCCACTCGCTCGTCCACCATGCGCAGCCCAATCGACACCAGCACGGCAGCCACCCGGGCGTAGTCGGGGGTGCCGTCGCTCACCGGAGCTCCTGCTCGGTGCGGCGGCGCTCGACCCGGTCGGCGAACGGCGTGCGGCTGACGATCTCGTAGTCCTGAAGATGATGCCCGACGGCGGCGACGGTGTCATCGATGTCGTCGGGTGCCGACCAGGGCGCCGAAGGAGGCCAGGTAGCCGGTGAGCCCCGGCATCAGCCGGGCGATGGAGCTGGTCCGCTGGGCGGTGCGGAGCCGGTCGATGCCGACGGCCCGGTGGGCCAGGGAGGCCCGGCGGACCTGGTGCCACTCGGGGGCCGATGGCCACCGGGACCGGGTGCGGTCGGCGGTGGGGGAGCGGAAGTCAACCACTGGCCGGTGGCGTAGGTCCACAGGTCGCCGGCGGCTGCGCAGCACCTGGGCGGGGGTATCGAGGTCGAACTCGACCAGGCCCTGACGGCCGATCTCGAACTCGAGCCGGTGGACCGGCTCCCCCGATCGGTACCGGTCGCCCCATACCTCGGGCCACCAGCCGGTGCCCTTGGCTGCGATGTCGGCGGTCTTGTCGTAGAGGCGGGCGGAGAGGGTCTTGGTCTTGCGGGTCCCGAACTCGAAGCCGGTCAGTGCCCCGGCCACCTCGTAGGTGCGGCGGGTGTCGGCCCGGCAGACGAAGCGGGGTCCGTCGTCGACGTTCGCCGACCAGCCCTGCCAGTCGGCGAAGAGGTCGACCCGGCTGACCGCCGAAACGGATGTCGCCGAGGTCGGGCCCGAGGAGCGACCGGAACGAGGTGACGGCCTGGGTGGGGCCCACGGCGTGGAGGTACTCGGCCCGGGGCTGGATCCGGACGGTGGGGAGGTGGCGGCTGGTCGAGAACCCGAGCCGGGCCGTGGCGTGGTCGAGGCAGAAGCGGTACTTCCCCCAGCCGTGGGCGGCGATGCCGAAGGTGGTATCCCCGATCTGGCACGGGGCCGGGCGGCGGGCTTCGGCGGCCCACTGCCGGCAGTCCTCGAGGTGCTCCACGAAGGGTGCGGGGAGATCGTGTCCGGGCCGATAGGTAGAGGGCGTCGATACCGGAGGCGAGCTCCCGCAGGGGTCCCTCGGTGGTCATACGGATCGGAGGCCGTAGATGCGAATCTGCGACTAGCCGGTGGGGCTTGTGGTCGGGGCAGGTCATGGCGGGGCTCAGTCCGAGGGGCGGGCGGTACGGGCGGATTGGAGACGACGGGAGAGCTGGTCGGACCAGGCGGCGTCGAGGTCGAGCTGGATCCAGGGGAAGGAGTACTCGTCGGGGTGGACGCCGAAGGCGGCCCGGAAGCGGCGGACCTTCCGGAAGATGGTGGCCCGGTGCCACCCGCCCCGCTCGAGGGCGGCGAACCCACCGGCCAGGTGCCAGGCCACCCAGAAGCCGATCAGCTCGGACTCCTCGAGGGCCCCCTCGGCGATGTCGTCACGGATGTCGGGGTCGAGGTCCTCGGTCGACTGGCCGGGTTGGGAGAAGGCCTCGGCGGCTACGTCATCGGGGAGGCGGTAGTGGAACCCACGCCACCGGCCAGCGGCCAGGCCCCGGCCCTCGGTGCTTTCGCTCTTGTCGGTGCGGAAGTCGGGGGAGCCGGCCACGAGGTCATGGTCGCATGGATGCGACTACTCGTCAAGGACCGAATTCGGGTCCGGGGGAGTGGCTCGCAGGTCGGCTGGCCGCCGACCTCGTCCATTGTCCCTCGGTGACGGTGCCCGGATCCGTCAAGGCTGCCCCTTCGGGCGGCTGCGCCGGCCTTGACCGATCCTGCCGGTGGTGGGTGGGTGGTGTGTGGGTTGTTGTGGATGTACTGCCTGGGAACACGGTTCGGCAAGTCGAGATGGCAGACCATTCGAAAGCACGATCACGGCGTGATGAGGACCAGCAGTGAGATGATGCAGTTTGAGGGTGCTGTGTTACAGAGTGCGCACCCTGACCCAATTACTTCGGACGTCTGGCCGCTCGAGCGATGCTCGACCCGATTCTCCCAATGTCTTCTCGTATGGCATCACTATGAGCGCTCCACTCAACGCCAGAGATTCTCTCTCCCACAGCCTCCCATTGCTCGTCTAGGTAGCCGACAAATGCCTCCACACGAGCGACACGAGTATCGATAGTTCGGGCATCCTTGATCATCGCTCGCCACGCACGGTCCACGATCGGGGTATCTACAACGATGGCGTCGGAGTAGACGAAAGTGTTTACCAATCGCTGAGAAGTGTATGAACCCACTTGGGTGATTCGGACTCGAGTGCCGATGAAGCTTGATTCACCCGAAAACGTTGATTCTAACATTCCCTTAGAAATAGACCTAGTCAAAGCCTCCTCAATTTCGCGAGCGATCAAACCCGCAGCCCTGAGCGAAGTCGAAGACCTCAGAAATATCAACGAAACCGCTATCACCAACCCGCGACTCCGAGATCGATTGAACGAAGTTCAATATGGCTAGCGTCAAGAAATGCTCACCTCCATCTGGAGATGACAGCTCATACACATTTGCGGCAGGCGATGATTCAGGATCGTAGTAGAAGTTATCGCCGAAAATTATAGCTCGGAGAAACTCATGGAAGGCAATTGTGTACCTCCCAGTCGTGGAAGCAATTCCAAGAATCTTGCTGGTATTCACATGACCACTACCTATGAAGGTGGTGAGTAGGCGCAACGCCTCTCGCACATTCCCGCCACTCATGTTGTCGAGACACTCGACCAGGGCATGACTCTTCTCCAATGAGTCAATCAGAACCCCGATATAGTCCGTCAGTAGAGCACTCTCCAGAGAGATGCCAACGGATTGAAGATGTACCCCTTCATCAATCAAGAGGCGGTGTGCGTACTTCAGCCTCTTAAGGAGCACTTCGTTGATTCTTGGTGGGGAAATAGTAAACACTCTCGGCTGATAGGCGGAAAGCGATCCAGTCCGCCTAGAGATATTGAAGGTGCTTGGCCGCAAGCAAACGAACACCGTGACCGGCCAGCTATCTGCCATAGTTTGGGCAATGAGAAAAACCGCCTCTTGGAACTCGTGGTCTCGCTGGTCCACGTTGTCAAGAAATACCACTATTTCCTGCCGGCGCCCCTGATGGATGTGTTCAAGTGAGGCCTTGAGATGGGCTTCTCGTGAATTCAATAGCTCCTGAAGATACTCGAGTTCACGCTGCTGGAATGCGGTTGGATCCGACTCCACGAGGCCCTTCCATATGCCTTGCCGGAACCGGGTAAGTTCTCCATGGTATACGCCTCGTACGAATGCGTTCTCTTGAATATCGATTGCAAATTTCGTGCGCAAGTCGCGTTCGATAATGTCAACGACATAACCCTCGATGTCTTTTCTTAGAGCTGGTCCAGCGCCGAAATCCAACTTGAGCACGATACTGCCGCCAAGTTCCTCTTTGGCATCGATCTTGATCAGGTGAGCCAGAAACGTGGACTTGCCAACTCCCACATCTCCAACTAGCAGGATGGGCCTTCTGGTAATGCTCTTTGAGAGTGCAGATTCCATCAGGTGTGGAGAGACGGATGACTTTTCCTTCGCTGGTGATATATCAAGAGACTTCTCAGCCTCGATTGCAGCGTAACGGTTCCGAAGAATCTCCCTGCTGACTAACGCATATTGTGATAATGCACCACTTGAGCAGTAGCATTCTCGTAGGAAGGATTCCTCAAACTCCGGCTCACCAATTAAGATCTTGTAAGAATACCTCGCCGAGGATGCTTAAATCAGTTTGAAGATCGTTCCGTCGCTGCGATCCGGGATAATCTCCCAGCTGGCGACTTAACTTGGGTGGTGGGGGCGGATTCGTAGGCCCACCAACAAGGTGTTCTAGCTGTTGCTGCTCGATTCCTTCTGGACTCAGGCAGTTCCAGAATTCAAGAAAGCGGTCATTCATTTCAGTGAGTGATCGGAATGTAACTGCCCTGCCCTGAAGGGGGGGTATCCCATCTTTTCGACTTCCAAGGAATGCAACGAGTTGATGGCCGTTACAGACGGCACCAATTGCATATGCCCCGGTTCATACAGTAACCGGCTGTTTGGGTGAGGGCTGCTTCGAGCTCAGGATTGCCACCAATAAGGGACTGTATCCGTCCTGAAGTGTTAGATGGTCCCGCCGGCAGGTCAAAATAGCGTCCCTCTCGCTTTGCCTCAACGACAAGTACCTTCATTGGATTACCAAGGGAATAGTCAGTGTATTGATTATCAAGATGATCTTCGGCGATACAATCTCCCCTACCCCACTCAAGGGCCTCAAAGAGTATGCGGTCAATCAGCTGAAGCCGTGTTGTGGCTTCATTTCGGCCTGAGGGCCCAATCTCCTCGTACCACTGGGTTATGGCTCCCATTGCTTGGTGGGCGGAGTCGAACGACATGATGAGATCGTAGGGCTTCGGAGGGGGCGATGGGCGGGAACAGTTGGCTAGCCGACTCTTGAAGATGTCTGAATCAACGAAGAGTTGACGATCGGTTCAGACAGGCACCTGGATCCGTGAAGGTATGAGAACGAAGTGGTCCTTCACGAGGACGCAACGGATCAGTGAGCCGGCAGAAGGTTCTGCAGGAGTGGGGGAGTTCTACCCAAGGATCTGTGTCCGTGGAAATGGAGGAACCCTTGTTGTCATGTAGGCGAGCTGGCTCCGACCCGCTCTTCTCGTCACCTCAACGGTTGGAGACGCCAGTCGGAATTCACTTCGGTCGTTCCTCCGACACCATCTGAACTGGTCGTTCGCGGTGCAGAGCCATCGGCCCACCGTCGGGCATGGGCGCAGGGGGAGACCCTGGCTGCGCACCAGGCAGGCGGGACGAACGGGACGACGAGAACCTCGTCGGTCGGCAGAGTGGAGACGGGCGTGCACGTCCGGTCCACCGCCCGGCGGCGGTCCGGTCATCATCAGGGTCGGGGTGCCGGCAGGGGAAAGTCGTGCAGTCGGGCGCCGCACCGTGTAACGTCCCGGCCACCAGTAGTGGCGGCTCTGGCGAAGGTCGGCGGACTTGTGTGGCCACTAGCGGAGAGGCGCGCACGATGTCCCATCTGTCCTTCACCCGATCCCGTAGGTTCCTGACCGTCGCCGCGGCGGTCTGTCTGGGAACCTTCGGTCTCAGCTTCGGCTCACTGCTGGCGGTCTCCTCGACGCCGGCGTCCGCATCGATCCCGTGCGGGAACAACGGGACCTTCGCCGTCTCGGGGTCCACGGTGACCTGCACCTACAGTTCGCTCGGCTCGGACACCTTCACGGTTCCCCCCGGGGACAACATCACCTCGGTGAGTGTGGTGGTCATCGGAGCCGGCGGCTCCGGCGGCCCGAGTACGGCGAACGGTCCGGGCACCCCGGTCCCCGGCGGGGACGGGGCGAAGGTCACCGGATCCGTCTCGACCGCGGCCGGGGACGTCCTGGACGTCGTGGTCGGCGAGGGCGGGCAGCCCGGCGGCTCCAGCAGCGGGGGAGGGGCCAGCAGCAGCGTGGCGGCCGGCGCCTCGAATCAGGTCATCGCCGGCGGCGGGGGCGGAGGCGGCGAGGACTACGCCGGCGGCAACGCCGGCGCCCAGGGGGCCAACCCCTCCGGGTGCGTCGACGGGGGCGGGCTCCCCGGTAGCGGAGGGGTCGGCGGGATCGCGGCCGCCTCCTCCACCTGTCCTTCCGGATCCACGGCTCCGAAGTCCGGCGGGAACGGCGACGGCGGTGCCGGAGGCGCCGGCATTGAGGACGCTGCTGTCGACGGGGCCGGTGGTTCCGGCTCGGGCACCGGCACCGGGGGGACGTCCTCCGACTTCAGTGGCGGCGGTGGTGGTGGCTACGGCGGCGGTGCCGGCGGGTACGGCGGCGGCGGCGGGGGTGGCGGAGGCAGCACCGGCGGCACGGTCACCCTGGCCTCCAACGGCGGTGCCAGCGGCACCAGCCACAGCCAGGCCCCGGGCGGACCGGGGGGCAACGGCAGCGTCACGATCTCGTACCAGCTGCCTCCGCCTCCGACCAACATCACCCCCCCGACCATCTCCGGGACCGGCAACCCCGGCCAGAACCTGACGTGCAACACGGCAGGGAGCGATTGGACCGGCAGCCCGGAGGAGTTCAGCTACAAGTTCCTGAACGGCTCCACCGTGCTGCAGGGGCCGACGGTCGGGGCCAGCACCTACCCGCTCGCCACCGCCGACGTGGGGCGCACCATCACCTGCTCGGTGGCGGCCAGCAACAACGGGGGACCCAGCGCCTTCGTGGACGCCTCGAACTCGATCGGCATCACCGCTCCGCTGACCATCACGGCCCCCAGCCCGACCATCGGCTACGGCGACCCGGTCCCGACGTTGACGCCGCAGTTCGCCGGGCTGGTGAACGGCGACACGTCGACCACCACCCCGCCGACCTGCACCACCACACCGGCGTCCCCGGTCCAGACCGGGACCTACCCGGTGACCTGCAGCGGCGCCGCCGACTCCAACTACACCATCTCCTACGTGTCGGGAACCTTGACCATCACCTCGGGGGCGTTGGTCGTCACCGCCCCGTCGTCGTCGGTGGTCTCCGGCCAGCCCGTCAACCTGGTGCCCCGGTACACCGGCTTTCTCAACGGCGACACGGTGTCCTCGTTGACCAGGCCCGCCACCTGCACCACCACCTATTCGGCGACCACCTTCCCGCTCCCGCTGCCCGGCGTCTACCCGGTCACCTGTGCCGGTGCCGTCGACCCCAACTACACCATCTCCTACGTGTCCGGAAGCATCACCGTGTACTCCCACTCGATTCCCGGGGCGGTCGACCTGGTGGGATCCGACGGCGGGGTCTTCGCCCTCGGGAACCCCAACGGCTTCCACGGCTCGCTGCCCGGCATGGGGATCCACGTGGGCGACATCGTGGGCATCGCCGCCACCCCCGACAACAAGGGGTACTACCTGGTGGGTGCGGACGGAGGCGTCTTCGCCTTCGGCGACGCCTCCTTTAAGGGGTCGCTGCCGGGGCTGGGGGTGGAGGTGGACGACATCGTCAGCCTCGTCGCCACCCCCGACGACGGCGGCTACTACCTGGTCAGCAAGGACGGAGGGGTCTTCGGGTTCGGCGACGCCCACTACCGGGGCTCCCTGCCCGGCCAGGGCCTGGCCGTGGACGACGTCATCGGGATCGCCCTCACCCCGGACGGCGGCGGGTACTGGCTGGCCCAGGCCTCCGGCACGGTGTCCCACTTCGGGGACGCCGCCGCCCTGGGCAGCCCCAGCAGCGGCGGCATCGTCTCGATCACCTCGACGCCGGCCGGCAGCGGCTACTGGCTGGCCTCGGCGGCTGGCGGCGTGTTCAGCTACGGGAACGCCCCCTTCGAGGGGTCGGTCCCCGGGCTGGGCCTCACCGTGAGCGACATCGTCGGCCTGGTGCCCAGTCCCAACGGCGGTGGCTACCTGCTCATCGGTGGCGACGGTGGGGCCTTCACCTTCCCCAACCAGGTCTACCCGGGATCGCTGGCCGGCAAGGGTCTGACCTTCGTCGGAGCCGCCCCGACCGGCTGAGGGCCCCCATGCCCGGGTGGGGTCGCGACGGGGCACCGCCGACCCTGACTCAAGCCCCCGCCATCGACGGTCGATGGTTGGGTCCATGACCTCGGGATACGCCGTGCCTCCGGGTTGGTATCCCGATCCGTGGTCGATGGCGCCCCTCCGGTACTTCGACGGCAGTCAGTGGACGTCCTCGTTGTGGCAACAACCGCCGCCGGTCGCCGGGGGGCTGGATCCCACCAGCGCCTCGACCCGGATGCTCCTGCCCGTCGGACGGACCCCCCTCGCCATCGTCGCCGGATATGTCGCCTTCCTCTCGATCCTGCTGGTGCCCGCCCCCGTCTCCCTGGTGCTCGGCGTCTGCGCACTGGCACAGCTCCGGCGTCGTCCCGGTGCCTACGGTCGCGGTCGGGCGATCTTCGCCATCGTCATGGGTGCGCTCTTCACCGTCGCCCTCGCCGGAGTGGTGATCGCCCACAACGCCTGATCCCCGGAAGTGTCCGGGCCCGGACCCACGACCCCGGGTCGGGGCAGGCCGCAGACGGCCGACGGCAGGGCACGGACTCCTCCCACCGGAGACCCGCTCAGGCGAAGTGACGCTTCAACTCGTTGGCGTAGCGGAGACCGAGGTCGTCGCCGCGCTCGGCGATCCAGGTCGACAGGCGGGTCGACCCCGTCGCCGGTCCGTCGGTGTCGGCCAGCCCCGCGGCCATCGCCTGGTACTCGTCCCGGGTCAGGAGGACGTCGTGGAGCGCGGCTCCGAGCACCGACGACAGGCCGGGGACCAGGACGCCGGGAACGTGGACGATCCGGCTGTGTGCGCCCACCGCCGTGCGGATGGAGTCCACCAGCTCGTCGAAGGTGGGACGGTCGGGGCCGACGGCGTCGGTGACGCTGTCGTGGCTCTCGCCCCCCAGCCGGAGACACAGCCGGGCGAGGTCGTCCACGTGGATGCCCCGGATCCGGTAGCTCCCGTCGCCGCCCACCCCGAAGACCGGCAGGTGGCGGAGCAGCCAGGCGATGTTGTTGATCAGCACGCCGTCGCCACCGAAGAGGATGGCCGGACGGACCACGGCGTACGGGACCTCGGACTCGGAGAGTGCCCGTTCCACCAGCGCCTTTCCCCGGAAGTAGGGGAACGGGGAGCCGATGCTGGGGTGGGTGATGCTGACGTGGACGATGCGCTGGACGCCGGCCCGCCTGGCGGCCACGAACAGCGTCCGGGAGTTGGACACCGCCAGGTCATGGTCGATCCGGCCATGGGCGAAGCGCACCCAGTAGGTGTTGTAGAGGGTGGTGGCGCCGCGCAGGGAGTCGACCAGGCCGAGCTGGTCGTCGAAGTCCAGCGGACGAGCCTCGATCTCCGACCCACCTCCCCGACGCTCGGGATGGCCGGTCAGCGTCCGCACCCTCCGTCCGTCGGCCTGGAGGGCCCGGGCAATGGCCGCCCCCGAGTAGCTGAAGGCCCCCGTCACCACGTCGAGACCGGTGTCGTGCCGGGCCGCCGGGGAGTGGGGTGCGTCGAGCATGGATGTCATGGGGTCTCCTCGGAGGTGGCGGTCGGGGTCAGGGCTTGGACAAGGGAGGCGAGCTGCTTGGCCCGGGCGAACAGGTCGAGGGCCGGCTGGACGTCACCGTCGAGTTGGCTCAACATCTCCAGTCCCAGGTACAGGGCGACCACGGCGTGGGCCATCTCGCCCGCCGGGAGGAGACCCGCCAGGGGGGAGGTGCCGAGCGACGCCTCGATGGTCGCCTCGGCGAAGGCACGCCAGGGTTGGATCCGGGCGGCCACCTCCGGACCGAGCCCGGGGGTGGAGGACGCCCCGGCGATCATCTCGACCAGTACCGCGATGTGGCCGGTGTCGAGATCGTTCCGGAAGATCTCCTCGGCGGCGTCCACCAGCCGGGTCGGGCTCGTCACCCCGGTGACCTCGGCGTCGTAGAGCTGCAGGCGCTCCTCGCTGACCGCATCGAGGGCGGCGAGGAGGAGGTTGGCCACGGAGCCGAAGTGGTAGAAGATCAGGCCCTGATTCAGCTCGGCACGCTGGGCGATCGAACGGGCACTGGCTCCTCCGTAGCCGTCGGACTTGAGTGCCTCGATGGCGGCGTCCACCAACTGCCGACGTGTGACCGCCGAGCGGTCCGAGCCCTTGGTGGTGGTCGTCGTACTCGGAGTTCCCGCCTTGGCCATCGTCCCTCACTTGAGCGTGTGCTCAAACTATACGCTCAACACGGTAACCACGTCCAGGGCCGACCACCGGGGGGCTCTTCCGAGTAGATCCTGATGTCCGCACCGGCAAGGACCCAGCCGTGCCGCTACGGTCGATCACGTGATGAAATCGAAGAACCTCGCGGACCTCTACGGCCTTCCGCCCGTCGACTGGGCCGACATCGAGGGCCGTCTCGACCAGGGGGTGATCCAGGCTCCCAGCGCCGGAGGCCCCGATCGCCACACCTGCTGGTTGGCCACCGTCAATCGGGACGGCAGTCCCCACCTCACCGGCGTCGGCGCCGTGTGGCTCGAGGGATCCTTCTGGTTCGTGACCGGCGAGCAGACGCGGAAGGGACGGAACCTGGCCGGCGATCCCCGGTGCACCCTGAGCGTGGCGACGCGGGAGTTCGATCTCGTCATCGAGGGGGTGGCCACCAGGGTCACCGACCCGACGACGGTGACCTCGCTGGCCGAACAGTGGAACGCCGGGGGGTGGCCGGCCCGGGTCGACGCTTCCGGCACGGCGCTGACCGCCGAGTACAGCGCCCCCTCCGCTGGCCCACCGCCGTGGTCCATCTTCCGCATCGAGGCCCACCACGCCACCGCCCTCCAGGTCGTGGGGGCAGGAGGAGCCACCCGTTGGACGTTCACCGGGACCTGAGGGTCCTACGAGGTGCTCACCGGACCCTGATGTCGACGTGCCACAGGAGCAGGAACATCGGGCAGGCGGCTCCCGTGCTGCAGTCGGGGCTGCCGGTCGCCGTGAGACTGGCGGTGCCCTCGTTCAGCACGCGGAGTCGGGTCGTCGAGGAGCCAACCGCCGCGGTCTCGGACTGAAGCTCCAGGACACCTCCGGGGGCGCCGCTCGACGACGCCACCTGGACCCTCGACCAGTGCAGCCTGGCGTCGGTCAGCCGCACCACGATGGACCGACCCACCGAGGCGCTCACCGTGGATCCGCTGCTGGCGTTGGTCAGGAGGATCGGACCCGAGCTCCCGGCGGGGCCGGCACCACCCGGGGCGGCCCGGGTGGCGGACACCGAGCCTCCCGCCTCCACCTGATTGACCACGATGGCCAGCGTGGCCAGCACGACCACGAGGACGGTGACCCGGACCGCTGCTCGCACCTCGCCCCCGATCTCGTCTCCCGCCATGGTGACGCTGATGACACTAAGCAACCGACCGGAGCGGGACAAGGGAGCCACCCGGGAGATGGACCGGCCGCGGAACGCACGGCGGCCGAACCGGCTCGGGGGGCAGCGTGGTGCACCGCCCGCCCCGCATCCGCCTAGCCTCGCCCACCTATGACCAACCCGACCGACCTGTCCGACCCGACCACCCGTCCGCCCAAACGCATCGTGATCTGGGGGACCGGATTCGTGGGGCGGATGGTCATCGAGGAGCTGGTCGGGCACCCGGCGTTCGAGCTGGTCGGCGTGGGGGTGCACAGCCCCGACAAGGCCGGCCGGGACGCCGGCGAGCTCTGCGGCATCGGACCCATCGGCATCACCACCACCGACGACGTCGACGCCCTCATCGGGCTGGGTCCGGACGCCCTGGTCCACTACGGACCGACCGCCGGCCACGCCGACGACAACATCGAGCTCATGGGACGGTTCCTGCGGGCGGGGATCGACGTCTGCTCGACGGCCATGACCCCCTGGGTGTGGCCGGCCATGCGACAGAACCCCGCCTCGTGGATCGACCCCATCACCCAGGCGTGCCAGGCCGGCGGGTCGTCGTGCTTCACCACCGGGATCGATCCGGGATTCGCCAACGACCTCCTCCCCATGACCCTGATGGGGGTCTGCTCCGAGGTGCGCAGGGTCCGCGCCCTGGAGATCCTCGACTACAGCCGGTACGAGGGCGACTACGAGGACGAGATGGGGATCGGCCGCCCGCCCGGGTTCACCCCGCTCCTCGAGCACACCGACATTCTGGTCATGGCCTGGGGGGCCACGGTCCCGATGATGGCCCACGCCGTCGGTATCGAGCTCGACGAGATCACCTCCACCTGGGACAAGTGGGTCACCGACGTCCCCATCCCCACCGCCAAGGGCACCGTGGAGCCGGGCCAGGTGGCGGCCATCCGCTTCACCATCAACGGGGTGCTCGACGGCGAGACGCGGATCCAGCTCGAGCACGTCAACCGGGTGGGGGCCGACTCGGCACCGGACTGGCCCCGGGGGTCGCAGAACGACGTCTACCGGGTGGAGATCGACGGCTCCCCCTCCGTCACCCAGGAGACCGCCTTCCGGTTCACGGACGGTAGCGGTCGCGACGCGGCGGCGGCCGGCTGTCTGGCCACCGGCTTCCGGGCCCTCAATGCCGTCCCGGCGGTCAACGACTGCCCACCCGGGTGGGTCACCGCCCTCGACCTGCCATTGATCCCCGGCGTGGGCACCATCCGCTGACCCGCCGAACGGGGGGCCTGTCACACAACGTTCACCTGGGGTTTACCCGCGCGTTTCGATGAGGCACGGGACCCAACTGTTCGTTACGATTTCGGCCTGGCAGTCGGGAGCAGCCCGGCCGATCGTTGGGGAGGACCGTTCATGGCCCTGGCACGGGTGGCCAACCGAGCGTTGAAGAAGCTCCGGACCCCGACGGACCTCGAGGGCCTGAAGGACGCCACCCAGGACCTGGGCATCGTGGTCCTGGCCCTGGCCGAGGAGCTCGAGCGGCTCACCGACGAGGTGGAGCAGCTCAAGAAGGCGCGGAAGAAGTAGGCCACGTCCAGCGGAGGGACGAACCCGACCGGACATCCGCCCTCGACCCGCCGCCGGCGCCGACCGGTGGGCTCCGTGCCCGACGGTTCAGTGCCCGACGGGCTCAGTGCAGGGCGGTGACCACGTCGCCGATGACCAGGGCCAGCACCATGCCCCCCACCGCGGCGTAGAGGGCGGTGAACGCCCACCGCTGGTGGTGGTCGGCCAGCCAGAACCGCCGGATGCCCAGGTAGTCGAAGACCAGGGCCAGGACCCCGACCGGGATGCCGATCCAGGGGCCCACCCCCTTGGCCACCCCGATGGCGGGGAGGACGATCGGCAGGAGGATGTAGGTCAGCAGGCACCGCAGGGCGGAGAGGAAGATCGAGGTGCTGAAGATCCGGTGGGTCTCCGACTCGTCGATGGCCGGCTGCTGGTCGGGGATCCGCAGCAGCCGCCGCATGAAGGCGTCGGCGGCCGACCGTTCGGGTGCCGCGACGGCGGTGTCGGCCGTGGCGGTGTGCTCCATGGGCCCATGGTAGGCGGGGGAGGACGCCACCCACCAACCGCCCCCACCCACCGACCGCACCACCGCCCGGACCTCCCCAGGGGGCCCCGGCCGGCCCTCAGCGGGGATCGTCGCGGTCCACGTTCCAGTGCTTGGACACCGATACCAGCCACTGGTCCCCCTGGTCGGGGACGATCCCGAACAGGGTGATGGCGCGCTGGCCACCCTCGTGGTCGCCGTAGAGGAGGGCCAGGCTCATGGGCTTCCGTTCCCGGATGTCCTCGAGCAGCGGGCCCCGGAGCGGATCCTCCTCCTGGCGGATGGCACCCTGCCAGAACCCCTGGTCGCCGGCGGGAATGTAGAGGTCGCGGGTGAGTCGGCGAAAGGTGGACAGGTCGGGGGGCCCGTCGTCGGCTGTCCGGCGCTCGGGGAAGAGCTCCCACCGGTCGAGCACGGCGATGCCGTCGCCGACGTTGCGGACGGCCATGGCCAGGTACAGCACGTCGTCGCTGACCTCGATCACCGCCCGGCCCCCCTCCACCCTCAGCCAGTGCTGGTCCTGGAACATCACCTTCTCCTCGGGGTCCTGGAACCGGGTGGGCACCAGCAGGGGTCGCACGCCGGCCAGAAAGCTCTGCTCGGCGATCCGGGCCGAGCGGTTGCTCGAGCGCACCGAGGAGAAGGTGGCGACACCGAGGACCAGGGTGCCGACCGCCGTCCCCAGCGAGGCGATGGTGGAGAGGTCGGCCATGGCGTGAGGTTAGGGGTGGCCGGACGGTCAGCCGTCGACCCGGTGGCTCACCGGGCCCGGACAGAGGGCGGCCGGCCGGGCGGGTCCGGGACGTCCCGACGGCGGCCGGACGAACCGGTAGACGAGGATCGAGCCGCCCAGCTCCGCCACCGGGCACTGGGCCCGGAGGAAGGCCAGGCCGCGGGCGTTGGTGCTGGTGAGGGAGGTGGCCGAGACCGCCACCCACCCGGTCAACTCCCGGGCCGACACCACCACCGACGGCGACGCTCCCGGGACCTGGGTGAGCATCGGCCGGGCCCCCGGTAGGTCGGACACCTCGAGGCCCTGGCCGAAGTAGGCGACCCAGGGGTGCTTCCCCTTCGACCACGACTGCAGCAGCCAGAAGCTCTGGCCCCAGTCGACGTCGGAGTTGGAGACCGACCGGTAGGCGGGGGAGAAGGGAGGGTTGACCCAGCTCAGCGAGGTGGATGCCGACAGGGCCACCGCCGCCGCCCCGGCCGCCACCACCACCACCAGGGCGGCCCGCACCACCGTCCGGGCGGTGGCCAGGGCGGCGGCCGAGGCCACGGCCAGCCAGAGGGCCAGGACCGGCAGCAGGTACCGGAACCCGATGTCACGCGGGCCGATCACCGTGAAGGCGGTGAGGATCACCGCCGGCAGCACCGCCACCGCCAGCACCTCGCGCCGGGCGGTCCGGGTGGCCAGGCGCAGACCGAACGGCCCGACCACCAGGAGTGCGACCGTGAGGAGTGGGACCTTCACCACCAGGCTCACCGGCCAGTACCACCACATGCCGCCCACCCACGACCGACCCACCAGGTAGGCGGCCGACCCGATGGTGTCGTGGTGGCCCAGGTACCGGAGCCCGGTGAGGAACGGTTCGGGGAGCACGGTCAGATGCAGGGAGGAACCCGGGTCGATGGCCAGGTAACAGCCCCACACCGCCACCCATGCGACGCCCCCCATGAGGGCCAGGCGGCCCAGCACCCGCCATCCGACGGAGGGCCAGCCGGCCGCCGTCACCACCAGGCCGGCCGAGGCCGCCACCAGGAGCCCGTCGTCCTTGGAGAGGACGGCCGCCGCACAGGCCAGCCCTGCCACCACCAGCTGACGTCGTCCCGGCTCCCGGAGCACGTTGAGGAGGGCCCAGGCCACCAGTACCGCGCAGAGGGTGAGGGGGAGGTCGACCCCGTCGAGGTGGCCGATGCCCAGCACGAACGGGTTGGCCAGCCAGGCCACCCCGGCCAGCAGGCCACAGGCCCGGGAGAAGAGTCGGGAACACAGTGCGAAGAGGGCGAAGGCCACCGCCACCGCCTCCAGAAGCGGCACCAGGCGGACCAGGAACATCTCGGTCCGGAGCTTCCCCGCCGCCAACTGGGCATGGACGAAGTCGGTGGCGTAGAGGCTCTCGTGGTTGTGCTGCCACCCGGGGCCCCGGGGGATGACCGGGTGGTCGAAGAGGACGGGGACGGCCGCCAGCGCCTTGGCCAGGGGGGGGTGCTCGGGATTCAGGCGGAGGTCGTGGAGGTCGAGGGAGGTGACCCCGGCCGACAGGTAGATGGTCTCGTCGAAGGTGGGGGAGTCGGTCCACGCCTGACGGAGGCCCAGCCCCACGAAGGCGGCGGCCACCACCGCCAGCAAAAGCAGCGGTCGGAACCACCCCCGTCGGTCGTGGCGCCGGTGCCTCGGACCGCTGGTCGGACGGGGAGCGGGGGGTCCACCCGTCGCACCACCGGGATCGGCCACCCGGGGAGGATATCCGGAGGTACGGACCGGGTGGCGGCCGCCCACCCATCCGGGGGATTCACCGATTGGAAACAGGAATTCACAGATCTCTCAGCAATCTGGGTCAAGATGGTGGAAATGTCACGCATTTGTCATGTTCGGGTCGGAGGGGGTCGCCGGTGAGCGTCACCGTCGGCCCCGAGATGGACGCCGTCCGCGACGACGACCCTGCCGGGATGGCCGGCAGTGCCTCCGGGCCCGGTGGCGGACGACCCGGGAGGACCCGGCGCTTCCCCCAACGGAAGGTCGTGGCCTGGACGGCCTTCGTCGTCGCCCTGGTCGCCTACGTCCTCGCCTTCGGCATCCCCTACTCCACCGACGACATCCTCCTCTGGGTCACCGCCGCCCTCTTCTGCGCCAGCATCAGCGATCTCGGGCGCTGGCGGCGGGGGCTGATCCGCGACTGGCTGCCGCTCTACGCCGTCCTGGCCTTCTACTCCCTGCTCCGGGGCTACGCCTCCCACCTCTGGTTCGCCGCCCACTGGCGCCCCGAGACCCGGTTCGACCAGTGGATCGGGTTCGGGACCGCCCCGACGGTCCGGCTCCAGAACGCCTTCTTCAACCCCAACAACCTCCACGTCTGGGACTACCTGGCCTGGTGCACCTACATGACCCACTTCTTCGCGTCCTTCGTGATCGCCGGGGTGCTGTGGGTGAAGGACCACGACCGGTTCCGCCGGTTCGTGCCCCTGTTCGTGGGGCTGACCTTCGCCGGCTATCTCACCTACGTGCTGTACCCGGCCATGCCGCCCTGGATGGTCAGTGCCAACGGCTCGATGGCGCCGTCGGTGCGCATCATCCCGGTGATGTGGAACCACGTCGGCTTCCACCAGGCGGCGGCCCTGTTCGAGGGGAACGCCTCCTTCGACAACGACGTGGCGGCGGTGCCCTCCCTTCACGCCGCCTACCCCATGCTGATCTGCCTGTTCTTCTGGGGGCGGGCCTCCCGCTGGCTGCGGGTGCTGCTGGCCACCTACGTGGTGGCCATGGCCACCACCCTCGTCTACACCGGCGAGCACTTCGTCTTCGACATCATCCTGGGTTGGACCTACGCCATCCTCACCTTCGTGATCGGCTCCCGGCTCCTCGACCGCCGCGACGCCCGGAAGGCGACCAAGCTGGCGGCCCGGGAGGCGTCCGTCGCCGATGCCGGGGGACCGCCCGGATCCGAGGACACCGGCGGCCCGGCGGACGTCGACCCTCCGCCGGCCACGGGCGACCTCCCCGACGGTGGCCGACACCTCTCCCCGGCCGCCGACCGGTAGCGTCAGCCCGATGAGGGCACCCCGGTGAGCGGCAGGGACGCGGCAGGCGACGACGCAGGCGGGGCCGCCCCTCCTGACCGGTGGGCCCTCCGGGGCCCCGACGGCTCGTGGGTGGCCGGCTGGGCGCTCATGCCCCTCCGGCTCTTTCTGGGGGTGACCTTCACCTACGCCGGTCTGCAGAAGCTCGCCAACCCGGCCTTCTTCCGGAGCTCCAGCCCCGTCTCCATCCATGCCCAGCTGGTGGGGGCCCAGCACTCCAGCCCCATCCACGCCGTGCTCGGCCCCCTGGTACACGTGGCCCCGGCCGTCGGTGCGGTGATCGCCATCGGCGAGGTGGCCATCGGCCTCGGCACCCTGGTCGGGCTCTGGATGCGGCTGGCCGCGGCGGCGGGGATGCTGCTCTCCTTCGGGCTCTTCCTCACCGTCAGCTTCCACTCGTCGCCCTACTTCACCGGCGCCGACATCGTCTTCCTCTTCGCCTGGACCCCGGTCCTCCTGGCCGGAGCCGCCGGGGCCCCGGCGCTCGACACCTGGTTCGCCGACCGGGCGGTGGCCGACCGGGCGTCGGCGGCCGGCACCCGCTCCGGCGGCGGGGTCGGGGTGTCCCGACGCGACGTGGTCTCCAAGGGGGCGGTCACCGGTCTGCTGGCCGGCGTGGTGGTGGTCCTGGGCGGAGCGGTGGCCGGCATCGGCCGGGCGGTGGGCTCCGGGACCACCACCGCCTCCGGTCCCACGTTGGGAGGGGGCACCACGGGTGGCTCCGCCACCACGACCACCGCCCCGGCCTCCACCTCGACCACGGCCGGGTCCTCGGCCACCTCGACCGCCGTCCCGTCCGGCACCAAGTTGGGCTCCTCCTCCACGGTCCCGGTGGGCGGCTCGGCGACCTTCACCGACCCGGCGTCCGGCGACCCGGGCCTGGTGATCCAGCAGACGGCCGGGGAGTTCGTGGCCTTCGACGCCGTCTGCCCGCACGCCGGCTGCACGGTGGCCTACGCCAAGTCGGCCAAGATCATCGCCTGTCCGTGCCACGGCTCCGAGTTCGACGCCTCCACCGGCGCCGTCATCCAGGGTCCGGCCAGCCGGGGCCTCACCCGCATCACCGTCGCCGAATCCGGCGGCGATCTCTACGTGGACGGCTGACCGTTCGACCCCCTGCTGGAGTACCATCGGGTGGTCGGCCCTCTCGGCCGACGTTACCCTGATGACCTCCCTCCAGACCGAGCCGGCCGACGGCGCCACCCTCGACGGGGCGGTGGGGTCCGCCGATCGCACGGACTGGGTGTCGGCCCTGCCGTTCTTCGGCGTCCACCTGGCCCCGCTGGGTGCCCTGTTCGTCACGGTGACCTGGCGGGACTGGGTGCTGTGCGCCGTGCTCTACGGGGTCCGGATGTTCTGCATCACCGCCGGCTACCACCGCTACTTCTCCCACCGGAGCTACAAGACCAGCCGGGTGGTGCAGTTCCTGTTGGCCTTCGGCGGCACCACCGCCGTCCAGAAGGGCCCCCTGTGGTGGGCCAGTCACCACCGGATCCACCACCGCTTCACCGACCTGGACGGCGACGTGCACTCCCCGCGGGACGGCATCTGGTGGAGCCACGTGGGGTGGATCCTCTCCACCAAGTACAAGTCCACCGACCTCTCCAACATCGCCGACTTCGCGGCCTACCCGGAACTCCGCCTGCTGGAGCGCTACTCGTGGGTCGGCCCGTGGCTGACCGCCCTGGCCTGCTTCGCCATCGGCGGGTGGGGCGGCCTCTTCATCGGCTTCTTCCTCTCCACCGTCCTCCTGTGGCACGGCACCTTCCTGGTCAACTCCATGGCCCACCTGGTGGGCCGTCGCCGCTACGCCACCCCCGACACCAGCCGGAACTCGATGGTGGTGGCCCTGATCACCGGGGGGGAGGGGTGGCACAACAACCACCACTACCTCCCCGCCTCCTCCCGCCAGGGCTTCCGGTGGTGGGAGATCGACCCCACCTGGTACGTGCTCCGGGGCCTGGCCGCCGTCCACCTGGTGCGCGACCTGAAGCGCCCGCCGGCCCGCCTGCTCGACCAGGCCCGGGTCCGCGACGGGGCCTTCGACATCGGGATGTTCCGCTCCTACTTCGAGCGGGCCGCCAAGCTCACCGGCGAGCACATCACCGACATGGTGGCCCGGCCCCTTCCGGCCGGCGACGCCCCCGCCACTCCGGCCGACGTCACCGACCCGGTCGGCCCTGCCGGCGGCGGATCGGTGGTGACCGGCCCCGGACACGACCCCGTACCGGGGGAGGCCGCACCGGAGACCGACGACGCCACCAACCTCCGGGGGCTGATCTCCCGGGCGATGGAGTCCGCCGACCTCCTGGCCAAGGCCACCCGTCGGACCCGCCGCAAGGACCTGGTGCCCACCGACGGCCACCCGTCATCCGACGACCGCCAGGGATGACCGCCGGCGCCACCGCACCCGCCCGCCCGCTCGACGTCTCGCCGGGAGCCGTGTGGATCCTCGACCTCGACGGCGTGGTCTGGCTGTCCGGCACCCCCATCGGGGATGTCGGCGGCGCCGTGGCCCGCCTGGTCGGGGCCGGGGTCACGGTGGCCTTCGTCACCAACAATTCGGCGCCCACCGCCGACGACCTGGCCGGCCGCCTGGCCCGGGTCGGCATCCCCACCGATCCCCACCAGCTGGTGTCCTCGGCCGACGCCGCCGCCTCGCTGGTCCGGCCGGGCGACCGGGTGGCGGTGCTGGGGGAGCAGGGACTGGTGGAGTCGCTGACCGCCCGGGGCGCGGTGGTGGCCGACCACGGGCCGTTCGCCGCCGCCGTGGTGGGCTGGTCCCGGTCGTTCAGCTTCGACCAGCTGTCCGCCGTCTCCACCGCCGCCCGGGACAGTGGACGGCTGATCGCCACCAACGAGGACCCCACCCACCCCACCCCGGACGGCCTCACCCCGGGAGCCGGGTCGATCCTGGCGGCGGTGGCCACCGCCTCGGGGGTCACCCCAGAGGTGGCGGGGAAGCCCCACCGGCCGATCGTCGAGCTCCTGCGGTCGCGGTACGGCCTGGGGGAGGATGGCCCTCCGGCGGTGGTGGTGGGGGACCAGCCACGGACCGACGGCCGGCTGGCCCAGGCCCTGGGCCTCCCCTTCGCCCTGGTCGACTCCGGCGTCACCCCTCCGGGCAGCCCGGTGGGCGACCTCCCGGTGGCGGTCCGCTGCCCGGACCTGGTGAGCCTGGTGGAACGGGCCTTCCGGGTTGCCCCGGCTACCTCCGGGTAGGATCCGCTTGTGACCAGGGATGCTTGCTTTAGCTAGCATAAGGAGTACACTTGCTATCATGACGAACGACAGCCCTTACCAGCGGTACATCGACGCCGGACTCGCCTTCACCCAGATGACCCGGGACCGGGCCGAAGAGCTCGTCCAGGAGCTGGTGAAGGCCGGCTCCCTCCAGGGCAAGGAGGCCCAGGAGAAGGTGGAGGAGCTGATCGAGCGGAGCAGGAAGAGCAGCGAGTCCCTCCTCAACATCGTGCGTGACGAGGTGACCCACCAGCTCAAGGCGGTGGGCATCACCAGCGTCGACGATCTCGCCACCCAGGTGGCGGCGGTGATCAACCGCTCGGCGACCGCCGCCAAGTCGGCCACCGCCAAGGCCTCGGCCGCCGGCAAGAAGGCAGCCGCCAAGAAGGCTCCGGCGAAGAAGGCAGCCGCCAAGAAGGCCGCCGCCAAGAAGGCTCCGGCGAAGAAGGCCGCCGCCAAGAAGGCCGCCGCCAAGAAGGCTCCGGCGAAGAAGGCTCCGGCCAAGAAGGCTCCGGCCAAGAAGGCCGCCCACACCCCGCCGCCGACCCAGGGCGCGTCGGACTGAGCCCGACCGCCCGCACCCGGCTCGACCGGGCACTGGTCGACCGGGGACTGGCCGGGAGCCGTCCCCAGGCCGCAGCGCTGATCGAGCAGGGGATGGTCCTGGTCTCGGGGGCCATCGCCGAGAAGCCGGCCCGGCTGGTGGCCGCCGGCGAGCCCATCGAGCTGCGCGGACCCCCACCCCGCTTCGTGAGTCGTGGCGGGGACAAGCTGGCGGCCGCTCTCCAGCGGTTCACCATCGGCGCCGCCGGCGTACGGGCGCTCGACGCCGGCGCCTCCACCGGGGGGTTCACCGACTGTCTCCTCCAGGCCGGAGCGTCCGCCGTGGTGGCGGTCGACGTGGGCCGGGGGCAGCTCCACGACCGGCTCCGGGCCGATCCCCGGGTCACCAGCCTCGAGCGCCTCGACATCCGGGAGGTGACCCTCGACACCGTGGGGGGCGTCCCGGTCGACCTGGTGGTCGCCGATCTCTCCTTCATCTCGCTGGGCCGGGTGGTGCCCGTCCTCACCGGACCGGTGGCCGGAGCCGGGGCCCCGGTGGTGACCCTGGTGAAGCCGCAGTTCGAAGCCGGCCGGGTCGAGGCGTCCCGCGGGCGGGGGGTGATCCGCGATCCCGACATCCACCGACGGACCCTCCACCAGGCCATCGGCGCACTCCGCGGCTCCGGAGCGGCCATCATGGGGGTGATGCCCTCCCCGATCACCGGCCAGGCCGGCAATGTCGAGTTCCTGGTCCACGCCGTGGCCCATCCCGGACGCCAGGCGGGGGGAGCGGCGGACCACGACTCGCTCGACGCCCTGGTGGAGGCGGCGGTCGACGAGGCCCACCGGTCGGGGACGTCGGACCCGTCGTGACCCTGGTCGCCTTCTACGCCCGTCCCGACCGCCCGGACGCCACCGCCCTGGCCGAACGGGCGACCGCCTGGCTCGAGGCGCGCGGCCACCGGGCGGTGTCGGCCCTGTGCCCCGACGGCTCCGTCTCGGTCGACGGTGCCGACCTGCTGGTCAGTCTGGGTGGTGACGGCACCCTGCTCCGGGCGGTGGAGTCGGCCTCCACCGCCGGCATCCCGGTGCTCGGGGTCAACATGGGTCGCCTCGGCTACCTCACCCAGGTAGAGCCGGCCGGGCTCGAGACGGCGCTGGAGGGCTACCTGGCCGGCCAGCACCAGGTGGAGCGCCGGATGACCCTGACCGTCTCGGTGGCCGACGACGACGGGGAGCCGGTGGTCGAGCGGATGGCCCTCAACGAGGCCACGGTGGAGAAGACGGTGCCCGGCCACACCGTCCGGGTGGGCCTGGCCATCGACGACCGACCCTTCGTGACCTACGCCGCCGACGGGCTCCTGGTCGCCACCCCCACCGGGTCGACGGCCTACAACCTGTCCGCACGCGGCCCGGTGCTGTCGCCCAACCTCCGGGCCCTGGTGGTCACCCCGGTCTCCCCCCACATGCTCTTCGACCGGCCCCTGGTCCTCGGGCCCACCGAACGCCTGCGCCTCGATGTCCTCGAGCCGCGGGCGGCCGTCCTGGTCATCGACGGGGCCACCGTGGCCACCCTCCAGCCGGGCTCCGTCGTCCAGGTCCGCGAGGGCGACCACCCGGCCCGCCTGGTCACCTTCGGCGACCACGACTTCCACGCCATCCTCCGGGCGAAGTTCCACCTGGCCGACCGGTAGGGACGGGGAGGTGCTGGAGGAGCTGCGGGTCCGGGATCTCGGCGTCATCGACGACGTCACCGTCACCTTCGGTCCGGGTATGACGGCGCTGACCGGCGAGACCGGCGCCGGTAAGACCCTGCTGGTGGAGGCGCTGGCCCTGCTGCTAGGAGGACGGGCCGACCCCGGACTGGTGCGGGCCGGCTCCGACGGGGCGCTGATCGAGGCACGCTTCACCGGGGAGCCGGTCGGCTCCGTCGACACCGGGTCCGTCGACACCGGGTCCGTCGACAGCCACACGACCGACGTCGGGGCCGCCGACCCCGAACCGGCCGAAGCCGACGCCGCCGCCGGGGAGGTCATCCTCTCCCGGTCGATCGTCCCCGGAGGCCGCTCCAAGGCGTGGATGGACGGCCGGATGGCCCCCGTCCAGGTGGTGGGGGAGGAGGCGGCCCGCCGGCTCGAGCTCCACGGCCAGCACCAGCACCGGTCGCTGGTCCAGCCGGCCACCCAGCGCCGGGCCCTGGACCACCACGGCCGGATCGACCTCACCGCCCTCCGGGAGGCGTCCGCCCGGCTCCGGGCCCTGACCGACGAACGGGCGGCCCTGGGGGGCGACGCCCTGGAGCGGGCACGCCAGGCCGACCTCCTCCGCTACCAGATCGAGGAGATCGACACCGCCGCCCTCGACGGCGGCGACGAGGACACGCGGCTCGAGGCCGAGGAGGGACGGCTGGCCGCCGCCGGTGCCCTGCGGGAGGCGGCCGCCCTGTCCCTGGCGTCGCTGTCGGCCGACACCTCGGACAGCGCGGTGGACCGGTTGGCCGAGGCGTCGGCGGCGCTGGCCGGGCACCCACCCCTGGCCGGACTGGACGGGCGGGTCCGGGCCGCCATGGCCGAGCTGTCCGACCTGGCCATCGAGCTCCGGTCCGTGGTGGAGACCTGGGAGGACGACCCGGCCCGGCTCGAGGAGGTTCGGGCCCGCCGTCAGCTGCTCCACGAGCTCCAGCGCAAGTACGGCACCACCCTCGACGAGGTGCTGGCCTTCGGGGAGCGGGCCCGTGAGGAGCTGGCCCAGGTGGAGCGTCGCGAGCTCCGCTCGGCCGAGCTGGACCGCGAGGTGGCCGCCGCCGAGGACCGGGTGGCCGACGCCCAGGCCCGGGTGGCGGCGGACCGGCGGGCGGCGGCCCCGGGGCTGGCCGCCGAGATCCAGGCCACCCTGCGGACGCTGGCCATGCCGTCGGCCCGCTTCGAGGTGAGGGTGGCGGGGGAGGGGGCGGCCGACGAGGTCACCTTCCTGCTGGGGGCCAACCCCGGGGAGCCGTTGGCGCCCCTGGCCAAGGTGGCCTCGGGGGGCGAGCTGGCCCGCACCATGCTGGCGGTGCGACTGGCCCTCACCGACGCCCCCGGTGTGATGGTGTTCGACGAGGTCGACGCCGGCATCGGCGGCACGGCCGCCACCGAGGTGGGCCGGGCACTGGCCGCCCTCGGCGCCCGGTCGCAGGTCCTGGTGGTCACCCACCTGCCCCAGGTGGCCGCCCAGGCCGACCACCACCTGCAGGTGCGGAAGGCGGAGTCGGCGGGCCGTACCCGGTCCGAGGTGTCCGCCCTCGACCCCGAGGACCGGGTGGTGGAGGTGAGCCGCATGCTCTCCGGCAGCCCGGACAGCGCCTCGGCCCGCGCCCACGCCCGGGAGCTGCTCGACCGGTCCTCCGGCGTCGCCCCCTGACCGGTCGGGCCGGACGGTCCGCCTGGACCCAGCTCCGGGTCCGCTATCCTCGGCAGGTGCCCGACCCGCAAGGCCCACCGGACGATCACACGGACGATCGGGCGGTCGGACCACCCCCCGCCACCGCTTCCGGTGAGGGAGTGACGGGACTCGACGGGCGCACCCCGTCCCGCTCACTCCCCGGGCGGGACACCAAGTTCATCTTCTTCACCGGTGGCGTGTCCTCGTCGCTGGGCAAGGGCCTCACCGCCTCCTCCCTGGGTCGCCTGCTCAAGTGCCGCGGCCTCCGGGTGACGATGTGCAAGCTCGACCCGTACATCAACGTGGACCCGGGCACCATGAACCCCTTCGAGCACGGTGAGGTGTTCGTGACCGAGGACGGCGGCGAGACCGACCTCGACCTCGGCCACTACGAGCGGTTCATCGACGAGAACCTCCACAAGGACTCCAACGCCACCACCGGGCGGATCTACTCCTCGGTGATCGCCAAGGAGCGCCGGGGCGACTACCTGGGGAAGACCGTCCAGGTCATCCCCCACGTCACCGACGAGATCAAGGAGCGGATCAAGCGGCTGGGCAGCCATGACGTCGACGTGGTGATCGTCGAGGTGGGTGGCACCGTCGGGGACATCGAGATCGTGCCCTTCATCGAGGCCATCCGGCAGTTCCGGAGGGACGTCGGACGCCAGAACGTGTGTTACGTCCACCTCACCCTGGTGCCGTACCTGGGGCCGTCGGGCGAGCAGAAGACCAAGCCCACCCAGCACTCGGTCACCGAGCTCCGGAGCCGCGGGATCCAGCCCGACGTCATCGTCTGCCGCTCCGACCGGATGATCTCCGAGGACCTGAAGCAGAAGATCTCGCTGCAGTGCGACGTGCCCATCGAGGCGGTGGTGTCGGCCATCGACGCCGCCAACATCTACCAGATCCCGCTGGTCCTCCACGAGGAGGGCCTCGACCGGTACATCCTCGGGCTGCTCCACTTCGACGAGGCCACCCACCCCATCGACCTGTCCGGGTGGGAGCGGCTGGTCGAGCAGGTCCAGGCGGCCACCCGTCCGGTGCGGGTCGGCATCATCGGCAAGTACGTGGACCTCCCCGACGCCTACCTGTCGGTGGTGGAGTCGCTCCGCCACGCCGGGTTCCACCACGGGGCCAAGGTGCAGATCGACTGGATCCAGGCGGCCACCGTGCCGGCCCTGCTGGAGTCGGACGGCCTGCGCGACTACGACGGCCTGGTCATCCCCGGCGGGTTCGGGGAGCGGGGGGTGGAGGGGAAGATCGCCGCCGCCGGCTACGCCCGCACCCACGAGATCCCCCTGCTCGGCCTCTGCCTCGGGCTCCAGGTGATGGTCATCGAGGCGGCCCGGGACCTGGCGGGCATGGAGGGGGCCAACTCCCGGGAGTTCGACTCCACCACCCGGTTCCCGGTCATCGACCTGATGGACGACCAGAACGACGTGGTCGACATGGGCGGCACCATGCGCCTGGGCTCCTACGGGGCGCGCCTGGTACCCGGCTCCCAGGTGGCCCTGGCCTACGGCGCCGAGGTGGTCTCCGAGCGCCACCGCCACCGGTACGAGGTGAACCCCCGGTTCCGCACCCGCCTGGAGGAGGCCGGCGTGGTCTGCTCGGGCACCTCCCCGGACGGCCGCCTGGTGGAGTTCATCGAGCTGCCCGGCCACCCGTTCTGGGTGGGGACCCAGGCCCATCCCGAGTTCAAGAGCCGTCCCGACCAGCCCCACCCGCTCTTCCGCGAGCTGGTGGGCGCCTCGTTGGCCCGGGCCGAGGGGCGCGACCCCCACCTGATCGACCTCGGCTGAGGCCGGTGCCGCCCGAGTCCCCCGCCGGTCCGCCGGCCGACGTGCCGGGGTTCCGCAAGACCGGTGAGGAGGAGCTCCGGCGGGGATGGTTCATCTCGCTGGTGCGGGCCTCCTTCGTCGACCCGGAGGGGACGGCGTTCGACCGGGACATCGTCCGCCACCCGGGGGCGGTGGCCGTGGTGCCGGTGACCGACGCCGGGGGGGTGCTGCTGGTCCGCCAGTACCGACCCGCCGTCGAGCGGTGGCTCTACGAGATCCCGGCCGGCACCTGCGACGTCGACGGCGAGCCGCCCGAGACCACCGCCCACCGCGAGCTGGCCGAGGAGATCGGCCGGTCGGCGGGGACGCTGACCCTGCTGACCCGGTGCCTCAACACCCCCGGCTTCTGCGACGAGGTGACCGCCGTCTACCTGGCCACCGGCCTGGCCGAGGTGGCCGACGACCGCCAGGGGGTGGAGGAGCGGTTCCTGACCGTGGAGGAGATCCCGCTCGACCGGTTCGACGACCTGGTGGACGACGGGACCATCGTCGACGCCGCCACCATCCTCGGGGTCGGGCTGGCCCGGCGGCGCCTGTCCACCTCCCCTCGGTGAGCACCCCCCTCACCGACGGGTCCGAGGAGTACCTGTCGTGGCTGGCCGTGGAACGGGGCCGGGCGCCCAACACCCTCCTCTCCTACCGCCGAGACCTGGCCTCCTGGGAGGCCTGGGCCCGGGAGACGGGACTGGACCCGCTGGCCGCCACCGACGGCGACCTCGGGCGCTACCTCGACGGCCTCCGGGTGGCAGGGCGCAGCCCGACCTCCACCGCCCGGACCATCACCACCCTCCGGGGCCTCTACCGGTTCCTGGTGGAGGAGGGGACGATCGAGGCCGACCCCACCAGGGACCTCCGGTCGCCCAAGCTGCCCCGGCGCCTCCCCAAGGCCCTCGACGAGGACCAGACCATGCGACTCCTGGACTCGGTGACCGGCACCGAGCCGTACGACCTGCGGGACCGGGCCCTGCTGGAGCTGCTCTACGGCACCGGGGCGCGGATCTCCGAGGTGGTCGGGCTCTCCCTCCTCGACCTCCGGGACGACGACGGCCTGTTGCGGGTGTTCGGCAAGGGTTCGAAGGAGCGCCTGGTGCCCCTGGGCCGGGTGGCCCGCCAGGCGGTGGACGCCTGGCTGTCGCCGGCGGGCCGGCCCCGGGTGGTCCCGGACCGCTGGCGGTCGCGGGACGACGAGGAGGCGGTCTTCCTGAACCGGCGGGGCGACCGCCTGACCCGCCAGGGGGCGTGGGCCATCCTGAAGCGGCGGGCCGACCGGGTGGGACTGGCGTCGGTGGTGAGCCCGCACGTGCTCCGGCACTCGTGCGCCAGCCACATGCTGGCCCACGGGGCCGACATCCGGATCGTCCAGGAGCTGCTCGGACACGCCTCCATCACCACCACGCAGCTCTACACCAGGCTGAGTGCCGAACATCTGAGGGCCACCTATGAACTGGCCCACCCGCGGGCCGGAGGGTAGTCCGACGGGTAGGATCTCCCCGATGCCCGGCAACGCCCCCACCGTCGACTACCGCCGCCTCCTCGAGGACGAGCGCACCCAACTGGCCTCGGAACTGACCGAGCTGGGCTTCGCCGACGGCGGCAGCGGACTGGCCTACGACCCCAACTTCGCCGACACCAGCCAGGTGACGGCCGAGCGCGGCGAGGCCGAGGTACTGGCCCAGCAGCTCCAGGACTCCCTGGGCGAGGTGGCCCACGCGCTGGCCAAGCTGGAGAACGGTGAGTACGGGACCTGTGAGGCGTGCGGCGAGCCGATCGCCACCGCCCGCCTGGAAGCGATGCCGGCCGCCCGGTTCTGCATCAACCACGCCTCGCGGCACTGAGCGACCGGCGATCGATGGGCTTCGGGGGCGCCGGGCGCAGCTCGGGAGCGCGTCCGGGCCAGGGCTTCACCCGGGGCCAGAAGACGGCCATGATCGTGGCGGTGGGCGTGGCCCTGGTGGTCATCCTGCTGCTCACCCACCGGATCACCCGGTTCGAGATCATCTACTTCGTGGTGCTGATCCCGTCGATCATCCTCCACGAGATCTCCCACGGGGTGGTCGCCCTCTGGTTCGGGGACGACACCGCCAAGCGGGCCGGACGGCTGTCGCTCAACCCCATCCGCCACGTCGACCCGGTGGGCACCCTGCTGGTCCCGGCCGTCCTCAGCCTGTCGGGCCTGGGCGCCTACGGCTGGGCCAAGCCGGTGCCGGTCAGCACCAACCGGCTCCGGAGCCCGAGGAACCAGACGGTCCTGGTCTCGCTGATCGGCCCGGTCACCAACTTCGCCCTGGCCGCCGCCTTCGGCGTCGCCTTCGCCCTCACCACCCCGCTGGCCGTGCGGGAGACGGTGCACCAGTTCGGGCTCGGCCAGTACCCGGACGGCTCGTACGACATCCCCACGCTGCTCGGCCAGGTCCTGTTCATCGCCGGGTTCGCCAACATCGTGCTGGGGGTGTTCAACCTCATCCCCTGCCCTCCCCTGGACGGGGCATCGGTCCTCGAACGGTTCATCCCGGCCCGGTACCTCCCGGAGTACTACCGGCTCACCCCCGTCCTGATGTTCCTGCCCTTCGTGCTGATCTTCTTCTTCCGGAGCGAGTGGGCGGCGCTCATCAACCACGTGATCACCTGGTGGTCGGGGCTGTTGGTATGAGGCGGCCGGGCCGGACGATCCCGCCCTCGTGACGACCGGGACGGTGGCGGCCGCCGGGACCCCTCCGACGGTCCCCGACCGTCGCCACCCGGGGGCGGCGAGCCTCCGATGGGCCCGGACCCACCCGGGCATGGTGGCGGCCCTGGTGGTCCCCTGGGTGGTGTTCTGCGCCCCGGTGCTGGTGGGCAAGGTCTTCCTGGACGGCGACAACTTCATCCAGAACTTCCCCCTCCGGGTACTGGTGGGGGAGAGCCTCCGCCACGGGGTGCTCCCCCTGATGGACCCCTACCTGTTCAGCGGCGCCCCGCTGCTCGGCGGCTTCAACGCCGGGGCCGCCTACCCGGCCACCTGGCTGTTCGGGATCCTGCCCTCCCAGACCGCCTGGTCCCTCAACCTGGCCTTCGTCTACGACACCACCCTGGCCGGCACCTACCTCTTCCTCCGCCGCCAGCCGGTGTCCTCGACCGCCGCCACCCTCGGGGCGGTGACCTTCGCCTTCCTCGGCTTCATGAGCGGCCAGATCGTCCACATCGACATCATCGAGGGGTCGTCGTGGCTCCCCTGGATGCTGCTGTCCCTCCACGCCCTCACCACCCCGCCGCCGCCCTCCCGCCCCGCCGGGGTCCGGAGGCGCCACCTGCGGTGGTGGGCCGGCCTCCTGGCGGTGTCCTGCGGCCTGTCCATGCTGGCCGGGGGACCCGAGGCCTTCCTCGACGGCGGGGTACTGGCCGGGATCTACCTCGTCTACCGGATGCTGGACCAGCGGATGCTGGCGCGGTCGTCGTGGTGGTGGAGCCTCCCCGCCCTGCTGGCCCTGGGGCTCGGGGCGATCGGGTCGGTCGCCCTGGCCTCGGCCCAGCTGGTCCCCGGCCTCGCCTTCCTCAGCCAGTCACAGCGGAGTGCGGCCACCTACACCTTCTTCACCAGTGGGTCGTTGCCGGTACCCACCCTGTCGCTGCTGACCTCGCCGTTCGCCCTGGGGACCAACCAGTCGTCGGCCCCCTACGCCGGGGGCTACAACTTCCCCGAGGTCATCAGCTACGTGGGCATCCTGGCCCTGGTCGGCTTCTGCGCCCTGCCCGCCGCCCGTTGGCGCCGCCGCCCGGAGACCCGGCGCTGGGCCATCTGGTACCTGGTCATGGCGGTCGGCCTCTTCTCGGCCCTGGGGAGCGGCACCCCGTTCGGGCACGTGCTGTACCTGATCCCCGGGATCCGCTCGCAGCGGCTGCTCAACCGCAACCTGCTCCTGGTCGACTTCTCGATGGCGGTGCTGGCCGCCTGGTTCGTCCACCTGCTGCTCGCCTCCCGCACGGCCGGGGCCGACGGCGCCGGGGCCGACCCCACCGCGCCGGCCGGCACCCCCGGGCCCGCCGGCCACCGGACGCCCGTGGAGACGGTGCTCACCTGCGTGCCGGTGACCCTGAGCGCGGTGGTCTGCGTCCTGCTGTGGGCGACGCCGGCCGGCTGGGTCCACTTCCTCGGGGGCGTCACCTCGTTGACCCCTTCCGCCCTCCGGGTCCTGGCGGTGGTGGCCACCGTCGAGCTGGTCATCGCGGCGGCGGGCACCGCGGTGGTCCTGACCGCCGGGCGGTGGTCGCCGGCCACCCTCCGGCGACTGCTGTCGGTGGTGCTGGTGGTCGACGTGCTGGTCTTCACCGGCCTGGTCCTCCACCCGCCCACCACCCGGACGGCCGCCCACGCCCGCGGGGCACTGGCCCGCCAGTTCTCCTCCTTGATCGGCGACGGGCGGTTCATCATCTACGACCCGGACATCTTCGAGGACAACCAGCTCTACCAGCTGGGCCAGACCGACCTCAACGTCACCCGCCACCAACCCAGCGCCCAGGGGTACGCCGCCCTGGTCGACAACGGGTACTACGACGCCACCGGCTCCCACTACCAGGAGGACCTGGATCCCCAGACCCTGGCCGGCCCGGTGTGGGACCAGCTCAACACCCGGGTCCTCCTGTCGCTGCCCTCCTACTTCGTGACCCGCGCCCCGGGGGCGGAGGGCCCCACCGCCGACTCCTTCCCGACCCCCACCACCGATCCGGAGCTGGCCCCGCCCGGGCCCACCGTGGTGGACGCCGGCGCCGCCCACCGTTGGTACCTGGGGGGCGTGCTCACCGCCGACCGGGGCACCGTCCCCCGGATCTCCGGTGATCCGGCGGGTGCCCGGGTGGGGGTGGTGACCCCGGCCGGGGCCACCGACTGGCTCCCGGCCTCGTCGGTGACCACCGCCGCCGACGGCACCACCACCTTCTCCCTGGGCGCCCCCACCCGCATGGCCGGGATCGCCGTCCAGAACCGGGGCACCGCCGCCGTGCGGTTCGGCGCCCCCACCCTCGCCACCCGCGAGGACGGGGCGGTGGTGCTGGACGGGCGCCTGCAGGGCAACGTCAGCTCGCCCCACTGGGTCTACACCGGCACCATCGGCTCCTTCGGGGTCTTCCACAACACCCGGGCCCAGGGGTGGGCGCGGGTGGAGGGGGAGCGGGGTGGCACCGCCCCGGCCGGCACCGTGGTCCAGACCGGGGCGCCCGACCTCCAGGGCGGCCAGCGGGTGGTGGTCCACGCCACCGGCCCGGTCCGGCTGGTCCGCAGTGTGAGCTGGACCACCGGCTGGCACGCCTCCGCCCAGCCCATCGACCCGGCCACCGGACGCCCCACCGGTCCGGCCGTCGTCCTCTCCGTCCACCAGGACGACGCCGTCCAGCGGGTGCAGCTCCCGGCGGCCGGCAGCTACGTGGTGACCTTCTCCTACCGCACCCTGTCGGCGGTGGTGGGGATCGCCATCTCGCTGGTGACCGGCGTGGGCCTGGTGGCCTGGACGGTGGCGGAGGCGGTCGGCATCCGACGGCGTCGCCGGGCCGCCCGGGTCAGCCGGGGCTGAGGAGCCCCATGGCGTCCGCCGCCCGCCGGTAGGTGGCCGACGCCGTGGTCCGGGCCTTGTCGGCGCCGACGGCCAGCAGGTCGGTGACGGCCGCCGGGTCCGAGGCCAGGAGTCTGCGACGCTCCTGGATGGGCCGGAGCAGCTCCACCAGGGCCTCGGCCACGTCGGCCTTGAGGTCCCCGTAGCGGGAGTACCCCTCCGCCACCGCTTCCGGCGTGCGCCCGGTGGCCACCGCCAGCAGCTCGAGCAGGTTGGCCACCCCCGGCTTGGTGCCCCGGTCGTACCGGACGTCGTTGTCGGTGTCGGTGACCGCCTTTTTCACCTTGCGGGTGATCTCGTCCGGGCCGTCGAGGAGCAGCACCGTCCCCAGCGGCGAGTTGACCGACTTGGACATCTTGTTCTCCGGGTGCTGGAGGTCCATCACCCGGGCCCCGATGGTGGGGATGGCCGCCTCCGGCACCACCAGGGTGTCGCCGTAGCGGTGGTTGAACCGGTTGGCCAGCTCCCGGGCCAGCTCGAGGTGCTGGCGCTGGTCGTCGCCGACCGGCACCCGCTCGGCGTCGTAGAGGAGGATGTCGGCGGCCATCAGCACCGGGTAGGTGTGCAGGCCGGCCCGCACCGAGTCGCGGCCGGCGCTCTTCTCCTTGAACTGGGTCATGCGGTCCAGCTCGCCGATGGTGGCCACGCACTCCAACAGCCAGGTCAGCTGGGAATGCTCGGCCACATGGCTCTGCACGAAGAGGGTGCACACCCCGGGGTCGAGGCCGGCGGCCAGCAGGTCGAGGGCCGTCTCGTGGGTGCGGGCCCGGAGCTCGGCCGGGTCGATGTCCAAGGTGAGGGCGTGGAGGTCGACGATGCAGTACAGGGCGTCGTGGACGTACTGGTCGGCCACCCAGTTCCGGACCGCCCCCAGGTAGTTCCCGAGATGCAGATCGCCGCTGGGCTGGATACCGGAGAGGACCTTCGACATAGGCGCTCATCGTAGGCGTGGTGGGGCGGGGCGCCGGATCCCACGGTGCACGGCGGGGCCCGGCCCACCCGGTATCGTCGGGACCCGTGACCACCACCGTCTCCACCCCCGTCTACGACGGGCCGATCGACGCCCTCCTCCACCTGGTCACCACCCACCAGGTCGACCTCTACGACATCCCCCTGGCGGCGGTGGTGGACGCCTTCCTCCAGCAGATGGCCGCCTGGGAGGCGGTCGACCTGGCCGCCGCCTCGGAGTTCCTGGTGGTGGCCTCGGTGCTGGTGGAGCTGAAGTCGAAGCGCCTGCTGCCCGGGCCCGACGACGTGGAGCCCGACGAGGAGCTGATCGGCTGGGAGGAGCGCGACCTGCTGTTGGCCCGCCTCCTCGAGTGCCAGGCCTACTCGGCGGCCGCCGACGCCTTCACCGTGCTGATGGAGCGGGCCGCCCGTTCGGCCCCCCGCACGGCCGGCCTGGACGACGGCTTCGTGGTCCACGCCCCCGACCTCCTGGAGGGGGTCACCCCCGAGCAGGTGGCCGCCGCCTACCACCGGGCCACCGCCGCCCAGCCGGTGCCGACCGTGGACCTTTACCACGTGACGGTGGACACCGTCACCGTGGCCGAGGCGGTCAGCGAGCTGGAGGTCCGGCTGCCCCTGGCCGGTCGGGCCACCTTCCGGGCCCTCACCGGCCACCTGTCCACCCGGATCGAGGTCATCGTCCGGTTCCTGGCCCTCCTCGAGCTGTGCAAGCAGGGGCGGGTCTCCCTCGACCAGGGCCGGACCTTCGGCGAGCTGGAGATCGAGTGGGTGGCCGGGCGCGGGGAGCCGGTACCGGTGGGAGCCGAGTACGACGAGTACGAGGGCTGAGGGTGCCCCTCTCCGAGCACGCCCGGGCCGTCGAGGCCGTCCTCATCGTGGCCGTCGAGCCGGTGGAGCCCGGCCTGCTGGCCGAGCTCCTCGAGCTCCCCGTCGAACAGGTCGAGCCGGTCTGCCAGGAGCTGGCCGACTCGTGCCGCACCGGGCGCCGGGGCTTCGAGGTGGTCCGGATCGCCGGCGGCTACCGGATCCAGACCGACCCGGAGCTGGCCGCCTACGTGGAGCGGTTCGCCAACGTCGGGGTGTCCTCCCGGCTGTCGGCCGCCGCCCTCGAGACCCTGGCCATCGTGGCCTACAAGCAGCCGGTGTCGCGGGCCCAGATCGCCGCCCTGCGGGGGGTCAACGTCGACGGCGTGGTGCGGCTGCTGGAGCACCGGGGCTACATCGCCCCGGCCGGACGGGCCACCGGCCCGGGCCAGGCCGTCCTCTACGCCACCACCGACGCCTTCCTCGAGCGGCTGGGCCTCGACCGTCTGGAGCAGCTCCCGCCGGTGGCCGACCTCCTCCCCGGCCCCGAGCTGGTCGGCGAGCTCGAGGAGCGCCTGCGTCCGGCCGTGGATGGCTGAGCCCGACCCCGCCCCGCTGGGCGACGGGGAGCGACTGCAGAAGGTGCTGGCCCGGATCGGCCTCGGCTCCCGGAGGGTCTGTGAGGACCTGATCGTCGCCGGGCGGGTCACCGTCAACGGCCAGGTGCCGGTGCTGGGCCGCCGCATCGACCCGGCGGTCGACGAGGTGGAGCTCGACGGGGTGCCGCTGCCGGTGATGCCCGGCCTGGTCCACTACCTGCTGAACAAGCCGGTGGGGGTGGTGAGCACCGCCGAGGACACCCACGGACGGCCCACCGTGGTCTCGCTGGTGCCCGCCGAGCCCCGGGTGTTCCCGGTGGGCCGGCTGGACATGGACAGCGAGGGCCTGCTGATCCTCACCAACAACGGCGGCCTCACCCACCGGCTCACCCACCCGTCGTTCGGGGTGCCCAAGGAGTACCTGGTGGAGGTGGAGGGCGAGCCGACGGCCGGCGACGTCCGCCGCCTGCGGGACGGGATCGAGCTCGAGGACGGGATGACCGCCCCGGCCCGGGTGTCCACCGTGGCCCCCTCCCTCCTCCGGATCGTCATCCACGAGGGCCGGAACCGGCAGGTCCGGCGGATGTGCGAGGCGGTCGGCCATCCGGTGCTCCGCCTGGTCCGGACCCGGATCGGCCCGCTGACCGACCCCACCCTGGGCCCCGGCTCGTGGCGCCCCCTGACCATCGACGAGGTCCGGGCGCTGGCCTCGGCCGCCGTGGCCAGGGACGACCTCCCACCCGCCCCTGGCTAACATGGCCGGCTGTGCCTACCGTGCGAGCCATCCGCGGCGCGACCACGGTCGACGCCGACACCGTCGAGGACATCACCGAGCGGGTGGTGGCCCTGCTCGGCCAGATCCTGGAGCGGAACGGGCTGGAGGAGGAGGACATCATCTCCATCCTCTTCACCGCCACCGAGGACATCGTCGCCACCTTCCCGGCCACCGCCGCCCGCAGCGCCGGCCTGGGGGCGGTGCCCCTGATCTGCGCCCGGGAGCTGGCGGTGACCGGCTCCACCCCCCGCTGCATCCGGGTGATGCTCCACGTGGAGACCGACCGCCCCCGCGCCGAGATCCACCACGTCTACCTCGAGGGCGCCAGGGGACTCCGTGACGACCTCCCCGACTGAGGGCGGCGCCGGCACCCACCCCCTCCCGATCGGCACCCCACCCCCGTCGAGCAGCGGCGGGCCGGACCCGGACCGGGCGCTGATCGTCGGCACCGGACTGATCGGCGGCTCGGTGGGCCTGGCCCTGCGTCAGCGCGGCTGGCACGTCAGCGGCATCGACGCCGCCCCGGGAGTGACCGCCCGGGCGGTGGAACTGGGGGCGCTGGACGTGGCCGGCGACGACCCCGACGCCTCGCTGGTGGTGGTGGCCACCCCGGTCCACGCCGCCGGCCGGGTGATCGCCGACCTCCTGGCCCGTCCCGGTCGACGGCCGGACGCGGTGGTGACCGACGTGGGGAGCGTGAAGGGCCCCCTGGTGGCGGCGGTCGACCACCCCGGCTTCATCGGAGGCCACCCGATGGCCGGCTCCGAGCAGGTGGGGGTGGACGGCGCCTCCGCCGACCTCTTCGTGGGGGCCACCTGGGTGCTGACCCCCACCGCCCTCACCGAGCCCGGCGCCTACACCCGGCTGCGGAGCATCGTGGCCGACCTGGGGGCGGACGTGGTGGCCCTGGCCCCCGACCAGCACGACGCCCTGGTGGCGGTGGTCTCCCACGTGCCCCACCTCACCGCCGCCACCCTGATGGACCTGGCGGCCGGACTGGGGGAGGAGCACGGCGCCCTGCTCAAGCTGGCGGCCGGCGGCTTCCGGGACATGACCCGGATCGCCGCCGGGCAGCCCACCATCTGGCCCGACATCTGCGACGACAACGCCGACGCCATCGTGGCCACCCTCGACCTCCTGATCGAGGCGTTGGGGGAGACCCGGCGGGTGGTGGCCGAGCACGACCACCCGGCCCTCCTGTCCGTGCTGGGGCGGGCGGCGGTGGCCCGGCGGGCCCTGGCCGACCGGCTGCCCCAGGCCGAGGGCCTCATGGAGGTCCGGGTCCCGGTGGAGGACCGGCCCGGGGTGTTCGCGGAGATCTACACCCTGGCCTTCGAGCTGGGGGTCAACATCGTGGACGACGACATCGCCCACTCGGTGGAGGGGGACCGGGGCGTGCTGGTCCTGGTGGTGGTGGCCGAGGCCGTCCCGCCGCTGGTGGCCGCCCTGGCCGAGCGGGGCTACCGGGCCACCTCCAATCCGGTGGGGCCCGGACGGTGAGCGCCGTCGACCGGGTGGAGCTGACCGGCGGGCGACCGCTGGAGGGCGTGGTCCGGGTGCCCGGCGACAAGTCGATCTCCCACCGGGCCCTGCTGCTGTCGGCGCTGGCCGAGGGGACCTCCACGGTGACCGGCCTCTCCGACGGTGGGGACGTCCTGGGCACCCTGGCCGCCGTCGAGGCGCTGGGGGCGGGGGTGGAGCGCCGGGGCGGCGTGACCACCGTGCACGGCGGCCGCTCCCGCCTGGCCTCCCCGGAGGGCCCCGTGGACCTCGGCAACTCGGGCACCGGCATGCGGCTGCTGCTCGGCCTGCTGGCCGGGCTGCCGGTCACCGCCACCCTGACCGGGGACGAGTCGCTGAGCCGGCGGCCCATGGACCGGGTGGAGGTGCCGCTGACCCGGATGGGGGCCCGGATCACCGGACGGGGACCGACCTGCCTCCCGCCGGTGACGGTGACCGGGGGGTCGCTCCGGGGGATCGAGTACACCCCACCCATGGCGTCGGCCCAGGTGAAGTCGGCCATCCTGCTGGCCGGCCTGGACGCCGACGGGGAGACGGTGGTGGAGGAGCCGGTGGCCACCCGGGCCCACACCGAGGCGATGCTGGCCCGGGCGGGGGCGGACATCGAGGTGACCGAGACCGGGGCCGGGCGACGGATCCGCCTGCGGCCGAGCCGGCTCCGGCCCGAGGCCTGGACGGTGCCCGGCGACCCCTCGCAGGCCGCCTTCTGGGTGGTGGCGGCGACGGTGGTGCCGGGGAGCCGGGTGACGGTGGCCGACGTCCACCTGGGGGCGGAACGGATCGGCTTCGTGGGCGTGCTGTGGCGGATGGGGGCCGACATCGAGGTCGAGGAGCACGAGGAGATGGGCTCCCTGACCAGCCGGTACGCTCCCCTGACCGGGACGGTGGTGGAGGCGGAGGAGATCCCCTCCCTCGACGAGGTACCGATCCTGGCGGTGGCCGCCGCCACGGCCGACGGGCCGACACGGTTTCGCAGAGTGGGGGAGCTTCGGGTGAAGGAGTCGGATCGACTGGCGGGCACCGCCGCCCTGATCAACGCGGTGGGGGGCTCCGCCCGGGTGGAGGGCGACGACCTGGTGGTGGAGGGTGGCGGTCTCCGACCCACCGGCCCGGTGACGGTGGAGGCCGGGGGCGACCACCGGATGGCCATGGCGGCCGCCATCGCCGCCACCGCCCAGTCCGCCCGACCCACCACCGTCTCGGGGTGGGAGGCGGTGGCCACCAGCTACCCCGGCTTCCTCGACGACCTGGCCACCCTGACGGGGGCCCGGTGACCGGGGTCCGGGTGATCGCCATCGACGGACCGGCCGGCGCCGGCAAGTCGACGGTGTCCCGGCGCCTGGCCCAGTCGCTGGGACTGCCCCGGCTGGACACCGGCGCCATGTACCGGGCGGTGGCCTGGGCCGCCCTGCACGGTGGGGTGGACCCCGGCGACGGCGAGGCGGTGGCCGGCATCGCCGGGACGGCCACCATCGAGGTGGGGGAGCAGGTGACGGCCGACGGCGTGGACATCACCGAGGCCATCCGGAGCCCGGAGGTCAACCGGGCGGTGTCGGCGGTGGCCGCCAACCCCGCCGTCCGGCGGCTGCTGGTCGACCGGCAGCGCCGGTGGGTGGACGAGCACGGGGGCGGGGTGGTGGAGGGCCGGGACATCGGCTCGGTGGTCTTCCCCGACGCCACCCTCAAGATCTACCTCACCGCCTCGCCCGAGGAGCGGGCCCGCCGGCGGAGCGACGAGGGCTCGGAGGGGGTGGCCCGCCGGGACCGGCTGGACAGCACCCGGGCGGTCTCGCCGCTGGAGGTGGCCGACGGGGCCCGGGTGGTCGACACCACCGACCGGTCGATCGACGCGGTGGTCGACGAGGTGCTGGCGTGGCTGTGACCGGGTCGGCCCCGCTCTCCCCCCGGCCGAGGAGCCGGCGGTCGACACCGCCACCAACCCCGTCTACCGGCTGCTCCGGTTGCTGGTCCACCTGGTCAACCGGGCCGCCTTCCGCACCACCGTGGAGGGGCGGGAACAGGTCCCCACCGAGGGCCCGGTGATCCTCGCCCCGGTCCACCGCTCGTTCATCGACTTCTTCGTGGCCTCCGAGGTGACCGACCGGAAGCTCCACTACATGGCCAAGGACAGCCTCTTCACCAACCCCCGCTTCGGCCGGTTCCTGCTGTCGGTGGGCGCCTTCCCCGTCCACCGCGAGTCGGCCGACCGCGAGGCGCTCCGCCGGGCCCAGCGGGTGCTCGACGCCGGGGAGGTGCTGGTCCAGTTCCCGGAGGGGGAGCGGCGCAGCGGCCCGGTGGTGGAGGACCTCCACGAGGGGGTGGCGTTCCTGGCCGCCCGGACCGGGGCCACCATCGTGCCGGTGGGGATCGGTGGCTCGGCCACCGTGATGCCGAAGGGGAAGAAGCTCCCCCGGCCCCGGAGGATCCACCTGGTGGTGGGGGAGCCGATCGTCCCGGCCGCCCGCACCGAGGGGGGCCGGGTGTCGCGGAGCGGCCTCCGGCTGCTCACCGCCCAGGTCACCGAGTCGCTCCAGGAGCTCTACGACCGTTCGGTCACCGCCACCGGCCGCTACTGACCCCCCGACGGACGGTGGGGGGCCGGCGCCGGTGGCCGGAGGGCCACCCGGGCCCAGGTGGTGAGGATCACCCGGGCGTACTGGATCCCGAAGAAGAGGTTGCCGCCCTTCTTCGACTCCCCGGAGGCCCGGGGGTGCCACACGGTGGGCTGCTCGGTGATCCGCCAGCCCCGTCGGGCGGCGGTGATCACCACCTCGGCCGTCTGGTACTGGTCCTGACGGAGGCGGGGGCCGATGTCCGCCACCACCTCGGCCCGGAACGCCCGGTAGCCGTTGGAGGTGTCGGTCAGCCGCTGGCCGGCGATGGCGTTGAGGGCGGCCGCGTACAGCCGGACCCCGGCCCGGCGGAACCGGTCGGTGGTCTGGTCGACCCCCAGCCGCCGCGAGGCGATGACGAAGTCGGCCCGGTCGTCGAGGAGCGGCTCGAGCATGGTGCCGATCTCCCCGGCGTCGTTCTGGCCGTCGGCGTCCAGGGTCACCACGTACCGGTCGCCCCGCCGGCCACCGCCAGCTGGTAGCCGAGGCGGAGGGCGGCCCCCTGGCCGAGGTTGACCGGGAGCACGCAGGTGAACACCCCGGTCTCGATGGCCACCCGGTCGGTGGCGTCCTGGCCCCCGTCCACCACCACCAGGGTGGAGACCTCGAGGTCGTCGACCTGGGTGGGCACCCCCTTCAGCACGTCGCCGAGGTTGTCCTCCTCCTCGTAGGCGGCGATCAGGGCCACCACCGGCCCGAACCGGGCATCGGGATGGCGGGCCTCGAAGTCGGCCCGGGCGGCGTCGAGGGCGAACTCCTGGAGCTGCGCCCGTCGCCGGTGCTCCCGGTTGTCGGCCCGGGTGAACCAGCGGTGCCGCTGGGTGGCCCGCATCAGAGCTGGTGGGGACGCCCGAACACCGCTCGTACCCGGGGCTCGAAGTGGGCCAGCGACTCGGTGGGGTAGTCGGGGTCGAAGCTCACCTGGTCCCACTCGTCGGCGAACTGCTCGGCCAGCCCGAACCACGGCTCGCCCCGGTACTGGTCGCGGGCGTTGGGATCGAGGTCGAAGTGGGCGTAGTAGTGCCGGCCCTGGAAGTCCTGGTGGGCCAGGATGGTGTGGAACACCTCGGGGCGCACGTAGGGCCGGAGGATCTCGGCGGCGATCCGGGGGTGGTTGGGCACCGACACCGCCTTGCCGATGTCGTGGCAGAGGGAGGCCACCACCATCTCGTCGTCGGCCCCGGCCCGCTCGGCCCGGGTGGCGGTCTGCAGGCAGTGGGTCAGCTGGTCGACGGCGAAGCCGTCCACCACCTCGTCGAGGGACTCCAGCATGGCCAGCACCCGGTCGGCCACCCGGCCCTGGTGGGCGCGCCGTCTCGGCGCCGATGGTCCGCCACTGCTCGGCGGTCGACTGGTCCATGCTGGTGAAGGAGGTCGTCGTCATCGCCCCCAGTCTCCCACCCGACACCGGCTCAGGCGAACCACCCCACCCACTCGTCGATCCCCTCCATGACCCGCCGCACGGCGGCCAGGGACTGCACCACCTCCCGCTCGGCCGGCGAGGGGCCGGCCCCCCGGGAGAGCTGGTGGCCCGCCACCCGCCGGATGTTGTAGTGGAGCCAGTTCTGGGCGCACATCAGCAGCCCGCCGAAGCTGGTGGCGGTGACCGGACCGGCCGGCCCGCCCGCCCGGCGGTAGGCGCCGACGAAGGCGTCCACCACCGGCCGCGAGGGGGTCCCGGCCAGATAGCCCGACAGCTCCAGGGCCGCCTCCACCAGCTCCCAGTCGGGGCGTTGGGTGGAGGCGGCGTCCCAGTCGATGACCACCACGTGGCCGTCGGGGCGCTCGATGACGTTGTGGGAGTGGAGGTCCCGGTGGGTCCGCACCAGGGGCACCTGCTCGGCGGCCCCGGCCGCGCACAGCGACGAGGCGGCGTCGAGGAGGGGCACGGTGTCCCGCAGGCTCTGGGTCCACAGGGCGGACGGCCCGGGCTGGGTGGGGATCATGCCCACCCAGTCGTCCGGCCAGCTGGGCGGCCGGCGCCACTCCTGCATCGGGGGCAGCACCCGGTGGACCCGGCCCAGGAAGTCCCCCAACTGGTCGGCCACCGGCAGGGTGGCCGGGTCGGTGCGGAGGTTGCCCGGCACCCACTCGTGGACCCGGACGGTGGCCAGGTGGGGCCCGAGGTCCAGGTCGATCCACGGCCACGCCGCCCCGGGGGCCAGCACCGGGCGGGCCACCGGCAGGCCGGCCTCGAAGGAGGCCCGTTCGATCTCCCACGACCCCTGGATGGCCCGGATCCAGTCGGACCAGGTGGGCATGTCCACCGGACGGTCGTAGTGCTTGACGAAGTAGACCGCCCCGAAGGTGTCGAGCCGCCAGGTGCGGTTGGCGGTGCTGCCGATCACCTCGGTGAGCGGCCCGGCCGCCTCCCCCAGGTTGAACGCCTTGGCCACCATGGCGGCGGTGAGCACCGGGGTCTCCCGGGCCGAGGGCATCACCACGGCCGGCTCCCGCCGCTCCGCCCGGACCGGCTCATCCGGCCAGCCGCTCGAGCACGTCGGCGGCGGCGGTGGACCGGTCGCCGGCCAGCACCCCACCGGCGCCACCGTCGTCGCCCCGGGCGGGTGGGGCGGCGGTCAGGAGCGACACCGCCGCCTCGAGGCCGCGGAGGATCTCGCGTAGCTCGGGGGGCGGGGGGAAGTACTCCTCCTCGACGGTGACCGGGGCGGCCTCCACCCCGTGGAGCGGGGCGAGCTTGGCCACCACCGCCTGCACCAGCGCCTCGGGGGCCGATGCCCCGGCCGTCACCCCCACGGTGCCCGACAGGTCGTCGGGGAGCTCGGAGGCGTCGTTGACCCGCAGCACCCGGGCGCACCCGAAGGAGCGGGCCACCTTCTCGAGGGCCACGGTGTTGGAGGAGTTGACGGAGCCGATCACCACCACGGCGTCGACCCGCCCGGCCATGGCCCTCAGGGCGGCCTGCCGGTTGGTGGTGGCGAAGCACAGATCGCTGCGGTTGGGCATCCACAGGTCGGGGAAGCGCTGGCGCGACCGCTCGACGATGTCCGCCCACTCGTCGTGGCTGAGGGTGGTCTGGGCCAACAGGGCCACCGGGACGGTGCCGTCCGCCCTCGGGCAGGGCGTCGACGTCCTCCACCCGCTCGAGCAGGCGCACCGCCTGGGGGGCCACCGCCATGGTACCCACCGCCTCCTCGTGGCCCTGGTGGCCCACGTAGAGGACGGTGTACCCCTTGCCCGCCCGGACCTTCAGCTCGTGGTGGACCTTGGTGACCAGCGGGCAGACGGCGTCGACCACCACCCGGCCCCGGTCCCGGGCCGCCACCACCACGTCGGGGGCCGACCCGTGGGCCGACAGCATCAGGGGGGCGCCGGCCGGCACCTCGTCCACGTCGTCGACGAAGACCACGCCCTGGGCCCGGAACTGGTCGACCACGTGCCGGTTGTGGACGATCTCGTGGTAGCAGTAGACCGGCGGCTCGAAGACCCGCACCATCCAGGCCAGCGCCTTGATCGCCTTCTCCACGCCGGCGCAGAAGCCCCTCGGCTCGGCCAGGAGCACTCGGTCGACGGCCATCCTCCCAGGCTACCGGCCCCGCCCTCTCCACCCGAGCGACGCCCCGCCACCGGAGGTCGGGCACCCAGCGGGTAGCCTGGGGGCATGTCGGGAGCCCGCGGTACGACGGCGCCCTCGGTCGTCGCCGTCTCCGAATCGTCACCGGCCCACCGGTCCGGCCTCCGACCCGGGGACGAGCTCCTCTTCCTCAACGGACGGTCGCCCCGCGACGTGATCGAGTACAGCCTGCTGGTCGACGAGCCCGATCTCGAGCTCGTGGTCCGTCGTCGCGGGGTGGCGGACCCCTTCGCCCTGACCGTGGTCAAGGAGCCGGGCGAGCCACTGGGCGCCGAGGTGTCGTCGGCCGTCTTCGACCGGGTGCGGACCTGCGACAACCACTGCGAGTTCTGCTTCATCCACCAGCTGCCCAAGGGGATGCGGCGGAGCCTGTCCCTGAAGGACGACGACTACCGGCTCTCGTTCCTCTACGGCAACTTCACCACCCTCACCCGGTTCACCGAGATGGACCTCGAGCGGGTGGTCACCGAGCGGCTCAGCCCCCTGTTCGTCTCCATCCACGCCACCGACCCCGACGTCCGGGCCGACCTGCTGCGGAACCGCCGGGGGGCCACCAGCCTCCGCTGGCTGAGCGCCCTGCTGGCCGCCGGCATCGAGGTCCACGGCCAGGTGGTGGTGTGCCCGGGCAAGAACGACGGGGCGGTGCTCGAGGACACCCTGGCCGGGGTGATGGACCGGTACCCGGAGCTGGCCACGGTGGCCTGCGTGCCGCTCGGGGTCAGCCGGTTCTCCACCGAGGGGGCCATGCGGCCCCACACCGTCGAGGAGGCGGCCGCCGTCTGCGACGCCATCGACCGGTGGCAGCAGGACTTCCTCCGGGCCGTCGGGCGGCGCATGGTCTACGCCGCCGACGAGTACTACCTGATGGCCGAGCGGCCGTTCCCGGCCCAGGCCACCTACGAGGGCTTCCCCCAGCACGAGAACGGCCTGGGCATGGCCCGGGCCTTCGAGGCCGCCTTCGGCGGGGACGAGGACGCCGCCCTCGGGGTGCGACCGGGCTTCTTCGCCTGGGTGGACGGCGCCCCCGCCTCGGGCTACCGGGCCCAGCGGGCCGACCCGGCCACTCCGACGGTGGACGGGGGAGCCCCCATCGCCATCCTCACCGGCGAGTACGGGGCGAGGGTGCTGGCCCCGCTGGTGGCCTCCCTGGGGCGGGACGACATCCGTCTGCTGCCGGTGGCCAACGACTTCTTCGGCGGCAACATCGGGGTGTCCGGGCTGCTGACCGGCACCGACCTCATCCCGGTCCTGGCCCGGGAACCGGTGGGCCACCGCTACCTGCTGCCCGACGCCTGCCTGTCCGAGGGCCGGTTCCTCGACGACCTGCAGGTCACCGACCTGCCCCGGCCGGTGGAGATCGTCCCCACCGACGGCCTGTCCCTGCGCCGGGCCCTGGACGGGACCCCGGCCCCGGCGCCCTCCGGCGGGTGCGGGTCGGCGGCCGCCGTCGAGCGGGTCCCGGTCTCCCTGGGGGTGGCGCGGTGAGCGAGCGGGAGCGGCCCCTGGTGGTGGTGGCCGGCCGGCCCAACGTCGGCAAGTCGACGCTGGTGAACCGCATCGTGGGACGGCGGGCGGCGGTGGTGGAGGAGCGGGCCGGGGTGACCCGGGACCGCAAGGAGCTCGACGCCGAGTGGTGCGGCCACACCTTCACCGTGGTGGACACCGGTGGCTGGCTGTCGACCGACGACCCGCTCGACGCCCAGGTCAGCGCCCAGGCGGAGCGGGCCATCGCCGAGGCCGACGTGGTGCTGCTGGTGGTGGACGTGACCGTCGGCCTCCTCGAGGAGGACCTGGCCGTGGCCCGCTTCCTCAAGCGGTCGGGCCGCCCGGTGCGGGTGGTGGTCAACAAGGTGGACTCCAGCCAGCGGGAGTCGGACGCCTGGGACGCCGTCTCGCTGGGGCTGGGGGACCCGTGGCCGGTGAGTGCCCTCCACGGGCGGGGGACCGGCGACCTCCTGGACGACGTGGTCTCCCTGCTGCCCGACACCGCGGCGGGGGAGGACCGGGCCGACCCGGACGAGGCGGCGGGGGAGGGCGAGCCCGGCGCCGTCGACGCCTCGATGCCGCGGGTGGCCCTGGTCGGCCGCCCCAACGTCGGGAAGTCGACGCTCTTCAACCGGCTGGTGGGGGACGAGCGGTCGGTGACCCACGACGCCCCCGGCACCACCCGCGACTCGGTGGACACGGTGGTGGAGACCCCGGAGGGCTCGGTCTGCTTCATCGACACCGCCGGCATGCGTCGGAAGTCGAAGACCGAGCGGGGGACCGAGTACTTCTCCGTGCTTCGGGCCCTGGAGGCCCTCGACCGGGCGGACATCGCCCTGCTGATCATCGACGCCACCGTGGGGGTCACCCACCAGGACCAGCGGCTGGCCGAGCGGGTGGGCGCCGCCGGCTGCCCGACAGTGGTGGTGCTCAACAAGTGGGAGCTGATCCCCACCGAGGACCGGCCCGACATCCTCGAGGACATCGGGGACCGCCTGGCCTTCCTGGGCGACGCCCCGGTGCTGAAGATCAGCGCCCTGTCCGGGCTGGGGGTCCACCAGATCCTGCCGGCGGTGGCCGCCGCCGAGGAGGCCTACCACTCGCGGATCCCCACCGGTGAGCTGAACAGGGCCCTGAAGGCCATCCAGATGGCCCACCCCCCGACCGGGGCCAAGATCCAGTACGCCGTCCAGGGGGCCATCGACCCGCCGACCTTCACCCTCTTCACCAACGGCAAGCTGCAGCCCACCTACCTCCGCTACGTCGAGCGGGGGCTGCGGGAGCGGTTCGAACTGGGCCCCACCCCGATCCGGCTGCGGGTCCGGGCCAAGGGGCCGAACGGGGGCGGGGGTCGCCGGAGGTGACCGTTGCCCTGGTGTGAGCAGTGTGACGAGCGACTGACCACCGACGAGCTGACCGAGGACGGGACGTGCCCGGTGTGTGGCGCCACGCCGCTGGAGCACCGGAAGTCCCCCTGGTACTTCAAGCTCATGCTCATCGCCACCGTGATCTACCTGGGCTATCGGGCGTTCCAGGGGGTCACCTGGGTTGTCCACCACGTCTGACCCGTCCGAGGTAGCGTCTGTGGTTGCGGCGCCGGTCACAGTGACCGGCGGGAAAGAAGGCGGAACGATGGGCAGGAAGAAGTTCGCAATTGCGGTGGCGGCCGTCGGCATGGTGGCGGCGATGGCACCGGCGGCGCAGGCGGGGGCCACCACGCACGGGTCGAACCCCCACGCCAAGATCTGCACCCTGGCCAAGTCCGAGGAGAGCGGCTCCACCAAGTCGGAGACGCAGATCGTCTCCGCCATGGAGTCGGGCAACTGGGCGGCGGCCAAGAAGGGGCTCCTGGCCACCTTCAACAACGGGGCCAAGGTCGAGTCGCAGGCGGAGGCGGCGCTGTCCTCGGCGCCCGGGAACGTGAAGGCGGCCGGCAAGACGGTTCTGGGGCTGGACAGCTCCGAAAAGCAGGCCATCCAGAGCGCCACCAGTGCCACCCAGTTCGAGACCTCGATGCAGAGCCTCGAGGAGAACCCGAAGATCATGTCGGCCGAGAGCGTGCTGAGCAAGTACTACACCGGCATCTGCGGCTCGATCGTGCCGTCCACCAGCACCACCCCCACGGCGCCCTGACCGGGCACCCGACCAGGGCCTCCGACCGGCTCGGCTAGGGTTGCACCCTGGTCACCCGCCCTCGTGGCGGTGACCGGAGACGGGCTGTGGCGCAGCTTGGTTAGCGCGCTTGACTGGGGGTCAAGAGGTCCCGGGTTCAAATCCCGGCAGCCCGACCAGCCGACACACCCCACCGACCCCGGTGGGGTGTGTCGCGTGCAGGGCCGGTCGGCCACGACGGTGTCCAGATCCCGGCGATGGCTCCCAGCACCCGCCGGGGCCGGTGGCAGATGATCTCCCGGCGTCGCCCTCCCCGACCGGGACGGGAGCTCGGCTACCACGGGGGCACGCCCCGTCCCCGCGGCCCCGGGAACGATACGCTCCTCGAGTCGAAAGGACGCCATGACCACCGCCGACGTGATCGACATCGACCTCCTGGACCCGACCCTGTACCGCAGTGGCATTCCCCACGGGGTCTTCAGCGACCTTCGAGCCCGGGGGCCTGTCCTCTGGCATCCCCGGACCCACGTGGCGTCCTTCCACACCGATGTCGAGTTCTGGGCGTTGGTCGCCCACGACGAGGTGCAACGGGCGAATCGGGACTGGGAGACCTTCTCCGCCTTCGACGGGCCGACCCTGACGCCCCTGGAACCCGAGCGTCGGGGCATCATGCTGGTCAGCAAGGACCCGCCCGACCACTCCCGGATGCGGCGGCTGATCAGCGCGGGGTTCACTCCTCGGATCATCGGGCGACTCGAGGAGCAGATCGCCGCCCGCGCCGACCTCGTCCTCGATGCCGCCGCTGCCAAGGACGAGCTCGACTTCGTCCCCGACGTGGCCTACCAGCTGCCGATGCACGTCATCGGCGACATCATCGGCATCCCCGAGTCGGATCGACCGGAGGTGTTCTCCATCACCGACACCATGCTCCGGGCCATGGACCCGCAGGAAGGCATCACCACCGCCGAGCGGGAGACGGCGGAGGTGGCGCTCTACACCTACGCCCACTCCCTCAGCGCCGCCAAGCGGGCGGATCCCACCGACGACGTCTGGTCGATCCTCGCCACCGGCGAGCTCGACGAGTTCGAGCTCGACCTCTTCTTCCTCATCCTCACCATCGCGGGGAGTGAGACGACCCGGAACGCCCTCACCCAGGGCCTGATGGCGCTCCTCGCCCATCCCGACCAGCTCGAGGCACTCCGAGGGGATCCCTCCCTCCTGCCGGCCGCCACCGAGGAGATCCTCCGGTGGTCCAGTCCGGTCATCTGCTTCGGTCGCACGGTGACCCGCGATGTGGAGTTCGGGGGTCAGCAGCTGCGGGCGGGGGACCGGGCCGTGCTGTTCTACCCGTCAGCCAACCGGGACGAGACGGTCTTCGACGACCCCTTCCGGTTCGACATCCGGCGGTCACCCAATCCGCACGTCGCCTTCGGTGGGGGAGGACCACACTTCTGTCTCGGCGCCAGCCTGGCCCGGACCGAGCTCCAGGTGATGGTGGGCGAGCTCCTCCGCCGCTTCGAGCACATCGAGATCACCGGCGAGCCGGTGTGGTTGAGTGCCGGTCCGGCGGTCAATGTCGGTGTCGGCGTCCAGTCGCTGCCGATCCGCCTGACCTAGCCGAGGAGTCGCCTTCCCGTCGGGTCGACGTACCGTCGGCCCGACCCGGCACGACCCCGGTGATCAGGCATTGCTGGTCAGCCGTCGATCGGGGATGAACCAGATCAACGACACCGAGAGGTAGCAGGCGTAGGCCAGGTACGGACTCACGAACGCCAGGCCGATGCCGGCCGCGCAGATGACCGGCGAGGCGATTCCCTTCACGTCGGTGCCGATGGCCGCCACCAGCTCGGGGTCGTCCGGATTGGCACGCAGGATGGACCGCACCAGGGCGAAGTAGGCCAGCGCCGCCAACAGGGCGACCACGCCGTAGGTGGCGGCCGGTAGGGCGTGACCGTGCGCCGTCCCCACCCAATCGGTGGCGAAGGGGATGAGCGAGAGCCAGAACAGGAGCAGGAGGTTGGTCCACATCACCAGGCCACTGATCCGTCGGGTCGCCCTCAGGAGGTGGTGGTGGTTGTTCCAGTAGATGCCGATCATCGAGAAGCTCAGCACGTAGACGAGCAGCGAGGGCCACAGCTTGGCCAGTCCATGGAGGTCGGCGGTGACCGGCGCCTTCAGCTGAAAGGCCATGATGGTGATGATCACCGCCATCACGCCATCGCTGAACCCCTCGAGGCGGCTGGTGTCGATGACGGCCCCGCCGCCCGCCGACGGGTCGGAGGCCTCCCACCGAGCCTCGCTCATGCGATGGGTGGCGACGGCGTCCCGACGATGGCCTCGACCGGGGGTCGACCTTCCGGCTCCGTCGGCGGGGTGCCTCGTCGGCTCCGGTGGATCCCGATCCCGATCCCGACTGCCACCAGGGCGCCCAGGAGGGCGAGGGAGGCGAACCGGAGGATCGGACCTGCCCGCCGGGCGGCCTTGTCGACCTTCTCGATGGCCACCAGCCCACGATCCACCTCCGCCAGCGCCAGCTCCGCAGTGGCCACCCGTTCCCGGGTGTCCGACAGCCACGATGCCGTGTCACTCATCCCTCAACCCCGCTGCCTCGTCATCGACGTGACCGGTCCCGGCCCCGTGGGCTCACGATAGGCCACGACCGATCAGAGGGAGTCGAGGATGCGCTGCCGCTGGGCCTGGAATTCCCCCTCGTCGAGGGCACCGGCGTCCTTCAGCTGTTGGAGCTGGGCCAGCCGGGCGGGAACGGTGGGGGCTGCGGTCGAGGCGGCGGCCGCCGCCGCACCGGGAGCCACCGCGGCGTTGGCCTGGAGCCCGGCGATGGCCGCCGCCTTGGCCTGGGGGTCGCCCGAGAGGATGTCCTGCAGGAAGGGGGCGGCATCCATGCCGCTGATCACCTGCACGCCGCCGTCGACCACCACCGGGCCACCCGGCGACACGTCAGGGGTGCCGGGAGCGGCCGCCGTCACCTCCCGGAAGTGGTCACCCTTGGCGGCACGGGCCGCCTTGAGGGAGAGCCTCGGGTCCGACTTGTCGAACCGGGCGTGGTTTGTCTTGGGGTCGACGAGCACGCCGACCACGTCGCCCTGGTCCGGCTCCCGGAAGTCGAGCCCCAGGTTGGGCTCGTCGAGGACGGTCCGGAACGGCGCCCGGCCGGGGAGGGTGACATCCGCCGCCCACTCCCACAGGTCGTTCTGCCCGCTTCCGCCATGGCCCTTCTTCAGGTGCCGGTCGACGATGGTCGCCTCACCTTTCTCCAGGTCCTTTTTGCCGAACATGGTTCCGCCCCTCAGGTGTCGCTGCGACCCCCACCCTGCCGGCGGGAAGACGGCCAGGCTACAAGCACGACCGGCCCGGCCCCCCCCGGAGGCCGTGGGTGCCGCGGCCAGGAGGTGCTCCCGGCTCGGGGTGGAACGGGACCGCCCCGACGGCTGGAGTGGAACAGGGCCGGCCCCCACTGAGGGGACCGGCCCTGTCGTACGCAGCCCGGCTGCCGCCGGCGGGGTCCTCAGCCCGCCGCCACGCCCATTCCCACGATCGGCTTGTTGAGGGTGAGGTTCCCGGCCGATCCCTCGAAGGTGGCATCCCCGTAGGCGAAGATGCCGCCGTCGCTGGCCACCAGCCAGTAGCCGTAGCCGTCCGGGCTGGACGCCATGCCCACGATCGGCTTGTTGAGGGTCAGCGACCCGGTGGAGCCGTAGAAGACGGCGTCCCCGAAGGCGAAGATCCCCCCGTCGCTGGCCACCAGCCAGTAGCCCTTGCCGTCCGGGGTGGACGCCATGCCCACCACCGGCTTGTTGAGGGTCAGCGACCCGGTGGAGCCGTAGAAGACGGCGTCCCCGTAGGCGAAGATGCCGCCGTCGCTGGCCACCAGCCAGTAGCCCTTGCCGTCCGGGGTGGCGGCCATGCCCACGATGGGCTTGTTGAGGGTCAGCGATCCGGTCGACCCGAAGAAGGTGGCGTCCCCGAAGGCGAAGATCCCCCCGTCGCTGGCCACCAGCCAGTAGCCCTCCCCGTCCGGGGTGCTGGCCATGCCGACCACCGGCTTGTTGAGGACCAGCGACCCGGTGGAGCCGTGGAAGGTCAGGTCGCCGTAGGTGAAGATGCCGCCGTCGGAGGCCACCAGCCAGTAGCCGCGGCCGCCGGGACCGTCGGCCATGCCCACGATCGGCTTGTTGAGGGTCAGGGACCCGGTGGACCCGAAGAACCCGGCTCCCCCGTAGGAGAAGATCCCCCCGTCGCTGGCCACCAGGGAGTAACCCTGGGGCGGCACGATCAGGAGATTGCTGGGGCCGACGATTCCGGTGGAGGCACCCCCGAGTACGTGGGCAGGAGTCGGATCGCCCGACGTCGCCAGCTGGGCGGGTGAGAATCCGGCGAAGTTCCCGTCACTCCCGTCGTTGTAGTTCCCCACCCAGAGGACCCCGGCCGGACCGAAGGTGAGGCCGGAGGGACCGCTGACGCCGGTATGGGAGCCGTCGTCGGAGATGGTGACTCCCGGAACCGGTGCACCCGAGGCGGCGAGCTGCGCCGGGGTGAACTCCACCACCGTGTCGCCGGTGTAGTTGGCCGACCACAGGTCACCACTGCGGTCCCAGGCGAAGGCGACCGGACCGTAGATGCTGTGGTCGCTGTCGGAGCTGAGCACCACACCGGGGGTGGGGGCCCCAGTCGACGTCACCTGGGCGGCGGAGAACCCGACGATGCTCGGAACCCCGTAGTTGGCGACCCACAGGGTGCCACTCCGGTCGAAGGTCACCGCATCCGGTTCGTTGATGCTGTTCGAGCCGTCATCGCTCAGGGTGACGGCCGGGGTCGGCGAACCGCTGGACGTCAGCTGGGCGGCGGTGAACTCCACCACGCTGCCGTCGCCGCCGGTCGAACCCTCCGAGTTGGCGACCCAGATATCGCCGAGGTGATCGATGAACAGGTTCTGCGGGTCGTCGAGACCGCTGCCGCTGATGGTCACCACCGGCGGGGGCGACCCGGTCGTCGCCAGTTGGGCCGGGGTGTACTCGGAGAGGGTCGAGGTGTCGGCTCCGACCACCCAGACGTCGCCGTCCGGGGCGAACGCCATCTGGTACGGCTCGTCGTCGGGGAGGGTGACCGTGCTGAGCGGCACAGGGTCCCCGGTGGCGCCCGGCGCGTACGAGGTGATGGTGTGGGCGGTGTAGTCGAGGGCGTAGACGGTGCCGAAGGGGGTCGGGGTCGGCACGTCGGCACCGGCCGTGGTGCTCCCCAGGCCGGTGGTGAGCACCGCCGCCGCCCCCGTGAGGCCGAGCACGGCCACGACCGCCGCCAGCAGGTGGGTGAGTGCGCCCATCGGGCGCCTGGTCCGTTGGTGGTTGTATCTGCTCTGATCCATCGCGTGTTTCCTCCCTCTCCACCGGACGCCGTTTCCCGCCCGATCCATTCTCGCAATATTGCAGAATCGGGAGACTGACGTCGGGGCGCATCCGAACGTTCCTCCCGGGAGGGCGTGACGCTGGATGCGACCCTCAGGTGGGACGGAGGGTGATCAGCTCCTGCACGTTGTCGAAGAGGATCCGTCGGCGGTCGTCCGGCTCGAAGGCCTTCAGCTCCCGGACGTAGTCGAGGGGCTCGGGCAGGGCCTCGATGTGCGGCCAGTCGGACCCGAAGATCACCCGGTCGGCGCCCATGCACTCGACCACCGTGTGGACGTCGTCCTCCCAGAACGGGTTGATCCACACGTGTTCGCGGAAGGTGGCGATGGGGTCCTCGGTCCAGTAGCCGGGCATCTTGTTCGACGTGGACCGGACCTTGTTGATGAGATCGGGCAGGTACTCGGCGCCGTTCTCCACCGAGGCGATCCGCAGGTTGGGGAACCGGTCGAAGTGCCGTTCGAACACCAACGTGATCAGGTACTCCTTAATGGCCTGCTCGATGGCGAAGGTCTTGATGGACGGCTTCCACCCTCCGGAGAAGGTGGCGGCGAAGCCGTCGACGGCGTAGCCGTTCGACGAGCCCCCGCTGTCCCCGGCATGGACCACCACGGTGATGCCCGCCTCGTTGGCCAGGCCCCAGAAGCCGTCGAACACCGGGTCGAACGGATTCTTCCGACCCTCGACGGTGGTGGGGGCGGCCGGACGCATGACCACCAGCCGGGCACCGCTGTCGAGCGCCCAGCGCAGCTCCTCGGCCGCCCAGGCCGGGTCGGCCAACGTCAGGTAGGGGGCGGAGTAGATGCGGTCCTGGTAGGTGAAGGGCCAGTCCTCGGCCAGCCACCGGTTGAACGCCCGGAAGAGCAGGCAGACCGCCCCGGGGTCGTGGGCCAACGGCTCCTCGTAGATCATCCCGAGGGTGGGGAAGAGGAGGCACCCGGCCAGGCCCTGTGCGTCCAGGGCGGCGACCCGGGCCGCCGGCTCCCGGTAGGCCGGCCGGATGGGCTCGCGGCCCTTCAGGAACTCCATCGGGTTCCGACCGTCGGGGTTGCCCCGGAAGTACTCGTACATCGCCCCCGGCATGGCCACCGGGTCGAAGGTCGGGTTGGTGACCGCCCGGGACACCCGACCGCCGAGCACGTGGTAGCGGCGCCCGTCGATCTCGCTCCACTGGACCACCCGCGACCCGAGCGACGGGTCGAGATGTCGGGTGAAGGCGTCGGTGGCCTCGTAGTAGTGGTTGTCCCCATCGAACACGGGGTGCCCGAGGTCGTCGACAGCTTCCATGGCGAGGCTCCTCCCCCCGGTCCGGTGGCCCCGGACGAGAACGGGTTCCAGTCTTCCATGTGCGGGGCGGGCCGACCCACCGGAGGCGGCCGACCTGGCCACCGATTGGACGGCGCATCGTCGGTCTCCCGTAGGGTCGCCCGCATGACCGTCTACCGACTGGGCGACCAGGTGCCCACCATCCATCCCGACGCCTACGTCCACCCCGACGCCGTGGTGATCGGCAGCGTCACCATCGGGGCCGAGGCCACCATCTGGCCGAACGCCGTCCTGCGGGGCGACTTCGGCAGGATCGTCATCGGTGCACGGTCGTCGATCCAGGACGGGACGGTGATCCACGCCGGGCCCGGCTTCCCCACCGTGGTCGGTGACGGATGCGTGGTCGGCCACCTGGCCCACCTCGAGGGCTGCACCCTGCACGACGACTCCCTGGTGGGCTCCGGATCGGTGGTGCTGCACCACGCGGTGGTCGAGACCGGGGCCACCGTCGGCGCCAACGCCGTGGTGCCCAACCGGATGGTGGTGCCGGCCGACTCCCTGGCGGTCGGGGTACCGGCCCAGATCCGGCCGGGGAAGTCGAGCGTGGAGATGATCCGCCTGTCGGCCGACGAGTACGTCACCAACGGGCACCGCTTCCGGGAGTCGCTCGAGGCCATCGACTGACCCGGAGCCGGCCAGGGCTCCGACCTACGGGCCGGCACCGGCGGTACGGACCACCTCACCTGCCGGGTTCAGCACGTACCACCGTCCCCCGAGGTTGGTCAGCGCCTGTCCGGTGGCCATGCCGGGAGCGGTGTCCGGGGGCCAGGTGTAGAGCGGCCATCCGTTGTAGGTGATCTGGGTGGAGCCGTCGGCCCGGCGGGCGGTACCCAGCAGGTCCTTGTCGATTCCGGGACCCGCCACCGGGGCGCCGTGGCCGGGGGTCAGGGTCAGCGGGGGCCACCCCACCGCGCAGAGCCCCACGCACCGGGACGGCTGTCCCTGGTGGTCGGTCTGGAACATGTACACGGTGATCCCCTCGCCGTCCACCAGCACCCTGCCGAGACCGTTGACCACGCCCACGGTGATCTCGTCGGAGGGGCCGCCCAGAAGCTTGGGCCCGGTGGTATTCACGTAGGGGTCGTGGACCGCCGACCCCGGCGCGCTGGTGCAGCCGGCGGCCAGGAGCCCGACGACCGCCAGCGTCAGCGGACCGGACCGGCGGAGCCGGGGCACGGCGCGGCGCCGGTGGGCGGATCCCCTCGGCGGACCGGGCTCCCGGTCGTCCACCCTCCGGCCCCTCATTCGGTGGACGCCTCCGATGCCCGGCGGATCATCGCCACGGGGAGCGACGGGTAGGGGCCGATGCCGGGGCGCCATCCGGCGGCCAGCTTCTGGTCGGCCGGTCCTCCCTCCGCCCAGATGTGGCAGCTGTTCCTCGCCCACGGACTGCCGTTGCCGCTGACCAGACTGGTGGCCTCCCCCCGGGCGACGGCCCGGGCGCGCTCGGAGGTGACCGCCTGGATCACCACCGGACCCAGGGAGCGCGCCAGGTGCTCGAGGTGGGTGCACCCCAGTGGGCCGCCGAAGAGCTCCTGCACCTTGCGGGTGTAGCCCCGGCCCACCTCCAGGCCCACCAGGCCCCGGAAGGCGGCCACGATCCCCGGGCACTCGGTGTGGGGGAAGGTGTGCATGACGGCGTCCGACCCGGTGATGGTGAGATCCTCCAACCGGACGGTCACCGACAGCTCCATGTCGTGGACCCGCTCGACGGCCGAGGTGCCGGCCGCCCATGGTCGGCTGTCCCGCAGCCGGCCCACGACCCGGAGCCCTTCGGGAGCGTCGTAGGCCCGGTACTCGATGGCGCGGACGTGGAGGGGCGTGCCCTCGTCGGTGGGCGGGGTGTCGCTCACCCGGGCCGCGGCAGGTCGACCAGCTCGTACGACCACAGCTCGCTGTGGACCCCGACCGGCGGGGGAGCGGACTCCTCGCCCGACCGGGAGGCCTGGTCGCCGCGGTGTCCGTGGGCGAAGGCCGGGGACGAGACCCACGCCTCGAACGACGCCTCGTCGCGCCAACGGGTGACCACCAGCCAGGTGTCCCGGTCGTCGGTGGGACGGAGCAGGTCGAAGCCCTCGAAACCCTCCCGGTCGTCCACCGCGCCGGCCCGCTTGGCGAAGCGTCGGGCCAGCTCGTCGCCGGAGCCCTCCCGCACCGTGATGGCGTTGATCTTCACGATTGTCATGGCTCGATCATTGCCGCCGGGCGGGGGCACTCCAAATCACCCCCGGAGGACCGTCCGGCCGCACACCGGTGGTGGGCGATTCGACCAGGTCACACCCTCGTAACTACGTCCGTGTGGTACGTTCGGGGCCTGGCTTTCACCGTCAACCTCCGGTTCACGGTCGATCTCTCGTCGAGGGTGAGGAGCACCGATGGCGTCGAACACACCTGTCCCCGCACCGGATGAAGGGTACCGAGGTCCCCAGGTGTGCAAGCTGGTGGGCATCACCTACCGCCAGCTCGACTACTGGGCCCGGACCGGCCTGCTCCGCCCCTCGATCACCGACGCCAGGGGGAGCGGGACCCAGCGCCGCTACTCCTACGGGGACGTCATCGAGCTGAAGGTCATCAAGCAGCTGCTCGACGCCGGGCTCAAGCTGCAGCAGGCCCGCCAGGCAGTCGAGTGCCTCCGGGGCGACCTGGGCGCCGACCTCGCCTCCGCCCAGCTGGTGCTGGCCGGCTCGCGGTCGGTGCTGGCCCACTCCAACGGCGAGGTGGTCGACCTGCTGGCCGGCGGTCAGGGCGTGTTCAACGTCCTGGCGCTCTCCGGGGTGGTCGAGGAGCTCGATGCCGCCATCGTCGAGATCGGGGCCCCGGCACCCGTCCGGCGTCCCGCCAACCATCCGGCCGCCGAGTACCTGGCGTCTGCCGAGGCCGCCGAGCGTTGACCGGTCGGGTGGCCAACCTTCCCGGGCGCCCCGTCCCCGACGCCCCCCGCTTCGCCCACGAGTCGGAGGGCCGGTTCGCGCGGGTCCTCGACTTCTACGGGGTTCCCTGGGAGTACGAGCCGGTGGAGTTCGTGCTCCAGTGGGACGACGCCGGCCGACCGGCCGCCGGCTTCCGCCCCGACTTCTGGCTTCCGGAACAGCGTCTCTTCGTCGAGCTGACCACCCTCAACCAGCGGCTGGTCACCAAAAAGAACGGCAAGGTCCGACGCCTCCACCAGCTCTACCCCGATGTCCGGGTCAAGGTCCTCTACCAGCGGGACACCCTGACCCTCCTGGCCAAGTACGGCCTGGGTGGCGAGGGGATGACCCACCGCTCCACCGCCCGTTCGGCGTGACCGGGGCTCCGGGCGCCGCCGGTATCCTTCCGGTGTGAGCGATGCCGTGCCCGTAGCCGCCGACCCTCCGGTGGCGGAGCACCCGGCCCTCAAGCACACGCCGCTCATCGAGGCCCACCGTCAGCTGGGCGCCAAGCTGGTCGAGTTCGGCGGGTGGGAGATGCCCCTGGCCTACCCGGACGGCACCCTGGCCGAGCACCGGTCGTGCCGGACCGGTGCGGTGGCCTTCGACGTCAGTCACCTCGGCACCGTGCGGGTCGACGGACCCGGCGCCTTCGAACGGCTGCAAGCCTCCCTCTCCAACGATCTCCGCCGAATCGGCCCCGGTCGGGCCCAGTACACCCACCTCCTCGACCCGGACGACGCCTCGGTGGTGGATGACATCATCGTGTGGTGGGCGGGGGACGAGACCTTCGATGTGATGCCCAACGCCTCGAACACCGACCGGGTGGTCGAGGCCATCGGCGGGTCGGACACCACCGCCACCCGGGCCATCATCGCCGTCCAGGGGCCGCACGCCCGGCGCCGGCTGGCCACCATCGCCCCGGAGGCGGCCGCCGTGCCGCGCTTCGGGGTGGCCGGGTTCGAGTGGGAGGGCACCCCCTGCCGGGTGGCGGGCACCGGCTACACCGGCGAGGACGGCGTGGAGTGCGCCGTCCCGGCGGCGGTCGCCCCTTCGCTGTGGTCGGCGATCCTGGCCGCCGGGATCGAGCCGGCCGGACTCGGGGCCCGGGACACGCTCCGCCTCGAGGCCGCCCTGCCCCTCCACGGCCATGAGCTGGGCCCCGGCATCACCCCCCTCCAGGCCGGTCTGGGCTGGGTGGTGGGCTGGGACAAGGACGAGTTCCGCGGACGGGCCGCCCTGCTGGCCGAGCGTCGGGCCGGCCCCCGCCGACGGCTGGTCGGACTGACCACCGAGGGCCGCCAGCCGCCCCGGGAGCACGCCGACGTGGTCAGCGACGGCCGGACCGTCGGCACGGTGACCAGTGGAAACTTCTCGCCGATGCTCGGCCACGGGATCGCGCTGGCCTTCCTCGACCGCGGCACCGGGGACACCGACCCGCTCGCCCTCCAGCAGCGGGGCAAGACCCTGCCGGCCACCGTGGTCCGGACCCCCTTCATCCGAGCCGGCCAGTGGGCCGACCCGGACTGACCCCGCCACCCGAACCGCACCCCAGAGAGGACCAGGACCCGTGGGCACCTACATTCCACACACCGAGGACGAGATCGAGCAGATGCTCGGCTTCCTGGGTCTGTCCACGCTCAGCCAGCTGTTCGACGCCGTCCCGGAGGCCCTCCGGCTCCAACGCGGACTGGAGCTGGCCGACGGGGCCGGTGAGCCCGACGTGCTCGCCCATCTCGACGCCTACGCCGACGCCAACCGGGCCCGGTCCGACCGGCTGGTGTGTTTCGCCGGAGGCGGTGCCTACGACCACACGGTGCCGGCGGTGACCACCGCCCTGGCCGGGCGGTCCGAGTTCGTCACGTCCTATACCCCGTACCAGCCGGAGGTGGCCCAGGGCGTGCTCCAGGCCGTCTTCGAGTTCCAGACCATGGTGTCCCGCCTGGCCGGCCTGCCGGTGGCCAACGCCTCCCTGTACGACGGAGCCAGCGCCCTGGTCGAGGCGGTCAATCTGGGCGTGGCCGCCTCCGGCCGGGAGGTGGTGTGGGTGTCCCAGGGCATCCATCCCCACTGGCGCCAGATGTTGGCCACCTGTGCGGCCGGCACCGGCCATCAGCTCCGGACCATCGCGTTGGACGACGGGCGGACGCGATGGCCGGACGTCCCGACCCCCACCGAGGAGCAGCCCGGCGTGGTGGTGGTCGGCGCTCCCAACTACCTGGGCTGCCTCGAGGACCTGGCCGCCGCCCGGGCCCTCTGCGACCGGACCGGTGCGCTGCTGGTGGTGGCGGCCGACCTGGTGGCCACCGGTGTACTGAAGTCACCGGGGGAGTGGGGCGCCGACGTGGTGGTGGGGGAGGGGCAGCCGTTCGGCACCGCCCTCGGGTTCGGGGGACCCTACCTGGGACTCTTCGCCTGCGCCCAGGCCCACGTCCGCCGGCTCCCCGGACGGCTGGTGGGGGAGACGGTCGACGTCGAGGGCCGGCTGGCCTACGTCACCACCCTCCGGGCCCGGGAGCAGGACATCCGACGGGAGAAGGCGACCTCCAACGTCTGCACCAACCAGACGCTGATGGCGGTGACCGCCGCCGTGCAGCTCGGGTGGCTCGGCACCTCCGGGCTGGTCGAGCTGGCCACCCGTTGCGCCCGGGCCAGCCGGTACACCCGCGACGCCCTCCTGGGCATCGACGGCGTCACCCCCTACGCCTCGGCGCCCACCGTGCGGGAGTTCGCCGTCACCACCCCGGTGGCGGCCGACACGGTGATCGAGCGGATGGCCGACGCCGGGTTCCTGGCCGGGATCGCCCTGGGCGACGGGTACCCGGGAGGCGAGCACGGCCTGCTGGTGGCGGTGACCGAGCGCCGGACCCGTCGGGAGATCGACGAGTACGTCGACGCCTTCGGGAAGGCGGTGGCGGCATGAGCGCCCCCGGCGGCAAGGCGACCAGCGCCCCGCTCCTCGGCCGGGACGCCGAGCCCACCCTGTTCGAGCTCTCGCACCCCGGACGACACGCCTGGTCGTTCCGGACCACCGACGTCCCCGAGCTCCCGCTCGACGAGCTGATCCCGGCCGAGCACCGGCGCCCGGAGCCGGCACCGCTGGCCGAGGTGTCCGAGCGCGACCTGGTGGCCCACTTCACCCGGCTGTCCCACCGGCAGTTCTCGGTCGACCTCGGGGCCTACCCCCTCGGGTCGTGCACCATGAAGTACAACCCCAAGGTGTGCGACGCGGTGGCCGCCCTCCCCGGGCTGGCCGGCGTGCACCCCGCCGCCCCCGGCTCGCTCACCCAGGGGTGGCTGGCACTGCTGGTCGAGCTGGAGGAGTGCCTCTGCGAGATCACCGGCATGGCGGCGGCCACCCTGCAGCCGGCGGCCGGTGCCGCCGGCGAGCTGACCGGCCTGCTGCTGATGCGGGCCTGGCACGCCGCCCAGGGACGGCCGCGCCACAAGGTCATCATCCCCGACTCCGCCCACGGGACCAACCCCGCCTCGGTCACCCTCGGCGGCTACGAGGTGGTCACCGTCCCCAGCGACGCCCGGGGCTGCGTCGACATGGAGGCGCTGGAGTCGGTGCTCGACGACGACGTGGCCGGGATCATGCTCACCAACCCGAACACCCTGGGACTCTTCGAGGAGGACATCGCCGCCATCGCCGCCGCCGTCCACCGGGTCGGGGGGCTGCTCTACTACGACGGCGCCAACCTCAACGCCATCCTGGGACTGGTCCGGCCGGGGGACATGGGCTTCGACATCGTCCACATGAACCTGCACAAGACGTTCGCCACCCCCCACGGGGGTGGGGGACCCGGGGCCGGCCCGGTGGCGGTCTCCGAGCGGCTGGTCCCGTTCCTCCCCGGTCCCCGACCGGTGCGGGTCGGGGGAGGCGGCGACGGGCCGGCCGTCTACGAGTGGGCCACGCCGGCCCGGTCGATCGGCCGCATGCACTCGTGGCACGGCAACGCCCTGGTCCTCGCCCGGGCCCTGGCCTACATCCTGCTGAACGGGGGCGACGGACTCCGGCAGGTGGCGGAGATCGCCGTGCTCAATGCCAACTGGGTCCGCCAGCGGTTGTCGGGCACCTACGACATCCCCTTCGACCGGCCCTGCATGCACGAGGTGGTGCTCTCCTCCAAGAACCTCAAGCAGGCCCACGGGGTGCGGGCCCTCGACATCGCCAAGCGCCTGCTCGAAGAGGGGTTCCACTCGCCGACGGTCTACTTCCCCCTCATCGTGGAGGAGGCACTCATGATCGAGCCCACCGAGACGGAGAGCCCGCAGACCCTCGAGGCGCTGGCCACCGCCCTCGAGCTCATCGCCTACGAGGCGTCGACCCTACCGACCGGGACCCTGGCCGAAGCCCCCCACCACACGCCGGTGCGTCGGGTGGACGAGGCGCGGGCGGCCCGGACCCTCATCCCCACCTTCGACGCCCGCCGGTGAACGGCCGGTTCCGGTGAAGGACGGCATCTTCACCACCCGGTTCGTCGACCCGTACCTCCGGGCCCACGCCGCCATCTACGAGCGGTCGGACGGGAGGATCGGGAAGCACTCCGCCGGGGTCCCGGCCCTCCTCCTCACCACCACCGGACGGAAGTCGGGACTTCCCCGCACCCACGGACTCACCTACTGCCGGGACCGGGGTGATCTCATCGTGGTGGCCTCCAACGGGGGGAGCGACCGCCCGCCGGCCTGGCTGTTGAATCTCGAGGCGAACCCCGACGTCACGGTCCGGGTGGGCCGCCAGGTACTTCGGGCCACCGCCCGGGTGGTGGGTCCGGAGGAACGGGCCCAGCTGTGGCCGCTAGTCAACCGGTCCAATCGGGGCCTGTCACGGGTCCTCCACCGGGGAGTCCGGGGTCGCTACGACGTCTACCAGCGTCACACCACCCGGGAGATCGCCGTGGTGGTAATCCGTCCGGAGCGGGGAGGTGGAACAGGCGGGGACTGACGGTCCGATCTCGGTTCCGCTGCACCTCAATATCTGAAGCGGCACCGCGCCCGCCGGAATTGCATGCGCCCAGTACGGCACATCGGGGATGCTCAAGATGGTGCCCCCAACCCCGACCGCTTTGAAGCGGTGTATGGCTGGATGCCGTGGCGGTGGCACCAGTCCTCATATTCGGGAGATGTCCCGGGCGGATTCGTTTCAGCCTTCCAGGTCACCTTGATGCCCAGCGCCTTCGATGCTGAGCGAGTGAACCCCGAGTAATACCTGCGGGTCAACACCACGAGTGGAATGGATGAGGCAACACCAAGGGCAAAGAACGTCCATGCGGCAGCCGGTGTGTTGCGAAACAAGCACGAAAGGAGGAAGCACACGATGGGCGGCACTCGGAGGAGTCGCACTCGCCTGAGTCGCCACGAATATTCGGCAGCCTCGTCACCCACTCTGGGTGCCTTCGCCTCGATAAACCGACGCTTTGCCTCGGACATCGAGCCCACCGTAGCCATGTAGTCGCATCGACCACCGCCCAACCACTCTTGAATCGCCCGTGCCCGACCGCCGTGCCCGTGGCGCATGATGTTCCGCCAAGAACCAGGGGTGCTTGCCAGCCGAGAGCGCATCGCTCCGATTCTTCTGGGACAGTTGCCTTGAGACCGCCCGGACCAGGAAAATGGAGGAAGTGACTATCGAAGACGAACGGATCGAACTCGGGCGAGACCTGGCGGAGGTCTCCGGTTTGGAAGCTGGCCAGATCGACCGTTCGATCCTTTTGCAGCACGAGAAGTACCCGGCTCACCGGAGGAACATGGTCTCGACCCTGGCGTCGATTGCGCAGCTGACGGCCCTGATGAAGTCGATGTCACCACCCGATCGAAGATCGTGGCTTGATGCAACAGACAATGCCGGGGTGACCAATCGAGATCACTTGCTCGGCGGAGGGACCTCCAACGCTTGCGCTCAGCTATCGGAGCAGCTGGCCGGTCATTTCGATGTCGTCTGGGACGGGAACTGGCCTGACGAAGAGGTGCGGCGCAGTCTTATTGGCCGGTTGCCAGATGCCGCCAACCCTGGCGACATTCTGGTCGGAGGTGACCGTGGCGGAGCACGCATCAAGATTCGGGTGATCGCGACGACTGACGGAGGAATGACAGGCGAGGTCGTCCCTGGAACATTTCGGGAGGGCCCGGCTACAGACCGGTGGGTTAGTACCTATCGTCGGCTTGAAGCCATTTATCCCGACGAAGTTCCCGAGTTGACCTGACCCTGCCCCCTACCGCCGGGTCGGCGACCACTGTGCGGGAACTACGGTTTGTAAGTGCCTAACGACTCGATGGTGCGCCCGGTCGTAAGGGCCCTGGAGCCTCGGTGGCTCCCTCCGGACAACGTACCCACGGACCTGAACTACTTCGGATGCCTGATCTTCCTCCTCATTGGCAGCGGTGAACTCAGCGCCGGAGATAGCTTCCACTGCTTCGCATGCAGCCCTCGGTGGCTGGCGGACAAGCTTTCAGGTGTCGGGCCTCCACCTGAACACGGGATGTTTCTTGACCGATCGAGTGACGACGAGATCATCTTCGGCTCCGGACTTGTTCTCATGAGGGCTTGGTCGCCTTCGGCACTCCGGATTGCGATCGACGACTTTCTGCTGGAGTGCGAGGGACCGAGCTGGGGTGTCGTGGCGAACAAGATTGCACGACGGTTCCCGTGGGAATACGACTACCGCTATGACGGGTACGTGAATCGACATCCCGATAACTTCAACTGGCCAGGAACTCTGAACGAGTAGCCCAAGGCTGGGTGCCCCTGACCGCCGGGACGACGGCTCACGTGCGGCTATCCGAAACCACGAGTTCATCGACAAATGTTCGAAGGAAGCTCTGGGCCGCTCCGATCTCGTCCCAATCTGGCTCTGTGAGAGAGCACATTTCTTCGAGATCTTCGGCGGTGCAACCTATGAGCCAACTCGATGACCTCAACTGCTGATACTTCTGCCGGTCCGAGTTGACCTTCACCTCCAGGAGGCAGATTTGGACCGAACCAAATCTGTGGAACTACGGACTCCATCGAGCGTCCGGCCTTCGTAGCTCGTCGCGAGTAGTCGGGCGGCTTCGGCCAGTTCTTCGATCAGTACCGTGACGGTCGCTTCGTCGTCGGACATACGACGTCATCGTATGACGAAGGTGCTCCCTACCGTCGGGACGATGACCGTGGTCAAGACGGTTCACCTAGCTTGGTGAGCATGGAAGGACGTTCTGCCCCCGTGGCGATGCGCTTCGAGGAGGAGGCCGCCCCCATGTGGCTCCGGGCTTGGTGGAAGGGATGGATCTGGTCCAGACGGAGCGCCATCTCTCCGGTGATCCGCAGCCCGATCTTCGTCGCTGAACGGCGAGGGCTATTGGTGCCGATCGATTCCGAGCGTGAGCCATAGCCTTTGTCCCGAGGCATCCCTGAACCGTCGCCGGGTCGACGGGGCACCCATCGTTCGCCACATGATTCATGAACTATGGGTCGATCCCGACGGGTTGCACTCAATCTGCTTGGCCGGTCCGAGGGGCGATGCCGCCAGAGCGCTCCTTCCGGACGGTTCGCTTCTGGATTGGAGCTCAGGGCCATATCGATGTCATGACCAAATATCACGCCAGGATGGGCGGGCCGCCCTATGTGTCGGACCATCCGGACGAGGATACGGAGACCTACTCGGCCAAGGGCTGGGAGTAAGCCGCAGGAGAGTCCTGCGATGATTGGCACATGGTCAGATTCCCTACGTATGGCGACACGGTGATCGTGAAGGCGGAGGCTCCCTAGAAATATCGGCCTGGCAGCCGTGCGTCGGTGTTTGCGCTTGGAGCACCAGGTCGTGATCTCATAGGAATCGAGTTCCTCGATGGAAGCAGCAACGAGATCCCGCCCGCCCTTGTCGAACTGGAATGACCCATACTGCCGGGTCAGTGGCGTACAAACGGAAACGGGAATGAGCTAGACCTGACCTTCTAAGACAGGTCCGCCGTTAGTCTGTCGGGATGAGTGATCGCGCATGGCGCCGCACCATCTCGCTGATGCTGGGCATCTGCATTTTTGGGGCACTCGACGCGATGATCAAGGGTCGCCACGGGGGCACTCGCAATGCGATCGGCAATGTGAGCGCGCCGTGGGCGCTCATCCCGTTTGTCTCGGCGGCGATTCTCAAGCCACGCCGCATCGCGGTGGGTGCCCTGGTGGGGGCAGCCTCGACCGTCGCAGCGCTTGCCAGTTATGCCCTGGTAAGGGCGGCACGGGGACTCGGCGGGGCAAGCCCGAACCGAGGCGCCGACCCACTACTAGTTGCATTGGTCGACAATCGTTGGGTTCTGTTGGGTGCGATAGGGGGAGCTGCCTTGGGTGCCCTCGGTAGCTACCTGGCGACTAAGCAACGGTGGGGACTGGCGGCCATCGTCATCGCCTGCCTTCTCGTCTTGGAGCCTGTCACGCGCATCCTCTGGGCGATTGCCAAGGGCGAACCCCCTCGAACCCTTGTCCCCAGTCCTTCAATATGGGTCGGCGAGGTTCTGTGCGGGTGTCTCACATTGCTGGCGTTTCGACTGCGTTGGTCAGCCAACAGAAACCGTACGAGGAGCGATCCGCCGATTAGTGCGCTCTAACAGTGACACTGTCTTTCAGGATCGACCGCTGATCGGCTGGTCCTCAATAGCTTCGGGAGCACAGGAGGATCTGGCCTGACAGGGAGCGGTGAGGCGTCTCCGGACGTCGTCGGCCGGCCCCAGTTGATTCCGACTCGTCGTTCAGACTCCGACTCGCCGGTTCAGCTGGTGGGGGCGGGGATCTCCTTGCCGGCCACCCAGCCCACCACCGACAGCGCCTGGGGCACCGTCCACGTCTGGCCGTTGATGGCGGGATCGTTGAGGTCCTGCTGGCCCTGGTCGTCGAGCAGGCTGCCCAACGACTTCGACACGTGATGGGAAGCCACATCGGGCGAGGCGGAGGTGGCGAACCGCTGGTGTCCGCTCGGATCGATGACGAAGTACCCGTCGGTGTGGTTGATGTCGTAGGTGAGCGGTTGATGGGTCCACCAGTCGATGTCAGGGGGCGAGCCTTCCGGGACCTTCTGGGCGAACACGTAGAAGAACCTGTTCATGGCGTCCACCGACGCCTGGGTGCCGGTGAGGAGGGTCCAGCTCGCCCCGGTGAGCTTGGCGTAGGCGGCCAGACGGGCCGGGCTGTCCCGCCCGGGATCGATGGAGTACTCCACGATGACCACGTGGTGGGCCAGGCCGGCCTGGTCGATGGCCTGCTGCATGACCAGCAGGTTGGCGGTGGTGAGCGGACAGGTCTCCTGGCAGAGACTCATCATCGGGGCCAGGATCACCGTCTTGCCCCGGAAGTCGGCCAGGGTGGTGGGCACCCCGTGCTGGTTGACCAGGGGAATCTGGGGAACCGCCCGGTTCTGGACGATGCCGAGCGAGGGCGACGGGGTGCCCGGCACCGGATCGGAGGAGCAGGCGGCGAGGATGCCGCCCCCCAGCAGGAGCAGCAGTGCCACGACCGGAAGGCGGAGGGACCGGCCGGAGCGGGGGAGGAGCGGCACGGCTGGTCACGCTAGACAGCGGACTCCCGAAAGTCAGATCACCCGGTGGCCCTCATCGAGCCCCACCGATCAGTCGAGCAGGTCGGGCTGCTCCCGGACGATCTTGTCCCAGAGGGGTTGGAAGCTGAACCACCCGGCCAGGTGACTCCCCACCTGGCCGGCGGTCAGACGGGCCATCTCCGGATCGATGAGGACCGGGTCCCCGGCGGCCGAGGCCAGGAGCTGGGCCTGGCTGGACCGCTCCATAGTGATGAACCACCAGACCGCCTCGTCCACCGTGTGCCCCACCGTCAGCAGGCCGTGGTTCCGGAGGATGGCCGCCTTGTTGTCCCCCAGGGCGTGGGCGATGCGCTTGCCCTCCTCGAGGTCGAGCACCACGCCGGTGTAGTCGTCGAAGACGGCATGGTCCTCGTAGAAGGCGCAGACGTCCTGGGTGATGGGGTCGAGGGGCTTCCCGAGCGCCGACCAAGCCTTGCCGTGCACCGAGTGGGAGTGGGCGGCGGCCACCACGTCGGGACGGGCGGCGTGGATCTGACCGTGGATGACGAAGGCGGCCGTGTTGACCGGGGCGTCACCCTCCACCACCTCGCCGTTGTGGTTGACCAGCAGCAGGTCGGAGACCCGGATGTGGCCGAAGTTCATGGCGAACGGGTTGACCCAGAAGTGGTCGGTCCGCTCGGGGTCACGGGCGGTGATGTGACCGGCCACCCCCTCGTCGAACCCGAACTTGGAGAAGAGGCGGAAGCCGGCGGCCAGGCGCTGCTTGCGGTAGAGGCGCTCCACGTCGGGCGAATCGAACTTCCCGGTGGTGGGCCATGGGACGATCTCAGACACGGGTCCTCCTCGGCGTCGGGGGTGACGATCGACTCCCGACCCCATCAGCGTAGCGGCGGGGGAGGTGGACGGGGCAGCCAGCTGTGCCTGGCGGCGGCGGGGCGGTCACCACCTGGTTCCGGTGATCCCTCCTGGTCGGATGGTACGTTCAGCCACACCCGTCCGCCCAGGTAGGACGGACCGTCACGTGAAAGGGTCCGGATGTTCGGTCGTCATCGCCGTCAAGGAGACCCGCCCAACGCCGAGGCCGAGGTCGAGGTCCACCTCGAGTGGGACATCGAGGCCGTCGAGCAGGCGGTGGCGAAGTTCCTGGAGGTCGGCGGGGACGCCTCCCGACAGGCCCTGCTGGAGGCGCTCGAGACCCTGGACAGCCAGATCGACCGGAGCGACACCTACGAGGACAGCATCGTCGACTCCCCGGTGTTCGGGATCGCCTCCAAGGGATCGGTCCTGGGCGAGACCAGCAGCCATCCGCTGTCGGAGGAGGTTCCCGACCGGGTGGTCCGGGCCCAGGTCGACCTGGTCCGGGCGGCCAAGGACGTCATCCGGGATCCGAGTCCCGCGACGCTCGAGGCACTCCGGACCGCCAACGCGTCGCTGGCCGAGGTGGTGGGGACTCCGGCCCCGGCGCCGGAGTCCACCCCCTGACGTCCAGGGAAGGGTGCAACGATCGGGTACCGTCGTCCCCATGACCCCCGAGGAGCTGGCCGACCTCGCCTGTCTCCGCCGGGCGCGTGACTTCATCGACCGCCACTACGACCAGCCGCTCGATGTCCCGGCCATGGCCCGGACCGCACTGATGTCCCCGGCCCACTTCTCACGGAGGTACCGGGCGGCCTACGGCGAAACCCCCTACGCCTACCTCATGACCCGGCGGATCGAACGGGCCAAGGCGCTGCTGCGACAGGGGACGTCGGTCACCGACACCTGCATGGCGGTCGGCTGTACGTCGCTCGGTTCGTTCAGCTCGCGCTTCACGGAGATCGTCGGCATGACACCCAGCCAGTACCGGGCGGGGGACCACCGGGCTCTCGAGCTGGTGCCGTCCTGCGTGAGCCGGTTCGTCACCCGGCCACAGCGCACGCCGGTCCCGGCCTGACATCATCCGCCGGGATCCGAGCAGGATCCGAGAAGCGCACCACGGGGACCGGATCGTAGGCTGAGCCCATGACAGTCACCGTCTCCTCCATGTTCATCGGCGTCCACGACCCGGACGCCGCCCTCGGCTTCTACCGGGATGCCCTCGGACTCGAGGTCAAGGCCGACGTGGCGTCCGACGGGTTCCGGTGGGTCACCGTCGGCTCCCCCGACCAGAACGTGGACATCGTCCTCTACCAGCCCCACGGCGGGCGCTCGCAGGCGGAGGGTGATGCCCTCCTGTCCCTGGTCACCCAGGGGTCGCTCCAGGCCGCCATCTTCCGCTCCGACGACCTCGACACCACCTTCGAGAAGGTCCGGGCGTCCGGGGCCGAGGTGCTCCAGGAGCCGGCCTCCCAGCCCTGGGGGGTGCGGGACTGCGCCTTCCGCGACCCGTCCGGCAACATGGTGCGCATCGCCCAGGCCTGAGCGTTGGGTCCCCGATCAGCCAAGCCGACCCCCACCGATGCCCATGATCTGATCCGGGTACACGGCGCCCGGGAGAACAACCTCAAGGACATCAGCCTCGAGCTCCCCAAGCGCCGCCTGACGGTGTTCACCGGGGTGTCGGGATCGGGCAAGAGCTCGCTGGTATTCGACACCATCGCCGCCGAGTCCCAGCGGCTCGTCAACGAGACGTACAGCGCCTTCCTCCAGGGGTTCATGCCCACCCTGGCCCGTCCCGACGTCGACGTCCTGGAGGGGCTCACCACCGCCATCGTCGTCGATCAGCGACGGATGGGCGGCGACGTCCGCTCCACCGTCGGGACGGCCACCGACGCCAACGCCATGCTGCGGATCCTCTTCAGCCGGCTCGGACGACCGCACTTCGGATCCCCGCAGGCCTTCTCCTTCAATGTGGCGTCGGTCCAGGCGAAGGGATCGATCCGGGTGGGGGAGGGCAAGGCGGTGAGGAAGACCTTCACCCGCACCGGTGGCATGTGCACCCGGTGCGACGGCCGGGGCACCGTCTCCGACATCGATCTGACCGAGCTCTACGACGCCTCCAAGTCACTCGCCGACGGCGCCCTGATCATCCCGGGCTACACCGTCGACAACTTCTTCGCCGTGCGGCCCTACCTCGAGTCCGGCCACCTCGATCCGGACAAGCCGATCCGGAAGTACACCAAAAAGGAGCTGCACGACTTCCTCCACCACGAGCCGATCAAGGTGAAGATCAACGGCGTCAACGTCACCTACGAGGGCCTGATCCCCAAGCTCGAGCGGTCCATGCTCTCCAAGGACCCCGACGCCCTGCAGCCGCACATCCGGGCCTTCGTCGAACGGGCGGTCACCTTCGCCACCTGTCCCGACTGCGGTGGCACCCGGCTCAGCGAGGGAGCCCGGTCCTCGAAGATCCAGGGGGTCAATATCGCCGAGGCCTGTGCCATGCAGATCAGCGATCTGGCCGAGTGGGTAGGTCACCTCGAGGAGACTTCGGTGGCGCCGCTGGTGGCCGGCCTGCGGCGGACGCTCGACTCCTTCGTCGAGATCGGACTGGGCTACCTGTCGCTCGACCGGCCGACCGGCACCCTGTCGGGCGGTGAGGCCCAACGGGTCAAGATCCTCCACCTCGGCTCCTCCTTGACGGACGTGACCTACGTCTTCGACGAGCCGACCACCGGACTCCATCCCCACGACATCCAGCCGATGAACGACTTGCTGCTCCGTCTCCGGGACCGGGGCAACACCGTGCTGGTGGTGGAGCACGACCCGGCCACCATCGCCATCGCCGACCACGTGGTGGATCTGGGCCCCGGGGCCGGCACCGCCGGGGGCGAGGTGGTGTTCGAAGGTACCGTCGCGGGCCTGCGGACCAGTGGGACGCCGACCGGGACGCACGTCGACGACCGGACGCCGGTGAAGGCATCCGTCCGGACGCCATCGGGCCGGCTCGAGGTCCGGGGCGCCGACCTCCACAACCTCCAGGACGTCGACGTCGACGTCCCACTCGGCGTCCTGGTGGTGGTGACCGGCGTCGCCGGATCGGGCAAGAGCTCACTCATCCATGGTTCGGTCTCGCCGAGGGACGGGGTCCTCTCGGTCGATCAGACCCCGATCCGTGGCTCCCGTCGGAGCAACCCGGCCACCTACACCGGTCTCCTCGACCCCGTCCGCAAGGCGTTCGCCAAGGCCAACGGGGTGAAGCCGGCGCTGTTCAGCGCCAACTCCGACGGCGCCTGTCCGACCTGCAACGGGGCGGGGGTCACCTACACCGACCTGGCCATCATGGCCAGCGTCGCCACCGTCTGCGAGGAGTGCGAGGGGAAGCGGTACCAGGCCGACGTGCTCGGGTACCGGCTGGGTGGGCTGAACATCGCCGAGGTCCTGGCCCTACCTGTCGACGAGGCGGCCACCTTCTTCAGCACCGGCGAAGCCGACACCCCGCCCGCCCAGGTCATCCTCGAGCGGCTCTCCGACATCGGACTCGGCTATCTCCACCTGGGCCAGCCGCTCACCACCCTGTCCGGTGGCGAGCGCCAGCGGCTCAAATTGGCCACCCACATGGCCGGGAAGGGTGACGTCTACGTCCTCGACGAACCGACCACCGGGTTGCACCTCGCCGATGTCGACCATCTGCTGGGACTGCTCGACGGCCTGGTCGACTCCGGCAAGTCGGTGATCGTCATCGAGCACCACCAGGCGGTCATGGCCCACGCCGACTGGATCATCGACCTGGGGCCCGGAGCCGGCCACCAGGGTGGACAGATCGTCTTCGAGGGCACCCCGGCCGATCTGGTGGCCGACGCCTCCACCCTCACCGGCAAGCATCTCGCCGCCTACGTCGGCGCCTGACTGACCGGGTTCAGCGTGCCTCGGCGAGGGGGGACGGGATGCGACCCCGTACCCGCCCGGATCCCCTTTGTAGTTGACATAATATACATTATCGGCGGTAGCCGGAGCTGAGGCGACCTCCTGACCAGGCAACACCCCTCCCCACCGTGGATCCCGGTGGATCCCGGCCCAGCGGTGGGTTCCGGGCTCGAAGGCCGGCGGATGCATTGACAGTCTCGGCGATCCGGGTAATAGTGCCACCAAGTGACTGACAAGTAACTAGTCAAGTGACTGACAAGTAAGTTGCCGTTCTCCCGGGGGGGATCCACGGAAGTCGGCACGTCTGAGGGGGATCCGTGCGCCTGCCATCGCTCCGTCCCGGCATCGTTGGTGCCACCGTCGTCTCGCGTCCGAGGTCGGGAATTCCGAGGCGTGCGCCCTCCCGACGCCGGGTGCACCGCTGGCAGCTCTGCGCCGCCCTGGTGGTCGCCGTGGTCGCCTGGACGGTCCCGGCCGTCCCCGCCGCCCAGGCTGCGGTACCCACCCCGCAGACCGATCCGTTCTACGCCTACGGAGGACCGACGCCCCTGGCCCACATCCCCCCGGGGACCGTGCTGAAGACCCGGACCGTCGCCTACCACGTCCTGGGTCTGGCCCTCCCTGTCACCGTCGTCCAGCTGCTCTACCGGTCCACCGGCATGATCGGGCAGCCCACCGTCAACGTCACCTCGGTGATCGAGCCGCCGCTCCGGTTCGGTGCTCCCAAGGTGCTCTCCTACCAGTCGTTCTACGACTCGCTCAGCCCCGACGACGAGCCGTCGTACCAGATCGCCGGGGGCGTCACGCTCGGTGGCCTCATCCCCGACGTCGAGTCGGTCCTGATCGCCCCGGCCCTCCTGGCCGGCTACACGGTGGTCGTCCCCGACTCCGAGGGCGAGAGTGCCGACTTCGCTGCCGGTCCCGAGTACGGCTACAACACGCTGGACTCCCTGCGTGCCGCCCTCCACTCGCCCGCCACCCAGCTCGCCGGCACCCGACAGATCGGCCTGGCCGGCTACTCCGGGGGTGCCATCGCCACCGAGTGGGCGTCGGAGCTGGCCCCCACCTACGCCCCCGACGTCAACCATCTGCTGGTGGGCGCCACCTACGGCGGCGTCCTGGTCGACCCCGCCCACAACCTGCCCTACGTGAGCGGGAGCTCGCTGTGGGCGGGCGTCATGCCCATGGCCCTCATCGGGATCTCGCGCGCCTTCCACATCGACCTCACCCCCTACCTGAGCCCGTACGGTCTCCAGGTCTTCGACCAGATGCAGAGCGCCTCGATCATCCAGGGGCTGTTCGGTGGCTACTCCGGGTTGACGTTCGCCCAGCTGACCCAGCCCCAGTACCAGGACCCGGACAGCATTCCGGTCTTCGTGCAGGTGGCCAACCAGCTCATCATGGGCACCGGTGGGACTCCGACCACCCCGATCCAGATCGACCAGGGCGCCGACGGATCCCTCGACGGGACAGCCAACGACCAGCCCGGCATCGGGGCCGGTGACGGCGTCATGATCGCCGGCGACGTGCGCACCCTGGCCCGGGAGTACTGCTCACGGGGGGTGACCGTGCAGTACAACGAGTACGACAGCCTCGACCACATCCTCACCGCGGTGGCCTGGCTCGGCGACGCCTACACCTGGCTGCAGGGCCGTTTCGCCGGTCAGGCGGCACCCAGCGACTGCGCCACCATCGCCCCCGGCAACTCCCTCGCCCCCATCTCGGGCTGAGCCCGGGACCCAACGGTCCCGGGCGGCCCCCCGATCGACGGATCAGCGGTCGGCCTGCAGGGCGAACCGGGTCAGTTCGATCCGTCGTCGGAGACCTGTCTTCTCCTTGATCCGGTCGAGATGGGACCGGACCGTGCTGATGCTGATGAAGAGCTGCTCCCCGATGGCCCGATCGGTGAGCCCCTGGGCCACCAGGTCGAGGATCTCCCTCTCCCGCCGGGACAGATCGGCGGCGGGAGCCCGATCGTCGGGGACGATCTCGGTGGCGTTCTCGTCCTCACCGGCCACGAAGGTCAGGAGCGTGCTCCCGACCTCGATCCGGTCGCCGTCCCGCAGGGGGTGCCGGTTGATCCGGCGACCGTTGACCATGGTCCCGTTCCGACTCTCGAGGTCGAGGACGACCCACTGCCGCTCCCGACGGTCCAGCTCGGCGTGCGACCGGGAGATCGTCGCATCCCCGGGCAGCACGATGTCGTTCACCGGGTCGCGTCCCAGGGTGACCCGGTCCCCGACCAGGTCGTACGGTGGCGCATCGTCACGTCGGAGTGAGGCCATGGGTGCTCCTTCGGAGTGCGACGCGACTCTAGGGGATGGTCTCCGGCCGGGAGAACCCCGTCGGTAAGGTTGCCCGGGTGGACGCACCATCGGGGACCCACGCCACCCTCGGCGGACGGTACGAGCTGGTGGCGATGGTCGGGCTCGGAGGCATGGCTCAGGTGTGGCGCTCCTACGACCGCGTCCTCCGGCGGGAGGTGGCGGTCAAGATCCTGGCGGCGCACACCTCCGACGACCCCTCGTCCCTGGCGAGGTTTCGCCGGGAGGCCCGGCACGTCGCCGCCCTCTCGCACCCCAACATCGTCCCCGTCTACGACTTCGGGGTCGCCGAGGGACGGACCTACCTGGTCATGGAGTACATCGACGGACCGTCGCTCCGGGACCTCCTCTCCCCCCGCCTGACCGCCGCCCCCACCGCCTGTGTCGCCATCGACGTCCTGTCGGCCCTCGACCATGCGCACCGGCGGGGGATCGTGCACCGTGACATCAAGCCGGCCAACATCCTCCTGGCCCCCGACGGTACCGCCCGGGTGGCCGACTTCGGCGTGGCCCGGGCCGAGGCCGACACCACCGACCTGACCGCTGTCGGCTCCTTCGTCGGCACCGCCACCTACGCCTCGCCGGAGCAGTTCACCGGAACGGCGATCGGCCCGGCCTCCGATCTGTACTCCCTCGGCTGCGTGCTGTACCGCTGCCTGGCCGGCCACCCGCCCTTCGAGGCCGACGACCCGGGCCGGTTGGTCCTCCGCCACCGGTTCGCCGATGCCGAGTCCCTTCTCGAGGTCGCCCCGGGGACCCCTCCGGCCCTGGCGGCGATCATCGAGCGGGCCATGGCCAAGGACCCCGGTGATCGGTTCCCGGACGCCGTCACCATGCGCCGGGCGATCCAACCGTTGGCGGGACCCGGTCTCGACTCGATGGTCCAGCGATGGTCCTCCCACCGGGAGACTCCCCCGATGCCCCCGGCGCCGACCTCCCACGCCTCCACCCGGACGCGGCCGCCTTCGACTCCGACCGACGTCGGCAACCCCACCCACCTCGCACCGCCCACCCCGGCCCGGCCGACCGTTGCCCCCGGACGTCGCCGGCGCCGTGTCCGTGGTCTGGCGGGTGCCGGGATCGTCTTCCTGGTCGTGGTGGGTGCCGGCCTGGCCGGGTGGGGGCTGGTCCACTCCGGCACCCACCAGCCGGTGCCGTCCGTTCTCCCATCCGGCGGCACCCTCCGACCGGGCCGGTCGATCCTTTCCCCCGACCGGACCTACGAGCTGACCATGCAGTCCGACGGCAATCTTGTCGAGTACCGCACCACCGCGAGAGTCACCGAGTGGGAGACCGGCACCAGCGGCAACTTCGGGGCCTACGCCGTGGTCCAGGCCGACGGTGACTTCGTGGTCTATCCCCAGGGGAAGACCTCCCCTGCCCCTGGCGAACCCACTCCGGCACTCTGGTCGTCGGGCACCTTCGGGCACCCGGGGGCGTCGGTGGCGCTCCAGGACAGCGGAGCGGTGGTGGTTCGCGCGTCCGACCACGGGACCGTGCTCTGGTCCAATCAATGACCCGATCGAGTCAACGGAGCCGGTTGGACCCCGGCGGCTCTACGTGGAGGACGAGTTGAAGGCATACCTGCTCGATCGCCCCCTTGTGCCCCTCCGGCCTGACGGGCACAAGGGGGCACCCGGGACGTTGGTCAATTGTGCCCAGGGTCGGCTCCCCAGAAGGGTCGGCGCTGCCCCTGTGCCCTTCGGCGTCCGGTCGTCAGGCTGTGGCTATGGCGCCGACGACCGGCGTCGGTTCGTACGCAGGGAGAGACATCGCGATGACCCTTCACCCCGCATCCGCCGTGCTTCGTTCGCCGATGCCATCGGGAGCCCGGCTGACCCGCCTGCTCGCTCTGCTCGCCCTCCTCTGCGGCGGATGGACGCTGCTGGCTCCCCGGACGGCGGATGCCTCCCCGGGTCCCCGCCTCACACCGGACTCCGCTCAGGTTGTCATGCTCGACAACTCCTCGACCATCGTTCTGGTCGATGCCGACGGCTGGAACCGTCGAACCGTGCAGGTACCGCTCCCCAACGACTTCAGCATGGCAGGAGGCCTCTCCCTCTCCCCCGACGGATCCCGCATCTCCTTCGCCCTGACCGAGTACGTGCCTGCCCTGGGATTTCCGTGCGACTCCCAGTACGTCGGGGTGATCGACAGCGACGGTTCCGGCTTTGCGATCCTGCCGTCTCCCCCGGGGACCACGTGCGCCGGCGATGCGGTGTGGTCACCGTCGGGAAGCCGTCTCGCTGTCGACGCCACGCCGGTAGCCGACAACGTCCCCGGTCCGAATGAAGTCTGGACCATGAATCCGGACGGATCGGACCCGCACCTCGTCGGCGCGGGCACCGACCCGACCTGGTCGCCCGACGGCACCCATCTGGCCTTTCTGTCCAACGATCAGATCTACACCGTGCCGTCCACCGGTGGCGTCGCCACCCAGCTCACGTCCGTCAATCCGTCGTCGAGCCTTCTGGGGTCACCCCTGTGGTCCCCCCAGGGGAACGGCATTCTGTTCACGACGAACATTCCGAGCTCTCCAGGCATCGGCGGGCCCGGGCCGGTCGACATCATGATGATGAACTCCGATGGTTCGGGCGTGCGCCAGCTGTTCTCCTCCGCACACTTCACTCCCCCGTACTCGACCCCGTCGTGGTCCCCGGACGGCACCCGCCTGCTCCTGGACGTGCCCAGCCCGGCGCAGGGGTTCTCGATCGTCGACCTCCAGGGGCGCCTCCAGTCGACACTCGACGTCGGCGGCACCGACCCGGACGCCTTCTCGTCGGCCCGATTCATCACCGCCGGAGGCGTGGCTCCGGCCACCCCGGTGACCACTCCCGCGGTGACGGGAACCGTGTCGACCGGCTCGGGCGCCGGCTACTGGAAGGCCTCCTCCACCGGCGGCGTCTTCACCTTCGGGGACGCGCCCTTCTACGGCTCCATGGGGGGAAGCCCCCTCAACCGTCCGGTGGTCGGCATCGCCGCCACCTCGGACGGCGGTGGGTACTGGCTGGTGGCGGCCGACGGTGGGGTGTTCAGCTTTGGCGACGCCCACTTCTACGGGTCCATGGGCGGCCGTCCGCTCAATCAACCCATCGTCGGCATCGCCGACGACCCGGCCACCGGCGGGTACTGGGAAGTGGCTGCCGACGGCGGCGTCTTCAGTTTCAACGCTCCCTTCTACGGTTCCACCGGTGACCTCCGCCTCAATCAGCCGGTGGTGGGGATGTCCGGCACCCCGGACGGTGCGGGCTACTGGTTCGTCGCCGCTGACGGCGGCGTGTTTGCCTACGGCGACGCACCCTTCGACGGTTCCACCGGAGACCTCCATCTCAACCGGCCGGTGACCGCGCTGGTGACCACCACCGGACACGGGTACCTCCTGGTGGCGGCGGACGGGGGCGTCTTCTCGTTTGGCGGTGCCCCGTTCCACGGCTCACTCGGTTCTGTCGAGATCAGCAATCCGATCATCGGCGTAGCTGCGGACCGGGCCACGGGCGGCTACCGGATGGTGGCGGCGGACGGGGGAACCTTCGACTTCGACGCCCCCCTCGCCTGATGAGGGGCGGTTCCTTCCCGCCGATCGCCGTCTGACCCCCGTCGACCGTCCTCGCCCCTCCCCCGGACGGAGGGGGGCGCGACCACCCGGGGCCGGGTGCGTGGTTCACTCGGTGCATGCCGTCGACAGCAGTACCGTCGATGAACGGCCGCCACCGCGCCGGCCGGCGCCTGCTGGTCATCACCGCCCTCGCCGTCCTCCTCCTGGCCGCCGCCGTGGTCTCCGCCCACGACACCGCCGGCTTGGACCACGCCGACCCAGCCGACCCGGTGGCCCTCGATCCCTCCGCCTTCTCCAAGGGAGCCTGCGTGGCCCTCTCCCCCACCCACGGCGACCGGCACCAGACGGTGTTCCTGGACGCCGGTCACGGGGGCCTCGACCCCGGAGCGGTCGGGACCACCTCGTCGGGGGAGACCATCTACGAGGCCGACGAGACCCTGCCCGTCGAGCTCGACGCCGCCTCCCTCCTCCGGGCCCGGGGCTTCCGGGTGGTGGTCAGCCGGACCACCGACTCCTCGGTGGTCCGCCTCTCCCCCGCCGATGTCGACGGCCAGGAGCTCAGCCTGCAGGGCGCCCACGACGACGTGGTGGCCCGAGACGCCTGCGCCGACCTGGCCAAGGCCGACGTACTGCTGGGCATCTACTTCGACAGCGGCGCCTCCTCCGACAACGCCGGCAGCCTCACCACCTACGACACCGCCCGGCCCTTCGCCACCGCCAACCTGCAGCTGGCCAACCTGGTCCAGACCGATGTCCTGGCCGCCATGGACGCCCAGGGATGGGCCATCCCCGATGCCGGGGTGGTCCCCGACACCCAGGTGGGCTCCCTGGTGCCGACCGACGACACCACCCCCCTGGCTGCCGCCGCCTCCTCCTACGGCCACGTCCTCCTCCTGGGACCGGCCATGGCCGGCTACCTCACCACCCCCAGCGCCATGCCCGGCGCCATCGTCGAGCCGCTCTTCATCACCGACCCCTTCGAGGGCTCCCTGGCCGCCAGCTCCAGTGGTCAGGTGGTGATCGCCCAGGGCCTGGCCAAGGCGGTGCAGCAGTTCCTCCCCGCCCCGACCGGGCACCACGCCACCGGCTGACGGCCCCTCAGCGCCGGAGGGTGGGGGCGTCCAGGCCGCACTGCACCGGGATCGGATGGACGGCGGTGACCCGATGCCGGTGGTCGGGCGGCCCGGCCGCCCGGCCCGGATTCCGGATCCCCACCACCGAGAGCGCCGCCCCCACCAGGGACAGCCCGGCACAGATCCACATGGCCGTCGCGAACCCCGACGACAGCTGGTCGGCGTGGAGGTAGCTCATGCCGGTGATCCCGGAGAGGGCGGGCAGCACGGCCACCGCCAGGAGCCCCCCGATCCGGGCCACGTCGTTGTTGACGGCCGAAGCCGACCCGGCGTGCTCCGTGGGCGCCGAGGACATGGCGGTGGCGGTGAGGGGCGCCACCGTGGTGGCCAGCCCGAGGGCGATCACCACCACCCCGGGGAACACGTCCACCAGGTACCCCGACCCTCCGCTGGCCCGGGTGAGGAGGGCCAGGCCCAGGGCCACCCCCACCGGACCCACGCTCATCTGCAGGCGGGGTCCGATCACCCCCGACAGCCGCCCCGACCGCCCGGACAGCACCAGCATGATGGCCGGAATCGGCAAAATGGCCACCCCCGACTCCAGCGGGGTGTAGCCGGCACAGACCTGCAGGGTGGTGGGCAGCAGGAAGAGCGATCCGCCCAGGGCGGCGTAGACCACGAAGGTCACCGCGTTGGCGGCGCTGAACTGCCGGGACCGGAAGACCCCGAGGGGCAGCATGGGGTGGGACTCGCGGAGCTCGGCCAGCACGAACGCCGCCCCGGCCAGCACGCCGACGCCCAGCATCACCAGCACCACCGGCGACCCCCACCCGTCGGTGGGCCCCTGGATCAGCCCGAAGGTCACCCCGGCCAGCGCCACGAAGGCCAGTGCCGCCCCCAGGTAGTCGACGTGGCCGGCGGTGGTGGGGTCACGGGTCTCCGGCACGAACCGCAGGGCGATCACCACGGTGACCACCGCCAGCGGGAGGTTGATGAAGAAGATCCACCGCCACGAGGCCACCGCCAACAGGTAGCCCCCCACCAGCGGCCCGGCGGCCGAGGCGATGCCACTGAACCCCGACCAGGTCCCGATGGCCCGTGACCGGTCGTCCGGGACGAACGACGCCTGCAGGATGGCCAGGCTGCCCGGGGTCAGGAGGGCGGCCCCCACCCCCTGGAGCACCCGGGTGGCGATGAGGACCGGGGCGTTGGGGGCCAGCCCGCAGAGGGCGGAGGCCACCGCGAACCAGGCCACCCCGATCACGTAGATCCGGCGGCGCCCCAGCCGGTCGCCCAGCGATCCCCCCAGCAGCAGCAGGGCGGACAGGGTCAGCGTGTACCCGGTGACCACCCACTGCAGGGGGCCCAGGTCGGTGTGGAGGCTCCGGCCCAGGGTGGGCAGGGCGATGCCCACCACCGTGGCGTCGAGCAGGGCGATCCCCGACCCCAGGACGGTGGTCACCAGTACCCAGCGTCCGACGGGGGTGCCGAGACGGACACCGTCCCCGTCCCCGGTGGGCGCCTCCCGGGTGGTCATCGATCGGCGACGGGGTGGTGCGGCCGGACTAGGTCCGCTGGAGCTCCACCACCGGGATCACCCGGTCGGTCTTGGCCTCGTACTCGGCGAAGCCGGGGTACTCGGCGGCCTGGTCGGCATAGATGCGGTCGCGCTCGGCGCGGTCGACCTCCGAGGCGGTGACGTCGAACCGGTCGGTGCCCAGCTCGACGGAGGCCGAGGGGTGCGCCTTCAGGTTGTGGTACCAGTCCGGGTTGGTCGGGGCACCCGCCTTGGAGGCGAAGACGTAGATCCGGCCGCCGTCCTCCCGGTACATCATCGGGTGGACGCGCTCCTGACCGGACTTGGCCCCGGTGGAGTGGAGCAGCAGCAACGGCGCCCCTTCGAAGTTGCCGCCCACCTTGCCGCCGTTGGCGCGGAACTCCTCGATGATCTTGGCGTTCCAGTCGTCGTGCTCGCCCACGTCACTGTCCTCTCGCTAGGAATTCCACGATGGTATCGGCGAAGGCCGCCTCCCCCACCGCCCCCAGGTGGTCACCGGGGACGGTGGTCAGCTCGGCCCCGGGGATGGCCCCGGCCAGCAGCCCGGGCTCCCGGGCCAGCGGATCGTCGACGCCCGCCACCACCAGGGTGCGGGCACTGATCCGATTGAGGGCCAGCGGGCCGGAGCGGGCGGCGCGGGCCACCGCCGCCAACGCCTCCCGGTCGGCCCCCATCAGGTCGGCCAGCATCCGGAACTTGGCGACATCGGGGCGCTTGGTGATGGCCGGGTCGTCGGTCACCAGGGCCTCGGCGATCTCCAGGTTGGAGGTCTCCCCGGTGTCGAGGCCGCCGAGCTCGACCACCGCCCGGCCCACCCCGCCGACCACCAGGGCCCGCACCCGCGGGTCCTCGACCGCCAGGACCAGGGAGACGATCGCCCCCATCGAGTAACCCACCACGTCCACCGCCCCCAGCTCCAGGTGGTCAAGGAGGGCGCCGACATCCCGGGCCATGGTGTCCTCGCCGTACCGGGCGGGATCGTGGGGCTTCTCCGACCGACCGTGTCCACGGGCGTCCACCCCCACCACGGTGAACCCCTCCTTGGCCAGCCGGTCGACGATGCCGGGGAGGAACCAGTTGACCCGGGTGTCCACCGCGAACCCGTGGTTGAGGAGGACCGGGCCCCGACCCTCCTCGGGTCCCCACACCTCGTAGGCGATGGCCAGGCCGTCGAAGGTGGTGAAGGTCTGGGAGCGGTTCCTGGCCACGCTCCGGAGCAGCCGGGCGGACGTTCTCAGGCTCGGCCGGATCACAGGGTCGACGCTACCGCCCACGGCCCGGTGGCCGCCCGCCGACCCCGCATCCGGCCGGGCGACGGTATCTTCGGGGGTGATGCGTGAGGCCGATCCGTACGACGACGTCGACCAGGACGAGGTGTTCATCCGGACCTGTGGCCGGTGCGGGCGACAGACCTCCCCCCGGTGGTCCGAGTCGTCGAGCCTGGAGGAGGCCCGGCGCCACGGCTGGCGGCGGATCGCCGACTCCGACCGGCCCGGGGCCCGACGCCTCGACCTCTGCGGGTCGTGCGCCGACGAGGCGGGCCTGGGCGGCCCCATCGCCCACCGCGGCTGGTACTGAGCTCAGTCGGCCCGGGGGTGGTCGCCCCGGTCGTCGAGGTAGCCGGCGGGGGTCCCGGTCTCCGTCCGCCGGGAGCCCCGCTCCCCCGCCGGGCCCAGGTTGACCCAGCCGAGCAGCTGCTCGTCGGGCCCGGCGCCGAACAGGGCCCGGACCGGGCGGGTGTGGAGCACCGGCGCGCTCTTCCAGATCGCCCCGAGCCCGAGGGCGGTGGCCGCCAGCACCATGGCATACCCGGTGCACGACGCCGAGGCCACCTGCTCCCACACCGGCACGTTGGACCCGGTCCGGGGCGAGGCCACCAGCATCACCAGCAGCGGGGCGGCGAACGCCTTCATCCGCATCTTGGTGAGGACCGACTCCGGCAGGTCGGGTCCCCGCTCCTCGAGCAGCCCGGCCACCAGGGCCTCCCCGAACCGGTCGCGGCCCGAGTCCCGGACCACCACGAACCGCCAGGGACGGAGGGTCCCGTGGTCGGGAACGGTGGTGGCCGCCTCGAGGATCACCGCCAGTTGGGCGTCGTCCGGTCCCGGCCCCTCCCGCCCGGGTGCCGCCCGGGGGGCCTGGAGCAGGCCGATCAGGGGGGGCGCCAGGGTGTCGCCGGGCAGGGACGTCATGGGCGGGACCCGATCACAGGCCCACAGGGGATGGGTACGGAAGGCACGCCCCCATCGTAGGACCGGCCCCCGGTCGTCGGTTCGACGATCGGGGGCCGGGGTTCCCGCCACCGGACCACGGGGGTGACCGTCCGACCGGTCAGATGGACATCCCCACCATCGGCTTGTTGAGGGGCAGGCCCCCCATGGAGCCCCAGAACCGGGCATCGCCGAAGGCGAACACCCCGCCGTCGGAGGCGTCCAGCCAGTAGCCGTTGCCGGTGGGGCTGGTGGCCATGCCGACGATGGGCAGGTTCAGGTGGAGCGAGCCGGTGGAGCCGTAGAAGGCGGCGTCGCCGAAGGCGAACACCCCGCCGTCGGTGGCCACCAGCCAGTACCCCTTGCCGTCCGGGGTGGAGGCCATGGCCACGATGGGCTTGTTGAGCGGGAAGCCTCCGGTGGAGCCGTAGAAGCCGGCGTCCCCGAAGGCGAACACCCCTCCGTCCGAGGCCACCAGCCAGTAGCCGTTGCCGTCCGGTGTCGGGGCCATCCCGACGATCGGCTTGTTCAGCGGGTAGCCGGCCAGGGAGCCGTGGAAGGTGGCGTCGCCGAAGGCGAAGATGCCCCCGTCGGAGGCCGACATCCAGTAGCCCTTGCCGTCCCCGGTGGGGGCGATGCCCTCGATCGGCTTGTTCAGGTGGATGGATCCGGTGGAGCCGTAGAAGCCGGCGTCCCCGAAGGCGAACACCCCACCGTCGGTGGCCACCAGCCAGTACCCGCCGTCATCGGGGGTGGAGGCCATGCCGACCGCCGGGGCGTTGAGGTGGATCGACCCGGTGGAGCCGTAGAAGTGCTTGTTCCCGAAGGTGAAGATCCCCCCGTCGGCGGCATCGGTCCAGTACCCCTGGCCCCGGGCGTCGATGGAGGCGGCCACCGTGAAGGTCACCGTGGTGGAGGCGGGGAGGTGGTTGGTGTCGCCCGGGTAGGAGACCGTCACCGTCACCGGCCCGGACGGCAGCTGGGAGGTGGTGCAGATGGCCTGGCCGTTGACGATCGGGGCGGTGCAGTACACCGTCCCCCCGGGTCCGGTGAAGGTCACCGTGCCGGTGGCCCCGGGGGTCACCGTGGCGGTGATGGTCACCGGCGACTGGCTGACCGGGTCGGCGGAGACGGTGGCGGTCACCGACGTCGGTGCCCGGTCGACCACCTGGGCCAGCGGTGCCGAGTTGGAGTCACCGTTCTCGGCCGACCCCAGGTAGGCGGCCACGATGGCGAACGTCCCACCGGACGGGAAGGTGATGTCGCAGATGGCGTGGCCGCCGCTGAGGGCCACCCCGCCCGTCCCGCCGCAGCCGGCCACCGGAACGTTCTGGTCGAAGAACTCCACGTTGCCGACCGGGGTGGTGGTGCTGGGGGCGACCGAGCTGACGGTGGCGGTGAAGGCCACGGTGGCCCCCACGGCCGACGGGTTGCGGGCGGAGGTCACCGTGGTGGCGGACACCGCCCGGGTCACCGTGACCGGCACGGTGGTCGACGAGGGCCCGTAGACGGTGTCGCCGGCGTACGCCACGTCGACCGTGTCGGCCCCTGCCGGAAGCACCGTGGTCCGGCAGCTGGCGGTGGTGCCGGAGACGGTGGCCGTGCACAGCGTCACGTCCCCCGGTCCGGTGAAGGTCACCGTGCCGGTGGCCCCGGTGGTCACCGTGGCGGTGAGGGTGGTGGGCTGGCCGTAGACGATGGTGGTGGGCGAGGCGGTGGCGGTCACGGTGGAGGTCTTGGCGTCGACCACCTGGGTCAGCACGCTCGAGGTGGAGCCGGTGAAGTCGGTGTCCGCCAGGTACACCGCGGTGATGGGGTGGCTGCCCACCACCGAGTAGGTGACCGCACAGGCGGCGCTGGCACCGTCGAGGGCCACCCCAGAGGCACCGCCACACCCGCTGATGGGCGTGCTGCCGTCCAGGAACTCGACGAACCCGGTGGGTGCGCCGGCCCCGGGCGCCACCGGTGCCACCGAGGCGGTGTAGGTCACTCCGCCACCGGCCACGGAGGGGTTGATCGAGGAGATCACGGCGGTGGTGGTCCCGGCCTTGGTCACGGTCACCGAGGTGGTGGTGGACGACGGCCCGTAGGTGGGATCACCCAGGTAGGCGACGCCGACGGTGTCGGTACCCACCGGCAGCACCGTGGTGTCGCAGGTGGCGGTGCCGTCCGACACGGTGGCCGTGCACAGGGTCACGTCGCCGGGGCCGGTGAACACCACCGAGCCGGTGGCCGCCGCCGGGACGGTGGCGGTGATGGTGGTGCCCTGACCGAACACGGTGGTGCTCGGGGATGCCGAGGCGGCGGTGGTCGAGGTGGTGGTGCTGATCACCTGGGTCAGCGGGGCGGCACCGGAACCGTTGAACTCGGTGTCCCCGGGGTAGCCGGCGCCGATGACGTACTGGCCGGCGGAGCCGAAGGTGAGGGCACACGTGGCCACTCCCCCGACCAGGGGGACGTCGGTGCAGGTGGGAACCGGGTTGCCGCCCTCGGAGAAGGTCACCTCCCCGGTCGGGGTGCCGGACCCGGGGGCCAGCGGCGACACGGTGTCGGTGAAGGTGACGGTCTGGCCGACGTTGGCGGGGTCGGCCGAGGAGGTCACCGTGCTGGTGGTGCCGGCCGGGGACACCGTCACCGAGGCGGAGGTCGACGACGACCCGTAGGTGGCGTCACCGGAGTAGGACACTTCGACGGTGTCGGTGCCGACCGGGAGTGCCGTGGTGTCGCAGGTGGCGGTGCCGTCCGACACGGTGGCAATGCACAGCACGGTGTCGCCGGGCCCGGTGAAGGTGACGGTGCCGGTGGCACCCGTCGGGACGGTGGCGGTGATGGTGGTGTCCTGACCCGACACCGTGGTGCTCGGCGACGCCGATGCCGTCACCGAGGTGGCGATGGGGTTCACCACCTGAGGGAGCGGGCCGGAGGTGGAGCCGGTGAAGTCGGTGTCCCCCAGGTAGGTGGCGGTGAGGGTGAAGGTGCCGGCGACCGGGAAGGACGTGGCGCAGGTGGCCGTCCCCGTCCCGTCGACGGGTTGACCGCTGGCTCCCCCGCAGGCGGCGATCGGCTGGCCACCGCTCAGGAACTCGATGGATCCGGTGAGCGTCCCCGCTCCGGGGGCCACCGGTCCCGCCACCGCCGTCAGGGTCACCGGATCCCCGGCGGTCGACGGGCTCCCCGACGAGGAGAGCGAGGTGGTGGTCGCGGCCTGGTCGACGGTGACGGTGGTGAAGGTCGACGACGGCACGTAGGTGCCGTCCCCGGAGTAGGAGACCTGGACGGTGTCCGAACCCACCGGCAGCGCCGTGGTGTCGCAGGTGGCGCTGCCGTCGGTGACCGGGGCGGTGCACAGGACGGCGTCACCGGGGCCGGTGAAGGTCACCGTGCCGGTGGCCGCCGCCGGGACGGTGGCGGTGATGGTGGTGTTCTGGCCGAACACCGTGGTGCTCGGCGACGCCGAGGCGGACACCGAGGTGGCGATGCCTTCCACCAACTGGGTGAGCGGACCGGAGACGGAGCCGGTGAAGTCGGTGTCGCCCTGGTAGGAGGCGGTGATGGTGTGGCTGCCGGCCACGAAGTAGCTGGTGGTGCAGGTGGCCTCGGCGGAACCGGTCAGCGGCACGCCGAAGTCGCTGTTGCAGGCGGCGATGGGGGTGGAACCGTCGAGGAACACGACGAACCCGGTCGGGGTCCCGGCCCCCGGGGCGGTGGCCGACACCGCCGCCGTGTAGGTCACCCCGTCGCCGGCCGTCACCGGGTTGTCCGACGACACCACGGTGGTGGTGGTACCCGCCTGGGACACCGTCACCGAGGTGGTGGTGGAGGACGGCCCGTAGGTGGCGTCCCCCGAGTAGGACACGTCGACGCTGTCGGCTCCCACCGGCAACGCCGTGGTGTCGCAGGTGGCGGTCCCGTCCGAGACGGTGGCGGTGCAGAGGGTGGCGTCACCGGGACCGGTGAAGGTCACCGTGCCGGTGGCCGCCGCCGGGACGGTGGCGGTGATGGTGGTGTTCTGGCCGAACACGGTGGTGGTCGGCGATGCCGACGCCGTGACCGAGGAGGGGAGGGCGTCCACCGTCTGGGTGACCGGGGCGGAGGTGGAGGGGGTGAAGTTGGTGTCCCCCAGCTCGGTGGCGGTGATCTGGTGCGAGCCCGAGGTGGCGTAGCTGGTCACGCAGGTGGCCGTCCCGGTGCCGTCCACCGGCTCACCGGTGGCCCCCCCGCAGTCGGCGATGGGCGTGCCGCCGTCGAGGAACTCGACGTTCCCGGTGGGCGTGCCCGATCCCGGGGCGGCGGCGGTGGTGACGGCGGTGAAGGTGACCGACTGGCCGGCCACCGAGGGGTTGGTGCCCGAGGTGAGGGTGGTGGAGGAGGCGGCCGGGTCCACCGTCTGGGCGACCGGGGCGGAGGTGGAGGGCGTGAAGTTGGCATCCCCCAGCTCGGTGGCGGTGACGGCGTCGGTGCCCACCGAGGCGAAGGAGGTGGTGCAGGTGGCCGTCCCGGTGCCGTCCACCGGCTCACCGGTGGCCCCCCCGCAGTCGGCGATGGGCGTGCCGCCGTCGAGGAACTCGACGTTCCCGGTGGGCGTGCCCGATCCCGGGGCGGCGGCGGTGGTGACGGCGGTGAAGGTGACCGACTGGCCGGCCACCGAGGGGTTGGTGCCCGAGGTGAGGGTGGTGGAGGAGGCGGCCGGGTCCACCGTCTGGGCGACCGGGGCGGAGGTGGAGGGCGTGAAGTTGGCATCCCCCAGCTCGGTGGCGGTGACGGCGTCGGTGCCCACCGAGGCGAAGGAGGTGGTGCAGGTGGCCGTCCCGGTGCCGTCCACCGGCTCACCGGTGGCCCCCCCGCAGTCGGCGATGGGCGTGCCGCCGTCGAGGAACTCGACGTTCCCGGTGGGCGTGCCCGATCCCGGGGCGGCGGCGGTGGTGACGGCGGTGAAGGTGACCGACTGACCGGCCACCGAGGGGTTGGTGCCCGAGGTGAGGGTGGTGGAGGAGGCGGCCGGGTCCACCGTCTGGGCGACCGGGGCGGAGGTGGAGGGCGTGAAGTTGGCATCCCCCAGCTCGGTGGCGGTGACGGCGTCGGTGCCCACCGAGGCGAAGGAGGTGGTGCAGGTGGCCGTCCCGGTGCCGTCCACCGGCTCACCGGTGGCCCCCCCGCAGTCGGCGATGGGCGTGCCGCCGTCGAGGAACTCGACGTTCCCGGTGGGCGTGCCCGATCCCGGGGCGGCGGCGGTGGTGACGGCGGTGAAGGTGACCGACTGGCCGGCCACCGAGGGGTTGGTGCCCGAGGTGAGGGTGGTGGAGGAGGCGGCCGGGTCCACCGTCTGGGCGAGGACGGACGAGCTGGAGGTGACGAAGTTGGTGTCGCCCAGGTAGACGGCGGTGATGGCGTGCGATCCGGCGCCGGCGTAGGAGGTCGCACAGGTGGCGGTCCCCGAGCCGTTCAGCGGCTCACCGGTGGCGCCGTTGCAGTCGGCGATGGGGCTACCACCGTCCAGGAACTCGACGAATCCGGTGGGGGTACCGGCCCCGGCGGGGGTCACCGTCGACGAGTAGGTCACCCCCTGGCCGGCCACCGACGGGTTCACCGACGAGGCGATGGAGGTGGTGGTGGCGGACATGCCCACGGCCTGGTCCACCGTCGGCGAGGTGGAACCGGTGAAGTTGGCGTCGCCCAGCTCGACGGCGGTGATCGGATGGGTGCTGACCGAGGCGTAGGTCGTCTCGCAGGTGGCCTGTCCCGAGCCGTCGACCGGCGCACCGGCCGCCCCACCGCAGGCGGCGATGGGGGTGCCGTTGTCCAGGAACTCGATGTTGCCGGTGGGGGTGCCGGCCCCGGGGGCCACCCCGGTGGTGGCAGCGGTGAAGGTCACCGACTGACCCACCGTCGACGGGTTGGCCGAGGAGGCGAGGGTGGTCAGGCTGGCAGCCTGGTCCACCACCTGGCCGAGCGTCGTGGAGGTGGAGGCCGAGTGGCCGGCGTCACCCAGCGAGACGGCGGTGATGGCGTGGGTACCCGTGGCCGGATAGCTCACCGTGCAGATGGCCTGCCCGGCGCCGTTGACCGGTGCACCGGTCGCCCCCCCACAGGTGGCGATGGGCGTGCCGCCGTCCAGGAACTCGATGTTGCCGGTGGGGGTGCCCGATCCCGGGGCGACGGTGGTGGACACACCGGTGTAGACCACCGTCTGGCCGGTGACCGACGGGTTCACCGAGGAGGCCACGGTGGTGGTGGTGGCCGCCTTGTTGACCACCTGGGAGGTGGCCGTGGAGGTGGAGGTGGCGTAGGCGGCGCTGCCCAGGTAGGTGGCGGTGATGGCGTAGGTGCCGGTGGCGTTGTAGGTCACCGCGCAGGTGGCCTGCCCGGAGCCGTTGACGGCCACCCCGGCCGAGCCGCCGCAGGCGGCGATGGCGGTGCCCCCCTGCAGGAACTCGATGTTCCCGGTGGGGGTGCCGGTGCCCGGCGCCACCACGGCGACGGTGCCGGTGAAGGTGACCGGCTGGCCGACCACCGAGGGGTTGACCGAGGAGGCCACGGCGGTGGTGGTGGCCGCCTTGTTGACCACCTGGGAGGTGGCCGTGGAGGTGGAGGTGGCGTAGGCGGCGCTGCCCAGGTAGGTGGCGGTGATGGCGTAGGTGCCGGTGGCGTTGTAGGTCACCGCGCAGGTGGCCTGCCCGGAGCCGTTGACGGCCACCCCGGCCGAGCCGCCGCAGGCGGCGATGGCGGTGCCCCCCTGCAGGAACTCGATGTTCCCGGTGGGGGTGCCGGTGCCCGGCGCCACCACGGCGACGGTGCCGGTGAAGGTGACCGGCTGGCCGACCACCGAGGGGTTGACCGAGGAGGCCACGGCGGTGGTGGTGGCCGCCTTGTTGACCACCTGGGAGGTGGCCGTGGAGGTGGAGGTGGCGTAGGCGGCGCTGCCCAGGTAGGTGGCGGTGATGGCGTAGGTGCCGGTGGCGTTGTAGGTCACCGCGCAGGTGGCCTGCCCGGAGCCGTTGACGGCCACTCCGGCCGAGCCGCCGCAGGCGGCGATGGCGGTGCCCCCCTGCAGGAACTCGATGTTCCCGGTGGGGGTGCCGGTGCCCGGCGCCACCACGGCGACGGTGCCGGTGAAGGTGACCGGCTGGCCGACCACCGAGGGGTTGACCGAGGAGGCCACGGCGGTGGTGGTGGCCGCCTTGTTGACCACCTGGGAGGTGGCCGTGGAGGTGGAGGTGGCGTAGGCGGCGCTGCCCAGGTAGGTGGCGGTGATGGCGTAGGTGCCGGTGGCGTTGTAGGTCACCGCGCAGGTGGCCTGCCCGGAGCCGTTGACGGCCACCCCGGCCGAGCCGCCGCAGGCGGCGATGGCGGTGCCCCCCTGCAGGAACTCGATGTTCCCGGTGGGGGTGCCGGTGCCCGGCGCCACCACGGCGACGGTGCCGGTGAAGGTGACCGGCTGGCCGACCGCCGAGGGGTTGACCGAGGAGGCGACGGTGGTGGTGGTGGCGATGAGGGTCACCACCTGGGAGACGGCGGTGGCGGTGGAGGTGGCGAAGTTGGCATCCCCGAGGTAGGTGGCGGTGATGGCGTAGGTGCCGGTGGCGTTGTAGGTCACCGCGCAGGTGGCCTGCCCGGAGCCGTTGACGGCCACCCCGGCCGAGCCGCCGCAGGCGGCGATGGCGGTGCCCCCCTGGAGGAACTCGATGTTGCCGGTGGGGGTGCCGGCCCCGGGGGCCACCGGGGCGACGGTGCCGGTGAAGGTGACGGCCTGGCCGAGGATCGAGGGGTTGGCCGAGGAGGCCAGCGTGGTGCTGGTGGTGGCCTTGTTCACCGTCTGGGTCACCACCGTCGAGGTCGACCCGGTGTAGTTGGTGTCGCCCAGGTAGACGGCGGTGAGGGGATGGGAGCCGGGGGCCGTGTAGGTCTGGGCGCAGGTGGCCACCCCCGAGCCGTTGACGGCCACCCCGGCGGAGCCGCCACAGGCCGACACCGGGGTGCCGTTGTCGAGGAATTCGATGTTGCCGGTGGGCACCACCGAGCTGGCCGAGGCGGTCGAGGAGGCGGCGGTGGCCGTGTAGGTCACCGTCTGGCCGACCACCGAGGGGTTGGAGGAGGAGACCAGCGAGGTGGTGGACGAACCGTAGGTGAACTTGTCACCGCTGTTCACCGAGCTGGTCCCCCCCGGGCCGGTCACCAGCGTGTCGTAGACACCGGCGGTGGCGTTGGCGGGGACGGTGGCGGTGATCTCGGTGTTGGAGACCACCACCACGTTGGTGGCGGCCACGCCGCCCACCGTCACCCCGGTGGCGTTGTTGAAGTTGATGCCGGTGATGGTGACGTTCTTGGTGGTGCCGACCGCCGTCTGGGCCGGGCTCACCGAGGTGACCCCCGGGTTGGGGATGGAGGTGGTCACGGTCAGGTCGTTGATCTCGTGGATCTCGGTGCTCGACCCGCTCGACCCCGCGAACCCGAACTTGAAGGTGGTGGGGAGGAAGCTGGCCGGCGGCTCGGCGGCCGTCTGCACGTAGGTGTCGCCGTTGGGGAAGGTCAGGGTGATGGTGACATTGGGCGGCGTCCCGGTGGCGTTGGGCGGCGGGACCACGATGTTGACCCCCACCGTGTTGGTGGAGGCCCGCTTGGTGGCCTTCGGGTAGTCGAGGGCGTGGGCGGCGTTGGCGGTGGTCAGGTTCCCGGAGTTGGCGATGTAGCAGTAGCCGTTCAGCCCGTTGCCCGGACCCCGGACGGTCACCGACTCGGGGACGGACGCCGTAGGCTCGCCGGCTGCCGACAGTGGGAAGGACGAGGTCGACCCCGCCGCGCAGTTGGCCCCGTCGTACCCGGTCCAGGCGTTGTTGCCGTAGACGTCCAGGCCGACGTTGAGCAGGCCGTTGGTGACCCCGTCGGTGCCGGTGGGGGAACCGGTCCCACCGCCGCCGTACCCCAGGTAGCCGCCGAAGGAGCCGGGGGCGGTCAGGCTGGTGGTGCCGGGCACCAGAAAGAAGGAGATGCCGTCGGCACCGGTGCCGTCGAATTGGAAGGTGTTGAAGCTGATGTTCAGGCCGGAGGCGGCGGCCACCGCGCTGTTGTAGAGGGCCCACCCGGTCTGGTCGGTGCCGTTGGTGGTCAGCCGCAGGGCTCCCGAGCCGGCGGCGTCGGTGGTCCCGCCGCAGCCGGGGATGGGGGTCTGGGTGGTGCTGGATCCGGCGGTCAGGCAGGCCACATTGGTCCCGCCGGTCCCACCCGACACCCAGCTGGCGCTGGAGGCGGTGGCGTTGGCGAAGGTCTCGGTGACGATGGTCGAGGCGCCGGCCTGGGTGGCGGTGGCCACCACCAGGGCGCCGGACAGGGTGCCCGCCACGATCACGGTGGCGAGGAGGGCGCTGACACTTCGGCGGGCGCGTCCGGTGCCGGGCGTCCGGGAACGATCACAAGCACCCCGCTCCCGGTGGGAGCGGGCGTGGCCTGGCCTGATCATCATGGTCCTCCGAGGGGTGCGAACAGATGCTCAATATGAGATGGTCTGTCCATCGGTGAAATTGCCCTATGACTGTAACCATCCTCCGTTTGCCGACCGTTAGCGTCCTGGTCAGCGGCTTTCTTCTGACCTAGGGTGGGGCGCCATGTCCACCGCCGTCGCCTCCCCTCCGCCACCCGGCGCCCCCTCGGGAGGACTCGCCCTGAGCCTCCTCGGGCACCCGGTGGTCACCGTCGACGGCCTGGTGCGCCCGCTCCGGTACGGCAAGTCGAAGGCACTCCTCGCCTACCTGGCCCTGCAGCCCCTGCCGGTGGTCCGACGGACGGCGGCGGCGCTCTTCTGGGAGTCGCTGCCCCCCGACCGGGCCAAGGCCAACCTCCGGGTGATCCTCCACGACCTGCGCACCTGCCTCGGGCCCTACCTGTGGGTGGATCGGACCACCATCGCCCTCGACCGGACCCGACTCCGCACCGACGTGGGGCGGCTCGAGGTGGCCATCGCCGAGGCCCGGTCCCCGGGGTCGGGCGACGTCCTGGTCGACCTGCTGGCCGCCGGCTCCGGCGACTTCCTCGAGGGGGTGGAGCTACGCGACGCCCCGGAGGCCGAAGCGTTCGTGCGGCTCCAACGGGAACGGATCCGGCGCCTGACCACCGACGCCCTGATCGCCGCCCTCGGGTCCGGAGACCGGTCCCCGGGGGCGGGGGGGCCCACCCTCGACGAGGCGCAGGCGGCGGCCCTCATCTCCCGTCTCGGCCTGCTCGAGCCCTGGAACGAGGAGGGTCGGCGGGCGGTGATGGGCACCTACGTCCGCTCCGGTCACCCGGCATCGGCCCTGGCCATCTACCGCGAGTTCCGCGATGGCCTGCACCACGGGTTCGGCCTGGTCCCCGAACCGGCCACCGCCGCCCTGGCCGCCTCCATCGCCGAGGCGTCGGGCATTCCCCTGACCTCGCCGGGGGATCGACCGACCTCCCCGGTCACCGCTCCCCTCTTCGGTCGCCGGGAGGAGGTGGAGACCGTCTGCCGGGCGCTCGCCGACGGCCACCGGCTGGTCACGGTCACCGGGCCGGGCGGCGTGGGCAAGAGCCGGTTGGCCCTCGAGGTGGCCGGACGCTCCCGGCTGGGCGTCGACCCCGAGCTGCCGTCGGGGGTGGTGGTGGTGGAGCTGGCCGACAGCTCCCCCACCACCGACCGGGCCGTCGACCTGGCCACCGCCACCGCCGGTGCGCTCGGACTGCCGTTGGCCGGCTACCGGGACCCCACCGTCGAGCTGGTCTCCATCCTCCGCGACCGGCGACTGCTGCTGGTGCTGGACAACGGGGAGGCCGTCATCGCCCCCCTCGGGGGCTTCGTCGAGTCGCTCCTGGCCGCCTGCACGGGGATCCAGGTGCTGCTGACCAGTCGGATCCCGCTCCGGGCCCGGGCCGAGCGGGCCCTCACCCTCGGCCCCCTCCCGGTCCCCGGGCCCGGGGCCGACGGGCCGGCGGTGGCGGAGAGCCCCTCCGTGCAGCTGGTGCTGGCCCGGGCCCGGGCCATCGGCGCCCCGGTGGCCGCCGAGGACGTCCCGACGGTGGCGGCCCTGTGCCGGGAGGTCGGTGGGCTCCCGTTGGCGCTCGAGCTGGTGGCGATGCAGCTCCGGCTGTTCACCCCGGGCGAACTGGTCGGCCACCTGCCCGGCACCCCTGACGAGCTCCCCGACGACGCCAGTGACCGACCCCGCCGGCACCGCACCATCCGGAGCTCCATCCGCTGGAGCTACGACCTGCTGGGCGACGCGGAGCAGAAGCTCTTCCGCACCCTGGGGATCTTCCGGGGCGGGGCGGCCATCGGGGCGGTGGCCGGGATCATCCCCCCCGGGGGCTGGCCGTCGGTGGCGCGGTTGGTCGACGCCGGCCTCGTCCAACGGGTGGACGGGCCCGGTGGCACCCGGCTCACGATGTCGGCGGCCATCCGGTCGTTCGCCCTCGACCGGCTGGAGGCGGCCGGGGAGCTCGACGAGGCGGCCCGGCGCCACGCCCAGGTCCACCTCGACTTCGCCGCCCAGGCCGACCACTCCCTCCGGGGCCCGGACCAGGCGGAGTGGCTGGCCCGCCTGGAGTCCGAGCACGACAACCTCCACGGGGCGCTGACCACCCTGGTGGAGTCGGGCGACACCGCCGGCGCCCTGCACCTGGCCGTCGCCCTCACCTGGTTCTGGCAGCTCCGCGGCCATGGCGAGGTGGCCGCCCACTGGCTCGGGAGGGCCACCTCCCTACCGGTCCTCCCCGGCCACCCCGAGCTCGACGCCCTCCGGGCCGACGCCCATCTCCGCTCCGCCATGGTGGCCGTCCGGGCCCACCGGGAGCAGTCCGCCGTCGACCAGCTCCAGCTGGCCCGGCGCCAGGTCGACCGGCTCGGCGACCCCGCCCTCCGGGCCGAGCTGCTCTTCGTCGAGGTCAATCTGGCCGCCCGGTTCGCCCCCACGCCGGAGGGGGGTGCACTGGCCGACCGGATGGAGGAGGTGGTGGCCCTGGCCCGGGAGCACCGCTCGACGTGGGACGTGGCCCGCTACCGGGAGTACCAGGCGTGGATGGCCCTGGCCGACGGCGACTTCCCCCGGGCCCGGACCATGGCCGATGCCGCCCGCCGGGGCTACCAGTCGAGCGGCGATGCCCTGGGGGTGGCAGCCACCGTCATCGTCACCGCCTCTGTCGACGGCCTCGAGGGACGGGCGTCGGAGGCCCTCCCCCGGATGGAGGCGGCCTACCGGACCCTCCGCGACCTGGGGGACATCACGTCGTGCCTCTACGCCCTGGCCTGCGGGGCGGCCGGCGCCACCCTGACCGGGGACGACGCCGCCGCCGCCCGCCTGTTCGGGGCGCTCGACGTGGAGCTCGACCGGACCGGCATGGTGATGCCGGTGATGGCCGCCACCCTCCACGCCGAGTTCCAGCACCTGTGCCGGACCCGCCTGGAGCCGTCGACCTGGCGGACCTCCTGGGAGGCGGGCCGACAGGCCGGGCTCCGGGTCGGATGGCCGACCGGCTGACCGGCCGGCTCAGCCGTCGGTGGCCGAGGACGGCGCCTGGGTCGAGGCGGCCAGGGTGGCGGTCACCGTCAGCTGCGACTGCCCGCGGTAGAGGCTGATGGTCACGCTCTGGCCGGGCTTGTCGGCCAGGATGTCGCTGGCCAGCTGGTCGGCACCCGTCACCGACCTGCCGTCCAGGCCGGTGATGACATCACCCTCCTGGATACCCGCCTGGTCGGCCGGCGAGCCGGCGTCCACCTCGGTGACGATCGCCCCCTGGGTGGGGGTGAAGTCGTAGGCGCTCCGGAGCTGGGAGGTCATCGACTCGATCTCCACCCCCAGGTACCCGTTCCCCTGCTGGGCGGCGCTCCCGATCTTGTGGCTCCGGAGGGACGGCAACTCCCCCAGGATCTTGTCGGCCGGGATGGCGAACCCGATGTTCTGGGCCTGGGACGACCCGTCGGCGCTGGACGCCACCGCCGTGTTCATGGCGATGACCCTGCCCGAGCTGTCGACCAGAGGACCGCCGGAGTTGCCGGGGTTGATGGCGGCATCGGTCTGGAACATGTTGGTCAGGGTCTCGGTGGCGCTGGAGTCCTCGTCGCCCGCCTGCACGGTGCGGCCCTCGGCGGAGATGATCCCCTGGGTCACCGTCGGGGTCCCGGCGGACAGCCCCAGGGCATTCCCGATGGCCACCACCGCGTCGCCCACCTGCACGTCGGCGGAGTTGCCGTAGGAGGCGGTCGGCAGGTTGGAGGCACCGTCGATCTGCAGCAGGGCGATGTCGTTGGCCGGGTCGGTGTCCACCAGGGTGGCGGCCATCGCCTTGGTCTGCCCGTAGAGGGTCACGGTGATGGTGGTGGCGCCGGCGATCACGTGGTTGTTGGTCACCACCTCGCCGGCGGGGGTGATGATCACCCCGGTCCCCTGGTCCTCCTGGGTGCCGCCGGCGCTGGTGCCGCCGAAGATCGACTCCGACGACGGGGCCGGGGCGGTGGCGTCGATGGACACCACGGCCGGGAGCACCTTGGCGATGACCGACTCGATGTTGGCGGTGCCGTTGAGGAGGGCCGGTCCGGCGGAGATCTCCTTCACGTCGGTGGTGGATCCGGAGTGCCCGACGGCGGCGACCAGGCCGCCGCCCACCGCCGCGCCGATCACCGCCGCCACCGCCGCCACCGCCAGCCACCGCCACCGGCCGTCCCGCCGTGGTGGCCCGGTGGGGGCGGGCGGGGTCGGCTCGGAGCCGGCCGCTGGATCCGACGGGTGGATGGCCGGGGGCCAACCCGGCCCCGCTCCCGGGGGAGGGGCGGAGACCGCGGCGGGAGGCACCGGGCGCCACCAGGCGGCCAGGGAGGCCGGGTCCACCGGTGGGGCGGGTGGGGAGGGCGCGGGGTCGTCGGCCCCCGTCGAGGGGGGTGACGGGACCACGGCGGGTGCGGTCGGACCGGATCCGTCGGTCGACGATCCGGTCCCGGTCGTCTCGTCCCCCGTCTCCGGGTCCCCCATCGCCGTCTCCCTTCCGTACGCCTGCGTCCGCGCGGCGTCGACCGGCCGTCGCGCCGGCCTCATCGTAGGACCCGCCGCGCGCGGCATTCGCCCATCTCAGCGGCTTCTTAGCCCCTTCTTACCGGTGCCCGGGACAGTCCGTGCCCGGGGAGGGTCCGGACGGCAGTAGCGTGTCCGCCGATATGGCTCATCGCATCGAGGTCGAACTCACCAGCCGGACGGACGAGGACACGTGGACGTGGCGCGCCGCCGGCGCCAAGCAGCCCCGGGGGACGGTGGACGCCGTGCTGGTCCCCGACGGCTCCTCCCAGGGGACGATCCTGCGGGCGGAGATCGAGACCACGCTGGACGGCTCCACCGTCCTGGCCCTCCTCCCCCTCAAGACCAAGTCGTCCAAGAAGGTCGAGACCATCGATGTCCTGGGCACCCCCCACTCCGGGCCCGACGTCAACGTGGTGCTGGCCGGCAAGCCGAAGGGCCGACGGCGCGACGAGCGTACCGACGGCGACCGGCCCCGGTCGCGCCGGCCGTCCGACCGCGACCGGGGCTCCGACGGGCCCCGCCAGTCCGGTGGGTCCCGTCCCGACCGTCCCGACCGTCCGGCCCGCAGCGCCGGCGGGCCCGGTGGCGACCGCCGGGACCGGCCCGCCCGCCCGGGGGACGCGACGGTGGGCGGCGCCCCGCCACCTCCACCACCTACCGGAACGCCGCCCTGGCCACCCTGAAGCCCGAGCAGCTCCCGGTGGCCGAGCAGCTGCTGCGGGGCGGCATCCCCGCCGTCCGCCAGGCCATCGAGGAGCAGAACACCCGGGCCAAGGCCGAGGGCCGTCCGGAGGTCACCCCGGGTCCCCTGCTGGCGCTGGCCGAGGAACTCCTGCCGGTGGTCACGCTGGCCAACTGGAAGGACCGGGCATCGGTGGCCCGGGCCGGGGGCAAGGACGTCCCGCTCCGCGAGCTCCGTTCCATCGTGGCGTCGGCGTCGACCGTCACCCTCGACGACGAGGGCCGCGAGTTCCTCACCGCCCTCCGCACCTCCCTCGACGAGCGGGTGACCGCCCTGCGTCAGCGCTGGGTGGAGCGCATCACGGTGGCCCTCGACGAGGGACGGGTCACCGACGCCGTCCGGACGTCCATCCGTCCTCCCGAGCCGGCCACCCGCCTGTCGGCGGAGTTGGCGGTCCGCCTGGCCGAGGCGGCCGGGCAGGCCATGAACGCCGATGCCGCCCCCGCCGACTGGCTGGGTCTCCTCGAGGTGGTGGTCGACTCGCCGGTCCGCCGGAACGTCAAGCCGGCCGGCATCCCCACCGGGGCCGACGAGACGTTGCTGTCCGCCGCCCGCCAGGCGTCGGGCTACGTGCCGGAGTTGGCCAAGCTGTTGGGCATCCCCATCCCCCCGCCGCCGGGTCCCCGGCGGCCGGTGAGCGCCCGCCCCGCCTCCGCCCGACGGGGAGCCTGACCCCACCGGCCACCGCCGGGTGGGGTCACTCGAAGTCGAGGTGCATGGTCAGCAGGCGGGCCTTCAGGCCGGCTGACTCGAAGAACTGCTTGGCGGCCCGGTCGCCGGGGAGGGCCAGCCCGTCGACCCCGTGGCAGTCCTGGGAACGGAGCCACGCCAGGGCCGTCGAGGCCAGGAGCTGGCCGAGCCCGAGCCCCCGGGCCCCCGGCTCGACATAGCAGGCGTCGAGTACCCCGTGGCGGACGCCGTCGGGGGCCGGGTCGCCCACGTGGCAGGCGGCCACCCCGGTGACCGCCCCGTCGAGGGTGCCCACCAGCACCCGCCGCGACGGGTCGTCCAGCAGGTCGGAGAAGGTGCGGGCCCCCAGCAGCTCCCAGGGGGGACGGCCGGGACTCCCGACGAGAAAGGATCCGCCCCGGCAGGAGGCGATCCACCCCAGCAGCTCCCGGGCCAGCACCTCGACGCGCTCGGCGTCGTGTGCCTCCGCCGGCCTCACCCCCTCCATACGGGTCCCCTCCCGTCCGGGTGGCCGGGCGTCGTCGTGGCGGCGGGCTAGGCCCGCTCGTCGAGGAGCTGGTCGATGCGGCTGAGGATGGTCCGGCGCCCCCGGGTGCCGTCCTCGTAGGCCCGGGCCGCCACCAGCTGGCCCCGGCTCAGCCCGTCGAGCCGCTGGACGACCTGGGAGGCCGACAGCGTGTCGTAGGCGGGGATGGCCAGGTCGGAGGCGTCCGGGACATGGGAGCTGACCCGGGGCCCGGGTGACGGCGTCCCCGGCGGCGGAACGGTGCTGCCGTTGGTCACGTGGGGCGGGGCGGTGGTGGCCGGCTCGGTGGACACCGAATGGAGGCCGGGACCCGGCGTCGGGTCGGGGGCCGGTGGGGCGGCCGGGGCACGGCCGGGGCGGCGGAGGACCCCGTTCGAACGACGGTGGAGCTCCTTGCCCCCGGCCACCACCACCAGGTGACCCATGGCCCGGGCGGACGACACCCGCAGCCCCAGCCGGTTCCGGCCCCGCTCGGCCATCCGGGGGAACTCCTCGACGGCCGTCAGCACCAGCCCGATGGGGGCGTAGACCAGGACGTCGAGCAACCGCTCGTTCAGGTTGGTGTCGTCCTCAGGCTCGTCGACCATGTCCTCCCCTGTCACACGCAGTCACGACAGAGCATGTGCTTCCGGTCCGCCAGCTGGTTGGGATGCTTGACCAGGAAGCACGAGCGGCACACGAACTCGTCGGGCTGTTTGGGCAGCACCCGCTCCACACCGCCGTCGGACCGGTCCTCGGGCTCCGGCGCCTCGTCGTCCTCCTCCGGCTCCTCGACGACCAGACGCTCCTTGAGGATGACGTCGAGGCTGGCCTCGACATCCTCGTCGTCGGGCTCCTCCTCCTCGTCCTCCTCGGACTCCTCGCCGGCGGCCGGCTTGACGGCCGGGACCACCGCCTCGTCGACCACCTCGTCCTCCTCCTCGACGGCGACGACATCCACCACGTCATCCGCCAGGTCGACGTCGGCCTCGATCAGGTCGTCGTCGTCGTCCGCCAGCTCGTCGAGGTCCTCCTCGGCCAGCTCTTCGGGATCTTCTACTTCGTCGAGTTCTTGCGGCATCCTGGTCTTTCGATGGTCAGTTGGCCGGGAGCATAGACGTTCCGACCGTCGGGTCGTGCAGGTCCGGTGAGGCTGGACGGCGGCTCCGGGGGTCCCGGTGGGACGCTGGGTCGACGCCGGCGGCGAGGTTCCGGATCGGGATACCCGGCTCCGGCCAGGCGGCGGGACCCAGGGGCTCTTTGGCACCACTCCCCCGTTACCCTCGGCTGCCGCCTACGGTCTCGGGGGAACGTTCTCTACTCAAACCCCTGGGCCTGCTCCGCCTCTCACAGCATCCCCCCCTTGTGGCGACTCTGGCGATCGGAGACCGCTCGGCCACCCCTCGGGGCGTCTGGGACTGGGCGCACGTTACGCCATCCGCCCCCGAGCTCGTCAAGCGACATTTCCCCCTCGTGACCTGGGGTGTTCTCCAAGCTCCCTGGTCAGGGCCGTGTGGAAAATCACACGCTTCCTGCAGTGGACCGTCGCTCCTCGGCCCGGCGCTCGGCGTCGAGGCGCTCGAGGTCCTGCTCGCCGTAGTCGACGAAGGACATCGCCTCGGCCAGCAGCCGGTGGCCGGCCTGCTCCCCGATCAGGCGGTGCATCTCCTGGGCCACCCACCGGTAGGACGGGTGCCCCTGCGGGCCCGAGCGGAGCTCGGTCAGGTGCATGGCCTCCCGGGCGTTCATCTGCATCGAGTAGCGGATGCGGAAGGCCAGGGCCACCGCGTAGGTCGATTCGACCGGGAACGACTCCGCCATCGACTCGTGGAGCTGGCGTGACCGCTCCAGGGACGCCACGTACCGGTCGCTGAGGCCGGCCTCCTCGACGGTGGCGGGGACGTCGTAGCCCAGGGACGGACCGAGGGACTGCCACTCCATGGTCAGCATCCGGTGCCGCTGCAGGTCCCGGAAGGCGCCGTAGTCGGTCACGACGTCGAAGCGGTAGTCGGTCCGCTCGAAGGCCCGTCCCGGACGGTGCCGCCGGTTGGAGCGGTCGCCGACGTAGGCCCGCAGCAACGCCCTCCGGTCCTCGGCGCCCAGCTCGGCCACCCGTCGGGCCACCGACTCCTCCGACCGGCCGGTGAGGGGGGCGCAGATGGCCGCCAGTACCTTCTCCTCGCCCAGGGGGTCGAAGTCCACCAGGGCGACCGACGGGGACCCGGACGGCCCCTGGGTGGCGGGCTCCTCGGGAGCCAGCAGGTCGGGGAAGAGCTCCTCCACCAGTCCGGTGGTGGCACGGCGGGTCTCCTCGAGGTAGGCGCCCCACACGCCGCCCCGCTCGGGCCGGTCCACCCGTTGGAGGAACGACGGGATCACCTTGCGGAGCTCCTCGAGCATCATGTCGGCGTAACGGCGGGCCTCGGGCAGCGGGTGGGACCGCATCCGGAGGAGCAGCATCTCGTACGACTGGCCGGTGCCGTAGATACCCACGTTGGAGAGGGAGGCGGCGGGCAGCAGTCCCCGGAGGGCGTCGAGCCCCTTGGCCCGGACCGCCTGGCGGTGGACGAAGTCGGAGTCGCCGGGCTGCCGGGGATGGCGCCTGGTGAGGTAGGCCTGGGCCTCCACCAGCAGTTCGCCGTAGGTGTCGAACATCCGGTCCATCTCCCCCACGTACCGGGCGCCGAGGGGTGAGTCCAGCACCGCCGGGTCCCGGTAGTAGCGGTAGTGCCCGGTGGTGAGCCGGTTGTCGTAGGCGATGTACCGGGTGGACTGCTCGAGGTACGCCATCAGGCGCCCCCACTCGAGCACCTTGGTCAGGACGTTGGAGGCCTGCTCGCAGGCCAGGTGGACGCCCCCCAGCTGGGCCACCGAGTCGTCCCCGTACTCGAGGAAGACCTTCTCGTAGAGCTCCTCGGCCCGCCGCAGCCCCACCGTGGCATCGACGGTGGCGTCCCCGGTGATGTCCAGCTCGCCCACGAACTCGTCGAGGAACAGCCGTCGCAGGCTCTTCGGGGAGCGGGAGTAGCGGGCGAACAGGGCCCCCTTGACCACTTCCGGCAGGTTGACCAGGGCGAACACCGGCTGATCCAGATTCGTGACGTACCGGCGGAGGATGTCTTCCTCCTCGGCGGTGAACGTCTCCTCGGCGTAGGGGAACATGCCCGGATCACACTAGGACCGGTTCGACCCGCCAGGCGCGGACCCCAGGGGAGCCGGATCGTCGGCGGCCACCACCCCCCGCCTCACGAGCGCCACCGCCAGGTCGGCGGCCGCCGCCGTGGCCGGGTCGGGCGCCATCTGGGCGATCTGGCGGACCAGGTCGATCAGCTGCCGGACGTTCCGGACGAAGTCGCCGGGCGCCACCTCGCACTCCCGGAGCACCGCCGAGAGGAGGCCGCCCCGGGCCCAGGCCACCACGGCGGTGGCCAGCCCCCCGTCCGGCCGTCGGGTCCGCCGGAGGCCGTGCCGGCGCTCGTCGGCCCGCAGGCCCGCCGCCAGCTCCTCCAGCCGGTAGAGCCGCTCGGCCACCACCTTGGGTCGGGGGTCGGGGAGGTCGTCGCCGGCCCGGCGGGCCTCGAAGGTGAGCCCCGACACCACTCCGGCCAGCAGGGCGGGCTCCAGGCCGTCGAGCAGCCCCCGGCGGACCGCCTCCGCCACCAGCAGGTCGGACTCGTGGTAGATCCCGGCCAGCAGGAGCCCGGGGGCGGTGAGTCGCCACCCGTCGACGTAGCCGCGGTCCTCCAGCACCGACAGCCGGCGGTCGAGCTGGGCGGGGAGGGAGACCGACCCCGCGGGGGCCTGCCACTGCCCGTAGGAGGCGGCCAGCAGGTCGTGGGACTCCTGGCGGTCCCACCGCCGGACCAGGTTGACGGCCAGGTTGTAGGTGGGGTGGAAGGAGGAGGTGAGGTCGGGGGCGGGGGCCAGGGCGGTGGCGGCCACCGTCCCGAAGGGGGTGGCCTGCCCCCACAGCACCAGGGCGTGGCCCACCGTGTCGATCCCCCGGCGCCCGGCCCGGCCGGTCAGCTGCTGGTACTCGCCGGAGGTCAGCGCCGAGGTGTCGCTGCCCCGGAACTTGGCGAACCGCTCCACCACCACCGTCCGGGCCGGCATGTTGATCCCCAGGGCCAGGGTCTCGGTGGCGAAGACCACCTTCAGCAGTCCCTCGGTGAAGCAGCGCTCCACGGCCTGACGGAAGGCCGGCACCAGACCGGCGTGGTGGGGGGCGATGCCGGCCTCCAGGGCGGCCGACCACGGTCCGTATCCCAGGGTCCGGAGGTCGTCGTCGGACAGCCGCTCCACCGAGTCCTCGGTCAGCTCCCGGATCCGGACCCGCTCCTCCGGGGTGGTCAGGCGGAGGCCGTCGGCCAGGCACTGGCGGGTGGCGTCGTCACAGGCGGCCCGGGAGAAGATGAAGGTGATGGCGGGCAGCATGCCCGCCGCCGCCAGGTACTCGGCCACCTCGGTCCGCCGGGGGGCCCGGAACCGGTGCCGGCTGTTCCGGCGCCGACGGTCGTCGAGGGCCAGGCCGTCCGGGTTGGCCCGCCCGTCGCGGAAGAGCGGCAGCACGGTGAGACGGTCACTCCCCCGCTCGGCCACCGCGTAGTGGTGCTGGAGGGTGACCGGGCGATGGGTCTCCACCACCACCCGGGTGGGCCCCCGCACCGAGGTCAGCCAGGCGCCGAACTCCCGGGCGTTGTTGATGGTGGCCGAGAGGCTGACGAAGGCGATCCCCGGGGGGGCCAGGACCAGGATCTCCTCCCACACCGAGCCCCTCCAGGGGTCCTGGAGGTAGTGCACCTCGTCGAGGACGATGGTGCGGAGCCCGTCGAGCATGGCCGAGCGGCCGAAGAGCATGTTGCGGAGGACCTCGGTGGTCATCACCACCATCGGAGCCTGCGGCTGGAACGAGACGTCCCCGGTCAGCAGGCCCACCCGGTGGGCGCCGTAGCGCTCCGACAGCTCGGCGAACTTCTGGTTGGAGAGGGCCTTGATCGGCGTGGTGTAGAAGGCCCGACCCCCCTCCTCCACCGCCCGGGCGGCGGCGTACTCGGCCACCACCGTCTTGCCCGACCCGGTGGGGGCGGACACCAGGACCGACTCGCCGTCGTCGAGGGCGTCGAGGGCCACGTGCTGGAAGGGGTCGAGCGGGAAGCCCAGCCCCTCCTCGAACCGCTGCCGGAACCCGGGGACATCCCGGGGGACGACCCCGGCATGCCCCGGGCTCATCGCTGGACGATCCTGCCGATGATGATCGACACCTCGTAGAAGAGGTAGAGCGGCACGGCCATGGCCATCATCGAGAACGGATCGGAGCTCGGGACCACCACCCCGGCCACCACCACGATGAGCACGATGGCCCACCGCCGCCAGGAGGCCAGCTTCTTGGGGGAGAGCACCCCGGCCACCTCCAGGGACACCAGCACCACCGGGAACAGGAAGGTGAGCCCGAACACGGTGATCATCAGCACGATCAGGCTCAGGTACTTGGTGGGGTCGTAGATCTGGTTGAGGCTCGGGCCGCCGATGGCGTCGAGGAACTGCAGGGCGTGGGGGAAGATCAGGTAGGCCACCAGGCCCCCCAGCGAGAACAGCACGATGGAGGCGGCGATGAACGGGATGGCGTACTTCTTCTCGTTGCGCTTGAGGCCGGGGGTCACGAACCGCCAGAACTCCCACAGCAGCACCGGCGAGGCCAGGAACAGCCCTCCGTAGGCGGCGATCTTCACCCGCAGGGAGAGCCCGTCGAGGGGGCCGGTGATGAAGAACCCGCAGTGGTGCGGACCGGCCGTCCGGCAGTAGGGCTCCTGCAGGAAGTGCAGGATCTGCGGGTAGACGATGAAGGCCACCGTGGCGGTGACCACGAAGGCCAGGGCGCAGACCAGGATCCGCCGCCGGAGCTCCGTCAGGTGCTCGGTCAGCGTCATGGTGTCGGGCGTGACGGCGGTGGCGTCGCGTCGGCGTTTGAGGGAGAGGGCCATCGGTGTGGTCGGTCCGGGTGGGGCGGCGGGCCGCTCGGGCTAGTTCAGCCCGGGGTCGTCGGGCACCATCACCCCGGACGCCCGGACCTGGTGGACCACGCCCCCCGGGTCGGCGATGGAGATCCCCGGGAGATCGACGCGCGGCGCGGCGGCCGGCGGTCCCTCGGCGACCGGTTCGACGGCGGGGTTCGGGGCCGGGTCGGCGTCATCGGGGGCACCGGAGAGTTCGTACCCGTCGGCCTCCGCGGATGCCGTGCCCTGTTCGGCGGCGTGGGTGTCGGCCAGGTTGTCGAGGAACGAGAGGGGCGACCGCACGGCGTGGGCGATGGTGTCGGTGGAGGGGAGGTCGGGGAAGGAGCCGCGCACGTCCGACTCGATCTTCTCCCGGAACTTCCGGAAGTCCCCCCAGAACCCACCCAGCTGCTTGGCCACCTTCGGGAGCTTGTCCGGGCCCAGCACGATGAGGGCGACCACCAGGATGACCAGGATCTTGGCGGGACTCAGGAAGGGCACGCAGCCGAGTGTACCGGTGCACCGGGCACCGGGGGCGGCGAGGCGCCCCTGGACCCTCCCCGGGCTAGAGGCCCTTGATCTGGCTGAAGGGCCACACCACCGACACCGCCCGCCCCACGATGAGCGACCGGGGGATCGGTCCGAACCACCGGCTGTCCTCCGAGTTGGTGCGGTTGTCGCCCATCACGAAGTAGTCGCCCTGGGGGATCTTCACCCCGCCCACCGGCAGGTTGAACTGCGGGTGGGGATCGCCGGGGATCGGGGCGGTGTAGGCCTGCGGGCCCTTGGGCAGCCACGGCTCGGACAGGAGCTTGCCGTCGATGTAGATGTTGCCGTCGCGGGCCGAGATGGTCTCGCCGGGGAGGCCGACCACCCGCTTCACCAGGTCGGGATAGTCCTGCTCCTCGAGGGGGGGCCGCTTGAACACCACGATGGACCCCCGGCTCACGTGGTAGGCGAGCTTGTCGACCACGATCCGGTCGCCGATCTGCAGGGTGGGCAGCATCGACCCGGAGGGGATGGAGAACGTCTGGATCACGAACGCCCGGATCAGAAAGGTGAAGCCGAAGATGACCACCAGGATGATCACCCACTCGAGCAGCCACGCCCCGGCCGAACGACGGGGCCGGAGGTCGGCCCGGGAGGCTCCGGCGTCCCCGGGGGGCCCGTCGGCGGCGTCGACGGGCGCGTCGGCCGGCGGGGAGTCGACGGGGTCGGGCGTCACAACCGATGGACCCTACAGCACGACCGCCCGAACTCCCGCTCGGGGCCCGGACGACGGCTCAGAGTCCGGCGATCAGCTTGTCCACCCGGTCGTCCTTGGAGCGGAAGGGGTCCTTCAGCAGCACGGTGCGCTGGGCCTGGTCGTTCAGCTTCAGGTGCACCCAGTCGACGGTGAAGTCACGCCGCTTCTCCTTGGCCTTCCGCACGAACTCCCCCCGCAGGCGGGCGCGGGTGGTCTGGGGTGGCGTGGACATGGCGTTGACGATGGCGGTGTCGTCACAGATCCGGTCGAGCTGGTCGTGGTGCTGCAGGCGGTAGTACAGCCCCCGCCGACGGTCGACGTCGTGGTACTGGAGGTCGAGCAGTGCCACCGGGGAGCTGTGGAGGGGCAGGTTGTGCCGCTCGCGGTACCGGTCGATGAGGCGGTACTTGGCCACCCAGTCGCACTCCCGGTGGAGGGAGAGGGGGTCCGACTCCAGGCCCTTCAGGCAGTGCTCCCACATGTCGAGCGCCCGGTCCTCCTGCGGGGAGAGGCCCTGGCGGTCCCGGAACTTCAGGGCCCGCTGGAGGTACTCCGACTGCAGGTCGAGGGCGCTCATCTCCCGGCCGTTGGCCAGCCGCACCGTCCGCCGGCAGGTGATGTCGTGGCTGATCTCCCGGATGGCCCGGATCGGGTTCTCGAGGGTCAGGTCGCGCAGCACGGTGGCCGGGTCCTCGAGCATCCGGAGGACGATGCTGGTGCTGCCCACCTTCAGGAAGGTGGCGTACTCGCTCATGTTGGAGTCGCCCACGATCACGTGGAGCCGCCGGTACTTCTCGGCGTCGGCGTGGGGCTCGTCGCGGGTGTTGATGATCGGGCGGCTCCGGGTGGTGGCCGACGACACCCCCTCCCAGATGTGCTCGGCCCGCTGGCTGAGGCAGAACACCGCCCCCCGGGCCGTCTGCAGCACCTTGCCGGCGCCGGCGTAGATCTGGCGGCTGACCAGAAACGGGATGAGCACCTCGGTGTAGTGCGAGAAGTCGTCGCGCCGGCTGGTGAGGTAGTTCTCGTGGCAGCCGTAGGAGTTGCCCGCCGAGTCGGTGTTGTTCTTGAAGAGGTAGATGTCCCCCCGGATGCCCTCCTCGCGGAGCCGGGCCTCGGCCCCCTCCACCAGCGAGGAGAGGATCCACTCCCCCGCCTTGTCGTGGACCACCAGTTCGGTGATGTCGTCGCACTCCGGCGTGGCGTACTCCGGGTGGCTGCCCACGTCGAGGTAGAGCCGGGCGCCGTTCTCCAGGAAGACGTTGGAGGAGCGACCCCAGCTGACCACCCGGCGGAAGAGATAGCGCGCCACCTCGTCGGGGCTGAGGCGTCGCTGACCGCGGAGGGTACAGGTCACCCCGTACTCGTTCTCCAGGCCGAAGATGCGCTTCTCCATGTCCCTCACGGTACCGTGAGGGAGGCGCCGCCCACCGGACGGTCACCCGGGCGGGGGTCCTCCGCCCGCCGGGCTCAGCCCAGCAACTCGTCGAGCTCCTGGTCGGAGAGGCGTCGGAAGGCCCGGCGACCGTTGCCGGGAGCCAGCACCGCCACCTCGAGCTCCCGGCCGCCGAGGGTCCGGTCCGGGCCGGCCAGGGCGGCCACCGTGGACCGGAGGGCGGTCGGCAACGACCAGCCCTCCTCCCAGGCCGCCTCCACCTGGGTGGCGATGGTCTCCGTCTCGCCGCCGAGGACGGCGTAGCGCTCCTCGTCGGTGATGGTCCCCTCGTAGGCGATGTGGTACAGCTGGTGGGGGTGGCGGTCGGTGCCCAGCTCGGCCACCAGGATCTCCACCTCCAGCGGCTTCATCTCGTGGGTGAACACCTGCCCGAGGTACTGGGCATACAGGTTGGCCAGGGAGCGGGCATCGACATCCTCGCGGCTGTAGGCGTAGCCCTTGGTATCGGCGTGACGCACCCCCGACACCCGGAGCTGGTCGAACTCGTTGTACTTCCCCACCCCGGCGAAGGCGATGCGGTCGTAGATCTCGCTGACCTTGTGGAGCGACCGCGACGGGTTCTCCGCCACGATCAGGATCCCCACGTCGTAGGTGGTGGCGATCAGGGACCGGCCCCGGGCGATGCCCTTCTGGGCGTACTCGGCCCGATCCTTCATCACCTGCTCGGGTGCCACGTAGTACGGCATGGTCATGATTCGCGTCCCTCCGCCCGGCGACGTTCGATGAGGTTGGCGAACCGCTCGGCGACGTCCTCCTCGGGCACCGCCTGGTAGCCGTCGGCGGTCACCGTGGCCACCAACGGGTAGATGCCGCGGACCACGTCGGGACCACCGGTGGCGGAGTCCTCGTCAGCCGCCTCGTAGAGGGCCTGGATGGCCAGCTCCACGGCGTCGTCCCGGGACATCGCCACCCGGTAGCCCAGCTTGATGGTGGTGCGGGCGTCGCGCCCGCCGGAGCCGGTGGCGTTGTGCTCGGTCTCCTCGTAGTGCCCGCCGGTGACGTCGTAGGTGAAGATCCGGCCCGTCCCCCGGGCCAGGTCGAAACCGGCGAACAGGGGGACGACGGCCAGGCCCTGCATGGCCATGGGGAGGTGCTCCCGGACCATCTGGCCCAGCTGGTTGGCCTTCCCCTCGAGGCTGAGCACCACGCCCTCCACCTTCTCGTAGTGCTCGAGCTGGGTCTGGAACAGCCGGACCATCTCCACCGCCGGTCCGGCGGCCCCGGCGATGGCCACCGCCGAGTAGCGGTCGGCGGGGAAGACCTTCTCCATGGTGCGGTGGGCGATGGAGTGGCCCTCGGTGGCCCGGCGGTCACCGGCCATGACGATGCCGTCGGCGTACCGCAGGGCGACCACCGTGGTGCCGTGGCGGAACTCGGCGGCACCCACCGGGCCGGTGGCCCCGGCGGCCACCATCGGGTGGACCGGGACGCGGAGGCGCCGGATGAGGCCCGAGAAGTCGGGACCGGGGTCCTCGACGGAGGTGAAGAGGGGGAGCGTCACCGGCGCTACTCGCCGCCCTTCTGGACGTAGTTCCGCACGAACTCCTCGGCGTTGTCCTCGAGGACCTCGTCGATCTCGTCGAGGAGGTCGTCCAGCTCGGCCTTGAGCTTCTCGCCCTTGGCCGAGGTCGGCGGCACCTCCTCCACCGTCTCCTCGGTGTGCTCGGTGGTGCCGGTCTTCTTCTTCAGTTCTCGTTCTGCCATCGTGACCACTCTCCCTAGCTGCTCAGCCGGTCCAACAGCTCGGCCGGGCTCGCGCTCTGCTGCAGAAGCACGTCCACGTGATCGGCCGTGCCTCGTAGGGGATCCATCATAGGGACGCGTCGCAGGGGGTCGGTGCCGAGGTCGAAGACCAGCGAATCCCAGTTGGCGCTGACCACCGCCGCCGGCCACTTGGTGAGGCACTGCCCCCGGAACCACGCCCGGGTGTCCCGGGGGGCACGGTGACCGCTTCGGCCACCGCGGCGTCGTCCACCAACTGCTCGGTGTCGAGCCGGGCGAAGAGGGACCGGCTGGGTCGGAGGTCGTGGTACTGGAGGTCGAGGGCGGCCATCCGCTGGTCGTCCCAGCCGCAGCCGTGGCGTTCGCGGTAGGCCTCCATCAGCTGCAACTTGGCCACCCAGTCGACCTGGCGGGCCAGGGACATGGGGTCGGTCTCCAGTCCGTGGAGCACCTCCTCCCACCGCTCCAGCACCTGGGCACCCACCTCCTCGCCGCCCAGGCAGGCCAGCCCCCGGTCCTCGGCGTACTTGCGGGCCAGGCCGAACAACTCCCACTGGATGGACAGGGCGGTGGCGGTGGAGCCGTCGGCCATGGGCAGGGGACGGGTGAAGGTGCGGTCGAACGACACCTCGTGCATGGCCCGCACCGGGTCGGCCAGCTCGAGGTCGCGGTCGCCGGTGACGTCGTCCTCGATCATGGCCAGGACCAGGGCGGTGGTCCCCACCTTCAGGAACGTGGCCACCTGGGCCAGGTTGGCGTCACCCACGATGACGTGGAGCCGGCGGTAGCGGTGGGGATCGGCGTGGGGCTCGTCCCGGGTGTTGATGATGGGGCGCTTGAGGGTCGTCTCGAGACCCGACCCGCTCCTCGAAGAACTCCGCCCGCTGGGAGAGCTGGAACTCGGTGCGCCGGCCCTCGTGGGTGGCGGTCTCCGCCCCCACCTTGCCCGCCCCGGCGTAGAGCTGGCGGGTCACGAAGTGGGGGGTGACGCCGTGCACGATCCGGTTGAACGGGGCGGCCCGGTCCATCAGGTAGTTCTCGTGGCATCCGTAGGAGTTGCCCTTGCCGTCGGAGTTGTTCTTGTAGACCACGAAGGTCCGTCCGTCGGGAACCGAGGCGTCGGCCGCCTCCATCGACCGGATGAGGATCTGTTCGCCGGCGCGGTCGTAGCGGAGGCACTCGAGGGCGTCGGCGCACTCCGGGGTGGAGAACTCCGGGTGGGCGTGGTCGACGTAGAAGCGGGCCCCGTTGGTCAGCACCGTGTTGAGGAGGTGGGTCTCCACCTGGGGGGCCATCGACCCCTCCCGGGCGTAGCCGCGGGCGTCGTTGCCGGGCGACTCGTCCTCGAAGTCCCACCCGATCTGCTGCCGGGCCACGTCCTGGGCGTAGGCGTTGATGAGCACCGACGACGCCGCGATGGGATTGGGGTCGCCGTTGGCGACATGGATGCCGTACTCGGTCTCGATGCCGCAGACCTTCGGGATGGCCACGCGCCGACCCTATCCCCGACCGTGCCTAGAGATACTGACCGGTTCCGACCCGCTCGATCGACCGACCGCCCTTGGTGCCCCGGTCCTCGCTGATCAGTGTCCGGATGTAGACGATCCGCTCGCCCTTCTTGCCGGAGATCTTCGCCCAGTCGTCCGGGTTGGTGGTGTTGGGGAGGTCCTCGTTCTCCTTGTACTCCTGACGGATCGACTCGTAGAGATCGTCGGTGCGGATGCCACGGCCGGTGCCGGCGATGGCCCGCTTGATGGCCAGCTTCTTGGCCCGGCGGACGATGTTCTCGATCATGGCCCCCGACGAGAAGTCGCGGTAGTAGAGGACCTCCTTGTCGCCGTTCTGGTAGGTGACCTCGAGGAAGCGGTTCTCCTCGTCGTCGCGGTACATCTCGGTCACCGTCGACTCGATCATCGCCTGGGTGGCCTTGGCCGGATCACCCCCGCCCAGGGTCCGGACCTCGTCGGCGTCGAGGGGGAGGTCGGGGGTCAGGTAGCGGGCGAAGATCTGGGCGGCGGCCGTCTCGTTGGGCCGCTCGATACGGATCTTCACGTCGAGGCGCCCGGGCCGCAGGATGGCCGGGTCGATCAGGTCCTCGCGGTTGGAGGCGCCGATGACGATGACGTCGCGGAGGGTCTCCACCCCGTCGATCTCCGCCAGCAGCTGGGGCACGATGGTCGACTCCATGTCCGAGCTGATTCCGGTGCCGCGGGTCCGGAACAGCGAGTCCATCTCGTCGAAGAAGACGATGACCGGCACCCCCTCCTCGGACTTCTCGCGGGCCCGCTGGAACACCAGGCGGATCTGGCGCTCGGTCTCCCCCACGTACTTGTTCAGCAGCTCCGGCCCCTTGATGTTGAGGAAGTAGCTCCGGATGTTGGTGTTGCCGGTGACCTGCGCCACCTTCTTGGCCAGCGAGTTGGCCACCGCCTTGGCGATCAGGGTCTTGCCGCAGCCGGGGGGGCCGTAGAGCAGGATCCCCTTGGGGGCGGGCAGCTTGTGCTCGGCGTACAGGTCCCGGTAGAGGTACGGGAGCTCGACGGCGTCGGTGATGGCCTCGATCTGGGAGTCGAGCCCGCCCACGTCGGCGTAGGTCACGTCGGGCACCTCCTCGAGGACCAGCTCCTCCACCTCGGGGCGGGGCAGCTTCTCCACCAGTAGGCCGGTCCGGGACTCCATCAGGACGGTGTCGCCCGCCCGCAGCCGCACCCCGATCAGGGCGTCGGACAGCTCGGCCACCCGCTCCTCGTCGGCCCGCCCGTAGACCAGCGCCCGGCGGCCGTCCTCGAGGACCTCCTTCAGCACCACCACCTCGCCGGAGCCCTCGCCCTGCCGGGCCAGGACCACGTTGAGCGACTCGTTGAGGACCACCTCGTTGCCGCGCTGGAGGTCGTCGGGGACGATGTCCGGGTGGAGGGTCACCCGCATCTTCCGTCCGCCCGAGAACACGTCCACCGAGCCGTCGTCGTTGGCGCCCAGGTAGACGCCGTAGGCGGCCGGGGGCTGGGTCAGCTTCTCCACCTCCTCCCGGAGGTTGGCGATGTGCTCCTTGGCGGTCTGGAGGGTGAAGGTCAGCTTCTCATTCTGGGAGATGGCCTGGGCCAGCTGTCCCTTGGTCTCCAGCAGCCGCTCCTCGAGGGTCTGCACCCGGCGCGGGCTCTCCTGGAGCCGACGGCGCAGGACGGTGACCTCCTCCTCCGCCTCCGCGGCGCGGAGTCTCAGGTCCTCGAGATCGTCGTCGTCCCGGTGGGTGCCGGGGTGCCGGTCGCCCGCTGCGTCGTCGATGTCAGCCGTCGGAATCACCTCGCCTACGTAGCCCCTGGGGGCGACCCTACACGCCTCCCCGCCGGGGTCGGACACCCCCGCCGGGCGCGCCCGGCGACCATCTGACGGACCGTCAGCCCGCCCCTCCGCGGTTGCGATTAGCATGCATGAGACAGGGAGGCGGTCCGGTCCGGGCAGTGGGCACCGGCGCCACACCTACCAGTTCAGGCTATTGCAGGGCCGCCCCAACCGCGGCCGGCACCGACGTAGGAGAGTTACCACTGATGAAGGTCTGGATCGACCAGGATCTCTGCACCGGGGACGGTCTCTGCGAGGAGATCGCACCGGCCGTGTTCACGCTGCTCGACGACGGTCTCGCCTACGTCAAGGAAGGCTCCGACGTGAAGAACGAGCCGGGCGGCTCGGGGGGCATGGCGGCGGTACCCGCCGACCTCGAGGACGCCGTGGTGGAGGCCTCCGAGGAGTGCCCCGGCGAGTGCATCTTCATCGAGCAGGGCTGACCGGCTCCCGCCGGCAGGGCTGACCGGGCCGGGCCCCGGCGCCGGCCGCCGGTGCCGCCTCAGGTCCAGGCCGGACCGAGGCCCTCGGTGCCGGCGTCGCCGACCTCGGCCTCCCCCCCGGTCCCGGAGTACTTGGCGGCGTTGTAGGGCGCCTCGTCCTCGGTGGGCGCCAGCAGTCGGGCGGTGGTCAGGAAGCCGGTGTGGCCCACCATCCGGTGGTCGGGCCGGACCGACCGGGCCTCGATGTGCCAGGTGCGGTGGAGGACCTCCAGGGTCACCGCCATCCGGAACCGGCTGCGGTCGAGGGCGTGGCGGAGCTGCGACGACTGGTTGATGGTCGGGAGGTACGAGCAGAGGATGCCACCCGAGCGCAGTGCCACCTCGGCGTGGGGCACCACCCGCCAGGGCTCGGGCAGGTCGAGCACCACCCGGTCGAGCCCCCGCTCGTCGATCCCCTCGTAGACGTCGCGCACCACCACCTGGTAGGGGGCGTCCGGCCCGAGCAGGTCCTCGACGTTGGCCCGGGCCCGGGCGGCGAAGTCCTCGCGCAGCTCGTAGCCCAGCACGTCGGCGCCCGCCCGCAACATGGCCATCGACAGGGCGCCGGAGCCCACCCCGGCCTCGAGCACCCGCACCCCGGGGGCGATGTCGGCCTGCATGACGATGGCGGCCAGATCCTTCGGGTAGATGACCTGGGCCCCGCGGGGCATCTTGAGGATGACGTCGGCCAGGGTGGGCCGGAGCACCACGAACCTCCGACCGGTGCTGCCCAGCACGGTGGAGCCGTCCTCCGCCCCGATCAGGTGGTCGTGGTCGACGATCCCCACGTGGGTGTGGAACGACGTCCCGGCCCGCAGGGTGATCAGGTAGTGGCGCTGCTTGGCGTCGATGAGCAGCACGCGCTCACCGTCGCGGAGCCGGGCACCGTCGTCTCCCCCGGACATCGGGCTCAAGCGGCGTCGTCAGGGCGGCCGGTCGTCACCATCAGGCGCTCGCCGGACTTGAGGACGGTCCGGTAGATGACCTCGTCACTCGACCTCCGGGCGCGGTAGATCAGCCAGGCGGCGGTGCCGACCACGAACCAGGCCGACTGGCCCCTCACCCCGCGACGGAACCCGGCCCGGAAGACATAGCGGAGGCCGCTGTCGATGGAGCTCACGGTGTCAGATCCGCCGGACCTCGACCACCGTGGAGCGCTTGCGGCCACCCCGGCGCCCGAGGAGGAAGGCCACCGTCACCACCGCCACCACCACGCCGAGGGTGATGGTGAGCGCCTGGGACCGGACCGACACCACTTCACTGGCCACGTCCCCGTTCAACTCGCGGAACCGGGCCTCGATGTCGTCCCGGGTGATGGGAGCGCTTTCCGGGCTCATGCTGCCTCCTTGTCGACGGCGTTGGCGGCACCCTGGCGGCGGGCGGCGCCACGTTGGATCATCAGGACGGCGGCGGCGGCCACGGCCACCACCACCACGCTCACGATCAGGTACGGGATCCACGACAGGTTGCCGTCGAAGGCACCGTCGGTCTCCCCCTGCAGGAACCGGAGGAAGGACACCGCCAGGATCACCAGCCCGATCCCCAGGAACACCGAGCCGATCACCCCGAAGAGGAGGAACCGGCCCAGGCCCTTCAGCGGCTCGAGGGTCTCCTGCTTGACGTAGTCGACGACCAGTTGGAGGGTGCCGTTCCCGGCCGTCTTCAGCCGGCCGAACCTGCTTCCGTCCTTGTCTGCGGCCACGCTGCGTCCTCGTTCCGGTGCTGGGGTCGTCGTCGGTGGGCGGATGCCCGGTCACGGCGGTCCAGCCGTCCGGGCAACTATAGGCGGCACCCGCCACCCACCCGGGAGCCGGCCGGTGGCCGGTCCCGGTCACCCCCTCGGGGTGAAGAGGAAGGTCGAGGTGGCCCGGGCCACCGTGCGTCCGGCGTCGTCGGTCACCTCCGCCTCGGCGAAGGCCACCCGGTGGCCCCCCGACACCACCCGGGCGGTGCACTCCAGCTCCGAGCCGACCCGGGCGCTTCCCAGAAAGCTGGTCTTCGCCTCGAGGTTGACGGCGAACACCTTCTGCTCCCGGCCGGCCGCGAAGGTGACCGCCGCGCTGCCCATGGCCGAGTCGGCCATGGCCCCGATGAAGCCACCCTGGACGATGCCGGCCGGGTTGGCGAACCGCTCGTCGGCCCGCATCCGCCAGACCGTCCGCCCCGGCTCGGTCTTGTCGACGCAGGTCATCCCCAGCGTCAGCTCGCAGTTCGGTGGGACCTGGATCCGCGGGTCGGGCATGCGCTGACGCTACCCGTCCGCCATGGCCGATACTGGAGCCGTGGTCGAGCTCCCGGGGTCGTGCTGAATGCCCTTCGCCAGCGCCCTCTCCGAGCACCCGGTGACCTCCCTGGCCACCGGCGAGGTGGTCGGGGCCGTCCTGGAGGCGATCGGCGAGCGCCCGGACCTGGTGGTGCTGAACGTCACCCGGCCCCATCTGGGGGCGCTCGAGGACATCGTGGCCACCGTCGACTCCGTCCTCCACCCCCTGGCCATGATCGGCTGCGCCGCCGACGCGGTGGTGGGGACCGGTCGGGAAGTCGAGGACACCCCGGCCATCAGCCTGTGGGCCGCCCACGTCGGACCCCTGGTGCCGGTGGCCCTGCGGGCCACCCGCCTGGCCGACGACAACTGGGAGTTCTCCGGCTGGCCCGACAACCTGGCCTTCGCGGCCGGGGCGCTCCTGTTGGTGGCCGACCCCTTCACCTTCCCGGCCGACGCCTTCGTGGCCTGGCTGGCCGGGGTGGCCCCCGGGCTCCGGGTCATCGGCGGCAACGCCAGCGGCGGCGCCACCCCGGGGGGCAACCGGCTGGTCACCGGGCCCCGCACCCTCAACGAGGGGGCGGTGGGGGTGGTCATCGGTGGCGGGGTGGAGGTGGAGACGGTGGTCTCGCAGGGGGCCCGCCCCTACGGGCAGCTCCTCACCGTCACCGCCGCCGAGCGCAACATCGTCCAGGAGGTGGCCGGGCGCCCCACCCTCGAGTGCCTGGTCGGCGAGATCACCGACCAGCTGACCCCGGTGGAGGTGGCCGGGCTCGAGTCCAACGGGTTCCACGTCGGCCGCCTCATCGACGAGCGGCTGGTGGACCCGCAGGCCGGCGACTTCCTGGTGCGCAGCGTGGTGGGGGTCGACCACCGGACCGGGGCGGTGGCGGTCGACGACCGGATCCCGGTGGGAGCCAGCGTGCGCTTCCACCTCCGCGATCCGGAGTCGGCCACCTTCGACCTCCGCCGCCAGCTCCTCGACCGTCGGGCCGACGGGGCGCTGATCCTGACCTGCAGCGGGCGGGGCACCCGCTTCTTCGACGTGGCCGACCACGACGCCGGGGTGGTGGCCGACCTGCTGGGCCCGGTGCCGGTGGGCGGGTTCTTCGCCGCCGGCGAGTTCGGACCGGTCGGCGGGACCAACTTCGTCCACAGTTTCACCGCCTCGGTGGCCCTCTTCCGCGACCGCTGACCGGGCCGGCCGGTGGGCCGGTTCACGCGATGTTCACGGCACCGGACGCACGGTTCGCCAGTAGGGTGGCCGGTGATGACCTCCGTCGATCCCTCCCTCCCCGATCCGCCCCGCGACCAGGCCCTCGAGCAGCTCGGCATCGATGTCATCCGGGGCATCGCCATGGACGGGCCACGGGCCGCCAGCTCCGGTCACCCGGGCACCGCCATGGCCCTCGCCCCCCTGGCCCACGTCCTCTTCACCCGGGTGATGCGGCACGACCCCACCGCCCCCGACTGGCCGGACCGGGACCGATTCGTCCTCTCCAACGGCCACGCCTCCATCCTCCTGTACTCGATGCTCTACCTGACCGGCTACGGGCTGGAGCTGAACGACCTGAAGGCCTTCCGCCAGTTCGGGAGCCGGACGGCGGGCCACCCGGAGGTCCACCTGACGCCCGGTCTCGAGGTGACCACCGGTCCTCTGGGCCAGGGCTTCGCCAACGGCGTGGGCATGGGGATCGCCGAACGGTGGCTCCGCACCCACTTCTCCCCCGACCTCTGCGACCACCACACCTACGTGGTGGCCGGGGACGGCTGTCTCGAGGAGGGCATCTCCCACGAGGCCGCCTCGCTGGCCGGCCACCTGCAGCTGGGCCGGCTGGTCTATGTCTACGACGACAACCACATCACCATCGACGGCCCCACCGAGCTGTCCTACAACGACAACGTGCCCGAGCGGTTCGCGGCCTACGGCTGGGACGTGGACGACATCGGCGAGGTGGCCAACGACACCGACGCCCTGGAGGCGGCGCTGCTCCGGGCCAAGGCCGAGGAGGACCGGCCGTCGCTGATCATCCTCCGGAGCCACATCGGCTACCCGTCCCCCGCCTTCACCGACTCCCCCAAGGCCCACGGCGACCCCTTCCCCGAGGAGGAGATCCGCCGGACCAAGGAGCTGATGGGCCTCCCGCCCGACGAGACGTTCTGGGTGCCCGACGCCGTCCTCGACCTCTACCGCCGCTCCATCCCCCGCGGCCAGGCGTTCCACGCCCAGTGGCAGGAGCGGTTCGACGCCTGGACGGGCGACAAGGCCCGCTGGCACGCCGCCCAACGGGGACACGGCCTCGAGGGGTGGGAGTCGAAGCTGCCCACCTTCGCCCCCGAGGACGGCCCCCTGGCCACCCGCCAGGCGATCAAGGCGTGCCTCGACGCCACCGGCGACGTCCTCCCCGGGGTCATCCCCGGCAGCGCCGACCTCACCGGCAACACCGGCATGGCCATGGCCGGCGCCACGGCGCAGTCGGTGGAGGACCCGGGGGGCAGCCTCATCCACTACGGCATCCGCGAACACGGCATGGGCGGGATCATGACCGGCATGGCCATGCACGGGGGGACGCTGCCGGTGGGCGGCACCTTCTTCGTCTTCAGCGACTACATGCGGGGCGCCGTCCGGGTGGCCGCCCTCTCCGAGGCCCACGTCATCTACTCCTGGACCCACGACTCCATCGGTCTGGGCGAGGACGGTCCCACCCACCAGCCCATCGAGCAGCTGGCCGCCGTGCGGGCCATGCCCGGCCTCCGGGTGATCCGGCCGGCCGACGCCAACGAGACCGCCCAGGCCTGGCGGGTGGCAGTCGACGGCGAGGGACCGACGGCCATGGTCCTCAGCCGCCAGAAGCTCCCGGTCCTGGCCGAGACGGTCGAGCGGTCCGCCGCCGGCGTGCCCCGCGGTGGCTACGTCCTCCGGGACGAGGCGGGTGACGGTCCGCAGGTGGTGCTCATCGGCACCGGCAGCGAGGTCCAGGTGTGCCTGGGGGCGGCCGACCTGCTGGCCGAGGAGGGAACCGACGCCCGGGTGGTGTCGCTCCCCTCGTGGGACCTGCTGGCCCTCCAGGACGACGCCTACCTGGCCGAGCTGCTGCCGGCCGGCGTCCCCCGCCTCAGCGTGGAGGCCGCCTCGTCGTTCGGGTGGGACCGCTATGCCGACGCCTTCGTCTCCATCGACCACTTCGGCGCCTCCGCCCCCGGGGAGCGCAACATGGAGGAGTTCGGCTTCACCGCCCGGCACGTGGCCGACCGGGCCACCGAACTGGTGTCGGCCGGGCGCCACGCCTAGCCGGATCGGCGGACCCCCGCCCCGATCGAAAGGACCCCGATGACCAAGCTCAACGAACTCTTCGACCAGGAGGGCCAGAGCCCCTGGCTCGACAACCTCCGTCGCGACTGGCTGCAGAACGGCACGCTGGCCGGCCTGGTCGACCAGGGCATCCGGGGGATCACCTCCAACCCCACCATCTTCGCCAACGCCATCTCCGGCCAGGACACCTACGACGACCAGTTCGGCTCCCTGATCGCCACCACCTCGGTGGAGGACGCCTACTGGGACCTGGTGGTGGACGACATCAACCACGCCCTGGCCGTCCTCCGCCCGGTCTACGACGCCTCCGGCGGGGGTGACGGCTTCGTCTCGGTGGAGGTGGCCCCCTCCCTGGCCCACGACACCGACGGCACCATCACCGCCGCCCGCGGCCTCCACCAGCGGATCGACCTCCCCAACGTGCTGGTGAAGATCCCGGCCACCCAGGAGGGCGTCCCGGCCATCCGCCAGATGATCAGCGAGGGTCGGAGCATCAACGTGACCCTCATCTTCAGCCTCTCCCGGTACGAGGCGGTCATCGACGCCTACCTCGACGGCCTCGAGGCCTACCTGGCCACCGGGGCCACCGACCTGTCCAAGGTGGCCAGCGTGGCCTCCTTCTTCATCAGCCGGGTGGACACCGAGGTGGACCGCCGCATCGAGGCGGCCGCCCGGGGCGACGACGCCCTGCTCGCCCTGCGGGGCCAGGCGGCCGTGGCCCAGGCCCGGCTGGCCTACCGGCTCTTCACCCAGAAGTTCTCCGGACCCCGATGGGAGGCGCTGGCCGCCCGGGGCGCCCACGTCCAGCGCCCGCTGTGGGCCTCCACCTCCACCAAGAACCCGGACTACCCGGACCTGGCCTACGTCGACACCCTGATCGGGCCGGACACCGTCAACACCATGCCCGACGGCACCGTCGCCGACTACCTGGACCACGGGACGGTGGCCCGGACCGTCGACGCCGACGTGCCGGGGGCCGAGCGGGTCATCGCCTCGCTGGCGGCGGCCGGCATCGACATGGAGGAGGTGGCGGTGGTCCTCGAGTCCGAGGGCGTGGCCTCCTTCGCCAAGTCGTTCGACGAGCTGATGCAGTCGCTGGCCGACAAGGCCAACCAGCTCAGTGGTAAGAACGGCGGCTGAGTCACCGGAGCCGTCGGGTCACCGCCGACCCCACCACCGAACCATCGGGGCCCGCCACGGCCGCCGGGCCACCGGACCCACCATGACCGCACACGAGTGAGGAGCACCGCATGAGGATCGCCATGATCGGCCTGGGCAAGATGGGCGCCAACATGACCCAGCGGCTGATCGAGCACGGGCACGAGGTGGTCGCCTTCGACCTGTCGGAGAAGGCCCGGGACGGGGCCCAGGCCTTCGGGGCCGAGCCCGCCGCCACCCTCGAGGAGGTGGCCGCCAAGCTCGAGGCGCCCCGCGTGGCGTGGGTGATGGTCCCGGCCGGCGAGGCCACCAACTCCACCATCACCACCCTGGCCGGGCTCTTCGAGTCCGGGGACGTGATCATCGACGGCGGCAACTCCAACTACAAGGAGACGGCCCCCCTGGTCGACCAGTTGGCCGCCGAGGGCATCGCCCTGGTGGACGCCGGCACCTCCGGGGGCATCTGGGGCCTGAAGGAGGGGTACTGCCTGATGGTGGGCGGCACCCCGGAGGCGGTGGCGGTCTGCGAGCCGGTCTTCCTGGCCCTCGCCCCCGACGGGGGCTACGCCCACGTCGGCCCTCCCGGAGCGGGCCACTTCGTCAAGATGGTCCACAACGGCATCGAGTACGGGCTGATGCAGGCCTACGCCGAGGGTTTCGAGATCATGTCCGAGGCACCGGAGTTCGACCTCGACCTCCACGAGATCGCCGCCATCTGGAGGTACGGCTCGGTGGTCCGCAGCTGGCTGCTGGAGCTGGCCGAGCGTGCCCTCCGTCCCGAGTCGGGCTTCGACCAGGTGGAGGGGGTGGTGGCCGACTCCGGCGAGGGCCGCTGGACGGTGGAGGAGGCCATCGACCGTGGCGTGTCGGCCCCGGTCATCTCCTCGGCCCTGTTCGCCCGCTTCGCCTCCCAGAAGAAGGACGCCTACGGGCTCCGCCTGGTGTCGGCCCTCCGGAACCAGTTCGGCGGCCACGCCTTCGTGACCGCCGACGGGAAGTCCGGCGGGGAGACCTCCACCCCCAAATGAGCCCCTCCGACGGCAAGGCCCGAGCCAGGAAGGCGACCAAGGCCGCCAAGGCCGGCAAGACCAAGAAGCTGGGGAAGTCCACCCGGTCGCCGGCCAAGGCGGCGGCGGCCAAGGCGTCCACCAAGGCTTCGGGCGGCTCGGCCTCCAAGGCGGCCCGGCGGGCCTCCGAGGCGGCCCGTCGGGGCAACAAGGTCCGCAAGCGCCCGGGGTCGGTGACCACCACCTCGAGCCGGGCCAAGGGCAAGCAGCGCTCCCTGCCGCCGGTGCTGTCCAAGGCGCCGCCGGTGGCCATGGTCATCTTCGGTGCCTCCGGTGACCTCACCGCCCGGAAGATCCTCCCCGCCCTGTCCCGGCTGGCCGATCGCGGGGTCCTCGACGACGGCTTCACCGTGATCGGCGTGGCCCGCACCCCGTGGACCGACGAGGAGTTCCAGGCCCACGTGGCGGCGGCCACCCCGGAGGGTGGTCCCAAGTGGAAGGCCCTCACCCAGCGGTTCAAGTACGTCACCGGCGAGTACGACCACCCGGACACCTTCGACCAGCTGAAGTCCCACCTGGACGAGGCCGACCGCCTCGACGGCACCGACGGGAACCGCCTCTACTACCTGGCCACCATCCCCAGCGTCTTCGGCCTGGTGGCCGGGGCGCTGTCCAAGCACGGCTGCGCGGTCCCCGGCCCCGCCGGCACCTTCGCCCGCCTGGTCATCGAGAAGCCCTTCGGGCGTGACCTCGACTCCGCCATCGCCCTCGACGACCAGATCCACCAGTCGTTCGACGAGGCCCAGGTCTACCGGATCGACCACTACATGGGGAAGGAGACCGTCCAGAACGTCCTGGCCCTCCGGTTCGCCAACGCCATCTTCGAGCCGATCTGGAACCGGCGCTACGTCGAGCAGGTGCAGGTGACGGTGGCCGAGAGCCTGGGCGTCGAGCACCGCGGCGGCTTCTACGAGACGGCCGGGGCGCTGCGGGACATCGTCCAGAACCACGTCATGCAGGTGCTGGCCCTCACCCTCATGGAGTCCCCCACCAGCACCGACGCCGACCGGATCCGCGACGAGAAGGTCAAGCTGCTGCAGGCCATCGACATCCCCACCCCCGACGAGGCGGTCGACAAGTCGGTCCGCGGCCAGTACGGCCCCGGCGTCATCGACGGGGAGAAGGTGGTGGGCTACCGCCAGGAGCAGGACGTGGCCCCCGACAGCCAGACCGAGACCTACCTGGCCCTCCGGCTGCGGGTGGAGAACTGGCGCTGGGCCGGCGTCCCCATCTACGTGCGGACCGGCAAGCGACTGCCCGCCCGGGTCACCGAGGTCGCCCTCACCTTCCGGCAGGTGCCGTTCCTCCTCTTCGACCACCTGACCAGCCGGGACCTGCGACCCAACACCCTGATCCTCCGGATCCAGCCCGACGAGGGCATCAGCCTGGAGTTCGGTGCCAAGGTGCCCGGCGAGAAGTTCCACGTGCGCTCGGTGGCCATGGACTTCTCGTACGAGGAGGCCTTCGCCGGCTCGGAGGCGGCCGACGGCTACGAGCGGCTCCTCCACGACGCCATGGTGGGCGACGCCACCCTCTTCATCCGCTCCGACGAGGTGCGTCAGGCCTGGAGGATCGTCGATCCCTACCTGAAGGCGTGGTCGGAGCCGGGCGGGGGGATGCTCTTCTATCCGGCGGGCACCTGGGGCCCCCACATGGCCGACCTGCTGGTCGAGCGGTCGGGGGACGAGTGGCGGAACCCGGAGATCGACCTCGAGATCGCCGGTGGGCGGATCTCGGAGCTGCCCCAGTGAACGGGGGCCGGTGGTGAACGGCAGCATCCAACTGGTGGAGTCGGTGCCGGAGGCCTTCGCCGGCCGGGTGGGCGCCGTGCTCTCCGGCAGCCACCCCGACGGGTTCTCCCTCTTCCTCTCCGGGGGCCCGACGGCCGGCGAGGCCTACACCGCCCTGGCCGGCACCCACGCCGACTCGGTGGACTGGTCGTCGGTCGACGTCTACTGGGGGGACGAGCGGTGCGTGCCGCTCGACAGCCCCGACTCCAACCACCGGCTCTGCCACCAGACGCTGCTCGACCGGGTGGGGCCCACCCGGTCCGATCACCCGATGTACACCGCCGGCGACCCGGAGGCGGCCGCCGCCGCCTACCAGGCCGAGCTGGCCGGGCTGGCCGTCTTCGACCTGGTCCACCTGGGGATGGGGCCGGACGGCCACTGCGCCTCACTGTTCCCGGACTCCGACGCCCTGGCCGTCACCGATCCCTCGGTGCTGGTGGTGGCCAGCCGGGACCCCAACGCCAACAATCCCCACGACCGGATCACGCTCACCCTCCCGGCCATCGCCCGGGCGCGCCTGGTGGTCTTCACGGTGTCCGGCGCCGCCAAGCACGATGCCTTCGCCCGGCTGCTGGCCGGCGAGGACCTGCCGGCCGGGCGGGTGGAGGCCGACCACGTCCTGTGGCTGGTCGACGCCGACGTCGTCGGGGACAGCGCCCTCCCCTGAGGGTCGGTCGACGCCGGAGGGGCCTCCGATAAGGTGACCCCGATGCCTGCCGACCGCGGCCTCCCCGCACCCGCTCCGGACGCGTGGCGGCACTCCCCCATCGACCGATCCCGGCTGCTCTCCGCCGACCTGGGCACCCTGCAGGCCCGGGCCCGGCAGGTCCGCGACGCCGCCCACGGCAACCGGGTGACCTTCTCGCCCAAGGTCTTCATCCCGCTGACCATGCTGTGCCGGGACCGGTGCGGCTACTGCACCTTCGCCAAGGCCCCCGCCCGGCTCGACTCCCCCTACCTCCCCCTCGAGGAGGTGGTGGCCATCGCCACCGCCGGCCGGTCGGCCGGCTGCCACGAGGCCCTCTTCACCCTCGGCGAGGGGCCCGAGGACCGCTACCCGGCCGCTCGGGAGTGGCTGGGCGACCACGGCTACACCTCAACCGTCGACTACCTGGTGGCCGCCTGCCGGGCGGTGCTGGAGGAGACCGGCCTGCTGCCCCACGCCAACGCCGGCGCCCTCGACCTGGCCGACCTCACCCGCCTGCGCGACGTCTCGGCCAGCCAGGGGATGATGCTCGAGTCCCTCCGCCCCGACCTCGAGGCCCACCGCTCCGCCCCCGACAAGGTGCCGGCCCGACGGCTGGCCACCCTGGAGGCGGCCGGGGTCGCCGCCGTCCCCTTCACCACCGGGCTCCTGGTGGGCATCGGCGAGAGCCGGGACGACCGGATCGACGCCCTCGAGGCCATCGCCGACAGCCACCGGCGCCACGGCCACGTCCAGGAGGTGATCGTCCAGAACTTCCTGCCCAAGCCGGGTACCTCCATGCACCGGGCCGAGCCCTGCCCCACCGACGAGTTCCTCTGGACCATCGCCGCCGCCCGGCTGGTGCTGCCCCCCGAGATCCACCTGCAGGCCCCGCCCAACCTCTCGGACGACCTCGCCCCGCTCCTGGCCTCGGGGATCGACGACTGGGGCGGCGTCTCCCCGGTGACCGCCGACCACGTCAACCCCGAGCGGGCGTGGCCGGCGCTGCCCCTGCTGCGGTCGGCCACCGAGGCGGCCGGCCACACCCTGGCCCCCCGCCTGACCGCCTACCCGGAGTTCGTGACCGATCCCGACCGCTGGCTGGCCCCGTCCCTCCGGTTCCCGGTGCTGGACGCCTCCGATGCCGAGGGCCTGGGCCGGGACCATCCCTGGGCCTCCGGTGGCGAGGTGCCGCCCCCCGAGCTGCTCGGTCCCTTCGTGCCCGGCCGTCCGGCCGTCGCCCCCCTGGCCGCCTCCGGCAGCGCGGTGGGCGAGGTGCTGGCGGCGGTGGACGCCGGCGAGGAGGTCGACGAGGACGCCATCGTCACCCTCTTCGGCGCCCGGGGACCGGAGGTACGGGCGGTGGCCGAGGTGGCCGACGCCCTCCGGGCGGAGCGGGTGGGCGACGAGGTCACCTTCGTGGCCAACCGGAACATCAACTACACCAACGTCTGCACGTTCAAGTGCAAGTTCTGCGCCTTCTCCAAGGGCCCCCTCTCCCTGAACCTCCGGGGCACGCCGTACCTGCTGGAGCTGAGCGAGATCACCGACCGGGTGCGGGAGGCCGAGGCGCGGGGGGCCACCGAGGTCTGCCTGCAGGGCGGCATCCATCCCAAGTTCGACGGGGACTACTACCTCGAGGTCATCAAGGCGGTCCGGGAGGCGTCGCCCACCATCCACATCCACGGCTTCACCGCCCTGGAGGTCACCGAGGGGGCCCGGCGCAACGGCGTGTCGCTGGCCTCCTACCTGACCACCCTGCGGGACGCCGGCCTCAAGACCCTGCCGGGCACCGCCGCCGAGATCCTCGACGACGAGGTACGGGCCGTCCTCTGCCCGGACAAGATCGACACCGACGAGTGGCTGTTCGCCCACCGGACCGCCCACCAGGTCGGGCTCCGGTCCAACGTGACCATCATGTTCGGGGCGGTGGAGCAGCCCCGCTCGTGGGCCCGCCACCTGGTCCGGACCCGGGACCTCCAGCGGGACACCGGAGGGTTCACCGAGTTCGTCCCGCTCCCCTTCGTGCACATGGCCACCCCCATCTACCTCCAGAAGCGCTCCCGCCGGGGACCGACCTTCCGGGAGACCCTGCTGATGCACGCGGTGGGGCGGATCGCCTACCGGGACACCATCGAGAACATCCAGATCAGCTGGGTGAAGATGGGGCCCGACGGGGTCCGCCAGATCCTCCGGGCCGGGGTCAACGACCTGGGCGGCACCCTGATGGACGAGAACATCTCCCGGGCGGCCGGCGCCAGCCACGGCCAGATGATGGACGCCGACGGCTTCCGGGCCATCGTGGAGCCGCTGGGGCGGACCCTGGCCCAGCGCACCACCCTCTACGGCCGGGTCACCCCCGAGCCCGACGCCGCCCTGGCGGCGGTCTCCCCCTGACGGTCCCGATGACCCCCGACCGTCCCGACCGGGAGAGCGACCCGGCCACCCTGGCCTCGCTGGTCGACGCCCTGGTCCCGGCCGACGCCTCCGGCGGCGAACGCCGGCTCTACGGGTCGATGCTGGCCAACGTGCAGCGGCTGGCCTCGGAGCGCACCGACCTCATCGACCTGAAACTGGCCGACGCCGCCCTCGGCGAGATGGCGGAGGCGTTCGAGGTGTTCCGCCCCTTCCGCTCGGAGCGGAAGGTCACCATCTTCGGTTCGGCGCGCACCGAGCCGGGCCACGCCGCCTACCACGCCGCCCGGGACCTGGCCGCCGCCGTGGCCGGCGGCGACTGGATGGTGGTCACCGGGGCGGGGGCGGGGATCATGGCGGCGGGGATGGAGGGGGCCGGCCGGAAGCAGTCGATCGGCGTCAACATCCGCCTCCCCTTCGAGCAGGGGGCCAACGCCTTCATCGCCCAGGACCCCAAGCTGGTGGAGATGCGCTACTTCTTCACCCGGAAGCTGATGCTCATCAAGGAGTCCGACGGCTACGTGGTGCTGCCCGGCGGGTTCGGCACCCTCGACGAGGGGTACGAGCTGCTGACCCTCCTGCAGACCGGCAAGGCGATGCCGGCGCCGGTGGTGCTGCTCGACACCCCGGGCGGCGACTACTGGTCGGCGTGGGAGCGGTTCGTCGAGGAGGCGGTGGCGCCCCGGGGTCTGATCTCCGCCGACGACCGCTCCTTCTACCGGATCACCGACGACGTGCAGGTGGCGGTGGACGAGCTGCTCGGCTTCTACCGGAACTACCAGTCGTGCCGGTGGGTGGGTGACCTGCTGGTGCTGCGCCTGCTGGTGGCCCCCGGCAAGACGGAGCTGGCCGAGCTCAACAGGGAGTTCGCCGACATCGTGTCCTCCGGGGTGATCCGGACCACCAACCCGCTGCCGCCCGAACGGTCGGACCGCGACGCCCTCGACCTGGCCCGGATCGCCCTCCGGTTCGACCGCACCCACTACGGGCGGCTGCGCCAGCTGATCGACCGGCTCAACGGGTGCACCGGGGCCTGACCGGCCGGTGAGCCCCACCCGGGTGGTGGACCGCCTGGTCCGGGGGGTGGACCTGGGGGCCACCGGGGTGTTCGCCCTGGAGGGTGGGGCGGTCGGGGCCCTGGCCCACCTCGACGTCTTCGGGGTCTTCGTGCTGGCCGGGGTGACCGCCCTGGGGGGCGGGATCCTCCGCGACCTGCTGATCGGGGACACGCCTCCGGCGGCCATCCAGGCTCCGCCCTACCTGGTGACCGCCCTGGGCGGCGGGGCGGTGGTGGTCGTCTTCTTCCAGCTGGTCCAGCACATCCCGTCGTGGCTGCTGACCGGCCTGGACGCCGCCGGTCTGGCCCTCTTCTGCGCCTCGGGGGCCGCCAAGGCCCTCGACTTCGAGCTGAACCCGTTGGCCGCCGTGTTCATGGGGGTGATCACCGCGGTGGGGGGCGGGGTGCTGCGCGACATGCTGCTGGCCGGGGTGCCGGCCGTGCTCCGGGTCCACGTCTACGCGGCGGCCGCCCTCCTGGGCGCCACCCTGGTGGTGGTCGGCATCCGCCGGGGACTCCCCCGGGGGCCGGTGATGCTGGTGGGCGGGGCGGCCTGCTTTCTCCTGCGGGTGGTCAGCGCCTGGCAGGGGTGGAACCTTCCCCACGTGATCCGCTGAAGCCACCCGGTCGCCGACCCGGCCACCGCCCGGCCCGAGGTCCCCGGCGACCCCTCGGGCCGGGCCTCTAGGATCGCTCCCATGCAGCCGGTCGATCTGGTGCCCGACGGGGATCCGGCCACTGTCACCTGGGGGACAGACAGGTGCCGGTGAAGCCGTCACACTGGCACCCGGGTGGCGGAGCCCCCCAAGTGATCGTGGGCCGGTGGCACCACCCCCCCAATGTGCCACCGGCCATGATCATCGGGGTCCACGTCGACCAGCGCTCCCGTGGCGGGATCCCCGCCGGTCCCGAAGGGCACCGGCGGGGATGAGCGTCGGCCCACCCGCCGACGACCCCTTCGCCGGAGCCGCGGTACTGGGGATCCTCGACGAGGCGGACCGGCGGTTCCTGGCCACCCGGTGCCACCGTCGGACGTTCGCCAAGGGACAGATCCTCTTCCTCGAGGGCGACGGGTCCGACTTCATCCTCGTGCTGCTGTCGGGCCACCTCAACGTGCTCCGCCACTCGCCGGACGGCGATGAATTCATCGTCAACACCGTCCGCCCCGGCGAGACGGTCGGCGAGGTCGGGGTGTTCTCCAGGGGTCCCCGGACGGCGACGGTCCGGGCCACCGAGCCGAGCGTGGTGCTCAAGCTGGCCGGCTCGGAGATCATCGACCTGGTGACCAGGCGCCCGGACACGGCGGTCGCCCTGCTCGGGCGGCTGTCCGACATGGTCCGGCGGATGACCGACGTGGCCACCGACCTGATCTTCCTCGATCTGCGGCAGCGGGTGGCCAAGTTCCTGCTGGAGCGGGACCTGATGGACCCCCTGTCGGTCCACCCCGGCTTCACCCAGTCGGACCTGGCCGCCAGCATCGGAGCCACCCGTCAGCGGGTCAACGAGTGCCTGCGCAGCTTCGTGAAGGAGGGGTGGATCACCATGGCGTCCCGCCAGGTGCAGGTCGTGGACCGCCAGGCCCTCGCCCGGGGTGTCCGCCTGTGACCGGATGTCCCCCAGGCGACAGACACCCTCCCGCCGACGGCGCAGGATGGAGAGTGACCAGCCGGAGGGTCGGATGGCCGGAAAGGGACGGATGCCATGAGCGGTCGGATCGGACTCGACGAGCGCAGTGCCCAACTCCAGGGGGTCCGGCTCTTCTCCACCTGCACCCGGCGGGAGCTGGGTCGGATCGCCCACCTCTGCACCCCCGCCGTCGTTGACCAGGGGACCCGGCTGACCGAGCAGGGCCGGTTCGGCCACGAATTCTTCGTGCTGGTTGACGGCCGGGTGTCGGTGTGGCCCAACGGCGGGCGGGTGGCCACGGTGGAGAAGGGGGGGTTCTTCGGGGAGATGTCCCTCCTCAGTGGACTGACCCGCTCCGCCACCGTGGTCGCCGACACCGATCTCACACTGCTGGTGCTCTCCCGGGCCGAGTTCCACTCACTCATCGAGACGGCCCCCCCGGTGGCCGCCGCCATCATCCGGGAGCTGAGCCTCCGGCTGCACCGCACCATGGAGAGGTCCGTCGACGGGTCGACCCCGATCCGCCGGCACCTGCAGCCGGCGTGACGCCCGGCCCCTCCGGCGGCACCATCCCCCTGGTCCTCGGGCTCCAGCTCGCCCTCACGTTCCCCGCCCCCGAGGCGCTGGGGGTGGAGCTCCGGTTCCGGAACCGGACCCTGGGGCGCCACACCTTCACCGATGGGGCGCCGACCCGTGGCGCCAGGCTCGACCTGTGGCTGCTCCGGGCCGGCGTGCACCTCGACGCCGACCTCTTCACCGGGGAGGTGACCGGGGGGTTCGAGGTGGCGGTCCGCCGGGGGCGCCGCCACCGGTGGCACACGCTGGGGTGGCGGCGGCCGACCCCCCTCGTCCGCTTCGACCCGACGGTCGGGGAGATGGCCGGCCGCACCGACGCTCCCCCACCCGTCCTCGACCACCCGACGTTCGGGGCGTGCCAGCCGTGCGGCCCCACCGTGCTGCGGCTCCACGTGGACGACGACGGGCGGGACCTCTGCCCGGTGGGCCGGATCGTCAAGCGGGAGCTCTTCCCCGACGATCCCCCCTTCACCTTCAACGTGGTGGCGTGCGTCGGCGCGTTCCCGGCCGGGGGCCCGGGCCGGTACGCCGATCCCCTGTCGGTCTGGTTCAACATCTTCCTCGGCTACTACCAGCTGGACTGCGCCAAGTCGGCCTGGGACCGGCCCTTCGGCTACAAGGGGGCGGACGGCGAGCACTCCGTCCCCGAGCCCGCCGACCTCCTCCGCCTGGGGATGGCCGACTGGAACTGGTTCTCCAACTGGGACTACGGGGTGCCGGAGGCCGACCTCCTGCCCTACTCCCGCGCCGACCCCCGGTCGACCCAGGTCGTCGACCATGGGCTCATCACCGTCGGCGCCTCCCTCTGGCACGACGTCGAGGTGCTCGGGCTGGAGGTGGCCAGCTGCTACGAGTCGGACGGCGCCGGGGCGGGCCGGCTGGTCCACAATTCGGAGGCCACGCCGATGTTCCGCCACAGTTTCGGGGGACCGAGCCCGCGCCAGGGCTGGACCACCAGCTTCGTCCCGACCACGCTCGATGCCCGGCTCTGCATGGCCTACTGGGAGGACGATCTCGCCTACCACTCCCTCCTGTTCGGGGGGACGGTGGAGTCGAGGACGAACCCGCTCTTCCTGGCAGCCCAGGTCGACGCCGTCCGGGACCTGATCATCACCGACTTCCCGACCTCCGGCTTTCCCCCTCCGACGGGCGGCCCCACCGGGGCCTGAGCCGCCGGTGGGGAGGGCGGCCCGACGTCACGCGCCGTCCAGGGCCGCCAGTACCGGCGCCAGTCGGGGGGTGTCGAGCCCCTCGGGGCAGCGCTCGATCCTGTCCCGCAGGAGGGCGTCACCCTCCCCGCCCCGGTCGAGGTGGCGGAGGAGCCCGGCATAGCCGAATGCCGCCCGCACCCCCTGGACGGGAAAGCCCAGGTCGGTGGCCAGGTCGAGGGCGGTGAGCCACTCCCCCTCGGCCCGCTCCAGCCAGGAGGGATCACCGGCCCCGGGGCCCGGGGCGGCACGGTCGAAGGCGATCTCCGCCTGCATCCGGTGGAGATCCGGATCGCGCCACGGCTGCTGGGTCTCCGCCGAGGTGGTCAGCGCCAGGTCGAGGACGGCCAGGGCGGTGTCGTGCTCCCCCGCCGCCTGGGCGGCCTCGGCCACCCGCTGCATGATGGCCACGCTCCCCCCCGATTCCCCGACTCGGCCAGCTCCGCCCCGGCCCGGAGGATCCGGTCCAGCTGGCTCCGGTCGCCATCCCGGCCCAGGAGCTCGCCCGCCTCCCAGACCTCGCTCACCCGGGCCCAGAACGCGAACCCTTGCTCCTCCGCCATCCGTCGCGCCCGGCCGGCGTCGGCCAGCGCCAGTGCCGACTCCCCCCGCTCCCAGTGGCCGGTGGATTTGAAGGTCAGGGCGTAGACGAGGTTGAACGGCTGCCCGAGCGTGGTGGCGAGCTCCACCGCCTCCTCGAGCGAGGCCAGGCCCCGGTCGAGATAGCCGAGCAGCAGGTACTCCCAGCCGGCGAAGGCCAGGGCCGCCACCCCCATGTCGGTACCGAACCGTCGGGCCAGCTTGCCGTGACGGCGAGGGACGTACAGGTCCCGGGCCCGTCGGGAGTCCTCCAGCCCCTTGTCCACCTCACCGAGGTACAGACGGGCCAGCGACCGGTGCACCAGGCCCAGCAGCTCGAGGGAGTCGTCCCCGTAGGCCTCGCCGATCTCCACGGTGCGCTGGGCCAGCTCCACGCACAGCTTGAGCTCCCCCTGGTTCACGTAGACGATGGCGAGCCCGGCCAGGGTCAGACCGGTCCGCTGGTCGTTGCCCAGCCGCTCGCACAGTTGGCGGGCCCGGCTGTAGGCCGCCTGGGCTTCCGGGTGGGCGTAGCTCCGGGTGGCCAGGATCGCCGACCCCAGCGCGAACTGGAGCTCGACCTCCAGCTCGTCGTGGCGACCCTGCTCCCCCGGGCCGTCGAGCAGGGCGATGGCCTGCTGCAGAAAGGAGATCGCCTCCCGGTGACCGGACCGCTCGGTGGCCTCCTGGGCGGCCCGTTGAAAGTACCGGGCGGCGGTGATCGGTCGCTCGGCCGCCTCGAAGTGGCGGGCGATGGCCTCGGCGGCGGTGGTGGCGCCGGAGTCCCGCCGGGAGACGAGTGCCGATGCGGTGCGCTCGTGCAGCGTGCGACGGGTGCTGCGGAGGAGGGAGGCGTAGGCGGCCTCCTGCACCAGGACGTGCCGGAAGCCGAAGACCCGGTCCGGCTGGTCCTGGGGCTCGATGAGCTCGCTCTCCACCAGCCGGTCGAGGTGCTGGCGCACCACCTGGTCCTCGGACCCGGACACCTCGGTGAGGAGGTCGACCGGAAAGGTCCGACCGATGACCGACGCCACCTGGGCGATCGCCTTGGCCGGACCGAGCTGGTCCAGCCGGGCCCACAGGGAGCCCTGCAGGGTGGCCGGGATCTCCAGGTCGTCGAGGGGGGCGGCCAGCTCCCACCGGTCGCCGACCACCACCAGGCGTCCGGAACGCATGAGGGTGCGCCCGACCTCCTCGGCGTAGAGGGGGATGCCCACCGCCGAGCCCACGATCCGCTCGACGACCGGGTCGGGGAGCGGGCGGGCCTCGTCGAGGCCACGTACCAGCTGGCGGACGTCCTCGTCCTCCAGCGGCCGGAGACCGAGCCGAGTGACCGCCGACTCGGACCACGGCACCTCGAACTCGGGGCGGGCGGTGATCACCACCAGCATCGGCGCCTCCCCGATCGAGCCGAGCAGCCGGCCGAGGAAGTCGAGGGTGGTGGGATCGCACCAGTGGACGTCCTCGACCACCAGGACGGTCGGGTGGATGGAGGACAACGCCACCAGCCAGGTCACCAGCACCTCGATGGTGCGCTCGAGTCGGCGCTCGGGACCCAGGGGTGCGAGTGGACCCTCGGGGAGTCCGAAGAGGCTGGCCACCAGGCCCTGGGCGTCCGGGGCGTCCACGCCGGCGGCCGCCAGGCTCGCCCGCAGGCGACCGAGCCGGGCGTGGTCCTCTTCGCCGATGTCCAGCCGCAGCTCCTGCTCCAGGCACTGGACGACCGGCCACAGCACGGACATCTGCGTATAGGGGGAGCACGAGGAGGCGATCCAGGTGCGGGGCCGGTGGGAGGCGTAGGCGAAGAGTTCGTCGACCAGGCGGGACTTGCCCACCCCGGGCGGGCCGGAGATCAGCACCGCGGTCCCGGTACCGCCCCGGGTGCGGTCCCAGCCGTTGGCCAGCACCTGGAGCTCCTCCGACCGGCCCACCAGCGGAGTGCGTCGCCGGGCCGGATCCGCCGGCCGGCGCCGCCGGGTCGGCCGCTCCACCCGGTAGGCGTGGATGGTCCGGTCCATGCCCTTCAGGTGCTGAGGCCCGAGGTCCTCGACGACGAACTGCTCGTTGACCAGGGCGATGGTGGCCTGGCTGGCGACCACCGTCCCCGGCTCGGCCACCGACTGCAGACGGGCCGACACGTTGAGCACCTCGCCGACCAGCATGGTGGCCCGACGCTCCGCCCCGCCCATCTCGCCGACCACCACCGTCCCGCTGTGGACGCCGATGCGTACCCGGAGGCGGTGACGCGACTCGATGGCGGCCACCCCGCTGGCCACCTCCAGCGAGGCCCGGAGCGCCTGGGCGGCGTCGTCGTCGTGGGCCTCGGGCCACCCGAAGCGGAAGAGGATGCCGTCGCCGCTGTACCCCTCCACATCGCCCCCGAACCGGCGGACGATGGACACCGCCCGTACCTGGTAGGCCTCGATGAGGTCGCGGTACTCCTCGGCATCGAGGGTCGAGGACAGCTGGGTGGAGCCGACCAGGTCGGAGAAGACGGCGGTGACCGGCCGACGCTCCCCGTCGAAGTTGACGGTGGCGTGGCCCGGATGGGTGGCGACCCGTCGGCCCTCGGCGACCCGTTGCCCGCACTCCGGACAGAAGCGGGCCGACGGGGGGAGGAGGAGGGCGCACCCCTCGCACCGGTCGATCACCCGCGGGTCCCGGGACCGACGTGATCGGGAAACCCGCCCTCGTCGAAGCACCGGCGCATGGCGCGGTGGACGAAGGGCGGCAACAGCTGACCGGCACCACCCAGCAGGAGCTGGGCCAGCGCCTCCACCGGGTCCAACACCTGGTCCATGCGCTGGCGGCCGACCAGTTGGTGGAAGACACGCCCGGATGCCGCCCGCCCACAGGGCACCGCCCCGATGGGGAGGTAGGACCGGACGCTGACGGCCCGGGCCGCCGCCACCTGGGCCGAGCTCATCCCCCGGCGGTGGTGGACGGCCGCCAGCCGGTAGTAGCCGAGGTGGGCGGCCTCCTGCCGGCGTACGGGATCGGTCACCGTGGCGGCCAGGCCGGATTCGCCGCGGTCGAGGAACAGCCGCCCGAGGTGGGCGTAGGCGGAGTACGTGAGGTGCTCGTGCATCGCCCCCCGGGCCAGGTAGATCAGCTTGACCACCGGACGGAGCCAGGGGAGCTCGGCGATGGCCCCGGCCAACTGGATCGACCAACGCCGGGTGGGTTCCGGAGCCTCGACGCTCTCCTGGTCGAGCTGGCGCCGGAGGGTCTGGAAGATCCGGTAGTGGGCGGCCTCGTGTCCGGCCCAGACCGCCAGAAAGGTCCGATCGGGCCCCTCGAGGTCGGGCAGCAGGCTGGTGACATCGGCGACGTTCTGGCCCACGGCGCCCTCGACGGTGGCGATGTACCAGAACACCTCGTCGAACTCCTGGCGGAGCCGTTCGGGGTTGCGGATGCGGAAGTCCACATCACACAGCCGCAACGGGGGGTCGCGCTCCAGTCGATCCAAGCGCCTCGCCAGCGATAGATCGGTCATGACAGTCCCCCCGCTCACAGAGTGCCGGACACCACCGGAATCGTAGCCAACGGTGCCCCCGCCCGGCGGGGGAGTCGGTGACACGACATGAGCGTGCACCGGAGGACCCCGGCAGGCCCCGGAGCACCGGGAACACACCGGGAGTCGAACCCGCGGCACGGGCCGGGCGCTGTCACCCGCGTGACAGCCTCGGGGCCGCCATCGGATCAGAGTGTGAGGGTCGTCGTAGGTGGCGGTGACCCGACCCCCGGAGGCATCGGAGGTCGGGCCGCCGACCGCCGCTCACGAGAGGGAGGCGCATGGACAGGTTCCTCGGGTGGATCACCAAGTCGACGAACGCCATCGCCCTGGTCGGGGTGTTGATCCCGGTGGGGGGCCTGCTGGCGACGCTCGTCTACACCGGATGGTCCGACGCCTTCGGCGTTGCGGTCCTCACCGCCCTCTCCGCCGGCGCCATCGGGCTGCTGCTCGGCCTCCTGTTCGGCGTGCCGAGGGAGGTGTCCTCGGGCGCCTTCCGCCAGTCGAATCCGACTCCCGCCGCCGCCCAGCCGGGCGACGCCAGTGCGGCACCCGCCCCGGAGGACGCCACCACCCCGGTGCCGCAGGTGGCCGGCAGGTTCGCCACCAGCACCAACCTCGCCGAGGTCAGCGACTGGTTGACCAAGCTGCTCCTGGGTGCCGGACTGGTGTCCCTGACCAAGATCGGCGCCCCCCTCGGCCACATGATCGACACGGTGGCAACCGGGCTGACCACCGCCACCGGATCGACCGGGTCCGCCACGGTGGCGGCCGGGGCGATCCTGTTCGGCTACGGCGCCATCGGCTTCCTCGACGGCTACTTCGTCACCACCCTCTGGTACCAGAAGGAGCTCAACAAGTACCAGAGCTGACGCCGGTTCCCCCGACGTCTCCAGGCTCAGGGCCCGTCGTCGAGCCCACCCGGCGTCACCGACGGTCCGCCCAGCAGCTGGGCGGCCTTCTCCACCGCCCGGCGGGCCCGGGTGATCCGCTTCTCCTCGGCCACCAGCGCCGGGTCGGGCGCCTCGCCCGACCGCACCGAGTCGGAGGCCCGCCGCAGCCGGTCGAGGGCCAGGTCGGCCAGGGAGTCGGCCAGGGAGGCCAGCTGCTCGGCGACGGCGTCGGTGTCCTGGCTCACGACCCGGGCGACGCCGGCGGCAGGTCGACCACCAGCACCTCGAGGGAGCCGGCGGCGTGCTCCGACCGGATCACCTTTTTGTCGAACTTGCCCACGCTGGTCTTGGGGAGCTCCTCCACGAAGGTCCAGTGCTCGGGCATCCACCAGCGGGACACCCGGCCGCCCAGGAACGCCACCAGGGCGTCGGCGTCCAGCTCCGACCCCTCCGTCAGCACCACCGCCACCATCGGCCGCTCGCTCCACTTGTCGTCGGGGATCCCGATGACCGCCGCCTCGTGGACCTCCGGGTGGGCCATCACCTCGTTCTCCAGCTCCACCGAGGAGATCCACTCCCCGCCGGACTTGATGACGTCCTTGGTCCGGTCGGTGATCTGCATGAAGCCCAGGCGGTCCAGCGTCCCCACGTCGCCGGTGGCCAGCCAGCCGTCGTGGAAGCGGTCGGGGCTGGGATCGCCGTAGTAGGAGCCGGTGATCCAGGGACCCCGGACCTCGAACTCCCCCACCGCCTCCCCGTCGGCGGGCAGCTCGCCCCCGTCCTCGCCGCAGATCCGGATCTCCACGCCCGGGATGACCCGGCCGGTGCGCACCCGGAAGTCGATCTCCTCCTCGGGGTCGGTCCCCCGGGGTGGGAACGACAGGGCGCACATCGGGCTGGTCTCGGTCATGCCCCATCCCTGCACCAGCTCGAGGCCGAACTGCTCGTCGAACCGGGTGAACATCGACCGGGGCACGGCGGCACCGCCGGCCACCACGATCCTCACCGACGACAGGTCGACCGGAGCCGTCTCGGCGTAGCGGAGGAGGTCGTTCCAGATGGTGGGGACCCCGGCGGCGATGGTGGGCCGACAGGAGGCGATGGCGGCGGCCAGGGGGGCGGCCTGCAGGAACTGCTGCGGCATGACCAGGTCGGCGCCGATCATGAAGGCGGCGTAGGGGGTGCCCCAGGCATTCACGTGGAACATGGGCACCACGGCCAGCACGCTGTCGTACTCGTTGACCGACAGGGCGGCCGCCGAGGTGATGGCCAGGGAGTGGAGGAACGTCGACCGGTGGCTGTAGACCACGCCCTTGGGATCGCCGGTGGTGCCCGAGGTGTAACACATCGACGCCGCCTGGCGTTCGTCGAGCACCGGCCAGGCGAAGCCGGTGGACTCCGCGCCCACCAGCTCCTCGTAGTCGAGCACGGGGCCGACCGGGGAGTCACCGCTGCCGTCGCTGTCGGCCACGATGACGTGCTTGACGGTGGTGAGCTGGTCCCAGATCCGGGCCAGCAGCGGGAGCAGCATGGCGTCGACGAGGAGGACCTGGTCCTCGCCGTGGTTGATCACGTAGGCCAGCTGGTCGGGGAAGAGCCGGACGTTGAGGGTGTGGAGCACCGCCCCCATCGACGGCACGGCCAGGTAGGCCTCGAGGTGGCGCTGGTTGTTCCACATGAAGGTGCCCACCCGGTCGTCGGGGCCCACCCCGAGACGGGTGAGGGCGGCGGCCAGCCGCTCGGCCCGGTCCGCCACCTCGGTGAAGGTGGCGTCGATGTGCTCCCCGTCGGGCCCGGTGACCGTGGAGACCACGCTGTCCGGGTAGGTGTGTCGGCCGTGACGCAGGATGTCGCTGATCAGCATCGGTGCGTCCTGCATGGTGCTTCGCACGGCGGGTACCCCCTGGTTCGACGTCGGACTGACGGGGACGAGCCTACCGATCCGGGGATCGGGTGAGCGGCCGATCCTCCCTCCGGCGCCGGCCCTTGTGGCCACGCGACACCTCTGGTTCACTGGGGAGGGCCACGCCACTCCGTCCGCTCGTCGCCGACGGAATGTGCCACGGACTCGGAGCCCGGCCGCTCCCCACACAGGTGCGGCCCGGGAGGCTCCGGTGGGCAAGGTGGTGGCGGCATTCGCCGTCCTCGTCGCGGTGCTGGTGGTGGGAGCCGCGGTGACGGTGGCCGCCGTGGTGGGCCAGGGTCCCTCCGGGGCCGGGGCCAGCTCGGCGGCGGCTTCCGAGACCGGGCCGCCCGGCTCGGGAGGCAGCCTCCCCGGTGCCGAGGTCCCGCCCGACTGGCTCACCCTCTACCAGCAGGCGGCCGGCACCTGTCCCGGGCTCCCGTGGTCGGTGCTGGCCGCCATCGGCACCGTCGAGACCGGCAACGGCTCCTCCACCGCCCCCGGGGTGTGGTCGGGCGCCAACGGCGCCGGGGCCGAGGGCCCGATGCAGTTCGAGCCGGCCACGTTCGCCGCCTATGCCACCGTCGGCCCGGGCGGGGCCACTCCCGCCTCCCCCTACGACCGGGTGGACGCCGTCTACACCGCCGCTACCCTCCTGTGCGCCGACGGAGCCGCCACCGCCGTCTCGCTGGGTGCCGCCATCGACGACTACGACCACTCGTCGGTCTACGTGGACACCGTGCTGACCCTCTCCCTGGCCTACGGGGACGACCCGGGCACCACGGGGACGGTGGTGGCCGCTCTCACCTTCGCCGCCCAGCAGCTCGGCACCCCCTACCTGTGGGGCGGCACCGGGGCGGGCGGGTTCGACTGCTCGGGCCTGTCCCAGGCCGCCTACCACCACGCCGGGATCGCCCTCCCCCGGGTGGCCCAGGACCAGTACGACGCCGGGCCGGTGGTCCCGGCCGGCAGCCCGGTGGTCCCCGGCGACCTGGTGTTCTTCGGCTCCGGGCCCACCGGGGTGGAGCACGTCGGGCTCTACGTGGGGGGCGGGGAGATGATCGACGCTCCCCACACCGGGGCCCTGGTCCGCTTCGACCCCGCCGGGCAGTCCGACCTGGTGGGCGCCACCCGTCCGGCCGGGTGACCGCCGGGGCGACCTCCGGCTAGCGCAGGGCCAGCTGCCCCGGCACGATGGGGGCCGGCAGGTCGGTGGTCCCCATCAGGTACCGGTCGACGGCGGCGGCCGCCGAGCGCCCCTCGGCGATGGCCCACACGATCAGGCTCTGGCCCCGGGTCATGTCGCCGCAGACGAACACGCCGTCGACGTTGGTCGACCAGTTCCGGTCGGCGATGACGCTGCCCCGCGGGTCGAGGGCCAGGTCGAGGTCGGCCACCACCCCGGTCCGCTCCGTGCCCAGGAAGCCCAGGGCCAGCAGGACCAGCTGGCAGGGGAGCTCGAAGGCGGAGTCGGGCACCGGGACGAAGGACGGGCGGCCATCGTCGCCGAAGGCCAGCTCCACCTCCTCGCCGCACAGGGCCCGGACGTTGCCGTCCTCGTCCCCCAGGAACGAGGTGGTGGTCACCGCGAAGAGGCGCTCGCCGCCCTCCTCGTGGGCGGACGAGGTGCGCAGGATGAGCGGCCAGGTCGGCCACGGGTTGTCCCCCACCCGCGTCGACGGGGGCTCCGGCATGATCTCCAGCTGATGGACGGCCAGGGCACCCTGCCGGTGGGCGGTACCCAGGCAGTCGGCGCCGGTGTCGCCGCCGCCGATGATGACCACGTGCTTGCCGGCCGCCGAGATCGGCGAGGTGTCGAGCGAACCCTCCTGCACCCGGTTGGAGGGCTTCAGGTACTCCATGGCCCGGTGGATGCCCCCCAGCTCCCGACCGGGCACCCCCAGGTCGCGGGGCAGGGTGGCGCCGCCGGCCAGCACCACGGCGTCGTGGCTCGCCACCAGCTCCCGGGCGTCGACCACCGCGCCGTCCTCCGAGGCCGCCCCGGCGGCGTCGGGGTCGACGGTGCCCACCGAGACCCCGCACCGGAACACCACGCCCTCGTCGGTCAGCTGCTCGAGCCGCCGGTCGAGCACCGCCTTCTCCATCTTGAACTCGGGGATCCCGTAGCGGAGGAGCCCGCCGGGCCTCTCGGCCCGCTCGAACACCACCACCTGGTGACCGGCCCGGGCCAGCTGCTGGGCGGCGGCCAGGCCCGCCGGTCCCGACCCCACCACCGCCACCCGCTTGCCGGTGGCGGTGACCGACTTCACCGGCGCCACCCACCCCTCCGACCAGGCCCGCTCGATGATCTCGTACTCGATCCGCTCGATGGTCACCGGGTCCGAGTTGATCCCCAGCACGCAGGAGCCCTCGCAGGGGGCCGGGCACAGCCGACCGGTGAACTCCGGGAAGTTGTTGGTGGCGTGGAGCCGGTTGATGGCCTCCGACCAGTCGTCCCGGTAGACCAGGTCGTTCCACTCCGGGATCAGGTTGCCCAACGGGCAGCCCTCGTGGCAGAAGGGGATGCCGCAGTCCATGCACCGGGCACCCTGGTGGCGCACCGCCTCCTCCTCGAAGGGCTCGTACACCTCCTTCCAGTCGCGCAGCCGCACGTGGACGGGGCGGCGGGGCGGCAGGGACCGGCCGAACTTCAGGAACCCGGAGATGTCACCCATGGGAGGCCTCCATGACCGCCTCGTCCACCGAGCGGCCGGCGGCGATGGCCGCCTCGGTGGCCTCCAGCACCCGGCGGTAGTCCTTCGGCATCACCTTCACGAACTGCTCCGACCGGCTGACCCAGTCGGACAGGATGGCGGCGGCCACCGCCGAGTCGGTCTCCTCCCGGTGCATCATGATCCGGTCCCGGAGCCACACCCGGTCGTCGGCGGACAGGGGCTCGAGGTCGACCATCTCCGGGTTGTACTGGCGACCCAGCTCGTCGTCGACGTCGTAGATGAAGGCCACCCCGCCGGACATCCCCGCCCCGAAGTTCCGGCCGGTGGGCCCCAGCACCACCACCCGTCCGCCGGTCATGTACTCGCAGCCGTGGTCGCCGACCCCCTCCACCACCGCCACCGCCCCGGAGTTGCGGACCCCGAACCGCTCCCCCACCTGGCCGCGCAGGAAGACGTCGCCGGCGGTGGCCCCGTAGAGGATGACGTTGCCGGCCACGATGTTCTCCTCGGCGGCGAACGGCGAGCCCTCCGGGGGCCGGACGATGATCCGCCCCCCCGACAGCCCCTTGCCCAGGTAGTCGTTGGTGTCGCCCAGGAGCCGCATGGTGACCCCCTTGGGCAGGAAGGCCCCGAAGCTCTGGCCCGCCGACCCCCGGAAGGTCAGGTCGATGGACCCGTCGGGCAGGCCGGCCCCGCCGTGGCGCCGGGTGATCTCGTACCCGAGCAGGGTGCCCACCGTCCGGTCGACGTTGGTCACCTCCACCTCGGCCCGGACCGACGTGCCGCCCTCGATGGCCGGGCGGCAGGCCTCCATGAACTGGTGGTCGAGGGCCCGGTCGAGACCGTGGTCCTGCTCCTGGGTGCGGTGGCGCGCCGCCCCCTCCGGCAGGTCGGGCTCCCGGAGGACCGGGGCCAGGTCGAGTCCGGCCGCCTTCCAGTGGTCGACGGCCCGGACGGTGTCCAACAGGTCCACCCGGCCCACCGCCTCCTCGAGGGAGCGGAGCCCGAGGGAGGCCAGCAGCTCGCGCACCTCCTCGGCGATGTACTCGAAGAAGGTCTCCACGAACTCCGGGGTGCCCGAGTACCGCTGGCGGAGGACGGGGTTCTGGGTGGCGATCCCCACCGGGCAGGTGTCGAGGTGGCAGACCCGCATCATGATGCAGCCCGACACCACCAGCGGGGCGGTGGCGAACCCGTACTCCTCGGCGCCCAGCAGGGCCCCGATGACCACGTCCCGTCCGGTCTTCAGCTGTCCGTCCACCTGCACCACGATCCGGTCGCGGAGCCCGTTGGCCAGCAGGGTCTGCTGGGTCTCGGCCAGGCCGACCTCCCAGGGGATGCCGGCGTGCTTCTGGGAGGTGAGCGGCGTGGCCCCGGTGCCGCCGTCGTGGCCGGAGATGAGGACCACGTCGGAGTGGGCCTTGGCCACCCCGGCCGCCACCGTGCCCACCCCCACCTCGGCCACCAACTTCACGTGGACCCGGGCGCGGGGGTTGGCCGACTTGAGGTCGTGGATGAGCTGGGCGATGTCCTCGATGGAGTAGATGTCGTGGTGGGGTGGCGGCGAGATGAGCCCCACCCCCGGCGTCGAGAACCGGGTCTTGGCGATCCACGGGTAGACCTTGGAGCCGGGCAGCTGGCCGCCCTCGCCCGGCTTGGCCCCCTGGGCGATCTTGATCTGGATGTCGTCCGAGTTGACCAGGTACTCCGAGGTCACCCCGAACCGTCCGGAGGCCACCTGCTTGATGGCGCTCCGCCGGAGGTCGCCGTTGGCGTCGGCGGTGAAGCGCTCGGGGTCCTCCCCGCCCTCACCGGTGTTGGACTTCCCCCCCAGCCGGTTCATGGCCACCGCCAGGGTCTGGTGGGCCTCGGCGGAGATGGAGCCGTAGGACATGGCACCGGTGGAGAACCGGGAGATGATCGACCTCACCGACTCCACCTCCTCCACCGGGATGGCCGTCTGTTCGTCGGTGCGGAAGCGCAACAGTCCCCGGAGGGTGGCCAGCTGCTCGGCCTGGTCGTCGACGGCCTGGGTGTACTCCTTGAAGATGTCGTAGCGCTTGGCCCGGGTGGCGTGCTGGAGCTTGAACACCGTCTTGGGGTTGAACAGGTGGACCTCGCCCTCCCGCCGCCACTGGTACTCGCCGCCCACCTCGCGGTCGCGATGGGCGCGCTCGGTCGGCCGGTCGAGGAAGCGCATCCGGTGGCGGGCGACCACCTCCTCGGCCAGCACGTCGAGCCCCACCCCCCCGATCCGGGAGACGGTGCCGGTGAAGTACTCGTCGATCACGTCGTGGGCCAGTCCCACCGCCTCGAACACCTGGGCGCCGGTGTAGGAGGCGACGGTGGAGATGCCCATCTTGGACATCACCTTGACGATGCCCTTGGAGGCGGCCTTGATGTAGTTGGCCTGCGCCTGGCGGGGGTTCACCTGGGTGAGCAGCCCGGAGGCGATCATGTCGTCGATGGTCTCGAACGCCAGGTAGGGGTTGATGGCCGCCGCTCCGAACGCCTTCAGCAGGGCCATGTGGTGGACCTCGCGGGCATCGCCCGACTCCACCACCAGTCCCACCCGGGTCCGGGTCTTCTGGCGCACCAGGTGGTGGTGGACCGCCGACGTCAGCAGCAGCGACGGGATGGGGGCCAGCTCGGCGGTGGAGTTCCGGTCGGAGAGCACGATGATGTCGGCGCCGTCGGCGATGGCCGCGCTGACCTGTGTCCGAACCATCTCGATGGCGTCCCGCAGTCCCTCGCCGCCCCGGGCCGCCTCGAACAGTCCGTCCACCGCGAAGGCACTGAAGCCGGGGGTGGAGCCGTCCTCGTTGATGTAGAGCAGCTTGGCCAGGTCGTCGTTGTCGATGACCGGCCAGGGCAGCACGATCTGCCGGCAGGAGTCGGCGGTCGGATCGAGGAGGTTCGACTCCGGCCCGACGGTGGACTTCAGCGAGGTCACCAGCTCCTCGCGAATGGCGTCCAGCGGGGGGTTGGTCACCTGGGCGAACAGCTGGGTGAAGTAGTCGTACAGCATCCGGGGTCGCTCGGAGAGAACGGCGATGGCGGTGTCCGAGCCCATGGAGCCGATGGGCTCGGTCCCGTTCTTGGCCATCGGGCCGAGGATCAGGCGGAGCTCCTCGTCGGTGTAGCCGAACAGCCGCTGACGGCCGACCACCGAGGCGTGCTGGGGGGTGAGCATGGTCCGGGGCGGCAGGTCCTCGAGGTCGATCTGACCCTCCTCGAGCCAGGTGGCGTACGGCTGCTCAGCCGACAGGGCCGCCTTGATCTCGTCGTCGTCGAGGATGCGACCCGCCTCGGTGTCGACCAGGAACATCCGGCCCGGCTGGAGCCGTCCCTTGCGGACCACCTTCTCCGGGGCCACCTCGAGGACGCCGACCTCGCTGGCCAGCACCACCAGGTCGTCGTCGGTGACCCAGTACCGGGCGGGGCGGAGCCCGTTGCGGTCGAGGACGGCACCGATCACGGTGCCGTCGGTGAAGGCCACCGCCGCCGGGCCGTCCCACGGCTCCATCATCGAGGCGTGGAACTGGTAGAAGGCCCGCCGGGCCGGGTCCATGGTCCGGTGGTTCTCCCACGCCTCGGGGATCATCATCAGCACCGCGTGGTGGAGGGGGCGGCCCCCCAGGTGCAGGAGCTCGAGGACCTCGTCGAAGGAGGCCGAGTCGCTGGCCCCCGGGGTGACCACCGGAAAGGCCCGCTCCAGGCCGGGCATCAGGTCGGTGGCGCACAGCGCCTCCCGGGCCCGCATCCAGTTCCGGTTCCCGGCCAGCGTGTTGATCTCCCCGTTGTGGGCCATGTACCGGTAGGGGTGGGCCAACGGCCACGACGGGAAGGTGTTGGTGGAGAACCGCGAGTGGACCAGGGCCAGCCCGCTGGTCACCCGCTCGTCCGACAGGTCCGGATAGAACTCGGCCAGCTGGTGGGAGGTGAGCATCCCCTTGTAGGTCACCGTCCGGGCCGACAGGGAGGCGGGGTAGCACTCGGCCACCTCGTGCTCGGCCCGCTTGCGCAGCACGAAGGCCAGGCGGTCGAGGGCGAGGGCGGGGTCGGCCACGTCCAGGGCGGTGGGGTCGGCGGCCGTCACGAAGAGCTGGTGCATGGAGGGCATGTCGCCCCGGGCCACCGAGCCGAGGGACCGGTCGTCGATCGGGACCTGGCGCCAGCCGAGGACGGCCAGCCCCTCCTCGGCGGCCAGGTGCTCGATGGCGGTCCGGGCCTTGCCGGCCTCGGCCGGCTCCTGCGACAGGAAGCAGATGCCGGTGGCGTAGTGGCCGGCGGCCGGGAGTGCGAAGCCCACCACCTCCCGGTAGAAGCCGTCCGGGACCTGGATGAGGATGCCGGCGCCGTCGCCGCTGTCCTCCTCGCTCCCGGTGGCCCCCCGGTGGGCGAGGTGCTCGAGGGCGGTGAGGGCCTGGCGGACCAGGGTGGCGCTCCGGCGGCCGTGGAGGTCCGCCACCAGGGCGATGCCGCAGGCGTCGTGCTCGAACCGCGGGTCGTACAGGCCTCCGGCCAGGGAGTCGGCTGAGGGCGACCAGGGACGCGTCGGCGTCACCGGGGGAAGGGTCGCTTCGGTGTGGGAGGCGGCGGGAGTGCCGGGTACGGTCGTCATCGGGTCGCTCCATCGGGGGATGGCGGATCCGCTCGCTCGGGACGACGTTGGCCCATCGGCGGTTGGAGAATCGTACACGGTGACGCGCCCCCGGGCGCCCGGAGGCCCGACCGGCGACCCGGCCCCGGCCAGCACCGCCCACGACCCTCGTAGCATGGCCCCATGGACGGTTCCGGCCCGGTGGACGTGGCGGTCGTCGGGGGCGGGGTGATCGGCCTGGCCACGGCGTGGCTGGCCGCCGGTGCCGGCGCCACGGTGACGGTGGTCGAACCGGACGAGCCGGGCCACGGGGCCACCTGGGCGGCGGCCGGGATGCTGGCCCCCGCCGGCGAGGCCCACTTCGGCGAGGAGCCGCTGGCCGCCCTGACGGTGGCGGCGGCCCGGGCGTGGCCGGGGTTCGCCCGCCGGCTCGAGGAGGCCTCCGGTCTCCCGGTCGGCTACCGGCCGACGGGGACGGTGGCGGCCGCTGTCGACGCCTCCGACCGGGCGGTCATCGACGACGTCCTGGGCCTCCAGCTCCACCTGGGGCTGGAGGCCCGACGGCTCACCTCCGCCGAGTGCCGGGGCCTCGAGCCGCTCCTCGCCCCCGGCATCCGGGGCGGTGCCGCCTTCGACGGTGACCACCAGGTGGACAACCGGAAGGTGGTGGCCGCCCTGATGGTCGCCTGCCGGGAGGCCGGGGTGACCACGGTCCGCGACCGGGTCATCACGGTCGCCTCGGAGGGCGACCGGGTCACCGGGCTCCACTGCCGGGACGCCGGGACGTTGGCGGCCGGCCGGGTGGTGCTGGCCGCCGGGGCCCGCTCCGGTCAGATCGGCGGCCTCCCCGCCGGTGCGGTGCCGCCCGTTCGGCCGGTCAAGGGCCTGACCCTCCGGCTCCGGGCCCCGGCCGACGGGCCCACCCTGGGTCGCACCGTCCGGGGCCTGGTCCATGGGCGCAGCTGCTACCTGGTCCCCCGGGAGGACGGGACGGTGGTGGTGGGCTCGACGGTGGAGGAGCGCGGCTTCGATCTCTCCGTCCAGGCCGGGGCGGTCCACGCCCTGCTGGAGGACGCCCGGACGGTGGTGCCCGCCCTCGACGAGCACGTGCTCGAGGAGATGGCCACCGGGTCCCGGCCCGGGACCCCGGACAACGCCCCCCTGGTCGGCCCGGCCGGCCCCGGGGGGCTGGTGGTGGCGACCGGTCACTACCGCAACGGGATCCTGCTCGCCCCCATCACCGCCGACACGGTGGTCGCCCTGCTGGCCGGCCGGGCGGCCCCGGTGGCCATGGCCCCGTTCACCCCCGACCGCTTCACCCCGGCCCCGGCGTGAGCGTGATCCGGGTCAACGGCTCGGCGTGGGAGGGGGCGCCCGGCACCACGGTGGCCGACCTGGTGGCCGCCTGGTGCGAGTCGCCCAAGGGGGTGGCGGTCGCCCGCAACGGCGAGGTGGTGCCCCGCAGCGGGTGGGCGGCCACCGGCGTCGAGCCCGGGGACCGCATCGAGATCGTCACGGCGGCGGCGGGGGGCTGAGCGGCCGGTACCGTGGGGACCGATGGCCTCCCACGACCCCCTTGCCCTTGCCGCACCGGACGACCGCCTGGTGGTGGCCGGGCACGCCTTCGACTCCCGCCTGATCCTCGGCACCGGCGGGATGACCAGCCCCGAGGCACTGGCCGGTGCCCTGACGGCGTCGGGCACCGCCATGGCCACCGTGGCCGTGCGGCGGGTCGACCCCACCGTCCGGCACTCCCTGGTGGACCTCCTGGAGGGTGCCGGCGTCCGGGTGCTGCCCAACACCGCCGGCTGCTTCACCGCCTCCGACGCCCTCCTGACCGCCAAGCTGGCCCGGGAGGCGTTCGCCACCGACTGGGTGAAGCTCGAGGTGATCGGGGACGACCGGACGCTGCTCCCCGACCCGGTGGAGCTGCTCACCGCCGCCGAGGAGCTGGTCGACGACGGCTTTGTGGTCCTCGCCTACACCAACGACGACCCGGTGGTGGCCCGCCGACTCGAGCAGGTGGGCTGCGCGGCGGTGATGCCTCTCGGCTCCCCCATCGGCACCGGACTGGGAATCCACAACCCCCACAACATCGCCATGATCGTCGAGCAGGCCACCGTGCCGGTGGTCCTGGACGCCGGAGTGGGGACGGCGTCCGACGCCTGCCTGGCCATGGAGCTGGGCTGCGACGCCGTGCTGGTGGCCTCGGCCATCACCCGGGCCCACGACCCGGCCCTGATGGCCGCCGCCATGCGCGACGCGGTGGCGGCCGGGCGGGCGGCCCGGGACGCCGGTCGGATCCCCCGCCGCTACCACGCCCAGGCCTCGAGCTCCTTCGACGGGCTCATCGGCCGGTGAGCGGCGAACCGCCGGTCGCCCTCACCATCGCCGGCTCCGACTCGGGGGCGGGGGCGGGCATCCAGGCCGACCTGAAGGCGATGGCGGCGCTGGGGGTCCTGGCCACCACCGCCATCACCACGGTGACCGCCCAGAACACCGCGGCGGTCACCGGTGTCCACCCCCTGCCGACGGCGTTCGTCGAACAGCAGATCACCACCGTGCTGGCCGACCTCCCGGTGGCGGCGGTGAAGACCGGGATGCTGGGCACCGCCGAGGTGGTGGAGCTGGTGGCCCAACTGGCGGGTGCGGGGGTCCTTCCCAACCTGGTGGTCGACCCGGTCATGGTGTCGTCATCGGGCCACCCGCTGCTGGAGGACGGCGGGGTGGAGGCCTACCGGCGCCACCTGCTCCCCCACGCACTGGTGGCGACGCCCAACCTCTGGGAGGCGGCCATCCTCAGCCACCTCGACCGTCGGGACCTCACCGGCGCTGACGGGATGGAGGCGGCGGCCCGGGCCATCCACGGGCTCGGGGTCCGCTGGGTGGTGGTCAAGGGCGGCCACCTCCGCGGCGTGGAACCGTCCGACGACACCGCCCCGCCGTCCGAGGTCCCCGACGTGCTCTTCGACGGGACCGACGTCACGGTGCTGGCCGCCGATCGGGTGGCCACCACCAACACCCACGGGACCGGCTGCTCGCTGTCGGCCGCCATCGCCGCCCGGCTGGCCGGTGGCGCCGACGTCCCCACCGCCGTCCGCGACGCCAAGGCCCTGGTCCACCGGGCGCTGGTCGGTGCCGCGGGATGGCGACTGGGCGGGGGCCATGGGCCCATCGACCACTTCGGCTGGACACATTCGGGGACCCGGGGCCGGGTGCGCGCACCGGGCCCGGGAACGACAGCGGCCGGGTCGTAGGACCCGGCCGCTCCCCACCCCTGTCACAGGAACCTGTACCGGCCGGAGCCGAATACCCCCTCCTGCGGGTGCCGCTCTCGGCGGCCACCTTGCTCGTTACAGTCTGAACGAAAGTAAACGGAATGTAAACGGCCGGTGAACTGGATGTATCACCGAGTGCGGTCTGGATATCTCACACCCAGTGGCCATTTCACCTCGACCAACGGTCGTCCGGGCCAACCGCCTCCCGGGGATGCGCACCCCGGGGAGCGGGCCTAGCCTGCGGGTCATGGATACCGCCCACGCCCGCTCCCTGGCCCGCCTGGTCGCCCTCGGCCGCGTGGGGATCGGCTGCGTCGCCGTGGTGGCCCCCGCCCTGGTGGCCCGGCCCTGGATCGGCGAGTCGGCCGACACGGATCCGGCCAGGCTGCTGGCCCGTGCCATGGGAGGCAGGGACCTGGCGCTCGGGATCGGGGCGCTCCGGGCGCTGGGCCGCGGCGACGCCGAGGCACGGCCGTGGGTGGCCCTGGGCGGCAGTGCCGACGCCGTGGACACGCTGGCCACCCTGGTGGCCTTCACCCACCTCCCCCGCCGGAGCCGGTGGGGGATCCTGGCCACCACCGTCGGGGCGGCCCTGGTCTCCACCCGGGTGGCCATCGCCCTGGACACCGCCCCCTCCCCCGCCTGACGGGTCGACCCCGACCCTCCCCCGCCGGACCGGTCGACCCTCCGCACCTTCCCGGTGGTTTCGGTGTGCCCGCATCCGAGCGAATTGCCGGCGCCCTCACCACGGGAGATCGAGGCCGCCCAGCAGCCCAATTCGCTCGGATGCGGGCACATGCGACGGCACGGGGTCCCGACCCGTGATCACTCGCCGGGTCCCCCGGGGAACCCCGGGGTGCGGTTCACCCGAGCCCGACCTCCACCGACTGCGACCAGGGATCCGGGCCGGCCACCGGTACCATGGGCGACGTCATGAGCACCGCCCGCACCGAGCCGGAGGCCGTCGCACCCGGGGGCGAGGACGGGACCGACCCGGCCTTCGATCCCGAGCACCGGACCTTCCAGCGGATGTCCATCCGCGGACCGGCCCTGATCGTCATCGGGATCGCCGTCTTCATCCTGGTGGCCGGGGTGGTGGCCTCGATCCTGGCCGGCTCCAGCACCGGCAAGCTGTCCCTCAAGGACATCACCCTCCCCGACGGCACCACCGTGGTGCTCACGCCGGCCACCACCGCCCTGAAGCCGATCATCTCCAGCGAGCCCCCGGCCGACATCCTGGCCTCCCTGGCCGTGCCGGCGGGCAGCATCGAGCGGCACTTCGTCAACACCGACCAGGACGTGTCCCAGTACGACCGCAGCATCACCTTCACCTCGGGGCTGTCCTCCGACCAGCTACTGGCCTTCTACCAGAAGCTCCTGCCCAAGCTGGGGTGGAAGGTGACCGCCGTCGCCCCCGACCCGTCGGCCTCGGCCGGGGCCGGGACCACCGAGGTGCTGGCCACCAAGGGCAGCGACGACGGGTTCTACTGGGAGGTGGGGGCGGTGGTGTCCCCCAGCACCACCACCGGGGTGACCCCCTTCACCCTCCAGCTCTTCGAACAGGACGACCAGGACTGAGGCCCGATTCCGGCCGTGCGGCTCAGGTCGGGACCAGCCGATCGGACCCGTCGGCGGCCGCCGTCCGGGACCACCACCGGCGCCGGGTCGGGCCGTCGGGCGGGACCTCGGGGACGGCGGCCCGGCTCAGCATCCACGCCCACACGAAGAGGTTCACGGGGTAGAGGAGGTAGCCCACCCGGGTGGCCGGGGCCAGCACGATGGCGATCAGCATCACCCAGCCGGTGAGCCGGGCCACCCCGGCGGCGTCGGTCGGCGGCTTGACCATCAGGCGACGCACCAGCACGGCCAGCCCGATCACCGCCACCGCCACCACGTAGGGGCGATGGAGGCCGGGGAAGGCGGTGACGAAGAAGTGCCCGGGCAGCGGGCTGGCCGCCGGCGAGGCCACCCCGGCCAGGCCCAGCGGGAACTTGATCACGTTGTCCACGAAGGCCGAGGGGTTGCGCAGGGCCACCGGCAGCACCACCGGCCCGACCACCAGCAGCAGCCCCACCACGTAGCGCAGGATCGACCGGTGTGAACGTCGGTCGAGGGCGGCCCACCCACCCAGCACGGCCAGCGGCCAGGCGGTGAACTTCAGGGAGGAGGCCGCCCCGATGGCCAACCCGGCGATCAGGGGACAGCGCCGCTGCAGTGCCACCAGGCCGGCCAGCATCAACGCCACCACCGGCATGTCGTCGCCGCCGGTGGCCAGGGGAAGGGCGGCCGACGGCAGCACGGTGAGGACCTGGAGGGCCCGGAACCGGGCGTCGGTGGACGGACGCAGCCGGCTGAGGGCGATGAGGGCGACCACCACGGTGAAGAACAGGAACTGGATCCGGGCGTCGGTCAGACGCGCCTCCACCTTGGAGCCGCTGGAGAACCCGAAGAGGACCATCCCCGGGAGGTACGGGTAGTACAGCTCGTAGATGGGCAAGGCCCGCTGGTGGATGAGGATGTGGCCGTTGCGGTCGACCACCCGGTACGGGTCCCGTCCGGCGTCGGCGCGGGCGCCGGCCCGCTCCACCACCAGGACCTCGGGCTGGACGTGGAGGGCGGCGTTGCCCTCCGACGCCCACACCACCTCCAGGCTGAGGGGGACGACGGTGGCCCCGAGCAGCGCCACCGCACAGGCGGCGATCCGGAGCCCACGGAACCGGCGGGCATGGGGGAACGGGACCTCCCCCAGGGGGTCCGGGCCGCCCTCCTCGGCCGGCGGGCGGGACCGGCGGGCCACCGTCGCCCGCCAGGCCACCACCGCCATGAAGGCCCCGCAGACCAGGTAGGGGCCGACGGCCAGCTCGCCCCACTGCCGGTAGAGCGGGATCCCGGCGAACAGGATGGTGCAGGCGGCGAAGAAGGCGGACACCGCATAGAGGAAGCAGTCCCGCAATTCCGGCGACCACGCCCGCATGCCGTCGAGGAGCCGTCGTCCCCGGGTGGCGACTGCGCTCACCGGCGACCGTCGGAGCCGGTGGCGATCCGACCGGCAGAGGGGTGTCCAGGCCGCACGGTGCACGGTACCACCGGCCTCACCGGGCTCCCGGGCCGTCGGCGGCGTCGGTGGGAGGGAGGTCGACCGGGGGATGGTGGGTCGGGTCGAAGAGCGAGCGGTAGAAGTCCAGCTCGGCGGTGAGGCAGGCCTCCACGGTGTCGGCCCGCCGGAACCCGTGCGACTCCCCGGGGAAGACCTGCAGGGTGCAGGGCACCCGATGGGCGACCAGGGCGGCGGCGAACCCCTCGGCCTGGGCCAGGGGGACGATGGGGTCGTCGGAGCCCTGCAGCAGCAGCACCGACCCGGTGATCCGGTCGGCGTGGTGGAGGGGGGACCGCTCCCGGTAGGTGCCCCGGGCGGCCGGCAGCGGACCCACCAGGCCGTCGAGGTACCGGGACTCGAAGTCGTGGGTGTCGGCGGCCAGCGACTCGAGGTCGGTGACCCCGTACCAGGAGGCGGCTCCGGCGAAACGGTCCGAGGCCACCAGGGCCCCGAGGGCGGTGAGCCCCCCGGCGCTGGTGCCGCGGATGGCCATCCGCCGGCCGTCCACCCGACCCGCCTCGGCCAGGGCCACCGCGTAGGCGGTGCAGTCCTCCACGTCGGCCACCCCCCACTCGCCCTGCAGGCGTTGTCGGTAGGCGCGTCCGTACCCGGAGCTGCCCCGGTAGTCGACCGAGGCCACCGCCAGTCCCCGTCCGGTGAAGAACTGGATCACCGGGTTGTAGCCGGGGTCACCGGCGCCGGTGGGTCCCCCGTGGCAGAAGACCACCAGGGGCGGCAGCTCGTCGGCCGGCCCCGTCACCCCGTCCCCCGCCGGCTCGAAGACCAGCCCCGGGATCGGGCCGGCCGGGGTGTCGGCGACGAAGGGAAGGCCGGCGGCGACCGGCGTGGCCGATCCCGCCGCGCCCCCCTCCCGGGTGGACAGGTAGCGCGGCATCCGCCCGGCGCCACCACCACCGCCCCACGCCAGCTCCACCACCACCGAGGCCGCCTCCGGGGTGCTGCCCAGGACGGCCAGGCGGCCGCTGTCCCGGGCCACCGCCACCCCGGCGATCGACACGCAGGGCTGGTCGATGACGGTCCACGTCCAACCGGTCGTGTGGTCGTCCCCCGTGGCGGACGGCGGCGCCAGCCGCACCAGGTGGTCCCGTCCCCGGCGGTGGAGGCGGGCCACCACCGTGCCGTCGGGGGCCTCGGCCAGCGTGGACTGCCCGAGGGACCAGTCGGGGGCGTGGAACTCCCCCTCCACCTCGACCAGGGGCGAGGGGGTGGGGTGGGTGGCGGCCAGTCCGGCCGCCTCCACCCGATAGGGCAGCCACCACCCGGTCCGGTCGTCCACGAAGAGCAGGTCGCCCGCCTCCGTCCACCGGGGCTGGCCGACACTGGAGTCCCCTCCCGCCAGCCGCCGCGGCTCGCTGATCCGCAGGTCGTCCCCGTCGTCGAGCTCGGCCAACCAGACCGACGACCGGTCCCAGGGCATGTCCGGATGGTCCCACCGCACCCAGGCCAGGTACCGCCCGTCCGGCGACACCCGGGGGGCCATCACGAAGTCACCGTCGTCGACCACCACCCGGGTACGGAGCGACCCGTCGGTGGCCACCCCCACCAGCGAGTGGGTGGTGCCGCTCTCCGCCAGCCGCTCCTCCACGGCTACCAGCCACCGACCCGACCGGGTGGGGCAGGCGTCGGCGTAGCGGACCGATCCGGCCGGGTGGCTCGGCGGGGTGAGAGGGACCGGCGGGCCGGGGTGCCGGCGGTCCAGGCGCATCAGGCGCTGGTCGGACTGGTCCACGTAGTCGTGGTGGTCGGGTGTGGTGGCGGCGGCTCCGCCTCCGTACTCGTGGACCCGGCTGCGGACGCTGACACCGGGCGGGGTCAGCTCCTCGGGCACCTCGCCCCCGCGGTCGACCACCACCACCTGGCGACCGCCCTCCTCGGGTCGGCCCTCCACCCAGTAGAAGGAGGTGCCGTCGGTGTGGAGCCCACCGCGTGCGATCCTCCCGGCGGCCACCTCGGCGGCCGACACCGGTGACGGCCACCACCCGAAGGGGGTGGCGGTGGCCCCCGACGACCGGTCACCGCTGTGCTCGCTCCCCATGGGATCGGTACGGTAGCCCCATGCCCCGCGACCCGGAGATCGCCGTCGACGTGCCCGACTCCTTCGCCGCCTTCCTGGTCGAGCGGGACGGGGACGCCGTGCGCCAGCGGGTGGGCCGGCTCACCCCTGACGACCTCCCGGCGGGTGACGTCCTGGTCCGGGTGGACTGGTCGGCCGTCAACTACAAGGACGGCATGGTGACCCAGCCGGGGAACCGGGTGGCCCGGGTCTCCCCCCTGGTACCCGGGGTCGACCTGGTGGGCACGGTGGTCCGGGGTCCGGACGGCGGGCCGGGGGGCCAGGTCATCGTCCACGGCTTCGAGCTGGGGATGTCCCACCACGGCGGGTTCGCCGAGTACGCCCGGGTGCCGTCCGAGTGGGTGGTACCGCTCCCCGACGGTCTCTCCGCCCGTCAGGCGGCGATCATCGGCACGCCCGGCTTCACCGCCGCCCGCTCCCTCCACCGCCTCGAACGCCACGGTCTGGTGCCCGGCGACGGACCGGTACTGGTCACCGGGGCCTCCGGCGGGGTGGGCTCCATGGCGGTGGCCGTGCTGGCCGCCCGGGGCTTCGAGGTGGTGGCCAGCACCGGCAAGGACGCCGAGCACGCCTACCTCCGGACCCTGGGCGCCTCCGACGTCATCGGCCGGGCCGAGCTCGAGACCGACCCCCGCCGCACCCTGGGGGCCGAGCGGTGGGCGGGGGCGGTGGACTGCGTGGGCGGCGCCACCCTGGCATCGGTCCTCCGGACCCTCCGCTACGGCGGGGCCGTGGCGGCCAGCGGCCTGACCGGCGGACCGGGCCTGGAGACCACCGTCTTCCCCTTCATCGTGCGGGACGTGTCACTGCTGGGCATCGACACCGTCCAGACCCCACTGCCCGAGCGCCGGACGGTCTGGGCGGAGCTGGCCGCCTCGTTCCCCGCCCATCTCCTCGACGACATGGTCCAGGCGGAGGTGGGCCTGGACGGGCTCGGAGAGGCGCTGGCCACCATCGTCGCCGGACGGGTGCGCGGGCGGATCCTGGTCCACCCTGGGCGTTAGGCGCCCCGGCGACTCCCGGGTCCACCCCGGAGGCGGGCGTCCGCCGGGCTACTGGGGGGTGGCCCGGGTGTGGGAGGCCGACCCGGTGCCGGAGAACACCGGGGAGACGGCGATCGTCCCGTTGCCGCACGGTCCCAGTTGGGCGGCCACCGAGGTGCTGGTGTACGAGTTGGGCGGGGTGACCTCGAGCGTGGTGGACGTCGGGCACGACGTCTCGGTGCCGGTGGGGACGTCCGAGTACCCCAGGTTGAAGTAGGCGGCCTGACCCGCGGCCACCGTCACCACCGAGGCGGGCAGGGCGGTGAAGCTGTAGCTCCCACCCCGGACCACGGTGGTGGGGAGGTCGCGGCCGGTGGCGTCGAGCATCTGGAGGCCCGGGTAGCCACCCAGGGTGCAGGGGGCGGCGGCCGAGCTGGTGAGGGCGACGGTCACCTGAATGGTGCCGGCGGCGCCGTTGGTCCCGTAGATGGAGGCCGCCAGCTTCGGTGTGGCGCACTGGGTGGGACCCCCGGGGGCGGTGGTGGTGGTCGTGGTCGACCCGGTGGGACGGGTGGTCGAGCTACTGCCCGAGGGCACTGTGGTGGTGGTGGAGGTGGCGGCCGTGGTCGACGAGGACGAGGACGACGGCGAGGAGGAGGAGCAGGCGGCGAGGAGGACGGCCGCCACGACGAGCAGTCCCACCTTGGTGACGCGGGGCCTGGACATGCGGGTGAGGTCCTCTCTGTCGGGTCCCGGCTCGGGCGGAGTCGGGCTGGGGGGTGGCGTCCTTCGGACGGGGGATGCCGGTACCCGGGGTGCATAGGGGCCCGCCGGTGGGCGACCGCCCCATGGTGTCAGGACGAGAAGTCCTCCGGGCGGATGGTGTCGAGGAAGTGGCGGAACTCCCCCACCAACTCGTCGGGGTTGTCGTCCGCCCCCTCCTCGTCCTCCGAGTCGTCCTCCTCGTCGTCCACCGCCAGCAGGATGCCCTCGGCGTCCATCAGGTCGTCGGCCACGAACAGGGGGGTGCCGGTGCGGACGGCCACGGCCACCGCATCGGAGGGCCGGGACGACACCGGCACCTCGGCTTCGCCGTGCCGGAGGACGATCTCGGCGAAGTAGGTGGAGGTGCGCAGCTCGGTGACCACCACCCGGACCACGTCGGCTCCCAGGGCGTCCAACAGGTCGCGGATGAGGTCGTGGGTCATCGGCCGGGGGGTGTCCATCCCCTGGAGGGCGAAGGCGATGGCGGTGGCCTCGGGGGCACCGATGAAGATCGGGAGCGTCCGGCCCAATCCCTCGGACTCCTGGAGCAGGAGCACGGGTGTGTTCGACTGGAGGTCCACGCGCACCGCTCGAAGCCGAACTTCGACCATGGATTGCAACATACTCGCCGTCGGCGCCGGATGCGGTCGGGAGCCGGCTCCGATCCGGCCGCCCACCGGCCGGCGTGGGGCCGGTCAGTTGCCGAACAGCTCCCGCAGGGCGTTCCGGAGCAGGGCCCGGCGGAGCCCCTGGCCCAGCTCGATGAGCTCGTCGCTGGTGGCCACGGCCCGAGCCCGGGCGTCGGGATTCCGCTGGCGGACCAGGGGGAGGACGATCTGTTCGACGAAGGCCGCCTCACGGTCGGCGGCGTTCTTGTACAGGCGCAGGTGACGGGGCTCCACGCCATGGCGGGCGAAGCCGGCCGCCAGGGTGGCGATGGCCACCGCCTCGTCGTCGTAGTACTCCACGCCACCCACCGTCACCACGGTGAGCAGCCCGTACTCCCGGAGCTGGCCGAGGACCTCGGCGTCGAGCCCGCAGGCGGTGGCCAGCTCCTCGAGGGTGATGTGGGAGTCGGAGGCCGATGCCGCCGGGGCCGCCGGAGCCGCCGGAGCCGCACGGGGGATCGGGGGGGTCGCCGCCCGGGTGGGAGGAGCCGCCGGTCGGGCGGGCTCCGGGGCGGTCGGGGCGGTCGGGGCCGGGGGCGGGGCGGCGGGGGCCGGAGGAGCCGTGGGCGGGGCGGCGGGGGGCGGGGTGGCGGGGGCCGGAGGACCCGGGGCGACGGTGGCCGGAGGACCCGGGGCGGCGGGGGCCGGAGGAGCCGGGGCGGCGGGCCGCGGGGTGGGCGGTCGTTCGTGGGCCGCCGCCCGCGCCGCCGGGGGCGGGGTGGGGGGTGCAGCCGGCACCGGCACCGCCGGGGAGGCCGGCGTCGGTGTCGGGGACGAGGGTGGGGCGGGCGGGACGTCCCCCGCCTCACTCCTCGCCGGTACCGGGGCGGCGGGGGGCGGATCCGGGGGCAGCAGCTGCTCGGAAGCCACCGCCGGCCGGGAGGCCGGGGCGGTCGAGGAGGCGGGGGCGGTCGAGGGGGCGGGACCTCCCGCCGGGCGGTCGGACGTCGGGGGTCGACCGGGCCCGGCCGGCGCTCCGGCCGGGGAGGCACCCGCCCGGAGCGGCTCCGGGTCGCTCCCACCGGTGGCGACCGCGGCTCCCGCCGGGGCGGAGCCCACCAGGGCCGGCTCGGCCACCGACCGCTGGGGAGCGGGAGTCGGAGCGGGAGCGGCGGCCGCCCGGGCGGGGGCCGGCCGTCCGGAGCTGCCGTTGGTGCCCTCGTCGAGGCGGTCCTTGATGACCTTGAGCGGCAGGAAGTGCTCGCGTTGCTGTCGGAGCACCCACCGGAGCCGCTCCACATCGTGCTCGTAGAACTTCCGGTAACCGGACGGTGTCCGCTCCGGGTTGACCAACCCCTGACTCTCGAGGAAGCGGATCTTGGAGATGGTGACGTCGGGGAACTCCTGGCGCAGCAGGGTCAGCACGTCGCCGATCGACAGGTATGACCGACCGCTCACCGCCCCCTCCCCCCGCCGGGCTCCCCTACGTCGGCCGTCATTCGCCCGCGGCCACCAGAAACAACAGCTTGAACTTCCCGATCTGCACCTCGTCCCCGCTGGAGAGGGTCGCTTCCTCGATCCGCTCGCGGTTCACGTAGGTGCCGTTGAGCGAGCCGACGTCGCGGACGCTGGTCACGTTGTCCCGGGTGAGGAACTCGGCGTGGCGGCGGGACACCGTGATGTCGTCGAGGAAGATGTCACTCTCCGGATGGCGGCCGGCCCGGGTGACCTCCGAGTCGAGGACGAAGCGCACCCCGGTGTTGGGACCCCGCTTCACCACCAGCATGCCCGCCCCCCGCGGCAGTTCGACCAGACCCAGGGCGGTGGCGTCGTCGACGCCGTCGCTGACATCCTCCACCGGCTGCACCGAGATGGTGGTGTCGGAGGAGGCAGCCACCAGCACCGCTCCGCACGAGGAGCAGAAGTTCACCCCGGCGGGGTTGCGGTGGCCGCAGTTGTGGCAGAACACATCGACCACGGTAGTCGCTCCCGTTCCTTCGATTCTCCGGCCGCGTGCCGGTCCGTAGCCGTCAGTCGGCGGTCAGCTGCCGGTAGGCGCCGGCGTCCAGCAGGGCGTCCACCGACGCCGGATCCGTCGGGAGGATCTCGCAGATCCACCCCTCTCCGTAGGGGTCCGAGTTGAGCTGCTCCGGCGCCTCCGCCAGTGCCCCATTGACCGCCACCACCTGGCCGGCCACCGGGGCGTAGATCTCGGACACCGACTTGGTCGACTCCACCTCGCCCAGCACGCCCCCGGCCTCGACGGTGGTGCCGTCGGCGGGGAGGTCGACGAAGACCACGTCGCCCAGGGCGTCCTGGGCGTAGTCGGTGATCCCCACCCGCACCCGGTCGCCCACCGTCCCGATCCACTCGTGATCGTTCGAGTAGTGGAGCTCGTCAGGCACGTTCATAGCTGCGGACGATACCCGACCGGGCTGAGAGGTGCCGCTGGCGGTTCCGGGGAGGACGCGACTCAGCGCAGGAGCTGCCGGAGCCGGACGGCGTACTCCTGGGCCCGGGCGCCGGCCTGGGCGTCGCTGGCGCCCTCAGCCCACACGTGGGTGACCGGCTCCTCGGGGTCGGGCAGGACCAGGGCCCACCCGTCGGGCTCCAGGACCTTGACCCCGTCCACCAGAACCAGGTCCCGGCCCTCGGACCGCTCCACCAGGGTGCGCATGACCATCCCCTTCTGCTCCCACGGGGTGTGGACCGCCTGGTGGGCGATGTGGACGCGGGGCAGGGAGGCCACCAGGTCGGAGAGGCGCCGGCCGGCCTGCTGCAGCAGGGCGATCACGTTGACCAGGGTGGCCGCCGCGTCGTAGGCGGGCAGGAAGGACGGGAAGATGAAGCCGCCCGCCTGGCTGGCCGCCAGGATGACGTCCTCGGTGCTGGCCACCTCCATCAGGTGGGAGGTGGAGAGCTTGGTCCAGACGATCTCGGTGTCGGTCGCCCGGCAGATCTCCTCGGCGGCCCGGCTGACCGCCACCGGCAGCGCCACCCGGCCCCCGGGGTGCGACCTCGGTGACCAGGGTGAGCAGCACCAGCAACGCCTCGTCGTCGGACAGGGCGTGTCCCTCGTCGTCGACGATGGTGACGTGCTCGGCCCCCGGGTCGATCACCGCCCCCAGGCTGGCCCCCGATGCCCGGACCAGCTCCGCCACCCGGGCGGCGTTGGCCTGCCGGTCGAAGGTGGTGGCCCCGGCGGTGTTGGCGTAGGGGTTGACCACCAGCACCTCCGCCTCCAGCTTGGCCAGGAGGTTGGGCATCACGAAGCTGGCGGTGCCGAACGAGTAGTCGAGGACCAGCTTCAGCCCCCGGTCGTGGCCCTCCCCCAGGCCCACCGAGTCGATGAGGCCGGCGGTGTAGTACTCGAGGGCCCGGGGCGGGAACCCGATGTCGCCGATCTCCCGGGCCAGCACCCGGCGGAAGTCCTCGCGGTAGTAGAGGCGCTCGATCTTCCGCTGGGTGGACTCGTCGACGTCGATGCCGTCCTTGTCGAAGAAGCGCAGGACCACCGATTCGGGGTCGTCGGGGGCCAGCCGCACGGTGATCCCCGCCGAGCTGGCCGACGACTGGACCTGAAACCGGGTGACGGGCACGGTGGCCGCCTCGAGGTCGTCGACGTTGACCCCGGCGGCGTTGCAGCCGACCATCACCGCCCGCTTGAGGACCCGGGCGGCCCGGCTGGTGTCGCGGGAGGTGGTGACGGTGGCGCCCTTCTCGAGGGTGGACGCCCAGGCCATCGAGAGGCGCACCGCCAGCTCCGGGCTGATGTCCACGTTGGCCAGGCCCCGGACCCCGTCCCGGCCGAAGAGCGAGCGGGCGCCGCGGGACTCCCACACGATGGAGGAGTTGACGATGGCCCCGGCCTCCACCGTCTTGAACGGGTAGACCTTGACCCCGGCCTTGATCTCGGCGCCGGCACCGATCAGGCTGTGCTCGCCCAGGACCACGCCCTCCTCGCACCGGGCCCCGTGACGCAGGTCGGAGCCCCGTCCCAGCACGCTGCCGTCGACCCGGACCCCGGAGCCGAGGTAGGAGTTGTCGTGGACCACCGAGCGCTGCAGCACGGCGGTGTCGCCGATGCGGACGTTGCGTCCCAGGGAGCAGTACTCGCCCAGACTGGCCCCGGGCCCCACCACGCAGTTGTCGCCGATCACCGCCGGTCCCACGATGTCCACCGACGGGTCGATCTGGGCGCCCTTGCCCAGCCACACCCCGGGCCGGAGCTGGAACCCGGCGATGTCCACGTTCACCCGCCGGTCGAGGATGTCCTGGTGCGCCTTGAGGTACGCCTCGAGGGTGCCCACGTCCTCCCAGTAACCGTCGGCCACGTACCCGAAGAGCGGACGGCCGTCGTCGAGGACGGCGGGGAACGACTCCCCCGAGAAGTCCACCGGCCGGCCGTCGGGGATGTAGTCGAAGATCTCCGGCTCGAGCACGTAGATGCCGGTGTTGATGGTGTCGCTGAACACCTGGCCCCAGGTCGGCTTCTCCAGGAACCGCTCGACGGTGCCGTCCTCCCGGGTGATCACGATGCCGAACTCCAGGGGGTTGTCCACCGCCTTGAGGGCCAGGGTGGCCAGGGCCCCCCGCTTCTCGTGGAAGGCCACCACCTCCGACAGGTCGATGTCGGTGAGGACGTCCCCGGAGATGACCAGGAACCGCTCGTCGAGCTCGTCCATGGCGTTGCGGACCGACCCGGCGGTGCCCAGTGGGGTGGCCTCGGTGGCGTAGACCATCCGGACGCCGAACTCCGAGCCGTCGCCGAAGTAGGTCCGGATGGCGTTGGCCATGAAGGCCACGGTGACCACGATGTCCTCGAACCCGTGCTGGCGGAGGAGGTTGACCACGTGCTCCATCATCGGCACGTTGGCCATGGGCAGCATGGGCTTGGGCTGATTGGAGGTGAGCGGCCGGAGCCGGGTCCCCTCGCCGCCGGCCATGATCACCGCCTTCACCGTGCCCCCTCTCCGGCAGGAGTCCCGCCTGTCCGTGCACGACGTCCCTCGGCCAGGGCGGTGCGGGCGACCGGCAGGTAGGAGGCGGCGGCGACCCATGCCAGGGTGAGGCCGATCACCCCGGTGACCCAGGCCACCACCCGGACCGGGACCTGCCACCCGGCCGATCCGTCGCTGAGGAGGAAGGCGGGGTAGGAGAACATCAGTGCGAAGGTACCCGCCTTGCCCACCCACAGAACGTCGATCCGCCTGGCCCCCAGCGAGGCCAGCAGCAGGACGGCCCCCGACACCACCACCTCGCGGGCCAGGGTGGCCACCCCGAACCACACCGGGACCGCGCCGTAGACCACGATGCTGATCACGGCGGTGAGCATCAGCACCCGGTCGGCCACCGGGTCGAGCACCTTGCCCACCGTGGAGACCTGGTGGTAGCGGCGGGCCACGAACCCGTCCACCCAGTCGGTGGCACCCAGGGCGCCGAGGAGGATGGCGGCCGCCGTCGGTCGGTGGTCACCGAACAGCAGCCAGACGAAGAGCGGCAGGCAGGCCAGGCGGATCAGGGTGATCAGGTTGGGGACCGTGAGGATCCGATCGAGGCCCTCCCCGCCGGCGGCCAGGCCCTCCCCGTGGCCTTCGGGGCCCTGCCCGTCGGTGGCGAGGCCCTCCCCGCCGGTGACGTCGCTGTCGGTCCCCTCCACGGGCCGAGTCTACGGGGCTGGCGACCCCGACCGGGGCCGTCGGCCCGGCCGCTCCTCCGGGACCCCCTCATAAGCTGACGGGCCTGAGCACCACCGACCACCCCCCGGGGCCCACCGACCACCAAGGGGGGCGCATGACCACCGGCATGGTGGTGCTCTTCGCCGTCTCCTGCGGCATCTCGGCGGCCAACCTCTACTACGCCCAGCCACTCCTCCCCTCCATCTCGCGGACCTTCCACGTGTCGGCGGCCACCGCCGCCCTGGTGGTGACCGCCGCCCAGGTCGGCTACGGGCTGGGCCTGGCCCTGCTGGTCCCCCTGGGCGACGTCCTGGTCCGGCGCCGGCTGGTCCCCCTCATCCTGGCGGTGGCGGCCCTCGCCCTGTTCGGGGCGGCGGCCTCGCCCAGCATCGGGGTGCTCATCGCCGCGGTGGCGGTGGCCGGCATCTGCTCGGTGGCCGCCCAGATCCTGGTGCCGTTCGCCGCCCACCTGGCCGACGACGCCGTCCGGGGCCGGGTGGTGGGGACGGTGATGAGCGGACTGCTGCTGGGCATCCTGCTGGCCCGGACCTTCTCCGGCCTCATCGCCCAGGCGGCCGGGTGGCGCACGGTCTACGTGGTGGCCGGGGTGGTGGTAATCAGCCTGGCCGGACTGCTGGCCGTGGTCCTCCCGGGCGAGGACCCCCGCCCCCGCCCCCGGTACGCCGCGGTCCTGACCTCCGTGGTCGAGCTGATGCGCACCCAGCCGCTGCTCCGGCTGCGCTCGGTGCTAGGGGGACTGGTGTTCGCCGCCTTCAACGTGCTCTGGACCAGCCTGGCCTTCCTGCTGGCCAGGCCGCCCTACGGCTACTCCGAGGCGGTCATCGGCCTGTTCGGACTGTTGGGGGCGGGCGGGGCCCTGGCCGCCTCCTTCAGCGGTCGGCTGGCCGACCGCGGCTTCGAGCGGGTCGTCACCGGCGGCTCCCTGCTGGCGCTCACCGGGGCCTTCGCCCTCCTGGCCCTGGGAGCGAGCCACCTGTGGGCCCTGATCGTCGGGATCGTGGTCGCCGACCTGGCCATCCAGGCGGTCCACATCCAGAACCAGCAGCTCATCTTCGGCATCGACCCGGCGGCCCGCTCCCGCCTGAACACCGGCTACATGGTCACCTACTTCGTCGGTGGTGCCATCGGCTCGGCCACCACCGGCGCCGCCTACGGGGCGGGTGGGTGGTCGGCGGTGGTGCTGCTGGGCATCGGTTACAGCGCCGCCGCCCTGGTGGTGTGGGCGCTCAGTCGGGTACGGGCCCCCCGGGACGCCCCCTCGCAAGCACCCTGATCGGCCAAGATTGAGGCCATGGAGTCCACGAGCCGCTCGGACCTGGTGATCGGCGCCGTGGTCCTGGCCGTCCTCGGGGCCCTGGTCGGCCTGGGGGTGGCCAACCGGTCCACCCCCACCGCCACCGCGGCGGCCAGCCGGACGGCGTCCGGGGCGCTCACCCCCGCCACCACCTCCACCGTCCTGTCGGCCGGCGGGGTGCCCGCCACCACCGCCACCACCGTGGCCCCGACCACCACCACGACCACCGCGCCGGTGCCGACCGGGCCGGTCACGGCGGTGGGCGACTCCATCATGTTGGACATCCAGCCCTACCTGGCCCAGGACCTCCCCGGCGCCCGCATCGACGGGCTGGTCAGCCGCCAGTTCGAGTCGGGCATCGCGGTGGTGGCCGCCGATCGGGCGGACGGCACCCTGGGCAACGTCCTGGTGGTGGAGCTCGGCACCAACGGCGCCGTCACCGACGCCGACTTCGACGCCATGATGCAGGCGGCGGCCGGCGTCCAGCGGGTGGTCTTCGTCAACGTCGACGTGCCCCGGGCCTGGGAGGCCCCCGACAACGCGGCGCTGGCCGCCGGCGTGGCCCGCTACCCCGGGGTGGCGGTACTGGCCGACTGGTACTCGCTGTCGACACCCCACCCCGAGTGGTTCACCGCCGACCAGGTCCACCTGAACCCGGCCGGGGCCCAGGCGCTGGCCGCCCTCATCGCCCGGTCGGCCTGACCGGACGGCCCCGGACTCACGACGTGGTCGGCCACAGGTCCTCCGGCTCCCGTCCCCGTGTCTCCGGCACCCCCCAGAACAGGGCGGCGGCGGCGGAGGCGGGCAGGAAGGTCAGGACGGCGGCCAGCCCGAACCGGCTGTCGGCGTCGGCCACCGCCCCGAACACCACCAGGCCGGCGGCGGCCCCCAGCACCCCGGCGGCCAGCCACCACCCGGCCACCGAGGCCCGCACCGAGGTGGGGAAGAGCTCGCCCAGCATCGACCCGAGCGCCGGCGCCACCACCGACCCGAAGAGGATCCCCGCCACGTAGCCGCCCACCAGCGCCGGACGCGACCCGCTGTAGACGACCGTGCCGGACACCGCCACCCCCACCATCCCGACCGCCCCGGTCGGCCGGCGTCCCCACTGGTCGGACAGCCACCGCCCGAGGAGCAGGCCGGCCAGCCCGGTGAGGCCGGCGGCCACCACCATGGCGGCGGTCACCGAGCCGGGGAGGTGGACCACATTCTGGGCGTAGAGGAAGACGAAGCTGTTGGCCGGGCCGGTGATCACCGAGACGGCGAAGCCCAGGAGGGCGATGACGGCCAGCCGGCCCCGGAAGGCCGGACCGATCGCCCCCAGCACCGGCACCGGGTGGCCGGTGGCGGCGGCCACCGCGAACCGGTCGGGCTCCCGCACCCACCGGGCGATCAACGGCAGCGCCACCAGGGGGACGGCGGCCAGCGCGCAGATCCCCCGGAAGCCGAGCGAGGAGGAGGCCAGGCTGTGGATGATGGCCACCAGGCCGGCCCCCACCCCGTAGCCCGCCGCCACGAAGGCCACCGCCCGGGCCCGGTCGCGGGAGCCGGTCTGCTCGGCCGCCGTCACCTGGGTCAGGGCGTTGGTGGCGCTGAGGAAGGGGCGGCCGAGGGCGAAGATGGCCACGAACCACCAGTACCCGGGGCTGGCCGCCGCCGCCACCGTCAGGGCCAGGCCGACCCCCACGGTCACCAGGATCATGCGCCGGCGCCCGTACCGGTCGGCCAGGCCGGCCACCGGCAGGCTGGCCAGTGAGGCGAGGCGGATGATGGCCAGCCCCAGGCCCAGGCGGGTCCCCGACAGGCCGGCCTGGTCGGCGGTGGTCGCCCCGTGGGTCACCTGCCCGAAGGCCCGGGCCACGTCGCCCAGCGCCGCCACCACCCCGAACTGTCCGAAGCCCGAGGCCAGAGCGGCCAGCACCACCCCCACCACCACGGTGTCGTGCCAGCCGTGGAGCCGGAGCCCGTGGGCGGAGCCGCCCGGCCGGTCAGCCGCGGACACCGGCATCCCGGACGGCCGACGGGCCGACGGTCCCCCCCGGGACGGAGCGGAGGGGGTGCGGGCCGTCCGCCGGGGAGAGGGTCACCGCCACGACCCCAGTCTTAGCCCGCCGTCCGTCGAGGGTCCGCCACCCGGCGCGGCCGCCCGTCCTCGGTCGCCGGTGGCTGTGCTTTGCTGTGGGCCATGCCCAGGTTCGAACCGTTCGCCGGACTCCGGTACGACGCCCGGAAAGTGGACCTGTCGATGGTGATCGCGCCGCCCTACGACGTGATCGACGGGCCCGAACGCGAGCGCCTGGCCCGCCAGCACAGCGCCAACGCCGTCCGCATCGAGCTCCCCGAGCCCGACCACCGGGAGGGGCTCGACCGGTACCAGCATGCCGCCGTCCTGCTGCGGGAGTGGATCGAGGCCGGCACCCTGGTGGCCGATCCGGGACCCCGGCTCTACGCCTACCGGATGACCACCCCGGAGGGGCGGACCACCACCGGGGTGATCGGGGCGCTGGGCATCGACCCGGCCAGCGCCGCCGGGATCCTCCCCCACGAGCAGACGCTGCCCAAGCCCAAGAGCGACCGCCTCGACCTCCTCCGGGCCACCGGCGCCAACCTCTCCCCGGTGTGGGGGCTCTCCCTCACCCCCGGCCTGACCGCCGCTTTCGAGCCGGAGGCCCCGCCCGACGCCACCGCCACCGACCACGACGGGGTCCTCCACCAGCTCTGGGTGCTGGAAGCGCCGGAAGTCCTCGAGAAGGTGGGGGCGGCGGTGGCCGCCAACCCGCTGGTCCTGGCGGACGGACACCACCGGTTCGAGACCGCCGTGGCCTACCGCGACGAGCCGTCACCCACCGGCGCCTCCCGGCCCGGGGCCGACCTCCTCCTCGCCCTGGTGGTCGAGCTGGCCGAGGACCAGCTGCAGGTGGGCGCCTACCACCGGGCCCTCTCCGGGCTCCCCGACGGGCTCGACCTGGTGGACGCCTTCTCCTCGTGGTTCGACGTCACCCGGGTGGGCGAGCCCACCGCCCGCAACATCGCCGCCCTCGGGGAGTCGTCGGCCCTGGCCCTGGTGATGCCCTCGGGGGCCTGGCTGCTGTCGCCCAAGGACGGGACGCCGGAGGCGGCCGGCTCCCCCCTCGACTCGTCGATGGTGGCGCTGGTCATCGCCGAGCTGCCCGACCACGAGCTCGAGTTCCACCACCGGTGGCAGGACGCCGCCGAGGCGGTCCTCGCCGAGCGTGCCCAGGCCGTCGTGCTCCTCCGCCCCGTGGCCGTCGACCAGATCGCCGAGTGGGCCCGGGCGGGTCGGCAGATGCCCCCCAAGACCACCTACTTCCACCCCAAGCCCCGCACCGGGATGGTCTTCCGCACCCTGGAGGGCTGAACCGGCCGGAGTTCCGGGCCCCGCGCTTGGATCCGGCTCCCCGGGTCGGTAGCCTTGACGGTGCGGAACCCGTAGAGGGCGGGCTCCGACGCCGTGCAGGGGCGAGAGGGGCAAAGGGGGCAGCGTGCGACGAAGCCGACCCGCGGTGCTCGCCGTCTGCGCCCTGGTCGCCGTGGCCCTGGCCGCCTGCGGCAACACCGCCGCCCGCCAGCCGGTGGTGGCCCGCCAGCCGATCGTCCAGGCCACCACGCCGGCCCCGCCGTCCACCACCACCCCGACCACCGTCCCGGTGCCGGCCAGCCCTCCCACCACGGACCCGCCCTCCATCCCGGCGGTGGCCGGCTGGACGGCGCCGATCGCCTCGCTACCGCCGGGCGGCGGGGTCACCTCGGTCTCCTGCCTCTCCGACACCTACTGCATCGCCGCCGGGGGCGGGGCCAACCAGGCCGACGCCACCCAGACCGCCGGGGCCGGCCTGACCGAGTCCTGGGACGGCGAGACGTGGTCGCAGCCGAGCACCTACGACCCGGCCCCCACCTCCCCCTCCGGCACCTGGCCGGTGATGCCCGCCGTCACCTGTACCTCCGGGCCGTTCTGCGTGATCGTCGACGGCGCCGGCGACGTGACCAACGGGGACGGGACCAACTGGATCGCCCCGGCCACGCTCCCCACCGCCGCCGCCCTGCCCCCCAACCCCGCCGACCCCGGGCCGGGGCACCCCGGCTCCCGCAGCGCCGCGGTGTCCTGCCCGACTCCCACCTTCTGCGCCATCGTGACCAACACCGGCACCGCCGATGCCTGGCGCCACGGTTCGTGGTTGACCCCCCAGGCGTTCGGGACGGCCGCTCCCGGCGGCACCACCACCGCCCTCTACAGCCAGGGCCGGGTCGGGGTGTCCTGCCCGACCACCACCTCGTGCGTGGCGGTGGTCGGCACCACCGTCCTCGACTGGAACGGCACCGCCTGGTCCCAGGAGCCCAGCCCGTGGATCCTGGGCACCGACCCCCACGGTGCCGCGGTGTCGTGCTCCACACCCACCCTGTGCGCACTGGTCAGTGGTCCCGACCTCTCCTACCGGAACGGGACGGGAGGGTGGTCGACCCCGACCGCCATCGACCCCGGAGCGGTGCTCGACGCCGTCTCCTGCCCGACCCCCGACTACTGCGTGGCCGCCGACACCACCGGGTCGGTACTGACCTTCGACGGCTCGACCTGGTCGGCGCCGGTCCGGGTGCTGCCTGCCCCCTCCGAGTACGCCGTCCTCGGCACCTCGGTGGACTGCACCGCCACCCGCTTCTGCATGGTCATCTCCGGTGACGGGGAGTACACCACCTCCGACCCCTCGGCCGTCACCCCGGTGACGACTCCGAGCACCGCCCCTCCCGTCACCACCCCCGCCACCGGATAGGTATCGTGGCGATCGGCCCGCCGGCTGCTCCGGCCCGACCGCCAGGGAGAACCGATGAAGATCAGCACCATGCTCAGCTACTCCGGGGGCTTCCGGGAGTCGGCCGCCCAGGTGGTGGAGCTCGAGCAGGCCGGACTCGACCTGGTGTGGGTGGCGGAGGCCTACGGCCTCGACGCCCCCAGCCAGTTGGGCTACCTGGCCGCCCTCACCGAACGGGTGGAGATCGGTTCGGCCATCCTCCCCATCTACTCCCGCACCCCGGCCCTGATCGCCATGACGGCGGCGGGGATCGACTCCCTGTCCGGGGGCCGGTTCCACCTGGGACTGGGGGCGTCGGGCCCCCAGGTCATCGAGGGGTGGCACGGGGTCCCGTACACCGCCCCCATCGGTCGTACCCGCGAGATCATCGACATCTGCCGCAAGGTCTGGGCCCGCCAGGAGCCCCTCAGCTACGAGGGGTCCCAGTACACCCTGCCGCTCCCCGCCGACCAGGGGACCGGGCTGGGCAAGCCGCTCAAGATCATCGGCCGGCCGGTCCGGTCCTCCATCCCGGTGTGGGTGGCCTCCCTCGGCGAGCGCAACGTGGCGATGACCGCCGAGGTGGCCGACGGGTGGCTCCCCATGATCTTCGTCCCCGAGAAGGTGAAGGACGTCTGGGGCACCGCCCTCGACGAGGGGGCCTCCCGCCGGGACCCGGCGCTCGGACCCCTCATGATCAGCACCGGGGGCGTCCTGGCGATCGGCGAGGGGGACGACGTCCGGGCCGTCCGGGAGCGGACCCGGGGCGTCCTGGCGCTCTACATCGGGGGCATGGGGGCGAAGGGGAAGAACTTCTACAACGACGTGGCCGTCCGCTCCGGCTACGGGGAGGCGGCCGAGACCATCCAGGACCTCTATCTGGCCGGCAAGAAGACGGAGGCCGAGGCGGCCATCCCCGACGAGCTGCTCGAGCTGACCTCCCTGTGCGGGCCGGAGTCGTTCGTGGCCGAGCGGATCGCCGCCTTCGCCGAGGCGGGGGTCACCCACCTGCAGGTGGCACCGGTGCCCCTGGGGGACCAGCGGGCGGTCGACCTCATCGAGACCGTCCGCCGCCTGGCCGACTGACGGGCGCTCAGCCGGCGGCCATGGAGGCCAGGGTGGTGACGGTCCGCCAGTTGCGGGTGGTGGCCGGCACCCCCAGCCGCCTCTCGAACAGGGCGTTGGTGAGCTTGGTCTCGCCGTAGCCGCCGGGGATGTGGAGGTAGATGTCGGTTCCCTGCCACCGGAAGGTGTCGGGATGGTGGGGCCGGGTGGCCGCCACCAGCTCGGCCACCGCCGCCGGGTCGGGCGACGCCCCCAGGAAGGTGACGTGGAAGAGCCGGGGCTCGGCGTCGGGGTCGAGGCCCTCGGCCACGAACGGGTTGGCCGCCACCGTCCGGGCCAGGTCCCCGGCCCGACGGACGATCACCGGCACCTCGAAGCCCCGGTCGGCGGCGATGGCCTGGGCCAGCCCGGCGGCCAGGGCGGCCGGGGTACCCGACCCCTCGAAGACCACGTTGCCGCTCTGGACGTAGGTGCGCACCCCGGTGCACCCCAGGCCCTCGACCAGGGTCCGGAGGTCCACCATGGGCAGCGTCCGACCCCCCACGTTCACCCCGCGCAGCAGGGCCACGAAGGTGGGCACGGCGGAGGGGCTAGCCGACCTTCCAGGAGGAGCCGGAGCGCAGCAGGGCGGCCAGGTCGCCCTTGCCGCGTCGCTCCACCACCGACTCGACCTGGCTGGCCATCTCGGCGCCGTACTCGGGTCGGTCGACGTCGCGGAACACGCCCACCGGGGTGGGCTCGTAGGGACCGCGGGACAGCCGGCTCAGCTGGAAGGCCAGCCCCGGGTTGTCGCGGTGCTCGTCGTGGACCAGCAGTGCCGACTCCCCCACCTCGTCCACCGAGACCACGTCGAGGGAGCCGTCGGGACGGAGGACCACTCCGTGCTGCCCCTCGGCCCCGAACCGGATCGGCTGGCCGTGCACGAGGGGGATCAGCATGTCGGAGCGGTGCTCCTTGCCGGTGATGGCCTCGAAGGCGCCGTCGTTGAAGACGTTGCAATTCTGGTAGATCTCCACGAAGGAGGCACCCTTGTGCTCGTGGGCCCGACGGAAGGTCTCCATCATGTGCTTCCGGTCCATGTCGTGGGTGCGGGCCACGAAGGTGGCCTCGGCACCCAGCGCCAGGCTGAGGGGGTTGAAGGGCCGCTCGAGGGAGCCGAACGGCGTCGACTTGGTGACCTTGGCCACCTCCGAGGTCGGCGAGTACTGCCCCTTGGTCAGCCCGTAGATCTGGTTGTTGAAGAGCAGCAGGGTGATGTTGATGTTCCGCCGGAGGGCGTGGATGAGGTGGTTGCCGCCGATGGAGAGCGAGTCGCCGTCACCGGTGACCACCCAGACGTCGAGGTCGGGTCGGGTGGCGGCCAGGCCGGTGGCGATGGCCGGGGCCCGCCCGTGGATGGAGTGCAGCCCGTAGGTGTTCATGTAGTACGGGAAGCGGGCGGCGCAGCCGATCCCCGACAGGAAGACGGTGTGCTCCCGGTCGACCCCCAACTCGGGCATCAGCATCTGCACGGCGGCCAGGATGGAGTAGTCGCCGCACCCGGGGCACCACCGGACCTCCTGGTCGGAGGACCAGTCCTTGCGGGTGGTCAGCGGGACCGGGGTGGAGCCGGCGGGGCCGCCGTCGGTGTGGGCGTGGGCCAGGTCAGTCATCAGTGGTCCACCTTTCCGTTGGCCGGCTGGTCGGGGGTGGCGGCCCCGACGGTGGGGTCGCCGGGGACCGATCCGACGCCGTCGGCATTGAGCAGTTCGAGGATGGCGGACTCCAGGGCGGCGGCCCGGAACGGGATTCCCCGCAGCTGGGTGAAGGAGACCACGTCGACCAGGTACTCGGCCCGGAGCAACCGGCTGAGCTGGCCGAGGTTGACTTCGGGCACCAGGACCTTCCGGTACCGCTTCAGCACCTCGCCGAGGTCGGCCGGGAAGGGGTTGAGGTGGACCAGGTGGGCCTGGGCCACGTGGTGGCCGCGGGCCCGGGTCCGCTGCACGCCGGCGGCGATGGCACCGTAGGTGGAGCCCCAGCCCAGGACCAGCACCTCGGCGTCGCCGTCGGGGTCGTCCACCGCGGTGGGCGGGATGTCGGTGGCGATGCCGGCGATCTTGGCCGCCCGCAGCCGGGTCATCCGCTCGTGGTTGGCGCCGTCGTAGTTGACGTTGCCGGAGCCGTCCTGCTTCTCGAGGCCGCCGATGCGGTGCTCGAGGCCGGCGAGTCCCGGGGGGGCCCACGGCCGGGCCAGGGTGTCCTCGTCACGGAGGTAGGGCCAGAACTCGTCGTGGCCGTCCTCGTCGACGTGGTTGGGGCCGGTGGCGAAGTCGGGGTCGATGGTGGGGAGGTCCTCGATCTCGGGCAGACGCCAGGGCTCCGTCCCGTTGGCCAGGTAGCCGTCGGAGAGCAGGATGACCGGGGTCCGGTACTTGACGGCCAGCCGGACCGCCTCGAGGGTGGCCTCGAAGCAGTGGGAGGGGGTCTTGGCCGCCACGATGGGCACCGGCGCCTCGCCGTGGCGCCCGTACATGGCGTGGAGGAGGTCGGCCTGCTCGGTCTTGGTGGGCAGGCCGGTGGAGGGTCCGCCCCGCTGGACGTCGATGATCAGCAGGGGCAGCTCGAGGTTGATGGCCAGGCCGATGGTCTCCGACTTCAGGTCGACGCCGGGGCCGGAGGTGGTGGTGACCCCCAGGGCGCCCCCGAAGGAGGCCCCCAGGGCGGCGCCGATGCCGGCGATCTCGTCCTCGGCCTGGAAGGTCCGCACGCCGAACTCCTTGTGCTTGGAGAGCTCGTGGAGGATGTCGGAGGCGGGGGTGATCGGGTAGGTGCCGAGGAAGAGGGGCAGGCCACTCTGGGCGGCGGCGGCGATCAGGCCCCAGGCGGTGGCGGTGTTGCCGGTGATGTTGACGTACTCACCGGGCTCCAGCTCGGCCGGCCGGACCTCGTAGGAGGACTCGAACAGCTCGGCGGTCTCCCCGAAGTGGAAGCCGGCCCGGAGGGCGCGGAGGTTGGCCTCCTTGACCAGGGGCTTGCCGGCGTACTTCTCCTCCACCCAGGAGGCGGTGGCCTCGAGGGGTCGGGTGTAGAGCCAGCTGATCAGGCCCAGGGCGAAGAAGTTCTTGGACCGCTCGGCGTCACGGGGCTTGACGCCGGCGTCCTTGGAGACCTCGGTGGTGATGGAGGTCATGGGGACCTCGTAGACGGTGTAGGCCGACAGGCTGCCGTCGGAGAGGGGGCTGGCCTCGTAGCCGGCCTTGGCCAGGTTCCGCTCCTCGAAGGCGTCCACGTTGGCGATGATGGTGGCGCCGGGCGGCAGGATGTCGAGGTTGGCCTTGAGGGCGGCCGGGTTCATGGCCACCAGCACGTTGGGGGCGTCACCCGGCGTGGAGATCGAGTGGTCGGAGATGTGCACCTGAAAGGCGGACACCCCGGCCAGGGTGCCGGCCGGCGCCCGGATCTCGGCCGGGAAGTCGGGGAAGGTGGCCAGGTCGTTGCCGAGCAGGGCGGAGGAGGTGGTGAACCGGTCCCCCGCCAGCTGCATCCCGTCGCCGGAGTCGCCGGCGAACCGGATGACCACGCGGTCGAGTAGTTGGGAGGGATGGTCGTTCGTCGAGGTGTCAGACACCGTGCTCCTTCGTCCTACCGCCGCAGCCAGGCCGGCCCGGCGTGAGGGTCGCCGGCGGGTGACTCGGCGCCCTGTCGTCCAAAATCGATAGGACCCTACTCCACGCCCCAGGTGGCCCCAGCCCACCCAGTCTACTGCCGGTGCCCCGCCGACGGGCAGAGGGGGCCGCCGGCGGGCGACGGCCCGGTCGCCCGGATCAGGCGATGGTGACGTCCGGGTCGAGATAGACGTCCTGGATGGCATGGATGAGCTCCACCCCATCGGCCATGGGCCGCTGGAACGCCTTCCGTCCCACGATCAGCCCGGCACCGCCGGCCCGCTTGTTGATCACGGCGGTGCGCACCGCCTGGGCCAGGTCGTCGCTCCCCTTGGACTCGCCGCCCGAGTTGATCAGCCCCACCCGCCCGGCGTAGCAGTTGACCACCTGCCAGCGGGTCAGGTCGATGGGGTGGTCGGTGGTCAGCTGGCTGTAGACCAGGGGGTCGGTCTTCCCGAACTGCAGGGCGTTGTACCCGCCGTTGTTCTCCGGCTGCTTCTGCTTGATGATGTCCGCCTCGATGGTCACGCCCAGGTGGTTGGCCTGGCCGGTGAGGTCGGCGGACAGGTGGTAGTCGATGTCGCCCTGCTTGAAGGCGCTGTTGCGCAGGTAGCACCACAGGACGGTGAACATCCCCAGCCGGTGGGCCTCGGCGAACGCCTTGGACACCTCGACGATCTGCCGGTCGGCGCCCTCGGACCCGAAGTAGATGGTGGCCCCCACGCCCATGGCCCCGAGGTCGGCGGCCTGCTGGGCCTGCCCGAACATCACCTGGTCGTAGGTGTTGGGGTAGTTGAGGAAGTCGTTGTGGTTGAGCTTGACGATGAACGGGATCTTGTGCACGTACCGGCGGGAGACGATGCCCAGCCCGCCCAGCGTGGTGGCGATGGCATTGCAGTCGGCGGCGACGGCCAGGTCGCAGAGCCGGGCCGGGATCGAAGTACTCGGGGACCTTGGCGAAGCTGGCGGCGGCCGAGTGCTCGATGCCCTGGTCGACCGGGAGGATGGAGAGGTAGCCGGTGCCCGCCCAGGCGCCCGGTGCTGTAGACGGTCCCCAGGTTCCGCAGCACGGTCGGCGAGCGGTCGGAGTACGAGGAACACGTCGTCGAAGTGGTCCGGTCCGGGGAGGGTCAGCAGCTCGGAGGGGAAGGCGGTGGCCCGGTGGTTGAGGAGCGAGTCGGCTTCGTCGCCGAGGATCGATGCGAGGTCCATGAGCGCGTGAGCCTACCGGCGGTGGTCGGGCCCCGGGAAGCCCCGGCTCGGCCGCCGGCGGCGGGCGTCGTCCGGGGGGTGCGCCGGGCCCGGGTGGGGGGCCCCAGGGAGTCGAGGCGCTGGGCGACGTCGTAGGCCTCGGGGTCGACGGTGGCCACCCGGAGGAACAGCTCCCGGGCCTTGGGCACGTCCCCCGACCGCTCCATCAGGTCACCCAGCACGTACCACTGCCGCAGGTGCCGCTCGGCCGGGATTGCGGACCAGGCGGCCGGCGCCGGCGTCCACCAGCAGGGCGATGGCCCCGGCCAGGTCGCCGGTGTCGGCCCGGGTCCCGGCCAGCACCAGCCGGCCCTCGGAGAGGACCTCCGGGTCGGGCGACCCGTGGCGGAGCTCGGTGAAGAGATCCTCCACCCGCTCGGGGCCGGCCCAGGGCCCGCTGGCAGTCCATCCGCACCGGGTGCTGGTCGACCGAGCCGGTGAGGGTGGCGAACATCTCCAGGTTGACCAGGGCGGCCTTCCAGTAGCCCTGGTGGTACTGGCTGAGGGCGAGCAGCTCCCGCACCGACGGGGCGTTGGGGACGGCGTCCGCCACCGTCTTCAGGATGCGGGAGGCGTCCCGGTACCGCTCCCGCTCGTAGGCCCCGATACCGGCCGCCATCCGCTCGGTCATCCGCTCCCGGAGGTGGCTCCAGTCCGGGCCGGCCGCCGAGGCCAGCTCGTTGGCGATGTCGGGCGGGCAGCTCGGCCGGGGCCGCCACCGACCGGTGGGCCGGGGCGGCGCAGGGAGGCCGCACCCTTGGGGTTGCGGTCCTCCTGGACCCACTGCTCGGGGACGAACTCGTCGGTCCGGCGGCGGGACCGCCGGCGGCCTTCCGGGGTGTCCTGGTCGGGGCCGTGCTCGATCCCCTCGCGGACCACGCTGGCGCCCCGCCGGGCCACGCTCCCCCACCCCTTGCGGGTGACCGGCGTGCGGGCCGGCGGGCGGCCGGTCGACGAGGACGGTCCGCCGGAGCGGCCCGATCCACCCGAGGAGCGCCCGGTGCCGCCGGCGGCAGCGCCCCGGCTGCCCTGGTAGCCCGAGCTGCCCGACCGCGACCCGCCGGCGCCCGACGACGAGCGGCCCCCGGAGCCGGTGGGTCGGTCGCCGCCTCCCCCCGAGGAGGTCCGCCCGGTGCCGCCGGAGCGCCCACCCGAGCCGGTCCGACCGGATCCGTCGGCCCGGCGACCGCCACTCCCCGACTGGCCGGACCCGGACCCGGACCCGCGCGAGCCGCCCGTGCCCTTCCCCGAGCCGGCCGAACCGCCGGGGCGGGGCGGTCGGGAGGGCTTCCCGCCGCCGGATGCGCGCGGGCGCGGCGAACCAGAGGTCGGAGGCGGGGTCATGACCCCATCCTACCTGCGCCCCGGTCGGTGGGGTCGATCGGACGAACACGGGCCGGGCCGCCCGGACCCGGCCCGGGGGCGGCGGGTACGTTGGTCCGATGATCCCCGACCACCACGTCCTGGCCGGCACCGACGTGGCGATCCCGCCCCTCGGGGTGGGGACCTGGGCGTGGGGGGACCGGGCCACTTGGGGCATGGGTGGCTACGACGCCGACCTCACCCGGACCTCCATCGAGGAGGCGTGGGACGCCTCCATCGACGCCGGCGTCACCTGCTTCGACACCGCCGAGGTCTACGGCGGCGGGGAGAGCGAGCGGATCATCGGCTCGCTGCTGGCCGCCGACCCGGAGCGGGGGGGCCGGGTGGTCCTGGCCACCAAGTTCATGCCGTCGCCGTGGAAGCTCGACGTGCGGGCCGCCCTCCTGCGGTCGCTGCGGGCATCGCTGGCCCGGCTGGGCCGCTCCACTGTCGACCTCTACCAGCTGCACGGGCCGATCAGTCTCCGCTCCCACGCCGCCCTGGCCGACGCCCTGGCCGAGGCCCACCGGGAGGGTCTGTTCCGGGCGGTGGGGGTGTCCAACTACTCGGCCAAGGAGACCCGGGCCATGGCCGGCGCCCTGGCCCGCCGGGGACTGGCCCTCGCCACCAACCAGATCGAGTTCTCCCTGTTGCGGCGCTCCCCGGAGACCGGCGGGCTCCTGGCCACCTGCGCCGAGCTCGGAGTGCTGCCCCTCGCCTACTCCCCCATCGGCCAGGGGCGCCTCACCGGCAAGTACTCGGCCGCCCACCCGCCGCCCGGCAACCGCCAGTTCTCCAACCACCCGATGGAGGTGGTCGACGGCGTGGTGGCCGAGCTCCGGGCCATCGGCGAGCGGCACGACGGCAAGCTGCCCAGCCAGGTGGCCCTCAACTGGGTGATGGCCAAGGGCGCCGTCCCCATCCCCGGGGCCAAGAACCGGAAGCAGGCGGAGGAGAACGCCGGGGCGCTGGGCTGGAGCCTCGACGGGGACGAGGTGGCCCGACTCGACCGGGTGGCCCTCGACGGCCTGCGGTCGTTGCGGAACCGGTTCTGGCAGCACGGCTGACCGGAGAGCGGGTCAGAACCAGGCCAGCGCCTGGGCGGTGATGGCGGCGACCTCGTCGGGGGTGGCCGCCCGCGCCGAACCGGAGACCCAGGGGGCATCCTCCGGGCGGCACACCGTGAGCTCCCCGACGTCCCGGAAGGTGCACCGGATGACGGAGACCGTCCCCGGGAGCTGGCGGCTGTCGTGGAGTTCCGGGGCCAGCTGGCTGTACTCTTCCCCCTCCCGGTAGGTCTCGACCCGGGAGGCGAGCTGGACGACGTCGGAGGTGCGCAGCTCCTCGTTGCCCGGCGAGTACCGCTCCCGCAGGTACTTGACACCCGAGGGGTCCTCCTCGTAGCGGGCGTTGGTCAGCTCGCCGACGATGATCCGGGAGGTGAAGTCGTAGGGATGGTCGTGGATCACCGCCCCGCCGGTGGACCGGTCCGGCGCCCAGACGTGGAGCCGGAACTCCCGGTGGTCGTCGAGGCGGAGGCCCAGGAGCCCGATGCCGGTGTACCGCCAGGGGTAGTCGTGGGCGTGCTCGAGGATGTTCCGGACGAGGACCTTGTCCAAGCCGTGGCCGTCCGGGGTGTCGGGATCCCTGGCCCCTCCCCCGTCCGGGCTGGTTCCCCGACGGGCGCCGCCGCTGCGCACTACCACGGTGTAACTACAGCACTGGGATTCCGGTCGGTCAAGGGGCGACCGGGCCCGGCACCGGCCCGGTGGGCACGGCGTGCGTCTCCCCACGGTGTGCCGACCCCGGGCGATAGGTTCGTCGTATGACCGACCCGGTGGTGCTCCGACAGGAGCGGGCGATTCCCGTCGAGGTGGAGCGGGCCTTCAGGGAGACCCTGCCGACACCGTTGGCGACGATCTTCTCGCGTCGGTACGTCGCCCTTCCCCCGGTCCGGGAGGTCCGCGACCAGCCGGCGGTCTGGGGTCAGGTCGGCCAGACCCGCACCGTGGTCACCGCCGACGGCGGCACCATGCGTGAGCAGCTCACCGACGTCGACCCCCCTCACGCCTTCGGCTACCACCTCAGCCATATCACCGGTCCCATGCGACCGCTGGTCGAGGGCATCGACGGGCGCTGGGAGTTCGCCCCGGTCGGGACCGGCACCCTGGTGACCTGGCGCTGGACCGTGTTCCCCCGGAGCTGGGCCGGCCCGGTCCTGCCGGTCATCGCCCGGATGTGGCGGGGCTATGCCCGTCAGGCCCTGGAGCTGCTCGCCGACGAACTGATCGGCGCCGGGTCCGGCGGGAGCGAGCCGGCCTGACGGGCCTCGGCTCCGGCGAGAGCACCGGGAGCCCCCGGCCCTGCCCCGACCCGGATCCGCCCGTGGCAGGGATCAGCGCCGCCCGCCCAGCCACCGGCGGGCCGCCCCCCGGACCGAACGGTCGGGCGGTGGCGCCTTCGCCGCCGGGACGGCGGACGGTCGGGCGGTGGTCGGTGCCGTCGGCGCCGGTCGCTCCAGTGCCCCCCGGACGGTGGGCCGCTCGATGAGGTCGGCCAGCGTGACGTCCACACCCTCCGCCGACGCCTTGGCCACCACCTGGACGGCCAGGAGCGAGTTGCCGCCGAGGTCGAAGAAGTTGTCGTCGATCCCCACCCCGTCGAGTCCCAGCGCCTCGGCCACCACGGCGGCCAGGGCCGCCTCGTCGGGTCGGCGGGGGGCGACCACCGCGGTGTCCAGGTCGGGCCGCTCGTCACCCGGGACGGGGAGGGCAAGGCGGTCCACCTTGCCGTTGACGGTGAGCGGCAGGTGGTCGAGCTCGACGAAGGCGGCCGGGACCATGTAGTCGGGCAGTCGGCGGCGGAGGTCGTCCCGGAGTTCGGCGACCAGCCCCGACCGCGGGGTGGTCGGCACCAGGTAGGCCACCAGCCGCCGGTCCCCGGGTCGATCCTCCCGGGCGGCCACCGCCACCTGGCCCACCTCCGAGTGGGCGGCCAGCGCCGCCTCCACCTCCCCCAGCTCGATCCGGAAGCCGCGGACCTTCACCTGGTCGTCCGACCGGCCCAGGTACTCCACCATGCCGTCGGGACGGTGGCGCCCGAGGTCGCCACTCCGGTAGAGGCGGGCGCCGGGAGGACCGAACGGATCGGAGACGAACCGCTCCGCCGTCAGCTCGGGTCGGCCCACGTAGCCCCGGGCCACCCCCACCCCGCCCACGCACAGCTCGCCGGGTTGGCCGGCCGGCACCGGCCGGAGCCGGTCGTCGAGCACGTGCAGGGTGGTGTTGGCGAGGGGGGCCCCGATGGGGATCGGCCCATCGGTGAGGACGGAGCCGTCGGCGTCGGTGGGCACGGTCCATGCCGTCGAGTGCACGGTGGTCTCGGTGATCCCGTACATGTTGACCAGGGTGGCCGGCGACGGACCGGCGGCGGCCCACGGGCGGAGGTGGGCGGGGGTGAGGGCGGCACCTCCGAACACCACCAGCCGGAGCTGTTCGAGGGCCAGGTCCCCCCGTGCCTCGGCCAGGAGCTGGAAGACCTGGGGCGTGACGCTGAGGACGGTCACCCGGTGCCGGTCGAGCAGCCCGGCCAGGGCGGTTCCGTCGGCCACCTCGGCGGGAGGGACCACCACCAGCGTCCCCCCGGTGGCCAGGGCGCCCCACACCTCCCAGACGGAGAAGTCGAAGGAGAAGGAGTGGAGCATGGTCCAGGTGTCGGACGGCCCCAACGTGAAGCGTCCCGCCGAGGTGGCGAGGAGGCTGACCACGCTCCGGTGGCAGACGCCCACCCCCTTGGGCCGGCCGGTCGACCCCGAGGTGTAGATCACGTAGGCCAGGTCGTCCGGCTCCCCGGCCGGGGTCAGATCGCCGGCCGGCTGGGCCTCGAGCCGGGCGGAGTGGGTGTCGAGGGCCACCGTCCGGTCGGCCGGCACCCCCAGGTCGACGGCCAGGTCGTCACGGGTCACCGCCGCCGTGCAGCTGGCATCGCCCACCATCAGTCGGAGCCGCTCCCCGGGCAGGCGGGGATCGAGTGGCACCCAGGCGCCGCCGGCCTTCATGGTGGCGAGCAGCCCCACGATCTGGTCCACGCCCCGGCCGAGGCACACCCCCACGGTCACCTCGGGACCCACCCCCAGCGTCCGGAGGTGGTGGGCCAGCTGGTTGGCCCGCCGGTTCAGCTCGCCGTAGGTGACGGACGTCCCCCCGTCGACCAGTGCGACGGCGTCCGGGTCCCGGGCCACCTGCGCCTCGACCAGTTGGGGGACGGTGGCCTCCGGGTAGGGCACAGCGGTGTCGTTCCACTCCCCCGTCTCTGCGAACCCGGCCGGGCCGTCAGCCGTCCGACCGTCCGCTGGTGCACCCATGGGTCGACCTCCTGCCCCTCCCCGGCCCCGTGCCTCCGGGAGGCCTGCGATGCGCTACAGCCGGTGCCAGCCTACCGGCGACGACGGCATCGAGGGAGGGGCCGCCGCGGATCCACCGCCCGTGACCAGGTCTTCATCTCCCCCGGTCGCCTCCGGTCCGGCCATCAGTCCGACCCGGACCCGGTGTCCGCCAACGCGGCCACCGACTCGGTCAGGTGCCGCACGAACCCCGCCACCACCTGGTCGCCGAGCCGGCGGGCGTCGTACTGGACGGTGAAGGTGAGGGCGTCCCCCTCGTCGACGAACCGCACCCCCAGCTGGCAGTCGGCGGGGTTCCGGCTGATACCGGTGGGGATCTCCTGGTGCCGCCAGGTCAACCGCCGGGTGGCGCCCGGGTCCACCCGCCCCGGCCCGACCGTCGACCCGGTCACCTCCGCCACCGCCGAGCGGGGGCTGACGTCATAGAAGACCCGCAGCCGACGCGGATCCACCAGGGTGGCCACCGCCCGGGCCAGGTCGCCGGTGGGAACCTCGGTCAGGAGACCGACCAGGGCGGTGTCCGGCTCCACCCACGGGGCGCAGAACCCGCCGGAGGTGTAGAAGCGCACGAAGGCGCCCCGGACGTCGGCGACCGTCGCCTCGAACGGCACGTCGTCGCCCACCACCGACCGGATCGGGAAGATGTCCGGGAAGTTCCCCACCAGCTCCAGCTCCTCGGCGGCCATCCGACCGGACGACAGGCTCCAGGCCCACACCTCGTCGTGCCCGAACGTCCGGCGGAGGGAGCGGAGGAGCACGGCACCCAGCACCACCGCCTCGCTGGTACCCAGCCGGCGGCCCCGGGCCCGGAGCTCGGCGGTGCCCGCCGCACCGAAGCTGGCCGGCTCGGTCACCCGGGGGGTGGGCCGGACCCGCTCGGGCGGCGGCCGGCGGCGACCCGGGCTGTCGGACCGGACCGGGCCGCGGTCGACCAGGCGCCGCACCAGCAGGGTGCGCACCGGGCGGCTGGCCAGCACCCGCAGGCCGGCCCGGACCAGGGTGCCCTCGGTCAGGGCGGCGGAGAACACCCTGTCACCGGCGTCCACCTGCACCTCCGGTGTCGTCATGGCCGGCAACGGCGCCATCTCCGACTCGAACCAGGCACCGATGGACGGGGGGGCGGCGGCCAGGCGGGTGGCGGCGTACTCCCGGTAGGAGGAGGCCGGGCCCAGGGGGGCGGCGTCACCCCCCTCCCGGTTGTAGAGGGCGATCAGGTCATGGGCCACCAACTCGAGCGACCACCCGTCGACGAACAGGTGGTGGGCCACGAACGACAGCAGGTGGTCGGTGGGCGACAGCGCCACCACCCGGACCCGCCAGGTCGGAGCCACCTCCGGGTCGACCGCCCGCCGGGCCTCCTGGTGGACGTGCTCGAGGGCCCACCCCTCGGGATCCCCCACCCCCGACGACACCGGGCGGACGGTCATGTCCACCGGGACCTCGTCGGCGATCCGCACCCGGGGCCGCCCCTGGCCGGTGACCAGGGTGGCCCGCAGGAGCTCGTGCCGGTGGGCCAGGGCGCCCAGCGACCGGTTCAGCAACTCCGGGTCGAGCCGCCCCTCGAGGCGCAGACACATGGACACGATCCACTCCGGCCCGGCCAGGCCGTCGGGGCTGAAGGCACCCGACACCACCCCGAGCATCTGCGAGGCCAGGGGTGGCAGCTCTACCGACTCTGACACGACGTCACTCCCGCTCCACCTTGGTTCCGTTCACGCGACAGGGCGACCCGAGCACGTCGAACCATCCGACGAGAGCACCGGTGCGCCTGCCGCCGACCGGTCCTACCCGCTTCGCCGTCAGGCTAGGCCACCCTGCACCACCCCGGGCAACGACCCGGTCCCTCCTCCGGTGTCGGGACGCGACAACGCCCCCCGCTGGGCGGGGGGCGTTGTCTGGAGAAATCCCGGCGGCGTCCTACTCTCCCAGGGGGCTACCCCCCAAGTACCATCGGCGCTGGCGTGCTTAACTGCCGTGTTCGGAATGGGAACGGGTGTATCTACGCCGCCATGGCCACCGGAAACTGTGCGCTCTCCGGGGCTCGAGGACCAGGCCCCGTGAACGGGGTGATCCGAGCCCGACGTGACCGATATCGGTCACCTCTGAGCGTTCCATAGCGAGCACGAGCAAGTTCCCAAGCCCTCGGCCGATTAGTACCGGTCAGCTGAATGCGTTGCCGCACGTACACTTCCGGCCTATCAACGTGGTCGTCTGGCCACGGGCCTTACCAGGTTAACCCTGTGGGAGATTTCATCTTGGAACGGGCTTCGCGCTTAGATGCTTTCAGCGCTTATCCCACCCGAAGGTCGCTAATCAGCAGTGCCCTTGGCAGGACAACTGACACACGAGAGCTTCGTCCATCCCGGTCCTCTCGTACTAGGGATAGCCTTCCTCAAATCTCCTACGGCTGCATCGGATAGGGACCGAACTGTCTCACGACGTTCTAAACCCAGCTCGCGTACCGCTTTAATGGGCGAACAGCCCAACCCTTGGGACCGGCTTCAGCCCCAGGATGCGACGAGCCGACATCGAGGTGCCAAACCTTCCCGTCGATATGGACTCTTGGGGAAGATGAGCCTGTTATCCCCGGGGTACCTTTTATCCGTTGAGCAACGGCGCTTCCACAAGCAACCGCTGGATCACTATGTCCTGCTTTCGCACCTGCTTGACTTGTAGGTCTCGCAG
>CAVPWU010000002.1:0-562500 GCA_963709665.1 uncultured Actinomycetota bacterium | reverse complement strand
TGGCAGAGCTTGGCCGGGCCGTTGCAGAGATCGACGTCCCGCCGGGCGGCCGGGCGGGCGGTCCGCATGGCCTCCAGGCCGTCCAGGGGATGGAGGGCCCGGATCAGGACGGCATGGGCCTTCCCCGGCGGCCCGCAGACCACGTTGGCGCACCAATGCATCCCGTAGGTGAAGTACACGTAGCAGCGCCCGGGGGGGCCGAACATGACGGCGTTCCGGGCCGTCTCGCCCCGGTAGGCGTGGGAGGCCGGGTCGTCGGCACCGGTGTAGGCCTCCACCTCGACGATCCGACCGGCCCGTCCGCCCCGGACCAGCACCTTGTTGAGCAGGGTGGGTGCCACCGAGGGGGCGTCGCCGGCCAGGTCCCGGCGGTCGAGGGGGGTCCGGGCCGGCGTCGACGGGTCGCCGTCCACGCCGCCGGTCATGGGTGCAGGTTACCGGCGGGGCCGTGGCGGATCACCGGGGCCGTCCCGCGGGGCTTCCCACCTAGCCGAAGGTGAAGTCGTAGGCGGCCACCCCCGGGCTCACCGTCAGCGACAACAGGCCGGTCTGGGGCTGGGCGCCACCCACCAGCTGGTACAGCCGGGGCACCCCGCCCACGGTGACCGTCGGGAGGGCCTTGCCGTCGACGTCCACCCCCACGGTGCCCGACCCTCCCAGGACCAGATAGACGTCCTTGGCCTGGAAGTCGAGCTGCAGGGTGGCGTCGGGCCCCGCCGTCGAGGCCTGGCTGCCGATGTTCCAGGTCCCGCCGTAGGCGTAGGCGTTGGCGGGGATGGAGGACGGGAGGGTGTAGACGGCGTCCTGCCCCTCCGAGATGGTCTGCCCGTCCAGGCTGGTCGGATGGGCCGACCCCAGGTACGCCTCCGGGGTGGTGGCCTCGGTGGGCGTCCGGTCGGGCACGTCGCTGGGCGGAGGGAGCTGGACCGTCGGGTCGTCCGCCTTCAGCAGCTGGCGGATGAACCCCTCGGTCTGGGAGTACTCCCCCTCCCCGAAGTCGACGTGCCGGACCACGCCGGAGGCGTCGATCAGGTACTCGGCCGGCCAGTAGTCGTTCTGGTAGGCGTTCCAGGTGTCGTAGTCGTTGTCGATGGCGATCGGGTAGGTGACCCCCAGCTGTCCGGCCGCCGTGTGCACGTTGGACACCACGTGCTCGAAGGCGAACTCCGGGGTGTGCACGCCGATGATCTGCAGGCCGTCGGCGGCATACCGCTGGTTCCAGGCCTCGAGGTGCGGCAGCGTCCGCTGGCAGTTGATGCACGAGTAGGTCCAGAAGTCGACCAGCACCACCTTGCCCTTCAGCCCCGACAGGGAGAGCGGCCGGTCGCCCGGGGTGTTCAGCCACTGCTGGATGCCGGTGAGGGCGGGGGCGGTGCCGCAACGGGCCAGGACCGGGGAGGCCGGCGTGCAGGCGGACAGGGCGCCGGTCCCGGTGTTGCCGTCCACGCCGCCCAGCGCCGATTTGGCGGTGGCCCCGCCCTCCAGGTGGGTGGTCAGCCCGTCGGTGTACCCCGGGAGGTCCCGCTGCAGGCTGGCGGTGAGGTTGAGGCCGAGCACCACGTTCAGCCCCAGGACCAGGGTGGCGAACAGGAGGAACACCCCGATCACCCGACGGACCACCGAGGCCCGGTGCCGGACCACCTTCATCCGCCCTCCCAGCCGCTGTCCCACGATGGCGAAGGCCAGCAGGGGCACCGCCACCCCCACCGCGAAGGCCACGGTGAGGATGAGGGCGGAGAAGCCGATGCGGTGCTTGGCGCCCACCACGGTGATGGCGGTGAGCACCGGACCGGCGCAGGGGATGAAGAGCAGACCGAGGCTGAGGCCGAGCACGAACCCGCCACCCTCGTTGCGCTGCCGGCCCGTGACCAGCCGGGCGAAGGGGCGCTCGAGCAGATCGCCGAACTCCGGCACGATGAGGCCCAGGGCCACCAGGCCCAGCATGGCGATGCCCAGGTAGCTGAGAAAGTCGTCGGGCAGGCCCAGGGCGCTGAGGACGCTGGTGCCGACCAGGGTGGCGAAGCTGAAGCTGAGGACCAGACCGGCCACCACCGCGTAGGGGCGACGGCGGTAGCTCCGCCGCAGCAACGCCCGCTCGGCGTCGGTCATCGACGACGGCGGGGGGCCGACCGTCCCCGAGGCCGACCCCGGGACGGTGCCGGGAGCGACAGGGGGTGGGGCCGGAGGGCCGTCGTCGACCGCCGCCGGCCCGGCGGTGGCGCCCACCGGTACCAACACCTCCGGCTCGCCCGCCGCCTCCCGAGGCGCGTCGTCGGCTTCGAGCTCCGACTCGTCCACCCCGCCCACCGCGCCGGCGGCAAAGATCACCGGAACCACCGGGATGATGCAGGGGGAGATCCCGGTGACCAGGCCTCCCAGAAAGCCGATGACGATCAGCGTGCCCACCGGGTCAGCCTTGCATCCCGTCGGCGCCACCGGTGGTCGGGGGGCGGGGACGGTCCACCAGGGGGTCGATCCGGCCCTCCGGCCCGGTCAGGACGGCGGTGACGAGCGCCCGTGGTCGGCCTGGAGCCGGAGGGCGAACCGGTCGAGCTGCACCTGGACCGGACCGGGGCCGGCACCACCGGGGGTGGTCCGCCGGGTGACGGCCACCCCGGGCTCGAGCAGGGCCACGGCGTCGGCCCCCAGGGCCGGGTGGGCCTCCACCAGCTCGGACAGCGGGACATGGCGGTCGAGCGACTCGTGGACCAGGCCGCCCACCACCGCGTGGGCCTGGCGGAACGGCATGCCCTGCTCGACCAGCCACTCGGCCAGGTCGACGGCGGCGGAGCTCGGCCCGTCGGCCGCCTGTTGCATCCGGTGGGCGTCGAAGGTCACCGTGCCGAGGACCCCGGTCAGCGCCACCAGGGCCAGGTGGACCTGCTCCAGGGAGTCGAAGAGGGGCTCCTTGTCCTCCTGCAGGTCCCGGTTGTAGGACAACGGGAGCCCCTTCAGCGTCACCAGGAGGGCGGTGAGGTTCCCGACCAGTCGCCCGGTCTTGCCGCGGGCCAGCTCGGCGACGTCGGGGTTCTTCTTCTGGGGCAGCATCGAGCTTCCGGTGGCGTAGGCGTCGTCGAGCACGGCGAAGCCGAACTCCTCGGTCGACCACAGCACCAGCTCCTCCCCCATCCGGGACAGGTGCACCCCGAGGAGGGCCAGGTCGAAGAGGGCCTCGGCCACGAAGTCCCGATCGGAGACGGCGTCCAGCGAGTTCTCGAACCGGGAGCCGAACCCCAGGTCCTCGGCCACCCCGTCGGGGTCGAGGGGCAGCGACGAGCCGGCCAGCGCACCGGCCCCCAGGGGCGACACGTCGAGGCGGACCACGGTGGCCAGCAGGCGGTCGACGTCGCGCGCCAGCGCCCAGCCGTGGGCCAGCAGGTGGTGGGCGAGCAGCACCGGCTGGGCCCGCTGCAGGTGGGTGTAGCCGGGGAGGTAGGTCCCGTCGGCCTGGCGGGCGCGGGCCAGCAGCACGTCCTGGAGGGCCAGGACGTCGGCGACCACCTCACCGAGGGCCCGCTTGGTGAAGAGCCGGAGGTCGGTGGCCACCTGGTCGTTGCGGCTCCGCCCGGTGTGCAGCTTGGCGCCGGCGTCCCCGGCCAGCTCGGTGACCCGCCGCTCGACGGCGGTGTGGATGTCCTCGTCGTCGGGGGCGAAGGCGAACGTCCCCGCCGCCAGCTCCTCCCCCACCCGGTCGAGGGCGGACGACACCGAGGCGGCCTCGTCGTCGGTGAGGATGCCGGCGCGCCGGAGCCCCCGGACGTGGGCCTGCGAGCCGGCCAGGTCGTCCTCGGCCAGCCGGCGGTCGTAGTGGAGGCTGACCGAGAAGGCCATCACCTCGTCGGCGGTCCCGCCGGCCAGTCGGCCGTGCCACAGGGTCATCGAGACCCACCGCGTCCGGGGACGTCACCTCCCGAGCGGTTCTCCTGCTTGGCGGACCAGGTGGCCACACCCAGGCCCCACAGCCGGACGAAGCCCTCGGCGTCCTGGTGGCGGAAGGTGTCGGCGGCGTCGTAGGTGGCCAGGCCGTAGTCGTAGAGGCCCACCGGGCTGCGGCGGCCCACCACGTAGCACCGCCCGGGCTCCAGGCGCAGCCGGACCTCGCCGGTCACGTGCCGCTGCGATTCGACCACGAAGGCGTCGAGGGCCTGCTTCAGCGGCGAGAACCACAGCCCGTCGTAGACCAGCTCCGACCAGCGCGGCTCGAGCCGCATCTTCTCGTGGAGCAGGTCACGCTCCAGGGTGAGGTCCTCGAGGTCGGCGTGGGCCAGCAGGAGGGCCAGGGCGCCGGGGCACTCGTAGGTCTCCCGGCACTTGATGCCCACCCGCCGGCTCTCCACCATGTCGAGCCGGCCCCACCCGTAGGAGCCGACCAGCCGGTTGAGATGGGCGATCAGCTCGTAGGGCGCCAGGGTGTCGCCGTCCACCGAGATGGGGATGCCCGACTCGAACCCGATGACCACCTCGGTGGGCTCGGAGGCGGTGGGCTGGGTCATGGAGTACACGTCGTCGGGGGGCTGGGCCCACGGATCCTCGATGACGCCGCACTCGATGGCCCGGCCCCAGAGGTTCTCGTCGATGGAGTACAGCTTCTCCTTGGTCACCGACAGCGGGATGTTCCACTTGGCGGCGTACTCGATGGACTCCTCACGGGTGAGGCCCCACACCCGGGCGGGGGCCAGCACCTCGAGGTCGGGGGCCAGCGCCCGGGTGCCCACCTCGAAGCGGACCTGGTCGTTCCCCTTGCCGGTGCAGCCGTGGGCCACCGCCCCCGCCCCGTACTTCCGGGCCTCGGTGACCAGGTGGCGCACGATCACCGGGCGGGAGAGCGACGAGACCAGCGGGTACTTGCCCTCGTACCGGGCGTTGGCCATCAGGGCCGGCATGCAGAACTCCTCGGCCATCTCCACCCGGGCGTCGATGACCACCGCCTCCACCGCCCCGGCGGCCAGGGCGCGCTCCCGGATGGCGTCCCACTCCTCGGTGGGGGTGTCGGCCTGCTGGCCGACGTCGACGGCCACCGCGATCACCTCGGCGTCGTGGTGCTCCATCAGCCACCGGACGGCGATGGAGGTGTCGAGCCCTCCGCTGTATGCCAGTACGACCCGTTGTGCCATCGTCATCTCCTCGTCTGCGGGGCCCTCGGCCCCGGGGTGGTCTGCGATCCGTGGGACTGGTGACCGTCGGCGTCGGCCGGCGGACGGTGGGGCGGGAAGCCGAGGCCGGCCAGGCTGCCGAGCTGCTCGGCCAGGCGGGCACCGCCGAGGGACTCCGAGGCCACCACCAGGACGGTGTCGTCCCCGGCCACCGTCCCGATCATGCCGTCGAACCCGCTCCGGTCGAGGGCGGAGCCCACCACGTGGGCCGAGCCCGGTGGCGTGCGGAGCACCACCAGGTTCCCCGAGTAGTCGGCCTCCACCACCCACTCCCCCAGCACCCGACGGAGGTGGTCCTCGGGCGCCACCTGCTGGGACGGCAGCTCGGGGAGGGCGTAGGCGGTGTCGCCGCCGGGCAGCCGGACCTTGATCGCCCCCAGCTCCTCGAGGTCGCGGGAGACGGTGGTCTGGGTGGCCTCCACCCCGTCGGCGGCCAGGAGCTCGACCAGGTCGGCCTGGTTGCCGACCGCCCGGGTCTCGAGCAGCTTGGCGATCCGGTGCTGGCGCTGGTTCTTGGTGGGCCTCACCGGTCCTCCCCGTCGGTCGGTGCCGCCACCCCCCGGACCCAGGCCAGCAGTCCACGCATGGCGTGCATCCGGTTGGCCGCCTGTTGCCAGACCACGCTCCTCGGTCCGTCGACCACCTCGGCGGCGATCTCCTCGCCCCGGTGGGCGGGCAGGCAGTGGAGTACCACCACCTCGGGGCCGGCCGCCGCCACCAGGGCCTCGTCCACGGCATAGCCGGCGAACGCCGCCAGCCGCACGGCGTACTCGTCCTCCTGGCCCATCGACGTCCACACGTCGGTGTAGATGGCGTCGGCCCCGGCCACCGCCTCCTTCGGGTCGGTGACCACCTCGAGCCGGCCGCCCAGCGAGCGCACCAGAGCCAGGTCGGACTCGGAGGGCCCGAAGCCGTCGGGAGCGGCCACCCGGGAGGGGATGCCGGCCACCGCACAGACCAGGGCCAGGGAGCGCCAGACGTTGTTGGCGTCGCCGACGTAGGCCACCGTCCGCTCCCCCAGCCCGTCGGTGCCGAACACCTGGCGCAGGGTGAGCAGGTCGGCCAGGGCCTGGCAGGGATGGGCCCGATCGGAGAGGAGGTTGACCACCGGCACCCCGACGCCGGCGGCGTCGAGGGCGTCGCGCATCCGCTCGAGGGAGCCGTGCGCCATCACCCGGGCACAGAGCACCGAGTGGTAGCAGGCCAGGGTCCGGGCCACGTCGGCGGCCGACTCCCGGACGCCGAGGCCGACCTCGTGACCCTGGATGTAGACCGGGTGGCCGCCCAGCGCCACCGTGGCCATCTCCGTGCTGTTCCGGGTGCGGTTGGACGGCTTCTCGAAGACCATGGCCACCCCGCGCCCGTCGAGGGTCCGGGGCAGGCCGGCCACCGGGGCCTCGGCCAGGGCCATCACCTGGGCCACCCCGTCAGCTCCCAGGTCGTCGATGTCCAGCACGTGCCGCGTCGCCCCGGTCATGGCCGGGCCTCCCGGCCGTCCACCGGGCCGCTCGCCACCGCGGCGTCGGCCAGCGGCGCCAGCACCCGGTCGAGGACGTCGAGGGCGTGGGCGATCTCGTCGGAGGACACCAGCAGCGAGGGGGCGAACCGGAGGGTGTCGGGACGCGGGGCGTTGACGACCAGCCCCGCCGCCAGGGCGTCGGCCACCGCCGTCACCGCGAACTCCCCGGTCAGCTCGGTGGCCAGGAGGAGGCCCTCGCCGCGCACCCCGACCACCCCGGGCAGGCCGGCCAGGCCCCGGCGGAGCTCGGCACCGGACGCCGCCGCCCGGCCCGGGGCGTCCTCCGCCTCCATCACCGCCAGGGTGGCCCGGGCGGCCGACAGGGCCAGCGGCTGTCCCCCGAAGGTGCTCCCGTGGTCACCGGGGACGAAGGCCGCCGCCACCTCCGCCCGGGCCCAGCAGGCCCCCACCGGCATGCCGTTGCCCAGCGCCTTGGCCAGGGTCACCACGTCGGGCTCGATCCCCAGGTGTTGGAACCCGAACCAGCGGCCGGTCCGCCCCAGGCCGGTCTGGACCTCGTCGACCATCAGCAGGATCCCCCGGTCGGTGCACAGCTGGCGCAGCCCCACCAGGTAGTCCGACGACGGCACCACCACCCCCGCCTCCCCCATGATCGGCTCCACCAGCACGGCGGCCACCCGGGTGGGGTCGCAGGCGACGTCCATGGCGTCGAGGTCGTCGTAGGGGACGTGGTCGAACCCGTCGGGCATCGGGAGGAACGCCTGCTGCTTGGCCGGCTGGCCGGTGGCGCTGAGGGCGGCCAGGGTCCGGCCGTGGAACGCCTCCCAGGTGCTCACCACCGCGAAGCGACCGGGACCCGCCCACCGGCGGGCCAGCTTGAGGGCGCACTCGTTGGCCTCGGCGCCGGAGTTGGCGAAGAACACCTGTCCGCCGGCCCGGTCGGTGCCCCCGCCGATCAGCCGGTCGATGGTCACCGCCACCTCGGGGCCGACGGTGTTGCCGAAGAGGTTGGAGACGTGGGAGAGGGTGGCCGCCTGGTCGGCCACCGCCCGGGTCACCGCCGGGTGGGCGTGGCCGAGGGAGGTGACCGCCAGCCCGGACAGGAAGTCGAGGTAGCGCTGCCCGTCGGTGTCGACCAGCCAGCTGCCCTCGCCGCTGGCGAAGGTCACCGGGGGCTCGGCGTAGGTGTGCATCAGGGCGGAACGGTCCACGGTGGTCACCGGTCCCCTGCGTCCGGGACGTCCTCGGTGACCATGGTGCCCACTCCCTCGTCGGTGAAGAGCTCGAGCAGGAGGGCGTGCGGGGTCCGCCCGTCGAGGATGTGGGCCCGGCGCACCCCGTGGCGCACCGCCCGGGCACAGGCCTCCACCTTGGGGATCATCCCCCCGTTGGCCGCCCCCGACGCCACCAGGGCGTCGAGCCCGTCGGCGGTGATCTGGTGGATCAGCGTGGACGGGTCGTCCGGAGCCGCCCGGATCCCGGAGACGTCGGTGAGGAAGACCAGCTTCTCCGAGCCGAGGGCGGCGGCCAGCGCCCCGGCGGCGATGTCGGCGTTGATGTTGAACGCCTGGCCGCTCTGGTCGGTCCCGATGGTGGCGATGACCGGGATCAGCCCCTGGGCCAGCAGCTGGTGGACCAGGACCGGGTCCACCTCCACCACGTCGCCCACGTAGCCCAGCTCCTCGGAGCGGGCGGTGGCGGTGATCAGGTTGGCGTCCTCCCCGGACAGGCCCACGGCCAGCGCCCCGTGGACGTTGATCGACCCGACGATGTCCCGGTTGACTTTGCCGACCAGCACCATCCGGACCAGGTCGATGGTGTCGGCGTCCGTCACCCGGAAGCCGTCGAGGAACTCGGGGACCTTGCCCACCCGCTCCATCAGGGCACCGATCTGGGGTCCGCCGCCGTGCACCACCACCGGCAGCATTCCCACCGAGCGCATCAGCACGATGTCCTCGGCGAAGGAGGCCAGTGCCGCCGCCTCGTCGACGACGGCCCCGTCCCCCTTGGCCTGCAGGACGTTCCCCCCGTACTTGACCACCACCACCTGGCCCCAGAAGCGGCGGATGTAGGGCAGGGACTCCACCAGCACGGCGGCCTTCTCGGTGGCGGTGGGGGCGTCGACCGGGGAGCTCACGAGGTGGTCCGGTTCTCGTCGATGTAGCCGTAGCCGAGGTCGACGGTCATGGCCACCCCGTCCCCGTCCCCCAGGCCCAGCTCGCAGTGGAGGTCGACCAGGGGGCCGGCCAGGTGGGCGGCCACCGCCGCCTCGTCGTAGGACACCGCCAGCCCCTGGCGGCAGACGGCCACCCCGCCGTAGAGGATGGACAGCCGGTCCATGTCGAAGGCCACCCCGGCCGAGCCCAGGTCGCTGGCCACCCGGCCCCAGTAGGGGTCCTCGCCGTTGAGGGAGCACTTCACCAGCAGGGAGCCGGCCACCTTGCGGGCCGCCAGGTGGGCCTCGCCGTCGGAGCGGGCCCCGGTGACCCGGACGTGGGCCACCCGCGAGGCACCCTCGGCGTCCTGGGCCATCTGGAGGGCGAGGGCCGAGCATGCCTCGGTGACCGAGTCGACCAGGACGTTGGGGTCGGCCGGCCCCGACCGTCCCGACGCCATCAGCACCACCGTGTCGTTGGTGGAGGTGCAGCCGTCCACGGTCAGGGTGTTGAAGGAGTCCCGGACGGCGATGCGCAGCAGGTCGGCCAGGGTGGCCGGGGCCACCTCGGCGTCGGTGGTGAGGAAGGCCAGCATGGTGGCCATGTCGGGGGCCAGCATGCCCGCCCCCTTGGCCATCCCCGCCACCGTGTAGCCCGACCCCCGCACCAACGTCTCCTTGCGACCGGAGTCGGTGGTCAGGATGCCGGTGGCCGCCGCCACCGCCGCGGCCTCGGAGCCGGACCGGGCCGCCACCAGGGCGGGGATCCCCTCCTCGAGCGGCCCGTCGGGCAGCTGGTAGCCGATCAGCCCGGTGGAGCAGACCAGCACCTGGTCGGCGCTGGCGCCGAGGCCGAGGGCGGTCAGCTCACACATCCGCTCGGCCTTGCGGCGACCCTCGGCGCCGGTGGCGGCGTTGGCGTTCCCACTGCTCACCACCACGGCGGTGGCCAGGTTCCCGTTCGCCGCCAGGTGGTCCCGGCTCACCTGGACCGGGGCGGCAGCGGCCAGGTTGGAGGTGAAGGTGGCGGCGGTGGGGATCGGGGTGCCGTCGGCGGAGGCCAGCAGGGCCAGGTCGAGGGCGCCGGAGGCCTTGATCCCGGCGACCACTCCGGCGGCCACGAATCCCGGGGGGGTGGTGATGCTCACGGGTACACCCCGGCGACGGGGAGCCCGGTGGTCTCGGGGAGCCCGAGGGCCAGGTTGGCGCACTGGACGGCCTGTCCGGCCGCCCCCTTCACCAGGTTGTCGATGGCCCCGAGGGCCACCACCCAGCCGGTGCGGGGGTCCACCCGGACGGTCAGGTGGGCGCAGTTGGAGCCGGCGGTGGCCTTGGTGGAGGGCAGCCCGTCGGTCACCACCACGAAGGGCTCGTCCCGGTAGAAGGAGGCCAGGACGTCGAGGGCGTCGGCGGTGGTCAGCCCGGACTCGGCCACCGGGACGGCCGGGCGGGCGTAGCAGGTGGCCAGGATCCCCCGCACCATCGGGGCCAGATGGGGGGTGAACAGGACCTCGGCCCCCAGACACTGCTCCATCTCGGCGGTGTGCCGGTGGTCGAGGAGGCCGTAGGCGGTGAAGTCCTCGTCCACCGTCCCGAAGTGGAGGTTCTCCTTGGGGGCCCGGCCGGCCCCCGACACCCCGCTGGCGGCGTCCACCACCAGGCCGGTGGTGGCCACCAGGCCGGCCCGCACCAGTGGGGCCAGGGCCAGGATGGCGGCGGTCGGGTAGCACCCGGGGGCGGCCACCGCGGTGGCGCCGACCAGATCGGCCCGGTGGAGCTCGGGCAGCCCGTAGACGAACCGGTCGAGGAGCTCGGGGACGGTGTGCTCCCCGCCGTACCAGCGGGGGTAGAGGCCGGGGTCGTGGAGCCGGAAGTCGGCGGCCAGGTCGACCACCAGGCCCACCTGGGGCAGGAGGTCCGGCACCAGGTGCTGGGACTCCCCGTGCGGCAGGGCCAGGAACACCACGTCGAGCCCGTCGAGGGCGGCCTCGGCCACCGGGGCGTAGACCAGGCCCGGGTAGGCGGCGGCCAGCGACGGGGTGTGGGCGGCCACCGGCTCCCCGCCGTGGGTCCCGGCGGTGGCAACCTTCACCTCGAGATCGGGATGGCTGGCGCAGAGCCGCAACAGCTCCACCCCGGCATAGCCGGAGGCACCCACCACGCCGACGGCCCGGGTCACGGGAGCTCCTTCATTCCGCAAGTATATGCGCAGTTACGCATTATTATGCAAGAAGAGGAGCCGATCCCCGCCGGGCCTCCCCCGCCGGGGGCCCACCGGGAGAGTCCCGGACCCGGGCGCCGGTGTCGTCAGGCCGGCTCGCCCACCCAGAGGAGCGAGCCCGGCGTGGTGAGGAGCTGCCCGGTCTCGAGCCACGTCTTCAGCCCGGACAGGATCATCGGCCAGCCCCCGTAGATCTCCGGGTTGGCGTTCTCGGCCATCTGGTCGTGGGTGACCGTCAGCCGGCAGGAGTCCTTCACTTGCTCGATCTCGAAGGTGAGCCGGGTGGTCCCCTCGGCGGCCACCTCGTCGGACCACAGGGCCTGGAACGTCTGGACCAGGCGGGTGGGGGGCTCGACCACCAGGTTCTCTCCCTTGCCCAGCAGGACGTCGGCGGCGGCGGCCCGGGTCTCGTAGGTCGAACCGGTCGTCCAGTCCGAGACGACCCCGGCGCCGAAGTTGTACTTGGCCCGGATGGCCGGGTCGGTGATGGCCTCCCACAGGCGCTCGGGGGTGGTGCGGATGTAGATCTCGAAGACTTTTTCCATCGACTGCTCCAATTCGCTCTTGAGCCCGGTAAGGGCGGACGCCCAGGGCTCGGTGTACTTGCTCACCCACCGGTCGTGGAGGAGCCGGATGGGGACGGGGTTGAGGAAGTGGAGCTTCTCCCGGCCCCGGCGGCGACTGACCACCAGGCCCGCCTCCTCCAACTGGGCCAGGTGCTTCATGACCCCGTACCGGGTCATGTCGAACCCCTCCCCCAGCTCCTTCAGCGTCTGGCCGTCCCGGCGGAAGAGCTCGTCGAGCAGGCTCCTCCGGGTCGGGTCGGCCAGCGCCTTGAACACCTCGTCCACCCTGGGGATTATAGGTGACTATTTAGTCACCTGTCTACCCCTTGCCCCCGAGTTCCCGGGTGGATACGTTCGCCGCATCCGCCTTCGTCGTAGACGGGGACCTCCGGGCCGCCTCGACCTGCCCACCACCCGATCCACGGAGGCACCCGATGTCCGACCACGGCCACCCCGACGCGGAGGGCACTCCCCCGCCGCCCGCACCCTCGGTCCCCGAGCCCCGCTCCCCCCATCCCCCCGACGTCGTCGACCCGCAGGTGGCGGTGGTCCTCGACGCCGTCCCGGAGTTCGTCCCGCTCTTCGGCCTCCTGGTCGAGGAGTTCGACGACGACCCCGGCCCGGCGGTGGTGCTGATCGAACTGGCCGACTTCGTGGCCGGCCTGGTGGCCCGGGGTGGCGACCCGGGGGTGGTCGAACGGGCGCTGGCCGCCGTCGAGACGGTGGCCCGATCGGAGGGCGACGGCGGCCGGCTGGTGACCGACGCCTTCCTCGACCGGCTGGCCGAACCGGAGCGACGCCAGCTCTCCCCCTGGTTCGGCCCCCTCACCCGGGCGCGGCTGGCCGACCTCCGGGACGACGACTCCGACGGCGTCGGGGACGCCGGGTGACGCCGACGGGCAGCCTCAGGTCCCGGACATCCCCACGATCGGCTTGTTGAGGGTCAGCGAACCGGTGGAGCCGAAGAAGGGGGCGTCGCCGAAGGCGAAGATGCCGCCGTCGGAGGCCACCAGCCAGTAGCCGGAGCCGTCCGGGGTGGCGGCCATGCCCACCATCGGCCTGTTGAGGGTGAGGGAGCCGGTGGACCCGTGGAAGCCGGCGTCGCCGAAGGCGAAGATGCCGCCGTCGGAGGCCACCAGCCAGTAGCCGCCCCCGTCCGGGGTGGCGGCCATGCCCACCACCGGCCTGTTGAGGGTGAGGGAGCCGGTCGACCCGTGGAAGCCGGCGTCGCCGAAGGCGAAGATGCCGCCGTCGGAGGCCACCAGCCAGTAGCCCCGGCCGTCCCGGGTGGGGGCCATCCCCACGATCGGCCTGTTGAGGGTGAGCGAGCCGGTGGACCCGTAGAAGCCGGCGTCGCCGAAGGCGAAGATGCCGCCGTCGGCGGCCACCAGCCAGTAGCCGTGGCCGTCCGGGGTGGCAGCCATCCCCACGATCGGCTTGTTGAGGGTGAGGGACCCGGTGGAGCCGAAGAACGGGGCGTCCCCGAAGCTGAAGATGCCGCCGTCGGAGGCCACCAGCCAGTAGCCGAGGCTGTCCGGCGTGGGGGCCATCCCCACCACCGGCTTGTTGAGGGTGAGGCCTCCCGCCGACCCCTGGAAGTGGGCGCCGGCGTAGCTGAAGATGCCGCCGTCGGAGGCCACCAGCCAGTAGCCCGGGGCCACGAAGGAGTACCGGTTGGCCGAGGTGTCACCGCTCGGGCCGTTGGCGTTGTAGACGGTCACCCCGACCACCCCGCCACCGGGGGGCCCGGCGGGCGCCACCGCCAGGAGCGAGGTCGGCGACTCCACCACGAAGTGGGGGGACGGGATACCCCCGAACCGGACGGAGGTGGCTCCCGAGAAGCCCGACCCGGTGACGGCGACCAGGTTGCCCCCGCCCACCGGGCCGTAGGTGGGGTTGATGCCGGTGACCGACGGGCAGACCTTGGGTTCGGTGAGGTCCCCGAGGAGGTTGGCCCCGTTCGGCGAGCCCCAGCCCGAGGCCACGTCGTACCCGGCCGTGGCCGGATAGGTGGGACCGCCGATGCTGGCGGCGTCGTTGCCCCCGGTGGTGACATCGTGGAGGTCGGCCGCCGCCGTGCCGCAGGCGTAGAGCGTGGGGTTGATGAAGCCGACCGACGAGGTGGTGGGCGCCTGGTCGATCAGCGCCACCAGCGCCGCCCACAGCGGGGAGCCGCCGCTGGTGCCACCGAAGGCACACCACCCGCTGCAGGTGCCCGGGGCGGTGACGTAGATGACGTACCCGGCGTCGGGGTCGGCCGAGGCCGCCACGTCGGGCACCTCGCGGCAGCTGGGCCGGCCCACCGCCGCGGCACTGGGCGGTGGCCGCCGCGGCGTCCACCCCGGTCCCGGACTGCCAGGCGGGCTGGCCGAAGTCGGTCGACACCCCTCCGCCGCCGGACCCGCTGACGAGGCCGTCGTTCCAGACCTCCTCGTCGGGCGCTCCGGCCGCCGCCGACAGCAGGGTGGTGCCACCCACCCCGGTCACGTAGGGCTGGTCGGCCGGGTCGTCCACCTGCAGCGACTGGTCGCCGTCGAACCCCGGGTAGTAGCAGTCCGACGACCCGGAGTCCCCCGCCGCCGCCAGGACGGTCTGGCCCTGGGCGGCGGCCTGGGCGAACAGGTTGGACTCGGTGGCCTGCTGGCCCGGGTCCATCTCCGGCTCGCACTCCCCCCAGCTGGTGGTCAGGACCTTGTCCGGATGGGTGGCGTCGACCATGGCCTCGTAGACCTGGATCGGGCTGTTCGGGTACTGGGCGCTGTCGTTGGGGCCCGAGAAGACCTGAATGGTGGCGTCGGGGGCCAGGCCGGTGACGTCCTCGATGTCCAGCGCCGCCTCGCCCGACTGGGGCCCGTTGGCCCCGCCGTCCACGTCCACGGGCGTCGGGTCCACCAGGGGGAGGCCGTAGCACGCCTGGTAGGCGTTGATGTCGGCCTTGGTGTACGGCTCGAGCTCGTAGATCCCCACCGTCACCCCGGAGCCCAACCGGCTGTCGCCGTAGAGGGAGTCGAAGCCGTAGGTGGAGGCCAGCTGGTCGGCGGTGTAGGCACCCTCGTGCTCCCGGACGTCGAGCGCTCCTGAGCAGGTCGGGATGGGGCCGAGGCCATGGGAGGCGGGGGCGGAAGATGGGGACGACGACCCGGACACCCCGGCGGCGGTGGACGGCCGCACCAGCTGGGGGGTGGGCAGGCTGAGGGTGCTGAGGCCCAACACCCCCTGGAGGTGGGCGGAGAGCGCGGCGGGCACCAGCGGTGCCGCGTCGTTGATCCGGGCCACCCGGCCCGACGGCAGGCGGGCGTTGTGCAGCCCGACGTCGAAGGCCTGCTCGATCCGGGCGGTGGTCCCCGACACCGGGATCAGCAGGCCGTCCGACGTCGTCGACCCGACGGCCAGCCCGGTGGAGGCCAGCCACGACCGGGTGGCGGCGAGGATGGCCGGATCGGGGCCGAAGGTGGAGGCGAACTGTCCGGGTGCCAGGTAGTGGTGGAACTCCGGCGAGCCGGGGGTGGACACCGCGGTGATGAAGGCGTCGAGGGCGGCGGGATCACGGGGCGTCAGGGAGACGTCGAGGTTGATCACCGGGGCGCCGGGGGCCGGGCCGACCACCGAGCTCCCCGACGGCAGGGTGGGCGGGGGCGTGGCCAGGCGGACCTGGGCGGGGGTGGCGGAGGCGGGGGTGGAGACCGACACCGCACCGGAGGCGGCCACGGCCACCAACGCCACCGGCACCGACACGGCCCGGACCAGACGGCGGAGGAGGCTCGGTCGCATGGCCGACAGTCTGGCCGATGCCGGGTCCGGCCGCCGCGCGGCGCCGGTGCCCGGGTCAGTCCGGCGGTGCTCCGCCCTCCGGCCCCGGTGACGGGGTGCCGTCATCGGTTGCGTCCCCGTCGCCGGCCGCGCCCCGGTCGCCGGCCGCGCCCCCGTCGTCGTCGCCCTGGCGCCACCGGCGGAGCCGCTCGCCCACCACCGCCTCGTGCCCGCGATCACTCGGCTCGTAGTACGGGGCGTCCCCCAGCTCGACCGGCCGGTACCGCTGTTCCACCCACGCCCCGGGCCGGTCGTGGGGGTAGACGTACCCCTCCCCGTGGCCGATCCGGGCCGCACTCCGGTAGTGGGCATCGCGCAGGTGGGCCGGGACCTCCCCCCGCGGGCCCTCCCGGACGTCGCGGAGGGCCCGGTCGAGGGCCAGGTAGACCCGGTTCGACTTGGGGGCGCACGCCAGGTGGACGACCGCCTGGGCCAGGTTGAGCTGAGCCTCGGGCAGCCCCACGAACTCCACGGCCCGGGCGGCGGCGTCCGCCACCACCAGCGCCAGCGGGTCCGCCTCCCCGATGTCCTCGCTGGCCAGGATGACCAGCCGCCGGGCGATGAACCGGGCGTCCTCCCCCGACTCGAGCATCCGGGCCAGCCAGTACAGGCCGGCGTCGGGGTCGCTGCCCCGGACCGACTTGATGAGGGCGGAGACCTGGTCGTAATGGTCGTCCTCGCCGTAGTGCTGGAGCCGGGAGTTCCGGGCCTTCTCCACATCGGCCAGGGCCACCGGCCGGTCGCCGGCCAGCGCCAGGGCCACCTCCAGGGTGGTGAGCACCGCCCGGGCATCGCCGTCGGCCAGGCCGACCAGGGCGGCCACCGCCTCCGGCTCGGCCGAGGTGTCCTCGCTCACGCACGCCCGGCGCACCACCTCGGCCAGGTCGTCGTTGGACAGCGGCTCCAACCGCCACAGCGTGGACCGCGACAGCAACGGGGCGTTGACCTCGAAGAACGGGTTCTCGGTGGTGGCCCCGATCAGCACCAGCAGGCCCTCCTCCACCGAGGGCAGCAGGGCGTCCTGCTGGGAGCGGTTGAACCGGTGCACCTCGTCGAGGAAGAGGATGGTGCCCCGCCCCTGCTCGCCCAGGAGCTGCCGGGCCTCCTCCACCACCTGCCGCACGTCCTTCACCCCGGCGGTCACCGCCGACAGCGGGACGAACCGCTTGGCGGTGGCCGACGCCACCACCGTGGCCAGGGTGGTCTTCCCGGTGCCGGGCGGCCCCCAGAGGATGGCCGAGGTCAGGCGGTCGGACTCGATCAGCGCCCGCAGCGGCGCCCCGGGGCCGAGCAGGTGCGCCTGGCCGATGATGTCGTCGAGGGTCCGGGGCCGCATCCGGGCGGCCAGCGGCGCCCGCGAGGCCAGGCGCTGCTCGGCGGCGTCGGAGAACAGGTCGTCGCCGGCCACCGGGCGGATCAGTCCTTGACGGGGGCGGGTATCGGGCGGAGACCCAGCTCGCCCAGCACTCCCGGCGCCAGGGGCTTGGGGGCCCCGGTCATCGGGTCGGAGCCCGACTGGGTCTTCGGGAAGGCGATCACCTCGCGGATGCTGTCCTCGCCGGCGAAGATGGCCACCAGCCGGTCGATGCCCACCGCGAAGCCGGCATGGGGCGGGGCGCCGTACCGGAAGGCCCCGAGCAGGAAGCCGAAGCGCGCCTCGGCCTCCTCGTCGCTGATGCCCAGGACGGCGAACACCCGGCTCTGGATGTCCCCGCGGTGGATCCGGACGCTCCCCGAGCCCAGCTCCCACCCGTTGAGGACCAGGTCGTAGGCCTGCGACCGCACCGACGGCGGGTCGGACTCCAGGCGGTCGAGGTCGTCGGGATGGGGCATGGTGAAGGGGTGGTGGGCGGCGGCCGGGTTGCCGGCGGCGTCCACCCCGTCGAACATCGGGAAGTCGACCACCCACACGTACCGGTAGGGGCCCTGGGAGACCGGGCTGCCGCCGAGCTCCACCCGGAGCTGGCCGAGGACCGAGCAGGTCAGCCGGTACTCGTCGGCCACCACCAGCACCAGGTCGCCGGCGGTGGCGGCGGTGGCCGACAGCAGGCCGGCCCGTTCCGGGTCGGCGAGGAACCGGTCGAGGGGCGAGTCGAGCCCCAGGGTGCCGTCGTCGCCGGCGGTGACCCGGAACCAGGCCAGGCCCTTGGCCCCCAGCGCCTTGGCCCGGTCAGTCAGGGTGTCGAGCCGGGAGCGGGTGAGGGTGGCACCCCCCTCGAGGACGATGGCCCGGACGCAGGGGGCGCCGAACGCCTTCACCTCGGTCCCCTCGAACACGCCGGAGAGCTCCACCAGCTCCATGCCGAACCGCAGGTCCGGCTTGTCGGTGCCGAACCGGTCCATGGCCTGGGCCCAGGTCATGGTGTCGATGGGGCCCGGCCGCTCCCCGGTGGCCGCCTCGGCGGCGTCGAGCACCGCCTCGGACACGAAGCCGAGGATGTCCTCCTGGGTGACGAAGGAGGCCTCGATGTCCAGCTGGGAGAATTCGAATTGGCGGTCGGCCCGGAGGTCCTCGTCACGGAGGCACCGGGCGATCTGGAAGTACCGGTCCACCCCGGCCACCATCAGGAGCTGCTTGGCCAGCTGGGGGCTCTGGGGCAGCACGTAGGACGAGCCGTGGTGGAGCCGGCTGGGCACCACGAACTCCCGGGCCCCCTCCGGGGTGGGGGCCCACAGCAGCGGGGTCTCCACCTCCACGAACCCCTGCCGGTCCATGGCCGACCGGAGGGACCGGTTGACGGCGGCCCGGAGCCGGAGGTTGGCCTGCATCCGGGGACGGCGCAGGTCGATGAACCGGTGCTTCAGGCGGACCGCCTCGTCGACCTCGGCCCGGTCGTCCACCACGAACGGCGGCGGCTCGGCGGCGGCCAGCACGGTGACGGTGCACTCCCCCAGCTCCACCTGGCCGGTGGGGAGCTCGGGGTTCACCGTCCCCTCCGGACGGGGACGCACCACCCCCTCCACCGCCACCACGTACTCACTGCGGACGTCGACGGTGCCCGGCACCACGCACTGGACCAGGCCGGTGTGGTCCCGGAGGTCGATGAAGGCCAGATGCTCCCCGTGCTCCCGTCGCTTGGCCACCCAGCCGCACACCCGCACGTTGGTACCCACGTCGGACAGGGCCACCCGTCCGCACAGGTGGGTCCGCATCGACGTGGCGTCGAGTGCTCCGGGGGTGGCGGTCATGAGGGGTCCTCTCGGATCGTGGTCGGGTGGACGGTCCCGGGATCGGCGTCCCGGGCGGCCCGCACAGCTTCTACCACCTCGCCCACCGGGACCGGACGCTGCGGCCCCTCCCCCCGGAGCGGCTTCACCAGCACCGTCCCGGCCGTCACCTCGTCGGACCCGATCAGGAGGGCCACCCGGGCGCCGGACCGGTCGGCCGACTTCAGCTGGGACTTCAGGCTCCGGCCGTCGAAGGCCCGGTCGGCCCGGAGTCCGGCCCGACGCAGGGCGTTGGTGAGGTCCCGGGCCCCCTCGCCCCCGGCGGTGTCGACCACGAAGGCGTCGAGGACCGGGGCGTCCACCGGGAACACCCCCTCGGCGTCGCAGGCCAGCAGGAGCCGCTCGATGCCGATGCCGAACCCGATCCCCGGGGTGGGCGGCCCACCCAGCATCTCCACCAGGCCGTCGTACCGGCCCCCGCCCCCGATGCCGTTCTGGGCGGCCTCGAGGGCGCCGGCGGCGAACTCGAAGGTGGTGCGGGTGTAGTAGTCGAAGCCCCGGACCAGCCGGTGGTCGAGGCGGAAGGGGACGCCGAGGGCCTCCAGGCCGGCCCGGACCCGGGCGAAGTGGGCGCCGCAGGGGTCGCAGAGGTGGTCGAGGAAGCGCGGGGCATGCTCGGTCACCTCCCGGCAGGCCGGCCGCTTGCAGTCCAGGGCCCGGAGCGGGTTGGCATCGAGGCGCTCGGCGTGCTCGGGGCAGAGCGACGGGCGGTGCTCGTCGAGGAAGGCCCGCAGCACCTCCAGGTAGCCGGGGCGGCACACCGCGTCCCCCATGGAGTTGAGCCGGAGCTCGACGTCGGTGAGGCCCAGCGACCGGAAGGTGGTGTCGGCCAGGGTCACCACCTCGACGTCGAGGTCCGGGTCGGCCGGGCCCAGGGCCTCCACCCCCAGCTGGTGGTGCTGGCGGTACCGGCCCGCCTGGGGACGCTCGTACCGGAAGGCGGGCGTGGCGTACCAGGCCTTCCAGGGGAGGGCGGGGCGGTGCTGCACGAACGCCCGGACCATGGGGGCGGTGCCCTCCGGCCGCAGGGCCAGGGCACGACCGCCCCGGTCCTCGAACTCGTACATCTCCTTGCCCACCACGTCGCTGCCCTCGCCGATGCCCCGGCGGAACACCCGCACGTCCTCGAAGATCGGGGTGTGGACCAGCCCGTACCCGGCCCGTTCCACCAGGTCGGCGAAGTGGGCCAGCAACGCCTCCCAGCGGGTCGACTCCGGCCACAGGACGTCGTGGGTCCCGCTCGGGGCGCGCGCGGCGGCGCGGTCGTCGGCCATCGCCGGCTCAGTCCTTCTTCCCGGGGAGGATGCGGTAGGCGTCGTAGACGGCGTCGAGGTGACGGATGAGGTTGAGGACCGATTCGAGATGGGTGGGGTCGGCCAGCTCCACGTCGAACCGCATCCGGCTGATGCGGTCGGGGTCGGTCTGGGTGTTGGCGCCCACGATGTTGAGGTGGTGCTCGGAGACCACCCGGGTGACGTCGGTGAGGAGGCTGGAGCGGTCGATGGCCACCACCTCGATGGTGGCCACGAAGACCCCCGAGGACCGGTGGTCCCACTCCACCTCGATGAGGCGCTCCCGCGACTTGGCCGCCAGGGCGGCGGCATTGGAGCAGTCGGCCCGGTGGACCGAGACGCCCCGCCCCCGGGTGACGAAGCCCACGATCTCGTCGCCGGGCACCGGGGTGCAGCAACGCGACAGCCGGACCATCAGGTCGTCGAGGCCCTCGACGTAGACCCCCACCGAGGCACCCTTGCTCGGCCGGTGGACCAGGGACTGCTGGCGGGCGGTGACCGGCAGCTGCTCCTCGAGGACACCGCCCCGGAGGTCCCGGAGGAGCCGTTGGGCCACCGCCCGGGCCGACAGCCGGTTGTCGCCGATGGCGGTGTGGAGGGCGTCGACGTCGGCATAGCCCAGGGTGGTGGCCAGCTCGTCGAAGGCGTGGTCGGAGGCCAGCTTCTGGACGGGCAGCCCCTCCCGCCGGATCTCCTTGACCAGCTCCTCGCGACCGAGCTCCTTGGCGTCCTCCCGGCGCTCCTTCGAGAACCACTGGCGGATCTTCGACTTGGCCCGGGAGGAGGCCACGATGGACAGCCAGTCCCGGGAGGGCCCGGCGGTGGCCGCCTTGGAGGTGAAGATCTCCACGGTGTCGGCCGAGGACAGGGTGGTGTCGAGGGGCACCAGCCGGCCGTTGACCTTGGCCCCGATGCAGCGGTGCCCCACTTCGGTGTGGATGGCGTAGGCGAAGTCCACCGGGGTGGAGTTGGCGGTCAGGGCGATGACCTTGCCCTTGGGGGTGAAGACGTAGACCTCGTCCTGCTCGAGGTCGAGCTTCAGCGCCTCGAGGAACTCGATGGGGTCGGTGGTCTCGTTCTGGAAGTCGACGATCCGCTGCATCCACTCGATCTCGGCGGTGGTCGAGGAGGTCTCCCGGGCCAGGGCGATGCGCTCGGCCCGGCGGTCGCGCTCGGCGATCTCCGCCCGCTGGGCGTCGGTGATGGCGGCCCCCGGCCGCTTGGCCCCCGACCCCTTGGCCGACTTCGGGCTCCGGAAGCCGCGGATACGGCGGCCGTCCTCCACCGTCGACCCCTCGGCTCCGGTCTTGCCCCGTCCCGCCCGGGAGGCCTTGGCCGCTTTGGCCGCCTTCTCCTTGGCCTTGGGGGAGAGCTCCCCCTGACCGTCCCCGTGGGCGACGCCCTCCTTGTAGCCCCAGTGGGCGGCGATGCCGTACTCGGCCCGGCGGTGCATCTCGTGGGTCCGCACCTGCACCTCGATCGGCTTCCCGTCGAGCCCGATGACGGTGGTGTGCAGCGACTGGTAGAGGTTGAACTTGGGCGAGTTGATGTAGTCCTTGAACCGCCCCTGCACCGGCGCCCAGATGGCATGGATGGAGCCGAGGGCGGCCCAGCAGTCCTTCTCCGCCTCGACGATCACCCGGATCCCCACCAGGTCGTAGAGGTCGTCGAACTCCTTGCCCCGCACCACCATCTTCTCGTAGATGCTCCAGAGGTGCTTGGGGCGACCGGTCACCTCGGCGGTGATCCCGGAGACGGCCAGGCGCTCGCGCACCGCCACCAGCACCCGGGCCACGTACTCGTTGCGGAGGGGGGCCCGGCTGGCCACCATCTGCTCGATCTCCGCGTACCGCTTGGGGTGGAGGGTGGCGAAGGCCAGGTCCTCCAGCTGCCACTTCACCTCCTGGATCCCCAGCCGGTGGGCCAGCGGGGCGTAGATGTCCATGGTCTCCTGGGCGGTCCGGCGCTGCTTCCACTCGGGCATGACGCTCAGGGTCCGCATGTTGTGGAGCCGGTCGGCCAGCTTGATGATCAGCACCCGCCAGTCGTTGGCCATCGCCACCAGCATCTTGCGGACGGTGGCCGCCTGCTGGGCCTCCTTGGAGTCGAACTGGAGCCGGTCGAGCTTGGTCACCCCCTCGACGATCTGGGCCACCGTGGATCCGAAGTCACGCTCGATCACCTCGGTGGTCACCCCGGTGTCCTCCACGGCGTCGTGGAGGAGGGCGGCCGCTACCGTCTGGGCGTCCAGCCCCAGGTCGGCGGTGACCTGGGCCACCGCGATCGGGTGGGTGACGTAGGGCTCCCCCGACCTGCGCATCTGCCCGGCGTGGGCCACGGTGGCCATCTCGGCGGCCCGCACCATCAGCGAGACGTCGGAGCCCGGGTGACGGCGGAGGAAGGCCTGCAGCACCGGGACCATCAGGGCCTGTTCGGCCGGGGGCAGCGAGGATCCCTCGAGGAGCTCGGCTCCGGGGATCTCCACCCCCTCCTGGGGCACTGGTGTGGCCAACGCCATCCCTACACGGTACCTGGATGGGCCCGGGGTCCGGGACCTTCAGCCGCGGGCCGGAGCCCGGTCAGCGACGCTTGCCCTTGCCGCCCTTGCCCTTGCCCTTGCGGGGACGCGGCGGGGGTCGGTTCCCGGCCGGCCGGGTGGAGCCACCCCCCGAGCGGGAGGCCCCGCCGCCCGTCGGGCCGCCGGAGGTGACCTCCTTGGCCACGGCGGCGCCCGCCACCACCTTGCCGGCCTTGTCCCGCTGGGCGGCACCCCCGGGGCGGATCACCCCGGTGGTCTGGGTCTTGGACCGGCCGCCCCGACCGCTGCCGGCGGCGGCGCTGGCCCCCACCATGGCGGCGGCGGCCGACGGGGTCAGGATCCCCAGGCGGTCGCCCCGGGTCTCGAGCCGCTGGCGGATGGTGGTGTAGCGGGGCTCCCGTTCCTTCATCAGCGCCAGCAGGGGCGAGGCGATGAAGATCGAGGAGTAGGCCCCGCTGGTCAGTCCGATCACCAGGGCCAGGCCGAAGTCCTCCAGGGTGGTGGCCCCCAGGAGGCCGGCCCCCACCAGGAGCACCGACAGCACCGGGATGATGGCCACCAGCGAGGTGTTGATGGAGCGGGCCAGCGTCTGGTTCATCGACAGGTTGACCATGTCGGAGTAGGTGATCCGACCCGAGGCGCCGAGCCCCTTGGCGTTGTCGTTGATCCGGTCGAACACCACCACGGTGTCGTAGAGGGAGTACCCGAGGACGGTGAGGATGGCGATCACCGTGTCCGGTGTCACCTGGAACCCGAAGATGGAGTACACCCCCACCGTGACCAGGAGGTCGTGGATCACCGCCACGATGGCGGCCACGGCCATCTTGAATTCGAACCGTATCGAGATGTAGATGGCCACCGCCACGAAGAAGAGGATCAGCGCCTCGATGGCCTTGTCGGTGACCTGGCCGCCCCAGGTCGGGCCCACGTCGGTGACCGACACCACCGACGACGACTCGTGGGCCGCCTTGGCCAGGGCGTCCTGGACGGCGTTCACCGTGTCGTTGTGGTCGGTGGTCGACAGGTTGTTGAGGTCGGCCTGGACCTCGATCTGCTTCACGTGGGTCACCTGGTCGGTGAGGAGCACCACGGTGGGCTGGCTGACGCCCGCCGCCTTGGCGGCCGAGGTGGCCTCGGCCACCGTCAGGGTCTGGGAGGGGATCGTCCAGGAGGTCCCGCCCTTGAAGTCGATGCCGAGGTTGAGCCCCCGGGTGGAGAGCGAGATCACCCCGGCCACGATGACGATGGCGGAGACGATGAACCAGATGCGGCGGCGGCCGATGAAGTCGAAGGACGTCTCGCCCCGGTAGAGCCGCTGCCAGGCGTTGGGGCCGTGGTGCTCCGCCTTCTCCTCGGCGTGCTCGATCTCCTCCTCGAACTCCTCCTCGAGGAGCTCGGGGGTGACCTCGTCGTCCCAGTCGTCCTCGCCCTCGGCCAGTTCGGGGTCGTCCACGGCGTCGGTCGGGACGACGGCGTCCGGCCCGGCGTCGTTCCCGTTGGTGGACCGGTCGGAGGCGCCCTTGGCGGGGCGGCGGGAGGCCATCACGCCACCTCCCGGTTCACGCCGAGGCCGGCGGCCACCCCCAGGGCGCTGGTCTCACTGGCCCCCCGTCGCTGGCCCAGCAGGATCACGAACGGACGGGTGAAGAAGTAGGTCACGAAGATGTCCAGAATGGTGGAGAGACCGAGGAAGAGGGCGAACCCCTTCACCGAGCCGATGGAGACGATGTAGAGGATGGCGGCGCCCAGCAGCGACACGGCGTCGGCGGCCAGCACGGTGCGGAAGGCGCTCTTGAACCCCTTGTCCACGCTGGTGCGCACCGTGCGTCCCGACCGGGTCTCGTCCTTCAATCGTTCGAAGTAGACGATGTAGGAGTCGACGGTGATCCCCACCGACACGATGAGACCGATGATGCCGGCCAGGTCGATGGTGGTGCCCAGGCTCTGGCCCATGAACGAGATGATCGCCCAGAGGATGGCGCCGGTGACGGCCAGCCCGGCGATGACCACCACCCCGAGCAGCCGGTAGTAGAAGAGGACGTAGATCATCACCAGGGCCAGGCCGGCCAGCCCGGCGATCAGGCCGGCCTGCAGGGAGGCCTTCCCCAGGCTGGGGGAGACGGTCTGGGTGTTGATCCGGTCGAGCTTCACCGGCAGGGCGCCGTAGTTCAGCTCGGTGGCCAGCGCCTTGGCCTGGTTCTCGGTGAAGTTCCCGGAGATCTCCACCTGCCCGTCGAACGAGGTGAAGGAGCTCTGGGTGGGCTGGGTGATCGGGGCGGAGATCACCTGGCCGTCCAGGTCGATGCCGATGATGGCGTGGAACTGCTGCTCGGCGAGGGTGTCCCACGCCTTGGATCCCGGACCGGTGAGGACGATGCTCACCGTCCACTGGTTGCTCTGGAGCTGGGCGGAGGCCGACTTGACCGCCGTGCCGGTCACGGTGGACGGCCCCAGCACCATGCGGCCCGTCCCGTCGACCGACGGGTCGGCGTAGGGCAGCAGCACGGTGGCGTTCTTGACGTCGTCGGTGGAGCTGGTGGAGGGGTAGGTCTCGAACTGGGCATCGGGCTCGATATTGGTGTTGCTGGTGTACCCGTTGACGTTGCTGGAGTCGGGCTTGACGTCCAGGTTGGCGGCGGTGAGGGCGGTGGCCGAGGCGCAGGTGGGAAGGGGCCCGGTCGACGGCGCCTTGCCCTTGGCCACCGTCAGCGCCGGGGCGTAGCAGAGGCCGGGTCGGAAGTAGAGCTGGGCGGTGTTGCCCAGGGTGGCCAGCACCGCCTGGGTGTTCTTCTCGCCGGGGATGGAGACGGTCACCTCGTTCTTGCCCTGGCTGGCCACCGTGGCACCGCTGGTGCCGGCGTTGACCCGGTTGTTGAGGATGGAGACCACGGTGTCGAGCTGGTCGGCCGTCACCGGCTTGGCCGTCTTGTAGACGACCGACAGGCCGCCCTCGAGGTCGAGTCCCAACTTCGGCGACCACCCGGCGGCCAGGGTGGCGGCCAGCGCCACCACCGCGATCGCCACCACGGTGAGCAGACTGACCCACAGGGACCGCTTCTTCTTCATGGCCGGCTACTTCGCCTTCGAGGGTCCGGAGTCGTCGTCGACGGCGTCCTCGGGCTCCTCGTCGTCCGGGTCGTCGTCCGGGTCGTCGTCCTCTGTCCCGTCCCCGTCCTCGGGCTCCTCGTCGCCGTCGTACTCGTCGTCGGCCTCGTACTCCTCATCGCCGGGCTCCTCGTCGTCCTCGGGCTCCGCCACGTCGACGCTCAGCTTCCGGACGATGTACTGGCGGTGGACCACGAAGGAGGCGCCGACGCTGGTCTCCAGCGTGACCCGGTCGTCGTCGATGGAGATGATGTGGCCGATCAGGCCGCCGCTGGTGAGGACCTCGTCCCCGACCTCCCACTGGGAGACCTGCGCACGCTGCTTCTTGGCCTTCTGTTGCTGCGGCCGCAGGATCAGGAAGTAGAACCCGGCCGCCACCGCCACCAGCAGCAGCAGCGTGCTGCTCGAGCTCGACTTCTTGGCCGCGGCGGCGACCGTCGGCGTGAGGGCGGTCAGGACCGCGAGCGTGCCAGTCATCGGGGCATGGAGGAGGGGTGGGTGCACACAGCGGTCAGACTGTAGCCCAGCCCGCCGGAACCTTGGCACCAGTCGGCACCGGCCGCCGGCCCCGCCCGCTCAAGGACCCCAGATCGTCGCGATCTCCGTTCGGAGCGCCTCGAACCGGCCGTCGGAGATGGCGGTGCGGGTGCGGTCCATCAGGCCGATCATCTGGGCCAGGTTGTGGATGCTCAGCAGCCGCCAGGCGGTGGTCTCCCCCACCGTCAGCAGGTGCCGGAGGTACCCCCGGGACCACCGGGCGCAGGTCGAGCAGCCGCAGGCCGGATCGAGGGGCCCGTCGTCGCGGGCGTGCACGGCGTTCCGGAGGTTCAGGCTCCCGGCCGTGGTCAGGATGGTGCCGTGCCGGGCCATCCGGGTCGGAGCCACACAGTCGAACTGGTCCACCCCCAGGGCGACGGCCTCCATCATGCCCACCGGATCCCCCACTCCCATCAGGTAGCGGGGCCGGTCCGGCGGGAGGTGGGGGACGGTGGCGGCCAGCGCCTCGAGCATCACCGGGCGCGGCTCGCCCACCGACAGGCCGCCGATGCCGTAGCCGTCGAAGTCGACCGCCACCGTCCGCTCGGCGCTCTCCGCCCGGAGCACCGGGTCCGATCCCCCCTGGACGATCCCGAAGAGGGCCTGGTGGGCGGGACGGGCCTCGAGGCGGTCGTGGTGCCGTTTGGCCCGGACCGCCCAGGCCGCCGTCCGTTCGAGGGCCAGGCGCAGCACCCCGGTGTCGGCCGGGAGGGTGGCGCACACGTCCAGGACCATCTGGATGTCCGCCCCCAGCAGCCCCTGGGCCTCCACCGCCGACTCCGGCGTCATCCGGATCCGGTCGCCGTCGTAGACGGAGGCGAAGGTGACCCCGTCGTCGTCGACCCGGGGGGAGAGCGAGTGGACCTGGAACCCCCCGGAGTCGGTCAGCGTGTGGCCCTCCCAGCCGGTGAACCGGTGGAGCCCGCCGAGGGCGGCCACCGCCTCCACCCCCGGGCGGAGGAGCAGGTGGTAGGTGTTGGCCAGCACCACCTCGGCCCCCAGGGCCTGCAGGTCGGCGCTGTCCAGCGCCTTGACCGCCCCCCGGGTCCCCACCGGCATGAAGGCCGGCACCGCGTAGCTCCCGCGGGCGGTGTGGACGGTGCCGGTACGGGCGGCACCGTCGACGGCCGTCACCTCCACCCGGGTGGCGGTCACCCTGGGCCCTCCGGGTCGGCTCCGGCCGGGACGACCTCGACCGGCGTCCCCTTGGCCCCGGCCCGGGCCACCACCATGGCGTCGCCGAAGGAGAGGAACCGGTACCCCTCGGTGAGGGCGCAGGCATAGAGCTCGCGCCACCCGGGGCCGGCGAAGGCCTCGACCAGCAGCAGCAGGCTCGACCGGGGCAGGTGGAAGTTGGTGACCAGCAGGTCCACCACCCGGAAGCGAAACGCCCCGTGGATGTAGAGGTCGGTGCGCCCGGACAGCCGGCCGGTGGCGGCCGCCGACTCCAGCGCCCGCACCGCGGTGGTGCCCACCGCCACCACCCGCCCTGCCTCCCGGCAGGCCGCCAGGGTGGCGGCGGGGACCGAGTAGCGCTCCGAGTGGATGATGTGCTCCTCCGGGGTGGCGGCGGTCACCGGCCGGAAGGTGTCCAGCCCGATGGCCAGGTCGACCCGGGCCACCGTGGCCCCGGCCGCCTCGCACGCCGCCAGCAGCTCGGGCGTGAAGTGGAGCCCGGCGGTGGGGGCGGCCGCCGACCGCTCGCCCGGGGCCCGGTCGGCGGCGTAGACCGTCTGGTACCGCGCCGGGTCGCCGAGGGGCCGGTGGATGTAGGGCGGCAGCGGCATCACCCCCGCCCGGTCGATGACGGTGGGATCGAGCAGGCGGACCAGGCGGCGGCCGTCCTCCTCCCCCACCAGCCACCGGCCCACCTCCACCACGGCCGGGCCACCCCCCGGCTCGGAGAGCCGGGTTCCCGGGGGCAGCCGACGGCCCGGCCGCACCAGCGCCTCCCACGTCGAGGCCTCCTCGTCGGCCGGTTCGATCAGCAGCACCTCGGCGGCCCCGCCGGTCTCCTTGGCCAGGCCCAGCCGGGCGGCCAGGACCCGGGTGTCGTTGACCACCAGGACGTCACCCGGACCCAGTAGGCCCGGAAGATCGGCGACGGAGGCGTGGACCACGCCGCCGGTGGACGACACCTCGGGGGCCACCAGCAGCCGCGCCGAGCTGCGGGGCTCCGCCGGCTCCTGGGCGATGGCCGACCCCGGGAGGTCGTAGTCGTAGTCGTCCATGGTGACGCCGAACTCCGGCGCCGCCCCGACAGGGAGGCCGGACGGCGCCACCCGGCGGGGGGAAGCTGGCACCGGCACATCGTCGCAGACCGGTCGGTGGCCCGGCATCGGTGGGAGGCGGCCGCCTCAGAGCAAGGTGGCGTCGACCGGGGTCGTCCCCAGGTGGGCCCAGGCCCGGGGGGCCGCCATCCGTCCCCGGGCGGTGCGCTGCAGCAGCCCCTGCTGGAGCAGGTAGGGCTCGTAGGCGTCCTCGATGGTGCCGGGCTCCTCGCCGATGCACTGGGCCAGGGTGGTGAGGCCGACCGCCCGACCGGCGAAGCGGTGGCACAGCACGTCGAGGATGGCCCGGTCCACCTTGTCGAGGCCCAGCCGGTCGACCCCGAACAGCTCGAGGCCGGCGACCGCCGTGGTGCCGTCGATCCGTCCGGCGGCGCGCACCTCCACATAGTCCCGGACCCGGCGGAGCAGCCGGTTGGCGATCCGCGGGGTGCCCCGCGAACGCTCGGCGATCCGACGGGCACCCTCGGCGTCGATGGGCACGGACAGGATGCCGGCCGAGCGCAGCACGATGGCCTCCAGCTCGTCGACGTCGTAGAGGTCGAGCCGACCCACGAACCCGAACCGGTCCCGCAGGGGGCCGGTCACCAGCCCGGTGCGGGTGGTGGCCCCCACCAGCGTGAACCGGGGGAGGTCGAGGCGGATGCTGCGGGCGGTGGGCCCCTTGCCGATCAGGATGTCGAGCTTGAAGTCCTCCATGGCCGGGTAGAGGATCTCCTCCACCGCCCGGTTGAGACGGTGGATCTCGTCGATGAAGAGGACGTCGCCCTCCTGCAGGTCGGTGAGGAGGGCGGCCAGGTCGCCGGCCCGCACCAGGACCGGGCCGGCGGTGATCCGGAACCCGACACCCATCTCGGCGGCCACGATGCCCGACAGCGACGTCTTGCCCAGGCCCGGCGGGCCGGCGAACAGGAGGTGGTCGACCGGCTGCTGCCGCTTCCGGGCCGCCTCGATGACGATCTGCAGGTGCTCGGTCAGCTGACCCTGGCCGACGAACTCGGCCAGGGTCCGTGGGCGCAGCCCGACCTCGTCGAGCTCCTCGGCCGGCATGGCCACCGGGTCCACCGTCCGCACCTCCGGCGCCCCGGGGTCCTCCCTGGCCTCCGGCCCCGCCCCGGCCAGCACCTCGCGCCGCGCCTCGGGGGTCATCGGGACCTGGCCAGCTCGCGCAACGCCGAGCGGACCATCGACTCCACCGAACCGTCGTCGGGCACGACGTCGAGGGCGGCCCGGATCTCGTCGGGGCCGTAGCCCAACTCCACCAGGGCCTCCCGCACCTCACCCCGTGCCGACCGGTCCCCCACCGGCACGGTGGCGGCGTCGCCGCCCAGCGTCGGAAGGTCGAGGCGGGCCTTCAATTCCAGCAGTAGCCGGGCGGCGGTCTTCTTCCCCACCCCGGGCACCAGGCAGAGCGTGTCGACGTCGTCCTCCAGCACGGCGGTGGACAGCGAGGCCGGCGACAGCGCCGAGAGGATGGCCACCGCCAGGGCCGGCCCGATGCCGTGGGCACCCAGGAGCGCCTCGAAGCAGCGGCGCTCGTCGGCGTGGGCGAAGCCGTAGAGGACGATGGCGTCCTCGCGCACGTGGGTGTGCACGTGGAGGAACACCTCCGACCCGGTGGCCCCGAGGGCGGCCAGCGTGGAGGAGGGGACCGAGACCCGGTAGCCGACCCCGCCCACGTCGACCAGCACCTCCCCCAGCGACGGGCGGTCGATCAGCACCCCCCGGAGCGACCCGATCACGACGCCCCCTCGACGGCCGCCGCCACCGCCCGGCGCAGCGGGAGCATGGTCAGGTGGCAGGTGGCCAGGGCCAGGGCGTCGGCCACGTCGGGGGGGCGGGGGGGCTCGGCCAGTCCCAGCACCGAAGCCACCATCCGTTGGACCTGGTCCTTGGTGGCCGCCCCGTAGCCAACCAGCGCCTGCTTGACCTCGTTGGAGGTGTACTGGGCCACCTCGCACTCCGCTTCGGCCGCCGCCACCAAGGCCACCCCGGCGGCCTGACCGGTGGCCATGGCGGTGCGGGCATTGACCTGGAAGAACACCCGCTCCACCACCACGGCGGCCGGCCGGTACTCCGCCACCAGGGCCCGGAGCTCGTCGCTCAGCACCCGCAGGCGCCGGTGGAGGGGCATGTCGGGCGGGGTGGAGACCACGCCGCCGGCCACCGCCGACAGCGTCGCCCGGCGTCGGGTGACGACGCCGTACCCGCACCGCGACAGGCCCGGGTCGATGCCGAGGACGAACATGCGTTCGACTGTACCCCGGCAGCGCGCCGGGGACGTGGATGGCCGGGCCCGGGCGTGGGGCCACCCGCTGCCGGCCCTACCCCTCGTAGGCCGCCATCACCGAGTCGGGGATGTCGAAGTTGGCGTAGACGTTCTGGACGTCGTCGTGGTCGTCGAGGGCCTCGATGAGCCGGAGCACCCGCTTGGCCTCCGACTCCTCGGTCACCTCGACGGTGGTGGTGGGCACCATGGTCAGCTCCGAGGAACCGGGCTCGAGGCCGGCCTCCTCGAGCCCCGACCGCACGGCCATCAGGTCGTGCGGCGAGGTGGTCACCAGCCACCGCTCGCCCTCGTCGGCCAGGTCCTCGGCCCCCGCCTCCATGGCCACCTCCATCACCTTGTCCTCGTCGTAGGTGCGGGGCACCGCCACCACCCCCTTGCGCTCGAACTGCCAGCTGACGGCGCCCGGCTCCGCCATCGAGCCGCCGTTCTTGGAGAAGATGTTGCGGATCTCCGCCCCGGTACGGTTCCGGTTGTCCGACAGGCAGTCGACGATGACCGCCACCCCGTCCGGGGCGTATCCCTCGTAGGCGATGGACTCGTAGCGCACACCCTCCAGCTCGCCGGACCCCCGCTTGATGGCCCGCTCGATGGTGTCGATGGGCACCGAGGCGTCGCGGGCCTTGGTGTACATGGTCCGCAGGCTGGCGTTGGCCGTCATGTCGCTGCCACCCTCGCGGGCGGCCACCTCGACCTGGCGGATGATCTTGGCGAACACCTTGGCGCGGGCCGAGTCCTGCGCGCCCTTGCGGTACTTGGTGGTCGCCCACTTGGAGTGTCCCGACATCTCGGCTACCTCTCTTCCTTCGTCATGTCCACGAACAGCCGGTGCAGCCGGCGGTCGCCGGTGAGCTCGGGGTGGAACGCCGAGACCAGCACCGGACCCTGCCGGCACACCACCGGGGTGCCGTCCCCCGGGGCGTCCCCGGCGGCCGGCAGGGTGGCCAGCACCTCGACCCCCGCTCGGGCGGCCTCCACGACCGGGGCCCGGATGAACACCGCATGGACCGGGGCGTCGTCGACGCCGGCCACCGAGAGCTCACACTCGAAGGAGGCGACCTGCCGACCGTACCCGTTGCGCCGGACGGTGACGTCGATGACGCCGAACCGCCGCTGGTCGGGCCGGCCGTCGAGGACCTCCGCCGCCAACAGGATCAGGCCGGCACAGGTCCCGAACACCGGGAGGCCGTCGGCCAGCGCCCCGGCCAGCGGGTCGAACAGGCCGGACGACTCGAGCAGCAGGGACAGGGTGGTCGACTCACCGCCGGGGATGATCAGGCCGGCCAGGTCGTGGAGATCGGCCGGCCGGCGGACCGGCCGGGCCAGCTCCCCCAGGTCGGCCAAGGCGGCGACGTGCTCGCGCACATCACCCTGGAGGGCCAGCACCCCGATGGTCATGCCGCCCCCCGGCCCGGCGCGGCCCCCCGCTCACCAGCCACGATCGGCCAGGTGCACCTCGAGGGTGCCGATCTCCTGGCCGGGCATGGCATCCCCCAGGCCGGTGGAGACCTTGGCCACCAGGTCGGCGTCGTCGAAGTGGGCGGTGGCCTCGACGATGGCCCGGGCCCGGGCCGAGGGGTCGCCGCTCTTGAAGATGCCCGACCCCACGAAGACCGACTCGGCCCCCAGCTGCATCACCAGCGATGCGTCGGCCGGGGTGGCGATGCCGCCGGCGCAGAACAGCGGGACCGGCAGGCGCCCCGACCCGGCGATCTCCCGGACCAGCTCGATGGGGGCGGCCAGCTGCTTGGCCCAGGCGTACTGCTCGGCGGGGTCGGCCTGGGTGATCCGCCGGACGTCGCCCAGGATGGAGCGGAGATGGCGGACCGCCTCCACGATGTTGCCGGTACCGGCCTCCCCCTTGGAGCGGATGAGCGCCGCACCCTCGGAGATCCGCCGGAGGGCCTCGCCGAGGTTGGTGGCCCCGCAGACGAAGGGGACGGTGTAGCCCCACTTGTCGATGTGGTGGGCCTCGTCGGCGGGCGTCAGCACCTCGCTCTCGTCGATGTAGTCGACGCCCAGGGCGGCCAGGACCTGGGCCTCGGCGAAGTGCCCGATCCGGGCCTTGGCCATCACCGGCACGGTGACGGCGGCCTGGATCCCCTCGATCATGGCCGGATCGCTCATCCGGGCCACACCGCCGTCCCGGCGGATGTCGGACGGGACCCGCTCGAGGGCCATGACCGCCACCGCCCCGGCGTCCTCCGCCACCTTGGCCTGCTCGGCGTCGACCACGTCCATGATCACCCCGCCACGCAGCATGTCGGCCAGCCCCCGCTTGACGGTGAACGTCCCGGTGGGACGGTCGTGCAGCCCGGATCCGGTCGGTGCGTCAGCCATCCCCTGATTGTACCGCCGAGACTCCGGGCCGCCGTCCGGCGCAGCCACCCCGCCGGTGGCGGAGCGAGCGGACGGCTCAGCCGAACCGGGCGGAGAGCATGGAGATCGACGAGGCGTCGATGCCCTCGGTGACGACGGCGACCGGATCGTCGGGGTCGGCCGCCCCCAGGGCGTACAGGAGGGGCAGGTAGTGCTCGGGCGTGGGGATGGAGCGGCCGGCGTCGGGCCCCAGGCGCCCGGGGTCCACCAGGTCATCCCACCCCCCGTCCCGGAGATGGCGGCTGACCAGGGCCTCGAACCGTTCCGCCCAGTCGAGGGCGGGGACGCCGTCCCCGAACCGGGCGGCACCCAGGTTGTGGACGACGTTGCCGCTGGCCAGGATGAGCACGCCCTCCTCCCGGAGGGGCGCCAGCGCCCGCCCCAGGTCCCGGTGGACGGGAGCCGCCCGGCGGGCGTCGATGCTCAGCTGCACCACCGGGCGGTCGGCGTCGGGAGCCAGGTAGCGGAGCACCGACCAGGTCCCGTGGTCGAGCCCCCAGGCGGTGTCGGCCCGGACCGGACCGTCGACCAGGCCGGAGTCGCCGACCAGCCCGGCGACCCGTTCGGCCAGGACCGGGTCGCCGGGGGCCGGATAGGACACCTGGAACAGCTCGTCGGGGAACCCGCCGAAGTCGTGGATGGTCCGGGGCCGCTCCATGGCGGTGACCGCCGTCTCCCCCACGTACCAGTGGGCGGAGACGGCCAGGACGGCCCGGTAGGGAGGCAGGGACCGGCCCAGCTCCGACCACGCCCCGGTGTAGGCGTTGGGCCGGATGGCGAACATCGGATTGCCGTGGCCGAGGAAGACCACCGGCAGTCGCGTCCCGCCCGGCGCGGCAGCGCCGGCGTCCCCGGTGGAGGGGAGCGCCGGCGCCGCACCCGGGCCGGAGCCCGGGTCGGGATCAGGCCTGGAGGACAGCCTCGGCCTCGATCTCCAGGACCACCTTCTTGGAGATGACCACGCCGCCGGCCTCCATCACCCCGTTGAACGAGACGTCGAAGTCCTCGCGGTTGAGCTCGCCGGTGGCGCTGAAGCCGACCCGGTGGTTCCCGTAGGGGTCCTGCACGACGCCCTCGATGGTGGCCTCGAGCACCACCGGCTTGGTGATGCCCCGGATGGTCAGGTCGCCGGTCACCTTCCAGGCGCCCGGGCCGTCGGCGACCACCGAGGTGGTGACGTAGGTCCAGGTCGGATGGTTGGCGATGTCGAAGAAGTCGTTGGTCCGGAGGTGGTTGTCCCGGTTCTCGTCACGGGTGTCGACGCTGTTGGCGTCGATGGTCAGGTTGACCGTCGACTGGGTGGGGTCCTCGGCCACCACGATGGTGCCCTCGAACTCGGTGAAGCGGCCGCGTACCTTGGACACCGCCATGTGGCGGACCATGAAGCCCAGCTGGGTGTGGGACTTGTCGATGGCATAGGTGCCGACGGCGGGGAGCTCCACGCCGTCCACCGTCCTGCTCGTCGCCTGCTGCGTCTGGGTCTCGGCCTCGGCCATGGTGATTCCTCCTCGATCGTCTCTGCGGCGCTCGCCGTAGATCGTTATGACGCAAAGTACTATACATCACAATCTTTGCGAACGCAACTACTTGACAGGTCCCCTACACTGGCTGCATGAGAGGTGACGACGTTCTGGATGATGCCCGACTGACCACGGTCGGTCTCCTCTTCGAGTCGGCCGCCGGCCTGCGGCGGATGTTCGAGCTGCGCCTCACCAAGGAGAACGAGCTCTCCAGCCAGGCCTTCGACGTCCTCATCCGGCTGGCCCGCACCCCCCAGCACCGGCTGCGAATGAGTGAACTCGCCGCCCAGACCTCCCTCACCCCGAGTGGCCTGACCCGCTCGGTCGACCGGCTCGAGCAGTCGGGCCTGGTGGCCCGCGAGTCGTGCCCCGACGACCGGCGGGGGGCCTTCGCGGTCCTGACCGCCACCGGCCAGGAGGTCATGGACCGGGCCATCCCCGGCCACATCGCCCACGTCGACGAGGTCCTGCAGAGCCTGCTCACCCCGGAGGAGGAGGCGACCCTGTCGTCGCTCCTCCGGAAGATCCGCGACCAGCTCTACGATCCGGAGGGGGCCTGCGAGGCTGCCCTCGGGGAGCTCGACCCGCTCGACTGCCCGTCGGCGGGCTGAGCCGGGCGCAGCACCGACGGGGCGACGCCGCCCGGTGGGTCAGAGGAGCGCCAGGGCGGCGGCCCGGACCTCCGGGTCGTCGAGCTCCCCGTCCATCGGGGTCCGGGCCCCGCCCTCACCCGGATCGATCCACAGCCAGCGGGTGAGGGCGGCACCCCGACCGGAGCCCGGCGGCCAGGACGCCGACGGCCCGTCGGCGGCGGCCATGGTCCGGAGGGCGGAGCCCAGACCCACCGGGTAGTGCACCACCGCCGCCGCCCGCTGGTCGGCGGAGAACTCGCGGCCGGGACCCACCAGCCGGTGGACGTAGTCCGCGCCCCGCTCGGCCCCCAGCAGCGCCGCCACCGGGGTCAGGACCCGGACGGCCACTCCGGAGAGCAGGGTGTCGTGCCGCTTCACGTGCACCAGCTCGTGGGCCAGCACGCCTTCGAGCTCCACCAGCGACAGTGCCCCGTCGAGACCGGACGTGACCACCAGGGAGGCCGACCGCGGGTCCCGTCCGACGGCCAGGGCGTTGGGGCGGGCACTCTCGACCACCAGGATGGCGGGGCTGGGCAGGCCCATGGTGGCGCAGAGCCCGTCCACCAGGTTGTGCAAGCGGGGTCGCTCCTCCTCCCGGGAGGGCCGGGCGCCCAGCGACCGGAGGACCGACGAGGCGGCACCCCGCCACGCCCACCACGCCAGCAGGGCGGTGACCACCACCAGGGCGACGACGCCCTCCACCAGGAGCCCGACCGCTGCCAGCACCGCGCCGGCCACCACGCCGACGGCCAGGGCCGGGACCAGGCAGGCCGTGCGGGCCCGGCGCCGGTTGGTGTGGATGAACCGTTCCTCGTCGAGGTTCTCGGGGCTCCGGACCGCCACCGGAGCCGGCGCCGGCACCGGCTCCTGGCGCTCCCGTCCCGGACCGCGGGTCCCCGAGGACCGGTTGCCTCCGCCGGACCGGTTGCCCGACCCGCCCGAGGAGCGGTTGCCCCCGCTCCGGCCGCCCGGGCCGGACCTCGAGCGCGACTGACTGCCCCCCCGGTTGCCGGAACCCGAGCGGTTGCCGCCGCCGGAGCGGTTCCCGCCGCCCGACCGGCCGGAGGAGCCGCTGCGGCCACTCGAGCCGCCGCGACCGCCGCCACCGGAGCGGTTGCCGCCGCCCTGACCACCGCCGGCACCACCGCCCCCTCCCGACCGGTTGCCCCCGGCCGGGCCGCCGCCTCCCCCTCCGGAGGGGGTCCGGCCGCTGGGGGCCGACCCGGACGAGTCGGAGGTGTCGGGAGGCGGGCACATGGTGCGAGCAGTGTACGGCCGCTCAGGCGGGGTCCACGACCACCACGTCCCGGTAGATGGCCTCGTACCGTGTGGCCAGGTCGGACATCGACCACCGGCCGGCCCGGGCCGCACCGGCGTCGAGCCGGGCCGTCCGGGGATCGTCGCCACCCTCGGCCGGGGCCCCGGCCGGGGCCAGGGCGGTCGCCAGGGCGTCGGCCAGGGCGGCGGGCTCCCCGGGGGGCACCAGCACGGCGTCGTCCCCCACCGCGTCCCGGTACCCGTCGATGTCGCTGGCCACCACCAGGGTCCGGGCCGCCATCGCCTCCAACAGCACCATGCCGAACGACTCGCCTCCCAGCGACGGGGCGCACAGGACGTCGGCGGCCGCCAGCCGGCGGACCTTCTCCTCCTCGTTGAGGATGCCCAGCCAGTGGATCTGGGCGGACTCGGGATGCAGTCGCTGGAGCCACTCGGTCTCCGGGCCGTTGCCGGCGATCCACAGGATGGGCGGGGCACCGGCCCCCCCCTCGCCGGCCGGGGCACCGGCGTCGGCCGAACCTGCCACCGCCGGCTCCTCCGCCTCCCGGCCCCGGGACGGTCGGCGCCGACGGGCCAGCCGCTCGATGCCGGCCAGGATGGCGAACGCCTCCAGCAGGATCCGGAGCCCCTTCCGCTCCTCGTGACGACCCAGGAAGAGGACGGTCGGGCCGTCGGTGGGCCAGGGGTCGGCATCCCGGAACCGCTCGATCTCCACACCGTTGAAGAGGACGGTGTACTCCCCACCCACCGCCTTGTCGGCCGTCTGGCGGGCCGCCTCGGAGACTGCGCACCGGGCCGCGAACCGGTGGTCGGCCCGTCGGCGGGCCAGCGGCCGGAGGACGGAGTAGAAGAAGCTCCCCCCGCTGCGGTGGAAGGTGGCCACTAGAGGCGGCACCCCGCGGGCCAGCAGGAGGGCGTAGGGCAGGCCGGGCGAGAACGGCTCGTGGACGTGCACGACGTCGAACCCGCCCCGCCGGAGGGTGCCGACGGCGTGGGCGGCCGCCCGCGGGGAGATGGACACCGGGGCCCGGGACCCGTTGGCCGGGAGCGCCACCGAGTGGCCGGCGACCACCAGGTCGATCCCGACGGGGGCATCGCCCGGATCGTCGATGGGCGCGAAGACCGTGACCCGGTGACCCCGGTCGGTGAGGGCGCGGGCCAGGCCCGTCACCTGCCCCTGGACCCCCCCGGGACGGGAGAGGCTGTACGGACAGACCAGGGCCACCTGCAGCGCCGGGTCCGGCGCCGGGGTTCGGGGCACCCCGGATCAGTCGATCAGGGAGCGACGCTGCTTGCGCCGACCCCATTTGACGTCGTACATGGCGTCGTCCGCCTGGCTCAGCAGCTTGGACGGGTCGGCCTGGAGGTCCTCGGTGAGGACCCCGCCCACCGAGGCACCGACCTGCACGATCCGGCCGTCGATGGAGTAGGGCTCGGAGAGGGCGGCGGTCAGGCGCTCGGCCACCGCCTCCATCTCCTCCGGGCCCCGCTCGAGCTCGCAGATGACCACGAACTCGTCGCCCCCCAGCCGGGCCACGGTGTCCGACGGGCGGACGGTGGCCACCAGCCGCCTGCCCACCGCCATCAGCACGTCGTCCCCGGCGTCGTGACCGAACCGGTCGTTGACCTCCTTGAAGTCGTCGAGGTCCAGGAGGAACACCGCCAGGCTGGGGAGCACCACGTCGTCGACCGGCTGGGAGGCGCGGGTCGCCCCCAGCGCCCGTGTCCGCTCGATGGCCTCCCGCATCCGCTCCCCCAGCAGGGTCCGGTTGGCCAGACCGGTCAGCGGGTCGTGGAGGGCGAGGTCGGCCAGACGGTCCTGGTTCCGCTTCTGCTCGGTGACGTCGTGCATGGCCACCACCGCCCCCATCCGCTCGCCGGCCTCGTCGAGCAGCAGCTGGCCGTTGACGGTGATGGTCCGCCGGTCTCCGCTCCGGGACTCCAGCATGATCTCCTCGTCGCGCAGCTGCTCGCCGGCCAGCGCCCGGACCAGCGGGTTGTCGGCGGCGGACAGCGGCGCACCGTCGGCGGCCCGGAGGCCGCGCTCGGTCGGGAACTTCCCGGTCGGGTCCGCCCGCTCGGACAGGCCGTGCAGGCGCTTGGCCGCCTGGTTGAAGATGGTCAGCCGGCCCTCCCGGTCGCAGGCCACGATCCCCTCTTCGATGTTGTCCAGCATGGCCTGGAGGAACCGCTCCTCCCGACGCAGGAACATGGTGGCGTTGCGGGCCTCGGTGATGTCGCTGAACGACGCCACCGCCCCGGTGACCTCGGTCTCGGCATCGTTGAAGATCGGCTGCGAGTTGATCCGGATCCACACCGGGTCCTCCCCCTTGCGCCGGATGCCGTGCTCGACCCCGGTGAAGCGGTCGCCGGTGGCCAGGCTCATCAGCAACGGATGGTCGGCGGCGTCCACGGTGGACCCGTCGGGATGGATGGTGTCGAGGCCGATGGACCGGCTGACGTCGTGGATCTCCTCGAGCCGTCGGCCCACCATCAGCTCGGTACCCGCCCCGAACATGGACACGAAGGCCTGATTGACCCGGACCACCACTCCGTCCCGGTCGATCATCATCACCCCGTCCACCAGGGAGTCGATGATGGCGGCGTGGCGGCGCTCCGCCTCCCGGGCCTTGGCCTCGATCCGCTTCCGCTCGGTGACGTCGCGCAGGTGGACGACCACGCCGGCGATGGAGTCGTGGAGGTGGTTGGCGGCGACCAGCTCGATCTCCACCCACTCCCCGTCGGGGCCGGGCGAGCGGAACTCGAGGGAGGCGGTCAGCAGGTCGTGGTCGACCATCTCCTGGAAGGTGTCCCGGATGGTGGTGGCGCCGTCGACATCGACGATGCCCAACACGTTGATGCCGACGATCGCCTCGTTGGGGATGCCGAACAGCGGTCCCACCGACTCACTGGCGTGCTCCACCGTCCCGTCGGCACCGATGACCACCACGGCGTCGAAGACGTGCTCGGCCAGCGCCTGGAGTCGGAAGTCGTCCAGCGCCGCCATCGACGGGGTCCGCACCCCCGGCGGCCCGGTCGGCCGGGTGCTGTCGCCGGCGTCCCCCCCGGGACCGGTCACCGGTCGGCTCCGGCCCGGTCGACCGGCCAGAGGGGTTGGAAGACGTGCCACTGCTCGGGGGCCAGCCGGATATGGGACTGGAACTCGGTGGCGATCCGTTGGGTGAGGCGGAGCACGTCGGCCCGGAAGGAGCCCTCCCGGGTGGTGTCGATGGGCGGGTTGATGACCGCCCGATGGTCCCGCCCCGGCCCGCTGTAGACGGCCGCCGTCAAGAGCACGGCGCCGGTCCGCAGGGCGGCGGTGGCCGGGCCCGCCGGCATGGTGGTCTTCTCGCCGAAGAACTCGACGTCCATCCCGGAGTCGTTCAGGTCGCGGTCGCACAGCAGGCCGACCAGGCCACCGGCGCGCAGGGTCTTCATCACCTCGGTCATCGACTCCGGGCCCAGCGGGATGACGGTCAGGCCCATCGACGCCCGCTCGGCCACGAAGTAGTCGAACAGCTCGGGCGGCTCGATCCGCTCGGCCACCGCCGTCATCGGGTAGCCGACCGCCGCCAGGAAGGCACCGCCGTACTCCCAACTCCCCACGTGGGGAAGTGCCATGACCACGCCACGCCCCTCCGCCATCCCTCTCTCCAGATGCTCGAAGCCGTCCACCACGAAGTGCTGCAGCACCTCGCTCCGAGGCGTGGTGCCGAGCCGGGCCCCTTCGACCCAGTAACGAGCGTAGGCACGAAACGACCGCCGTGCCCACCGGCGGAGGGAGGTGTCGTCGACACCCTCCCCCAGCACCCGCCGGAGGTTGCGGCTCACCATCTCCCGTTGGTCGGCCCGGACCTCGAAGAGCAGGTCACCGACCCCGGCGGCCAGGCCCAGCGCCACCGTCTCGGGGAGGGCACCCAGGGCGCGACCCAGCAGGGAGTAGGTATGGAAGACGAGCCGGCCCTTGCGCATGGACTCAGGTCGGCCCAGGGAGGGGCGCCGGTGGCGCCACGGTGGCCACGGCCGGGTCAGGCGCTACGGCGGGCACTGCGCGGGCGGACGCCCTGCCGGTCGTGGCGGGCCCGCCACGTGCGGCCGGAGCGACTGGCCAGTTCTCCCTGTCGGCGGGCACGCCAGCGGGACGGGGATCCGGCCGAACGTCGACGCTCCCCCCGTGTGGCGGTCCGGGCCCGACGGGGGCGTCGGGTGGGGGCCACGGCGACCGGAGCCTCGGCCAGGCGCCACACCTTGGTGAACCGCCCGACGGCGGTGGCCATGGTCAGCACCAGCATCACCCAGAGCACCGGCACCAGGAACGCCGCCGAGATCAGCCCGATCCCCAGGAGGATCATCCGCTCGGCCCGCTCCATCAGGCCACCCTTGGCCGAGATGCCCAGGGCTTCCGCCTTGGCCCGCTGGTAGGAGACCAGGGCGGCGGCGGCGAACACCGCGAACGGCAGTACCGCCAGGTGGCCGGGGTGGGCGCCGATCAGGTACCAGGCGACGCCGCCCAGGAGCAGGGCGTCGGTGACCCGGTCGGTCACCGAGTCGAAGAACGCCCCGCGGACCGAGGAGGTGCCGGAGGCCTTGGCCACCGGACCGTCGAGGAGGTCATGGAGGCCGGTGAGGATGAGCAGCGGAATGGCCAGGTGGAGGTGGCCGGTCCCGATGGCCACCGCGGTGGCGGTCGCCGAGATCAGGCCGGTGGCCGTCAGGACATCGGCGGTGAGACCCAGCTGTTGCAGCTTGCGACCGACCGGACCGGTTCCCCGGTCAACGGTGTCGCGCCAGCGCCCGTCGAACATGGCACGTCCTCCAGAGGTTTCGGCAAGGATACCACCTGCTAGCTGGAGTGAGCGGCTGGGGCCGGCTCAGAGGGACAGGGGGCGGATCGGCGCCATGACCAGGCCCGGGTCGGACTTCCAGTCGACCCCGGGGACGTCGATGTACAGCTCGATCTCGTTCCCGTCGGGGTCGGTGATGTAGAGGCTGTGGGTGACGGTGTGGTCGCTCGCCCCCACGATCGGCACCCCGGCCTCCTGCAGCCGTGCCACCGCCTCCCGGAGCTCGTCGTCGGAGTCCCCCACCTTGAGGCCGAAGTGGTAAAGGCCCAGGTGGCGACCGCCGGGAAGCTCGGTGGCCCCGTCGCCCACCTCGATGAGCAGCAGCTCGTGGTGGGTGCGGCCGGAGCTGAAGGCGGCGGCCGGCATCCCCGGGATGTCGGGGAGGACCCGTTCCCAGCCGAGCACGTCGCCGTAGAAGGCGGCCGACCGCTCGAGGTCCCGCACGTAGAGGACCAGGTGTCCCAGCTCCTTGACTTCCATCCCACCATCTCCGTTCCTCGGGGCACGGCCTCCCCGTCCCGCCTCCACCAACACCCGGACCGTCCGGGCCCTTCCCGGGCCGGACGCCCGCCCGGGGTTCCGTCAGGTCCCCCAGGCCCCGTGGAGCCGGGCCCAGCTGTCCTGGAGGGTCTCGGGCAGCACCCGCGCCCCGGCCACCGCCGTCATGAAGTTGGTGTCCCCCACCCAGCGGGGCACGGCATGGAGGTGGAGGTGGCGGGGGATGCCGGCACCGGCCGCCCGGCCCAGGTTGGCGCCCAGGTTGACCCCCTCGGGTCCGTAGGCCGCCTCCAGCGCCGCCACCCCGGCCCGGAGGCCGTGCCACAGCTCGGTCCCCTCCTCCTCGGTGAGGTCGGCCATGGAGCGCACGTGGCGGAGGGGCATCACCATCAGGTGGCCGCTGGCGTAGGGGTAGGCGTTGAGGACGGCGAAGGCGGTGCTTCCCCGCCAGAGGACCCCGTTGGCCGCCGACGGGTCGCCGCTGGCGGCGATCCGGCAGAACACGCACTCGGCCGGGTCGTCCGGCCCGGATTCGTCGGGGACCGCACCCACCTCGGCCGCCGAGGGCACCGAGCTGACGTAGGCGGACCGCCAGCCGGCCCAGAGGTGCTCCAGGCTCACGACGCCCCGGCAGGCGTCCCGGCGTCCTCCGGGAGCCGGTGGGAGGCGATCTCCTCCAGCAGGGCCTCGGTGAACCCCGCCACCGGCACGTTCCGGTCGGGCCGCTCGGAGCCCCGCCGGTTCACGCCGGCCGTGCCGGCAGCCACGTCGTCGCCCCCGACCACCAGGATGTAGGGCACCTTGCTCGTCTTGGCCCGCCGGATCCGGGCTCCCAGCGACTCGTCGGGGTCCTCCACCGACACCCGGACCCCCTGGGCCCGGAGCCCGGCGGCCACCTCCTCGGCGTAGGCCTGGTGGTCCTCCCCGACCGGGAGCACCCGCACCTGCTCCGGCGACATCCAGGTGGGGAGCGCGCCGGCGTAGTGCTCGAGCAGGATGGCGAAGAACCGCTCGACGGTGCCGAACAGGGCCCGGTGGATCATGATGGGACGGTGGCGGGCGTTGTCGGCCCCCACGTACTCCATCTCGAACCGCTGGGGCATCTGGAAGTCGAGCTGGATGGTGGACATCTGGTGGGTCCGGCCGATGGCGTCCCTGGCCTGGACGGAGATCTTCGGGCCGTAGAAGGCGCCGCCTCCCTCGTCCATCACCAGCTCGAGGTCCATCCGCTCGGCGGTGGTCCGGAGGGTCTCGGTGGCCACCTCCCACTCCTCGTCGCTGCCCACCGCCTTGTGCTCGGGACGGGTGGACAGCTCGAGGTAGAAGTCGTCGAGCCCGAAGTCCCGCAGGAGCGACAGCACGAAGGTCAGCGTGGAGTGGAGCTCGTCGGCCATCTGCTCACGGGTGCAGAAGAGGTGGGCGTCGTCCTGGGTCATCCCCCGCACCCGGGTCAGGCCGTGGACCACCCCGGACTTCTCGTAGCGGTAGACGGTGCCGAACTCGAACATCCGCAGGGGCAGCTCGCGGTACGACCGCTGGCGGCTCTTGTAGATGAGGATGTGGAACGGGCAGTTCATCGGCTTCAGGTAGTACTGGAGCCCACCGTCGAGCTCCATGGGCGGGTACATCCCGTCGGCGAACCAGTCGAGGTGGCCCGACGTCTCGAACAGCTCCGACTTGGTGATGTGCGGGGTGTTCACGAACTCGTAGCCGGCCGCCACGTGCCGGCTGCGGGAGTACTCCTCCATCAGGCGACGGACGGTGCCGCCCTTGGGGTGGAAGACGGCCAGGCCCGGTCCGATCTCCTCGGGGAACGAGAAGAGGTCGAGTTCGGCGCCCAGCTTGCGGTGGTCGCGCTTCTCCGCCTCCTCGAGCCGGTGGAGGTGCTCGGCCAGCGCCTTGTCGGACTCCCAGGCGGTGCCGTAGATCCGCTGGAGCTGCTGGCGCTTCTCGTCCCCCCGCCAGTAGGCACCGGCCACCCGCATGAGGGCGAAGTGGCCCAGCCGGCGGGTGGAGGGGACGTGGGGTCCCCGGCAGAGGTCGGTGAAGGTCGGTGAGTTCCAGTAGGTGGATACCTCGGCCCCCCCGTCGTCGGCGGCGGCGTCGACCTCGTCGGCCCCCGCCCCCACCGCCTTGATGATCTCGCGCTTGAACGGCTGGTCGGCGAAGAGGGCCAGCCCCTCGTCGATGGAGTGCTCGTGACGGATGAACGGTTGGTCCTCCGCCATGATCTCCCGCATGGTGGCCTCGATCCGGGCCAGGTCGTCGTCGCTGAAGTGGGCACCACCCGGCAGCTCGAAGTCGTAGTAGAAGCCGTCCTGGATCACCGGGCCGATGGCGTAGTGGGCCCCCGGCCACAGCCGGAGCACGGCCTGGGCCAGGACGTGGGCGGTCGAGTGCCGGAGCACCGCCCGGCCGTCGTCGGAGTCGGCGGTGACCACCGACACCGCCGCACCGTCGGGCACCGGGCTGGACAGGTCGACCTGGCGCCCGTCCACCGTGGCGGCCACCGCCGCCTTGGCCAGCCGGGGACCGATCGACTCGGCGAACTGCAGGGCGGTCGTCCCCTCGGGGAGCTCCTTGGACGATCCATCGGGAAGTCGGACCGTGACGACGCCTGCCATGAGTGTGCCTTTCGTGTCGGTGGGAGCCGGCCGGCCCGGCGGTGCGGGGACCGGGGCCGGTACCCGGGGAGCGACCCAGCGCCGACCCGCCCCGGGGTCGGCCCCGGGTTACAGGGTAATGCCCAGGAGGGCGGCGGCCCGGCCCACCGGATGGCCGGCAGCGGCCTCGGCGTCGAGCGCCCGGAGGGCCGCCGGGGTGTCGAGATCGTCGTCGAGGGCGGCCCGGACGGCCTCCAGCCCGGCGTCCGCCGGGCGGTCGGCGACAGGGGTCCCCGGAGCCCGCCAGGCGGCCAGCCGCTCGGCCGCCCGGGGCATGTCGTGCTCCGTCCACTCCCAGTCGTGGCGGTAGTGGTGGTCGAGCAGGGCCAGTCGCACCGCCGCCGGTTCCCACTCCTCGAGCAGGTCCCGCACGAACACCAGGTTCCCCAACGACTTGGACATCTTGGTGCCGTCGAGGCCGACCAGCCCGACGTGGAGCCAGTGGCCGACGAAGGGCCGGCCGGTCACCGACTCCGACTGGGCCGTCTCGCACTCGTGGTGCGGGAACACCAGGTCCCGGCCACCACCGTGGACGTCGAGGGTCTCGCCCAGCTCCCGGAGGGCCAGGGCCGAGCACTCGATGTGCCAGCCCGGGCGCCCGGGGCCCCAGCGGGACTCCCAGGACGGCTCGTCGAGCAACGACGGCTGCCACAGCACGAAGTCGAGCGGGTGGCGCTTGTTGGGGTCGCCGGGGTTGCCGCCGTGCTCGGCGGCCAGGGCCTCCATGGCCGGGGCGCCGAGGTGGCTCACCTTGCCGAAGTCGGCGAAGGTGGTGACGTCGAAGTAGACCGCCCCGCCGGCCTGGTAGGCGTGGCCGGAGTCGAGCACGGCGCCGATGAGGGTGAGGATCTCGGCGATCGCCGAGGTGGCCCGGGGCTCCGAGTAGGCCGGGATCAGGCCGAGGGCGTTCATGTCGGCGTCGAAGCGGGCGATCTCCTCGGCGGCCAGGTCGAGGTAGTGGACGCCGAGCTCCCGGGCCTTGCGGAGGATGTCGTCGTCCACGTCGGTGACGTTGCGCACGCACCGGGTCTCGTGGCCCAGGTCGCGCAGCCGCCGTTGGAGGACGTCGAAGGTCAGGTACACCTGGGCGTGACCGAGGTGGGCTGAGTCGTAGGGGGTGATGCCGCACGAGTACAGGGTGGCCACCGGCCCGGGCTCGAGGGGCGCCACCTCGCCCCGGGCGGTGTCGTAGAGCCTGATCACGGGTTGGGCCGGCCCCGGGTCAGTGGTCGTCGTAGCCGGCCAGGCGGACCGTGGAGTGCACCTTGTGGCGGATGTTGACCGAGATGAGGACACCGGTGAACGCCTCGATGGGTGCGGCCTGGGAGAGGCTGCCGGCATCCACCCCCCGCAGACCGTCGATCAGGTCCACCAGCGCCACCGTGGCGCTGGTGGCTTCGGCGTGGTCGGAGCAGACCAGGACGTCGGCGTCGAGGGCGGCGTCGAGCTTCTCCATCTCCGAGGCCGGGAGGTGGTGGAAGGAGGCGGAGACCAGCGACCGGGGCAGGGTGGCCTGGACATGTGCCGCCACCGACCCACGGGGCGGCACCAGGGCGAGGAACTCGCGACCTTCCTTCAGCAGGGCGTTGGCCATCGAGACCACCACCTTGCCGGCCAAGGCGTCGGCCAGCGGCTTCACGGTCGGCACGGCGCCGTCCCAGGGGGTGGCCACCACCACCAGCTCGCAGGCGGCGGTGTCCTCGTTGGACGATCCGGCGATGGCCAGCGAACGTTCGGGCCAGGCGTCGACCAGTCCGGCGGCGACCCCGGCGGCCCGCTCGGCGTCCCGCGAGCCGATGACCACCTCGTCGACGCCGGCGGCGGCCAGCCGGACCGCCAGGCCACGGCCGGCCGGACCCGTTCCTCCCAGGATTCCGATGCGCATGGGCCTGAGCTTTGCACAGGTCGCCCACCGGTCCGCCGACCCCGGTTCAGCGTGGGTGGCGCTCGGCTCCGTCGACCAGCGACACCACCATGGTCTGCCCGTCGGCCCGGTCCTCCACCGTGGCGAAGCCCAGGGCCCGGTAGAGGTCGACGGCGCCGTTGCCGTGCTCGACACTGAGGCAGACCTGCTCGATCCCGGCCGTCTGGGCGTCGGTGGCCAGCGCCGTCAGCAGGGCGTGGCCGATCCCCCGGCGACGGAGGGGCGGGTCGACGGCGACGATCAGCTCCGGCGTGTGGTCGTCGACGTAGCCGTAACCGGCCTCGTCGGCCGCCAGGTACCGCAGCCAGGCCGCTCCCACCGGGGTGCCGGTGGGGAGCCCGCCCTGGTGGCTGATGAGCTCGGCCACCACCCCCCGATCGTCCCGCCGGGGCCAGCCCTCCACGTAGCGGGCCAGCTCGGGCCGGCGGAGCGCCTCGTCGACGGTGAGGCGGTCATCGGGACGCCAGGCGGCGGCGTGGGCCAGCATCCGGGCGAGGAGGGGGCCGTCGGCGGCGTCGGCGGGTCGGATGTTGGCGATGGGTGGCACCCCTGCATCTTGTTCGGTCCGCCGGGCGGAGGACGGGATGCCCACCGGCCGACGGGGCGCTCGGGGGATCCGGGGGGCCGACGACCCAACCGGTAACCTGAGCGGACCATGGGACTCCTCGACGGGAAGCGACTTCTGATCACCGGCGTGCTCACCGACGCCTCGCTGGCGTTCTCCGTGGCCCGGGCGGCCCAGGAGCAGGGCGCCGAGGTCATCCTCAGCGGCGCCGGACGGGGGCTCTCCCTCACCCGCCGGACGGCGCGGAAGCTGCCGGTGGAGGCGGAGGTGCTCGAGATCGACGTCACCGAGCCCACCCAGCTGGAGACGGCCGGACGCCAGCTCGCCGAGCGGTGGGACCGGCTCGACGGCCTGCTCCACGCCATCGGCTTCGCTCCCCCCGAGTGCCTGGGCGGGGACATCTTCCAGGCCGGCTGGGACGACGTGCAGGTGGCCGTCCACGTGTCCACCTACTCGCTGAAGGCCCTGGCCGAGACGTTCCGCCCGCTGCTGGCGGCGGCCGGGGCCGACGGGCGGCCGGGGGCCTCCATCGTGGGACTCGACTTCGACGCCACCGTGGCCTGGCCCGCCTACGACTGGATGGGCGTGGCCAAGGCCGCCCTGGAGTCGCTCTCGCGGTACCTGGCACGGGACCTGGGTCCCGAGCGGATCCGGGTGAACCTGATCGCCGCCGGGCCGGTCAAGACGATGGCGGCCAAGTCCATCCCCGGCTTCGGTGCCTTCGAGGACACCTGGGCCGAGCGGGCCCCGCTGGGCTGGGACGTCCTCGATGCCGACGTGGTGGCCAAGGCCTGCGTGGCCCTGCTCTCCGACTTCTTCCCCATGACCACCGGCGAGATCATCCACGTCGACGGTGGCGTCCACGCCATCGGGGCCTGACCGCCCCCCGTCCGAGCCACCCGGGAGCCCCACCCATGCCCACCCCTGACCAACTCCGCACCCTCATCGCCGGCTACGTCGACGCCATCAACGGCCGCGACCCCGAGGCCATCGCCGCCAAGTTCGCCGAGGACGCCCGCCAGGCCGACCCGGCGTCCAACCCTCCCAACCTGGGGCGGTCGGCCATCGCCGCGTTCTTCGCCGCCAGCATCGGGGCCAGCGAGTCGTGGACCTTCACCGCCAAGGCGGTGCACACCTGCGGCTCCACCGCCGCCATCGACTTCGCCATCGACGTGGTGACCGGCGGGTCGTCGATGACCATCGACGGGATCGAGGTCTTCGAGGTCGGCGAGGACGGGCTGTTCACCGAGGTGACCGCCTACTGGGACGAGGCCGACCTGACCTTCGCCTGAGGGTCGGCGACCGGCCCGGCCCGGCTCCCCCCCGGTCCCCTTGTGGCCGGCCGGGCGTCCGCACATACTGGCTCCATGACCTCACCGGACCCCACCCCGCCGACCCCGGTCGACAACCGGGTGGCCGCCGCCGAGCAGGCCCTGGAGGCGTCAGCCACGCCCCCCACCTCGCGGGACAACGCCTTCGCCCGGGGCGCCCGGCGGGAGGAGAACAAGTCGGAGGCCAAGGACAGCGCCTCGGCCGCCGAGCTGGCCGCCCAGGTCACCGGGGAGCTGGCCACCGAGGCCGACACCGAGCGGATCCAGGCCGAGGCCGAGGTCGCCCGGCTCCGGGCGGCGGCCCCCGGGAGTCCCGAGCTGGCCGACGCCGAGGCAGCGCTGGCCCGGATCGAGGCCGACGCCGACGCCGCCGTGAGCGCCTCGCTCGACAGCGGGGCGGCGGCGGCCGATGCCACCGCCCACGACCGTCGGGGGCGGTACGACGGCCCCGGCAACCTGGCCGACGAGCGCCGGGCCGAGCAGGACGAGCGGGCGGCCGGCACCGCCCTCACCGACGAGGAGGCGGCCCGGGACCGGATCGCCGCCGACCGGAAGGGGTCCGGCACCGCCTGAACGGCAACCGTCAGCCGACGGAGGCCACCTCCTCCTCGGCGGTGGTGCCGCCGCCCTCGATCACCAGCTGCCACAGACCGTCGAGGTCGAGGTGCTCCCGGCACAGGTCGGCCAGTCGGTTGATCTGCCCCTGCCGGGCGCTGGCGAAGGACACCCCGGAGGGTTCCCACCGGCGGCCCCGCCGTTCGGCCACCGCCTCGAGCAGGGCGTTGCGGATCTCGTCCCCCTCCAGCAGGCCCTGGAGGCTGGTGCCGAGGACCCCGTGGACGTCGTCGACGATCCCCTCGTTCCGCTTGCCCCGGGCATCGCCCAGCAGCAGCCAGGGCACCGCCGTCGGCCCGGGGTACGGGCGCCCGTGGGCGATCTCGTACCCGGTCACCGACAGGAAGGGCGCCTGACGCGGCGACCCCTCCAGCTCCCAGTCGTCCTGGGCGGTGGCGGCGGTGAACCGCCCGGCCTGGGCGGCGGCCCGCACCGGGGGCGTCGGTCGGGGGGAGGCCGACTGCCGCCACGAGGTACGCCCGCGCCGGTGCCGGGTATGGCGGTCGACCAGGTACACCGTCCGCAGGTCGAGCAGCCCGAGGCCGGGGACCGTCCCGGCGCGGCTCTCCACCGACGCCGGGTCCTCGATCCGGGTGCCGAGCATCTGGTAGCCGCCGCAGATCCCCAGCACCATCGGCGAGTCGGGCCGGACGTGCCCGTCGGCGTCGAGCCGGAGTCGGTCCAGGGCGGCGTCGAAGCCCTGTCGCCGCAGCCAGGTGAGGTCCTCCACCGTGGCCTTGGTCCCGGGCAGCACGATCAGGTCGGGGTGGCCGAGGGAGTCGGTGCGGTCGACGAACCGGACCGACACCCCGGGCTCGAGGGCCAGGGCGTCCACATCGGTGAAGTGGGAGATGTGGGGCAGGCGGATCACCGCCACGTCGAGGAGCTCGCGCTCGGCGGTGCTCTCCGCCCCCTCGGTGACCACCACCCCCCCGTGGCGGATCCCCCGGGCCAGGGCGGCGGACACCGAGTCCTCGGCGTCGATGGCCAGGCCCTCGGTGAACGGGAGGACGCCGAAGGTGGGGACCCCGCACCGCCGGTGGAGTTCGTCGGTGCCGGAGGTGAGGTCGGACGGGTCGCCGCGGAACTTGTTGATCACGAACCCCCGGACCCAGCGACGCTGGGACTCCGGGAGGAGGGCCACCGTGCCGTAGAGGGCGGCGAACACCCCGCCCCGGTCGATGTCGCCCACCACGATGGCGGGGACGCCCACCGCCGAGGCCAGTCCCAGGTTCACCAGGTCGTTGTCCAGCCGGTTGATCTCGGTCGGACTGCCGGCCCCCTCCAGCAGGACGACGTCGAAGCGGGAGCGGAGGTCGTTGAGGGCGGCGATCACCACCCCCCGCAGCTCCGGCTTCCGGCGGTGGTACTCGGCGGCGTCGAGGGTGGCCCACGGTCGCCCCATGACCACGACCTGGGTGGTGTCCTCGCCGGTCGGCTTCAGGAGGATCGGGTTCATCGAGACGTCCGGCTCCACCCCCGCCGCCATGGCCTGCATGGCCTGGGCCCGCCCGATCTCGAGACCACCCGGGGTCACGAAGGAGTCGAGGGCGGTGTTCTGGGCCTTGAAGGGCGCCACCCGGACGCCCTGGCGGGCCAGGAGCCGGCAGAGTCCGGCCACCACCTGGCTCTTGCCGGCATCGCTGGCGGTGCCGCACACCATCAATGCGCCTCGCACCCGGCCTCCTCGTCGGCGTCGGCGATCACCCCGGCATCGGTGGGGTGCCCTGCTCGCTGTCGATGCTAACCGGATGCCACCCCACGGTCCGACGCCGCTGGCGCGGGGCGGGTACGTTGACCCCGTGGCATCCGAGACCCAGCCGGCACCCGATCCCGCCACCGTCGCGCCCCCCGGCACGGTGGCGGTGGTCGGGGTCAACGGGGACCGGATCGAGTCGGCCGGCCCGGACGGCCACCGGGCCATCGCCGACGCCGACCACGTCCTCGGGGCCCGCCGCCAGCTGGAGAACGTGGCCACCTGGCTGCTGGCCGGCGACCCGCTGGCCCAGCTCCCCCGGCTGGTGGAGGTCGGCCCCGACGTCGAGGACACCTGCCGCCGGGCGGCGGCCGCCGCCGGGGAGGGGTCGGCGGTCTGCGTCCTCACCACCGGCGATCCCGGGTTCTTCGGCATCGTCCGGTCGCTCCTCCGGGTGGTCGACCGCCGCAACCTCCGGGTGGTGCCCGCCCCCTCGGTGGTGTCCCTGGCCTTCGCCCGGCTGGGGCTGCCCTGGGACGACGCCGCGGTGGTGGCCGTCTCGGGCGGCTCCTTGGCCGAGGCGGTCCGCTCCATCCGCCTGGCCCGCAAGGCCGCCATCCTCACCTCGGCCGGGTCCCCGCCCGAGGCCATCGGGCGCGCCCTGGTGGACGCCCGGGCGGCGGTGGACCTGGTGGCGGTCTGCAGCCGCCTGGGGCTCGACGACGAGTCGATCACCATGGTCGGCCTCGACCAGCTCGCCACCGGCACCTGGGACCCGGTCTCGGTGGTGGTGGTGCTGGGCCCGGCCGGTCGTCCCATCGCCGGCTGGGGCGGGGCGGAGAGCCCGGGTCGGCCGCTGGCCTGGGGCCTACCCGACAGCGCCTTCGGGCTCGGGGAGGGCATGGTCCCGAAGTCGGAGGTCCGGGCGGTGGTGCTGGGCAAGCTGGCCCTCCCCCCGGCCGGGGTCCTCTGGGACGTGGGGGCGGGCAGCGGCAGCGTGGCCGTCGAGGCGGTCGCCCTCTGCCCGGGCCTCACCGTCTTCGCCATCGAGGAGCAGGACGACGCCGCCGCCCGGATCACCGAGAACGCCGCCCGCTACGGTGCCGACGTCCGGGTGGTCCACGGCCGGGCCCCGGCATCGTGCGACGGCCTGCCCGACCCCGACCGGGTGTTCATCGGCGGAGGCGGCCTGGGCGTCCTCGACCTGACCCTGTCCCGGCTCCGTCCGGGGGGACGGGTGGTGGCGGCGTTCGCCGCCCTCGACCGGGCGGCGGAGGCTGCCGACCGGCTCGGCAATCTCACCCAGCTGTCGGTGGGACGGGGGCGCTCCCTCGACGGGGGCGGGTGGCGGCTGACCGCCGAGGACCCGATCTTCGTGGCGTGGGGGCCGGAGCCGGGGACGTCGGCCCGCTGAGCGGTCGGTCCCGGCCGGCCCGACCCTGCGTCAGAGCTGCAGCGACTTCACCTCGAGGAACTCCTCCAGACCGAACGCCCCGAACTCGCGGCCGTTGCCCGACTGCTTGTAGCCGCCGAACGGGGCCCCGGGGTTGAAGTTGCCGCCGTTGACCTCCACCTGGCCGGTCCGGAGCTGCCGGGCCACCGCCTTGGCCCGCTCGGCGTCCCCGGACCACACCCCACCGGCGAGTCCGTAGTCGGTGTCGTTGGCGATCTCGACGGCCTCCTCCTCGGTGTCGTAGGGGATGATGGAGAGGACGGGGCCGAAGATCTCCTCCCTGGCGATGGTCATGTCCCGGGTGACGCCGGAGAAGACGGTGGGCTGTACGAAGAACCCGTGGTCGAGCCCCTCGGGGGCCTCCACCCCTCCGGTGAGGAGCTTGGCCCCCTCGTCGATCCCCTTGTCGATGTAGGAGCGGACCCGGTCGCGCTGGACGGCCGACACCAGCGGTCCGATGCGACTGGCCGGGTCGAACGGGTCGCCGGGGGTGAACTTCTCGGCCGCCGCCACCGCCAGCCCCTCCACCTCGGACAGGTGCTCACGGGGGACCAGCATCCGGGTGAGGGCGCTGCAGGTCTGCCCGGAGTTGAGGAAGCACTTGCTGACGCCGTCCGGCACGGCGGTGGCCAGATCGGCGTCGCCCAGGATGACGTTGGCCGACTTGCCCCCCAGCTCGAGGGTGACCCGCTTGACGGTGGTCGACGCCACCTCGGTGACCCGTCGACCGGCCCGGGTGGAGCCGGTGAAGGACACCATGTCCACCCCGGGATGGGCGGCGATGGCCTCACCGACCACCGGCCCGAGGCCGGTCACCAGGTTGAAGACGCCCGCCGGCAGCCCGACCTCCTCGATCACCTCGGCCAGCACGAAGGCGTTCAGGGGGGCCACCTCGCTCGGCTTCAGCACCACGGTGCACCCGGCGGTCAGTGCCGGTGCCACCTTGGCGGCGATCTGGTGGAGCGGGTAGTTCCAGGGGGTGATGGCACCGACCACCCCGATGGGCTCCCGGACGATCAGCGAGGTCCCGAGCTCCCGTTCCCAGTCGAACTCCTCGGCCACCCGGGTCATGGAGCCGAAGGTCATCATGGGCAGGCCCACCTGGACCAGCTTGGAGAGGATCAGGGGCATCCCCACCTCGTGGGTGATGAGGTCGGCCAGCTGGTCCACCCGGGCCTCGAGGCCCTTCTGGATCTGCTCGAGCCACCGGGTGCGCTCCTCCACCGGGGTGGCCGCCCACCCCGGGAAGGCGGCACGGGCCGCCGCCACCGCCCGGTCCACGTCCTCGGCGGTTCCCTCGGGGATGGTGCCCATCACCTGTTCGGTGGTGGAGTCGATGACGTCGAGGGTGGAGGTGCCCGTCGAGGCCACCCACTCCCCTCCGATGTAGATCCGGTCCCGGACGGTCTGGTCGGCAGTGCTCATGGTGGTTCCCCAATCGACGATGTGCCCCTCAGCGTAGGCGGGGTCGACCGGCTCCGGCACGGGTGCCGGGACCCGCTGACCACCTCCGGAGACGCGGATTGCATAGGGACCGCTATATAAGTAGAGTCGCCGACGGACCCGCCGAGGTGGCGGGCCGGGGGCCGGCCGGACGGCGGCCCGGGGGGAACATGGCGCAGACCCAGGAGGAGCGGAAGGCCGAGACCCGCGGGCGGCTGCTCGACGCCGCCGCCGACCTCTTCGCCGAGCAGGGCATCGACGGGGTCTCGGTCGACGCGGTGGCCGAGGCCGCCGGTCGCACCTCGGGCGCCGTCTACGCCCACTTCGGGAGCAAGCAGGGCCTGTTGCTGGCCGTCCTCGACGCCTGGAAGCAGTCGGTGGTGACGGTGCTCTCCGCCGAGGTGGCGCTCTCCGACTCGCCGGTGGGCCAGTTGGGCGCCGTGTGGGAGAACGTGGGCACCAGCCGCTCCGGCACCCAGGGGACCTGGGCGCTGCTGGAGCACGAGCTGTGGCTGCGGGCCTCGCGGGACCCGGAGGTGGCCGCCGCCCTCCGGACCCGGAACGCCGACGGGCTCCGGCACAGCGCCGGCGAGCTCGAGCGCTGGGTGCGGGCGGTCGGCGCCCGACCCGTCGGGGATCCGGACGAGACCGTCCTCCTGATCAAGGCGCTGATGACCGGACTGGAGATGCAGCGCCGCATCGAACCCGAGTCCGTCCCCGACCACCTGGCCGTCCGGGGCCTGGCCGCCCTGGTGGGGCTCCCGGCCGGGCCCGAACCCGCCTCGCGACACCGCACCGACCATCGACCGACCGCCACACCGAGCAAAGGACAGCGACCATGAACACCGAGATCCGACAGAAGCTGGGCATCGAGTTCCCGATCTTCGCCTTCACCCACTGCCGCGACGTGGTGGCGGCGGTGTCCAACGCCGGCGGCATCGGCGTGCTGGGCGCCATCGCCTTCACCCCCGAGCAGCTCGAGGTGGAGCTCACCTGGATCGACGAGCACGTCGGCGACCACCCCTACGGCGTGGACATCGTGATCCCGGCCAAGTACGAGGGCATGGACGAGATGGACCCCGACAAGCTCGAGGCGCAGATCCGGGGGCTGGTGCCGCCGGAGCACAAGGAGTTCGCCCTCAAGATCCTGGCCGACCACCACGTCCCCGAGATCCCCGCCGACGAGCGGCGCGAGAACGGGATGATCGGCTGGACGGCCGCCCACGCCGCCGGCCTCATCGAGGTGGCGCTCCGCCATCCGAAGGTGCGCCTGATCGCCAACGCCCTCGGCACTCCCCCGCCCGACGTCGTCGAGAAGGTGCAGGGGGCCGGCCTGATGATCGGGGCGCTGGCCGGATCGGTAAAGCACGCCCTCCACCACAAGGAGGCCGGGCTCGACTTCATCATCTGCCAGGGCTCCGAGGGTGGCGGCCACACCGGCGACGTCGGCAGCATCGTGCTGTGGCCCGAGGTCATCGACGCCGTGGCCCCCATCCCGGTTCTGGCCGCCGGCGGGGTGGGCAGCGGCCGCCAGATGGCGGCGGCGCTGGCGCTGGGCGCCCAGGGCGTCTGGTCGGGAACGCTGTGGCTGACGGTGGAGGAGGCCGACATCCCGCCCAAGCAGATGGAGACCTACCTGGCCGCCTCCAGCCGCGACACCGTCCGCTCCCGGTCGTTCACCGGCAAGCCCTGCCGCATGCTCAAGAACGACTGGACGGACGCCTGGGAGGCCGAGGACACCCCGGACCCGCTGCCGATGCCGCTGCAGATGATGGTGGCCATCGAAGCCGTCTCGCGGGGCCACCGGTACCCGGAGCAGGCGCGGGACGTGAACTTCAACCCCTGCGGACAGGTCATCGGTCGGGCGACCGCCGTGCGCAAGTCGAAGGACGTCGTCCTCGAGATGGTGGAGGAGTACCTCGAGGCCACTGAGCGTCTCCAGGCCGGCCTCACGGTGTGACCGGGGGTCCCTCCGGGCGCGGCCCCACTCCAGTTCTGGCCCTTTCGGTACGATAACCCTGGAGGGAGCGGGCCCGCGCCCTATACCGAGAGTGGCGAGGAGGTGACCGATGGCGACGCTGCACGGGTTCACGGTCCTCTTCTCGGGTCAGCGGCTGTGCATCGTGGAGATGCCGGACTGCTGGGCCATCATGAACACCCTCGACGCCTTCCCGCAGGCGATCCACCGGTTCCAGAAGGACGAGCAGGGCTGGCGGGAGGCGGTGATCCAGCTCAACCGGAGCGACGCGCCGGATCCGACCTCCCCCACGGTGGCCGCCGCCAAGCGGGCCCCGGTGGTGGCCAATCCGGCGTTGGCCAAGAATCCCCGTCGCCAATTCGCCATCTCCCGGATCGGCATCTTCATCACCGCCGTGGTCCTGGGGCTCTCGGTCCGGATGCCGTGGGCGGTCATCCACAAGCCGACCATCACCTACAAGGGTGACCTGTTCAGCATCCTGAACCACGGCTGGCGGACCAACGTCGCCCAACTCCTGGTGGCGGTGGCGGTCTTCTGCGCCATCCAGGCGCTGGCCTTCCCGTTCAAGCGGATCAAGATGTTCTCCTCGATCTCGGGGATCGTGGCGCTGGGACTGGTCCTCATCTCCATCACCCAGATCCACACCTACGTGAGCCCCGCCAACTTCTCCAACCCCAAGGTCTCGTTCGGGTACGGCGCCTTCGTGGCCCTCGGCACCTCGGCGGTGCTGATCATGGCCTGGGCGGTGTTCCCCAGCCGGATGCGCCAGAGCCGCCTGGTGCCAATCGACCCCCTGGGCCAGCACGGTGCCGTCAACGACTTCATGGGAACCGCCTCCCTCAGCGGGTTCGGCAACCCCGCCAGCGCCAACGGCATGGGCTCCCCCATGGCCGTCCCGGTGGCGGGAGCCGCGGGTGCCTCGGGCGCCCTCCCGGCCGTGGCGGGCCGGTACGTGAAGCCCGCCCCCCCGGTCCAACCCGGTGGTGCCGCGCTGGTCGACGGCCTCCCGAGCCTGGGCGCCGCCCTGTCCCAGCTGGCCGTCCAGGGACCGATCAATGGACAGGCCCCCGGCCAGCAGAATGGGTCCGGGCCACCGGGCCAGACCAACGGCGCCGCCACCTGGAACCCGCCGCCGTCGGTCCAGCACGCCGCCGCCTCGCCCTACGAGACCCCGATCTCGGCCTCCCAGCCGGCGTACCTGAGCCAGCAGATGCCGGTCCCGCAGATGCCGATGCCGCAGATGGGAGCACCCCAGCAGACGATGACCCTGCAGGCTCCGGCACACCAGCCGATGGTGACCCAGCCGATGGTGACCCAGCCGATGGTGACCCAGCCGATGGTGACCCAGCCGATGGTGACCCAGCCGATGGTGACCCAGCCGATGGTGACCCAGCCGGTAATCCCCCACCATCAGGTCGTCCAGCCTCCGCAGCAGCCGGTCGTCCAGCAGCCGGTCGTGCAGCAGCCCGTGATGCAGCAGCAACCGGTCGTGCAGCAGCCCGTGATGCAGCAGCAACCTGTCGTGCAGCAGCCGGTGGTGCAGCAGCAACCTGTCGTGCAGCAGCCGGTGGTGCAGCAGCAACCTGTCGTGCAGCAACCTGTCGTGCAGCAGCCGGTGGTGCAGCAGCCGGTCGTGCAGACCCAGCGGCCGGCACCCCAGCCGGCACCCCAGGCCCCTCCGCCGCCCCAGGCCATTGCCGCCCAGCCCGCCGGCTGGTACCAGGACTACGCCAACCCGTCGTTGATCCGCTGGTGGGACGGTGCCCAGTGGAGCCAACACACGGCCGCGGCGATCACCGGCTGACCCCTGTCCGTCCGCGTCGGACGGCGCCGGCGGTCAACCCCCGCGGAGGGCGGTGGCTTCGAAACCGGCCACCGGGTCGTCCATCGGCAGCACCATCGTCGGCTGCAGCACCCGGTGGGTGTCCCCGGCCAACCGGACCACCGTCCCCAGCGCCGTGAAGCCGACGGCGTGGCGAGCGAAGTCCATCGGCCCCTCGGTCACCTTCACCTCCACCACCCCGGTCCCGCCCATCCGGAGGGCGGCCGCCTGCATGCGCTCCATGGCCGATTCGCGGGCCGCGTACATCGCCTCGGTGAAGTTGGTCAGCTCCACGTTCTGCGACGACTGCTGCAGGGTGGCGCCGAGGGAGCGGCGGGGGGCGTTGACGAAGCTGGCCCCGACCGCCAGGCCCAGGGCCTTCCACCCCGAGGCCACCAGTAGTGCGAAGTCGCGGGCGGAGAGGTCGGAGATGAACACCTGGGCGCCGTCGATGCGGCCGGCACCGACCGGCCGGATGGCCGTCCCCAGCAGGGACACGTCCACGTGGTGGGACTCGACGGCCAGGTCGACTTGAACCCCGACCACCCCGTGACCGCCGGCCTTGGCGCACATCCGGTGGAGGCGCCCCGACGCCGCCTCGAACGCACCCAGGTAGGCCGCCGAGGCAGCGGTGATCTCCCCCTGCCCCCAGTTCCATACGCCCATCGGCACCGAGTAGAGCGACACCCCCGACACCAGCTCCACCGGCTCCCAGCCGATGGCGTGGAGCAGGAGCTCCTGGTCGATCGAGAGGTCCGATGTGGTGGCCTTCCCACTGCCGGATCCGCCGTGGAGCACTCGGACCGCCTCCCGTAGCTCCGCCTTCAGGTCAAGGGTCGGAGGCGGACCGCCCCCGAGACCGGTGCTCCCGGTCACGACAGCCGCACCGTCGGATGCGGGAGTGGCAGGGGCGCCACATCCTTGAACCGGCGAACCCGGTTGCCCCGGAGCAGGCACTGGATCTCCTGGTCCCCCTCCCCCACCTCGGACTCGGACACGATCATCCGGGCACCGTGGAGGGAGTCGCGGCCGAGCTGGGCCCGGACGTGCTCCCGGGCCACCTGGCGGGCCGCCATGCGCGCCGAGGCGACCTGGGTCACCTCGGACACTCCCTGCTGGCCGAACGACGACCCACCCAACTGGTACTGGGTGACGCACGATGCCCAGACCCGGACCGAGGAGACGGCTGCCGCCACCGCCACCGGCATCAGGCCCGCCTCGATCAGCTTGGCCAGCCGTTGGCCGGCCAGGTAGGTGGTCCACGGCTGACCGCCCGGAGGCGGGTCGCCGCCGGTGACCCGGACCGCGGTGCCCCGCAGGTGGAACTCGAGCACCCCGAGGTCGGACAGCCGGTCGGCGGTGTCGATCACGCCCACCACGCCGTGGGCCCCGGCGGTCTGGGCCTCCTCGAGCATGCGGGCGTAGGCGGTGGCGAACCCCTGGCCCCATGCCTGTTCGATCCACGGCTGCTCGTAGTTCTGGCCCCAGGATCGGTGTTCGCCGCCCATCATCATCCCGTGGGGGCACTGGTAGGTCTCCTGGTACCCACCGGGGCCGCCGGAGGTCCCCATGGGCATCCGGTAGGGCGAGTTCACCCCGTACCAGCCCCACTGCATGACACAGAAGCCCTGGACGAAGTCGACGGGCTCCAGTCCCAGCTGTAGGCAGGCGGCCAGGTCCGGCACGCTGAGCCCCGACGAGAAGGCGCTGTCGGCCAGGCGTCTGTCGGCCGCCTCCGGCAGGTCGGGTGGCGCGTCGGCCATCAGTTGTCGAGCGAGATGATGGTGGTGGGAGCCGGCAGGGTCACCTCGTCGGAGGTCTTGGTCACCGCCGTCCCCAGCGACAGGAACTCGATGGTGTGGCTCCCCCACTGGTGTGACTTCTCCTCGAGGCGGACGCCCACGATCCCCGAGGCGTTGAGCCGATCGGCCTCGTCCTGCATCCGGGTCATGGCCAGCTCCCGGGCCTCGTACAGCGCCTGGGTGAAGTTCGGCAGCTCCACGTTCTGCCCCGCCGAGCCGAGCGTCTGCCCGAGGCCGCGATGGGCGATGTGATAGACGCAGGTCCCCATCACCAGCCCCTGGGGTAGGTAGCCGGTCTGCATGAGCGTCCAGAAGTCCTGGCCGGACAGGTCGGAGGTGAACGGCTTCCCCAGGGCGTTTAGGTGCGACACCCCGTTCTCGGCCTTCACCGCCGTCCCCACCGCGATGAACTCGGCGGCGTCCTTTCCCCACTCGTAGTAGTTCACGTCCAGCCGGACGCCCACCACGCCGTCTGCCCCGAGCTCGGCGGCCTCCTCCTCCATCCGGGTCATGGCCAGCTCCCGGGCGTTGTACATCGCCTCGGTGAGCTTGGTGAGCTCCTGACTCTGTCCCCACTTCCGGGTCTGGATCCCGGTGTGGTAGATCGACGACCCCATCACGAAGCCGAGCGGATGGAACCCCACCTCCTTGATCAGGAGGAACTCGTTGACCGACAGGTCCGAGGTGAAGAGGCCGTGCTCGAGCTCCTCGAGCCGGTGGGTGGTGGCCTCGGGCAGCTGCTCGGAACCTTCGGTCATGACGGACCTCCGATGACCAGGTGTTCGAGAGCCAGACGGGTGGCCTGGCTGTGCGACGCCTCCGCCTGCAACTCGGCCAGCAGCCGGGACGTCCACTCCTCCGTATCCACCGATTCGGTGCGGATGCGGATTCCCCCCGAGGCGTGGCCGATGGTGCAACGCAGGCCCGGGCCGTCCACCTCGGCTTCGAACTGGTCGTTTCCCATGGCGATCCGGAGTGACTTGATCTCCTCGGACCTCCGCAGGCGACCTCCGGCCCGCTGCACCTCGAGGCGGTCACCCAGGGCCTCCCGCAGTTGGTCGCTGAGGATTTTCAGGAGCACGTGGACGTCGCTCCCCTCCGCGCGCAGCGAGGCCGCCGCCAACTCCAGGTCGAACGAGTCATCCGTGTCAGTCACTGTGGAGCCACCCTACCGCCCGTGCCCTCCGGGTCCCGGTCGAGTCGTCCGAGCCGGAGCGGGGTACGGGGGCGAGGCAGGAGAGGTGGGCCGCCATGGCGGGGCAGAGCCGTGCCATCGGGAACGACGACGAGGTGTCCGGAGCCGACATTCGCCGGTCGTCGACCGGGGCCGATCCCCGTGGTTCCGTCGGCGCCGGCGTCACGGTGAGCGGCTGCCGATCGAGAACCGAGCGCTCCAAGGGCACGCGTCTGGTCGCACGACCGAGGGAGGCGCTCAGATGGCACGTTCGTCACCAGGGAGAACGGGCGAACGTGAGCTTTGCTTAAAGAGGCTTGCCCCCCTTGCCGACACGTCCTACTATCACTTCTTATCACGTGATGTGTGGAAAGGACCACGATGAGTGATACTGCGCTCGGTCCGCAGTGGTGGTTGGCAGCGGACGGAAAGTGGCACCCGCCGGAACTGCGCCCGCCCTCGGCGCTGCACCTCGTCGCGCCCATCATCGCGGATACCGATGCGACCGTCGCTCGCGAGACCGAACTTCCCTACGAGACCGAGGCCTCCGTCCCATCGGATACGGACGACGCGGTTGCATTCGAAGCTGCACCCGATGCGGAGGAAACTGTCGGCGGTGAGCCCGCCTCCCTGATCGACACCGAACCGGAGCCCGTCGAGCCCATCGTCGCCGCTGTCGAGGAAGTCGCCACTGACGACGTGGTCGCCATCGACGAGGACGAGTTCGACGACACCGAGTTCTCGCTGGGGGACATCGCCGTCATCGACGGAACCCCGGACGCACCCGCCATGGAGGAGCAAGCTCCTGTCGAACCGGTCGTCGATCCGGTGCGGAGCGCGTCCTCCACCCCGATCAGCCCGGTGCTCCCCGGGTCGACCTCCGAGTCCACATCGCGGGATCCGGGACTCCCGCCCGAAATTCAGCGGGCCATGTCCGCATCGATCGCCCGTGACGCGGAGGCCACACCCGTTCCCCCGCCGCCCATCGATCACGACTACTCGGCGAACGGACTCAACGGCCATGTCGCCGAGCATCCCGGACTCACGCTGGTTCCGGAAGAGCGGCCGGAAGCCGAGGGGTCCCTGGTCGAGTCCGAGTCGGCCGTGGCCCCGACATCCACTGACGAGCAGCCCGTGCCCGCGCTCGACGAGCCCGAGCCCGAGCCGGTGGTGGCGGTGGAGCCCGAGCCGGTGGTGGCGGAGCCCGCGCCCGAGCCGGTGGTGGCGGAGCCCGCGCCCGAGCCGGTGGTGGCGGTGGAGCCCGAGCCGGTGATGGAGCCCGAGCCGGTGGTGGCGGTGGTGGTGGAGCCCGAGCCTGTCGTAGCGCCAGTGCCTGCTGCTGCGGTGGAGCCCGAGCCCATCGTGGCAGCGGTGGAGCCCACCCCGATCATCGAGCCCGCCGCCGTGGCGGAGCCGGCTGCCGAGGCGCCGGTGGCGCCCGCGGCGGCGGTGGACGAGAACGCAGCCGTGGCAGCCCAGGCGGAGCCGGAGGAGGCGGTCGCCGAGGTGCGGCCCATCTCCCGGGTCACCACCCCCGAGGCGCCACGGACCACCAACATCCCGGCGTCGATCGCCGCCAAGAACGCCGACCTCTTCAAGGGGAGTCGCGAGTTCCCCGACCTGCTGAACATGGCCATGAAAGGGTCGTCACTGGCCGACCAGGTGGAGGTCCACTACGACGCCACCAGCCTCCGCAAGTCCACCTCCAGCACGGCGGCGCCCAAGAACCCCCCGCCGGCCAACTCCGAGCGGGGCGGCAAACGCTGGAAGCGAAAGGGTCGCTGAGCCCGTCGGTCGGTCGCCTGCGGGCACCCACCCCTCGTCTCGTCGATGCCGGAAGGCACGCTCAGGTGACGAGAGATCGAATTCCGGACCCACCAGCCGTGGCCGACGCCATCTCGGCGGCGATCTCGTCGAGTCGGTCGGTGACCACGCCGACCCGGAACTTGAGCGACTGCGACCGGGCGGCCGCGCCCAACCGGTCGGCCAGTGCGGGGTCGTCGATCAGGCGCCGGATGGCCGCGGTCAGCGAGCCGGGATCGCCGGGCGGGACCAGCATCCCCGTGACTCCGTCGATCACCACGTCCCGCAGACCTCCTGCATTCGTGGCGATCACCGCCCGCCCCAGTGCACCGGCCTCCACGGCCACCTGGCCGAGCGGCTCGGCCCACCGTGACGGGACGACACCGAAGGCGCACCGCTTCCATGCCGCCAGCACCTCGGCGTTCGGCACACCCTCACACCGGACCACCCCCGCCGGCCACCGGGTGGGCGTGTCGGCCCTGGGGGCGCCGAGGACTACCAGCGGCGGCCGACCGTCGCCCAGCGCCTCGTACGCCTCCAGCAGGTCGTAGATGCCCTTGTGGGCTCCGAGGGCGCCGACGAAGAGCAGGTACGTCCCGTCGGGCGGAAGGTAGCGGGGACGGGGGGTCTCCTCGGCCAGCTGCTCGACATCGTCGCCGATGAAGCTGGGCACGACCTCGATGGGGGTCGCGGGGGTGAAGGCGCGGGCGGCGACCTCAGCGGTGAACCGCGAGTTGGCCACGATCCGGTCGATGCGGCGGTGGAGGGTGGCATTGGAGGCCCGGAGCCCGAGGGTGATCGCCGCCCCCTTCATCCGGCCGTACTGGTGGGCGGAGCAGCCCAGGCACTTGCCCAGGGCCGGCCCTCCGCAGATGGTGGCGCCCGGCTCGAAGAGAGCCGTCTTCTTCGGACAGGACAAGGCGTAGTCATGTTGGAACCAGAGGAGCGGTGGATCGGACCGGCGCTTCACGGCCAGGTAGCTGTAGGCCATCCAGTTGTGGGCATGGACGACGTCGGGCCGCTCCTCCTCGAGGATCCGGCGGATCTCACGGGAGATCCAGGGGTCCGGGGCCGGAGGGTGCTGGGGCTTGTCGGGGCCCTGCCACCCCAGCCCGAGGCGGTTCAGCCCCCCCGGGATCCGGTGGACACGGACTCCGGCGTCGGAGACCGCGATACCCGTCTCGCCGGTGGTGGAGATGGTGACGACCGAGACGCGGTGCCCGCGCCGGGCCCGCTCCTCGGTCAGGCCCCGGACGTGGCGTTCCATGCCCCCGATCGAGGGCTCGTAGAGGTCGCTGAGGTGCAGAAACGTCAGTGGGCGCACTGCGCCACCGCCTCGGGTGGGCCACCGCCGGTGGTCGCCGGGGGCTCGACGGGCGCCGTGAGGGAAGACAGCGAGAGGAGGTCGGGCACGGCCACGGGGCCCTTGGCTGCCGGTGGCGCCACGGCGGGCCGTGGTGGGATCAGCCGATGCTCCACCGCCACCACCACCAGCACACCGACGATGCCCTGGGCGTACCAGCCCCAGACGACGCTCTGGAGGCCGAGCGCCGGCATGGTCGCCGCCACCGCCGCCACGAACGCCACCAGCTCGGCCACGTAGAGCAACGGCACCACGACCAGCCGCTTCTGGAGCCGCCACAGGGAGGCCCAGATGTTGGAGGCGGCGTCGAACACGGTGGCGAACACCATCACCGCCACGGCTGGAGCCGCCGCCGCGAAGGCCGGTCCGAGGAGGTGGAGTACCGGGGTACACGCCGCCGCCACCGCCGCCAGGGCGGTGACGGCCAGCATCACCCGCAGGAAGAGTTGCCGGGTGCCGGCCGCCCCGGTGGAACCCTCGGCGTGGACGCCGACCGAGAGCGACACGGACAGGCTGGTCAGGGGTCCGACGATGGCCATGGCGATGTACGCCTGCCCGGCCACCTCGGGCGTGCTGAGCAACGCCGCCATGGGCGCCACCACGAAGGCGGGAGCCTGGCCGGTGACCCCGGCCAGGTGGTACGACCAGACCTCCCGGCCCAGTCTGGCCAACAGCCGGAAGTCGGGGAGCGCCCTCCAGTGGGCGAGCTGGACCGACGCCGCCACCACGGCGGCCACCACCTGGGCGACCAGGAAACCCTCGAGCGTATGGATCCACACCGCCGCCACCAGGATCCCGCCCACCTGCATTCCGGCCCGGGCGGTCACCCGCCGGGGCCGGTGGGCGGCCAGCGCCGCGGCATCGACCACCATGCCCAGGGCCAGGCCGGCGGCCAACAGGGCGACCAGTCCCCACCACCGGGGAGCCACCGCCCCGGCGATGGCTGCCGCCACCAGCGGGCTGGCGATGGCCAGGGCCGATACCAGGGCCCGGAGGTCGGGCCTCCGGGCGATGACGAAGTGGATGGCACCGGCCGCCGACAACATGGCGGCCAGCGTGGCCAGCGACACCGCGGTGGCGGTCTGGCCCAGCGTCCGAGAGCCGGCGTTGTGGCCCACGATGGCCCAGAACGCCAGGCCGCCGACTCCGAGGATGGCAGTGGCCCCCAGCATGCCGGCGCTGGTACGGAGCACCACACCCGAGCGTCCCCGCTCGACGGCCGTACCGGGGGGAGGGCTCACCCACACCCCTGATAGGTCGGGAGCCTCCGTCCCAGGTCCCAGTAGCGGTGGGCGGCGGTGCCGAGGCTGACCAGGTCGATTCGGTACACACGGTAGGGCCCGGCGGTGTGGACGAGGGTCGACCACGGCGCGCAGGCCAGGGCCCGCATTCCCCAGGGATGGGTGCCCAGGGGAACGACCGGCTCCCCGACCTGGTACCACCAGAGTTGGAACGGCTTGTCGGTGCCGATGCGGTCATCGACGATGACATACCGGAGGTCGGCCGCCTTCCACCGGTCGACCTGGGCCGTCGTCGGCATGGTCGACCCCAGAACCAGCTCCGTGGCACGGGCCGAGGTGGTGGTCGAGACCACGCGGGTCTCGTTCCCCTTGTCGGCGATCCACCCGGCGACGTACCGGTCGGCGAAGTAGTTCCCGGCGGGGTGAGCCGAGATGAAGCCGGCCAGGTTGTTGGCCACACCGGTGTCGATGCGCCCCTGCTCGCCGACCACCGGGGTGCCGGGGAACCGCAGGTACGGGTTCATCGGCGACGCCGCCATCGAGCCGACCACGAGGACGGCGACCACCAGGCCCGCTCCGGCGGCGACCAGCTGTCCGTGCCGTCGGGCGAGGGGGCCCCGTGCACCGGGCGTAGGGGCGGCGTAGAACCCGGCACCGGCCCGGTCCCCGGGGGAGTGGCCGCCCCCCTCCTCACGGGTGGCCAGGCGGGGGCCCACCTCCACCGCCGCGGCCACCAGGACGGCCAGGCCGATCCACGACGTCGCCCACGAACGGTGCGCCACCTCCTGCCCGTCGGCGGTGAGTATGAGCGGGAGCGACACGAAGAACAGGGAGCCGAGCAGCCCCAGCGTCCACCGGAAGGACGAGGCAAGGTGCCAGGTGCCCTGCAGCCGTCGCCAGGCCCACACCACGGCCACCAGGGCGGCCACCGGCTGGAGCCAGAGGGCGACGGTCTCGAACAGCGGGAGCACACTTCCCTCGGCCACCGACCGCACGCCACCCCGGTCCGCCTGCACGTAGGCCGAGTAGTAGCCGAGGATCAGGTGGAGGTGGAGTCCCCACCACAGCAAGAACAGCGCCAGGGTGTACGCCCCCACCCCGACCAGCCAGGCCCACGACTCCCCCGCCGGCGAGCGACCCCGGCGGAGCCGGACCACGGCCACCACCGCGGCGGCCAGCACGATGACGGTCATGAAGGCGCCGGTGGCGTGATGGGTGACGATCACCGCCGGGGCCAGCAGGAGGACCGCCACCCTCCACCCCGGCCTGGCGTCCCGGCGGGCCGAGTAGGCCAGGGCGGCCAGCATCCAGATGAGCAGCGGGATGGCCAGCGACTCGTAGGAGTACATGGCATCGAAGTACAACCACGAGGGGTTGACGGCGTAGAAGATGGCGGCGAGCGCCGATCCGCGGGAGCCGAGGCCCACCGCCCGCGCCAGGAGGTAGATGCCGAACAGGCCGAGGCCGTGGGCCACCAGGACCACCCCGATCCCCACGGACGGGACACTGGCGGGGATCACCCGGTGGACGAAGTCGGTCAGGTACGAGAGGCCGGGGAAGGCCGGGCCCAGGACCACGTTCAACGGGTTGGAGGTCGGGAGGTGACCGGTCTGGACCAGCCGCTGGGTCTGCCAGATCTGGGCGAACTCGTCGTTGAAGTACAGGGGGACGGGTCCGACCAGCAGCCGGGGCAGGGCACCCCAGACCGCCACGCTGCCCACGGCGACGAGTCGGGAGCCGCGTGGGGACGCCAGCCGGGCGCTGGGCCGGGCGGCGACCAGGGCGGCGGCTCCGAACACCAGGGCGAAGGCCAGCCAGAACAGGCCGTAGGCGGTGAGCGGGGGTCGCTGATGGGGACGCGCCACCTGCATCGACCAGGCCAGCAGCAGACCCCCGACCGAGGTGGTGACCACCAGGAGGGCCACCACGGCCAGGAGCCCCGTGCGGTCCCGGCCGCCCGGCGGGCGCCCGCCCTCGATGGGGATCTCCGGAACCGGCGGCGGGGGTGCGGTGCCCCCCTGGTCCACCCGCGGGGGCCGGTCGGGGGATGGGCGCGGGGGCGCCAGCACGGAGGCGGGCGCCATCGTCCCGAGGTCGGGCACGGACATGGGGCTGATCACGCGGGTATCGGACACAGGTTCCTTCCTGCCGTGACGAGCACCCGGTCGTAGACCTGGTCGATCGAACGTGCATATCCCGCCCAGTCGGGCAGGTCGACGCCGGGGGGGTCCCCGGTCGAGAGGGCGTGGGCCAGGCCGGCGGCGAAGGCGGCGGGCTCGGGCGCCACGCACGGCAGGCCGAGCGCCTGGTGTGCCGGGATGTCCGAGATCACCGCCGGAACACCGGCGGCAGCCGCCTCGGCGGCGGCGATCCCGAACGACTCGTAGCCCGACGCGCTGGCGTAGGCCGCGGTGGTCGCCCACTGGTCATCCAACTCGGCATCGGTGAGCTCACCGGCGAAGGTGACCCGGTCCGGGGCCACCGCCCGGGCGAGCGCCTCCAGGGATGACCGGGACGGCCCGCACCCGACCACGGTGAGCCGGACGCCGTGGAGGCGCCCCACCGCCCGGATGAGGACGTCGCACCGCTTGCCGGGCACCAGTCGCCCGACCGTGAGCACGGTGCCCGGCTCGACCGCGCCCCGCCGACGCCGCACCGTCCCGGGGGTCACCACGGTGGACCTCGCCCCGAGATCGCGGTACACGGCCTCGGCCTCTCCCGGGGTCGAGCACACCAGTGTCGCCCCGTGCACCAGGTTCCGGAGCACGGCGCGCGACGGGACCCAGACGGCGTTTCGCCACGCCCGCTCCGATCCACCATGCCAGTTGGGGGTGAGCACGGTCGGTCGTCCGGTCCGGAGCGCCGTCCAGGCCATCGGCGTGTGGAGGTTGAAGGCGTGGACCAGGTCGTACTGGCGAAGGGTGTGACGGAACCCGGGGGACGGCAGCGCCACCAGCTCCGGGCCCCACGAGCCGACCCGGACCGTCCCCTGGCAGGCTTCACCCGGTGAGGCGGTCACCACATCGACGTCCCGGCCACCGAGGAGGCGCAGACCGCGGGCGAGGGCGTCGACCATGGTCGGCACTCCCCCCCGCACGGGCGAGGCGGCCGAGGTGACCAGGGCCACCCGCTCCCGGCCCGACGCCCTCATCCGACACCCTCGAGGATCGGAGCCGGGGGCACCACGTCCCCCGGCCGGAGAGCGTCGGGTCGACCCGTACCGGGGGTGCCGGCCTCCGGGGCGGCCGCCGCCTCGAAGATCTCGGCGAAGTGACACGCCACGCGCGCCCACGAGTCGGGGTTCTCGAAGCGCCTGCCGCGCAAGTGGGCGGCGGCCACCATGGCCGCCGCCAGCTTCGTGCCGGAACCGGAGGGGAAGGTGACGGCTCCCTCGTACTCCTCGACCACCTCGACCAGCGAGGGCAACGCGCTCACCACCACCGGAAGGCCACAGGACATGGCCAGATGCAGAGGCCCCGACGCGGCAGAGCGCCGATACGGGAGGACCACCACGTCGGCCCAGCGGAGGAGGTCACGGAGCTCGTCGTCGCTGACGTAGCCGTTGTGGAACGTCACCCCTTCGATGGCACCCAGCGCCTCCCGGGCGGCCTCGCAGCCACCCCAGTGCTCGCCGGCCACGATCAGCTCCGCGGCGGCGTCGCCCGGAAGGCCGATGCCTCCGAGGAGGTTGCCGGCGGTCAGGCGGGCGAAGCCGTCGGCCAGGACATCGAGTCCCTTGTAGGCGCGTTGGACACCGAAGAAGAGGTAGTGGACGGGGCCCTGGGCGGGCCGGGGCGCACCCAGGTCGACCTGCCCGACCGGGCCGAGGTGGACCACCTCGAGGGGGAGGTCCCCGAGCGGCAGTTCGCCTGCCATCCGCTCGGCGTCCACGCGGCTGTGGACGACGCCGACATCGGCCAGCCGGGCCAGGATCCGCATGCCGGCCCGGATGTAGGCCCGGACACCGGGGAGCGCCCCCTCGCTCGGATCGAAGCTCTCGTGGAACTCGAGCACCACGGTCGCCCCGAACCGCCGGGCCACCGCGGCGAGCAGCAGGTGAGTGTGGAGCGCGGTGCCCGTCCACCAGGACAGCACCACCGCCCGCGGGCGCCGGCGTGCCAGCTGGGCCACCGCCACCACGATGCCCCACCCCCAGTACCAGTTGAGGCAGTTCACCACCGTGACCTCCGGCGCATAGCCGAGCGCTCCGTGCTGGTGTGTCCCCAGGCGCTGGCGTCCCGGGTAGGCCAGCTCCGGGCACAGGTGATCGAACAACAGGGCCGCCACCGGCTCCGGGCCGCGGGCAGCCAGGCCGCTGCACAACGCCGCGGTGTAGAGGGAGATGCCCGAGAAGAAGCGGGCTCCCGGCCCCACCACCACCACCCCGTGGGGAAGGGGGCGCGTCACGACGCCATCCGCTTGTCCGGGAGCTGGATCCGGGCGATGACGGGGGGGCGGGGGTGCTGCTCGTTCAGGTCCACGGAGCGCTGGACGCCGAACCGCTCGATGTAGAGGGCGTGCAGGGCGCGCCAACCGTCGCGGAAGGTGTTGAGGTGCGTGTCGCCGAAGATCCGGTCGAACTCGACACCGGGGATCTCGACCACCCGGAGGCCCGTGCGGACGGCCCGGCAGAACAGGAGGGTCTCGATCTCGAATCCGTGCCCGTACCCGAGCTTGGCCGGCGCCACTCCCACCTCGTCGATCTGGCGGATGTCCAGCGGCTCGAGGATGTCGGTCCACATGGCGGCGTAGCCGTAGGCCAATTCCGTCCAGTGCTGGTGGTAGAGCACGTTGACGGCGGTCTTCAACGCCCAGTTCCCCATGTGCCGGATGGCGGTGATGTCGTGGGTGAGCGCACCGGCCGCATACCGAGACCCCTTGGCCAGGTCGGCGCCGGCCACCAGTGCCCCGACGAAGGCGGGGATCTCACGCGGGTCCATCGAACCGTCACCGTCCAACATCACCGCCACCTGGCTCTTCACCGCGCACAGGCCGGCGGAGAGTGCCGCCCCCTTTCCGCGTGCATGCTGATGGACCACCCGGATGTCGGGCCGGAGCCGCCGGGCCACCTCGACGGTCCCATCGGTCGAGCACCCGTCCACCAGGACCACCTCATCGACCCAGTCGGGAATGAGCGGGAGCACGTACGGCAGATTGGCGGCCTCGTTCATGGTGGGGATGACGATCCCCACCGTCGGGTTGGCGCTGCGGCCCGAACGGTCGATCCGGCGTCGGACAGCACCCGAATTCATCTGCGGACAGCCCGGGACCGCACCGATCGGACAGACGGGCCCTGCCGTGTTGGAACCGGGCACCGAACGCATCGCCGGGGCCGGGAGCCCGACCGGGATCGGCTGTCCGACCCCCAGCACCGATGTCACCAGGCGGCCGCCGACGGGATGCGCCCCGATCCATCTTCGCTCCGGCGTTCCCCGGGGTGGTGATCCACCTGCGCTCGCAGTAGTTGAATCACTATGCAGGATGCCCACGTGCCCCATGACTAGATTCGCCCCCGATCGTGGAGCCGTCGTGGTTTGGGCCCCTTTCTCCTCCGTCTGGAACGACGGATTCTCTCACTTGTCGACCGAATATCCGACCGGCCACAGACCCCGAATGACCGTTCTCCATTGACGCTGGTGCGTAGGGCCTCCTCACGCGAACGCGTCAACCCACCGCCGTGACCTGCAGCGACGGTTGCCCGGTGTCGACCGAGTTCCACCCAGGTTCCGACTGGGGATCCCCGGCCGCCACCCCGGCAAGCCGACATCCGGCCTCCCGCCCTCGGCGTGACCGTCGACGATGGCACCTCCAGCCCGTCCCGGCCAACATGCACACCTATATCCGGTACGTGGATCTTGTTGAATACAGTCGAGCCTCTCCTTCGGTGGGGGGTGGATCATCGCCCGCCCCCGATGGCGTCGATCAGCTGTCGGTAATGGGGCGTGCGAGTGACATATGGCCCTAGTTCCCCCTCCGTTGGTGGGGCAAGATGACTGGGTGACGAATCCGGAGGGCCTCTACCGAGTTTCTGCAGCGCTACCGCCCGTTCGGGAGCCCCGAGACGGCGCCCGCTCTTCCGGTCGGTCCCGGGCGGTCGCCATGACGGCTCCGGGGTGGCACGCGAGTGACCGACCCCCTTCGGGCAGATGGGTGCCACGATGAAGACCGACGGAGCCCTGCGCTTCCAATCGAAGCTGCTCAACGCGGCCAGCGAGTCCATCATCGCCACGGATGTCCAAGGCGTCGTCATCTACGCCAATGAGGCGGCCGAGACGCTCTTCGGCTGGGGACGGGGCGAGCTCCTGGGCCGGGACGCTCCCGCATCGATCCTCGCCAGCTTCTCGACCGAGACGGTCGACGAACTCGTCGCCCACCTGCTCGTCGGTCGTCGTTGGACGGGGGAGTTCAGTCACCGACGCAGAGACGGGAGCACCTTCCTCGGTCGGGTCACGGACACACCGATACTCGATGACGAGGGCAACCTGATGGCGATCATCGCCATCACCAGCGACATCACGGAGATGAGGGGTGCCGAAGCCATGCTGCGGTCGAGCGAGCGCTGGTACCGATCGCTGATCCAGCACTCGAGCGACATGGTGCTCGTCCTCGGAGGCGGCGGACGGATCACCTATGCGAGCCCGTCGACCCGCGACATCCTCGGGTACCAGGTGAGCGACCTGATCGGCGTGGCGGTGACGGACCTCCTCCCCTCCGCCATCCAAGAACGGGCCACGGCCTTTCTCCACGAGCTCGTGGCGGGCGACACGGCGAACGAGGCGGTGCTGCAGGTCCGTCATGCGGCTGGTGGACACCGATGGATCCGGGTGGTGGCCAACGACCTCTCGGATGACCCGGTGGTGAGTGGGATCGTCGTCAATGCGAGCGACGTCACCGCCTCGAAGGAGGCGGTGGACGCCCTCGCCCAGAGCGAGTCGGTGCTCCGCCGGGCGGAGCGCATCGCCGGGGTCGGCCACTGGGAGCTCCTGGTGGCCAGCGGCAAGCTCAACTTCCTGGGGGATGAGATCTTCTCCATCTACGGGGTGACGCCGGGCTCCTGGGATGGGACCTGGGAGTCCTTCATCAACTTCGCCCCACCCGACGACCAGGTGCGCCTGGCGGCGGCCGTCGCGGAGTGCCGCGGGTGCGGGACCGCCGAGGTGGAGCACCGGATCGTGCGGTCCGACGGGTCCACCAGAGTCGTACGCCTGCGGGCGGAGTGGGTCGTTGATTCGGCCAGGGGCACCGGACGGGTGGTGGGCACCTGCCTGGACGTCACCGATCAGGTCGCGGCACTCGAAGCCCTCACCCGGGAAGCGGCGGAGCGGAGCGCCCTCGAGGCCCAGCTCCATCAGACGCACCGACTCGAGGGCCTCGGGCGGCTGGCCGGCGGCGTGGCCCATGACTTCAACAATCTCCTGGCCGTCATTCGGAACTACACCTCGTGCATCAATGTGGAGATCGCGGCGGCGGCGGCCGCTCCCGGCGGTGAGCGATGGGTGCAGACCGCCGACGACCTCGAGCAGGTCGGGCGCGCCGTGGAGCGGGCCAGCGATCTGACCGGCCAGCTGTTGGCCTTCGGGCGACGCAGCGTGGTCAGTGAGCGGCCGGTGGAATTGAACGCGGTGCTGGCCGAGGCGGCGCCCATGCTCCGGCGGACGATGGGGGGACGCGTCGAGGTCGAGATCAGAACCGATCCGGACCTCTGGCCGATCGTGGCCGATCCGGGTCAACTCGAGCGGGTGCTCCTGAACGTGGCGGTCAACGCCCGCGATGCCATGGCGCACGGCGGGACGTTGGCCATCGACACCCTCAACGTCGAGGTGGGCGCCGACTGCGGCTCGGTGGGGCCCCACCCTCCCCCGGGCCGGTACGCCAGACTGCGGATGTGCGACACGGGCCCCGGCATGGATCCGTCCGTCCTGAGGAAGGTGTTCGAGCCCTTCTACACGACCAAGACCTGTGGTGCCGGCACCGGCCTGGGCCTGGCCACCGTGCACGGGATCGTCTCCCAGGCAGGTGGGACGTGCCGGTTCGACTCGGAGCTGGGAATCGGCACGACCTTCGTCGCCCTGTTTCCGGCCCAGGAAATCCCTGCCACCCCGTCGGCGGACGACCGAGCCCTCTCTGTGGTGGCCGGCGCCGACGAGGGCGGCGCATGATGGTCCACGCCGTGGCTCCGGTGCCCGACCTGCCGGGGGGTCCGGACCTGGGGCCCATCCGGTTGGTCGTCGTGGACGACCATCGGATGCTCACCGACAGCCTGACCCATGCGCTCGGCCGGCATCCCGACATGGAGGTGGTCGGCACCGCCGGATCGATCGGGGAGGCGGTGCGGACGGTGGAGGCCACCCGCCCCGACATCGTGCTCCTCGACCAGCAGCTTCCCGATGGCAACGGGGTCTCGGCCATCCGTCTCATCGAGCAGGTCAGCCCGCGGTCTCGTGTGATCCTGCTGACCGGGGAGGGCAGCGATGCACTGGTGGCCTCCGCCCTCGAGGCCGGCTGCCGGGGATTCGTGGTCAAGGATCAGCCGTTCGACGAACTGCTGGAGGCGGTCCGTACCGTCTTTGCCGGAGGAGCCTCCGTGCCTCCGAGGCTCCTGGTCGGCGCCATGGGCCAGTTGCGGTCGTCGTACCGCAGGCCGGGGTCCAACCTCAGCACCCGGGAGCGACAGATCCTCCGGCTGGTCGCCGAGGGTCTGGGGAATCAGGCCATCGCCGACCAGCTCTACCTGAGCCTCCACACGGTGCGGAATCACGTCAAGAGCATCCTGGCCAAACTCGATGTCCACTCGCGGCTCGGAGCGGTGGCGCTCGCCTACCGCGAGGGGCTGCTCAGCCCCACCGGATCGGACGACTGACCGGGGTGGTCCCTACGGCGGAGCCTCTGGCGTAGGCGAGAACCTTCGGACAGATCGTGGCCGCCGTTGCCCGGACGGAGCGGCCCCATCGACGGCGTGGTGCCGACCTGCCCATCGCCGCCACCGTCATTCGCCGGCCGCCCTCACGATCGAGGTGGCTATCGACGAGACCTCTGGATCGCCATCCGCCACGCCTGCCCTCAAGGCCAGACCGGTGGTGACCGGAAACGGTCCCACTTCGACACCGTCGGCTCCCGTCCAACGGGTCATGGGTATCTTGGCGGTGACGGGATCAGCCAGGGTGAATCGCGATCCGTCGTGTGTCAGAAACAGCACCACACGCTCCCCGACGTGGAGAGCTGCGAGGCCGGAAGGAACATCAGGCTCGAGGAACGCAACCTCGACCGGCCCGTCGCCTACGACGCCCTTGAGAAGCCGTTCGGGGTCCACCGTCGCCGTCTTCCGGTGAAACGCCAGGACCTCGTCCCCCACCCCATAGTCCACCGTTTCCCCGATATTCACGGAGACGACGGCACCCAGCACCACGACGTCCGCCGATCGCACCAGCACGGCGAGATCCGGCGGCGCCGAGATGGTGCCGGGGTAGAGCCCCGGGAACTGAGCGGCGCCCATGCCCTCCTCGCCCGCGCTCCTAGGGATTGGTGATGTTCTCGTGGGCGGCGTGGTCCAGGTAGAACTGCTGGCGATCCGTCTGGACCTTGGTGCCTTGCCCGACCGTCGCGCTTCCCACCCGCCATTCCTGGGTCCAATGCATGACTTTCGTGGTTCCGAGCGGGGTCTGTGGGCTTTGGGGGTTGGGGCTACCGGTGCCCTCCGCCGCCATCAGATCGTCGAAGGTGTTTCCCGAGACCGCCAACACGCCCTGAACGGCCTGAGGCCAGTTGCTCGGGCTGTCGGCGATCTTCCCGGTGGTGAACTTCTCGTTGACCGTGTACCCGCTCATGACATGTCCGGTGTCGTCGAACACCTGGTAACTCTCGCGTGTCTGGTAGCCCGAAGGCCTTCCCGCCGTATGGGCGGTGCCGGTGTGACGCATGATGCTCGGAGCGCTGGTCGTCTCGGGGGTCGACGGCAGTTGGCCTTGTCCCCCCTGGGGGGATCGGTCCGCCCCCGGGAGGCCAGGTTCGTCAGGTGCCTGGCCCGCTCCGACCGGCGGCACCGGATAGGCCCGGGTCGGGGCGGACGACGGGACGGTACGCGACTCGGTTCGCCTCACCGAAGCCGGGGTGCGGACGCCGAGACTGTCCTCGTAGGCAACGCCCGCCCGACCCTCCTCCGCAGGTTGAACGACGCGTACCCACACATCGTCCGTGCCCCCACCCCCCTGTCTGCTGCGAACCTGCACTCGGTCGCCGCCGGTAAGACGACCCTCCGGCCGGCGCTCACCGGAGACAAGCTCGACGTTCTCGCCCCCTCGGGCGATCGACCACAGCAACGGGCTGCCGGGCCGCGCCCCGCCTGCGACGAGGGAGATCTGCGTCGGCAGGGGGTCGTCGGCGCCGTGGTCCACGCCTCCGAACTCCCACAGCTGTCTGTCGGCTCGCCAGTGCAGGGCCGGTTGCGGTTCGGCCGTCTCCGGAGTTCGACCACCCTCCCGAGACCGACCCTCGGTCATCGGACCGCCTGCACCCGCCGACACCGAGCCCGTCGACTCGGCGCTCGTTCGACCATCGGTCCCTCTGTGGGCATCGGCCCGGAGCACAGCCATCCCCTGACTGGGCCTCCGTCGAGGCTCGCCCGGACCGACTCGGCCACCGGAGGTGCCATGTTGCCGCCCGGCACTGGCGTGTCCCCGCCTCGCGAGGTTGGAGCTGGGCCTGGCAGGGACCGATCCTTCCCGAACGTCGGACCCCGTGGGACCACTCGACACCTTGGCAGTGCCACGCCCCGAGACTCGAGGCCCTGGAGCTGCGGACCTGATCCCGTCGACATCGCCGGAGCTGGAGTAGATCATCGGCCGACCTCCGCAGCTGGGCCAACACACCGGGCAAGGCTCGGGTTCGGCTGATTCCACCGGAATCGTAACCACGACCCTCGCCCCGGGCAACCGCCCTCCGGTCGCCCACCTTGGGTGGCGGGACGTGACGGAGGGCGGCTGAACACCCGTCTCTCGACCCGCTCCTACGAGCAGTTGCGGCAGGGTTCGGAGACGACCGACGGTTCTGGGCGGCCGGCTTCGACGCCGAGGACTGCGCTGGCGGTGCTGTGCCGGAAGCCGCCGACCCGGCGCCTTGGTCCGGCGTGCCTCCTCCGGCGCCCGGTGACCTGCCCCGGTGGGTTGGATCTGCCCGCATCCGAGCGAATTGGCCGACAGGCCGTCCGGGAATTCGCTCGGATGCGGGCCCGTTCCATCGGTGCGGGCGAGAGTGTGTGGGCGCTAGAGTGTCCGGTTCCATGACGTAGTGGACACCATGTCTCAGGACATCGCGGACACCTGCTCAGGTGGTGTCCATGGATCGTTCCCGTTATGCCGTTGACGCTGTGGTGATCGAGGGTCGGTCCCTCCGGTCGGTGGCGTCGTCACTCGACGTCTCGAAGTCCTGGGTGGCCAAACAGGTGACCCTGTTCCGATCCGGCAGTTACGAGGCGCTGGTCCCGAAGTCGAGGGCACCCCACCGCCGACCCACCCAGCTCGACGTGGCCATCGAGGACGAGATCGTGCTGATCCGCAAGCAGCTGTCCGGGGACGGCTTCGACGCCGGTCCCCTCACCATCCAGTACCACCTGCGCCAGCGCCACGGGTCCGCCCCCGCCCGGTCCACCATCCACCGGGCCCTGGTCCGCCGGGGCTTCGTCGTCCCCCAGCCCCAGAAGCGGCCCCGGCACTCCTGGCAGCGGTTCGAGGCCAGCCTGCCCAACGAGACCTGGCAGGCCGACATGACCCACTGGGCCCTGGCTGACGGGACCGGGGTGGAGATCCTCGACTTCGTGGACGACTACTCCCGGATGGTCACCGTGGCCGTGGTGCTGCCGGTCACGACAGCCGCCGACGTGGTGGCGGCGTTCTACCAGGGTGCGGGACGTTTCGGGCTGCCGGCCTCCATGCTGACCGACAACGGCTGCATCTTCACCGCCCAGTTCCGCAACGGCCGCTGCGGCTTTGAGACCGAGCTCGCCACCTTGGGGATCACCATCAAGCACGGCAAGCCCTACCATCCGCAGACTCAGGGGAAGATCGAGCGGTTCCACCAGACCCTGAAGCGCTGGCTCCGCAAGCAGGACCCGGCCACCTCCATCGCCGAGCTCCAGGGCCAGGTCGACGTCTTCGTCCGCTACTACAACGAGACCCGGCCCCACTCGGCCCGGGGGATGGTGCCCCCGAAGCAGGCCTTCGACGCTCTGGTCAAGGCCACCCCCGACCCCGACAAGTACCCGATGACCCCCCACACCCGGGTCCGCCACGACAAGATCGACAAGACCGGGGTCTTCACCCTGCGCCACGGGACCAAGCTCCACCACGTCGGCGTGGGTCGGGCCCACACCGGGAGACGGGTCATCGTCCTGGTGGCCGACCTCGATATCCGGGTGCTCAGCGAGGAGGGTGAACTGATCCGACACCTCACCCTCGACCCGGGTCGGGACTACCAACCACTGGCTCCGAAGGCCGTGGTTACGTAGCCTGCATAGGTTCGTCTGTCCGCGATGTCCTGAGACATCACAGTGTGGGCGCTAGAGGACTCGAACCTCCGACCTCAGCCGTGTGAAGGCTGCGCTCTAACCAACTGAGCTAAGCGCCCGGATCCCCGACGACCGCACGGTCGCCCGAGGTGAGGGGGACATCGTAGCCCGAGCTTCGGGTGGCCCCTTCGGGGAGCACCGGCGCCCCCCCCCGCACCGGTCCGCCACCCGTCCGATCTCGACAATCCCCCCGTCCGGCGAGCAGAGTTGGACCATGCCCAGCTACACGATCGACGGCGTGGTCCTCGACCACGTCGCCCACGCGGTGCCCGAGTGGGGCCTGGCGTGGCCCCGGTACGTGGTGGAGCTGGGCGCCGCCTGGCACTCCGGAGGCCCGGGTCCGGGGTTCGCCCCCGGTCAGATCCAGTTCGCCAACCGGGCCCGGCTCGAGGCGCTGATGCCCTTCGACACCGAGGTCAACGACTTCCTGGCCCGCTTTCTGGCCCGGAGTGGCCCCGGCCCCCACCACCTGACCTTCAAGGTGCCCGACATCGAGCGGGCCCTCGACGCCGCCCGTGCCGCCGGTCTCGAGCCGACCGGGATCGACCTCCGCCAACCCGAGTGGATGGAGGCCTTCCTCCACCCGAAGCAGGCCACCGGGGTGGTGGTGCAGCTCGCCCAGGCCTCCGAGGGGTGGGTGAGCCCGGCACCCGAGGGCTACCCCACGGAGCGGCGCCGGCGGTCCGACGGGACCCGCGTCCCCGCCGCCTCCCTGCAGCGGGTGGTCCACGCCGTCGCCGACCTGCAGGCCGGCATCGACCTGTTCGGCACCCTGCTGGGAGGGGAGGCCGAGGATCGCGGTGTCCGGGACGGCGAGGAGTGGATCGACCTCCGGTGGGAGGGACCCCTGGCCATCCGCCTGGTGGCCCCCCACGGCACCACCCCTTCCGAACGGCTCAACCGGTGGCTCGACGGGAGGACCGGGCGCATCCACCACATCCAGTTCGCCACCGAGTCGGCCGGCGGACTCACCGCCGCCCACCCCGCTCCCGCCGGCCTCCCGGGACTGGCCGGGGCCGACCCGGACCGGCGTTGGGTGGTGGACCCGTCGGACAACCTCGGCCTACGCCTGGTGATCGCCGCCGTCTGACCGGCTCCGGGCGCCCGGCGACCCCACCGGCGAATTTCGGCCGCCGACCCGGCGGCCGGTAGCCTGCAGCCGATGGCCACCACCGGCGACGACCCCGAGGATCTGGACACCGAGGCCGACCACGAGCGCCCGGCCCCCGCCCGTCGGTCCGCCAGGCGCCCCGCCGCCGGGGGGTCCGGAGCCACCCGGTCCTCCCGCTCGACCCCCGACCCCGCCCCCACCAAGTGGGCCATCGACCGCCTCGACGCCCGGGAGCGGCTCTTCTCCTTCGTGGCCACGGTGCTCGCCGTCCTCTTCTCGATCTTCATCGGGTTCCTGGCCCACGTGAAGCCGGTCAAGGGTCAACTCCACCCCCAGACCATCTTCGTGGTGGGGATGGTGGGTGCCGCCCTGCTGCTCGGCGCCACGCTGCTCGGCCGCCGGGCCCCGGTGGGGTTCGTGGCCCTCTTCATCGGTGCGTCGTTCGCCCAGTCCATCCTCTTTCTGGCCCTCCCCTTCTTCGCCCTCGCCTTCTGGCTGCTCTACCGCTCCTTCCGGGTCCAGAAGGAGATCACCGCCTCCATGCGGGCGGCCCGGGCGGAGTCCGGCTCCTCGTCCCCGACCCGCAGCCGGGCGTCGTCGGGCGCGGCACCCGCCAGGTCCGCACCCGCCAGGTCCTCCTCCGCCAGGGCGGCGACCCCCGCCAAGAAGCGCTCGAAGGGTCCGGTCGGCCCGACGCCCAACAAGCGGTACACCCCGAAGGCACCCACGCCTCCGCCGCCTCCCCCTCCGAAGCTCTCCCGCAAGGAGCGGAAGGCCGCCGCCTCCCAGGACTGAGCCCCCCACGGCCCCGGCAGCGCCGGAGCCGGCTCAGCGACCGGCGGTGGCCAGGACGCACTCCGGCACGGCCAGCGGCTGGTTCGGATGGGCACCGAAGGCGGCGCAGAACTCGACGGCGGTGGCGGTGGTGGTGGTCAGCGGCGGGTCGATGGTCACCGGTCCCGCCCACACCCAGACCCCACCGGGCCCGTAGGTGGGGGCCCGTCCCAGCAGGGCGGTGTAGTAGGCCAGGGCGTAGCTGTACTGGGCGGTGGACCCCACCGGCACCACCACCGCCTCGGTGGCCCCGGAGTCGTCGATCTCCTCACGGCTCAGCTCCAGTTGCTGATCGAGGGGCTGGCCGTCCGGCCCCACGTCCACCTGGGCCAACGCCCCGTAGGGGGTCAGGTCGTTGCCGGCGTTCAGCTTGGCGTGACCCGGTCCCGGGGCGAACCCGTAGCCGCCCACCACCGAGAACCGGAAGTCGTCCTCGGCCTGCCAGACCAGGGGTCGGGCGTTGAGGGCCGACGGGAAGGGCCAGAGCAGGACGGTGGCGCCCACCGGGGTGGTGTCGATCACCCGGGTCAGTCCGCCCGGGGAGGTCACCCTCCCCACGGTGGCCGGCAGCCCGATGGCCCCGGCGATCGGGGCCAGGGCCACCACCGCCAGTGCCGAGACCGCCGCCGGCGCCGTCCACCTCGGGAGGTCCCGGACCCACGGAGGCCTCCCCGACCACTGCCGGGCGGCCAGGGAGGTGGTCGCCCGGTCGAGGATCACGGCGAACAGCACGGCGACGAACACCATGGCCACCCCGGCCAGGTGGCTGGGGCCGGCCTCCGACAGCAGGGGCAGCTTGTCGACCAGCCGCCACGGTGCCAGCCCCGACGGATGGTGGAAGACATTGGCCCCGAAGGCCACCCCCCCGGCCATGGCCACGCTGAACAGTGCCATGCCGGCGCAGAACCGGACCACCGCCAGGCGCCGGAGCATCACCACCCCCACCACCAGCACCACCACCATGACCACCCCCAGGTAGAGGGCCGACGGCCCCTGGGGGCCCGAGTACCCGGCGAAGATCCCGAAGGCGCTGGGCTTGCTGGAGGCGGGCCCCGGGTTCACGATCGATCCCCACGACACGCCGACGAAGGCGATCCCGGGGTGCTGCACGCCGGTGAAGTGCCGGGGGCCGGCCACCGCGAACCAGATGGGGACGGCCAGGATCGCGCCCGCCAGCCCCACCCCCCAGGCCAGGGGGCGGAGGACCGCACGGGCCACCTCCCGGACCCGGGACCGGTAGGCCACGGCCAGGACGGCCATCCCGACCACCGCCACCATCACGGTCAGGGCCAGCATCTCGGTGCTGGTGAAGAACTGGGCGACCAGCAGCAGGGCCAGGGTCAGGGCGGAGCGGCGGACCGACCAGGCCCGGCGCACCACGATCTCGTACAGCACCAGGAACAGGAGGGGGGGAAGTACAGCACGGCGAACTGCAGGTGCCCCACGAAGCTGCTGGTGAGGACGAAGGGGCTGAACCCGTAGAGGAGGCCGCCGACGAAGGCCGGGGACCGCCGGACGGTGAACGGGCGGATGGCCGCGAAGGCGCACCAGGCGTTGAGGGCGGGCGCCACGGTGACGGCGAGGTTGAAGGCGACCACCGGTCCGAACAGGACCGTCACCGGGGAGAGGAGGAACGCCGGCAGCAGCGAGCTGGTGTTGTCGACCAGGTTGATCCCGTCGGGGGCGAACAGGGAGTGCGAGAAGAGCGGGTCGAGCCCGTGGCCCAGGGCGTACGGCACCCACTGGAGCGACCAGATGGTCTGGGCCGGGTCCCCGCAGTCGCAGGTGGCCGTACCGGCCGGGTGACCCCCGAACCACACGTGGGCCCAGATCACCACCCCGATGCCCAGGTAGGCGAGCAGGGCGCCCAGCGGCCACCGCCACTGCCACGGTCGGGGCGACGGTTCGGGTCGGCGATCGACACGGAGGTCGACCGCCGGGGGCAGGGGTGCCGGACGGCTCGGACGGGTGACGGTCGACGTCATCGCCCGGCGCCCGATCCGGTCACGACTGCCCGGTCAGCAGGGCGGAGCGCAGCAGCTCGAGGATCTCGCCGCGGCGGCGGACCAGCGAGCGCGTGGTCGGCTCCTCCCCGAGGGCCCGGAGCACCTCGACCTCGGTGAGCATGCCGATCACCGTCGAGTAGATGGCCAGGAGCAGCAGCCGCGGATCGTGGCGCTTCATGTGGCCGGCCTCCATCTCCGCCTCGAGGAACTCCGAGGCCCGCCGCACCAGCGGCTCCATGGCGTCCACGAACCGGGTGGCCGCCGGCGGTCCCAGCCGGCCCATCTCCCGGACCAGACCGAGCAGCTCGGGACGGCGGGCGGCCAGCCGGAAGGTGGACCGCACCACCGCCTCCACCCGGGACCAGCCCTCGCCGGCCCGCGCCAGCGACGACTCCAGGGCCTCCGACAGCTCCACGGCCGCCCGGTCGGTGACCGCCCCGAGGAGGACCTCCTTCGACGGGAACCAGTAGAGGATGGTCTGCTTGCGGATCTCCAGCTCGGCGGCCAGGGCGTCCAGTGAGGTCGCCTCGTAGCCCCGGGTGGCGAAGGACAGCAGGGCGGCGTCGAGGATCCGAAAGGACGTGCCGGTCCCGTCCGCCGCGTCGTCGGCGCGGGGAGGTCGGGGCCGGTCCCGGTTGACGGCCCGGCGAGGGGCGGTGCTCGACTTGCTCACTTACCATATGGTAGACAGATCCGGTGACCCGCGTCCGCGACGGCCTGGCCGGCCGCCGATTCTTCATCACCGGTGCGACCGGATTCCTAGGAACCGCCCTGGTCGAGCGGTTGTTGCGCACCGTACCGGACAGCACGGTGGTTCTGCTGGTCAGGCCCACCCGCCGGGCCACCCCCACCCAGAGGGTGGCCCGCGAGATCCTCAAGAACGACTGCTTCGACCGCCTCCGCAGCGAGTCCGGCGACCGGTTCGACGCCGAGGTGGTCGCCCGGGTGACGGCGGTGGCCGGTGACGTGGGCACCGACGGGCTCGGGCTCGACGACGACGGCCTGGCCGAGCTCTCACGCTGCGACATCGTCATCCACTCGGCCGCCTCGGTCAGCTTCGACTCCCCCCTCGACGCTGCCGTGGAGGTCAACCTGCTGGGCCCCTCCCGGGTGGCCGAAGCCATGGTGCGGGCCCGGGAGCTGGCCGCCGCCGACGGCCGGGCCGGGCCGCTCCACTTCATCCCGGTGTCCACCGCCTACGTGGCCAGTACCCACCAGGGCGAGGCGCGCGAGGAGCTCCTGGAGGACAACCGGTTCAGCCTCGACGTCGACTGGAAGGTGGAGGTCCGGGCGGCCCGACGCCAGCGGGGTGACAGCGAGGCGGAGTCCCGACGGCCCGAGCGCCTGGACTCCTTCGCCAAGGCGGCCCGTGGCGAGCTGGGCGGCGCCGGCCTCCACCTGCTGGCCGAGCGGGCCGAGCGCCTCCGCGAGGAGTGGGTGAAACGGCAGATGGTGGAGATCGGCCAGGTCCGGGCCCAGTCGCTGGGCTGGCCCGATGCCTACCCGTACACCAAGGCCCTCGGCGAGCGGGCCCTGGTCGCCCAGTACGGCGACACCGTCCCGCTCACCATCGTCCGACCCTCCATCATCGAGTCGGCCCTGGCCGAGCCCCGGCCGGGCTGGATCCGCGGCTTCCGGATGGCCGAGCCGATCATCATCTCCTACGCCCGCGGCCTCCTCAAGGAGTTCCCGGGCGTGCCCGAGGGGATCACCGACGTCATCCCGGTCGACCTGGTGGTGGCCACCATCATCATGGTGGCCGGCCAGGCGCTGCTCGACCTGGCCGAGGGGACGCCCTATCCGGGGCCGTCGGTGTACCACGTGGCCTCCGGGGTGCGGAACCCCTTCCACTACGGGCGCCTGGTCACCCTGATCCGCGAGTGGTTTCTGGAGCACCCGCTCTACGACGCCGACGGGCAGCCCATCGTGGTCCCGGAGTGGACGTTCCCCGGACGGGGCCGGGTCCAGCAACAGCTCACCCGGGCGTCCAAGGCCATGACCCTGGCCGAGCGGGTGGTCGGCACCCTCCCCATCCGGGGCCGTCAGGCGGCGTGGATGGCGTCCCTCGAGGAGCGCCACGCCCTGGCCGACCGCGCCCTCGGCTACGTCGAGCTCTACGGGGCCTACACCGAGACCGAGGCCCGGTATCGGGTCGACCGGCTCCTCGCCCTCTGGGACCGGATGGACGAGGACGACCGCCAGGCCTTCTGCCTCGATCCCGGGACGGTGGACTGGGAGCACTACGTCCGGGAGGTCCACCTCCCCTCGGTCATCGAGCACGCCCGGGTGCGCACCACCCCCGGTCGCTCGGTGCAGGCCCCCCGGGCCGAGCGCGCCCGCAGGGCCATCCTCTCCCCCGACCGCCACCTGGCCGCCTTCGACCTCGAGAACACCTTGCTGGCCTCGAACGTGGTCGACGCCTACGCCTGGCTGGCCTCCCGGCACCTGCCGGCCGGGGAGCGGGCCGCCTTCGTCGCCGACCTGGTCCGGGAAGCCCCCTCCCTCCTGGCCCTGGACCGCCGGGACCGGGGCGACTTCCTCCGCTCCTTCTACCGGCGCTACGAGGGCGCCCCCGCCGACCGCCTGTACGCCGACGGCTGGGATCTCTTCTACGACCAGCTCCTGCCCAAGTCGTTCCCGGCCGCCATCGCCCGGGTCCGGGAGCACCGGGCCCTCGGCCACCGCACCGTCCTCATCACCGGGGCCCTCGACGTGGTGGTGGAGCCGCTCCGCCCCCTGTTCGACGAGATCGTCTGCGCCCGCCTGGGCCAGGAGGACGGGAAGTTCACCGGCCGCATGATCGAACTACCCCCCATCGGGGAGGCCCGGGCCCTGGTGCTGGCCGACTACGCCGACGCCGAGGGCCTCGAGCTGTCCGAGTCGATGGCCTACGCCGACTCGGCCAGCGACCTCCCGATGCTCGAGGCGGTGGGCTTCCCGGTGGCCGTGAACCCCGAGACCCGACTGGCCGCCATCGCCCGCCGACGCGGATGGCACGTGGAGCACTGGGAGCAGGCCAAGGGCGGCGCCCGCCGCCTGCTGCCCCTCGGTCCCCTCGACCCCCGGGGTGCCCACCGTCGCGGTACCACCAGCCCGGCCGCCCTCCTGGGGGCCGGCCGCGGACCGGGCCGGGAGGCGGGCCGATGAAGGCCCTGGTGTTCGAGCGGAACCTGCCGCGCTTCGCCGCCTCGCGGGTGGCCTCGGTCCTGGGGTCGGGGCGGGGGGCCGGCATCGGTCCCCTGCGGCTGCTGGACGCCGAGCCGCCCGACCTGCCCGCCGCCGACTGGTCCCACCTCCGGCCGTCGCTGGCCGGCATCTGCGGCTCCGACCTGGCCCTGGTGGACGGGCGCAGCTCCCGCTACTTCGAGGACATCGTCAGCTTCCCGTTCGTCCCGGGCCACGAGGTGGTGGGGGTCCTCGAGGACGGGGGGACCGACCACACCGGGGCCACCCTCCCCCCCGGGACCCGAGCGGTAATCGAGCCGGTGCTCGGCTGTGCCCCCCGCCACATCGAGCCGGCCTGCACGGAGTGCGCCGAGGGCCGGACCGGCCTCTGCGAGCACACCGCCTTCGGAGCCCTGGCCCCCGGGCTCCAGACCGGCTTCTGCACCGACACCGGGGGCGGCTGGTCGACCGCCGGGCTGGTCGCCCACGCCTCCCAGCTCCACGCCGTGCCCGACGCCCTGTCCGACGAGGACGCCGTGATGGTGGAGCCCACCGCCTGCGCCGTCCACGCCGCCCTGTCGGGGGGTGTGGCCGCCGGCGACACCGTGGCGGTGGTCGGCGCCGGCACCCTCGGGCTGACCACCCTGGCCGCCCTCCACGACGTGGTCCGACCGGCCACCCCCTGCACCGTGCTGGTGGGGGCCAAGTACCCGGGCCAGCGGCGGCTGGCCGAGTCCCTGGGCGCCGATGTGGTGGTCCCGCCGGACCAGCTGGCCCGGGCCGTGCGGCGCCAGGCCGGCTCGCTGGTCCTGGCCGGCCGGCTCACCGGCGGCGCCGACGTGGTGTTCGACTGCGTGGGCTCCTCCGACTCGCTCGCCCAGTCCCTCTCCATGGTGCGCCCACGCGGCCGGGTGGTGGTGGTGGGCATGCCCGCCAAGGTCTCGGTCGACCTCGCCCCCCTCTGGCACCGCGAGCTGACCCTGGTGGGCGCCTACGCCTACGGACGGGAGACCCCCGACCCCGCCGCCCCGCCGGTCCGCACCTTCGACCTGGCCCTCGACCTGGTCGGCCGGACCGGTCTCGGCTCCCTGGTCTCCGCCACCTACCCCCTCGAGCGGTACGAGGAGGCGGTGGCCCACGCCGGGGCCGCCGGCCGCCGTGGCGCGGTCAAGGTGGCCTTCGATCTCCGCAACCGGAAAGGACGCACCCGATGAGCCCCAGGCCCGGATTCGTGCTCGACGTCGACCGCTCCACCCCCCCGACGCTCTTCTGGCACGGGGAGCGGTTCCGCCTCGAGAAGCTCCCCGAGGGCAGCCGGGTCATCTACGCCCCCGAGCCGCTCGACCCGCTAACCGACCCGTCGGCGGCCATCCGCCACGCCCTGCGCACTCCCCTGGGCGACCGCGAGCCGCTGCCCTCCCTGCTGCGGCCGGGCATGCGCCTGACCATCGCCTTCGACGACGTCTCCCTCCCGCTCCCGCCCATGGAGCGCCCCGACATCCGCCAGCTGGTCATCGAGCAGGTCCTGGACATGGCGGCCGACGCCGGGGTGGACGACGTCGAGCTCATCGTGGCCTTGGCCCTCCACCGGCGGATGACCGAGCCGGAGCTGCGGCACGCCCTCGGCGACCGCATCTACGACGCCTTCGCCCCCCACGGCCTCCTCACCCAGCACGACGCCGAGGACCCCGACGCCCTGGTCCACCTGGGCCTCACCGACCAGGGCGAGGACGTGGAGATCAACAGGCGGGCGGCCGAGTCGGACCTGCTGGTCTACGTGAACATCAACCTGGTGTCCATGGACGGCGGCCACAAGAGCGTGGCCACCGGGCTGGCCAGCTACAAGAGCCTCCGCCACCACCACAACCCGCAGACCATGCAGCGGAGCCGGTCGTTCATGGACCAGCACCACTCCGAGCTCCACTCCGCCAACTGGCGGATGGGGAAGCTCATCGCCGACAGCGGTGTCACCGTGTTCCAGATCGAGACCACCCTCAACAACGACACCTTCCCGCCGGCCTTCAACTTCCTGCAGAAGCGGGAGTGGGAGTGGGGGGTGCGGGACCGGATGGCCTTCCTGGGAGCCTCCAAGGCCCTCGACCGGACCCCCGCCAAGTACGCCCGGCAGATCTTCCACTCGGTGAGGTCCCCACACCGCATGACCTCGGTGCAGGCCGGCGAGGTGGAGGCGGTCCACGCCGTCACCACCGAGAACGTCTGGAAGCAGCAGGGCGTGGTGGTGGAGGGCCAGACCGACATCCTGACCATGGGGCTCCCCTACATCAGCCCCTACAACGTCAACTCGATCCTCAACCCCATCCTGGTGGCGTGCCTGGGGCTGGGCTACTTCTTCAACATGTACCGGGGCCGACCCCTGGTGCGCGAGGGCGGGGTGGTGATCATGAGCCACCCGACCCCCTGGGAGTTCAACCCGGTCCACCACCCCAGCTACATCGACTTCTTCGAGCAGGTCCTCAGCGAGACCACCGACCCGGTCGAGGTGGCCAAGGGGTACGAGGAGTCGTTCGCCACCGACCCCTGGTACCGCCATCTCTACCGCACCGGGCACGCCTACCACGGGGTCCACCCGTTCTACATGTGGTACTGGTGCGCCCACGCCCTCCAGCACCTGGGGGCGGTCATCATCGTCGGCGGCGACCCGGCCGCCGTCCACCGGCTGGGCTTCCGGGCCGCCTCCACCCTGGCCGACGCCCTCGAGATGGCGGCCGACGTGGTGGGGACGTCGCCCACCCTCACCCACGTGCACACCCCTCCCATCTTGATGTCCGACGTCCAGTGAGCCGACGCCTCCCCTCCTCGCGGTCGCTGCTCCCCCGGCGGGCGGTCCGGGCCGACGCCGCCCTCGGGGCCGGCTCGTCGTCCCTCGGGCGCCACTCCCCCGCCGGGTTGGCCGCCCGGGCCGGACGCCTCCGGTTTCCGCTGGCCGCCCCCAGCTGGCCGGAGAGCGTGCCCCGGCCGGCCCCCGAGCACGAGCTGGGCGTCGACTACGACACCGCCTGGTCCCGCAAGTACGCGGTGCGGCTAGCCCGGGCCATGCTGCTCGACAACGTCACCCGGCCGGTGGCCCGACTGGTGGCCTCCCCCCTGCTGCGCGGGGTCGAGGACCTGGAGACGCTCGAGGCGCCGGTGATCTTCGCCGCCAACCACTCCAGCCACGTGGACACCCCGCTGCTCCTCAGCTGCCTGCCCCTGCGGTTCCGGCACCGCACGGTGGTGGCGGCCGCCGCCGACTACTTCTTCGACCGGCGGTGGAAGGCGGACTTCTTCGCCTTCTCCCTGGGTGCCATCCCCATCGAGCGGAACAAGGTGAACCGGCGCTCCGCCCAGCTGGCCGCCGACCTCATCGAGGACGGTTGGAGCCTGGTGATCTTCCCGGAGGGCGGGCGGTCCCCCGACGGCTGGGCCCAGGAGTTCCGAGGAGGGGCCGCCTACCTGGCCGCCCGGACCGGCCGGCCGGTGGTGCCGGTCCACCTCGACGGCACCCGGCACATCCTCCCCAAGGGGGGAACCGGCATCCACCGGACCCGCACCACGGTCACCTTCGGGACCCCCCTGTGGCCCGACGAGGGCGAGTCGGCCCGGTCGCTCGGGGTGCGGATCGAGGCGGCGGTGGCCACCCTGGCCGACGAGACGACCACCGACTGGTGGACCGCCCGCAAGCGGGCGGTCCGGGGGGACACCCCCCGCCTGCAGGGACCCGAGCTCCCTGCCTGGCGCCGGGCGTGGGCCCTGCCCGAATCGACCCCGGACGACGCCCCCGATCCGGCCGGCGACTGGCCCCGTCGGGCCCGGTAGGCGCCGGGGTCGGTCCGGCGGCTCCCCGCCATGGGACGTTCAGGTGCCGGGCGCCGATCACGTCCGAGAACGGCGCCCGGGCGCCGGTGACCGGCCCCCGGTAACCCGGCCCCGGCCCGCTCAGCGCCGGGCGAACCGTCGTCCCGCCGGCCGTGCCGACCGGCCGGACGACAGCGCCGTCAGACGCTCGGCCCGCAAGGCCTGCTCCTCGACGTCGTCGAGCGGGGTCAGGAGCTCGTCGCCCCCCTCCCCCAGCGCCCACCCCAGCAGGCGGTCGGCCAGGGCCACGTTGCGCGCCAGCACCGGTCCGTGCAGGTAGGTGCCCACCACCCGGCCGCTCCAGGCCCCCTCCGTGCCGTCGCCGCCGCCGTTGCCCACCCCGGCCACCACCCGGGCCAGCGGGGTCGCCCCCGGCCCGAGGGTGGTGACGCCACCGTGGTTCTCGAACCCGGTCAGCCGGGGCAGCGGGGTGCCGTCGATGCCGCGGGGCGCCCGGTCATCGATGTCGGCGGCCACCTCGCCCACCGCCCGGCGGCCGCTCCCCTTGCGGGTGGTGAGGTCGAGCAGGCCGACCCCCGGGTGCGGGCGGTCCTCGGCGTCGGGGAAGCTCCGGCCGATCAGCTGGAACCCGGCGCAGACCGCCAGCACCACCGCCCCGTCGTCGACCGCCCGGGCCAGGGTGCCGTCGGCCACCAGGGAGGTCGCCGCCCGCACCTGCGGCCCGTCCTCCCCGCCCCCCAGGCAGTAGAGGTCGCCCCGGGGCAGCGGTCGGTCGGAGGGGGCCTGGACCAGGGTGGCGTCGACCCCCCGCCACGCCGCCCGCCGGGTGAGGATCAGGCCGTTCCCGCCGTCCCCGTAGGTGCCCAGCAGGTCGGGGTAGACCACCACCACGGTGAGGGTGCGCCCCCGCCGGTCGCCGCTCACAGCCGGCCCCGCAGGGTGGCGAAGGCGGTGTAGTTGCCCAGGAATTCGACGGTGTCGCCCCCGGCGCCGGCCAGGGCGGCGTCCACCGCCGCCACCGGGTCCTCCACCGTCAGGTGCTCCACCTCGGCGTAGCGGAGCCGGACCGCCAGGTCCCGGCACCGCTCGCCGGTGGCCACCACGGTGCGCCCGGCCAGCCGCTCGAAGGGCACGTCCCACAGCCAGCTGGGGTCGAAGCCGTCGGCCACCCGGGCGTTCACCGACAGCACCACCGGGGTGCGGGGCCGGTCGGGCTCCTCCATCAGGTCGAGGATGGCCGTCCAGCCGGCCGGGTTCTTGGCCAGCAGGAGGAGGACGGCGCCCCCGGGACGGCGGACCGTCGAGAACCGGCCGGCCACCTCGTCGATCCCGGACAGTCGCTCCACGGCCGTGGCCACCGACACCGCCGGGACGTCCCCCCACCCGCCCATGGCCGGCGCGGCCACCGCCACCATGGCGGCGTTGGCCCGGTTGAAGGCGCCGGGCAGCCCGAGCCGGAGGGGGCGGCGCTCGCCACCGGCCAGCACCAGGTCGGGGCCGTCCATCCACGCCGACCGGTCGGGCCGGGCGAAGTCGCAGCTGTCGCAGGCCCAGGCGCCGTCGGCGCCGAAGTCGATCCGGCCCCCGCAGGACGGGCAGCCCACGGCGTCGTGGTGCCACACCTGGCCGGCCCCCACCCACCGGACGTCCGGGGCGGTCCCCGCCGCCCACGCCACCATGGGGTCGTCGGCGTTGGCCACCACCACCGTGCCCGACGCCCCGTCCCTCCCGGCCGGGGGCAGGGCACCCAGTGCCTGGCGCCAGCGCTCCACCAGCATCCGCACCTCGGCGATCCGGTCGAGCTGATCCCGCGACAGGTTGAGGAGGACCACCACCCGCGGCCGGGTGGCCTCGATGACCGCCCCCAGGTAGCCCTCGTCGACCTCCAGTACCGCGGTGCCGGCTGTCCGGTCGTCGACCAGGGCGGCCACATGGCCGGCCGGCATGTTGGCCCCGGTGCGGTTGGTGGCCACCAGGGCGTCGCCGCCGAGCGCCGCCGTCAGCATCCCGGTGGTGGTGGTCTTCCCGTTGGTCCCGGTGACCAGGGCCACCCGGCGGCCGTCGGCCAGGCGGGCCAGCAGGCCGGGGTCGACGGCCAGGCCGGCCCGTCCCCCCGCCACCGTGCCGCTCCCCCGGCCCAGCAGTCTGGAGAGCCGGTTGACGGCCCCGGCGGCCGCCACCGCCGAGGCGGAGCGCGGCGGCAGCCGCGGGTCGACGGGGCGGATCGTCACCCGGCGGGCCGGGTGCGGGCCAGCTCGTCCTCGGTGGGCGGCCGCCGGGCCAGCGACTCGGCCGGCAGGAGGCCGGCGATGGCCGCCATCAGCTCGGCGGTGTCGCCCACCGCGTCCGTCCCGCCCAGCGCCAGCGGCGGACCCACCGTCACCGTCACCGACGGGGGGTGGAGCAGGGCCGTCACGTTGGGGACCCGGGACGAGCGCGGCCAGACCCGCTCGGTGCCCCACAGCCCGACCGGCACCACCGTGGCGCCGGTCTCGGCGGCGAGCCGGGCCGCCCCGGTCCTGCCCGACAGGAGGGGTTCGAAGAACGACTCCCCCCGGGGGATGGTCCCCTGGGGCAGCACGATGACCACCTCGCCGGCCCGCAGGGCGGCGGCGGCCTGGCGCATCGGCTCCGAGCCCCGGGCCTCCCGGTCCACCACGATGCCGCCGAGGGCCCGGGCCAGGGTGCCCACCACCGGGGCGTCGAAGACCTCGCGCTTGGCCAGGAACCGGACCGGGCGCCGGAGCCGGGCGGCCACCACCCCGAGGGCGGCCACGTCGAAGTAGCTCCGGTGGTTGGAGGCCAGGAGCACCGGCCCCCGGGCGGGGATGTGGTCGCTCCCGCTGACGTCGAAGCGGGCGTAGGGGAAGGCCTCGGGCCGGAAGAGCAGGCGGGCCAGGTGGTACGGCTCCAGGCCCAGCAGCGAGGGGACTCCCGGCGGGCGGTCCCAGTACTCCAGCGGCCAGCGACGGAGGGTGGCCACCACCGCCAGCCTCGGGTCGGCGTTCAGCGGGTGGGGGTGGCCCACCGCCCCCAACAGCGGGAGGTCGTAGATGCTGTCCGAGTAGGCATGGGAGTCGGCCAGGTCGACGCCGTGCTCCTCGGCCCAGGCGGCCACCGCCCGGCGCTTGCCGTTACCCCAGATGAACCCGCCCTCCAGCCCGCCGGTGTAGGCGCCCTCGCGCTCCTGGTACCGGGTGGCGATGGTGGCGTCGAACCCCAGGGCGGCCCCCAGGGGGTCGACCAGATCGTGGGGGGAGGTGGTGGCCAGCACCAGGCGCCGGCCCCGCCGGCGGTGCTCGTCGAGCTCGGCCAGCGCCCACGGCTGCACCAGCTCCGCCAGGGGGGCCACCGCCCGCTGGCCGGCCCGCCGGGTCGCCTCCGCCGAACGGCCCCGCATGACACGGGCCGCCGCCCGGACCAACCCCATGAAGGCGACCGACTCGCCGAAGCGGTTGTAGAGGCCGTACATCAGGCGATCGCCGGGCAGGTGGCGGCCCTCGTCGAGGACCCCCTCCTCCACCAGGGCCTGCTGCACCACCGGGCCGCTGGCCGAGCCCAGCAGGGTGCGATCGAGGTCGACGAACACCGCTCCGGGGCCGTGGGGCATGCCCCCACGCTACCCGGGGGACCTCGGACCGGGTGAGCCGCGAATTGGGCCCGGACGCGGTGAAGGGACCGCCGGGGGGGAGGGCGATCCCTTCACACTGACACGACAAGGAACGGAGGGGGGTTCCTGATCCCTGTGGTCTGAAGATCATTATGAACACTTGCAAGCAATCGGTCAAACAGTTTTTTTCGATACCTGCTATCGTCTTGACAGATGGAACTCCGACACCTCCAGGCACTGGTGGCCATCAACGACCACGGGACCTTCTCGGCGGCCGCCGACCACCTGGGCACCGTCCAGTCCAACGTCTCCTCCCACGTGGCCCGGCTGGAGAGGGAGCTCGGTGCCCCCCTGATCGACCGCACCAACGGGCGCCTCACCGAGGAGGGGGAGGTGGCGGTGGCCCGGGGCCGGCGGATCCTCTACGAACTCGACGCCCTGGTGTCGGACGTCGCCGCCTGCCAGGACGAGGTCACCGGGACGGTGCGCATCGGGATGATCGGGACCACCGCCCGCTGGATCACCCCCCAGCTGATCGAGGCGGCCCGGAGTCGCCACCCCAACCTGGCCCTGGTCATCGTGGAGGGCAACACCACCGCCCTCGAGCCCCAGCTGGCCAGCGGCCAGCTCGACCTGGCCGTCCTCAACCTGCCGGTCCCCGGCAAGGACCTGGTGGCCCGCCTCCTCTTCGAGGAGGACCTGATGCTGGTGGTCCCCGAGGAGCACCCCCTGGTCACCGCCGGCCGGCCACTGGGGGTGGACGACCTGGCCGGGATGGAGCTGATCCTCCCGGCTCCGGGCACCGCCCTCCGGGACGAGATCGACACGGCGGTCCGGCCCACCGGCATCGCCCTCTCCCCGGTGGCCCAGATCGACGGACTCCGGCTGATCGCCTCGCTCACCTTCGAGGGGTACGGGCCCTCCATCCTGCCCGCCTCCGCCATCCCCTCCTACCTCCGGACGCGGTACCGGTCGCTGTCCGTCGAGGGACTCCCCCGTCGGCGGGTGGGCGTGGCCCAGCGGAGCCGGGGCCTGCCGTCGGCTCCCACCCTCGCCCTCCTCGAGCTCCTCCAGGCCATCGTGGCCGGCCCCCGGGACCTTCCCGCCGGCATCCACCTCGGGCGCTGACCCCCCGAGGCCGGTCCGGCGGTGGACGGCGGTACCCTCTCCCGATGCCCCCGCCCGACCCGGCCGCCGGACCGGACCCCCGGCCACGCTCGCCCGGCCCCCGGACACTGGTCGGGGCGCTGCTGGTCGTGGTCGCCGTGCTGGTCACCGTGGGCGCCACCGCCTCGTTGTCCAACGACGGGAACGGGACGGCGGCGGCCAGCTCTGCCGACCACGCCTACGCGGGTCCGGGACCCTACGCGGCGGGGACCTCCCGGATCACCCTGGCCGACGGCGACGGCGCCCAGCTCTGGTATCCGGTCGACCCCTCGGTGGCGGCGGGCCAGCCCACCGAGGTGGCCCGGATGAGTGGATGGCTCCCGGCAGCCGAGGCCGCCCAGCCCGCCCTGGCCCCCCTCTCCATCCCGGAGTTCACCGACGCCGCCATCGGCACGCCGGTGGCGGCCCCCGGGTCGGTGGCCGGATCCGACCACCGACCCTTCCCGGTGGTGGTGTTCGCCGACTCCTCCGGGTCGACCCCGGAGGAGTCCTCGACCCTCACCGACCACCTCGCCACCTGGGGGTTCGTGGTGATCGCCCCCGACCTGCGGGCCGACGACCTGGCCGCCACCCTGACACCGCCGGTGCCGGCGCCCGCCGCCGCCACCGCCGAGGGGGAGCAGACCGGCGAGCTCGATCGTGCCATCGCCTTCCTGAGGGCGTCCGACCCGGACCCCACCTCCCCGCTCTACCGGCGGCTCGACCTCACCGAGGTGGGCGTGGTCGGCTTCGGGAGCGGGGGCGGGGCCGCCCTCGCCCTGGCGGCGTTGGACCCGACGGTGCGCACCTACGTGGCCCTCGCCCCCACGCCGGTCTCCACCCCCGCCACCATCCCGCCGGGCCTGGTGATGTACGGCACCAGCGACCAGGTGGTCAGCCCGGCCTCCGTCCAGCAGCTGTGGGCCGGGCTCCCCTCCCCCCGACGCCTGGTGGTGGTGGCCGGGGCCGGGTACGACCTCTTCGACGACGACTGCGCCATCGTCAGCGGCGGTCGTACCGTGGGGGCCCAGCTGGCGGCCGGCCCGGCCGGGCCCGCTCGACAGCTGGGGGCCCAGGACGACGACGGCTGCCGGCCGCCCGACGTGGCCCCGGCCACCGCCCAGCCCCTGGTGCTGCAGGCGGTGACCGCCCAGCTCCGCAACGGCCTCGGCATCGACGTGGACCCGGTGGGGCTCGACACCGGACTCGACCACGCCTTCCCCGGCGTCACCGCCTCCTACTACCAGAGGGGGTAGCCGGTCCCCGGAGGAGCGGTCCGGCTCCCGGCGACGGCGGGCATACCGGGCGGCCCCCCGGGGTTGTCGGGGGTGTGGGCCCACACCGTGACGTGCTCCTGATCTCGGGGAGCCTGCGGAGCGCCTCCACCGACACGGCCGTCCTGCGCACCGCCCAGGAGGTGTCGCCGCCGTCCCTGGCCCTCTCCCTGTACACCGGCGTATCGGGGCTCCCCCACTTCAACCCCGACGACGACGGCCCGGCGGTCCCGGCGGCGGTGGAGGACCTCCGGGCCGCCATCCGCACCGCCGATGCCGTCCTCGTCTCGACCCCGGAGTACGCCGGCGACCTCCCGGGCTCGTTCAAGAACGCCCTCGACTGGGCGGTGGGGGACGACCATCCCCGCTCCCTGAACGGGAAGCCGGTGGCGTGGATCAACTGCTCCCCACGGGGCGCGGCGGATGCCCATGCCGCCCTCCGCCGGGTACTCGGCTACCTCGGAGCCACCATCCTCGAAGCGGCGTGCATCCACCTCCCGGTGGGGAGGGAGGCGGTCGGCCCCGACGGGGTGATCGCCGACCCCGGGGTCCGACGATCGCTGACCGACGTCCTGGCCAGGATCGCCGACGCCATCTGACGCTGGCACCGGCCCGCCGGGCGTCGGCCCAGCCGGTGGGAGCCCCGGATTCCGGGACCCGACCGGGCCGTCGGGATGGTCGGGATGGCCGGGCGCCTCAGAGCTCGGGCACCCGGGGCTCGCGCCACATCCGCCAGATCGGTGGGGCGCCGTGCCGGGAGTGGAACTCGTCGATCACCTCGAACCCGTGGCGGGCGTAGAGCGGGACGTTGCGGGCCTTCGACGACTCGAGGTAGGCCGGCGTTCCCTCCTCGTCGATCCGGGCCAGGGTGGAGGCCAGCAGGGCGGACCCGATGCCCGTGCCCTGCCGGTCGGGCTCCGCCCCCAGGGTGGCCAGGTACCAGTGGGGCTCCTTGGGGTGGAGGGTGTCCACCTCGACCAGGAACTGGAGGGACCGGACCAGGTGGGAGCCGACCAGGTAGGGCGCCACCGGCAGCAGGTCGGCCAGCTCCCGGTAGGGGTGGCGCTCCCGGGACGGCGGCCCCCACAGGGAGGCGCCGCCGAGGTCGGTGGTGGTGAAGACCTCCCCCAGGGGCAGGTACTGGCGACGGAGGAGGGCGCAGAAGAAGGCGTGGAGTCCCCGGGCCCGCCGGCGATCACCGGTGAAGAAGTAGTTGGAGACCGGATCGTCGTCGAACGCCCGGACCAGCATGGCGGCGACCGCCGGGACGTCGGCGCCGGTGGCCCTCCGCACGGTGGGTCCGGCGGGGGGCGGTGGCACGGACCCGGATGGTAGCCGGGGTGCCCGCTCAGTTGACCCCGGGATCGGGCGGGTAGCCCGACACCACGGCCAGCGACCCTCCCTGGCGTCGCAGCACCCGCCGCCACAGCCCCTCGGGGTCGGCCGACACCGGATCGGGGGCCTCCGCCCCCACCACGAACCACGAGCCCTCGGCCACCTCGGCCTCCAGCTGGCCCGGGCCCCAGCCGGCGTAGCCCGAGAACAGGCGGACGCCGACCACCTGCTCGGCCAGGGGACCCGGCCCGGCCTCGAGGTCGAAGGTGCCCACCGGGCGGGGATCGTCGATCAGCAGCTGCCAACCCTCCGGCGGCTCCCACTCCGGCCCGCTCCCCGTGGCCCGGGGCCGGAGCCGGGCCAGACCGATGACGGCGTTCCGGGCCACCGGGCCGCCCAGGAAGAGCTCGGCGGGCGGGACGGCCAGCGGGTGCCACCGCGGGAGCACCTCCACGACCGGGACTCCGCCGGGAGCGTCGAGCACCACGCCCAGCGCCCCGTGGTCGCCATGATCGAGCACCAGCACCGTCCGGCGGGCGAAGTGCGGGTCCTCGAGGCGGGGGGTGGCCACCAGCAGGTGGGCGGTGAGCACCTCGGGCTCCGGCGCCCCACCGTAGGGATCGAAGGCGTTCTCCGACTCGGACCGCACCTCTGCATCATGGCCCAACCGCCAGGGCCACGGCGACGAGTGGCGGACGGGACGGCGGTCGGTGAGGCTGTCCGGATGCCGCTCGTCTCCGTCGACACCGTCGCCCCCCAGGTCCGTCGGGTGACCCTGGACCACCCGGAACGCCTCAACTCCCTCTCCTTCGCCCTGGTGACCGAGCTCTACGCCGCCCTCGACGAGGTCGCCGCCGACAACGACTGCCGGGTGGTGGTCCTCACCGGCGCCGGGCGGGCCTTCTGCTCGGGGCTGGAGCTCGAGCACGCCGGTCTGCCGCCGGGGACCGACGGCCTGGGTCGCCACCGGCTCGGGCTGCGGGCCATGTCCTACATGGGCGGGGTGGTCCCGGCCCTCCGGAACCTCCCCCAGCCGGTCCTGGCCGCCATCAAAGGCCCCGCCTACGGCGGCGGGATGTGCCTCACCCTGGGGGCCGACATCCGCCTGGCCGGGGAGTCGGCGGTCTTCTGCGGGGCGGGGATCAGCAACGGGCTGAGCGGAGTGGAGCTCGGGGTCAGCTGGCTGCTCCCGCGGGCGGTCGGCACCTCCCACGCCGCCGAGATCCTCCTCACCGGGCGGAAGGTCGAGGCCGCCGAGGCGCTCCGGATCGGCCTGGTGTCCCGGGTGGTCCCCGACGACGAGCTGCTGGACACCGCCGTCGCCATGGCCGAGGGCATCTGCCGGTTCAGCCCGGTGGGCGTGGAGCTGACCAAGGAGTCGATGTGGGCCTCGCTGGAGGTGGGGAGCCTGGAGGCGGCCATGACCCTGGAGCACCGCACCCAGCTCCTGGCCGGCGCCACCGGCAACCTCACCGAGGCGTCGGCGGCCTTCCGCGAGAAGCGCCCGCCCCGCTACACCGAGTAGGCCGGGATGGCCAAGGCACGCCGAGGGCGCAAGCCCCGTCGACGACCGGAGGAGGATCCGCCCGGCGGGCCCCGGGAGCACTGGCGGGCCGACGGCCGCCCCAAAACGCGGTACGCCCGGGTGGAGGACGCCAACCGGGCCTCGCTCCACCACCGGATGGAGGACGGCGCCGATCTCGACCCCTACCGGTGCGGCTACTGCGACGGCTGGCACCTCGGGAACCGGCCCTCGTGACCCGGACCGGCCGGCAGGCCTGAGGGGGTGACCGACGACGTTTCTATACCGTCCGGACGGTATAGTGACGGCATGGCCAAGGCGGAGGAGACCAGGCGTCGGATCGTCGACGCCGCCGAGGAGGTGGTGCTCCGCGACGGGGTGGCCCGACTGACCCTCGACGCCGCCGCCGCCGAGGCCGGCCTCAGCAAGGGAGGGGTCCTCTACCACTTCGCCTCCCGGGACGCCCTGGTGGCCGGCATGGTCGACCGGATCATCGTGGAGTTCGACCGGGACCTCGACGCCGCCAACGAGGACCCCGGCACCCCCGGGTCCTTCACCCGGGCCTACCTCCGGGCCACCCTGGCGCCCGGCGGCCCGGAGCGCTCGCGGGAGGACCGGCTGGGGGCCGCCCTCATCGCCGCGGTGGCCGCCGAGCCCCAGCTGATGGCCCCCCTCCGCCGCGCCTTCGACGGGTGGCAGGCCCGGATCGAGGCCGACGGGATCGACCCGGCCCGGGCCACCGCCCTCCGCCTGGCCGCCGACGGCCTGTGGCTGAGCGAGCTGTTCGGTCTGGCCGCCCCCACCGGGCGTCTCCGCCGGCAGCTGGCCGACGAGGTCATGCGCCTGGCCGCCACGCCATGACCGCCGCGTCCGCCGGCACCCCTGCCGCCGAGGTGGCCGCCGACCGGGTGGTCCGCGGCCTCAGCCTCACCGTCTTCCTCCAGTGGTTCGGCGCCAGCGCCATCATCCCCATGCTCCCGGAGTACATCCGGCACCGGGGAGGCAGCGACGGGCTGGCCGGGGTGGTGATGGCCGCCTTCTTCGCCGCCGGGGTCCTCACCCAGTATCCGGCCGGTCGCCTGGCCGACCGGATCGGGCGCCGCCCGGTGCTCCTCAGCGGCCTGATCCTCTACGGGGTGGCCAGCCTGGCCTTCCTCGCCCCGGTCGGTCCGGTGGCCGACATCGGCCTCCGGGCCCTCCAGGGGGTGGGGGCCGGGGCCGCCGAGGTGGCCGCCCTGGCCATGGTGTCCGGCGCGGTGGCCGCCGAGCGCCGGGGGCGGGCCTTCGCCTCCATCTACTCGGGCCAGATCGCCGGCATGGCCGTCGGCCCCCTGGTCGGCAGCGTGCTGGGCGTCGACCTGATGTGGGTGGTGTTCCTCGCCGCCGGCCTGGCCTCCTTCGCCGCCTGCGTGCCGGCCGCCCGGCTGGCCGAGGACCGCTCGGAGACCGACGGGGCACCGGTGCTGGCCGGCCGGGTCCGCCTGCGGCCCGCCCTCACCGGATCGCTGCTGGCCGCCGTGGTGCTGGGCCTCTCCTTCGGGGTCTACGAGATCTGCTGGACCCTGCTGCTCCGGCTCCGGGGGGCGTCGGCCTGGGAGATCGGTCTGTCGTGGACGCTGTTCGCCGTGCCGTTCGTCCTGATGTCCCGGCCCAGCGGGTGGCTCACCGACCACGTGGACCGGCGGCGCCTGGTGGTGGGCGGCCTGGTGGTGTCCACCTCCATGTGCGCCTCCTACCCCTTCCTCCACGACGTCCCGCTCCTGATGGTGCTGGGCGGGCTCGAGGCGGTGGCCATCGCCCTGGTGCTCCCGGCCGCCCAGTCGATGCTGGTGCAGACCTCCTCGCCCACCGAGTTCGGCCGGGTGCAGGGTCTGTTCTCCACCAGCCAGACCGCCGCCACCGCGGTGGCCGCCGCCGCCGGCGGGGTGCTGTTCGGCGCCGCCGCCTGGGCCCCGTTCGTGTCCATGTCCGCCATCGGCCTGTCGCTGATCGTGGTCATCGCCGTGGTGTGGCGCAAGGTGGCCGGCCGGGTGGCCGATCCCGCTCCCCGACCGGTGCCCGTCAGCGCCTGACCCCTCCCTCCCCGCCCGCCGCGCCATGATGCACGGTCATGGGACGGAGGCGCCGCCGGGTCCGGACCGTGCTGGTCCTGGTGGTACTGGTGGTGGCGGCCGTGCTGGTCGAGCGGGTGGCCACCCGGGGGCCCGCGCTCTCCCCGCTCCGGCAGCGGATCGTCAGCGTGGCCGAGTCCCAGGTGGGGGTGGCGACCGACCCCGCCGACACCTACTGCAACCGGTACAGCGCCCACTGGTACTCCGGGCAGCCGTGCTCCAACGGCGACTACGCCGAGGAGTGGTGCGCCGACTTCGCCGCCTGGGTGTGGCAGCGGGCCGGGGCGGTGGTCACCTACCAGTTCGTGCACGGGGACCTGAACTCCTCCTCGGCCAGCTTCTACGAGTGGGGGGAGGCCCACGGCACCTGGCATCCGGTGGGGTCGGGGTACCGGCCCCAGCCGGGGGACGTCGCCGTCTACGGGCTGGACGCCGCCGCCCTCACCGCCGCCCACGTGGCGGTGGTCACCGGCTGGTCCCCGGGGCAACGGGGGCCCGACGTGGTGAACGGGGACGGCGACCGCACCGCCTTCAGCACCGTGGAGGCGGGGTCGAACGAGTTCGACGCCGACACCCGGGGTGGGGGCGAGCCCCTGTCGGGCTACGTCTCCCCCACCGCTCCGGTGTCGCCGTCCACCACCGGCTGACCCGCCTCAGCCGCCCAGCGGCATCGGCTCGATCGACGAGGTGCACTGCGAGCACCGGGTGGCGGCCACCGGCACCTTGGACAGGCACTCGGGGCAGTCGCGCACCGGCTCCTCCTCGGGCACCCGGCCCAGCCGCGCCATGAGGTGATTGACCGGCTTGATGACCAGGAAGAAGAGCACGGCGGCCACCAGCACGAAGCTGAGCACGGCGTTGAAGAAGCTCCCGTAGTTGAACTGGCTGCCGTTCACCGTGAAGGTGAGGCCGTTGAAGTTGGGCTTGCCGAAGATGGCGGCGATGAACGGGGTGATGATGTCCCGGACGAAGGCGTTGACCACCGCCGTGAAGGCGGCGCCCACCACGAAGGCCACCGCCAATTCGATCAGATTCCCCCGGAACAGAAAGTCCCTGAACTCCTTCACCACGTGGCTCACCTCACCGTTCTCGCGACGGCCGAGCGCCGCCGATGGTGGCAGCGTACGGCGGCGGCCGGCGGGGCGGACCGGGGCCCGGCTCAGCCCCGGCCGGGATGGACGTCGGCCGACCAGCGGCCGGTGACCGGCACGGCGCAGACCACGGTGCCCGCCCGGACCAGCCACTCCACGGTGACCAGTGACGAGGCGCCCTCCGGCAGCTTGGCCACCAGCCCCCGGCGCGGGTGGTCCTGGACCACGGTCCACCCCTCGGGCAGGGGCAGGCCCAACTCGGCCAGCCGCCGGGCCACCCGGGGTCCGGTGCTGTGCTGCAGACCCACCGTCGACCGCTTGGCCGTCCCGTCGGGCAGGCGCTTGCCCGCCACCCAGGTGCCGGTGGGGACCCGGTGGGCGGAATTGCCGAAGATGGCGAAGAACCCCGGCGGCTCGGGCAGGTCCTCCTCGGCGATGACCGGGCGCAGGTTCACCCAGCCGGAGCCGGCCGCCTCCCGCTCCGAGATCCGACCGGCCACCCCGGCGTACTCGCCCACCTCGAACTCGAGCTGCTCGGCACGGGGCAGGGTCACGTCTGGAGGTCGAGGACGCCGTCGGCCAGGAGCTCGAGCTCGGCCCGCCAGGAGTGCGGGGTGTCGACGGGGCGCACCACGAACTTGGAGAAGCCCACGTCGAGGAAGCGCTCCAGCAGGTCGCGGAGGCCGTCGATCCCCACCGGCACCACCGCCGCCGGGTCCACGCCCCGTCGGGTCCGGGCCATGGCCTGGACGGCCCGGGGGGTGAGGGGATGGTGGGAGTACCCGATGGACACCCCGAAGTGCTCGGGGCTGATCGAGCGACCCGCCTCCTCGGCCGCCTCGTCGATGCTCGCCTTGCCCTCGGCCACCTCGTCGGGCGTGCAGAACGACGGGAGCCAACCGTCGGCGAACCGCCCGCACCGTCGGAGGGCGGCCGGCACCATGCCCCCGGTCCAGAACTCCAGGGGCTGCTGGACGGGCACCGGCGACACGGTGACGCCGTCGAAGTCGGCGGCGTCACCGTGGTGGGTGACCGACTCGCCGCTCCACAGTCGTCGGAGGAGGGGCAGCATCTCGTCCATCAGCCGGCCCCGCTCGGCGGGGTCGACGCCGGCGGCGTCCGACTCCGGGAGCCGGGCGATGCCGGGGACGAAGGTGGTGAGCAGCCGTCCACCGGACAGCACGTCCAGGGTGGCCAGCTCCTTGGCCAGGCGAACCGGGTTACGGCCGGGGAGCAGCATGGTGGTGCCCAGCTTGACCCGGGGGTTGTGGGCCGCCGCGAAGGCCAACGAGACCAGGGGGTCGAAGGTGGGCACGGTGAGGATCTCCGGCAGCCAGACCGAGTCGAAGTCGCACTCGTCGAGGTCGTCGATCAGCTGGGCGAAGGCCAGGTGGTCCCGGAGGGCCAGCGCCCCCATCCCCACCCCGATGCGGACCTTCACCGGACGCCGAACCTGGGACCGTCGGCGCGGTCCACGGTGGCGAACTCCTCCACCGGGCGGCGGCGCAGCCGGGTGGGTCGGTGGACCGGCCGCCCCAGGGCCAGGACCCCGGCCACCACGGTGTGCTCCGGCACCCGCAGCAGCTCCTTGACGGCCGCCTCGTCCCGGATGGCCACGGTGGTCATCAGTCCCCCCAGGCCCTCGTCGCGGGCGGCCAGCAGGATGCTCCAGGCGAACGGGTAGATGGACGCCCCGCCGACCATGGTGTAGCGACCGCTGTCCCGGTCCACGGTGGCCAGGCCGGTGAGGTCGGCCAGCAGCACCAGCAGCACCGCGACCTCGTCGAGGTGCTCGGGGAAGCCCCCGGGGCCGTCGTCGGCCGCCCGGGCGATGGCCCCGGCACCCTCGAGGGCGCGGCGCTCGTCCTCCCGGTCGGCCACCGCCCCCCAGGGGGTCAGCCCGGCCCCCACCAGGGCCAGGTAGTCGTACCAGCCGGCCAGGTAGCTGTCCCGGAGGGCCCGGCGGACCTCGGGGTCCTGGACCACCACCACCCGCCACGCCTGGCGGTTGCCGCCGTTGGGGGCGAAGCGGGCGGTGTCGAGGATCCGGACGACCACCTCGTCGGCGACCGGATCCGGGAGGAAGTCGCGGATGGCGCCGGTGGTGCGGAGTGCGTCGGTCAGGTCCACCGGGACGACCGTAGTGGCCGGGCCGCCGGGCCGCCTCCTGCCCTCAGAGGATCGGGAGGATGGCGTCGGCGGCGCTGACCGTCAGCCCGGGGCCCGGCTCCACCTGGAGGGCGGTCACCACGCCGTCCTCGAGCACGGCGGCGTAGCGCTGCGACCGGGTGCCGAGGCCGAAGCCGCTGCCGTCCATTTCGAGGCCGACGGCCTTGGTGAAGTCGGCGTTGCCGTCGGCGATGAGCACCACCTGGTCCCCCACGTGCTGGGCCTCGCCCCACGCTCCCATCACGAAGGGGTCGTTGACCGAGATGCAGGCGATGGTGTCGACACCCTTGGCCCGCAGCTCGTCGTTGCGGATCAGGTAGCTGGGGAGGTGGTAGTCGGAGCAGGTGGGGGTGAAGGCGCCGGGGACGGCGAAGAGGACCACCTTCCCGGTGCCCAGGAGCTCGCCGGTCTGGACGTGGGTGGGGCCGTCGGCCCCGAAGGTCATCACCTGGATGTCCGGAATCTTGTCGCCGACGGCGATGGTCATGGTGCCTCCTCAGGCTGGTGGGGTGCAGGTCCGCGGCCGCCTGGCCGGCGGTCGGGGGACCGCGCCGTCATCCTATGGGGAGGGCGACCGGACGGATCGCGCCGGGGGGACGTCCGGCCCCGGGCCGGCGGCGGCCGCACCCGACCGGGCCGGCGGCACCGGGAAGCTGGTGCTCAGCCCGCCCTCAGGACGGCCCGCCGTCGACGGTGGAGTCCACCACCCGCTGGCACCGGCGGCACCACGCCGCCGTGCTCGACCGCTGGCTCGGGTGGACCAGGCCCCCGCAGTTGGCGCAGCGGTAGATGGTGGGTGACTGCTCGGAGGCCGTCGTCATCGGACGGTCATTGTGGCACAGCCCGGATGCCGCACCGCGGCAATGACGGACGGTTCAGAGGGCGGCGGCCTCCGGTTCGGGCCGGCCGGACCGCAGCAGCGTCGCGCCACCGCTCCGGGGTGTACTCCACCGGCCGGGTGGTGGTGAGGAACGCCCGCAGCACCCGGAGGAACCGGGCCGGGTCGGTGTGGTGGGGGAAGTGGGCGGCGTCCTCGAAGACCTCCAGCCGGCTGCCCGGCATGGCCTGGTGGGCGTCGTAGCCGTGCTGCACCGGGATGATGGCGTCCTTGGCCCCCCAGACGAGCAGGAGGGGCACCTCCTGGACCAGGTAGGCCCGGTCGAGCATGGTGATGACCTGCCCGTGCCAGTCGACGCTGGCCCGGAGGGTGCGCACGATGGCCTGGCGCGCCTCGGCGTCGGGGAGGTTGCCCACCACCCGCAGGATCTCCTCGAGGTCGATGCCCAGCCCCTGGCCGAAGAAGCGGAGCACCTCGCCGACCACCCGCCCGCCGGCCCGCAGGGGTGAGGCACCGAGCAGGGGCATCACCAGCTCGGCACCGGGGGCGGCGGCCAGTCGGAGCAGGGGGCTCACCGTCCGGGAGACCCCGCCGGTGGAGACCAGTACCAGCCGCTCGAACCGCTCCGGGTACTCGTAGGCGAACTGGGCGGCCACCCCGCCGCCCAGCGAGTGCCCGATCACGTTCACCTTGTCGATGTCGAGGACGGTCAGCAGGTCGCGCATGGCGTTGGCGTAGCCCGCCACCGAGTAGTCCCCGCGGGGCTTGTCCGACGCCCCGTGACCCAGCAGGTCGGGAGCCAGGACGGTGTACTCGTCGGCCAGCTGGGGAAGGACCGTCCGCCAGGTGGCCGAGCTGTCACCGATGCCGTGGATCAGCAGGAGCACCGGGCCCTGGCCGGCCAGGCGGTAGGCCCGCCGGTAGCCGTGGATCACCGTGGACCGGACGGGGAACGCCCGGTCGAACTCGTCCTCGTCCATCGGGGACCGACCGTCGGCCGGGGCCGGGTCGTCGGGCCGTCGGTCGGGGGGTTCGGGACCCTCCGCCGGCAGGACGGCGCTCACCGGCGTCCGGGCCCGGGAGGGGCGGGTCGGAGGGATCGGACGGGTGGGTTGGACATGGTGGCTCCCTGGCCGCTCCGAGGGCTCGTCCGGCGACCCGGACGCTCGGGGACCCACCGATCCTACGGTCCCCTCCCTCCCCGGTGAGGGAGGGGACGGTTACGCCTCCGTGAACTGCGGCTCGCGGCACCACACCGGCAGGCGCCGGGGGCGGCCGTCGGGGTCCACCGCCCCGTGGACGGAGACGGCCGTCGCCCGCACCTCGCCGTCGACCGTCAGGAGGTACCCGATCTGGAAGGTGGTGCCGGTCACCGATCCCACCCCCAGGTGGACGTCGACCAGGTCGTCGAAGTGGAGGGGGCGCCGGTACCGGACGGCCACCTCCACCACCACCAGGTCCACCCCGCCGGCCCGGAGCTCGTCGTACGGCCGTCCGAGGTGGCGGAGGAAGGCGACCCGCGCCTCCTCGAGGTAGGGGAGGTAGGCGGCGTGGTGGATGATGCCCATGGCGTCCGTCTCCGCGAACCGGGTCCGCAGGCGGTGGGTGAACCGGTAGGCCGACGGGTCCGTGGACGGGGTCAGGACCGAGCGCACGGCGCGACCCTAGCGGCCGCGGCCCGACGCCTCCGGCCGGCGGCGGGGTCGCCGGCGGCGGTATCAGGGCGGGGTCCGCTCCCCGCCGGGGTGGCCGGAGGTCGGTCTCAGCGCCCGGTGGGACGCCCGGTCCCCACCAGCTCCCGCCGGTCGGACGGGGCGGGAGGGTCCGGGGGCCTCCCCGTCCCGGAGCGACCGGGGCCACCGGACCGGGCGCGCCGCCGGCGGGACCCGGCGATCCGCCAGGCGGCGGCCGTCCCCACCAGGGCGATGCAGGCCAGACAGACGGCCAGCCCCCAGCTCCGCCAGGTGTCGGTGCCGGCGGACAGCCCGTGGGCGACGGCCAGTGGCCACAGCAGCCAGGCCCCCCAGTGGACGGCCCGCCAGAGGCGGTAGCCGAGGCGTCGCCGCAGCAGGCTGGTGGCCACCACCGCCACCACCAGGTCGAGGGCGACGGCGCCCAGGCCCACCGCCACCGGCCGGTAGGAGGAGAGGAATGGCACCAGGACACCGGCCCAGCCGAGTCCCACCCACTGGTCGAGGACGGCCGTCACGATGTGGACGCCCAGGAAGCAGACCGCCAGCAGGGCGATGCTCCGGTGGAGGCCGGCGGTGACCAGCTTCGGCCACCGTGGCGAGCTCCACCGCTGGACGCCCACCACCCCCAGGGCGACGGCCAGGGAGAGCAGGATCAGGGCCACCAGCCCGCTCCCCCGCAGGAGGTACCAGTCGGCCGGTGGGATGACGGCGGTCATGACCGGACCAGCCGGTCGGGCGACGCCGGCGTCAACCGGTCCTCGGGCCACTCCCCGACCCCGGTGACCGACCCGTCCTCCGCCACCAGCCGGGCGTGGAGCCCCAACCCGGTCAGCCAGGCGGGGGCGGCCCGACCCAGGATCACCGCGGCGGTGGACGCCCGGTTGGCCTCCAGGCAGGTGGGGGCGGCGACGGTGACGGTGCGCCAACAGGTGTCGGCGGGGCGGCCGGTGTGGGGGTCGACCAGGTGGTGGACGAGCCGGCCGCCCCGTTGCCATCGGCGGGCACCGGTCCCCGAGGTGGCCAGGCCACCACCGGCGACGGCCACGGTCACCGACGGATCGTCGGGGCCGGCGTCGTGGCGGTCGGCCACCCGGATCGCCCAGCCGCCGTCGGGGGCCTCGCCGGCCACGGCCAGATCGCCGCCCAGGCTGACCAGCACCCCGACGCCGGTGGAGGCCCCGGCCCGGGCCGCCGCCCGGTCGGCGCACCCGGCCTTGGCGGTGGCGCCGAGGTCGAGGCGGACCCCGGAGGGGACCGAGACGGTGCGGCGCCGCGGGTCGAGGCGGACCGCCCGCCAACCCGGCACCGCCGCCAGGGTGGCCCGCACCGGCGGACCGGTGGGGGCCACCTCGGAGAAGTCGCGGTCGTAGCCGATGATCTCCATCACCGTGCCCACGGTGGGGTCGACCAGTCCGCCGGTGACACGGGCAGCTTCCACCGCCTGCTCGACCGCCTCGAAGAGGACGTCGGAGACCACCACCGGCCGTCCACCGGCGGCCTGGACGGCGGCCAGCTCGCTGTCGGGTCGGAAGCGGCTGGCCGCCTGGTCGAGCTCGGTCACGCAGCGGTGGACGATCCGCTCCACCTCCACCAGGTGGGCAGGGTCGGTCACCGCCATCACCACCGTGGTGCCCAGGGCCCGGAACGAGGAACGGGCCGGGGAGGTGGTCACGACGCCCCCGAGGTGGCGCTCGACCGACCCGACGACGACGACGGGGCGGTGGTGGTCGTGGTGGTCGGCGACGTGGTGGTGGCGGTCGACGAGCCGGATGACGAGCCGGATGACGGAGCCGCCGCCGTGGAGGAGGAGGAGGAGGAAGAAGAGGTGGAGGAGGAGGTGGCCGATCGGGAGGTTCCGGCCGTGCGGGCGGCAGCGTGGGAGGCCGTGGTGCCGGCCAGGGCGGCGAAGACACCGGTCAGGGCCAGGGCCCCCGCCCCCACCGCGGTGGTGAGGGCACGGACCCGGCGGGTCGCACGGCGGCGGGCGGGACCCGGTGGGCGGGAGGAAGGGGGGCTGGCCATGTACGTATGGTGCGACCGGGGGTTGGGAGTCGGCTCAACGCCGGCTGTGGGGTACCTGGGAATCCCCGGTCCGGGTCGGCGGCCGGTGTCCCGGAGGTGGGCCGGTGATTCCGGGGGAGACGGGAGAGGCCACGCCCCGACGGGCGTGGCCTCTCCGTCGATCCGGCCGGACCGGGGGGAGCGGGGGCCGGGGCGAAGGCGCCCGGTCAGCCGCCGACCGAGGATGCGGTCACGTGGTAGAGGATGCCGCCGCCCGAGGAGCCCCCGTAGGCGGACGTCGCCACCACGGTGGCGTGCCTGGCCAGCCACTGCTCGATGGTCCCGGCCGTCGAGGAGCCCCCGCCCCCGCCGGCGCCACCGCCGGCGCCACCGCCGGACCCGCCCAGGTAGACGTAGTGGAGTTTGCCTGCCTTCACCAGCGCCTCGAACTGGGCGAGGGTGGGCGTCGGGTCGCTGCCGGAGAAGCCACCCATGGCGATCACCGCCTTCCCGGTCTCCAGGATGTAGGGCGCCGCCGTCTGGGACCCCTCCACGGCCACCAGATACTCGGCGGAGCCCTGGTGTGCCTCGAGGTAGGTCAGGAGACCGGTGTCCACCGACCGGCCGCCCCCGGCACTGCCGCCCCCGGGGAGGCCGCCGGCGGCGCCGGCCGACCCCGCCCCGGGCGGCCCTCCGGCCAGGGCGCCCGACGGCCGGGTGCCGCTCCCCGAGCTGCCGCCCGGAGGACCCCCGCTGCCGCCGGGGAGGCCGGCCGGCGGTCCGTCGCCGGTTCCACCGCTGCCGGGGCTCCGACCCCCCGACCCGCCGGGGAAGCCGCCGCCGCCCCCGGCGCCGGGCGGGCCCCCGCCCGAACCGGTGGTGGTCGGGCCGGCGGTGGCGATGCCGGTGCTGGCGGTGTTGACGGTGGTGACGGCGTAGGCGACCGGCCCGGCCAGCAGGGAGACGGCCGCCACGGTGGCGGCCACCACGGCGACCACCGGGGTCCGGACCACGCCGAGCAGCACCAGCAGCAGGCCCACCGAGGCCACCGCGGCGACCACCACCACCGTGGTTCCCAGCCAGGTGTCGTACCCGGCGCTGCGGCCCAGGAGGACGTCGGCCCAGACCGCGCTGCCCACGACGGCGGCGGGCAGGGCCCAGGCCCACCGGCGGGAGCCCCGGCCCAGCCTCCAGAGGGCCACCGCCCCGGCACCGGCCAGGGCGGCCACCGCCGGGGCCATCACCGCCGTGTAGTACGGGTGGAAGATCCCCTTGGCATCGTCGTAGACGGCCATCATCATCACCAGCCAGCCGCCGAAGAGGAGGAAGCCGGCCCGGACCGGATGGGTCCTCGGGGTACGCCGGGTCATCCACAAGCCGGCGGCCAGGCCGGCGATGCCCAGCGGGATCAGCCACGAGATCTGCCCCCGAGGGCGTCGTTGAACATCCGGAGGATCCCCTCCCCGCCCCCGAAGGAGGTGGCGGTCCCCGAGGTGCCGCCACCCGGGGCGCCACCGGCCCCCGACGATCCGAAGATCCGGGAGAACCCGTTGTACCCGAAGATCAGGTTGAGCTCCGAGTTGTCGGTACTGCCTCCGATGTAGGGCCGTGAGCCGGCCGGCCACAGCTCCACGATGGCGATCCACCAGCTGCTCGACACCACCAGGGCCAGGCCGGCCCAGGCCAGCTGACCGATCCGACGCCACAGCCGGGGCGACCCGCATCCCAGGTAGACCCCGGCGAAGGCGGGGACCACGATGAAGGCGTCGAGGGTCTTGGTGAGGAACGCCAGGCCCAGGAGCGAACCTGCCACCACCAGGCCCCGGGTCCGGCCCGACTCGAGGGCCGCCCACACCCCCCAGCCGGCCAACACCAGCAGCAGCACCAGGAAGGCGTCGGGGTCGTTGTACCGGAAGATGACCACCGCCACCGGGGTGAGGGCCAGCGCCACCGCCGCCAGCACGGCGGCCGGCTCCCCGACCCAGCGTCGGACCACGTGGTACAGGACCATGACCGACACCACCCCGGCCAGTGCCTCGGGCAGCAGCATGCTGTAGGTGTTGAACCCGAAGATCCGACCCGACAGCTCCATCACCCAGAGGGCGGCCGGCGGCTTGTCCACCGTGATGAACGAACCGGGGTCGAGGGAGCCGAAGAAGAACGCCTTCCAGCTCTCGGTGCCGCTCTTCACCGCCGCGGCGTAGAAGGAGTTGCCCATGCCGATCCGGGCCAGGTCCCAGGTGTAGAGGAGGCCGGTCAGGGCGAAGATGGCGATGCGGGCCGGGACCGACCAGCCGGGCCGACCCCCGTCCCCGTCGGTGCCCCGCCCGACCCGGTGGCCGGGGACGGGGTCGGGCGGGGACGCCTCGGGAGGCAGGTCGTCGGAGGTGGGGACGGCGACGGGGGTCAGGACGCTCATGGGAGGGGTGCTCACTTTCGCCCGCGGCCGGCGCGGGTGGTCGAGGTGTGACTGCGGAAGAGCCAGGCCTTCAGGAGGACGAACCGCACCAGGGCGGCGGCGGCGGTGCCGACCACGATGGCCACGATCTGGGCCACCGCCCCGCCGGAGGCGGCCAGGGCGGCGGCGAGGGCCAGGGTGGACAGCGCCGCGGTGGTCACGAACACCACGCCGTTGCCCAGCAGCTGGGTACGCCAGCCGACCGGTGCCCGGGCCCCGAAGGTGATCCGCCCGTGGGCGGCGGTGTTCCCGGCGGTGCAGACGGCCAGGGCAAGGAGGTTGGCCCCCAGCACCCCGGCCCACGGGCGCATCAGCAAGAAGAGGAGGGCGTAGACCACCGTGCTGACCAGGCCGACGCCGGCGAACCGGGCCAGCTCGGACCCCTCGGTCCGGTGGGCGGGGGCGGTGGTGCCCTGACCGGCGGCGAACTCCCGGATCAGCCGCCCGATCCCACGGAGGTCCCCGAGGGCGGTCGAGGCCAGGTGGACCCGGGAGTCGGGGTCGTCGATCCAGTCGACCGGCACCTCGTAGACCCGGAACCCGTTCCGCTCGGCCAGGACCAGCAGCTCGGTGTCGAAGAACCACTCGTTGTCGAGCACCAGGGGCAGCAGGCGCTCGGCGACGTCGCGCCGCATGGCCTTGAACCCGCACTGGGCGTCGGAGAACCGGTTGTGGAGGGCCGTCCGGACCAGGAGGTTGTAGCTCCGGGAGATCAGCTCGCGCTTCGGGCCCCGGAGGACCCGGGCGTTGCGGTCCAGGCGGGTCCCGATGGCCACGTCACTGTGGCCCGACACCAGCGGGGCCACCAGGGGGAGGAGGGCGTCGAGGCCGGTGGAGAGGTCGACGTCCATGTAGGCCACCACCGCCGCCCGGCTGGCCGACCAGACGGTCCGCAGCGCCCGGCCCCGTCCCTTCTCGTCGAGGTGGACGGCCCGGACCCCGGCGACGGTGGCGGCCAGCCGGGTGGCGATGGACCAGGTCCCGTCGGTGCTGGCGTTGTCGGCGATGGTGATCACCGCCGGGAAGGGCACCGAGGCGTCGAGGTAGGTGCGGAGCCGCCGGACGCACGGCTCGAGTGACCGCTCCTCGTTGTAGACGGGAACCACGATGTCGAGGTCGGCCAGGCCGGGTCCGACGGCAACCTCGGTGCGGGTCTGCTGGGCGATGCTCATGGGACGATGGTGCGGGTGCCGGTTGTGAGCCGGCTGTGAGCCCGCTGGGTCGTCCCGGAGAATCCACCGGGCCGGGTGAGGCCCGGTGGCCCGGTGGCCCGGCGTCAGTCGGAGGTCGGCGCCCCCGGCGTCAGGGGGAGGCGGACGGTGAAGGTGGCCCCACCGTCCGGGCCCGGGGCGGCCGAGGCCGTGCCCCCGGCCGCCGACACGATGGCCGCCACGATGGAGAGGCCGAGCCCGCTGCCGCCGCTGTCCCGGGAACGCGAGGGGTCGGCACGGTAGAAGCGCTCGAAGACCTGGGCGGCCTGCTCCTCGGAGAGGCCGGGGCCGTCGTCGGCCACCTCCACCACCGCCTGGTCGTCCTGGCGCTCCACCCGGAGCACGGTGGTGGTGCCCGGCGGGGTGTGGGCGCGGACGTTGGCGAGGAGGTTGTCGATCACCTGACGGAGCCGGTGCCGGTCCCCCACCACCTCCACCGGGGCGTCGGCCAGGAGGCTGACCGGCCACTCGGGCCCGACGGCCACCGCCGCCTCCCGGGCCTCGGACGCCACCTCCACCAGCTCCACCGGGAACTGCTCGAGGGCACGCCCCTCGTCCAGCCGGGCCAGCAGGAACAGGTCCTCCACCAGGGCGGCCATCCGGGCGCTCTCGCCCCGGATCCCGCTCATCACCCGCTCGAGGTCGCCGGGTCGGGAGCTGGCCCCCCGGGAGAAGAGCTCGGCGTAGGCGGAGACGGCGGCCAGCGGCGTCCGCAGCTCGTGGGAGGCGTCGGCCACGAACCGGCGGAGACGGTCCTCGGAGGCCCGGAGCTCCGACTCGGTGGCGTCCCGCTCGGCGAACGCCTGCTGGATCCGGCCGAGCATGACGTTGAGGGCGCGGGCCAGGCGCCCCACCTCGGTGCGGTCGTCCTCGCCGGGAACCCGACGGTCGAGGTCGCCGTCGGCGATGGCGTCGGCGGTGTCCTCCACGTCGTCGAGGGGGCGGAGCCCCACCCGGACCAGCCACCAGCCGAGGGCGAGGGCGGCCGCCAGGGCGGCCAGGGTCACCGCCAGCTCGATGAGCAGCAGGCGGTGGAGGGTGGCGTCGACGGTGTCCAGAGGTAGGCCGAGGATCAGCTCGTCGCCGTCGGCGGTCCGGGAGATCTGGACCCGGAACCGCGGGCCCCCGGCGGTGGTGGAGCCGGTGGTGAGGTAGGTGACGTGGGGGGAGCTCCCGGTGGTGGGCGGGGAGGGCAGGTCGGCGGGGAGGGCGGGCGAGTACTGCTGTCCCCCGTTCTCGGTGGCCGGGATCCGGGCGGTAACGGTGCCCGACGGGCCCCGGACCTCGACGAAGGTGCCCGGGGCACCGGCCAGGAACGCCCCGTCCGGGCCGCCGCCGCCGTCGCCCCCGTCGGGGGGGTGGCCTCCCGGCCCCCCCTGTCCCAGCGTCATCTGCAGGGTCTGGTCGACCCGGTTGAGGAGAAACGACTGGAGGGACGAGTAGGTGACCAGGTCGGCCACCACCAGGGCCACGAAGGCCACGGTGCCGACCGCCAGCAGCAGCCGGGTGCGCAGGGACACCGGCTAGGCGGCTTCGGGCTCACGGAGGACGTAGCCCACCAGGCGGACGGTCTGCAGCAACGGGGGCCCCTCCCGCTCGAGCTTCTTGCGGAGGTAGCTCACGTAGGTCTCCACCACGTTGGCCTCGCCCCCGAAGTCGTAGTGCCAGACGTGGTCGAGGATCTGGCTCTTGGAGAGCACCTGGCGCGGGTTGAGCATGAAGTACCGGAGGAGGCTGAACTCGGTGGCCGTGAGCTGGATCAGGGTCCCGGCCCGTCGCACCTCGTGGGCCCCCTCATCGAGCTCCACGTCGGCGAAGCGGAGCACCCCGTCGTCCCCGGGGTGGCCGGCGGTGCGATGGAGGATGACCCGGACCCGGGCGATGATCTCGGCCAGGGCGAACGGCTTGGTCACGTAGTCGTCACCGCCGATGGTGAGCCCGGTGAGCTTGTCCTCGAGGGCATCCCGGGCGGTCAGGAACAGGATGGGCACCCGGATGCCGTCGGCCCGCAGCCGCCGGGTGACCTCGAGGCCGTCGAGGTCGGGCAGCATGATGTCCAGCACGATCAGGTCGGGGGGGCGCTCCTGGGCGATGGCCAGGGCCGAACGGCCGGTGGTGGCCTCCTCCACCGAGAACCCCTCGTAGCGCAGCGAGGTCGCCACCGCGTCCACGATCGACGGCTCGTCGTCGACCACCAGTACCCGCTGTCCCTCATCGTGCTCCGACACCTCACCACCTCCGCCCCCCAGCCTGGCCCAGATGCCTCGGGGTCGGCTGTGGACCGGCTGTGAGCCCCCTGTGAGGGCGGCCCGGGCGGGCTCAGGCCTCCCGGGCGTCGGCCTCGATGGCGGCGGGGTCCGCCTTGAGCTCCTTCTTCTGGACCTTGTCGGCCTTCTTCATGGCCGCCTCGATCTTGGCTTCCATGTCGGAGACCCCCACCACCACCAGGCCGGCGGTGCCCTCGTCGAGCTGCTCGCCGAACTCCTTCAGGTCGGACCGGCTCATGCCCGCCGCCGCGTGACCGGCCACCGACCCCAGGGTGGCGCCCCCGGCGGTGGTGGCCAGGAGGATCCCGGTGCCGATGGCGGCGGCCGGGAACAGGACGAGCACCAACCCGGTGGCCAGGCCCACGCCTCCACCCAGCACCCCGCCGGCCCGGGTCGGCGTCTCGTGCTTCTTGACGATCTTGACCTTGCCGTCCGCCCGACGCTCGATGACGGCGGCGTCGTAGGCGTCGATGATGCCGGCCTCGGTATGCAGCAGCTTGACCGCCTCGTAGTCGGCCTCGGCGCCCGCCAGGTCGGAGTAGGCGCCGATGAAGGCGAAGAAGGTGTCAACGGGCATGGTGGTCTCCTCGGGTCGTCCGGCCGCCGGTTCGATGGTCATTCAATCACGGCCCCCGGGGGGCCGCCCGGCCCGGGGGGCGGCTGACCGGGGCCGTCAGGTGGCGGTGGCCCGGCGGCGCAGCGGCGGCAGGGTGGGCGGCGGCTGGCGGCGGGGGGGCAGCTGGGCCAGGAGGTCGGCGGTGGCCGCGGTGACCAGGCGGACCGCCTGCTCCACCGCCGCCTCGGTGGCCGCCGACGTCGACTGCACCCCGCTGACCTTGCGGACGTACTGGCGGGCGGCGGCCTCGACCTCCTGGGGGGAGGCAGGAGGCTCGAGGCCCCGGAGCGTGGTGATGTTCCGGCACATGCGACCAGGGTAGGCCCTCCCCGTCGGTCCGGGAGCTTTGGGTGTTGAGGAGTCCTCCGCCGGGTGCCATGCTTTGCAAAGCGGGCGGCTGAGGAAAGGCGGGACAGTGGCAAATACGGTTCTTCGACTTCCGATCACCAACGTCTATGGGGGCGGTGATTACACTGCTCAGGTAACAATAGGGAGCCAGGGAGTGGTGGCCAACGTCATCATGGACACCGGGAGCAGCACCCTGGCGGTGACCAACACCGTCTACAACGCCGCCGCCGATCAGCACCTCACCGCCACCCCGCTGGCTCAGGACGTGATCTACGGGACCGGCGGCTGGACGGGCCCGGTGGTGCAGACCAGCCTGACCATGGGTCCCAGTGGGCAGGCCGTCACCCTGACCTCGTTTCTGGCCATTACCGACGAGCAGGAGGCCGACAACTTCGGACAGGCCGATGGGATCCTGGGGTTGGCTTACAACACGTTGAACAACGCCTACAACCTGTCCACCTATCTTCAGGAACGTAACATCAGTCCTGCAACTACCTATCCATGGCCGTTCCCCGTCCACAATTCGAGCGCCGCCGTGCAACAGTTCGGGACCTTCCTTGAACGGATGCCGCAACAGGACCTTCCTCCGTATTTCACCGCCCTCGAGGCGGCGGGAGTGGTCAAGAACATCTTCGCCTTCTCCACCCGCCGGTCGATGCCCAGCATGCGCACCCCGGATCCGCTGACCGACCCCTTGAACAACGGGGTGTTCGTGATGGGGGGTGGTCCCGAGGAGACCGACCTCTTCACCGGCCAGTTCGTCAGCGTCAACGTGGTGGACGACGACTGGTACAACACCAATCTGCTGGCGGTCCGGGTCGGCACCCAGGCCCCGGTCAACGCCGACCCCCTTCCCGCCCAGTACGGCAAGACGATGCTCTCCAACTCCATCGTCGACAGCGGGACCAACTCCCTGTTTCTGTCCACCGACGTCTACCAGGCGGTGGTGGCTGGCCTGACGGCCGCCAACGCCACCTTCGGGACGCAGATCCAGGCGGCCACCAGCCAGGGTGCCGTCCCGGCCTCGGGCCTCGACCTGGCGGCCTGGCCGGACATCACCTTCGTTCTGGAGGGTCCCGCCAATCAGGAGGTGTCGCTCACCGTGGCGCCCAGCACCTACTGGCAGGTCGACGCCCCGAGCGCCGGCCAGGCCGCCTTCGTCGTCTACAACTCCAACGGCTACCAGTCGATCCTCGGGCTCCCGCTCCTCAACAACTACTTCACGGTGTTCGACCGGTCGGAGAACCCCTACGGCGTCATCCAGTTCGCCCCCTTGGCCCCGCTGACCACCCCGGCGCCGACTAGCGGCTGATTCCCCTCCCCCGCTACCTTGTCGTCGACGACGTTGAGGAGGGGGCATCGGGCATGGCCGAGCAGATTCCGCTGGTTGACTACCTGGTCCTGGGGGACGAGCCGCACCTGGTGGCCAACCAGTGCACCTCGTGCGGCGCCCGGTTCTTCGACCGCCGCAACGGCTGCGCCCACTGCGGCAAGACCGAGTTCGACCCGGTGGACGTGGCCACCACCGGCGAGGTCGAGGCGTTCACCATCGTCTCCTTCGCCGCTCCCGGCGTCCCCGTCCCCTACGTGGCCGCCCTGGTCAACTGCGACGGCACCAGCGTCCGCAGCAACCTGATCAACGTCCCGCCCGATCCGGAGCACGTCACCCTGGGGATGCAGGTGCAGCTGGCCACCGAGGTCATCGGCACCGACGAGAACGGCACCGAGGCCGTCGGATTCGGCTTCGAACCCACCGCCGCCTAGGCCGCGGCCGACAAAGGAGAGCGACATGGCGTCCGATGACATCTGGGTGCTGGGCATCCACATGACCAAGTTCGGCAAGCATCCCGACCAGGACCTGATCGACCTGGCCTCCGAGGCGGTCCTCGGGGCCCTGGCCGACGGCGGCGTCGAGATGAAGGACATCGGCGTGATCGGGGCGGGCAGCCTGATGCAGGCCAACGCCGGGATCGGCCAGCAGCTCCAGAAGCAGCTGGGGCAGACCGGCATCCCGGTGTTCAACGTGGCCAACGCCTGCGCCACCGGCGCCACCGCCCTGCGGGTGGCCATCATGGCCATCAAGGCCGGCGAGGCCGACATGGGGCTGGCCTTCGGTGTCGAGAAGCTGTCGGGCGCCGGCCTGCTGGCCGGTGGCGGGCGCAAGGCGGACGGCGCCACCTGGGAGCCGTCCGGCCGGTACGGCGCCGTGGCCCCGGTGGACGGCCGCATCGGCACCGAAATCATGCCCGGGGTCTTCGCCCAGATCGGCATGGAGTACGGCCACAAGTACGGGGGCACCAGCTTCGAGCTCTTCGCCAGGATCAGCGAGAAGAACCACTCCCACTCCACCCTCAACCCCCTGGCCGCCTACTCCAAGAGGATGACCCTGGAGGAGATCATGGGCGACATCATGATCGCCTACCCCAACACCCGGCCCATGTGCTCGGCCAACTGCGACGGGGCCGCCGCCGCCGTGGTGGTCAGCGGGGCCAAGCTGAAGACGCTGTCACTCGAGCAGCAGCGGCGGGCGGTGAAGATCTCCGCCTCGGTGCTGACCACCGACCCCTGGGAGGAGTCGTGCCAGATCCTCCCCGACGTGAACACCCTGACCCGCAACGCCGCCACCCAGGCCTACGAGCAGGCCGGGGTGGGGCCTGCCGACCTCGACCTGGTCGAGCTGCACGACTGCTTCGCCACCGCCGAGCTGGTCCACTACGACAACCTCATGCTGTGCGAGGTGGGCGGGGCGGTCGACTTCTTCAACTCCGGGGCGACCTGGCGCGACGGTTCGACGCCGGTCAACGTCTCCGGAGGGCTGGAGTCGAAGGGCCACCCGATCGCCGCCACCGGCATCGCCAACGTCTGGGAGGTGGCCACCCACCTGCGCGGCGAGGCCGGCGACCGGCAGATCCCCGACGCCAGGGTGGGCCTCACCCACGTCATCGGGCTGGGCTCGGCCTGCGGCGTCCACATCCTCGAAAAGTCGGCCGCCTGACCCCGGCGGGGGAACCACCCCCGCCGGGACGGCGGACTCACGAGACGGCGATCCCCTCCCCGCCCACGGCGTCGGGAACGGTGACCGAGCCGACCGGGGTGAGCGAGCCGTCGCCACCCACCTGGTAGCCGTCGACGATGCCGTTGCCGCCGGTCTGGACGTAGAGGTAGCGGCCGTCGGGGGTGGCAGCGGCGTCCACGGTCCCGGGGTCGGTGCCGGTGTTCCCCAGCAGGGAGAGCTGCCCGCCGAAGGTGGAGGCGATCCGGCTCACCGTGCCGCTACCGGCGTTGGAGACGAAGTAGAAGCCCTGGGCCGCCGCCACCCAGCAGGTGGCCGCCTGCCCGGTGGCCACCGTGGAGACCGGGGTGAGGGTCCCGTCGGCACCCAGCCCGAAGGTGGACAGGGCGTCGGTCCCCGCTTCGGCCACCACCAGCTGGTGGTTGCCCCGGAACGTCACGCCGAACGGTACGGCCCCGGGCTCGGGGTTGACCACCGGTGCGGAGGACAGGTAGCCGAGGAAGCCGACCCCGAAGACGTCGATGTCGCTCCCGTTGGCCTTGGTGGTCACCACCAGCTGCGATCCGTCGGGGGTGAACGCCACCTGGCCGGGGGTGTTGACGAACTGGGGGGTGGCGGTGGGGTCGAGGCCCAGGGCCCGGGCGGATCCCGGGAGCGCCACCAACCGACCGCCCCACGACACGTAGCCTTGGACGGAGCCACCGTCCTCGGCGTTGAGGACGTCGACCTCGAGGCCGTGGACGGCCACACTGACCGGGAACGCGCCCCCCGAGGAGATGACTTGACGCAAGGCGAGGCGGTCGCCCAGTACCGAGAAGACCGAGACGGTGTCGCTCCCGGCATTGACGGCGTACAGCAGGTGCTGGCCGGCGTCGTAGACCAGCGACCCCTGGGAGGCGGTGTGGTCGACCACCGATCCGGCCAGCACCCCGCCGAGGCCCCCGGTGCCGTAGGTGCCGGCCGGGGTCAGCTGACCGTCGGCGCCCCGCAGGTAGGCGACCACCTGGTTGCCGGCCACGTTGTCGGTCTGGACGAAGACGGCGCCTCCGGGACCGCCGGCACCCGGTACCGGCGAGGCGGCACCCGCGGGACCGCCGGCCAGGATGCCGGTCAGGCCGCCGGCGGCCACGGTGGCCGCCGCCAGCGTCGGAAGGAGTCGGTTCGGACGTTTCATGGGTTCTGCTCCTGTTCGGGGGATGTTGACTCCGGTACCGTCCGTGGGGTGGCCGCCCCCGTTACAACCGATTGCCGGAACCGGCGGCCCGGCCGGACAGGGGCGCCACGCCGGTGAGGAGCGACGAGGAGTTGGTGGGCGCCGCCCGCGGCGGGGACGGCGACGCCTTCGGGGAGCTGGTCGACCGCTACCACCCCCGCCTCATCCGGCTGTCCCGCACCTGCACCTCGAGCCACGAGGTGGCCGAGGAGATCACCCAGGAGACCTGGATCGCCGTGCTGCGCGGCCTGGACGGGTTCGAGGGACGGTCCGCCTTCCGGACCTGGCTGTTCACCATCTGCATGAACCGGGCCCGTTCCATCGCCGGACGTGAGCACCGGCACCGCTCCGACGAGCTCGACGAGCGTGCCGTCGACCCGAGGCGCTTCACCTCGTCGGGCCAGTGGTCGCAACCACCGGGCGACTGGTCGGACGCCGTCGATGACCGCCTGGTGGCCGCCGAGCTGGCGCCCCACCTGCTGGCCGCCCTCGAGCTCCTGCCGGAGGGTCAGCGCCAGGTCGTAACATTGCGGGACGTCGAGGGACTGACCGGCAGCGAGGTATGTGGAGTGCTGGCCATCAGCGAAGCAAACCAGCGGGTCCTGCTCCATCGGGGACGCAGCCGGTTGCGGGCCATGGTCGAGCGCCGACTGGGAGACGGATGATGGTGCAGCTACTCAAGCGGGACCTGGTGTGCCAGCAGGCCGTCGAGCTGATGACCGACTACCTCGAGGGCACGCTGTCGAGGCGCCAACGGCGTCGTCTCGAGGCCCACCTCGCCGCCTGTCCCAACTGCACCCGGTACCTGGAGCAGCTGCGGATCACCATCGCCGCCCTCGGCGACGTCGTCCCGGAGTCCATCGATCCGACCACCCGGGACGACCTGGTGGACCTGTTCCACCGGTTCCGGGACGACCCGCCGGTGGCCGGCACGCCGGAGGCACCGTGATCGACCTGCGGCCGGCCTGCCGGGCCGTGGACGAGGTGACCGTGGGTCTGACCGCCGGCCCACATGGACCTGCCGACGCCGTGTCCCGAGTACAGCGTCGGGGGTCTCGTCGACCACGTCCAGTCGGTGACCACCCTCTACCTGCTCATCGCCACCTGGGACTCCGACGAGGCGGTGGCACCCCCGTCCGCACCGGTGGTGCACCGCTCCCCCGGGTGGCGGAACTCCCTCGGGGACCGCCTCGACGCCCTGGCGGAGGCGTGGGCCGATCCGGAAGCGTGGGCGGGACGCACCAACCTGGCGGGGCTGGAGCTGGCCAACCAGCAGTGGGGCGGGATCGCCGCCACGGAGCTGGTGGTGCACGGTTGGGACCTGGCCACCGCCACCGGCCAGCACCTCGACCTGCCCGAACCCACCCTCCGGGGGGTCCTCGACCACGTCAGCGCCTTCGTCCCCACGGCGCCGGTGCCCGGCCTGTTCGCTGCCCCGGTGGGGGTCTCCCCCGACGCCCCGCTGCTGGACCGGATCGTGGCCGTCACCGGACGCACCCCCTGACCCGGGGACGGCGCCAGTCCGTCAGGACGCCTGGAGCGGCACCGTCAGCCCGGCATGCCCCACGAAGAGCAGCCCGTTGGCCGGCTGGGCCTCGAACAGGTCCGAGTCGTCGGTCAGCTGCAGCTCGATCCGACTGGAGGGTGTCAGGTTCCATGAGATGGCGTTCAGCGGCAGGGTGACGGTGTGGGCATGGCCGTCCAGCACCAGGGGGATGGCCGTGGCCTGACCGCCGAGCACCGTGCCGGTCGAGGTGTCCACCAGTTGGGCGGCCACGTAGGAGGCGGTGGTCGACCCCAGCCCCTGATAGGTCACCGACAGGGTCGGCGACCCGACGGAGTCCACCGACCAGAGCGGGGCGGCCACCGGGATGGTGATGGCGTTGGTGGCCGGGGCGGCGGCCACGCCGGCGATCCCCGACGAGTCCGAGGTGTTGAGGCTCAGCCACCCACCGCCGGAGGCCGACAGGTGCCCGATGGTCGGCAGCGGGTAGCTCGGCGCCGAGTGCCAGGTGCCGTTCTGGTCGAGGTACTCGAAGCCCGGCCCGGTGGAGACGGCGGCCCCCTTGAGGTACTTGGCGAGGAAGTTCATCTCCTCGTTGACCACGTAGTCGGTCGGGCCGGAGTTGGTCTGGCAGATGCCGTGACCACCGCAGTACCACATCATCTTGACCGGGGTGCCCGCCGCCACCAGGGACCGGTAGACCTCGAGGTCCTGGGTGAGCGGGAAGAGGGTGTCGGCGGTGCCGCCCAGCAGGAGGGTCGGCGTGGTGATCTGGCCGATGACCGGGCCGGGGCTGGCGGCGTCGGCGAAGGCGATCTCGTCGGGGGTCACCACCCCGCTCTGGGCCGAGGCGCAGATCTTGGTGAGCTCGGCCGGGTAGCGGGCGCCGAGGAGCGTGCCCGTCTCGCAGAGGAGGTTCCCCCACCCGGCCTTGATCACGCCGTTGGGGATGAGGCTCTCGTCGAGGGAGTCCCAGGCCATGTTGGGCTCGATCACCGCCAGCCGGTGGTCGTCGGCGGCCGCCGACAGCTGGATCCCGCCGCCGTAGCTGATGCCGGTCATGCCGACCACCGGGTAGTTGGGCGCCCGCAGCTCGGCGGCCGGTTGGGTGGCCAGCCAGTTGATGATGGCGGTGACGTCCCGGCCCTCGATGCTCGGGTTGTCGACGTTGACCTGACCTCCCGAGGACCCGAAGCCCCGGTTGTCCCAGGTGATCACGTTGTAGCCGGCGGCGTTGAGGCTGGCGGGGCCGAGGAGGTTGGCCCCGAAGGACCAGGTCCCCACCGGCCCGACCTGCCCGATGGTGGTCTGGGACTGCGGGTAGGCGGGCAGTGGCCAGGCCGAGCCGTCGAGGACGGTCGGAGCCGTCTGACCGACGTCGAGTCCGGTGGCCGGGAAGAAGTAGACGTTGAGCGGGGTGCCGTCGAACGAGGTCACCGTCACCTGCTGGTCGGCGTAGGGGGCGGGTGTGGCGCCTGCCGGCGGGACGCCTCCCAGACCCGTCGCCACGCTGGCCACCGTGAGCCCGAGGAGCGCGCCGAGCGCGATCCACCGCCGGACAGACGACGTACGACTCCCCCACATGTTCCCTCCCAGGTTCGGTGATCCCACCGGTTCGCCGTGGCTCCGCCTTGCCGAGCCCACGCCCCCGTGCCACAACTCCAGCTGGCGTCTGAAGGTAGGAGTGCGACCTGGCAAAGTCAACGAACTTCGGTCAGAAACCATGTGCGACCAGGAAAGTTACCCATAGGTAACGACGGAGAGGAGCTTCACCGCCACGCAGAGGGTTGCCCGGGTCCGGGCGGGCGGCCGGTCCGCCCTACGGCCGCAACCCGGTAGCCGGGCACCGCACCACGATGGTGTCCGCCGACCGCCGGGTCCGGGGACCGACTCCACCCACCAACCCCGGAACAGCCCCCATCGTCGCCCTTCCGCCGTGGTGGGGCTGCCGGGCCGGACCAGGCTCGAGCCGGGTGCTCAGCCCTTCCCGAACCTCCGTCGACGTCGCGCCCGGAACACCGAGCCGAGGGCGATGAGAGCGGCGCCGACCGTGGCGATGCCCAGGAAGTCGGCGCCGGTCATCGCCAGTACGGCACCTCCGGTGGCCGTCGATGCTCCGGTGGCCCCGGACGTGGCGCCGGCGGAACCGCCAGCGCCTCCCGACGTGGTCACCTCCACCGCGGCGGCCGGAAGCAGCAACGTCTCCGCCGCCAGACCGGCGGCACTGGTGGCCGGATCGTCGATGGCCGTGCCCGCCAGGCGTTCCTCGAAGGTGTAGCAGCCGGCGCCGGAGATGACGGTGCCCGGGGTCTCGTACGTCCCGTCGGAGGGGACCGCGAGGGTGCCGCTCGCCACCACCGGAGCGCCCGACCAGCCGACGCCCGCACAGCCGGCCGCCGCCGGGGGAACCGGGCCGAGGAGACTCCACGACAACAGGGCTGCCGGCACCGAGGGATTGGCCGCCAGACCGGTGCCGGTCACGGTCGCCTTGTCGGTGACGGTGTGGGTGCCGTCGGCGCTCTCGCCCCCGGTGGCCGTCGTGGCGATGGTCGGGGTGAACTGCTCCACCCGGACCACCTCGTCGGCCGAGCCGGCCGGCAGCGTGGCCGGCGACGGGAAGTCGTCCTGGGCCGCGGCGGTCAGGGTGTCCACCCACCCGTAGCACCCCTGCAGGCCCACGGTGCTGGGACCCGTGGTCACCGTCCCGTCGCCCGAGAGGGCGACGGTTCCGGAGTCCACCACGGGAGCACCGGACCACGACACCGACGTGCACGAGTCGCTCACCGGGGCCACCGGGCCGACCAGGGACCAGGCCAACGTCCCGTCTCCCCCTCCGGTGCCGGAGACGGTGACCCTGTCGGACACCGTCTGGTTGGGGTGGAGGACGGCGGCCGACGTCTGCGACGTCAGGGAGGGCGGCGCTCCGTAGAGGGTCTCCGTCGGATCCCCGGGGGCCAGGGCCACCCCCGAGCTGTCGGCGGTGGCGGGCAGCTCCTCACCGAAGCTGTAGCAGCCGGCGTCGACGATGGGCACCGGCGGGGTGTCGAGGATGCCGCTGCCGGTGATGTCCAGGGTGTCGGTGGACAGCACGGGCGCCGCCGCCCAGTCGACGTCGCTGCAGGCGTCGTCGACCGGGGGCATCGGACCGTACAGCGTCCAGGTGAGGGTGTTGGTGGGGGCGGCGGCGGGGACGCCGGTCACGGTGACGGCGTCGGTGGCCGACTGGACCGGCCCCTCCTTGGTGGAGCTGGCCACGGTGGCGATGGCGGGCGTGAATCCGGTGGCCTGCGTGATCTCGCCCGGGCTGCCGGCCGGGCTTCCCCCCGTGTAGGCGTAGGACGTGCCGGTGATGGTGTCGGACCAGGAGTAGCAGCCGGTGGCCCCCACGGGGATCGGACCGGTGGTGACGGTGGCGTCGCCGGTGATCGGGACCGTCCCGGAGCCGGCGCTGGGCAGCCCCCCCGTCCAGTCCAGCCCGGCGCACGATCCGAGGACGGGGGGTAGCGGGCCCACCAGGGTCCACGCAAGGGTTCCGGGGGCCCCGCCGGTGCCGGTGATGGCCACCTGGTCGGAGAGCTCCCCGAAGGCCGGCACCGAGGTCGCCGAGGTGGCTGTGACCAGGGTCGGGCTGCTGGGCGCCACCAGCCCGACCTTGGCGGGCTCGGTGGCCAGGGGGATGTCGGTGGGATCGGTGACGTCGGAGGCGTTGGTCGCCGCGCTGTTCCAGGCGACCTGGTTGACCACGCCCGGCGGGACGTCGACGGTCAGGCTGACGGCGAACCCGTGGCCCGCCGTGTACGACGCCGAGGAGGAGAACCGGAGGGCGAGCACGTCGGCCAGGCTGGGCGGGGCCACCGCCGTCCAGTCGTCGACGCAGGTCGGGTTGGAGGCGTCGGGGTAGACCTCGTCCCGGCAGGGGTTGGTCGACTCCGAGTACTCGACGGAGACCCCGCTGGGGAGCGGCCCGATGGAGGCCAGCACGGGGGCGAACTGGGAGCCCCGCGGGTTCCCCGACTGCCCCTGGCTCACCCCGGTGTCGCCCACGAACGGCAGGATGTCGTAGATGACGGCGTCGTCGAGGGTGTCACTGCCGACGTTGGCCCAGTTGAGAACGTAGGTACCGGATCCGCCGTCGGAGGCGTTCCCGATGCCCAACCCTCCCCGGGGCACGCTGTCCAGGTTCCCCTGCACGGTCTTGGTGAGGCTGAAGGCCGCTCCCGTCCCCGAGATCTCCAGCGACGCCGAGTTCTGGCAGTAATCCTCGCTGAGGTTCCCGTCGCCGGCGAGGTCCTGGGGGTTGGAGGACTCGAAGGTGGCCGGGCTGGTCCCTCCTCCGGTCTGGGTCGGCGTGGTGCAGCTGTCGGTGATCTGCGAGGTGCCCAGGCCGTACAGGAAGATCTGGTCGGTGTTCACGTAGATCCCCAGGGCCGAGGGGGTGGTGACCTCGAGGAAGTCGGTCGGGGGCGTCATGGTCCAGGCTCCGGGGGAGGTGATGTCCGCCTTGGGGATGGTGACCCGGATCAGTTCCCGCCCGGAGTCCTGGTAGTTCGGGAGGTCCTGCACGGCCGCCGGGACCGTCCCCTGGCTCACCCCGCCCTGCGCCAGGGCGATCGACGTGGTGGCGACCGGGTCCGCCCACCGGATCCCCGTCGGGAGCAGGTCGGTGAGCACCACGTCGTAGACCAGCGGGGTGGCCGGGATGTTCAGCCCACCGACCAGGTGCACCACCGTGCTCCCGCCCGGTCCCCCACCGGTGGGTCCGAAGGACTTCGAGATCCCGAGCTGCGCCTGGGTGGGGACGGTGAAGAGGTCGGCGCTGGCCTGTACCGGGACCAGGGGGGTGCCCGGCACGAGCTCGGGGACCGCCGTGGCCGTATTGACCAACTCGTTGATGCTCGAGTTCACCAGTGCCAACGACTGGTCGGCGTAGCCCCACAGGGTCAGCTGCAGCGTGGCGTTCATCAAGGCCTCGTCGGGGGGGAGCACGATGGTGGCCACGTCGTCCGCCGCCCGGGATCGAGAAGTAGGCGCTGGAGGCGGAGGTCCCCACCGATCCGACGGGCGACAGGGAGATCGACGTCCCGTCGGCGAGGATCGCCGTGGGTGCCCAGCCGCCGTTGACGGCGGCCCCGAGCCCGTTGGTCGGCGGGTCGTAGCCGGCGCTGCCCACCTCGATCACCGTGGTGTGGAACGCCGGGTCGGTGCACGGGGCCCCGTCGTAGGCCTCGGAGGAGTAGACGTTGCCGCTCACCGCGTCGAGGCAGGGCAGCGGATCGACGACCTCGGTCTGGTAGGTGCCCACCTGGGCGTAGTGGACCGTCGTCTGGAAGGAGCCGGCCGCCGCCCCCACCGTGTAGCTCGGTGTGCTCGACGTCGGCAGCCAGTCCCCGGGGTAGGTGCCGATGTAGTCGTTGCCGGACACCCCGCTCTGGACGAGGGGGGCCAGCGAGGTCTTGGAGATGGTGGCGTACCCGGGCCCCCCGGGGCCGGTCGCCGGGGTGTCGACGATCTGGATCGGCACCTGGGCGGTGGTGGAACGGCTGATCCCGTCCGGGTCCTGGGCGTCGGGACCGGTGCCGGTGAAGGTGGCCTGGTTGGTGATCGGCTCCACGGCCGGCGGCGTCGGGGGGGCCAGCGCCACCACCTGATAGGCGTTGGCACCCGTCGAGCCCGGGGCGCACCCGCCCGGGGTGTCGGTACCGGCGGGGAACGTCCAGGTGACGGTGTCGGCGGTGCTGTCGTAGACGCCGCCGTTGGAGGAGGACTGGTAGATCATCCCGGGCGGCAGCTGGTCCACCAGGGTGCCGCTGGTGAGAGAGAGGTTTCCGGAGGTGGCGGCGCTGCAGTTGGCGGTGATGTCGTAGGTCACGGTGGCCCCCGCCGAGTACACGCTTCCGCCGTCGGCCGTCACCTTGGTGACGAGGGGCAGCGGGGTGGCGGTGGCGGTGGAGGCGGCCGGGGTCGGCGCCGGGGTGGGATCGATGTTCCCACCCGTCAACGTCGGTTCCATCGACCACGTGGTGGCGTTGGGGGTGACGTCGTTGGGTGGGGTGACCTGCAGTCGGATGGACCCGCTGGTGCCGCCGACGAAGTCGGCGTCGTTGAGGAGGATGACCAGACTGCCGTCGACCACGGTCGGCGGCCCGAGGAGCAGGCCGGCAGCCCCGGACGTCGCCGTGTAGGTCCAACTCGGGTCGGTCATGGGCGGGGTGGTCGAGGAGTCGAGCGGAATGGTGATGGTGGAGTCGGGACCACAGGCGGCACCCTCGGTCCCCAGGCAGGCGACGTTGATGTTGTAGGTCTGGGGGGTGCCGGTCAGCTGGGTCTGGGTGGCCGGACTGATGGTGACCTGGGCGCTCTGGGTGGCGGCACCCGCCGGCGTGGCGGGGAGGAAGGCCGCCAGCGAGGCGACGACGACCGCCCCGGCCAGGCCTGCCGCCACCGAGCGTCCTCTGCGGACTCGTCGTTCAGACATGACCCTCCCTGTTGACCCTGCTCACGAATCTATGCACCCGCCGGGCCTCGACCGGGTCAATTCGGGAATCGATGCCGATATGGTGGCCTCCCGTCGCTCCCCGTCGACGCATCTCGATGCGTCGTACACGCCCCGGAGCCTCCTCCGGGCCGCTCCCGTCCGTTCCCATGCGGGTCAGGGCTGTCCGTAGTTGGTGATGAGCCAGGGGCCACCGGAGGTCCGTCGATAGTCGATGGTCCAGAACGTGTCGCCCGCCGAGGATGGATCACCGTGCGAGACGAAGGTGCAGTGGACGGTGGCCGCCGTGGTGGTGGCGACGCCCTGCGGCGTGCAGCGGACATCGGTGAATGTCGGCCACCGGCTCACGTCCCCGTCGTCCCAGTCGGCGGTGTCCCGAGCCTGGGGGGCGAAGTGGGCGAGCGAGGCGTCGCGGTCCTTGGCGTTGACCGCCGCGAACCACGACAGCGACTCCTCGGTGGCGGTGAGGCGGCTGCTGGGCACTCGTCCCGTCGAGGTGGCGGAGGGGGCCCCGGTGGAGCCGGAGCTACAGGCGGCCGCCCCCAGGGCGACCAGTGCCACCACCGTCCACCCCCACCGCCGCCCCCGCATCCTCCGAGCCTCCCACGTCAGCGCTCGGGACCCTCAACCGGCAACGGGCAGTCGCACGGTTTGGCGGCCAGGAGCCGCTGCTGCTCCTCGGGGGGGTCGATGAACTCGCTCTGGGTCCGTCGACCGGAAGCCGCAGACCGGTCCAGCGGCGACCGGTGGTGGTACCCACGTAGCTCCATCTCGACCACCAGCTGCTGGTGCCGCTCGAAGAGCGCCCTCGTCTTGCCGACCCAGCGCTGCGTCTCCGGGTGGCGTGAGTACCCGCCGGTGCCGCCGTGCACCACCAGGATGTTCCAGAGCCCGTGGAGCTCCCGGTGCTCGCCCAGCAGATGCTGCCGGCAGAGCTGTCGGGGTGGCACGTCCCAGATCCGCATCCGGACAGTCTCACGCGTCCGCCCCCGGCGGACCAGGACCGAGCACTCGCAATCCCTGATCCGGAAATTCTTGGGTGGGCCGTAGTCTCTCGTATTCGAACTCGCCTGACGTGCGGAAACGCCTCCAGGTGCTCGAGTCCGCTCAGGAAGTGATGTAAGCTTACATCATGCAGCGAACTCAGATCTCTTTGACCGACGAGGAGCGGCGTGCCCTGGATGCCGCCGCGCTGCGGACTGGTCGATCGCTCTCCTCCCTCATCCGTGACGCGGTCGAGCAGGTCTATGGCTCGGAACGCTCCGCCGAGGACGACCTCGAAGCGATGCGCCATGCCTTCGGCTCTTGGAACGACCACGATCTCGACGGCGCAGCCTGGGTCGAGCGGCTGCGCTCCGGCTCTCGTCTGGAGCGCAGCCGCTCGTGAGCGCCCTGGTAGACACCTCGATACTGATCGACTACCTGCGAGGGCATGCAGGCGCCGGCGACCTCCTCGAACGAGAGAGAGCCGCTGACGTCCTTCATGCGAGTGAAATCACCCGCATCGAGGTCCTCGCCGGCATGCGCCCGGCAGAAGAGGATGACACCCGCGTGTTGCTGTCTACCCTGGTCTGGCACCCCGTCGACGCCGACATAGCGGAAGAGGCCGGCGCCCTCGGCCGCCAGTGGCTTCCTAGCCACCACACCATCGACAGCGCCGACCTCGCCATCGCAGCCACCGCCGTCCGCACCGACGCACGACTCCTGACCCGTAATGTCAGGCACTTCCCAATGTTCACCGATCTCCAGGCGCCCTACTGACCTGTGTGGTGAGCGAAGGTCCGCCACGCCCATGGCCGTGATCGCGCGAACCGTGCAGTGGGTGCTCTCCGTATGCCGCGTACCCGGTGAGCCGTAGGCACTCGTATTCGAACTTCTCTGACGTGCGGCAACGGCTCCATCTGAGGGCACTGCTCGTCTGCGGCGAGTGCGGTAGGCGGCTCTCGATCCCGTACTCGAAGGGCACCTACACCTACTTCTACTGCCTGGGGCAGAAGGACCGGCGCAACGGTACCGGCTGCCGGGAGCGCTACGTCGCGGCCGACCACCTCGAAGCTGAGGTCGAAGATCTCTACGGCCGTATCGAGGTGCCCACCCACTGGGCCGAGGGACTACGTCAGGCAATCGCCGCCGAAGTGGCCACTCGTCACGAGGACACGACGGCCGAGCGCGAGCTGTTCGCCACCCAGCACGAGCACCTGGAGCCCGAGCTGTACAAGCTGAGGCGTACTACGCCAACGCCATCGACGTCACCATGCTTCGACGCGAGCAGGAGCGCATCGGCGTCGAGCTACGGGTCATCGAGGCGCGCCAAGCGACGCTCGATGCCAGCCTGGACGACTGGCAAGAGGTGATGGACCTCCCCCTCCGCTTCTCGACTCGCTGCGCCACCGCCTACCACCGGGCCGGCGACCGGACCCGGCGGCTTCTCAACGCAGCGGTGCTCGACCAGGTCCACGTGCGCGACGGGCGTGTCGTCGATGCGGCCTACCAGGAGCCTTTCGACGTGCTCTTTTCTTCGCCGAAGTTCGAATACGACGATGTGGTGGGCCGTAGAGGACTCGAACCTCTGACCCCTTGCGCGTCATGCAAGTGCGCTACCAACTGCGCCAACGGCCCGTGGGCGACGACGATACCACCCGTCCCGGGCGGCTACGCCGGAACGGCGGCTGCCGGTGTCTCCCGCTCGATGGCGACCCAGCCCCCCAACTCCTTGCGCTGCTCGATCACCACCTGGTGGCCGCCCCGCAGGCCGAAGAGGCGCTTGGCCAGCAGCAGGTAGACCACGATGGCCACGTTGATGACCAGCGTGATGATCTTGAACACGCTGACCCCGCTGGTGAGCTCGTAGACCTCGAAGGGCACGAGCAGCACCGTGGCCACGAACGTCAGGTACTCGGCCCACCGCTTGGCGAACCACAGCCCCACCATCTCGGTGGCCTCGAGGGCGGCGTAGGCCAACAGCACCAACGCCAGCTCGATCAGGTGCTTCGGCGAGTAGTGGAAGGCGTTCTTGAGATGACCGAGCAGTCCCCGCACCTGGGTGGCACCCGGATCGCCCCCCGAGAGGTCGTTCATGATCTGGTTGTAGTCCTTCTCGAGGGTGGTGTGGTGGTGGGCGAAGGTGATCAGGGCGATGGCCAACGCCGTGAGCACGATCACGTGGGTGGCCCGGTCGAGGGCGATCAGCCGGAGGACGTACTTGTCCCGGAGCCTCGGACCGCGGTCCGGCAGCTTGATCTCCTCCCGGGGCGGCATGGAGTCGCGGGTGGGCCGCTCCGGTGGGGCACCGGCGATCCAGGCGTCGCACCGCAGGCACCGGAGCCAACGGACGCCGTTGGCCTCGCGGGCCAGCACCTGGTCCTCGGGAGCGATCACCGCCACGTCGTCGCCCACCACCGCGTGACCCTTCCACGCACAGGTGAAGAGCTCGTACCGGTTGCTGGGTCGCTTCCGCTTGGCCACCCCGAGACCATAGGTCGGCGACCGTCGCCGACCCGGAGCGCGGCGTCGGCGTCGGCGTCGGCGTCGGCCTGACCTCAGCCGTCCGCGTCCGTCGCACCCCCCTCGAGCCGGGCGATCTCCTGGCGGTCGACGGCGCCCGGCACCCCGAGCCCGGAGCCGGCGGGCAGCTCGACGTGGAGTTCGTCGCACCGGTCGATGCCCAGGGTGCCGGCCACCAGCGTCAGCCCCATCACGTGGCCCGCCACCCTACGGTCCCGGGACAGGAAGTGGAGGTGGTAGCCGGGGACCTCCACGCCGGCCGTGGCGTCGGGGAAGCGGAACCCGACCAGGGTCCCTTTGGCTTCCGGCACCGCCCACTGGGTCTGATGGGCGACGACCTCCCGGAGCGGCACGAACGGCGGCGTCTGGCGCTCGACGCTCCGCAGGGACAGGTCGGTGAACGTCCCGTCCACCCGGACGGCCACCACCGGGGCGTCCGCCGGGGCCAGCCGGTCGAGCGCACGGTGCAGTTTCTCGAGGGTCAGCGGTCCGGTGGTCGGGGTCGACAGCTCGGGCCGGAACCGGCACACCACGGCGAAGGGCGTCCTGGTCGAGGGGTCGACCCGGTGGACGGAGCCGTCGGCCTCGGCCAGCCACGGCTCGCCGTCCACCACCACCAGCTCGCCACCGAGCTGCTGGACGGTGCCGATCCCGAGGTCCCCCATGCGGAGCACCTCGGCGAGGGTGGCGTCCCCCCGGTACTCGCCCTCCATCAGGGCCCGGAGGGTCCCGGCCTGGACGGCCAGGTGCTCGTGGGCGGGGTCGTGGTCGAGGCCCTGCCGGGTCAGCGACCGGAGGTGGAGGGCACCGACCAGCCGGTCGTCGATGATGTCCCGGGCCACGGCCGACCCTACCTTCCCAGGGTCTCCGGGCTCCCGGCACGTCCCCTCGGGGTCGGATCCGGCCGGGATCTGGAGGCGGCGGGCGGAATCGAACCGCCGTACGGGGCTTTGCAGGCCCCTGCCTAAACCACTCGGCCACGCCGCCGTGGCGTCCGGGGATCCTACCTTGCCCGGCAGGATGGTTGAATCTCCTCATGCGCATCGGACTGATCGCCCCGCCGTGGACTCCCATCCCCCCGAGCCTCTACGGCGGCATCGAGCTGGTGGTCGACCAGCTGGCCCGCGGACTGCAGGACGCCGGCCACGAGGTCCTGCTCTACGCCACCGGTGACTCCACCTGCCCGGTGCCCCTCCAGTGGGTCCTCCCCCAGGCCGAGGGCCAGCGCATCGGCATGGCCGTCCCCGAGATCCGCCACGTCCTCCACGCCTACGAGGCGGTCCGGGAGTGCGATGTGGTCCACGACCACAGCATGATCGGCCCCTTCTACGCCGAGCAGTTCCCCGACCTGCCGGTGGCCACCACCATCCACGGGCCGTTCAACGAGGAGCTCACCGACCTCTACCGGTCGATCGCCCACCGGGTGCCCATCGTGGCCATCTCCCACGCCCAGCGCCGCGACGCCCCCGACGTGGCCGTGGCCCGGGTCATCCACCACGGCGTGGAGGCCGCCGCCTTCCCGGTCGGCGACGGCACCGGCGACGAGGACGGCCCCTACGCCGTGTTCCTCGGTCGGATGGCCGACGACAAGGGTGCCCACCGGGCCATCGCCGTCGCCCGGGCGGCCGGCCTCCGGCTCCTGATGGCCGCCAAAATGAGGGAGCCGCTCGAAATGCAGTACTTCGCCGAGAAGGTCGAACCCCTCCTGGGCACCGACGCCGTCTACCTCGGGGAGGTGTCCCACGAGCGGAAGCTCGAGCTCCTGGCCGGGGCGTCCGCCCTCCTGTTCCCCATCCGGTGGAACGAGCCGTTCGGCATGGTGATGATCGAGGCGATGGCCTGCGGCACCCCGGTCCTGGCCTTTCCGGAGGGGGCCGCCCCCGAGGTGGTCGACCACGGCCGCACCGGTTTCCTCTGTGAGGACGAGGACGCCATGGTGGACGCCATCGGCCGCCTCGGCGAGCTCAAGCGGTCCGACTGCCGCATGGCGGTCGAGGGCTACTTCTCCACCACCCGCATGGTGGCCGAGCACGTCGACCTGTTCGAGAGCATGATCCGCTCCTGACGCCACCCGCCGTCCCCCCTCCCCCGGCGTTGCCGGGCGGGGTCCTCCCACTACGCTCGGTAAGTGCACTACAAGGACAAGGATGCGCCGGCCGTCTCCATGACGATCGCCATCAAGATCGCCTTCCTGGTCTACGCCACCATTCCGATCTACATCGCGGCGATCGTCTCCTACCGGCGGGCGCCCCTGCGGCTCGACGAGACCGTCCCCGCCTACCTGCTGGTCATCGTCCTGGTCGGATGCACCACCTACGACTTCATCCGGCTGCGGACGTCGGCCGACCAGCTCCACCCCTGGTTCTCCTTCTTCCAGATCGCCCTCTCCATCGTCATCGTGGCCGACGTCAACCTGACCGCCGGCGGCAACCTGGGGATCTACTTCGTCCTCTTCCTCCTTCCCATCCTCATCGCCTCGGTGATGGGGGACGTCACCATGATCGCCACCACCTGGTGTCTCTCCCTCCTGGCCCTGGCCATCGTCATCCACCACAAGGAGCCCCACCACCTCGACACCCTGGTGTGGACCCTGGCCGTCAACGGGGCGGCGTGGGGCGGGGCGGCCATGGCCATCCACGTCGCCGTCAAGCAGTTCCTGGGCTCCATCCACACCGCCCAGACCGTCTCGCTCCTGGCCACCGAGGCCCAGCAGGTGGAGGAGTGGCCGAGGGGACTGGTCCGGGTCATGCCGTTCCTGGCCGAGATCCTCGACGCCGAGGTGGTCCGGGTGATGGCCGGTCCCCAGGGCGGCTCCCTCGACGCGGTGGCCTCCTTCGCCAGCGGCCCGGGGGCGAAGGCCGGTACGCCGGGGCCGCCGGAGGATCCGGAGGAGCTGGCCAGCGGCGTCCGACGGGCCATCGACACCCGTCGGGTGGTCGACTCGGGTCGGGCGACCTTCGTGCCCAACCGGACGGCGTCGGGCCTGGACATCGTCATCGTCGGCATCCGGCGCGGGGCGGCGACGCTCCCCGAGGTCGACCTGACCAATGCGGTGGTGGCCGCCCAGCTGGTGGCCGGCATCGCCGACCGGGTCTCCCTGATCGGCGGGCTCCGGGAGGAGGCACTCACCGACCCGCTGACCGGCCTGGCCAACCGGCGGGGCCTCTTCGACCTGCTCGACCGCGCCCTCGGCCACGCCAGTCGCACCGGCGAGGCCCTGTCGGTGGTGATGCTCGACCTCGACCACTTCAAGGAGCTCAACGACGAGTTCGGCCACCTGGCCGGCGACTCGGCACTCCGGGCCCTGGGCTCCATCCTCCGCACCGGCCTCCGCCAGCAGGACGGGGTGGCCCGTTTCGGGGGCGAGGAGTTCTGCCTGGTGCTTCCGGCCACCGATCGCCAGGGGGCGGCGGCGGTCCTCGCCCAGCTGCAGGCGGCCGCCGCCCGCACCGACCCCGAGACCACCGGCATGGTCATGCCGACCTTCTCGGCGGGGGTGGCCGAGTGGGACCGGGTCGAGGACCGCCAGTCCCTGCTGCGACGGGCGGACGAGGGTGTCTACCTGGCCAAGGATGCCGGCCGGAACATGGTGGTCACCGACCAGGGCCGGCCGCCGGGCTGAGCGCGGTGCTCAGGACCGCCGGCGGAACAGGAACCAGAGCACGCCGCCGATGACCGCCACCACCAGCGCCGCCTTGATCACGAACCAGATCAGCCCGGCGATGAAGTCGAAGACGGCGAAGGCCACCAGGACCGCCACCACGCCGGCTCCCACCAGGAGCACGGCGTCGAAGCCACTGAGTCCGGTGCGTTCGTCGTCGGCCACCCGGCCACGCTAACCGACCCTCCACCGCCACCGGCGGCGCCGGCCACCGCCGGCTCCGGAACCGGGCCTCCCCGGCGGGCAGTGGTGCTACGGTCCGCCGATGACGATGCGCGAGCAACGCGACGCTCTCATCGCCCAGTCCGACCTGCAGGGCGACGCCTTCTGCGCGGCCTACAGCGCGGCGGCCGACCAGTGGCTCACCGGACTGTTCGAGGAGGCCACCGGAGGAGACGCCCGCGGGATCGCCCTGGTGGCGGTGGGCGGCTACGGGCGCCAGGAGCTCTGCCCCTACAGCGACCTCGACGTGGTCCTCCTCCACAAGGGACGACGGGACGCCTCGGCCATGGCCGACCGCATCTGGTACCCGGTGTGGGACGAGGGGGTCTCCCTCGACCACAGCGTCCGGCGCCCGAGTGAGGCCCTGGACATGGCCGGCGAGGACCTCCGGGTGGCCCTCGGGCTGCTCGACGCCCGGGTGATCTGCGGCGACGCCAAGCTGGCCGAGCCGGTCCTCCACGGGGCCCAGGAGCGGTGGAAGAAGCAGAAGCCCCCGTGGCTGGGCGTCCTGGCCGACCTGGTGGAGGAGCGGCACGCCGAGCACGGTGACGTGGCCTTCCTGTTGGAGCCCGACCTCAAGGAGTCCCACGGTGGCCTCCGCGACGTGTCGGCGCTCCACGCCCTGATGCTGGCGGTCCCGGTGCTGGCCGACTACGTCGACACCGCCGCCATCGAGGGTGCCCGGGCGGACCTGGTCCGGGCCCGGGTCGAGCTGCACCGCCGGTCCGGGCGCGAGCAGGATCGCCTCCTCCTGCAGGAGCAGGAGGAGGTGGCGACCGCCCTGGGCGAGGCCGACGCCAACGCCCTGATGGCCCTGGTGGCCACCGCCGGCCGGACGGTGGCCTGGGAGACCGACGATGCCTGGCGTCGCCGGGTCGCCTGGACCCGGGCCAAGAGCTCCCGGCGCTCCCGCGCCGAGGTGCCGGCCGACACCGTCCCCGACCAGGCCTCGGTGCCCTCCGACCCGGACATCGGGGTGCTGGGGGGTGAGGTGGTCCTGGGCTCCGGGGCCGACGTCGCCGGGGACCCGTCCCTCTCGCTGCGCCTGGCGGCGGTGGCCGCCGAGAAGAACCTGCCCATCGCCCGGGAGGCCCTCAATCTGCTGGGTCGCAAGGCCCCGGCGCCCCCGGTCCCGTGGCCCGACAGCCTCCGGGCCACCCTGGTCCGGGTGCTCGCCTCCGGTCCCCCGGCCATCGCCGCCCTGGAGGCCCTCGACCAGCGGGAGCTCCTGGCCCTCTACCTGCCGGAGTGGAAGGCGGTCCGGAACAAGCCCCAGCGCAACCCCTACCACCTGTACACCGTCGACCGGCACCTGCTGGAGGCCACCGCCAACGCCGCCACCCTCGCCCACCGCGTCCAGCGGGTGGACCTCCTGTTGATCGGTACCCTCCTCCACGACATCGGGAAGGGCTTCCCCGGCGACCACACCACGGTGGGCATGAAGCTGGTGGCGGAGATCGGTGCCCGGCTGGGGCTCCCGCCCGACGACGTCGAGGTCCTGGTGACCATGGTCCGGCTCCACCTGCTGCTGCCGGACATGGCCACCAAGCGGGACCCCGACGACCCCGCCACCGCCCGCCGGGTGGCCGACGAGGTGGGCGACCGGACCACCCTGGAGCTGCTGGCGGTCCTGGTGGAGGCGGACGGCCGGGCCACCGGGCCGTCGGCATGGGGATCGTGGAAGGCCGGGCTCATCGCCGAGCTGGTGCGGCGGACCAGCAAGCTGCTGGCCGGCGAGAAGGTGGAGCCGCCCACCACCTGGGTGACCGACGAGGTCCGGACCATCCTGGACACCGTCCGGGCCCACGGCGCCCCCGCCCTCTCCATCGACGTCCCCACCGTCACCGTGGTGGCCGGCGACCGTCCGGGGCTCCTGGCCGAGGTGACCGGGGTGCTGGCCATCCACGGCCTCAACGTACGGACGGCCAACGTGGCCGGCGAGGACGGGGTGGCGGTGGAGATCTTCACCGCCGAGCCGGCCCGCGAGCGCTGGCCGGCGGCGGCCCGCCTCTCCGACGACCTGGCGGCGGTGATGGCCGGCACCCTCAACCTCGACGAGCGGCTGGACGAGCGGGCCCGCACCTACCGGCAGAAGCGGATCGCCGCCCCCAACCTGGTGGCCACCCGGGTCACGGTGGACAACGACGCCTCGGACACCGCCACGGTGGTGGAGGTGCGGGCGGAGGACGTGGTGGGCCAGCTCCACCGGATCACCCGCGCCCTCGGGGACTGCGGGCTGGACGTCATCTCCGCCCGGGTGGCCACCTTCGGCCCGGCGGTGGTCGACGCCTTCTACGTGCTGGGACCGGACGGCCAGAAGGTGACCGACCCCCACGCCCTGGCGTCGGTGGAGCAGGCCATCCGGGACCGGATCTCCTCCGCCACCAGCACCTGAGCCGCCCGGGGTGACGGTCGGAGGCTGCAGACCGACTGCTACCATGAGGCCCCAGGGTGGGAGCGGTGTCCGCAGACCCGTCCGGTCGCTGGCGGAGGAGCCATGTCAGGCACACATTCACATGGTCGGGGGGCCGACAAAGGGGGGACGCGCCATCGCCTCCGCATTCCGCTGATCGTCCTGACCGTGGTGGTGGCGGTCGCCGCCGTGGTGGTGGTGACCGAGGTGGTCCCGAAGTCCGATACCGGCCGCGCCGCCTCGGCCCCCACCCCCGCCGCCAACGCCGCCGACGTCTCGGGCCCCTTCACCGTGGTGGCAACCTCCCCGGCCAACACCGCCACCGCCGTCCCCAGCGACGCCACCATCACCGTCCAGCTCTCCGACCCGGTGGCGTCCGGGTCACCCACGCCCACCCTCTCACCGGCGGTTGCCGGTTCGTGGCAGCTGCTCACCCCGACCACCTTCACCTTCGTGGCCGCCGCGCCGTTCGTCCCCTCCACCACCGAGACCATCGCCGTCCCCGCCACGGTGACCAGCACCGACGGCAAGACCCTGGGCACCGCCTCCTCGGCGGAGTTCACCGTGGCGGCCGGCACCACCCTCCGGCTCCAGCAGCTGCTGGCCACCCTCGGCTACCTCCCGCTCAGCTTCACCCCCGCCGGGCCCCTCACCGCCCCCCAGGAAGCCGCCGTCGCCCAGGCCGGTACGTTCGCCTGGCGCTGGACCGAGCCGGCCGCCCTGACCGCCCTGTGGGCCGAGGGCACCCCCAACACCATCACCAAGGGCGCGGTCATGGCCTTCGAGAGCCAGCACGACCTCAAGACCGACGGCGCCGCCGGACCGGCGGTGTGGACGGCGCTCCTGGCCGCCGCCGACGCCGGGGCGATGGACCCCGCCCCCTACGACTACGTCTACGTCTCACAGGACCGGCCGGAGACCGCCACCGTCTACAGCAACGGCGCCGAGGTCTACTCCACCCTGGCCAACACCGGGGTGGCCGGTGCCACCACCGCGGTGGGGACCTTCCCGGTCTACGAGCGCTTCGTCTCCACCACCATGACCGGCACCAATCCGGACGGCTCCAAGTACTCGGACCCGGACATCCCCTGGGTCAGCTACTTCAACGGCGGCGACGCCCTCCACGGCTTCGTCCGGGGCAGCTACGGCTTCCCCCAGAGCGACGGCTGCGTCGAGATGCCCCCGGCCCACGCCGCCGTCGTCTACCCGCTGACGCCGCTCGGCACGCTGGTCACCGTCTCCTGAGGCTGCCGCCGGCGACGGCTCACCCGCCCAGCAGCGGGTGCTCGAGTCCCAGCTCGGCGAGCGACCGCTCCGGATCCCGGGGCTCGACCATCGAGGCGGGGGCGCCGTCGACCCGGAACACGTAGAGGTTCCAGTACGGGGCCAGGCCGGCCGGGGCGATGTCCCGGTAGAGGCGCTCCTCCACGTCGAGGCACCGGGTGAACCCCGCCTCGGCGAACCGGTCGGTCCACCACGAGAAGGAGGCGATGGTGAGATGCCCCTCCACCGGCTGCCCGTCGGCGTCGACGGCCAGATCGGCTCCGGGCACCGGACCCTGGTAGGTGTCGTCCCGCGCCCGGTACGCCTCCACCCGCTCCGGCAGCACCTTGCCCTCGAAGTGGCCGTCGGGCCCCGAGGCGTTGACCCCGAACGACGGGATGGTGGCGTACAGGTAGGCACCGCACACCCGGCGCAGCTCGGCCAGGGCCACCGGCACCCGGTCCGGGGGGAGGTGCTCCAGGGTCTCCAACACGGTGACCAGATCGAACTCCCCGTCCGACCAGGGCAGGCCGGCGAAGAGGTTGCCGACCCGGACGTGCCCCCGGGCCCCGGGGGCGGCGTGCTCGATGGCGAACGGGCTGACGTCACAGCCCTCGGCGTCGATCCCCAGCTCCCGCAGGACCTCCACCAGGTAGCCGGTGGCGCACCCCACGTCGAGGGACCGTCGGGCCCGCAGGTTCCGCCACAGCAGCCACCCGGCGATGTCGGCGTTGGAGGCGACGCGGTCGTAGCGGGCGTAGCCGGACCTCCCGGCCCGGTCCCCGCCGGCATCCCGCCCCTCGCCGAAGTAGCTCCCCCCGTAGGTGGTGTCGATGCCGGCCGCCCGGGCCTCGGCGATGGCCTGGCCGGTCTCGGCCGCCCGCACCAGCTCCCGACCCGACCGCTCCATCAGGGCCCGGATCGGCGGACTGGCGGTGGCCGCCCGCACCAGCGCCTGGCGGGCGGTGTCGACCGCCGGCTTCCATCGGGGGGTGGGCATGGCGAGACATTAGCCAACCGGCCCGGTCTCACCCCCCGCCCCGACCGGGCCCGACGAGCCCCGGCGCCGCCGTCCGGTGCGGTCCCCACCGTCGACCGCGCTCGACAAATGAACCCAAAGCGGTCACAATTAACGCTGCAGGCGCGCTTATGACCACCTTTCGCGGTTGTCAAAAGTGTCGAATGCCTTCAGCGGGGGCCGATTTGAACCGATGACACGAAGACTGAACGGTCGGCATCCCGGCGCGGGTCCACGGTGGGCCCGGGTCCGGAGGAATCGGAATTCGTCCTAGCCAGAGGGTGCAGATTGCGCCTAGCCTCATCCTGCGACTTGCCAAGGGGAAGGGAACCACAATGAGTCAGATCCAGTCATCGGGCGAGGCACCGGCAGCCTCCCTTGTCGGATCGTTGGGGGTCTTCACACTCTCCGACGTGCTGACCCTGCTCGCGCAGACCGGGCAGACCGGCGAGCTGCAGGTGGTGGGGTCCGGCGTGGACGGGAGGGTCTGGCTCGGCGAGGGTGAGCTCTCCAACGCCCACGTGGGCTCGGCGACGACCATCGGCCAGGCCGTGTTCGAGCTGGCCTGCGTGGCCGAGGGATGGTTCTACTTCACCGCCGGCCTGATGTCCTCGAGCGGCCAGCCGCGCGTCCCCGTCCAGGCGGTCCTCGACGAGGTACGGCCCCAGGTCGAGGAGTGGTGGGAGATCCGGGCCGTGGTCCCCCTCGACTCGGTGGTCAGCCTGTCCCCCACTCCCCCCGGAGACGATGTCCAGATCCGGGGCGACCAGTGGCGGGTGCTCACCACCATCGGCAAGGAGGGCCAGTCGGTCAAGGCGGTGCTGGACTCCATCGGCGGCGACCAGATCAACGGACTCCGGACCCTGCGGGACCTGCTCCAGTCGGGCCTGATCCAGCTCGAGGGCTCCCCCTCGTCCGAGGCGCACGACGAGGCGCCAGCCCCTTTTGACCTCGGTGGGCCGGGCGTTTCCGCCGGGTCCGACTCGGACGCACCTTCCGGCTCGGACTCCCCGCTCACCGGCGAGGTGCCGATCGTCCCCCCCCTCCACGGGGAGGCGTCCGCGGTGGGCTACCAGGAGGACTCGGCCAACAGCCTGGCCGAGGTGGCCGTCATGCAGTCGGCCGGCGGCGCCGATCCCTGGACGGCCGAGTCCGAGGGCGCCGAGAGCAACGGGGTCGCCTGACCGACCGCCCGTCCCGGGGGCTCCCCGGGGTCAGTTGCTGTTGCTGTTGCAGGTCCCGGACTGGTCGCAGTGGTGCACCACCGCCACCACCACGATCACCAGCACGATACCGATGATGATCCCGGCGAAGCCGATGATGATCCCCGCCAGCGCCATGCCGCTGCCGGTCTGCGTGCCGTTGGAGCGCCGGATCTGTCCCCGCGAGATGAAGCCGAAGATGACGGCCAGGATGGCGGGGATGCCGTAGATGAAGAAGAAGAGGGAGCACACCAACGAGGCGATGGCCAGCCCGTTGGTCTTGGTGCCGGCCCCGTAGTTGTACCCGTAGCCCGGCGCCCCGCCCGGGTAGCCGTAGGCTCCGGCGGGAGGCGGGCCGTACCCGCCGGCGGGCGGTTGGCCGTACCCGCCGCCGGGGGGCGGACCGTAGTCCGGGGCGTAGGTGGGGGTGGTCGGAGGTTGCCCCTGGGGCGGGACGCCGTAGGTCGGGGCACCGACCGGCGTCGTCCCCGGGAGCGGGGGCACCGGGCCGGTGGGGGCGGACCCCGGTCCGGGGGCCCCGCCCGGGTCGGCGGTCGGCACATGGTCGGCCGAGACCTGGTCGGGCGAGTACCACTTGCCATCCGAGGCCTGCCACCACCCGGGACCCTGCGATGTGTCGCTCACCAGCTGCCTCCTCGACGAACTCGGTAGAGGCTACCCACGGGGGGCCGGTCAGGCGGTGGACGGTCCACCGGTCAGGTCGCGGGCCAGGGACCGGAACGCCCGCCCCCGGTGGGAGGTCCCGTGCTTCTCGTCGGCGGTCAGCTCCGCGAACGTGCGACCGTCCCCACCGTCGGGCACGAAGATCGGGTCGTAGCCGAACCCGTGGTCCCCCCGGGGCGAGGCGCTGATGGTGCCGGCCACCTCCCCCTCCGCCCACCGCTCGCTCCCGTCGGGGTAGGCCACCAGCGCCACCGTCCGGAAGCGGGCCCGCCTCCGCTCGGGGTCGAGGGCCCCCACCGCCGCCAGCTCCTCGAGCAGCTTGGCCACGTTGTCGGCGTAGGTGGCGTGCTCGCCGGCGAACCGGGCGGAGTACACCCCGGGCGCCCCGTCGAGGGCCTCCACCTCCAGCCCGGTGTCGTCGGCCACCGACGGGGAGCCGGTGGCGTCGGCCAGCGCCCTGGCCTTCAGCCGGGCGTTCTCCAGCAGGGTGGTGCCGGTCTCCTCCACGTCGGGCACCGAGGTGGGGCGCGGCACCAGGGTCAGTCCGGGGACCGACGACAGGATGGCCACGATCTCCGCCGCCTTGTCCGGGTTGGCGCTGGCCACCACCATCGACCCGGGCCCGGACGTCATCGGGGGGTGGGTGGCTCGGCCACCACCGCGGCCTGGAGCTCCAGGAGGCTGGCGATCCCGTGCTCGGCCAGGCTCAGCATCTCGTCGAGCTCGCCCTTGCTGAACGGCATGCCCTCGGCGGTCCCCTGCACCTCGACGAAGCGGCCGGTGGAGGTCATCACCACGTTCATGTCCACCTCGGCCCGGCTGTCCTCCTCGTAGGGCAGGTCGAGCATGCAGACCCCGTCGACCACGCCCACCGACACCGCCGCCACCGCCTCGGTGAGGGGCTGGTCCCGGAGGGTCCCCTGCTGGATCAGCCGGCTGAAGGCGTCGTGGAGGGCCACGTACGCCCCGCAGATGGCGGCGGTCCGGGTGCCCCCGTCCGCCTGGATCACGTCGCAGTCCACCGTCACCTGCAGCTCCCCCAGGGTCACCATGTCACACACCGACCGGAGCGACCGGCCGATGAGGCGCTGGATCTCCTGGGTGCGCCCGGACTGCTTCCCCTTGGCCGCCTCCCGCGAGACCCGCTCCGCCGTCGAGCCGGGCAGGAGGGAGTACTCGGCGGTGACCCACCCCTTGCCGGAGCCCCGCATCCACGGCGGGACCCGGGCCTCCACCGAGGCGGTGCACAGCACCCGGGTACGACCCATCGACACCAGCACCGAGCCGGGGGCGAACACCGTGAAGTCACGTTCGAACACCGCCGTCCGCAGCTCGTCGATGGCCCGACCGTCCTTGCGGGCGCCGCCCGTCCCTGGCCTGCTCGGCTCGCTCACAGATGGAATTCCTTTCCGATCACCGCGTACTCCACGGGTGCCCCGAAGGCGACCTCCGCCTCCGCGACCAGGGTACCGGCGTCGACGGTGGGCCATCGGTGGGTGACCACCAGGCGCCGGGCGCCGGCCCGCCGGGCCTGCTCCCCGGCCTGGCGACCACTCAGGTGGCGGAGCCGCCCCTCGTGCTCGGCGGTGTAGGTCGCCTCGCACAGGACCAGGTCGAGCCCGGTGCCCAGCGCCGCCAGCTCCCACCCCGGGCCGGTGTCGGCCGAGTAGCCCAGGGAGTGGCCTCCGCCGTCGATCCGGACGGCCAGGGTCTCCCCGCTGTGGTCGGTCCGGCTGAACCGGCACGAGAGCTCCCCCACCCGGGCGGTGGCACCGTCGGTCACCGTGGTCCACTCCAGCACCGGCCAGTGCTCGAGCCCGCTCCGCCCGGCCAGGCCCGGCGGGGCCACCACGGGCAGCGGCGGCCGCGGCGAGGCACCGCCGTAGCGGGCGTGGGTGGCCAGGCCCTGGAGGTCGGTCCAGTGGTCGGGGTGGTGGTGGCTGAGGAACACCCCGGTCAGCGTGGCCGGGTCGCAGACCTGTTGGAGGGTGGCGAAGCTCCCGGGGCCGGCATCCACCAGCAGCGCGGTGCCGCCGGCCCGCACCAGGTAGGAGCTGCACGCCCCACCCGGCCCCGGCCAGCTGCCGTCGCAGCCCAGAATGGTCAGGCGCACGTCGCGCTCCTCGTTTCTCGTCCCGTAGCCAGGGGTGGGGATCGGCCTCCGTGGGGCAATCTGGATCCCGGTGTCCGACCGCCTTCCGAGGTTACGCTCACGACGATGACCTCGACCGAACATCGGGGCCGGACCTCCGTGTCCCGGTGGTTGGCCGGCCACGCCCGACGACCGCGCCTGGGTGCTGGCGACCATGGTCATCTTCACGGTGGTGGGCATGGCCTACTCGTTCTGGTGGGAGCCCGTCGTCCACCACTACAACTCCTGGCTCACCCCGGGGGACATCTGGTCGACCTGGCGGGCGGCCCACTGGGTCGGGTGGGGTGATATCGGTGGCGTCTACGGGCGCGACACCCAGCTGGTCACCCTGCCGGGCATCGCCGTCGTCCTGGCGCCGTTCGCCATGGTGTCCGGCCACTTCGGGCTCACCGAGGATCTGACACCGATCTTCCTCGCCCACCCCAGTGCCTGGCTGATTCTCGGGCCGGCGTCGATGCTCATCGGGTCCTCATGCCTTCTGGCCTTCGATGCCGTGGCGGAGGAGCTCGGCGTCGGTCGGGGCATGCGGCGGGCCCTCTGCCTGGTCGAGGCGGTGGTGATCTTCGAGGTGCTGGCCATCTGGGGGCACCCCGAGGACATGCTGGCCACCGGTCTCATGCTCTACGCCGTGCTCGCCGCCGGCCGATCGGGCTGGAAGCTCTCGGGCTGGCTGTGGGGAGCCGCGCTGGTGGTGCAGCCGCTGGTGGTGATGGTGCTCCCCGTCGCCCTGTCGGCGGTGGTGGCCGGCCGCCGCCTACGACTCTGCGCAGTGGCCGCCATCCCGAGCGTCATCCTGCTGGCACCGGCTCTGCTCTCCGAGTGGAGCGCCACCTCACCGATCTTCCTCCACCAGGCCAACTACCCGCGCATCGACCACCCGACCCCGTGGATGGCCATCGCCCCCAGCCTTCCTGACCACGCAGTGGGGGCCGGCCCCGGCCGAGTGCTGGCGGTCGCCTTGGCCGTCGGTCTGGGGGTGGTGGCCTTTCGTCGCCGACCGCCGCTGCTCGGCCTCCTGTGGCTGGGGGCGGTGGCCCTCAGCCTCCGCTGCGCCTTCGAGTCGGTGATGGTGCCCTTCTACCTGGGACCCCCTTGGGCGGTGATCGTCCTACTGGGCGCCTGCTCCGGTCGATCGTGGAAGCTCGGCGTGGCCGGTTCCCTCGCCATGGTTGCCACGGTGGTCTCGTTCCACCGGCTCTCGGAGTGGGGCTACTGGCTGCCGATGGTCCTGCTCCTCGCCGCCGGACTCACCGTGGTCTGGCCGGGTCGCTCGGCCCTGGAGAGCCGGTGTCCGGCCCCATCCCCGGATGCCACCCCCGTTCAGTCCGCCACCGATCCGGTCGACAGGACGACGGCGGTGGCCGGTGGGACGGGTCCGGTCAGAAGTAGGTGATCTTGGAGGCCCGCTCCGCCACCACGTCGAGATCGTCGGTCCAGGCGCCGGTGGACAGGTACTTCCACCCGCCGTCGGCCGACACCACCACCACCGTCCCCCGGTCCATCCCGGCGGCGGCCTTGGCCGCCCCGGCCAGGGCCGCCCCGGTGGAGATCCCCGCGAAGATGCCCACCTCGATCAGCCGGCGGGTCCACTCGATCGACTCGAGGGGCCGGACGATCTTCTTGCCGTCGAGGAGGGCGGCGCCCCCGTTGTCCACGAAGATCGGCGGGATGTAGCCGTCGTCGAGGTTGCGGAGCCCGTCGACGATCTCGCCGGCCGGCGGCTCGACGGCCAGGACCTTGACGTCGGGGTTCCGCTCCTTCAGGTACCGGCCGACCCCCAGCAGGGTGCCGGACGTCCCCAGCCCGGCCACGAAGTGGGTGACCTCCGGGCAGTCGCGCCAGATCTCGGGGCCGGTGCCCTCGTAGTGGGCCTTGGGGTTGGCCGGGTTGGCGTACTGGTAGAGGAAGGTCCACTCCGGGTGCTCCCCGGCCAGCGCCTGCGCCCGCCGGACCGCCCCGTTGGAGCCCTCCGGGCCCGGCGAGTCGATGATCTCGGCCCCCCAGACCTCGAGCAGTTGGCGGCGTTCGGGGGAGACGTTGGTGGCCAGCACCACCTTGAGGTGGTACCCCTTGACCTTGCAGATCATGGCCATGCCGATGCCGGTGTTGCCCGAGGACGGCTCGATCAGGGTCTGGCCCGGTTCGAGGAGGCCGTCCTTCTCCGCCTGCTCGATCATCGACAGGGCGATCCGGTCCTTCACCGAGCCGCCGGGGTTCTGGCCCTCGAGCTTGACGAGGATCCGGGCGTCGGGGTTGGGGCTGAGGGAGGTGACGTCGACCATCGGCGTGTTGCCGATGAGGTCGAGCACCGAACCGGCGACGGTCATCCCGGTCGGGGGTCCGTCCCGCCCACCGCGCCCCCGCCCACCGCGCCCCCGGCCACGGCCGGGAGGATGGAGACCTCGTCGGTGGCCGCCACCGGCGTCTCCAGTCCGGACAGGTAGCGGACGTCATCGTCGTTCAGGTAGACGTTGACGAACTTGTGGAGCGATCCGCTGTCGTCGATGACCTGACCGGAGAGCCCGGGGTACTCGGCGGTGAGGGCGGTGAGGGCCTCCCCCACCGTGGCACCATCGACGGTGACGGACTTGGCTCCCCCGGCCTGCGCTCGCAGCACGGTCGGTAGATGCACGGTGACGGACAACGGTCCTCCCTGGTCGTGGGTGCACTCAGGCAAAAGTTGACTGATTCGGTGCAGATTCTACTGCGGGCGCAGGGCGACCGGTTCCTCGTCGATGACGCCGTCGACGATCCGGTAGCTCCGGACCACCGGGGTGGCGTGCCGCAGGGACACCAGCACGTAGTGCCAGTCGGGGTCGGGGGCCTGGGCCACGTCCGTGGGCGAAGGGTACGCCTCGGTGTGGGTGTGGGAGTGGAACACCCCCAGGATCGACTGGTCCTTCGACTCGGCGTCCCGGTCCGCCCGCAGGTGGTCCTTGGGGTCGACGGTGTAGAGCTTGGCCGACCGGGCCAGGTTCCGGGTCGGGTAGCAGGTGGTGACCACCCCGGTGGCCAGGTCGCCCCCCAGGAGTCCGCAGGCCTCGTCGGGCAGCCCGACCAGGCAGTGGGCCACCATCTGGTTGTACGCCGCTTCGGGGAGGTGGAGCATCGCCTCCGTACGCTAGAGGACGTCGGGCGGGGGACGGCGCGTTTCCCCGCCGGACCGCCCCTCGGGGGACGGCCCGTCCGGGGCGACTACCGTCCGGTGGGTGTCCGCAGCCGCCAAGCGATCGAGCGCCCGGTCCGGGCCCCCGGGGGGCACCGACCGCGCCCACGACCAGAACCGGCTGGTGGCCTCCAACCGGCGGGCCCGCCACGACTACGAGATCGTCGACACCGTCGAGTGCGGCATCGTGCTCCAGGGCTCGGAGGTGAAGTCGCTGCGCGAGGGCCGCATCGCCCTCCAGGACTCCTACGCCCGGACCATCGACGGCGAGCTGTGGCTCTTCGGGGTCCACGTCCCCCCCTACCCCCAGGCCAACGGGTTCGGCGCCCACGACCCGGACCGCCGCCGGAAGCTGCTCCTCCACCGGCGCCAGATCGACGAGTGGATGGGGCGCACTCAGCAGCAGTCGCTGACCATGGTGCCGCTGTCCATCTACTTCAAGGACGGGAGGGCCAAGGTCGAGCTGGCCCTGGCCCGGGGTCGCCGGCAGTACGACAAGCGCCACGCCATCGCCAGCCGGGACGCCAGCCGGGAGGCGGCCCGGGAGGCCCGGGCGGCCACCCGCGGGGAGGGCCGTCGCTGACCCGGAGACCGGCGGCGGTGGGCGCCGGTAGGATGGGGGCGATCGGCCACCGTGGCCGGTCCCCGTACCCGGGGGTGACAGGCTTCGACTCTGGTCGTCGAGGTGGGAGAAGCGAGCCGTGGTCTCCGGAGCCACGTTAAAGAGCCGGAACCAAAAATAAACGCCGAGCCTTCGCTCGTGCTCGCAGCCTAGAAACTGCGACGTCCGACCGGTCTCAGCCCTACGGGCCGGAGCCGGGCGCCATCTAGTGGGGCTCACCTCGCCGCTGCGCCGACGGGCGGCGAGGGACACTCAAGTCGGCTACGGAGCGTCGCTACCGCCGGTAACGGCGCCGCTCCCGACAATCCAACACCGGCTGCGCTCGGAGAAGCCCCATTGAGAAGCCGGAGGACGCGGGTTCGATTCCCGCCACCTCCACGGATGCCCTGACCTGTTTTCCCGCAGGTCAGGGCATCGTTCTGTCCGGTCCCGCCTCCGGGTCCGGACGGCGGGATCAGCGCAGGCGGCGCACCGGCACGCTCGAGTAGCCGGCCACGTTCGACATCTGCACCCGGGTGCAGGCCTCCTCGTCCACCTCGTAGGACGGCCAGCGCCGGGCCAGCTCCTCGATGGCGATCCGGCTCTCGAGCCGGGCCAGGGCCGCCCCCAGGCAGGTGTGGACCCCGTAGCCGAAGCCCAGGGCCAGCCCGGGGGTGCGGGTGATGTCGAACCGGTCGGGGTCCTCGTAGAACCGCTCGTCCCGGCAGGCCGACCCGGTGACCAGCAGGGCCGGCTGCCCGGCCGGGATGGTCACCCCGCTGTACTCGGCCTCCGCCATGGTGAACCGCCCCTGGTACTGGGAGGGGGGTACGTAGCGCAGGACCTCCTCGACCGCCGACGGGATGGCCGCCGGGTCGTCGATGACCATCCGGTACTGCTCCGGGTTCCGGCCGAACAGCACGGCGGCGTTCCCCACCAGCTTGGTGACCGTCTCCGCCCCGGCTCCGCCCAGCAGGAAGCTGAAGGAGGTGATCTCGTCGTCGGTCAGCCGGTTCATCAGCCCGTCGCCCCGGTCGACCTCCACCTGGGTCAGCCGGGAGATCATGTCGTCGGCCGGGTGCCGGCGCTTCTCCCGGACCAGCTCGAGCAGAAAGGCGGAGCCCTCGAACATCGCCTCGATCCCCTCCTGGGTGGGGTCCATCTGGCCGGGCTCGCGGTGGAGGCTGATGTCCAGCCAGTGGCGGATCCTCTGCCGGTCGGCCTCGGGCACCCCGAGCATCCGCGAGATGATCTCCACCGGAAAGGGGCCGCTGAAGTCCTTCACGGCGTCGAACTCGTCGGCGTCGTCGAAGGGGTCGAGCAGCGAGGTGATCACCTCGCGCACCATGGGCTCCAGCTCGGTGACGGCCCGGGGGGTGAACACCCGGTTGACCAGCGTCCGGAGGCGGTGGTGGTCCGGCGGGTCCATCATGATCATCATCCCGGACATCTTCACGGCCTCGGGGTCGAGGTGGAGGGTGGAGAGGTCGATCCCGTGGCTGCTCGAGAAGGTCTGCCAGTCCATGCTGGCGGCGCACACGTCGTCGTAGCGGAAGAGCGCCCAGAAGCCGTACTGCTCGTTGAAGGAGACCGGCTTCTCGTCCCGCATCCGACGGTAGAGGTCGTAGGGGTGGTCGAAGTACTCGGCCGAGAACGGATCGAAGGCCAGCGGGGTGTCGTCGGTGTGGATGCTCATCAGGCCTCCAACTGTTCCATGAACTCGAGCCGGATGCCTCCCGGGGCGTTGACGAAGGCGATCCGCCGGCGCCCGAAGCCCCCTTCGACGATCTCCGGGCCCCAGAGCACCTCGTGGCCGGCCAGCTCGGCGTCGAGGTCATCGGTGAACAGGGCGGGATGGAGGAACCCCTCGGCGGGGAGCGTCACCGAGTCCTCGTAGATGGCCTTGGTGAACAGGGTGATCTGCACCGGTCCGAGATGGACGTCGGCCCGCTCCCCGTTACGCCACGCCATCCGGTCCCGGACGTCGCCGCCCGACGCCTCGTAGAAGGCGCAGGCGGCGTCGAGGTCGGACACCTTCACCGCCAGATTGGCCAGACCGGTCACCGCCACAGTCGTTCTCCCCCCACTCGTCGGCACGCGCCGCCGAGCTTACCGAGCCGCCCGTCGGGCACCCAGCCGGCCCCGGGGCGGTACGGTCGGGCCCGGAGGAGCACCATGGCCTACAGCAGTGAGCAGGGGGACCCGGGTCCGACCGTCGGAGGACCACCGCCGCACTCCGGCGCCCCGTCCTGGCGACGCCACCATCTCAGCGTCGAGGAGCGGGTGGCCCGGGGCCGGGCGGCCCGGACCATCGCGCCCCGGTCCTCGCACCGTCGGTTCGAGGCGGCCCCCGGCCGCACCGACCCGGTCGACGTGCTGGAGCGTCAGGGCGCCGACCGGGTACCGGCCCTCCTCCCCATCCGGTACGGGCGAATGCTGGTCTCCCCGTTCACCTTCTACCGGGGGGCCGCCGCCCTGATGGCCGGGGACCTGTCCGGGACGCCGGACTCCGGGGTCACCGTGCAGCTGTGCGGCGACGCCCACCTCTCCAACTTCGGCCTGTTCGGCACCCCCGAGCGCCGGCTGATCTTCGACATCAACGACTTCGACGAGACCCATCCCGGCCCCTGGGAGTGGGACGTGAAGCGGTTGGCGGCCAGCTTCGAGGTGCTCGGCCGGTCCCGGGGCTTCTCCGGCGCCGACCGGCGGGACGTGGTCACCGCCTGCGTCCGCGAGTACCGCCAGCGCATGCGGGCGGCGGCGGGATCCCGCACCCTCGAGGTCTGGTACGACCACCTCGAGGTCGGGGACCTGCTCGACCAGATCGCCGTCGAGCTGCGACGGGGCCGCCTCCGTAAGGACGAGGCCCGGACCCTCCACGGGGACGTGGCCAAGGCCCGCACCCGGGACAGCGTGCGGGTGGCCACCCGCCGGGTCGACCGGGTGGACGGCGACCTCCGGATCGTGGCCGAGCCCCCCCTCATCGTGCCCATCGAGGACCTGGCCGTCCCGGGCACCGAGTGGGAGCAGGCCGACGTCCAGGTAAAGAAGCTGCTGGCCCAGTACCGGCAGACGCTGGGCGCCGACTGCCACCCCCTCGAGGAGTTCCGGTACGTCCACGCCGCCCGGAAGGTGGTCGGCGTGGGCAGCGTGGGGACCCGCTGCTACATCATGCTGCTGGTGGGACGGGACGACGCCGATCCGCTGGTGCTGCAGGTGAAGGAGGCGGAGGCCTCGGTGCTCGAGCCGTTCGTGGGGGGCGGCCGGGCCCACCCCCACCACGGCCGCCGCGTGGTGAGTGGCCAGCGGCTCATGCAGGGCGCCACCGACGTCTTCCTCGGATGGCAGCGGATCACCGGCTTCGACGGCGTGTCCCGCGACTACTACGTGCGCCAGCTCCACGACTGGAAGGGATCGGCCAATGTCGAAGGGCTGCGGGTGTCCGGCGCCGTCCTCTACGCCCGCATCTGCGGGGCCACCCTGGCCCGGGCCCACGCCCGCTGGGGGGACCGGGTGGCCATCGCCTCCTACCTGGGGAAGGGCGACACCTTCGACCGGGCCCTGGCCGGGTTCGCCGCCGCCTACGCCGACCAGAACGAGCGGGACTTCGAGGCGCTGGTCCGGGCGGTCGACTCGGGCCGCCTGATCGCCCGGACCGGGGTCTGAGCCCCGTCGCCGGAGGAGCTACCGGTCGTCGTCGGGAGGGCGGTCGTCGGTCCCGGGCGGCAGGTCCCCGTCGGACGGATCCGGTCCGGTGAGGTCGTCGTCGGTGCCGGCCCGCCGGGCCCCGCGGTGGGCCGGGGTGAGCAGGGAGACCAGGCGGGACACCATGACCACCAGGAAGATCTGCCCGACCAGCGCCTCGAGCACCGACATGGTCCGGGGCAGCCCGTAGGCGGGGCTGAGGTCGCCGTACCCGAGCGAGGTCATCGTCACGAAGCTGAAGTACAGGAAGTCGGGGCTGTGGTGGACCCCGGGCTGGGCGAAGAAGGCCGAGCCCCCGATGGCCTGGACGGACAGGTCGGCGAAGGCGAAGTCCAGGCCGATCAGCACGTAGATGCTGATGGCGCCGAGCAGGGAGTGCACCGTCACCCGGGTGTGCCGGACGATCCGCTGGGCCACCGCCACCGGGCTGGCCACCATCAGCAGGGCCAGGAGGGCGAAGGCCACCCCCCGTCCCCGGCCGGTGTCGGTGACGGTTGCCACCACCGAGCCGGCGATGGCCACCACCACCAGGACCTTCACCACCGTGAACAGGCGCCCCCGCACCATCGAGGTGTGGAAGGCCAGCAGGATGGTCAGGCTCACCGTCACCGCGGAGATCGACAGGGCCAGGGTCCCGATGGTCCCCACCGACAGGACCAGGTAGTCGAGGAACAGGAGGACGAGCAGCAGGCCGTAGCTGTCCTTGGCGGCCGCCTCCGCCCGCAACCACTGGAACCAGGACTCGTCGCCCTTGGGTGGAGCGCCGGTGGCCGGCCCCCCCGGCGTGGGCTCGGTCAGTGGTATTGGTCCGTCCAATTCGCTCCGTCCCAGTACCGGAGGCGCCCGGGCGGGCCCTCCGGCGAGGGGAACCACCCGGCAGAGGGTTGGGCCGGCGCCGTCTCCGCCACCGTCTCGGCGGCCGCCGGGGTCACCGTCATCGGGGTCACCCCGCCGGCCCGCATGACCTCGCCGAACGAGGGGATCACCGCCGACTCGCCCGTCTGGGCGGGGGCGGCGACCTCCGGCTGCGCCCCGACACCGGGCAGCGCCGATCCGGGCACGGGCGATCCGGGCACGGGTGGCCGTCCTCCGGCGGCGGGCGGCGGGCCCCCGGCCATCGGCGGCCCACCGGCCGACGGTGGGACCGCCACCGGGACGAACGGGCCGCCGGGGGGTGGGCGCCCGTACGGGCCGCTCCCGTAGGACGCCGACCTCAGCGCCCGCACCTCGGCGACCACCGGCCAGGTGGCGAAGGCGAAGATCAGGAAGAACACCACGTTGACGATGGGAACCAGCCCGACCAGCACCCACCAGCCGGAGTAGCCGGCCTTCCGGATGATCGAGACGTAGGCGATGATCGTCACCACCAGAACGATGAGGTAGATGAGGAGGATGGCCCCACCGGCCAGGGCGATCCCACCCGAGGCCTGCTCCACGCAGTACTGCTGCCCGTTGGGCTCCGTCACGCACGACTGGGCCACGGTGTGCGCCGGGGCCACCAGGTGCGCCAGCTCGAGCTGTGGTGCCATCGCTCTCATCTCCGGTTGGGCGGACTCGGATCCGGCGGGGATGTCACCGGTCGACTGGGGGCTGGTCTAGCCCACAGGGCCCGGGAAGACGCGGACCTCACCGGCGGCTCCGGCACCGTCCGCCCCACCACGCCCGCCCGGGCTGAGTACGTTGGTGCCCCGATCACCATGGACCGATCCCACCTCCACGTCTGCCCACCGACCGACGCGCCGCGGCGGACGGTGGTCGGGCGACGTCCGCGCCGGGCGGCCGTGGCCGCCGTGGCCGCCGTGGCCGCCCTGGCCGCTGCCGCCGGGATCGCGGCGGCCGCCTGCGGCTCCCCCGCCGCCGCCAGCTCGCTGACCCGTCCCGCCAGCCCCGGCGGCATCCCCTCCCCCGACGCGGTGATCCCGCCGGTGTCGGCCTGCCCCTGGCTGGACACCGCCATGCGCCAGGGGAAGTCGCCGGCCGCCCTGGCCGCCCTGGTGGTGCAGCGGATGACCCTGTCGGAGAAGCTCGGGGAGGTGGCGCTGATCGCCTGGCGCGGCAACGAGAACCTCAATCTCGGCGTGCCCCGGCTGTGCATCCCGCGGTTGACCCTCCAGGACGGGCCCCAGGGCATCGGCTACGCCGACACCCACGTCACCCAGCTGCCGGCGCCCCTGGGGGTGGCCGCCACCTTCGACCCGTCGGTGGCCGCCCGGTACGGGACCGTGCTGGGGAGCGAGGCGCGGGGTCAGGGTATCGACGTCGTCCAGTCCCCCAACGTCAACATCGACCGGGTGCCCGAGAACGGGCGGGGCTACGAGGGCTTCGGCGAGGATCCCCTGCTGGTCGCCGACATGGGCGTGGCCGAGATCGAGGGGATCCAGTCCCAGGGGACGCTGGCCCAGGCCAAGCACCTGGTCGCCTACAGCCAGGAGGCCGACCGGGGCCAGGTGGACGAGGTGGTGTCCGAGCGGGCGCTCCAGGAGATCTACCTCAAGCCGTTCAAGGCCGCCATCCAGCAGGCCCACGTGGACTCCCTGATGTGCGCCTACCCCCGACTCAACGGCGTCTTCCAGTGCCAGGACCCCACCCTCACCGCCCAGCTGGCCGCCTGGGGGTTCACCGGCTTCGTCCGCTCCGACCTCGGGGCGGTCCACGACCCGGTGGCCGCCCTGGGCGCCGGGACCGACCTGATCAAGCCGGCCAGCATCGGCCGCCTGACCCGGTCGGTGCAGGAGGGCATCCTGCCGGTGGCCGACGTCGACGCCGCCGTCACCCGGGTCCTCACCGCCATGTTCGCCGCCGGACTGGTCGGGCGGGACGACGACGGCACCACCGCCACCCCGGTGGACAGCCTGGCCGACGCCCTGGTGGCCCGGGAGACGGCGGAGCGCTCGGCCGTCCTGCTCCAGGACCGGTCCCACATCCTCCCCCTCCCGGCCGGGGGCACCTCCCTGGCGGTGATCGGTGCCGACGCCGGGCCGGTGCCGGTGAGCTCCGGGTTCGGCAGCTCGTACGTCACCCCCACCTTCACCTCCACCGCCCTCGCCGCCATCCGGGCCAAGGTGGACCCGGGCACCCCCGTGCGGTTCGCCGACGGGGGGAGCACCACCCACGCCTACGGGCCGATCCCCTCCGAGTACCTGCGACCGTCCACCGGCACCGGCCAGGGCCTGACGCTGACCGTGGCCCCCACCAACCCCACCCCCGGGGCCACCCCGGTCGAGGCGCTCGACCCCAACATCGACGTCGTCTTCCGGGGCCGGCCCTCGGTCCTGGCCGTGCTGCCCGGGGTGACCGCCAACCCGCTCCCCGACCTGCGTCGCGACCGCCCCCGTACCCCCGGGGACGTGGGGGGGACCGACCGGACCGGGCTCGACCTCCCGTCCGACTGGTCGGACGTCACCGCCACCTGGACCGGCACCCTGACCCCTCCCCGGACCGGGCTCTACGCCCTGTCGGTCCAGGGATCGGGCAAGGTCACCCTCTCGCTCGACGGGGTCCCGGTGGTCTCCGATCCGGAGAGCCACGTCCTGGGTGTCTGGTCGCAGTCGGTGGAGCTCACCGCCGGCCACCCCTACCAGGTGCGGATGGTCTGGAACTCCCTCAACCCGGCCTCCACCATCGCCCAGTCCAAGCGGATCCCCAGCAACATGAGGCTGGGGTGGGAGTACGCCACCCCGGACATCGACGCCGCGGTGGCGGCCGCCCGGAAGTCCAAGGTGGCGGTGGTGTTCGCCGGCGACTTCAGCTCCGAGGGCTACGACCGCCCGTCCCTCGACCTCCCCGGCGACGAGAACGCCCTGATCGCCGCGGTGGCGGCGGCCAACCCCCGGACGGTGGTGGTGCTGAACACCGGGGGACCGGTGCTGATGCCGTGGCTCCACCAGGTGGCCGGGGTGGTGGAGGGCTGGTACCCCGGCGAGGAGGACGGCGACGCCATCACCGCCGTGCTGTTCGGCGACGTGGACCCGTCCGGCCGCCTGCCGGTCACCTTCCCGACGTCCCAGGCGGAGTCGGCCATCAGCTCCCCCTCCCAGTGGCCCGGGGCCAACCTGGTCGCCACCTACTCCGAGGGGCTCGAGGTGGGCTACCGGTGGAACAACGCCACCGGGGCGCGGCCCCTGTTCCCCTTCGGCTACGGGCTCACCTACACCCGGTTCACCCAACGCCTGCTGTCCACCACCACCACCGCATCGGGCACGGTGCTCCGGGTCCGGGTGACCAACGGCGGGGGCACCACCGGCGCCGACGTCCCCCAGGCCTACCTGACCTTCCCGGCCGCCGCCGACGAGCCCCCGGCCCAGCTGGTCGCCTTCAGCCGGGTCAGCCTGCGACCCGGACGGAGCGCCACGGTGAGCCTCCGGGTCCCGGCCGCCGCCTTCGCCTCCTACCAGGGCTCCCAGTGGGCCACGGTGCCCGGGACCTACACGCTGGCAGTCGGCGAGTCGTCCGAGAACCACCCGCTGCAGACGACGGTGACCCTGCCCTGATCGGCGCTCAGGACCCGGCGGGGGGTCGGAGGACGGCCACCAGCTCCACGTGCTCGGTCATGGGGAAGAGATCGAAGGCACGGAGCCGGCTCAGGGTCCACCCGCCCTCCGTGGCCACCCGGAGGTCGCGGGCGAACGAAGCCGGGTCGCACGACACGTAGACCATCCGACGGGGCGCCGGTCGACGGGAGGTCAGCGCCTCCATCACCGCCGGCCCGGCGCCCTCCCGGGCCGGGTCCAGGACCACCAGGTCCGCCTCCCCCACCCGGCCGGCCACCAGCTCGGCGGTGACGTCGTGCCGGACCACGGTGACCTGGTCCTGACCCGAGGAGTTCCGGACGGCATCGGCACACGCCCGTCCGCTCCGCTCCACGGCGGTCACCGAGCCTCCCGGTCCCACCACGTCGGCCAGCGCCACCGTGAAGAGGCCGGCCCCCGAGTACAGGTCGAGGACCCGGTCCCCCGGGCGGGCCCCGATCCCCTCCAGCACGGCCCGGACCAGCGCCTCGGGAGCCCCCGGGTGCACCTGCCAGAACACGCCGGCCGACACCCGGTACCGGTGGCCGAGGACGTCGACGGTCAGCTGGTGGGGCTCGCGCTCGGTCCGCCCGTTCACCACCCGTCCGGCATCGACCTTCGGGCGGTCGCCGAGCCGCCGGCGCCCGGTCTGCACCGACACCACCGGGACCCCGCCCTGTCCCGACGTCAGCACCTCGACCTCCCGGGCCCCGCTCCAACGGTGGGCGCCCACCCCCACCCCGTCCACGTCGGCGGTGGCGATGGCGCAGTGCTCGACCAATTCGACGCGGTGCGACCGGTGGGCGTGGAGTCCGAGCCTCCCGGTGCGGTCCACCGCGAAGCGCACCCGGGTGCGCCACCGGAGTCCGTCCTCGTCGCCCGGCACCGCCTCCACCACCACCGCCCGGTGGTCGCCGGCCAGCCGTCGGAGCTGCTCGGACACCAGTGCCGCCTTGAGGGTCCGCTGCCCCTCCGGGGTCACGTGCTGGAAGTCGCACCCCCCGCACCGCCCGGGACCGGCGTGGGGGCAGGGGGCCGCCACCCGGTCGGCGGAGGCCTCCACGATGTCGACGGCATCGGCCCGGAGGAAGGAGGCGGAGACCGCCGTCACCTCGGCCACCACCAGCTCACCGGGGAGGGCGTGGCGCACGAACACCACCCGGCCGTCCTCTGCCCGGGCCACGCAGCCCCCGCCGGCGGCGATGGCCCCGGCCCGCAGCTCCATCCGGGCCGGCGGGAGGTCGGCCGCCTCGTCGGACGGGGTCCGGCTCACCGGGCCGCCGTCCGGAGTACCGTCCGGGCCGTCCGGAGTACCCGGCGTGGGGTCCGTCCCGGGTCCGACGACCGGGTGTCCACCGAGGCGCTCACTGGGAGGCGACGCTAACAGTGCACCGTCGGCTGCCGGCCCGAGCCCACCCCCGGGGACGGCGGATCGGTCCGGCGGCCGATCGATCCCGGCCTGTAGCCTCGATCGATGGCCGAGACCTCACCAACCGCGGCGGCCGGGGCGGACGACTCGCCGGCCGTCCCGGCCCTCCACGGCCGGCAGCTGGCCTGGGTCTTCGGGGGCCTGATGCTGGTGATGCTGGTGGCCGCCCTCGACTCCACCATCGTGGCCACCGCCCTCCCCACCATCGTGGGGGACCTGGGTGGCCTGAGCCACATCTCGTGGGTGGTCACCGCCTACCTGCTGGCCCAGACGGTGGTCACCCCCCTCTACGGCAAGCTCGGCGACCTCTACGGCCGCAAGATCGTGCTCCAGGTCGGCCTGGTGATCTTCATCGTCGGCTCCGCCCTGTGCGGACTGGCCCACTCGCTCCCGGAGCTGATCGCCTTCCGAGCCATCCAGGGGCTGGGGGGCGGCGGGCTGATCGTCAGCGCCCAGGCCACGGTGGGCGACGTGGTCAGCCCCCGCCAGCGCGGGCGCTACCAGGGCCTGTTCGGCGCCGTCTTCGGGTTGGCCTTCGTGGTCGGGCCCCTGCTCGGCGGGGCCATCACCTCGAGCCTCTCGTGGCGTTGGATCTTCTACATCAACCTGCCGGTGGGCATCGTGGCCCTGGTGGTCATCGGCATCGCCCTCCCCAAGTCACCCCGCCACGGGCGACACCAGATCGACTACCTGGGGGTGTCGGTACTGGCCCTCGGCCTCAGCGCCCTGGTGCTGTTCGTCAGCCTGGGCGGGTCCACCCTGGCCTGGGGGTCGGGGGCCAGCATCGCCCTGGCGGTCGCCGCCGTGGTGCTGCTGGGGGTGTTCGTCCTGATCGAGCGGCGGGCCGCCGAACCGGTGCTCCCCATCACCCTGTTCCGGAACAGCGTGTTCACCACCACCAGCATCGTGGCCCTGCTGCTGGGCTTCGCCATGTTCGGCTCCATCACCTACCTGCCGCTCTACTTCCAGGTGGTCAAGGGGGCCACCCCCACCGGGTCGGGCCTCCAGCTGCTCCCCATGATGGCCGGGCTCCTGATCGCCTCCATCGGATCCGGGCGCCTGATCTCCCGGACCGGGAGGTACCGCGCCTACCCGATCGTCGGCACCGCGGTGATGACCGCCGGCCTCTACCTCCTCTCCCACCTGGCCGTCACCACCTCGACGCTGACCAGCTCGGCCTTCATGTTCGTCCTGGGCTTCGGCATCGGCCTGGTGATGCAGGTGCTGGTGGTGGCCGTCCAGAACGCCGTCAGCTACTCGGAACTGGGGGTGGCGACCTCCGGCAACACCCTCTTCCGGTCCATCGGCAGCGCGGTGGGCACCGCGGTGGTGGGGGCGGTCTTCACCAACCAGCTGACCGCCAAGCTGGCCGTCGCCTTCCCGTCCACGCCGGGCCACCCCTCGATCGCCGGCCACACCGCCGGGTTGACCACCAAGGTGCTCGACGCCCTGCCGGCCGGGATCCGCGACCTGTTCCTGCACGCCTACTCCAGCGCCATCGACACCGCCTTCCTGGTGGCGGCGGCGGTGTCGGTCCTCGCCTTCATCGCCTCGCTGTTCATCAAGGCGCTGCCCATGCGGGACACGGTGGGCACCGCCGGGATGGGCGAGGCGTTCGCGGTGCCCAAGGAGGGCAGCTCCCTCCGGGAGATCGCCCGCAGCCTGTCGCTCCTCCTCGACCGGGACAAGGCGCGCCAGCTCATCGAGAAGGTGGCGCAGGAGGCATCGGTGGACCTGTCGGCCGGCGAGTGCTGGATGCTCTTCCGCTACGACGAGGATCCCTGCTGGGACGTGGAGGCCTCGTCACGACGGCGGTCGATCCCCGTCGAGGTCATGTACGCCGCCCGGGACCAGCTGATGGCCAAGGCGCTGCTCCTCGAGGGCCCGGAGGGGGATCCCCAGCCGTACGTGGCGACCCCCGACGGGCGGGTGATCGTGGAGCGGCTGCGGGAGGCGGGGAAGGCGCACCTCGAGGAGCTGCTGGCCGACTGGGGCCCGGAGCAGTACGCCGACGTGGCCACCATGCTGGCCCGGCTGTCGGACGAGGTGGTGGCCGACGACACCCACCAGTTGACCTTCTGACCCGACGGCCGGCCCTCGGATCGACGGCCGTCCCCGCCGGTCCGCGGCGACCACTCGAGGGGGTCCGGCGCCGCCGGGTACGTTGAAGCCGTCGCCGGCCACCGCCGGCCGACGGCGATCGGGGGAAGACGTGGACATCTACGAGGCGCTCTACACGACGCGGGCCATGCGACGGGTCCGACCCGACCCGGTCCCGATGGAGGTGCAGGCCAGGATCCTCGATGCCGCCATCCGGGCGCCGACCGGGGGCAACGCCCAGAACTGGGCGTTCCTGCTGGTGGACGACAAGGAGGTCCTGGGTCGGATCGCCCCGCTCTACCGGGACTCCATCGACCAGCTGTGGAGCGTGATCTACGCCGACCGCCTGGCCGCCGCCGCCGCCGACCCGGAGGCGCCGGAGAGCATCGCCATGCTGAAGGTCCAGCGGTCCGCGCAGTGGCTGGCCGACCACTTCGACGAGGTGCCGCTCTACCTCTTCGGGTTCATCCAGCACGACCCGACCGGTGGCTCCATCTTCCCGGCCGTCTGGAGCGCCCAGCTGGCCGCCCGGGCGGAGGGGGTGGGCAGCTCGTTGACCGTCGTCCTCGGCGTCTTCCACTCGGACGAGACCTACGACATCCTCGGGGTGCCCAAGGACCAGGGCTGGCTGATGGCGTGCTGCGTCAGTTTCGGGTACCCCACCGGTCGGTGGGCGGTGGCGCCCCGTCGGCCGGTCGATGAGGTCGCCTACCGAAACCAGTGGGGAGCGCCGGTGGGGTTCGAGGCCCACCAGCCGCTCTGGGGCCCCACCTCCGGGGGGTGAGCGGGTACCGGCCGCCCACGGCCACCGGGCCGGGGTCACGCCGGCCGGGGTCGGCTTCCTGCCGGTGGCGTGGGTGGGGATCCGGCCGGTGGCCCCGAGATCCCGGGTGGGAGCAGCCGGCTCCGGATGACCTGGCGGGCGGCTGCCGTGGCTTCCGGCCGACTCCCCCGATGAGTACGATTGGCTGTCCGGCGGACCGCCGCCGGACGGGACCGGCCCGGGGGACCCCCCTCGGAGCTGGGATCACGCCAGCACGCGGGTGTAGCTCAATGGTAGAGCCTCTGCCTTCCAAGCAGATTACGCGGGTTCGATTCCCGTCACCCGCTCCACGTCCGCCGACTCAGTGGTCCGGTGTCGCCCCCGCGGGCCCGGGCACGAAGATCAGGCCACCCTGGGGAACGAACGCCGCCCCGCCCACCGGGAGGGCGGACACGCTTCCCGTCCACGGGTTGATCGATGCCAGGTAGTTGGCGTGGTACCCGGGCGCCGGGCAGGTGGCGGGGGCGCTGTTGGCGCCACAGGGGGTTGCCGCCGCCACGGGGAGGCCGGACCCGCCAGAGCGATCAGGATCGGTCGAGCATTGCGTACCCTCACGGGACACCCCTTCGCGGATCGGGCCGATCCCCCGGGGCGGCGGTTTGCGCTGGCTCGGACCCCGGACGGGCGACGGCCCCGAGCCGGGGAGCGGTCTCGGGGCCGACGCCAAGGGGTGGGAGCTCGAGGTGGGGGGCCCGGTCAGGATGACGAGGAGCCGCCTCCCGACGGAGGCGTTCCGCCCGGCTTGCCGGTCGGTGGCTTACCGCCAGGAGGGGTCCCCGTGGGCGGCCTGCCGGTCCCGGACCCCTTGGGGCCGCCGGGCACTCCGATCATCACCCGGGTGGCCGTCACCGTGTCCGACGTCTCGGTGCCCACGACCGCCACCTGCTCGCCGACCGTCACATCGGCCAGGGTGGGCGAGGTGACCTTCGGGTCCTGGTAGCTGGTCGAGGAGCCCACCTCGACGGTCACCGTGGTGCCGGTCCGGGTGGTGAGGGTGAAGGAGTCGGCCTCCACGGCCGTGACCTTGCCGGCGGCGGTGGGTGGCGATCCGGTCCCGGGCGGTCCGCCGGCGGGGTGGGCGGCGGAGCTCGCCTTGGAGCCGGCGCTGGAGCTGGTCGCACCGGCCACCGTCGCCCCGCCCAGCGACAGGGCCACCATCGCCGCCGAGGCGGCGGCCAGGCGGGGCACCCTGCCCCACCGTCGGACGCCCGGCCCGGGCCGGGTGGGGATGCGGCGGGCGGGTCGAAGCCCCTCGATGCCGGTGTGGTCGCTGCTGTGCATGGTGCCTCCTCGGTGGGTGGGTTGATGGCTGCACCGCCACCTTCCCGGTCCCACCTGGGAGCCGGCTGGCACCCCGGCGGGTGCCTCCTGGGAATCCCCACCCGCCCCCGGTCCCCGGTGCCGGGTCGGACGCGTGCGACCCATACTGGGGGCATGACGAGACGTGAGACACCGCGCAGCTGGCTCTGCGACATGGACGGCGTGCTGGTCCACGAAGGGGTGATGGTCCCCGGTGCCGACGAGTTCGTCGCCGCCCTCCACGACAGTGGGCGGAGCTTCCTAGTGATCACCAACAACCCGAGGTTCACCCCCCGGGACCTGTCCGCCCGGCTCGAGGTGGCCGGCCTCACCATCCCCGAGGAGTCCCTGTGGACCTCGGCCCTGGCCACCGCCCGCTTCCTCGAGAGCCAGCGCCCCGACGGCACCGCCTTCGTGATCGGGGAGGCCGGCCTGACCACCGCCCTCCACGACATCGGGTACGTCCTCACCGACCGCGCCCCCGACTACGTGGTGCTCGGCGAGACCCACAACTACAGCTTCACCGCCATCACCACCGCCATCCGGCTGGTGGCCGACGGGTCCCGGTTCATCGCCACCAACCCCGACCCCACCGGACCGTCCCTCGACGGCCTGCTCCCGGCCTGCGGGGCGGTGGCCGCCCTCATCACCCGGGCCACCGGGGTGGACCCCTACTTCGTGGGGAAGCCCAACCCCCTGATGGTCCGGGAGGGGCTGAACACCCTCGGCGCCCACTCGGAGACCACGGTGATGGTCGGCGACCGGATGGACACCGACATGATCGCCGGGATCGAGGCCGGCCTCGAGACCATCCTGGTGCTGTCGGGGGTCACCAAGGCGTCGGAGGTCGACCGGTTCCCCTACCGTCCGTCCCGGATCGTCGACTCGGTGGCCGACCTGATCGACGAGCTCAGGCGCCCGATGGACTGACGTCCTGGCGACGCAGGACCAGGTAGACGTTGTCGTCGACGACGAAGGAGTTCACCAGCTCGAACCCCTCGGCGCTGGCGGTGTCGAGCTCGGTCTCCAGTGTCGCCCGGGGCTCGGCGACCACCAGCCGCCCGCCGTGGACCCGCAGCAACCGATGGGTGAACGCCATGGGGGCAGGCTACCCGGCTGTCACCAGGCTGGTCCGACGCGGGCCTTCGAACGGGTTCGGGACCGGCGGGTGCGCCTGGATGTACCACTCGCGGGACCACACCAGGGCGAAGACGTCGTCCGGCATGCCCAGGAAGAAGCTGTCCTCGGCGATCTGACTGGCGTGGGCCCGCATCGCCTCGCGCTTGGCGCCCAGCCAGGCGCTCACGTCGACCTCGGTGGAGATCCGCGACCCCGGCTCCCCCATGGTGGCCATCGCCTCGGCCATCTCCGCCGGGGGCGCCCACTCCGAGTCGGCGTGCTCCCGGGTCAGGGAGCCCAGGTAGTCCCGGTCCTGGGTGGCCAGGTACACCCGGGGGGTGCCGGCCAGGGCGCCGGCCCGCACGCCCACCCGGTGGACCTGGACGTGGTCGGGATGCCCGTACCCGCCGTGCTCGTCGTAGGTGACCACCGCGTCGGCGCCCTCCTCCTCGAGGATGGCGGCCAGCCGCCCGGCCGCCTCCTCCACGTCGGCCGCCGCGAAGCACCCGGGCCGGTCGTTGGTCGACTCCCCCTCCATCCCCGAGTCGAGGTAGCCCAGGAACTCGTGCCGGGCCACCCCCAGGATCCGGGCCGCCTCCGCCGCCTCCACCGCCCGGCGCGCCGTCAGCGTCTCCCCGTCGGTCAACAGGCCGTCCGGCACCTCGCCCAGGCTGCCGTCGGTGGCGATCACCAGCACCACCCGGTGCCCCTCGGCCGCCAGCGCCGCCATGGTGCCGCCGGTGGCGATGGCCTCGTCGTCGGGATGGGCGTGGAAGAACACCAGGGTGGACATGGACCGAGGCTAGCGGCGGCCGGTTGGCGGCCTGCCGGCCGGCCGCTCACCCGAAGGGCAGCTGGGGGGCGTCGGCCAGGGGCAGCTCACCGGCGGGGGCGGCCCCGGATCGGCCGGCCTTGGCGGTGACGGCGTAGACGCGGTCGAGGTCGAAGGAGCGCACCGACCGGTCACCGGGCCGGCCACCCACCACCTCCACCCACTCGGTACCGGTGCGCTGGTTGCGCACGTGGGCGCGGAAGGCCCAGGTGGCACCCCGCAGCCGGGTCCCGGCGATCACCACCCGGTCCCCGGCCCGCAGGCCCTGCCAGGAGGTGCTGCGGTGGAGGTGGGCGTCGGCCGGCGTCGCCTCGGGGCGGGTGGGCCGGCGACGGGGCAACGGCCTACCGCCGGACCCGGTGGGCGGGCCCGCCGGACCCCTCGCTGCGCACGGCCCGGAGGCGGTGGAGGATGGCCAGGACGATGGCCACCACCACCAGCACGGCGATGAGGTACCCGGCGTAGCTGAACGCCTTGAGCACATGTTCGTAGCTGCTCCCCAGGCTGTCGCCCAGCAGCACCAGGGCCGTGCACCAGACGGCACACCCGAGGACGGTGAAGAGCAGGAACTTGGTCAGCACCATCTCCGCCAGACCGGCGACCAGCGAGATGAAGGACCGGAACAGCGGCACGAACCGGCCGAACAGCACCACCACCTCGCCCCGCCCGTCGAACCAGGCCTCGGCCCGGTCGAGGTCCTGGTGGCTGAGGAGGACGTACTTCCCCACCCGGTCGACCAGGGGACGGCCACCGAACCGGCCGATGGCGTAGCCGGCCAGGGAGCCCAGCACCTCGCCCGCCACCGCGCAGACGATGACCCCAACCACCGACAGGTGGTGGGGCTCGTGGGGGATCTGGCCGCTGGCCAGCACCCCGCCGTAGATCAGGGCGATCTCCGCCCCCACCGGGAGCCCCATGGCCGAGATGAAGCTCAGCACGAAGACGGCGAGATAGCCCCACTGCTCCAGGAAGTGCTCCATGAGGGCGACAATCTACCCGGTCCCCGTGACCACCCCCGGCTGGGCCGCTCGCCGACCTCCGGGGCGCGGGCTACCGTCGGCGTCGTGGGAGCGATGGACGGCACCGACCGGCCCGACCGGGGGGATCGCACCGTCCGCGGTCGCTGCACGACGCCCGACGGGGTGGGCATCGCCACCTACGACTTCGGCGGCGACGGACCTGACCTGCTGCTGGTCCACGCCACCGGGTTCTGCGCCACCGTCCTCGGCCCCCTGGCCGCCGGCCTGGCCGACGGCTACCACTGCTGGGGGCTCGACCTCCGCTACCACGGGCACTCCGACCGTCCGACCGACGGCGGCTTCGCCTGGTCGGGCTTCGCCACCGACGTCCTGGCCACCCTCGACGACCTCGGCCTCGACCGCCCCCTGGGAGTCGGCCACTCGTGCGGGGGCGCCGCCCTCCTCCTGGCCGAACAGCGCCGGCCCGGCACCTTCCGGGCGCTCTACGGCTTCGAGCCGGTGGTGCTCCCCGCCGACCCGGTGCCCCCCTCCTTCGAGAACAACCCGCTCTCGGAGGGGGCGCGGCGCCGACGGGAGACATTCCCCTCGCGCACCGACGCCTTCGTCAACTTCACCTCCAAGCCGCCGTTCAACGTGCTGGACCCCGACGCCCTGCAGGCCTACGTGGTCGACGGCTTCGAGCCGGTCCCGGCCACGGAGGGTGGGGACGGCGAGGCCATCCGGCTGCGGTGCCGCCGCGAGGACGAGGCCCGGATCTACGCCCACGGACCGTCCCACGATGCCTGGCCGCACCTCGGCGAGGTGGGCTGCCCCACCGCCCTGGCCTGCGGCGCCGAGACCGACGCCTTCGGACCGCGCCTGGTGCGGGCCGTCGCCGAGCGGCTCCCCCACGGCTCCGTCGAGATCCTGCCGGATCTCGGGCACTTCGGGCCGCTGGAGCGACCCGACCGGGTGGCCGACTCGGTCCGCCGTTCCTTCGACGACCGCGCTGTCACCACCCCGTCGTAACCTGTCGCCATGCCCCTCGAGCCGCCCCGGTCGCTCTCCCCCTCCAAGGTCACCTCCTTCCGCGACTGCGCCCTGGCCTTCCGGTTCACCGCCATCGACGGGCTGGCCGACGCCCCCACCGTCTGGACGGTCAAGGGCACCCTGGTCCACACCGCCCTCGAGCGGCTCTTCTGGCGGCACGGGGCGGGCCACCGGTCCCCCGCCGCCGCCTCGGCCGAACTGGCCGTCGCCTGGTCCGAGCTCCAGACCGATCCCGACTACCTCAGCCTGGACCTGGCGCCGGCCCAGGCCGAGACCTTCCGCCACGAGGCGGAGCAGCTGGTGGCCAACTACTTCCTCCTCGAGGACCCCGACCAGGTGACACCGGTGGGGATCGAGGTCACCCTCGAGGCCCGCCTCGGCCATCTCCGGCTGCGGGGCATCATCGACCGCCTCGACCGCACCCCCGAGGGCGACCTGGTGGTGGTGGACTACAAGACGGGCCGGGCCCCCGGGGCGGCGTTCGAGCAGTCGAAGCTGATCGGCGTGCACATCTACGCCCTCCTCTGCGAGGAGGTGCTGGGCCGGCGCCCGGTGGAGGTGCGGCTCCTCCACCTGAAGGAGCCGATGGTGATCACCGCCCGACCCTCGGAGCAGGCGCTCCGGGGGCAACGGGTGAAGGCCCAGGCCATCTGGTCGGCCATCGAGCGGGCCTGCCAGGTCGACGACTTCCGGCCCAAGACCTCGCCGCTGTGCAACTACTGCCGGTTCAAGCCGTTCTGCCCCGCCTACGGGGGCGACCCGGCCGAGGCCGTCCCCACCCTCACCGCCATGTCGCAGGGGGCCGCCTGATGACCGCCGCCGACGACTCCGGCGAGCGCCCCGTCCGCACCGGCCGACGGCGGGTGGACCTCTCGACGGTGGAGCTGTCCGACGTGGTCCGCATGGTCGACGAGCGGGTGGACGCCTGGTTCGAGCCCCTGCGGGGCAACGCGGTGGCCGATGCCGCCGCCCGGGTGGTCTCGGGGCTGGGCGACCGGGGGCTGCTGTGGGCGGCCTCCACCGCCTGGCGGGCCCGACGCCCGGGCGAGCGCCGGAAGCGGGCGGTGCGGGCCCTGGCCGTCGCCGGGGTGGAGTCCAGCGTGGTCAACGCCGCCCTCAAGGGGGTGATCGGTCGCCCCAGGCCGGAACAGGACGACCTGCGGCTGGGGAGCAACGTGGTGCCGCTGCGCGCCCCGACCACCACCAGCTTCCCCTCCGGCCACACCCTGGCCGCCTTCTGCGCCGCCACCGTGATCTCGGAGGCCGGCGATCCGCTCGGCAACGCCCTCCTCTTCGGCTGCGCCGGCCTCATCGGCATCAGCCGGATCCACCTCCGGGCCCACCACGCCTCGGACGTGCTGGGGGGGGTGGTGATCGGCACCACCCTGGGGCTGGTCGGCCGCCGGCTGGTCTGACCCCGCGTGGCGGAATGTCCGTCGGCCGGGCGGGGTTGTGCAGGCCATGAGCGCCACCACCTCCTTCGCCGTCACCTGGGACTACCGCTGCCCCTTCGCCCGCAACGCCCACGAGTACCTGCTCGATGCGCTGGCGGGTGGGGCCGGGTGGGACGTCACCTTCGTGCCGTTCTTCCTGGACACCTCCCACGTCGACCCCGACGGGCCGCCGGCCTGGGAGCTCCCGGACAAGATCCCCAACCTCCTCTCCCTCGAGGCGGGGGTGGTGGTGCGGGACCGGTTCCCCGAGCTGTTCCCGGCCGTCCACTGGTCGCTCTTCGCCGCCCGCCACGATGACGGGAGCGACCTGCGGGACCGGTCGGTGGTGGCCGGGGCCCTGACCCGGGCCGGAGCCGACGCCGACGCCGTCCTGGCCGAGGTGGACGCCGGCTGGCCCCGGAAGCTGGCCCGTGCCGAGCACGAGCAGGTGGTCGACGACCTCGACGTCTTCGGGGTTCCCACCTTCCTGCTCGGGGGGCAGGGGGTCTTCGTCCGGCTGATGGACCGCCCCGCCGGCGACACCGTCAAGGCCCGGGCCACCATCGAGCGGGTCCTGGGGCTGATCGTCGATCACCCGGAGATCAACGAGTTCAAGCACACCCGCATCGCCCGCTGAGCCGGGCGGCGGTCAGCCGGCGACCAGGCCGGCCAGCACCTCGAGCGTCGCCTTGACCTGGTCACCGGAGCCGAACGGCGCCCCGCAGAAGTCGGTGCAACCGATGTCGGCCAGCCGGCGCACCTGGGCGGCCACCTCCGAGGCCGTCCCCACGATGGCCACGTCGGCCGGGCCGGCCACCCCCTCCCGGTCCAGCATGGCCCGGTAGGACGGGAGGTGCCCGTACATGGCGAACGTCTCGCCCGCCTGCTCCCGGGCCGCGGCGGTGTCGTCGGAGACGCAGACCGGGAGCCCCACCCCCACCAGGGGCTCGGGCCGGCCGGCCTCGGCCGCCGCCGCCCGGAGGGTGGGGACGATGTGGGACTCGATGGTGTCCGGGCCGGTCATCCAGGTGACGGTGCCCGATGCCATCCGTCCGGCGATCCCCAGCATGGCGGTCCCCAGGGCGGCCACCAGGACGGGGGGCGCCGGGGCGTCGATGCCGAGGGGTCCGAAGGTGGATGCCTTCATGGTCTCCCCCTCGAAGGTCACCTGCTCGCCGTGGAGGGTCGGCATCAGGATCGACAGGTACTCCCGCATGTGGCGGGCCGGCCGCTCGAACGACTGCCCGAAGACGTTCTCGATGACCACCTGGTGGGAGAGGCCGATCCCGAGCGTGAGCCGCCCGCCGGTGACCGCCTGCACGGTGAGGGCCTGGGCGGCCAGCATCACCGGGTGCCGCGGGTAGGTGGGGATCACCGCGGTGCCCAGCCCGATGCGCGGGACCTCCCGGCCGATGACCGCCAGGGCGGTCAGCGAGTCGTAACTGAAGATCTGGGACGCCCAGGCGGCGTCGAGGCCGGCGTCGGCCATGGACGCCACCTGCGTCACCAGATCGTCGAATGGCCGGTCGACGTCGAACATCATGCCGATACGCACGGAGCATCCCCCCTCGGGGCGGCCGTCGGCCGCCCATCGCCGTGGCGCCACCGGGGTCGGCGGCCCGCCCCACCGTACCGCCCGGGCCCTCCGGCCCCGGCGGGGGGGCGGACGTGACGACAGCCCGGCCGGTCGTGCAGAATGCAGCCATGTCCGTTGCCATCGTCATGGGAAGCTCGTCCGACGCCACGATCATGGACGACGCCGTCCAGATCCTCCGCTCCTTCGGGATCGAGGTGGAGGTCCGGGTCCTGTCCGCCCACCGAACCCCGGACGACGCCATCGAGTTCGCCCGGGGCGCCGCCGACCGGGGGGTGCAGGTGATCATCGCCGCCGCCGGGGGCGCCGCCCACCTGGCCGGCGTGCTGGCCGCCGCCACCCCGCTCCCGGTGATCGGGGTGCCGGTGGCGCTGGTCAACCTGGGGGGCCTCGACTCGCTGCTGGCCATGGTGCAGATGCCCAAGGGGGTGCCGGTGGCGGTGGTGGCGGTCAACGGAGCCCGGAACGCCGGTCTGCTGGCCGTGCGGATCCTGGCGCTGGGCGACGAGCGCCTGGCCCTCGAGCAGGACCGGTTCCGCAAGGAGCTGGCCGACCAGGTCCGGGACCAGGACGCCGAGATCGTCGCCCGCTACACCACCTGAGGGACGGCCGCGGCTCAGTCCGTCCAGGGTGGGGCCAGGCCCTTGACCGCCTCGGCGAGGCTGACGCCGATGGGCAGCACGGCCAGCACCGGGATGTCGACCCCGTTGGCCACGTACCGGGCCAGGTGGGCCTTGCACTCCTCGAACGACCCGTGCACCAGCAGGGCGTCCACCACCTCGTCGGGGATGACCTCCAACGCCCGCTTGCGGTCGCCGGCCTGCCAGGCCTCCCACATCGGCTCGAGGGCGGGGCCCCGGCCCAGCCAGCGGTGGAACTCGGCGTAGACGCCGACGTTCAGGTAGGCGGCGATCATCCGGCGCCCCACCATCCGGACCAGGTCGGCGTCCTCCGAGGGACACACGAAGATCCGGGCGGCCACCGGCAGGTCCGCCCCGATCTCGGGCACCACCGTGGCCACGTCCTCGGCGGACAGCCAGTTGATGATCGCCCCGTCCGCCTCCCGGCCGGCCAGGCGCAGCATGCCGGGGCGGAGGGCGGCCAGAAAGAGGGGTGGAGGCTGCTCCACCGGTCGGGCCAGCTTGAACTTCCGGACGGTGAAGGTGTCGTACTCGTGGTCGATCTTCTCGCCGGCCAGGGCCGACCGGAGGAACCGGAGGGTGTCCCGCACCCGCTTGTAGGGCTCGGCGAACTCGAAGCCGTTCCACCGCGAGACGATCACGTCGGACGAGGTCCCCAGGCCGAAGGTGAAGTGTCCGGGGGCCGCCTCGGCCAGGGAGGCCACGCTCTGGGCCAGGAGGGCGGGCCCCCGGGTGTACGCCGGGATGATGGCCACCCCGAGCTGCAGCTCGGGCTCCCAGGCCGCCGCCAGCGCCAGCGGGGTGAGTCCGTCGGTGCCGTCGGTCTCCGCCGACCACACATCGGTGAACCCCAGCTCGCGCAGCTCCCGATACCACTCTCTGTGGTCAGGAAGTGATACTCCGTCGAACGGCACGGTGATCCCGTACCGCCTGCCCACCCCGGACCCCTCGATGTCGTCGCTCACGGACCCCGTAATACACCCTCCCGGCATGCTGGACCCATGACCCGCACCCGTCCCACTCCGCCTCGGGCGATGCAGCCCGAGCTGCCCCTCGAGCGACCGGCGCCGGCCTCCGCCTCGACGTCGGACCCGATCCCCGGGTCGGCCGGGGGGGAGGAGTGGCGGCTCGACGAGGAGACCCGCCGGATCGGGCAGCGCGGGATCGCCGCCGCCCGCGCCGCCCTGGCCGCCCCCCGGTCCGGACACGCCGACGCCACCGACCCCCGGGGTGACCAGCGGTCGGGCCGCGCCGCCTGACCCGGCCAGGCACTACGGTCATGGTCGTGCCGACCGTCGCCGAGCAGCTGGGCTACCCCGACGACGCCAAGCTGCTGATCCTCCACTGCGCCGAGCTGGGGTTCTGCCACGCCTCCAACGTGGCGGTGTTCGAGTCCCTCCGCGAGGGGATCGGCACCGCCGCCTCCCTGCTGGTCCCGGCCCCCTGGGCGCGGGAGGCGGCCTCCCGCTACCGGGGCGAGGACATCGGGGTCCGGATCGCCCTCAATGCCGAGCACGACCTCTACCGGTGGGGACCGATCACCCAGGCCCCGTCCCTCCTCGACGGCGACGGCGGGTTCCCCCGGACGGCCACCGACATGTGGGACCACGCCGACCTCGACGAGGTGCGGCGGGAGGCCCGGGCCCAGGTGGAGCGGGCCGTCCTCTGGGGGTTCGACGTCAGCCACCTCGACACCCACCTCGACGCCCTGCTGCTCCGGCCCGAGTTCTTCGACGTCTACCTCGAGCTGGCGGTGGACTTCGGCCTGCCGCTCCGGATGCTGGGGGCCGAGGCGGAGCCCAATATCGGGTTCCCGTTCCGCCAGCTGGCCGCCGACGAGGGGGTCCTGTTCGCCGACCGCTTCCTCAGCCTCCCCACCCGGCACCCCGGCGAGGCGTTCCTCGAGCTACTCCCCACCCTCGAGCCGGGCCTCACCGAGCTGACGCTCCGCCCCTCCATCGACACCCCCGAGGTCCGGGCCATCACCCCCGACTGGGACCAGCGGGTGTCCAACCACATCGTGCTGGTCGACGACCGGGGCCTGGGCCGGGCCATCCGGGACGCCGGTGTGATCCCCATCGGATTCCGCCCGCTCCGCGACGCCATGCGACGGGGTTGACCGGCCCGCTCCTCGCCCGGAGGAAGGCACCAGGGGCGGCGGCGGCGACGGTATTCTGACGGGCCACCGATGGGAGTTGCCGTGATCGATGGAGACGGGGCGAGCCGCGTGACGTCGCCGATCGCCGGCCAGGCCGCCACCCCGGCGACCTTCCGGCTGGACGGGCTGATGCTCCTCAGCAACGATCCCGCCAACCCCCTCCACGTCGACGGGATCACCCTGGTCTTCGACGACCTCGGCGTGGAGGTCAGTACCGCCGGCGACGCCCCCCGGGTGCTGCCCTGGTCGTCACTGACCACCCACGTGGTGGAGCCGTGGAGCGGCGAGGTGACCCCCGAGTGGTGGGTGGACCCGGAGCTGAACCGCACCGACGACGTCCTCGATCCGGACCAGGTGGTGACCGACACGGAGGCCACCAACCGCCCCCTCCCCCACGTGGCGTCCGGCGCCCTGATCAGCCTGCAGACACCCTTCGCCACCTACCGGTTTCTGGTGCCCGGCGGGCACGCCGCCGACCTGGCCCCCCAGGTGGCCGCCCTGGCCCTCGACCACCAGGGACCGTCCGGCGCCCCGTCGGTGACCACGGTGGTGACCGGCACCCCGACCGAGCCCCCCTCCGGGCTGACCTGGACGAAGGTCCAGCGCGTCCTGGTGGTCGTCCTGGTCGTCTTCCTGCTCACCGTCGCCGTGCTGATCGTGCTCCAGAGCGCCGGCACCGTCCACCTGCCGTTCCTGGGCGGGGCCAACCCGGGGGGCGTGGAGCGCCTCAGAACTCGGTGATCTCGGCGATCCGCCGACGGAGGTCCTGGTACTCCGGGGTGTTGGTCACCGGAAGCAGCGACAGCATCAGCCCCATCGAGCCGGCCACCTTCATGGTCCCGCGCATGAAGGCCACATTGGGGTCGAGGTCCCCCCGTTGGATGGCCACCGCGTCCTTCCAGGACGTGGTCAGGGTGACGTCCGGCTCGTCGATCGGCCCGGGGGCGCTGGCCACCAGCCGGCCGTCCTCGAGGACCCAGTAGTAGCGGACCTCGCCGTCCGGACCGCCGGTGACCTCGAACTGCATCCGGGCGGACAGCCCCGGGCGCTCGGGCTGGTCGGCGGCCAGGGCCCGGGTCTCGTCGAACCACTCCACCGACAGCCACTTGGCCACTCGTCGCTCCCCGTCTACTCGCCGTCCACCATGCCGGTCCCACCATGCCGGTCCCACCATGGTCGCCCTCGGTCGCGCATGCTACCGGGCGGCCCGGCGACCGCCCGGGGGGTCAGGTTCCGACGCCGACCACGCCGTCGAACAGGTCGTGCTCGGTGGCGCCCATCACCAGCGGGTCGATGGCGGTGATGGCCACGGTCCCGCCGTCCATCGAGGCCACCTCGGCCAGCTGGTACTCGTCGGCGGTCTGGAGGGAGTCCATCACCTCCGGCGGCAGCCCGAACCAGAACGGCGACTCGGGGTCGACCTGGGTGGCGTGGGCGAGGAGGGCCTCCCGCCGCACGTGGGCGTACCCCTCCACGTCGACGGTGGTGGTGATGGGCTGCTCGGGGATGGACTCCCACCGCTTCTGCCAGTCGGCGTCGAAGGGTGACTCGAGTCCCAGCTCCACGAACTTCTCGTGGACGTCCCGGAACCGCCGGGCGGAGAACACCGTGTAGTAGAGCTTCTGGGGCTGGTAGGGCACCCCGGCGTCGGGGAAGCGCCCGGCGGCACCGGCCGCCGCGAACGCCAGCACCCCGATCTCGTGGTCCCGGAGGTGGTCGGGGTGGGGATACCCCGACTGCTCCTCGCCGTAGATGACCATCACCTGGGGTCGGACCCGCCGGACCACCCGGACCAGGCGCTCCACCGCCTCGTCCTGGGGGGCCTGGGCGAAGCTGGCCGGGTTGGCGTTGGCCTCCGAGTCGGGCATCCCCGAGTCCCGGTACCCGAGCATGACCACCTCGTCGTACCCGATGATGGAGGTGGCCCGGGCCAACTCCTCCCGGCGGACGGCCCCGATATCGGCCTTGACCTCCTCGGTGTCCATGGCCGGATTGAGGATCTCCCCCTCCTCCCCACCGGTACAGCAGACCAGCACCGTGTGGACGCCCTCCTGGTGGTAGCGGGCCACCGTTCCGGCGCCCTTCGACGACTCGTCGTCCGGGTGCGCATGTACGGTCAGCAGGCAGCGTGGTTCGGACACGCCGATCAACCTACCGGGCACCGAGGCCCTAAGCTGAATTGTCGAAGCGTGAGGGAGGACCCACCACCATGAGCGTCATGAAGCGTCTGTCCGGCATCGTCCAAGCCAAGACGAACAAGCTGCTCGACAAGGCCGAAGACCCCCGCGAGTCCCTCGATCTCTCCTATCAGAAGCAGCTCGAGAGCCTGCAGAAGGTCCGTCGCAGTGTGGCCGATGTGACCACCGCCAAAAAGCGGATCGAGCTCCAGGCCAGCCAGATCCAGCAGCAGGCCGACAAGCTGCAGCAGCAGGCCAAGGCAGCCCTGGGGCAGGGCAACGAGGACCTGGCCCGGGAGGCCCTGGCCCGCCGGGCGGCGTTGGCCGACCAGCTCACCGACCTCCAGACCCAGCACCAGCAGGTGGCGGCCCAGGAGACCAAGCTGGTCGACACGGCCAAGAAGCTCCAGGCCCAGGTGGACGCCTTCCGCACCAAGAAGGAGACCATGAAGGCCACCTACACGGCGGCCGAGGCCCAGACCAAGATCGGCGAGGCCGTGTCCGGCATCTCCGAGTCGATGAGCGACGCCGGGATGTCGATGCAGCGGGCCCAGGACAAGATCGACAGCATGCAGGCCCGGGCCGGCGCCATGGACGAGCTGCTGGCCTCGGGGGCCCTCACCAACCTCAACCAGCCGGTCGACGACATCCAGGCCGAGCTGGACAAGGTCCAGTCCACCGACACCGTCGACAACGAGCTGGCCGCCCTGAAGGCGGAGATGTCGGCGGGGAGCCCGTCCGCCGAGCTGACGGCCGCCCCCGAGGCGGCCGAGGCCACCGCCCCGGCCGCCGGCGCCGACGGGACGGCCTCGTGATCGTCAGGATCCTGGGCGAGGCCCAGTACGAGGTCCCCGACGACGAGCAGGGCACCCTCGACCAGCTCGACGCCGCCGTGGTCAAGGCGGTGGACGCCGGCGACGAGGCGGCCTTCAGCTCGGCGCTGAAGGCGCTGGCCGACCAGGTCCGCACGTCCGGCCAGCTGCTGGCCGACGACAGCTTCGTCCCCTCCCACCTGGTGGTCCCCTTCGCCGACGCGTCGTTGGAGGAGACCCGCCGGCTGCTGGCCGACGCCCGCCCCGACGAGGGTTGACCGTCACGCCGTGAGCACCGCACGCAACATCCCCTCGGACCGGGGGCTGACCCTCCGGATGTTCACCACCGGCCTGATGCTGGTGGTCCTGTACGGGGCGGTGGTGGGCATCCTCATCGCCGTGGGCATCTCCTACGTGGTGGTACTGGCGTTCGCCGCCGCCCTCCTGTTCGCCCAGTACTGGTTCTCCGACAAGATCGCCCTGTTCGGCATGGGTGGGCACCTGGTCACCCCCGAGCAGGAGCCCCAGCTGCACGGGGCCGTCGACCGGTTGTGCGCCCTGGCCGACATGAAGAAGCCGCGGGTGGCCATCGCCGACACCGACATCCCCAATGCCTTCGCCACCGGGCGGAGCCCCAACACCGCGGTGATCTGTGCCACCCGGGGCCTGATGCGCCGGCTCGACGAGCCCGAGCTCGAGGCGGTGCTCGCCCACGAGCTGTCCCACGTCGCCCATCGGGACGTGGCGGTGATGACCATCGCCAGCTTCCTGGGGGTGATCGCCGGCCTGGTCACCCGGATCATGCTATGGACCGGGATGATGGGCGGCTTCGGCGACAACCGGGGTGGGGGGAACAACAGCGGCGGCGACCAGGCGGCCATGGTGGAGATGATCGTCCTGCTGGTCTCGGTGGTGGTCTACGCCATCAGCTTCCTCCTCACCCGGGCCCTGTCGCGCTACCGGGAGCTGGCCGCCGACCGTTCGGGTGCCCTGCTGACCGGTCAGCCGTCGGTGCTGGCCTCGGCCCTGGTGAAGGTGACGGGGGACCTCTCCCGCATCCCCACCCGGGACCTGCGGTCGGCCGAGAGCTTCAACGCCTTCTACTTCACCCCCGCCATCGCCAAGAACGGGGTCAGCCTCTCCACCATCTTCTCGACCCACCCGTCGCTCGACCAGCGGCTGGCCCAGCTGGCCCACCTGGAGGCCGAGCTGGGTCGGGCCGCCTGATGGGGCTGCTGGACACCCTGCTCGGCCGCACCAGGCCCGTCCAGGCCAACCTCGACTCGCTCTTCGCCCTGCCCTCGGCCGCCCTCACCCTCCAGAGCGCCGCCGGGCTGACCGCATCGGGCCGGGCAGGCGTCTGCTACAAGCCGCCCACCGGCCAGAGCTTCGCCGACATGCAGGACGAGGTGATGAAGCTGCTGGCGATGGAGGGCGGGGGCTCCCTCCGCTCCGCCCAGGACTCCTACGGCTACCACTGGGTGGTGGTCGAGAACGTCGACGTCGAAGCGCTGGTCACCCAGGTCCACCTGGTGAACTCCTCGCTGTCCGATGCCGGCTGGGGCCCCCAGCTCCTCTGCTCGGTCTTCGGCCTGGCGGCGGTGCCGGAGCCGCCGGAGGGGTCCTCCGGGGCCGACGGGCCCATCGCCCCCGGGCCCGGGGCCGTGCTGGCATCCACCTCGTACCTGGTCTACCTGTTCAAACGCGGGACCTTCTACCCCTTCGCCCCCGACGGCCCGGAGCACCGGGACACCACCACGGAGCTGAAGCTGAAGAGCCTGGTGGAGGGCGATCTCGCCGTCGAGCCCGAGCTCGACCGTTGGTTCCCCCTCTGGGACCTGCCCGTCGGCTGACGCCGGCCGTCAGGTGGCGGGCAGGGCTCGCCGACCGGTCGGTGCCCGAAACGGGTCATGCTGGGGGTGGCGCCGGTGGCGCCCCGCCGAAGGGAGGCCCCCATGCCCGGTGTCCACATCGTGACCGACAGCTCGTCCGATCTCACGCCCGAGGACATCGAGGGGCTCGCCATCGCCGTGGTCCCCCTCACCATCCGGTTCGGCAGCGAGGAGTTCACCGACCGCGCCGAGCTGAGCGTCGACGACTTCTACAAGCGGATGGCGGACGCCGACGAACTGCCCCAGACCGCCTGCCCCTCCCCGGGGGCCTTCGGACAGGCCTTCCGGAGCGCCGAGGAGGCGGGCGCCGACGCCGTCGTCTGCCTCACCCTCTCCGGTGGCCTCTCCAACACGCTCCAGTCGGCGCAGACGGCTGCCGCCGGCGCCGGTGGCATCCCCGTCCAGGTGGTCGACAGCCGGTCGGTGTCCAGCGGTCTCGGCACCATGGTGCTCGACGCCGCCGCCGCCGCCGGCGGCGGAGCCGGACTCGAGCCGGTGCTCCACCGGATCAGCTCCCTGGTGTCCCGGACCCACGTGCTGGCCACGCTCAACACCCTGGAGAACCTCAAGAAGGGTGGCCGGATCGGCGGCGCCCGGGCCATGCTCGGGTCGATGCTGGCCATCAAGCCGGTCGTCGACGTCACCGGCGGCGAGGTGGAGGAGGCGGGCAAGGCCCGCACCCGGAAGCGGGCCCTGCAGTTCCTCTACGAGCGCATGCTCGGCGCCGGGGCGATCGAGCAGGTGGCGGTGATGCACGGTGGGGCACCCGACATCGGCGACTTCCTGGACCTGATCGCCGCCCGTTTCCCCCGCCCCTCCCTGAGGGTGGGTGAGCTGGGCGCCGTCATCGGGGCCCACGGCGGCTCGGAGATCATCGGCGTCAGCTGGGTGGCCCCGGGCTGAGCCGTGCGACCAGGGTCCGTCCGTCCAACCGTCCCCGGACACAGGCGCTCAGGAACATCGGGATCCCTGTCCCGGTACGGGACTGGATGCCACCGATCAGCACGAAGTCGGCTACTCCGGCCTGTCACCCACCTTCCGTGATCCGAACGATCGTCTTGCCGGGGGTGCGACGGTCGGGGGCGACTGCAGCAGGCGATTCGGCGAGTGGCCGCACCGCCCCGACGATCGGCTGGAGCCGTCCGTCCCGGAGCCGCTGGGCGAGGTCCGCGAGCCGGGAACGATCGGCTTCGACGACGAAGAGGATGGCGCGGCCGTCCGTCGCCTGGACCGTGGGCACCCCGACGGTGGTGATGAGCGTGCCGCCGGCGCGCACCAGCGCAGCCGAGCGGTCGAGGATCTCACCGCCGATCACGTCGAACACCACGTCGACCTCGCCGGCGTCCTCCAGCTTGTCGGCCTCCAGGTCCAAGAAGGTATGCACACCCAGTCCGAGGGCGGTTTCGCGGTCCGTCGCCCGCCCGGTGCCGATCACGGCGGCTCCGATTTCGCGGGCGAGTTGCACGGCGATCGAACCGACACCGCCAGCGGCGCCGTGGATCAGGACGGTCTGGCCGGCCACCAGCGACCCAGCGCCCGGGTAAGGCACCCTGACCGCGAATCGAACTTGCCCTCCGTCGTCAGGAGAAGGCAGTCATCCGACTGGTCAGGAGGGGGCAGTCGTGCGGGGGGCCTTCGGGCCCCTCGTCGAGAGCTCGTGCCCCCGACCCCCCGCCGGATGGGTACCGTGCCGGCCCGTTCAAGCACCAGCGGCTTGCTCTCGCCAGCGCCGGACCCCGCTCACTTCCGAAGAGCCGGTGACCCCCATGGCCACCCGGTCTCGGCCGTTCAGTCCACGCCGGTGGTCACGCCGTCGATACGCCGGGCCAGGTCGAGGTCGCGTCCGGTGATGCCGTCCGAGTCGTGGGTGATCAGCGACAGGGTCACCCGGCGGTACCGGATGTCGATGTCCGGGTGGTGGTCGGCCGCCTCGGCCAGGGTGCCCACCTCGCCCACGTAGGCCAGTGCGGACGGGAAGTCCCGGCAGGTGACCGTCTTGACCAGATGGCCGCCGATCAGGTGCCAGTCGGGGGCGTCGCCGGCGTCCAGGGCCGCCCGGAGCTCGTCGTCGGGGATCACCGGATCGCGCACCGGACCAGCGTGCCACCGCGGCGGCCGGGCCGCCAGGCCCGATCGTTCAGGCCCCGAGGGGCTCCACCGGCGTGAACACCACCGGCATCGACTCGTAGCCGGAGACGAAGTTGGCCTTCCGGCGGGGCGGCTCGCCCTCGCCGGCCAGGGTCAGGTCGGGGAGCCGGTCGAGCAGGCGGTCGAACATCACGCTGAGCTCCAGGCGCGCCAGCCGGTTGCCCAGGCAGAAGTGGGAGCCGAAGCCGAAGGCCACGTGGTCGTTGGGGCTCCGCGTGATGTCGAAGCTGTCGGGTGACTCGAAGACCTGCTCGTCGCGGTTGGCCGACGGGTACAGCAGCAGCAGCTTCTGGCCCTGACGGATCGTCTCCCCGTGGAGCTCCACGTCCCGGGTGGCGGTGCGGGCCATGTTCTTGATCGGCGACACCCACCGCAGCATCTCCTCCACCGCCGTGGTCATCAGCGACCGGTCGGCCCGGAGCGCCTCGAGCTGGTCGGGATGGGTGAGCAGCTGGTACATGCCCCCGCTGATCACGTGCCGGGTGGTCTCGTCCCCGCCAATGAGGATGAGCAGGGACTCGTAGATCAGGGACTGGTCGTCCAGCCGGTCACCGTCGATCTCGGCGTGGACCAGGGTCCCGATCAGGTCGCCCGACTGGCGGTCCCGGCGCCGCTGCTCCATCACGTCGGTGATGTAGGTGGCGTACTCGATGGCCGCCATGGCGGCCAGCTCGGTGGCACCCGGGTCGGGCGAACCCAGCGACTTGAGCATGTCGTCCGACCATCGCAGCAGGTCGTCCCGGTCCTCGGGGGCCACCCCCAACATGTCGCCGATCACGATCATCGGCAGGGGGGCGGCGATGTCCCGGACGAAGTCGGCGGACCCGGAGGCGCACACCTGGTCGATGATGGAGTCGCAGATCTCGCGGATGCCCGCCTCCGCCTCCTTGATCCGTCCGGGGGTGAACCCCTCGCTGACCAGCCGTCGCCGACGGACGTGCTCGGGGGCGTCACAGTCGATCATCATGGGGAGAGCGTCGTTGTCCGGCCGGATGCCCCCGGCGTTGGAGAACGTCTCCGGATCCTTGGAGATCTCCTTGATGTCGGCGTGGCGGGTGATGCCCCAGATGCCGGCCCGCTCGTCGAAGTAGGCCGGAGCGTGCCGCCGCATCCAGGCGAAGGCCGGGAACGGGTCGGTGCCGTAGAACGTGCCATCGGTCAGGCCGATGCTCAGGTCGGGCGGCGCTGTGGTCACGGTGTCTCCCCGGTAGCCGATGGTCCCCGGGGCCCGGCGGTTCCGGCGGGTCCGGGTCGGTTGCTGGACAGGTGTCCAGCTGCACGTCCGAGTATACGGTCACACCTGACGCTCCGTCAGGTGACGGCGGCCCCCGGGGGGCTCAGGGGTGGGTCATCTCCTCGGGGCGCACCGCCTCGTCGAACTGCTCGGCGGTGAGCAGCCCGAGGGCCAGCGCCGACTCCTTCAGGGTGGTGCCCTCGTGGTGGGCCTTCTTGGCCACCCGGGCGGCGTTGTCGTAGCCGATCAGGGGGTTGAGGGCGGTGACCAGCATCAGCGAGTTGTCGAGGTGCTGGCGGATCCGGGGCAGGTTGGGCTCCAGCCCCTCGACGCAGAAGTCGGTGAACGAGGTGCAGGACCCGGTCAACAGGGTGATGGAGTGGAGCACGTTGTAGGCGATGACCGGCTTGCACACGTTGAGCTCCAGGTTGCCCCGGCTGCCGGCGATGGCCACCGAGGCGTCGGCCCCCATCACCTGGATGCAGACCATGATCATCGCCTCACACTGGGTGGGGTTGACCTTCCCGGGCATGATCGAGGACCCGGGCTCGTTCTCCGGGAGGTTCAGCTCGCCGAGACCGCTCCGGGGTCCGGAGCCCAGCCACCGGAGGTCGTCGGCGATCTTGGCCAGGGAGCCGGCCAGGGTCCGCAGCGACCCGCTGGTGGCCACCATGGCATCGTGGGCGGCCAGGGCGGCGAACTTGTTGGGGGCGGTGACGAAGGGAAGCTCGGTGATGGCGCCGATGGCGTCGGCCACCCGGGCGCCGAACTCCGGGTGGCTGTTCAGCCCCGTCCCCACTGCCGTGCCGCCCAGGGCCAGCTCGTAGAGGTCGCCCAGCGAGTGCTCGATCCGGCCCAGGTCGGCATCGAGCTGGGCCACGTAGCCCGAGAACTCCTGGCCGAGGGTGAGGGGCACCGCGTCCATCAGGTGGGTACGGCCGATCTTGGTGATGCCGGCGAACGCCTCCGACTTGGCGGCCAGGGCGTCCCGCAGGCGCCGGACGGCGGGCAGCAGGCGATGGGTGAGCTCCTCCACCACCGCGATGTGCATGGCGGTGGGGAAGGTGTCGTTGGACGACTGGGACATGTTCACGTCGTCGTTGGGGTGGATGGGGGACTTCGAGCCCATCTGCCCACCCGCCATCTCGATGGCCCGGTTGGAGATCACCTCGTTGACGTTCATGTTGGTCTGGGTGCCGCTGCCGGTCTGCCAGATCTTGAGGGGGAAGTGGTCGTCCAGCACGCCGGCGGCCACCTCCTGGGCGGCCGCCACGATCAGCTCGGCCTTCTCGGGGGCCAGCTTGCCCAGGTCGGCGTTGACCACCGCCGAGGCCTCCTTCAGGACGCCGAAGGCCCGGATCAGCGGCGGGGGCATCACGTCGATGCCGATCGGGAAGTGGTGGAGCGACCGGGCGGTCTGGGCCCCGTAGTACCGGTCGGCCGGCACCTCGATGGCACCCATGCTGTCGGTCTCGGTACGGGTGGTGGTCATGGCCGGCTCCTCTCGCGGTGGGTTCCTGCGGCGGCCCCCCGACCTCGCCGGCCGACGACCCTACTCCGAAGCCACCACCGGGGCGGCCCGGTACCCCCGGCGCCCGGCCTCCCGGAAGGCGGAGACCGCCACCGCCACCATGTAGGTCCCGGTGGCCACGGCCAGGATCCCGAAGCTGGGTGGGACCCGGGGGGCGGCGTAGGCCAGGAGCAGGCCGGCCCACACCGACACCACGGCGATGACCGCCGAGACCCAGAGGGCGGCGAAGGGACGGGCGGTGATGCGTTGGGCGGCACCCCCGGGGGCGGCCAGGAGCCCCAACAGCAGCAGGGCGCCCACCGCCTGGGTGGCCATGGCCGCCGTGATGCCGAGCAGCACGAAGAAGGTGTAGCCGAGCAGCCGGACCGGCACCCCCCGGGCGGCGGCCACCGGCTCGTCGAGGCTGGCGAACAGGAGGGGCCGGGCGATGGCCACCAGCACCGCCACCACCACCGACGCCACCACCACGTCGGTGACCGTCTGGCTCGACGTCAGGCCGAAGAGGGAGCCGAAGAGCACGTTGACCCCGGCGTCGCCGGTCACTCCCCCGGTGCCGCTCTGCGACGTGGTGTAGATGGACAGGAAGAGCGTGCCCAGGCCCAGGATCCAGGCGAAGACGCTGCCGATCACCGTGTCGTCGGCCCGTGCCCGTCGTCCCAGAAAGGCGAGCAGGAGCGCCACCACGATGCAGGCGCCGTAGAGGCCGGCCCGGAGGTCGATCCCGAAGGCCAGGGCGGCCAGCGCCCCGGTGAAGGCCACGTGGGACAGGGCGTCGCCGGTGAACACCTGGCCCCGCCGCACCACGAAGGAGCCGACCAGGCCCGAGGCCAGGGCGATGAAGGTTCCGGCCAGGAGGGCGTCCCGCAGGAACGGGTGGCCGAGCAGGTGGGCCAGCCCGGTGACGGGATCGGCCAGCGCCGTCACGACAGTACCGCCGAGGTGGCGGCGGGCAGGGGGGCCGGATGCCGCCGACGGGCCCGTTGGGCACCCACCCGGATCCCGGCGGCGACCAGATAGGCGGCGAAGCCGAAGGTGGTGACGAAGAACCCCACCGGATAGACGGAGAAGTAGGCCACGGCCAGCGCCGACCAGGTGACCACCACCCCGATGGCCACCGTGGCCACCAGGCTGCGGGCCGGACGTGCGGTCAGCTGCTGGGCGGCGGCGGCCGGCATCACCAGGAGGGCGAAGACGAGGAGGGCGCCGGTGATCTGGCTCACCTCGGCGGCGGTGCACCCCAGTACCAGCAGGAACACCACCGACAGCGTGCGGACCGGTACCCGGCGGGCGGCCGCCACGTCGGCGTCCACCGAGGCGAAGAGGAGGGGTCGCCCGATGACCGCCATCACCGCCAGCACCCCCAGCCCCACCAGAGCCAGGACCAGGACCTGGCGGTCGGAGACGCCGAGGAACGTCCCGAACAGCAGCCCGGTGAGGCTGTCGAGGAAGCCGCCGTACAGGCTGACGAAGAGGACCCCGCAGGCCAGGGCGAAGGCCTGGACGGTGCCGATGACCGCCGACTCCTCGCTGGAGGGCGATCCGCTCCCCGACCGGGGCACCAGCGCGATCACCACGGCGGCGGCGACGCTCCCGGCGAAGTAGCCGAGAGTGGCGCTCACCCCCAGCCAGATGGCGGCGGCGGCGCCCGGGAACGACACCACGGCCAGGGTGTGCCCCACGAAGCTCTGGCGACGGAGGACCATGAACCAGCCGACGATGCCGGCCACCACCGCCACGATGGTGCCGGCCGCGAAGGCGTTGACCATGAAGTGGTAGGCGAAGAGCTGGTGGAACACGCTGTCGACCGACGAGGTCGCCACCGGCTGGGGGGGTGCGGGGAGGTGGGTCGGCATCCTCAGTGCCCGTGCCCCTCGTGGCGGTCGGCATGGTGGGCCGGGGCCTCGGGCTGCCCCACCACCACCAGCCGGCCGTCCGACGTCCGGAGCACCTCGATGGGGGTGTCGTAGAGGGCGCTCAGGGTCGCCGAATTGATGACCTCCTCGGGCGTCCCGGACACCGCCCCCCCGTGGGCCAGATACACCACCCGGTCGACGTAGGGGAGGATCGGGTTGACGTCGTGGGCCACGATCAGGACCGTCACCCCCTGGTCGGCGCAGATCCGGCCGATCAGCGCGGCCACCGACGCCTGGTTGGGGAGGTCGAGGCTGTCGAGGGGCTCGTCGAGGAGGAGGAGCTCCGGCCGCCGGACCAGGGCCTGGGCGATCAGCAGCCGCTGCTGCTCGCCGCCGGAGACCTGGCCGATCGGGCGATCGGCATAGGCGCCCGCCCCCACCAGCTCGATCACCTCCTCCACCCGTTGGCGCCGGCGGCGCCGCGAGGACAGCATCCGCTCGCCGCCCGGGAGCGGCACGCCCCACCGGTCGCCGTCGCTCCCCAGCCGGACCACGTCGGTCCCCCGCACCCGCATCCCGGCGTCGAAGTTCCGTCGCTGCGGGAGGTAGCCGATGCGGCGGCCGGCCTCCCCGGGCGGTCGGCCGAGGACGGTGGCGGTCCCCGCCGACAGGGGCAGCACCCCGAGTGCCGCCTTGACCAGGGTCGACTTTCCGACGCCGTTGGGCCCGAGGACGGCCACGAACTCCCCGGCGGCCATGTCCAGGGTGACCTCCGACCAGACCGTCCGTCCACCCAGTCGGACGGCGGCGTCCCGGAACGACACCGCCGGAGCCCTCGGGCCGGGGCCGTCATCGTCGTCGACGGCCGCAGCGGGGCGGTCGGGGGGCGGGGTGGCGGTCACGATGCCGCCTCGGCCAGCGCCGCACGGATGCCGCGGAGCTGGCGCACCTGCCAGGCCTGGTAGGTGGCGTTGGCCGGCTGCAGCGTCTCGGTGATGGTGGCCACCGGGATATGGGCGGAGCGGACCTCCGCCAGTTGGGCCTGCACGTCGGGGGTGACGTTCTGGCTGTTGTAGACGTAGATCCTGATCCGGTGGTGGGTGATCTGGTCGTCGATGGCCTCCTTGTCGGCGGCCGACACGTCGGTCCCCTCGCTGATGGCCCGGAGGAAGGTCGGCGGGGTGATGAGGTCCAGCCCCAGGGCCGGCGCCAGCATGGCGAAGATGGACTCCGAGGCGCCCACCGGGGTCCCGGCGTAGGCCGCCCGGATGGAGGCGATCAGGGCGTCGTAGGGCGCGAGGGCCACGGTGTCGAAGGTGGTCCGCTGGTCGGCGAAGTAGGCGGCGTCGGACGGATCGAGCCGTTGGAAGTCGGTCACCATCCGGGCGATGACCTCCTGGACGTCAGCGGGGTCGTACCACCGGTGGGGGTTGCCCCCGTCGGCCACCCCCACCACGTCACCGACGTCCAGCACCGTCGGGCTCCCCTGGTCGGCCGCCAGCAGCTTGGGCACCCACGGGTCGTAGCCGATGCCGTTCTCGATCACCATCTGCGCCTCGGCCACCGTCCGGGCGTCGCCGGCGGTGGGTTCGTAGGCGTGGGGATCGGTAGCCGGGTTGGTGATGATGCTCACCACGTGGACGTGCCGCCCCCCGATCTGGGCGGCGATGCTGCCCCAGAAGTTCTCGGCGGCCACCACCCGGATCACCGCGCCGCCGCCCGCGGGGGTGGAGGGGAAGGCCGAGGCGACGGACTGGCTGCAGGCGGCGAGGGCCACCGCCACCGCCACCAGGGCGGCCGCCGACCCCGCCCGCCGGGGAGGGGTCGTCAGATGGGTTCCGGAGGGGCTGGGGTGGGTCATGGGCTCGGCTCTCGACGTCGTCGCCACCCACCCTAGCTGAGAATGATTCTTATTTCCACTATCCCGTCCGGATCACGCCCGCTGCTGCACGCCCTGCTCCCATGCGGCCCGGGCGGCCACCACGTCCTCGGCCCGTGGCCCGTCGCCCTCCCCGGGCACCTCGAGGATGGCCGGAAGCCCCTGGAGGTCCGGGTGGCCGAGCAGCGCCGCCAGGCCGGTGGCGCCGATGGTGCCGTCTCCGATGTTCTCGTGGCGGTCCTTGTTGGCGCCGAAGGCGACCTTGGAGTCGTTGAGGTGGAGGCATCCCAGGCGGTCGAGCCCCACCGTCGACGCCACCAGGTCCATCACCCCGTCGGCCTCCTCCACCGTCCCGAACGCCACCCCCGAGGCCCACAGGTGTTGGGTGTCGATGCAGATGCCGAGCCGCTCGTCCCCGCCGGCCGCCTCGATCACCCGGGCCAGCTCCTCGAACGACCGGCCCACCGTGTCCCCGGCGCCGGCGGCGTTCTCCAACAGGATGGGGCAGGGTCGTCCGTCCTCCGCCACCGAGTCCAGGGCCTCCTCCAGACCCGCCACGATCCCGGGCAGGGCGGTCTCGAAGCCGCTCCCCCGGTGGCTCCCGATGTGGAGGACCAGTCCGTCGGCCCCCATCCCCTGGGCGGTGGCCAGGTTGGCGTCGAGGCAGGCCCGCGACTTGTCGGCCAGGGCCGGGTCGGGGGTGGCCAGGTTGATCAGGTAGGTGGCGTGGCAGAAGGTGGAGGTGACCGAGGGGTGCTCGGCCTGGGCGGCCCGGTAGCCGGCGAGTACCTCGGGACCGTACTGCGAGGCCTTCCACATCCGGGGGCTCTGGGTGAAGATCTGCACCACCTCGGCGCCGATCTCCTCCCCGTGGGCGAGGGCGGGCACCAGGCCCTTCCCGGCCCGGACGTGGGCTCCGATCCGCATGGTCGCACCGTACCAGCGGCGGATCACCGGCCCGCCCGGTAGGTTCGGGTGCGAGACCCCGGACCCGCCGTCCCCGACCCAGGAGAAACCCGATGACCACCACCCTGACCGACGCTGCCCGCACCCTGCTGAACCGCCCCGTGATCGCCAACGTGGCCACCGTGGACACCGCCGGAAAGCCGCAGCTCACCCCGGTGTGGATCGACGTCGACGGCGACGACGTCATCTTCAACACGGCCAAGGGACGGGCCAAGGAGACCAACCTCGAGCGCAACCCGAACGTGGCGGTGTCGGTGGTCGACCCCGAGGACGCCTACAACGTGGTGGTGGTCCGGGGCACCGCGGTGCCCACCGAGGAGGGGGCCGACGCCCACATCGACTCCCTGGCCAAGAAGTACCTGGGGGTGGACACCTACCCCATGCGCCGGGAGGGCGAGGTCCGGGTCATCTACCGGGTGAAGGCCGACCACGTGGTCATGCAGCCCGCCGACGAGGCGTAGGCCCCGAGGTCATCGGGCCCGTATCCGCACGGCCCTCCCGGAGGCGGTGAGGGCGACCCCCTCCGCCCGCAGGCGGCGGGCGTGCTCGACCTCGTGGCCCGGCACCAGGCGGCCGGAGGCCGTGACCACCCGCCACCAGGCCATCGGCACCTCGGCCTCCGAAAGCACCCGTCCGACGGCGCGGGCGGCGCCGGGGGCTCCCGCCTCGATCGCCACCTCCCCGTAGGTCAGCACCTCGCCGGGCGGGATCGAGTCGACCACCGCCGCCACCGCCCGGGCCAGCCCGCCCGGGTCGTGCGCCCGTCCCCCGGATGCCACGGTCTCGACCTACCCGGGGACGGTGGCCGTGGCCCGGGCCGCCACCGGGGCCAACGCCTCACCGCACCGGGCCACGTCCCCGGGGTCGCACCCCTCCCCCAGGTCGACCACGAACCCACCCACCCCCGACGCCGCCATCGTCGCCAGCTGGTCGGCGGCGGTGACCCCGCCGGCCGGATCCCGGTGGTCGACCGACCCCGACCACAGCAGCACCGGTCCGCCAGGAGCGGAGCCGTCCTCACCGGGCCGGATCCGGACGCCGCCGACCAGGGCCGCCACCTCCTCGGCGGAGCCGGTGAGCACCACGGCGTCAGCCCGGTCGGCCGCCGCTCCCAGGGTGTCGGCCCGGTCGGCCGCCACCACCAGCGGCACGCCCCCCCGGCGGACCGGTGCGGGACGGTTGGCGGCCCGGGTGATCCGGTAGTGCCGTCCCTCCACCGTCGGCATCTCCTCGGTGAGCAGGGCACGGCAGATCTCGAGCTCCTCGACCAGTCGCTCCACCGCTTCGGGGTCGGTGGCCGGTCCGGTCCCCAGGGAGAGCACCGCCCGGCCGTGGGAGATCACATCGAGGCCGGTGACGATCTTGGCCATCAGCGCCGGGTGGCGCACCGGAGGCCCGTCGGGCAGGACGGCCAGCGCCACCCGGGCGGTCCGGGCGGCCAACGCCCCGAGCAGCGAGTACGGCTCGAAGAGCGGGGCCCCGTCGCCCGAGGGGCCGTCGGCCGGGGGTCCGTCGTGGACCCACACCCCGTCGAATCCGCTCGTCTCGGCGGCCGCCGCCAGCGCCACCAGGCGCCCGAACTCGTCGGGGCCGCCACCCACGGTCACCGGCGCCGGCAACAGGAGTCCCAGGCGCGGGACCCGCACGTCGTCTCGCCGGTCGACCACCGCGTCAGCGTACCGGGCGTCCCCGCCGACGGAGCCCGGCCGTTGCGCCCCCGCCGCGCTACCGTTTGGGGGAGGTCTCCGACCCGGGTAGGCACCCGGGTAGGCACAGGGAGACGGGATCGGGTCACTGGGGGCAGCCATGGACGACCGATGGGGCGGGCGTGGATCGGCGGCGGGCAACGCATCTGATGGGAGCTGGGGGGATGCCGACCCGGTCGACTCCGGATTCTCCCTGGTGGTCACCGCCATCAGCCTGCTGGTCACCGCCCTTCTGGTCCTGCTGCTGCTGAGCACGGCTTTCAAGTCGAACGGCGGCACCAAGCTCGCCGACCAGCCCGGGGTGGGCCTGGCCGACGATGTCCAGGCGCAGACATCGCTCGAGACGGCACTGAGCACCGCAGAGTCGGCCGCCGCCGGCTCCGGCGGCTACGGGAGTCTGGACGCCGCCGGACTCGCCCAGTTCGAGCCGTCGCTCAGCTTCGTGGACGGGCCGTCGACCAGCAGCGACTCCATCAGCGTGGCCGGCTCGGCATCGGGTGCAATCGCCGACGGCGCCAGCCAGGACACCGGCGCCGTCACCCTGGCCGCCCGGTCGTCGAGCGGACGGTGCTGGCTGATCTGGAAGGACGTCAGCGCCACCTGGTACGGCGAGCAGACATCCGGCTCGTCGTGCGTAGCCACGGCCCTCGCCTCCGAGCCCACCGTGGGGACACCGACGTCGTCGACCGTCGGATGGCAGCAGGGCGGATTCCCCAGCAGCACCTGACCGGTCCCCTAGGAACGGGACCACCATCCACCGCCGGCGCGGAGGTGTCCGGCCGCCACCAGGTCGGTGCAGGCCTCGGCCGCCCCGTCGATGGGAAGCCCGGTCCGCAGCAGGATCGTCTCGAACGAGGTCGGCTCCGCCTCCACCGCCCGGAGCACCCGTTCGGCCGTCGAGCCCGGCGGGGGGGCCGCCCGGGAGGCGGACGGGACGGCCGGGACGGCCGGCCCGGCCACGGCCCGGTCGGGGGACGGCGACCGACCGGGCCGGCGGGCGGCCACCACGGTTCGGGCCTCCGTCAGCGGCTGCGGCGCCGGGCGGCCCACGGCGGCCAGGGAGACGGCCGTCAGCACGTCGGCGGCGTCGCGGATCGGGGTGCAGCCGTCGACCAGCAGCCCGTTGGTCCCCTCCGAGGCCCGGCTCTTCACCGAGCCGGGGACCGCTCCCACCGGGATCCCCCGGCGGGCGGCGGCGTCGACGGTGTGGAGCGAACCGCCCCGGTGGTGGCACTCCACCACCACCACCACGTCGGCCAGAGCCGCGATGATGCGGTTCCGGGCCGGGAAGACCCGGGGTCGGGGCGGGGTGCCCAGCGGCGACTCCGACAGGAGGGCCCCCCGGGCCGCCACCTCCTCCCAGAGGCCGGCGGTGGCGGCCGGGTAGACCACGTCGACGCCGGTGCCGACCACCGCCACCGGCGGACCCGGGTCGTCACCGGTGCCCCGGAGGGCACCGAGGTGGGCGGCGGCGTCGATCCCCCTGGCCAACCCCGAGACGATGACCACCCCGGCGCTGGCCAGGTCCCGACCCAGCTCGGTGGCCATCTGACGTCCGTAGGGGGTGGCCGAGCGGGTGCCCACGATGGCCACCGCCGGGCGGGCGTGCAGGCGGGACGGATCGCCCCGGGCGAACAGGACGGCCGGCGCCCCGGCGTCGGCCACCAGCCGGTCCGGGTAGGCCGGGTCCTCCGGGACCAGGACCTCCACCCCGGCCGACGCGTACCGCTCCGCCACCTCGCCGGGGTCGACCCGGCGGGCGGCGTCGGCCATCCGGCCGTGCCGGTGGTCCCCCCCGCCGCCCCGCCGGAGCTGGTCCCAGGCCTCGCCGGGCTCCCGGCCGGCCAGCAGACGGGCCAGCCGCCGCGGGGTCATCTCCGGGAGCCCGGCGAGGGCGGCGGCGTACGCCCGCCGTCGGTCGGCGGTCACCGCCGGTACTCCGATCCGAGGAGGAGCTCCCGCCGGCACCGCAGCAGCAGGGCCTCCCGGACGTGGCCGGCCCCGATCTCCGTGGTACCGCCGGCCAGGTCGGCCAGGGTGCGGGCGATCCGGTGGACCCGGACCAGCCCCCGGGCGGTGAGGGATCCGGACCGGAGCTCGAGCTCGACCAGGGTGGCGGCGTCCCCCGACATCGGGGCCACCCGGTCGACCAGCGGCCCGGGCAGGAGGCCGTTCACCGAGCCCTGCCGCCGGACGGCCAGGGTGCGGGCGGCGGCCACCCGTTCGGCCACCGCGGCCGTGGACTCCCCGGGCACCCCCCCGATCAGGTCGTCCACGTCGGGGCGGTCGACCCGGACGGCCAGGTCGAACCGGTCGAGCAGGGGGGCCGAGATCCGCCGGGCATACCGCTCCTTGGCTCCCTCGGTACACCGGCACCGTCCGGGCGCACCACCCTCGCCGCACGGGCACGGGTTCATGGCGCCCACCAGGGTGAACCGGGCCGGGAAGGTGGTGGACCCGCGGGCCCGGCTGACCCGCACCTGGCCGTCCTCCAACGGTTGGCGGAGGGCGTCGAGGACCACGGTGGGGAACTCCCCCATCTCGTCGAGGAAGAGGACACCCCCGTGGGCGAGGCTGATCTCGCCCGGCCGCATCCAGGTGCTCCCACCGCCGATCATCGCCACCGCCGAGGCGCCGTGGTGGGGTGCCCGGAACGGCGGGCGGGCGAGGAGGCCTCCGGGGGGCAGGGTCAGCCCCGCCACGGAGTGGACGCGGGTGGCCTCGAGGGCGGTGGGTCGGGACAGCGGCGGCAGCAGGCCGGGCAGGCAGGTGGCCAGCATGGTCTTCCCCGATCCCGGGGGACCGACCATCAGGAGGTGATGGCCACCGGCGGCCGCCACCTCGAGGGCCCGGCGGGCCAGTCGCTGGCCGCGCACGTCGGCGAGATCCGGCCCCCCGGTCCCGCCCCGGCCGGACGGGCTCCCGGCGCCCCCCGGACCGGGACCGGCGGCCGCTGGTGGCCCCCACGGGCACCGTCCGGTGAGGCAGTCCACCAGCCCGGAGAGGGTGGCGGCCGTCCGGATCCGGCCGGGGTCGCCGAGCCCCGCCTCGACGGCGCTGGCCTCCGGCACCACCAGCGTGCGCTCCGCCAGGGCCTCGGCCAGCACCAGCATGCCCGGGGCGCCCCGCACCGAGCCGTCGAGCCCGAGCTCGCCCACGAAGGCCAGCCCGTCCACGCACTCGGGAGCCAGCTCCCCCGAGGCCACCAGCAGGCCCACGGCGATGGGGAGGTCGAGGCCCGCCCCGCCCTTCCGGACCCCGGAGGGGGCCAGGTTGACGGTGACCCGGCGGAGCGGCCACGGCAGCCCGCTGGACAGGAGGGCGGCCCGGACCCGGTCGCGGGACTCCCGGACGGCGGCGTCGGGCAGGCCGACCACGGTGAAGCCCGGAAGGCCGTTCGAGACGTGGACCTCGACCGAGACCAGCTTGCCGTCGACCCCGAGCAGGACGGCGGAGGGGATGGTGGCGATCACGGCGCCTCCTTCCGACAGGACCCGGCGGTCGTCGGTGGGAGGACGGCCGGGTGAGGACGGTGGAGGGTCGCGCTGCCGAGGTGCCGGCGACCGCTCGAGGCACGTCCCCGACCCTAGGGGCCGGGTGTCACGGTGGGGCCCGGGGGGCCAGCGTCGGCGGCGGCCCGAGGGGGTGGGCCCTCAGAAGGCGTCCTCGATCACCTCGATCTGTCCGGCGTCGATGGCCACCACGTCGAACCGCACCTCCACCAGGTCCCGGCCCGACGCCGGCGTCAGCTCCGACAGCCACCGGCTGGCCAGCCGCCGCAGGCGGCGCTGCTTGGGGACCACCACCGCCTCGGCGCCGGTGCCGAACCGGCCGCCGGAGCGGGTCTTCACCTCGCAGAAGGCCACCGTGCGCCCCCTGCGGACGATGAGGTCGACCTCGCCCTCCCGACGGCGCCAGTTGCGCTCCAGGACCTCGTACCCCTGCTCCTCGTACCAGGCCGCCGCCGACGACTCGCCCTCGGCGCCGAGGACCTGCCGCCGGTCGGGGGTCACAGCTCCTGCTCGGGCAACCGTTCGATGTTCACGTCGCGGAAGGTCAGGATCCGGACCGAGGGCACGAACCGGGCCGGGCGGTACATGTCCCATACCCAGGCGTCCTGGAGGGTGACCTCCACGCACGACGGGGTGGTGGCGTCCCGCACCGCCACCTCCACCTTGTTGGCCAGATAGAAGCGCCGCTCGGTCTCCACCACATAGCCGAACAGCGGGAGCACCGCCCGGTACTCCTGGATGAGGGCCAGCTCGATCTCCGACTCGTACCGCTCGAGGTCCTCCTCGCTCATCGCCCGGACCCAGCCGGACGGGGCGCCCGCAACCGTCCCCGGTCAGGAGCGGGCAGTGCGGCGCTCCTTGATCTTGGCGGCCTTGCCGTGCCGATCGCGCAGGTAGTACAGCTTGGCCCGGCGGACGTCGCCCAGCGACACCACCTCGGTCTTGGCGATGATCGGGGAGTGCACCGGGAAGGTGCGCTCCACGCCCACGCCGAAGCTGACCTTGCGCACCGTGAAGGTCTCGCGCACGCCGGTGCCCTGGCGGCGGACGACCGCCCCCTGGAACACCTGGACCCGCTCCCGGGTGCCCTCGACCACCCGGACGTGCACCTTGACGGTGTCGCCGGGGCGGAATTCGGGGATGTCGTCCCGCAGGCTGTCACGGTCGATGATGTCGGTCGGGTTCATGGGACGCGTCTCTCCACGGATCGTTCGAGGTCTCCACCCGCCGGGCACCCGGGCTCCCGGTGGCCGCAGGGCCCTCCCGATCGCTCAGGCCTCCGCTCGGAGACCGGCATGCCGGCCCCGACGAGGCTCAACAATCGTAGCCGTGATCGCGCAGCAGGCGCACCTCACCGGCCTCGGCGACCAGGGCCACCTCCTCCGGGGTCAGCCCGCCCCGGGCCAGGACCAGGTCGGGGCGGTGCCGGAGGGTGCGGGCCAGGGAATGCGCCCGCCGCCACCGGTCCACCCGGCCGTGGTCCCCCGAGCGCAGCACCTCGGGCACCTCCCACCCCCGGAAGGTGGCCGGCCGGGTGAACTGCGGGTACTCCAGGAGCCCGTCGGCGAAGCTCTCGTCACCGGCCGAGGCGTCGTTGCCCAGCACCCCGGGCACCAGGCGGGCCACCGCCTCCACCACCACCAGGGCGGCCAGCTCCCCGCCGGCCAGGACGAAGTCCCCCACCGAGAGCCCCCCGTCGACCAGGTGGTCCTCCACCCGCTGGTCCACCCCCTCGTACCGGCCGCAGAGCAGGGAGAACCCGTCGGGCAGGCCGGCCAGCTCGGCGGCCACCCCCTGGTCGAACCGCCGCCCGGACGGAGTGAGCAGGAGCAGCGGGCGGGGAAGCCCCGACGCCTCCTCCACCGCCTCCACGGCGGCGAAGACCGGCTCGGCGGAGAGCACCATGCCGGCCCCGCCCCCGAAAGGGGCGTCGTCGACCGACCGGTGGGGGTCGGTGGCCGCCTCCCGGATGTCGTGGGCCCGCAGGTCGAGGCGCTCCGCCTGCCGGGCCCGGCCGAGGATGGAGGAGCCGGCGTAGTGCTCGATGACCTCGGGGAAGAGGGTGAACACGTCGATGCGCACGCCGCCCCCTCAGCCCAGGTCGAGCAGGCCGTCGGGCACGTCGACCGTCACCCGCACCCCGGGACGGTGGTCGACGACGAAGCGGAGGGGGATCAGGGCCCCGCCGTCCAGGACCAGCAGGTCGCTGGCCGGGTTGGCCTGGACACCCTCCACCGTGCCCAACTCGGTGCCGGCGGTGTCGACCACCGTGGCACCCACCAGGTCGTGGACCCACAGGGTGTCCGGGTCCTCCAGCGGGGCGGCGAAGAGGGGCCGGTCCCGCAGCGCCTCGGCCTCGTCGATCCCGTTGACGCCGTGGAAGGTCACGATGAACCGTCCCTGGTGGGGCGAGGACCGGTCGACCACCAGGACCCGGCCGTCGGCGTCGGTCAGGCGGGATCCGACAGCCACCCGCTCCTCCCGGTTGGTGGTGAGGGAGACGATGACGTCGCCGCGGAGGCCGTGCGGCTTGACGATCCGACCCACCCCCAGCATCGGGGCGTCGGGGGTGCCGGCGGCCGGCCCCTCAGGCACCGGCCCCTCCGGCGGGGCCGGCGGGTGCCGGCCCGGTCACGCCGGCGTCAATCGTCGACGATGTCGACGTTGGTCTGCACCCCGTCACGGGCGCCGGCGGCGGCCACCACCGTGCGGATGGCCTGGGCCACCCGTCCCCGGCGGCCGATGACCCGGCCCATGTCGTCGGGGGCCACGTGGATGCGGAAGCGCACCGTCCCGTTGCGCTCCTCGGTGTTGATGACCACGGCCTCGGGCTCCGAGGCGATGGCGTGGACCAGGTAGGTCACCACCGCCAGCGGGGTGCCACCGTCGAGGCGGTTGCCGTCCTCGTCGCCATCGTCGTCGTCGATGGTGTTGACATCGTCGTCGTCCACGGCGGTGTCGTCGGTCACTTCGCCGCCTTGGCGGTGGCGAACTCCTCGAGGGCCCCCGACTTCTCGAGCAGCTTCTGCACCCGCTCGGTGGGCTGGGCCCCCTGGGACAGCCACTTCACCGCCTTGGCGTTGTCGATCTGGACCACCGCCTCGGGCTCGGCCGACGACTTGCCACGGGGAGCGTAGGTCCCCACGATCTCGATGAAGCGCCCGTTGCGCGGCGAACGGCTGTCCGCGGCGACGACCCGGTAGGTCGGCTGCTTCTTCTTCCCGATCCGCACGAGGCGGAGCTTGACTGCCACGATGTACTCCTCTGTGTTGTGTCGATAGCGCCCGACAGTCTCCCACCAACCGGAGGGTCGGCGTGCACGCGGGCCACGGATGCGTCCGTCAGCGGGCCTTCGGGGTCACCCGGCCCCCGCCCTTGCCCCTCTTTCCGCCCTTGCCGCCCTTCTTCCGGGCGCTCCCCCCGGAGCCACCGCCGCCGGACCGGGCCCCGGCGAAGGCACCGTCCCCGGCGGCCAGGGCGGGGTCGCCCAGCTCCCCGCCGGCCCCGGCCAGCTCGGCCATGGCCTGCGGCGACAGCTTGGGGCCCCGGCCGAACAGCCCGCCCAGGCCGGCCATGGCGCCCCCCTTGCCGTTGAAGCCCTTCATCATCCGCTGGACCTCCTTGAACTGCTTGAGGAGGGCGTTGACGTCGGAGGTGGCGGTGCCGCTGCCGTTGGCGATCCGGACCCGGCGGGAGCCGTCGATGACCGACGGATCGACCCGCTCGGTCGGGGTCATCGAGCGGATGATGGCCTCCACCTGCCCGATCTGCCGGTCGTCGACCATGGAGGACGCCTGCTTCAGGTCCTTGGAGACACCGGGGAGCATGGAGAGCATCCCCGACACCGAGCCCATCTTCTTGACCTGCTGGAGCTGCTCCAGGAAGTCCTCGAGGGTGAAGCGCCCCTCGACGATGGCGGAGGCGCCCTTGGCGGCCACCCCCTCGTCGAAGGTCCGTTCCGCCTGCTCGATGAGGGTGAGGACGTCGCCCATCCCCAGGATCCGGTCGGCCATCCGGTCGGGGTGGAAGAGGTCGAAGTCGTCGAGCTTCTCGCCGGTGGAGGCGAAGGCGATGGGCCGGCCCACCACCTCCTTGACCGACAGGGCGGCGCCGCCCCGGGCGTCGCCGTCGAGCTTGGTCAGGATGACCCCGTCGAGCGAGAGGGCATCGTGGAAGGCGACGGCGGTGGAGACGGCGTCCTGACCGGTCATGGCGTCGATGACCAGGAAGGTGTAATCGGGGGTCACCGCCCCGCCGATCCGGCGCACCTCGTCCATCAGGGCCTCGTCGATGGAGAGCCGGCCGGCGGTGTCGACGATGAGGACGTCCCGCCCCAGGCGGCGGGCCTCCTCGAGGCCGGCGGCGGCCACCGCCACCGGGTCGGTGGGCTCGCTGAACACGGTGATGCCGGCCTGGCCGCCCAGCACCCGCAGCTGCTCGACGGCGGCCGGTCGCTGGAGGTCGGCGCCGACCAGCAGCGGGTTGCGGCCCTGCTGCTTGAACCAGCGGGCCAGCTTGGCGGCGGTGGTGGTCTTGCCGGAGCCCTGGAGCCCGGCCAGCAGGATCACCGTCGGCGGGCGGCTGGCGTAGCTGATCCGGAGGGTCTCGCCGCCGAGGATCCGGGTCAGCTCCTCGTTGACGATCTTGATGACCTGCTGGCCGGGGCTGAGGCTCTGGGAGAGCTCGAGCCCGACGCAACGCTGGCGGACGGCGGCGACGAAGCCGCGGACCACGCTGAGCTCGACATCGGCCTCCAGCAGGGCGGTACGGATCTCGCGGAGGACCTCGTCGACGTCCTCGGGACCCAGCCGGCCGCGGCCGCGGAGGCGGGTGAGGATGCCGTCGAAACGGTCGGTCAGGCTCTCGAACATGGAGCCCCCACGCTACCGGACCCGGAACGGGGCCCGGGCCCGCCGGCCGGGCCCGGGGGGCCCGAGGGCACCCCGGTGACCGACCGGGGTCAGACGGCCACGGCCATCTGCACGATGGGGGCGTTCAGCGGCTGCCCGCCGGTGGAGCCCAGGAAGGGGGCGTCGCCGAAGGAGAAGATCCCCCCGTCGGAGCCGACCAGCCAGTAGCCCTGTCCGTCGGGGGTGGCGGCCAGGTCCACGATGGGCTTGTTCAGGGTGATCGACCCGGTGGAGCCGGAGAAGGCGGCGTCGCCGAAGGAGAAGATCCCGCCGTCGGAGCCGACCAGCCAGTAGCCCAGCCCGTCCGGGGTGGTGGCTATGCCCACGATGGGCCGGTTCAGGGTGGTCGACCCGGTGGAGCCGTGGAAGCCGGCGTCGCCGAAGGAGAAGATCCCGCCGTCGGCCGCCACCAGCCAGTACCCCCTCCCGTCCGGGGAGGCGGCCATGGCCACGATCGGCTGGTTGAGGGTGAGCGAGCCGGTGGAGCCGTAGAAGCCGGCGTCCCCGAAGGCGAAGATGCCGCCGTCGGCCCCCACCATCCAGTAGCCACCGCCGTCGGGGGTGAGGGCCATGCCGACGATGGGCTTGTTGAGGGTCATCCCCCCGGTGGAGCCGTGGAAGGAGGCGTCCCCGAAGGAGAAGATGCCGCCGTCGGAGGCCACCAGGTCGTACCCCTTGGCGTCCGGCGAAGCGGCCATGCCCACGATGGGCTTGTCGAGGGTGAGGGAGCCGGCCGACCCGTAGAACCCGGCGTCCCCGAAGGCGAAGATGCCACCGTCGGCGCCGGCCAGCCAGTAGCCCTGCCCGGTGGGGGCCACGTCCCAGATCTTGCGGACGGTGGCGCCGTGGGTGGCCAGGAGCAGGTTCCCGGCCGGGTCGAGGCTGAGGCCGGTGGGACCGTCGAGGCCGGCGAAGTTGGCCGCCCCGTTGTCATTGGTGTTGGTCCCGGACCCGTTGCCGGCGAGGGTGTACATGGTGTTGCCGGGGGCCGGCGCCACCGCCCGGATGTAGTTCAGCCCCGAGTCGGCGATGTAGACGGTGCCGTTGGCGGCGGCGACCACGCCGGTCGGGGAGCCGAGCTGGGCGTCGACGGCGGGATCCCCGTCCCCGCCGTTCCCCGAGGTGCCGTCGCCGGCGAAGGCGTTGATGGTGCCGGTGGGGTCCACCTTGCGCACCACATGGGCGGCGCTGTCGGCGATGTAGAGGTTGCCCGAACGGTCGGTGGCCACCGCGCTCGGTGCCAGGAAGGCGGCGGCGGTGGCCGGGCCACCGTCGCCGTAGGTGGCGTCGGCACCGGTGCCGGCGAAGGTGGAGATGATGCCCGCCGGAGTCACCTTCCGGACGTCATGGGAGGCCCGGTCGGCGATGTAGCGGTTGCCGGACAGGTCGACGGCCACGCTCACCGGACCCCGGAGGGTGGCCGAGGTGGCCGGTCCCCCGTCGCCGGAGGAGTCGAAGGTCCCGGTGCCGGCCATCGTGGTGATGGTGCCGGAGGGGCTCACCTCACGGACCACATGGTTGAGGTAGTCGGCGATGTAGAGGTTGCCGGAGCCGTCCAGGGCCAGGCCGGCGGGGCCGTCGAGCTCGGCGCTGGTGGCCGGCCCGTTGTCACCGGTGTAGCCCGCGGTTCCGGTGCCGGCCACGGTGGAGATGGCCCCGCCCGGCGAGACGGCCCGGACGACGTTGGCGTTGTAGTCGGAGATGTAGGTGGTGCCCGAGGGGCTGACCACCGTGTCGCTGGGGAGATTGAGCTGTGCCGAGGTGGCCGGACCACCGTCGCCGGTGTTGCCGGGCGTGCCGGTACCGGCGATGGTGGTGATGGTCCCCTCGGGCGGGTTGCCGGCCGAGGCCGGCGCCGCCGCCACTCCCACCAGCGCCAGGGGGGCGGCGACCATGGCCACCAGCATCCCGGTCACGGCGCGGCGTGGCGCCGACCCCTTCGATCGTGCGTTCACCGTGGTGCCTGCCTTCCGGTGCCCGGGCACCCGTGACCGCCGACCTGCCGTCGACGCCGTGGTGCCAGTGTGGCCGCTCGCCCACGCCACCGCCTGAGTGTGAGGTACTCATGTTCCCCCGACGGGGGCGGGGACCGGGGCCGGAGGTCAGAAGAGGGCGTCGACGAAGGCGGCCGGGTCGAACTCCACCAGGTCGTCGACCCCCTCGCCCAGGCCCACCAACTTCACCGGGAGGCCCAGCTCCCGCTCGATGGCCACCACGATGCCGCCCTTGGCCGTGCCGTCGAGCTTGGTCAGGACCACCCCGGAGACGTCCACCGCCTCGAGGAACACCTTGGCCTGGGCCAGGCCGTTCTGGCCGGTGGTGGCGTCCAGGACCAGCAGGACCTCGACCACCCGTCCCGGTGGACGGTCCGCCACCCGCCGGATCTTCTTCAGCTCCTCGATGAGGTTCACCTTGTTGTGCAGCCGACCGGCGGTGTCGGCCAGCACCACCTGATGGCCCCGGGAGGAGGCCCGCTGGACGGCGTCGAACACCACCGAGGACGGGTCCCCGCCCTCGGCACCCCGGACGATCTCGGTGCCGGCCCGCTCCGCCCACATGCCCAGCTGCTCGGCGGCGGCGGCCCGGAAGGTGTCGCCGGCGGCCAGCAGCACCGAGGTGCCGGAGGCGGCGAGGCGGTTGGCCACCTTGCCGACGGTGGTGGTCTTCCCCACCCCGTTGACGCCGACGAACAGCCACACGTCCACCCGGGGAGCGCCACTCGCGTCGCCGGTCCCGTCGGCGGTGGCGACGGCACCGGGAACGGCCAGGCCGGCGGCGCTGGCGGTCAGGGCCGACACCAGGTCGGCTTTCAGCGCCTCGATGAGGGCGTCAGCCCCGGCGATCTCGCCGCCCTTCACCCGGGCGCGCAGGTCGTCGAGGATGGCGTCGGTCGCCCCGACACCCACGTCGGCCCGGATCAGTGCCTCCTCGAGCTCGTCCCAGGTGGTGGCGTCGATCTTGCCGCGGGACCGGACCGAGCCCAGGTACCCGGCCAGCAGGCCGCGCGCCTTGCCCATCCGGCTCCGGTAGGTGGCCGGCTCGGCGGCCGGCGCCTCGGGCCCGGGGGCGGGTACCTCGGTGGCCGCGCCAGGCGATGGGGGGGGCGCCACCTCGGGGGCCGGGCGGGTGGTGGAGGCCTTCGGCTTGGCGGCCGGTGTGGTGCCCGGGGCCGCCTTGGCCGGAGCCCTGGTCGGGGCGTCCCCGTCGCCCCCCTGGCGGCGGCGACCGCCCCGCACCCGCAGGGCGATGGCGGTGCCGCCGGCGATCAGGAGGACCGGGAGGGCGACCGCGATCGCCACCACCGCGTCGGACGTGGCCGTGAGTCCGGGATCGATCACCGCTCCGGACTCCCCACCGGACCGGAGACGGCCGGCGACTGGCCCTCCGCCACGCCCCCGGTGTCGGCGGGGAGGTCGGCGGGGAGGTCGGTGTCGGGGAGGTCGGTGTCGGGGAGGTCGGTGTCGGGGAGGTCGGTGTCGGGGAGGTCGGCCGTGGCCGGCGGGTCGAGCGGCGCCGGGGTGCCGTCGTCGTCCCGCCGCCGGGGCACCTTCTGGCTGACCACCTTGGAGGAGCCCCCGGGGGCCATGGTGACCCCGTAGAGGGCGTCGCCGGCCTCCATGGTGCGCTTCTGGTGGCTCACGATGATCAGCTGGGCCTCCTCCCGGAACTCGTGGACGAGTCCGAGGAAGCGGTGGAGGTTGACGTCGTCGAGGGCCGCCTCCACCTCGTCCATCAGGTAGAAGGGCGACGGTCGGCTCCGGAAGACGGCGAACAGGAATGCCAGTGCCACCAACGACCGCTCACCACCCGACAGGAGCGACAGGCGACGGACGTTCCGTCCCGCCGGGCGGACCTCCACCTCCACCCCGGTGTCCAGGAGGTTCTCGGGATCGGTGAGGGACAGCCGGCCGGTGCCCCCGGGGAAGAGGGAGGTCACCAGGTTGGAGAAGTGCTCGTTGACGTCGGCGAAGGCGGCGTCGAAGACGTGCATGATCTCCTCGTCCAGGGTGCGGATCACCTGGTGGAGCTCGCGGCGGGCGTGGCGGACGTCGTCCACCTGGGACTCGAGGAACTGGTGGCGCTCGCTGAGGGCGGAGAGCTCCTCGAGGGCCAGCGGGTTGACCGGGCCCAGCTTGGCCAGCTCCGCCTCGAGCACCAGGGCCCGGGCGGAGGCGTCCACCCCGTCCGGCAGGTCGGGGACCGGCGCCGCCAGGGCGTCGTCGGGTCCGGCGCCCAGCTCCCGGCCCAGCCCCTCGAGGACCGCCTCGCGCCGGATCGACGCCTCGGCCAGGTCGAGCTCGATCTTCTGGAGCCGGCTCCGGGCGGCAGCCAGCTCGTGCTCGGCGGCAGCCCTCTCCTGGCGGAGGGTCTCCAGCCGGGCACCGCCGGCCCGCACCGCCTCGAGCTGGCGCTGGTGCCGGTCGCGGAGCTCCCCGCGGGTCCCCTCCAGGGTGGTGCGCAGCGACTCCACCACCAGCAGCAGTCGCTCCACGGCGGTGGCGTCGGCCTCCAGGCGGCGCCGGCGCTCGGCCGCCTCCTGCCGCTCGTCGGCGTGGCCGGTCAACCGCCGCTCCACCTCCATCAGCCGCTCGGACAGCACCCGGCGACGCTCGGCCAGGCCGGCCACGCGGGCCTCCCACTCCCCCCGTTGGGCGGCCGCCTCGGCGATCCGGCCGTCGATCCGCCGCCGCTCCTCCCCCGCCGCCGACACCTGGTCGGCGGCGGCCGCCCGGGCCTGCTCGAGCACCGGGAGCTCGCTCCGCAGCTCCTCGAGGCGAGCCGTGTCACGGGCGATCCGGTCGTCGAGCTCGGCGCGCCCCCGTCCGATCTCCTCGATCTCCGAGGTGAGGGCGGTCAGGTCGTTGGCGATCCGCGCCCGGGCGGCCCGGGCGGTCTGGTGGGCGACCTCGTTACGGTCGTCGGCCCGGACCGCCTCGGTGGACGCCGCCAAGGTCGCCTCGGCAGCGGCGCGGGCGGCCCGACGCTCGGTGGCCGCCTCCGCCGCCTCGGCCTTGGCCACCTCGGCACGGGCCAGGGCCTCGTCCACCACCGCGGCGGTCACCATGCCGCCGCCGGCCCGGACCCGCCAGCCGGTCGACGAGAACCGGTCACCCTCCCGGGTCACCACCACCAGGTCGGGCCGGGACAGCGCCAGATCGATGGCGTCGGTCCATCCGCCCCGCGGACACACCGACCCCGACAACAGGGTGTCGAGGATCCCCTCGAGCCCGTCGACCCCGGGTCGGCCGGACCGGGGTCGGACGTGGTCCCGCACGGCGTCGGTCCCCGGGAGCCGGTCGGCCGCGGACATCGACGGGGTCGTCCCCGCCCCGGTCAGGGCCAGCACGGCGCCGGTGGCCTCCCCCTGGCGGAGCCGGGCCAACGCCGCCCGGGCCGGACCGCTCCCCGACACCACCACGGCGGCCAGCGACGCACCGGCGGCGGCCTCGAAGGCGTCCTCCCACCCGTCGTCCACCTCGACCAGGTCGAGCAGGATGCCGACCACCCCGTCCACCCCCGCCAGCAGCTCGGCTCCGGCGGCGCCCCGGGCCTCGTCCAGCGCCCGGGCGAGGGCGTCGGCCCGGGCCGACGACCGGTGGTGCTCCTGCTCGGCCTGGCGGAGGGTCTCCTCGGCCGTCTCGAGCCGACGACCGGCGGCCGCCTGGGCCGCCTCGGCCTCGGCCACCGCCGCCTGCAGCCGGTGGCGGTCACCCTCGGTGTCGGCCAGCCGCTCGGCCAGCTCGTGGTCCTCCCCTTCGAGGGCGGCCGACCGGCGCTGGGCCACGGCCAGCCGGGCGTCGATCTGCTCGAGCCCCCGCCGGTCGCGCTCGAGCCCCCGCTCGAGGGAGACCAGCTGGCCACGTACCTCGGTGACCGCCCGGTCCGCCTGCCGGAGACCGGTCCCGTCGCCGGCGGCCCCCAGGTGGGCCTCCAGCGCCTCGGCGGCGGCGGTCTCGGCGGCCAGCAACGCCTGCTCCTCGGGAGCCAGCTCCGCCAGCTCGGCCTCGGTGCCCTCCAACTCGCCACCCAGCCGGGCGCCCTCCGCCTCCAGGGTCGAGACCACGTCGGCATCGGCGGCGGCGTCGAGCGCCTGGGTGAGGGACCGCTGCCGCTCCCGCAGCACCCCGGTCAGCCCCCGGGCCCGCTCGACCAGGCCTTCCACCCGACCCAGCGAGGAGGCCAGGTCGGCCTCGCGCTGGGTGGACAGCTCGTCGGTGGTCCGGCTGGTGGCGGCGTCGAGGTCGGACAGCGAGGCCCGCAGCGTCTCCTCGGTGGCCCGGAGGGCCACCTGGGTGGACGAGCCCTCGGCCCGACGGTCGTCCAGGGAGGCGAGCTCGCGGCCGGCCACGTGGAGTCGCACCGCCCGCAGCTCGTCGGCCAGTTCGGCGTGGGAGCGGGCGGCCGTGGCCTGCCGCTCGAGGGGCCGGATCTGCCGCTTGACCTCGCGAACCAGGTCGTGGAGACGCTCGAGGTTCTCCTCGGTGGCGGCCAGCCGTCGCTCGGAGCGCTCGCGTCGGCGCCGGAACTTCAGCACCCCCGCCGCCTCCTCGATGACCGACCGGCGGTCCTCGGGCCGGGCGTTGAGGATGGCGTCGAGCTGCCCCTGGCTGATGATGACGTGCTGCTGGCGACCGACGCCGGTGTCGGACAGGAGCTCCTGGACGTCGAGCAGCCGGCAGGGCGCCCCGTTGATGGCGTACTCGCTGTCCCCGGAGCGGAACAGGGTGCGGGTGATGGTGATCTCGGCCAGGTCGGAGGCCAGTTTGCCCGAGCTGTTGTCGATGGTCAGCGAGACCTCGGCCCGGCCGAGGGCCGGCCGGCTGGCGGTGCCCACGAAGATGACGTCCTCCATCTTGGCGGAGCGCACCGTCCGGGGGCCCTGGGCACCCAGCACCCAGGCCACCGCGTCCACCACATTGGACTTGCCGCTGCCGTTGGGGCCGACCACCACCGTGATCCCGGGCTCGAACTCGAGCACGGCGGGATCGGCGAAGGACTTGAATCCTTTGAGGGAGAGGGACTTCAGGAACACCGGGCGCTCACCCTACCGGCCGTGGCCGGGGGTCGCCGGTGGCCACCCCGGGCGCGCGGAGGGCCTGGTCACACCTGGCAGTGTTCGCAGAGGTACGTCGAGCGCCCCCCGGACTTGACCCGGATGATGGTCGAGCGGCACCGGCGGCAGGCCTGGCCCTCGCGGTCGTAGGCCTGGTGCTGGCCCTGGTAGTCGCCGACCTCGCCGAACAGGTCGCGGTACTGCTCGTCGGCCAGCGACGAGCCCCGGCGCTTGACCGCCTCGGTGAGGGTCTCCACCATCGAGCGGTAGAGACGGCGGACCTCCTGGGAGGAGAGGGAGTTGGAGAGCCGGTCGTAACGGAGGCCGGCGGCGAAGAGGATCTCGTCGGCGTACATGTTGCCGATGCCGGCCACGAACTCCTGGTCCATGAGCAGGGCCTTCAGGCCCGCCTTGTGGGAGGCCAGCAGTACCCAGAACCGCTCCCAGCTCATGACGTCCTCGAGCGGGTCGAAGCCCAGGTGGGCGAGCTCGGGCACCGCCGGGCCGCCCGGGACCGGGGTGGAGACGAACAGCTCGCCGAAGGTCCGCGGGTCGACGAAGCGGAGCTGGCCCCCCTGGGTGAAGGTGATCACCGCATGGGTGTGGGGGGCCTTCGGCTCCTTGGGGCCCTTGGCCCGCTGGAGCTGGCCGCTCATCCCCAGGTGCACCACCAGGGTGTCGGCGTCGTCCAGGCCCAGGAGCAGGTACTTCCCCGACCGGCCGATGGAGCTGACGGTGTGGCCCTCGAGACGGGCGCGGAAGTGCTTGGCGCTCGGATGGCGCCGCACGGTCCGGCCGTTCCGGACCTCCACCGACTTGATCTTCCGGCCCACGACCTCGCCCTGGAGGTCGCGCCGGATGGTCTCCACCTCGGGAAGTTCAGGCATCCCCTCCGCCTCTCTGATCCCCCAACACCGAGTAGGCGAGCCTGGCGGCCTCCTGCTCGGCATCCTTCTTCGACCGGCCCTCGCCAGTGCCGAGGTGATCGCCAGCAACGTACACCGTGGCCAGGTAGCGCCGAGCGTGGTCGGGCCCCCGGCCGTCCACCACGTACCGGGGAACGCCCTGGCCCAGGCGCACGGTGGCCTCCTGGAGCCGGCTCTTGTGGTCCGAGACCCCCGGCTCGGCCACCGCGGCGTCGATCCGGTCGCTGAGCAGGTCGAGGATGAACCGCCGGGCCTCCTCGAACCCCCCGTCGAGGTAGATGGCCCCGATGACCGCTTCGGTGGTGTCGGCCAGGATCGAGGCCTTCTCCCGGCCTCCCGAGAGGTCCTCCCCCCGCCCCAGGCGGAGGCGCGGCCCCAGGTCGAGCCCCCCTGCCACCTCGGCCAGGGTCCGGGTGTTCACCACCGAGGCCCGGACCTTGGCCAACGCCCCTTCGGCCAGGTCAGCGTGGGTGCGGTAGGTGTGCTCGGCCACCACCAGGCCCAGTACGGCGTCGCCCAGGTACTCGAGCCGTTCGTTGGAGGGAGCACCCCCCTGCTCGGCGCACCACGAGCGGTGCGAGAGCGCCTGGTCGAGGAGGCCGGGATCGGCGAAGGTGTAACCGATCGGGTCGGACGTCTCAGGCCCCCTGCAGCTTGGTGTGGACATAGTCGACGGCGTCGCGCACGGTGCGGAGGTCCTCGAGGTCCTCGTCGTCGATGCGGAACCCCACCGAGCGCTCCCCCAGCTCCTCCTCGAGGCCCTCGACCAGCTCGATCAGGGCCAGGGAGTCGGCATTGAGGTCCTCGGCGAACGAGGACGACTCGGTGATGGTCGACGGCTCGATCTCCAGGATGTCGGCGAGCAGGTCGCGGGTCAGCTCGAAGACCTGCTGGCGGTCGAGCGGACCCTTCTCCACGTGGGTCTCTGCGGGCACGGCAACTCCTGGATTCGAGGGCTGGGCCGTCCACACGGTGGCGTTCCGAAACATCCGGTGCCACCTGGGAAGTTCCGGTGGCGCGCGACCCGTGTGGAGCGGGCCGGCGGCCCGATCGGCAGGGGATATGCTACCGGAAGAAGCCATTCACGGAGCGGAAACATTGTGGCAACCCAAGGGACGCATCTCCGGCGTATACCGGTGAGGTGACGAACCCGGTGCCACGGACGGTGGCGGATGAGCGCCGCGCCGGCCATCCGTCCTGGCCCTCGTACGACACCGGCGAGTACTACGACGAGCTGCTCGGGAAGGACGGCCTCCCGCGACCGTCGGCCGAACCCCTGTGGCGACACTTCGAGGGTCTGGGCGCCGAGGGGCTGGTGGAGCGCCAGGAGGCCGCCGACCGGGAGATCCGGGCGGTCGGCGTGACCTTCACCGTCTACGACGGCACCACCGGGGTGGACCGGCCCTGGCCGTTCGACATCATTCCCCGGGTGATCTCCTCCCAGGAGTGGCACCACGTCGAGACCGGCCTGGTCCAGCGACTCAACGCCCTCAACCTCTTCATCGACGACGTGTACCACGACCAGCGCTCGGTGACCGCCGGGGTGGTGCCGGCCGACCTGGTCACCGGCTCCCCCAACTTCCGGCCGGAGTGCGTCGGCGTCGACCCACCCGGAGGCATCTGGGCCCACATCTGCGGCAGCGACCTGGTGCGCGACGCCGACGGCACCATCTACGTCCTCGAGGACAACCTCCGGGTCCCGTCAGGCATGTCGTACCTCCTCGAGAACCGCATGGTCACCAAACACGTCTTCCCCGAGATGTTCCGGCACTACAGCATCGAGCCGGTCGACCCCTACATCGGCCGGCTGGCCAACCTGCTGGCCTCGGTGTCGCCGGCCCCCGGCGACCCGACCATCGTGGTGATGACCCCGGGCATCCACAACTCCGCCTACTTCGAGCACGCCTTCCTGGCCCAGCAGCTGGGGGTGGAGCTGGTGGAGGGCAACGACATGGTGGTGGCGGACGACGACTGCGTCTACGTCCAGACCATCGACGGCCTGCAACGGGTGGACGTCATCTACCGCCGGATCGACGACCTGTTCCTCGACCCCGACGAGTTCCGGCCGGACTCGGCCCTCGGCGTGGCCGGCCTGATGCGGTCCTGGCGGGCCGGTCGGGTGGGGCTGGTCAACGCCCCGGGGGCGGGGGTGGCCGACGACAAGGGCGTCTACGCCTACGTCCCCGACATCATCCGGTTCTTCCTCGGCGAGGATCCCATCCTCGACAACGTGCCCACCCTCCGGTGCATCGATCCCGAGTCGCGCCGCCACGTGCTCGACAACCTGGAACGCCTGGTGGTGAAGCCGGCCAACGAGTCCGGCGGCTACGGCATCACCGTGGGCTCCCAGGCCAGCCCCGAGGAGCTGGCCGCCGCCGCCGACGCCATCAACGACCACCCGCGCGGCTGGGTGGCCCAGCCCATCCTGAAGCTGTCGACCGCCCCCACCCTCTGTGACGGTGACATCGCCCCCCGTCACGTCGATCTCCGGCCATTCACGCTCATCGGGCCGGAGGGCGCCTACGTCACCCGTGGCGGCCTCACCCGGGTGGCCCGGCGGGAGGGGTCGCTGATCGTGAACTCCTCCCAGGGCGGGGGCAGCAAGGACACCTGGGTGGTGGACGCCTCCCTGGCGTCGCCGGGGTCGTTCGACCCGACCCGGGCTCCGGGTGACCCCGATGACGAGGGTGCGCCATGACCGGTGACCCCGTCCCCCACCAGACCGCGGACACCCGACCGGTGCCCGACGACGACATCGACGACGACCAACCCAAGGAGGGCACCATGTTGCTCGCACGCATGGCCGAGTCGGTCTACTGGGCCGGCCGCTACCTCGAACGCGCCGAGAGCACGGCCCGGATCGTGCAGGTGCACACCGACACCCACGTCGACCTGCCCGTGGGCGAGGACGTCGGCTGGGAGCCGCTGCTCACCATCGTCGGGGTCCACACCGAGTTCGACGCCCGCTACCCGGGGACGGCGGGGGCCCCGGACGGGGTCCGGCTGGCCACCGAGGCCGACGTCATCGAGTTCGTCCTCCACCACGAGGACAACCCCACCTCCATTTTGGCGTCGCTGGCCAAGGCCCGGGCCAACCTCCGTACCGCCCGGCCGGTGGTGCCCAGCGAGGCCTGGGAGGTCTGCAACAACCTCTGGCTCACCAGCGTCGACCACCTGGCCGAGGCCTCCACCCGGCTGGGCCGGGTCCAGTGGCTGCGACGGGTGGTGGCGGGATGCCAGCGGATCACCGGGATCATGCTGGGGGCCATGAGCCGGGACGAGGCGATGTCCTTTCTGTGGATCGGCCACAACCTCGAGCGGGCCGACCTCACCACCCGGGTACTGGACGTCCGGTCGGACAACCTCCACATGCAACGCGGCGACGATCCCTACGACGTCGTCCACTGGATGGCCGTCCTCCGGTCCCTGGCCGCCTACCAGCCCTTCCGACGGGCCATGCCCGCCCGGCCCCAGGGCGGCTCCACCCTGCGCTTCCTCCTCCAGGACGACCGCTTCCCCCGGGCGGTGAGCGCCTGCCTCAGCGAGGTCCGCAGTCACCTGAAGGAGCTGCCCCGCGCCGAGGAGGCCATCGAGGCGTGCTCCGAGGCCTCGTTGCTGGTGGCCTCGGCCCCGGTGGCCAAGCTGGCCGTCGGTGGACTGGAGGAGTTCCTCGACGACGTCCAGGTGGCCCTGGGCCAGCTCCACGTCCGGATCGACCACACCTACTTCCACCCGTCGCTGGCCCGCTGGCAGCCGGAGTCCGCCGCGTCGTGACCACCACCGCCCCCGCCGAGCCCCGGGGGAACCAGCGCCGGGACGGTTCGTCGACGCCGGGGTCGCCGGGCGCCCCGGGGAAGGTGCCGGCCGGCTACGCCGCCCTCCCGGGACGACCCGACGAGCTGCTGGCGCCGGACGGCACCGTGCGCCCCCGGTGGACCGGGGTCATCGACGAGCTCGACAGCCACTCGCCCGACGAGCTGCTCGGGCGGCGGGAGGAGCTCGAGCGGCTGCTGCGGAACGAGGGAGCGACCTACACGGTCCACCACGACCAGGCCAGCCGCCGGCGGCCGTGGTCCCTCGATCCGTGCCCGCTGGTCCTCGACCCCACCGAGTGGGCGGCGCTCGAGACGGCGGTGGCCCAGCGGGTCGCCCTCCTCGACCTGCTGCTCACCGACGTCTACGGCCCCCGCCTGCTCATCGAACGCGGACTGGTGCCCTCCGAGCTGGTGCTCGGGAATCCCGCCTTCCTCCGGGCCTGCGCCGACATCACCCCGCCCGGGCCCAACCAGCTCTTCACCACCGCGGTGGACGTGGTGCGCGACCGTCACGGTGACTACCGGGTGATCGGCGACCGCGCCCAGGCGCCGTCCGGTCTCGGCTACGCCCTGGTCAACCGATCGATCCTCTCGAGGGTGCTCCCCAACCTCCACCGGGAGGCGGGGGTGGAGCGCCTGGCGGGGTTCTTCCGGTCACTCCGGGCCGGCATCGCCGCCGTGGCCCCCGAGGGGGTGGACGATCCCCGGGTGGTGATCCTGACCCCGGGGCCGCACACCGAGACCTACTTCGAGCACGCCTATCTGGCCGCCTATCTGGGCTATGCCCTGGTGGAGGGGCGTGACCTCGAGGTCCGCAACAACCGGGTGTGGGTCCGCTCCCTGGCCGGCCTCGACCCGGTCGACGTAGTGGTGCGACGGGTCGACGACGCCTGGTGTGACCCGGTGGAGCTCCGCGCCGAGTCGCTGCTCGGGGTGCCCGGGCTCATCGAGGTGGCCCGCCGCGGACGGGTCTCCATCGTCAACCCGGTCGGCGTGGCCGTGGTCGAGAGCCCGGCGCTGACCGGCCTGTTCGACGCCCTGGCGCCGGCGCTTCTCGGCGAGGAGCTGGCCATCCGGGGGCCCGAGACCTGGTGGTGCGGGGACCCCACCGGCCTGAGCCACGTTCTGACCCACCTCGAAGAGCTGGTGGTCTCCCCGATCCACCCCACCGCCTCCGACCGTCCGGTCCTCGCCTCCACCCTGTCGGCCGAGCGCCTCGACCTCCTGCGAGACCGGATCCGCCACCGCCCCTCGGCGTGGGTGGGCAAGGAGTACCTGCAGCCCTCCACCACCCCGACGGTCAACGCCTCCGGGGTCCTCGAACCCCGACCGGCGGTGCTCCGCACCTTTCTGGTGGCCGACGAGAACACCGGGGGTGGGTCGGGCTACGGCTACACGGTCCTGCCCGGCGGACTGACCCGGGTGGGCGCCACTCCCGACGCCGGCGTGGTCTCCAGCCACGGTGGCGGCACCAGCAAGGACACCTGGGTGATCTCCCAGGAGCCCGCCCTGCAGCAGAGCGCCTGGCTCCGGACGGTGGCCGCCGAGGCCGTGCCACCGCTCGACGTCACCGCCGCCACCTCGCTCCCCAGCCGGGTGGCCGCCCAGCTGTTCATGCTGGGCCGCACCGCCGAACACGCCGAGCTGGTCATCCGGCTCATCCGCACCGTTCTGGCCCGCTTCGACCAACCGATGGGCGGGGGTGGCGACGGCGGCGCCGAGTCCCTCCGGGTGCTGATGTCGGCGCTGGCGGCCGTCTCCGGGTTCGACCCGGTCTCGGAGCCGGAGGAGGAGGGTCCGGGGCCGTTCGGGGAGCTGGACGGGGAGCTGGACGGGGAGCTGGGTGCGGTCGGAGCTGGGTGCGGAGCTGGACGGGGAGCTGGACGGGGAGCTGGGTTCGCCGTCGGGCCCCCGGGGCGAGGCGGAATCGGAGGAGGGACCGGACGAGGCTGCGACCGCATCCGGTGCCGCCCGGCCGGGCCGCGGCGACCGGCCGGGCGCGGGCACGCCGGCACTCGGCGAGATCCCCACCGACCGCCGGGCCATGGCCCTGGTGCTCGACGAGGGGGTCGACGGCAGCCTGGTCTCCACCCTGGGGCTCCTGATCGACGCCGCCTACTCGGTCCGGGAGCAGCTCTCCGGCGACACCTGGCAGCTGATCGGCGACGTGGAGGAGGAGCTCGCCCGGCTGCGGAGTCGGCCGCCCACCCAGTTGATGGGTCTCCAGGCCGGCCTCCAGCGCCTCCTCCAGTCGCTGTTGGCCCTCGCCGGGGTCCTGGCGGAGAACATGGAGCGCGACCCGGTGTGGCTGTTCCTCGATGCCGGCCGGCGTCTCGAGCGGGCCCAGTCCCTGGTCCGCCTCCTCCGATCGGTGCTGGCCGATCAGCGGGCCGGAGTGGTGGAGGACCTCCTGCTGGAGTCGCTGCTCACCACGTCCGAGAGCCTGCTCATCTTCCGTCGGCGCACCGGCCCCACCATGCAGGTGGCCGGGGCCGTGGACCTGCTGGTCTACGACGTCCGCAACCCCCGGAGCGTGATCTTCCAGCTCGATCGGCTCCTCGGCCACCTGGCCGACCTGCCCAAGCAGTCGTCGGCGCAGCGCCTGGCGGCCGAGGAGCAACTGGTCCTCGAGGCCACCACCCTGCTCCGGCTCACCGACGCCGAGCGCCTGGCCGAGGTGGACGTTCCCACCGCCCGCCGGCCCGAGCTCGACTCGGTGCTGAGCCGGGTCGACGAGGTCCTCGTCCGCCTGCTCGACACCCTGCGACGGACCTACTTCGCCCACGAGCGCCTGTCGGCCCTGGCCCAGCGCAACCTGGGCGGCGAGCACCGCATCGGCCGGGGGATGCTGTGAGCTTCCACGTGGTGCACCGGACCTCCTACCGGTACAACGCCCCGGTGTCACGGGCCCGGAACGAGGCGCACCTCCGCCCACGCCTCACCGAGCGGCAACAGTGCCTGGCCAATTCGATCGACGTCCACCCCACGCCGGTGAGTTGGACGGAGCGGAACGACTTCTTCGGCAACCCGGTCATCGCCTTCGCCGTCGACGGGCCGTTCGACGAGCTGATCATCACCTCCACCAGCGAGGTGGCCGTGGAGGTCCGCGAGCCCCTGCCACCGGTCGGGCCTGCCTGGGAGTCCGCCCGGGACCTGCTCGTCTCCGACCTGTCCCCCCGGATGCTCGACGCCCGCCAGTACTGTTTCGACTCACCCCTGGTGCCGACCACCTCGGCGGTCGCCGAGTACGCCGCCCCGTCCTTCGGCCTCGGCCGATCCCTGGTCGACGCGGTGGGCGAACTCACCGCCCGGATCTTCGACGACTTCGTCTACGACCCCGGGTTCACCACGGTGACCACGCCGCTGGCCGACGTCCTCCTGCACCGGCGCGGGGTCTGCCAGGACTTCGCCCACCTGGCCATCGGCTGCCTCCGGTCGGTGGGCTTGGCCGCCCGCTACGTCAGCGGCTACCTGGAGACGGCACCGCCGCCCGGCGAGGACCGGCTGGTCGGCGCCGACGCCTCCCATGCCTGGGCGGCCGTCTACATCCCCGGCTGGGGCTGGCTGGACATCGATCCCACCAACGACCGGATGGTGGGATCGTCGTACGTGACGATCGCCTGGGGCCGCGACTACTCCGACGTCTCGCCGCTCAAGGGCATCGTGTTCGGCGGCGGGGACGCCCACACCCTCGAGGTGTCGGTCGACGTCAGCCGGGTCCACCCGACGCCGGCCTGAGGGGTGCCAGTGGTGGGGCCGGGGCCGGGTGGGCGGCGGGGCCGGGTGGGCGGCGGGGCCGGGTGGGCGGCGGGGCGGCCAGATCCGCTCCGGCTGAGGGGCCTGTCGGTCAGGGGACCAGGATCGCCCTGATCCGGTCGATCACCTCGGTCAGGGAGCGCCGGCCGCCCTCGTCCCGTACCCCGTAGGCCGGGGCGACCAGGGTGTCGGTGATGGCGTCGGCCGGGCCACGACCTCGCTCACCGCGTCGTCGGTCCAGGGCGTCCTCCGACGTCCATCCGGACTGTCCAGGTCGTCGGGCCGGGTGGGGTGGACGCGGATGCGGCGCTCGTCCTGGCCGGCCGGGCCTCGTTGGACGACGAGGCGTTCGAGCGGACCATGCGTGAGGTGACCGGGACGACCTGGTGACGTCCCGGTCCCGAACCGGGACCGCGGATCACGGCCGGGCGAAGGGGGTGAGGTAGGCGGGAGGCTCGAGCGGGTGGGCCAGCCCGGGATCGTCGACCGGCGGGTCGTAGACGGTCCGGAACGGAACGACGCCGGCCCAGATGGGAAGCTCGAGGTCGGCATCCTCGTCCATCGGCCAGCCGGTGCGGACCTTGGCGGAGGCCTCCGAAATGGGCAGGCGGAGGAGCATGGTCGAGCGCAGCTCCTTCTCGGTGGGTTGCCGGGCGTCGGCGTTCCGCCCGGGGATGAGGTGGTCCACCATGGCCTCGAGCCCCCGGCGCTTCTCGTCGAGGTCGCGGACTTCGGAGGCATCGCCGATGACCACCACCGACCGGTAGTTGAGGTCGGTGTTGTAGGTGGAGCGGGCCACCACCAACCCGTCGACCAGGGTGACGGTGACGCAGAGCTCGACGGTGGGCGTGCGGGCGTTGCGGAACAGGCGGCTGGCCGCCGAGCCGTGGAGGTAGAGGACGTCGCCGCTGCGCCCGTAGGCGAGGGGGATGACCACCGGGAAGCCCCGGTCGGACTGGATCCCCACGTGGCAGACCATGCCGGCGTCGAGGATGCCGTCGATCACCCCCCGGTCGTAGCTGGCGCGTTCGGCGTAGCGCTTGACGGTGGAACGGTCCGACGGCGGGGACGGGTCCGGGGATACATGGGCCATGCTTCCATCCTGACCCATGCGCCCGTGGGGGCGTGCCGGTCAGGCCCCCTCGGGGTCGCCTGTCAGGGCCGGGCGTTGATCAGGCTGTTGGCCGCCATCGACAGGTAGTCGAGCAGGAGCTCCTTGTCGTCGGCGTCGAGCTCGGCGCCCTCCACCGCCGTCGTCATGTGCCGCAACCAGGCCTCGGAGGCGGCCGACCCGATCACGAACGGGGCATGGCGCATCCGGAGGCGGGGCGCCCCCCGCTCCTGGTTGTACCGGTCCGGGCCGCCCCAGTACTGGGCGAGGAACAGCGCCAGGTGGGCCTTCGAGTCGGTGAGGTCCTCGGGGTACATCGGTCGCAGCACCGGATCGGTGGCCACCCCCTGGTAGAAGCGCTCCACCAGGGACACGAAGAACGGGTCGCCCCCCCACCGTTCGAAGGGGGTGAGTCCAGGATCCCCGGAGCGTCGGATCGGTCGCACCCGCCCGAGCGTAGGCCGGGCTCCGGTAGCCTCGTGCCCGGACGATGACGGCGTGCCGTTGGGAAGGGGTGCCTCGTGTGAGGGCGCCGAGGCGGCGTGTCCGAATGAGGGGAGGTCGGTCGATGTTCGAATGGTCCGAAGAGCAGCTGATGGTGCGGGAGGCCGTCCGTCGGTTCGTGGAGGCGGAGGTAGTGCCGCACATCGACGAGCTCGAACACGGCGACCTCCCTCCCTACGACATCATCCGCAAGATGCAGTCCACCTTCGGCATGGACCAGATGGCCCGCGACCGGTTCAAGAAGCAGCTCGACCGCAAGCGGAGTGGGGGGACGGAGTCGCCCGCCGAGCGCGAGGAGCGCAACGGCGACGGCGGGGCGGCGGCCATGACCCTGATCCCGATCATCGAGCTGTGCCACTACTGCCCGGGGATCGTCACCGCCATGGGCGTCAGCCTGGGACTGGCGGCCGGAACCATCATGAAGCAGGGCACACCGGCCCAGATGGAGCGGTGGGGGCTCGACCTCCTCACCTTCGACAAGGTCGGTGCCTGGGCCATCACCGAGCCGGACTCGGGGTCGGACGCCCTCGGAGGAATGCGGACCACCGCCCGTCGGGACGGGGACGAGTACATCATCAACGGCAACAAGACCTTCATCACCAACGGCCCCTACGCCGACACCATGGTCGTCTACGCCAAGCTGGACGACGGATCCGACACCCCGCTCCGCGACCGCCAGGTGCTGACCTTCATCCTCGACAAGGGGACCCCCGGGCTCGAGCAGTCGAAGCCGTTCCGGAAGATGGGCCTGCACTCCTCCCCCACCGGCGAGCTGTTCTTCACCGACGTCCGGGTCGGCCGCGACCATCTCCTCGGCGAGACGGAGGGCACCGCCACCAGTGGACGGGAGTCGGCCAAGGGGAACTTCACCACCGAACGGGTCGGGCTGGCCGCCATGTCCCTGGGGGTGATCGAAGAGTGCCTGAAGCTTTCGGTCGAATACGCCAAGGGACGCATGCTGTGGGGGAAGCCGATCGGTGACCGTCAGCTGATCCAGTTGAAGCTGGCCAAGATGGAGGTCGCCCGCCTGAACGTCCAGAACCTGGTGTTCCGGCACATCGAGCTCTCCGCCGCCGGTCGCACACTGACCCTCGCCGAGGCATCGGCGATGAAGCTCTACTCCGCCCAGGCCGCCTCCGAGGTGGCCATGGAGGCGGTCCAGCTCTTCGGCGGCAACGGCTACATGTCGGAGTTCCGGGTCGAGCAGCTGGCGCGGGACGCCAAGGTGTTCCAGATCTATGCCGGCACCGACGAGATCCAGGTGACCCACATCGCCAAGGAGCTGCTGGGCAGGTAGCCGTGGGCCGGTGTCGGAGTCTGCTTTCGGCTCTGACCGCTCCCTTCCGACCCTCCCTTCCGAGCCCTCCCTCCGACCCCCTCCCTCCGACCTCCTCCCGATCCACACCCGCCGTGTCGGTGGGTGCTCTCTCCGTGATGTCCTGATGTTCCCGATGGGTTGTCACACCCGGGGTGTTGACTGGTCCCATGGAGCTCGAGGCCCTGACCGAGGCGATCGATCAACTGGTGGCGACCGACCCCGCCACCTGCGCCGACCGTGAGTCGATGGTCGCCCTGGAGGTGCTCGTCCACCGGCTGGACGCCTTCCAGGCCGAGGTCATGGCCAGCTTCGACGCCTCGGGCGAGTGGGAGGAGGACGGGGCGAAGTCGGCGTCCCTCTGGTTGGCCGCCCGGGCCCGTCTCCCCAAGGTCCGCGCCCGCCGCCGGTGTCGCCGGGGCCGGGCCCTCGGGTACCTCCCGGTCTGCCGGGAGGCCTTCCTGGCCGGCGAGATCTCGTCGGACCACGTGGACGCCATCGCCGGGCTGGAGAACGACCGCACCCGCCAGGCCCTGCTCCGTGACGAGGCCACCCTGGTGGGCCACGCCAGGGCACTGAGCTACCCGCACTTCCGCCGGGCCCTGGCCTACTGGGCCCAGCTGGCCGACCCCGACGGCACCGAGGACGCCGCCGAGCGGCAGCGGACCCGGCGGGACGTCACCCTCCATGGGTCCTTCTCGGGGACCTGGCTCGGGCACATCACCCTCGACCCCCTCTCGGGGAGCATCGTGGCCGACGAGCTCCGCCGCATCGAGACCGCCCTCTTCGAGGAGGACTGGAACGAGGCCGCCGAGCGCCTGGGCCGCTCACCGGCCGCCTGCGAGCTGGCCCGGACCCCCGCCCACCGGCGGGCCGACGCCCTGGTGGAGATGGCCACCCGCTCCCTGGCCTGTCCGAAGGGGGCCCGACGCCCCCCGCCCCTGTTCACCGTCCTGGTCGACTACCCCACCGTGTCGGGACGGATGTGCGAGCTGGCCAACGGCACGGTGGTCACCCCGGGGAGCCTGGTCCACTGGCTCACCGAGGCCGACGTCGAACGGGCGGTGTTCACCCCGCCCAACCGGGTGGAGGTGGGCGCCACCGCCCGGTTCTTCACCGGCGCCACCCGCCGGGCCATCGAGATCCGGGACCGGGAGTGCACCCACCCCCTCTGCGACGAGCTGGCCCAGTACTCCCAGGTCGACCACATCCTCGAGTGGCGCAACGGCGGCCTCACCACCCAGGACAACGGCCGGCTCCTGTGCCCGAAGCACAACCTGGAGCGGAACCACCAACGGCCGCCGCCGGCGAACGACTCCGGATGAGCGACCGGTCAGGCGGGCTGGGGAGCCGAGGCCTCCGATCCCCCACCGGTACGTTCTTCGCTCAACCGGACCAGTTCCGCCAACTCCTCCTCGATCGCCCGGGCCACCACACCCGGATCCGGCACCGCGTCGGCACAGGCATGCAGGCCGATCATCAACGTGTCGACATAGCTCATGGCCGTGATGCTGAGCCCGCAGCCGGAGTTCGGCGGTCCCTGCAGGAACACCCCCTCGACGGCGGCTGATCCGAGCGCCCACGGCGTCGAAGGACCCCGCACGAGCGAGATGTTGACGTTGATGTCGGCCACCTCGCGGTTGTCCCGACGGTCGGCCACGTGACGTCGCACCAGTCGTTCGCTGGCGAATGGCGGCACCTGGTCGAGCCAGTCGCACAGCAGTTCCCCATCCAGTTCCTCCATGGAACGACGTGCGGTCACGCTGGCTTCGGCCACCGTGTGGAGCCGCTCCCAGGGATCCGCCACATCGGTGGCCAGGCTGGTGACGAAGTTGATGAAGTGATTTCCGTACTCCCGGTCCGGGGCTCCGGTTTCGAACGCCATCGGTACGCCGGAGAGCAACGGCTTGTCCGGAAGGTCGCCTTTCGCCTCCAGGTACCTCCGGAGCCCCCCGGCCACCAGCGCCAGCACCGCCTGGTTGAGTGTGACTCCCGCCCGGCGGCGCATCAGCTGCACGTCGGGGAGTGAAAGCACCAGGTTGGCGTGGGCCCGACGGATGGAGAAGGCGTCGTTGAGGGAGCAGGGCGGGGTGTCCTTCGGGGACACGGCGATCGGAGCGTCGAGTCCGGCCTCGAACGCCTGCTGGGCGCGGTAGCCCCGGTAGGAGCGGACAGCGAGAGCCGGCAGTCGGCTGATGATCCGGGCCTCGTCGCCCACCGCGTCGCGTAACAGCAGACCCCGGGTGGGGAGGGGCACCGGCTCCCACTCGTCAGCGGCCCTGACCACCTGGTGGTCGTCGTCGGACAGGATCCGGGCCAGCGTCTGGATGGTCGGACCCCCGTCCATCAGGGCGTGGTGGAACCGGATCACCAGTCCCTGGCGGCCCTCGTCCAGACCGTCGACCAGGGTCACCATCCAGAGGGGGCGGGCTCGGTCGAGACAGCGTCCGGCCAGCTCGTTGCAGACCCGGGCGAAACCCCGGTCGCCCTCCGTGGGGTCGACGGTGACGTGCTCGAGGTGCTCGGTGATGTCGAAGGCGGGATCCTCCACCGCCACGTGGTGGCTCAGTCCGAGCGGGACCCGGAGGATCCGCCAGCGGAAGCTGGGCAACTCCCCCAGCCGGCGGGCCAGGTGCGACTGGAGCTGGTTGAGCGTGATCGGCCGCCGCTGGCCGTCCGGGCCGGCGGCGGGTCGGACCACCACCACGAACTGGGAGGTCATCGGCTGGGTGGGCAGCTCCAGCGAGAGGAACCCGGAGTCCTCCCCGTTGAACCGGCGCATGCCCGGACGTCGGAACCCGATCGGCTCGATCGACGGATGGCGTGAGCCCGTGGAGGCGTCGGTCGGGCCACGCCGGCGCCGGGTACCCGCCGCCGCGGACGTCGACTCCGGCTGGGACAGTCGGTCGGGGATGGCGACCGGTCCAGCCCCCCCGGTCGCCGGGTCGGCACTGAATCCCGCCACCACGTCGTTGAAGCCATCCGGTTGCTCGAGCATCAGCATGTGCCCCGACTTGGGGAACGACACCAGGAGTGCCCCCGGGATGCTGGACGCCAGCAGCGCGGCGTGCTTGGCAGGCAGGAAGCTGTCCCACGTGCCGGCCACCACCCGCACCGGCAGGCGGATGTCCGCGTAGCGTCCCCGGGCGTCGTAGGTGAGCATCAGCCGCATCTGCTCCGGGCCGGCCTGGGGATCCGCCGCCTCGGTGACGCGGCGCACCAGGGCCAGTTCCTCGGGCGTGCCGTTCCCTCGCCCGAAGGAGAGCCAGGCGCCGAGCCGGGACATGGAGGGCATCCGAGACGAGGGGTGCCACCGCCCCTCGACGGCCAGCGCCGACCCGAACAGCGCATCCTTCACCGGCGAGGAGCCGATGGCCGGCACCGCTCCGCCGGTGGTCGAGACCACCATCAATCCGGTCACCCGTTCCGCCAGCTGGTCGGACCGGGTGATCGCCGCCTCGAGCACCACCATGCCCGCCACCGAATGGCCGATCAGCACGGCGTGGCGCACGTCCCTCGCCGTCAGCGTCTCGATCAGATCGTCGACCAGGCGGTCGAGCCCGTAACCGCCGGAACCGGCCGTCGATCCGCCGCAGCCCCGCTGGTTCCAGGCGATGACCCGATGGTGTGCCGAAAGCGCGGGGACCTGGCGGGCCCAGATGTCGGCCGACAGCCCCATCCCGTGCAGGAGCACGACGGCCGGACCCGTGCCGGACTCGAAGGTCTCGATCCGCCCGCCGTCGGAGACCTCCACCACGTGGCGGGTCATCGACTCCGGGAGCTCGATCTCCGCCGGGTCGGCCCCGACGGGGTCGTCGAGCGGCTGCCAGTCCGGTGACGTCGGAAGCCGGCGGGGCACCTCCTCCACCACCCGTTCCAGCAGGTCGACCACCCGATCGTCGTCCCGCTCGGCGGCCAGGGTGGCGGCCATCCGGGCGGCCCCGGCCCGGAGGGCCGGATCCCAGACGGCCTGGGCGATGGCCTGCTCGAGTCTCGACACCCGGGCCTTCGGCCCCACCCGCACCCCGGCACCGGCGTGGACCACCCGGGCGGCGTTGTCTGGCTGGTCCCGTCCGAGCGGCGCCACCACCAGCGGCACCCCGGCCTGCAGCGACTTCATCACCGTCCCGTGGCCCCCGTGGGTCACCACCGCCGCACAGTGGGGGAGGACGTCGGCGTGCCGCACCCAGCGGGTGACCACCACGTTGGGTGGGGCGACGATCTCGGACGGGTCGATGGCCGGACCGGTGGTGACCAGGCCGTGGACGGGCAGCCGCCCCAGCGCGTCGGCGGCGCGCTGGAGGAGATGGCGTTGGTCCATGAACGTGCTGCTCAGGCCGACCAGGACCAGAGGCTTCGGCGCCAGCCCTGCCCACGGGTCGTCCCAGGCACCGGGGGCGGCCTCCTCGAACTGCGGGCCGACGTAGGACACATTCGACGGCGCCGTCCCGGCTCCGAAGTCGTAGCTGGGGCTGGTGCACACCAGGATCCGGTCGGCGTGCTCGAACAGCTCGAGTGGCGACTCGTAGGGCGCCAGGCCCAGCTCACGACGGGACTCGTTGAGGGGTGGCAGGCCGGTGGCGAACAGCTTCAACGTCACTCCGGTCACCGCCCGGTCGCGGAGACGGCCACCGGCGTTGGTGGCCGGCAGCAGGCCGGCGCCCATCGGTGGTGCCCCCTGGCGGGGAATGCCGTAGAGAGCGTGCATCAGGAGCACCCGCGGCACGCCGGCCGCTTCGGCGCCGCCGAGGGCGGAGGCGATCATCACGTCGACCACGACGACGTCGGCCGGATGGTCGGCCAACTCCTCCTCCACGTCCCGGCAGAAGTGTCGGGCGGGCCCGAACATCACCCGGTCCCGGATTCGGGCGAAGGCGTCGAGGGGGTTCGTGGCCTCCCAGTCCTTGAGCAGGTCGGTCTCGGCGCGGCTGCGGTCGTTGTCGGGGGCATACCGGTAGGGAGCGAACGAGGCGCCCACCCCCTCGAGACCGGCCCGAAGCCCCTCGGTTCCCAGTACCCGCACCTGATGGCCCCGAGCCACCAGCCTCCGGACGACCGTCTCGACGACCTCGACGCCGCCGCCGCTGTCCCACGCCACCACCAGCACCCTCATGCGCACACCTCTCCGCGATTCGGACTCGTCGGCGGATGAAGCCTAATGTCCCTGGTACGGCGGGTGTAGGGGGTGGAAGCCCGCCCGGCACGATCCGTGGCCCATCCCTTCCGACCAGCGAGGTCTCCATGCACGGCAAGGTCGTCGTCATCACCGGTGCCAACTCCGGAATCGGCAAGGAGACGGCGCTGGCCCTGGCCGGGATGGGTGCCACCACCGTGCTGGCCTGCCGGAATCCGGCCAAGGCGGAAGCCGCGGCGGCGGAGATCCGGGGCTCCACCGGGTCCGACGACGTGCACACCGCGTCGCTGGACCTCGCCGACCTGACATCGGTCCGGGCGTGTGCCGACGACCTCCGACAGCGGTGGGACCGGATCGACGTCCTGGTCAACAACGCCGGAGGGATCTGGTCGACCCGGTCGGAGACGGCCCAGGGACTCGAGCAGACCTTCGGGGTCAACCACGTCGGCCCGTTCTACCTGACCAATCTCCTACGTGACCACGTCCGGAGCGTCGACGGGGCCCGCATCGTCAACGTGGCGTCCCTTGCCCACCGGGCGGCCTGGCGGGGTATGAAGTGGGACGGGCTCCAGAGCCCGTCCGGCTACTCGTCGTGGGGCGCCTACAGCCAGTCGAAGCTGGCCAACGTGCTGTTCACCCGGGGACTGGTGCACCGCCTCGACCCGGAGAGGATCACCGCCAACTGCGTGCATCCGGGGCCGGTGAGGAGCGGCTTCGGCATGGACGGGGACCTGGCCGGCTTCTCCGGCTGGGGCAACCGGTTGTTCCGACACTTCGAGATCACCGCCACCGTCGGGGCTTCCACCGTGGTCTACCTGGCGGCCTCTCCTGAGGTGGAGGGGAAGACGGGTGGCTACTACGTCCGCAGCCAGCTGAGGAAGGCCTCGAAGGCCGGGCGGTCCGACGTGGACGCCGAACGGCTGTGGGCGGTCACCGAGGACCTGCTCCGGGAGTTGGGATTCGGCCTGGCCTGAGTACCCCGTCCCCCAGTACCCCCGTCCCCCAGGGTCGGCCGGGCGGCCGGAGGAATCAGTCGGGTACGACCACCTCGGTCACCGAGCCCGCCACCGCCTCCACCAGACCGGCCACCGCCAGGTCGTGAGCGACGGTGATGGCATTGAACATGGCGGTGGCCGACGACGAGCCGTGGCTGATGACGCAGACCCCGTCGACGCCGAGCAGCATGGACCCGCCGGTCCCTTCGGGCTCCAGCGCCTCGGCCAGGGGCAGCAGCTCCGGGACCAGGGCCTGGGCGGCATCCTGCAGATGGGGCCTCCCCAGGATCTCGGTGAGGGCGGCGATGAGGAACCGCATCGACCCCTCCATGGTCTTGAGTGCCACGTTGCCGGTGAACCCGTCGGTGACCACCACGTCGGCGGCGGCCAGGAAGAAGTCGCGGCCCTCGACATTGCCGATGAAGTCGAACCCGTCCCCACCGGCCCCCGCCGCCAGCAGGGCGTGGGCCTCCTTCTCGAGTGGGGTCCCCTTCGACTTCTCCTCACCGATCGACAGCAGGGCCACCGTGGGGCGCTCGACCCCGTAGCGCTCGGTGGAGAAGGCCGCCCCCATCTGGGCGAACTGCACCAGCATCTGCGCGTTGCACTCGGCATTGGCCCCCGAGTCGAGCAGCACCGTCGGTGGCTTACCCGTACCGGGGTTGGGGATCGGGGTGGCGATGGCCGGGCGGATCACGCCGGGAAGCCGCCCCATGCGCAGCAGGGCCGACGCCATGGTGGCACCGGTGTTCCCCGCCGAGACCATGGCCAGGGCCTGACCGTCGCGGACCGCCTCGGCGGCCCGGACCAACGAGGAGTCCTTCTTCCGGCGTACGCCCTGTCCGGGGTCGTCGTCCATGCCGATCACCTCGGAGGCGTGGAACTCCGGCAGCCCCCCGGTATCGCCCATGTCACCCGGCCGCCCGACCAACAGCACCTTGATGCCCGACTCGTCGGAGGCCCGGCGGGCGCCGGCCACGATCTCACCGGGGGCCCGATCGCCCCCCATGGCGTCGACCGCCACCGGCAGGGCCGCGAAGGCTTCGCCCGTCGGGCGCTCGGCCCGGCGGGCCACTAGTCGACTTCGATCGCCTGGCGGCCCTTGTACCACCCGCAGTTCGGGCAGACGACGTGGGGCAGCTTGGCGGTGGTGCACTGCGGGCACACGGAGCGCGCCGGCGTCTTGAGCACCCAGGCGGAGGCTCGGCGGCTGCGGCTCTTGGACTTCGAGGTCTTCTTCTTGGGGACGGCCATAAGGGGGACAGTTTAGACCGACCCACCACCGTCGATGTCACGCAGCTCCGAGAGCGCCGCCCAGCGAGGGTCCGAGGGCGCCTCGCAGACACAGGTCTCGAGGTTCCGGTTCGCCCCGCACTGGGGACAGAGGCCCTTGCAGTCCTCGGAGCAGAGGGGGGCCAGCGGCAGCTCGAGGAGGACGGCGTCCCTGGCCAGGGGCTCGAGATCGAGCAGATCATCGCTCAGGGGGTAGACGTCGGCCTGCGGGTCCGGGTCGGGCTGACCCGGGCCGGTGGGCACGTAGCGCTCGCGGACGGTGGCCTGCACCGCTCCGGTCACCACCCCCCCGCACCGTCGGCACTCCCCCTGCCAGGGCGCCGAGACGGTCCCGGTGGCCATGATCCCGCCCGGGTAGGAGGAGAGGGTCACCACGGCGTCGATCTCGGCGCCCTCGGGAACCACCACGCTGACCGTGCCCAGTCCCTCGATGACCCCCCGGCGCTCCTCGTGCCTGGTGGTACCGGCCACCTTGCGGAGGGCGGCGGCGTGGACGAGGAAGGGTCGGGTGGACGCCACGGACATCCCGCTCAGTCGAGGTCCTGGTCGAAGAAGCCGTCCGGGTCGTCCACCGGGTCGGGGACGCCGGGGGTGACGGGAGCGGCCAGGGAGGTGTCCCCGCCCTCCCCGATCTCCACCGGCGGCAGCGGGGTCACCTGCAACTTCTCACGGCCGGCCTGCACCGTCTTCATGGTCCGGTCGAGCACGATCTCGAAGCTGGCCAGCTTCTGGTCGGCGTAGTCCTCGGCCTCGTGACGGAGCCGCCGGGCCTCCTCGTTGGCGTCGTCGAGGATGCGCTGGGCGACGTGGTTGGCCTGGCGGACGATCTCGGTGCGCTGGACCATCCGTTCCGCCTGGACCCGGACCTCCTCGAGCAGGGCGTCGGCCTCCCGCGACTTCTCGGCGATGAAGTCCTGGCGCTCGCGCAGCAGCCACCGGGCCTGACGCAGCTCGTCCGGCATCCGGTCGAGGGAGCCCTGGAGCAGCTCCGCCACCTCGTCGCGGGAGATCAGGACGGAGGCGGACAGCGGCATGGCCTTGGCGTTGAGGACGAGCTCGAGCGCCTCCCGGACCAGCGCCTCGGCATCGGGCTCCTCGTCGGCGGCCCGCTGGTCGTCCAGATCGGAGAAGAGGTCACTCATCGGCAAACTTCTCCTGCAGCCGGAGGGCCACGTTCTTGGGCACGAAGGCGGTGACGTCCCCGCCGAAGCGGGCCACCTCGCGGAGCAGGCGCGAGGCGATGAACGAGTGGGCGGAGCTGGTGGGGATGAAGATGGTCTCCACCCCGGACAGCTGCTTGTTCATCTGGGCCATCTGCAGTTCGTTCTCGAAGTCGGAGACCGCCCGCAGGCCCTTCACGATGGCGCTGGCCCCCACGTCGGCGGCCACGTTGACCACCAGGGTGGAGACGGACACGATGCGCACGTTGGCCAGGTGGGCGAGGGCGTCCTCCAGCATCTCCTGGCGCTCCTCGAGATCGAAGAGCGCCTCGCTCTTCTGGGGATTGCGGAGGGCGGCCACCACCACCTCGTCGAAGAGCCGGGCGGCCTGCTCCACCACCTCGAGGTGACCGTTGTGGACCGGGTCATACGATCCCGGGATCAGCGCAATCCTCACGAGGCACCTTTCTGAGCGACCCGGTCCGGTTGGACCACCGTCACGATCGTACCGCCATACCGCTTGGATCTGAGGACGTCCCACCCGTCGGCCACGGCGATCTCGGCTCCGGACTCGAGCACGCACAGGTCGCCCGGCAGGTGGTCGAAGAGGGTCGGCCAGCCTTCGTAGGCATAGGGAGGATCACAGAGGACGAGGTCGTACCTCGACGCCGTGGTGGCCACCCAGGCGTCCACGTCGGCCCGGATCACGGTGGCGAACCCGTCCCGCTCGGCGTCGGGCAGCCCCACGGCGGCCAGGTTGGTCCGCACCAGGTCGAGACTACGGGGATCACCGTCGACGAAGGTGACCGAGGCCGCGCCCCGGGAGAGCGCCTCGATGCCCAGGGCCCCGGTGCCGGCGAACAGGTCGACCACCTGCAGTGCCTCCACCCCGCCGAGGCTGAAGAGGATGTCGAAGATCGCCTCCCGGGCCCGGTCCGAGGTGGGACGCACCGATCGGCTGTCCGGGGCCTGGAGCCGTCGGCCCCGGAACTCGCCTCCGATCACGCGCACCCTCCAACTCTACCGGCCGACCCCGCCGCCCCCCGCTCAGCTCTTGAACAGAAAGGCGGCCTCGTCCTCGTCCACGTGGATCCGCAGCTCATCGGTCAGGAGCGGGTGGCCCACCAGGGTGGGGTCCTCGCCGACCACCGATTCGGCCACCTCCCGGGCCGCCACCACCAGATCCCGGTCGGTGAGGAGGCGGGCGAGCTTCAGGTCACTGCGGCCCTTCTGCCGGGCACCCAGGATGGTCCCCTCGCCCCGGAGCTCGAGGTCCACATCGGCCAGTTCGAACCCGTCGGTGGTCCGCTCCATGGCGGACAGCCGGGTCTCGGCCTCGGGGCTGTCGGACTCCGAGAGGAGGTAACACCACGAGGGGTCGGTCCCCCTACCCACCCGACCCCGAAGCTGGTGGAGCTGGGCGATACCGAACCGGTCGGCGTCCTCGATCACCATCACCGTCGCCTCGGTGACGTCGACGCCCACCTCGATCACCGTGGTGGCCACCAGCACATCGAGGTCACCTCGACGGAAGTCGGCCATCACCGTCTCCTTCTCGGCCGGCTTCATCTGGCCGTGGAGGAGTCCGATCCGGAGACCGGCCAGCTCGGCGGCAGCGAGGCGCTCCGCCTCCTCGGTGGCCGATCTCGCCTCGATCCGCTCGGAGCCCTCCACCAGGGGACATACCACGAAGGCCCGGTGCCCGGCCTCCACCTCCCGGCGGACCCGGGTCCAGGCCGCCTCGGTCTCGAGGGGGGTGCGTGCCCAGTGGGTCGCCACCGGGGCCCGACCGGGGGGCAGCTCACCCACCACCGACAGGTCGAGGTCGCCGAAGACCACCATCGCCGCCGTCCGGGGGATCGGGGTGGCGGTCATCACCAGGAGGTCGGGATCGAGGCCCTCCCCGTCGGTGCCGCGTCCCTTGGCCCGGAGGGCGGCCCGCTGCTCGACGCCGAAGCGGTGCTGCTCGTCGATGACCGCCACGCCCAACGACCGGAACCGCACCTCGTCGGTGAGCAGGGCGTGGGTTCCGATCAGGAGGTCGACGGTGCCCTCGGCCAGCCCGGCGTGGAGGAGGGCACGCTCGCCCGCCGGGGTGCGGCTGGTGAGCAGGGCCACCCGGAGGGGTCGGTCCCCCGACAGGGTGGAGGGGTCAGGGACGGTCATCCCGTCGAGCAGACGGGTCACACCGGCGGCGTGTTGCTCGGCCAGCACCTCGGTGGGGGCCATCAGCGCCCCCTGGTGCCCCCCCTCCACGGCGATCAGCACCGCCGCCACCGCCACCACCGTCTTCCCGGCCCCGACGTCGCCCTGCAGCAGGCGGTGCATCGGGAGCCCGCCGGCCAGGTCGCCGCGGATGGTGTCGATGGCCTCGAGCTGGGCACCGGTGGGCTCGAAGGGCAGCCGGTCCAGGAACCGCTCCACCAGGGTCGGGCCTTCCGGGACGGAGACCACGTGGCGGATGCCGCGGGCGTCCTCCTCCAGGCGCCGCTTCCGGAGCACCAGGGCGAGCTGCAGGCGGAAGAGCTCGTCGAAGGCCAGCCGCCGCCGGGCCGGCTCGATCTCCGCCCAGGCCGAGGGACGGTGGATGTGGTCGAAGGCGGTGGTGCGGTCGAGGAGCCGGTGGCGGCGGCGCCAGGGCTCCGGGACCGGGTCGGCGAACGTCTTGGCCCGGTCCAGGGCCTCGCCGGTCAGTCGCGAGACGCGGGCCGACGTCAGGGACGCCTTCTCGCTGAGGGGGTAGACGGGGAAGACCCGACCGGCCTCGGGGGCGGTGCCCGGGTCGCGCCCCTCGCCCGCCGTCTCCAGGACCTCGACCCGGGGGTTGACCATCTGCGCCCGGTCCCGGAAGGTGCCCAAGGTTCCGAAGAAGAGGGCCAGGGTGCCCTCCGGCAGCTGGCCGGCCCGCCAGGTCTGGTTGAAGAAGACGACGGTCAGCTGTCCACCCGAGTCGTCGGCGACATCGAGCTCCACCCGGGAGGGGGGACGCCCCCTGCCCCTCCCCCGGCCGTAGCGGGTGGGTGGGCGTCGCACGCCACGGACCTCGGCCAGCACGGAGGCCGTCTCGCCGACCGCCAGGCCGGCCAGCGGCACCAGGCGGGTGCCGTCGATGTACCGACGCGGGTAGTGGGTGAGGAGGTCGAGCACCGACTCCACCCCCAGGGCCTCGAGGTCGGCCGCCGTTCCGGGACCCACCCCCTTGAGCACGGACACCGGGAGCTCGGCCAGTTGGGCCAGTCGGCGACCCTGGCCCTCCCCGTCGGCTGCCGACGGCGGGACGGCCGGGCTCATGCCGACGTCGACCGGGGCCCGCTCACTCGATCGAGAAGAGATAGGGATAGAGCGGTTGGCCCCCGTGATGGATCTCGATGACCACCGCCGGCCGATGCTCGCCCAGCCACTCGGTGATCCGGCGGGTGTCGGCGGCGCCGGAACCCTCACCCTCGATGAGCGTCACCAGGTCGTGCTCCTCGGTGACCAGGACATCGAGCAGCTCACAGGCCACGCCGGGCAGGGAGTCGGCCACCACCTCGATGCCGCGACGCGACATCCCCAGCCAGTCGCCGGCCCGGATGGGTCCGGCATCACTCTCCGAGTCGCGCACCGCCCGGGTCACCTCGCCGGCCACCACGGTTCGGGCCGACTCACCCATGGCCTCGGCGTTCCGGTCCGCCCGCGAGCCGGGGTCGTAGGCCAGCAGGGCACCGAACCCCTCGGTCACCGTGGCGGTCGGAACCACCCGGACCACCTTGTCGCTGAGGGCGTCGACCTGCTGGGCCACCGGCACGATGTTCTTGTTGTTGGGGAGGATGATGACCTCGTCCGAGCGCAACGACTCCACCACCTCCAACAGGTCGGCGGTGGACGGGTTCATGGTCTGACCGCCGGCGATGATCCGGTGCACGCCGAGGGAGCGGAAGATCCGCCCGATGCCCTCCCCGGTGGCCACGGCCACCACCGCCGTGGTCGGCGGCGGCCCGGGCGGCGTCTCGGAGGGTCCGGTGCCGGCCGTACCGGCACCCTCCCGCACCCACCGCTCCTCCTCCACCTGCTCGAGCAGGTCGGTGACCCGTATGTTCCGGGGACGGCCGGCGTCGAGGGACGCCTCCACGGCCGCACCGATGTCGTCGGTGTGGATGTGGCAGTTCCAGAGACCGTCGCCACCCACCACCACGATGGAGTCCCCCAGGCCCGCCCACACCTCCTTGAAGGGGGGGATGGTCTCGTCCGACGCCTCGAGGAGGTACATCACCTCGTACCGGAGGTCGGCGATGTCGCCCCCCTCCTGGTGGGAGGCGAGGACGGCGTCGGCGATGTCGGTGGCGGACCGGGCCACCACCGGTTCGTCGGGGAGGGGGGGAGGATCGGGGAGGGGCCGCCCGTCCTTCACCGTGAGCAGGGCGTCGAACAGCAGCAGCAGCCCGGTCCCGCCGGCGTCGACCACCCCGGCCTGGGCCAGCACCGGCAGGAGGTCGGGCGTCCGGGCCAGGGCGTCGGTGGCACCCGACCAGGCGGCCTCGGCCACCGCCACCAGGGACCCACCGGTGGCGTTCGCCTTCTGGGCACGCTCGGCGGCGCCCCGGGCCACGGTGAGGATGGTCCCCTCCACCGGGCGCATCACCGCCTGACGGGCCAGTTCGTCCGCACTGACCAGGGCGTCGGCCAGATCACCGGCCCCCGGGGTTCCGGAGGTGGCCCCCAGCCGGTCGGCGATGCCCCGGAGGAGCTGGGAGAGGATGACCCCCGAGTTGCCCCGGGCGCCCATCAGCGAGCCGTGGGAGATGGCCTTGCAGGCGGCCGCCATGTCCGGGGCGTCGAGCTCGGCCAGCTCGGCCACCACCGACTCGAGGGTCAGGGCCATGTTGGTCCCGGTGTCGCCGTCAGGTACCGGATACACGTTGAGGCGGTTGATGACCTCCTGGTGGGAGCGCAGGGCGTCCCGGAAGGTCTCGATGACCAGGCAGAGCTCCGTCACATCGATGGTGTCGGGGACCCCCATGGCCAGGATGCTAACCTTTACGGCGTTCCCCGAGGTAGGTGAGAGGAAGTTGACGCGTCATGGCAGCGGTGTGTGAGGTCTGCGGCAAAAAGCCGTCGTTCGGAATGAACATCAGTCACTCCCACCGTCGCACCAAGCGTCGCTGGGACCCCAACATCCAGCGGGTCCGTGCCATGGTGGACGGGTCGCCCACCCGGCTGCACGTCTGCACCTCCTGCATCCGGTCAGGCAAGGTCACCAAGCCCCCGGTCCGCAACATCCCCGCCTGATCCCGCGCCCCGCCGGGAGCATCCCCGCCTGATCCCGCGCCCGCCCCGACCGGGCACGCCCGGGTCGGCCCCGACCGGGTTCACCGCGTTCTCAGGATTCTCCAAGGAGTTTCCAGGACGTTTCCAAGGTGGGTCTCCTCAAATTCGGTCCGTCAGCAGCGGCGACCGCGCCCGGGACGAGTTCGAGGAGGGTCAGTGCAGGCGAGACGCAGACGATGGTTCACGAGGCGTTGGGTCGTCATCGCCGCCGCCATCGTGGTCGTGGTCGGCGTCGGTGTCGGTATCTGGGCCGCCACCCGTCCGGCGGCAGCCACCACCGCCACCAGCAAGGTGGAGGCGGTCACCACCGGCACCATGACCCAGTCGGTGGCGGCCAGCGGCACCATCGAACCTGCCAACCAGGCCAACCTCTCGTTCGCGGTGGCCGGTCGGGTCGCCGCCGTGGACGTCACGGCCGGGCAGACCGTGACCGTCGGTCAGACCCTGGCCACGCTCGATCCCACCAGCCTCTCGGCCAGCGTCGCCCAGGCCCAGGCCACCCTGACCTCCGACCAGTCCAAGCTCGACAGCGATGAGTCCGACGGCGCCTCCAGCGCACAGGTCAACGCCGACGAGGCGGCGGTCGCCTCGTCGCAGGCCCAGCTGACCTCCGCCCAGACCTCCCTGGCCGATGCCACGCTGACCTCCACCATCGCCGGCCAGGTCGCCTCGGTCGACCTCTCGGTGGGCCAGCAGGTCAGCGCCGGGAGCTCCACCTCCGGAACGGGCACCGCCACCACCACGGGCAGCTCCACGGCGTCGACCGGTAGCTCGTCCTTCACCGGCGGGTCGTCGTCGGCGAACTCCTCCACCTCCACCTCGTCCAGCTCCTCGTCCTCATCCCAGTTCGTGGTGGTCAGCACCGGCTCCTACATCGTCAACACGTCGGTCGACGACACCGACGTCAGCCAGGTGGCGGTGGGCGACCAGGCGGTCATCACCCCGTCGGGTGCCACCACCAACGTCTTCGGCACCGTGGGCTCGGTGAGCTCCCTGGCCTCCACCACCACCGGGGTGGCCACCTTCCCGGTCGTCATCAACGTGACCGGCTCCCCGGCGGGCCTCTACGGCGGGGCCAGTGCCACCGTGGCCATCACGGTCAGGGAGATTCAGAACGCCGTCGAGGTCCCCACCACCGCCCTCCACTACTCCGGCGACAAGGTCACCGTGAATGTGAAGTCGAACGGGTCCACCGTCTCCCGGACGGTGACGGTCGGTATCGCCTCGGCCGGGGACACCCAGATCCTCACCGGCCTGACCAGCGGTGAGAGCATCGTGGTGCCCGTGGTCACCCTGGGAGGGTTCGGCGGGGCCCGGGGAGGTGCGGGTCTCTTCGGTGGTGGCACCACCGGCCGCACCTTCACCGGCGGTAGCGGGGGCTTCGGTGGGGGCGGCGGCGGCGGGTTCGGCGGATGACCACCCGGTCGGACCTGGAGGACACCTTCGAGCACCGGCTGCGCGACACCGGGAGCTACCCGGCCGTGGCGGTGCCCGTCATCGAGCTCGACGAGGTCACCAAGGTCTACCGGACCGGGGCCCTGGAGGTGGAGGCCCTCCGCGGCATCACCACCACCATCGACGAGTCCGACTACGTGGCCATCATGGGACCCTCCGGCTCCGGCAAGTCGACCCTCATGCACATCCTGGGCTGCCTCGACGTACCCACCTCGGGCACCTACCGCCTGGCCGGCGAGGACGTCAGCACCATGTCGGAGATCCAGCTGGCCCACGTGCGGAACCGGCGGATCGGCTTCGTGTTCCAGCAGTTCAACCTGCTGCCCTCCCTCAATGCCTGCCGCAACGTCGAACTGCCGCTCGCCTATGCCGGGGTGGATCGCGCCGAGCGGCACGAACGGGCCCTCAACGCCCTGGCCCGGGTGGGCCTCGAGGAGCGGGTCCGCCACCGTCCCGGCGAGCTCTCGGGCGGACAACAGCAGCGGGTGGCGGTGGCTCGCGCGCTGGTGACCGACCCCGACCTGATCCTGGCCGACGAGCCCACCGGCAACCTCGACTCCGTCTCCGCCAACGAGATGCTCGATCTCTTCGGCGAGCTCCACCGCTCGGGCCGCACCATCGTCCTCATCACCCACGAGCCCGACGTGGCCGACGCCGCCGAGCGGACCCTGCGGATCCGGGACGGCAACATCCAGGACCCGGCGGCCACCGCCGCGGGAGGCGTCCGGTGAGCTGGATCGAGACCATCCGGACCGGCCTGGCCGCCGTCGCCACCCACCGCCTCCGGTCGGCCCTGACCGTCCTCGGGATCCTCATCGGTATCGCCGCGGTGATCCTGACCGTCGGGCTGGGCGAGGGCGCCCAGGCCCAGGTGTCCGCCGAGGTCTCGGCTCTCGGCTCCAACCTCCTCATCGTGACGCCCGGTAGCACCACCTCCTCCACCGGTGTCCGTGGCGGGTTCGGTACCGCCTCCACCCTCACCGTGGCCAACGCCACTGCCCTGGCCTCCAAGACGGTCGCCCCCGACATCGCGGCGGTGGCACCCACCACCACATCGTCGGAGGAGCTGACCTACAACACCACCAACTGGACGTCGTCGGTGATCGGGACCAATCCGGACTGGCTGTCGGTCCGCAACGAGAGCCTGGCCGAGGGACGGTTCATCGTCGACCAGGACGTGACCGACCACGCCGCCGTCGTCGTCCTCGGATCGGAGACGGCCGAGGAGCTGTTCGGCTTCCGCGACCCGGTGGGAGACACGGTGAACGTCGGCGACGCTCCGATGACGGTGGTCGGTGTCCTGAAGTCGGTCGGCTCCTCGAGCACCACCGACGAGGACGACCAGGCCATCGTGCCCATCACCACCGCCGCCGACAGCCTGGTGGGCGGGACCTCACGCAACACCGTGAGCCAGATCCTCATCGAGGCCGGGTCCCAGGGCAGTCTGTCCGCCGCCTACCAGGAGGCCGACGCCGAGCTGCTCTCGCTCCACGACATCACCACCCCGGCCGACGCCGACTTCACCATCACCTCGCAGCAACAGCTGGCGGACGCCTCCAACTCGGTGAACAAGACCCTCACCGTCCTCCTGGGCGGCGTGGCCGGGATCTCCCTGTTGGTCGGCGGCATCGGGGTGATGAACATCATGCTGGTGTCGGTCACCGAACGGGTGCGGGAGATCGGCCTCCGGAAGGCGCTGGGCGCCACCCCCGGGGTCATCCGGCGGCAGTTCCTGGTGGAGGCGTCGTTCCTCGGCCTGGTGGGCGGGGTGCTGGGGGTCGGACTCGGACTGATCGGGGCGGAGGTCCTCCCCCATTTCATCTCCGACCCCATCGCCATCTCCGCCGCCGCCACCATCGGCTCCATCGTGGTGGCCGTCGCCATCGGCGTGGTGTTCGGGGTCTACCCGGCCAGCCGGGCCGCCCGACTGGCACCCATCGACGCCCTCCGGAGCGAGTAGCCGTGGCGCCCCCCGTCCCCTCCCTCGAGCAGGTTCACGAACAGAACAAGGAGCAGCAACAGCTATGAGACACACAGGACTCGACAGGTCCGGGCCCACCGCCCCTCGCCCGGTCCGGCGACTGCTGGGAGCGTCGGCGGTCGCCGGCGTCGCCCTGGCGCTCACCACCCTCACCGCCGGCGTGGCCGGGGCCGCCACCTCGACCGGAGGTCCCCCGGCCGGAGGAGGCTTCCCCGGCGCCACCGGCACACTGGCCTCCATCAGCGGTCAGACGCTGGAGGTCCAGAACAGCTCGTCGCAGACCACGGTGACCTACACCGGGACCACCACGTTCGAACAGTCCCAGACGGGCACGCTGGCCAGCGTGACCGTCGGGTCGTGCGTGACCGCCTTCGGGGCACCCGTGACGCCGCCCAAGGCGCCGAAGACCTCCAAGTCCTCCACCGGCTCCAAGAGCTCGAAGGGGTCCAAGAAGGCCGGCAAGACTACCACCACCACGACAGCTGCGGCTTCGTCGACACCCACCACCGTGACCACCGTCCGGATCACCCAGCCCGTCTCGGGGGCCTGCACCACCGGCTTCGGCGGGAGTGCCGGCGGCTTCGGCGGCTTCGGCGGTAGGCGGCCGACCGCCACCGGCGGCTCCACCTCCAAGGGCTCGACCGCCAAGAACGCCAAGCGGCCCACCGGCCGCAGCTTTGCCGGAGCTGCCGGCTTCGGCGGGGTCAGTGGCCTGGTCACGGCCGTCAACGGTTCGGCCATCACCGTCCAGGAGACCAACCCGACGACCAAGGCCACCACCACCAAGACGGTGACGGCCTCGTCGACGGCCACCTTCACCCAGGTGGTCAGCACCACCTCGGCCGCCCTGGCCGTCGGGCAGTGCATCACCGCCCGAGGGTCGGCCGGCACCACCGGAGCGATCACCGCCACCTCCATCAGCCTCAGCACCGCCGGAGCCAACGGCTGCTCGCCCGGGTTCCCCGGTCGCCCGGGTGGCTACGGCGGTGGCCGGGGCTACGGGGGCTACGGCGGCGGTCCAGGTGGCGGTGGCTACGGGGGCGGTGGCTACGGCGGGGGTGCGGGTGCCTGACCCCACCCCCCCGCTCGATCCCGCCGCGGACGACTCGTCCCCGACACCCTCTGCCGCCTCCCGTCGCGCCCCTCGGCCGGCGGAGGCGGCCGAGGGCGTGGGCGGCGGCCGGCCCGGCCGGGTCTCCTGGCTCACCTGGCTGATCGTCGTCGTCGTGCTGGCGGCGGCCGGCATCACCGCCTTCCTCGCCACCGGCTCCTCGGGGCCCGACTTCCGCATGGCCACCGCCACCACCGGCACCGTGGTGCAGACCCTGGACACGGTAGGCACCACCACGCCGGTGAACCAGGCAACCCTCAACTTCGGCACCTCGGGGACCGTCTCGTCGGTGCCGGTCACCGTCGGCCAGGCGGTCACCGCCGGGCAGATTGTCGCCCAGCTCGATCCCACCCCCCTGCAGAACGACGTCACCGCCGACCAGGCCACCCTGGCCAACGCCCAGGCCACCCTGACGGCCAACGAGTCCGGTGAGACCGCCTCGGTCGGGAGCTCCGGCGCCGGATCGACCGGTTCGACGGGCACCGGTGGGGCGGGCACCGGTTCGGGCGACGCCTCGACCGCCTCGCTGACCACCGGAGCCGATCCCACGGTGACAGCGACCTATACCGACGACGTCACCTCCACGTCCGCCCACGCCGTCGAGACCTCGGCGGCCACCACCGGCTCCTCCCCGACCGGCGGAGGCTCCTCCCCGACCGGCGGAGGCTCCCCCACCGGCGGCGGCTCCTCCTCGACGGACGCCACCATCCAGAAGGATCAGCAGACGCTGGTCGCCGATCAGAAGCAGACCGACGCCGACGAGGCCCAGGCGGCCAGCGACATGGCCGCAGTCACGGCCGACTGTGCAGCGCCCACCACCACCACGACCACCACCACGACCACCACCCCCGTCGACACCGGATCCGGATCGGCCGCCTGCGCCGCCGCCCTGAAGCGGGAGGCCGCCGATCAGACCGCGGTGACCAAGGACCAGGCGGCGGTGTCCGCCGACGAGACCGCTCTGATCAACGCCATCCAGTCCGATCTCCCCTCCTCGACGTCGGGTACCACCCCCACCACGACGCCCTCGAGTGGATCAGGGTCATCGTCGACCCGGCAGGGGAGCGGGGAGGCGGGTGGAACGGGGGGCGCCACCGGATCGAGCGCCCGCACCGGCACCGGGTCGGCCGCCTCGGCCAGCGTGGTCGACTCCGCCGATCAGCTGGCCTCCGACCAGGCCGCCATCGACGTCGCCCAGGCTCAGCTGACGGACGCCCAGCAGAACCTCGCTGATGCCACCCTGGTCTCCCCCATCGCCGGCACCGTGGCGTCGGTGTCCATCGTCCCGGGGGCATCGGTGGCCGGAGGCTCGAGCTCCGGCTCGGCCAGCAGTGCCGCCATCGTGATTCTGGGCCCCGGCTCCTACGAGGTGACGACCGACATCCCGGTGGCCAACCTTCCGAGCGTGAAGGTGGGGGCGCAGGCCACCGTCACCCCTGACGCCACCGGCACCACCGTCGACGGCACCGTGGCCTCCATCGGACTGGTCGGGACCACCAGCTCGACCTCCACCACCTACCCGGTGACCGTCTCGGTGCCCGGGAACAGCGGCCTTCGCCTGCTGTCCGGTGCCGACGCCGAGGTGGGCATCGTCCTCCGTCGGGCGGTCGACGTCACCGCAGTGCCGACCTCGGCGGTCCGGACCATCGGTGCCAACCACTTCATCTCCGAGCTCCACGACGGGACGCTCACCGAGGTCCGGGTCACCACCGGGACCGTCGGCCAGCTCCTGACCGAGGTGACCAGCGGCGTCAAGCCGGGCGACCAGGTCGTCCTGGCCGACTACGGCGAGGCCCTGCCCTCGAGCAACACGACCACCACCGGTCGGACCGGCCTCACCGGTGCCGGGGGCTTCGGTGGCGGGGGCTTCGGCGGGGCCGGGGGCTTCGGCGGCGGGGGCTTCGGCGCCGGGGGGGCCGGCCGGTTCAGCCCTGGGGGGTGAGCCCGCCGGGGTGAGCCCGCCGACTCGGCCGGGTCGCCCGGGCCCGCCCCCTGGCATCCGGGGGTGGCGGGCTACGCCGGGGCCAGAGACTCCAGGAGGTCGGCCGCCGCCCGGGCACCGCCGGCGGCCTCGAACGACGCCCGGATCCGTTGGGCGGCCGCCCGGTACGACGGATCGACCAGCACGTCGCTGAGGACCCGCCGGAGCTCCTCGGCCCGGACCCGGCCGAAGCGGACCCGGCAGCCGGCCCCCGCTGCCACCACCTGATCGGCCACGATGGGCTGGTCGTCGCGGATCGGGGACAGTACCAGTGGCAGCCCGTGGGCCAGCGCCTCGCACACCGTGTTGTTCCCGGCATGGCAGACCACGGCGTCGAGATGGGGCAGCAGGTCGAGCTGCGGCACCGAGGGCAGGGCCACCACGGTCGACGGCAGCGGCGGCAGGTGATCGGTCGGGCTCACCAGGATCGCCTGCACCCGGCGGGACGCCCCGTCGGGGCCCGGGACCTCCAGGCCGTCGAGCGCCGCGACCGCCTCCCCGAAGAAGCGGTCGCCGGCTTCGGCGTTCACCGTGCCCAACGAGACGAGGACCTTGACGGCGTCCGGCTCCAGCCACTCCCACGGGAAGGGGTCGTGCCGGGGACGACCCCCGAAGGCGGGTCCCACGAACGCGGTGCTGGGCGGGACGGCGGCGGTGGCCTCACCCATCAGCAGCTCGGTGGTGAAGGCCAGGATGAGCTGGTCCGAGAAGCGGAGGTCGCCTCGGCGGGCGTCGGCCTCGGGCACCCCGAGGTCGAGCTGGACCTGGAGCAGGTGCTGGCGCACCCACTCCCCCACCTTGGGCAGGAGCTCGAAGGGGCGGGTCAGCTCGGCCGGCGTGGTGGCGGAGGTGACCCACGGAAGGCGCCGCTGCCGGGCGGTGATCGCCCCGGCGATGGCCTGCTGGTCGGCCACCAGCACGTCGGGTGCGAAGTCGTCGGTGGCCGCCTCCACCCCCGCTGCGGTGACCAGGGCCAGCGGCACCAGGAAGTCCTCCCAGAGGAATTGGAAGGCGGCGGGGCCCCGGAGGTTGGCCGCCCGCACCCGCTCGAGCGACACCGTCTCGGCTCCCAGGTCCTCGGCGGCCGGAAACAGCCGCGCTCCCGGGGGCAACAGGGGCCCGAGCAGGAGCGGCGGACCGACCCAGGCCACCTCGTGACCGCGGGAGGTCAGCTCGCCGGCGACGGCCACGGTGGGATTCACGTGCCCATGCAGCGGGGGCACCACGAACAGGATGCGGGACACGCTCAGGCGGGGCTGTTCGGTTCGGTGGGTGCCAGGTCCCGATGGTCGGGGATCACCGGCGCCTGGTCGAGACCCCGCGAGCGGGCGAAGTCGTCCAGCAGCTGCTGCCAGTCGGACGGCAGCTCACCACCCACCGGCGGCCACGGTGAGTCCGCCGGGTACCAGGGCGGGCGGGCCGCCAGGTCGAGCAGGCGTCCCGGCTGGTGATGGATGATCCGGTCGGTCCCGCCACCCTCCCCCTCGACCACTCCCTCCGCCGTGAGGGCCCGGGGCTCGGGCAGGTCACCCGACCGCACCCGGGCGAACCACGCCAGGAGGTCGACCCGGAGGTCGGCCGGCGCCTCCAGGACCACCAGGTGGGTGCAGCCCTCGTAGAGATGGAGCTCGCAGGCGGGCAACACCGTGACCAGGCGCTCGGCCCAGTCCCGCACATCGGAGTGCTCTCCGCAGATGACCAGCACCGGGCAGGCGATGGTGTGCAGCTCCTCCTGGGTGAAGGCGGGCGAGGCGGCCAGGTCGTCGATCAGGGAGGTCTGATGGAGGAGCTGGTCGGCGTTGCGGGCCAACCGCTTGCCCCGACGGCCCTCCACGTCGTCGAGCCAGCCGTCCACATCGCCGTGGTCGAGGAACATGCCGGCGAACTCCAGGGTCCCCACCATCTGCTCGCGCCAGCCGTCCACGGCCACGTGGGCCTCGACCAGCACCAGGCCGGCCACCCGTTCGGGATGGTAGACGGCGGCCGCCACCGCCAGGACCCCGCCGAAGCTGTTCCCCACCAGGTGGACCGGGTGGTCGATCCCCAGGGAGTCGAGGATGCCGAACAGGTCCTCCACCTGCTCGGCCACCGTGTAGCCGGTGGCGGGCTTGTCGGACAGCCCGTGGCCCCGCAGGTCGTAGAGCACCACCTCGGCGTGCTGGGCGACCGGATTGGCCACCGTGTAGTACCAACTCGAGGAGTTGTCGACCACCAGACCGTGGAGGAAGACCACCGTCGGGTCGCCCTCGCTGAGGTGGTGGACGTTGAAGCGGCCGCCGTTGACCACGATGTCAGCCACGGGCGGGGGCCGGGGGGAGTCGGGAGCCGTCCAGGAAGTCGTCGACCAGCTCGGCCAACTCGTCGGGGGCGTCGAGGTGGAGGGCGTGACCGCCGGCGAGGACGTGGACCTGCCGGAGGTCCCTGGGGAGGAGGTCGACCAGCTGCTCGACCTCCCCGCGGAACGGCGACTCGGCCCCCACGGCGCAGAGCACCGGGACCCGCAGGGCGGCCAGGCCGGCGGCGTCCAGACCCGGGTCCGCCCGGAGGTCGCTGAAGAGTGAGGTGTCCCGGAGCGCCGGCTCGGTGGTGGGACGTCGCCGGCGGCGGCTCGGAGCGTCGCCGGCGGCATCCTGGCCCCACCCCGGCGAGACCGGCCCGTCGTCCGGCCCCGATCCCGCCACCGTGGCCGCCCCCGTCTCCGATGTCACCCCTTCGGCGGTGTCGCCGGTCGGCACGAACGAGTCCACCAGCACCAGCGACGTGACCCGTCCCGGGCGCTCGAGGGCGTGCCGGAGGGCCACCACCCCGCCGTAGCTGTGCCCGATCACCGCCGCCGGTCCGAGCGGGGCGCTGAGGCCGTCGAGATCGTCGGCCAGCTGGGTGAGGGTGTAGCCCGAGGAGGGCCGCTGGGTGCGGCCGTGGCCCCGCTGGTCGTAGAGGAAGACGCGGTGGCGGCGGGCCACCACCGGCGCCAGGCCGAAGTACCACGAGGCGACGTTGCCGGTGACCATCCCGTGGACCATGACCACCGGCGGGTCGCCGGCCTCGCCCAGGGTCTGGGTGTGGAACCGCAACCCGTTGACGGTCACGTCAGGCATGTCTCGACGAAGTCGATGACCTGGCCCACCGTCAGCCCGATGATCTCCTCGAGCTCCATCCCGGCGATCCAGTCGACGAACTCCACGGCCTCGCCGTAGCGCTCGCGGAGCTTCTCGGCCAGGGCCACGAACTCGATCGACTCGAGCTCGAGGTCGGAGGTGATCACCGACTCGGTGGTGACCTGGAGGTCCTCGATGTACTCCTCGCCGATGATCTCGCCGATCAGCTCGGTCACGGTGGCCAGAATCTCCGACCGGGTCGGCGCCACCGGGGTGCCGGTGGCTGTCCCTTGCATCGTGTCACCGCTCATCGTGCACCTCTTCCTGGTCGTCCGTTGCTGCCTGCCCCGGCCGGTTCCCGGGAGCCACGACGGAGCCGCCGGCGGGACCCGGTACCGGGGCGACCGGGACCCCTACCGTGACCGCCACCGCGTGGTCGCCGACCCGACAGGTCGCCACCTGCCACTTCCCTCCGTCGGGGTCCTGCACCTCCACCGTATCCCCGTCCAGGGCGACCAGCTCGAACGCCGTCGGACGGCCCTCGAGCCCGGTCCCCCGCGCCTTGGCCACCGCCTCCTTGGCCGTCCAGGCCCGGATCACCCACTCGTCGGCGGACGGTCCCCGGGGCAGGAGGCGCTGCTCCCCGGCGGTGAGGGCGAGGTCCACGAACGAGCGCTCCTTCGGCTCGACCCGCTCGATGTCCACACCGACCGGCGGGCCCTCGGAGACGGCGGCCACCGCCACCCACTCCGTGTGGGCGATGGAGACCTCGAGCCCGTCGATGGGCCCGAGCACCATCGGCCGTCCCACCAGGTCGTTGGCCACCTCCACCTCCACCGGAAACAGGGGTCCGCCGGACCGGCTCCAGTGCCAGCGACGCACGGCGTCCTTGGCGGCCATCCGGCCGAGGAGGTGCGTCCGCTGGCCCCGGGGATGGTGGCTGTCGTACACCTCGCGCTCGGTCTCGCCGAGGTACCGGCGCATCATCAGGTCCCGGCTGGCCGAGCTGACCCACCGTTCGCGCACCAGCTGCACCCGCACCCCGGTCCCGGGCACCACCCACTCCTCGGACAGGACGTTGGTCTCCGGGTAGACCAGCACCGGCCACACCACCTGGTCGCTCTCGAACCGGCGGTCCTCCCACCGGTCGATCCGCGCCCACAGACGGTCGTCGACGGTCAGCTCCAGGTCGGCGCGGACCACCCGCTCGCTGTGCTCGGTGATCCGGACCGTGCAGGGGACCGGGACGTCCGGACCGGGACGGGGCCCGAAGAACCGGATCCGTCCGATGGAGGTGGGGAGGGCGAGGCGGTCCACCTCGGTCCGCCGCATGGCCCACAACCCCATCAGCTGACCGGCGCAGTCGAGCAGGGCCCCGGGGGCCGGGAGATCGGCCAGGACGCCACGGGCACCGTCCTCCGCGAAGGTGTCGAGCGCCACCACCCCCTGGTAGGCGGGGCCGTGGAAGAGCCACCGGTCCTCGTAGATCTTGTCGGCGGTCAGGCCGGGCGGGGCCTCACCGGTCAGGGGCGTGGGGTCCGGGGGGGGCGGCTGGGGATAGCCGTGGTCGAGGAGGACGGTGGCACCGGCGTAGCCGTCGATCCCCACCTGGATACGGAGCGGCCCCGCCCCGGTCCCCTCCCGCGGGAGCGGGGTGGCGCGGATGGTGACCTCCACCGGCGGTGCCACCGCCAGCCAACGGAGGGCCCGCACGTCGTCGAAGCCGATCAGCGACCGGTCGGGGGCGAGCGCCCGGGCGGCGTCCGCCATCACCTCGAGCAGCATGGTCATGGGCACCACCGGGAACCGGTCGGCATGCGAGGTCCACCCGTCGGGTTGACGGTAGAAGCAGTGGTCGAGGAGGTACGGGTCGTCCGCCACCGAGAACACCCGCCGGGTGATGGTGGTCACCGGAGCCCCCGAGGGATCCCGCCCCGCGGTGCCGCCGGGCTCCGCCGGACCGGTCGCGGCCACCGCCGGGACACCCCCGCCGGGGCCCCCGGTGCCCGGACCCACACCGACCCGCGGCCCCGGCGCCGCCAGCCGGGACGGGGACGGCGACGTGCCTGCCTTCGCCCACGCCTCCATCACCTGGCGCCCGGCCTCCACCGTCTCGGCCATCACCTGCTGGTACGCCACCACCACCGGGCTGTCCTCCCGGCCCAGCAGGAGGTCGGGATCCAGGCCGGCGAACATCCCCGCCGGAGGCGGGGGGGACGACACGGCGAGCTCGGGACCGTCGGAGAGGTGGACCATCGGCGTGCCCAGTCGGAGGGGTTGGCGGGCATCGGCACGCGTGCTGTCGGCAGGGGCCAGCACCGAGAAGTCGACCTCCACCCCCTCGGCCCACAGGCCGACGGCCGCCCGCAGCAGCTGGGCCAGGGCGCCGCGCTTCGGCGAGCCGGCGGTCACCGTGGCCACCGTCCGGTCGTGGAGGGTGTCGTCGACGAACGCCTTGACGCTGCCGAAGCCCATCTGCACGAAGAACCGGGCCCCCGCCTGCTCGTAGAGTGCCTCGGCCAGCTCCCGGAAGCGCACCGGTTCCACCAGGTGGCGCAGCGACAGGGCCCGGACCCCCTCGGCGTCCTCCGGGTAGGGCGCCACCGAGGTGGCCGACCACAGCGGCACATCGCCCGGGGTGAACCCGATGCGGTCACACGTCTGGCGGAACGGCTCGAGGTAGTCGACGAAGGCGGGCGAGTGGAACCCCGACCGGATGGGCAGGTCCTGACAGAGCACGCCGTCGGCCCGCAGCCGCTCGGCGGCGACGGCCAGGCCGTTGGGATCGCCGCAGAGCACCGACTGGTGGACGCAGTTGTCGTGGGACACGTGGACCCCGGGCAGGTCCTCCACCGCCGCCTGGGCGGTGGCCACCCCGGCCCCCACCATCAGGTACGTGACGTCCGGCACCTCGAGTCGGTGGGGCAGCAGGCTGTTGGTCAGCTCGTCGACGATGGCATCGGGCACCCGTCCGGCGGCGATGAGTCCACTCCACTCGCCCAGGCTGTGGCCGGCCATGACGTCGGGTCGGACGCCCAGGCGGTCCATGGCGGCGTGGAGGATCCTGCCGGCCCACAGGATGTCCCGCGACTGGCGCTCGAGATCGGACTCGCCCATCCGCTCGGGCAGCTCCCAGCCGAAGTGGGCGGCCACGTCGGACACATCGGGGTCCTGGTTGGGCTCCACCCCGGGGAACAGGAAGGCCACGCCCCCGCCGCTGGTGATCAGTCCCTCCGGAGCGAACCAGACGTCGTTCCGACCGTGCCAGGGCTTGCCCCCGGTCACCACCCGCCGGGCCAGGTCGAGCCGGGCCGGGGTGGGGTCCACGATGGCCAGGCGGAGCGGACCGTCGGCGGTGGTGGGCACCTCGAGGCGGTGGTCGTCGAGCTCGACGTCGAGTGCCTCCAGGCGGGCGACCACCCCGGCGGCGTCGCGTCCGGCCACCAGCAGCACCCGGCCTCCGGGGTGGGGATCGGCGACCGGCCGGGGGACCGGGGCCCAGCCCGAGGACCCCTGGCGCCGCACGGCGTCCGGGTGGGCCCGGAGCACGGCGTGGGTGTTGATGCCGCCGAACCCGAAGGCGTCCACCGCCGCCACCCGGAAGTCCGGCGCCACGTCCCAGTCCCGTCCGTCCCCGGTGGTCCGGAACCGGGTGGCGTGGACCCCCTCGGCCGGCTCCCCGCAGTGGAGGGTGGGGGGCGCCACTCCGTAGTGGACGGAGAGGGCGGCCTTGATGAGTCCGGCGGCTCCGGCGGCCGGCATGGCGTGGCCGATCATCGACTTCACCGAACCGACCACGGCGGCGCCGCCGTCCGGGTAGCCGGCGACCGACGGCATCGCCGGCGTGGTGCCGAAGAAGCGGGCGAGGGTGGCGAGCTCGGCGGCGTCGCCGGCGGCGGTGGCGGTGCCGTGCGCCTCGATCAGGCCGCAGCTGTCGGGATCGAGCCCCGACTCCGTCCACGCCCGCTCGACGGATCGGAGCTGGCCCTCGGTGCTGGGCTTCATCAGGCTGACCTCACGACCGTCCGAGGAGATCCCGATGCCGGAGACGATGGCGTACACCCGGTCCCCGTCCCGGTCGGCGTCCTCGAGGCGCTTGAGGACCACCATGCCGGCACCCTCCCCGATGAGCAGGCCGTCCGCCCGTCGGTCGAAGGGTCGGATCTGTCCCGCCGGGCTCAACGCCCCCAGCTGGGTGAAGACGCTCCAGAGGGTCACGTCGTGGACCAGGTGGACACCTCCCGCCACCACCAGGTCGCACCGGCCGCTCCGGAGCTCCCGCACCCCGGCGTCCACCGCCAGGAGCGAGCTGGCGCAGGCACCGTCGACGGTGAAGGCCGGGCCGTGGAGGTCGAGCCGGTTGGCGATGCGGGAGGCGGTGAGGTTGGGGACCAGGTCGATGGCCGACTCCGGCCGGTCGGGTCCCAGCTGGGCCACGAACGCCGCCTTCACCTCGGCCAGGCGGTCGTCGGCGATGCCCGGGACCAGGTCGCGCACGCTCTGCACCAGCTGCTGGGCGGTCCGCACCCGCTGGTCGAGCCGCGACAGCCCGGGGGTCAGGTACCCGCCCCGGCCGATGATCACCCCGGTCCGCTCCCGGGCGACCAGGGCCGACTCCCCACCGGCGTCCTCGAGGGCGGCGGCCGCCACCCGGAGGGCGATCAGCTGGTCGGGTTCGATGCCCTCCACCGCCAGCGGCATGATGCCGAACGGCGCGGGGTCGAAGGAGGCCAGGTCACCCAGGAACCCGCCCCGCCGGCAGTAGAACCGGTCGGGGTCGTCGCTCGACGGGTCGAAGAACACCGGGTCGAGGCGGTCGGCCGGGGCGTCGCTGATGGCATCCACCCCGCCGGCCACGTTGGCCCAGAAGGTGTCGAGGTCGGGCGCGCCCGGGAAGAGCGCCCCCATCCCGACGATGGCGACCGCCAGGTCGTCGTGATCAGGTACGGCCATGTCCGACCGGGTCGCCTTCGGGCGCCGCGAACCGCTCGACCGCCGCCCTGGCCACCACGATCTCGGGCTCACCGTCGGGTCGTGCCAGTTCGGCCAGCAGGCGGCCGATGGCGTCCTCGGTGTCGAGCAGGCCCACGCCACGCTTGGCGTACTCGCGCTCCAGCTCCGGCGACACCATGCCGGTGTCCGCCCACGGGCCCCAGTCGACGGCCACCACCCGGCCGGCCCCGGGCCCCCGTCGCCGGGCCAGCGACCAGGCCCAGGTGGACAGCGCGTCGTTGGCCGCCGAGTAGTCCACCTGGCCGCGGTTCCCGAACGCCCCCGACACGCTGGTGAACAGCACCACGAAGGGCTGGTCGTCCCGGAGCGCCCCCAGCAGGGCGGTGGCTCCGGCCACCTTGGTGTCGAAGACCCGCCGGAAGGAGTCGGGGGTCTTGTCGGCCAGCAGTCGGTCCTCGATCACCCCGGCCCCGTGAACGACCCCGTCGAGCCGGCCGTGGCGGGCATAGATATCCCGCACCACCTCGGCCACGGCGTCGGCGTCGGTGACGTCGGCGGCGTGGTAGGAGACCTTGACGCCGGCGTCCTCCAGAGCGGAGAGCGTCTGGCGGATCTCGCGGTCGGCCAGCACCCGGCTGCAGGCCGACTCGATCTCCGCCGGTACCCGCATACCCCGGCCGATCAGGGCCCGACGGAGGGACGGCTCGTCGGCGGCGTCACGCAGGTCGTCGTCCTCGGGGGCGTCGGGGAGCGGCGACCGACCCACCAGCTCCAGCGAGCAGCCGGTCGAGCGGGCCAGGGAGACCGCCAACCGGGCGGTGATGCCCCTGGCCCCCCCGGTCAGCAGCACCACCGACTCCCGGTCGAGCCCCGGGGAGACGGAGACGGTACCGCCGGAGGGCGCCTCCTCTTCGTGCGCCTCCACGGTGATCCGCTCGCCGGACCGGTAGCCCACCACCACCGGGCCGTCCGGGATGGTCAACTCGGCGATGACGTTCCCGACCGCCGCCTCGATCCCCTCGTCGAGGTCGAGGTCGACGGAGCGCACCAGCGTGTCGGGGAGCTCGCGTGCCAGCGATCGCCAGAGACCGGCCAGGCCGGCCCCCTCGGGCAGGCCGTCGGCGCCCCCGGTGGCGACCGGACCCGACCCACGACCGTGGGAGCCCCCCAACCCGGTGACCGAGATCAGCCAGCCGGGACGGTTCAGGCCCATCAGGCGGATCAGCTCGAACGACTCCGGTAGCTGGGCGCCACCCGGCGCCACGGCCAGCTGGATCATCCCGTCGGGCGGACGGTCCCCCACCGGGATCTCCGTCCCCGTGCGGTGGTGGCACACCCGCACCTCGGCGCCGGCCGCCGTGAGACGGTCGGCCAGGGGCTGGGCCAGGCCCGACCGGTCGTCGAGGACGACGAGGTCGGCGCCGTAGAGCGACAGGGCCGGATCGGTCCGGCCGGGACAGGCCACCGCCCGGAACACCGCCCGGACCGAGCGCTCGGGGACATCACCGGCGGCGGCCGGCTCGAGGTCCCCCTCCGACGGGGTGGTGGGCGGTGGCGTGGTGGACGCCGGAGGTCCGGCGCCGGCCGAGCCGGCGCCGGAGGGGCCGTCCCCCTCCCCGCCCAGGTGGGCGTCGACCCAGGCGACGATGGCCCGGAGCGACTTCTGCGCCACCAGCTCCTCCACGATGGACTCGTCGAGGGCACCCCCGGCGGCGGAGCCGACGCCGGCCCGGTCGGCCAGCTCACCCAGGATCTCGAGCCGCTTGATGGAGTCGATACTGAGGTCGGCCTCGAGGTCGAGGTCGGGGCCCAGCATGTCCATGGGGTAGCCGGTGCGCTCCCCCACCAGGGTCAGCAGCAGCTGCATCAGGTCATCACCGTGCGGCATGCCGGCCGGCGCGGCGGCGGCCGGCTGGGCCCCGACCGGTGCCGTCGACGGGGTGGGGTCGGACGTCAACAGGTGGGCGCCGATCCACTCCACGATGGAGCGGAGCGTCTTCTGGGTGACCAGCTCCTCCACGATGGACTCGTCGAGCGACCCGGTGGCCCCGACCCCGGCGCCCAGGCCGGCCCGGTCGGCCAGCTCGCCGATGATCTCGAGCCGCTTGATGGAGTCGATGCTGAGGTCGGCCTCGAGGTCGAGGTCGGGGCCCAGCATGTCGAGCGGATACCCGGTGCGCTCCCCCACCAGGGCCAGCAGCATCTCCATGACCCGGTCGGCATCGAGGGAGGTGCCGGGGTCCCGCCGGCACCCCGACCGTCCTCCGGACCGCCGCCGGACCCGACCACCGTCGCCGGAGCCCCGGCAGCCACCGCCGGGGCGGGCGGCGACGACGTCGCCACCCCGGCCAGGGCGGGGAGGGCCGAGCGCTCCGAGGTGCCGCCCAGGTAGGCGACGAAGACCTCGCGCTGGTGCCTCCACCAGCTCGCGCATCGACTGCAGGTAGGTGAGGACGGCCAGGTCGCGCTCGTCGGCCCCCGACGGGATGCCCCCGGCGACGGCGGCTCCGGGCGGTGGGGCCGTCTCGGTGGCCGGCAGCAGTCCGCCGGGCACCACCGCGCCGTCGGCACCCCGCACCAGTTGGCCGTCGATCCGCCAGCCGGCCCGCTTGGCCAGGGCCGACGGGTCGACCGGCGTCGCCCGTCCCTCGAACAGCCGGGTGGGATCGACCGGCACGCCAAGGGCGGCCAGCTCTCCCAGCGTCAGCAGCAGGCGGGTGACGCCGTGGTCCCCGCGGCTGTCGCAGGCCACCGCGTGGTGGGGCCGGTCGCCGAGGATCCGGCCCACCAGCTGGGTCAGGACCCGACCGCTCCCCGCCTCGACGAACACCCGGACCCCGGCGTCGTACATCGCCTCGATCTGCTCGCGGAAGCGCACCGGCGAGGCGAGTTGGCGGGCCAGCAGCGCCCGGATCTCGGAGGGCTCCGACGGGTACGGCCCGGCGGTGACGTTGGCGTAGACCGGAAGGTCGGGCGGCCGGACGTCCATCGGGGCCAGCACGTCGGCGAAGGCGTCCTCGGCCGACGCCACCACCGAGGAGTGGAAGGCACAGGCCACCGGGAGGGTCCGCACGGCCAGCCCGGCGGCCCCCAGGGCCCCCACCGCCCGCTCCATGGACGCCGTGGGGCCGGACACCACCACCTGGCCGGGGCTGTTGTCGTTGGCCACCACCACGCCGGCCACCGCCTCGGGGTCGGCGCCGTCGAGCACGCCGCGGACCGTGGCGGCGGAGGCGGCCACCGCCGCCATGGTCCCCGGGTCGTCGCCGGCGGCTCCGACCATGACCCGTCCCCGGGTCTCGCTGAGTCCGAGCAGCTCGTCCTCCGGCAGGGCGCCGGCCACCGCCAGGGCCACCAGCTCGCCGTAGCTGTGGCCGGCCGTCACGTCGGGACGCACCCCGCACCCGGCCAGGATCTCGGTGACCGCCAGCCCGGTGATGCCGAGGGCGGGCTGCGCCACCCGGGTGTCGGTCAGGGCGTCGGCCTGGGCCGACTTCTCCGTGGGGCTGAACGCCCGTGGCGGGTGCATCCGCTCCGCCCAGGGCGCCCCCATCCGGAGGAGACGTTGGAGCGGGGGGAAGGCCACGAACAGGTCGGCGAGCATTCCCGTTCGTTGGCTCCCCTGTCCCGGGTAGAGGAACGCCACGTCGCCGGGCCCGGCGGCTCCCGCCACCTCCGCATCCCCGGTCCCCGCCCCGGCCCCCGCCCCGGCGGCCCGGAGGAACACGCCGGCCTTGGGGTCCGCCTCGCCCCGGGCGGCGGCGGCCAACTTGGTGCGGAGGTCGTCGAGATCGTGGGCGACCACCGCCACCTGCACGGCCTGCGGGGTGGAGGCCCGGCGGGGCCCGGCCCACCCGGCCACCGTGGCGGCCAGGTCGCGCAGCCGCAGGGCGCCGGGGTCGGTGGCGGTATCGAGCAGGCCCTCCAGGCGGTGGATGGCGTCGACCGCCTGACCATCGGAGGCGCCGGTGAACAGGAACAGCTCGGACGGCCACTCCTCGAGCCCGTGGTCGGGGACGTCCCCGCCCCGGTGGGCGCTCAGTACGGCGTGGAAGTTGGTGCCACCGAACCCGAAGGCGCTGACCCCGGCCACCCGCCGCCCCTCCGACCACGGGCGGGACTCCCCGTCGAAGACGAACGGGCTGGTCGCCGCCTCGTAGCCCGGATTGGGATGGTCGAGGTTGAGCGTGGGTGGCCGTACCCCGCGGTGGAGGGCGAGCGCCGTCTTGATCAGCCCGGCCATCCCCGCCGCGCACTTGGTGTGGCCGATCTGGGACTTCACCGAACCCAGCGAGATGCTCCCCACCTCGGCGCCGGCCTCGAGGAAGACGTCGTTGAGGGTGGTGATCTCCGTGCGGTCGCCCACCACCGTCCCGGTCCCGTGGGCCTCCACCATGCCCACCTCGGCCGGGGAGATGCCCGCCCGGCGGTAGGCCCGCTCGAGCGCCCGCCGCTGGCCCTCGGGGCGGGGGGCGGTCAGCCCCAGGCTCCGGCCGTCGCTCGACCCGGCCACGGCGTCGATGACGGCGTACACCCGGTCACCGTCCCGCTCGGCGTCCTCGAGGCGCTTGAGCGCCACGCAGGCCACGCCCTCGCCGAGGGCGATGCCGTCGGCCTCGCTGTCGAAGCTGCGGCACTGCCCGGTGGGCGACAGGGCGTGCACGCCGGCGAAGAGGAGGTAGTCGTTGATCCCGTTGTGGAAGTCGGCGCCCCCGCACAGCACCATGTCACTGGTGCCGGCGGCCAGCTCCTTGCAGGCCATGTCCACGGCGGCCAACGAGGAGGCGCAGGCGGCGTCCACCGTGTAGTTGACGCCCCCCAGGTCGAGCCGGTTGGCGATCCGCCCGGCGATGACGTTGGTGAGCACCCCGGGGAAGGAGTCCTCGGTGAGGGAGGGCAACGTCTCCTCGAGGTGCCCGGGGAGCGGGCCCACCGTCTGGGGGTACATGGCACGGAAGCCGTAGGCCGCCGCCAGGTCGGTGCCCGCCTCGGCGCCGAAGATGACCGACACCGAGCCGCGGTCGAACTCCCGGTCGCGGTAGCCGGCGTCGGTCAGCGCCCGGGACGCCACCTCCAGGCTCAGCAGCTGGACGGGATCGATGGAGGCCAGCGATGTCGGCGGGATGCCGTAGGCCAGGGCGTCGAACCCCACCTCCGGGATGAAGCCACCCCACTTGGACGGGGTGCGGCGCCCGGCGCCGTCGGTGAACGAGTCCGGGTCGTAGTAGGTCTCGACGTCCCATCGCTCGGCAGGCACCTCGGTCACCGAGTTGGTGCCCGCCACGATGTTGGACCAGTACCGGTCGAGGCCGTCGGCCCCCGGGAAGATGGCCGCCATCCCCACGATGGCCACCCGTCCGCCCTCCACCCGGGCGCGGCCGTCGGTGTCCCCCTCCGCGTCGTGGGCGGCGGCCCGGTCGGCGGCGTTGGGACGGGCCAGCACCTCGGCCGCCCCCTGGCTCACGTCGCGGTGGAGGGCGTCCAGGGTGGTCACCTCGCCCCGGAGGGCCGCCACCTGCCCCATCATGAACATCCCTTCCCGGCGCTGCTCCGCCGGGTCGACCGAGGCCAGCGTGTCGCCGTCCCGCCGGAGGCCCTTGCTGGCGATCCGGAGCCGGCCGAGGTTGAGCAGCTCCAGCTCCGCCCACACCTCCTGGGAGGACACGCCGGTCTCCGTCAGCCGGCGCCGCTCGTCGGAGAAGGTCTGGACGAACTCCGAGTCCACGCAGCGGGTGGCGTGGCCGGGCGCCGTCTCCAGCAGCACCGTCGACTCCGCCTCCACCGCCGCCGACTGGAACCCCGGCTGGATGGCCCCGGAGGAGACCGCCTCCTCGGTGAGGAGGTAGGCCGTTCCCATCAGGACACCCACCGCCGCGCCGCGCTCGGCCAGGGGGGCGGCCATGGCCGCGACCATGGCCGCCGAGCGCCCGTCGTGGACGCCGCCGGCGAAGAGCACCCGGAGCTCGTCGGGCCGGTCGAAGGCCAGGAGTCGGGCCAGCTGCGCCTCCCACAGCGAGAAGCTGCTGCGGGGACCGACGTGGCCCCCGCACTCACGGCCCTCGAAGACGAACCGACGGGCCCCGTCGGCCAGGAACCGGTCGAGCAGGCCCGGCGACGGCACGTGGAGGAACACCTCGGTGCCGGCCTCCTCCAGGGGTCGGGCCTGGGCGGGACGGCCCCCGGCGATCAGCGCCACCGGCGGCGGCTGCTCGAGCAGCACCGCCATCTGCTCCTCGCGGAGGTCGGGAGGGACGAATCCGAGGACGCCGGCGCCCCAGGGCCGGTCGCCCAGCAGGTCGGCGGTGCGCCGGAGCAGCTCGCGCACCTCGTCGCCCCGGAGCAGGGCCAGGGCCAGGAAGGGCAGGCCACCCTCGTCGGCCACCGCGGCGGCGAACTCGGGACGGTCGCTCACCCGTGTCATCGGGCCCTGGGCGATCGGGTACCGGGTCCCGAGGTCCCGGGCCAGGGCCGAGCCGGGCGCCAGGGCGTCGAGCCGGCGCGCCGAGGCCACCGAGTCGAGGACCGACCGCCGGACCGCCTGGACCACGCCGCCCACCGTCCGGTGACGGTCAGCCAGGGAGCGGGCCAGGAAGCCGTCCTGGCCGACCGGCACCACGCCGGCGAGGAGGTCGGTGCCACCCACCCGGGCGGCGGTCGCCGCCGGGTCGTCGTCGGCGGTCAGTCCCGCCGACGGCAGGTCGGGCCGGACGTAGACCCGCTGGCCACCGACCACCGCCGTCTCGCTGCCGTCCATGGCCGTCAGGGCGGAGCGGAGCGGAGCGGGCAGGGACGACTCGGACGTGAGGGCCAACTGGACGTCGAGCACGACGCCGGCGGCCCCGCCCACCACGGCGGCGGCGGCGGTGTGGAGCCCGATGCCCCCCTGGGACCAGACCGGGAGGTCGACGGCGTCGACCACCGCCTGGAGGAGGACGAAGGCGGTCTCCTCCCCCACCCGGCCACCCGACTCCGAGCCCTTGGCGATGATGCCGTCGGCCCCGGCTTCGGCGGCGTCGAGGGCCTCGGCGGCGGTGGTGACCTCCACCAGCAGGTGGGGGAAGCGGCCCACCCAGCCGGCCACGGTCCCGTCGGTGCCCGACTCCACCACCAGCGTGTCCACCCGACCGTCGGCCTCCTCGGCTGCCAGGTCGGCCACCTCGGCGGGGGTGAACGGGGAGCGGGCACCCACCCGGATGCCGAACCCGCCGGGGTACCGTTCCGCCACCGTGCGGAGCGCGTCCCGGGCGGCGGCGGCGTCGGTGCCAAGGTCGAGAACGCCGAGGGCCCCTGCACGCGAGGCTGCCACCGTGATGCCGGCGGAGGGTGAGCCGAAAGGCGTCACCGCGATCACCAAATGCGCCATTCGGTCCTCCATCCCCATGCGACCATCCCCCCTGATGACCGATCGTGCTACGGGACCTTTCCTGTGCCGTCCCGACGGACCCTCACCTGATATCCCCCGTGGAGATCAGATCTCCCTCACAAGGCTCCGTCACCCGCGTCACGAACAGTGCGAATCCTACCGTCTGGGTTTGGTTGTGTCACCAGGCAGTTTCCCTTTGTCACAAATCGCCTACGGACCGTGAGATCAGCGAGTACGGGCGGTGTTCAAGGGTGTTTCAGGGCGGGAGATACCACCCTGTGTGTCAACAATGCCCGCGCCCGAAGCCGACGCCGAATCCGACAAGATCCCTGCTCGACTTGGGGAAATGGATCGGGACGACATTCGGACCTCGAAGGTGGTCCCGGGACCAGGGAGAATGGCCACCGTGCCGCCATGCGCCGCCACGATGGCCGAGACGATGGCGAGCCCCAGCCCGGCCCCGCCGGTGGCCCGCGCCCGCGAAGGATCCGATCGGAAGAACGGCTCGAAGATCCGGTCGAGGTCCTCGGGCCGGATGCCCGGGCCGTCGTCGTGGACCGTCAGGACCGCCTGGTCACCCTCGACGGCCACCGCCACCGACACCGCCGTACCGTCCGGGGTGTGGGTGAGGGCGTTGCCCACCAGGTTGTCCACCACCTGGCGGAGGCGGTGGGGGTCGCCCGTCACCGGCACCCTCCCCGGGGACCGGAGGGTGACCGGGCGTTGCGGTGACGACACCTCGAAGCCGGTGACCGCCGCCTGCGCCACCGCCGCCAGGTCCACCGTCTCCAGCCGGAGGGGGCGCTCCCGGTCGAGTTGGGCCAGGAGGAACAGGTCGTCCACCAACGTGCCCATCCGGGCCGCCTCGTTCTTGATGTAGTGCATGGAGGTGGCCAGGTCGCCGGGGCGGTCGCTGACCCCCAGGTCGAAGATCTCGGCGTAGCCGAGGATCGAGGTCAGCGGGGTCCGGAGCTCGTGGGAGGCGTCGGCCAGGAACCGACGGAGGCGCTCCTCGGAGGCCGCCCGGGCGGCGAACGCCTCCTCGATCCGGGCGAGCATGGAGTTGAAGGCCAGGCCCAGCTCCCCCACCTCGGTGCCGGGGGTCACCGACGAGACCCGCTGGGTGAGGTCACCCTCGGCGATGGCGCCGGCCGTCCGGGCCATGGCGTCGAGGGGCCGCATGTCGCGGCGCACCATCACCCACGAGATGACGCCGAGCACGGCCAGCAGCAGGGCCGAGACGACCAGCTCGATCAGGAGGAGGCGACCCAGGGTGCTCTCGAGGTCGGTGAGCGGCTGCGCCACCACGACGGTGCCGCCGTCGGCCAGGGGCCGGGCCACCACCCGGTAGGTGACCGCTCCGGAACCCGACGACGAGGTGGTGAAGTACCGGCTGGCCGTCGAGGCGGCCCCCGACCCGGGGAGCGACCCCGGGATGGTGGGGGCGGCGGGCACGGTCTCCCCGTAGCTGAAGAAGACGTGTGCCTTCACCTTCCCCTGGGCGGTGAGCAGCTCCCCGTAGGTACCGGGGGGGACCAGCACCCCGGGATCGGCACCATGGGTGGGCGAGGTGAAGCCACCGGTGTCGCCCCGGAACGGGCTGGTACCCGAGGGCGACCGGCCGGAGGCGGTCGGGGAGGCGGGCCGGTGGGCCCCCGGCTGGGCCAGGGGGTCGAAACCGTCCGGCGAGGCCAGGGCGCGCTCCACCGGGAAGGTGGCGGCGATCAGCTGCTGGTCGACCCGGGTGGTCAGGAAGGACCGGAGGGACGTGTAGGTGACCACGTCGGAGATCACCAGGCCGGCGGCCACGATGACCACCACCAGCAGCAGGAGGCGGAGGCGGAGGGTCACGGCTGCGCCCCCGTCCTCCCGGGGCGCTCCCCGTCCTCGCCGGGGCCCGTCGGCTCGGGTGGCACCCGGAGGGCGTAGCCCACCCCCCGGACGGTGCGGATCAGCGGCGGCCCGTGGGCGTCGAGCTTCTTCCGGAGGTAGCTGACGTAGACCTCGACCATGTTGACCTTGCCGTCGAAGCTGTAGTCCCAGACGCGGTCGCGGATCTGGGACTTGGAGATGACCTGCCCGGCGTTGACCATCAGGTAGTGGAGGAGGCGGAACTCGGTGGGGGTGAGCTCGATGCTGGCGGCGCCCCGGTGCACCTCGTGCGTCTCCTCGTCGAGGGTGAGGTCGGCGAAGGTGAGATGGCTCCCCACGTCCTCGTAGCCGTCGGTCCGCCGGAGGATGGCCTTGATCCGGAGGAGCATCTCCTCGACGCTGAACGGCTTGGTCATGTAGTCGTCGCCACCGGCGGACAGGCCGTGGAGCCGGTCGTCGAGCTCGCCCCGGGCGGTGAGGAACAGGACCGGGGTGGCCTGTGAGCGCCGGTCCCATCCCATCCGCTTCAGCACCTCGAAGCCGTCGAGGTCGGGCAGCATGACGTCCAGCACCACCAGGTGGGGCCGGAACTCGTTGACGGCGTGCAGGGCCTCGGCCCCGGTGTGGACCACCTCCACCGTCGCCCCGTGGAGCCCCAGGGCCATGGCCACCAGGTCGGTGATGGACGGCTCGTCGTCGACCACCAGGATGCGGCGGTGGGCCATATCCGTCTGGGTGCCGGTGGGACTCATGGCGTCAATCCTGAAGGGGGTTCCTGTGGAATCGCTGAGAGTCGGCCGCCCCGGGGGCCGGGGCCCGCAGGGGTCGGCCCGGCCCGGTCAACGGAACGAGTGCCGCCAGCCGGCGACCGGGAGCGGGGCGCCCTCCAGCTCGAGGAGGCCCGGCCGGTCGGTGCACCACCCGATGGGGATCGGCGCCCGCAGCCCGGCGGTGGCGAAGGCGGCGGCCAGCCGGTGGGGGTCGCCGGTGGTCAGGAGCAGCTCGTACTCCTCACCGCCCCCCACCGCCTCCTGGCGGGTGGCGGCGCCGGCCACCGGCAGGTGGTCGAGCCGGACTCCCACCCCCGAGGCGGTGGCCAGATGGGCGAGGTCGGCGGCCAGCCCGTCCGAGATGTCGATGGCGGCGGTGGCCCCGGCCAGGCGGCCCACCTCGCCCTCGGCCAGCCGGGCCAACGGGCGGCGGTGGGCGCGGACCGCCGAGGCCTCGGCGTCGCCCATCCCGCCCTCCCCACGGTCCCGCCCCTCCCCGCCGGGCTGCCCGGTCCAGCCGGCCCGGAGGAGGCGGAGCCCGGCGGCCGAGGACCCGAGCGGACCGGTGAGCACGACGGCGTCGCCGCTCCGGGCCCCGGACCGGAGGAGCGGGCCGGGCTCGGTCGGGCCGTGGAGCGAGCCGGACACCGCCACCGAGACGGTCAGGGTGGGTGCGCCGGACAGGTCGCCCCCCACCACCACGCAGCCGGTGGCGGTGGCGGCGGTCGCCACCCCCTCGGCCACCTGGTCGAGGTCGGTTCCGGGTGGGGCGGCGAGGGAGAGCAGCAGGTGGTCGGGGCGCCCCCCCATGGCGGCCAGGTCGGAGACCGCCACCATCACCGCCTTGTAGCCCAGGTCGGCCGGCGAGCAGTGCCCGAGGTCGACGTGGACCCCGGCCACCACCAGGTCGGTGGCCAGCAGGATCGGTCCGGCGGCCGGGGACCGCACCACGGCGGCGTCGTCGCCGATCCAGACCTCGCCGTCGGCCGGGCCGCCGTCCGGCGCGAACCGCCGCCGCAGCCGGTCGATCACCGAGAATTCGTCCCCCGACGTCCCCGGGCCGGCGACCGGCCCCGGGCCGGAATTGGGACGGATCATGACCTTCTGCCTACCATTCACGGGCGCCTCCACCGCTACCATGGATGGCCAGAGTGTGAACACCCGATGACCCGCCCGTGAACTGGGCGGTCGAGCAGCCGGAAACCGAGGAGGAAGCCCCCCCCATGCCCCCCACCGAACACAAGAAGCTGATCGCATGGGTGGAGGAGGTCGCCGCACTCGCCGAGCCGGCGGCCATCGAGTGGCTGGACGGTTCCGCCGAGGAGTACGACCGCCTCTGCCAGCTGCTGGTGGACAACGGGACCTTCACCAAGCTGTCGGACGCCAAGCGGCCCAACAGCTACTGGGCGGCCTCCGACCCCGGCGACGTCGCCCGGGTGGAGGACCGGACCTACATCTGTTCCACCCTGGAGTCGGACGCCGGCCCGACCAACAACTGGCGGGACCCGGCCGAGATGCGCCAGGTGCTCACCGACCTCTTCCGGGGGTCGATGCGGGGACGCACCATGTACGTGGTCCCGTTCTCGATGGGGCCCCTGGGGTCGCCGATCGCCCACATCGGGGTGGAGATCACCGACTCCGCCTACGTGGCGGTCTCCATGCGGATCATGACCCGGATGGGGCGGGGCGCCCTCGAGGTCCTGGGCACCGACGGCGAGTTCGTGCCCTGCCTCCACTCGGTGGGTGCCCCCCTGGCCGACGGCCAGGCGGACGTCCCCTGGCCGTGTGATTCGGAGAACAAGTACATCGTCCACTTCCCGGAGACCCGGGAGATCTGGTCCTACGGCTCCGGCTACGGCGGCAACGCCCTCCTCGGCAAGAAGTGCTTCGCCCTCCGCATTGCCTCGGTGATGGCCCGGGACGACAACTGGCTGGCCGAGCACATGCTCATCCTGAAGCTGACCAGCCCGTCCGGTGACACCCGGTACGTGACGGGGGCCTTCCCCTCCGCCTGTGGCAAGACCAACCTGGCCATGCTCATCCCCACCCTCCCGGAGTGGAAGGTGGAGACGGTGGGCGACGACATCTGCTGGATGAAGTTCGGGCCCGACGGCCGGCTCTACGCCATCAACCCCGAGGCCGGCTTCTTCGGGGTGGCGCCGGGCACCAACAGCCACACCAACCCCAACGCCATGCTGACGCTCGACGCCAACTCCATCTTCACCAACACCGCCCTCACCGACGACGGCGACGTCTGGTGGGAGGGCATGACCGACGAGCCCCCCGCCCATCTCACCTCGTGGAAGGGCGAGGAGTGGACACCGGCCTCGGGCACCCCGGCCGCCCACCCCAACTCGCGCTTCACCGTCCCGGCCTCCCAGGACCCGGCCATCGCCGCCGAGTGGCAGGACCCCGCCGGGGTGCCGATCGACGCCATCCTCTTCGGGGGACGGCGGGCCTCGGTGGTCCCGCTGGTGTTCCAGTCCCGGGACTGGGCCCACGGGGTGTTCCTCGGCTCCATCATGGCGTCCGAGACCACGGCGGCGGCCACCGGAGCGGTGGGCAACCTCCGGCGCGACCCGTTCGCCATGCTGCCGTTCTGCGGGTACAACATGGCCGACTACTTCGCCCACTGGCTCGAGATCGGCGGGGGCGCCGACCCGACCAAGCTGCCCAAGATCTTCTACGTCAACTGGTTCCGCAAGGACGAGGACGGTCGCTGGCTGTGGCCCGGCTACGGCGAGAACTCGCGGGTGCTCGAGTGGGTGTTCGAGCGGGTGAGCGGCAATGCCGAGGCCGTCGACACCCCGATCGGCTTCCTGCCCACGCCGGAGGCGATCAACACCGACGGCCTGGACGTGTCGCCCGAGGACATGGTGGAGCTGCTCACCGTGGACACCGACGACTGGCGGAAGGAAGTCCCGCTGATCCGCGAGTACTACGCCAGCTTCGGCGACAAGCTGCCCGCCGCGCTGTCCGCCGAGGTCGACCGCTTGGAGCAGCAGCTCGGCTGACCCCCGCCCGGCCCGCCCTCTCAGGGGCCGGGGTCGGGAGGAAGCCCGGACCGCTCGGAGGCCCGCAACGAGCTCATGTAGGTGATCGCCCCCACCGCGGCGGTGGCCGCCATGATCAGGTCGCCGACCGGGATGGACAGGGTGAGCACCACCGGCACGAAGGACCCGACCACCCACACCAGCTGGAACTGGGTCTCGAAGCGGGCGAAGGCGCGCCCCTGGTTGGTCTCCGCCACGTGGCGCTGCACCAGGGCGTCGAAGGAGGGCTTGCCCACCGCCCCGCCTACGCCGACCCCCACCGCCACCACCACCTGGATGACGCGCCCGCCGAAGAAGGCGCCGGTCAGGCAGCAGGCGGCCACCAGCCAGAGCGAGGCGGCCAGGATCTGCTGCTCGGACAGCACGGTGCGGATGCGGGCGACCAGCAGCACCCCGATGAGGGCTCCGGCGGTGATGGCCCCGAGGAGGAGCCCGAACCACCAGGTGGCGGCGTTCTCGCGCCGGAGGCCGAAGGCGAAGAGGAAGGTGAGGAAGCCCACCAGGGCCTTGAGCACCGACATGGGCATCAGGGCCAGGATCACCTGGGGGGCGGCGATGGGACGGAAGACGGCCAGGTCCAGCTCGTCACGGGTCCACTCGTCGACGGTGCCTTCCGGGCTGTCGAGGATCGACTGCGACACCGTGGCCGGCCGGGCCAGGTCGACCGAGCGGCCGTCCACCCGCGAGCGTCGGCGCTCCCGCCGGGTGGCGCGACGTCGGACCGGGAGTCGGGCACCGGCCACCACCGCGCACAGGAACACCACCATGTCGAGGTAGAGGACCCAGGACGGTCCGCCCAGCTTCAGGGCGGCCACCGCCGGGAGGGCGAACACGAACCCGGACAGCGAGGCCAGCAGGCCCAGCCGGGCGTTGAGGCTGGCCAGGTCGGGCGCGTCCCCCAGGGCGCGCTCGCCGGTGGGCCCGTCCCCGTGCTCGGGGGGGATGCCGTAGGGAGGGGTGGGCGACGGGGGGTCGTCGGGTCCGGCCGGCAGGGTCGCAGCCGTCCCTCCCCCGCCCCCGGCCGCCTCCACCGACCCCGTCCCCGTCCCCGTCCCCGGGCCGTCCCCCAGCAGGCCCATGGCCGCCATCTCCGGTACCAGGGCACCTTTGGTGACCAGGTAGACCTTCGAGAGCACCAACATGGCGAAGGCCAGTGGGAAGAGCAGCAGGGAGTGGATGTCGGCGGCCAGAAAGGGGCAGAGCACCGCCCGCCCCAGGGCCGAGGACACCACCATCACCCGGCGGGCGCCCCGGCTCCGGTCGATCATCGGACCCAGCAGCGGGGCCACCACCGCGAAGGGCGCCATGGTCAGCAGCAGGTAGAGCAGCATCTTGTCCTGGGCGGCCTTCGGCGAGATGGAGAAGAACAGCGACCCGGCCAGGGACACCGCGAACATGGTGTCGCCGGCGGTCATCAGGACGTGGGTGAGGGCCAGCCGGCCGAAGGGGCGTCGCTGGTCGAACAGGTCGTCGACGGCCGTGCGGATCAGCCGTCTGAACTGCTCGCCCCGTTCCCGTACTCCCACTCCGGCATGGTAGGCGGCAGGGACCCCGGGACTAGCATGCAGACGTCGTCCGACCACCGTCTGGGGAGCAGCACATGCCGGTCACCGCCTATGTCCTGATCCAGACCGAGGTGGGCAAGGCGGCCACCGTCGCCCGGGCGGTCGCCCTGCTCGACGGGGTGGTGGCGGCCGAGGACGTGACCGGCCCGTACGACGTCATCGTCCGCGCCGAGGCCACCACCGTGGACGAGCTGGGCCGCATGGTGGTGGGACGGATGCAGCTCATCGAGGGGATCACCCGCACGGTGACCTGTCCGGTGGTCAACCTCTGATCCGCGCCCCTGGTCACGCCTCCCTCAGGGCGGCGGGCACTGGTATCTGATCTGATACCATTTGGTCATGGACGCCGCCACCCTGATCCGCTCGGCCCGGGCGGGCTCCGGCCTCACCCTCCGACGGCTCGCCCACCGGGCCGGCACGTCGCACGCCACCCTCTCCGCCTACGAGGCCGGCCGGGTGGACCCGTCGGTCGACACCGTGGCCCGCATCGTCCGGGCCGCCGGGTTCGAGGTGGAGTGGGCGCTCGCCCCCCGGATGGGGGACGACCCCGGTGACCGCGGGCGGGAGCTGGTCGAGGTGCTCGAGCTGGCCGCCCTCTTCCCCGCCCGCCACCGCCCGGAGCTGGCCTTCCCACCGTTCGGGGCGGGATGACCGGCCTGCCCGCCAAGATCGTGGCCATCCACGGGGCCCTCGAGCACGCCGGCCTCCCCCACGCCTTCGGGGGGGCCCTGGCCCTGGCCTGGTGCACCGAGCGGGCCCGCGGCACCATCGACATCGATCTGAACGTCTTCGTCGATGTGGGGCGGGCCGGTCATGTCCTCGCATCGCTCCCCGAGGGGGTCCGGTGGAGCCCGGAGGACATCGGGCGGATCGAGCAGGACGGCCAGGTCCGCCTGTGGTGGGAGTCCACGCCGGTGGATGTGTTCCTCAACACCACCGAGTTCCACGCCCGGGTGGCCGATCGCTCACGCAGGGAGCTCTTCGCCGGGATGGAGGTCCCGTTCCTGTCGTGCTCGGACCTGGCGGTGTTCAAGGCCTTCTTCAACCGGACCAAGGACTGGGCGGACCTGGAGGAGATGGTGGCGGTGGGCAGCCTCGACGTCGACCGGACGCTCGGGGTCCTGGTGCGCTACCTGGGGGCGGAGGACGGGCGGGTCGAACGGCTGCGGTCGCTGAGCGGCCCGGGCTGAGCGACCCCGCCCGGCTCAGCGGATGGCGCCGGCCTGGCGGAGCTTGGCCACCTCGTCGCCGTCGAACCCCCACTCGGCCAGGGCCTCGTCGCCGTGCTGGCCGGGGTGGGGTGGCGGACGCCGGATGGCGCCCGGCGTCCCCACGAAGCGGGGGGCCGGGGCCGGCTGCACGGTCCCCGCCACCTCGGTGAAGGTGCCCCGGTGGACGTTGTGCGGGTGGGCGGTCGCCTCGGGGATGGACAGCACCGGCGCCACGCAGGCATCGGATCCGTCGAACACCGCCTCCCACTCGGCCCGGGTCCGGCCGGCGAAGATGGTGGCGAACCGCTCCTTCATGACCGGCCACTGGTCCCGGTCCATCTGGTCGGGAAGCTCGGCGTCGGCGAGCCCCAGCCCCTCGAGGAGGGCGGCGTAGAACTGGGGCTCGATGGCACCCACCCCCAGGTAGCCACCGTCGGAGGTCTCGTAGACCTCGTAGAAGTGGGCCCCGGTGTCGAGCATGTTGGTGCCCCGCTCGTCGCGCCAGATCCCGGCCGACCGCAGCGTGTAGGTCATGGTCATCAGGGCCGCCGCCCCGTCGGTCATGGCGGCGTCGATCACCTGGCCCCTCCCGGTCTGGCGGGCCGACAGGATGGCCGCCACCATGCCGAAGGCCAGGAGCATGCCGCCGCCGCCGAAGTCCCCGACCAGGTTCAGCGGCGGCAACGGGCGCTCGCCGGCCCGGCCGATCGGCTCCAGGGCGCCGGCCAGGGAGATGTAGTTGATGTCGTGTCCGGCCGCCATGGCCATCGGTCCGTCCTGTCCCCACCCGGTCATCCGGCCGTAGGCCAGCTTCGGGTTGCGGGCCAGGCAGACGTCCGGGCCGATGCCCAGCCGCTCGGCCACCCCGGGCCGGAACCCCTCCATCAGGCCGTCGGCGGCATCGATCAGCTGGAGGACCGCCGCCACCCCCTCGGGGTGCTTCAGGTCGACAGCCACCGACCGGCGCCCCCGGTTCATGAGATCCACGTGCGCCTCGGTGTGGGGCGGGTAGGTCGCCCGCTCGAACCGGTCGACCCGGATGATGTCCGCCCCGGCGTCGGCCAGCATCATCCCGGCGAACGGGGCCGGCCCCAGACCGGCCAGCTCGACGATCCGGACCCCCTCCAGCGGCCCGCTCATCGGGGACCCCCGGGGAGGCGGCGGGCGGAGGGGGGACACCAGGGTGCGCGGTCGACCATCTCCGGATGGTGACCCCTGGGTCCACCGGCGGTCAAATGCGGGGCCCGGCCGCCCCGACGGGGACGTCGGCGGCATGCCATCATGGCCCGGTCGGCACGCTCGTCCCCGTGGTGGGGGCGGCGCTGCCCCCTGGGGAGGGTGGATGGGACCCACACGTCGGATCACGGCACCGGGACGGGTCAACCTGATCGGCGACCACACCGACTACAACCGTGGCGTGGCGCTGCCCCTGGCCATCGACCTGGGCACCACCGTCGAGTTCACCGCCAACGACTCCCGTCACCTGACCTTCTTCTCCACCCTCTACCCGGAGGGGATCGTGCTCCCCCGCAACCTGCCCCTGGACCCGGTCGTCCTCGGCACGCTGGAGCCCGACTGGGCCCGCATGGTCGGCTCGATGATCGCCATCGTCCGGCCGGAGGTCGGCGGGGTGGGGAGGATCGGGACCACCCTCCCGGTCGGCGCCGGCCTGTCGTCCAGCGCCGCCCTGATGGTGGCCCTGGCCGAGATCCTGGGGGCCACCGGGTCGCCGCGGACCATCGCCACCCTCGTCCAGCAGTCGGAGATCTTCTCCGGGGTCCCGGTGGGGAGCATGGACCCCCTGGTGTGCGCCGGCGGGGTGGCCGGCCACGCCCTGTTCATGGACTTCGACCGCGGCACCACCGAGCCGGTGCCGATCCCGGAGGAGGCCGAGCTGGTGGTGGTGGACTCCGGCGTCCACCGGTCGCTCCACACCTCGGCCTACGCCGCCCGGGTGGCGGAGTGCGAGGCGGCGGCGGTGACCATCGGCCCCCTCGGCCTGGCGGAGGAGGCCGACGTCAAGGGACTGCGGGATCCCCTCCTCGAGCGCCGGGCCCGGCACGTGGTGGGCGAGTGCGCCCGGGTCCGCCAGGTGGTCGATGCCCTCCGGGAGGTCGACCTCGACGAGGTCGGATCCCTCCTGGTGGAGAGCCACCGGAGCCTGGCCGCCGACTTCGAGGTGTCCATCCCCGCCCTCGACGAACTGGTCGAGCGCCTGGTGGCCACCGACGGCGTGTACGGCGCCCGCCTGACCGGGGCCGGATTCGGGGGGTGCGCGGTGGCGGTCACCCGTCCGGGAGCCGTCGACCTCGACAGCTTTCCCACCGGCGCCTGGCGGGTGGTCCCCTCCGACGGCACCGCGGTGGCCGCCGGGCGGGGGGCGGTCAGCGGGGGACCGGACGGAACCCCGGCAGCGGTGGCCGCCGACGGTTGATGATCCGCTGGAGGACGACCGGCTTCCGCACATCGCCCACCACCTGGACCTGATCGTCGTTCCGGAGGATGAACCGGAGGTCGCCGGTGCCCAGCAGCCGCCGCACCAGCGACTGACGGACGTCCACCGCCTCGATGGCCGACAGGCGGATCTCGGACTGGCGGCGGGACCACACCCCGAACCGCTCGACCACCCGGAACGACGTCACCACCAGACTGGTCGCCCGCCAGCGCAGGAACCGGATCAGCAGCCACACCAGCGGCACGGCCGCCGCCACCCCCTCCACCCAGTGCCACGCCCGGGCCCCGTGGGGGAAGCCGACCTCGAAGCTCACCGCCGCCGCGATCACCAGGGCGCTGGTCACCAGCGGCCCGCTCAGATAGACCCAGTGGGGCCGGATGTCGACCAGGACCTCCTCACCGGCGTAGAGCGGTCGGAGCGGCGGTGGCAACCGTTTCAGCCCAGCTTTCCGGCGATGGATCCGGCCGACCGGAGGACGGTGGCATCGGCCCCCGCCGCCGTGTAGGAGTGGGTCGGCCGCTGCCGGGCCTCGTCCAACAGGTCGGCCAGCAGGTCCCCGAAGGGCACCACCGGGTCGACCCACAGGTAGCGGGCCAGCGAGCCGGGGATGGTGTTCACCTCGTTGACCACGAACCCGTCGTCGTCGGCCAGGAAGTCGATCCGGGCCACCCCCCGTACCCCGGCGACATCGGCCACGGTGGCGGCTGCCGCCCGGATCCCCGCCTCGAGGGCCGGTGGGATCCGGGCCGGGAGCTCGCGCGGCGCCCCGGCCATCCCCTCGCCGGCCACGTACTTGTCGCGGTAGTCGAGGATGTCCGACGATCCCGAGGTCCGCAGTGGGCGCTCGATGGCCGACAGCCGGAGCTCGGGCCAGCTCCGCACCGCCACCTGCAGGTCCCCGAGGTCGGGCCGGTAGGGCTCGACCACCGCCCCCGACCGGAGGTGGGGGTTGGCCGACAGGCGCGCCCGGGCGGTGTCCAGGTCCTGGACCACGTCGATCCCGATCGAGGAGCCGCCGAAGCGGGGCTTGACGATGTAGGGGCCGGGGAAGTCCGGGGGCACCGAGTCGGCGGTGAGCAACGTGCGGGGCAGGGTGGGGAGCCCGGCGTCGGCCACCAGGGCTCCGAAGGCCAGCTTGTCCATGCCCACCGCCGCCCCGGCCACGGTGGGGCCGGTGTAGGCGATGCCGGCCAGGTCGAGGACGGCCTGGAGGGTCCCGTCCTCCCCCGGGCCCCCGTGGCAGCACATCACCACGGCGTCGAGGTCGAACGGCTTCGGCCGGCCCAGCCGCCCCCCCACCTCGGCGAAGCCACCACCGGGCCCGGCCACCAGCTGCAGCCGGGCGGACCCCCGGGGGACACCGTCGAGGAACGACTCGGCCTCCAGGGTGGGGTCGACGGCGAACCACTCACCGGTCTTCGACCAGTAGAGGGCACGGACCTCCGCCTGACCGGTGCCGCTCAGCGCCCGGGCGGCCTGCAGGCCGGTGAGCACGCTGACGTCGTGCTCGGGTGAGGGTCCTCCCAGGATGACGGCGACTTCGGACACAGTGGTTCGGTTCCTCCGATCGGGGTGGGCGCCGGCACCGGTCCGCCGGAAGCGGTCCGCGACACCCGTGCGGTCGCCTAAGGGTAGTGGTCCGGTAGGTCGTTCTCGTACAGCACGGCGTCCCCCGGGCCCAGCCGGGCACGCACCCAGTCGACGGCCGCCGGGCGGTCGGGGACCAGGGTCACCGCCACCCGGGGTGGAGCTCCCGGGCCGTCCCCGGAGGGCCCGGGGACGGCGGAGTCCCCGCCGGTGGCCCCGGCCACCAACGCCCGACGGTTGGTCCGGCCCACCACCACCAGGTCGTCGGCCGACCCGGCGATGGCGGCGCCGAACCGGCGGTTCTCCTGGCGCTGCCGGGACCCCAGCTCCACCATGCCCGGGGTGACCACCACCCGGCGACCGCCTCCGCCCACCGCCCGGAGGGCGGCCAGCGCGGCCCGTGCCCCGGCCGGATTGGAGTTGTAGGTGTCGTCGAGCACCGCGAACCCCGCCGCCGACGGCACCGCCTGGAGGCGGTGGTCCACCGGCGGCAGGTCGGCCAGGCGTTCCACCGCGATGGGGCCGTCGACACCCACGGCCAGCGCCACCGCCAGCGCGCAGGCCAGGTTGGTCGGCTGGGTCCCGGTGGGCACCGCCACCGCCGTGGCCAGGACCTCCCCCGCCACCGTGACGTCGACCGCCTCCCCCCGGGCCCGGGGGTGCCCCCCACCGCCGACACCCGTGCCACGCAGATGTCGGCGGCGGGGTCGGACCCCGAGCACCGCACCACCTGCTTGCCCCCCGCCTCCAGCCGGTCGGCCAGGGCGGCCAGGCGGGGATCGTCGACCTGGAGCACCACGCAGCGGGCCGGCCCGGCGATCTCCGCCTTGGCCTCGACGATCCGCTCCTCGGTGCCGAACCGCTCGAGGTGGACGGGCCCGATGGCGGTGAGGACCGCCACCTCCGGCGGGCACCAGCGGCACAGGTCGGCGATCTCTCCCGGACCGTAGGTGCCCATCTCGGCCACGAAGACCTCGGTCCCGTCGGCCAGGTGCTCGTTGATGGCCCGGGCCAGGCCGGCCCGGTTGTTGAAGCTGGCCGGGGTGGCCACCACCGACCGCGAGCCCTTCACCAGGTGGGCGATGTGGTTCTTGGTGGAGGTCTTCCCGTAGGAACCGGTGACCCCCACCACCGTCGGGGCCACCCGGGCCAGGCGGGCGGCGGCCTGGTCCACGAACCGGCCGGCCAGCCGCCCCTCCACCGGGGAGGCCAGGGCGCAGGCCAGGTCGACCAGGAACGGGACGGCCAGGGCGGCCGCCACCGCCACCACCGCCGCCGGTCCGGCCAGGATCCCGACCACCACCACGATCACCTCGAGCACCGCCCAGACGGCGGCCAGCGTGCGCAGGCGGCGCGTCCAGGCCAGTGGGGAGGTCCGCCCCCGGAGCGAGAGGCCGAGGGGTCCGGCGGCCACCACGGCGGCGGCCACCACCCCGGCGACCGGCCACACCAGCGTGGCCAGGCCGGCCGCCACCGCCACCAGGGCGCCGACGGCGTTGGCCGGGGTCACCGTCCACCACCGGGCGGCGAACCGCGTGCACGACCCGGCCAGGTAGTGCTCCCGCTGGGCCACCCGCAGCCAGCGGAGGCCGGCCGGCAGGCAGGCCAGGACGCAGGCGCCCACCGTCACCCAGGCCAGCCCCCGGTGCTGGCAGCCCAGGGTCAGGGCGACGGTCGGGGCCCCGATCACGCCGGTCCGGCCGCGTGGCCGGCCAGGACCGCCTCCCGGAGGGCGTCCGGGGCCTCGGTCGGCACCAGGTGCCCGACCCCGGGCAGCACCTGGAGGGTGGCGTTCGGGAACACCTCCCGGGCCCGCTCGGCCACCTCCACCGGCACCTGGTCGTCGTCACTCCCCCACACCAGGTCGACCGGGCAGGTCACCGCGGCCATGTCGTCGACGTACGACTCGGCCATCAGGGCCACGAACACCCCGCGGACCACCCCCTGGGCCGCCCGGTAGTCGGGCGATCCGTACTTCTGACGGAGGGCCTCCATCCGTTCCTCCCCCACCAGGCCCATCCGGTGGAGGCGCCGCCCCAGCCGGTAGGCGGGGGCCGGGGTGCTCCGCCGCCCCCGGCGGTCGAGGAGCGGCACGCCGGTCAGCACCAGGCGCTCGATCCGGTCGGGGGCCAGGCGGGCCAGGCGGACCGCCACCCGGCCGCCGAACGAGTGGCCCACCACGGTGAGGCGCTCGGCGACGGCGTCCCCGTCGAGGAGTGGCAGCAGGTGCTCGGCGTACCCGGGCGAGCCCCACGGCTCGGGGGGAGCCGGCGTGGCCCCGAAGCCGAACAGGTCGACGGCCACCACCCCGAGGCCACCGGCGCCGGCGGGGCCGCCGAAGGCCGCCTCGAAGTCGCGGTGGGTGCGCTGCCAGCCGTGGAGCGCCACCACCGGGGCCGGGGACCCACCCCAGGCGGCCCCGAACAGGCGACCTCCGGCGAACGACGTCAGCACCGGCACACCCTACCGATAGCCTCGCCGGCTGTGGAACCTTTCGACCGCCGGCGGCCCTGGTGACCGGGCCCGGGCCGGATCGACCCGGCCCGCTGGCCGGTGCCCTGGCCGGCCTCAACGACGAGCAGCGGCAGGCGGTCGAGTCCCCGGCCGAGGCCCTGGCCGTCCTGGCCGGGGCGGGATCCGGAAAGACCCGGGTGCTCACCCTGCGGGCGGCCCGACGCATCGCCGATGGCACCGCCGAGGCCGACCACACGGTGGTCTGCACCTTCACCCGCAGGGCGGCCCTGGAGCTCCGGGGCCGCATGCGCCGGCTCGGGGTGCCGGTGGCCGGATCGACCACCTCGGGGGCACCCCCGGGCCCCGGGGTCCGCGCCGGCACGCTCCACCAGCTGGCCCTGACCCTCCTGCGCCGCCAGGCCCTCGACGCCCGGCAGCCGCCCGTCTCGGTGCTCGAGCACCGGGTGGCCCTGGTGGGGGAGGTCACCGGCGACCGGTCGACGGCGCCGCTGGTCGACGCGGAGATCGGCTGGGCCAAGGCGCGCTGCCTCACCCCGGAGACCTACGCGCCGGCCGCCTCCGCCGCCGGACGCGCCCTGCCGCTGCCGGCCGACCGGGTGGCCGACCACTTCCGGAGCTACGAGGCGGCCCTGGCCCGTCGGCACGCCCTCGACCTCGACGACGTCCTGGCCCGGGCCGCCGACCTGATCGAGCGGGACCCGGCCTTCGCCGAGGGGGTGCGGTGGCGCTACCGGCACCTGTCGGTCGACGAGTTCCAGGACGTGAACCCCGCCCAGTTCCGACTGGTCCGGGCGGTGATGGGCGACCGCCGGGACCTCACGGTGGTGGGCGACCCCCACCAGGCCATCTACGGGTGGAACGGGGCGGACCCCACGCTGCTGGCCCGGCTCCCGGCCCTGCTCCCGGGGATGGAGGTGGTCCGGCTCGACCTCAACCACCGCTGCAGCCCCCAGGTGGTGGCGGTGGCCGCCGCCGCCCTCGGCCCGGTGGCCGACGGCATCCCGCGTTCCGCCGCCCCCGACGGCCCGAGGCCGGTGGTCACCGCCTACGACGACGGCACCGCCGAGGCCGACGGGGTGGCCTCCCTGATGGCGACCAGCGCCGGGGCCGGACGGCGCTGGTCGGAGCACGCCGTCCTGGCCCGGACCAACGACCAGCTGGTGGCGGTGGCCGCCGCCCTCCGCCGGGCCGGGATCCCCTCCCGTCGGACGCCGTCGGCCGAGGACCGGGCCACCGGGCTCCCCGGGGGAGGGAGCACCGCCCCCGCCGCCGACGACGCCGTGGAACTGGCCACCTTCCACCGGGCCAAGGGGCTCGAGTGGGAGTGGGTGGCGGTGGTGGGGGTGGAGGCGGGGTACGTCCCCATCGTCCACGCCACCACGGGCGGGTCGCTCGACGAGGAGCGGCGCCTGCTCTACGTGGCCTGCACCCGGGCGGGCCGGGAGCTCCACTGCTCGTGGGCGCGCCGCCGCGAGATGGGCGGACGGGCGGTGGACCGGGCCCCCTCCCCGTGGCTGGCGGCGTTGGCCGTCGAGTCGTCCGCCGGCACCGGGCGGACCGACCCCGAGGAGGCGGTCCGGCGGATCGCCGCCATCCGGGCCGGCCTCCGCCGGTAGCGGCGACCGGCTCGGGTCACCGGACCCGCCCGGGCCGGTCGGCCCGGACCGGGCGGGACGTCAGCCCACCGAGGTGTCGATGAGCACCGGGGTGTGGTCGGAGGGCTTGGCTCCGTCCGGACCGGCGTAGCGGGCCGCCCGGTCGATCAGCGCCCACGTCGTCCGGTCGGCCAGGACCTGGCTGACCAGGACCAGATCGATGCGGAGCCCGTGGTGACGGTGGAAGGCGCCCCCGCGGTAGTCCCACCAGGTGTAGAGGCCGTCCTCGTCGTACAGGCGCCGGAAGACGTCGACCAGCCCCCACGCCTCGAGGTCGGCCACCGCCTGGCGCTCGGGGGGGCTGACGTGGGTCGCCCCCTCGAACTGGCTGACGTCCCAGACGTCCCGGTCGTCGGGGGCCACGTTGAAGTCCCCGCACACCGCCACCGGGTCCCCCGGGTCGCAGGTCTCGCCCAGCAGCTCCCGCAGGCGGGCCAGCCAGGCCAGCTTGGCCGGGTAGTGCTCGCCGTCGAGGCTGCGGCCGTTGGGCACGTACACCGAGTGGACCCGCACCCCGCCGCAGTCGGCGGCGATCAGCCGGGTCCCCTGGTCGTCGTGGGCCGGCCCCAGCCCGGTGGCCACGTGCTCCAGCCCCACCCGGCTGAGGATGGCCACCCCGTTCCACCGGCCGTCACCGTGGTGGGCCGTCTCGTACCCGAGGGCGGCGAAGGCGCCGTGGGGGAAGGCGGCGTCGGCCTGCTTGGTCTCCTGGAGGCAGAGGACGTCGGGACGGGCGTACCCGATCCACTCCTCCACCTTGGGGAGGCGGGCGGTCAGCGAGTTGACGTTCCAGGTGGCGATGCGCACGGTCAGGACGGCCCGGCGTCCACCAGCACGAAGAGGAGGTCGGCCTCGCAGGCCAGCTCCCCGCCGACCGTGGCCCGACCGGTCCCCTTCCCCGCCCGGGCCGACATCCGGCCCAGGGTGACCTCGAGGTCGAGCACCTCACCGGGCTGGACCTGCCGCCGGAACCGGGCCCGCTCGATGCCGCCGAAGAGGGGGAGCTTGCCGGCGAACCGCGCATCGGCCAGCACCGCCACCCCGCCCAGCTGGGCCAGGGCCTCCACCATCAGGACCCCGGGCAGGGTGGGCCGGCCGGGGAAGTGCCCGGCGAAGAACGCCTCGTCCCCGGTCAGCTGCCAGGCGCCGGTCGCCGACTGTCCGGGCTCCACCGTCCGCAGCTCGCTGACGAACAGGAAGGGTGGACGGTGGGGAAGGTAGTCCTCGGCTCGCACGGCCCTGAGGCTACCGGTGCCGCACGGGCCCGGGCGGCCATCGGGTGCGGGACCGGCCGTCCGGTGGACCCGCCGCCCGGCGTCGGCACGGAGGGGCGGTCAGCCGGCGATGCCGGGCAGCGCCAGCTCGGCCCGGCGCCGGGCCGGGTCGAGCGACACCAGCACGAACTCGCGGGTCTCCCCCTTGGAGACCACGTCGCGGGCCTTGATGGGCGGCGGGTTCCCCAGGCCCTGGAGGGGCACGTGGCACCGCATGTCGCCGACATCGATGTGGGCGCCGTGCGAGGTGAACGAGGCGACCACGCCCTCCAGCGTGCTGCCCACCGGATGGTCGGCCACGAAGTTGAGGAAGGCCAGCGGTTCGTTGAGGGCCGGGGCCTCGGGAGCCGGTCTGCGGCCCGGAGGTGTGGCGGCGGTCGCCGGCACCTTGACGGCCCGGGCGGCACCGGCCCGACCCCGCCGGGCGGGCCCGGCATCGCCGGCCGGACCGGGGACCGCACCGTTGTCGGCAGGGACGCCGGGATCCCGGTGGAGCGAGTCGGCCGACGGCGTCGACGCCTTGGCGGCCTTGCCCGACGCCTTGGCCGCCTTGTCTCCCTTGGCCCCCTTCGCCGGCTTCGACTCCTTGGCGGCCTTCTCCCCCTTGGCCGCCTTGGAGCCCTTGGCGGCCCTCTCCCCCTTGGCGGCCTTGGAGCCCTTGCCGGCACTGCCGGCCTTGGCGACCTTGGCGTCGTCCTCCTTGGAGCCCTTGGTCGGCTTGACGTCCGACTTGGCGGCCTTGGTCGACTTGGCGGCCTTGGTCGGCTTGGCCACCTTGGCCGCCCTGGTCGACTTGGCGGCCCGGGACGGGCGCGGGGCGGCAGCCCGAACGGGGCCGTCGTCGGTCCCGTCCTCTCCGTCCTCCGGCACGGTCGTCGCCGAGCCACCCTCGGCGTCGGCGGCCGATGCCGCCCGGGCGTCCCGGCGCGACTGGCTGGTCACCGCCCGGCTCTTGGGGCCCCGGACCGGGGTGCGGGGGGTGAAGACCCAACCGATGCCGGGCACCGGCTTGCCGCCGATCAGGCGCCCGTCGTCGAACAGCCAGGGCCGCTCGGCGTGGAACTCCTGGAAGGAGTCGTTGGAGAGCACCAGGGCGCCGGACTTCTCGGCGATCCGGAGGATGAACCCGTCGCCACGCCCCACGGCGCCGGCCGGCGGGGTGACCATCTCACCGTGGAGCACCGCCTCCTCGAAGGCCGGGACCTCCGACGGGTCGATCCGGTGGGCGAACGAGGCGTCGACCACCACCGTCACGTCGGAGGTGGTGAAGCCCGGGAATTCGACCAGGAAGGTACGGATCGCCTCGTCGAGCTGCGCCAGGCTGGGGAGGGTCCGACCCTCGGTGGCGATGTTGGAACCGTCGACGACGATACGCCGACGGGGTGGGTTCTGGGTGGCCATGTGCCCTCCCAGTCAATCACCTGGACGGACGTCCACCGGACATCCCCCCGTAGGATGCGGGGGTGGGGACCACCGAGGATGCCCGGCGCCACGAGACGACGGAGCTGCTGCAGCACCTGATCCGCAACGCCTGCGTCAACGACGGCACCGACGATTCGGGTGGCGAGGTCCGCAGCACCGACGTCCTCCTGGCCTACCTCGAGGGCTGCGGCGCCGACCTCGAGGTCTACGAGCCCCACCCCGGACGCCGCTCGCTGATGGCCAAGCTCGAGGGCTCCGACCCGTCGGCCCCCTCCCTGACCCTGATGGGCCACACCGACGTGGTGCCGGCCACCGGCGAGGACTGGACCCACGACCCCTTCGGCGGGGAGCTGATCGACGGCGAGGTGTGGGGGCGGGGGGCCATCGACATGCTGAACCTGACCAGCACCATGGCCACCGGCTTCCGGCACCTGGCCCTCGACGGCTTCCGGCCCACCGGCGACCTCACCTACCTGGCGGTGGCCGACGAGGAGGCCCTGAGCCGGTTCGGCGCCGGCTGGCTGGTCGAGCACGAGGCCGACGCCCTCCGGAGCGACTTCGTGATCACCGAGTCGGGCGGCTTCCCGATGCCGGGGACCGACGGCGTGACCCGGCTCCCGGTCATCGTCGCCGAGAAGGGCGTCTTCTGGGCCACCCTCACCGTGCGCGGCACCCCGGGTCACGGCTCCCAACCCCTCCGGACGGACAACGCCCTGGTCAAGGCGGCCGAGATCGTCCGGCGGGTGGACGAGTACCGCCCGGAGGCCCAGCTCCACGAGGCCTGGCGACGGTTCATCGACGGGATCGGGCTTCCCGACGAGTTCACCGGTCCACTGCTCGACCCCGACCGGATCGACGGGTTCTGCGACCAGCTGCCGATGCTGGGGCTGGCCCGGCAGGCCCACGCCTGCACCCACACCACCCTGGCCCCCACCGTCATGCACGCCGGGTCCAAGACCAACGTCATCCCCGACCGGGTGGAGCTGCAGATCGACATCCGGACCCTGCCCGGGTGGGACGAGACCGACGTCCGGGCCCTGCTGCACGAGCTGGTGGGCGACCTGGCCGACGACGTCACCGTCGACTTCCCCCATGCCGACCCGTCCACCGCCTCCCCCATCGACACCCCACTGTGGGACGCCCTCCAACGGGTCAGCCGGCTCTTCTACCCCGGGTGCACCACGGTGCCGTTCCTGACGGTGGGGGCCACCGACGCCCGGTACCTCCGGGCCCTCGGCAGCGTCGCCTACGGCTTCGGGCTCCACAGCCCGGCGGTCACCTTCGACGAGTACTCCGCCATGTTCCACGGCATCGACGAGCGGGTGGATGTCGAGTCGCTCCGCCTGTCCACCGAGCTGTGGACGGCCCTGGCCCGCGACTTCCTGGTCTGACCCGGCTCCCCGGGCCCGCCCCCGGTCGGGCTCAGCCCACCGACCGCAGCAGGAGGTCCTCCTGCTCGAGCCGGTGGAGGGCGGCGCTGCCGGTGGCCGGGCTGGACGATTCGGCCCGGCTGACGTGTCGGAGGGCGTGGGTGTTGCGGAGCACCTTGTGCAGGCGCCCGTGGACGAAGTTCCAGGGACCCTGGTTCTCGGGCTCCTCCTGGAGCCACACCACCTCGCTGGCGTTGGGGTAGCGCTCGAGGATCTGGTTGAGGTGGTCCTTGGGCCAGGGGTAGAGCTGCTCCACCCGGACGATGGCCACGCTCCGGCCCGCCTCCCCCCGCTGGTCGCGGCGGGCCAGGGCGTCGTAGGCGACCTTGCCGGCGCACAGCACCACCCGGGTGACGCCGTCGGGGTCGAACCCCTCGGTGTCGGCGGCCGGGTCGTCGAGCACCTCGGCGAAGGAGCCGGTGGTGAACTCCCCGATCGGCGAGCGGGCCTGCCGGGCCCGGAGGAGTGATTTGGGGGTGAAGACGATGAGCGGCCGGGGCACCGGGGTGCGGACCTGGGAACGGAGGAGGTGGAAGTACTGGGCGGCGGTGGTCGGCTCGGTGACCCGGATGTTGCCGCGGGCGGACAGGGTGAGGAAGCGCTCGATCCGGGCCGACGAGTGCTCGGGGCCCTGCCCCTCGTAGCCGTGGGGCAGCAGCAGGACCAGCCCGGAGTGCTGGCCCCACTTGTCCCCCGCCGCCACCAGAAAGTTGTCGACGATGATCTCCGCCCCGTTCCAGAAGTCGCCGAACTGCGCCTCCCACGCCACCAGGTCGGAGGTGGCCACCACCGAGTACCCGTACTCGAAGCCCACGCAGGCGTACTCGGAGAGCAGGGAGTCCCGGACGGTGAACCGGCCGGCGCCGTCCAGGTGGGCCAGCGGGACATGCTCCCGGCCGGTGGTGTAGTCGACCAGCACGGCGTGACGCTGGGAGAAGGTGCCGCGCCGGGTGTCCTGGCCGGTGAGGCGGACGTTGGTCCCCTCCAGCAGGAGCGACCCGATGGCCATCGCCTCCCCCAGCGCCCAGTCGACCTCGCCGTCGGCCACCATCTTGTCCCGCTGCTCGAACTGGCGGACCAGCTTGGGATGGATCACGAACCCCTCGGGGGCCGAGCTCACCGTGGCGGCCAGCCGGGACAGTACGGCGGCGTCGACCCCGGTCTCGATCCGCGGCAGCAGGAGGTCGGGCACCACGTACTCGGGGAGGGTGGGGGGCGGGCCCGCCACCGCCTCCGCCTCCGCCCGGGTCTCGTCCAGGGCGGCCTGCAGCCGGGCGGAGAAGTCGTCGAGGGCCTGCTCGGCCTCGTCGAGGGTGATGTCCCCCCGCCGTACCAGCGACTCGGTGTACAGCTTGCGGACCGAGCGCTTGGCCTCGATCAGGGCGTACATCAGGGGCTGGGTGTAGCTGGGGTCGTCACCCTCGTTGTGGCCGTGCCGGCGGTAGCAGACCATGTCGATGACCACGTCCTTGTGGAAGGCCTGGCGGAAGCCGAAGGCCAGCCGGGCGGCCCGGGCGCAGGCTTCGGGGTCGTCACCGTTGACGTGGAAGATCGGCGCCTGCACCATCTTGGCGACGTCGGTCGGGTACACCGAGGTGCGGGCCGCCTCCGGGGCGGTGGTGAAGCCCAGCTGGTTGTTGATGACGATGTGGACGGTGCCGCCGGTGCGGTAGCCGGCCAGGCCCGACAGGTTGAGGGTCTCGGCCACCACCCCCTGGCCGGCGAAGGCGGCGTCCCCGTGGACCAGGATGGGCAGGACCGGGAACGGGGAGCCGGTGCCCTCCTCGAGGCGCTGCCCGCTCCCCTGCTCGCCGCCCAGGGCGTCCTGGCGGGCCCGGGCCATGCCCACCACCACCGGGTCGACCGCCTCGAGGTGCGACGGGTTGGAGGCCAGGCTGACCGGGATGGCGTGGCCGTTGCCGGCGGTGAAGGTGCCCGAGGCGCCCTTGTGGTACTTCACGTCGCCCGAGCCCTGGACCGACTCCGGGTCGAGATTCCCTTCGAACTCCTCGAAGATCTCCCCGTACGACTTGCCCACGATGTTGGCCAGGACGTTGAGCCGGCCGCGGTGGGCCATCCCCATCACCGCCTCGGTCAGGCCCTCCCGCACCGCCTGGTCGAGGATGGTGTCGAGGAGGACGATGGCCGACTCCGCCCCCTCGAGGCCGAAGCGCTTCTGGCCCACGTACCGGGAGTGGAGGAAGCGCTCGAAGACCTCGGCGGCGTTGAGCCGGTCGAGGATGTGGCGCTGCTCCTCGGTGGAGAGGGTGGTGGACACGCCCTCCACGTGCTGCTGGATCCACCGCTTCTGGTCGGGGTCCTGGATGTGCATGTACTCGATGCCCAGTGACCGGCAGTAGGCGTCCCGCAGGATGTGCAGGATCTCGTCGAGGGTGGCGGTCTCCCGTCCGGCCAGCCCGTCGGCCACGAACTGGCGCGGCAGGTCCCAGATGGTCAGGCCGTAGTGGAGCGGGTCGAGCTCGGAGTGCATCTCCGGCAACTCGGCGTCGAGCGGGTCGAGGTGGGCGATGAGGTGGCCCCGCACCCGGTACATGTTGATGAGGGTCTGGACGTGGACCTGCTTGAGCACCCGGTGCTGGACGCCGTCGGTCCCGCTGTCGTCGGCGTCGCGGTCGCGCTCCCAGTGGACCGGCTGGTAGGGGATCTCCAGGGCCCGGAAGACCTCGTCGTAGAAGTCGTGCTTCCCGGTCAGGCACTCGGCCACGTAGGCCAGGAACAGCCCGGACTCGGCACCCTGGATGATCCGGTGGTCGTAGGTGGAGGTGAGGGTGACCGTCTTGCCCACCCCCAGGTCGGCCAGGACCCTCGGGTCGGACGCCTCGAAGCCGGCCGGGAAGCCCAGGGCCCCGACCCCGACGATGACCCCCTGGCCCGGCATCAGACGGGGCACCGACTGCACGGTGCCCAGGGTCCCGGGGTTGGTGAGGGTGGCGGTGGTGCCGGCGAAGTCGTCCGGGGCGATCTTGTTGGTGTGGACCTTCCGCACCAGCTCCTCGTAGGCACCGAGGAAGCCCCGGAAGTCGCGGGTATCGGCCTCGGCGATGCACGGCACCAGGAGGGTGCGCGACCCGCCTGCCTTCTCGACGTCGACGGCCAGGCCGAGGCCGACATGCTGATGGCGCACCACCCCGGGCGTCCCCTTGCCGTCGGCGTCGGCCACGAAGGCGGCGTTCATGGCCGGGACGGCCATCAGTCCCTTGACGATGGCGAAGCCGATCAGGTGGGTGAAGCTGACCTTGCCGCCGATGGTGCGGACCAACTGGTTGTTGATGATGGTCCGGTTGACCTCGAGCAGCTTGGCCGGCACCACCCGCACGCTGGTGGCGGTGGGGACGCCCAGCGACGCCTCCATGTTGGTGACGATGCGGCCGGCCGCTCCCCGCAGGACGGTGGGGAGGTCGCCGGTGGCGTCGGGGACCGGCTGCGGCCCAGGTGCCACCGGGGCGCCCGGGGCCGCCGGGGTGGAGGAAGGGGTGGCGGCGGTCGCCGGCGCCGGCACCGGCCCGGAGGACCCCGAGCCCGGTGCCGCCGGCCGGTAGTCGGTGAAGAACTCGCGCCAGGAGTCGGAGACCGAGGTGGGGTCGGCCCGGTAACGGTCGTACATGTCCTCGACCAGCCAGGCGTTGGGCCCGAACGCCCCGGCGCCGGTCGCCGCCCGCGCTCGGGTGGACCCCCCTGCCGCCTCTGATCCGTTGGTGTCCGTCATCGGGTCGAGCCTAATCGGGCAGGTCGGAATCGACAGCCGGGGATCCGACCCCGGACGCGACGGTGCCGACCCGGTGAACCGGGTCGGCACCGTCGTCGGACGGCGGAAGCCGTCGGTCGGCTAGCTCAGCTTGGGCGCCGGGGCCTGGCCGTTGACGACCTTCTTGAACGACGCGCCGGCGCTGACCTTCGGGCTCTTGGAGGCCTTGATCTTGATGGCCTCGCCGGTCTGCGGGTTCCGACCGGTGCGGGCGGCCCGCTCGGCGCGGTCGAAGGTAAGGAAGCCGGTGATGACGATCTTCTCGCCCTTGGCCACGGTGGCGACCACGACGTCCTCGAGGCCGGCCAGCACGGTGGCCACGTCCTTGGACGTCAGGCCGGTCTGCGAGGCGACGGCCGTGATGAGGTCTGACTTGGTAAGGGGCACTCTCTCTCCTTGGTCTGCGGAAGCCACCACAATGCACGATCCTGGGACCCGAAGCGCGGATTTCCGGGCGATCCGGGCCCCGGGGACCCCGTTTCCACCCGGTCACCAGGGTGAACAGCCATCCGGCCGATCCGCGCCCGACCGGGCCCTTGGCGGTGGAGGGGGCCGACCTGGCAGGCTGCAGTACGAGATGGAGCACCCCACCGGACTGGCCGTCACCGAGCACGTACCGGCCGATCGCAGGACCGGCGACCCGGTGGTGGTGCTCGTCCACGGCTCCCTCGACCGGTCGTCGAGCTTCACCCGGGTGGTGCGCCGGCTGCCCGACCTCCACACCGTGATCTACGACCGCCGCGGCTACCACGGCTCGCGCGACGCCGTGCCCCTCCGGACCACCCTGGACGGTCACATCGACGACCTCCTGGCGGTGATCGGCGGCCGGCCGGCGGTGGTGGTCGGCCACAGCTACGGCGGCACCGTCGCCCTGGGGGCCGCCCTCCGCCGCGACCCGCCGGCCACCATCGTCTCCATGGCCGCCTACGAGCCGCCGCTCCCCTGGCTCCCGATCTGGACCCGGCGCCGATCGAGCGGGGGCCCGTCGGGAACCGAGGAGGATCCCGCCGCCGCCGCCGAGTCCTTCTTCCGGAGGATGGTCGGGAGCGACGCCTGGGACCGGCTCCCGGAGTCGGCCAAGGAGGCCCGACGGGCCGACGGGCCGGCACTGCAGGCCGAGCTCGCCGCCGTCCGTCTCGACGAGGCGCCTTTCGACGTCACCACCCTGCGGATCCCGTCGGTGTTCGGGCGGGGCGAGCAGTCGGTGCCGCACCACCGGGAGGGCGTGGCGTGGCTGGTGGAGCACGTCCCGGGCGCCGAGCTGAGGGAGCTGGCCGGGGCCTCCCACGGCGCCCACCTCTCCCACCCCGACGGGTTCGCCGGCCTGGTGCGCCGGGCGGTGGAGCGGGCGGCGGAGCGCTCGACGGCGGGGTCGTCGGCCCGGGGCGGCGTGCCCCGGTGACGTTCCTCCTCACCGGCTCCTCGGGCCTGATCGGCGCCGCGGTGGTCGAGGCGCTCCACGCCCACGGCCACGACACCGTCCGACTGGTCCGGCCGGCGACGGCGACGGCGACGGCGACCGACGGCCGGTCGACCACCGTGGACTGGGACCCGTCCCGGGGCATGGTCGACCTCGGGGGCCTCGAGGCGGCCGGCCCCTACGACGGGGTGGTCCACCTGGCCGGGGCCGGCGTGGCCGACCGGCGCTGGAGCCCGTCCCGGCGCCAGGTCATCCTCCGCAGCCGCACCGACGCCACCGGGCTGCTGGTCTCGTCGCTGCTGCTGCTGTCGCCCCGGCCCCCGGTGCTGGTGAGCGCCTCCGCCATCGGCTACTACGGCGACCGGGGGGACGAGGAGCTGACCGAGCGGTCGTCGCCCGGCCAGGGGTTCCTGGCCGAGGTGGTCGAGGCCTGGGAGGGGGCCACCCGACCGGCGTCCGAGGCCGGCGTCCGGGTGGTCACCGTCCGGACCGGCCTGGTGCTGGCCCGGGGCGGCGGACTCCTCGGCAAGCTGGTGCCGCTCTTCCGGTCGGGGCTCGGCGGTCGCCTGGGCGCCGGCACCCAGTGGATGAGCTGGATCTCCCTGCCCGACGAGGTGGCGGTGGTGCTGCGCGCCCTCACCGACGGACGGCTGGACGGCCCGGTGAACGCCACCGCCCCGGGGGCGGTCACCAACGCCGAGTTCACCGCCGCCCTCGGACGTGCGGTCCACCGCCCGGCCGTCGTCCCGGTGCCGGCCACCGCCCTGCGGCTGGCCCTGGGCCGGGCCATGGCCGACGAGACGGCCCTGGTGAGCCAGCGGGTGGTCCCGTCGGTCCTCGCCGGGCTGGGGTTCGGGTTCGCCCACGCCGACCTCGACGCCGCCCTGACGGCGGTGACCGGGCCGGCGCCGTCACCACCGGCGTCCGCTTGACCGGTCGGTCGAGTTCCGTGAGGATCGTCCGGTGACCGCTCCCGCCACCATCGCCCCTCCCACGGAAGAGGAGTTCGCCGACGCCGCCCGGGCGTTTCTCGACGCCCACCTCGAGCCGAGGCCGCCGGCCAGCTTCGCCTGGGGGTCGGGGTCCGACGACGTCAGCCTCTTCCCCGAGCACACCCCCGAGGAGGCGGCGGCCGAGCTGGAGGCGGCCAAGTCGTGGGCCCGGACCGCCTTCGACGCCGGGTTCGGATGGATCTTCGGCCCGGAGGAGTACGGGGGCCGCGGCCTCCCCCGTGCCTACCACCGCGCCTACCAGGCACTGGCCCACGGGTACCTGGTCCCCAGCCAGGCGCCGTTCGGCATCGGCCTGGGCATGGTGGCTCCCACCATCCTCGCCCACGGCACCGACGAGGTGAAGGAGGCCTACCTCCGCAGGATGTACCGGGGGGACCTGGTGGGCTGCCAGCTGTTCAGCGAGCCGGGGGCCGGCTCCGACCTGGCCTCGGTGCAGACCCGGGCGGTCCGGGACGGCGACGAGTGGGTGGTCGACGGCCAGAAGGTGTGGACCTCCGGCGCCCAGATCTCCGACATCGGCGAGATCCTCTGCCGGACCGACCCCGACCTCCCCAAGCACCGCGGGCTCACCGCCTTCGTGGTCGACATGCACGCCCCGGGGGTGGAGGTCCGCCCGCTCCGGCAGATGACCGGCGGCGCCACCTTCAACGAGGTCTTCTTCACCGGGGTGCGGATCCCCGACTCCCACCGACTGGGCGAGGTGAACGGCGGCTGGACGGTGGCCCTCACCACCCTGATGAACGAGCGGGCGGCCATCGGGGGCGGGGGCGGCGGCGTGGACCTGCCCGTCCACCAGTACCTGATCGAGATGGCCCGGGCCCACGGACGGTCGGACGACCCGCTGGTGCGCCAACAGCTGGCCTCGGTCGTCATCCACGACCGGGTGTCGCGCTACACCACCCAACGGGCCCTGGCCCGGATCGCCGCCGGGGAGCTCCCCGGCCCGGAGCTGTCGCTGGCCAAGCTGGCCCTCACCTCCAACATGGTCCGGACCGGGGCGCTGGTCTCGTCGGTGCTGGGGCCCGAGCTGGTGGCCGACTCCGGGGCCTGGGGGACCTACGCCTGGTCCCAGTACCTGCTGGGGGTGCCCGGGATGCGGGTGGCGGGGGGGAGTGACGAGGTGATGCGCAACATCATCGGGGAGCGGGTGCTCGGGCTCCCCAAGGAGCCCACGCCCTAGCCGTCAGCGATACGGCAGCTGATCGACGTAGGACCAGGTGCGCCGGTGGATGGCGGTCAGCCCGTGGCCGTCCAGCGCCCGCCGGTGCACGGGCGAGGGATACCCCTTGTTCCGGTGGAAGTCGAAGGGTGGGAAGTCGTCGGTGAGCTCCCGCATCATTCGGTCGCGGGTCACCTTGGCCACGATGGACGCCGCGGCGATGGCCCGGCAGGAGGCGTCGCCCCGCACCACCGTCCGGACCGGCGGGATCACCTTCCCGTCGTCGGCGCCGGACACGTAGTCGAACGAGCCGTCCATGACCACCACGTCGGGAGGCTCGGCCAGCCCCGCCAGGGCCCGGCGGGCGGCCAGCCGGAGGGCCACCGTCATCCCCCACCGGTCGCACTCCTGGGGATCGGCGTGGCCCACCGACCAGTCGACACACCACCCGGACACCCGGCCGAACAGCACCTCCCGCTCGGCTTCGGGGACCTGCTTGGAGTCCCGGAGCCCCGACGGGGCCCGTCGGTCGGACGGCACCACCGCCACCCCCACCGACACCGGGCCGGCCCACGCCCCCCGGCCCACCTCGTCGAGCCCGGCGATGCGCAGGAAGCCCTCGGCCGCCAGTGCACGCTCCAGGGCGGGGGTCGGGGTGCGTGGCGTCACCGACCGAGCATGCCACGGACCACCTTGCCCAACGCGTTCCTGGGCAGCTCCGGGACGACGTGGACGATGCGGGGGCGCTTGTAGGGGGCGAGGCGGTCGCCGGCGAAGGCGGCCAGCGCCTCGGGGGTGGGGGCCCGCCCGTCGGTCACCACCCAGGCGGTCACCACCTCCCCCCACTCCTCCGACGGGGTGCCGGTGACCGCCACCTCCACCACGGCCGGGTGGCCGGCCAGCACGTCCTCCACCTCGGCGGGGTAGACGTTGAACCCACCGGTGATGATCAGCTCCTTGGACCGGCCCCGGATGGTCAGGTACCCGTCGTCGACACTCCCCAGGTCGCCGGAGGCGAACCACGGGCGACCCCCGTCGTCGGCCGGGAGGAAGGCCTGGGCGGTGGCCGCCGGCCGCTCCCAGTAGCCGTCGAAGACGTTGGGCCCCCGCAGCAGGATCTCCCCGTCGGGGGCCAGCGCCACCTCGACCCCGGGCAGCGGGAACCCGACGGTGCCCGGCCGCCGCTCCCCCTCCACCGGGTTGGACACGTTCATCAGGGTCTCGGTCATCCCGTACCGTTCGAGGACGGCGGTGCCGGCCGCCTCGGCGATCCGCCGGTGGAGGTCGGCGGCCAAGGGGGCGGAGCCCGAGACGCAGAGGCGGAGGCCACCCAGCTCGACCACCCGCGCCGAGGCGGCCAGGCGGTGGTACATGGTGGGCACCCCGAAGAACAGGGTGGCCCGGTGGCGGTCGGCGGCGTCGAGGACCGCCCCCGGATCGAAGCCGGGCAACAGGACGGCGGACGCCCCGGCCAGCAGGGTCCCGTAGATCCCCACGGCCAGGCCGTGGGCGTGGAAGACCGGTAGGCAGTGCACCAGCCGGTCGTCGGGCGTCCACCGCCAGGCCGCCACCACCGAGGCGGTGGCGGCCTGGAGGTTCCGGTGACTGAGCACCGCCCCCTTCGGGGCGCCGGTGGTGCCGGAGGTGAAGCCGATGAGGGCGGGGTCGCCGGGGGCGGCGGCGTCGAGCCGTCCGGGCTGGCGGTCGGGCAGGGACCCGAGGGAGGGGTCGTCGACCACCAGGGGCTGCCGGGCGGCCGCCGCTGCCCACCCGGCCCGGACCGGATCGTCGGCGACGACGGCGGCGGGGCGGACGTCGTCGACGATGAAGGCGATCTCGCGCTGGGTGTAGGCGGTGTTGGCGGGGACCACCACCAGTCCGGCCCGGAGGGCGGCCACGTGGGAGACGACAGCGTCGACGGAGGACGCCGTGGACCAGAGGATCCGGTCACCGGGCACCAGGCCGGCACCGGCCAGCTTCCCGGCCGCCCGGCGGGTGGCCTCCTCGAACTCCCCGGCCCCGACGGTGCGCCCGTCACCGGTGATGAGCACCGGTGCACCGGGGGCCGCCGCCCAGCGGTGGGACCAGGCGGCGGGCAGCGTGCCCCGGTCGGTCACCAGCCCCCCACCGGGGTCGGCCCCGGGGGCGAGGTGGGCCGTCCAGGGGAGCAGTCCGGCGGCCCCGGCTCCGGCCCCGCCGCTGCCGGTGGGCCGGTCCGGAGGCTCCGGCCCCGGGGACCGGCCGATCACCGGGGCGGGGGCGGGACGGTCCGCGCTGTGGCCGCTCAGATCGCCATGCCCACGATCGGCTCGTTCAGCACCAGGTTGCCGGCGGAGCCGGAGAACGGTGCGTCACCGAAGGCGAAGATGCCGCCGTCGGCGGCCACCAGCCAGTAGCCCTTCCCGTCGGAGGTCGCCGCCATTCCCACGATGGGCTGGTTGAGGTTGAGGCTGCCCGTCGATCCGTGGAAGGCGGCGTCGCCGTAGGCGAAGATGCCGCCGTCGGCGGCCACCAGCCAGTAGCCCTTCCCGTCGGGGGTGGCCGCCATGCCCACGATGGGCTGGTTGAGGGTCAGGCTGCCCGACGAGCCGTAGAACCCGGCGTCGCCGTAGGTGAAGATGCCGCCGTCGGCGGCCACCAGCCAGTAGCCCTTCCCGTCGGGGGTGGCCGCCATGCCCACGATGGGCTGGTTGAGGGTCAGGCTGCCCGACGAGCCGTAGAACCCGGCGTCGCCGTAGGTGAAGATGCCGCCGTCGGCGGCCACCAGCCAGTAGCCCTTCCCGTCGGGGGTGGCCGCCATGCCCACGATCGGCTGGTTGAGGGTCAGGCTGCCCGACGAGCCGTAGAAGGCGGCGTCGCCGTAGGCGAAGATGCCGCCGTCGGCGGCCACCAGCCAGTAGCCGTTCCCGTCGGGGGTGGCCGCCATGCCCACGATGGGCTGGTTGAGGGTCAGGTTCCCGGCCGAACCCAGGAACGGCACGCCCCCGTAGGAGAAGATGCCGCCGTCGGCGGCCACCAGCCAGTAGCCACATCCCTGACCGGCCCCGTAGCTGGCGGTCACCACCCCGGCGCCGGCGTGGACGCCGTCGGCGACCTGGGCGCCGGCCGGCACCAGGTCGGAGCCACCACCCCCACCGGCGCCGCTGGCCTCGTACCCGGCTCCTCCACCCCCGCCGCCGAAGTATCCCCCGCCCCCACCGGCACCGCCGTCACCGTTGGAACCTCCGGCACCCCCGGTGGAGCCCACTCCTGACGACCCGGCCCCGGGGCCGGCCGGCGTGACCGTCCCGCCGGCGCCGGGAGCGGTGCCGGTGCCGGGCTGCCCCCCACCGGCGGTCTCATCACTGCCCCCGCCGGCGACAGGGACGCCACCCGTCCCGGCGGCCCCGGAGGAGCCACCGTGGCCGCCGGGGCCACCCGGGCCTCCGGCGCCGCCGCCGCCCCCGCCGCCGGCCACCGCCAGGGGGGTTCCTCCGGAAGCCGATCCGAGCTGCACCGACGAGGAGCCGCCCCCGCCGCCGCCATTGCTGCCCTCGTTGTCGGTGCCGGCGTTGCCCCCGTCGGCGACACCGCCGAGACCGGAGCTCGTTCCCTCGGCACCGGAGGAACCGGCACCCCCCACCACCACCACCGCCGTGGAGCCGGGCTCCACCCGGGCGGTCACGGTCACCGTCGCCCCCTGGCCACCGGCCCCGCCGACGGCGTCGGCGTCGTACGTGCCACCGCTACCGCCCTGACCACCGGAGACGGTGAAGGTCACCGCGGACACCCCGGCCGGGACGGTCCAGTCCGTCGTCCCCACGGTGAAGGTCACCGCCTTCGGCGTCACCACCGCCGGGGTCCCGGCCGAGGCCGTCCCGGGCGCGCTCAGCAGCGCCGCCCCCAGCACCAGCACCCCGCCGGCCGCCGCCAACCAGCGTCGGCTCCATCCTGCCCCCGCCCGACCTGCCCGACCCTGATGCACGATCCCACCTCCGCGGCTCGATTTGGCCGAGAACGTAGCAGTCGGGCGGTCCGCCCACCGGGATCCCGTCTCCCGGCCACGACCCGCACCGGGCGGGTGGCGACGCCCTACGATGCCAGGAGCGCGGGCCGGTGGGGAGTGCACCGGCCCGGTACCGGCCCGGTACCGACGAGAGGAGCGAGGATGGCCCGACGGATCGCCGTGGTCCCCCACACCCACTGGGACCGGGAGTGGTACGACCCGTTCCAGACCTTCCGCCTCCGGCTGGTGGAGCTGGTCGACGGCCTCCTCGACCTGCTCGAGGGCGACCCCTCGTACCGCACCTTCCTGCTCGACGGGCAGCTGGCGGTGATCGACGACTACCTCGAGATCCGGCCCGAGCACGAGGACCGGCTCCGGGCGCTGGCCGCCGCCGGCCGGCTGACGGTGGGACCCTGGTACATCCTGATGGACGAGTTCCTGGTGTCGGGGGAGACCATCGTCCGGGACCTGCAGCTGGGCATCCGGCGCGGGCAGCGGCTTCGGCGGGGCCATGGAGGTCGGCTACCTCCCCGACATGTTCGGCCACGTGGCCCAGATGCCCCAGCTCCTGTCCGAGGCCGGCTTCCACCACGCGGTGGTGTGGCGGGGGGTGCCGTCGGCCATCGACGCCACCGCCTTCTCGTGGGAGGCGCCGGACGGCTCGGCGGTCCGGGCCGAGTACCTGGTGGCCGGGTACGGCAACGGGGCGGCCGTCCCCGACGACGCCAAGGCCCTGGTCCGACGGCTCCGCCACTGGTGGAGGAGTTCGAGCCGTTCCTCGGGGCGGACACGCCGCTGCTGTTCATGAACGGCACCGACCACCAGCGCCCCAGCCGTGGCTGGGGCGGGTGGTGGCCGAGGCCAACGGGATGCAGGACGACTTCGACCTCGCGGATCACCTCGCTCCCCGACTACCTCGACGGGGCGCGGCACCGAGGGCCTGCGCACGCTGGACGGGCGAGCTGCGGTCGGGCGTCCGGTCCAACCTGCTGATGGGGGTCGGCTCCAACCGGGTCGACGTCAAGCAGGCGGCGGCCCGGGCCGAGCGGTCACTGGAGCGCCTGGCCGAACCGCTCAGCGCCCTCTACCTGCGAGCCGGGCGCCTGGCCCGGCCGCCTTTCTGGACGTGGCCTGGAAGGGGATGGTCCGCAACGCCGCCCACGACTCCATCTGCGCCTGCTCGGTCGACGAGGTGGTCGACGCCGTCCTCCACCGCTACGCCGAGGCCCGCCAGATCGGCGACGGGCTGACCGAGCGGGCCGTCGACGCCGTCGGGGCCGTCCATGGCCGACCCGGGCCCGGTGGTGGTCAACCCGACCGCCGCGCCCCGCTCCGGCATGGTGGAGGTGGTGGTGCCGGTGGCCGGCCAGCCCGGGCCCGACATCCAGGTGCTGTCCGAACGGGCTGGGCCTGCCCGGGACCATCACCCTCGACGGCAAGCTGGTCAAGGACATGCTCGGGCTCATCCAGGGCGCCCGCATCGACGACGACGCCTACGTGACCGACGTCTCGATGGCCGAGCGACGAGACCGGGGTCGACGTCACCATCGTCATCGGCCACGAGCCCACCGACCTCACCTGCCCTGGAGGAGGTCAAGCGGGAGCTCTACACCCGGCTGACGGCGCGCGCCGGACACCGAGGTGCGGGTCACCCTCGACCAGCCGCCGGTCCGCCGGGTCCTGGCCCGGCCCGCCGCGGTGGCCGGCTTCGGGTGGGCGGCCTTCGCCCCGGCGCCCCTCGACCACCCGGTCGACGGTGGAGGGTGACCGCGGGTGACCGTCCCGGTCACCCTGGCCAACGGGCTGACCACCGTGGTGGTCGACGCCGCCGACGGCACCTTCTCCGTCGACGGGGTGGCCCGGCTACGGGCGCCTGGTGGACGGCGGCGACCACGGCGACACCTACAACTACTCGCCACCGGCCACCGACACGCTGGTGGACCGGCCCGACGCGGTGACCCTGGCGGTCGGGCGACCGTGGCCCGGTGCGGGCCAGCGTGGTGGTCACCGCCACCTACACCTGGCCCGAGCGGGTGGACGGCGACACCCGGTCCCGGGTCGGGTCCCGGCGGGTGGAGGTGGTCACCACCGTCGAGCTCCGGGCCGACGAGGCGATCGTCCGGGTCCACACCGCTTCGTGAACCCCTCCCGGGACCACCGGCTGCGGGTCCACCTCCCGCTGCCCGCCCCGGCCGCCACCTCCCGGGCGGAGTGCGCCTTCGCGGTGGTGGAGCGGGGGCTGACGGCCGAGGGGCGCCCGGAGGAGCTCGGCCTCCCCACCTTCCCCTCGCGGCGCTTCGTGTCGGCCGGCGGCCTCACCGTGGTCCACGAGGGACTGCTGGAGTACGAGCTGGTCGACCTGGCGGAGGCGGCGGACGGCCGGCCGGCCGCCCACACCCTGGCCCTCACCCTGCTGCGGGCCACCGGGATGCTCTCCCGGCTGGGGATGTCCTACCCGCCCGCTGCCCGCCGGCCCGATGACCCCGATCGAGGGCCCGCAGCTCCTCGGCCCGGTGGAGGCCCGCTACGCCCTCTGCGTCGACGGCACCGACCCCTACGGGTGGCCGACGACGTGCTGGTGCCGCTGGCCACCGTCGGGTCCTTCGGGGGCGGCACCCGGCCGCGCCTGGGGAGCCCCCTGACAGTGACCGGGGCGGAGGTCTCGGCGGTGCGGCGGGAGGCCGGTGCCCTGGAGGTGCGGGTGTTCAACCCGGCCGACCGGCCCACCACGGTGGCCGTCGAGGGCCGGTCGGGCTGGCTGGTCGACCTACGGGGCCGACCCCTCGTCCCGTTCGAGGGGCGCTTCGAGCTCCGCCCCCACGGCATCGCCACCCTCCGGCTCGACTGATCGATCGACGGCGGGCCGGTCGACGGCGGCAGGTCGCCCGGCGCCCGCAGCAGCCGCTCGCCCCTTTCGCGCAGCTCGTCGAGCTCGTGGAGGACGTCGCCCAGCCGCTCCCAGGGGACCGTCCGCCGCCGGTCGGCACGGTGGGGCCGCCCTCGGACGGGAGAGCCGCCAGACCTGCACCCGGCCGATGTCCTTCACCGTCCGGGGCCGCAGGGCCCGGCTGGCGAACTCCCCGGGGGCCTCGACGGCCAGCGCGCGTGGTGGATCTCGTCCGACATCAGCACGCGTCCCGGGGTTGGCGATCCCCACCAGCCGGCTGGCCAGGTTGACCACCGGACCGTAGAAGTCGCCGTCCTGCAGCAGGACCGGCCCGATGGCCAGCGCCACCCGGACGTCGGAGAGGAGGGCGTCGTCGGCGTAGGCCTCGGCCAGCGCCAGGCCGATCCGGGCGGCGTCGGCGGCCGAGGACACCACGAACATCGCCTCGTCGCCGATCATCTTCACCACCCGGCCCCCCATGGAGGTGACGATGTCGTGGGCCAGCTCCTCGAACCGGGACACCACCGCGGCCAGGTCCTCGGTCGCTGAGAGTGCTGGCTGAGCATGGTGAAGCCGACCATGTCGGCGAAGCCGACCGCCATCACCGGGCTGATCCCCGGGTCGCCGCCGCGGCGGCGGATGAGCATGGCCCGACGGATGGCGGCCTGGAGGTGGCGACGCCAGACGAACTCGAGCATGCGGGCCATGGCCGGCAGCGAGGCCGCCGGCCTGCGGGCGAACTCGGTCGGCGTCGAGGACGCTGTCCCCGGAGGGCACCATGATGCGGGGTGCTGCCGGGGCCGGCCTCCGCCTCGGCGATCCGGGCCATCGACGAGCCGATGACCCGGGCCATGTGCAGGCCCGTCTCCTCGTCGAACAGCCCCATGGCCACCATGGCCCGGAAGAGGTTGAGGGCCTCGATGTCCATTTCGGTGAAGACCGGGTCGGTCGTCGCCGACGTCCAGGAACCCGAGGGCCCGCCAGATGCGGTTGGCCACCTCGAGGGGGATGCCGGTGCGCTCGGCCACCTCGCTGCGGGGTCATGCGCTCGTTCCGCCGGCACCAGCATGCGGTCGACCATCAGCAGGTCGACGGTGTCGTCGGCCACCGCCCGGGTGATCTCCTCCTCGGTGGCGCCGAGGTCGAGCAGCATGGAGCGCACCCGGGCCAGGGCCTGGGCCCGCCGCTCGTCGTCCGACCCGGCCCGTGGGTCCGGGCGGTCGAACTCGACGACGCCCGAGCCGGTGGGGGCGCCGTGGTTGTCCTCGCCGCCCCCGGCCAGCCCTGGCTCATCCCGGCGTCCCCGGGAACTCGGAGCTGGCCGGTCGCTCCATCAGGGCGGCGATCGCCTCGGCCGGGCTCCGCACCCCGTCGAGCAGGTCGGCGACCTGGTGGGCGATCGGCACCTCCACATCGTAGGAGGCGGCCAGCTCCACCATCGGTCTGGCCGTCTTGACCCCCTCGGCCACCATGGTCATGCTCCCCAGGATGTCGTCCAGGGTGCGCCCCTGGCCGAGCGCCACCCCGACCGTCCGGTTCCGGCTGCGCGGACTGGTGCAGGTGGCCACCAGGTCCCCCACCCCGGCCAGACCCGCGAAGGTCATCCGGTCCCCGCCCAGCCGGACGCCGAGGCGGCCCATCTCCGCCAGGCCCCGGGTGATGAGGGCGGCCACGGGTGTTGTCGCCGAAGCCCAGGCCGTCGGAGATCCCCGCCGCCACCGCCAGCACGTTCTTCAGTGCCCCGGCCAGCTCGCAGCCCCTCACGTCCACGCTGGTGTACACCCGGAAGGTCGGGGACATCAGCGTCCACTGCACCCGGGCGGCGGCGGCCTCGTCGGCCAGCGCCACCACGGCGGCCGTCGGCTGACCGGCCACCACCTCCGAGGCCAGGTTGGGGCCGGTGAGGACCCCGGTCGGCGTGGCCGGGCAGCACCTGGGCCAACACCTCGGTCATCCGCAGCCGGCTCCCCCGCTCGAGCCCCTTGGTCAGGCTCACCACCGGCGTGCCGGGGGGAGGGCGTCCGCCATCCCGCCGGCCACCGCCCGGAAGCCGTGGGACGGCACCGCCATCAGCACCAGGGTGGCGTCGGCCACCGCCTCGGCCAGGGAGGCGGTGGACCGCAGGGCGTCGGGGAGCCGGTGGTCGGGCAGGTAGCGGGGATTGACACCCCCGCCGTCGATGGCCGCCGCCAGCTCGGCGTCGCGTGCCCACAGGACGGTGGGGACGTTGGCGGCGGTCAGTCCCGCCACGGCGGTCCCCCACGACCCGGCGCCGATGACCGCCACCCTCTCCGACACGCGCCCACCCTAGGTCGAACGCCCGGCCCCGGCGGGGGTGGGCGCCCTCGACACCCCTACACTGGGCCGGTGGCAGGCGCCGACCGACGAACGTCGCCCACCACGCCCACGCCGTTCGGCGCCCGGATGGTGCTCATTCCGGTGAAGGCCTTCGCCGAGGCGAAGCGGCGCCTGGACCCGGCGCTCGGCGACGCCGAACGGTCGGCGCTGGCCCGGGCCATGGCCGACCATGTGGTCTCCGCCGCCTCCCCCCTCCCGGTGGCGGTGGTGTGCGACGACAGCCAGGTGGCCGAGTGGGCCCGCCTCCGGGGTGCCCTGGTCATCTGGGAGCCGGGACGGGGCCTGAACGGCGCCGTCGAGGCCGGGGTGGCCCATCTGCGGGCCGGCGGCGTCGAGCAGGTGACGGTGGCCCACGCCGACCTGCCCCGCGCCACCGAGCTGGCCTCGGTGGGGGACGCCGCCGGGATCACCCTGGTGCCCGACCGGTTCCACAACGGCACCAACGTCATCGCCGTGCCCTGCGCCTCCGGCTTCCGCTTCTCCTACGGTCCCGGCTCCTTCGCCCGCCACCGCACCGAGGCCGAGCGGGTCGGGCTGCCGGTGCACGTGCTCGACCGTCCCGACCTGGCGTGGGACATCGACGAGCCGGGCGACGTGGTCCCGGTGGGACCGTCGCCGGTCCGGCCGGTGGCGTGACCGACGTTCCCGGGCCACCGGGGGCCAGCGGCCTGCCGGTCGGCGACCTGCTGGCCGGGGGGCCACCCACCGTCGCCCTCCCGGTGCCCGAGCGCGCCCTGGCCATCGGTGCCCATCCCGACGACATCGAGTTTGGGTGCGGGGCCACCCTGGCCCGCTGGGCGGCGGCCGGTTGCCGCGTGCACCACCTGGTGCTGACCGATGGATCGAAGGGGAGCTGGGACCCCGACGCCGACCTCGCCGCCCTGGTGGCGGCCCGGGAGGCCGAGTGCCGGGCAGCCGCCGCCGTCCTGGACGGCCGGGCGGGCGCCGGGGACGGCGCGGCCACCGACCGGGTACGGTTCCTCCGTCGGATCGACGGGGAGCTGGTGGACGACGCCGACGGACGCCGCCAGGTGGCCGGGGTGATCCGGGAGCTCCGACCGACGGTCGTCCTCGCCCACGACCCCTGGCGTCGCTACCGACTCCACCCCGACCACCGGAACGCCGGCTTCCTCACCATCGGCGCGGTGGTGGCGGCCCGCGATCCGCACTTCTTCCCGGAGATCGGCATCGCCCCCCACCGCCCCGGGCACCTGCTGCTCTGGGAGCCCGACCTCCCGAACCACGTGGAGCCGGCCGGGGAGTTCGCCGACGTCAAGGTGGCGGCGCTGCTCGTCCACGCCAGCCAGCAGCTGTCGACCATGGGCATCACCGACGGCGACGACGATCCGGAGCGGGCGGCGTTCGCCGCCAGGGTCGGGAGGCAGTTGGCCGCCCACGGTGCCCTGGCCGGACTTCCGGCCGGCGAGGCCTTCCACCGGATCTCCGACCTGTAGGTCGGCCGCACCGGCCGGACGGCCGGAGCCGACGTCGACCGCTGGTGCATCCCCCGACGCGACGACGGGGGCCCGAGGGCCCCCGTCGTCGTTCCACCGGCGGCCCAACGGCCGCCGCACATCCTGACTACCGGACGGCCTTCTTGACCGCCTTCTTGGCCGCCGTGGTACGCCGCACGACCTTCTTGACGGCCTTCTTCACCGCCTTCTTGGCTGCGGTCTTCTTGGCCGGGGCCTTGCGGGCCGGGGCCTTCTTCACCGCCTTCTTGGCGACGGTCTTGCGGGCCGGGGCCTTGCGGACCGGGGCCTTCTTCACCGCCTTCTTCGCCACGGTCTTGCGGGCCGGGGCCTTGCGGGCCGGGGCCTTCTTCACCGCCTTCTTGGCTGCAGTCTTCTTGGCCGGGGCCTTCTTGGCCGGGGCCTTCTTCACCGCCTTCTTGGCGACCGTCTTCTTCGCAACGGTCTTCTTGGCCGGTGCCTTTCGGACAGCCTTCTTGGCTGCAGCTTTCTTTACTGCCATGGGTGCTCCCTCCTTGGAGTTCAACGCCGTCTTGAACGTCGAACCGGTGGCGAACCGGACACCCTTCGACGCCGGAATCGGTACCACTGCACCGGTCCTCGGATTTCGTCCCACACGGGCGGCTCGGGCGGTCGGGGTGAATGTTCCAAACCCGACCAGCGAGACCTTCCGTCCGGCACGAACCTCGGTGACGATCGAATCGAACAGATCATCAACCACATCTTCGACAGTGCGGCGGGCCAAGGACGTCGACCCGCTGACTGCTCTGACGAGTTGTGACTTGTTCACGATCACCTCCTCAGCGATACGCAATCGGAAATATCCAAATGGGTTTTACCGCCCAGGTCAAGCACCCTCACGCGCCTCGCGACACCCGTGACGCCACCGGCGCGGCGTTCGCCCGTCGGCGGCCGGCATCGGCCGGGCGCCCGGTGCTCGTGGTGGTCGATCGGCCGTGGACAAAAAGCTGTTTGTTTGCAAGGCTTCTTGGGCATCGCGGTCGACGAGGGTCGGTGACGGATGGGGTTCCATCCGCACCATGGACGGGCGCCGACACTCCCGCACACCCGTCGAGGCACGCATGACATTTCTTTCGCGCAGCACCGCTTCGCACCTGACCGCCCACCTCCATGGCGCCGCGACCGCCGCCACCACGGCGTCGGGGTCGGGCATCTACCTCGGCCACGACGACCGCGGTTGGTGCTTCGCCCCGCCCCAACGCGCGGTGCTGGTGCTCGGTCCGCCGCGGTCGGGGAAGACGTCGTCGTTGGTCATCCCCAACGTGTTGTCGGCGTCGGGTGCGGTGGTCTCCACGTCGACCAAACCCGAGGTGCTCGAGGTCACCGCCGCCGCCCGCCGACGGTCGGGTCGGTGCTACCTCTTCGACCCCACCGGCACGGCCTCGACCGCCACCCGGGTGGAGCCACTCCGATGGTCGCCACTCCAGTCGTGCGGTACCTGGGAGGGTGCGCTGGCGGCGGCCCGCACCCTGGTGGAGGTGGCGGCGCCTCCGGCCGTCGGCACCCGGGTCGACAGCTCCCACTGGACCGAGCGCGCCCACCTGCTCCTGGCCACCATGATGCACGCCGCCGCCCTCGACGGTCTGCCGTTGCGGACCGTCCTGGCCTGGGTGGATCGCCGGAGGACCCTCGACGCCCGCCAGATTCTGGCCGGGGCCCCCGGCGGTCCCACCGAGCTGGCCGACAACGCCCTGGAGGGGATCGCCGCCACCGACGAGCGTGAGCTGAGTGGCATCTGGTCGACGGCGTCGGGCACGCTGGCCGGCTTCCGCACCGAGTCGGCCCTGGCCGCCACCGACCACCCCACCTTCGACCCCCACGGATTCGTCCGATCGGCCGACACCCTCTACCTCTGTGGACCGGCGGACCGGCAGGCGCTGGTCGCACCGCTGCTGGTGGGAGTGGTCGAGGAGGTACGGACCGCCACCTACGCGGCAGCGGCCGATCCCTCCCACGCCGGTCCGCCGGTCCTCCTGGCCCTCGACGAGGTGGCCAACATCGCGCCGCTGCCCGCCCTGCCGTCGATGGTGAGCGAGGGGGGTGGTCAGGGACTGGCCACGCTGGCCTGCCTGCAGGACCTGTCCCAGGCCCGTCGCCGGTGGCCCGGTGAGGCGGACGGCCTGCCCACCCTCTTCGGGACCACCGTGGTGCTGCCCGGCATCGGCGACGTCCGGACCCTGGAGGCGCTGGCCACCCTGGCGGGGGACGAGGAGGTACCGACCCGCGGGGTGTCGTCGGGACGGGGACCGACCGGCCACCTGGTGGCCGACCTGGTGGGCGGAGGCCGCAGCCAGGTGGGGGCGTCGGTGTCCACCCAACGGCGGCGCCGGCTCCCACCCGACGTGATCGCACGGGGGGCGGTCGGCTACGCGCTGGCCTTCGACGAGCGGAACCGGGCGGCCTGGGTCCCGCTGGCCCCGGCCCACCGGTGCGAGCCGTGGCGGTCGCTGGGGGTGCGGGAACGGGACCTCCGTCCCCCGGGGCCACGACACCCCCCGCCGGACCTGGCCCGCTGACACTTCCCCTCGATCACCGCTCGAGGCCGGGACCCTGCCGCCGGAGCCGGGCGACCGGCCCGTCCCGTCCGCCCACGGCCTCCCGTCCGGGACCGCGGTCCGACACCGGCCCCCGGGGCCGTGAGCGGTCCGGGCCCTCCGACTCCACCATCCGCTCCGCTCCCCGCCGGCGGACCAACGCGGCGACGTCATCCGCCCGCCACCGCGGGTCGCGGGCGCGGGCCAGGGTGCGGTCCGGCGCCAGCCGGTCGGTGAGCCGGTCGACGACCGCCTCGACGTCCGCCGCCGCCGCTCCCCGGACCGAGCCGGCCGCCACCGCCGCCACCAGGTCCGGTCGGGAGACCACCCACCCCGGCCGGTGACGATGGTCGGTGAGGGTGTCCACCAGCCGATCCGACTCACGGGGCCCGGCCCTGCCGGCCGGCCGCCGGGCCCGGCCCACCACCCGGCCGAGCTCGCCGAGGTCGAAGCCGAAGTCGGCGGCCCGGGCCCGCCAGCCGTCGGCCAGCTCCGTCACCGAGGCGTCGAGGACCTTGGGCGGACGGGTGACGGCGGACACCACCGGGCTGCGGCTGGTGGTGAGGCCGGCGTGGACCATCACGTACTCGTCGATGGCCGCCGTCCGCTGGGAGAACAGGCGTCGCAGGCGGCGGTCCACCCCCACCACGTCGCCGAACCCGGACGGTCGCACCTCCCACTGCGCCCCCAGACGCTCGCTGAGCTCGAGGCGGAGGCGGGCGTGGTAGAGGCGGCCGGCGGTCCGCAGGTGCCCGAAGAGCCGCCGGCCGTCGATGGCCGACCAGCCGCCGTCGGGGCCCTGGGCGGTGTTGGCCACCACCAGGTGGGTGTGGAGGTGGGGGTCGAGGGCACGGCTGACCCGGTGGCGGAACTCCCCGGCCACCAGGCCGGTGGAGGGGAGGGAGACCCGTGTTCCGTCCACCATGCGGCGCACGCCGACGGCCTGACGGCTCAGGTAGGCGCCGGCGTCGGCCACCGCCCGGTGGTGGCCGCCCAGGGCGGCGTCGGCGATCTCGGTGGGGGCCAGCGCCTGGAGGAGGCTGACCGACTTCGGCGCGCAGAAGGTGAGGTCGTAGGCCTCCACCGGTCGCCGACCCCGGGGACGGCGGAGGGGGTCCTCGGTCCGGGGGTCACGGCCGTCCATCACGGCGGTGAACGGGTCGGGTTCCACCTCCCCGACCAGGCCCAGGGAGGCCGAGGCCGGGCCCGTCCACACCCCCGGCTCCTCGAGCTCGGTGCCCTGGTCCCGGCCGGCCAGGTAGTACGGGTGGCCCCCGGCATGCACCACGTGGATCTTCAGCACGCCGACCCGACCATCGGGCCAATCTACCGTTTGATGTTATTTCATACCATCTTGTGTTTGGACGAGCGCCCTGCTAGCCCACCCCGTACCGCTTGAGGATCCGGGTCGCCGCCTCGGCGGCCAGGGTGGCGTCGCCGGGCGGGTCGACCACCCGGACCCCGGGGCCCAGTCGGAGCAGCAGCCGCTCGAGCCAGGCGTCACCCCCCACCACCAGGTCGACCTCCAGCCGGCCCCCCACCGCGACCGGGTCGTCCACCGACGGGACCGACTCGAGCATCCAGGCCTGCGACCGCTCCACCGACAGCCGCACCGTGCGGGTGTCCGGCCCGGGGACGAAGGCGTCGAACCCCCGGCGCCCGTCGTCCACCGGGTCGCCCGACCCAGCGTCGGCCCCGGCGCCCTCCACCACCTCGGCCCGACTGATCCGGTCGATCCGGAACCGCCGCACGTCCCCGGCCAGGTGGCACCGGGCGTCCACGTACCAGTGACCCTCGGAGGCGAAGATCCGCTCCGGGGTGATCTCCCGGTCCGACTGCCGGTCGGTGGACGCCGAGTAGTAGGTGACGGCCAGCGTGGCCCCGTCGGCCAACGCCTGCTGGACGACGGGCAGCAGCAAGGGAGCGTCGAGCTCCACCTCCAGGCGCTCGCCGCCCAGCGCCCGCTCCAGCTTGTCGAGGGCGTTGGAGAGGGCGCCCCCCGGATCGCTGCCGGGCACCGAGAGGAGGGCCCGCGCCGAGGCGGCCAGGGCGAATCCCTCCTGAGGGCTGAGACGGCGCGGCCGGCCCATGGCACTCCCGAGCCGGGCCGACACCGTGGTGTCGGAGACGACGATCTCCATCAGCTGGTCGGGGGTGTAGGGGGGCAGCCCGCAGCAGGCGGCCAGCTCGAGCTCGGAGACCAGGGCCGAGGGGGCGAGACCGAACCGGGTGGCCACCTCGTCGATCGGGGCCTCCCCCACCTGGGAGAGCCAGGCCAGGATGGCCAACAGCCGACGGAGGCGGTCGGCGGTGGCCGAGGGCCCGGTCACGACGGCGCCGATCCGGCCAGGGAGCGCAGCCGGTCCACGGTGGCCCGGCGCACCTCCTCGGGGGCCAGCACCTCGGCGTGGTCGAGGAGGCCGAGCACCCAGCTGATGAACGCCTCGAGGTCGGTGACCGTCACCCGGACCACCACGGCACCGTCGTCCCGGCGCTCGAGGAGGGAGGCCTCCCCCAGCTCGCCGAGGACCCGGCCCGCCTCGGCCCCGTCGACCAGGACGTCGACCCCGGTCTCCTCCCCCGGGCCGAACTGCCAGGGGTCGAAGGTGGCGGCCCGGGCCACGTCGAACCCCTCGGGGAGCCCACCCGACGACCGGGGGCCCACCGACGGGAGGCCGTCGATGCGGTCCACCCGGAAGGTGCGCGCCTCCCGGCGGTCCCGGTCGGCGCCGATCAGGTACCAGTGACCGCGCCGGAAGCGGATGCCGGCGGGGTCGACGTGGCGGGCGGTGCCGCGGTAGTCGAAGGTGACGGTGGCCGAGTGGCGCAGGGCGTCGAACAGCACCGGTAGGGCGGGCAGCTCCCCGGGCGAGGGAAGGTCCACCACCGGGGCGGCCAGCACCCCCAGGCGGGGTGTTTCGATGGCCGCCCCCAGCTTCGACAGCGCCTCCCGGCCGGTAGGCTCGCCGAGGTGGACGCCGGCCACCGCCAGGGCGAGCGCAGCCTGCTCTTCGGCATCGAGTCCGAGGTCGGGCAGGTAGTAGGCGTCGGGATCCACCCGGTAGCCCAGCTGCTCCTCACCGTCGATCGGTTCCACCAGGACGGGGACGCCCTCATCGCGGAGGAGGCGCTTGTCGCGTTCGAAGGCCTGGCGTCGGGCGCCGTGGCTGTCGGGGTAGCCCGGCACGCGGTTGGCGATCTCCCGGAGGGAGAGCGGGTGGTGGGTGTCGAGCAGGACCAACAGCAGGTCGGTGACCCGCTCGAGCCGGTCCAGTGGTGCCATGGTGCTCAATCTAGAGGGAGGACCCTCCGGTGCCGTCGATGACCGGGGACCGGGCATGAGCGGCCCCTACGCCTGGGACGGCCACCTGGTGGCCTGGGCGGTCCTGGCGGTGGCCACGGCGGCGGTGGTGGTCGGCGACCGGCGCCTGCAGCGGAGCCGGCCCGACCCGGTGCCGTGGACCCGGCGGCAGCAGCTGGCCTTCGGGGGCGCCACCCTGGCGGCGGCGGTGGCGCTGACCTGGCCGCTGGCCGACGTGGCCGCCCACTGGTCCCTGCTGGCGCTGATCGTCCAGCGGCTGCTGCTGGTGCTGGCCGTCCCGTCGCTGTGGCTGGTCGGGGTCCCCTTCGAGGTGCTGCGGTGGCTGACCCGACCGGCACCGGTGGACGCCGTGCTCGACTGGGTCCGCCGGCCGGCGGTGGCGGTGGCGTGGGTGACGGTGACCTCGGTGGGGTGCCTGACGGTGCCCCTGGTCCGGGTGATGGCCTCGTCGGCCGCCGCCCGGGGGCTCATCGACCTGGCGGTGCTGGTGGCGGGGTTCGTGCTGTGGCTCCCGGTGATGGGGCGGGTCCCCGGACCCCTCCGGATCGAACCGTGGGGGCGGTTCGGGTACCTGGTGGTGCAGGCGGTGGTGCCCGCCTTCCTCTCCTTCGTCTACATCTTCGCCCGCCACCCCCTCTACCCCACCTTCCTGCGGTCCCACCTGGCCGACGGGATGCGGCCGGTGACCGACCAGCAGATCTCCGGGCTCGCCTCCAAGCTGACCATGCTGGCGGTGCTGCTGGCGGTGGGCGCCGTGGTGCTCAGCCGGGCCCAACGGCTGGATGCCGAGACCGGCGGGGACGACCCGCTGGTCTGGGCGGACGTGGAGCGGGAGCTCGAGCGGGCCGAGCGCCGGGAGGTCCGGCGCCACCGCCCGGACGCCCCCGAACCCGGGGACGGGCCCCCGATCGGGGGCGCACCCCCGGCCCCGTAGGGCGTCCGGTCATCCCCCGCGGAGGGTCCCCGGGATCCGTAGCATGGGCCGGTGCCCTCCGCCGCCACCGCCCCGATCATCCGACGCCTGGTGCCGGGCACCGTCCGGGCCGGCATCGAGGAGCTGGGCGGCCGGCCGGCCATGGTGGTGCGCTCGATCTCCGCCCGCCGCCGGGGCGCCCTGTCGATGGAGGACGGCCTCACCATCAAGGAGGCGGCCGACGACGCCCTGCGGATGCGGATCCCCCTGGTGCTGGTGCTGGCCTCGAGCGGGGCCGACGTCTCGGGGGGGATGGACTCCCTCCACGGGTGGGGCCAGGCGGCCCGGGCCATGGGCGGCTGCTCGGGGTCGGTGCCGGTCATCGTGGTGGTCACCGGGCCGGCCATCTCCGGGCCGGCGCTGCTGCTGGGGATCGCCGACGTGGTCATCATGACCTCGGACGCCTTCGCCTTCGTGTCGGGCCCGGCCATGGTCCACGAGTTCACCGGGGTGCGGATCGGCATCCACCAGCTGGGCGGGGCGGCCATGCACGCCCGGTCGAGCGGGCTCTGCGCCATCGAGGCGGAGTCGGAGGCCAACGCCATGGAGCACGTCGACAGCCTGCTCAGCTACCTCCCCTCCCACACCGACGAGCTGGCCCCCACCGGACCGCTCCACGACCCGGAGGACCGGCAGCTGCCCGAGCTCCGGGAGGTGATCCCCACCCGGGCCACCAGCTCCTACGACGTGCGGCACGTGGCCTCCGCCCTGGCCGACGACGGGGACGTCACCGAGCTGTGGGCCCGATGGTCGCCCCAGCTGGTGACGGCCATCGGGCGGATCGGCGGGCGGTCGGTGGGCTTCCTGGCCAACCAGCCCCAGGCCCTGGCCGGCACCCTGGACATCGCCGCCTCCCAGAAGGGGGCCCGCTTCGTCCGGTTCTGCGACGCCTTCAACCTCCCCCTCATCACCCTGGTGGACACCCCGGGGTTCCTGCCCGGCAAGGACCTCGAGTGGCGGGGCATGATCCGCCACGGCGCCGAGCTGGCCTTCGCCTACGCCGAGGCCACCGTGCCCCGGATCTGCGTGATCCTCCGCAAGGCGTTCGGGGGGGCGTACATCGTGATGGACTCCCGCGGGCTGGGCAACGATCTGTGCTTCGCCTGGCCGTGCGCGGAGATCGCCGTGATGGGGGCGGAGGGGGCGGTGCAGATCCTCTACCGGGGATCCACCCCCGAGGAGCGGGTGGGGCTGCAGGCCGAGTACAGCGACCGGTTCCTCACCCCCTGGGAGGCGGCGGAGCGTGGCTACGTCGACGCCGTCATCGACCCGGCCGACACCCGGGCCACCGTGGCCCGGGCCCTCCGGTCGCTGGAGAGCTCCCGGGAGTCGCTGCCGGGGCGCAAGCACACCATCGGGCCGCTCTGAACGGGCGACCCCCAAGCACGAGGGAAGGCCGACCATCCGCGGATCCCATCCCGGGTCGACAGCCGGGGTGACCGAAGCTCGCTCGAGTTCCGGGGCGGATTCGGCGACAGCCAATCCACCGGATGGGTCGACGGTGGTCATCTTCGGACGCGAGTCCCGTTGGTTGGGAACCGGGGTCTCGCGGCTGGGCTTCGCCCTGGGACTACTCCTGGCAACCCTGCTGTTTCTGGCGTCGCTTGGTATCTGGTACTCGGCCAACGGCATCCCCGGAGACGCCGCCGAAAGCTCGGTGCCGGCGATCGCCATCGCCCGGGGTCAGGTGCACTGCGCCTACCAAGGGATTCACTCGTCGGTGCCGCCGCTGTATCCCCTGGTCGCCGCCGGGATACTGGCCGCCGCCGGAATCGACCGGACCAACCTCCCGCCCGGTTGGGAGGTCACCTCCGCCTGCCACCGGCTGCCCCTGGTGGCAGTGTCTCGGCACACGTCGGTGCGACCTGTGCTACTGGTCGGCCTGGTGGGCTGGCCGCTCCTGCTCGGCGGCTACCTGGCGCTGGTCAGCATCACCCGGCGGAGCCGTACCCGGTGGGCGGTCCTCGGCGCCTGTCTTCTGGCCTGTTCGCCGCCGGTGGCCGGACCGCTCATCGAATTCTTTCATCCGGAAGATCTGATGGCCATGGGCCTCGTGCTGGGAGCGGTGGCCGCCGCGGTCCGGGGCCGGTGGCTGGCGGCCGGCGCGCTGATCGGGTTGGCATGCTGCGCCAAACAGTTCGCACTGCTCGCCGCCGTCCCCATGCTGGTGGCGGCCCCCCGCCCCCGAGCGCGTCCGATACGTGGTCGGGTCGGTCCTCGCCGCCGCCGCCGTGTTGGTGCCGGTGGGCCTGGCCGTCGGACGAACAGCCGTATCGGCCACCCTCGGGAGCAGTGCGACTCCCTCCGGCACCGGCACCACCGTCGATCTGCTGCATCTCCACGGGACGGCGCTGGTGGTCGTGGCACGGGTGGTGCCCCTGTTGCTGGCTGGGATCCTGGCCCTCGGGGCGAGTCAACGCCTGGGACCGGACCTCCGAGGCGCCGGACCGATGGTGGCGCTCGTCACCGCATCCCTGGCCCTTCGCTTGGTCTTCGAGGTCAGCCTCTACGGCTACTACCTGATGGCGGCGTGCGTCGGACTCATCGTTCTCGACATCGTCCTCGGTCGCCTGCGCTTCCCGACCATCGCCTGGATCGTCACGGCGTCGCTGCTCTACCCGGTGACCATCGGCCCCCGGATGCTCTTGGGTGCCCGATCGGCGTGGGTACTGCAGCTACTTCTGGGGCTCACCGCCGTGGCCCTCGGCATCCGTCCCCTCGCCGGTCGGGACGGAACCCGGCCCCTCGATTCTCCCTCTGGCATCCGCTGATCAACCCGACATCCGATCGTTGCCGTTGCTCGTGGAGGACCGACCGCCACCGCCTGGACCCGGGCGGGTGTCCACCAGGCGACCAGTCCGACCTCCCCTCGCGGTCCCGTCACCCCTCCGCCACCCCTCCGCCGCACGGGGCCGGAATTGACGATCCGCCCCCCGTCCGAAGACGGGGGGCGGATCGCAGTCCAACTTCCAGCTAACACTTCCAGAAACAGTTACCGATCAGGTAGCGGCGTTCGGGAAGGCGTTCTGCGTCCAGACGGTGTTGTGCGCTCCGGCCGTCGTGGTGATGGTGGCACCGACGTCAGCGCTGCACGCTCCGAAAACGGACGTCCAGGATGCGTAGTAGGTGCCGGCCACGGTGTTCAGAGGCCAGGCGGGGATGGCGGCCGCATCGGTGGCCGTGTTCGGAGCCACCACGGGCGGCGCAGTCGCTGCCGCGGTCGCGGTGGTGTCGTTGGTCAGAATCCCCCAGCAGGTCCCAGCGTTGCTCGACTTGCTGACCAGGATGATGCCATTGCCCGTACCGTCGATGGCCACCGAGATGTTGTTCTGACCGGTGGACGCCACGTTGTCGAGGCTGAAGGTCAGGCTCTTCTCGGAGGCGGTCAACGAGGCGGCGAGGGTTGCGCTGCTCGTCCCGTAGGTCTGGTTGTTGCCGTAGACCGCCTTGGCGTTGGTCAGGGCAGTGTTCAGGTTGGACTGGACGGCCCGGTCCTGCGCTCCACCCTTCACACCGAGGAATGTCGGGATGGCGATGGCGAGCAGAATAGCCATGATGAGCAGCACGACCATGAGTTCGATGAGCGTGAAGCCGGAGTCGGCTGCCTCACCCTCAAACTCGGTCGTGCGCCGCTCGTTCAAGCGGCGACTGACGGATGCAAGCATGATTTCCTCCTGTAGTTGTCTGGTCAATGATCCGCCATTCCGCCTCACGGCGACCGGACGGCCCCTCTAGGCATCTGATGCCATGACCATGCATCGGCGCGGGAATCGGGGGACTTTAGGAGAAATTCCCACTCTCCGGAATTGGTCCCCCACGAGCGGCGACGAGGGCGCCGCCCGTGGATCAGTGGATCAGCTTGATGTAGCTGAACATCGGGAGGTACAGGCAGATCACCATGGTTCCGACCATGACTCCCATCACCAGCGTAAGGAGGGGCTCAAGCAGGGAGGTGAGGTTATCCACGGTGGTGGCCACCTCTGCGTCGTAGAAATCCGCCACCTTCTGAAGCATGGCGTCGAGCGCACCGGTCTGCTCGCCGACCTCGATCATCTGCACCACCAGCGAGGGGATGATGTCCTCGTGCTCGCGGAGTGGGTCGGCCAGCGGACGTCCCTCCCGGACCCCTTCCTTCGCCAAGAGCAGGACGTCACCCACGGTCCGGTTCCCGGCCGTCTCGGCGCAGATGTCCAGCGACTCGAGAATGGGCACACCCGACTTGATCAGGGAAGCCAGGGTGGAGGTGACCCGGGCCAGCGCAACCTTGTGAAACAGCGGCCCGAAGATCGGAGGACGCAGCTTGAAGCTGGTCCAACCGCACCCGGCCGTTCTCGGTCTTGATCCACCTCCGGAAGCCGATAATGGCTCCCACGATCACGACGATGATCACCAGGGCCCAGACGCTGGTGATGATCTTCGAGATGTTGATGAGCATCTGCGTGGGGAGCGGCAGCTTCCCGCCCAGGGAGCTAAAGAGATTCTGGAACACCGGCACGATGAAGACGATCATCGCCAAGAAGATGAGTCCCATAACCCACAGCACGACGGCCGGGTAGGTCATGGCCGAGCGAATGGTTCGGTTCAGGCTCGCCTGGTTCTCGATGGTCCTGGCCAGACTGGCGAGGACCTCGTCGAGGTTACCGCCGACCTCACCGGCCTGGACGAGGGTGACGAATAGATTCGAGAACACCTTGGGGTGCTTGGCGCAGGCGGCCGACAGAGCGGAGCCGTGCTCGACGTCGAGCCGCACGGCATTCAGAACCCTCGCCAGCTCCGCATTGTCGACCTGACCGGCCAGGATCCCCAGCGAACGCACCACCGAGAGTCCCGAGTCGACCATGGTGGAAAGCTGCCGGGTGACTACCGCCACCTCCTTGAGCTTGACCCGATCGGAGAAGCCCGGGATCTTGATCTCGGTCTTCATGTTGATGTTCGACTTGGGCGTCACCGAGATCGGCATGTAGCCCATCTCGCGGAGCTTCCGCACGACCAGCGCCATGCTGTCGCCCTCGAGCTGCCCTTCGACCAGGCTGCCCGACCGTCCCGTACCTTGTATTCGAACGTCAGTGCCACGAGTGCCCCTCTTCAGTACGTCGGTGTGGAGTGCTAGGAGTTGAGGTGATTGCGGAGATCTTCCTCGTTGCGAGACCGGTCATAGGCGACGCTCTCCGAGATCAGACCGTCCCGGACGAGTCGGGCCAGACCCTGGTCCATCGTCTGCATCCCGTATGACCCACCGGTCTGCATGATGGAGTAGATCTGGTGGGTCTTGGCGGAGCGGATGAGATTCCGGATCGCCGACGTGCACACCAGCACCTCGCAGCAGGCGATCCGTCCGGTTCCCTCGGCGTTGAGGATGAGCTGTTGGGTGACCACCCCTTCGAGGGTGGCCGCCAGCATGACCCGGATCTGCTCCTGCTGGGAGGTGGGGAAGACGTCGATGATCCGGTCGACCGTCTGCGGAGCGTCCTGGGTGTGAAGCGTGGCGAACACCAGGTGCCCGGTCTCGGCGGCGGTCAGGGCTGTCGAGATGGTCTCCAGGTCTCGGAGCTCACCGACCATGATGACGTCGGGGTCCTGACGGAGCACCCGCCGCAGCGACTCGGCGAAGGAGAAGGTGTCCTCCCCGATCTCACGCTGATTGATGATCGACCGCTTGTGGTTGTGGAGGAACTCGATGGGGTCCTCGACAGTCACGATGTGGAGGGGCTTGTTCCGGTTGATGATGTCGATCAGGGACGCCAGCGTGGTCGACTTGCCCGAGCCGGTCGGCCCGGTCACGAGCACCAGACCCCGGCGGAGCTCGGTGAACGACTTGATGGCCTCCGGGATCCCGAGCGAGTCGAACATCGGCATCTCGTGGGGAATGGGGCGGAGGGCGGCCGCCACCGTCCCACGCTGCAGCGAGACGTTCACCCGGAAGCGCCCGACCCCGGCGATGGAGTGCGAGGTGTCGAGCTCCAGCTCGGCCTCGAACCGCTCCCGCTGGGAGGCCGGAAGGATCCCGAACACCATCTCGCGGATGGTTTCGTTGCCCAGGACCGGACAGCCCTCGATCGGCCGGATGGCACCGTGGAGCCGGATGCAGGCCGGCATCTCGGCGGTCAGGTGGAGGTCGGAGGCGCGTACCGACACTGCGTAACGGAGGAGGTCGTCGATGTGGAGCGGCATCCCCTCGCCACCGGAGACCACCGCCTCCATCTTGGAGTTGACGGCACGGTCCTCCTCTTGCTGGGCGGCTGACGCCGACGGATCCGGCGGCGGAGCGGCAGTGCTGTGGAGGCGGTGTTCACCGGTGCAGGCGCCGGCGGAGGGGGCGGCGACGCCAGCATGCGCCTGAATCACCGTCGGGTCAGCCAGGACCGGGGAGATCCGGTAGCCCACGCTCCGGGTGAGCGACTCGACGACATCGTCGGACGGTGGTTCGCCGAAGGCCACCGCCAGCTGGTCCCCGTCGACCTTCACCGCCACCGCGCCGTACTGGGAGCCGGTGGGCTCGGGAATGAGTGCCAGAGTCCCGGGGTCCGGCACCACGTTGGCCAGATCGATGGCCGGCAGTTGTGCCAGCTGGGCCAGCGTGCCGACCACCACCCCGGGCTGGGCGAGGTTGCGGCTGATCAGCAGGGTAGCCAGGGGCTGGTCGGTGGCCTGGGCCTCGGTCAACAGCGGCGACAGGTTGGTCTCGGTGGCATACCCACCCGACACCAGGGCCTGGGCCAGCCGGAGTGACCACTCGGCACGGGCGTTCGTGGAGACGGACGTCATGCGACCACCCGGAGCACTTCCTCGAGGGTCGTCTCACCCTCCATGGCCTTGCGGAGACCGCTCTGGCGGAGGGTGACCATGCCTTGCGACACCGCCAGCCGATGGATCTCGTCCACCGACCCTCCTTCGATGATCAACCGTTCGATCTCCTCGGTCATCGGCATCAGTTCGGCCAGTGCCTTTCTGCCTCGGTATCCGGTATTTGAGCAGGCAGAACACCCTACCGCCCGGAAGAACGTGGGCTCGGGACCCAACTCCTTGATCTCGTCGGCGCTCCATCCCGCCGCCAGGATCTCCGCCTCGGTCAGGTCGTAGGGCTCCTTGCAGTGGGCACACAGCCGCCGGGCCAGCCGCTGGGCCAACACGGCGGTGATGGAGGAGGTGACCAGGAACGGCTCCAGGCCCATCTCCACCAACCGCATCGGCGTCGACGCCGCGCTGTTGGTGTGGAGGGTGGCGAGGACGAGGTGGCCGGTGAGCGACGCCTCGATGGCGATCACCGCCGTCTCCTTGTCGCGGATCTCACCGACCAGCACGATGTCGGGGTCCGACCGGAGGATCGACTTCAGGGCGGAGGCGAACGTCAGCCCGGCCTTGATGTTCAGCTGCACCTGGTTGATGCCCTGGAGCTGGAGCTCGACCGGGTCCTCCACCGTGATGATGTTCTTCTCCGGGGAGTTCAGGGCGGTGAGGGTGGTGTAGAGGGTGGTGGACTTACCCGACCCGGTCGGACCGGTCACCAGGATGGTGCCGTAGGGCTTGGTGAAGATGTCCTCGTAGATCTGCAGCAGGTCCTCGTCGAACCCGAGGTCCGGGAAGCCCAGGACCACGCTCGACTTGTCGAGCACCCGCATGACGATCTTCTCCCCGTGGATGGTGGGGAGCGTGGCCACCCGGAGATCCACACCCTTGTTGCCCACGTTGAGGGAGATCCGCCCGTCCTGGGGAATCCGGTGCTCGGCGATGTTCATGTCCGCCATGACCTTCAGGCGGGTGGTGACGGCAGCGGCGATGGATCGGGGCGCCGTCGACACGTCGTGGAGCACGCCGTCGATCCGGTACCGGATCCGGAGGTCGTGGTCGGTCGGCTCGACGTGGATGTCCGAGGCCCGCTCGTTGAGCGCCTGGACGACCAGGAGGTTGACGTAGCGAACGATCGGCGCCTCTTCGGTGATGGCCGCGATGTCGTCGATGGCCCCGACTCCTCGCGGCCGAAGTCGAGCGAGGCGGTCTTCGCCATGTCGGCGGCGTCACCCACCCCGTGGTACGCCTTGCCGATCGCAGTGCTGATCTGGCTCCGGGTGGCCACCACGATGGTGAAGGCCCGGCCGATGATCGTCCGGAGGTCGTCCAGGGCGACCACGTCGGTCGGATTGGAGGCGGCGATGATGGGCACGCCGGCCTCCTCGTCGATCACCAGCACGTTGTGATGACGGGCGGTCGCCTCGGGAATCAGGACGCTGGCGGTGTAGTTGACGCCGGCGACATCGAGGTCGACGAACTCCAGTCCCATCTCCTGGGCCATGCCCCACATCAGGTCGGCTTCCGAGACCAGGCTCCGGGACGTCAGGATCCGGGCGATGCTCAGTCCGGTGCGATCGTGCTCCTCGATCACCGACTCCATGTCCTCGAGCGACACCCGCTCGCCCTCCACCAGCGCCTTGGCCAGGGGCGGCATCGACGAGGCCAGGTCGGAGAGGCTGATCACGTCTCCGAGCTGCTCCTCGAAGGAGGCGACCGCCTCGTCGACGAGGTCGGCGGTGGCGGCCACCGAGTCGATCTCGTCGACGGATGCCGGGAACTGCACCGCCCGGGCGAACTCCGCCAGCTCATCGGCGCTTGCCGCCAGAGCATCCGGGGAGCCTTCGGCGGGATCGAGGCTCAGCGCGTCGTCGGCGGGCGTCGGGAGGTCAGCCGGCAACTCATCCGCCTGGACCTCGGCCACCAGGTCGGGAAGGGACTGGTCGGCCGCGGCCTTCGGGGTGTCGGCACCTTGATCAGTCGCCAGCTCCTCCGCCACCGCGACGGACTCCGGATCGATCGTGAGCTCCGGCATCATCTCCTCGACGGGGGCGACATCGGCACCCTCGGCAAACAGCGGCTCGACCGCCGGGCTTGAACGTTCCCGTTGCCGTTCGACTCATGGATCGGCTGCGGCTCGAAGGTCGGTATCCCGGGAGCCGCCGGATCGGCGTCGATCCGGTGCAGGACCTTCGTCGACGCTCTCCTCGGACGGGGCGAATGCCGAGCCGTAAAGTGACAGCCCCAGCGTCTCATCCCCGTCGGCCAGCGCATCCTCGCTGACGATCGAGGAGTCGACCGAGGGTCCGTAGAAGTGGTCGAGGAGCTCGCCGATCTGCTCCCGAGACGCCACGACGGAGATGAAGTCGCGTCCGAGGGAGGCACGGAGGGTGTCGAGGGTGAATACGTCGTCCGGATTGGCAATGGCGATCACCGGCGTACCGAACTTCCGCTTGACGGCGGCCACGTGGTGCCGGCGGGCGACCGCCTCCGGCAGGATCTGCGCGGCGTCGGCATCGATCGGATAGGAGTCGAGGTTGACGAACTCCAGATCGTGCTCGCTGGCCAGGAAGCGAATTGCGTCGACGTCGGTCATGGCGTCTTCATCGGCACACTTGCGGTCGACATTGAATCGTGGCCTCCCTCGTTGTCAGATTGCCCGTTTCGGGGCGCGACCGACCAGAGGTGACCGTTGCATTCAGGTGCCAGCCCCCTGCCGGTCGCACCGCACGAGTGCTACCGTACGCCAACCCATTCCACGTCAAGCAACGAACCACTCTGCCACCTTCCGACTACCGACTCAAGGGCCAATTGTCGGTGTCCAGGGCCTGATCCGGTCGTCCAGTCGGGCCCGTTCCGGCCGACTGGGGTCATAAATGGCGGGTCACACCACCTTCATCTCTCGGGGGCCGAACTGCCGTGATCTCGACCGAACTCCAGGCGCACGTCCCCTTCGGCACTCGCCATCGCGGTGTCGATCGTGATCGGCCTGTTGGTCGGCTCCTTCCTCAATGTGGTCGTCTACCGGACCCCCCGGCACCTCTCCATCTCCTCGCCCCGCTCGTTCTGTCCGACCTGCGACCGTCAGCTGGCGGCCTGGGAGAACGTGCCCGTGGTCTCCTGGTTGGCCTTGCGGGGACGGTGCCACACCTGTGGCGAGCCGATCTCGATCCGCTATCCGCTGGTGGAGGCGGGCACCGCCCTCTTTTCGCCTGGTGACCCTGGCCTGGCACGGTACGGCCCCCGCCATCGGGTACTGCGTTCTGGCGACCGCCATCCTGGCCATTGTCCTGATCGACCTCGGCGACCTTCGGGCCCCGCTGGCCGTGGCGGCGATCGGGACCACCCTCGGCGACCTGATCCTGATCGCCACCGTCTGGCCCCATGACTGGTCCACCCTGCTGGGCGCCCAGATCGGGGTGGTGGTGGGCAGCGCTGCGTTTGCGTCCTGCGTCACGGCGATCCGGAGTGCACCTGGCCCCACCAGTACGGGCGGACCGCCCTCGTCCCCCTCGGCTGCTGGCTCGGAGGTCTCGGAGCACTGCCCTGCCGCCGTCGGGCTGCCGGGGGAGGAGCGTCCTTCCTCCTCTGCCTCGGTTTCGCCGGCCGACGCCGTGAATCCGGGCTCGACGTGCCGGCACCACCGGGCAGACCGGATCGCCTCGATGACGGACGTGGCCCTCCGCCGTCCCCTGGTGGTGGCGGTGGTCGCCGCCGCGACCAGCAGTCTCCTCGCCTTTCGGTGACCCACCTACGATGGGGGCATGACCACCTCGGAGCTGCCCGGGTCGGACGGCACCGAGGCGGTGGCGATCCGGCGGAGTCTGGCGGGTCGTGGTTGTCGACGACCACGAGCTCCTCCGGGCCGGGACCCGGCGGATCCTCGAGGACGCGCCCGCCTTCACGGTGGTGGGCGAGGCCGAGGACGGCGAGGGGCGCTCACCGAGATCGACCAATTGGTCCCCGACGTGGTCCTGGTCGACATTCGCCTCCCCACCATGAACGGGATCGAGTTGGCCCGGCGGATCGTCGCGACCCACCCCGACATGACGGTCATCATCCTGAGCGCCTACGACGATGAGGACTACGTCCGGGCGGCGCTGGCCGCCGGTGTCTCCGGATACCTCCTGAAGACGACCCCCAGCCACGAGCTGGTGGACGCCATCACCGAGGCGTGCGGCGGAAGGACCGTCCTCGACCGCTCGGTGTCGGCCCGGCTGGTGGGGGGCCGGCCGCCGGAGATGGCCGACTCACGACCTCACCGTTGACCGCTCGGGAACGCGACGTCCTCCGGCTGGTCACCCAGGGTCTGGCCAACAAGGCGATCGGTCAGCGGCTGGGAATCAGCCCCCGGACCGTCGAGGGCCACCTCAACCACCTCTTCGAGAAGCTAGGGGCCACCTCCCGGACCGAGCTGGTCCATGTCGCCATGACCAACGGCCTACTCCTCCCCAACCAGTCCGCCCTCGGGGACGCCCGGCGGTGACCGACCGGCCGTCCACGATGGAGCCCGGACTCGTCCCGACCCGTCGAATCGGGGAACCGCCCGACCGGCCCTCCCCTCGACGGGCCTTTCGACCCGGCATCGGCGGGCCGGACTCCGGAGTCGACGTGGACGGACTCGAGGTTCTGGATCCTCCAGCTCGTCGTCCTGGCCCTGGCGCTGATCCGGGTGGCCGCCAGTGTCTCCTTCCACCTCGACCTGTCCTCGCCGGCCATCGAGTTCACCACGATCGTCCTCTTCCTGATCCCCGTGGTCTATGCGGCCCTCAACTTCGGGCTGGCCGGCGCCCTGGTCACCTCGCTCTGGGTCACCGTGCTCTGTATCCCCCGGCTGGTCCTCTACCTGGACGACCACAACAACGTCGGGGCCTGGGCCGAGGTCATGCAGCTGGCGGTGCTCAACGTCATCGCCGTCCTCGTCGGGCAGCGGGTCTCGGCGGAGCGATCCGCCCGGCGGGTGGCGGAATCCGCCGAGCAGGCCCACCTCCGGGCCGAAATGCTCTATCGCAACCTGTTCGACTCCAACCGGTCGCCCATCCTCATCACCGACGGCGAGGGACGGGTGGTGGAGGCCAACGCCTCCGCCCATCGGGTGTTCCCCCGCTCCTCCCCCGGCGGCATCACGGGATCGGAGGCCGGCCAGGAGCCGACCCCGGCTCGTCGACGTGATCGGGCCGGACGCCGCCAGCCTGGTGCTGACCCACCTGGTCTCCGTCCGCCCGGTCCGATGATCCGGGCGCTCCCGCCTCGACCTCCGACAGTCGGGTCGAGCCGGTGGCGATCGAGGTCGACGGCGAACGGACGCTGTTCCGCCCCACCGGCACCACGCTCGAGGTCGCCGGGGGGATCTACGGCATGCAGGTGGTCTTCGAGGACGTCACCGTCGAGACCCGGCGCCACGATCGGATGGAGGCCTACGCCACGATGGTGATGATGGGACAGGAGGAGGAGCGTCGACATCTGGCCCAGGAGCTCCACGACGGGCCGGTGCAGACCCTGGTCCACCTGTGCCGACAGATCGACTCCGTCGAATCCCCGACCGACGCACCCCACGAACAGCCCTTGGCGCTGTCGGACCTCCGGATCACCGTCGAGGGGACGGTGGCCGAGCTCCGGGGGATCGCCAAGGGGCTCCGTCCCTCGATCCTCGACGACCTGGGACTGGTCACCTCGATCCGGCAGATGCGTAGCGGACGCCGGGAAGCGCAACCCCTTCGAGACGTCCATCGGCGTGATCGGCGACGGAGCGACGGCTCGCCCCTGCCGTCGAGCTGGCGCTCTTCCGGGTCTGCCAGGAGGCGCTCTCCAATGTTGAGCACCACGCTCGGGCCCACCGGGTCGATGTCGGGCTCGAGTTCGGCACCAAGGGCCTCCGCCTCCTGGTCCGGGACGACGGGGTGGGGCTGCCCGCGGTGGTGGCCGCCGACGGGATGGCCAAGGGGTCGCTGGGACTTCCCGGGCATGGCGGAACGGACCCGGCTCATCGGAGGCACCTTCGCCATCCACTCGGGCGAGCAGGCGGGCACCACCGTCGATGTCTGGGTGCCGAGTGCAACCTCCGGCCTGGGATGACGGCGCCACCTGCTCATTGCCACCGGGACGTGGTTGTCCTGTGGCGCGGAGCACTCGAACTGTCATCGGACCGCAATGCTTACGCAGTTTCAGGGTCATCCGCCGGTGGCACAATCCTGCCATGGCCCCCTTAGTCATTGAGTCGTGCCACAGCACCTGGGTGGTGGACCTGGAGCACTCGCGATTCAAGCGGATCCTGAAGGCGGCGGACGCCTCGGCGTTGGCGACCACCGCGTGGAGGGAGTGCTACGGCCTTGAGATCGACCCCAATTCGGAGTCCTTCGTGGTCATGTTGAACCCGGAAGGTACCCGGCTCCTACGCAGTTGGCGGCACGTGGAGCACTGCGCTCAGTGTGGCGGTGAGGCGACCTCCGAGTTGTCGATCAACGAACTCCGTGCTGTCGCCCTCAGCTGAGAGGCGCCGCTCAACTCCTCCGCCAAGTTCCCGCAATTTTGCAAGGAGGGCTGTATTCGGCGCCGTCGCTCAGATAGTCTGACTCGTCCAGTCAGGGGCAGCATCGACACTTGAGGGCGAATTCGCTCCGGTGGCATACGCGACGGGGGATGAAGGTCATGACAGTCGGAGGACCCACGGTACCTGGTGATCGATCGGCCAACCCCGGTGCCCCTCTGTCTCCGCAGCAGCTCCAGGCGCAGCTGGCGGCAGTGCAACAATCACAGAACGAACTGGCCCGGACCATCGAGCACCTGGCGGCCCTGATCAAGGCGCTCGATGCACCCAATCACAGGCCGACGGCACGGCCGCCCGGTTTCGAGCCCAGTGCCGCCGCCCCACCACCGCCGCCGTCGGCCGGTCAATCTCCGGCCTCCGAAGACCCCGTCTTCCGCGCCCACGGCGACCAGTGCCCAGGCCCCGGCACCTTCGGCTCCCCCGCCGCCGCCGGCCGGATTTCAGGCTGCCGGACCCTCGCCGACTGCTCCGCCACCGCCGCCGGCCGGATTCACCCCCGTTGCCACCCCTCCACCGGCAGCAAATCCACTGGACTCACTGATCGACGGATTCGGATCGCCGAGCCCGGCCCGAGCCGCCGCCCCGGTGGCGCCTGCTGCGCCGACCAGCACTCCGGCTCCGGTTGTAACACCGCCCGCAGCTCCGGTGGTGGCTCCTCCCGCAGGTCCGGTTCTGGCGGGCGCCGCCAACGTGCCGGAACCCCTGTTCTATGTCCCCCAGCTTCTTCCCGATCGTGACCCTGTGGCCGCCACGACGCCATCGGTTGATCACACCGAGGCGACACCGGCGTCCTCCGTGAGACCATCAACCGCACCCCCTGCAAAGTCGGGCCTTGATGAGCTCTTGGGCAGCGAGTTCACGCGGACCGGCCAGGGTGGCCCACCGGTTCCGACGACGGTAGCGGCAGCTCCACCTCCGCCCCCAAGCAGCTCCGACCGCCCGCCGCCCCGGCACCGTCTCCGGTATCACCAGCCTTGGCCACGCCTCCGCCTCCTCCACCATCGTTCCAGGCGGTCCCCCCGAACGCTACGCCGCCGCCTCCGCCGGTAGCTGCATCGCCAACCGTCGCCCCGCCGCCCCCGCCGCCCCCGTCCGCCCCCGCCGCCCCCGCCGCCCCCGCCGCCCCCGCCGCCCACCGAGCCGGAGCCGGCACCGGCGCCGGCTTCCACGTTCGCATCCGCGGCTGCCATGGTGAACGAAGTTCTTGATGCCACGCCCGAGGGCACCACCAAGGATCAGCCCGCAGGCGAGGGGTCATCAGCCGAGGCCGAGGACGAGGATGGCGAGGCGGGACCGGCTCCTGATGCACCGATCACGCCGGACTTCTTCACCGCTAGCCCCAAGCGCTCACGCTTCCGCCGCTAGCCGCCCTGCGGCGGCCTGCGGCGGGAACTGCTAGGCGTCGCGCTTCCACATCCCGGAGCTTCCCCCGGTCTTCTCCCATAACATCAGCTGTCCTATGGACATGGTGCGGTCCGTCGGTCTTGCACATGTCGTAGACCGTGAGTGCGGCGATGGCGCAGGCCGTCATCGCCTCCATCTCCACCCCGGTGCGATCCACGGTCTCCACCTTGGCCTCGACCTCCACGTAGTCGTCACCGATGGTGAAGTCGACGTGCACGGCTCCCACGAGCAGCGGATGGCACATCGGGCACCAGATCGGCGGTGCGCTTGGCTGCCTGTATGCCCGCCACCCGGGCGGCGGCCAGCACATCCCCCTTGGTGATGGCGTTGGTGGCCACCTTGGCGGTGGTCTCGGGCCTCATCTCCACCCGGCATTTCGCCAGGGCCCGTCGATGGGTCGGCTCCTTCGGCGATACGTCCACCATCCGGGCTCCGCCCAATGGGTCGAGATGACTGAGGCTCCTATCGGTCACGAGCGACAGTGTAGGGGGCGGGAGCCCGTGTGGTCAGGATTGGCACTCCCTGCGGTAGACTGCCAAATCAAATCGAAGACCAGCGAAAGGACCTGTCGAGCGTGCCAACCTACGAGTACCGGTGTGAGCACTGCGACAAGACGTTCGACTACGTCCAATCCATCCATAGCGACCCGCTGACCGAGTGCCCGACCTGCGGCAATCCGGTGCGGAAGGTCTTCGGCAATGTCGGGATCGTCTTCAAGGGGAGTGGCTTCTACAAGAACGACAGCCGCTCCGAGGGCTCCCCAAAGTCCAAGGGGTCGAGCGCCGCATCGCCCGGCTCCGATTCGAAAGGGTCGTTAGCAGGCGACTCTGATTCAAGGGGCGGGTCCCCGGATTCGACCTCGAAGTCGGCCGACACGTCTTCGGGGGGCGACTCGTCATCGACGTCGAAGGTGGCAACCTCCGACTCGACCAAAGGATCGTGACGGATCGCGGCTGATTCCTAGCGGAGCGCGGTAGCGCCTGCTCGAAACGCCGTAGGCGATCCGATCGTCAGTACCTTCCATCGAAAGTTCGCGAAAATTTCGTTCGCATTTTCACCCCAAGTGGTCGTACACTCACAGGATGGACAGCGGAGATCTCGATCGACTGCTTATTCTTCTCGCGGAACTCGACGGCTCGGACCTGCACGTCAAGGCAGGTGCGCCCCCTCGAATCCGGTTGGCCGGCTCACTCCGGCTGCTGCCCGACGAGCCGCGTTTCACGGCAGAGGAGACCGCCCAGCTGGCGGAGTCGATCATGCCTCCGTCAGTCCTCGAGACCTTCCGGAAGCACCACGAGGTCGACTTCGCCTACAGCGTTCCGGGCACTGGCCGGTTCCGCGTCAATGCGTTCTATCAGCGTTCATCTGTCGCCTTGGCGATGCGGTTGGTGCGCACCAGCGCCGCCACCGTCACCGAACTCGGACTCCCTGACACCATCATCCGACTGGCGGAGGAGCAACGTGGCCTGGTCCTGGTGACCGGTCCCACCGGCTCCGGCAAGACCACCACCCTGGCGGCCATGGTCGATCACATCAACCACACCCGGGCCTGCCACGTCGTCACCATCGAGGACCCCGTCGAGTACCTCCACCGTGACGACCTCGCCGCCATCGACCAGCGTGAGGTCGGGTTCGACACCGACAGCTTCGGAAGTGCCATGCGGGTCGTCCTCCGGCAGGACCCTGATGTCATCCTGGTGGGAGAGATGCGCGATCTCGAGACCGTATCCGCCGCCCTGACGGCGGCCGAAACCGGCCACCTCGTCCTCTCGACGCTCCACACCATCAACGCCACGGAGACGATCAACCGCATCGTCGACTTCTTCCCTCCCCATCAGCAGGGCCAGACCCGGGCCAGCATCGCCGGCTCGCTCAAGGGGATCATCTGCCAGCGGCTCATTCCGACGGCCGACGGAAAGGGGCGGGTCCCGGTGCTCGAGCTCCTGGTCATCAACGGACGCATCCAGCAGGCCATCCTCGATCCGCTGCTGACCTCCGACATCGAGGGCATTGTCGCCGACGGCGAGTACTACGGGATGAAGACGTTCGACCAGTCCTTGGCGGACCTGCTCGGGGCCGGCACGATCGACCTCCAGGAGGCGATGGGTGCGGCAACCAACCCGCACGACCTGAAGGTCATGCTCGAGCGTCGGGGCGTCATCCAGACGGGGCAGTTCGCCTCAACGCAGTTCGCCTGACCGACGCTACGCCGCCAGTACCGTCGCCGGGACCTCCGAGATCCCGGGACACCTACCTCCCTGGCAGGTGGATCGCTGCCCGCGCGCGGTGGCCGATTCCGACTAGCCGGACAGTCTGACGACTAAAGATCGACAGCCAACCACCCGATAGAGAATCGGCAGATCAAGCTTCAGGACCACCCCAACCGGGATGATCTTCCCGCTTCAGAAAGATCAATGAAAGACAACTATCCCGGAATGCCAACAGCTATGGTGATGCGGCTTCGACCCCCAGGGGCCGGAGCACGGGGGGGTAGGCCCATGAGGACTGCGAGTCAGGACGCACATCGGCGTTCTGTGAGGGGAGCGTTTGCATGGCCCAGGTGATCGTCGGTCTCGATATCGGCACCAGCGCGGTCCGCGCCGCCGAATTGGACATCAGTTCATCGCGGAACACCCTCCTCACCTACGGCCAGGTCGGGCTGCCTCCGGGCTCGGTCGTCGACGGCGAGATCCATGACCGGACCGCCGTCACCGAGGCGATCACCCGGCTCTGGAAGAACGGGCAGTTCTCCAGCAATTCAGTGGTGGTCGGTGTCGCCGGCCTGCGGGCGATCACCCGTGAGATCGACCTCCCCTACGTGCCCGACTCCGAGGTGGACAGCGCCGTCCGCTTCCAGTCGGAAGAGGTCATCCCCTTCCCACCTGACCAGACGGTCCTCTCCTCACAGATTCTCACCGACTACACCTCCGCCGGAGGGTGACAAGATGCGCCGGGTACTGGTCGCCGCCGCGCACGTCGAGCTGGTCGACGGTGTCATCGCCGTCGTCCAGGATGCCGGGCTCACCGTTGTAGGCGTCGACCTCGTCTCCTCCGCCCTGGTGCGGGCCCTCTCCGACGGTTCGGCCAACGACCAGCCCGAGGCCATCGTCTCGATCGGCGCCGGCCTCACCGTGGTGGTCATCCACCAGCAGGGTCGGCCCCAGTTCGTCCGAACCATCGGTTCCGGTGGCAATGCCACCACCGCGGCCATCGCCGCCGGTCTCGACCTGCCGCTAGCCGACGCCGAAGCGCTCAAGCGCCGGATCGGTGAGCCAACCCCCCAGGTCCAGTCGGCCGAGCGTGCCGCTCAGCCGAGCCTCAACGAGTTGGCCGGGGAGATCCGCAACTCCATCCAGTACTTCGCCTCCCTGCCCGGTCGCCTCCCGTGTCCCAAGGGTTCTGGTGACCGGTGGTGGCTCCTACCTCTACGGCTCTGATCCCCCTCCTCGAGGCGCAGATCCGCCTGCCCGTACAGCCGGCGTCCCCGCTGGCCCGCCTCGACGTCTCCAAGGTGGAGATGACCCAAGAGCAGATGAGTCAGGTCGGCGCCGTGCTATCGACGCCCATCGGCCTGGCCCTCCCCGAGTCCAACAAGGACGCCAAGAAGTTCAACCTCCTGCCGCCGGAAGCGATCAAACGGGCCAAGCTGAAGAAGCTCCAGGAGCGCACGCTGATCGGGGCCGTGGCACTGATCGTCCTGCTCGGTGGATTCGGGATCTGGAGGTACTTCCAGGTGAGAAGTGCACAGAACAACGTGAACGCTCTACAGACCAGCATCACCGCCCTCAATGCTGAGATCCCCAAAGTACGACCTGGTGGTAGCAGCGAACAATGCCTTACAAACATGGCCAGGCCCGGCGGGCCTCCGTGCTCAATGCATCCGTCGACTGGCCCACGGCACTGGGCAATTTGATTGACATCACGCCGGCGAACATCAAGGTGCAGACATTCGTTGGTACGACGACCACTGCCGCGGGGGCGAGCAGTACGACGACCCCCTCAACCACGGCCTCGCCCGCCCCGGTTGCCAGCTCCGGTCGCGATCGGATCGGTTGCGACCACTCTCACCGGGCCCGGACCGGGACTGTCCAGCCTTCTCAATGGACCCAGGCCATCGCCGGGGACCCCACCAAGATGTTCGCCAATCCGGTTCCCACGTCGGTGGTCACGAACGCTGACGGATCCGTTTCCTTCCCGTCCACGATCTCGGTCACGGCGTTCGCCAGCCTGGCCAAGGATGCGAGCCTCCAATGAACACTGTCCAGGAGTACCGGAACCCACTTCTGATCGCCGTCGGAGCCATCGTGATTGCCATCATCCTCTACGTGGCGGTGATCGCTCCGCAGGGAACGAAGCTGAACAGCCTGAAGGCCCAGGAAACGACCCTTCAGGCGCAGCAAGCGACCCTTCAGGCGCAGCTGACCACGTTGCAAACCGAGAAGCACCAGCTCTCGGCACACTGCGCAGATCTCGAGAAGATCACGACCCAGATTCCCAGCGTGGCCTCGGCCTCCGACCTGGCCGCCGAACAGTCCATCCTTCTACGACCAGCTCACCGCCCTGGTCACTCGCCTCGGGAACGTCCATCCCGGCCTTCTCCTGGACCGGCTCCACGAGCCACGGGGACCACGGCCACCACCCGACGCCGCCCGCAGCGGCAACCGGGGCGTCCACCACCGCCGGTGTCACGCCCGTGCCGGTCACCATGCAGATCACCGGGAACTACGAACAGATGTCAGCCTTCGTCGGCTGGCCTCGACTCCTTCCCCCGGCTCTTCGTCATTCAGACCTTTACGCTGTGCTTCGGTCCCACGACCGGCACCGGCGCCACCGCCACGGTCTCACGCCTCTGGGGCCGCGAACGTCGGCTGCAGGAGAGCACGCCCGTCACTCTGGACCGGCGGCACCGCCGACCGCGCCGACCGCCGGCCCGTACAGCTCGCCCTGACGCGGCCGATCTACTACACCAGCACTGCCAACGGCACGGCCGCCTGCACCGCCGCCACGACAGCCGCCGCCAAGTAGCCGGTCGGTCGACGGGACACACCGACCCCGGTCGGTCAGACCCCGCTGACCTGCATGTCCCCCACCGCCAGCGTCTGGGCGGCGGCGATGCCGGGGAGCCACTCGACATCGGCCCCCACCGCCACCAGCGAGTGGAGCATGCGCTGGAGGGTGGAGGCCACCGTGATCTCCCGCACCGGCTCCGCCAGCACCCCGTCCCGGATCACCAGGCCCTCGGCACCCACCGAGAAGTCGCCGCTGATCGGGTTCACCCCGGAGTGGACCCCGGTCATCGACTGGACGAACAGGCCGTCACCCACCGCCGCCAGCACGCCGGCCTGGTCGTAGCCCTCGGGGCCGGGGGCGAGGGTGAGGGCCCGACAGCCGACCCCGGGGGTGCCGGCGAACCCGCCCCGCACCGCCGAGCCGGTCGAGGCCACCCCGGCCCGGGCACCGGCGATGGTGTCGTACAGGAAGCCCTGGAGCACGCCCCCGGCGATCAGCTCGTTCCGGCGGCAGGCCAGCCCCTCGGCATCGTAGGCGGCCGCCCCGTAGGCCTCCGGATTGGTGGGGTCGTCCACCAGGGTGACCCCACTCCCCCCGACCGGCTCGCCGATGCGGCCGGCGAAGAACGAGCGGCCCTTGGCCACCGCCTCGCCGGACAGGGCACCGGAGATCACCGACAGCAGGGTGGTGGCGGCCCGCCGGTCGAACACCACGGTGCGACGCCCCGAGGTCCCCTTGGTCGCCCCCAGCATGCGCACCGCCCGTTCGACCGCCTCGGCGGTGGCCCGGTCCGGGTCGAGCCCGTCGAAGCCCCGACCCACCGAGTAGCCGCCGCCGGTCTGGCTGTTCTCCCCCTCGCCGGCGATGACCCCGACCGACAGGAACCCCGAGGTCTTCCGGTAGGCGGCGCGGATGCCGGTGGTGGTGACCAGGGCCACCTCCACCGAGCCGTCCCCGTAGTCGGCGGAGGAGACCTGCCGGATGCGCGGATCGGCCGCCCGGGCCTGGGCCTCGAGGGCCAGGGCCGCCTCCACCTTGGCGGCGGTGGGGACCGACGCCAGCCGGTCGTCCCAGAGGTCCACCGGGACGGCGGCCACCCCGTCGGGGACGGCCAGGCCGACGTGCTCGTCGCGGGTGGCGAAGGCGGCGTTGTCCCGGGCCTCGTCGAGCGTCTCGGCCAGCACCGACTCGTCGAGGGAGCCCGCCCAGGCGAAGCCCAGCCGGTGGTCGACCACCACCCGGATCCCGATGCCCGCCGACGTGGCCGACGTCAGCGACTCCACCTCCCCGTCGTAGGCGTGGACCTCCGTCTCGCCGCCCCGGGCCACGTAGACCTCGACGTCCTCGCCGGACCGGGCCCATCCGGCCACCCGGTCGGCGATCCCCATCAGCTGTCCGGAGTCCCCGGCCGCCACCGTCGTGGTCTCGGTGGTGCTCACTCGGCCGTCCCCCCGATGGTCACCCCGGTGATCCGCAGGGTGGCCTGGCCGCAGCCGACCGGCACGCTCTGCCCGTCCTTGCCGCAGGTGCCGGGCGTCATGGCGAAGTCGGTGGCCACCGCGTCCACCCGCTTGAGGATCTCCGGTCCGTTGCCGATGAGGTTGGCGTCCCGGAGGGGCTCGGTGATGACGCCGTCCTCGATCAGGTAGGCCTCGGTGGTGCCGAACACGAAGTCCCCGGTGGTGGTGTTGACCTGGCCACCGCCCAGCTTGGCCACGTAGACGCCGCGGGGGGTCTGGGCCACGATCTCGTCGGCGTCGTCCTCGCCCGGCAGGAGGAAGGTGTTGGTCATCCGTACCATCGGCAGGTGCTGGTAGGTCTGGCGCCGGCCGTTGCCCGACGACTGACGACCCTCCTTGCGGGCCCTCAGGTAGTCCCAGAGGTAGTCGGTGAGGATGCCGTTCTCGATGAGGACGTTGCGCTGGGCCGGTCGGCCCTCGTCGTCCACCCCGAAGGTCCCCCACTCGGTCCCCACCGTGCCGTCGTCGACCAGGGTGACCAGCGGGCTGGCCACCTGCTTGCCGACCTGGCCCACGTAGACCGAGGAGTCCTTGACGATGTGGTCGGCCTCGAGCCCGTGGCCGCATGCCTCGTGGAAGAGGATCCCCCCGCTGCCACCGGCCAGCACCACCGGCACCTCGCCGGACGGGGCGGGGCGGGCCGAGAGCTTGGCCAGCGCCCGACCGGCGGCCAGGCGGGCCAGCTCCTCCACCGAGATCTCGTCGAACAGCTCGAAGCCGACGGTCCGGGCCGCCGTCTCGAAGCCGGTCTGCAGACCGGTGTCCCCCACCGCCACGCACGACACCGAGAACCGGGTGCGGTGCTGCTCGTCACCGACCAGCAGGCCCTCGGAGTTGGCGATCAGCACCTGCCGGCGGGAGCCGCCGTAGCCGGCCTGGACCTGGGAGATCCCGTCGCCGGCGGCCCGGGCGGCCTCGTCGGCCCGCTGGAGCAGCTCGAGGGAGTCGGCCTTGGACACCTTGGGGCGGCCCTCGCCGTCCGGCGCCACGAAACCGGAACCGGTCAGGTCCACCGCCACCGAGGTGGTCCCGCCGCCCCCCTGACGCGCCACGGCCGAGGCGGCCTCGGCCGCCCGGAGGAGGCCCGCCTCGCTGAGGTCGGCGGTGTGGGCGAAGCCGGTCGTCTCGCCGGAGACCACCCGGATCCCCGCCCCCCGGTCCCGTCCGGAGGAGAGCTCCTCCACCCGTCCGTCGTCGAGCACGGCCGAGGACGACGACCGGTCCTCGGCGAACACCTCGGCGAAGTCACCGCCGTGACGGAGCGCTGAGCCCAGCACCCGCTCCAGTACCGGTGTGTCGATCACCCCTGCCTCCTCGTGGGCGGCCCGGCCCAGTGGCCGGAGGTCCGCTGTCAGTCGTATGGTACCGGCGTGACCCTGCGCACCGGTCTGTCCGCCAAAGTCGAGCTGACGGTGACCCATGCCGATACGGCCGAGGCCCTGCACTCGGGGGACGTCCCCGTCCTGGCCACCCCCCGGCTGGTGGCCCTCTGCGAGGAGGCCTCGTGCAAGGCGGTGGAGGGCGACCTGGCCGCCGGGTCCACCAGCGTGGGCAAGCGGGTCCAGTTCGACCACCTGGTGCCGGTGGGGGTGGGCGGCGAGGTCCAGGCGGAGGCGACCCTCGACCGGATCGAGGGCCGTCGGCTGACCTTCACCGTCTCGGTGTCCGACCGGTCGGGGCTGGTGGCGGCGGGCAAGGTGGCCCGGGTGGTGGTCGACCGCACGACGTTCCTGGCCAACGCCCGCTGAGGGCCGGTGGCCGACACCGCCGGACTTCCCCACGGCGGTCCGGCGCCCTCCGGTGACCGGCTGATCGCCCTACCCCGTCCGCTCGCCGGCCCGGGGGAGTGGACCGACCGGGACGTCGCAGCGGCCGGGTGCCCGGTCGAACAGGTGCGGCTGGCCACCGTGGGCGGAGGGCTGGCGTCCTTCGCCCTCCTCGACCAGCTCCGGGTCCGCGGGACCCCGGCCCGCCACCTGGCGGTGGTGACCGACCTGTCGGTGCCCTACGAGGCGTTCCGTCGCTCGGCCCGCCACGGCCAGCTCGACGACACCGACCGGGTCCGGTCCGACTCGGCCAGCCGTATCGACAACCCCTGGGGCTTCCCCGGCTACGCCGCCGAGGAGGTCCTGCGGGAGCGGCGTCCGGCACCCCTGGTCCGTGCCCTGTTGGAGCCGGTCCTCGCCCCCCGCCACACGCCACGGGCCGAGCAGGTCTACCGGGGGGTGGACCGGGAGGCCGCCCGCATCGGCTGGGAGGGGATGCGCCGTCCGGGTACCGCCCTGGCCGTCCGACGACGGGCTGCCGGTGGCTTCTTCGTGGCCTACGCACCCGCGGGAGGCGGTCCGGTCGCCGTCCTCCGGGCGGAGGCCGTCCACCTGGGCACCGGCCACCGCCGGTTCGGGTACGCCGCCACCGCCCGCCGCTACCGGGCGGACACCGCCGACCGGGTCCGGGTGGTCCACGCCTACGAGGCCCACGAGCACGTCTACCGGACGGTGGCCGACCTGGGCGGGGGCACCGTCCTGGTGCACGGCTCGGGGATCACCGCCTCGCAGGTGGTGGCCCGGCTGGCCGACGACCGGCGGCGCCTCGGCCTCGCCACCCGGGTCGTCCAGGTCACCCGCCCCCACTCCCCCACCCGCCTCGAGCGACGACGACCCCGGCGGCCGGAGCGGGACGGTATCGCCGTCCAGCCGTACTCGGCCCCCCGGGCGGCGTTCGGGGGCCAGCTCCTCGCCCGACTCGAGCGGTCGGCCCCCGGGGCGCAGGTCGAGCTCCAGGCGGTGATCGACCGGCCGACCACCCCCCACCGCCGACGGTGGGCCCGGGAGCTGTCCCGGGCCGAAGCGGAAGGGTGGTTCCGTCCCGTCCGGGCCGAGGTCACCGGCATCCACCCCCCGGGGAGCCCGGTGGGTGGCCGCCACCGGGGTGACGGGCTGTGGGTGGCGTGGGTGTCGGGCGACCGGACGGGCGGGGCGGCGGTGGACTTCGTGGTGGAGTGCACCGGGTTCGACCGGCCGAACGGTGCGCACCCGCTGCTGGCCGGCCTCGACCACCACCCGGAGCGTCCGGACCGACCCGACCGGGACGGCCCGACCACCTTCGCCGTCCCCGGCACCCGCGACCACCGGACCGGAGGTGCGGTCTACGTGACCGGTGCCGCCCGGTGGGGGGCGGCCGCCGGGCCGCGGGACTCGTTCTGGGGCATGACCGAAGCCGCCCTGCGGATCGCCGACGATCTGGCCTCGGCCGGCCTGGCCCCCCGGCTGGGCACCGCCCGCTCCCTCCGGGCCTGGGCCCGGTGGGTGGGAGGACGGGCGCCGTGACGCCCACCCTGGCCGGACGCCTCCAGACCCGGGTGGTGCTGGCCGCCACCGTCGGGCTGGTGTGGATGGCGGGGATCACCCCGCTGCTCCCCCACGGGCGGGCCCAGGACATGGGCATGGGCGGCCCGTCGGGCTACACCATGAACCGGTTCATGCTCACCGTGCCCGACGGCGCCCGCGCCACGCTGGCCCAGGACGAGCGGATGGCGCTGGCCACCCTCGGGCTGATGACGCTCCTGGGGTTGGCCTGGGAGTGCGGCTACCACCTGCTCCAGCAGTGCCGGTGGGACCGGGACTGGCCGCCCGCCTTCGTGCTCCTGTCGGGGATCCCGGAGGGGGCCCTCCTCTGGGCGGTGCTCCGGGAGGTGGGGGTCGACCGGGGCGGCCTGTGGCCACCCTCGTCGGTCTTCCCGATGTTCGCCCTCCTGTTCGCCTCCACCTGGGTGGTGCTCCTCCTCACCGAGCTGGGGCCGATGCGGGTGGTGGCACCTCGCTGGCGGTTCCGGGGCATGGAGGTGATCGGGCGCCGGCGTCCCGTACCGGCCGGTCGGGAGCCGTCGACGGCGGCCACCGCGCCGGCCCGCCAGCCGGTGGGGAGGTCGGAGCCGGCCCCCGACTGACCGCCGGGCGCCGGCGGCCGAGGGGCCGGAACCCCTACAGGTTCTTACCGATCACCCCGCCGAGCACACCGCCCACGCCGGCGGCGGCCGCGTCGTGGTGGTCCTCGTCGGGCAGGTAGGGGGCGACCGCGGCGGCCAGCCCGGGGATGGTCAGGCTCTGGAGCCAGATGTTGCCCGGCCCGGTCAGGGTCACCAGGTGGTAGCCGTCACCCCCGAAGGCCATGTTGGAGATCCCCCGCAGACGCTGGACGGCGAAGGTGACCCGCTCCTCGAACAGTCCCACGTGTCCGGGGTGGACCAGCAGGGTCTGGCCGGCGGCCAGCTCGTAGGTGGTGATCTCCCCGGAGAGCTCGATCCACGCCCGGCCGTTGCCCTCCAGGCGCTGGAGGATGAAGCCCTCCTTGCCGTAGAGGCCGCCACGGAAGGTCTGCTGCAGTCCCATGCTGGGGAGGATGCCGTCGGTGCCGCACACCCATCCGTGCCGGTGCACCAGGTAGCCCTGGCCCTGGGTGATGTCGACCGGGAAGATCCGGCCGGGCAGCTTGGCGGCGAAGGAGATCATCCCCGGACCGCCCATCGACTCGTACTTGGTGAGGAAGAGCCCGCCGCCACCGATCATCCGCTTGAGGCCGCTCATCACGCCCTTGGCGCCGCCGGTGTTGGTGGTCTGGGTGAGCTGCACGTTGGAGGACATCCAGGACAGCTCGCCGTGGGTGGAGATGACCGACTCCCCGGCGTCGAGGATCATCTCGAGTACCGGCATCGTGCTTCCCTTGATCTGGGCGTCCATGAGCACCTCCTGGTCCTGCACCCGCCACGGGCGCCTTCGGTTCCTGACGAGAGTCTGCCCGATCTGGCTCCCCGGTGCAGGTGCCGGGAGGGCCCCCGGGTGCCCCCGCCCGGCCGGTGACCGACCTTCCGGGGACCGGGAGCGGCTCCGGTCGGGCGCCGCCCAGCCGGTCCGGCGGCGGTGACCGGCGGCTGCCCCGCCAGGCCGCTGACCTCGGGCGGCGTCCCTCCACCGGGCACGCCGGCCGGCCGGGCACGCCGGTCGTGTCCCGGGCGGCACTGGTAGCGTGGCCCCGAGACCCGCCCATGATCATCGAACGCATCGACAGCCCGAGCGACCTCCGGGCCCTCTCGCCCGAGGAGCTGGACATCCTCGCCGCCGAGATCCGGGAGTTCATCGTCGACTCGGTCACCGCCACCGGCGGCCACCTGGGCTCCAACCTGGGGGCGGTGGAGCTCACCCTGGCCCTCCACCGGACCTTCGACTCCCCCCGGGACGTCATCCTCTGGGACACCGGTCACCAGGCCTACGTCCACAAGCTGGTGACCGGGCGCCGGGGTGACTTCGGGAGCCTCCGCCAGGTCGGCGGCCTCTCCGGTTACCCCAACCGGGCGGAGTCCGAGCACGACTGGGTGGAGAACAGCCACGCCTCCACCGCCCTCAGCTACGCCCACGGTCTGGCCAAGGCCTTCGACCTGCAGGGTTCGGAGCGCCGGGTGGTGGCGGTGGTGGGGGACGGGGCCCTCACCGGTGGCATGGCCTACGAGGCCCTCAACAACCTGGGCCACTCCGGGACCCCGGTGCTCATCGTCCTCAACGACAACGGGCGGTCGTACGCCCCGACGGTGTCCAGCCTGTCGGTCAGCCTGACCCACCTCCGCCTCAACCCCACCTATGTCCAGGCCCGCCAGCGGATCCGCCACCTCATCCGCGAGATCCCCGGCGTCGGGGAGCTGGCCTACTCGGGTGTGCACGGGCTGACCAGCGCCGTGCGCGAGGTGGTCACACCCCACACCTTCTTCGAGGCGCTGGGGGTGCGCTACGCCGGCCCCATCGACGGGCACGACATCGCCGAGGTCGAGCAGGCGCTGGCCAACGCCTCGGAGTGGGACGGGCCGATTCTGGTCCACGTGGTCACCCAGAAGGGCCGGGGGTATGCACCGGCGGAGGAGGACGACGTCCAGCGCCTGCACGACGTGAAGGTCAAGACGGTGGCCGCCGCTCCCGCCACCCCGGACACGCTGGCGCCGGTCTCCGGGGAGGCGGCCGGCATCCCCCCCACCACCTTCACCGACGCCTTCACCCGGTCGCTGCTCGAGCACGCCGAGACCGACCCCAACCTGGTGGCCATCACCGCCGCCATGCCCGGACCCACCGGCCTGCTCCCCTTCGAGGCACGGTTCCCGGAGCGGTTCATCGATGTGGGGATCGCCGAGCAGCACGCGGTGACCGCCGCCGCCGGGATGTCCATGGGGGGCCTCCACCCGGTGGTGGCCGTCTACTCCACGTTCTTCTCGCGGGCCTTCGACCAGGCCAACCTGGACGTCGGCCTCCACGGGTGCCCGGTGGTGTTCGTGCTCGACCGGGCCGGGATCACCGGCGACGACGGGCCCAGCCACCACGGGGTCCTCGACATGGTCCTGGCCCTGTCCATCCCGGGGATGACCGTGTTGGCGCCGTCGTCGGCGCCCGAGGTGGGGGCGATGCTCGATGAGGCCCTCACCCTCCCCGGACCCTCGGTGATCCGCTTCCCCAAGACGGCGGCACCGGTGGTGGCCGGCGGCTCGGTGGGCCAAGGGCTCCACGGTCGGCGCCTGCGCGAGGGGGACGGCGCCGTCTGCATCCTGGCGGTCGGCAAACTGGTGGCCACCGCCATGGAGGCTGCCGACAAGCTCGAGGCCGAGGGGATCAGCGCCACCGTCTGGGACGTCCGGGTGGTCTCGCCGGCCGACCCGGAGATGCTGGCCGACGCCGCCCGTCACCGGGCGGTGGTCACCGCCGAGGACGGCATGCGCCAGGGGGGTGCGGGGATGTACCTGGCCGACGCCATGCACCGCCGGCACCACGACGCCGACCGGCTGGCCACCGAGCTCCCCCCGGTCACGGTGCTGGGGATCGACCGGGTGTTCATCCCCCAGGACAAGCCCGACCGGATCCTCGCCCACTTCGGGCTCGACGCCGACGGGCTGGTCCGGTCGGTCCGGGAGGCCATCGGCGCCCCGGTCCACCCCCGGGCCGACACCCCCGACTGACCGACCCGCCGGCGAGGCCCGGCCCGGCGACCCCTTCGCCCAGGTCAGCGGGGACCGGCCGGAGGCCGTCCGGCCGGGTCGGGGCTGCTTGCCGCCAGAACAGAAACCTGTTCTACTAATCCCTCGTGACCACGTTCAACATGGCCGATATGTTCGAGGCCGCCGTCGACGCCTTCGGGGACCGTGAGTACCTCGTGGCCGACGGAAAACGGCGCACCTACGCCGAGATGGAGGAGCGGGCCAACCGCCTCGCCCACCACCTGGCCGCCCAGGGCATCGGCCCCGGCGACCACGTGGGGATCTACTCCACCAACAGTGTCGAGTGGGTGGAGACCGCCTGGGCCGTCTTCAAGCTCCGGGCCGTATGGATCAACATCAACTACCGCTACGTCCACGACGAGCTGGCCTACCTGTTCGGCAACGCCGACCTGGTGGCCCTGGTGCACCAGGCCGAGTTCGGCCCCCGGGTCACCGAGCTGCTCCCCGGGCTGCCCGACCTGCGCCACGTCATCACGGTGGAGGACGGTTCCGGCGAGCCACCCCCGGCCGGGGCGGTGCCCTACGAGGAGGCCCTGGCCTCCGGGGGTCCCGAGCGCGACTTCGCGCCGCGTTCCGACGACGACCACTACATCCTCTACACCGGGGGGACCACCGGGCTCCCCAAGGGAGTGGTCTGGCGGCACCAGGATGTCTTCTACGCCCTGGGTGGCGGGGTCGATCCGACCACCAACACCCGGGTCGTGGCTCCGGAGGAGATGGTGGAGAAGGGCCGGGGGGGCCAGCTCTCGCTCTTCCCCATCGCCCCTCTCATGCACGGGGCCACCCAGTGGTGCGTGCTGGGCCAGAGCTTCATGGGCAACCGCACCATCCTGATGTCCAAGTTCGAGCCGTCGGAGGTGTGGCGGCTGGTGGAGGAGGAGAAGGTCAACTCGGTGATGATCACCGGCGACGCCATGGGCAAGCCCCTGGTCGAGGCCCTGGACACCGGCGCCTCCTACGACCTGTCGTCGCTGCTCGCCCTCACCTCCTCGGCCGCCCTGTTCTCCGCCCCGGTCAAGGACCAGTTCTTCGAGCACTTCCCCAACCTGGTCATCGTGGACGCCGTGGGCTCCTCCGAGTCCGGCAACAACGGGATGGCCACCATGACCAAGGGCCAGACCGCCATGAAGAGCGGGCCCACCGTCAGCGTGCTCGGCAACACGGTGGTGTTCGACGAGAACCTGAAGCCGGTGGAGCCGGGCTCCGGCGTCATCGGGAAGATCGCCCGCACCGGCGACATCCCCGTCGGCTACTACAACGACCCGGTGAAGACCGCCGAGACGTTCGTCACCATCGACGGACTCCGCTACTCGATGCCCGGGGACTTCGCCACCATCGAGGCGGACGGCTCCATCACCCTGCTCGGACGGGGCTCGGTCTCCATCAACTCCGGCGGGGAGAAGATCTTCCCCGAGGAGGTCGAATCGGCGGTGCGCTCCCATCCCGACGTCCTCGACGCCATCGTGGTGGGGGCGGCCGACGAGCGGTGGGGCCAACGGGTGGCCGCCATCATCCACCCCCGGGTGGGGAAGCACCCCACCCTCGAGGACATCCAGGAGCACTGCCGGACGGCCATCGCCGGCTACAAGGTGCCCCGCCAGCTGCATGTGGTCGACGGGATCCTGCGGTCCCCCAGCGGCAAGCCGGACTACCGCTGGGCCGCCGGCATCGTGGCCGGCGATCCCGAGGAGACCGACAGCGGCGGCGAGCGCACCGCCGCCGGCTCCTGAACCGGCCGACCCCCGGCCGTCCCGACCCCGTCCCGACCCCGTCGACGAGCGGGCTACCCGTCGGTGGGTGTCGCCCGCTTGCGGCCGAACACCCAGTAGGCCAGCGAGTTGCCGGGGTTGGCGATGGTCACCATCCGCCAGAAGCGCTTGGACCCCCGGATCCGGCTGGCGTCGCGCCGACGCAGGTCCCGGAAGGTGAACCAGGCGGCGACCAGGTCCACCACCACCAGGATGCCGATGAGCTGTCGTCGTCTCGACCCGGGAGCCATGGACCGAGTCTGCCAGGCCCGGGGCCGCTGTGGGCCTACAGGGTGCGGGAGCCGTCCAGCTGGATCATGGCGTTGGTCGGCAGCTCCTCGACGGTGATGTCGGGGACCGGGAAGTTGAACGGCTGGTACTTGGGCCGGGCCGTGTCCCGGTAGCGGGTGGTGGAGTGCACCGGGTCGCTGTCGAACTGGGGGATGACCTTGGTGCCGAAGACCTCGAGCATCTCGTGGACCTCGTCCTCCATGAAGGAGTCCGAGGGCAGGCCGAACACCAGCTGGTCGCAGCCGACGCTCTGGTACTTGGACGCCTGCTCGGCCACCTCGTCGGGCTCACCGCAGAGCAGCCAGCCCCCCTCGATGAGGTAGTCGAGCATGGCCTCGTCGGTGATGGTGTGCGGACGCTCGGGCCACACCGGCATCCCCTCCTGGTGAGGGATGGTGTCGTGGTAGTTGCAGACCAGGGAGTAGAGATAGCCCCGGCCCCGGCGCAGGGCGACCTGGCGGGCCTTCTTCCGGTCGTTCAGGCAGATGACGGCGTTGGTCATCATCACGTTGTCGTTCGTGAACTGGCCGAGCGGTTCGGTGCAGTTGGCGATGCCCTCCTTGTAGGCGTCGATCCGCCCCTTCAGGTTGTAGATGGGCTCGAAGTTGAAGGCGATGGCACCGATCCCCAGCTCCCCGGCCTGGGTGAAGGTCCCCGGGTTGCCGCACCCCACCCAGATGGGGGGATGGCCCTGGCGGCGATAGGGCTTGGGGAGGATGTTGTGGGGATAGGGGACGGTGAAGCTCTCCCCCCGGTACTCGTAGTCCTGCTCCTCCCACATCCGGGGGATCTCCCGGATGACCTCGTTCCACTCCGCCTTGGTGGAGTTCTTGTCGAGGTTGTTGAAGGTGGCGATCTCGTGGCTGCCGGCTCCGCGTCCGGTGCCCCACTCGAACCGGCCCTCGAGGAGGTGGTCGAGCATGGCCACCCGCTCGGCGCTGCGCACCGGGTGGTTGACCCGCGGCGACAGGTTCATGATGCCGGTGCCGATGTGGATGCGCTCGGTGGCGTGGGCCAGATAGCCCATCACCACCTCGGGGGCGGACATGTGGCTGTACTCGGTCAGGGAGTGGTGCTCGCCCAACCAGGCGTACTTCCAGTTGTACTTGTCGGCCTCGATGACGTAGGCGATCTCACGCTTGAACATCTCGTGCTCGCAGGTCGGGTCGTGGGCCGCCGGACCCGGCAGGTAGCCGTTGAGGAAGATTCCGAACTCCATGGCGGTGGTACCCCTTTCACGTCCGCACGGGATGCCGTCGCAAGGTAACACGGGATCTGCCTAAAATGCAACGTGTTCCAGTTTCTTTCCCACGAAGCCAGTGGGTACAACGGTGTCGCCTACGGTCTCACCGGTGCGGACCGCCGCGCGGAGGGGCCATCAACCGAGGGGGAGTCGAGCCAGTGCAGACCATCGACGAGTTCATCCGACGACGGGCCGGGGACGACCGGATCGGGCTGGTGTTCGAGGACCGGTCGTGGACCCACGCCGAGGTGACGGCGGCCCAGGCCGAGCGCGCCGCGCTCCTGGCCGACCTGCGCGACCCCGGGGCCGTTCCACGTGGCCCTGCTGCTGGAGAACATCCCGGAGTACGTGTTCTGGATGGGCGGTGCCCTGCTGGCCGGCGCCGTGGTGGTCGGCGGGAACCCCACCCACCGGGGCGACGAGCTGGCCCGGGACCTGTCGCACACCGAGTGCCAGCTGCTGGTCACCGACCGTGCCCTGGTGGCGCTGGTGGAGGGCCACGACCTGGGGCCGGCGCTCCCCCCCGACCGCGTGCTGGTCATCGACTCCCCCACCGGCGACCTCGACCCCTCCTCCCCCTACGGGGCACGACTGGCCGGCGTCGCCGGCGCACCCCTCCCCGACCCGGACCGCACCGGCGTCACCGAGGACTCGCTGGGACTCCTGCTCTTCACGTCGGGGACGTCCGGGGCCCCCAAGGCGTGCCTGTGCAGCCAGGGGCGGCTGGCCCGCATCGGCGCCATCGTCGCCCAGATGTTCGAGATCACCGAAGACGACGTCTGCTACATACCGATGCCGCTGTTCCACTCCAACGCCCTGATGGCCGGGTGGGCCCCGGCCCTGGCCGCCGGGGCCACCGTGGCCCTCCGGGACCGGTTCAGCGCCTCCCACTTCCTCCCCGATGTCCGGAAGTACGGGGTGACCTACTTCAACTATGTGGGCAAGCCCCTCTCCTACGTGCTGGCCACCCCCGAGCAGCCCGACGATGCCGACAACCCGCTGCGCCGGGCATTCGGCAACGAGGCCGCCGAGGCGGACGTGGCCAGGTTCGCCGAGCGGTTCGGCTGCACCGTCCAGGACGCCTACGGCTCCACCGAGGGCGGGGCGGCCATCACCCGCACGCCGGACACCCCGAGAGGGGCGCTGGGCCGGGCCCTCCCCGGGACGGTCATCCTCGATCCGGAGACCGGCGAGGAGTGCCCGCGGGGGATCTTCGACGAGCACGGCCGGCTGCTCAACCCCGACGAGGCCATCGGCGAGATGGTCAGCGAGACGGGCGGGGCCGGATTCGAGGGCTACTGGCGGAACGACGACGCCAACGCCGCCCGGATCCGCAACGGCTGGTACTGGACCGGTGACCTCGGCTACCGGGACGCCGACGACTTCTTCTACTTCGCCGGTCGGGACTACGACTGGCTGCGGGTGGACGGCGAGAACTTCGCCGCCGCCCCGGTGGAGGCCATCCTCACCCGCCACCCCGACGTGGTGCTGGCGTCCGTCTACGCGGTACCCGACCCCCGGGTGGGTGACCAGGTGATGGCCGCCCTGCTGCTCCGGCCCGGCGCCGAGTTCGACCCGGCGGGGTTCGCCGACTTCCTGGCCGGCGAGACCGACCTGGGCACCAAGTGGGGGCCGATGTTCGTCCGGGTCACCGACGACCTGCCGGTGACCGCCACCACCAAGGTGCTCAAGCGGGTGCTCCGCAACGAGGGATGGGCCTGCGCCGACCCGGTCTGGTGGCGGCCGGAGCGGGGCGGCGGCTACCAGCCGCTGACCGCCGATCAGGCCGCCGACCTCGACCGTCGGGTGGCCGCCCGCTGAGCGTGTGCGTCACGGTCGGGGGCGATCCCCGGGGGTCGTGCACCCCCGGGGATCCGTCCTCCCGACCGACTACCCGACGGTGCCGGCCAGACCCACCACCGGCTGGTTGAGCGGGATGCCGCCCATGGAGCCGAAGAAGGTGCTGTTCCCGAAGGCGAAGATGCCCCCGTCGGAGGCGGCCAGCACGTAGCCCTGGCCGTTGTTGGAGGCGGCGATGCCCACCACCGGCTTGTTCAGGGTGAGCGACCCGGTCGATCCGTAGAACGAAGCGTCGCCGAAGGCGAAGATGCCGCCGTCGGAGGCCACCAGCCAGTAGCCCTGGCCGTCGGGGGTGGAGGCGATGCCCACCACCGGCTTGTTCAGGGTGATCGACCCGGTGGAGCCGTGGAAGGCGGCATCGCCGAAGGAGAAGACCCCCCCGTCGGAGGCCACCAGCCAGTAGCCCTGGCCGTCGGGGGTCGAGGCGATGCCCACGATGGGCTTGTTCAGCGTGATCGACCCGGTGGAGCCGTGGAAGGCGGCGTCGCCGTAGGCGAAGACACCGCCGTCGGAGGCCACCAGCCAGTAGCCCTGGCCGTCGGGGGTGGAGGCGATGCCCACGATGGGCTTGTTCAGCGTGATCGACCCGGTGGAGCCGAAGAATTTGGCATCGCCGAAGGAGAAGACCCCCCCGTCGGAGGCCACCTCCCAGTACCCCTTGTTGTCCGGGGTGGAGGCCAGACCCACGATCGGCTTGTTGAGCGGCTTGCCACCCATCGACCCGTAGAACTGGGCCTTGCCGAAGGCGAACAGGCCGCCGTCACTGGCCACCTCGAGGTAGCCGGTGTCGAGGGCGGCGGCAGCCGGCAGCACCGAGGCGCCGTTGATGTTGGGGGCCAGCCCGGACAGCTGCAGGGCGCTCCCCGGAGTCGCCGGCGTCGACATGGTGTTGGTGATGGTGGCCAACACCCCGACGGTATCGGTGGCGCCCTGGTAGTTGACCAACAGGTTGCCGCTGGCCGTGTAGTTCAACGAGTAGATCATGTGGTCGAAGGTGATCGGCGGGGCGCTCTGGGTCAGCGGCTGGCCGGCCGTGGCGTTGCGGAGTCCGGTGTAGAAGGAGAGGACACCCCCCACCGCCACCGCCACATGGTTGCCGTCGGGGGCCACCGCCACCGACTGGGCGCCATGACCGGTCGCACCCGGCACCGTGGTCAGCGAACCGAGCGTCGGGGCCGCCGGGTTGGTGAGGTTGATCACCCCGAACCCGTCCTTGGTGACCACCGCCGCCTGGGTCGCCGTGGTCGGTGAGAACGACATGCCGCCGTTCCCCCAGTCAGAGTAATCGTAGAAGGACTCATCACCGCCGATGTTGGTGGTGTCGGTCAACAGACCGGACACCTTGGCCGCTGAGGACCCCAGGCCGGTGACCACCGCCACGGTGCTGGACTCGCCATCCATCAGGAGGCCCAGATAGTTGCCGTCGGCTCCGGTGGTGGCGCTGATGGTGACGCCGTCGTAGACGTTGTTGGCGTCATTGGCGATCGGCGGCGCCTCGATCCACCCGGGCTGGTGGGGGTTGCCGGCCTGGTTCAGACCCGGCGACTGCACGCTGGTGTCGACCCCCCAGGTGGCTCCTGTCCGCTTGAGGGCGATGACCCCCTGCTCGTCGGCGGTGGCCAAGCCGACCGTGCTGTTGGGGGCGATGGCCACCCCGTCGACGTAGACGTGGTAGGTCGACCCACCTTCCCCGGTGAACTGCCCCACGTCGAGGCTGGTCACCGTCGGGGACGGGGTCAAGGGATCGTTCACCTGGGAGATGGTGTCCCCCGTCGTGGCCACCAGGGCCGTCCGTCCCTCGGGCCCCATGGCCGAGCCGGCGGCCTCGCCGCCGGAGACGGCCGTCACGGTGGTCGCCCCGGTGATCGAGCCCTGGATCGAGTTGGCCGGACCGGCCACGTCGACCGTGGAATCCGAGGTCGGCACCATGGCGGCCGAAGTGAACGTTCCCCCGGAGGTCAGGCCGGCGTGGGAGACGTGGGCGATCGGACTCCCGCCGTCGCCGCCCGATCCGTTCTGCGTCGCCCCGGCCGTTCCGGCTGCGGTGGCGAGCATCAGGACCGCCCCCGCTCCGAGTGCCGTGGCGCTGACCAGCTTCCGCGTCCAACGTTGCATGAGTCGTCTCCTCGCCTGCGGGGGCGGTCCGCGCCGCCACCCGCTCGTTGACCTGTCTGTCTGGGAGCCGTGGTGGGCGAGACCCGCCTGGACCGGCCCGCACCGGCTCGCTCCGGAACGTACTACACGGGCGTCTCCCCGTGCCGGGTGTCGACCGGGCGGCGACGGGGCCGGCCGGATCCCGCTGGTGGCCCGGAATTGCCGAGGGGCCGGGCCATGTGGCCCGACCCCGTCGACACGGAACACCCAGGCGGCCCGCCGAGGGCGGGGCGCCGACCGACTACCCGACGGTGCCGGCCACACCCACCACCGGCTGGTTGAGCGGGATGCCGCCCATGGAGCCGAAGAAGGTGCTGTTCCCGAAGGCGAAGATGCCCCCGTCGGAGGCGGCCAGCACGTAGCCCTGGCCGTTGTTGGAGGCGGCGATGCCCACCACCGGCTTGTTCAGGGTGAGCGACCCGGTCGATCCGTAGAACGAGGCGTCGCCGAAGGCGAAGATGCCGCCGTCGGAGGCCACCAGCCAGTAGCCCTGGCCGTCGGGGGTGGAGGCGATGCCCACCACCGGCTTGTTCAGGGTGATCGACCCGGTGGAGCCGTGGAAGGCGGCATCGCCGAAGGAGAAGACCCCGCCGTCGCTGGCCACCAGCCAGTAGCCCTGGCCGTCGGGGGTCGAGGCGATGCCCACGATGGGCTTGTTCAGCGTGATCGACCCGGTGGAGCCGTGGAAGGCGGCGTCGCCGTAGGCGAAGACACCGCCGTCGGAGGCCACCAGCCAGTAGCCCTGGCCGTCGGGGGTGGAGGCGATGCCCACGATGGGCTTGTTCAGCGTGATCGACCCGGTGGAGCCGAAGAATTTGGCATCGCCGAAGGAGAAGACCCCCCCGTCGGAGGCCACCTCCCAGTACCCCTTGTTGTCCGGGGTGGAGGCCAGACCCACGATCGGCTTGTTGAGCGGCTTGCCACCCATCGACCCGTAGAACTGGGCCTTGCCGAAGGCGAACAGGCCGCCGTCACTGGCCACCTCGAGGTAGCCGGTGTCGAGGGCGGCGGCAGCCGGCAGCACCGAGGCGCCGTTGGCGTCGGGAGCCAGCCCCGAGAGCGGCAGGGAGCTGCCGGGCGTGGACGGCTTGGCGGTCTCCGTGTTGGTGATGAGGGCCAGCACGCCGGTGGTGGCGGCGGGGTTCTCGTAGTTGACCGCCAGGTTGCCGCTGGCCGTGTAGTTCAGGGAGTAGATCGTCCGATCGAAGGTGATCGACGGGGCGCTCTGGGTCAGCGGCGAGCCGGCCGTGGCGTTCAGGAGTCCGGTGTAGAAGGAGAGGACATCCCCCACCGCCACCGCCACGTGGTTGCCGTCGGGGGCCACCGCCACCGAGGTGGCGCCGGTGCCGCCCCCGGTACCCGGGACCGGGGTCAGCGAACCCAGCGTCGGGGTGGCCGGGTTGGTGAGGTTGAGGACCCCGAACCCGGTGGCGGTGACCACCGCCGCCTTGGTCGCCGTGGTCGGCGAGAACGACATGCCGCCGTTGCCCCAGTCGTCGAAGCCGTTGTAGTCGTACTGGATGTTGGTGGAATCGTTGAGGGTGCCCGCCACCTTGGCCGCCGAGGTGCCGAGGCCGGTGACCACCGCCACCGAACCGTCGTTGGCGTCCATCAGCAGACCGACGTAGTGACCGTCGGCACCGGTGGTGGCGCTGATGGTCACGCCGTCGTAGAGCGTGTCACCTGCCGCACTCGGCGCCTCGATCCACCCGGGCTGGTGGGGATTACCGGCCTGGTTGAGGCCCGACGACTGCACGCTGGAGTCCACCGCCCAGGTGGTGCCGGTCCGCTTCAGGGCGATCGCCCCCTGCGAGTCGGCGGTGGCCAGAGCGGCCGTGCCGTCCGGGGTGATGGCCACCCCGTCGGTGTAGACGTTGTAGTCCGGGCCACCCTCGTCGATGAACTGGCCCAGATTGATGTTGGTCACCGCCGGGGACGCCGCCAGCGGGTTGGTCAGCTGGCTGACACTGGCGTTGTTCAGTGCGACCAGGGCGGTGTGGCCGTCGGGGCCGATGGCGCTCCCGGCGACCGGGTCGCCACCGGTGGTGACGGTGGTGGCCCCGGTGATGGAGCCGGCGATCGAGTTGACCGGACCCGCCACGTCGACGGTGGTTTCCGACGTCGGCACGATGGCCGCCGTCGAGAAGGTCCCGCCGCTGGTGAGTCCGGCGCGGGGGGCGGGGACGACGTGCGCCGATCGGGCGCCCCCACCATTGCCCTTCGATCCGTTCCCGGCTGCCCCGGCCGGGCCGGCGGCGGTGGCGAGCAACAGCACCGCCCCCGCTCCGAGCGCCGTGGCGCTGACCAGCTTCCGCGTCCAACGTTGCATTGAGTCATCTCCTCGCCTGCGGGAGCGCTCCGCGCCAGTCCCGCCTCGTGACAGATTCTGCCTGACAGCCACCTGGGCGGATCTGCACTGGGGCCGACCCGCACCGGACCACTGCGGACCGTACTACAGGGCGGTCGGAAGATGACGGGACGGGCTACCGGCCCCCCGGGCGACCGAGCTACCGGTCGACGCCGAGGATGAGGCCGGAGGTCGGCACGCCGGTGCCGGCGGTCACCACCACGTGCTCCACGTCGGCCACCTGGTTGACCGAGGTGCCCCGCACCTGGCGGACCCCCTCGGCGATGCCGTTCATCCCGTGGAGGTAGGCCTCGCCGAGCTGGCCCCCGTGGGTGTTGACCGGCAGGCCGCCGCCCAGCTCGATGTTCCCGCCGGCGATGAAGTCCTTGGCCTCGCCCCGGCCGCAGAAGCCGAGGGACTCGAGCTGCTCCAGCACGTAGGGCGTGAAGTGGTCGTAGATCACCGCCGTCTGGATGTCGTCGGGACCCAGGCCGGAGGTCTCCCAGAGCTGGCGGGCCACCGTGTCCATCTCCGGGAGCCCGGAGAGGTCGTCCTGGTAGTAGGAGGTCATCATCTCCTGGTGGGCCCCGGTCCCCTGGGCGGCCGCCTCGATCACCACCGGGGTGCCCGGCAGGTCGCGGGCCCGTTCCAGCGTGGTGACCACCAGCGCCTGGCCGCCGTCGGTCTCCTGGCAGCAGTCGAGGAGGTGGAGCGGCTCCACGATCCAACGCGAGTTCTGGTGGTCCTCGAGGGTGATGGGCTGCTCGTAGAACCAGGCCTTGGGGTTGGTGGCGGCATGCTTCCGGTCGGCCACCGCCACCCGGCCCAGGTCCTCGGAGGTGGCACCGGAGAGGTGGAGGTACCGCTGGGCGCCCATGGCCACCCACTGGGCGGGGGTCAGCAGGCCCATCGGGGCGTACCAGCTGAAGTTCGACGTCTCGGCGTTGGCGGCCGGCGGCCGGTCCTGGACCCCGGCACCGAAGCGGTTGCCGGAGCGCTCGTTGAAGGCCCGGTAGCAGACCACCACGTCGGCCACCCCGGCCTGCACGGCCAGTGCCGCCTGCTGGATGGTGCCGGCCCCCGCCCCCCCGCCGTAGTGGATCCGGCTGAAGAAGGAGAGCTCCCCCATGCCCAGGCTCCGGGCGATGTCGATCTCCGGGTTGGTGTCGGAGCTGAAGGTGACCAGCCCGTCGACCTCGGCCGGCTCGATGCCGGCGTCACGCAGGGCGGCGTCCACCGACTCCACGGCCAGCCGCAGTTCACTCCGGCCCGATGCCTTGGAGAACTCGGTGGCACCGATGCCGACGATGGCGGTGGTGCCGGCGTAGGCGTGGGACCGGGGGCTCATCGGGTCGCCGCCATCGAGTCGGCGGGGAGGGTCAGGCGCACCGTCCCGGTGACGTGGTCGCCCAGGGAGTTGGACCCCTTGATCGCCACCTCGAGGCCACCCCGTCCGTCGACGACGGCGTCGTCCTTGGCGGTGACGGCGCCGGTGAAGGTCATCACGTCGTTGGCGTAGTTCGGGGCGCCCAGCCGGATGTTGACGTCGGTGAGGAAGGCGCCCGGGCCCGACCAGTCGGTCACGTACCGGCCGACCAGCCCGTTGGTGGAGAGGATGTTCATGAAGATGTCCTGGGAGCCCCGCTGCCCGGCCAGCTCGTGGTCGTGGTGGACGTCCTGGTAGTCACGGGAGGCGATGGCGGTGGCCACGATCAGGGTCCGGGTCAGCGGGATCACCAGCTCGGGGAGCCGGTCCCCCACCGACACGGCGTCGAACGGCAGGGTGGCGGGGGCCGTCACGCCGATACCGCCTGGCCGTCACGCAGGCCGGCCACCACCTGCCGGCCCAACCGGGCCAGCAGGGCGCTCGGCGCCCCCAGCTGCAGCTCGATCTGCTTGCCCCACAGGAAGTAGCGGTGGATCGGGTAGTCGATGTCGGCCCCCATGCCCCCGTGCAGGTGCTGGGTGGCGTGGACCGCCCGCTGGCCGCCCTCCTTGGCGAACCACGAGGCGACCGACACCGCCCGGTCGGCGTCGAGCCCGTTGTCGAGGCGCCAGGCGGCCTGCCAGAGGGTGACCCGCATCGACTCGGTGTCGATGGCGGCGTCGGCGGCCCGCAGCATGGTCCCCTGGAAGGTGGCCAGGGGCTTCCCGAACTGCTCGCGGGTGTTGAGGTACTCGGCGGTCTGGGCCACCGCCGCCTCGGTCACGCCGACCTGCAGGGCGCACAGGCCGGTCCATGCCCGGTTCAGCATCCAGTCCACCACCTGGGCACCGACGGCGGGATCCCCGCCGGCCAACAGGTCGGCGGCGGCCACCGTCACCCCGTCGAGGTGGACGTGGGGGTGCACCTCGCGGTTGGTGGTGATGGCCCGCTCGAGGGTGACGCCGTCGACCGACGGATCCACCGCCGCCACCACCAGTCCCCCGTCGGCCGTCCGGGCCGGCACCAGCACCCGGTCGGCCACGTGGGCGAAGGGGACGGAGACGGCGGTCCCGGACAGCCGCACCGATCCGTCGGCGGCCGCCGGCTTGGCGGTCACCCCGGGGCGGGTGGGCCGGAGGGCGCCGTCGGTGACGATCTCGTCAGCCATGCCCGCCAGGGCGGCGGTGAGGATGGCGTCGCCGGCGATCACCCGGGGGAGCACCGACGAACGCAGGGACTCGGAGCCGAACTCGGCGATGGGCAGGGCCCCCAGCACCAGCGTGGCCCAGAGTGGGACGGGAGCCACCGCCCGGCCCTGGGCCTCGAGGACGATCGACAGCTCGACCAGGCCGAGGCCCCCTCCGCCGTCCGACTGGGGGATGGCGATGCCCAGCAGGTCGGCCTGGGCCAGCGCCGCCCAGAGCTCGCGGTCCACCCGCTCCTCGGTCGCCTCCACCTGGCGCACCCGGTCCGGGGTGACCAGGCCGGCGATGACGGTCTCCGCTGCCTGGCGGACCGCCAGCTGCTCCTCGCTGAACGTGAACTCCATCTATCTGGCCTCCGTGGCATCCGAGGTACCTGCCGGATGGAACACCGGAAGGGTGAGGTCGTCGTCGAAGGCCTCGAAGCCCGCCTCCACCGGCATGCCGATGGCGACCGTCTCGGGGGTGATGCCCTCGACGTTGGCCACCAGGCGGGTGCCCTCCTCGAGCTCGACCAGGGCGACCACCAGGGGGTAGTCGAAGGCGGGGACCTTCGGGTAGTGGTTGACCACGTAGCTGTAGATGGTGCCCCGACCCGACGACTCCACCGCCTCCCACTCGAACGACCGGCAGGTGGCGCAGGCCGGGCGGGGTGGATGGCGGAGGGTCCCGCACGAGGTGCACCGCTGGATGAGCAGCTTGCCCTCCTTGGCGCCCTCGAAGAAGAACCGGTTGTCGTGGGTGAGTGAGGGGCGCGGTCGCAGCGCCCGGGGCGGGGTGTCGGGCGGGGTGTCGGCGGGGGCGCTGACCCCGGCATCGTCCCCAGCGGCGGCCGGCGGCCGGAACTTCAGGATGCGGAACTTCATGGTGGCCACCAGCTCGCCGTCCTGGTCGGTGAAGTCGAGCCGGTTGGTGAGGAAGTGGCCGACCCCCAGGCCGGTCGCCTTCTCCGGCGACACCGATTCGATGGTGGAGCTGACCTCGAGCTCGTCCCCCAGGACCAGTGGTCGCTCGTAGTGCTGGTCGCAGTTGGTGGCCACCACCGAGGTGAAGCCGTGGTCGTCCAGCAGCTTCATCAGCCGGTCGGTCGGGCCGTCGCCCTGGGAGGTGCCGGCCGCCCGGGCCGCCTCGGTCTCCAGGCTGGCCCGGAGGCCCCGCATGATCCAGGCCTGGAGCATGGTGGGCGGGGCGATGACGCCGGGGAAGCCGGCCTCCTTGGCCGCCTGCTCGTCGACGTAGACCGGGTTGTGGTCCCCCATCGCCTCGACCCAGTGGCGGATCATGGCCTGGTTCACCGGGTCGGGCGAGCGGGTGGCGTCACCGGCCGACTGGCCCACGAACTCCTGCAGGGCGGCGTCGAGGTCCTGGTCGCTCACCGCGCCCCCCGTTTCATCCCCAGGCCGGCCATGGCCAGGATCTCGCGCTGGACCTCGTTGACGCCGCCGCCGAAGGTGTTGATCTGGGCCTGGCGGGCCGCCCGCTCCACCTCGCCGTGGAGGACCGCCCCGGGCGACCCCGGGGCCAGGTAGCCCCCCGACCCGAGGATGCCGAGGAGCAGCCGGTAGACCTGGACGGTCGACTCGGTGCCGAACACCTTCACCGCCGACGAGTCGGCCGGCCCCAGCGTGTCGTCGGCCACCGCCGCGGTCATCCTCCAGTTGAGGAGCTTCTGGGCCTCGAGGAGGGCGTGGGAGCGGGCCAGGTCCTCCTGCACCCAACCGACGTCGCCCAGGCCGTGGTCCAGCGCCCACTCGGCCACCTCGGCCCACAGCCGGTTGGCCAGGGCACTGACGGCGGCCAGACCCACCCGCTCGTGGTTGAGCTGGCCGGTGATCAGCCGCCACCCGCCGTTCAGCTCGCCGACCAGGGCGGTGGTGGGGACCCGGACCCCGTCGTAGTACGAGGCGGTGGTGGCCACCCCTCCGACCGTGACGATCGGGGTGCACGAGAAGCCCGGGTCGGAGGTGGGTACCAGGAAGATGGAGATGCCCTTGTGCTTGGGGGCATCGGGGTCGGTGCGGGTGGCCAGCCAGATGTAGTCGGCCTGGTCGGCACCGCTGGTGAACACCTTGTTGCCGTCGATCAGCCACTCGTCGCCGTCCCGGACCGCCCGGGTCCGGAGCGACGCCAGGTCGGTGCCCGATCCCGGCTCGGTGTAGCCGATGGCGAAGTTGATCTCCCCCTGCAGGATCCCGGAGAGGAAGTACTCCTTCTGCTCGTCGGTACCGAAGCGCATCAGCATGGGACCCACGGTGTTGAGGGTGACGAACGGGAACGGTGCCCGGGCCCGCTGCACCTCGGTGAAGAAGATGAACTGGTCGGAGGTGGGTCGACCCTGCCCCCCGAACTCCTTGGGCCAGCCGATGCCCAGCCAGCCGTCCTTCCCCATCCGCCGGATGATGGAGTGGGACACCACGCCGCCGTCACCCTCGCCGTCGAGCACCTCGCGCACCTCGGGGGTGAGCAGCTCGGCGAAGTACGCCCGCAACTCGGCCCGGAGGGCCTGCTGCTCTGTGGTCTCCTCGAGATACATGGCGTCCGATCCCTCCCCTACGTCCCACACGTGTCCGGCGGACCGGTCCCGACCGGGCCGGCAACCTGCCGGCCCCCTCCGGGTGGCGTCGACTTCCGACTCCCCCTGCTTACCGCGCTCCCGCCACCACGGCGATGTGTCGCTGGTCGAGGACGCCCAGGTCGGCCCCGTGGGCCGGTGGCCCCCCGGATGCCCGTGCCCTATGATAACTGATACGTGTTCTAGTACGTAATCCGGCGGCGACGGACACGCAGTGAGTGCCGCCACACGGGCCGGCATCGACAAGGGGGCGTTGCCATGGAGTTGCAGGACATCGATCTGTCCGACTCGAGGAGCTTCGTCAACGGCGTCCCCCACGAGTGGTTCGCCACCCTCCGGCGGGAGTGCCCGGTGCAGTGGCACCCGGACCCCAACGGCCAGGCCGAGGGGTTCTGGTCGGTCACCCGGTACGACGACTGCGTGAACGTCAACCGGGACTACGAGCACTTTTCGTCGGCGCAGGCCGCCACCCTCTTCACCGACATGGACGAGGACACCCTGGCCCAGCTGCAGCTGATGATGCTGAACATGGACCCGCCGATGCACACCCGCTACCGGCGACTGGTCAACAAGGGCTTCACCCCGCGGATGATCCGCGACCTCGAGTCCAAGGTGATCGCCTCCACCGACGACATCATCGACCGGGTCTGCGAGGCGGGCACCGCCGACTTCGTGGAGCAGATCTCGGCCGAACTGCCGCTCCAGGTCATCGCCGAGCTGATGGGGGTCCCGCAGGACGACCGTCACCTGGTCTTCGACTGGTCGAACAAGATGGTGGGTTCGGAGGACCCCGAGTTCGAGGTCCCCCCGGAGCTGAGCACCCAGGCGTCGATGGAGCTGTACGCCTACGCCGACGAGCTGTGCGCCAAAAAGCGGCTCGACCCGCACGAGGACCTGTTCAGCATCCTCACCCAGGCGGAGATCGAGGGCGACCAGCTCTCCCAGCTCGAGCTCGACCTCTTCTTCCTACTGCTGGCGGTGGCCGGCAACGAGACCACCCGGAACCTGATCTCCGGGGCGATGGTGGCGTTCTTCGACCACCCGGAGCAGTGGGAGCGCCTGAAGGCCGACCGGTCGTTGCTGCCCTCGGCCATCGAGGAGATGCTCCGGTTCGTCACCCCGGTGATGCACTTCCGCCGCCAGGCCACCATGGACTGGACCATCGGGGAGCAGAAGATCGCCGAGGGCGACAAGGTGGTGTTCTGGCACACGTCGGCCAACCGCGACGAGACGGTGTTCGACAACCCCGATGCCTTCGACATCGGTCGCACCCCCAACAACCACATGGCCTTCGGGGGTGGTGGACCCCACTTCTGCCTGGGCGCCAACCTGGCCCGGATGGAGATCCGGGTGATGTTCGACCGGCTGCTCGACCGGCTTCCCGACATCCACCAGGACGGCCCCGAGCAGCACCTGCAGTCGAACTTCATCAACGGGGTGAAGCACCTGCCGGTGGCGTTCACCCCCTCCGCACCCCGGTCCCGCTAACCCCCGCCGAGCCACCCGGAAGCGATCGAGACCCCACCATGCGATTCCACCAGGCAGTCACCTTCCTCCCCATCGACGAGGCGCTCGGCCTGGCCTCGGCCAGCGATGCCCTCGGGTACTCGGGGATCTACCTGTCGGACCACCTGTTCAACCCGAAGGAGCTGGCCTCGCGGTACACGTACTCCAAGGCGCCCGACGGCTCCCCGTTCTGGGAGAAGGAGACGGCCTGGCCCGACCCGATGTGCATGATCTCGGCGATGGCGGCGGTCACCACCCGGGTCACCTTCACCACCGGCGTCTACATCGCCCCGGTCCGCGACCTGATCACCGTGGCCAAGACGGTGGGGACCACCGCGGTGCTCTCCCACGACCGGGTCCGGCTGGGGGTGGGGGTCGGCTGGTGCGAGGAGGAGTACGTCCAGACCGGCCAGGACTTCCACACCCGGGGCAAGCGACTGAACGACATGATCCCCGCCCTCCGGGCACTGTGGGGCGGCGGCTGGGTGGAGTACCACGGGACCCACTACGACGTCCCGCTGTGCCAGATGAACCCGTCCCCGTCCCTGCCGGTGCCGATCATGGTGGGCGGGGACTCCGAGCCGGCCATCCGCCGGGCGGTGACCCTCGGCGACGGGTGGATCAACACCGGCTCGGTGCCGGCCGACGAGGCCTTCGTCCAGGTGGGCCGCATCAAGGACGCCCTCAAGCAGGCCGGCCGGGAGGACGACGACTTCGCCATCTACCTGGCGGTCAAGGCCTACCCCGACCTCGACCTCTACCGGCGGCTCGAGGATGCCGGCGTCACCGACCTGCTCTGTGCCCCCTGGATGTCGGTGAAGGCCAACGAGCACGACACCCCGGAGTCGGTCCACGCCGCCCGGTTGCAGGCGACCGAGGGGTTCGCCGAGCACTTCATCGCCCCCATGGCCTGATCACCGCCCCCGCAGTGGCCACCCGGCCGCCGGGCACCGGCCGATCCGTCCCGCCGGAGCCGGCAGTCGGTTGGTACGCTCGACCCCACCACCCGTCGAGGAGCCCCACATGACATCGCTGGCCACCACCCTGCTCGCCTCCGACAGCCACGGCTTCGTGTACGGACTCATCTCGTTCGTGATCTGGGTCCTGATCATGGTGTGGATCTACAACATCGCCCGACGCAAGGGCCGACACGCCTTCGGCTGGCTGATCCTGGGGTTCTTCTTCTCGTTGTTGGCGCTGATCGTCGTGGCGCTCCTCCCCTCCAAGCGGACCACCCGGGAGTACGAGCAGTACTGACCCTCCCCGTTGAGTTCGGACGGCCTACGTCCGGCGACCTTCCGGATCCGACCGTTCGACCTTCGTCTGGCAGGTAGGAGATCCCCATGAGCGACGTCTCCCAAGGCCCGGGGTGGTGGCAGGCCAGCGACGGCAGGTGGTATGCGCCGGAGTTGCATCCCCACCACGTGCCGCCGCCCCCACCGCCGTCCGCTACGCCCCCACCCCCTCCCACCACGTCAGGGCCGCCGCCCCCCGGGTGGGCCCAACCCGCAGCGGGTCCCCTCCCCCCCGACCCGGGGTTGTCCGCCCCGCAACCGGGATCCCGGCGGCCCCTGGGTCCGGCCAAGCTGCTGCCGGGCATCGTGATCGGCGCAGGGGTGCTGGTGGTGCTGGGCTCGCTGCTCCCCTGGGCGACCGTGTCGTCCGGTATCGGCTCGCTGTCGGTCGACGGGACGTCCGGGGACGGAAAGCTCACCTTGATCCTCGGGGTCATCGCCCTCGTCATGGGAGTGGTTCTGCTGCAACGAGGGGCCGGCGTCGGTTGGCTGGTCGGCACCGGGGTGGTCTTCCTGGTGACGCTGGGCGTCAGCATCAAGGACGCCTCCGACATCTCGTCGTTCGGGGATCAGGTGACGGCGCTGGTGGGGGTCCACGTGGGGTTCGGGCTCTGGCTGTGCATCCTCGGGTCGATCGCCGGCGTGGTGGCCACCGCTCTCCTGCTCGTGCAACGCCGGGCGGCGGGGCGGTCCCAGCCGTTGGCGGCCACCACGTCCCCCGGCGCACCACCGTCGGGGGGTGCGTTGACCGCCCAGCCACAGCCGTCGCCCGGACCGGGCTGGTGGCAGGCCACCGACGGTCAGTGGTACCCACCCGAGGCCCACCCGGGTGCACAGGGGCCGACTCCCCCACCGGCTCCTCCGCTTGGCTGAGACTGCCGTTGATCCGCCGGAGGCTACGGGGCAAGGGGTGAACCGTCTGGACGGTCGAGAGCGGCCGGCGCCCCGGACCACCCTTCGGCTCCCATCGGTCGACCGGGCGCCAGGGTGGACGAGATCGGGCGGCCCGGAGGACTTGACCCATCGTCGTGAGCGGTCGGTCACCCGATCGGGTCTGTACTGCGGGCTGGTGTTGGCCCTCCCACTGGTGGCGGTCGGCCTCTCCCTCTGGCTGCACCACTGGGTGCCCGGCGGGGACGACAGTGTCATCGCCTGGCGGTCCTACGACGTCCTGACGCCCCGTAGCCCTCTGGTCGGCCAGTTGAACCTGGCCGGCCCGGTGGCCACCGGACCGGCGGTATTCGACCCCGGCCCCCTGGAGTACTGGGCCCTGGCCCTGCCGGTCCGGGTGCTCCCCGCTGACATCGGCCCGGTGGTCGGGGCCCTGGCGGTAGGGGTGGCGGCGCTCGGGGCGGCTGCGGTCGCCGTGACCAGGAGATTCGGATGTCTTCCGGCCTTCGTCGTCACGGTCGTCGGCCTGGTCGGCATGTACTTCGGGGCGGTGGCGCTCCGGGACCCGGTCTGGAACCCCTTCGCGGCGCTGCTGCCGTTCACCGCCCTCCTCCTCATCGGATGGGTGGTGGCGAGCGGATCACTGGGTTGGTGGCCGGTGCTCGTCGGGTTGGCCAGCTACTGCACCCAGTTGCATCTGATGTACGCACCCGCCTCGATCCTGATCGTGGTGTCCGCCCCCGGCATCGGTTTGTTGGTCCGCACGCCGCACACGATGTCCCGACGGGATCTCCGGTGCCTGGCGATCGGCCTCGGCGTCGGGTTGGTGGCCTGGTCGGCGCCCCTCTACCAACAGGTGACGGGTCGGCCGGGGAACCTGGCGTCGATCTGGGGCTCGACGATCGGGGGCACCCTTCCCACCGTCGGGTGGTGGTATGCACTGGACCGGATGGCCCACGGGATCGGACCCCGACCGGTCTGGCTGGGGGTCGGCCACCCGCAACCGATCGGTTTGGCGGTCTTGACCTCGACCGGCCGACAGGGTTGGACCCTGGCCGCCGTGGCCCTGGTGATCCTCATCGGGGTGCTGGGGCACCGACAGAGGAAGCCCGACGTCGTTGCCCTGGCCCTGATCACGCTGATCGCCCTGGCTGGCGGACTCTGGGCCATCGCCGGTGTGACCCACGCACGGGTGTTTGCGCTCGAGTACATCACCTGGATCATCTGGCCCATCGGCATGCTCACCTGGCTGGCCGTCGGATGGGGCGCCCTCCGCCTCTTCGGCGGCTCGGTACGGGCGAGCGTGCACCGCCTCTGGACGGAGCACCGCGGACTACGACGTGCGGCCGTCGCCGGGCTGGCCTGCATCTCACTGGTGGTGGCGCTTGATCTGGCCCTCACCATCGAACGATCGTCGGCGACCACCGAGTTCTCCCCGACCATCAACGGTCGGGCGGCGGTGGCGATCGCCGGGCTGGTGGAACGGGATCGGATCCCGCGTGGTCGACTGCACGTGCTCATCTCCGGCGTCCCGCAGCTGGTGCTTCTCCCAGCCCTCTCCTACCAACTGGCGGAGGCCGGCTGGGAGCCCACCCTCTCCCCCGCCACGCTCCCCACCACCCCGAACGTCCTGGCTCGACCGACCGATCCCGTCCTGGAGGTCGATAGCGATGCCGCCGACGAGCCCACCCACGCCCGACAGTTGGGGGTGGTGACGGTGCGAAACCCCGGCGGCGGGGCACTGCACTGGACGGTCGACTACGTCGCTCCCTCGGCGACACAGGGAGCGTCCCGGTAGTCGGATCCGGACTCGTCAACCGACGGTCGGCCGGGATCCGCCGGCTCACGAGAGCAGATCATCCGACCCGGTGCGCATCGGAAGGGACGTCGCCGGGACCAGGATGCCGCTGACGCTCGCCGCCGGAGAGGTCCAGGTCAGCGGGGCCAGGATCGGCGCATCGTCCCCCGCTCAGCGCCCACCGCTCGTTAGGATTTTGACAAGCGCGCCAGTTCGGACGCAGTCGGGACCGTTCCCGACGGAAAGGTGGGACCCCCATGGCACGGAAGCTCTTCGCCGAGCTACTCGGAACATTCTTGCTGGTCTTCTTCGCGGTCGGCGTGGCCACGCTGATGTTCGGCTTCAAATTCGACGGCGGCAGTGTGGCCGCCGGGGTGGTGGCCACCGCCCTCGCCTTCGGGCTGGTCCTGCTGGGCCTGGCCTACGTCCTGGGGCCGATCAGCGGCTGTCACGTCAACCCGGCCGTGACCCTGGGCGCCGCCATCGCCGGCCGCATCCCCTGGATCGAGGCGATCGGCTACTGGGTCGCCCAGTTCATCGGCGGCTACCTGGGGGCACTGGTGCTCTGGGCCATGTTCAAGCAGTCACCGCTCTACAGCAAGAGCGTCCAGGGTCTCGGCACCGACGGCTACGGGAAGGCCTCTGACATCCACATCTCGGCGGGGGGCGCCTTCCTGGCCGAGGTGATCCTCACCGCCCTCTTCGTGTTCGTGATCCTGGGGGTGACCCACCGCATCGCCAACCCGGCCACCGCAGGCATGGTCATCGGCCTGACCCTGACCATCGTCCACCTGATCGGTATCCCGATCACCGGCACGTCGGTCAACCCGGCCCGGGCCCTCGGACCGGCGCTGATCGTCGGAGGCACGGCGCTCAGCCAGGTGTGGCTGTTCATCGTGGCCCCCCTGGTCGGAGGAGCCCTGGCGGCAGGCATCCACTTCCTCCTCTACCCGTGGAACGACGTGCCGGACGAGGGACGCTCGGACATCGAGCCCTCCCCCACCGGCGACCCGGTCGGCGACATCGAGGGCAAGGGGGAGCCGGTCACGGCCTGACCAGGTACGACGTCTCCCATCCGCCCATTGCCCGGGCGGACGGGACCGAAGGACGGACCACCGAGGGCCGATCGCAGCCACGATCGGCCCTCGGCGCGCCCGGGGGTCGGTCACCCGATCTGCTGACCGTGAAGCGCCGACGCTAGGGTCAGGACCGACGACGCACCCTGGGGAGGGACCGGTGAAGGACATGAAGCTCGGACTGCAACTCGGCTACTGGGGCTCCGGCCCGCCGACCAACGCCCCGGAGCTGGTGGCCGAGGCGGAACGGCTCGGGTTCGACTCGATCTGGACGGCCGAGGCGTACGGTTCCGACGCCCTCACCCCCCTCAGCTGGCTCGGCTCCCAGACCTCCAAGGTCCGGCTGGGCACCGCCCTCTGCCAGCTGTCCGCACGCACGCCCACGGCCATGGGGATGGCGGCCCTGACCCTCGACCACCTCTCCGGTGGTCGGTTCGTGCTGGGCCTCGGCGTCTCGGGTCCCCAGGTGGTGGAGGGCTGGTACGGCCAGTCGTTCGAGAAGCCGCTCGCCCGGACCCGTGAGTACGTCGACATCGTCCGTCAGGTGCTGGCCCGTGAGGCCCCGGTGGTCAACGACGGGCCCAACTACCCGCTCCCCTTTCCGGGTGGCACCGGACTCGGAAAGCCCCTGAAGTCGATCGTGCACCCGCTCCGGAAGGACATCCAGATCATTTTGGGGGCCGAGGGCCCGAAGAACGTGGCCCTGGCCGCCGAGATCGCCGACGGCTGGTTCCCCATCTTCTTCTCCCCCAACGCCGTGAAGGCGTTCGAGCCGTCGCTGGCCGAGGGGTTCGCCCGGCCGGGGGCCCGGCGCACCGCCGACGAGTTCGAGGTGATCGCCTTCGCCCCCACCATCATCGACGACGACGTCGAGCGGGCCGCCGACGCCCAGCGACCCTTCCTCGCCCTCTACATCGGCGGGATGGGCGCCAAGTCGATGAACTTCCACTTCGATGTCTTCGCCCGGATGGGGTACGAGGCCGAGGCCCAGAAGGTCCAGGAGCTCTACCTCGAGGGGCGCAAGGACGAGGCGGCGGCCGCGGTGCCCACCAAGCTGGTGGAGGACATCGCCCTGATCGGGCCCAAAGAGAAGATCCGGGACGACCTCGACCGGTGGAAGGAGTCGATCGCCACCACCCTGCTGGTGGCCGGCTCGCCGGAGACCATGCAGACGATGGCGGAGCTTGTCCTGTAGCAATTCGCCTCGCCGCTCATCGGGGTGCAGCGGCAAGGTGTCTGCGCCGAGTCAGCGATCGATACAGCTCCATCGTGGTTGGATGCACGGAGTCAAACGGCTCCACGTCGTCGGCGACCAGTCGCAGGAGTTCGCCCATCACGGACTCGACGCCTGCCGGATTGCCCGCCCGGTCCGCCGCTCGGAGAAGCATTCTGTAGAGACGCTCGTCGTAGGGACTCACAACAAGACCCCGTCGTGCAGCCCATTCGGCGCCTCCGGGGTCCCCCTCCCGGAGACAGAAACCGGCCAATCTACCGGCAGCATCCACGACGGAAGCCTCGATCACCGGAGTAATCCCTTCCAAGATCGGCCAGTCCGAGGCCCTCAACCCATCGAACGGTCGACCTCGGACCAGCTGAAGGGCCTCCTTCAGGTCCTGAACCCGTTGGGTGCCGGCTAGCCGGAGGAATCTGGCCCAGTCCGTTCCGACCGCATCGGATAGAGCAAGACGGCCGTGCCCTCTCGGCAGTAGATCCCGTCCATTTCGATCGTGTCCCAGCGACCGGCGGGCGACCGACGCCGTGGAATGGAGACTCGACGACGCCATCAGCCGATCCGGCCACAGTGCTGTGGCCCACGTATCGTTGGCAGCGCCATCAGGATGCATGGCGAGATAGACGACAAGCTCCCTTGCCCAAGCCCTCGTGAATGGGCGGGCGGCACCCTGAATCTCCACCGGCCCGAGCACCGACACCATCACGTCGACCGAGCGGTCGGAGGTGTCGATGGCGAGGGTGTCCTCCGCGGCGCTCGGCCCGGGCGACGGCTCCACACCGACCCGGCGTCGTTCTGCGGTTACGTCCGGCCTCGCTCCCGACTCGCCGATCGCCGTCGACGGGTTGACAGGCACCGGGGCCGCTTTCGAGGCCCCCGAAACGGGCAACGAGGAGTACGGGGCATGGCTGAGAGAGATCGAGCGACGCTCCTGTGCGACAGCCATGAGAGCTCCGACAGCAGCCAGCTCATCGGACGTCACTCGTTGGGGTGTTACCTCCCTACCGAACGGCTCTACGAGCACGGACGAGCGCTCCGGAATCGCCATCAAGGTGCACGCCGCACCAATGTCCTCGCCGGAGGTGACCACCGAGGTCGAGGTCAAGGGATCGGGCCCGAACGCAACCAGATCCCGCCGGTCCACCTCCGGCAGACCCGGCCCGGCGATGACGACCAGGGGATGACACTCCCGGATCCCCGCTGATCGGGCCTGTGCAAAGGTCTCGAATCCGGATGTCCGGAGAAACTCGCGACCTGCGAGCCGTCGCCGGTGGAGTTGGTCGAGCACCGGGGCCATCGTCGAATGCATTCGCACACGGTCCAACGACACGAGTGGGGCGGCAACTTCAACCAACATCAGCTCAAGTCGGGAATTCCACTCGGACGTGGCCAGCTCGAGTGCCCAGGCCTGAAGCACCTCCGTGCCCCCTTCCATCGGACCACCGATCGAGACGGACCCCATCTGCTCGAGGTTGACGAGGAGAGGACCCGTGGCTTCCCGACCTGTGGACAGCATCACGGGTAGCCACGATGGCGTGTCACGAGAGTCCGCCGCGGTGACGAGCTTTGGGTCAGCCGGATCGTTCAACCCCATCGTGATGGTTCGTTCCCCGGGCCCGACCTCCCAGACACCGGACGCACCGGCGGGAACCGTCCCATCCAGAAGGAGTTCGACGTGGTCCACCTCAACCCGGACAGCGCAAATGGGTGGTAGCGAGTCGGATTCGGAGCTGGCTCGGGCGTAGGCCTCGAGAGCCAACCGGATCTGTCCGAGTTGCACCTGACCGTCCCCCGAGCGAAGGCGCCGCTCCGTCTTGACCAACTCCCCCGCCGGAAACGCGATGAACTCGCCTTCCCGGCGATGTCGTTGCTGTGCACGCCGTTTGCGTTCGAGAATGTTGACAACCCCCGCTCCGATCAGGGCGGATCCGATGAGCTCCAGAGGGCCCGGCCGCTCGAAGACCGTTCCCCCCACGGAACCCGACATCCGGAGTGCATCGCCCACCCTCGAGGATCCACTGGATTGTCCCAGCCCGGTAGATCTGGTTGGTCGTGGCGGGTCCCGGTCGTCCCTCCTGGCTTCGGCGGGAGGCGTCGACATCCGCGAGTATTCCGTGGTGCCTCCCCTTGTCGAGGTTTGGCGGCCGACCCCGGCTGGGAAGCACTCCTCACGTGCAGGTACGGGGTCCGACCCGTCCCCGAATGGCAGAGGAAGTCTGAGTGTCCACCCCGGTCTGAGCCAGTGGGAATCGTCAAGTGACCCACCGTCGTCCTGGAGCCTCCCGTAGTTGATCCTGGCGATCTCGCGCCATCGCTTCGCTGACCCCAGTTCCCTGTCAGCGATGGACCACAATGTCTCGCGCCCGTTCACCATGTGGACGCACTCCGTGGAAGGCGTGTCGGCGTCAGGGTCGACCACCGCATCCGCCCTGACATCCGGTCTCGTTTCCGTGCGATGTTCACGGGTGATGTCCTCAGAGGACCTCCGATCGCCGCCCAGCGAATCGTGTCGCGTGGGCACAGGAGCCCGCCCCATTTCGGCGCCTGCTGCCAAGCCCGGCAGCAACACTCCGCCACTGTCACTCCAAGTGGTGCGCCCAAGGCCCACCTCATCCAGTACCTGGAGTGGCGACGCCGTGTCGATGCCGCTCGGAGTGCGTGCCTCGTAGGGCTTCGCCGTGACCCGACGGCGCCGTGGTGGAGAGCCCACCACTGAGTAGGGCGACTGAATCGACGAGACCCCTCTCTCTGCATGGACTGAGGTACCTCCGGGGACCGGACCCGGAAACATTCGACCGGCGGAGACGAGGGTGAGGGTGGTGCCGACCACGCATGCCGCCATCGACTGCAGGGTTCGGCTTCCAGGTAGGCGGGAGGCTGTCCTTCCCGTCGCTCGGCACCGACACTCGACCAGAATGCAGACGACCATCCAAGCCCACGCCAACCATGCGAGCAGCACCGAGCCGTGGAGCAGCCAATTCGTGACGAGGTGGGGGTCGAATCTCTGCCGTGATCCGGCGACGTGCCACAGTTGTCGCACTCCCTGGTGGGGCAGCGGCGATCCAACCAGGGAGACAAGTACGGTCGGCACCCCTCCAACCAGGATCACCAAGAGGAGCCCGGAGAGAACAGCCCGGAGCAGTCCCGATGACGTACAACCACTCGTGGGCTTGCTGCCTCTCATCGGTCCTCCCTCGTTACACCGACAACATCGATGGCGGAAGCGGTCGCTGAGACCGGGAGCGACGAGACGCCGACGATGCCCAGCACGCTCGTTGGAATCGAATAGTCGACCCTGACGGTGACAACATCCCCTTCGACTTCTGCGGTACCTGGATGCCCCGATTGCACGGTGAACTCCACGGCATCGGAGATGGCCTCCTGCTGGTCGAGCTCAATCAGGCCGGAACGGAGTCCGCCGACCGTGAGGGCGCCGGCGCCGGCACGAGCCGCCTGCTCGGCTTCGGCTTGTGCTGCCTGATCGGCGGACATCTCTCGTCCCCCATCGACGACCAGGCCCAGCATCACCATCAGGGCCACGAGAAACAAGGCAACGAACGCACTGATGGACCCTTGGCCCTCCTTGACGCGTGGGTGGCTACCGCCTGACACCCCAGAGCGGTTCATTGCGCCGATCGATAGGGGTCGACAGGAGCAGAGGTGCTGGCCGACACCTCAATTGACCCTGGGATACCCGGCAAGGTCAGGTCCGACAGATCTACCGTGCAGGTGACGGTGACCGTGACCATTCCTCCTGGATAGAAATCATGCACATCCGTCTGGACCCGAGCATCTGCGCAGGTCTTGGTCTTACCGAAACCCCCGACCACGGCACTCTCCTCTGCGGCCGATTGGGCGCTCGGAGCAGTCGACATCACGGCTGCGGCTTCCGAAGCGGCACGTGACGATTCGGTGGCCAGCTGGTGCGCCTCGGCCACCCGTCCACAGGCGACCGCCAGGAGTGCGAACACGAAGAGGACGGGCGTGAGTACCACCATTTCGACGACATAGCTCCCGACCTCGTCCCTCCGGCCAACTCGTCTCATCCGGATGTCCGAAACTCTTGGATCGGGCCGACCACCGTCGCCGCGACCGAAAGTGACAGCCCCGGAAGGATGGTTTGGGCGTGTCCCGTTACCTTCACCACGGCCAGATCCGATGGCAGGACGGCAACAGAGACTGTCGAATCACTGAGGTCGGATCCTGGTCCCGAGACGATGGATCGAGCCGCATCAGCCCCCAGGACGGGAGTTCCACCCACCACCCTCGCCGTCCTGTCCCCCTCCGAGGCAGCCAGCTGCACCACCTGGTCGGCGTGGGCCCACAGCACGAACTGCACCATCACCAGGACCAGGAGCATGAGCACCGGAACAACCAGTACGGCCTCCAGGGTGGCCGAACCCACCTCGGACCTCGGACTTGTGGATGCAGCGGACGATCGACGACGCGCTGCCTCCGGTGGACTCAGTTGCGAGGCCGTGCCTGCCGCCAACCCTGGATTTCGGGCCGGTTCCCCTTCCCTCAGCCGAGATCGATCGAGTTCGCCTTGGTTGTGACCTTCGAAACGATAATTGCCCCCACTCCGATTGCCAGAGCAGCGAAGATCGCCGTCAGGATGACCTTCTCCACCACCGTCCCGGCCTCGTCGAAACCACCGGACACGCCGGTCCGAGCTCGCAGATACATCCAGATCACTGCAATCTGTGTCGGCATCTCTCTTCATCCTCTCGCTTGGTGTTATGTGGTGGATTCCCAATGTGGGACCTGTTGAATGTCGGGTCACCCGACGACCTCGGCTGTCGATTCCCCGACCCGTGGAGTAATGAAGCGTCGACCTCATGGGGATCAGAACCCGGTGAGGATCCGGCTGACTGCCGGAAATCCGATGAATAGAAGGAACCCGAGCAACAAGAGAGCCCCGGGGAGGAACAACCGTTCCGTCATGGCGTTTGCTGCACTCTCGGCTTCGGCTTGTTCGTGTCGTCTCAGCGAAGCGGATCGAGCACTCAAGGACTGCCGAACCCTGGCGCCCTCCGTTCCGGCCAGCTGGAGCGTGGCCGAAAGCTCGGCGAGCTCCACCACGTCGAACTCGTCGCCCAAGGCGGCGAGCACCTGCCATGCTGGCTGACCGGAATTGCGCGCTAGCTGTAGCTCTTTGGCGATCCGCCTGACCATCCAGTCACGACTCACTTCGGCAGCCGAGAGGAGCGCACCCTCCACGCCCACCCCGCCGGCGAGACTGAGCACGACCAGGTCCACGTAGGAGCTGATCACGATCCGACAGTGCCGTCGGCGCCCCTTGGCCATGGCGTTCAGGGCAACCATCGGCAAGAGGACTCCCAGGGGAACCAGCACCGCCGTCAACAGAACTGGAGCCATCAGCGGCGGTCTGAACCCGAACGACGTGCCGAGACCCCAGAGGACCGGCGGCAACAGCACCCCGACACCGACGCCGACAATGACCCGGCCTGCGAGCTGATCGGGTGTCATGCCCGTCACGGCGAATGCTGTCGAAAGGGACGCCCACTGAGGGAGGTGTTGGAGTTGGTCCGCCACCTGACGGCTTAGGTGAGGCGCTCGGAACCGTCTCGCTAGGCCCCCTCCCCGCTGACTCGGTGTGGCCGATGGCGGGGGCGCAACACCGGCACGTTCGACGGCTTCGAGTGACGGGTGCGAAGTCCGCAGACCGGTCCATGCACCCACACTCCCGAGGCCCACCAGGAGTCCGAGGAAGACCACTACCATCACTGGACTACGACCGCCGTACCAAGCAGTCGGACCGGTGATGGCGGCCGGGAGAGCACCACCATGAGGGTGAGACCAGAGGCATAGAGGACGCCGACCACAAGCAGAACGACCTGGCCGGTGGGAGTGCCGAACGGTGCGAGGTACGAGTGGGCCAACAGGGCGAGAACGCCGGCGAACCCCACCGAGAAGACGAGGACGGTTCGGACCCCGGTCCGTACCGAAGCCCGGCTGGTCTCGATGCGGAGTCGCAGGGCGACCTCCTCCCTGGTCGATTCCGCAAGAGCGGCGAGGAGCTCGCCAAGGCGATGGGCGCGGGACGTGACCGCAAGAATGAGCGAGCAGATGACCCGGTCGGCACAGGGGTCCTGCAGTTCATCCCCGAAAAGCAGGAGAGCCTCTCGGGGATGCATTCCGGCTCCGATTCTCCCGGACAGGGTCTGCGCAGGCACCCGGATCGCCAGAGGGGCGAGGGGTGCCGTTGCCATGATCGCCTGATTGAGACCGGCAGAAGCGGCAAGCGTCCCTTGCAGCATCTCGGTCCAGTTGGCGATCGCTTCGATCTTCGCCATGGAGACCGATTCCGACGTCTGCCCGAAGAGCTTGGGCAGACCGTAGGTCGCCACCGATGCGATCAGAAAGGCGACCGGCCATCCGGTGACGGCGACCGCTGCCGCACCAGCGACCACGCCGAGGACTATTGACCTGACGGTGGAGGCAGAGAGCCCTCCTGGACGACTCTGACCTCGTGGCACAGTGGGCGGTACGAGCATGCTTCCGACCGCGCCGACCACACCGAGGCCGAACCCGAGGGCACAAAGCAAGACGAGCGGGATCATGCCCGTCCAACGCCTGACCATCGGGCTGCGGGCTCGAAGCCGCACCTCACCAACTCCTGGAGCGTGTGCGGTTGAAGCGGAGCCCCAGCCACGGCCCGACGGTCCTCGCCTGGAACGAAGATCTCGTTCGAGATCACCTGGGCGCCCTCGGCGTCGACGACCTCACGTACGGACGACACGAACCGTCGTCGAGCCTTTCGAGCCGAGAAGACCGGCTCCGAGCCACCGTCAGGGTCATACTCGGATCGGTCCCACCCTCGCCCGACACCCACATATCCGAGGCCACCGTCGAGCAGTTCTTCGGTGTCCGAATCCAAATACACGACGAAGTTGATCGCCCCGGCGACCAGCAAGTTGGTGGCCTCGAGTGGAAGACGCTCAGGGGCTTGAACCGCATAGGACGCTATCCGCCGGAAGACTCCCGCAGATGAGTTCGAATGAACCGTGCACATGGAGCCTGACCTGCCCTGACTCATCGCGTTCAGCATCGGAAGGATCTCGTCGCCAAGCACCTCTCCAACAATCACTCGGTCGGCGTTCATGCGGAGCGCCCGACGGACGAGGTCAGCCACCGCAATCTGTCCCTCCCCCTCGACGTTGGGCGGACGCGCCTCCAGTGCCACCATGTCTGGATGTCGGTCCGGTGCGCCATCGAGTCCAAGCTCGAAGGCCTGCTCGATCGTCACGATCCTCTCCCTGGGCGGGATCTCCGAGGCGAGCGCCCGCAAGAGCGTCGTCTTCCCAGAGTTCATCGCGCCGGCCACGACGATGTTCTTCCGGGCCCTCACGGCAGCGCTCAACAGGGAGGCCATCTCTTCCGTCATGGTTCCGAGGTCGACCAACGCATCAATCGAAAGATCGGTGAACCGGTGCCGCCGGATGGAGACCGATGGCCTTGCGCAGACCGCCATCAGCGCGGACAACCGGCTTCCACCTGGAAGATGGAGATCCAGTTCCGGCTTGCCTGTATCGAACCTGCGCTCTGACAAGCCATACCGACTGGCAGCCGATCGGATGAGGTCCACTAGCTCCTCGTCCGACTCGGCAACCGGAGCCATCAGATGTTTCGAGCCGTCGGCGAAGGTCGCCCACACCCGATCGCAACCATTGATGTCGATGTTCTCAATCGACTCATCATCAATGAGTGCCTGCATGCGTCCCATCCCGAAGAGGGCGTCAAGAACGGCTTGGGCCATCTGCTGTTCCTCTTCGAGACTCGCTGTCTCGGTACGATCCTCGATGCCGTCGAGGCTCATCTGGTCGAGGTAGGCGAAGATCCTCTGCCGAGCGAACTCCCTCCGGTCATCCCCCCGCAACTCCTCGTCGGCGTCGGCGAGGTCCTCGGCGACGCGACGGCGAAGTGTGAGCCCCACGTCCGAGTTCATCATCGATCCTTCCCGCTCGGGAGGACGTCGTTAGCCCGAATTCGACGGCGCCCGGGAAGCCGCACCCTCTGCACGGACCTTGATCGACCGCCGTTGGCTTCACCCGAGAAGGGATCCCTCGAATCGCCTACTCTGCCGTCGGCATCGTTGCCTTCGTCCGGGAGGGGAGCCTTCAGTGCCTCAGGAACCGGCGCCGGTACATCGTGATGTGTTGACTCCGGGGCCACGATCTGAGTTGGGATCGCCAGCTGAATCGGCTGATTCCGCGTTTGCGGAAGTTCAGCCAGGATTCCGGCCAATCGACTCGCTCCGGCCACAAGGCCGGACCGCTCCAGCCTGCGGCGCGAGCCTCTCCCCGTAGTGACTACTGAGGCCGCTTCGGGTTCGTCAGGGATCTGCGAGATAACGGGAAGGCCGGTGAACTTCGAGGTATCTGAAGAACTCGACGGGGTCCCGCCCACGAGCACCAACTCCAGTGGAGCGCTACTTGCACTTCTCAGTTCCGGCGCCCGCTGCTTGATTTGAAGGAGGGACGATGGGTCGTACCGACTGACGATCAACGACCGCTCACAATGAGCGAGCCAAAATGCCGCACTCTGTCCCATTGCGGTGGCGGGTAGTCGACCGAGATCCACGATCACATCAGTCGACCGTGCGAGCCGAACGACCTGCTGTTCGACGGCCCGTCGAGCCATCAACGCCTCGCCATCCGGTTCGCGAGGCGGAGATCCGACCAGAACCTCCAGCCCCCCCGGGAGGGGCTGGAGGTGCGATTCGATATCTAGGTCGTTGGCGCCCCGCCTGGCAGCGGCCATCAACGTGGACCACCCCGACCGATTCGACAGCATGAACCGCGGCGCAACATCACTGCCGCACGGGTCACACTCAACCAGGATGACCCGATGACCGGCGGGCCAGCTGGCCCCTACCAGGCACGAAAGCGTCGTAACGCCGGGAGAGCCCTTGAGAGACGTGAGCACTACCAGCGTCACGGATGAGCTCCTCCTTGTGGTAGCAGGGCCAGACTGATCTGGTCTGCAGCCGCTGCAATCGACACCGAGGAAGCGAGCGTCTGCGACACCTCGATCGAGACGAGTTCGGTTTCACTTCCCGAGGAGGCAGCTGAAGGGCTTTCCACCTCACGGACCTGCGCACGAGGAACCAACACGCCGGTCGAGGACAGATTCGAATCTGCTGCCGAGGCGTTTCCGCCTGAGGCTGCTGAGCTTGGGCCAGATCCGCCCCCTTCTCCCAGTTCCCCGGTAACCGCTGCTCCGGGTGCATCAGTTTGGACAACCATCACGGCATCACCTGGCTGGAGGCCGGAAGCCGGAAGTTGCCCGTCCTTCAGGGCGATGCCCACGACGGCGTCTCCAGCGGCCACGGGTTGTTCCGAGGTGAGCTCAGTAGCAATGAGGACGGTCCCCGGGCCCAGTGGAACCGCAGCAACCCTGCCGATGACCTCTGTTGCGCTACCTGCGGAGAGGGTCGGAAGCGTTGCGCTGGAGACGATCCCCGTCGACCCAAGATCTGCCGCCGTGATCGACTGACCCTGAGCTACCGGCCTGATGATCTCGAGGACTTCAACCTGATGATCTACACCCGAGTAAATCGACACGAAGATGGCGATGCTTGCGATCACGACAGCGATCGAGCTGGCGGCAAGGAGGGGCCTACGAATCACCGGCGGGCTGGGAATTCGGGAAGCATTCGCCGGCACGTGTCCCGTTGGCTCCGCAGCCGCCGATCTCCGACCCAGGACAGTTGTCATCCGAACGAACCAGGGCCTTCCGGGTACCTCATGAGTTCACGCTCTCGACCTGCACTACCCGGAGTGACGTCTGGGAGGTGGTGGAAACCGCCGGCAGCACACCCCCACCTGCCGCACCTTGCGCCGTCCAGTTGACCTGCCAAGTGAGGACGGCTCGTACCGGAAAGGCGCCCTGGTCCGGATCGCCGTCAGCAGAGGGTTGGCCAGCCGAGGACTCCGTGTAGGTGTGCGAGCAGTCCGTGGACTGCAACGAAGCTGAAAGACCTGGCTGATAGACCGCGCCCGGCCCAGAGCAGGTCAACAAGCCCCCATCACCGGTCGTCCAGCTCACCGCCTCCGGTGTAGCGGTAGCCGTGGCGGTCACTGACCCGACGGTCGCACTTACCGAGTAAGGATGCCAGATTGACGGATCGATCCAGAGCCAGGTGGGGAGGTTCACGACGGCGGAACCCTGCGGGTTGGTCGAGATGACCGGACTTGGAAGCTTGAGGGAGTTGGCTGCCTGTTCTGCGACCGTGATCGGATTGACAGTCGGAGCTGCTGGCGCCGTAGTCCCGTCGGAGATCCAAAGGTTCTCCGTGGTGTTGCCACCTGAGCTCGTCGTGCAGGTGATCGAGAACCACCCGCCGGGCGTGGTTACACCTGCTGGTGGTCCAACCTGATCATTCAGCGTCAAGGCCGTGGTGGTGCAAACCGGAACGAAACTGGAGGAACCTCCACCAGCTCCACCCTCAGACGTTCCCGTGGATGTGGATGTACCAGCAGCGCTTGTCCCAGCAGACGCACCAACCGAGATCGTGCCCCCAGGACCGGTAGCAGCGGTTAGATCACCGAAAGCCCTTCCGGAATCAATGAGAGTCGAGGCCAGCGACAGAACGGTCATGAGAGCCAGTACCGTCACGACTCGCATTCGCCGACTCCAACCGTCTGACCAGCAAGCTTCCATCCATTCTCCGTCAGCCGCATTGTCGAGGTCACCAACTCAAAATCGGTTTGGCCGAGTACTCCTGCTATCGGGGCACCGGTCTTTTCGTATACGGCGACCTCTTCTCCGTGGATGCAAGACACCACAGTGGCAGTGCTTGAAGTGGAGCTAGGTACGTGCGGCGATCCGTAGAAGGTGGGGCCGCGACCTATGACGCCCTCAGCCCTAAGCTTCGATAGTGCCGACTGCACCACGGACAATTCGGGATTGACCATCGTGGCTGCGAGACCGGGGTCGGCGGAGTCCGACGTCAATGCCGCCTGGTGGAACGCTTCCTCTGCGGCCAACCAGGCCGAGATGACTGCCTCGTGGGGTACCGCCGGAGTACTGGAGGTCGAATGGGAGGGATCTGTCGTAGATCCTCCGTGATCACCTGAGGTCGCCGAACTACCGCAGGAAGTGAGCGTGAGTGTTCCCAAGAGGGCGGCGAGGGGCAAGACCACTGTCGAGCTCCACCGACCTGGACTGTGACGAGGACGCCCTGTCCGCATGGACAGCGGACCATAGAGGTCGTCTCTAGGTATTGCAATGGTCTCGGAGACAAAATTCCGCTCCATTCTGAAGATTGGGCGGAACTCCTTCTCACCATTCGTGCAATTGTCACACCTATTGGAGTCGCATTTGGACATGGACACCATCGTCCGGAGCGATCTTGCCCCCAACCTTGCAGACTTCCTTGCAGCTGGGGGTTAGATTAATCAGACCAGCTAGAAGGCACTATTTTCGCACAGGGGTTGCGACCTCCATCTGACAAACCGGTACGATTCGTCAGAAATCTGTAATAGCAGCCGGCTTTCCGGACCCCGGCGGACCTGCGTATGTCTGCGCGATTGACATCCACTCAACGGCTGCATCTCCCTCCACATGGAGCGCGACATCCGCCACATTGCGTCGTTGCGTGGCGACCAGACAGAAGGCCTCGGCACTACCTCGAACGCTGCCGGTCGTTCCACCCGGCGCCTCATCCCCGATCTTCCAGATCCATTCCTCACCGGAAGGAGCCTCCAAGACCACCTCGATCCTGGCGGGTGGAACCTCCCGACCGCGGGCGGCATACGAATAGGGTCGAGCTCCCACTGCGAGGTGCGCCACATGGCGGAGGCGATGGGTCGGTACCCGCTGGATCTTGAGGGCGTCAGCAATGTCCTGACCGTGGGCCCAGGTCTCCATCAGGCGGGCCGACACGAATGAACGCATACCCATCGGTAGGCCGAACCAGGGCACCCGGACCCGTTCGTCGGCGGTACGGAGCACCTCCATCATGCCCTCGTGCGAACGGGTCCACCACGCCAACAGGTTCTCCCCGTCCAAGGCCCGACCCCTCATCAAGTGGCCCTCCATCGGGTCTCCGTCGTAGTTGTTCAACGCTTCCGCCATCAGCGCGAACTTCTGTGGCTCGGACACGGCGAGATGGGCGGCCACATCGAAGTAGGCCAGATGGCTGATCTGGTCTCGGATCATCCAACCTTCGGCGGGTGTCAGCAGGTTCCATTCCGCAGCGTCCGGAGCCAACGGAGCGACCTTCCGATGGAGGTCCCGGTACTCATCCTCGAGGTCTCCCACGAGTTCCGAGTACGTCGACATGGATCCGACACTACCGACGTGCGCTTCCGAATGGTCCGAGGTTGCTAGCGATCCGACTCGAGCCACGACCTATCGACCCGGAGAACCGTGATCTCCGGGTGCGACCACACGAATCGCTCGACGGAGCCGAGCACCTCCTCGACGTGGCGGGCGGTACTCGCCACAGCGGCGAATCCGAGCTCGGAGCGCTGCCACTGGTCCTGGGAGCCCACCTCGGCAGCGGCGACACCGAACCTCGACTTCGCCGTCTCGACAAGGTGCTTCACGACAGTGCGTTTTGCCTTCAACGAGGCGCTGCCAGGAATGTGAAGATCAACGGAAAGTGCGCACACGTGGAGCATGGAGCAAGCGTGCATCAGATGGAGAGCTGGAGTCGGCCTGGATTGCAGCCTCGATCGCACCGTCCCCCGTGGTCGGCGGCGGTGTCTCGTGGGGTGTCACACCCTCCTGATGTACTGGATCCATGACCTCAACGGGCGTCCTGGCGGGCGGTTCGCACAGTGGAACAGACGGTGGTGGTGGTCGTGGTGGTGGTGCCCCCGGCCTGCGGGCCCAGATGGACACCGTGCTCGCCGGCCTGTCGTCGCTGGTCTCCGGGCTGGACCCCGACCGCCTGGACGGTGGGGACGCCCGGGAGCTCTATGCCGCCTTCGCCCAGGTGGAGCGGTTGTGCTTCGGGGCCAAGGCCCTCCTGGCCCGTCGGGTCGACTCCTCCCGGGTGTGGAAGGAGACCGCCCACCGCGACGCCGCCTCCCTCCTCTCCGAGCTGGAGGGGATCCCGACCGGCCAGGCCCGTTCGGTGGTCCGGCTCGGCCACCAGTTGGAGGGGATGCCCTCCACCGAGGAGGCGGTCCGGGACGGCCGGCTGTCCCGGTCCAAGGTGGAGGAGCTGGCCGGGGCGGCCGAGGACGACCCGGGCCTCGAGGACACCCTCCTCCGGGGCGCCGCCGAGCAGGACTTCACCACCGTCAAGGAGCGGTGCCGGAGGGCCCGGGCCCGCCGCTCGGGAGCCGACCCGATGGCCGCCACCCGGAAGGCCCACGCCCACCGGTCCTTCACCTCCTGGTTCGACGCCGACGGCTTCCACTTCAAGGGGTCCGACACCACCGAGCGGGGGGCCCGGCTCCAGGCCCGGATCGACTCGGTGGCCGCCGCCATCCGGAGCGAGGCCCGACGGGCCGGCCTCCCCCAGGGGTCCGAGCCCCACCCGGCCCTGGCCGCCGACGCCCTCTTCGGCCTGGTGACCACCGTTCCCGACCGGTCCGCCCCTCCGGTGGGTGACGACCCGAGCGTCGACCCGGACGTCGACCCTGGCGCCGGGTTCGACGGAGAGGCCGACGAGGACGGGCCTGCCGGTGACGGGCCTGCGGGTGACGAGGCCGGCCCCCTCGGGGTGGCCGCCTCCCCGGGGCCCGGGGGCGAGCCGGACATCGTCGGCGGTGCCGAGCCGGACAGCGTCGACGTGGCCGCCGTCGTCAACCGTCCCCCCGCCTGTGCGGTCACCGTGGTGGTCGACCTCGCCACCCTGGTCACCGGCACCACCGGCGAGGAGGGGACCTGCGAGATCGCAGGGGTGGGGCCGGTCCCGCCCCAGCTGGCCCGCTCCCTGATGAGCGACTGCTTCCTGCGCTTCCTGGCCACCGGGGAGGGGGAGATCCACTCGGTCTGCCATCCCGGCCGCACCATCAACGCCCGACTCCGCACCGCCCTCGGCTTCCGGGACCGGATGCGGTGTGTGGTGCCGGGCTGTGGGACCCGCCACCGTCTGGAGATCGACCACGTCCTCCCGGTCGAGGACGGTGGGATGACCGAGCTCGACAACCTGGCGCTGCTCTGCCACTGGCACCACCACCTGAAGACCAACGAGCACTGGACCCTCACCCGCGGGGAGGGTCCCGACCGGGACCACCCGAACTGGGCCTTCATCTCCCCACCCGCCTTCGGACAGGAGCCCGACCTCGGCTTCGACACCGAGGAGGCCAAGGCCGCCCGACGACGGGCCACCGACCGTGGGGGGCGGGGCGGGGGTGGGAAGCCTCCGGACGACGGAGGCGATCGCTTCCCTGTCAGCTCGATGGAAATTCAGTCGCAGTTTTTCAAGCAATAGGGCAGATATCCGTTACTTCCCGATTGATCGTCCTGGAGTTCAGGGGCTGGGACGGGCAGCTAGGTTTCCGCCTCTCGCGGTGTCATACTTCGATTGATGCCCCGCAATCACCCAGAAGCTTCTTTTCTCACCCGAAGAGCGAACGGAGTGGTCCGGCTTGCGGTGGTGTTGGCGATCTTCGCCATTGTCAATGGAGGGCTTTCCACACCGAGCCCTGCGGCCCCCGACACATCGTCGACCTACTACGCCGGTGATCCCCTGTTGCCACTCCAGTTCGGCGATGCCCCGAATCTGATGCTTCCGCCACCCGCCTACACCGGGCATCCGGCCGGCATCGTCGCCACTCCGTCGGGTCACGGCTATTGGATCGTTTCCTCGAACGGCGGGGTCTTCACCTTTGGCGACGCCTCCTTCCATGGATCGATGGGGGCCGTGGCACTCAACGCTCCGATCGTCGGGATCGGTGCTACCCCGTCGGGGAACGGCTACTGGTTGGTGGCCGCCGACGGTGGGGTCTTCAGCTTCGGTGACGCCGGCTTCGCGGGTTCGATGGGCGGCACTCCCCTCAATGCACCGATCGTCGGGATCGCCACCGCCCACACGGGGAACGGCTACTGGCTGGTGGCCGCCGACGGTGGGGTCTTCAGCTTCGGTGACGCCGGCTTCGCGGGTTCGATGGGCGGCACTCCCCTCAATGCACCGATCGTCGGGATCGCCACCGCCCACACGGGGAACGGCTACTGGCTGGTGGCCGCCGACGGTGGGGTCTTCAGCTTCGGTGACGCCGGCTTCGCCGGTTCGATGGGCGGCACTCCCCTCAACGCTCCGATCGTCGGGATCGCCGCCGCCCACACGGGGAACGGCTACTGGCTGGTGGCCGCCGACGGTGGGGTCTTCAGCTTCGGTGACGCGGCGTTCCACGGCTCGGCGGGAATTGGCTCCGGCTCGTTCCCGATCGGATCGATGGCCGCCACCGCGGACGGGGGAGGCTACTGGCTTCTTCCTGCCCCGATGACCCGACCGGCGGACTCGATTCCCGAGGTGATCGACGACTGCAATCTGGCACTGCCCGAGGGAGCGGAGTCTCACTTCGAGCCCTCCTGGATCAGCCTGGCCTGTGCAGACGGGAACAGCGGTGCGCAGGATCTCGCCTGGACCAGTTGGACGGACACCACGGCAGTGGGTACCGGCGAGTTCTTCGAGAACCACTGCGTGCCATCGTGCGCCGCCGGAACATTCGGGTACTACCCGGCGACCTTCTCGCTCTCCGGCGTGGTGCAGACGGTTGTCGGCCCGCTGTTCAGCGAGATGAGCGTCGCTTACGAGGGCACCGGCCCCCAGGGCGAACGGACCGACCAGTTCCAGCTGTCCATGCCACCCTCGTGAGGCATCACGGCCCGGGGGACCGGTCCGATGGTCGTTGGATGATGGAGGTGACGTCGGACCAGTCCAGGCCCACCGCCTCCCCCGCCACCGAACGGGCACCCACGTCCACCAGGACGAGGAACGGATAGCCGGTCACCCGGTAGTCGGCCCATGCCTGGTCGCTCATGACGACCGGGACCTCGACGATTCCGGAGGCCGTCCGGGCCACCTCCGAGGCCGGAACCAGGTCCGGGCCCTTGGTCACGATGACCGGTGACACGTCGGAGGGAAGGCCCAAGCTCTCCACCACCCGGAACCGATCCCAGAACTCCTGACATCCGTCGCAGTCGGTGCTCAGGAAGGCGAGGAGCAGCCGGCCGTCGAGCCGGTCGAGCACCACCTCGACCGGCGAACCCGACGGATCCACGCCCACGATGTCCGAGGCCGGCCACGGGCTGGCCGCATCGGGCGTGGCGGCCGGGATGGGACGGAGCCCGGAACGGAACGACGGGTCGGCCAACGGCGACGGCGACGAAGCTGCGGAATCCCCCTGCCCGGTCGCCGGTGGAACGACCGGGCCGGGGTCGGGAGGGGCCACTACCCGGGAATCGGCGTCCCCGGTTCGATGATCTCGACCGCGTTGCCATGGCCACACCACCGGCACGACACCCCCTCCACCGTCTCGTCGAGGACTTCGACCTCTTCCAGGCTGAGGTCCCCGCCGACCGAGTAGTGGTGGAAGGCCTTGGTCCGCCGGACAGTGACCACGTCGAACCGGGTGAGATTGCCGCAGGCCACGCACCGGTAGCGGGTCGCACCGGCGGCTGCGTCGGTCTCCGTCAGGTCGGCACTCGGGGAGTCGGTAGTCACGCCCCTACGGTAGCCGCGGCCATCCCGGAGCCCCAGTACGGCAATCGAACACCTGTTCGCTACCATGTCGGCATGGCACTGGCCGTGCAGGGCACCTTCGACGATCTGGGCACGCCCCTCCACCAGGTCACCTTCGTGGTCCTCGACGTGGAGACCACCGGGGGCTCCCCTGCCACCTCCTCCCTGACCGAGGTGGCCGCCGCCCGCTACCGCGGCGGCGAGCTCCTCGGCACCTACCAGACCTTCGTCCGACCTGACGAGCGGATCCCACCGTTCATCACCGCCCTCACCGGGATCAGCGACGCCATGGTGGCCGACGCCCCGACCTCCGGGGGGATGCTGCCCTCCTTCCTCGAGTTCCTGGGCGGTGGGGTGATCGTCGGCCACAACGTCCGGTTCGACCTCTCGTTCCTCGACCACGCCCTGGTCTCCACCGGCAGGGAACGTCTCGCCAACGCCACGGTCGACACCCTGGCTCTCGCCCGCAGACTGGTCCGGGACATGGTGCCCAACTGCAAGCTCGGCACCCTGGCCGAGGTGCTCCGCCTCCCCCACCAGCCCTCGCACCGGGCGCTCACCGACGTCCTGGCCACCGGTGATCTCCTCCACGCCCTCCTCGAGCGGGCCGGCTCCTTCGGGATCGTCGGACTCGAGGAGCTGCTCGACCTTCCTCGCCTGGTCGGGCACCCCCAGGGGGCCAAGCTCAAGCTCACCACCCGGCTCCCCCACCGACCCGGTGTCTACTGGTTCACCGACGCCGTGGGGAACGTGCTCTACGTGGGAAAGGCCACCGACCTCCAGACCCGGGTCCGCTCCTACTTCACCGGCGACCGGCGGCCCAAGATCGGCAGGTTGCTCCGACAGCTCGACGCCGTCCATCACCGGGTCTGCCCGGGCCCCCTCACCGCCGAGGTCCTCGAGGGCCGGCTGATCCGAACCTGGTCCCCGCCCTACAACCGACAGGGAAAGAGCCGCCCCACACCCCGGCAGGGCAGCACCCCGACCGACTCCGCGGACGCCGGTCGGCCGCGCCGCCGGCCCGGTCGTCGGCGGCGGTGGACCGACGAGGAGCTCGCCGGCGACCCGTACGAGCTGCTGGTGCCGTTGGTGGACCAGGTCCGGTCCCTGGCCGCCCGACATGAGTTCGAAGCCGCCGCCCACGTCCGCGACGAAGCCGAGCAGCTGCGCCATCTGCTCGCCCGACGTCGTCGCGTGGAGTCACTCCGCCACGCCGGGAGGGTGGTGCTGTCGATTGCCGACGAGGGGGTCGTCGAACTCGACGGGGGCCTGCTGGTGGTCGACGGGGGCCTGCTGGGCACCCCCGGACACACGGGTCCCTGCGGCCCGCCGGCCGGCGGCCCGGCCGACACCCGCGTGTCGGGTCCCGACCCGGAGGTCATCCTCGCCGGAGACGGCCACGACCTCGAGCGGGTCATCGTGGCCCAGTGGCTCCACGCCCATGCCGACCAGGTCCGGATTGTCGACACGCAGTCACCGGGCGGTCTCTCGATGCCGGCGGCAAGGATCCCGAAGCTCCGAGAGCTGACCGGCGCACCAACCACCACCGCAGGCGGTGGAGCCCCGGCGACGGGGTGGCGGCGGCCGACCGCCTCCACGGTTCGAGCCGAGTAGTCAGCCCTTCGAGGAGGAGGCCTCTTCCTCCGCCCTGGCCTCCGTGGTGACCCGCACCAGCGCCTCGAGCACCGACGCGGCCCGGCCGTCGTCGATGACCTCGCAGGCCAGTGCCACTCCCGCCGGAAAGTCGGCGACCACCCCCACTGTCACCAGGGAGGCGGCGGCGTTCAACACGGCGATGTCCCGGTGGGGGGAGGCGTCCCCGGCCACCACCCGACGGATGGCCTCGGCGTTCACCGAGGCGTCGCCGCCCCGCAGGTCGTCGAGGGTGGCCGGGGCGAAGCCGAGCTCCTCGGGATGGACCCGGAACAGCGTCATCTCGTACTCGGTGCCGCTGGCCGTCTGGTTCCGACGCAGCTCGTGCACCGTCGAGGGGCCGGTGGTGCTCAGCTCGTCGAGGCCGTCGTCGCCGTGGACGATCATGGCCCGCTCGGCGCCGTTGGCGGCCAGCACCCCGAGCATCTTCTCGGCCATGGCGCTGTCGCTGACCCCGACCACCTGAAAACGGGCCCGTGCCGGGTTGGCCAGGGGTCCCAGGAAGTTGAAGACGGTGGGGACGCCGAGCTCCTTGCGCACCGGTCCGGCGAACCGCATGGCCGGGTGGAACCGGGGGGCGAAGCAGAACCCCATCCCCACCTCGTCGATGCACCGTGCCACCCCCACCGGCCCCAGATCGGCCACCACCCCCAGGGCCTCGAGGACGTCGGCGGCACCCACCGCCGAGGACGACGCCCGTCCCCCGTGCTTGCAGACCTTGGCGCCGGTGGCCGCCACCACCAGGGCGGCGATGGTGGAGACGTTGATGCTCCGCAGACGGTCGCCGCCGGTGCCGCAGGTGTCGACGACCTCGGTACCCTCCGGAAGGGTCAGCGGGACGGCGTGGGCCACCATGGCCCGCACGAACCCGGTCATCTCCTCCACCGACTCGCCCTTGGCCCGGAGCGCCACCGCCAGCCCGGCGATCTGGGCGGGGGTCGCCTCGCCGGACAGGACCTCCCCCAGCACCGTCTCCGCCTGTTCGGTGGTGAGCGACTCACCGGCGATCAGCGGCGCTCAGCACCCCCGGCCAGCGACCCAGAGCCTCGAAGGCGGCGGCATGATCCCCGGGCACCGCAGACCCTCCCGCGCCGACCACCGTCAGTCCCACCACAGGTCGTGGGAGAGGACGCCCCGGGCGATCAGCCCCAGCTGCACCTGGGAGGTGCCCTCGACGATGGTCAGCTGCCGGGCGTCCCGGTACCAGAGCTCGGTGGGGTGGTCCTCCATGTAGCCGGCCGCCCCCAGCAGCTGCACGGCCAGCCCCGAGGCCCGCACCGCCAGCTCGGTGGCGTAGTACTTGGCCATCGACAGGAAGGGCACGTACTCCTTGGTGAACTTCCCCTGGTCGGCCAGCCACGCCGACCGGTAGGTGAGGAGGCGCGCCGCCTCGATGTCCACCGCCACCTTGGCGATCTCCCACTGGATGCCCTGGAAGTCGGCGATGACCCCTCCGAACGCCTCGCGCTGCTTCACGTACTCGGTGGCGTACATCAGGGCGCCCTCGGCCAGCCCGATCCCCCGGGCGGCCACGATGGGGCGCATGGCGTTGAGGCCGAGCATGGCCAGCCGGAACCCGCCCACCTCGCCGATGACGTTCTCGGCGGGGACCCGGACGTTGTCGAGGACCAGCTCGCCGGTGTCCACGCCGCGCACCCCCATCTTGTGGTCGGTACGGGGAACTGACACCCCGTCCCATCCGCGCTCGACGATGAAGGCGGTGATGGAGTCGTGCTTGCGGGAGGCCGGGTCGCCGGTCTTGGCGAAGACGGTGTACCAGTCCGCCTCCTTGACCCCGGACATCCAGCACTTGGTGCCGGTCAGGACCCAGCCGCCGTCGTGGTCGGGGTCGGGGACCGCCCGGGTGCGCATGCCGGCCACGTCGCTGCCGGCCTGGGGCTCGGAGAGCCCGAACCCGGCCCGGCACTGTCCGGTGGGGATCCCGGTCAGGTACCGCTGCTGCTGGTCGTGGCTGCCGGCGATCAGCACCGGGCCGACGGGCAGTCGGGTGAGCAGGAGCATCAGGGCGGCGGTGTTGGAGTACTTGGCAACCTCCTCGATGGCGACGGTCAGCCCGAGGATCCCGGCTCCCGAGCCGCCCAGCTCGGTGGGGAGGCACAGCCCCAGCAGGTCGGCGTCCCGGAAGGCGTCGAACAGGTCCTGGGGGTACTCACCGGTGGTGTCGATCTCGCGGGCCCGGGGCTTCACCTTGTCCTGGGCCAGGCGGCGCACGCTCTGCTGTAGTTCGGCGAGTTCGGGCGAGAGGTCGAAGTCCACGGTCGACGAGGCTACTTCGCCCACCCGGCGCCTCACCCGCTCAGGTCCCGGGCCACCGACGTCGGCCGGAGGTAGCGTCGCCATCGTGCCGCCCACCTCCCGTCGTCCGACCCGAGGCCCTGCCGTCGGACTGCTCGCCCCGCTCCTCGGCCTGGCGCTCCTGACCGCCGCCTGCAGCTCCGGCAGCTCGGCGAGCTCGGGCCCGCCGTCCACCACCGCCGGGCCGACGTCGGTGACCGCCTTCTCGGGCCCCGGGCACTACGCGGCGGGCACTACCCGGGTCACCCTGGCCGACGGGGACGCCCTTCAGCTCTGGTACCCGGTGGACACGTCGGCGGTCAAGGGAACGGCGACCTACACCTACAGCCTGAAGTCGTGGGTCCCTGCCTCGCTGGCCAGCAATCCCCTGCTGGGCTCACTCCCCAGCTCAGAACCGACCACCGGCTACCTCGACGCCCCCATCGCCAAGGACACCGCTGCCAGCGGCGACCCGGACCACGGGTTCCCGGTGGTGCTCTTCGCCCACGGCTACGGCTCATACCCCGAACAGTCGTCGTTCCTCACCGACCACCTGGCCACCTGGGGCTTCGTCGTCGCTGCTCCCGACGAACAGGCCACCGACCTGGCCTCGGTCCTCGGCGGTACCCAGGTCGCCGGCGCCCTCACGGCCGGCCAGGCGCTGGACGGTGCGCTCGCCTACCTCCACACCGCCGACACGACGTCGGGGAACCTCCTCGACGGCCTACTCGACCTGCGCCGGATCGGAGTGGTGGGCCACTCGCTGGGCGGTGGGGCGGCGATCACCATGGCCGACAACCCGCAGATCAAGACCTATGCCGCCCTGGCCCCCGCCGCCGGCACCGCGCCGACCACTCCCACGCCCGGCCTGGTGATGTACGGGAGCTCCGACATGGTGGTGGCCCCGGCTGACGTCCGGGCCACCTACGCGCGCCTCCCCACCCCCAAGCGCCTGATCGTGATCCACGACGCCGGCCACAACGTCTTCGACGACATCTGCACCATCCACGCCGGCAGCTCCAGCCTGGTCGGCATCCTCCGGTCCCTGAAGGGGTCGGCGGGCGGACTGGGCACCCTCTCGACCCTGGCCACTGACGGCTGCTTCGCCCCGGACGTGAGCCCTCCGGCCGCCTACCCCCTGATCAACCAGGCGGTGACCGCCCAGATGCGCGACGGCCTGGGCATCGGTCCGCCCGGGGCCGGCTTCGGGCCGGGGATCGGGACGGCGTTCCCTGGGGTGACGGCCACCTACTCCTCGGCGTCCTGATCGGGCGCCGGACTCATCGTCCGGACCCGCCCCGCCCCGCCCCGCCCCGCCCCGCCCCGACCCGCCCCGACCCGCCCCGACCCGCCCCGACCCGCCCCGACCCGCCCCGACCCGCCCCGACGACCTGTCACACCCCCTTCGTAAGGTGCGCCGCCATGGAGACTCCCAGGACCGGCCGCCACGACCTCCGCCACTTCGAACGGCCGCCCCGCCGACCCCACCCCCTCCGAAGCGGCGGGCTGTGCACCCTGGTGGTGCTCACCGTCTGGGTCGGGTCCACCGACGCCGGGGCCCGACTCCCCACCGTCGGGGTGGCCGGCCTGGTCACACTGGCAGCGGCGGCCGGCGGCGTGGTGGCCCGCCGCACGTCCCGCAGTGTCGGACGGGCCTGGCGCGGTCGGATCGGGCCGATCCGACCGGTAGGTCACCGCCACCCCAGGCAGCCGGATCGGCAGTGGGCCTAGGCTCGCCGCCCGTGACCCCCAGCCACGAGGACATCGGACCGGAAACCGCAACGGCCGGCGACCACGGTCCGGACGGACCCCGGGTTGCCGGGCTGCGGCCCCCGCCGCCCCTGGGAGCGTCGGCGCTGGTGCCGGGGACCTACGACGGCTCGGTGGTGGTGGTCACCGGTGGTGGGACCGGTCTGGGAAAGTCGATCGCCACCGAGTTCGGCCGGCTCGGCGCCTCGGTCGCCATCCTCAGCCGGGACGAGGCCCATCGGGCGGCCGGCGTCGCCGCCGTCGAGGCCACCGGGGCCCGCGCCTGGGCCGGCCCCTGCGACATCAGGGACCCGGCGTCGATCGCCGCCGCCTTCGACGAAGCCGAGGCCGCCCTGGGCCCGATCGACGTGCTGGTGAACAACGCGGCCGGCAACTTCCCGGTGCCGGCCGAGGACATGAGCCCGAACGCCTGGCGGACGGTGGTGGACATCGTGCTCAATGGCACCTTCTACTGCTCGCGGGAGCTGGCCCGACGGCTGATCCCCGCCGGCCGGGATGGTGCCATCGTCAACGTCGGCGCCTCCTACGCCTGGACGGGAGGACCGGGGTTCGCCCACTCCGCCGCCGCCAAGGCCGGCGTCAAGAACATGGTCGAGACGCTGGCCGTCGAGTGGGCCCCCTACGGCATCCGGGTGAACGGCCTGGTCCCGGGCCTGATGCCCCACGAGGACGAGACCGCTGACATCGCCGCCGTCCCCGGCAAGTACGAGGGGCAGGACGCCCGGGTCCCCGCCGGGCGGGTGGGGTTCCCGCGGGAGCTGGCCTGGGCGGCCACCTACCTCTGCTCGCCGTACGCCACCTACATCAGCGGTCACTCGCTGGTGGTGGACGGGGCCAACTGGCAGCGCCGGCACGCCCTGATGCCGCCCTTCACACCCATCCGGGAGCAGCTGAACCGCCCGCCCTTCGGCGAGCCGTCCGCACCGGTCTGAGCCGGCCTGCCGGCGGGTCGGGCGGGTCGGGCGGGTCGGGCGGGTCGGGCGGGTCGGCCTGACGGTCACCGGTCGACCGGGTCGGGGGCCCCTGGAGACGGCAGCTGGTGGCGGCACGTCACCCCCGTCGGCCCGGTGGGCGGTTGAGGGGCCGCCCCCACCGGGTAGTACGGATCGACAACCTGTCGTCACGGTCCCCAGGAGGCCCCATGTCCGAAACCACCGCCACCCGTCCGATCCAGTCGTCGGGCACCCTGTCGTTGGGGGAGCTCACGGTGCACCGGCTCGGCTTCGGCGCCATGCGGATCACCGGCGAGGGTGTCTGGGGTGAGCCGCGCGACCGGGCGGAGTGCGTCCGGGTGGTGCGGCGCGCCGTGGAGCTGGGGGTCGACCTCATCGACACCGCCGACTCCTACGGACCCGAGGTCAGCGAGGACATCATCCGTGAGGCGCTCCACCCCTACCCGGAGGAGCTGGTCATCGCCACCAAGGCGGGCCTGGTCCGGACCGGGCCGGGCGAATGGCACCCGGTGGGGCGGCCCGAGTACCTCCGGCAGGAGTGCGAGATGAGCCTGCGCCGACTGGGGCTGGAGCGGATCGACCTCTTCCAGCTCCACCGGATCGACCCCAAGGTGCCGGCCGACGAGCAGTTCGGCCTGCTGGCCGATCTGATCTCCGAGGGGAAGGTGCGCCACGTCGGCCTCTCCCAGGTCTCGGTCGAGGAGATCGAGGCGGCCCGGGCGGTGGTGCCGGTGGTCAGTGTCCAGAACCTGTACAACCTGAACGACCGCAGCTCGGAGGATGTCCTGGACCACTGTGAGGCGGAGGGCCTGGGCTTCATTCCATGGTTCCCCATCGCTGCCGGCTCCCTGGCCGAGCCGGGTGGCCCGGTCGACGACATCGTCCACGCCACCGGGGCCTCGGCCTGCCAGGTCGCCCTGGCCTGGCTGCTCCACCGGTCCCCGGTGGTGCTCCCCATCCCGGGAACCTCCTCGGTTGCCCACCTGGAGGAGAATTGCGGCGCTAGTCTTGTCGCGCTGTCCGGGGAGCAGGTCTCCCAGCTCAGCGATGCCGTGTCGGGATGACGCCGCGTGACAGCGGGCACCTTCGGTCGTACGCATGGATTCTGCCATCGGGGGGATGGTCCAAGGATCCGATTTGATGGGGTGAGCGCACCCGCAGGATCGGACATCGAGGTGCGCTGACCGACGGGGGACTGGATTCAACCAGGCCCGACCAGGGAGAGCGATGCGCCTATCAGGGGTGGCGATGCGCCGGGCGACGACCATGGCAACGGCGCGGGCGTCGTAGGTTGGCGGACGATCCGACCCCGACGGACCCGGGACGCCCCGGGGGCCCATCCGTATCCACCCCGGTCACCGGACGCGGGGACACGGCAGGTCGGCGCCCCGATCGCCCCGGGTCCCCGCCGCAGTCACGCTGGACGGACACCGACAACCGAGGCGAAGGCGCAGCCCGTCCTCCCCGACGCCTGCTGCCGATCTTCCTGGTCGCCGCCCTTCTCGTGGTGGGAACCGCCGGGTCGCTGATGGCGGCCAACTCCTGGCGATCGGCGGTGGCCACGGAGGACCAACGGTCCTTCGACACCACCACCACCGGGTCCGCCGACACCCTGAACGCCGCGCTGCAGCGCGACGCCGACGCCATGGCCACCGCCCGGACGTTGATCGCCACCAACCCCTCCACCACCAACGCCGCCTTCGGGCGCTGGTTCGACACCATCGGCACCGTCCACCGGTATCCGGGTTCGTTCGCCTTCGCCTACATCCAGGCCGTCACCCCGTCGCAGCTCAGCGCCTTCTCCACCGTGGCGACGGCCGATCCCCCGGCCGGCCTGCCGATCCCGGGATCCTTCGCCCTCGACCCGCCGGGGATCCGCCCGCTGTACTGCCTGATGCGGGACACCTCGATCCAGATCCCCCAGGGCGGCAGGGCCGACGTGTCCTCGCTGCTCCTGCTCGACTCGCAGTTCGCCAACTTCCTGAATCCGGGGGTCGACGAGTGCACCGGCTCCCAGGCGTCGCTGCTCCACGCCTCGGCGGCCTCGGGGGACCTGACCGTCGGCTCGTTCTCCAACATGCTCCGCCCGGTCGTGCTCCGCGACCCCGCCATCCGACCGGTGCTCATCCAGCTGCTCGGCAACCTGTCGCCCATCGAGATGGTGGAGCCGGTCTACTCGACCCCGGCATCACTCCCCGGCCAGCCCACCGCCGCCCCCATGCTGCTCGGCTGGGTGGGCGGCATCTTCGACAGCGACGACCTGCTGGCCCCGGTGGCCGGCAACCAGCCGAACATGTCGTACGTGCTCTCCACCAGCGGCGGGGTCGGCTCGAGCCACGTGCTGGCCAGCTACGGCACCGCCAAGGCCGGCTACGTCACCCGCACCTTCAAACTGCCGGCGGAGGGTGGCTGGGTCCTGACGCTGTCGGGGGTGCTCCACCGGGGGCCGTCTCCCGACCAACAGGGCGCCATCGTGCTGCTCCTGGGGCTGGTGCTGATGGCGCTGCTGGTCCTGGTGTTCTGGGTGCTCTCCAGCTCACGTGACGTGGCGCTGGCGCTGGTGGAGGAGAAGACCGGCGAGCTCCGCCATCTGGCCCACCACGATCCCCTCACCGGTCTCCCCAATCGCACCCTCATCATGATGCGCACCGACGAGGCGCTCGAACGTGCCCGGGAGGGCGGTCAGTCGGTGGCGCTGTTCTTCATCGACCTCGACGGCTTCAAGGACATCAACGACGCCAATGGGCACGCAGTGGGCGACTTCCTGCTCCGGGCCGTCGCCGACCGGTTCACCTCTGCCCTCCGGACCACCGACACCGTCGGTCGGCTCGGGGGCGACGAGTTCGTGGTGCTCGCCGAGGGAAGTCCGGCGGCCCATCCGGAGCGGCTGGCGGAACGGCTGCTGGCCGCCTGCGCCAACCCCATCCACGTGACCGCCCTACCCGACGAGTCCCTCCCGGTCACCGCCAGCATCGGGGTGGCCACCGGCCCGCGCGACTCCGCCGAGGACATGCTGCGCGACGCCGACATCGCCCTCTACCAGGCCAAGGGCGAGGGGAAGGGCCGGTACGTGCTCTTCGAGCCGGCCATGCGGGACGCCTTCCGCGACCGGGTCGACCTCGATGCCCAGCTCCGCGAGGCGCTGAAGGGACGCCAGTTCTTCCTGAAGTACCAGCCCATGTTCCAGCTCGACACCATGAGGGTCGTGGGGGTCGAGGCCCTCATCCGCTGGGAGCACCCCGTCCGGGGCGTGGTCCCACCCGACGAGTTCATCCCCTCGCTCGAGCAGTCCGGACTGATCGTCGAGGCCGGTCGGTACGTCCTCGACGAGGCGTGTCGCCAGATGCGGCAGTGGCACGACGAGGGCATCCAGCTCCAGATGTCGGTCAACGTCTCGGCCCGCCAGCTCGAGACCGACCGTATCGTCGACGACATCCGCAGCGCCCTCTTCGACTCCGGGCTCCCGGCCACCAGCCTGATCCTCGAGATCACCGAGACCGGCCTGATGCAGAACTCCGAAGAGGCGGCCCGCCGGCTCCAGCAGATGAAGCGGCTGGGTGCGCGGGTGGCCATCGACGACTTCGGGACGGGGTACTCCTCCCTGGCCTACCTGCAGCAGTTCCCCGCCGACGTCCTCAAGATCGACGGTTCGTTCATCGCCGCCATGTCCAACAACGCCGAGAGCACCGCCCTGGTCCACGCCATGGTGCAGCTGGGCGGGGCGATCGGGCTCGACACCTACGCCGAGGGGATCGAGAGTCCCGAGCAGCTCCGGCTCCTGCGGATCGAGTCGTGCGGCTACGGCCAGGGGAATCTCCTGTGCCCGGCGTCCACCGTCGACGAGGTGGAGCCGCTGCTCCGGGAGGGACGGATCGCGGACCCGTCGACCCCGGGCGGCACCCGCCTGGACGACGGGGGCGCCGGGGCCCACGGCGACAACGGACGGAACGGGAACAACGGCTCAGCCCCCGGTGGGCTTCCGCGGGTCGGAGACCCGGCCGGCCGAGCCACCCCGGTGTCGCGCTCCGGAATCGTCGGCGGTACCGACCGACCCGGCTGACGACCATCCCGTCAGGTCGGGTAGGGGCCGATCCGTTGGTCGGGACTGGTGTCGATGACGTGCCGCCCGTCGATCGACACCTGAGCGGTCCACTCGCTCCCGTTCCACCAGCGGAAGTGGAACCTGCCGCTGGGATCCGGGTACCAGGCCGGCGGCGGCGACGCCGGGGAGGACGCCTGCGGCTCGGTGGCGGGCGGTCGATCTCCCGTCGGCGGGGGTGACGGGAGACGGGAGACCTCCTGGGCCGCACCCTCCGAACCCGAGTTGGCCGGTCGCGGGTAGGCCGGGAAGTTCGATCCGGGGTTCGAGTCGGCCCGCATCGGCGCCGGCAGGGTGCCGGGGCCCACCCCCACCGGCTGTCCCGGCGGGACCCGGCGACCCCCCGCCGATCGGGTGGCGAGATAGATGACGTAGAGGATCAGGCCCAGGAGGAGGGAGAAGAACCAGAAGAACGCCCACAGCAGTGGGGGCAGGCCCCAGGGGGGCCGACCGAACCGCCGGCGCTCCCGCTCGGCGAGACGGAAGCCGATGAACCCCCACACCAGAGAGAGGAGCATGACGGCCACCCATCCGGGGCCGGAGACGGCGAAGAGCGAGCCGGGCACGTCGGACACCGCAGACACCGCAGACACGTGTACGACTCTAGGTCGCCCCGCCGCCGCCGAGGCGACCGGGTCGGGTGAACGACCGTCGGGTCCCGCCTCCGGACCCCGCCAGACCGGCGGAGGGCCAGCCGGGGGGGTCCGCGGGGGCGCCGCAGTGTCGCCGGTCATGCTCCGAGCGGATGGAGGAGGTAGAAGTCCCAGATGGCGGACGTGGCATCGATCTCGGTGGAGGTCCGCCCCAGAACCCCACGACCCATCAGTGACGGGCGGCCCCCCGGCCAGGTGTGGCCGGCACCGGTGGAGGTCCACAGGGTCACCTCGCCGGGTCCGCCCTCGGGGCCGAAGGTCCAGCGGGTGAGGGTGGGGCTCACCGGGGTGACCACCGGCTGCTCCGGGACCTGGTTGGCTCGGGCCCAGGCCACCACGGCATCGGGGACGCTGATGTCCCAACGGGCATCGTGGCCACCCCGGTAGGGGTTGATCCGGTCCCTGGTCCCATGGAAGGCCAGTACCGGGACCGGCCGGTCCGGCATCGGGGGCACCCCCGGTCGCACGCCGGCCACGGCCCCGACCGCTCCCACCAGATCGGGCCGGACCCACGCCAGGTGGCACGACTGACGGGCCCCGCCGGACATGCCCGCGGCGCAGACCCGGGGGTGCACCGGACCGAACTCGGTGCCCAGCGTTTCGATCAGCGCCACCAGGTACGGCGTATCGACCACGGCGTCCCACACGTAGCCGCGCCCCAGGGGTCGCACCGCCTGCGGAAACGCCACCACCGCCCCGGCGGCGACCAGCCGGTCCATCCCGCTCATCATCCGCTGCTGCTGGGCGGTCGAGGTGCTCCCGTGCAGGGAGAGCACGATCCCCTCCACCCGAGTTCCCGGCGGGGGGACGGCCAGCAGGTAGGGACGCCGTCGCCCGGCCACCGGCAGGGTGCGCTCGAGGACATTGGCACCACGGGTGGTGCCCCTCGGGGGTCGGCGGCGGTTCACGGGAGCGGGTGGTCCTCGAAGAACGCCCACATCACGGTGTTGGCGTCCACCGCATCCGACTGGGGCCCGAGGATCCGGGTGAGCGATCGGGGCAGCGTCGGTCCGCCCGGCCACTCGTGGCCCTCCCCGGCCAGGGTGTAGAGCTCGACGCTGGCGTCGGCGCTGCACGGCCCGTAGGCGGTGCGGGTGACGGAGGGTGCCACCTGACTCACCACCGGCCCGGCGCCGCACCCGTTGTGGGCCGCCCATCGAGAGGCGGCGGCGGGCACGCTGTACGTCCAGTAGGCCTGACCGTTCCCCAGGTACGGGTCGACCGGATCGGCGGTGCCGTGGAACGCCACCACCGGCACCGGTCGGGTCGAGGCACAGGGGACGGGGAGGCGCAGCCCGCTGACCGGGGCCACCGCCGCGATGGTGGTGGATGCGCCGCACCCGAGCTGGGAGGCCATCCGGGCGCCACCCGAGAAGCCGGTGGCGTAGACCCGGTCGGCGTTCACGCAGTGGTCGTGCTCGATGTCGGAGACCACGTCCTCCAGGAAGGTCACGTCGTCGGGCGAGCCGGTCGGCACGGCGGAGCCCCCCACCAGCGGCTGGCCCGGGACGTTCCACTCGAAGCCGCCGCCGGCGGGGATGGCGCCCTGCGGGTACGCCACGATGAAGTCGTCGGCGTCGGCGGTGGCGTCCATGCCGGTCAGGGCCTCCTGCTCGGCGGCGGTCGACTGGCTGCCGTGCATGTTCAGGACCAGTGGGATCGGTGAGCCCGGGTCCCCCGCGGGCACGTGGAGGATCACCAGGCGCTCGACCCCCGCTACCGTCATTCGCAGGGTGGACGTTCCCGAGGCCGGACGCGGGGTCACCTCGCAACCCGGAGTCGACGACGTCGTCCCTCCCGCCGGAGCGGAGGTCACCGGGACCGGCGTCGACGAGGCGGGCCTCGCCGGACGGGGCGCCGTCGTCGGCGACGACCTCCCACCGCCGCCGCAGGCGGCGCCGGCCGCACCGACCACCACCACGGCGGCCAGCGCCACCGCCGCCCGTCCGATCACCCGCGTGGTGACCCTCCCCCGGGAAGGCCCGCCTTGGTCCATCCCCGTCAGCTCCCCGTCGGGACCCATGCCGCCTCCTTCAGACCCGTTGCGCCCGACGGACCCCGCCATCATCATCCGGCGACCACCCACCCTGGCTCCACCTCTCCCCTCACCCCCACCCGCCTGTCCCGACCCACCCGCCTGTCCCGACCCGCCCGCCTGCCGCTCCTCCCGACCGCGGCGACCCGTGGGCGGGTGCGCTGGGTGGGGACGGAGGGAGTCGAACCCTCACTGGGGGCGGTTTAAGCGCCCTGCCTCTGCCGATTGGGCTACGTCCCCGGTCCGTCCCGTCGCCGTCATGGCCCGCCCCGGCACTCGGTCCTGGTCCCGAACCGTTACCGAATCCGAGCGCCAAGGCCGTGCCGCGGGAGCCGTTCGGCGGGTGGGACCGAGCCTACCTGGACCCCACCCGCCCCTCAGGGACAGGCCTCGAGACCCACCGGGGCCACGGCCCACCGGGGCTACGGCCGGCTCACCCCCGTGGGCAGGCCGGCGACGCCCCTGAGCACCTCGAGCTCCCGGTCCCGGGGCCGTTCCACCGGCCGCCACCACCCGTCCGATCCCGGCCATGGCCCGAAGACCATGGTGGGTCGTCGCCCCGGATCCCAGGCCGGCCACGGCCCGGATCGCTCGTTGGACGGTTCGCCCCACCTGGCGAAGGCCAGCCAGGCGGCGCGCATCCCGGACGACAGGGTCAGGGCGTCGTCACCGCCCCCGGCGAAGAGTTGGACGGACGGCTGCACCACCGTGCCGAAGACGAAGGGGATCTCCAGGGCGTGGCACGACCCGAGGCGGCCCCCGAAGGCGGGGGTCTCCCAGGTGAAGAGGTAGGTGAACGTGCCCACGCCCGGGTGGGCCGCCGCCGCATGGGTGTCGGCCAGCCGGATCGACGGGAACCGGAAGATGAGATCGGTGGCGATGGAGACCCACAGGTCGGTGGGTGTCACCGGTTCGCCCCGGGTGGCGCGCGCCTCCCGGTAGGCGGCGATCAGGTCGAGGGCTCCCGAGGGGTCGGGTTCCCCGGCGGAGACCCAGCGAACGAGGCCCGACTCGTCCAGGCCGTGACCCTCGGACAGGGCGGCAGCGAAGAAGGCCGCCTCGTCCCGGTTGGTACCGATCATCAGGTCGACGTCGGCGGCGGACCCTGAGGCCACCGCCTGGTCGGGGGACTGGAGCATCAGGCCACCGTCGACCACCGGGAGCAGGGCCAGCGGGAGCCCGTCGTCGCCGATCCGGAGCGATTCGCCCAGCTGACCGACCGCCCGGACCAACCGGTCGGCCGGCACCGTTGCGAGGGCCCCCCGGGTCATCGGCACGCCGAGGAGGCCGGCCAGGCGCTCGGCCCGTTCGGCGGCGAGCTCCGGTGTGTGCCAGTAGGGGGGGCCGCTCTGGACGACCGCCCGCCGGAACAACCCACGGGCGGCGGGGATGGCCAGCAGCGAGGCCACGCTCATGCCGCCGGCCGACTCCCCGAAGATCGTGACGTTCCCGGGGTCGCCTCCGAAGCCGGCGATGTTCTGGCGGACCCACGCCAGGGCGGCGACCTGGTCGGCGATGCCCCAGTTGCCGTACCCGCTCCAACCGTCCCCGCCCACCCAGGGCTCCCCCGGGTCGGCCAGGGCCGGGTGGGCGAGGAATCCGAGCGCTCCGAGGCGGTAGTTGAGGGTGACCACCACCACGTCCCCCTCCCGCGCCAACATGCCCCCCCGGTAGAGGTCGCCGGCCCCCGAGCCCGACGTGAAGCCCCCGCCGTGGACCCAGACCATCACCGGCCGGCGGCCCCCGTCGGGCGACGGGGTCCAGACCGTGAGGCTGAGGCAGTCCTCCGACGACTCGTCGGGCTCGCCGCCGATCGACATCCCGGGGATCCTCGGGGGTTGGGGGGCCACCGGACCGAACCGGTCGCACACCCGGACGCCCGCCCACGGCTCGGCGGCCTGGGGTGGTCGCCATCGGCGGGTCCCGGCGGTCGAGGCGGCGTAGGGGATGCCCGAGAAGGCCCAGACGCCGTTCCGCTCCGCTCCCCGGACCCGTCCGGCCCCGGTCTCGACGGTCCCCAGCATGTGCGCCTCGCTCGTCCACTCGACAGTGCGCCGAATCTACCGGTCGGGGTGGTCCCGGCCGCCCCGGAGAGATCCGCCTCAAGGTCGTCTCCGGGGGTGTCGAAGACGGGGGAACGAACCAGCGGCGGGATCGGGGGGGGTCGGCGACAGGGCCGACGCCCACGCATCCCGACCCCTTGGCAGCCAGGAGTTGTGGGATTACTGTGGCAGGAGTGGCTGATGTGACTGTCGGGCAATCGGCCCATGTGGAGCGCGCCCCGAAGCGGTTTGCGCGCCGGGGGCGCAGGACCAGGGTGACCACCGTCATCCTGGCCGTCTCGCTGTCCGTGGTTCCCGTCGGTCTGATGGTCGCCCCCACCTCCGCCCTGGCGGCGCCGGCCGTCACCGCCGACCCGTCGGGAACCAGCCCGACCTCGACCACCGTTCCCGGCGACTCGAATTCGGACATCCAGGCCAGCGAGGCCCAGGTCTCCGCCATCGAGGCGCAGATCGGCCAGGAGCAGGCGGCCCTCGACGAGGCCGACGAGGCGTACAACCAGGCGACCGTCGACCTGACCACCACACGTTCGTCCCTGGCCGCCACCACGGCCGCCATGGACAACGACCGGAGCCAACTGGCCTCCGACAAGGAACGGCTCCGCAACGACGCCGTCCACGCCTACGTCTCGGACGAAGGGTCGGCCGCCATCGCCAACCTGTTCGCCCCGCCCGGCCAGTCCGGTGAGGAGCGGTCGACCTACGACAAGGTGGCGGTGAGCGACGCCGTCCACGATGCCGACGCCGTCGACGCCGACCAGAAGAGGCTGAGCTCCACCGACAGCCGGCTCCTCTCCGAGCAGCAGGCGGAGATGAGCGAGCAGGCTTCCGAGAGCCAGGACCAGCAGAAGGCGTCGGCTGCCGCGAGCCAGTCCCAGGCCACCCTGACCCAGGTCAAGGGCACCCTGGCCCAGCAGATCGCCGCCCAGGCCGCCGCCCAGGCCGCCGCCGCCGCCCAGGCCGCCGCCGCCGCCCAGTCCCAGGCCGCCGCCCAGGCCGCCGCCGCCCAGGCTCAGACGGCCGCCCAGGTGGCGGGCACGGTGGGTGCCGGGAGTGCCAGTGCCACCACCGCCGACCAGGCCGCCGACCAGGCCGCCAGCTCCGCCGGCGACGGCGAGATCGCCTACGGGGGTGATCCACAGGCGCCCGGGCTGGCGGCGGTCCACGGCGCCATGAAGTACCTGGGGGTGCCCTACGTGTGGGGCGGGGCCAGCAGTGCCGGGGTCGACTGCTCGGGCCTGACCATGCTGGCCTGGGCCCAGGCCGGGGTCACCCTCGACCACTCGGCCGCCGATCAGTACGCCGACTTCCCGCACGTCAGCCTCTCGTCCCTCGAGCCTGGTGACCTGCTCTTCTACGACTTCGACGGCGCCGCCGGCATCGACCACGTGGTGATGTACGTGGGTCCGACCCTCGACGGCCAGCCCACCCCCTACGGCGACGACACCATCATCCAGGCCGCCCACACCGGGACGGTGGTGGAGTTCGACCCGTTCTTCTCCGCCGGGCTGGTCGGCGCCGCCCGTCCCTGATCCGGCCGGACCTCCCGGAGCCGCCGGCGGCGCCCGACACGGCGGGGAAGGCGGCGGGGCCTAGGGTCGGACCACCGGAACCATGACCTTCGACCTCACCATCATCGTCCCCGCCTTCAACGAGGCCCACCGCCTGGCCGCCGGCATGGAGCGGTTCGATGCCGCGGTGTCCGAGGGGGCGCTCGACCTGCAGCGCACCGAGGTGGTGGTGGTCGACGACGGCAGCGGTGACGGCACCGCCGAGACCGCCCGCAAGCTGCTCGCCCCCCTCCCCCACCACCGGGTGGTCTCCCTCCCGTCCAACCGAGGCAAGGGTGCGGCGGTACGGGCCGGGGTCGCCGGAGCCCGGGGCGTGACCTGCGCCTACATGGACGCCGACATGGCCATCGATCCCCGGGCCATCCCGCTGCTGGCGGAGGGGCTCCGGACCACCGATCTCGCCATCGGCTCCCGGGCGCTCGACGACTCGATGGTCGAGAGTCGCTACATCCTCCGGTCCCTGATGGGCGGCCTGTTCAACCGGGCGGTGACCACCGGCACCGGGCTCGGGCTCCACGACACCCAGTGCGGGTTCAAGGCCTTCCGGACACCCGTCGCCCGCCTCCTCTTCCACCTGGTGCGGATCGACCGGTTCGCCTTCGACGTGGAGGTGCTGGTGCAGGCCCGGCGGCTCGGGCTCACCATCTCGGAGGTGCCGGTCCAGTGGAAGCACGTCCCCGGAAGCACCGTCCATCCCCTGCACGACTCCCTGGGCATGCTGGCCGACGTCTACCGGTCTCGCCTGGGCCTCCGGGCCGTGCCGCCGGTCCCCGCCGTGGTGGTCCACGACCCCTCGGGCGACGTCCCTCCGGCAGAGCTCGCCGACCGGCTGGCGGCGGCCGTCGACGCCGTGCTGCCCGAGACCCCGCTGCCGGTGGTCCGGACCGGATCCACCGTCCAGGTGCTCCTCCCACTGGTGCCCGCCGCCGAGGCGACGGCGCTCTCCCGGGCGCTCACCGAACGCCTCCGTCCACTGTCGGTCCATCGCCGCTCCCTGTCGGCGGCCGCCGTCCGCTCCCTCGGACCCTTGGCCGGCCGGCTGGTGCCACCGGGTGTTCTCCCGGACGGGCCCGACGGGGGCTGACCGGGTCGAACGGGGCGGGGACGGGGACGAGGACCCGTCCCACCGGACCCGGGAGACGGGTGGGGCCGACCCACGACGCCGGACCCCTCCCCGCCGGGGTCCACACGGTTCTGCGCCCGGTACCATGACGGAGGTGACCGCGGACCCACCGAACGCCGCCCGGAGCACGGCCCGCAAAGCCCGTGCCATCGAGGCGGGGGTGGTGACCGAGCGTGCCCCGGACGTCCACGAGGCGTCGGACGCCTCCGAGGGGGTCCTGGAGTCGGCGGAGGTCGGCGGGTCGGACGAGCCCATCCCCCGCCGTTCCGACCGCCCGGGCACCTCGTCGCTGCCGGTGGCCGTCCCCCGCTCCGACGACGTACCCCCCGACGACCCCCGCCGGTCGGACGTCGACGAATGGGGGCGCTCCGAGCACATGCGATCGGTGGTGCGACGCCTCTACAACCCCCTCTACCGCCGCTGGTTCCGGGTGGAGTGGGAGGGCCTCGAGAAGATCCCGATGAGCGGTGGCGCCCTGCTGGTGGCCAATCACGCCGGTGCCATCCCCTCCGACGCGCCGGCCATCATGCACGGCATCGAGGAGGAGCTGGGTCGGCCTGTCTACGGCATGGCGGACTACTTCTTCCGGACCATCCCGGTGGTGGGCACCCTGTGGTCCCGCACCGGGGGGGTGCCCGCCCACCCCGACAACGCCTACCGCCTGCTCCACGAGCAGCAGCAGCTGGCGCTGGTCTTCCCGGAGGGGACCAAGGGCCCCTCCAAGTCGTTCTCGGACCGGTACCGGCTCCGGCGGTTCGGGAGGGGTGGCTTCGTGGAGATCGCCATGCGGTCCGGGGTCCCGGTCATCCCCATCGCGGTGGTGGGGGCGGAGGAGACCATGCCCATCCTCTTCCGGGTCAACGCCCTGGCCAAGCTCATCAAGACCCCGTACTTCCCGGTCACCGCCAACAACCTGGTCTTCGGCCCCCTCGGGTACCTGATGTACTTCCCGGCCAAGATCAAGATCCGGGTCCTCGACCCGATCACCTTCGACGTCGCCGAGGGCCTCGAGCGCTACTCCCGGAGCCGGATCATGGACGAGGCCGAGCAGATCCGGGGCCGCCTGCAGGACGCCCTCCACGACATGCTGCGCGAGCGTCGCAGCGTCTGGTTCGGCTGACATGGGCCGTCGCGTGCTCATCACCGGCCTCGACACCTTCTGGGGGGGCCGGATGGCCCAGGCCCTGGAGAACGACCCGGGTGTGGAGATGATCATGGGCATGGGGACCCGGGAGCCGAAGGTGCCGCTCGAACGCACCGAGTTCGTGCGGGCCGACCAGACCTACTCCATCCTCAACCGGATCGTCCGTGCCACCCAGGTGGACACCATCGTCCACACCTTCCTGGAGACCAATTCGGTCCGGGTCTCGAGCCGGGTGCTCCACGAGATCAACGTCATCGGCACCCTCAACCTGCTGGCCGCCGCCGGCTCGCCGGGCACCCCGGTGCGCCAGGTGGTGGTCAAGTCGTCCACCCATGTCTACGGCGCCTCGGAGAAGGACCCGACATGGTTCCACGAGCAGACGCCCCGGAACGCCCCGGTGCGCACCCAGCTGGAGCGGTCGCTGATCGAGGTGGAGGCCCTGGTCCGGGACTTCGCCGAGGACAACCCCCACCTGGTGGTGTCGGTGCTGCGCTTCGCCAACGTGCTGGGGAGCGACATCGTCACCCCGATCAGCGCCAACCTCCGGCGGCGCCTGCTCCCCTGCATCGCCGGCTACGACCCGCTCGTCCAGTTCGTGGAGGAGGACGATGTGGTGCGGTCGCTCGAGCACGTCACCCGCCAACGGATCGCCGGGCTCTTCAACGTGGCTGGGGCCGGCAAGCTGCCCTGGAGCGAGGTGGCCTCCCTCGGGGGCGCCCACCTGCTGCCGCTGCCGCCGTTCAACCCCCGTACCTTCGCCCGGCCCCTGGTCCGGCTGGGCGTGGTCCAGTTCCCCGCCGAGATGGAGACGGTGCTCCGTTACGGACGGGGGGTCGACACCTCCAAGCTCATCGAGACCGGCTTCACCTACCGGTACTCGAGCGCCGGGGCGGTGGAGAGCTTCGCCCGGGCCAACAACCTCCGCCGGGCGGTGGGCGACCATGAGCCGGGCTACCAGTACGAGCAGGACGTCGAGCAGTTCTTCCGGCACTCTCCGGCCGTGGTGCGGGGCATCGACGGCTGATCACCGGCCCCGAGATGCCGTGGTGGCGGGCCCGGAGCGACCTACAATGCCTCCGCCGCCCGTGTCGTTCGACAGCCGGGCGCCACCGCTGATCGGGCGGTGCCCACGATCCGATGAGGAGTCCCCCAACGTTGCCGACCGACGTCGAAGAGACCGGCGCGGACGAGGGGGTGGACCCGGGCAGCGGCGAGTGGACGGACACCGCAGGGGATACCCCAACGGAAGTCTCCGACGACGCCGGTCCGGAGGCCGGTGGCAGTGTCCCTGTCCCCGACGACGCCGGTCCGGAGGCCGGTGCCGGGGTCCCCTGGGAGGACCGTTGGCCGGATCAGGTGGCCACCGAGCCCAGGGGCGGGCTGGTCGCGGCCCTCCGGCAGGCGCCTCCCGGACTGGGGCGTGGATGGCGCAGGGGACTGATCGGGCTCCTGGTGCTGCAGCTCCTGGTGATCGGCGTGCTGGGGGTGGTGGTTGCCCTCCGATTCCCGGTCTTCTCCCCCATCGACGAGGAGGCCCACTACTCCTACGTGCAGGAGATCGCCCAGCACGGCTCGCTCCCCGTCCTCGGCCGGACCCGCACCAGCCCGCAAGCGCTGGCGGTGGAGGAGCGCACCTACCCCTCGCCGGCCACGACGACCTACCCACCGAGCGAGTTGAAGGCCATGAGCTACGAGGCCTTCCAACCCCCCCTCTATTACCTCACCGCCGTGCCCGCCTTCGATCTGACGTCCAACTACCGCGACAAGCTCTTCTCCCTCCGGTTCTACGACGTGCTGTTGCTCTTCGCCAGCGTGGCCGCCGTCGGGCGCCTCGCCCGGGTGGCCCTCAAGGACCGGTGGATGATCGGATGGGCGTTCACCCTGGTGTTCTTCGCCCTCCCCGGGGTCATCGTCCGAGAGGTGACGGTCTCCAACCAGGGCCTGGGCATCCTCCTGTCCATCCTGTTCGCCACCGAGCTGTGGATCGCCTGGGATCGCCACGCGGGTCGCCGCTACATCGCCGCCGGGGTCGTGCTCGGACTGGCGGTCCTCACCGAGTTCGAGCTCGTCGAGTTGGTGCCGGTCTTCGTGCTGGTGGTGGGTGCCGAAGCGGTTGGCCGATGGCGGGCCAGGCAACCCGACCTGATCGCCGGCTCACCGGAGGCACTCTCCGAGGCTCCGATCTCCCGCCGGCCGGCGCACAAGGCCCGCCGATCGACCCGCCGGGCCCTGGCCCCGCTGGCCGTGGCCCTCGCCGTCCCACTCGTCCTTGCCGCCCCGTGGGTCGCCTACAACGAGTCGACCTACCACATGGTGACGGCGGGACCCCTCGCCGTCGCCGAGCAGGCCCCGACGGTGAACCACTACCACCGGCATTTCGCCATCAGCAATCTCCCGAACGACACTGCCTCCTATCTGCTCCATCCCGCCCTGCCCGACGAGTGGGGCGGCGCCTTCAACAAACAACCGGCCCTCTCGTACCTCACGACCCTGCTGGACGTCCTCATGGTTCCGGCCAGCCTGGTGATGATCGTCGGTCTGGGCCGAAGGTTGTGGTCGATCCGGGTGGCCATCCTCGGGCTCCCCTGGGTCTTCAACCTGCTCGAGATGTGGTACATCCGGTACGGCGAGCAGTGGAGCATCGAGGCGCGTTACACCTACACCGCGCTGCCGATCCTCCTCGTCCTGGCCGCGGGAGGCGCCTGCTGCGTCTTCGGGTCCCGGAAGCTTCCCGTGGTGGTGACGATGGTGGCCACCGGATCGCTGGTGGCGATCTGGGCCTTCCTCCTGACGTCCGGCGCCGGGCGCTGGGCGCTCACCTGACGGTCGGCTACCGGTCGGGATCGAGCGTTCCCCCGGGATCGAGGCCGGGGGGACCGAGGCGGGGGCCGGGTATGGCCAGATACCGGAGGGCCTTGGCCTCCTGACGGCCGCGGGTCACGGTGTCGAGGATCAGGCCGATGGCCAGGCTCAGGAACGCCACCACCATCATGCCCGTGACCAGGATGGCGGTGGGCACCCGGGGCACCTTGTGGGTGTGGCCGAAGGTGAGGATGAGGGGGATGGCCAGGATGACCGCCCCCACCGCCAGGATGGCGGCGATGGCGAAGAAGAAAGCCATGGGACGTTCCGATCGCAACAGCCCCCCGATGGTCCGGACAATTCGGAACCCGTCTCCGAAGGTGGACAGCTTGCTCTCCGATCCATCGGGTCGCTCCCGGTAGGGCAGCGTGATCTCGGTGGTGGGCATATCGAGCCCCAGGGCGTGGACGGTGAGCTCCGTCTCGATCTCGAAGCCCGAAGCGAAGACCGGGAACGACTTCACGAACCGCCGTGACAGGGCCTTGTATCCGGAGAGCATGTCGCCGGATGGACGGTGGAAGATCCAGGAGACCAGACCGCCCAGCATCCGGTTGCCCGCGGCATGTCCGCGCCGGAACGAGTCCTCGTCCCGGGAGACCCGAGCGGCGTTGACCATGTCGTAGCCGCGCCGGAGGACCAGGTCGACCAGCTGCGGCGCGGCGCTGGCGTCGTAGGTGTCGTCCCCGTCCACCAACAGGTAGACGTCGGCATCGACGTCGGCGAACATCCGCCGGACCACGTTGCCCTTGCCCTGCCTGCCCTCCCAGACCACCACCGCACCCGCCTCGGCGGCCACCTGGGCCGTCCCGTCGGTGGAGTTGTTGTCGAAGACGTAGACGGTCGCTTCCGGAAGGCTGGTGCGGAACCCCCGGACCACCGAGGCGACGGTCACCTCTTCGTTGAAGCATGGGACCAGAACGGCCACCTCGACACCGGCGGGCACCGCCGGCTCCCCTGGCGCCGGGCGACCGAGCGTTTCGGACCCCACCATCCGTCCGGACACCCGTTCAGGCCCGCCGGAGCCAGGTGGTCAGCAGCTCGGACCGCCGGACCTCCCACTCCTCGGCGGTGATCGCATACCGCACGTGATCCTCCCACTCGCCGTTGATCTCCAGGAACCCGAGCGCCACGCCCTCGGTCCGGAGTGCCAGCTTCTCCATGACCCTCCGGCTCGAGGCGTTCCGCGGGATGATGGCCACCTCGATCCGGTGCAGGTGGAGCGACTCGAAGGCGTACTGCAGGACCACCACCACCGCCTCGGGCACCAGGCCCTTGCCGGCCAGGTCCTGGTCGATCCAGTAGCCGATGGAGCCGTTCTGGAACGGACCCCGCTGAATCGACGAGAGCGTGACCTCGCCGCAGAAGCGTCCCTCAAGGAAGATGCCGAACCCGAACCCCGTGCCCAGTTGGCGCTCGCGCTCCCGCATGACACACCGGGTACTGAAGCTGGCGGCGTCCTCCGGCGCCAGCGGGGCCCCCTTGGGGCGTGGCTCCCAGGGCACCAACCAGTCCCGGCAGCGGTTCCGCACCTCGTACCAGACCGGATAGTCCGCCTCCACCAGGGTGCTCACCCAGATCCGCCAGCCGGGCAGCTCGAGCGAGCGCACGGCGCGAGCCGCGGCCCGGGGGGTCATCGCCGCCCCTGGTGGAGCGCGCTCGAGCCTCGGATGACGTTGGACGCCGACCCGGCCACCGCCTCCGGCCAGTGATCGACCGAGTTGAGAGCACAACATGCCACGGCCGAATGGTAGGCCGAGAATCCCCCGCGGTTGGAGAACCGCCCCAACTCGCCCCTGTCGCGGGACCGACCGACGACGTCTGGTCCCGGCCAGGGCGGTGGGGGCGTTAGCATGCGGGCGTCGCAGACCACCAGGGACGACCGGTCCTACGGTTGTACGCCGGACCCACCGACCAGATCGAGAAAGCCCGCCCGACGTGACGACCGATGCCAACTCCCCGAGGGATGCGCACCTCGTGGCCGGGTCCGCAAGCGCCGCAAGGTCCGCAACCGTAACCACCGGGTCCACCATGACCGTCTCCTGGGCTCCCCCACCACCCACTGGCCCGGTCCCGACGCTCCGCCCGCTCGTCGGCCGTCCCCCGAGCTAGGCCGCATGGACGACCCGATCCCGCGCTCCGCTCCGACCGGCTCCGGGGGCACCGTGGCCCCACCGCCGGGTGAGGCCACCCCGGCTCCGGGTCCGGCTCCGGCTCCGGGTCCGGCTCCGGACGGCGGCACGCCTCCGGCCACCCGCTCGACCCCGGATGGCGGCCCGACCCCAGGGCGCCTCGCCGCCTGGCGCCACCGGATGGCTCGGCTCGGACCCGACGCCCCGCCCTTCGCCTGGATCGCCGTGGCGGTCGTCCTCGCCAACCTCCCCGCCATCCTGGGACTGGTCACGGCCAATCCGATGGTGGCCAACGGTGGGCTGTTCCCCGGTCACGCCGGCGTGCTGCCCGGCTACCCGATCATCGACCCCAACTCCGGGTTCACCCTGCAGGCGCTGGGACACCTGGCCGCCACCGACTGGCTGCACGGACACGTTCCCTGGTGGAACCCGTTTGAGGGGGTTGGCTCCCCGTTGGCAGGGGAGATGCAGAGTGGCGCCTTCTTTCCCCCCACCCTGCTGCTCGCCTTCCAGAACGGCGTCCTCCTTCTCCAGGTCTGCCTCGAGCTGATCGCCGGATGGTCCACCTACCTGCTCGTCCGCCGGCTCGGTGTCGGGCGGACCTTCGCCACCGCCGCCGGTGTGGCGTTCGGGCTCTGTGGCACCTTCGCCTGGTTCGCCCACGCCCCCATCCGACCGGTGGCCTTCCTGCCCCTGTCCCTCCTCGGCGTGGAGCGGGCGCTGTCGGCCGCCACCGAACACCGACGGGGAGGCTGGCGGCTCCTGGCCGTGGCGATCGGCCTCTCGATCCTGGCCGGGTTCCCCGAGACCACCGTGATCGACGGGCTGTTCCTGCTCTGGTGGACAGTGCTCCGCATCATCGGTCCCGGCCGGAACTGCTGGCGACCGATGGTGGCCAAGGTGGTGGGTGGCGGGGTGGTGGGGGTGGCGCTGTCGGCACCCCTCCTGGTGGCATTCGCCACCTATCTGCCGGTGGCCGACGTCGGATCCCACGGGGGCGACGGACTGGCCTTCGCCGCCCTCCCGCCCGCCGGGCTCAGCCAGGTGATCCTTCCCTACGTGTTCGGACCCATCTTCGGCCTGCACAGCACCGGGGCCGTACCTGGCCAGGTCTTCGTCCTCTGGGGCAACGTCGGCGGCTACCTCTGCGCCACCCTCATCGCCGCCGCCCTGGTGGGCCTGGTGGGTCGCCGTCTTCGGGCCCTCCGACTGGGGATCGGCGCCTGGGTGGCGGTGTGCCTGCTCCGCACCTTCGGCTACCCGCCGGTCCTTCACCTCATGTCCAACCTCCCCGGGATCCGATCCACGGCCTTCTACCGCTACGCCAACCCGTCGTGGGAGCTGGCCGTCGTGGTGCTGGCCGTCCTCGGGATGGACGACATCGCCCGCAATCTGAGCCGACGGCGCATCCTGTTGCTGGCGGGCGCCGTGACGGCCGGACTCGCCGTGTGGGCGGTGGTGGCGGCGTGGCCGGTCCTCGCCGGGCTGGCGGCCCCACCGGGCCAGGGACCTCGGCCCCACGTCTACGCCGTGTGGAGCCTCCTGGGCGCCCTCATCCTGGTGGGCGTGCTGGTGCTCGGCGGCCTCCGCTCGGCGCGACGATCGAGCCGACCCGGCGCCCGGGCCCGGACGGAGCGGATCCGCCGGCAGGGGCGGGTACTGATGGCCGCCGCCGTCGCCATCGAGTCGATCGGGCTCCTCGCCTTCACCTACCTGTCGGCGGCGCCAGCCTCGTCCACCCTCGACCTCGGGGTGGTCCACTGGCTCCAGGCCAATCTCGGCACCTACCGCTTCTACACCCTCGGGCCCATCCAGCCCAACTATGGCTCCTACTTCCGGATCGCCGAGGTGAACGTCAACGACTCCCCGTTCCCCAAGAGTCTGGACTCCGAGATCCTCGACAATCTCGACCCGAACTCGTTCCCGGGATCCTTCACCGGCGGTGCCCGGCTGTCGCAAACCGGCCCGACCCCGGCCCAGGAGCTCACCCGGCACCTGGCGAACTTCGAGGCGGTGGGCGTGCGCTACGTGGTCGAGGGTGCCGACGGGCTCGACACCCAGGGCCAGCCGTTCCCGGCCACCGGGACGGCGCCGTGGCCGTCGGGGCCCCGTCTCGCCTATCGGGACTCCTTCGCGGAGATCTGGCAGCTGCCGAACGCCGAACCGGCCTTCTCCGTCGGATCGGCCGACCGTCGATCGACCTCGACCCCTTCGACCTCGACGGCGAGCGCGGCACCCGGATGCACGGTGATCGTCCAGGGGTGGGACCAGGCCACCCTCACCTGCCGACGCCCGTCCGTACTCACCCGACGGGTCCAGTACATCCCGGGGTGGACGGCCACCGTCAACGGCCGGACGGTGCGGGTCGACCACGCGGTGTCGGGTCCCACCGGCCTGTTCCAGCAGGTCCCGGTGCCCGCCGGCACCTCGGTCGTCCGGTTCACGTTCCTCCCCGCGCACGGCACCGCCGCCTTCGGGGTCTCGGTGGTGGCGGCCGGCCTCATCGTCGGGTCCCTGGCCGCCGAGCGTCGGAGGCGCTCCCGGCCACCACCGACGCCGGTCGGGCGTCCGGGCTCCGCCGGCGGGAGCTCCGGGGACGGCGCCGGGAGTCGGGTGCCGGATCCGGAGGCACGGGAGGAGCCAGGGGTGACGGAGCCGGCCGGGGTGACGGAGCCGGCCGGTCGCCCGTAACCGGCTGCGCCCTCGGTCGGGCGGGGCTCAGGGAGCCGGTCCCGCCGGGTGTCGAGCGAGCCGCCGAGAGGTCCGCGCAGGGGACCAGGTGGTCGCCGAGGCCCCTCCGCCCCAGCCCTCCGGTGCGCTCCCGCCGCCGAGCTCAGCCGACACCTGGACGGCGCCTGCCTGGCCGAGATCCGGCCACTTCCACCGGTGGCCGGTCAGGTGGCGCCGACGGCGGAGGGGGCATCCGCCGGGTCGCCGGTCACGGGCTGGTCCCCGCCGGCGCCGCCGGCCGTTGGGCCCTCCTCCGACACCTCGTCGGGCTCGCTCCGGGCCAGTCCGCCCACCAGCGTGAGCCAGATCTCGTCCTCGTCGGGGGGTCGCAGGGGGCACCACGGTTCGAGTCGCCCGAGGTTCGGGTTGTAGCAGGGGTCACCGGAGCGGAGCAGCTCGGTCCAGCGGGCCAGGAACTCCTCGTAGTCGCCCTGGAAGCCGGACAGGCCCCGGCTCACCGACTCGTAGTGGACCAGCTCGGCGTGGGGGGTGTAGAGGATCCGGTAGCCGGCCCGGCCCAGCCGGATGCAGAAGTCGACGTCGTTGAAGCCGACCGCGAACTCCTCGTGATAGCCCCCGACCTCCTCGAAGACCTCCCGGCGCACCAGCAGGCAGGCGGCGGTCACCGCGCTGTACTCCCGTAGCACCCGGTCGTAGCCGAAGTAGCCCATCTCCCCGACCGGCATCCCGGCGAAGAGGTGTCCGGCCACCCCGCCCAGTCCCAGCACCACGCCGGCGTGCTGGAGCTTGCCGTCGGGGTAGACCAGGCGCGCCCCCACCGCGCCGATCTCGGGCCGCTGGGCCTGCTCGACCAGGGCGTGGAGCCATCCCTCCGACGAGGCGGTGATGTCGTTGTTGAGGAAGAGCAGCATGTCGGTCTCACAGGTGGCAGCCGCCATGTTGTTGATGGCCGGCCAGTTGAACGCCCCCGGGTAGTCGAGCACCCGGGTCCGGGGTCGGGACTCCAGGCGCTGGCGGAGGGCGGCCGTCTCCGGGTCGGTGCTCCCATTGTCGATCAGCACCACCTCGGCGATGTCGTAGCCCGGAGCCACCTCCAGGGAGTCGAGGCAGGCCACGGTGAGGGCGGCCTGGTCGCGGAACGGGATGATGATGCTCACCGTCGGCGTCCCCACCACGTTCCGGCGCACGTGATACGCCCCCTGGAACGGGCCCCCGCGCACCTCGCCGTCGATCCCCCGCCGACGGAGGGTGTCCTCGACCACCCGCCGGCTGGCCTGGTAGGCCCACGGCTTGGCGTCGGGGTCGCCGGCCGCCGACCCCGCCACCACCCGCCAGTGGTAGAGCACCCGGGGGACGTGGACCACCGACCGGGCCTGTTCGGTGGCGCGCAGCATGATGTCGAAGTCCTGGCTGCCGTCGAACTCGGGGCGGAACCCGCCGATGGCGGTGACCACGCTCCGTCGGATGGCCATCAGGTGGCCCAGGTAGGGGAAGGACAGGAGCAGGTCCGGGCACCAGTCGGGCTTGAAGTGCGGCTGGAACGGCCGGTCGAGCTCGTCGTACTTGTCCTCGTCGGTGTAGATCACGTCGACGTCCTCGACGGCCATCGCCACCGACGCCAACTCGGCCAGCGCCTCGGGATCGAGCAGGTCGTCGTGGTCGAGGAGGACCACGAACTCGCCGGTGGCCGCCTCGAGCGCCCGGTTGGTGGCCCGGGAGATCCCGCCGTTCTGCTCGAGGGCCAGCGCCCTGATCCGGGGGTCGGCGGCGGCGAACTCCTCCATGGCGGCGGTGAGCTCGGGGTCACCCGACCCGTCGTCACACAGGCAGAGCTCCCAATTGCGGTAGGTCTGGGCCTGTACCGAGCGGACGCACTCCAGGAAGTACCAGAGCTTGGGCCGGTAGACCGGGACCACCAGGCTGAGGAGCGGGCCGTCGGTGGGCAGGTTGCGGAGGTCCGGCCCCCCGTCGCGCAGCTGGCGGTGGAGGTGCAGCCAGTGCCAGTAGGCCGGGGAGAACAGGGCGGCGTGGGCACCCCACTCCCGCTCCTCCACCTCCGGGAGCTCCGGAGGTGGGATCGATTCGGCGAAGCGGCTGGAGAGGTAGGCGAGGGCGCTGACCGCCTCGTCAGCCGTCCCCTCACCGGGGGAGCCGGCGCCGGTGCCGTTGCCGGTCGGTCGGGGGTCGTCGGGAGTGGCCATGGCGTCTGGGAGCCCCGCCGGTCGAACGCATGGTCGGCACCGGGCCGGCGATCGTTCGGCCTCCCTGGGTCCACGGGGGGGCGTCGATCCGCACCGTACCACGGAGGCCCCCGGCCGACGGTCGCTCCCGGGTCCTCCGGCCGCTCCCGCCGGTCCTGGGATCCGGTGCGATCGCGGATACAATCCGCAGGCCGATCCGGTGCCGCGCCGCACCCAGGGACCGGACCGGCGCCGGTGAGGCGGTGCCCCCCCACGTATCCGATCCTTCCGACAGAGGTGACAACCATGGCCAGCGAGAAGGACAGGAAGAGCCGCCGTCCGAGCGCCCCCCCGATCGACCCGACCGAGTTCCTCCGGCAGCTGAAGGAGGAGCACCAGATCCTCCAGTGGGAGCCGCTGCCTCCCCCCCCGCCCAACCGCCCGTTCGGCGTGGAGCAGGCCCGGAACCGGGCGTCGCTCGAGTACCTCCACCACCATTGGCAGCTCCCGGATGCCTACGCCCCCGAGGATGGGGGAGCCGGCGCCAAGGGCAAGGTGCTCGGTCTCTTCGGTCGCCTGACCTTCCGGGTCCTGGGGCGGTACCTCCGGGAGGAGCGCGACCTGATGAGCCACCTGGTCCAGGTCAGCGAGGCACTCGAGCGCCGCTGCGACCAGTTGACCCTCCTCCTCCAGGAGCTGAACACCGACATGCTCAACCACCGGGTGGCGGAGGCCAAGAACCAGGCCGTCCTGGCGGTGTGGCTCCACGCCCAGCCGCCGGCCGGAGCCGGCGACGCCGGGCCCGGCAGCACCGGGAACGGCGACGGCCAGCCCTCCGAGGGCGCCGTCCCCACTCGATGACCGACGGATCCCCCGCCACCCCGTGGGTGGCCGCCCCCCTCGGCGTGGGCGCCTCGGGCCGCCCCCGGGTGGCGGTCCTCGCTCCCCGGTGGGCGTCGGGCGGGGAGGAGGGGTGGATCACCCGCCAGGTGGCCGGTGCCCTGGCCGGGAGCGCCGACGTCCACGTGGTCACCCCCCAGGGTCGGGTGCGCGGCGACCGGATCGACAGTGTGTTCGCCCTCCACGAGCTGGCCACCCCCCTCCCGAGGAACGCCGAGCTCCAGCGGGACCTGTTGGTGGAGGCCATCAGCCAGGCCGACGGGGCCCTCGACCGTCCGGTGCCTCCGGCGCTCCGTCCGCTGCTCGATCGGGGGCTCCTCGAACCCTGGCGGGGGGCGGCCGAGGTGCTCGCCGCCATCCGGCCCGATGCCGTGGTGATCGCCGGGCACCAGCACGTGGGTGCCCTCGAGGCTGTCGAACGGGCGGTCCCGGACGCGCCCCTGACGTTGCTGGCCCTGGGCTCCGACCCGGCCAGCCTGGCCTTCCCCCACTATGACCGCCTCTTCGACCGGGCCGAGCACATCCTGGCCGTCACCGCCAGCGAGCACGACGAGATCGCCGGCCGCCACCCGGGCGGCGCCGTGCACCGGATCGGTGCACCGATGGCCGCCAACGTCAGCGCCCTGAGCGAGCCCAGCTCCTGGGTCGGGACCACCGACTACGTCCTGGTCCTCACCGACGCCCACAGCGAGGCGGACGAGGGGGCCGTGGAGCTGGCCCGGCTGATCCGGCTCCGGTTCCCCGACCACCCGATGGCCATCTGCTACACCGACGTCTTCGTCGTCTGGCACCAGGGACGGTGGGTCCCGGGATGGCCCGTCGAGCGGTCGAGCGACCTGGCCCGGCTGATGGCCTGGGCCCGGGCGGTGGTGGACCTCCGGCCCGGCCGGCTCTTCGCCCGACGGTGCGTGGACTCCCTCCTCTTCGGGACCCCGATCATCGTCCCCGCAGACTCGCGGGCGCGGGAGCACGCCCAACAGGGGGCCGGCGGTCTCTGGTTCTCCACCCCGGGCGAGCTGACCTGGTGCATCGAGGCGCTGCTCCGCCCGGAGCAGCGGGAGCCGTTCAGCCGTCAGGGCCGGGCCTACGCCGAGGAGTACTTCGGGTCCACCGACCGGTTCACCCGACGGGTGGTGGACGGCACCGGGCTGGCCGGAGCCCCGGTCGCCCCTCGGAGCTCACCGGACGGGGCCATCCCGACCCCGGCCTGACGCCTACCGGCCTGACGCCTACCGGCCGGACGCCTACCGGCCGGACGCCTACCGGCCGGACGGCCGGAGCAGGGAGTCGACCAGGCCGTCGAGGATGTCCGCCTCGGAGACCAGGCAGTCGCGGAGTCCCAGCCGGTGCATCACCACCGACAGGATCAGGGCGCCACCCACGATGACGTCCTCCCGGCCCTCCACCATGCCCGGACGGGCCAGGCGCCCGGCCCGGTCCTCCCCGGCCAGGAGCCGGAGCCAGTGGTCCACCCGGTCGAGGGTGAGGGCTGCATGGTGGATGCGGTCGCGGTCGTAGGTGGTCAGGCCCTGCTGGAGCGACGACAGGGTGGTGACCGTCCCGGCCAGCCCGACCAAACGGGGCTTGTCCAGGAACCGCGGATGGTCGGTCACCGCCCGGTCGAGGGCGTCGCCCACCATGGAGGCGGCGGCATCCAGCTCGGCCTCGAGCGGCGGGTCGTGGCCGAGGAAGCGCTCCGAGAGTCGCACGCAGCCCACCTGCAGGGAGACGGCGGCCAGGTCGGGGTCGTCGGGGCCGTCACCGGCCACCAGCTCGGTCGACCCGCCACCGATGTCCAGGACCAGGAACGGCCCGTCGGAGGGGGGCAGGTCGGCCACCGCCCCGGCCATCGACAGGGCACCCTCCTCCCGACCGGTGAGCAGCTCGGGGGGGAACCCGGTCGCCGCGCCCGCCGCCCGCAGGAAGACGTCCCCGTTGACGGCGTCCCGGGCCGCCGAGGTGGCCACCAGCCGGGCCCGGGTGACCCCCAGGTCGTCCATCACCCGGCGGAACTCCGCGAGGACCGAGACGCAGCGGTCGATGGCGGCCTCGGACAGGGACCCGGTGGCGTCCACCCCCTCGCCCAGGCGGGTGATCCGCATCAGCCGCTGCAGGGGCCGCCCGTCGCCGTCGGCGACCAGCAGGCGGGTGGAGTTGGTCCCGCAGTCGATGGCGGCCACCGCGGCCGGAGGGGGCATACGCCTTGCTACCACGACGCCGTGCGGGTCACCACCCCGGGGAGGCCGGGCCCTTCGACGGTCAGGACGGATGGAGTCCGATCCGGGCCGCCGTCCACTCCCCCACCGGGTCGTCGGCCCCGGTCAGCCACCAGGCCAGGTGGGCGTGGAGGCACTTGACCCCCTCCCGGGTCCCACCCACTCCTCCGGACGGCCGCGGGCCGGCTCGATCGGCGGAGATCAGGGCGTCACGCTCCTGCCGGTACCGGTCGTGCGCCTCGGCGATCCGGGCGGCGGGCACGGCGGCCTCGGCCTCCCGGACGCCACCGGCCGACTCCAGCCGGCTGACCGCCTCCCGCAGGTCCGGGTCGACCAGCCAGTAGCGGGTGGGCATCGGCGTGCCGTCCTCGAGGAACGGGGCGTTGGCGATGACCGCCGGCCTCCCCCGGTCGGCCCGCACCACCACCTCGAAGGCCCCGGCCGGCCGCCGTCCGAGGAGCTCCGTCACCAGGGCGACGTCGTCGGGGTCGCCCACCGTGGGGGCACCGTCCGGCCCGACCGACGGGGGTCCCGGAGCCCGTCGGTCGGCCGGGGAGCCGGCATCCCCGTCCGGGGGCGGGCTCACTTCCAGAATTCGAGTGTCGTGGAGACCCGGTGCCAGAAGCCGCCGACCGACGCCCCCGACGAGGTCGGCGTCGTGGTGGTGGTCGGGGAGGTTCCCGTCGACGTTCCGGTGGCGTCCGACGTCGGGTTGCCCGGGTCCGGGGTCATGTCCGGCGCATTCGAGGGGCTGACCAGCGGCTGGCTGCCGGGATCACCCAGCGAGGAGGTGCCTCCCCCGGTGGCCACCGGCTGGCCGTCGGCGGGCAGCACGTTGAACAGGGACTGGCCCGGAAGCACCAGCTGGTACTCCTGGCGGGCCAGGCGCTGGATCTCCGTCTTGTTGTTGAGCTGCTGCTCCTGCTCGGCCAGGAGGGCGTTCTGGTGCTGCACCCGGGCGAGCTGAGCGTCGGCCGAGGCGAGCTGGTGGTGCTGGGACAGGAGTGCCGAGGCGGGGAAGCTGGTGCCGACGATGACCAGGGCCACCACCGTGGCCACCGCCAGCGGGACCCGACGCGACCGTCGCGCCCGGCGGCTGGCCGGGCTGGTGGTGCCCGACGGCTTCCGCTTCGTGCGGTCCCCGGACGCCTGGGATCGGGCCCGGACCGGTCCGGCACGACGCCGGCGGAGACGGGACGGCTTCGTCGATGCCTTGGCCTGGGTGGCCCCGGTGGCCCGCCTGGCGGGGCCGGAGGTCGTGGCCGGGCGACGGGCCGGCTCCTTGGCGGTCGGCTTGGCGGACGGCTCTGGCGGTCGGCTTGGCGGACTTGCCGGCTCGCCGGGTGGTGGCCCTGGGCGAGGTCCGCTCCCGAGGCGACGCCGACGCCCGCTGGGCCCGGGAGCGGGAGTGCGAGTGGGCCCTCGGACTCATCCGGACGACCGCCCGGTGGCCAGGGCCTGGGCGCCGCGGAAGGCCGCCGACTCCCCCAGCACCTCCTCGATGCGGAGGAGCTGGTTGTACTTCGCCACCCGGTCGGAGCGGGCCGGCGCTCCCGCCTTGATCTGGCCGCAGTTGGTGGCGACCGCCAGGTCGGCGATGGTGGCGTCCTCGGTCTCCCCGGACCGGTGGGACATCACGCACCCGTACCCGGAGCGGGTGGCCAGCGACATCGTCCCCAGGGTCTCGGTCAGGGTGCCGATCTGATTGACCTTCACCAGCACGGCGTTGGCGATTCCGAGGTCGATCCCGCGACGGAGCCGCGTCTCGTTGGTCACGAAGATGTCGTCTCCGACCAGCTGGACCCGGTCCCCGAGCGCGGAGGTGAGCGTCGCCCAGCCGTCCCAGTCCTCCTCGGCCATCCCGTCCTCGATGGAGACGATCGGGTAGCGGTCGACCAGGTCCACCCAGAACTCCACCATCTGCTCGGGACTGAGGGAGCGATCCTCGCTGGCCAGGACGTAGGCACCGTCGCGGTAGAACTCGCTGGACGCCGGGTCGACGGCGATGGCGATCTCCTCGCCCGGGGTCCGGCCGGCGGCCTCGATCGCCTCCACCAGGACCTCCACCGCCGCCTCGTTGGAGGGCAGGTCGGGGGCGAACCCGCCCTCGTCACCCACCGCCGTGGAGAGGCCGCGGCCGGCCAGCACGGTGGCCAGTGAACGGTAGGTCTCCGCCCCCCAGCGAAGTGCCTCGGAGAACGACGCCGCCCCCACCGGCATGATCATGAACTCCTGCAGGTCGATGGAGTTGTCGGCGTGGACGCCCCCGTTGACCACGTTCATCATCGGCACCGGCAGCACGTGGGCGTCCGAGCCCCCCACGTACCGGAAGAGCGGAAGCTCGAGCTCGTCGGCGGCCGCCTTGGCGGTGGCCAGCGACACTCCGAGGATGGCGTTGGCCCCCAGCCGTGCCTTGTTGGGGGTCCCGTCGGCGTCGATCAGGGCCAGGTCGACCCCCCGCTGGTCGAGGGCGTCGGCCCCCCACAGGATGTCGGCGATCTCCCCGTTGACGTTGGCCACCGCCCGGGTCACGCCCTTGCCCCCGTAGCGGTCGCCGCCGTCCCGGAGCTCGACGGCCTCGAAGGTCCCGGTGGATGCGCCGGACGGCACGATGGCGCGACCGGTGGCACCGCTGTCCAGCAGCACCTCCACCTCGACGGTGGGGTTCCCACGGGAGTCGAGGACCTCCCGGCCGATGACCTGTTCGATTGCGCTCACGGTGGTTGTGACTCCTGTTGCTGGTGTGAAAAAAGGTACCACCCGAACCCGTCCGGACCAGGGCATTCGCCGATCAGCATCGGACCCCCGGACCACCACGGGCAGGCGGCCGGCATCACCGGACCGAGGGCCGACATCCCGGCGCTCACCGGGCGCTCACCGGGCGCCGTCCGGGCGCCGTCCGGGCGCCGTCCGGACAGGATCCGGGCAGGGATCCGAGAACTGCCGCCGGGAGTGGGTCGACCCCCGCCCGGACCGGGTCCGGGGCCGGTTCAGCCGTGCTCGTCGACGGTGGCACGGAAGGCGGCCGCCCGGACCCGCAGCGCCGACTCCGGGTCGACCCCGAGGGATCGGGCCATGTTGACCAGGGAGAACAGGAGATCGCCGAGCTCGGCGGCCGGGTGCCCCCCGTGGCCGTCCCCGTCCCCGTCGGCGCCGGCCCCGTCCGTGCCACCGGTCGGGGCCGGCCCGAGCTGCGCCGCCCCCGCGGCGACCCGCTGCGCCTCGTCGGCCGTCGAGGGAAGCTCCATGCCCACGGCCAGGGCCTTGCGCTGCAGCTTGGCCGCCACCGCCAGCGCCGGCAGGGCGGCGGGGATCCCCTCGGTGACGCTGGAGCGACCCTTCTCCGCCTTCTTGATCGCCTCCCACGAGGCGGCCGGGTCCCGGGGGGCCTCCCCGGTGGACTCGCCGAACAGGTGGGGGTGGCGGGAGACCAGCTTGTCGTGGATGCCGGCGGCCACGTCGGCCAGGGTGAACCGACCGGCCTCGGCGGCCAGGGTGGCGTGGAAGTAGACCTGGAAGAGCAGGTCGCCCAACTCCTCCTCGAGGTGGGCCACCGCCCGTTCCTCCACGTCGGGGTGGATCCCCCCGCCCGGGCGGGGGCCGTCGTCCACCGCCGACACCGCGTCGATCGCCTCCAGGACCTCGTACGACTCCTCCATCAGGTGCCGGGCCAACGACCCGTGGGTCTGGCGACGGTCCCAGGGACAGCGCTGGCGCAGGTCGTGCATCAGCTCGTCGAGGCGCACCAGCTCGGCGCCGACCGGGGCGGCCATCACCGGGATCCACAGCGAGGTCAGGTGGTCCGGTTCGAAGGACCGGTCGAGCTCCTCCCACTCGACCTCCCACACCCGCTCGTCGTCGAGGCCGAGGTGGTGGAGGACGGTGACCGTGGAGCCGGCCGGGGGGTCGGCCGACAGCTTCACCCCGGACAGCACCGCCGTCGACCAGCACTGGGCCACCAGCAGCGGTCCGCGTTCACCGGCGGCGTCGACGGCGAACGTCTCGCCGTCCACCACCCTGGCTCCCGCCGCCACCGGATCGACCCCGAGGCGGGCGAAGGCCAGGTCGAGGAAGGAGAGGGCCGGGTGCACCACCACCTCCACCTCGCCACCGGCCACCGCCGGGTGGTCCCGCAGGAGCACCACCGTCCGCTCACCGACCGTGGGCGAGCCCGGGACGGCGTAGACCACCTGTCCGAGCCGGCGGGCCTCGGCCACCAGATCGGCGACGATCGCCCCGTACACCGCCTCGAAGGTCGGCTCCCCCTCGTAGTGGTGGTCGAAGGTCCTGACGTCGGGGAAGGCCTCGGCGGCCGGATGCCGGCCGGTCCGGAGCCAGGCGCACTCGGAGCCCTCGAGGCGCTCCCGGTCCGCCACCGTCATCAGCTCCGGACCGCCGGGGCCGAGCCCGACCACGTCGATCCGGGACGGGCCCGGGTGCCGGGGAGCGTCGGCTCACGGGCACCTCGTCAACGCCGGGTTCAGCTCCCGGAAGACGACGTCGGGGCACCGGCGTCCCGTCGAGTCCGAGCCGGTGCCGGTGGGCGTGGTGCCCGAGCCGGTGCCCGAGCCGGTCGCCGGTGTCGAGCGACGTCCCCGACGTCCCCGAGGCGGCGGCCAGCAGCTGGTTGGCGGCCGGTGGCTCCGGCGGGACGATGGCGTGGAGCTTCCACGTGCCGTACTGGGGGTTCACCCAGACGTCCGAGGTGTGGGCGAACGCCACGATCTCCTTGGAGACCCGGGTGGCGTTGGCCGTCGCCTGCTGGAGCTCCTGGATGATGGTGGGGGTGGCCTCGGCCAGCGACGCCACCGTCTGGCTGGTCACCTCGTAGAGCTCGTACGCCCCGGTGCTCGAGTCCTGGATCGGCCCGATCACCGTGTTCACCGGCAGGGTGGTGAGGCTGAGGGCCTGCTCGATCTGGGCGTTGGTGAAGGTACAGCCGAGCGCCCCGCCGGCGGCGGCCGAGGTGGTGTCGAGGGAGTTGGCCTTGGCCACCGTGGCGAACGGGGTCCCCCCGTTGATCTGGGCCAGGTACTGCTCGGCGTGGGCCTGGCTGTCGGTGACCAGCACGCTGACGCACGAGGTGGTGAACATGGACTGGTTGGCGTTGTAGTACGCCAGGATCTGGGCGGGGGTGATGTCGGCGCCGTCGGCCAGGAGCTTCTGGTCCACGGCGTTGTTCCGGACCAGCGGGTCGGACACCGACGCCGGGAGGGCACCCAGCACCTGGGCGGCGGTCAGGGCCTGGCCGGCGGAGTCGACGCAGTACGAGGCCGACTCGGACTCCTGGGCCGTCTCGGCGGCCTGGCTGATCTCGCCGGACAGGAGCTGCTCGTAGTCGGTCTTGGCGGTGGCCAGGTCGGAGGACGAGACGGTCAGCCCCTTGGACGCCGCCAGCTGGGCGGCCAGCGTGTTGCTGACCTGGCTCTGCAGGACGGCGTCGGCGAAGCCCATGTCGAACGTCCCCGTCCCGCCCGCCCCGGTGGTCTCGATCTCGGAGCCGGACTCGGCCTCGAGGAGGCACTGGCCGGCCTGGGTGCTGTCGAGCACGTGGAGCTGGGTGTTCAGCGTGCTGGTGGCGATGGTCGTCCCGTTGATGGTGGCCGCCTGAGGGGTGACGTTGCACCCGGTGGCCAGGACACCGGCGACGACCAGGGCAGCGGAGACGGCGAGGAGGCGCTTCACGGCGGCGATGCTACCGGGTCGCCGAGAGGGCGGACAGATCGCCGGCGGCGTCGGCGACCGCCCCGGCCGGCGGGGGATCCACCGGCGGGATCAGCTGGTCGAGCAGGTCGACGACCGACCCCGCGTACTCGCCGCCGGCCGACGGTTCGACCGGCGCCACCAGGCGGTGGAGGTCGGCCTGGTACGTGGCGCCGGGCGCCAGCCGGCGGAGGCGGATCTCGGCGGAGGACGGGCAGGGTGATCGGGCGACAGCTTCACCGTGGCCCGGAGTCCCGACGCCCCGGACCGGCCGCCCAGGGAGCGGGGGACGGTGACGGCCAGCTCGGTGATGCCGAGCCGGAGGCAGGCCACCCGCAGTCGGGCCACCCCCAGCAGGGCGACGGCCGGGGCGGGCAGCGGACCGAACCGGTCCTCCCACTCGGTCCGGACGTCCTCGATCTCCGCCACCGTCCGCAGGCCGGTGATCCGCCGGTAGGCCTCCAGCCGGACGTCCTCGGCGGCCACGTAGGTCGCCGGCAGGTGGGCGGCGTCGGGGAGGTCGAGCTTGAGGTCGAGCGGCTGGGCCCGGGGCTCCCCCTTCAGCTCGGAGACCGCCTCGGACACCATCTGCACGTAGAGGTCGTACCCGATGGCGGCGATGTGGCCGGACTGGTCCCGACCCAGCAGGTTGCCCGCCCCCCGGATCTGCAGGTCCCGGAGGGCGATCTTGAAGCCGGAGCCCAGCTCGGTGTGGTCCCCGATGGTGCGCAGCCGCTCGTAGGCCTGCTCGGACAGGACCCGGTCGGCCGGGTGGAACAGGTAGGCGTAGGCCCGCTGACCCGGCCCGTCCCACCCGGCCCCGGAGCTGGTGGAGCTGGCCCGAGCCCCAACAGGTCGGCCCGGTCCACCACCAGGGTGTTGACGCTGGGCATGTCGATGCCCGACTCGATGATGGTGGTGCACACCAGGACGTCGTAGGCGCCCTCCCAGAAGTCGAGGACCACCTTCTCGAGGGTGCCCTCGTCCATCTGGCCGTGGGCCACCGCCACCCGGGCCTCGGGGGCCATCGACTGCGACCCGTCGGGCCACCGCCTCGATGTCCTGGACCCGGTTGTGGACGTAGAAGACCTGGCCCTCGCGGAGCAGCTCGCGCCGGATGGCCTCGGAGGCCGCCGCCTCGTCGAACTCCCCGACGTAGGTGAGGATGGGCCGCCGGGCGGCCGGCGGGGTGTTGACCATCGAGAGGTCGCGGATGCCGGTGAGCGCCATCTCCAGGGTGCGGGGGATGGGGCTGGCCGTGAGGGTCAGGACGTCCACCCCCTCGGACATGCCCTTGATCGACTCCTTGTGGGTGACCCCGAACCGCTGCTCCTCGTCCACCACCAGCAGGCCCAGCTTCGTGAAGGCGACGTCCTCGCCGAGCAGGCGGTGGGTGCCCACCACCACGTCCACCGAGCCGTCGGCCAGCCCGTCGAGGACCTTGCGGGCCTGGGCGTTGGTCAGGAACCGGCTGAGCAGCTCCACCCGGACCGGGAAGGGGGCGTAGCGGTCGGCGAAGGTCTGGGCGTGCTGGCTGGCCAGCAGGGTGGTGGGCACCAGCACGGCCGCCTGGTACCCGTCCTGGACCGCCTTGAAGACGGCCCGGACCGCCACCTCGGTCTTGCCGAAGCCGACGTCGCCGCAGACCAGCCGGTCCATGGGCAGGGGCCGCTCCATGTCGGCCTTGACGTCCTCGATGGCCCGCAGCTGGTCGGTGGTCTCGATGAAGGGGAACGACGCCTCGAGCTCGGCCTGCCACGGGGTGTCGGGCCCGAAGGCGTGGCCCGGCCACCTCGAGGCGCCGCCGGTAGAGGGCGACCAGCTCCTCGGCGATCTCGTGCACGGCCGCCCGGGCCTTGGACCGGGCCTTCTGCCACTCCGAGCCGCCCAGCCGGCTCACCGCGGGCGAGTCGCCGCCGGCGTAGGGGGTGAGCAGCTCGATCTGGTCGGTGGGCAGGTAGAGCTTGTCGTCGCCCCGGTACTCGAGCAGCAGGTAGTCGCGGGTGGCGCCCCCCATGGTCCGGGTGACCATGCCCCCGTACCGGGCCACCCCGTGCTGGCGGTGGACCACGTAGCTGCCCGGGGCCAGGTCGTCGAAGAAGCCGTCCACCGGCCGGGCCCGGGTCCGGGCCTGGCGGTGGGGCCGACGACGACCGGTGACGTCCGACTCGGCCAGCACCGCCACCTTGGCCCCGGGCAGCACGAAGCCCCGGTCGACCGAGGCCACCACGATGCGGGCCCCGGGCCCGGCGAGGTCGGCCGGCGGATCGTCGTCGGTGCGGCTCCGGCCACCGGGACGGTGACCCCCTCGGCGGCCAGGATGCCGGACAGCCGCTCCGGCGCCGCCGGCGGTCGACGAGCACAGCACCACCGCGTACCCGTCCCCGACCAGCGCGCGAGACCTGGGCGGCCAGCTTGGCCCCGTCCCCCAGGATGGGCTCCCAGCCCCGGCTCTCCACCAGCGGGACGTCGGGGCCCTCGGCCGTGGGGACCAGGGAGACCACCGCCGCCGTCGATGCCGCCAGCAGCCGGTCGTAGGGCAGGTGGAGCCGGGGGGCGCCCTCCCCGTCCTCCAGGCCCCAGGTGGAGGCCAGGGCGTCGGCCAGCGCCGCCTCCTCGTCGAGGAGCTCGGCGGCCCGGTCCCGCACCCGCCGGGGCTCGACCAGGACCACCACGGCGTCGTCGCCCAGCAGGTCGCTGAGGAGCTCGTCGCCCTCGGACAACCAGGGCAGCCACGACTCCATACCGTCGAACTGCTCGCCCTCGGCCAGTCGGTCCCACTGCTGCCGTCCCCACGGCGCCGCCCCCACCAGGTGCTCGGCGGCGGTCCCGCATCGCCGGTCGGGGACCAGCTCCCGGCAGCCGAACAGCTCGACGCTGTCCAGGTCGTCGACCGAGCGCTGGTCGGCGACGTCGAAGCGGGTCAGCCGGTCGACCTCGTCGCCCCACAGGTCGATCCGGACCGGCTCGTCGGCGGTGGAGGGGAACACGTCCACGATCCCGCCCCGCACCGCCAGCTCGCCCCGGTGCTCGACCAGCGACTCCCGCCGGTAGCCGAGGCCCACCAGCTGGGCCACCAGCTCGTCCACCACCACGCGGTCGCCGCCGGACACCACCACCGGGCGGGCCGACGACCGCCAGGGGCCGAGTCGCTGCAGCACCGCCTTGATCGGGGCCACCACCACCTGCGGGGCCGCTGGTCCCCGGCAGCCGCCCCCCAGCTGCCACAGCAGGCGGAGCCGGCGGCCCATGGTGGCGACGTCGGGACTGACCCGCTCGAAGGGCAGGGTCTCCCAGGCCGGGAACACGGCCACGCCACCGCCGGTGCGTCCGGTGCGTCCGGCGGGCCCGGCGTCCGGGGTGCGCAGGGCGCCGAGGTCGTGGGCCAGCTGGTCGGCGGTGGCCCCGGTGGGGGTGACCACCAGCACCGGCCGCCGGCTGCCGAGGCGGACAGACCGGCCAGCACGAACGCCTGGGCCGGGGTCGACACCGCCAGGGTGGCGTTGGACGCGCCGATGACCCGCGTCAAGGCGGGCTCGTTGCGCAGCAGGGGGGGAGCGAGCGGAGGCTCACCCCCTCAGGGTACCGGTGAAGTGGGGCAGGGGCGGCCGGGCGGCCGGGACCGGAGACCCGGTTCAGGACCGGCGGGGCTCCCACCTGAAGCGGGTCACCGCGAACACCAGGGCGGCGGCGGCCCAGAGCAGCATGATCAACAGGTCGCGGACCTGCAGGCCGGACGCGGCCCGCCCTCGAACGCCCCCACCAGGGCGTTGATCATGTGGCGCACCGGAAACCAGTCGGCGATCCGCGACAGCACCGAGCTGTTGGCGATCGGGTAGAACACCCCGGAGATGAACACGATGGGGAAGTAGATCCCGTTGATGATGGCGGGGGCGGCCTCGGCGTTGGGGACGATCACCGTGACGGCCAGACCCAGCGCGCGAGAAGGTGACGATGCCCACCAGCAGGGTCACCACCACCGCCAGCGGGTGGTACGGGAAGTGGAGGTGGTAGCAGACCATGCCGATGGCCACCACCAGACATGGCCAGGATCCCCACGTTGATCAGCACGCTGCCGATGAGCCCCCCGAAGTAGGAGGCGAGGAGATCGGGGTGCCCCGCATCCGCTTCAGCACCCCGGAGTCGCGACGGATGCTGAGCATGATGCCCAGGTTGGTGTAGCAGGCGGCGATCAGTCCGAAGACCAGCATGGCCACCACCAGGTACTGGTCGTAGCGCAGGGTGGAGTCGGGGATCTTGGAGCTACCGGCCGAGGTGCCCACCACCAGCAGGAACACCACCGGGAACATGAAGGTGAAGACGGCCGCCATCGGGTTCCGCCAGTAGGCCTTCTGCTCGTAGCTGACCTGGTGGCGGGCGACGAGGAGGTCGTTCATGTGGGGACCTGCTCCCCGGTGAGGCACAGGTAGACGTCCTCGAGCGACGGCCGGGTCACCGTCAGGCCGGCCAGGGGATGCCCCCGGTGACCGCCCAACCGGTGAGATCGTGGAGCACGGCGGTGGGGTCGGGCAGGTCGAACTCCACCGACCCGCACTTGACCTGGGGCAGAGGCCCGACGGCAGCGGCAGGTCGCCGAGGGAGAGCCCCGGCGGGATCAGGAAGCGGACGGTGGTCTGCCCCGGTCCCGCCCGCCGAGGGTGTCGGGGGTTCCGGTGGCCACCACCCGGCCGCCGGCGATGACCGCCACCTCGTCGGCCAGCGCCTGGGCCTCGTCCATGTAGTGGGTGGTCAGCACCACGGTCCGGCCCTCGGCGCACAGCCCCTGCACCAGGTCCCACGCCTCCCGGCGGGCGGTGGGGTCGAACCCGGTGGTGGGCTCGTCGAGGAAGATCAGCTCGGGGTCGCCGACCAGGGCGAGTCCCAGGTCGAGGCGGCGCTGCTGGCCGCCGGAGAGGGTCTTGATCCGGGCGTTCCGCTTGGCTTCCAGGCCCACCATCTCGACCACCCCACCCACCGGGCGGGGGTGGCGGTAGAGGTAGGAGCGCTGGGTGAGGGCCTCGGCCACCGTCAGGTAGGGCTCCACCGCGCACTCCTGGAGCACGATGCCCACCTTGGCCCGCTGGGCCCGGTCGCGGTGGGAGGGATCGGAGCCCAGGACCCGCACCTCGCCACCGTCACGCTGGCGGAAGCCCTCCAGGATCTCGACGGTGGTGGTCTTCCCGGCCCCGTTGGGACCGAGCAGGGCCAGCACCTCACCACGGCGGACCTCGAAGTCGATGCCCCGGAGCGCCTGGAAGTCCCCGTACGACTTGGTCAGGCCCCGGACGGCGATCACGGTGTCGTCGTCAAGGTCCACAGCCTTTCATCGTACTGTTCGGGCCATTTCTGAAGGCCCGGGTTCCCAGGTGTTACAGCTTTTTTATGTAGACCGGCGGCCGGCCGCCCCTCTCCGGGCGGACGGTCGTCCCGGAGGGGTCCGGAACCCCCTAGGTGACGGTGTTGACCTCGTTCATGGCCCGTTCCGCCCCGTGGGCCAGGACGGTCTCCACGGCGTCGGCCGCCCGGACCACCGCTTCGGCCAGCAGCTGGCGTTCGGCGGCGGCCGGCCGCTTGAGCACGAAGTCGGCGCCCGGTTGGCGTCCCGGCGGCTTGCCGATCCCGATGCGGACCCGCAGGTACGACCCGGTGTGGAGGTGCTGCTCGATCGACTTGAGGCCGTTGTGACCGGCGTTGCCCCCCCGGCCTTCAGCTTCACCCGGCCGGGGGGGAGGTCCAGCTCGTCGTGGACGACCACCAGCCGGTCGGCCAGCTCGTCGGGGGGCCAGGCCCGGCCCGACGGACCAGGGGGGCGACCGCCATCCCCGAGTCGTTCATGTAGGTGGTGGGTACGGCCAGGAGCACCCGCTGCCCGCCGATGGTGACGTCGCTGGCCAGGGCGTACAGGCCCTTCTCCGAGCGCAGGCGGCTGCCGTGCCGCTCGGCCAGGAGGGAGACGGCGTCGGCGCCGACGTTGTGTCGGGTCCCCTCGAACTCCGCTCCCGGGTTGCCCAGGCCGACCACCAGCAGGGCGGCCGGCGAGCCGGTCCGGGCGCCTCGGCGGCCCGGGGTGAACCGGCCGGGGGGCAGGGGTTACTCCTCGGAGGCTTCGGCGGCCTCGCCGGCGGAGGCGGCGGCCTCGCCCTCGGCGGCCTCGGCGGCCAGCTCCTCGTCGGTGGCCTGGACCCGCGGGGGCTGACCGGCCACGACGGTGGCGTCGGCCTCCGTCTCGATCTCCACGCCCGCCGGGACGGTGAGGTCCGAGACGTGGAGCGAGCCGCCGATGATCAGGTCGGTGATGTCCAGGTCCACCGACGGCGGGATGTCCGCCGGCTTGGCCTTGATGGCCAGGGTGAACAGCTGCTGGTCGACGACACCGTCGCCGTGCTGGACCTCGAGGGCCTCCCCGACCAGGTTGATGGTGACCTCGGCGGCGATGACCTCGTCCCGGCGGACGATCAGGAAGTCCACGTGGGACACCACGTTCTTGACCGGGTGGCGCTGGATGTCCCGGGCCAGGGTCAGGTGGCTGGTGCCGTCCAGCTCCAGGTTGAGCAGGGTGTTCAGGCCGGCCTCACCGGACATGGCGATCCGGAACTCCCGGGCCACCACCGACACCGGCATCGGATCGGTGCCGTGCCCGTAGACGACCCCGGGGATCCGTCCGGACGCCCGCAGGCGGCGGGTCGAGCTGGTACCGATCGTCCGACCGGCCTCGGCGGCAAGCGTGATCTCGGGCATGCGGAAACTCCTCGGGTGGTGCGGAGACGGGGCGGCCGGCCGGCTGGCGCAGCGCCCGGGGGGCGCCGATGCGTCGAGCCGCGGCTGACGGCCCACCATGATAGACGGTCGGCGACGACGGGGGCCACCGAGCGGCGGAATAGCCCTCCCCGTCCACCGGTTGGACCCGGCGAGCCCACCGAGGAGACGCCGTGCCGCCTGCCGCCGAGCCGCCGACCACCGCAACGACCGTCCGCACCGCCCGGGAGCGCCTGGGTCCGGTGGGGGTCTGGTCGGGCATCCTGTTGGGAACTCCGGTGGACGAGGAGCGAGCGGCCGTGCGTCGGATCGAGGCGCTCGGTTACGGGTCGCTCTGGTCCGGCGAGGTGGTCGGTGGCAAGGACACCTTCGCCCACGCCGCCGTCGTGCTGTCCTCCAGCCGGTCCATCGTCTTCGGCACCGGCATCGCCAACCTGTGGGCCCGCCATCCGGCCACCATGCAGGGGGCGGCCTCGGTGGTGGCCGAGGCGTGGCCGGGCCGCTTCGTTCTGGGGCTGGGGGTCAGCCACGCCCCGCTGATCGACCCCACCGGCCAGCAGTACGCCCAGCCGCTCGCCAAGGTGGCCGCCGCCCTCGACACCATGGACCGGGAGGCGGCCCACCACCCGCCGCCGGTCCCGTTCCCCCGGGTGCTGGCGGCGCTGCGCCCCCGGATGCTGGCGCTGGCCCGGGACCGCGCCGACGGGGCGCACCCGTACTTCGTGCCCCCCGAGCACACCTCGGTGGCGCGCCAGGCGTTGGGGCCGGACCGCCTGCTCATCCCCGAGCAGGCCGTCGTGCTCCAGACCGACCCGGAGGTGGCCCGCCGGGTGGCCCGGCGCCACACCACCGGCTACCTGACCCTGCCCAACTACGTGAACAACCTCCTCCACCTGGGCTACACCTCCGAGGACGTGGCCGACGGGGGCAGCGACCGGCTGGTCGACGCCCTGGTGGCCTGGGGGGACGAGCAGGCCATCGCCGACCGCGTCGCCGAACTGCGCCAGCGAGGCGCCGACCATGTCCTCCTTCAGCCCCTGGGAGGCGGCCTCGACGGCCTGCTCGACCAGCTCCAGGCGTTGGCCCCCGGCGTGCTCGGCGCCTGACCGCCTCCCCGGCGGGCCCGCCGTAGGCTGTGCACCGAGGGAGCGTCCGGGAGCCCGCGGGGCCCGACCGACCCGTCAGGCCAGGTTCTCGCCGCCGAAGATCTCCGACACCGAGGTGTCCTCGAAGACGGCGTCGATGGCGTCGGAGATCAGACGGGCCACCGAGAGCACCTCGAGCTTGTCGAAGTGGCGGTCGGCCGGGATGGGCAGCGTGTTGGTCACCACCACCTTGGTCAGCGCCGAGTTCTTCAGACGGTCCACCGCCGGGTCGGACAGCACGGCGTGGGTGGCCATGCACCACACCTCGGCGGCCCCCCGCTCGGCCAGGAGGTCGGCGGCGGCCACGATGGTCCCGGCGGTGTCGATCATGTCGTCGATCAGGACGCAGATCCGGCCGGCCACGTCACCCACCACGTGCAGCGCCTCCACCTGGTTGGCCGTGCCCCGGGGGCGGCGCTTGTGCACCACCGCCAGGTCGGCGGAGAGGTGCTGGCTGAACCGTTCGGCCACCTTCACCCGGCCGGCGTCAGGCGCCACCACCACCAGGTCCTCGGTCCCCTGGGACCGCAGGTAGTCGACCAGCACGGGGGCGGCGGTCAGGTGGTCGAAGGGGACGTCGAAGAAGCCCTGGATCTGACCGGAGTGGAGGTCGACGCTGACCACCCGGTCGGCGCCGGCCACCGACAGCATGTCGGCCACCAGCTTGGCGGTGATCGGCTCCCGACCGGTGGCCTTCCGGTCCTGCCGCGAGTAGCCGTAGTAGGGACACACCGCGGTGATCCGCTTGGCGGAGGCCCGCTTGGCGGCGTCGATCATGATCAGGTGCTCCATCAGCGAGTCGTTGACCGGTCCGCAGTGGGTCTGCACGATGAACACGTCGCTCCCCCGGATGGAGTTGCCGTACCGGCAGTGGATCTCACCGTTGGCGAACTCCCGCAGGTTGGCCTCGCCCAGCTCCACCCCGAGCTGGTCGGCGATGTCCTGCGCCAGCTCGGGGTGCGACCGGCCGGACACCAGTTCGAGGCGGCGACGGGGGGTGAATTCCATGGCCCCGACGCTACCGCGCCCCACGCCGGCGGACCGCGGGGGCACCGAGGTCCCGGAGCCGTCGTCGACGGTCATCCGCCCGGCCGGTCCCTCAGTCCGCCCGGGGCGGCACCCACCACCGCGCCCGGGAGCACCTCGGAGCCCTCCGCCAGCACCGAGAACGGGCCCGACCCGGGCCTCGGCCCCGATCACCGAACGCCGGCAGACGCTGTTGGCCACCACCGCCCCCTCCCCCACCCGGGTGTCCACCAGGTGGGAGTTGGGCCCGATCTCCGCATGCTCGTCGACCACGCAGGCCCCCTGGAGGATGACGCCCGGGCAGGAGCACCACGTCGGTCCCCAACCGGACGTCGGCGTCGATGTAGGTCCGCTCGGGGTCCCACATGGTCACCCCGCGGCGCATCCACCGCTCGTTGATCCGGTCGCGCAGCTCGGCCTCGGCCACCGCCAGCTGGGCGCGGTCGTTGACCCCGGCCACCTCCATGGTGTCCGGCACCACCACCGTCTCCACCTTGTGGCCCGCCTCGTAGAGCACCCCGACCACGTCGGTCAGGTAGTACTCGCCCTGGGCGTTGGCCGGGCTGAGCCGGCGCAGCGACGGCGCCAGCACCGACCGCCGGAAGCAGTAGATGGAGGTGTTGACCTCGTTGACGTCCAGCTCCTCCCCGATGGCGTCGGCCTGCTCCACCACCCGGGCCACCCCCTCGTTCCGGCCCCGGACCACCCGGCCGTAGCCGGTGGGATCGTCGAGCACGGCGGTCAGCAGGGTGGCGGCGGCGTCGGCCTGGCGGTGGCGCCGGACCAGGCCCGCCAGGGTGGCCGGCCGCAGCAGGGGGGTGTCGCCGGGCAGCACCACCACGTCCCCGTCCTCGGCCAGCTCGTCGTCCGGCAGGCCGGTGAGGGCCACCGACATGGCGTCGCCGGTCCCCCGCTGCTCCACCTGCTCGACGAACTCGATGGCCATCCCCGGTGGGGCGTGCTCCACCAGGGTCTTGGTCACCCACTCGGCCCGGTGCCCCACCACCACCACCACCCGGTCGACCGACAGCTCGGCCAGGGCGTCGAGGACGTGGAGCACCATGGGGCGGCCGCACAGGCGGTGGAGGGGCTTGGGGCGGGCCGACCGCATCCGGGTGCCCTCCCCCGCCGCCAGCACCACCGCCGACAGCGACCGGGACGACCGCACCGACGGCGGGCGGCCGCCGCCGGGGGCGGTCCGGTCCTCCGGGGTCCCCTGGGGGTAGGCGCGGATCACCACGACGGGACCCCCCGGCGGTCGGTGGTCGGTCGGACACTGGGCGGTGCGAAGGTCATGCGGCCTATTCTTCCCACGTCCGGGCGTCCCTGCCGGGATTCCCCCGGGAGACCCCGATCTCCCACCGCCTCCCATGCCCACCCTCCCCACCACCGTCGAGCCGACCTCGGACACCTACCAGGCCAATCGGGCCGCCCTCGAGGCGGCGATCGCCCTGGTCGACGGGGAGTTGGCCACCGCCCGGGCCGGGGGTGGCGAGCAGTATGCCGAGCGCCACCGGAGGCGGGGGAAGCTGACCGCCCGCCAGCGCATCGAGCTCCTCCTCGACCGCGACACCGCCTTCCTCGAGCTCTGCCCCCTGGCCGCCTGGGGCACGCAGTACACGGTGGGCGCCTCCTCGGTCACCGGGATCGGGGTGGTGGAGGGGGTGGAGTGCCTGATCTCCGCCAACGATCCCACCGTCCGCGGCGGGGCCATGAACCCGTTCACCTTCCGGAAGAGCGCCCGGGCATCGGACATCGCCCTCCAGAACCGCCTGCCGGTGATCAACCTGGTGGAGTCGGGCGGGGCCGACCTGCCCGCCCAGGCCGAGCTGTTCATCCCCGGTGGCCGCGCCTTCCGCGACCTGACCCGCCACTCGGCCGCCGCCGTCCCCACGGTGGCCCTGGTGTTCGGGAACTCGACCGCCGGCGGGGCCTACGTGCCCGGCATGAGCGACTACATCGTGATGATCGAGGAGCGGTCGAAGGTGTTCCTGGGTGGGCCTCCGCTGGTGAAGATGGCCACCGGCGAGGAGTCCGACGACGAGGAGCTGGGCGGGGCCTCCATGCACGCCCGGGTCTCCGGCCTGGCCGACGCCCTGGCCGTCGACGAGCCCGACGCCATCCGGCTGGGACGCCAGATCGTCAGCCGCCTGAACTGGCGCAAGGGCGGGTCGGGTCCCAGCCAGCCGGCCGATCCGCCGGTCCACGACCCCGACGAGCTCCTGGGCATCGCCTCGGCCGACCCCAAGGTCCCCTTCGACCCGCGGGAGGTGCTCGGACGGGTGGTGGACGGCTCCCGGTTCGACGAGTTCAAGCCCCTGTACGGCAACAGCCTGGTCACCGGGTGGGCCTCCATCCACGGCTACCCGATCGGGGTCCTGGCCAACCACCGGGGTGTCCTCTTCTCCGAGGAGGCCCAGAAGGCCACCCAGTTCATCCAGCTGGCCAACCAGGTCGACGTCCCCCTGCTCTTTTTGCAGAACACCACCGGGTACATGGTGGGCAAGGAGTACGAGCAGCACGGGATCATCAAGCACGGTGCCCAGATGATCAACGCCGTCTCCAACTCCCGGGTCCCCCACCTGACGGTCAACATCGGGGCCTCCTACGGCGCCGGCAACTACGGCATGTGCGGGCGGGCCTACGACCCCCGCTTCCTCTTCGCCTGGCCCAACGCCCGCTCGGCGGTGATGGGCCCGGCCCAGCTGGCCGGGGTGCTCTCCATCGTGGGTCGCCAGTCGGCGGCGGCCAAGGGGCTCCCCTTCGACGAGGAGGCCGACGCCGCCATGCGGGAGCTGGTGGAGTCGCAGATCGAGTCGGAGTCGCTCCCCCTCTTCTTGACGTCACGCCTCTACGACGACGGCATCATCGACCCCCGCGACACCCGGACGGTCCTGGGCATCTGCCTGTCGGTGATCGACAACCAACCCATCGAGGGCACCCGTGGCTACGGCGTGTTCCGGATGTAGCGCCGTGAGCCCCGAGACCAGCCCCGGTCCCCTCCGGCCCCTCCGCACCCTGCTGATCGCCAACCGCGGCGAGATCGCCCGGCGCATCATCCGCACCGCCCACGACATGGGCATCGCCTGCGTGGCGGTCCACGCCGACCCCGACGCCGACAGCCCCCATGTCCGGGAGGCCGACCTCGCCGTGCGCCTGCCGGGCGCCTCCCCGGCCGACACCTACCTCCGCACCGACCTGCTCCTCGATGCGGCCGCCCGCACCGGGGCCGATGCCGTCCACCCCGGCTACGGCTTCCTCTCCGAGTCGGGTGACGCCGCCCGGGCGGTGACCGGGGCCGGCCTGGTCTGGGTCGGCCCGCCCGCCGACGCCATCGACGCCATGGGCTCCAAGGTGGCGGCCAAGGAGCTGATGCGGGCGGCCGGGGTGCCCACCCTCCCCTCCATCGTGGTGGACGCCGACGGCGCCCTCCCCGACCCGGCGCGGGTCGAGGAGCTGGGCTGGCCGCTGCTGGTCAAGGCGTCGGCGGGCGGCGGCGGGCGGGGCATGCGGATCGTCGGCGGGCCCGACGGTCTGGCCGACGCCCTCGACGGTGCCCGGCGCGAGGCGGCCTCCGCCTTCGGCGACGGCACCGTGTTCCTCGAGCGGTACGTGACCGACCCCCGTCACATCGAGGTCCAGGTCCTCGGGGACACCCACGGGGGGATGGTGGCCCTCTTCGAGCGCGAGTGCAGCATCCAGCGGCGGCACCAGAAGATCATCGAGGAGGCTCCGTCCCCGGCCGTCGGCCCCGACCTCCGGGCCCACCTGATGGAGGTGTCGATCGCCGCCGCCCGGGCGGTCGGGTACGTCAACGCCGGCACGGTGGAGTTCGTGGTGGACTCCGACGGCGCGCCGTTCTTCCTCGAGATGAACACCCGCCTGCAGGTGGAGCACCCGGTGACCGAGGCGGTGACCGGGCTCGACCTGGTCCGGCTCCAGCTCCTGGTGGCGGCCGGGGCGGCGCTCCCCGCCGAGGTCCACGGGGCGGTGGCCCGGGGCCCGGTCGGGCATGCGGTGGAGGCCCGGCTGTACGCCGAGGACCCGGCTGCCGGATGGCGTCCCTCCACCGGCACCCTCCAGCGGTTCGAGGTCCCCGTCGGCGACGGGGTCCGACTCGACGCCGGCGTGGCCAGCGGGTCGGTGGTGGGCCCGCACTACGACCCGATGCTGGCCAAGGTGATCGCCGCCGCCCCCACCCGGGACGAGGCCGTCGCCCGCCTGTCCGGTGCCCTGGCCGCCGCCCGTCTCCACGGGGTGACCACCAACCGCGACCTGTTGGTGCGGGTGCTCCGCCATCCGGCGTTCGGGGGCGGCGCCACCGACACCGGCTTTCTCGACCGGCACGGGCTGGCGGACCTGGCCGCCCCCCTGGCCGACCCCGGTGCCGTCCGCCGCCAGGCGGTCGCCCTGGCCCTGGCCGACCAGGCCGACCGGCGCCGTCGGGCCACGGTGCAGCCCGCCGTGCCCTCCGGCTTCCGGAACAGCCCCTCGGCCCTGCAGGAGACCACCTATGCCACCGGCGACGGCGATGTCACCGTGGGCTACCGGTTCGACCGGACCGGCCACCGCCTCGAACGGCTCGAGGTCGACGGCGCCCCGGTCGACCTCGAGGCCGTCACCATCGGCCCCGACGCGGTGGTGCTGGCCGAGGAGGGGGTGGCCCGCCGCTACCGGGTGGAGCGGGGTGGGGACACCGGCTTCGTGGACGGACCCGACGGCTCCACCACCCTGGTGGCGCGCGACCGGTTCCCGATCCCGGGCGGCCGGCTCCGCCCCGGCTCCTCGGTGGCGCCGATGCCGGGCAGCGTGGTCCGGGTGGCGGTATCGGGCGGCCAGCCGGTGGTGGCCGGCGAGACGCTGGTGGTCCTGGAGGCGATGAAGATGGAGCACACCGTGGCGGCCGCCGGGTCCGGCACCGTGGCCGCCGTCCACGTGGCGGTGGGCGACCAGGTGGAGACCGGCCAGCTCCTGGCCGTCGTGGAGGTGGCAGCGGGGGACGGGGAGGAGGGCCCGGGCGGCGGCACCGACCCGGACACCCGGTGACGGGCCCGCTCCGCATCGCCAACTGCTCGGGATTCTTCGGGGACCGGATCTCCGCGGCCCGGGAGATGGTGGAGGGCGGCCCGATCGACGTGCTGACCGGGGACTGGCTGGCCGAGCTGACCATGCTCATCCTGTGGAAGGGCCGCCAGCGCGACGCCTCCCGGGGATGGGCCCGGACCTTCCTCACCCAGATGGAGGAGGTGCTCGGGACCTGCGTCGACCGGGACATCAAGGTGGTCACCAACGCCGGCGGCCTCCACCCCGCCGGCCTGGCCGAGGAGGTGTCACGGCTCGCCGATCGCCTGGGGCTGTCGGTGGCGGTCGCCCACGTGGAGGGTGACGACCTGGCGCCGCGCCTCACCGAGCTCGGGGCCGAGGGGCATCCGCTCGCCCACCTGGACACCGGCCTGCCCCTGGCGGCCGCTCCCGGGCAGGTGGTCACGGCCAACGCCTACCTGGGGGCCTGGCCCATCGTGGAGGCGCTGCGGTCCGGGGCCGACGTGGTGGTGTGCCCGAGGGTCACCGACGCCTCGCTGGTGGTGGGCCCGGCCGCCTGGCACCACGGCTGGGCGCCCACCGACTGGGACCGGCTGGCCGGGGCGGTGGCCGCCGGCCACGTCATCGAGTGCGGCCCGCAGGCCACCGGGGGCAACTACGCCTTCTTCCGCGAGGTGGAGGGGCTCGAGCACCCCGGCTTCCCCCTCGCCGAGGTGGCCGACGACGGGTCGTCGGTGATCACCAAGCACCCGGGCACCGGTGGCCAGGTCTCCATCGGAACGGTCACCGCCCAGCTGCTCTACGAGATCGCCGGGCCCGAGTACCCCAACACCGACGTGGTGGCCCACTTCGACACGCTGGCCCTGACCGACGACGGTCCCGATCGGGTCCGGATCTCCGGATGCACGGGTAGCCGCGCCCCCGACGACGTCAAGGTCGGGATCAACCTGCTGGGCGGGTGGCGCAACTCGATGACCTTCGTCCTCACCGGACTGGACATCGAGGCCAAGGCCGACCTCACCCGGCGGTCGCTGGAGGCCGCCCTGGGCGGGGCCGACGGCTTCGGGCACTTCGATTTCCAGCTGGTCCGGACCGACCAGGACGACGCCCCCACCAATGCCCAGGCGGCCGCCCAGCTCCGGGTGACGGTGAAGGACGCCGACCCCGACAAGGTGGGGCGGCGGTTCGCCGACGCCGCCACCGAGCTGGCCCTGGCCGGCTACCCCGGCCTCCACCTCACCTCGCCACCGGCGGGCGCCACCCAGTTCGGGGTGTTCTGGCCGGCGCTGCTCCCCGCCGACCTGGTCCACCCCGAGGTGGTCCTGCCCGACGGCCGGCGGGTGGCGGTCCCCCATACCGCCCACCACCACGAGGAGGAGCCGTGGACACGGGTCCGGCACGTACTCCACCCGGCGAAGGGACCCACCACCCCCACCTCGGAGCCGACCACACCGGTCCCCCTCGGCACCCTGATCGGTGCCCGGTCGGGCGACAAGGGAGGCAACGCCAACGTCGGCCTCTGGGCCCGGACCGACGACGCCTGGGCCTGGCTGGCCGCCACCCTCACCCTCGACCACTTCCGCCAGCTGCTCCCGGAGGCGGACGGCCTGGTGGTGGAGCGTCACGTGCTGGCCAACCTCCGGGCCCTCAACTTCGTGGTGGTGGGTCTCCTCGGCGAGGGGGTAGCCTCGTCCACCCGTCCGGATCCCCAGGCCAAGAGCCTGGGTGAGTACCTCCGGAGCCGGTGGGTCGACGTCCCGGTCCGTCTGCTGCCTTCCCACCACCCCTGACCGGCCGAGCACCCGGAGGTGCACCGTGGACTTCATCCAGACCGACGAGCAGCTGATGCTCCGGGAGGCGGTCTCCTCGATCGCCTCCAAATTCGGCCACGACTACTACGTGGCCAAGGCCCGGGCCGACGAGCGGACCGACGAGCTGTGGGCGGCGGTGGCCGAGGGAGGGTTCCTCGGGGTCAACGTGCCCGAGGAGTACGGCGGGGGCGGCATGGGCATCACCGAGCTGGCCATCGTCCAGGAGGAGCTGGCCGCCGCCGGCTGTCCGCTGCTGGTCATCGTGGTCTCGCCGGCCATCTGCGCCACCATCATCGCCAAGTTCGGGACCGACGCCCAGAAGCAGCGGTGGCTGCCGGGCTTCGCGGCCGGGACCCTCAAGATGGCCTTCGCCATCACCGAGCCCGACGCCGGGTCCAACTCGCACAACCTGTCGCTCAGCGCCACCCGGGACGGCGACCTCTACCGGCTGAACGGCTCGAAGTACTACATCTCCGGGGTGGACGAGTGCCAGGCGATCCTGGTGGTGACCCGGTCGGGGGTCGACCCGGACACCGGCCGGGGGAAGCTGTCGCTGTTCGTGGTGGACACCGACACCCCCGGGCTGGACAAGCAGGTCCTGCCGGTGGAGATCACCGCCCCCGAGAAGCAGTACACCCTCTTCTTCGACAACGTCCAGGTGGAGAAGGACCGGTTGATCGGCGCCGAGGGCGAGGGGCTCCGGCAGGTCTTCTTCGGGCTCAACCCCGAGCGGATCCTGTCGGCGGCCACCGCCAACGGCATCGGCCGCTACGCCCTGGCCAAGGCGGCCGCCTACGCCGGCGAGCGCTCGGTGTGGGGCACCCCCATCGGGCGGCACCAGGGCATCGCCCACCCCCTGGCCAAGGCCAAGATCGAGGTCGACCTGGCCCGGCTGATGACCGACAAGGCGGCCTGGCTGTGCGACTTCGCCGGGGACACGCCGGAGGCCGGCGAGGCGGCCAACATGGCCAAGTACGCCGCCGGTGAGGCCGCCCTGGCCGCCCTCGACCAGGCCATCCAGACCCACGGTGGCAACGGCATGTCGTCGGAGTACGGCCTGGCCGACCTGTGGGGCATGACCCGCCTGCTCCGCATCGCCCCGGTCAGCCGGGAGATGATCCTGAACTTCGTGGCCCAGCACTCGCTGGGACTCCCCAAGTCGTACTGAGCCCCAGCGGTCAACGCCTCCGGCGGCCTCAGAGGCCCATCCCCACCACCGGTCTGTTGAGGGTGAGGCTTCCGGTGGAGCCGAAGAAGCCGGCGTCCCCGAAGGCGAAGATGCCGCCGTCGGAGGCGTCGAGCCAGTAGCCCCTGCCGTCCGGGGTGGGGGCCATGCCCACGATCGGCTTGTTGAGGGTGAGGCTGCCGGTGGAGCCGTGGAAGGCGGCATCGCCCAGGGCGAAGATGCCGCCGTCGCTGGCCACCAGCCAGTAGCCCCTGCCGTCCGGGGTGGGGGCCATCCCCACGATGGGCTTGTTCAGGGTGAGCGAGCCGGTGGAGCCGTAGAAGCCGGCGTCCCCGGCGGCGAAGATCCCGCCGTCGCTGGCCACCAGCCAGTAGCCCCTGCCGTCGGGGGTGGGGGCCATGCCCACGATGGGCTTGTTCAGGGTGAGCGAGCCGGTGGAGCCGTAGAAGCCGGCGTCGCCGAAGGCGAAGATCCCGCCGTCGCTCGCCACCAGCCAGTAGCCCTTCCCGTCCGGGGTGGAGGCCATGCCCACGATGGGCTTGTTCAGGGTCAGCGAGCCGGTGGAGCCGTAGAAGCCGGCGTCGCCGAAGGCGAAGATGCCGCCGTCGCTGGCCACCAGCCAGTAGCCCCTGCCGTCCGGACTGTCGGCCATGCCCACGATCGGCTTGTTGAGGGTCAGCGAGCCGGTGGAGCCGTAGAAGCCGGCGTCGCCGAAGGCGAAGATGCCGCCGTCGCTGGCCACCAGGCGGTAGCCCTGACCGTCGGGGCCGGTGGTGGGCGGTGGGGCCGGGGTCCCAGGGGAGGTGAAGGTGACGGTGGGGGTCTGGCCGGCCCCGTTCAAGGTCACCCCGTCCGTGGTGTCGGTGGCGGTGTAGGTCACGGCTTCGGCGGTGGCGTCGCTGACGGCGAAGGTGGCCACGCCGGAGGCGTTGGTGGTGGCGGGGCTGGTGGCGATGTGGGAGTGGCCCGCCCCCGGGGTCAGGGTCACCGATCGGCCGGGGAGCTCCACCCCGTGGTCGTCCCGGAGGGTGACGGCGATGGTGGATCCGGCCCCTCCGGCCACCACCGAGGACGGGCTGGCCGTCACCGTCGAGTTGGCGACGGACGCCCGGGGAGTGGTGAAGGTCACCGTGGGGGTCTGGCCGGTGCCGTTCAGGACCACGCCGTAGGTGGTGTCGGTGGCCGCGTAGGTGACCGCTTCGGCGGTGGTGTCGGTGACGGTGAAGGTGGCCACGCCCGAGGCGTCAGTGGTGGCCGGCGAGGTGGCGATGTGCGAGTGGCCCGACCCCTGACCGAGAGACACCGGCTCTCCGGAGAGCACCTGGTTGGCCGGACCTCGCAGGGTGACCGTCACCGTCGAGTGGGCCACTCCATCGGCCTCCACGGTGGTCGGCGAGGCGGTCACCGTGGAGGTGGAAACCGAGGCCGCCACGGGAACAAAGGTGATCATCGGGCTCTGACCGGCGCCGTTGAGGGTGATCGAGTCGGTGGTGTCGGTGGCGGTGTAGGTGACGGCCTGGGCGGTGGTGTCGGAGACGGTGAAGGTGGCCACTCCCGCGCCGTTGGTGGTGGCCGGGGAGGTGGTGATGACCGAGGAGCCCGAACCGGCCGCCAGGGACACCGATTTGCCGGCCAGCGCCACCCCGTTGTCGTCCTTCAGGGTGGCCGTCACCGTCGAGCTGGCCACCCCGTCGGCCTCCACTGACGTCGGTGATGCGGTCACCACGGAGGTGGCCGCCGACGCCTTGGGCGTCGTGAAGGTAACGGTGGGGGTCTGGCCCGCCCCGTTCACGGTGACCGAGTCGGTGGTGTCGGTGGCGGTGTAGGTGACGGCCTGGGCGGTGGTGTCGGAGACGGTGAAGGTGGCCACCCCCGAGCCGTTGGTGGTGGCCGGCGAGGTGGCGATCACCGAGGAGCCCGAGCCGGCCGCCAGGGAGACCGACCTTCCGGCCAGCGCCACCCCGTTGTCGTCCTTCAGGGTGACCGTCACCGAGGAGGCTGCGACCCCGTCCGCCTCCACCGACGAGGGTGCGGCCGTCACCGTCGAATTGGCCACCGAGGCCTTGGGCGACGTGAAGGTGACTGTCGGGGTCTGGCCGGCGCCGTTCAGGGTGACCGAGTCGGTGGTGTCGGTGGCGGTGTAGGTGACGGCCTGGGCGGTGGTGTCGGAGACGGCGAAGGTGGCCACCCCCGAGCTGTTGGTGGTGGCCGGCGAGGTGGTGATCACCGAGGAGCCGGATCCGGCGGCCAGGGAGACCGACCTTCCGGCCAGCGCCACCCCGTTGTCGTCCTTCAAGGTGACCGTGACCGTCGAGCTGCCCTCCCCGTCCGCCTCCACCGACGAAGGTGACGCCACCACCGTCGAGTTCCCGACGGCGGCTCTGGGCGACGTGAAGTTGACCGTCGGGGTCTGGCCGGCTCCGTTCAGGGTCACCGAGTCGGTGGTGTCGGTGGCGGTGTAGGTGACGGCCTGGGCGGTGGTGTCGGAGACGGTGAAGGTGGCCACCCCCGAGCCGTTGGTGGTGGCCGGCGAGGTGGCGATCACCGAGGAGCCCGAGCCGGCGGCCAGGGACACTGACCTTCCGGCCAGGACGACGCCGTCGTCGTCCTTCAGGGTGACCGTCACCGAGGAGGTCGCCACCCCGTCCGCCTCCACCGACGTGGGTGACGGCCGTCACCGTCGAGATTGGCCACCGAGGCCTTGGGCGAGGTGAAGGTGACCGTCGGGGTCTGGCCGGCGCCGTTCAGGGTGACCGAGTCGGTGGTATCGGTGGCGGTGTAGGTGACGGCCTGGGCGGTGGTATCGGAGACGGTGAAGGTGACGATGCCCGAGGGGTTGGTGGTGGCCGGCGAGGTGGTGATCACCGAGGAGCCCGAACCGGCCGCCAGGGAGACCGACCTTCCGGCCAGCGCCACCCCGTTGTCGTCCTTCAGGGTGGCCGTCACCGTCGAGCTGGCCACCCCGTCGGCCTCCACCGACGTCGGCGACGCCACCACCGTCGAGTTCCCCGCGGTGGCCCTGGGCGACGTGAAGGTGACCGTCGGGGTCTGGCCGGCGCCGTTCAGGGTCACCGAGTCGGTGGTGTCGGTGGCGGTGTAGGTGACGGCTTCCGCCGTGGTGTCGGTGACGGTGAAGGTGGCGATGCCCGAGCCGTTGGTGGTGGCCGGCGAGGTGGTGATGACCGAGGAGCCCGAGCCGGCGGCCAGCGACACCGAACGGCCCCCGAGCGCCACCCCGTTGTCGTCCTTCAGGGTGATCGTCACCGTCAAAGAGGCCACCCCGTCGGCCTCCACCGAGGACGGCGATGCCACCACCGTGGAGTTGGCCACGGTGGCTTTCGGCGAGGTGAAGGTGACCGTGGGGGTCTGGCCCGCCCCGTTCAGGGTCACCGAGTCGGTGGTGTCGGTGACGGTGTAGGTGACGGCCTGGGTGGTGGCGTCCTTCACCGTGAACGTGGCCATACCGCTGGTGTTGGTGGTGGCCGGCGAGGCGGTGATCACCGAGGAGCCGGAACCGGCCACCAGGGACACCGACCGTCCGGAGAGGGCCACTCCGTTGTCGTCCTTCAGGGTGACCGTCACCGTGGAGCTGGCTACCCCGTCGGCCTCCACCGAGGAAGGCGTTGCCGTCACCGTGGAGTTGGCCACCGTGGCCTTCGGCGAGGTGAAGGTGACCGTGGGCGTCTGGCCGGTGCCGTTCAGGGTGACCGCGTCGGTGGTGTCGGTGGCGGTGTAGGTGACCAGCTCGGCCGTGGTGTCCGTGACCACGAAGCTCGCCACACCGGAGGCATTGGTCACCGACGGGGAGGTGGTGATCACCGAATGGCCGGTGCCCTGGGCGAGGGAGACCGACTTCCCGGGGACGACCGCACCGTTCCGATCCTCAAGGGCCACGGTAACGGTGGCGGTGGCCAGCCCGTCGGCCTCGACACTTAGGGGCGACGCCGTAACCGTCGAGTTGGTCACCGAGGCTTCGGAGGCGCTGAAGATCACCTGCGGCTGTTGGCCGGGTGCGCTGAGCACCAGGGCATCGCTGGAGTCGGTGGCCGTGTAGGTGACGGTCTCGGGGGTGGCGTCGGCGACGGTGAAGGTGGCCACTCCGGCGGTGTTGGTGGTGGCCGGGGAGGTGGTGATCACCGAATGGCCGGTCCCCTGTCCCAGGGCGACCGATCGGCCCGGCATTCCCACTCCGGCGGCGTCCCGCAGGGTGACGGTGATGGTGGACGCGGCACTGCCGTCGGCATCCACCGTGGAGGGTGAGGCGGCCACCGTGGAGGTGGCCAGCACCACCGTGGGGGTGGTGAAGTTGACCGTCGGGGTCTGGCCGGCGCCGTTCAGGGTGACCGAGTCGGTGGTGTCGGTGGCGGTGTAGGTGACGGCCTGGGCGGTGGTGTCGGTGAGGCTGAAGGTGGCCACACCCGAGCTGTTGGTGGTGGCCGGGGAGGTGGTGATCACCGAGGAGCCCGAGCCCGCGGCAAGGGAGAGCGCCCTTGCCGCCAATGCGACACCGTTGTCGTCCTTCAGGGTGACGGTGACCGAGGAGGTGGCCACCCCGTCCGCCTCCACCGACGAGGGTGCGGCCGTCACCGTCGAATTGGCCACCGAGGCCCTGGGCGAGGTGAAGGTGACCGTCGGGGTCTGGCCGGCCCCGTTGAGAGTGACCGCATCGGTGGTGTCGGTGGCGGTGTAGGTGACGGTCTCCGCACTGGTGTCGGTGACCACGAAGGTGGCCACACCTGAGCTGTTCGTGGTGGCCGGGGAGGTGGTGATCACCGAATGGCCGGTGCCCTGGGCCAGGGAGACCGACTTGCCGGCCTGGAGGACGCCGTTGTCGTCCTCCAGGGTGACGGTGACCGTGGAACTGGCGAGGCCGTCAGCCTCCACCGAGGAGGGCGAGGCCGCCACCGTCGAGTTGGCTACCGAGGCCTTGGGCGAGGTGAAGGTGACCGTCGGGGTCTGGCCGGCACCGTTCAGGGTGACCGCGTCGGTGGTGTCGGTGGCGGTGTAGGTGACGGCCTCGGCGGTGGTGTCGGTCAGGGTGAAGGTGGCCACCCCGGAGCTGTTGGTGATGGCCGGGGAGGTGGTGATCACCGAGGAGCCGCTACCGGCGGCCAGGGAGACCGACCTGCCGGCCAGCGCCACACCGTGGTCGTCCTCCAGGGTGACGGTGACCGTCGAGCTGGCCACCCCGTCGGCCTCCACCGACGGCGGTGACACCGCCACCGTCGAGGTCGTCACGCTGGCCTTCGGCGCGGTGAAGGTCACCGTGGGGGTCTGGCCGGCACCGTTGAGGATTACGGCGTCGGTGGTGTCGGTGGCGGTGTAGACGACCGCCTGGGCGGTGGTGTCGGTGAGGGTGAAGGTGGCCACCCCGGAGCCGTTGGTGGTGGCCGGGGAGGTGGTGATCACCGAAGAGCCCGAACCGGCGGCCAGGGAGACCGACTTCCCGGCCAGGAGCACGCCGTTGTCGTCTTTGAGGGTGACGGTGACCGTCGAGGAGGTACCGTCCGTCTCCACCGTCGACGGAGATGCGTTGACGGTGGATCTCGCGGAGGAGGCCTGCGGCGAGGCGAAGATGACCGTCGGACTCTGTCCGGCGCCATTGAGAGTCACTGCGTCGCTGGTATCGGTGGCGGTGTAGGTCACCGCCTGGGCGGTGGTGTCGGTGACGGTGAAGGTGGCCACCCCCGAGCTGTTGGTGATGGCCGGCGAGGTGGTGATCACCGAGGAGCCGCTGGTCGCCACCAGGGACACCGACTTGCCGGCCAGGAGCACGCCGTTGTCGTCCTCCAGGGTGACGGTGACCGTGGAGCTGGCCACCCCGTCGGCCTCCACCGACGTCGGTGACGCCACCACCGTCGAGGTCGTCACGCTGGCCTTCGGCGTGGTGAAGGTCACCGTCGGGGTCTGTTCGGCACCGTTGAGGGTCACCGCGTCGGTGGTATCGGTGGCGGTGTAGGCGACCGCCTCGGCGGAGGTGTCGGTGAGGGTGAAGGTGGCCACCCCGGAGCTGTTGGTGATGGCCGGAGTGCCCGTGATGTCCGAGTGACCCGAACCGGCTGCCAAGGACACGGATTTCCCGGCCAGCGCCACACCGTGGTCGTCCTTGAGAGTGACGGTCACCGTCGAGTTGACCAACCCGTCGGCCTCCAGCGTGACCGGAGAAGCCGAGACGGTGGAGTTGGCGATGGAGGCCTTGGGTGTGGTGAACGTCACCGTCGGGATCTGTCCGGCACCGTTGAGAGTCACCGCGTCGGTGGTGTCGGTGGCGGTGTAGGTGACGGCCTGGGCGGTGGTGTCGGTGAGGGTGAAGGTGGCCACCCCGGAGCTGTTGGTGATGGCCGGGGAGGTGGTGATCACCGAGGAGCCTGAACCGGCCGCCAGGGAGACCGACTTGCCGGCCAGGAGCACGCCGTGGTCGTCCTCCAGGGTGACGGTGACCGTCGAGTTGGCCACCCCGTCGGCCTCCAGCGTGACCGGAGAAGCCGAGACGGTGGAGTTGGTGATGGAAGCCTTGGGTGTGGTGAACGTCACCGTCGGGGTCTGTCCGGCACCGTTGAGGATTACGGCGTCGGTGGTGTCGGTGGCGGTGTAGGTCACCGCCTGGGCGGTGGTGTCGGTGAGGGTGAAGGTGGCCACCCCGGAGCTGTTGGTGGTGGCCGGCGAGGTGGTGATCACCGAGGAGCCACTACCGGCGGTCAGGGAGACCGACCTGCCGGCCAGGAGCACCCCGTGGTCGTCCTTGAGGGTGACGGTCACCGTCGAGGAGACCAACCCGTCGGCCTCCAGCGTGACCGGAGAAGCCGAGACGGTGGAGTTGGCGATGGAGGCCTTGGGTGTGGTGAACGTCACCGTCGGGGTCTGACCGGCACCGTTGAGGATTACGGCGTCGGTGGTGTCGGTGGCGGTGTAGACGACCGCCTGGGCGGTGGTGTCGGTGAGGGTGAAGGTGGCCACCCCGGAGCTGTTGGTGATGGCCGGGGAGGTGGTGATCACCGAGGAGCCTGAACCGGCCGCCAGGGAGACCGACTTGCCGGCCAGGAGCACCCCGTGGTCGTCCTTGAGGGTGACGGTGACCGTCGAGCTGGCCAACCCGTCGGCCTCCAGCGTGACCGGAGAAGCCGAGACGGTGGAGTTGGTGATGGAAGCCTTGGGTGTGGTGAAGGTCACCGTCGGGGTCTGGCCGGCACCGTTGAGGATTACGGCGTCGGTGGTGTCGGTGGCGGTGTAGGTCACCGCCTGGGCGGTGGTGTCGGTCAGGGTGAAGGTGGCCACCCCGGAACTGTTGGTGATGGCCGGCGAGGTGGTGATCACCGAGGAGCCGCTACCGGCGGCCAGGGAGACCGACTTGCCGGCCAGGAGCACCCCGTGGTCGTCCTCCAGGGTGACGGTGACCGTGGAGCCGGCCACCCCGTCGGCCTCCACCGACGTCGGTGACGCCACCACCGTCGAGGTCGTCACGCTGGCCTTCGGCGTGGTGAAGGTCACCGTCGGGGTCTGGCCGGCACCGTTGAGGGTGACCGCGTCGGTGGTGTCGGTGGCGGTGTAGACGACCGCCTGGGCGGTGGTGTCGGTGAGGGTGAAGGTGGCCACCCCGGAGCTGTTGGTGATGGCCGGCGAGGTGGTGATCATCGAGGAGCCCGAACCGGCGGCTAGGGAGACCGACTTTCCGGCCAGCACCACACTGTGGTCGTCCTTGAGGGTGACGGTGACCGTCGAGGAGACGACCCCGTCGGCCTCCAGCGTGACCGGAAAAGCCGAGACGGTGGAGTTGGCGATGGAGGCCTTGGGTGTGGTGAACGTCACCGTCGGGGTCTGTCCGGCACCGTTGAGGGTCACTGCGTCGGTAGTGTCGGTGGCGGTGTAGGTGACCGCTTCGGCGGTGGTGTCGGTGAGGGTGAAGGTGGCCACCCCGGAGCTGTTGGTGATGGCCGGCGAGGTGGTGATCACCGAGGAGCCGCTACCGGCCGCCAGGGTGACCGACTTGCCGGCCAGCACCACGTCGTTGTCGTTCTTGAGGGTGACGGTGACCGTCGAGCTGGCCACCCCGTCGGCCTCCACCGACGTCGGTGACGCCACCACCGTCGAGGTCGCCACGCTGGCCTTGGGCGCGATGAAGGCCACCGCCACGGTCGGCAGGGTCACCGAGTCGGTGGCGTCGGCCGGGGTGTAGGTGACGCTCTCCACCGTGGTGTCGGTCACCGTGAAGGTGGCGATTCCGGAGGCATTGGTGGTGGCCGGTGAGGCGGTGATCACCGAGTGGCCGCCCGCCTGGGCGAGGGTGACCGACCGTCCGGAAGCCAGGTTGCCGGAGCCATCCCTGACCGTCACCGTCACCGTGGAGCTGGCCACACCGTCCGCCTCCACGGACGACGACGATGCCGAGGTCGTTGACACCCCGGCCGACCCGACCCCGGCCAAGGTGAACGGCGTCGACACCGGCGCCTGGTCCGCTGAGGTGAAGACGGAGGCCGACTGGCCCCCCGCCGTGGAGGCGTTGGTCACACCCGACGCCGACACCGCCACGGCCGTACTGGCGCCGACGCTTGCCGGTAGCTGCAGCACCACGGCGTTGTCGGTCGACGACCCGTTGTCGGGGGAGGCGACAGCCGAGGTGGCCTGGACGGCGCTCCCCGAGCCCACGGTCACCGTGTAGTTCGACGCCGTGGAGGTGAATCTGGTCCCGCTCGGGCCGACCAGGGTGACGTCGTCGCCGGCGGGCATGGCCCCCGATCCCGAGGTCGTGAACTTGGTCGAGTAGGTGGTCGACGCGCCGGTCAGGTTCTTGGCCGGGGTCATCGACGCCGACCCCACCGACGTCTGACAGCCGGAGGTGAACCAGGTCGACCCGTTGGGCGAGCCCAGCCCGGAGGCCATGTCGTAGCCCGTGGTGGCCGGGTACAAGCCGCCATTGTTGTCCTTGTAGTCGTTGTTCCCGGAGGTGATGTCGTGGAAGCCGGTGTCGGCCGTCGCCATCGAGTACAGCTTGGGGTTCAGGAACCCGAGCGCACCCGACCCACAGGTGTTGTCCACCAGGGACGCCAGGGCGGCGGTCAGGGGCGCTGCCGCGCTGGTGCCGCCCTCGGCGGTCCAACTGCCGTCGTAGTAGATGACATACCCGTGCACGGGGTCGGCGGAGGCGGAGAGGTCGGGGACCTGGCGGGCGGTGCCGGACGTCCCGGTGCCGGTCTGCCAGGCCGGACGGGCCCAGGTGATCGACTCGCCGCCGCCGCCCGCCCCGTAGGAATCGGCGCTCTCGTTCCACACCGTCTCGGTGGGCGGCGGGCCGATGGCGGTCAGCGAGGTGCCGCCCACCCCGGTCACCCACGGCTGGCTGGGCGGATCGTTGACCGCCAGGGCGGTGCTGGGCTCGTTGTAGCAGGCCTCCGAGCCGTCGTCCCCCGAGGCAGCCACCATGGTCTGGCCCTGGGCGGCCATCTCCTCGAAGATGGGGTTCTCCAGCGCCTGGTTGGAGTAGCCGGCGAGTTCGGGCTCGCAGGCGGCCCAACTGGTGCTCACCACCTTGGAGGTGTCGTCGGTGGCGATCCGATCGTAGGTGTCGATGGTCGACGTACCGCCGTTCGGTGCCTGGTAGACGTGGACCGTGGCCGACGGGGCCAGCGAGGCCACCACGTCGATGTCCAGCGCCGACTCCCCCGAGCCGGCTCCGGTGCCGGGTCCGCCGTCCACATTGGTGGTTGTCACGGTGGTGGAGATGCCGTAACACGACTCGAAGGCCGAGACATCGGCGGCCGAGAAGGGCTCGAGCTCGAACAGCGCCACCGACTGGCCGGCGCCCAGGTTGTTGGCGGCGTAGGCGGTGGTGAACCCGTAGGCGGAGGCGAGGGAGTTGGAGGTGTACGCGCCATAGGCCCCGGCGGTGTTGGTGGCCGCCGTACAGGGCGAAGGACCGGAGGCGTGTGAACGCACCGGCGACACCGGTGGCGAGGTCGTGGCGACGGGCAGCCGTGGTGAGGGGATGGCATCCGCCTCAAGCTGCACCACGTCCGACAGACCCACCACGCCGATCACGCCCTTCGCCACCTCCGTCGGGAGCCTGGGTGCCTGAGGGTTCAGGTAGGCGATCCGCCCCCCCGCCAGGCGCTCGTTCACCAAGGGGGTCTGGAAGGCCGCCTCGACCTGTCCGGCGGTTCCGGAGGCCTTGACCGACAGCCGGTCCGGAGTGGGGGTGGCGTCCAGCCCGTGGGACTCGAGGGCGGCGACCAGTCCGTCGATGGTCGCCTCCGGCGCTCCGAAGCGGCCAGCGAACTGCCCCTTGGCCAGGTAGTGGTGGTACTCCGGTGAGCCCGGTGTGGAGACAGCGGTGTCGAAGCGCTCCAGGCCCGCCGGATCCGCCGGTTCCAGGCCGACGTCGACGCTCAGGGTCCGGGTGGGGGATACCGGCCCCACCTCGGTGCTGTGGGCGGGAATCGGAGCTGCCGGCGCCACCACCGACGTGTCGCCGCTCGGCGGAGAAGGGGTGTCCGCCTCGGAGCGGAGTCCTCCGGGGAGCGTTTCGGGCGACCGAGCGCCCCCGCCACCGGTGCCGGAAGGACCGACGGCAACCGTGGCGCCGCGAACTTCCGATCCCACTCGCACGGGCGACCGAGCCACGCCGGAATGTGCCCCGATTCCGGCCACCACAATCCCCGCCCCGAGGGCGATGAGCGCCAGGAGGGTCGAGACGATGATCCTTCGACGCACACTCCAGGCCTTCGGCGTAGCCCCTCCTCGACTATGCCCGGGTGCCCCGGGCCGGCACCGTAACCCCGAGCTCGGACAGCAACCTCCACCGGCCACCGGGTCACGGCCCTCGATATATCGACGGGCCCGGACCTGAGCTGAACTCAAATTCGTGGCCTCCCACTCAACGGGGTGGAGCCTCGCGAGATGTTTCGAATACCACAGAGCGTGACCAGATCTTCCCACTAGGTGGAATTACGCCTAGGAGGCGCGGTCCTCGATCCGTAGGATTTCCAGCAAGCTCATGTTGCGATTCCTGCATCCCGACCGCCGAGGCAGCACCCGGTTCGCCCGTCACTTCGGCGGACGCGTCCGCTCGGACGCCGGGGTCACCCTCACCGAGGTGATCGTGGCTTTTGCCGTGCTTCTGGTGGTCCTGCTTCCGCTGACCTTCCTCCTGACCACCGAAGTCGACAACGCCGCCTCGGCCAAGAACAGCCTCAGCGCCCTGGATATCGCCGAACACTGGGTCGAGGTGCTCGAGCAGCGCCCAGGACCCGCCGCCGAAGAACGGCAACCTCGAGGTGTAGACCGACCACAAGGCGGCGCCGATCCAACTGGCGGCAACTCCTGTTCACCCAGTCACGCAGGGGAACGTGATGTACACCATCCAGGCGGAGTACTTCTGGACAACGGCGGACGGTTCGGCGCCCAATCTCTGCTCGAGCAATGGCGGAGCGCAGGTGCTGGCACTCACCGTCAGCGTGACCTGGGGTGCCAACCAGAGCATCAGCGACACCACCATCCTCAACTATCCGGCACCCCGGGATCCCCCAGTACGGCTTCTACCGTCTGCAGGTCAGCGGGGACACCACCGTGTCGGACGCCGCCGGCGTACCGTGGGAGAACGCCACGGGCTCGGGCCGGGTCCAGACCATCCCGGTGAACATCACCGACACCAACACCGGGGTGGCGCTCCCCACCGTCTATCCCGATCAGTACGGCTGCGTGTTCCTGGAGCTGAGCCCGGACCCTACTCGATCACCGTGGGACCGGCTCAGTGGGGGCCGGCTCCCCTGTCGTCCTTCGTGGAGAACCTGGCCACCGACGGGACGAGTGTCGAGCCCAGCACCCTGACCGGGGCGACGGTCAACTCACCGGTCACCATCTCGGCCGGCGTCACCACGGCCGCCACCACCGTGTACTACGACGAGGGAAGCTCCATCGGGCTCGCCTACCCGAACTCGACGGGCGTCGAGGACGGGGTGAGCTGCCCGGGCACCGGCCAGTTCGTCTGCGCCACCACCGGCGAGGGCACCACCAACTCGCTCGGCGCCGGCACCCCGTATGGCGAGCTCACCTCGGCGTCCGGAACCGGCTCGGCCACCGGCTGGACGAGCGACCCGGCGCCAGGAGCCACCCGGTCTGACTCCGCCGGTGTGCGCCGGCACGACCAAGTGTTTCGCAGCCGGCTACCAGATTTCGGGCACCACATCGGCTGGGGTCATCGACTCCTACGCTCCGGCCAACGCTCAAACGGCGTGGACCGACTCCATCACCCCCACCGACGGTACCAACATCACCCAGGTGACCTGCCCGACCGGCGGCACCCAGTGCGTGGCCATCGGGACCTCGGCGACCGGGCCGGTCGCCTTGGTCTCCACCTTCACCGGCTCAGGAGCCGACACCTGGACGGCGGTGACCTCCCCACCACCACCCCCACCATCTCGACATTGACCCAGGTCAGCTGTCCATCCGCTACCGCCTGTGTCGCCATCGGCTCCAACAGTGCCAGCCCCGCCGGCATCGCGGTGTCGGGACCCATCGCCGGGCCCTGGGCATACGGCACCGGGCCCAGTGGGGTCACTGTCACCTCCTTGAGCCAGCTGAGCTGTCCCTCGGCCACGGCTTGCATGGCCATCGGGATGGGAATGACCACCGCCACCGCCCCTCTGCTGATGACCGGCACGCTCTCCTCCACCACCCCCTACGCCGTGGCGTGGGCGGTCGACGCCCTCCCAACCGGCACCACCTACAGTTCGCTGACCAACATCGCGTGCGCTTCGGCATCCAAATGCGTCGAGACTGCCACCACCTCCGCCGGGGTGGCAATCCTGAGCGAGGCACCCGGGGCGGCGACGGCCACCAATGACAGCCTACCGCCTACCGGTCTCGCCACCTTCATCGCCCTGGTTTGTCCGTCTACCGGAGTCTGCGTGACCATCGGTACCAATACCGCCGGGCCGGCGATCCTGTCCGGCAACGTCACGGCCACCGACGCCTGGTCCCTTCAGTCCTCGGTCCCCTCGGGTGACACCTCGGTGTCGGCCATCTCCTGCGCCAACGGCACCGCCTGTGTCGTCGCCGCCAACGGCACCAACGGGGCCGACATCCTGTGGGGCGCTCCGGTACCCGAGTGCCGCATGGTCCTCGGTCCTCCCCGCCGCCGACGGTGCGTCGCTCTATGTCAACGGCGTCGCCTGCACTGCCACCACCGGTTCCCCGACCTGTGCGGCGGTCGGGCGGCACCCACCGGAGCGTTCATCGCCACCGGGTCGAGCTCCACAGGCTGGTCGGAGAACACCACTGATTCCGGTGTGACCAGCCTTACCGGGCTTCCGACCACTTCAGATTCCCGTGGAGCTCAACAACGCCGGCATCACCAACGTCAACACCATTAACGGCTGGTGGAACCCCGTCCCCGGCTCCCTGACCCACCGGGGGCACCAACGTCCACCCGATCGCCGACATCTACCCCTTCGCCAGCGCCACCGCGGTGTACGGTGCCACCTGCCAGGCCGAGGCCACCACCTTCCGACGACCGTCACGGCCAGCAGCGCGTCGACCCACCCCGGAGCACCGGCCCCCCCGGCGCGAATTCAACGACGTGGTCCCGCTGGGGGTGCTGGCCCTGCGTGTGACCAAGACGCCGGGGGGGTCGCTGACCCGGTGCCACCATCGTGCTGACGTCGACCACCACAACTGTGCGCATAACCAGTACGTCCTTCAGACGCTGGGGCCCGACGGCCTCAGCCGGACCGAGGTGCCGTTCGGCAGCCTACAGCATGACGGTGACCAACTCCGGCCGGCTCGTTACCACCTACCCCTCGGTGATCTTAGGGGTCGGGTCGGCCACCATCTCGAGCACCACCACCGCCCTTCCGTCGTCGCCCCGGTGGTCGGCTGATGTTGTCCGGCCGCGTTCCGGAGGACACTGGCCGCGCGCCGGCAGGCGGACGGCGACCGGGGAATGACCCTGGTCGAGCTGCTGGTGGCTTCCGCCCTGCTCATCGGACTGCTCACCATCGTGGCCATCTCCTTGCACGCCTTCATGACCGTCGGCAACCAGGTCCAGGCGTCGTACAACAACACCAACTCGGTCATCCCCTCATCCACGACGCTCCAGCGACTGATCCGGACGATGGTGGAGCCGGCGCCTCCCTCGGCTCGAGCCTTCCATCCACCCCCTCGCCCATGTTCAAGACGGCCGCCCAGACCGCCTACTCCGCCACGTTCTACTCCAACGTGGGGAGCACCCTGGGCCCGGCCCAGATCGTCGCCGGCGTCACCGGGACAACCTTCACCGTCACCGAGCAGCTCCCGACCACCGGGGCATCGCCACGTGTGTCCCTTCTCGAACACCGACACCACCGACCAGTGCAACTACCCCGCCTCGGGAAGGTGCTCACCCTCGTCTCCATCCCCTATGTCCAGAACGTGGTCACCGGCACGCCGGTGTTCACCTACACCCTTCTCGATCCCTACTTCACCACCCCCCAGACCATGGGCACCAGCCCACCTTCATCACCACTTTACCGCCACCCCGGTCGGCACCCTCACCGGTACCGGTACCCGGGAAAGCTCTACCTGCCCGGGGGACGCCGTCCAGGGCGTCGAGGTGAACCTGCAGATCAAATCACCGGGATCGGTGCAGACCACGCAGGACACCGTGGTGTACCGACTGTCGGCGATGTCCCAACTGTACGATCCGAACGTGGGGTGAGCGCCATGCCCAAGACGATGACCATCGGCAAGGCCGCAGGACGACGGACCTCCAATCCCGTCAGGGGAACCAGGCGGCGGCGTCTGTCGGACGTCGGCCAGACCGCCATCGTCATGGTGGTGGCCCTGTCGGTCCTCATGATGACCCTCGGTGCTCTTCTGGTGCAGCAGACCGTCAACACCGATCCGCTCCTGAGCACCGACACCATCCAGCACTACGCCTACCGGGGCCTGGAGGCCGGGCTCAACGCCTACCAGAGCGTGGTGAACATCAACCCGAACCTGGCCAACTGCACGAATCTCACCAAGGCCTCCGCCATCTGCCAGAACGCCCAGTACGACGTATGGAACACGGTGCACGGCACCACCAGGGTGGTGGCACCGTTCCCGAGTACTACCTGTTCGACAACCCCCAGCCCACCTTCAACGCCGACGGTAGCCTGAAGGTCCTGAAGGTCCAGATCGTGGGGGCGGCCGGCTTTCCCGGAAAGATCATCTACCAGTCGACGACCGCCAACTTCAGCTCCGCCAACGGATTCCTCGACAACGTGTGGTGGAGCGACCTGGAGTCCACCACCGGCACCCTCACCAACCCCGCCTACCGCTCGACCCCCCACTCCAGCCTCCCGCCACACCGATCCCGGGGAAGGTCTGCCAGTACAACTGGAACAACGGATACAACGGCCCCAACGGGCCCGGCGAGACGGGCAACTGCTATCCGGTGGCCTTCGGCACCAGCGACCACCTGGTCGGCCCGGTCTTCTCCAACGACTCCATCTACATCGACGGGGCGGCCTCGTTGTCATCGGTATCCACGGCCGATCCTGGCTGCGTCTTCGTGGACGACACCGGTCCGAACTATACCTGCACGACCGACGCCAGCGTCCCGGCGGTCGACCAGAAGGACGATGCCGGTGTCGAGAACCCACCGACCGATGACACGGAGCTCCAGGACGTCGCCAGCGAGGCCAGCCCCAACAACGGGTGCCTCTACTACGGCCCCACGGAGATCACCCTGATGGGTACCCAGATGAAGGTGGTCAGCCCGGACACCACGACCGCCTCCACCGGCTGCCCCCTCGGAGCGACAGCTGGAGCCCTGCCGCCCAACGGGGTGTTGTTCGTCGCCCCCGCCCCGCCGAACATCAACGGTGGCAAGGGCTACGTCGGGGCCAACCCCTTCGACGACAAGGGAACCTACTGGGGGACCCAGATCCAATCGGACAACGGTAAGTACGCGCAGACCTGCGGGAACTACACCAACCCCAACGATTCAGGCGTATCGCTTCCCTGCTACTTCGGTCAGCAGCAGTACCCGGACGCCGAAGGCGACGCTTTCGTCCAGGGGTACCTGCCTCCAGTGCCACCGTGCCCGGGCTGCTGACCATCGGCACCGCCAACGACATCATCATCGACGGCAACCTCACCTACAGCGACTGCACCACCTGGGCCACCCCAACCGCACCGAATGCCAGTGCCTGCCAGTACAACGGGAGCGGCAAGGACGATGCCCTCGGCCTGATCGCCTACAACTACGTCGAGGTCAACCACCCGATCGACACCTCGATCCCCTCGGGCCAGAGCGGCTACCGGAACACACTGTCTGGCGCGACGTGCGGAGGGTCCTGACCCCGTAGCCCGCCCCCTTGTGCGAGCCGATCAGCACCGCTCTGTGAGCCGTCAAATCCGGGACGGCCGACAGCATCATCGTCGACGCCGCCCTGCTGGCCCTCCAAGGGTCGTTCGGCGCCAACAACTTCGGCTCGGGCGTCCAACTCGGGAATATCTACATGTTACGGATCGATCGAGCAGGAGTCCCGCGGTGCCATCGCCAACGGTACGGTCTCGGGATTCACCAAGTGGTACACCTGGGACCCCCGGCTCGAGCTGGTGGCGCCGCCCAGTTACCTCACGCCGAACTCCCCTTCCTACGACCTGCTGTCCTCGTCCATCAGCAATTCGCTGACCCTCCCGACGATGAACAAGGCCTACTCCACGACAACCCCGAACCCCAACGCCGTGCCTCTGCCCGGGGTCCCCTAGGCCCGGGCCGCGCCCGCTCCCGGAGATACGTCCCCCTCATCGCCAGGGGCGCGCGGTGTAGCGAACCGTGACGGAAGGAATCCCCGTCCCCGGGTCGGGACCCCGTCGCTTGACGGGTAGAATCGTCCCCTTATGCCTATGCAGACCCGCGACGACATCCGCAACGTGGCCATCGTGGCCCACGTCGACCACGGGAAGACCACCCTGGTCGACGCCATGCTCTGGCAGTCCGGGGCCTTCCGGGCCAACGAGTCGGTCAACGAGCGGGTCATGGACTCCGGCGACCTGGAGCGCGAGAAGGGCATCACCATCCTGGCCAAGAACACCGCCGTCCTCCACAACGGGGTGAAGATCAACATCATCGACACCCCGGGCCACGCCGACTTCGGCGGCGAGGTGGAGCGGGGCCTGACCATGGTCGACGGGGTGCTGCTGCTGGTCGACGCCTCCGAGGGCCCCCTCCCCCAGACCCGCTTCGTCCTGCGCAAGGCCCTGGAGGCCCGCCTGCCGGTGGTCCTGGTGGTCAACAAGGTCGACCGGCCCGACGCCCGGATCGACGAGGTGGTCCACGAGGTGGAGGAGCTCTTCCTCGACCTCGACGCCGACGAGCACCAGATCGACTTCCCCATCCTCTTCTCCAACGCCCGGGCCGGCTGGGCGGCCAACGAGCAGGGGGTGGAGGGCACCGACCTCGAGCCCCTCTTCCAGGCCATCCTCGACCACATCCCGGCCCCGGACTTCGACCCCGAGGCCCCCCTGCAGGCCATCGTCTCCAACCTCGACGCCTCCCCCTACCTCGGACGACTGGCCATCTGCCGGGTCCACAACGGGACCCTGCGCAAGGGCGCCACCGTGGCCTGGTGCAAGACCGACGGCACCATCGAGCGGACCAAGATCACCGAGCTCTACGTCACCGACGCCCTCGACCGGGTCGACGCCGCCGAGGCCGGCCCCGGCGAGATCGCCGCGGTGGCCGGCATGGCCGAGATCACCATCGGCGAGACCCTGGCCGACGCCGAGGACCCGCGCCCGCTCCCGGTGATCACCGTCGACGAGCCCAGCCTGTCCATGACCATCGGCATCAACACCTCCCCCCTGGCCGGGGCGGACGGCTCCAAGCTGACCGCCCGCCAGATCCTCGGGCGGCTGGAGTCGGAGCTGATCGGCAACGTCTCCCTCCGGGTGGACCCCACCGAGCGCCCCGACACCTGGGAGGTCCAGGGCCGGGGCGAGCTCCAGCTGGCCGTGCTGGTGGAGACCATGCGCCGCGAGGGCTTCGAGATGACGGTGGGCAAGCCCCAGGTGGTCACCCGGGAGATCGACGGCAAGGTCCACGAGCCGATGGAGCGGGTGGCCATCGACGTCCCCGACGACTACCTGGGCGTGGTCACCCAGCTGATGGCCCTGCGCAAGGGCACCCTCATCGAGATGGTCAACCACGGCACCGGCTGGGTGCGGATGGACTACCGGGTCCCGGCCCGCGGCCTGGTCGGCTTCCGGACCGAGTTCATGACCGAGACCCGGGGCACCGGCATGCTCCACCACGTCTTCGACGGGTGGGAGCCCTGGCACGGCGAGCTGAAGACCAAGCGGAACGGCTCCATGGTCGCCGACCGCCGCGGCTTCACCACCGGCTACACCCTGATGAGCCTGCAGGAGCGGGGCATCCTCCTGGTGGCGCCGGGCACCGAGGTCTACGAGGGCATGGTGGTCGGGGAGAACGCCCGGGACGAGGAGATGGACGTCAACCCCACCAAGGAGAAGAAGCAGACCAACATCCGCTCCGCCTCCGCCGACGAGGCCATCCGCCTCACCCCTCCCCTGCTGCTCTCGCTGGAGCAGGCCCTCGAGTTCATCGCCGACGACGAGTGCGTCGAGGTGACCCCGAAGACGGTGCGGCTGCGCAAGGTCGTCCTCGACCAGCACACCCGGGGCCGCACGCGGTCCAAGGCCCGCAACGCCAAGGCCTGAGCACCTCCGGCCGTTCCCGGGAGATCGGGAAGACTGGTCCCGTGACGGCAACCTGGATCATCATCGGCGGCGCGGCGATCCTCGCCCTGATCCTGGCCGCCGCCGTGGTGATCACCCTCATCGCCACCCGGACCCGGACCAAGCCCCTCCGGATCCCGGGTCTGGGTCGCTTGCGCCCACCGGACGGTGACACCGGTGGTCGGCCCGGCGAGGATGGTTGACGCCGTCGGACCCGAACGACGGATGCCGACGGATGCCGACGGATGCCGACGGATCCGGTTGGGCTCCGAGGGGAGGGCTCGAACCTCCAACATCTGGCTCCAAAGGCCAGCGTTCTGCCAATTGAACTACCTCGGAACGGCAGGCCTGCCGGGCAGGTGACCGTCGATCCAGGCTAGTCAGCGCCCGACCGTCCGGTCGGCGACCACCCGCCGCCCCGTGGCCCCGCACCCGCCTCTGCCACGGCTACCGGATCGCACCCCGATAGGCTCCCGCCCCGATGCGTGTCCTTGTGGTCGACGACGATCCGGCGGTGAGCGGGGCGCTCCACCGGGCCCTCCGGCTCGAGGGGTACGAGGTCTCGCTGGCCGCCGACGGGCCGGTCGCCCTCGAGGAGATCGCCGTCCGGCCGCCCGACGCCGTGGTCCTCGACATCGGGCTCCCCACCATCGACGGACTCGACGTCTGCCGGCGCCTCCGGGCCGCCGGCAACGACACCCCGGTCCTGATGCTGACCGCCCGGGACGCCATCAGCGACCGGGTGGAAGGCCTCGACGCCGGGGCCGACGACTACCTGGTCAAGCCGTTCGCCCTGGCCGAGCTCCTGGCCCGCCTCCGGGCCCTGCTCCGGCGCCGCAGCGACGACGACGCCGACGAGGTCCTGGTCTTCGACGACCTCACCCTCGACCCCTCCAGCCGCGAGGCGCGGCGGGGCGACCGGCCCTTCACCCTCACCCGCATCGAGTTCGACCTCCTCGAGCTGCTCCTCCGCCATCCCCGCCAGGTCCTCACCCGGGAGCTGATCCTCGACCGGGTCTGGGGCTACACCTTCGACTCGGGGACCAACTCCCTGGCCGTCTACGTCGGCTACCTCCGGCGGAAGACGGAGGAGGGCGGCGAGCCGCGCCTCATCCACACCGCCCGCGGGGTGGGCTACGTGCTCCGGGAGCCATGAGCGGCCCGGCCGGCCCGGTCCGGCCGCCGTACCGGCCGAGGGAACGGATCCACCGGTGACCTTCCGCACCCGCCTGGTGATGGCGGCCACCGTGGCGGTGGTGGCGGCGGTGGTGATGGCGTCGATCGCCGCCTACGTGGTGGCCCACAACTCGCTGGTCGGCTCCATCGACGTGAACCTGGCCCAGGAGGGCCAGTCCGTCCTCACCCAGCAGAGGGAGCTCCTGGCCGCCCAGGAGTACTTCCAGCTCCCCAACGCCTGCGCCAAGGCCCCGGTGGGCCAGTGCCAGCAGATCGCCTACGCCGGCGGCACCGTCAGCCCCGACGACCACCAGGTGCTCCCGGTCCCCGACATGGTCAAGTCGGTGGCCGCCTCGGAGGGGCAGGCGGACACCCTCTACTTCTCCACCACCGTGGACATCAACGGCGTGGCCACCGACGTGCGCCAGGCGGCCTTCGCCCTGCCCGGTGGCTGGATCTACCAGGGCAACGTCGATGCCGACGGCAGCGCCGCCATCGAGGCCACCCCGGCGGAGGGCGGGGCGCTGCAGCTGACCCTCCCGCTCACCGGCGTGAACCAGGAGCTCCGCCACCTGGCCTTCGCCCTGTGGATCATCGCCATCCTGGGGGTGGCCCTGGCCATCCTGCTCGGCCTGGCGGTGGGCCGGACCGTGCTCGGCCCCCTGAACAGCCTCACCTCCACCGTCGAGGAGCTGGCCGAGACCACCGACGTCTCCCGCCGCCTGGACCCGGGCGGCATGGACGAGCTGGGGCGGCTCCGGCGGGCGTTCAACCGCCTGCTCATGGCCCTCGACTCCTCGCGCGAACTCCCAGCGCCAGCTGGTGCTCGACGCCTCCCACGAGCTGCGTACCCCGCTCACCAGCCTCCGGACCAACATGGAGGTGGCCCGCCGCATGGACGAGCTGGCCCCCGAGGAGCGCGAGGTCCTGATCGGGGACGTGCTGACCCAGCTCGACGAGCTCACCTCGGTGGTGGCCGACCTGGCCGAGCTGGCCCGGGGCGAGCAGCCGGTGGAGCACCCCGAGCCGGTCCGGCTGGACCTGGTGGTGGAGGAGGCGGTGGGGGTGGCCACCACCCACGGGCGGAGCCGGGGGGTCACCTTCACCCCCTTCATCACCCCGTCGTGGGTGATGGGCTCCCGGCCCCGGATCGAGCGGGCGGTGGGGAACCTCCTGGACAACGCCCTCAAGTGGAGCCCGGAGGGCGGGTCGGTGGAGGTCAGCTGCTCGGCCGGCACCGTGCTGGTCCGGGACCACGGCCCGGGGGTGGCCGACGAGGACCTCGACCACCTCTTCGACCGGTTCTACCGGGCCCCCGAGCGCCCGGGGGCTGCCCGGCTCCGGCCTCGGCCTGGCCATCGTGGCCCAGGTCGCCCGGGAGGAGGGCGGATCGGTGGGGGTCGACCACGCCCCCGGTGGCGGGGCCCTGTTCCGGTTCACCCTCCCGGAGATCCAGCCCCCGGCCGGGCTCCCCGCCGCCGACGACGAGTAGCCGGGAGCCCGCCCCGCATGGCGCTTCCCACTCCGGGCGGCTAGCGTGCCGCAGGACATGGGATCCCTGATCAAGAAGCGCCGTAAGCGCATGCGCAAGAAGAAGCACAAGAAGATGCTGAAGGCCACCCGCTGGCAGCGCCGGGCGGGTAAGTAGTAGCCCCACCTCCCCCGCTCCCGGGGGCGGCGGTACGCCGCTTCCCCGGTGCCCTACCCCGCAGGCAGGGTCCGCACCGCCACCAGCCGGGCCTCCGCACCGCCGTCGACCAGGGCGTCCCGCCCCTCCAGGCCCAGGGTCGCCGGGGTCCCCTCCACGAACCAGGTGGAGCCGCTGCCGGCCAGCCGGGGCACCACCCCGGTGGCCTCCGCCAGCCGGTGGCGCCACCGGGCCAGTCGGGGCTCCACGGACAGGGCCGGGGCCTCCAGCTCGTTGCCCACCGTCCCCGGCTCCGGGAGGGTCCCCTCGACGGCCATCCGGTCCCACGCCCGGTAGACGGCCGGGGTGTCGACCCCGAAGGGCGGCAGCAGCAGCACGAACTCCTGCGGGCGGTCCGCCAGTGGCTCGAGGAGCTCCCCGATCCCCCGGACCCTCGCCCGGCCGCCCCGGAGGCAGAAGGGGACGTCCGCCCCCAGGGAGACGGCCACCGCCGGGTCGGTGCAGCCGGCCCACCGGAGCACGGCGGCGGCGTCGGACGACCCTCCCCCCAGCCCGGCCCCCGGGGGGATCCGCTTGACCAGCCGGACGGCGGCCCGGCGGTCGACGGCGGCCAGGGCCCGGGCCACCAGGTTGTCGCGCCCCCGAGGTCACCTCCCCCCGGGGTCCACCGGTGGCCCCCTCCACCGTCAGGCCGTCGCCCGGCCCGAGGACCAGGGTGTCGGCCAGGTCGAGGGAGACCATCTCGGACTCCAGCAGGTGGTAGCCGTCGTCCCGGACCCCGGTGATCCGGAGGGTCAGGGTCAGCTTGGCCGGGGCCTGCACCGTGGTCTCCGGGCTCACGACGCCCCCGCCTCGGCGGTGGCCAGGCGGCCAGCCGGCCCCAGGCGTCGAGCCCCAGCTCCTCGGCCCGGGCGGTGGGAGCCACCCCGGCGCCCTCGAAGGCCTCGGGGGACACCACCCCGTCGAGCGAGCGTCGGAGCATCTTCCGGCGCTGGCCGAAGCCCGCCCGGACCACCGCGAAGAGCCGCCCGTAGGGAACGGCGCCCGGCCGTCGCCCTCGGGGGGCGGGTGGCGGTCCAGCCGGACCAGGACCGACTCCACCTTGGGGCGGGGGATGAAGACGGCGGCCGGCACCCGTCCCACCACCGAGGCGGTCGCCCAGTAGGCCACCTTCACCGACACCGCCCCGTAGGCGTCGTCCCCGGCGCCGGCGGCCAGCCGCTCCCCCACCTCGCGCTGGACCATGACCAGCAGCGAGGCGACCTGGGGGGCCTCCTCCAGCACCCGGATCACCAGGGGGGTGGCCACGTTGTAGGGCAGGTTGGCCACCAGGGTCCAGGCTGGATCGCCGCCGGCCGGCCCCAGCAGGTCGTCCCAGTCGAGGCGGAGGGCGTCCGCCTCCACCACGGTGACCCCGAGCGGCTCCACCTGGGACCGCAGGGCGGGGAGCACGTGGCGGTCGATCTCCACCGCCGTCACCGCGGCACCGGTCTCCACCAGGGCCAGGGTCAGGGACCCCAGCCCGGCGCCGATCTCCAGGACCCGGCTGTCCGGCCCCACCCCGGCCAGCCGGACGATCCGCCGGACGGTGTTCCCGTCGGCCACGAAGTTCTGGCCCAGGGCCCGGCTGGGCCGGAGGTCGTACTCGGCCAGCAGGCCCTGGATGTCGCTCGGTCCGTGGGTCACCGAGTCGCCCGGGCGTGCGTCACCCGGTCAGTGTCTCACCAGCTCAGCCGGGCGTCGTCGATCACGCCCTGGGACAGGGGGGCGAGCTCGGCGAAGGAGGCGGTGTCCAGGTCGATCTGGCGGGCGGTGTCCGCCTCGCGGTCGTTCACCCGGCACTCCAGCGTTGCCCCGTTGGCGGGGTTGGTGATGGTCACCTCGGTACCGAACGGCAGGGTGGGGCTGGCGCAGGTGCCCGGTCCCCCCGGGTCGTCGTAGTAGGTGACGATGCCGATGCGCTCGGCGCCGACGGACTCCAGCACCGGCCGGGTGGTGGTGGTCGTGGTGGGGGCCGGCTGGGTGGTCGTGGTGGTGGTGGTCGGCGGCGGCTCGGTGGTCGTGGTGGTGGGGGCCGGGACGGTGGTGGTGGTGCCGGGCGCCACTGCGGCGGCCGGGGACGCCGAGGGGGTGGTCCCGCCCGACCCCTGGGCGGGGTCGGACCCGCCGGACCGGGTCGAGACCCGGTCGGCCGCCAGCTCCCAGGCGGGCACGGGCTTCGGGTGGGACGACGCCGACGACGGGGCCCCGGGGTTGGCGGACGACGCCGCCGATGCACCGGTGGCGGCCTGGGTCAGTAGCAGCGGCACCGCGAGCAGTGCACCGCAGAGGAGCAGGGCGGCACCGTGCCGCCTGCCCCGATGGGCTGGGGTCCTCAGAGCTCCACCTTCCGGCTGGGGACTTGGCTGGTTCCCTACCGGCCGTCTCCTCCAAGCCGACCGATATGAAAACGACCGCTGTAAGGAGCGGCCGCAGAGACGAACTTAGACAGGCATCGGCGCGCGAATCAAACCCGCCCTGACGCCCGGGGGTCCCTCAGCCGGTCCTTGTGCGCGCAATCACAAGCCGAACACGGCGGCGGTGTTGGCGGTGGCTGCCTCCGCCACCTGGGCGGATGTCAGGCCCTTGGCCCGGCCGATCTCCCTCCCCACCAGGGGAACCCGGGCCGGCTCGTTGACCGATCCCCGGTGGGGCACCGGGGCCAGGAACGGCGAGTCGGTCTCGACCAGGAGCCGGTCCAGCGGGCAGAGGGCGGCCGCCTCGCGGACCTCCCCGGCGGTCTTGAAGGTGACCACCCCGCTGAAGGAGAGCGACGCCCCGAGATCGAGGCACCGGCGGGCCTCCTCGGGCCCGCCGGTGAAGCAGTGGATGACCGTGCGCTCGGGGACCCCGGTGGCCGACAGCATGTCGAGGGTGTCGTCCCAGGCCTCCCGGGTGTGGACCACCAGGGCCAGGTCGTGGCGGCGTGGCCAGCTCGACCTGGGCGGCGAACGCCTCGCCGCTGGACGTCCCGGGGCGAGTGGTCGTAGTGGTAGTCGAGGCCGCACTCGCCGATGCCGACCACCACCGGGGTCGGCGGCCGCCGGCGGCCAGCTCGGCGTCGAGCAGGGCGGCCAGGGTGTCCACGCCGTCGCACGGCGTCGTGGGGGTGGAGGCCCGACCGTGGCCCACATGGCCACCCCCTCGGCGGTGGCCGGCCGACCCGGGCAGCGCCATGGCGACCGGGCCAGGGCCACCGCCTCGGCCGAGGAGGCGGCGCCGGTGCCCGACGCAGACCATCCGGCGCACGCCGGCCTCGGCCGCCCGGGCCATGGCACGCCGGCCAGCCGGTCGGCGTGGGGCTCGACGGCGGCCCCGTCGCCGCTCCGGGCCCTCCCCCGGTCGAACTCGGTAGGTCTCCTGGAGGTGGCAGTGGGAGTCGAACCACTCGATCACCGCCTCGTCACGGGCGTGGCCGTCGCCCCCGGAGGGGTCAGCTCCTTGCGCCGGGGGAAGAGCGGGGCGCCCTTCTCCACCGGCAGGCCGCCGGGGTAGCCGCCCCAGGCCCCCGCCGCCGGGAGCCGCTGGTCGGCCGGGCCGCCGTCGAGGCCGATCCGCCGCCAGATCTCCTGGGCGGTCGACGGCATGGCCGGCACCAGCAGGACGGCGACGATCCGCAGCACCTCGAGGGCGCTGCCCAGCACGGCGTCGACCGCCGGTCCCGGGCTCGGCCTTCCACGGCTCGGCCGATCTCGAGCTCGGCGTTGGTCTCCCGGATCAGCCGCCAGGTGGCCTCGAGCGCCAGCGTGGGGCAGCGCCGGCGTTCCACGCCGCGGTGGCGTCGGCCAGCACGGCGGCGGCCACCCCGGCCAGCCGGCTGCCGGGGTCGGGGGCCGGGCCCGACGCCGCCGCACTTGGAGCCCACCACCGTGGCCACCCGGGACAGCAGGTTGCCGAGGTTGTTGGCCAGGTCGGCGTTGTAGCGGGCGACGATGCCCTCGGCCGAGAAGTCGCCGTCGGTCCCGAGCGGGATGTCGCGGAGCAGGTGGTAGCGGACCGGGTCGACGCCGTACTCGGCGGTCAGCTCGGCCGGCGAGATCTGGTTGACGCTCGACTTGGACATCTTCTCCCCGCCCACCAGCAGCCAGCCGTGGACCTGCACGTGGGCCGGGCGGGTCGATCCCCGCCGCCATGCACATGGCCGGCCACCACACGCAGTGGAACCGGATGATCTCCTTGCCGATCAGGTGGTGGACGGCCGGCCACCAGGCCTCGAACCGCTCCTGGTCCTCGCCGTAGCCGATGGCCGTCACGTAGTTGATCGAGCGCGTCGTACCAGACGTAGAAGACGTGCTCGGCGTCCCAGGGCACCGGGACCCCCCAGTCGATGGAGGTCCGGGTGATCGAGATGTCCTTGAGCCCGCCCTTGATGAAGCTCGAGCGCCTCGTTGCGCTTCGACTCCGGGACGCACCGCCGTCGGGGTCCGCCTCGTACCAGTCGATCAGCGGCTGCTCGAAGGCGCTGAGCCGGAAGAAGTAGTTCTCCTCCTCGAGCACCTCGACCGGGATCCGGTGGATCGGGGCAGAGATCGCCGGCGAGCAGGTCGTCGGCGGCGTAGTACTGCTCGCAGGGCACGCAGTAGAGGCCCCGGTAGGTGTCCTGGTACGATGTAGCCGTTGTCGTGGATCCGGCCCAGGAACGCCTGCACCGCGCCGGTGGTGGCGGGGCTCGGTGGTCCGGATGAAGTCGTCGTTGGAGATGTCGAGGTCCGCCCAGGCCGCCGCGAAGCGGGGGGCCAGCTGGTCGGTCCACTCGAGCGGGGGTGACCCCGTGCTCCTCGGCGGCCCGGGCCACCTTCTGGCCGTGCTCGTCGGTGCCGGTCAGGAAGAAGACGTCGTCCCCGATCAGCCGGTGCCAGCGGGCCAGGGCGTCGGCGTTGACGGTCGTGTAGGCGTGCCCGACGTGCGGGCGCGTCCTTGACGTAGTAGATCGGGGTGGTGATGTAGTAGCGGGACACTGCCCGTAGCGTACCGACATCGACCGGGACCCCCGACCCGTGCCGCCGGTGCCTAGCCGGGGACGGTCTACCAGTTGGCCACGTGGCAGCCGCCCCGGCCGGTGCGTCTCGGTGTAGCGCTGGTGGTACTCCTCGGCCGGCCAGAAGGTGGTGGCGGCGGTCACCTCGGTGACGATGGGCCGGCGGAACCGGGCCTGGAACTGCGTCGAGTGACGCCTTGGCCGCCGCCTCCTGCCTCGGGCTTGTGCACGAATACCGCCGACCGGTACTGGGTCCCGTGGTCGGGGCCCTGGCGGTTGAGGGTGGTCGGGTCGTGGTGGCGCCAGAACTCCTCGAGCAGGGTGTCGAAGGCGACCATCGCCGGGTCGAAGGTCACCAGCACCGCCTCGGCGTGGCCGGTCCGGCCCGAGCAGACCTGCTCGTAGGTGGGGTGGTCGACCTCGCCGCCCTCGTAGCCGGAGATGGCGTCCACCACCCCGGGGATGGCGCGGAAGAACTCCTCCACCCCCCAGAAGCAGCCGGCGGCGAACGCCGCCCGGTCGAGCCCCTCGGGGACGTCGTCCGGTGCGATGCCGGGCGCCTGGGTGCTGTCGAGTCTGGCTCCGTCCGAACATCGGGTCCTCCTTGACCGCTGACCTCGGTGGTCAACGTCGGCTACCGGGTCCGATCATTCCGGCCGGGTCGTCGGCTCCGGCGGTCCCGTCCCCCCCGGCCGGGCCGTCGGCGTCGGCCGGGCGGCCCCGGATGCCCGCTCCGACAGGGCCAGGTCGTAGACCCGACGCCGGCCGACCCCGATGGCGGGCCACCGCGTCCACCGCCCCCCGGGTCCGCTCCCCCGCCGCCCGGCGCTCGGCGCAACGCCTCCACCAGGGAGGCGTCGTCGACCGACGCCTCCTCGGGCGGCGCCCCCGCCAGCACCAGCACCACCTCGCCCCGGACCGCGCGGTCGGACGCCCAGGCCCGGCGCCTCGGCGAGGGTGCCCCGCCAGACCTCCTCGTGCAGCTTGGTCAGCTCCCGGGCCACGGCCACCGGCCGGTCGGCCCCGCAGACGGCGGCCAGGTCGGCCAGGGTGGCGGCCACCCGGCCGGGGGCCTCGAAGAGCACCGAGGTGCGGGCCTCGGCGGCCACCGCCGGCCAGCCGTTCGGCGCCGCTCCCGCCCCGAGCGGGGCAGGAACCCCTCGAAGCAGAAGCGGTCGGTGGCCAGTCCGCTGGCCACCAGGGCGGCCAGCACGGCCGACGGGCCCGGGACCACCGTGACGGTGCAGCCCGGCGGCGGCCACCGCCGCCACCACCCGGGCGCCCGGGTCGGAGACGGCCGGCATCCCGGCGTCGGTGACCAGCGCCACGGTGGCGCCGCCCGGCCACCGCCCCCACCACCTCGTCGATCCGGTCGCTCCTCGTTGTGCTCGTGGAGGGAGCGCAGCGGACGCCCCGGTGATCCCGGCGTGGGTGAGGAGCTTGCGGGAGTGGCGGGTGTCCTCGCAGTAGACGACGTCGGCCGTGGCCAGAGCCTCCACCGCCCGGGGCGACAGGTCGCCCGAGGTTGCCGATGGGGGTCCCCACCACCACCAGGGCGCCGCGGCGCCGACGGGCCGCCCGGGTCGGCGTCGCCGCCGTCGCTCCCCCGGACCCGGGGACCGGCCTCCGGCCCGGTCACACGCGGAGCTCGAGCTGGTCGCCGACCCGCAGGCCCCACCGCTCGAAGGCCCCGGCCTCCGCCTCGATCACGCGTGCGGCACCGCCGGCGGGGCAGGGCCATCCGCAGGGCGGCACCCGGGCCACGTCCGAGCACCACCAGGTCCCGGTCGCAGAACGCCACGTCGATGGCGAAGCGCATCCCGAAGGTGTGGACCGACCGGGTGCGGGGGAGGACCATGGCCCCGTCGTAGCCGTCCCGCCCGAGCAGGCCCTTGGCCCGCTGGCGCCAGTCCGTCGGCCACCTCGGCGGCGGCCAGCACGTCCCCGTCGCCGCAGCAGCCAGGTCACGGCCGACCGCCCCGGCTGCCGCCCGCCGCCCGTTGGCTGCCCGGGCCGCCGAGCGAGTAGCCTTGCCGAACTGTGTCGAAACGAACCAACAAGCGCAAGCTCCGGGCCAAGAAGAAGGCCAACCACGGCAAGAAGCCGAACTGCGGGCGCGGCTGACCGCAGCCCTCCGGGCCCGCCTGCACCCCCGCACCGACCTTCCTCCCCGCGACCTCCAGGCCGCGCGGTGCCGCACCGCGCTGCCGGCACCCGCCGGTCCCCGCCGCGCCCGCCGACGGTCGAGAGCCGTCCCCGACCCATCGGGCCGACCAGCCGGTCGAGCACCCCGACCAGGGCCGACGGCCGGTCGGTGATGATCCCGTCGACCCCGAGGCCGCACAGCGCCTCCATCTCGGCCTCCTCCTCGATGGTCCACACGTGGACGGCCAGCCCTGGCCGGTGGGCCACCTCGACGAACGCGCTCGTCCACCAGGGTGACCTCGCCGAAGGTGGCCGGCACCTGCAGGGCGACGTGGCGCATGGGCGCCGGCTCGGTCCCCGGCCTGGACCGCCCGGTAGAAGTCGGCCGAGGCCACGGTCCCGGCCGAGGTGGCGAACTCGGGGGCGAAGGCGGAGAAGGCGTCGGTGGCGGTGTCGAGGAACGACGCCACGATGACCCGGTCCGACGCAGTCGAACCGGCGGAGCAGCCCGGCCAGCGCCTCCTCGTAGGGCGCGACCACCGGGGCGGTCTGCTTGATGTCGAGGTTGAGCACCACCTCGGCGAACTCCTCGAGCACCTCCTCCAGGAGTGGCGAAGCCGAACCGGTGGTCCTCGGGCGCCCGGCCCCGGAACGGGTAGCGCGTCCGTCGGTCGAGCCCGGGCGTCACGTCGGCCCCGGGCACCCACCAGTAGGCGTTGTCCAGGTCGCGACAGCTCGGCGTAGGTGAGATGAGGCGATGGCGCCCCGTGCCGTCGGTGGTCCGGTCGACGGTGGCGTCGTGGCAGACCACCAGCGCGCCGTCGGCGGTGGCGTGGACGTCGAGCTCGATGCCGGTGGCCCCGGCCGCCGAGCGCGGCCGCGATGGCGTGGAGGGTGGACGACGGGCCCTCCCACGCCCCGCCCTGGTGGGCGTAGGCGATGACCCGGCGCTCCGAGCCACACCGAGGCCGGCTTGCCGAGCGGCGAGCCGGGCGAGGGGGTCACGGAAGAACGGTAGCCTCTGCCCCGCCATGCTGGACCACGTCTTCACCCAACTCGTCGCGTCCCACCGGCACGCGTTCGAGGCGGCGCTGCTCCAGCGCCAGGCGGTCGAGGAGCGGTTCCAGGTCGACGTGTTCCTGGGCGACGTCAGCTTCGAGACCTCCTACAGCCTCCCCGGCGAGGAGCGGCCGGCCCGGATCCGGGTGGACACCAGCCTCGACTGGCCGACCTGGAGCCAGACCGCCTACCGCAGCTGGGCGATCGGCGAGGAGCCCGACGAGCTGCCCGAGGTGCTGGTGGAGATCGCCTTCCGGGTCCAGGGCCTGGACGGCGGCGCCCGGCGCCCGGCCCTCCTCGCGCGTGCTGCCCGACCACCTCGACGTGCTGGGGCGAGCCGCTGGTCCCGGGGCCCCGCCACCATCGAGCAGGTGCTCGCTCGACGGCGGACGAGCCCGAGTGCGCCGTCGAGGTCTCCTACGAGGGGTCGTGCGCCATCGACGAGGCCATCCTCGACGACCCGAGCGCCTCGACGCCGCCCTGGCCCCCCTCGGCCGGGCGGTGGCCTCGGTCCTGGTCCGCATCGGCGACCTCCCCTTCACCTTCCGACCGGTGGCCGCCGACTGAGGACCCGAGCCGCCGGTGGCCGGGGCCGGTCAGTCGAACAGCCCGGCCGTCCACCGCCAGCGCCCGGAGGTCGGCCTGGGGACGGGCACCCGACGTGGGAGATGATCTCGGCGGCGCACACCCCGCCGAGCCGGGCCGACTCCTCGGGGGACAGCCCGTTGGTGATGCCGTAGAGGAAGCCGGCGGCGAACAGGTCCCCGGCACCGGTGGTGTCGACCACCCGGTCCACCGGCTCCGCCGGCACCTCGACCGGGCCCGGTGGCGGTGACCACCACCGAGCCCGCCGCCCCCCGGGTCAGCACGGCCAGCACCCCGGTCTCGGCCACCGCCTCGACCGCCGCCTCGAAGTCGCGGCCCCGAACAGCATCATGACCTCCTCCTCGTTGGCGAAGAGCAGCTCGAGGTCGCCGGTCAGCAGGTCGAGGAACTCGCGCTGGTGGTGCTGGACGCAGAAGGGGTCCGAGACGGTGAGGGCCACCGCGGCGTCGCTGGCGTGGGCCACGTCGATGGCCTCGCGCATGGCCGCCTTGGCGGCCGGCTGCTCCCAGAGGTAGCCCTCCAGGTAGACGACCTGGGTGGAGGCCAGGTGGCCGCTCGTGCAGGTCGACGGCGCCGAAGTCGGAGGCCACCCCCAGGTGGGTGGCCATGGTCCGCTCGGCGTCCTCGGTGACCAGCACCAGGCAGTGGCCGGTGACCACCTCCGCGGTACGGCCGGGGTGGGGGTCGGGTCGAACGCCACCCCGATCGAGCGGATGTCGTGGGTGAAGGCCTGGCCGAGGGCGTCGTCGGCCACCCGGCCGAGGAAGGCCGCCCGACCCCCGAGGGCGGCCACCCCGGCCACGGTGTTGGCCGCCGACCCTCCCGACGCCTCGACCGTGGCGCCCAGGCGTGTCGTAGATGGCCGGGACCGCTCCCGGTCGACCAGGGCCATGGTCCCCTTGACCAGGCCGAGGCGCTCGAGGTCGGCGTCGTGGGCGGAGGCCAGCACGTCGACCAGGGCGTTGCCGATGGCCACCACGTCGAGCGGTGGGTCCGGACGGTCCGGCGTCGGGGCCGCCGGACCGGCGGCGGTGTCGGTGTTGGTGTCGGAGGGCACCGCCCGACGGTAGCCTGCCCGGCATGCGCACCTCGAACGTCGACCCCTCCCGGACCGACGACCCGTCGGCCTACCGGCTCCCCACCTCGGTCCTGCCCCACGCCTACCGGCTGGTGCTGACCCCCGACCTGGCGGCGGCCACCTTCACCGGGGACGTGGAGATCGACCTCACCGTGGCCGAGCCGGTGACCTCGCATCGTCCTCAACGCCGCCGAGCTGGCCCTGACCTTCGCCGAGCTCACCGCCCGCGACCCCGACGCCGGTTACGCCCTCACCCCCGAGGCCATCGAGCTCGACGAGGCCGAGGAGCGGGCCACCCTCTCCTTCGCCGGAGACCCTGCAGCCGGGCGACGCCACCCTCCACCTCGCCTTCACCGGCATCCTCAACGACAAGCTCCACGGCTTCTACCGCTCCACCTTCACCGACGAGAGCGGCGACGAGCGGGTCATCGCCACCACCCAGATGGAGTCGACCGACGCCCGCCGGGCCTTCCCCTGCTGGGACGAGCCGGACCTCAAGGCCACCTTCGAGATCACCCTGGTGGTGGACGACGGCCTGCAGGCCTACTCCAACGGCCCGGTGGTGGAGGAGACACCGGAGGCGGACGGGCAAGGTCCGGGTCCGGTTCGCCCCCACCATGGCCGATGTCCACCTACCTGGTGGCCTTCGTGGTCGGTCCGCTGGAGGCCACCGAGCCGGTGGACGTGGACGGGGTGCCCCTCCGGATCGTCCACCCGCCCGGCAAGGCCCACCTGACCGCCTTCGCCCTGGAGGTGGGCGCCCACGCCCTCCGCTTCTTCACCGAGTACTTCGGGATCCCCTACCCGGCCGACAAGCTCGACCTGGTGGCCATCCCCGACTTCGCCTTCGGGGCCATGGAGAACCTGGGGTGCGTGACCTTCCGGGAGTCGGCGCTCCTGGTCGATCCGGCCAAGGCGGCCCGGGTCGAGCTCGAGCGGGTGGCCGACGTGGTCTGCCACGAGATCGCCCACATGTGGTTCGGGGACCTGGTCACCATGAAGTGGTGGAACGGGATCTGGCTCAACGAGGCGTTCGCCACCTTCATGGAGGTGCTGGCCGTCGACGCCTTCCGTCCCGAGTGGCAGCGCTGGGTCAGCTTCGGGGTCGAGCGGGAGGCGGCCATGGCCGTCGACGGGCTCCACGCCACCCGGTCGGTCGAGTTCCCGGTCGGGCGGCCCGAGGAGGCCGAGGGGATGTTCGACGTCCTCACCTACCAGAAGGGCGGGAGCGTGCTCCGCATGCTCGAGCAGTTCCTCGGGGCCGACGTCTTCCGCGACGGCATCCACGACTACCTGGACACCCACGCCTACGGCAACACCGAGACCACCGACCTGTGGGACGCCCTCGAGCGGTCGAGCGGTCGCCCGGTGCGCGACGATCATGGACACCTGGATCGACCAGGGCGGCTACCCCCTGGTCCGGGTGGGCGCCGACGGCAGCCGTCACCCAGACACCCGTTCTCCTACTCCGGCGACCCGGGTGGGGCCATCGGGTCACGGACTGGCAGGTGCCGGTGCTCCTCCGCCCGCTCGACGCCACCGACCACCGACGCCGTGCCCGTCCTCGCTCGACGGCCGGCCGGAGACGCCCCGGCCGGCACCGCCGACGACCGCCTGGTCAACGCCGGCGGCTCGGGCTTCTACCGGGTGGCCTACCCCGCCGCCACCGTCGACCGGCTGGCCGGCTCGCTCGGCGACCTCGCCCCCCTCGAGCGGTACAACCTGGTCTCCGACACCTGGGCGGCCACCCTGTCCGGCCAGGGACCGCTGCTCGACCTGCTGCGCCTGGCCCGGGCCCTCTCCGACGGTGCCGAGCCCGACCCCAGCGTCTGGTCGGTGGTGATCGGGGCGGTCGGACTGCTCGACCGGATCGTCCCCGACGCCGACCGCCCGGTGCTGCAGCAGGGGATCCGTACCCTGCTTCGGCCCGCTGGCCGCCGCCCTGGGCTGGGAGCCCCACCCCGACGACACCGAGCGCACGCCGTCGCTGCGCTCGTCGGTCCTGCGCGTCCTCGGGCACGGTCGGGGCCGACCAGGGGATCCGGGACGAGGCCGCCCGCCGGTTCGCGGCCGACGGTGACGACAGCCTGCACCCGGACATCGAATCGGCCGTGCTCGACGTGGTGGCGGCCACCGGCGGCGAGGCGGAGTTCGACGCCTACCTCGCCCGCTACCGTGCCCCGGCCAATCCGCAGGAGGAGAACCGCTACCTCTACGCCCTGGCGTCGTTCGACCAGCCGGCCCTGGCCGACCGGGCCTTCGACCTGGCCCTGTCGGAGGTGCGCACCCAGAACGCCCCCTTCGTGCTGCAGTCGCTGGTGGCCAACCGGGTGACCGGGCCGGCGGTGTGGGAGCGGATCACCGGGGAGTGGGACACCCTGGTGGCCAAGTTCCCGTCCAACATCCTGCCCCGGATGCTCGACGGGGCCCGGACCCTGTGCCGGCCCCCGGAGCTGGCCGCCGAGGTCACCGCCTTCATCGACTCCCACCCGCTGCCGGCCGGTGGCAAGACGGTCGAGCAGATCCTCGAGCGGCTGGCGGTCAGCGTGGCCTTCGGGGAGCGCGAGGCGTCCGGGCTGGCCGCCACCGTGCGCCAGGGGCTGTCGCCGCTGGCCGACTGACCGTCGTCCCGGATCCGGGGAGGGGCGCCGGAGTCCCTATCCTGTCCCGGTGGTCCCCGCCATCGCCGTCGCCGTCTTCGCCCTCATCTTCGTGGCGGAGCTGCCGGACAAGACGATGATCGCCGTGCTGATCATGGGCAGCCGGTACCGCCCGGTGCTGGTGTGGGTGGGGGCGGTGCTGGCCTTCACCGTCCACGTCACGGTGGCCGTGCTGCTCGGGCGCCTGCTGCAGCTCCTCCCCCACCACTGGGTGGAGGGCATCACCACCGCCCTGTTCGCCGCCGGCGCCGCCTACCTGCTCCTGGTGCCCGAGAAGGAGGAGGAGGAGAGGGGCGAAGCGGAGGCCGACACCGCCGGCCGGGGGCTCCGGACGGTGGGAGCGGCCTTTGTGGTCATCCTGGTCGGCGAGTTCGGGGACCTCACCCAGATCCTCACCGCCAACCTGGCCGCCAAGTACCACTCCACCGTCTCCGTCTTCGTGGGGGCCCTGGCCGGCCTGGCCGCCGCCTCGGCGGTGGCCGCCTTCGGGGGCAAGGCGCTGCTCCGGGTACTGCCGCTCGGCGTCATCCGGCGGATCGGGGGCGTGCTGCTCGCCCTGCTGGCCGTCTACTCGCTGGTCGACCTGATCCGGCACTGAGGGCACCCCGGTGGGCCGCCCCGTCCGGCTCCCCGGTTGGGACGGACCCCCGGAGCCGTGCGAGGCTGCACGGATGCCCGCCCTCTCCCCCGCCGCCGCCGACGACCCCGGGGCGGCCGCCCGCCGCGATCAGCTGTTCGCCCTGGCCCGGAAGGCCACCGGGTTCATGCCCGACGACGAGGGGGAGGCCCTGTTCGCGGCCGCCGCCCGGGCGGGCACCTCCATCGACGGGGCCACCTTCGTGGAGATCGGGGCCTGGTGCGGCAAGTCGGCCGTCTACCTGGGGGCGGCGGCCGAGGAGACGGGGGCGGTGCTCTTCAGCCTCGACCACCACCACGGCTCGGAGGAGAACCAGGCGGGGTGGGAGCACCACGACCCCACCCTCGTCGATCCGGCCAGCGGGCTGATCGACACCCTCCCCCACTGGCGCCGGACCATGGTGGGCGCCGGGCTCGAGTCGTCGGTGGTGGGGCTGGTGGGTGACTCGCCCACGGTGGCGTCCCGGTGGACCACCCCGCTGGCCCTCTGCTTCATCGACGGGGGGCACGGGGAGGAGCCGGCGTGGGCCGACTTCCGGGGCTGGGCCCCCCACGTGGTGGTCGGCGGCTGGCTGGCCATCCACGACGTCTTCCCCGACCCCGCCGACGGCGGCCGCCCTCCCTACGACCTGTGGCGGGGGGCGCTGGCGTCCGGGGAGTTCGTCGAGGACGGCGAGTGCGGCTCCCTCCGGGTCCTCAGGCGGGTGTCGGCGGGCTCGTAGGGGCGGGGACGGCCTCGACCGGATCGACGCCCCCGACCCCGGCGTCAGGGGTCGACTCGTCGGCCTCGGACGGGAACGCCCGGGTGCCGGTGTGGAGCAGGTAGCCGCAGGCGATGGCGGCGTAGAGGACCACCCCCACCCAGTGGTCGAGCAGCGAGAGGGCGGCCGCCGCCAGGTAGAGCAGCGGCGTCACGTAGAGCCGGCGGGTCAGGTGCCGGAGCGTGGTGGGATCGTCGCCGGACCGGAGGAGGTCGGGCCGCCGTTCCAGGTGGTGCCAGAGGACGGCCAGCATCAGGGTGCAGGCGGCCAGCATCAGCCCGTAGAAGGAGGTCACCAGGTCCCCCCGCTGGGGGTAGGCGGCCAGGTAGGTGGCCAGGGTCTGGGTGGGGAAGGGGATGAACACCACCAGCCCCAGCAGTGCCAGGTTCAGGACCATGCCGGTGTGGTCGATCCGACGGAGCATCCGGAACACGGCGTGGTGGTTCATCCAGATCATGCCGATCACCACGAAGCTGACCAGGTACCCGACGTAGTGGGGCCACTCGTTGAACCACAGGTCGTGGGAGACCCCGTTGACCCGGGGGCGCTCCACCCGCACGTCGAAGATCAGCAGGGTCAGCGCCACCGCGAAGGTGCTGTCGCTCAGGGCCTCGACCCGGTGGAGGTGCACCGGGCATGAGTACCCCACATCCCCGGGGCCGTCAATGTGATCCCCGTCCGACGGCCGCGCCTACGCCGGGCCGCCCGACTCCGTCCCCCCGTCGGCCAGCATGGCGGTGACGTCGGCGGCCAGGGCGTCGCACCGGTCCCGGAGCAGTCGCACCCGCGCCACCGGGTCGTCGGTGGCCAGCAGCTCCTGGGAGTCCATGGCGTTCAGGGGGGCCGAGGCGCAGAGTCGCCAGGCCTGTTCGTCAGTGGTGGCACCGAAGTCGATGTCGTGGGGCAGCGCCGGCACCCGGCCCAGCTCCGAGAGGAGCGACCGGAGGCGTCGGACCGAGGCCTCGGCCCCGGCCAGCACCCCGTCCGGCGCCTCGGCGTCGGGTGGGAGCTCCTCGATCAGGGCCTGCGGGTAGGGATCGTCCTCCAGCCACTCCACCACCCGGAGCCGCCGGACGCCTTCGGCGACCAGGGCGAACCGCTGGTCGCCCCGCGGGGTGACCTGGGCGATGCGGACCACGGTCCCCACATCGGTGCGGTGGTCACCCCCGCCCACCTCCGATCCCCGGCTGATCAGGACCACCCCGAACTCCCGCCCACCCTCCAGGCAGTCGCTGAGGAGCTCGAGGTAGCGCGGCTCGAACACCAGCAGGGGGATCCCGGTGTGGGGGAACATCACCACCGACAGCGGGAACATGCCCAGCCGTCGGGGGTCGGTCGCCATCGACCCAGCATGTCCCATGGCGGCCGCCCCGGCACGTCGACCGGCCGCTGGGACCGGTGCCCCGGCGGTACCGTGGGGCCGGACCCTCCGACGGCAGGGGGGCCACCGAAGGGGGAACCATGAGCGGTGCCGGCACCCGCCTGTCGCCGACCCGGCTGGACGAGCATGCCGCCCGGATCGCCGAGGTCGGCTACACCGTCGTCGAGGACGCCGTCGAGCCCGACCTGGTCGACGAGCTGACCGAGACCCTCGACCGGCTGGAGGTGGAGCTGCAGGCCACGCCGGCCGCCAACCTCTTCGAGGGCGTGGCCACCGTCCGCCTCTACAACCTGCTGGCCCGCGGGCCGGTCTTCGCCCGCATCCCGGTCCACCCGACGGTCCTCCCCATCGCCGAGCGGGTGCTCGATCCCGAGCTGCTGATCTCCTCGCTGTCGTCCATCGCCATCGGCCCCGGCGAGACCGCCCAGCCCATCCACGCCGACGACCAGGTCCTCCCCCTCCCCAAGCCCCACCCGGCCACCGTCTGCAACACCATGTGGGCCCTGACCGACTTCACCGAGGCCAACGGGGCCACCCGGCTGATCCCCGGCTCGCATCTGGCCCCCGACTCCCCCGACCTGCTGTCGCCCTACGACTCGATCCCCGCCGAGATGGCCCGGGGGAGCGTCCTGGTGTGGCACGGGAGCCTGTGGCACGGGGGCGGTGCCAACACCACCGACCGGCGGCGGGTGGGGATCGCCATGAACTACTGCGCCGGCTGGATCCGCCAGCAGGAGAACCAGCAGCTGGGCCTGGACCCGGAGGTGGTGCGCACCTTCGACCCCCGGCTCCGACAGCTGGTCGGCTACGGCATCTACCGCGGGCTGATCGGCCACATCGACAAGGAGATCCCCGCCACCCGCCTGCTGGGCGCCACCGAGGACGCCTTCATGATCTGGGACTACGCCACCCCGCCGGAGTGAGCGGGCCACCAACGGAGCGGCTCACACCCACACCCCCGCACCCACACCGACACCGACGACGGCGCCGGGCCGGCCTCCGGCTCAGCTCTCCGGGGTCGGGTAGGCCGGCTCCACCGGGGCGCCGGGCGCCGGCTCGGTGAGGTCGAGGTGCACGGGGAGGCCGTCCCCGCGGAACAGGCCGGAGGCCGCCGTCGAGCGGCCCAGGGCGTCCGCCGCCAGCACCATGGCTCCCGCCGTGTAGGTGGAGCGCTCCAGAGGCGGGTAGGTGGCCTCCTCGGGGTAGACCATCCCGGTCCAGTAGGAGCCGTCGTCGTTCCGTAGCTGCTGCACCCAGGTCAGCAGGGTGCGGGCGGTGTCGTCCATGCCCAGGGCGTCGAGGGCCATCACGCACTCGGCGGTCTCGGCCGCCGTCACCCACTCCCCGGTCGACACGCACCGCACGCCGAACCCCTCCATCACGAACGTCGACCACGACGTCTCGATGCACCGCCGGGCCGCCTGGCCGGTCATCGCCCCCGACAGCACCGGGTAGTACCAGTCCATGGCGAACTCCACCTTGGGGGCGAAGGCCGCCGGGTCGTAGGCCACGGCGTGGGCCAGCCGGCCGGCGGCGAACTCCCAGTCCGGCCGCTCGTGTCCCAGGCGCTCGGCGCAGGCGATGGCGCACCGGAGGCTGTGGTAGATCGAGGACGAGCCGGTGAGCAGGGCGTACTCCTCGAGCTTCCCCGACGGGTCCATCGACCACCGGATGGAGCCGTCCGGCCGCTGCCACCGCAGGACGAAGTCCACGCCGGCGGCCAGGGTGGGCCACAGCGCCGCCAGGGCGTCCTCGTCGCCGGTGGAGATGAACCGGTGCCAGGCGCCGGTGGCCAGGTAGGCGCAGACGTTGGTGTCGAGCCGGGCGTCCTTGATCCCGGTGGCCAGGTAGTAGTTGAACCAGCTGCCGTCGGGGAGCTGGGTGTCCACCAGCCACTGGTAGGCGCGGTCGGCCTCGTCGTCGAAGCCGCAGGCGGTCAGCGCCATGGCCGCCTCCACGTGGTTCCACGGATCGCAGTGACCGCCGGGGAACCACGGGATCATCCCGTCGGGGCGCTGGACGGCGATGATGGATCGGGCCGTCTCGACGACCTGCTCGGCGGTGAGGATCCCCCGCACCTCGGGGACCGGCCTCATACCCCCGCCCCCACCCGGGTGCCGGCCCCGGCCGGCGCCTCGACCTCGTCGTCGGACTCCGGCTTCTCGAGGTAGACCACCAGGCTCTTGCCGACCAGCGGGTTGAGGAGGCGCTCGGCGTACCGGGTCACCTTGGGGGCCTTGGTGATGTCCCACACCAGCAGCCGGTGGTAGGCGGCCACCGCGAAGTGGTCGTCGTTGGTGGTGCCCACCAGGCAGCGGAGCCACCAGTAGGGGGCGTGGAGCCCGTGGGCGTGGTGGCTGCCCACCTCGGTCAGGCCGGTGGACTCCAGCCGGCCGGTCAGCTGGGCGTGCCGGTAGATCCGGATGTGGCCGCCGGGCACGTCGTGGTACTCGTCGGAGAGCGCCCAGTTGACGAACTCCGGCCCGCACCGGGGGACGGTGACCGCCATGGTGCCGCCGGGACGGAGCACCCGGGCGAGCTCGGCCATGGCCGTCTCGTCCTCGGGGATGTGCTCGAGGACCTCGGAGGCGATCACCCGGTCGAAGGCCCCGTCCTCGAAGGGGAGGCGGAGGGCGTCGCCCTGGACCGCCCCCACCCGGGCCGTCTCGAGGTCGATCTCGCCGGCCACTCCCATGGCCCCGAAGGTGTCCTCCACCCGGCGGACCTCGTCGGCGCCGAAGTCGAAGGCCACCACCTGGGCGCCCAGCCGGGCCGCCTGGAAGGCGTGCCGGCCGAAGCCGCACCCCAGGTCGAGCAGGCGGTCGCCGGGCTGGACGCCCAACCGGCGGTAGTCGACGGTCAACATGCCAGGGTTCCCGCCCGGTCGAGGGGTCCGGGGTCGACGTCGAGTGGTGGAGGAGCCGGGTCCGGCGGCCGCCGGTCGGTCGGCCAGGAGCGCCCGGTACTGCTCGGCCGTCCCTGCCGCCGTCACCTGCCAGGTGAAGCGCCCGAGCACCCGCTGGCGCCCGGCCGCCCCCAGGCGCTCGCGGAGCTCGGCGTCGTCGAGGAGCCGCCCGATGGCGTGGGCCAGGGCGCCCGGGTCGTCGGGCGGGACCAGCAGGCCGGTCACCCCGTCGGTGCCCACCACCTCGGGAAGGGCGCCGCCGGTGGTGGCGACCAGGGCCACTCCGCACGCCATCGCCTCGATGGCCGGCAGCGAGAAGCCCTCGTACAGCGAGGGGACCACCGCCACCTGGGCCTGGGCGTAGTTGACGGCCAGCTCGTCGTCGGTGATGCCCGAGACGCACCGGACCACCGGGGCCAGGTCGAGGCGCTCGATGGCCTTGGCCACCCGGCCCTCGGGTCGGGGGTTGCCGATCACCACCAGCTCGATCTCCCGCTCGGTGCGCAGCTTGGCCACCGCCTCGAGCAGCGGCACCAGGCCCTTCATCGGCACGTCGGAGGAGGAGGTGACCATGATCCGGCCGGGGACCGGGGTGACCTCGGAGCGCGGACGGAACACGGTGTGGTCGACCCCCACCGGCACCACGGTCATCCGCTCGGTGTCCACGTGCATCTGGGCGGCGATGTCGGTCTTCGACGACTCGGACACCGTCACCACCCGGGGCAGGGCCCGGGCCACCCGGACCTGCATCCGCAGGAAGCCGAACCACCGGCGCTGGGTGACGTTCTGCCAGGGGTTGGCGGCGTGGGCCAGGGCCAGCTGACGGTCGACGGTGATCGGGTGGTGGAGGGTCTCGAGCAGCGGCCAGCCGTCGTCGAGCATGCCGGTGATCCCGTTGCCCAGGCACTGGTTGTCGTGGATGAGGTCGAAGTCGTGGCGGCGACCGGCCAGGATCTCCCGGGCCCGGAGGCTGAAGGTCCACGGCTCGGGGAACCCGGCCGTGCACATGACGCCGAACTCCAGGGCGTCGATGGCCGAGTGGAACTCGCGGAGCCGGGGGATCCGGAAGGGATCCGGCTCGCGGTAGAGGTCGAGGCTGGGGACCGGGGTGAACCCCACTCCCTCGTCCACCTCCGGCCACGGCTGGCCGGCGAACACCTCCACCGAGTGACCCAGGGCGGTCAACTCCCTGGTCAGGTGCCGGGTGTACACGCCCTGGCCACCGCATCGGGGGTTGCCCCGGTAGACCAGGAAGGCCACCCGCAGGCCCCCGGGGGCCGGCGGCCGGGGGGCGATCCGCTCGGGGACCGGGGGCGGCGTCTTCGGGCCCTTCACCTTGTGCCGTCGGAGCCCGAAACTAGGCACGAATTCCCCCTACTGAAGAGCGCATAAGTCCCGAATCCTCCCCCGGCCGGCCAGTTCGGCGCAAGCCGTGGGGGCGGGAGGGCCGGTCGCCCTCCGCCGTCGCCGGGCATTCGACGGTCGGCGTCACAGGCTCACGCCGAGCCAGCCGAGGACCGTCTGGAGCACCAGGAAGGAGGCGAACAGACCCACCACCACCACGGTGACCAGACCCACCGACCGCGCCAGCCGGCCGTTGGCGGCCGCCCCCAGCAGGGAGCGCCGGTTGGCCAGCACCAGCAGGAAGACCAGGGTGATCGGGGTGATCACCCCCTCCAGCACCTGGGTGTTGATGATCAGGGTGAAGAGGTTGCCGGGGATCAGGACCACCCCGGCGCCGATGATGATCTGGGCGGTGAAGAGGCCCAGAAAGAGCGGCGCCTCCTTGAAGGTCTTGGACACCGACCGCTCCACCCCCACCGTCTCGGCGATGGCGTAGGAGGTGGACAGCGGCACCACGGCGGCGGCCAGGGCCGATGCGCCCAGCAGGCCCAGGCCGAAGAGGTCCTCCGCCCACCGGCCGGCCAGCGGTTCGAGGGCCTTGGCCGCCTCGGCCGCCGAGGTCAGCGCCCCGGTGCCACCCAGCACCGAGGCGGTGGCGATGATGATGAACATGGAGATGAGGTCGGAGACGATGGCGCCGCTGACGGCGTCCACCCGTTCGTACTTGTACTCGTCGGGACCGATGCCCCGGTCGACCACCGCCCCGGCCGTGTAGAGCTGGATGTAGGGGGTGATGGTGGTGCCGATCAGGGCCACCCCCACCAGGATGAAGGCCGACGACCGGAGGAAGTGGGGGATGAAGGTGTTGGCCACCACGGCGTGCCAGTCGGGGTGGCCGAGGATCATGGCGATCGGGTAGGTGATGAACACCAGGGAGAGCAGCAGGAACACCCGCTCGGCGTAGCGGTAGGAGCCCAGCATGACCAGGGCCCAGATGGCCACCGCCGCCAGCGGCACCGACAGGTAGCGGGAGACGCCGAACAGCTCGAAGGCGGCCCCGATGCCGGCGAACTCGGTGACCACCAGCCCGATGTTGGCGATGGCGAAGGCCACGATGGCGAAGGCCGACAGCCGGAGGGAGAACTGCTCGCGGATCAGCGCCCCCAGGCCCTTGCCGGTGTGGGCCGCCAGCCGGGCCACCATCTCCTGGACGCAGACGTAGCCGATGGTGACCAGGACCATGAAGAAGAGCGGCCGGTAGCCGAACTGGGCGCCGGCCGAGGCGTAGGTGGCCACCCCCCCGGCGTCGTTGCCGGCGTTGGCGGCGATCAGGCCGGGACCGGCTGCCGCCAGGTAGATCAGGAACCCCCGGGCCTTCCGGGACTTGAACAGGTTCACGCCTCGTCGGCTCCCGGCGGCTCCGCCCTCACTGGAGCAGTCTCGGGAAGTGGAACCGGCCGCGCTCGGGGGTCAGGGCGTCGAGCACGTCGTCGGCCAGGATCCGGCCCACCGGACGGTCGTTCTCCACCACCACCACCGACAGCCGTCGGGCCTCCACCAGCCGTTCGGCCACCTCCTGGACCCGGGCGTGGCTGTCCACCGTCACCGGGTCGGCCTCCCCCACCAGGTCGTGGAGGGGGGTCTCCCCGGGGGTGACGATCAGCTGGAGCAGCGGCAGGTCCCACACGAAGGTCCCGTCCTCGTCGACCAGGGCCACGGCGTCGAGCTCCTCGGGGCACTCGGCATGGTTGCCGAGGCGGGCGACCACCTCGGCCACCGTCTCGGTGAGGGGGGCCACCACGAAGGCGGTGGTCATGAACCCCCCGGCCTCGTCCTCCGGGTAGGTGAGGAGGTGGATCAGCGGGGTGGCCTTGGCCAGGGGCATCGCCCCCAGCACCTCGGCGCGTTCGTCGGTGTTCAGGTCGCGCAGGGCGTCCACCGCCTCGTCGGGCTCCATGTTGGCCAACAGGTTGGCGGCCTGGACGGGTTCGGCCTCCCGGAGCAGCGAGGCGAGCTCCTCGGGGTCCATCTCCTCGAGGGCGTCGGCCGCCTCCTGCGGGGAGAGCGAGTCGAGCAGCTCCTGGCGCTCGGGCCGCATCAGGTCCTCGAGGAGGTCGGCCAGCTCCCCGGGCCGGAGCCGCTCCAGCCCGGCGTTGGTGGTGCGGAGCCGCACCTCGGGGGCGGCACCGCGGGGGGTGTCGCCGAACGGCTGGATGGCTCCCCAGTCGATCACCCGGTCGGGGGTGGCCAGCGTGCGCCACCGGGCCGGTCCCAGACGCCGCAGCAGGCTCTGGGCCGAGACGTCCACCCCCACCAGCCGGTAGCCGCCGAACACCGGGGCCAGGTAGAGGTCCGAGGCGCGGATCACCTTCACGCCGTCCACGTCGACCAGCTGGTAGTCGAGGACCTGCTTGGCCAGGAGGACCTCCCCGGGCCGGGGCTCGAAGGCGCGCAGGTCGACCCGGGCCGAGTGGAGGCGCACCTCGGTGTGGACGATGGCCTCGATGGCCGCGGCGTCCACGAACGACACGCTGCGGCCCACCCGGACCACCAGGCCGGTCACCGGTGGGTAGGTCTCGTTGTCGTCCCACCGACAGACCACGTCGACCAGCTTGCCGATCTCGGCGCCGCCCTGGTTGCGGACCGGCCGTCCCACCACCCCGGCCAGGGAGACGATGGCGTCGCGGACCGCCCGGGTGGCCAGCAGGCGCTGGGTCCGGTTCCGGAGGGGTCGGGGACGGTGGAGGGTGCGGGGCGGGTGGTCGGAGAGCGGGCCCGACCCGCCGGAGTCGGGGGTACCGGGATCGGACCGGTGGGGCAGGGTGGGCAGGCGGAGGATCGGTCGGGTCATCGGGAACCTCGGGGCTGGGGTGACGGGGCGCCAGCCCGGGACGGGTGACGCTCAGCGGCTCACGCCCGACTGGGGACGCGGCCTCGGATCGGGGACCCATGCAGGGTGCCGTGGGATCGGCGGACTCGGCACCGCCGCGCACCAGCCCCCCGGCACGCACCACGCCGCCACGACCGGCCGACGAATGCCGAGGTCAGTGAGGTGCGGTGCGACAGGGAGGCGATGGTGCGCCCGGCCGGCAACTGGGGGGCTCTCCCCGTTTCATCGGCTGCACCTCCTCCGGTGTCGTCGCTCGCGGACCTCCCGCGACCGGGCGTCATTGTACCCCGCACACCGGCGTTCCTGGCGGGTCGGTGGTGACCGACCCGCCAGGCGGAGACGCTAGGCCGACATCCCCACGATGGGGCTGTTCAGCGTCAGCGAGCCGGTGGAGCCGGAGAAGACGGCGTCCCCGTAGGAGAAGACCCCGCCGTCGGAGGCCACCAGCCAGTAGCCGTTGCCCGAGGGGGTGGACGCCATGCCCACCACCGGCTTGTTGAGGGTGAGGGAGCCCGCCGAGCCGTGGAAACCGGCGTCGAAGGCGAAGATGCCGCCGTCGGAGGCCACCAGCCAGTAGCCGTTGCCCGAGGGGGTGGACGCCATGCCCACCACCGGCTTGTTGAGGGTGAGGCTGCCGGTGGAGCCGTGGAAGGTGGCGTCCCCGAAGGAGAAGATGCCACCGTCGGAGGCCACCAGCCAGTAGCCGTGGCCCGACGGGGAGGCGGCCATGCCCACCACCGGCTTGTTGAGGGTCAACGAGCCGGTGGAGCCGTAGAAGGTGGCGTCCCCGAAGGCGAAGATGCCACCGTCGGAGGCCACCAGCCAGTAGCCGGCCCCGTCGGGCGTGGAGGCGATACCCACGATCGGCTTGTTGAGGGTGAGGCTGCCGGTCGATCCGTAGAAGGCGGCGTCCCCGTAGGAGAAGACCCCGCCGTCGGAGGCCACCAGCCAGTAGCCGCCACCGTCGGGGGTGGCGGCCATGCCCACCACCGGCTTGTTGAGGTGGGTGCCGCCCGCCGAGCCGTTGAAGGAGGCGCCCCCGAAGGCGAACACCCCGCCGTCCCCGGCCACGAACCGGTAGCCCGGCCGGGCGATGGAGGCGGTCTCGACCAGCGCCTGGTCGTTGTCACCGTTCCCCGGGTAGGCGTCACCCGCCGCCACGCAACTCTGGCCACCTACGCACGAGACCCCGTACAACTCGGCGTAGTTCTCGCCCGGGTTGTCGACCGCCGGATTGGCCGGCGGCTGCTGCGTCCAGCTGGTCCCGTTGAAGACCAGGGCCTCGGTGACGTACGTGTCCTGACTGCTGTCGGTGTAGTTGTAGCCCACCGTGGTGCAGGAGGTCGGCCCCACGCACGACACCGCCCACAGCTCGTCGCCGAAGCTCCCGGCGGCGGCCGGGCTGGGCACGATGGTCCAGAAGGTGCCGTTCCACTGTTCGATCACCGGGCTGGTATTGGTGTCAGGGCCGCTATAGGCGGTGTAACCCACCGCTGCACAGAAGGTGGTGCTGGGGCACGAGACACCGTCGAGGTAGGCACCTGCGGTCGGCGTGGGCGACGGCAGCACCGACCAGACGGTGCCGTTCCACTGGTAGACGGCGGTGTCCGAGTGACCGCCCGACTGGGCGGCGCCCACCCCGATGCACCACGAGGCGCTCCTGCAGGTCACGGCGTTGAAGTAGGAGTCGGTCGACGAAGGGTCGGGCGTGGTCTGGATCGTCCAGGTGGAGCCGTTCCAGCCCAGGACCAGGGTCTTCTCGACGCTGCTGTAGACCTCGCCGGCCGCTTCGCAGAAGGTGGTGCTCGAGCAGCTCACGCTGTAGAGGTCGTTCTCGTCGTTCGGGGACGTGTTGGGGCTCGAGACGATCGACCAGGCGGTCCCGTTCCACTCTTCGATGAGGGTCTGGTCGTTGTCACCCACATTGTCATCGTTGTAGCCGACGGCCACGCAGAAGCTGGTGGTGACGCACGACACCCCCGAGAGGGAGTCGTCGGCGGTGGTCGAACTGTTGGGACTCGGCACCACCGACCAGGCGGCACCGTCCCACTGCTCGATCAGGGTCTGGTCGGTCGAGCCCGGGTTCGTGCCACCCACCGCCACGCAGAACGAGGAGGTCGCGCAAGAGTCGCCGTTGAGCCAGTCGTCGGTCGAGACGGTCGGCAGCGAGGCGATCGACCAGGGTCCGGGTACCACGGCGTGCTGCCCGGACCCGGCGACGGCGGGGTGGACATGGCGTGCCGCGGCACGGACGCCGGACGGGCCGTTACCGCTGAGGTGGGTGGACGAACTCCCCCCTGCCGGCGCTGGGGCCGCCCCTGCCGGTCCCGCCGTCATCCCCGCCGACAGCGTGGCCATCGTCACCATGGCCGTCACGACCAAGCCCAGACCGATCCGTCGTATCATCCGTCCCGCCTTCCCTGGTCCCGTCCGCCGTGGGCGGGCACCGTTGATCCGCCGGAGACGCTAGCGGGTCGGGCGATACCGATCCACCTCCCGTCCCACCGGTCCGGATGGCCGGTAGGGGGCGGTTCAGGCCACCCTGGTGTCGGCGTCCTGCACGCCCCGGAGCTCCGCCGCCCGGGCCACCGCCGGGTCGGCCACCGCCGGCACACGGCGCTCGGCCGCCCCGTGCCGCCAGCTGAGCAGACCCGCCGACAGGATGGTGGCCACCGCGCCGACCAGCATGGCCACCCGCGGGTTGGACCACTGGGCGATCGCCCCCATCAGCGGCGCCCCGATCGGGGTGCTCCCCAGGAAGGCCATGGCGTAGAGCGCCATCACCCGTCCCCGCATGGTGGGATCGGCCCGGAGCTGCAGGCTGGCGTTGGCGGTGGCGATGAAGCCGATGGACGCCGCCCCCATCAGCACCAGCAGCACGGCGGCGATCGGGAGGGTGGGGGCCAGGGCCACCGCCCCCAGCAGGACCCCGAAGACCAGCGCCACGCCGTGGAGGAGCCTGGGGGTGGGGCGGGCCCGGTGGGCGGCGGTCAGGCCGCCGACGATGGCCCCCGCCCCCATGCAGGCGGTCAGGAGCGAGTAGGTGGCCGCCCCCCCGTGGAAGGTGTCCTTGGCCAGCAGCGCCAGGGTGACCTGGAAGTTGTAGGCGAAGATGCCGATCACCGCCATGGCCAGGAGGGTGTTTCGCAGGACCGGTTCGTGCCACACGTAGGTGAAGCCGTCCCGGATCTGCCGCTTGGCCCGGGCCACGTGCTCGACCGGAAACAGCTCGGCGGTCCGCATCAGCGACAGAGCCACCAGCACCGCCACGTAGGAGGCGGCGTTGATGAAGAAGCAGGCCTCCAGGCCCACCAGCACGATCACCACGCCGCCGATGGCCGGGCCGATGACCCGGGAGGCGTTCATCACCACCGTGTTGAGGCTGACGGCGTTGGGGAGGTCGTCCCGGCCCACCATCTCCATCACGAAGGTCTGCCGGGCCGGGTTGTCGAAGAGGGTGACCACGCCCAGGAGGAAGGCCAGGACGTAGATCTGCCAGAGGACCACCACGTGGGTGACGTCCAGGACCCCGAGGGTGAGGGCCAGGAGTCCCCCGGCCGACTGGGTGACGTAGAGCAGCTTCCGCTTGTCGAACCGGTCGGCGGCCAGGCCCCCGTACGGGCCGAGCAGGAGCATGGGCAGGAATTGCAGGCCGGTCACGATGCCGAGATCGACCCCGCTGCCGGTCAGCCGGAGGACCAGCCACGCCTGGGCGATGGTCTGCATCCAGGTGCCGGACACCGAGATGAGCTGGGCGGTGAAGTAGAGCCGGTAGTTGCGGACGTGCAGCGAACGGAACGTCTGGGCGGCGGCGGCCCGGATGGCGGTCATGGGTCGGGCATCTCCCCCAACCGCTCGAGGAGGCCGGTGAGCTCGGCGAGGGCCCGCCGGTCGGTGGGCGACAGACGGTGGAGCTGCTCGGCCAGGAAGGCCGTCTTCAGGGAGCGGTTCTCCTCCAGCACCTTGCGGCCGGTCTCCGAGACGGTGACCCGGGCCACCCGGCGATCGGCGTCGTCGGTCACCCGGGTGACCAGCCCCTTCTCCTCGAGAGCGGTGACGATCCGGGTCATCGAGGGAGGCTGCACCGATTCGAGGGTGGCCAGCTCCCCCAGGGTGGGCCGACCCAGGCGGTCGGTGGAGGCCAGGGCGGCCGCCTGGGACGGGGTGAGCTCCCCGGTGGTCTGCTGTCGCATGCGGCGGTGGATCCGGGTCAGGGCCAGCCGGAAGCGGTCGGCCAGCTCGGCCTCCGAGGCCTCCGTCCCGGCGGTGCCCACCTCGTCGTCCCTCGCTGGTGCGTCCATGTCACCAGTATAGTTAGTTCTGCTAAGTAACGCCACGGCGGGGCCGGAGGCCGGACCCACCACCCGGTTCGGTCAGAAGCTGGGGACGTACCCGCCGCGGCCCATGGCCTCGCTCTCGAAGGGGTCCACCGACTCGTCGATCCCACCCCGGACCTCGGTCACCCAGGGGAGACGGTCGTGGAGGATCCGCTCGACCCCGCCCTGGAGCGTCGAGGCGCTGACGGCACACGAGCTGCAGGCCCCCTGCAGCTGGACCTCGACCACCCCCGCCTCGACATCGGCATGGAGCAGGGCCAGGTCGCCACCGTCGGCCTGCACGGCCGGACGCATCAGTTCGATCACCCCGTTCAGCTTGGAGAGTCGCTCCGCCCGCTCCTCGTCACTGATCCCGGCCGTCCCGGCGGCCGCGCTGTCGTCGGCCTGTTCGTCGCTCGTGTCCTCGGTGCCCACCGGCCCGTCCTCTCGTCGTCCGTCCCAACGGGCGTGCGGGGGCACGCCTCGTCGTCGGTCCCGGGCCCGTGAGCCCGGATCGCTTCCCCCAGTCTGCCGCGGCGCCGGCCCCCGCCGATCATCTCCGCCGCTCATGCCCGCCGATCCCCCCCGGCATCCCCTCCGGGACGGACGTCAGCCGTTCCGCTTCGGCCCGGCCGCCGGTGGTTACCGTTCGGTAAACAACGGCGTGACAATCGCACCTCCGGTCCGGTGGCGATACGATGGCGTGTGCCCGCGGTGCGTCCCACCACCGGACTGGGGTCGGTCGGACTCGTTCTCCCGACCCTTCCCCAGACCACGACTCCCAGGTGGGCGGGGAGTTCTGCCTCCGGTAGTACCACCGGTACGACCAACGGTCCGGATCCGGTCGCCGAGTTCGCCACGGTCTGTCGTCGGGCCGAGGAGATGGGCGCCTCCGCCCTCTGGGCCACCGACCACCTCTTCTGGCACGGCCCCGCCCTCGAAGCCATGGTGGCGCTCTCGGTGGCCGCCACCGTCGCCCGGCAGGCCGTCCTCGGGACCTGCGTGGTCCAGCTGCCGCTCCGTCGGGCGGTGGCGGTGGCCAAGCAGGCCGCCTCGCTCCAGCTCCTCTCGCAGGGCCGGATGATCCTGGGGGTCGGGGTGGGCAGCCACGCCGGCGAGTACGAGCAGGCCGGGGTGGCGTACGCCGACCGGGGTCGCCAGCTCGACGCCGGGATCGCCGAGCTCCGCCGCTCGTGGTCGTCGGGTGACGGGGTCCGGGCCGGCGACGTGACCCTGGGCGGCGCCGAGCGCTACCGCCAGCTCCCGGCTCCCGACCCCATCCCGGTGTGGGTGGGTGGCTCCTCGGAGGCGGCGCTCCGCCGGGCGGCCCGGCTGGCCGACGGCTGGATGCCCCTCTTCCTCACCCCCACCGAGTACCGGGCCGCCCTCGACCGGCTGACCAAGGAGGTCGACCGGGCCGGCCGGCCCGACGACGCCGTCACCCGGGCCATCGTGCTCTTCGTCTCCATCGACGCCGACCGGGACCGGGCGATGGCCGCCGGCACCGGCTGGATGTCCTCGCTCTACGGGATCCCCGCCCACGCCTTCGAGCGCCACCTGGTCCTCGGCACCGCCGCCGAGCTGGCCGACACGGTGGCCGCCTACCGGGAGGCGGGCGCCGAACACGTCGGCGTCTACATCACCAACGACGAGCCGTTGGACCAGTTCGAACAGCTGATGGCGGCCCTGCCGGCCGCCGGGATCGCCACCTGAGGAGTTGAGGTCACTATGACGAGCGACGTACGCATCGTGGGCACCGGCATGACGCCGATGAACCGCCGGGACCGGACCGCCGAGGAGATGGCCCACCAGGTGGTGGCCGAGGCCCTGGCCGACGCCGCCGTCGACCCGGCGGAGGTCGGCCTGGTGGTGTTCGGCAACGCCACCGCCGGTCGCCTGGTGGACCAGGGCTGCATCCGGGGCCAGTCGTTCCTGCGGCAGGCCGGGCTGCGCAATGCCGGCGTGCTGAACGTCGACAACTCCTGCGCCGGCGGGTCCTCCGCCCTCCACATGGCCACCCTGGCCGTGCGGGGCGGATCGCCGACCGTGCTGGCCGTGGGGGTGGAGAAGATGTGGACCGGGGACCGGGGCGAGACCCTGGCCGGCATCGAGGACGGGGTCCCGAGTGACGACCGCCGCCGGATGCACGAGCAGCTCGAGAACCCCTCCGGCTCGGTGCTGATGGCCCTCAACGCCTCGTGGGCCAACTCCCTGCTGGAGCGGGGGGCGACGGTCGAGCAGTTCGCCGCCGCCGCCGTCAAGGCCCGCCACCACGGGTCCCTGAACCCCAACGCCCAGTTCCAGTCGGAGGTGACCCTCGAGGAGGTGCTCAGCTCCTCCGCCATCGTGCTCCCCCTCACCCGGCTGATGTGCTCGTCCTTCACCGACGGGGCGGCGGCCGTCGTGGTGGCCCGACGCGACGGCGGCGGGGGCCCCATCATCCGCAGCAGCACCATCCGGTCGGGCAACGGCGACCTCGACTACCACGAGCGGCTGGCCGAGACGGCCTCCGCCGCCTGGGACGAGTCGGGCGTGGACCCCGCCGACGTGGACGTGGTGGAGCTCCACGACGCCACCAGCCCCGAGGAGATCTACGCCCTGGAGTCGCTGGGCTTCTTCAAGCCGGGGGACGCCGGACCCGCCACCCTGTCCGGCGGCACCACCATTGGGGGCAAGCACGTCACGGTGAACACCAGCGGGGGCCTGGTGGCCCGGGGCCACCCGCTGGGCGCCACCGGGATCGCCCAGGTGATCGAGCTCACCGAACAGCTCCGGGGCCAGGCCGGTGCCCGGCAGGTCGAGGGGGCCCGCCTGGCGGTGGCCGCCAACACCGGCGGCATGATCGGCTTCGACGGCCGGCCCACCGACGCCGCCTTCATCGGCATCCACGTCCTCGAGGCGGGCTGATGACCATCGCCGCCCGGGGGGCGTCATCACCGGTCACGGGATCGCCGTGCCCGACAAGGTGGTGACCAACGACGACCTGTCGGTCACCATGGACACCAACGACGCCTGGATCCAGGAGCGCACCGGCATCAAGGAGCGCCGGATCGGCGGGACCACCTCCGGGCTGGCCATCGAGGCCGGGCTGGCCGCCCTCGACAAGGCGGGCCGGCGGCCCGACGAGATCGACGCGGTGATCCTGGCCACCACCACCCCCGACCAGATCGTCCCCGGCACCTCGGCCGCCGTCCAGAACGGCATCGGGGTCCAGGGCGGGGCGTTCGACGTCAACGCCGCCTGCTCCGGCTTCGTCTACGGGCTGGCGGTGGCCCACGGCCTGCTGGCCATCGGTGCCAACCGACTGCTGGTGATCGGCTCGGAGACCCTCTCCAAGATCACCGACTGGGACGACCGCTCGGTGGCCGTGCTGGTCGGCGACGGCGCCGGGGCGGTGGTCCTCGAGGCCGTCGACGGTCCCGGCCAGCTGCTCTCGTGGAACATCGGCGCCGACGGGTCCCTCGGGCACCTCCTCAAGTGCGACCACGGTGGCTACCTCTACATGGACGGCAAGGAGATCTTCCGCAAGGCCGTCCGGGTGGTGGTGGAGTCGGCGGAGCGGGCCATCGCCGAGGCGGGCCTGACCCCGGCCGACATCGACCTGATGGTCCCCCACCAGGCCAACCTCCGGATCATCTCGGCCGCCTGCCAGCGACTGGGGATCCCCGAGGAGAGGGCGGTGGTGGTCATCGACCGGTACGGGAACACCTCGTCGGCGTCGATCCCCCTGGCCCTGGCCGACGCCCTGGACACCGGTCGTCTCACCGAGGGTGCCAACGTTTTGCTCACCGGGTTCGGCGGAGGTATGACTTGGGCCAGCGCCGTCCTCCGCTGGGGCGGCTGACCTCACCCATGACCAGCCCCCCCACCCTCGTCGTCCTGGCCGCCGGACTCGCCCGCCGATACGGCGGGTGCAAGCCCCTGGCCCCGGCCGGCCCGGGGGGCGAGGCGGTCATCGACCTCTCCGCCGCCGACGCCATGGCCGCCGGCTTCGGCGACATCGTGCTGGTGGTCCACCCGGAGACGGGTCCGGCCATCCGCTACCACGTGGAGCGGAACTGGCCGGCGTCGGTGCCGGTGTCCTTCGCCGTCCAGCGGGTGCCGCTGGGCACCACCCACGCCGTCCTCTCCGCCCGGGCCGCCCTCGGGGACGACCGGTCGTTCGCCATCGCCAACGCCGACGACGTCTACGGCCAGGAGGCCATGGGGCTGCTGGCCGACCAGCTGGCCACCGACAGCGCCGAGCACGCCATGGTGGGCTTCCGGCTCCGCAACACGGTGGTCACCTCCGACCCGGTCACCCGCGGGGTGTGCGAGGTGGACGACGACCACCACCTGATCCGCATCGACGAGCGCCGCCAGGTCTCCCGCCACGACGACGGCGAGCACTTCACCGCCCTCGACGGGGCGCTCCCCGACAAGCTGGCCGGCGACCTGCTGGTGTCGGTCAACCTCTGGGGGTTCCGCCCCTCCATCTGGGAGCGGTTCGACGCCGCCATGGCGGCGTCGGGGCTTGACGAGGACGCCATCGTGGCGGCCGTGGCCGCCGGCCAGACACCCCCCAAGGCCGAGGTCCTGCTCCCGGAGGTGGTCGGGGAGATGGTGGCCGAGGGCACCGGTGCCGCCGTGCGGGTGCTGGCCACCGAGTCGCGCTGTATCGGCGTCACCCACGCCAAGGACCTGGGGGTGGTCCGCTCGGACCTGAGCCGCCAGGTGGCCCGGGGCATCCGGCCCGAGCGCCTGTGGGGCGGACTGGCCTGACCCGTCCCGGACGTGCCCGGGGGCCCTCCGCCGCCGGCGACCCGTCCACCCGGGTGGGTGGAACGGCGGCCGGTAGAGTGGTGGAGGACACATGACACGCACCCGACGGCTGACCGTGAGCACCGCCTGCAACCTGGCGTTGGTGGCCGTCCAGGTGGGCTTCGGCCTCTATGCCCACTCGGTCGGCCTGCTGGCCGACGCCGGACACAACCTCACCGACGTGGCCGGCCTGGTCCTGGCCCTGGCGGCGGTCCGTCTGGCCCTGCGCCCCCGGAGTGACACCCGATCGTTCGGCAACCACCGGGCCACCATCCTGGCCGCCCTGGCCAACGCCGTGATCATCACGGCGGTCACCCTGGTCATCGTGGCGGAGAGTGTCCGGCGGCTGGCCCACCCCACCCCGGTCGACGCCACGGTGATGGTGGCGGTGGCGGCCGGCGCCCTGGTGGTCAACGGGTGCTGCGCCCTCCTCCTCCGTGACGGCACCAACGACCTCAACATGCGGGCGGCGGTCCTCCACATGTTCGGTGACGCCCTGGCCTCGCTGGCCGTGCTGGCTGGCCGGCGCCGTGCTGCTGGTGGCGCCCACCCTCACCTGGCTCGACCCGGCGTCGGCCCTGGTGGTGGCGGCCATCATCGTGTGGCAGGCGGTGGGCGTGCTCCGGGAGAGCGTGTCGGTGCTGCTGGAGTCCACCCCCGCCGATGTCGTGGTCTCCGACCTCACCGCCTCGATGGCCGCCGTGCCCGGGGTCGGCGAGGTCCACGACCTCCATGTCTGGAGCCTCTCCAGCGAGATGCGGGTGCTCTCCGCCCATCTGGTCCTGACCGGCCACCCGTCGCTGGAGGAGGCCCAGGTGGTGGGCGATCAGGTGAAGCAGGTGGTCGCCGACCGGTACGCCATCTCCCACAGCACCCTCGAGCTCGAGTGCGAGCGGTGCATCGACAGCCTCGACGACCCCTGCGGGATGGACAGCCCGGATCCGGCGGTCGCCGTCGCCCACCACCACTGACCCCCCACCCGGCGGGTGGCTAGAGGCCGAAGCCCCTGAGCAGGTGCCGGGTCAACCCGTTGGTGGTGCGGTACACCTTCCGCCGCACCACCCGGTGGGCGTAGGAGCGGGGCCCCTTCTCGGCGGCCTGGACGTTGCCCAGGTCCCGCGCCGCCCGGTAGAGCTGTGAGCGAAGCGATCGACGACGTGCCATCTCTGCCTGTTCCCCCTGTCTCGCCGCCTGGATCCGGTCCGGTGCGCTCCCGACCCCGGCCGCCGTCGCCGGTGATCGATGGTCCACGGTACCGGTCGACGGATGGTCCGGCGATCCGGCCCCGACGAACCGTCCCCGGACGCGACGCAGCCCCGAGTAACCGAACGGCCGAAGCCGCCCGAGCTCCTCGGGGCCACGCACACAGTGAGCCCGGCTCTGTCCGCGCTCGGCCGTGTCGGACGACCTCGCAAACGGACACCGGCCCGGACGGCTCTCTCGAGCCTCCCGATCCGTCCCCGAACCACCACGCCCGGGAACCTACGGCCCCACCGACCTCCGGGGCGGGCTTTGCGTCCCGTCCCCTCGGTGCCTCGTCCCGGACCGCCCTCGGGCCTTGCGGCCTCCGTGCGTCCCGGGCCGGACCTCCGGCTCGTCGGGGGGACCTTTCGGCCCTCCCTCGCCGCCCTCGGTCGGACTCGGTTCCGAGCTGCCTTTCGGCCCCTCATCCCCTCCTCCGGCTTCCGGTGGAGCTTCGGTTTCCCGAACTGGAGACAGATTGCGCTGTCCATCGCCCCAGGTCAAGGGCGTTATTCGAAATCCCTACCTTATCCCCGTACATTTCCCGGCTATCCCCAGGACGGGCGGAGATGTCCACCGGTACTCCCCAGGGCGGCCCGGGGAGACCGGCGGATCAGGGCCGTTCAGGCACCGCCGGCCAGCATCAGGTAGAGCTCCCGACGGAGGTCGACCAGGAGCGACTGGGTCCGGGCCCGGTCCTCGTCGGAGCCGGCCTCGATCACCTGCTCCATGGCCACCCGGACCGAGCGCAGCGTCTTGCGGAGCTCCTCGAGGACGGGGTCCGAGGCGCTGACCACGTCGGCCCACGGCACCGGTCCATCGGGGGCCGGGGCGGCCGTCCGACCCTCCTCGGTGAGGGTGAAGGTCCGGCGGGAGCCCCCCTCCCCCTCCGCCCCGATCAGGCCCTCGTCCTCCAGCAACGAGAGGGTCGGGTACATGGAGCCGGGACTGGGCTGCCAGACGCCGCCCGTCCGATCGGAGATTTCGGACATCAGCTCGTAGCCGTGCATCGGGCGCTCGCCCAGCAGGTAGAGCACCGAGAGGCGGAGGTCGCCCCGCCGGGCCCGCGGGCCCCGGCGTCCTCCGGGCATCCCCATGCCCCTGCCGCCGCCCCGTCGTGCGGGGCCGCGGTGGGCGTGGCCCCAGTCGTGATCATCGTGGGGTCCTCGACCGCGATCGTCGCGGTGGGCCCGGCCTTCGAAGGAGGCCCCGTGACCGGGATGGCCAGGGCCCCTTCCTGTTCGTCTACTTCCAGAGTTATTTTTCATAGTGTCACGATATATCGTTACCGATCGTACGTCAACCCCTTCCCGTCGTTCCCGCCCGCAGGCGGGGACGGTGGCACCGACCCCGGCTATCGTCAGGCGATCGGCGACCAGGGCAGGGAGGCGGACCGGTGACGGCACCAGGGAGTTACACCACCGAGACCAACGACATGCGGGCGGTCCACGGGGCGCTGCGAGCGGCGTTCGGCGCCGCCGACGGGCTGGTGGCCGGGGCCGGCAACGACCCGGACCGGGTGGACACCGTCGCCTCGTTCTTCGTCAACGCCCTGGCCTTCCTCCACGTGCACCACGAGGGCGAGGACGAGCTCATCTACCCGGTCCTCAAGGAGCGCTGCCCGGACCTGGCCGGGCTCATCGGCCGGATCGAGCACCAGCACACCCTGATCGCCGAGCCCACCGCGGCGGCCGAGGCGGCCATCGCCGACTGGAAGGCGCACCCCGGCGCCGAGACCGGGGCGGCGGTGACCCGTCACCTCACCGAGGTGGCCGAGGTCATGGAACCCCACTTCGGCGACGAGGAGGACCAGATCCTTCCCCTGGCCTCGGCCTGGGTCTCCCAGGAGGAGTGGGGCGCCCTCCCCGGCCACGCCCTCCGCACCTTCCCGGCGGACAAGCCCTGGCTGGCCCTCGGTCTGATCCGCGAGGGTCTGGACGAGGAGCACAAGGAGCTGATGCTCGGCGGCATGCCCCCGCCCGTCCAGCAACTCTGGGTCGACCAGTGGGAGCCCGCCTTCGTGCAGTACATCGCCGAGGTCCGCACCATCGCCCCGGTCGGGCCCCCGCCCGCCTGACCGGGCGTCTCCCCGAACCCCGGCCCCGGTCCGCCGGCCGGATGCAGCCCTGGGCTCAGCCGCCCCCGGCCGGTCCCCGCAGCCGCTGCAGCTCGGCCATGACGGCCTTTCCGTTGGCCTGGCCGCGGGTCGCCTTCATCACCTGGCCGATGAAGACCTGGGCGAGCTTGTCCTCCCCGCCGCAGTAGCGGGACCACTCGTCGGGGTGGGCGGCGACCGCCTCCCCCACCGTGGCCACCAGCGAGTCGTCGGACATGGCCTCGAACCCCTTGGCCTTGGCGATGGCCTCCGGGTCCCCTCCCCCGGCCGCCAGCAGGTCGGCCAGCACCGCCTTGGCCTGGGTGGCGCTCAACGAGCCGGACGACTCCATGGTCAGCAGGGCCACGTAGGAGCCCACCTCCACCGTCCGGGCCGACTCGGCGTGGGTGGCCGCCTCGTTGGCCGTGCGGGCCAGGGCCAGCGGGGCGGGCACCCCGGCGGCCACCGCCTCCACCACCAGGTCGTCGAGCCCCAGGTCGACCACCGTGGCCACCTGATCGGCCTGGGCACCGGTGGCACCGTCGTCCCCCAGGAGGGCCACCAGCCGACTCCGGCGCTCGGCGGGCATCAACCCCAGCGAGTCGGCCACCGCGGCGATCCACTCGGCGTCGGGCACCACCGGGACCAGGTCGGGCTCCCGGAAGTACCGGTAGTCGTAGGCCTCCTCCTTGGAGCGCAGCGCCTGGGTCCGGCCGGCGTCCTCGTCCCAGTGGCGGGTCTGCTGCACCACCACGTCCCCGGCCTCGAGCAGGGCGATCTGGCGCTCCGCCTCGTACTCGATGGCGCGGCCCAGGGACCGCACGCTGTTGAGGTTCTTGATCTCGCAGCGGGTGCCGAAGGGGTCGTCGGGCGACCGGCGGACCGAGACGTTGGCGTCCACCCGCATCGAGCCCTCCTCCATCTTGCCGTCCGACGCCCCGGTGGCCACCAGGATCGACCGGAGCTCGGTGGCGTACGCCCGGGCCTGGGCGGAGGTGCGCATGTCGGGCCCGCTGACGATCTCCACCAGGGGCACCCCGGACCGGTTGTAGTCGACCAGCGAGTAGTCGGCGCCGTGGATCCGCCCCGAGGCCCCGGCGTGGGTGGTCTTGCCGGTGTCCTCCTCCATGTGGGCCCGCTCGATGCCCACCCGGAAGCCGTCGGGCAGCTCGAGCCAGCCGTTGACGTTGATCGGCTCGTCGTACTGGCTGATCTGGTAGTCCTTGGCCTGGTCCGGGTAGAAGTAGTTCTTCCGGTGGAAGGTGGAGGGCCGCACCTCGCAGTGGAGGGCGGTGCCGATGGCCATGGCCAGCTCCACCGCCCGCTGGTTGAGCACGGGCAGGGAGCCGGGCAGCCCCACGCAGACCGGGCAGACGTTGGTGTTGGGCTGGTCGCCGAACATGTTGGGGCAGCCACAGAACAGCTTGGTCACCGTCTTCAGCTCGCAGTGGACCTCGAGCCCGATCACCATCACCCAGCCGTCGCTCATGGCCGTCCCCCGGCCAGGGCCGCCGGCGGGACCAGAGCGGGGGCGGCCGCCTCCACCACCGCGGCGGCCCGGAACAGGGTGCTCTCGGCCAGGGCCGGCCCCAGCAGCTGCACCCCGATGGGCAGTCCGTCCGTCGACCGCCCGAACGGCACGCTGATGGCCGGGTGCCCGGCCAGGTTGGTGGGGATGGTGCAGACGTCGGAGCGGTACATGGTCATCGGGTCGTCGACCTTCTCGCCGATGGCGAAGGCGGTGGTGGGGGTGGTGGGGCCGAGCAGCACGTCGCAGGTCCGGTAGGCGGCGGTGAAGCCGTCGATGATCCGGGTGCGGACCCGCAACGCCTGGTTGTAGTAGGCGTCCATGTAGCCGGCCGACAGGGCGTAGGTGCCCAGCATGATCCGCCGCTTCACCTCGGCACCGAAGCCGGCCGACCGGGTGGCGGTGTTCATGGCCACGGTGTCCTCGGCGTCCCGGCGCAGGCCGAAGCGCACCCCGTCGTACCGGGCCAGGTTGGAGGAGGCCTCCGCCGGGGCGATCAGGTAGTAGGCGGACAGCCCCAGCAGCACCTCGGGCACCGACACCTCCACCACCCGGGCGCCGGCCGCCGCGCACGCCTCGGCGGCCTGGCGGGTGCGGTCGGCCACCTCGGGGTCCACCCCGTCGAGGAACTCGGCCAGGACGCCGACGGTCAGGCCGTCCACCCCGTCGTCCAGCACGGACAGGGCCCGGGGGGTGGGCCGGTTGAGGGAGGTGGAGTCGGCCGGGTCGTGGCCGCCGATGACGTCGAAGAGCTGGGCGGCGTCGGCCACCGTGGCGGCGAACGGACCGATCTGGTCGAGGGAGCTGGCGAAGGCCACCAGGCCGTAGCGCGACACCGTGCCGTAGGTCGGCTTCATCCCCACCACCCCGCAGAGGGCGGCCGGCTGGCGGATGGAGCCGCCGGTGTCCGAGCCCAGGGCCAGGGGGGCGAAGCCGGCGGCCACCGCGGCGGCCGATCCCCCCGACGACCCGCCGGGGACCCGGGAGGTGTCGTGGGGGTTGCGGGTGGGGCCGAACGCCGAGTTCTCGGTGGACGACCCCATGGCGAACTCGTCCATGTTGGTCTTGCCGACCATCACCGCCCCCGATCGACGGAGGGCGGTGACCACTGTGGCGTCGTAGGGGGGCCGCCACCCGTCCAGGATCCGGGACGAGCAGGTGGTGGGGAGCCCACGGGTGCAGAGGTTGTCCTTCAGCGCCACCGGGACCCCGGCCAGCGGACCGGGGTCCTCGCCCCGGGCCACCTGGGCGTCCACCTCCGCCGCCCGGGAGCGCGCCTCGTCGGCGGTCACCAGGTTGAAGGCATGGATGGCACCGTCGCCGGCCTCGATGGCCGCCAGGTGCTCGTCGACCACGTCGGCGGCCCGGCGCTCACCCGACCGGACGGCGGCGGCCAGCTCCACGGCCGGACGGGGACCGCGCACCGTCACGGTGCCTCCCCGAGGATCCGGGGGACCCGGAAGCGGTGGTCCTCCACCGAGGGGGCGGCGGCCAGCAGCTCGTCCCGGTCGGTGCAGGGGGCGGGCACGTCGGGTCGGAGCACGTTGGTCACCGCCATGGCGTGGGCGGTGGGCTCCACCCCGGTGAGGTCGAGGGAGGCCACGTCGGCGGCGTGGTCGAGGATCTCGGCCAGCTGCCCGGTGAAGAGGTCGAGCTCCTCCTCGGTCAGCTCCAGGCGGGCCAGGTCGGCCACGTGGGCCACCTGGTCACGGGTCAGCCGTCCGGGGGTGGCCATCAGGAGGCGGCGGCGGTCGCCCCGCCCAGCACCTCGGCGGCGAAGGCGGTGATCCGCTCCTCGACGACCGGGGCGTCCCAGTCGAGGGTGGCCACGTGGAAGCTGCGCTCGAGGAACACCCGCTCCAGGGGCCCGGAGACCGACGCGGCCAGGACGTCGCCGGAGACCGGGTCCACCACGTGGTCCTCCCGGCTGCTCAGCAGCAGGGTCGGGCAGCGGATGTCGGCCAGGCCGGCGTGGACGACGTCGACACCCTCGAAGAGGGAGAGGGCGGCGGCCAGGGGCGAGCCGGGATAGGAGCGCTCCTCGACCCCCTCCCGGGCGATGTCGGAGCCGATGCCGTCGGCGGTCTCCATCCCGTCGGCCAGCAGCTGGCGGATGAGGTCCCGGTACTCCTCGGGCGGCGGGTCGATCAGGGGGTTGACCACCGCGATCCCGGCGATCTCCGGATGCTGCTCGGCCAGCCAGCAGGTCAGCGCCCCACCCATCGAGAGCCCGGCCACCAGCACCGAGTCACACCGCTCGGCCAGCGACCGGTAGGCGTCGTCGGCCGCCCCGGACCAGTCCGCCCACCGGGTGGGCACCATGTCCTCGAGGGAGGTGCCGTGGCCCGGCAGCAGCGGGAGGTCGACGGTCAGCCCGGTGGCGGCCAGCGCCTCGGCCACCGGTCGCAGGGAGAACGGGTTGCCGGTGAAGCCGTGGAGCACCAGGGCCCCGTGGGGCCCACCGTCGGCGGACCAGGGCTCGGCGCCCTGCATGATGGGAGCGGTCACGACCCGGCATGCTACCGGCCGCAGGCGTCCCGCCCGGACGGCCGGCGACCGGGATCCGGCACCGCCGCCGGTGGCGGTGCCGGATCCCTGGCCCTGGCCTACGACTGCGGCGGAACCAGGCGGTAGGCGTAGCCGCTGGAGTCGATGGCCGTGCAGCTGGTGGTGGTCGGGCACGAGAGGGTCACCGGGGCGCCGTTGCCGTCGAACGGGATGGGCGGCGTCCAGGTGCTGCCACTGGCGTAGAGCACATTGCCGTCGAAGTCGACGGCCGCGCACCGGGAGGTGGTGGCACACGACACCCCTTCGAGATCGTCGAAGGTGGTGGAGGCGTCCGGGTTGCCGTCCGAGGTCCACCCGCTCCCGTTCCACGAGTAGGCCATGCCGGTGTCGGCACCCACCGCTTTGCAGCTGGTGGTGGCGGCGCACGACACCGCCAGCTCGTCGGTGGAGCCGGCCACGGAGGTGGCGGCCGACCAGCTGGCGCTGGCCCCCAGCTGGGCGTCGCTGGACATCGAGTAGGTCCCGCCGTTGTCCACCTGCATGCACCACTGGTTGCTGCCGCTGCCCTTGACGCACGAGATCGGCGTCGAGCTCTGCGAGCCTCCGGCCACCGTGGTGTCCTTCAGGCCGAAGCTGGCCGAGCCGGTGTAGGTGTACGCCCCGCCGTGCACCCCGGAGATGGCGCAGAACGTCGAGCTGGTGCACGACACCCCGCTGAAGTCCGGATTGCTGTGGTTGGACGGGAACCGGGGGGTCGACCAGGTGCCGTTGTCGTAGATGGTGTAGCCGGTCAGGTAGCTGACGGCCATGCACCAGGTGGTGGTGGGGCACGACACCCCGTCGAACTCGGAGTCGAGCGCCGGGTTCTCCACCGGGTCGATGAACTTGGGTGCCGACCAGGTGCCGTTGGCGTAGTTGATGGCGTAGCCGGAGCCGTCCACCACCATGCACCACGAGGGGGTGGGACACGAGATGCCGGTCGGGGTGTTCGGGGTGATCTGGGTGGCGTTGCCCGGGGCCACCGCCATGCCCACGATCGGGGCGTTCAGCGGGCTGCCTCCGGTGGAGCCGTGGAAGGTGGCGTCGCCGAAGGCGAAGATGCCGCCGTCCGAGGCCACCATGTAGTACCCCAGGCCGTCGAGCGTCGAGGCCATGCCCACGATCGGCTGGTTGAGGTGGATGCTGCCGGTGGAGCCGTAGAACGAGGCGTCGCCGAAGGCGAAGATGCCGCCGTCGGCGGCCACCAGCCAGTAGCCCCCGCCGTTGATGGTGCCGGCCATCCCCACGATGGGCTGGTTGAGCGGGATCCCGCCCATCGAGCCGTGGAAGGCGGCGTCACCGAAGGCGAAGATGCCGCCGTCGGCGGCCACCAGCCAGTAGCCCTGGCCGTCGGTGGTGGAGGCCATCCCCACGATGGGCTTGACCAGGTTCAGGCCCCCGGTGGAGCCGTGGAAGGCGGCGTCGCCGTAGGCGAAGATGCCGCCGTCGGAGGCCACCAGCCAGTAGCCCCCGCCGTCCGGCGTGGGGGTCATCCCCACGATCGGCTCGTTGAGGGGGAGCGCGCCGGCCGAGCCCCAGAAGGGGGCACCGCCGAAGGAGAAGATGCCGCCGTCCGAGGCGACCTCCCAGTAGCCGGCGCCGGCCGGGTTGGCGGCGATGCCGACGATGGGGGCATTGAGCGGCTGCCCGCCCTCGGAGCCGCCGAAGGGGGCCGACCCGAAGGCGAAGATGCCGCCGTCGGCGGCGGCCAGCCAGTAGCCGGGGGCCGGGTCGCCGTGGGGGTGCACGGCCGCCGGGGCGGGGGCGGCCGAGGCCACCGTCGAGGAAGTGGCCGCCAACAGGCCCACCGCTCCCAGTGCGGAGGCCATGCCGATCAACACGGCCAGCACCGCCCGGAGGGCGCGACGCCGTCGCGCACCGTTTTCGTAGTCCACCATGGGGACTCCTTCCATCGCCGTCACCAGGGTTCCGCCCCCTGACCGGAGATCCGCCCTCCGGCGAGTGGAATGTAACACGTGGCCGCTCCGCCACCGTGGGTCGGCACGAAGCTCCACACGGGGTGCAATCGATTGTGGCCTGCACGCTGCGGGGGAGCCCCCCCCGTCCACGGTGACCCCGGCTTGCCTTCCGGTGCGGGGCGGCCGGTAGGGTGGCACCGAGCGCGGCCGCCGTGGCACGGGTGGCGACGCAGGACGATGGGCACCCCGGGGATCGGGGCCCCGACAGGCAAGGAGCCGCAACCTATGGCCGTCTACCCCTTCCTCAGTGACGAGTGGCTCGACGCCGCCCGGGCCATCCGGACCGCCCACCAGGACGGGACGGTGGCCGTCGCCCACCCGATCCGGATGAACCTGAACATCACGTCGGTCCCCTTCGGGGAGGGCGAGGTGCGCGCCCACATGGACACCACGTCGGGGGAGCTCGAGCTCGAGGTGGACCACATCGAGACGGTCGACCTGACCGTCACCCTCGAGTACGACATCGCCAAGGCCATCCTGGTGGAGGGCAATCCCCAGGCCGGCATGCAGGCCTTCATGGCCGGGAAGATCAAGGTGGAGGGCGACATCAGCAAGCTGATGGCCCTCCAGGCCAGCGGGGGGGATCCCGGAGCCGCCGAGGTGGCCGCCCGGATCAAGGCCATCACCGAGTAGCGGTCAGACCCGGCCCGGCCGCGGGGTGTCCCGCATGAACCCCCCGCACGCCACCGCCGCCAGGGCCGCCACCATCCCGACCAGGTAGGCGGCGTGGAACGAGCGGAGGGTGCCGGTCCCGCCGTGGCCCGACGCCTGGACGGTCACCATCACCTGGATCCCGGCCACCACGCCGATCTGGGTGATCAGCTGCTGGGCGGCGCTCATCACCCCCAGCTCGTCGGGCGCCACCTCGTTGGACGCCGAGGCGGTGGTGGACGGCGTGACGATGCCGATCCCGGTGCCCGACAGGGCCAGGGCCACGATGATGACCGCCAGTGGCGGGTGGGCGCCGAGGCCGGCGAACATCACCATGGAGACGGCCAGCACCACCGCCCCCACCACGGTGGAGCGCCGCTCCCCCACCCGCACCGCCGCGTAGCCGGCGATGGGGGCCACCGTCGAGAACAGCAGCGGGCGGGCCGTCGACACCAGGCCGGCCTTCGTCTCGCTGTAGCCGTAGACGCCCTCCATCAACAGTGGGAACAGGAAGAACCCTCCCATGTAGGCGAAGTTGGCCAGCGACCGGGCCCCCAGGGGGAAGGTGAAGTTCCGCATGCCGAAGTAGCGGAGGGGGATGAGCGGGTGGTCGCTCCGCCGCTCCTGGGCCACGAAGACGGCGGCCAGCGCCAGGCACACCGCCGCCAGCCCGAGGACCAGCCGCGAGGTGAACCCCGACGCCGGCGCCACGTTGAGGGCGGTGAGGCCGGCGGTCACCGAGCCGGCCAGCAGCAGCGACCCCGTCCAGTCGAGGGAGCCACGACCGGTGGCCGGCCCGCGCCCGGCGGGGACGGCACCCGGGGCGGGGGCGGTGTCGGGGGCGGGGGCGGCGCCCGGGAGGACGTCGGGACCGGAGCCGGCCGCCACCTCCGCCCGGTGGTGGCCGGGCAGCACGACCACGGCCAGGATGGCGGCCACCGCCATCAGCGGGAGCTCGCCCCAGAAGAGGGCTCGCCACCCCCAGAACTGGATGATCGGCGCCCCGACGGTCACCCCGATCACCGGCCCACCCGCCCCCACCAGCGCCCACCACCCCATGGCCTTGACCCGGTCCTCCACCGAGAACACCTCGAGGACCAGGGCCATCGACGCCGCCCCGGTGGCCGCCCCCTGGAGCCCGTCGAGGACCCGGGCGGCGATCAGGATCCCGGCGGTGGGCGCCGAGGCGGTGAGCACCACGCAGACGGCGGCCCCCAGCAGCCCCCAGAGGTAGAGGCGCTTGTAGCCGCCGATGTCCCCGAGCTTGCCCAGCACCGGGGCGGCCACCCCGAAGGCCAGCAGGGGCCCGGTGGAGGTCCAGGTGAGGGTGGAGACGGTGGTGTGGAGCTCCCGGGCCACCTGCGGTAGCGCCACCACGAAGACGGTGAAGGTGATGTTGACCGACAGCAGGCCGGCCAGCACCGTCCACAGGACCCACCACTGGTATCGCTCCGATGCCCGGACCTGCCGGTGCATCCGGTGCCGGAAGAGGAGCGGCCACGGGACGACCACGCCGCCCTCGGCACCGGCTCCGGTACCGCTGAGCATCGCCTCGGCCTCGACGGCCTCGGTGGGGTCGACGGTCTGGGCACCCCACTCGTCGCCGGCGTCCGGGGCCGGCGACACGATCAGCCTCCGAGTCGGTGCATCTCCGACTGCAGCTCGGCCACCGTCCACCGGTCGTCCTTGTCCAGGGAGTCGGTCAGGGTCCACGGCTGGAAGAGCCGGATCTTCCCGCCCTGGACGAAGTAGACCTTGCCGGTGGCCGGGCAGCCCTCGGTGGCCAGGTAGGCCACCAGCGGCGAGACGTTGCCCGGCGCCCAGCTGTCGAAGACCGAGGCGTCGGTCGGGGCCTGGACGATGTCGGAGAGGCCCGGGGTCTGCTCGGTCATCCGGGTGCGGGCGGCCGGAGCGATGGCGTTGACCCGGACGCCGTAGCGGGTGAGCTCCTCGGCGGCGATGGTGGTGAAGGCGGCGATGCCCGCCTTGGCCGCTCCGTAGTTGGACTGCCCGGGGTTGCCGAGCAGCCCCGAGGTCGAGGAGGTGTTGATGACCGATGCCTTCACCTCGGCGCCCGCCTTGGTCTGCTCCCGCCAGTAGGCGGCGGCGTGGCGGGTGGGCACGAAGTGGCCCTTCAGGTGGACGTGGATGACCGAGTCCCACTCGGCCTCCGACATGTTCACCAGTACCCGGTCCCGGAGGATGCCGGCGTTGTTCACCAGCACGTGGAGGTCGCCGAAGGTCTGGACCGCCGTGTCGATCAGGCGCTTGCCGCCCTCCCAGTCGGTGATGTCGTCGGCGTTGGCGACGGCCTGGCCACCGGCGGTGGTGATCTCGTCGACCACCTGCTGGGCCGGCGACCGGTCGTCGCCGGATCCGTCGACCGCCCCGCCCAGGTCGTTGACCACCACCTTGGCGCCCTCGGAAGCGAACAGCAGGGCGTGCTCCCGGCCGATCCCCCGGCCCGCACCCGTGATGATGGCTACCCGTCCCTCCAGTGCACCCATCGCTGTGGCTCCCCCTTCGACCGCTGGTCGTCTCTCGGCGCGTGGTCGGTCCACCGCCGTGGCCCGACCACGTTGGCAGGGGGCGACCGGTGGGTCAACTCCGGGCCGGTCGGGGTGGGGCGGACACCCGACGCCCGGCGGTCAGCTCCGGTTGAACCGCCGGAACCACCAGTCGGGGTCGCGGGCGTGGGCGTGGAAGTGGTCGGGGATCTGGCGCATCACCCGGTCGAAGGACCACCCACCGGCCCCGAGCCGCTCGTCGGCCACCGTCCCCAGGTGCCCCAGCATGTGCTCGACGTCGCCGTCGGGCGGCTGGTTGCCGTGCTGTTTCCACACCACCATCGGGACGTCGCAGACCTCGCAGTCGGCCACCCAGCACACCTCGTCCTCGTAGTGCCAGGTGGTGAGGTGGGCGGCCTCGCACAGCTCGCAGTCCGGGGAGGTGCTCACACCGCGTCGAGGGTGACCGAGGTGCCCGGCAGCACCGAGGTGCCCGAGTCCGGGGACTGGTAGACGACGATGGCCGGGCCGGGGGGGCCGTAGTAGGTGACCTTGAGCCCCAGCGCCTGCAGGGCGTTGGTGGCGGTGGTCACCGTGTCGCCGACGACGTCGGGGATGGCCACCGGCTGCGGCCCCTCGGAGACGTTGACGGTCACCGTGGAGCCGAAGGCCACCGTGGTCGACGCCGCCGGCGTGGTGGCGATGACCTGGCCGGAGGGGATGGTGGCGCTGTACGACTTGACCTCGGTGGGGACCAGGCCGGCGGCGGTGATGGCCGCCGACGCCGCGGGGTAGGTGGTACCGCTCCCCGCCACCGCCGGAACCGCCACCGGGGCGTGGCCCTTGGAGGTGATGATGGTGACGGTCGAGCCGTAGGGGGCGGTGGTGGCGGGGGTGGAGCCGAGGACCCCGCCGGCCGGCACCGTCGAGCTGTACTGGGCGGCGGTCGGCGGGCACACCCCCACCAGGTGGATCGCCTGGAGGGCCTTGATGGCGTCGCTGCAGTCCGAGAAGGTGGCCAGGTTGGACGGGATGGCCACGGCGGGAGGCCCCGAGGACACCACCACCGAGATGGTGCTCCCCTCCTTGGCCGTGGTGGCCCGGCCCCCGGACCGGGCCACCGGCGACTGGCTCACGATGAGCCCGGCGGCCAGCGTGATGCTGGTGGTGGAGCCGGTCTGGCGGACGGTGAACTTGGAGGGGGCGGCCTGCTTGACGGCGGCCGGGAGGGTCTCCCCCACCAGGGCGGGGATCGGGTGGCTGGGGGTGAAGAGCTTGTCGCGGGAGGCGAGCACCGCACCGCCGGCCAGCAGGGCCGCCACCACCACGACGGCCACCACCACCCACGGCCACCGGCGCCGACGGGACCCGGCGTCGGCGCCGTCAGCGCCGTCGTCACCGGATCCGGCGGTGTCCCCGGTGGCCACCGTCGTCGGGGCGGTGGACGCCGCCCCCGCCGCCGGGGCGGCGGGGGCCACCACCGGTCCGAGGAGGGTGAGGTCGTCGGGGCGCGGGCCGGGGGACGGGGTGACGATCCCGGGGACCCCGAGGTCGGTGACGTCGTCGGCCCGGGGGGCGACGGCCAGCGCCGCGGTGGTGGCCGCCGCCGCGGCCAGGGGCTCGACCGGCACCTCGGTGACGGCGGGCGCCTCGATCAGCGGGAGCGGAGCGGGATCGGGGAGCGCCACGGCCAGGGCCTGGAGCCGGAGGGCGAAGGCGGCGGCGTCGTACCGCTCCTCGGGCTCGGGGGCGGCCGCCCAGACCAGCACCTCGTTGAGCGGCCCGAGGGCCTCGTGCTCGGGGAGCAGGGTGCCCACCCGGGCCATGAGGGTGGACACCGTGGTGTCCCCGACGAACGGGGCCTGGCCGGTGACCCCCTCGTAGAGGACGATGGCCAGGGCGTAGACGTCGGCCTTGCCGTCGAGGGTCCACCCCTCGACCTGCTCGGGCGCCGCGTACCGGGCGGTCCCCAGGATGGCGCCGTCCGGCTCCGTCCAGGCCGCCTCGGCCAGCGCCCGGGCCAGGCCGAAGTCGGCGATCCGGAGCCGCCCGTCAGCGTCGAACAGCAGGTTGGCGGGCTTGATGTCGCGGTGGACCAGGCCCCGCCGGTGGGCGTAGTCGAGTCCGGCCGACGCCTGGAGCCCGATGTGTACGGCCTGGGAGGGGGTGAGCAGGGTTCCGGTGTCGTAGACCTGGCGGAGGCTGCCCCCGGCCAGGTACTCGAGCACCAGGTAGGGGCTACCGTCCTCCTCCCCCCAGTCGTAGACCTGGAGGATGTTCGGGTGGTTGAGGGCGGCCACCGCCCGGGCCTCGGCCCGGAACCGCTTGAGGAAGGCGGTGTCCTCGGCCAGCGCCGGGTGGAGGACCTTGATGGCCACCCGGCGGTGGAGCGAGACGTCGTCGGCCAGGTAGACGTGCGCGGACGCGCCCGTCCCCAACGGGGTGACCAGTCGGTAGCGGTCGCCGAGGACACGCCCGATGGAGTCGGTGATGCTCGGCATCGTTCTGGGTCCCAGCGTACCGATCGGCCCTCGGCTCGCGGTGGAGGGTGACCCCCACCAGGGAGTTCATCCCCTCAGGGGAGCGCACCGGTCTCGAGCAGGGCCACGAAGCCGGCCTCGTCGACCAGGGGGACGCCCAGCTGCTCGGCCTTGGCCACCTTGGACGCCCCCGGAGCCGCCCCTACCACCACCGCCAGTGTCTTCTTCGACACGCTGCCCGGCGACTTCCCGCCCCGGGCCAGGACGGCCTCCTCGGCTTCCTCCCGGGTGAAGCCCTCCAGGGTCCCGGTGACCACCACCGACCTGCCGGCCAGGGTCTGGGCCGGGCCGGACCCGTCGGGACCCGGCCCGGCCCCCGGGCCGCCGCCCGGCTCGGTGAGGTTGACCCCGGCGGCGGCCAGGCGGTCCACCACCCCCCGGTTGACGTCGGAGGCGAACCAGGCCACCACGCTGGCGGCGATCACCGGCCCCACGCCGTCCACGGCGGCCAACTCGGCCTCCTCGGCGCCCACGATGGCCTCCAGGGTGCCGAAGGCCCGGGCCAGGGCCACCGAGCCGACCTGGCCCAGATGGCGGATGCCCAGCCCGATCAGCACCCGGCTGAGCGGGCGGGAGCGCGAGGCGTCGATCGCCCCCAGGAGGTTGGCCACCGAGCGGTCGGCGAACCCCTCCAGGCCGGCGAAGGTCTCCGGGGTGAAGTGGTAGAGGTCGGACACGTCGGCCAGGACGCCCCGACCCACGAAGAGCTCCACCCGCTGCTCCCCCAGGCCCTCGATGTCCATGGCCGACCGCGAGCCGAAGTGGGCGATGCGCTGCACCCGCTGGGCGGGACAGTCGAGGTTGGTGCAGAAGGTGTCGCTCTCCCCCTCCAGCCGGGTGAGGGGCGCTCCACAGCTCGGGCACTCGGTGGGGAAGGTCCACCGCCGGCGGCGGCGCCGTCCCCCGGCATCGGGGACCGGGCCGACCACCTCGGGGATGACGTCCCCGGCCTTGCGGACGATCACCGTCTCGCCCGGCCGTACGTCCTTCACCTCCACCTGGTCCTGGTTGTGGAGGGTGGCCAGGGAGACGGTGGAGCCCCCCACGAACACCGGCTCCAACACCGCGAAGGGGGTGGCCTTGCCGGTGCGCCCGATGGAGACCTGAATGCCCAGCAGCCGGGTGGTCCGCTCCTCGGGCGGGAACTTGTAGGCGATGGCCCACCGGGGCGCCCGGGCGGTGGCGCCCAGCTCGGCCTGGACGGCCAGGTCGTCGACCTTGACCACCACGCCGTCGATCTCGTAGCCCAGGTCGTGGCGGTGCTCCTCCCAGTGGCGGCAGAAGGCCAGCGCCTCGTCGAGGCCCCGCACCACCCGGCGCTCGGGATTGACCGGGAACCCGGCGTCGCCCAGCCACTCCAGCATCCCGGCGTGGGACGACCGCAGGTCCGCCGGCAGGTCCGACCCGTCGGTCGGGGGGACCAGCTCCCCCACCTGGTAGGCCCAGAACGAGAGGGCCCGGGAGGCGGTGATGGAGGCGTCCTTCTGACGGAGGGAGCCCGCCGCCGAGTTCCGGGGGTTCACGAACAGCCGTTGGCCGGCCTCGGCCTGGCGCCGGTTGAGGTCCTCGAAGGCGGCCGTCGGCATGTACACCTCGCCCCGCACCTCGATCACCGCCGGCGGGCTGCCGGCCGAGGGGTGGAGGGTGGGCGGGATGTCGGCGATGGTGGCCACGTTGGCGGTGACGTCCTCGCCCACCCGGCCGTCCCCCCGGGTGGCGGCCTGGGTGTACCGGCCGTCGATGTAGGTGAGGGACATGGCCAGCCCGTCGATCTTCAGCTCGCACACGAAGGTGGTGTCGGGGGGCAACCGCTTGGCCAGCCGCTCGGCCCAGGCGTGCAGCTCGTCGGCCCCGAAGGCGTTGTCGAGGCTCATCATGGGCACCCGGTGCTCGACGGGGGCGAAGAGGGTCGACGCCTCGCCGCCCACCGACCCGGTGGGCGAGTCGGGGACGGCGAGGTCCGGGTGCTCCTCCTCGAGGGCGCGCAGCTCGCGCACCAGGGCGTCGTACTCGCCGTCGGTGACCTCGGGGGCGTCGTCCTGGTAGTAGCGCTGGTTGTGGTGGCGGATCTGGCCGCGCAGCTCCTCGGCCCGCCGCACGGGATCCACCGTTCCGCCGGTGTCCCCGACCCCCCCGCTCACCCGGCGATCCCCGCGCCGACGACCCGGTCGACGTCGACCGGGTCGTAGAGGGCCACCGTCTGGCCGGGGGCGATCCGTCGTTGGGGGGTGGCGAAGGCCACCGACAGCCCGGTGGATCCGACCGGGCGGACCGCGGCAGGGCACCGGCCGACCGTGGGCGCTGCACTGGGCCACCGCCCCGACGGCCGCACCCGGCCGGTCGGCCAGCGCCCCGGGCGGTCCGTCCACCCAGGTGACGGTGTGCAGCTCGACCCCCGGACTGTGGGCCGCCTCCGGCGACCCGACCCGGACGGTCCGGCCGGGCACGTCCACCGCCGTCACGTACCGCCGGCGGCCGTCGTCCCCGTGGCCCATCCCCCGCCGCTGGCCCACCGTGACCAGCTCCACCGCCGTCACCGGCCCGAGGTCGTGGCCGGAGGCATCGTCGACCAGGCGGCCGTCGTGCAGGGGGAGCCGCTCCGCCAGGAACCCCTGGCGCCCCTCGTCGGAGCGGATGAAGCAGACATCCTGGCTGTCGGGCTTGGTCGCCGTGCGCAGCCCCAGGCGGGACGCCTCGGCGCGCACCTCGGCCTTGGTCAGCTCCCCCACCGGGAACAGGCTGCGCTCCAGCTGGGCCTGGCCCAGCATGGACAGGACGTACGACTGGTCCTTGGCCGGGTCCGCCCCCCGGAGCAGCTGGTGGCGCCCGTCGGGGGTGGTGGCCCGGCGGGCATGGTGGCCGGTGGCCACCGCCTCGAAGCCCAGGGCGGTGGCCCGGTCGAACAGCCGGTCGAACTTCAGGTGGCGGTTGCACTCGATGCACGGGTTGGGGGTGCGGCCGGCGGCGTGACCGGCGACGTAGGGGGCCACCACCTGCCGGTCGAACTCCTCGGTGAAGTTGAACACCCGGTGGACCAGGCCGAGCTGGTCGGCCACCCGGCGGGCGTCCTCCACGTCGGCCACCGAGCAGCACCCGGAGTCGGAGGCGCCCCCCCACAGCTTGAGGGTGGCCCCCACCACCCGGTCGGCACCGAGGCGCTCGGCCAGCAGGGCGGCGGCGACCGACGAGTCGACCCCTCCGGACATGGCGACCAGGACGCGCACCGCTCTAGTGTCGCAGCCCGGCGACCAGGCCCGGGACGACCGCCAGGGCGTGATCGACCTCGGCGTCGGTGGTGGTCCACCCCAGGGAGAAGCGGATGCCGCTCCGGGCGGCCGCCCGGTCGAGGCCCATGGAGGCCAGCACGTGGCTGGGCTCGAGGGCGCCGCTCGAGCAGGCGGCACCGGCCGAGGCGGACACCCCGGCCTCGTCCAGCAGGATCACCAGCTCCTCACCGTCCACCCCGTCCACCCTGAGGTGGAGGTGCCCGGGCACCAGGTGGGCGGGCTCCCCGGTCCGCCGGCACCCCGGCAGGGCGGCCAGCAGCCCGTCGGCCAGCCGGTCGCGGAGGGCGCCCACCCGAGTCCCGGTGGCCACCCGCCGGTCGGCGGTGACCGCCAGGGCGGTGGCGGTGGCCACGATGCCGGCCACGTTGTGGGTGCCGCTGCGCCGCTCCCGCTCCTGGCCGCCACCCCGGGTCACCGGCTCGAGCGGCGTGCCCCCCCGCACCACCAGCACGCCCACCCCCTGCGGGCCCCCGAACTTGTGGGCGCTGAGGACAACCAGGTCGGCGGCGGGCAGGCAGGCGGGCAGGTCGAGCCAGGGTCCGGCCTGCACGGCGTCGGTGTGGAGCACCGCTTCGGGCGCCCGCTCCCGGACCAGCCGGGCCACCGCCTCGAGGGGCTGGACCGTCCCCAGCTCGTTGTTGACCGCCATCACCGACACCAGCGAGACGTCGGGGGTGACGGCCTCGGCCAGGGCCTCGAGGTCGAGCCGCCCGTCGGCGGTGGTCGGCACCTCGCGCAGCTCGGTGCCGAACCGACGGGCGGTGGCCCGGCAGGTGGTCAGGACGGCGTGGTGCTCCATGGCCGCGCAGACCAGCGGCCCGGGCGCGCCGGGACCCCGGGCGGCGATCGCCCCCACCGCGCCGGTCACCGCCAGGTTGTCGGCCTCGGTGCCGCTGCCGGTGAAGACCACCTCGCCGAGGTCGGCGCCGACCAGGTCGGCCACCAGCTGGCGGGCGTCGTCGACCGCCGTCCGGGCCCGCCGGGACTCGGCGTGCACCCCGGACGGGTTGCCGAAGGACCCCGACAGGTAGGGCAGCATCGCCTCGACCGCCTCGGGGTGCATCGGCGTGGTGGCGGCGTGGTCGAGGTAGGCGCGCACGGGACCAGTCTGGCGTGGGCGGGACGGGCCCGGAGCGGGACCACCCCGTACGGGTGGCCCGACGGGGATGTCAGGCCACCCACACCGACTTGATGTTGCAGAACTCATGGATGCCCTGGGAGGAGAGCTCCCGGCCCACGCCGGACGTCTTGATCCCCCCGAAGGGGAGGGCGGGCATCGACGCCACCATCCCGTTGACGAACACCTGCCCGGCCTCGAGCCTGTTCACGAACCGCTGCTGCTCGTCGGGGTCGTCGGTCCAGACGCTGGAGCCCAGGCCGAATTCGGTGTCGTTGGCCACCGCCAGGGCCTGGTCGGCGTCGGCCACCCGGTAGACCAGGGCCACCGGGCCGAAGACCTCCTCGGTGGCCACCCGCATGGCCGGGGTGATGTCGGTGATCACCGTCGGCCGGTAGAAGAAGCCGGGCAGCTCGGCGCCGTCGGGCCCGACGGCCCGCCCCCCGCCGCAGAGGATGGTGGCGCCGTGGGACCGGGCGTCCTCCACCTGGGCCTCGACGTTGTCCCGGCCGGCCGCCGTCACCAGCGGTCCCACCTCGGTGGCCGGGTCGAAGGGGTCGCCCACCGTGAGGGCCTCCACCTTGGCCACGTACGCCTCGAGGAAGCGGTCGGCGATCTCCTCGTGGAGGATGAACCGCTTCCCGGCGATGCACGACTGGCCGGCGTTCTGCATGCGGGCCTCCACCCCCACCGTCACCGCCCGGTCGAGGTCGGCGGAGGGCAGCACGATGTAGGGATCGCTGCCCCCCAGCTCCAGGACGACCTTCTTGATGGCCGCCCCGGCCTGGGCCCCCACCGCCCGGCCGGCCCCCACGCTGCCGGTGAGGGTCACCGCCTTGACCCGCCGGTCGGCGATGATGTCCGCCACCTGGTCGGTGCCGATCAGCAGCGACTGGAACACGCCGGCCGGGGCGCCGGCCCGGCGGAACAGGTCCTCGAGGAGCAGGGACGACCGGGTGACGTTGGGCGAGTGCTTGAGGAGCCCGACGTTGCCGGCCATCAGGGCCGGGGCCGCGAACCGGGTCACCTGCCACAGCGGGTAGTTCCACGGCATGATGGCCAGCACCGCCCCCAGCGGCTGGTAGGTGACGAGGCCCAACGAGGCGTCCACCAGCACCCTCCGGTCGGAGAGGAAGCCCTCCCCGTGCTCGGCGAACCAGCGGAAGCCGGAGGCGCACTTGGCCACCTCCCCCTTGGCCTGGGCGAACGGCTTCCCCATCTCGGTGGTGATGACGTGGGCGATGTCGGGCAGCTCGCCCTCCAGCAGCTCGGCCACCGTCACCAGCAGTCGGGCCCGCTCCTCGAAGGTGGTGGTCGCCCACTCGGCGGCCGCCCGCTCCGCCAGGTCGAGGCGGCGATCCACCTCGGCGGCGTCGAAGGGCTCGAACGACTCGACGAGCTCGCCGGTGGCGGGGTTGGTGGTGGCCAGTGGCGGTCCGGCGTCGGGGGTGGTCATGCGGCCATTCTGCCCCGACCGGGCCGTCCACCGTTCGGCCGGACCGGTCGGCGGAACTCCGTCGGGCTTGACATGTAGGATAATTCCTACATAATGGGACCGTGCCCCCGCCGAGCCGGTCGTCGCCTTCCGACGAGCTCTTCGCCGCCCTGGCCAACCCGACCCGTCGGGCCGTGCTCGACCTGCTTCTCGACGGCCCCCAGCCGGCCGGGGCCATCGCCGACCGGTTCGCCATGGCCCGGCCCAGCGTGTCGGAGCACCTGCGCGTCCTGCGCGAGGCCGGCCTGGTCACCGAGTGGCGGGACGGCCGCCACCGCCGGTACGCCATCCGGGCCGAGCCGCTCCGTGACGTCCAGCGGTGGCTCTCCCCCTACGAGCGGTTCTGGCGGACCACCCTCACCGATCTGCGCCAGTTCCTCGACACCACCGACCCGCCCACCACCCACCGGGAGGACCCGTGACCACCGACCCCACCGTCATCCTCGTCGACCAGTTCGTCGCCCACCCGCCCGCCCGGGTGTGGGAGGCGCTCACCGATCCCGACCAGGTGAGCGAGTACTTCATGGACACCGACCTCCGACCGGAGGTCGGAGCGTCCTTCACCTTCACCCGCCGGAGGGTGCGCCCCGAGCTCCGCGAGGGCAGGACCATCCACTGCCGGGTCCTGGAGGTCCGGCCGGAGGCGGTCCTCGCCTACTCGTGGGCCGACACCGAGTTCGCGGACGGTCTCGACTCCGTGGTCACCTGGACGCTCCACCCCGAGGGGAGCGGCACCCGGATCCTGCTGGAGCACCGTGGCTTCGATCCCGCCGACCCGGTCAGCCAGCAGCTCCGCGACGTGATGCGCGAGGGCTGGGGCCGGCTGCTCCACCAGCTGCTGGTCGACCACCTCGCCGTCCGGCCCGGGGCGGTCGCCGGCTGACCGGTCGACTCGCCTCCACCCCGTCGGTCAGCCGTCGAGGCCGAGCCGCTCCGGGAGCTTCCGGCGCTGGACCTTGCCGGTGGCGGTGGTGGGGAGGGTGTCGACCACGAAGTACTCCTTGGGCCGCTTGTACCCGGCCAGACGGTCGGTGGCCCCCTCCCGGAGGGCCCGGCGGAGGACGTCCTCCTCCCCCGCCCCCGGGTCGGCGACCACCGCCGCGCACACCCGCTGGCCCCACGTCTCGTCGTCCACCCCGAAGACGGCCACCTGGGCGACGCCGGGCACCTCGCTGAGGGCCGCCTCGATCTCCGCCGGGTAGACGTTGACCCCACCGCTGATGATGAGGTCGTCGCGCCGGCCCTCGAGGTAGAGGAAGCCGTCCGCGTCGAGGTGGCCCAGGTCCCCGACGGTGAAGGCGTCCCCCCGCCAGGCGGCGGCCGTCTTGACCGGGTCGTCCCAGTATGCGAAGGCCGCGAAGTCCGGTGCGTGGCACCACACCACCCCGGCCTCGTCCACCTCGAGCCGGCGTCCCGGCCGGGCCCGCCCCACCGTCCCCGGGCGGCGCACCCACTCCTCGGCCGGACAGGCCGTGAACTGCCCTTCGGTGGAGCCGAGGAACTCCCACACCACACCGTCGGCCACCCGGTCCATGGCCTGCCGCTTGACCGGTGGCGGACACGGCGACCCGGCGTGCACCAGAAGGCGGAGGGAGTCGAACCGGTCGGGAAGGGCGTCGCCGAGGGCCAGCAGGCGCTGCAGGGCGGCCGGCGCCACGAAGGTGGTGGTGGGGACCGGCCCGGCGGCGCCGGTGAGGGCACCCAGGGCCAGCTCGGCGTCGAACCGCCCGAGGATCACGCAGGTGCCTCCCCGGAGCAGGGTCCCGAGGGCGAAACGGGTGGACACCGAGTGGTACATCGGGGAGCAGACCAGGTGGACGTCGTCGGGCCCGAACCCCCACAGGTCGGCCTCGTCGTCGGCCGCCCGTCGGGCGGTGCCCTCGTCCCACACCCCGCACCACACGCCCTTGGGGCGCCCGCTGGTCCCCGAGGTGTAGTGCATGGGACGACCGAGGAGGTGGTCGGCCAGGTCCACCGGGGGACCCTCGCCGAGGGCGGCCAGCTCGGCTTCGTCGGTCACCGTCAGGGCGGGACGGGCGTCGGCCAGCAGGGCGTCGCGCTCGCCGGGCAGCAGGGTGGCGTTGAGCAGCACCGGGATGACCCCGGTCCGGAGGGCACCTCCCACCGCGCAGAGGAGGGCGGCCGACGACGGCAGGGAGAAGGCCACCCGGTCCCCGGGCTCCAGACCGGCGGCGGCCAGGGCCCCGGCCACCCGACGCTGCCCCGTCTCGGCGTCGGCGGCGGTCAGGACCTCGAGGGCGGGGGCCGGAGCGGCATCGGGGCTCACCACACGTCGTCCATGGGCACGATCAGGGGGACCACCGGCGGGACCGGAGCCTCGGTGGCGACGGGGGTGCCGGTCGGCTCCGGTCCGGCGGGTTCCTCGTGGTGCTCCGGGCCGGCGCCCAGGGCGGCCATCAGGCCGGGCCGGGCGGCCCGGAGCAGCGCCAGCACCACCAGGAGGGCGACCGCACCGGCCACGGTCACCGCCCGGATGCCGGTGGCACCGGCGATCGCCCCCTGGACCACCGCCCCGATCGGGTAGCAGACGCCCAGGGCCATCATGTAGAGGCCCAACACCCGGCCCCGGGACACCGCCGGCGCCCGGAGCTGGACCACGCTGTTCAGCCCGGCCAGCACCGAGATGTAGGCCGCCCCCACCAGCAGGAAGACGACGCGCCGACACCCAGAGGGTGGGCGCCAGCCCGTAGACCACCAGGACCAGGGGCAGGACCACCAGGGCCAGCCACACCATCCGTCCCCGCCCGTACCGTTCGGCGAGTCCGGGGAGGGCCAGCGAGCCGAGCACCGCCCCGACCCCCTGGGCGGTCACCAGGGTGGCCGTACCCCCCGACCCGTGGCCGAGGGCGGAGGACATCACCGGCACCAGGGCGATGAACGGTGACACCAGGAGGGCCACCGTGCCGATCAGCAGGATGGCGCTCCGGCACCCCGGCTCGGCCCAGGCCGTCCTGGCCCCCTCGACCAGCCGGTCGCGGATCCGCTCCTGACCGGGGGACCGCACCTGCGTCGGCAGCCGGACCAGGCAGAGGGCCACCACCACGGCCAGGAACGAGGCGGCGTTGATGGCGAAGGTCAGCGTGTAGTCGTGGTGGAGCAGCACCAGTCCGGCCGCCGCCGGCCCGATGACCCGACCCAGGTTGAACTGGGCGGAGGACAGGGACACCGCGGCCAGGAGGTCGCCGGTGGGGACCAGGTCGGGCAGCATGGCCTGGTAGCTGGGGAAGCCGATGGCCCCGGCGGCTCCGCCGACGAAGGCGATCAGCACCACCAACCCCGGCTGCACGTGCCCGGTGGCCGCCATGACGGCCAGGAAGGCGGCGCAGGACGCCTCGGCCAGGGTGGTGACGATCAGCCAGCGCCGACGGTCGTACCGGTCGGCCAGCACGCCGCCCACCGGGGCCAGGAGACCGACGGGGATGAAGGCGGCGGCGGCCACCAGGCCGGTCCATCCGGCCTGGTGGGTATGGGCGTAGATCAGGATGCCGAGGGCGACCCCCTGCATCCAGGTCCCGACGTTCGACACCAGGGCGGCCGACCAGACGAGGGCGAAGTTCCGTGAGCGGAGGGGTCGGAGGGAGGCCAGGGCCACCGGCCGAGGTTAGGCCCGTTCCCCCGGCGGCCGAGCGGGCCGGACCGGTGTCGGGCGGACGGGTGGGTGGGGGCGGGGCGGGGTCGGCAGCGAGCTCCGCGGGGCGGTCAGGAGTCGAGCTTGTCCTTGCGACGGGGACGGAGTGCGAACCACCAGATGCTGGCCATGGTGGCGAGCAGGCCGACGGCTGCCGCGGGCTTGGCGATCTTGCGCGAGCGAGCAGACATGGGACGACGTTACCCGCCCCCGACGCGGTGACCCGCCCCACCCGGGCCTCGGATTCTTCCCCGGCTCCTACCTTCTCCATACGTTTCCTTACGCGCGCCTCCGACACTGGTGTCCATGTCCGACGAACCCACCCGGTGGGCCCCCACCCCCGACGACGTGGAGGACCTGCTCCCCCCGCTCCCGATGCCCGCCTCCGCCCGCCCCGCCGCCCGCCCCGCCTCCCGCCGCCAGCTGGCCCCGGCGCCTCCCGGTCCCCGACTGGCTGTTCCGCGCCGAATCCCCCATCGACGTCCCCTACCCGGGGACCGGGACGCCCCCGCCCGCCGGGTGGCTGTCGCCTCCGCCTCCGGCGCCACCGGCCGGTGCCGAGGCGAGGACCCGGCGCCGACGTCGCGGGGTGGTGGCCATGGCGGTGGCCGCCGTCCTGGTGGGCGGGGTGGCCGGCGCCGGCATCGTCGAGGTCACGGGCCATGGTGCCGCCGCGTCCCCGGTCGTCGGTGCCGGGCCGGTCAAGGTGGCGGGTAGCGCCGCTACGGAGTCGGTCGCCCAGATCGTCAAGTCGGTGGACCCGGCCATCGTCTCCATCACCGCCACCGACGGCGACTCCTCGGAGGACGAGGGCACCGGCATGATCATCTCGTCGTCCGGTGAGGTGGTGACCAACAACCACGTCATCGACGGCGCCACCACCATCACCGTGGCGCTCGACGGCTCGAGCACCCAGCTGCCGGCGACCCTGGTCGGCACCGATCCCGACCAGGATGTCGCCCTGCTGCAGATCGCCGGCCAGACCGGCCTCCCCACCGTGACGTTCGGCGGCTCGGGCCAGCTCCAGGTGGGCGACCCGGTGGTGGCCATCGGCAACGCCCTGGCGCTGGGGGACAGCGAGTCGGTGACCACCGGCATCGTCTCCGCCCTGGACCGCCAGGTGACGGCCGGGGACAGCTCGGGTGGTGGCTCGGAGACGCTCAACGGCATGATCCAGACGAGCGCGGCCATCAACCCCGGCAACTCGGGCGGGGCCCTGCTCGACTCGTCGGGCCACGTCATCGGCATGAACACCGCAGCCGCCGGGACCACGCCGGACGGCACCTCGGCGGAGGACATCGGGTTCGCCATCCCTTCCAACACCATCGAGTCACTGCTGGCGGGCCTCCGCTCCGGCGGCGACGGCAGCCAGGACACCATCAGCGGGTCGGGGAGCTCGGGGTCGGGAAGCTCCGGGTCCGCCAGTGCCGGCGAGGGCACGGGTGGCTACGGGTCCGATGGGACCGGCGGGTCCGGCTCCGACGGGTCGGGTGGCTACGGGTCCGCCGGCCCGGGTGGCTACGGGTCCGAGGGCTCCGGGAGCTACGGCGCGGCGTCCTGACGGCGGCCCGTCCGCCCACCTTCTGACCGGGACCCTTGCCCGGTCAGTTCGGCCCGATCGCCGTCTCCCCCCGGGGACGAACTCGATCCGGCCCGAACCCACACCCGCCCCTCGGGGGCGGGTGTGGCGCGTCAGGGGCCCGGGACCGGCGGGGTCGGGACCCGCAGGCGCACGGCTCCCGCGGCGGCCGGGTCGTCCACCAGGTCCATGATGAACTCGGCCACCGCCGACGGGGTGTTCATCGCCCCCTCGGTGTGGGCGGTCCGGAACCGGTCGACCGACGGGAGGTCCCGGCGGTCGGTCGAGCGGATGAGCGCCTGCATGTCGGTGTCGACCAGCCCCGGCGCCACCGCATAGGCGCGCAGGCCGTGGTCCGCCTCCTCGAGCGCCACCACCTCGGTCGCCTGATCGACCGCCGCCTTCGAAGCGCTGTAGGCCGCCCACCCCTCGTACGGCGGGTGGCCGCACCCGAGGTGATGTTGACCAGCACCCCCTCGCCGGGTCGGCTCCGGACGTGACGGGCGAACACCCGGCTCCCCCACAGGACGCCGGTGACGTTGACGGCCACCAGGTGGCCCAGGGCGTCAGGGTCCGCCTCGGCCAGCGGGCCGATGGGGGCCAGCACCCCGGCGTTGTTGATCCACAGGTCGATCGGCCCGAGCCCGTCCACCACCTCGGTGGCGAAGCTGGCCAGCGCACCCGGCTCGGCCACGTCGAGCGACCGGGACACGGCGGTCGCCCCGTCGGGGACCGGCGGGAGGGTCCGGGCACACAGTCCGAGCGCCATCCCTCGGGCGGCGAATGCCTCGGCCAGACCGGCCCCCAGGCCGCGGCTGGCCCCGGTGATCACCGCCACCCGGCGCGGGTCGCTCATGTGGTGCCGATGAAGACGTTCTTCACGTCGGTGTAGGCGGCCAGGGCCTCGAGGCCGAGCTCCCGGCCCGAATCCGGACTGCTTCATGCCGCCGAAGCTGGTCTGGACCCGGACCGAGCTGTTGGAGTTGACCGAGAGGTTCCCCGCCTCGAGGGCACGGGCCATCCGCAGCGCCCGGGCGCCGTCCCGGGTCCAGATGGAGCCGGACAGCCCGTAGGGGGTGTCGTTGGCCAGGCGCACGGCGTCCTCCTCGTCGTCGAAGGGGATCACCGCCACCACCGGCCCGAAGATCTCCTCGCGGGCCAGCCGCCACGACGGGTCGGCCGGGGCCACCACGGTGGGGGGGAACCAGAAGCCCGGACCGTCGGGCACCCGCCCCCGGGCGAAGGCCACCACCGGGCCGCCGGCGGGGTCCCCCATCCCGGCCCCCAGGAAGCTCCCGACCGCCTCCCGACGGGCCGGCCGAGGCCAGGGGGCCCATCTGGGTGGCGTCGTCGGTGGGATCGCCGACCCGCCAGTCGTCCACCGCCGCCACCAGCAGCTCGAGGAAGCGGTCGAACACCGAGCGCTCCACCAGGACCCGGCTCCGGGCGCAGCAGTCCTGGCCGGCGTTGCCGAACACCCCGCCGGGGCGGCGGCGGCCGCCCGCTCGAGATCGGCGTCGGCGAACACCACCGTTGGCCGACTTGCCGCCCAGCTCGAGCGTCACCCGCTTGATGGTCCCCGCCGCCGCCGCCATCACCTCCCGGCCCACCGTCGGTCGAGCCGGTGAAGGCCACCTTGGCCACGTCGGGGTGCTCGACCAGACGGGCGCCGACCATCGGCCCGTTGCCCACCACCACCTGCAGCACCCCCTCGGGGATCCCGGCCTCGAGGGCCAGCTCGGCCAGGCGGAGGGCGGTGAGCGGGGTGATCTCCGCCGGCTTGACCACGATGGTGTTCCCGGTGGCCAGGGCCGGCCCGACCTTCCACGAGGTGATGGCGATGGGGAAGTTCCAGGGGACGATGGCCCCCACCACCCCCAGCGGCTCGTGGAAGGTCAGGTCCACCCCACCGGCCACCGGCACCGTGGCCCCCCGGTGCTTGTCCACCGCCCCGGCGTAGAAGTGGAGCACCTCGGCCACCATGCCCACCTCGTCGCGGCTGTCGGCGATGGGCTTGCCCACGTTGGCCGTCTCCAGCTGGGCCAGCTCCTCGGCGTGCTCCTCCACCTGGGTCGGCGAACCGGCGGAGCAGCCGGGCCCGGTCGGCCGGGGCCACCGCCCGCCAGGCCGGACCGGCGGCCTTGGCCCGGGCCACGGCGGCGTCGGTCTCCGCCACCCCGGCCAGCGGCAGCTCGGCCATGGACCTCCTCGGTGGCCGGGTTGACCACGGTCAGTCAGGCTCGCTCATGCCGGCTCCCGGCGTACCGGATCGACGCCGACCAGCGGCCGTCGGCAACCAGGCCTCGAACAGCGGCGTCGCCGGCTCTCCTCGGGGTGCCACTGCACGCCCGACCACGAAACGGGCGCCCGGCCAGCTCCACCGCCTCGATCACCCCGTCGGCGCTGGTGGCGGTCACCACCAGCCCCGCCCCGAGCCGTCCGGACGGCCTGGTGGTGGCTGCACAGCACCTCGGACCGCTCGCCCAGGATCCGGGCCACCGCGCGAGCCGGGCTCGGCGCCACACCCGCACCGGGCCGAACGCCCCGGGTCGGGGCTGGTGGGCGTCGGAGCCCACCACGTCGGGCAGGTGCTGGACCAGGTCGCCCCCCAGCAGCACGTTGAGCACCTGCATGCCCCGGCAGATGGCCAGCACCGGGAGGTCGCGGTCGAGGGCGGCGGCCAGCAGGCCGAGCTCCAGCTCGTCGCGATCGGGGCTGGTGCCGCCGTTGCGCGGGTCGGTGGACTGGCCCGTAGCGGTCGGCGGCGACATCGCCGCCGCCGATCAGCACCAGGCCGTCGAGGACGGCCGACCAGCGGCGGCGATGCCGCGCGGCCGTCGCCCGTCCGGACCGCCGCTCGACCGGGGGGATGAGCAGCGGCTGGCCGCCCGCCTCCCAGACCACGTCGAGGTAGGTGCCGGGGACCAGGGCGGCGTCCCGCTCCCACGACCACCACGACGTGGTCTGCCGGTAGGTGGAGACCCCGATGAGCGGGCGGGCCGGCGGCGGACGCAGGTCGGCACCGGCGGCATCCCCGGAGTATCGCGCTGCCCGCACCGGGGCCCAGGTAGTCTGCGCCGGACGCCGCACCCGCTCCCGCGATCGGGGTGCCCGATGCCCCGGAGGCAACCGATGGGACGGCTCGACGGCAAGGTGGCGGTGATCACCGGGGCGGGCAGCGGCATCGGCCGGGTGGCGGCCACCGCTCTTCGCCGCCGAGGGGGCCCAGGTGGTGGTGGCCGACGTGGTCGCCGACCGACGCCGAGTCGGCCGTGGCCGAGATCATCGCGGCCGGCGGCGCAGGCCACCGCGGTCGACCGTCGACGTGTCCGACGAGGACCAGGTGGCCGCCATGGTGGCCACCGCCGTCGACACCTACGGCGGGCTCCACGTGCTGTTCAACAACGCCGGCATCTTCCCCGACGACGACGGTGGGCGTCCTCGACACCCCGCCGGAGACCTGGCAGACAGGTGATGGAGGTCAACCTGAAGGGCGTCTGGCTGGGATGCCGGGCGGCGGTGCCGGCCATGCTCGACTCCGGCGGCGGCTCCATCGTGAACGTGGCCTCCTTCGTGGCCCTGATGGGGGCGGCCACCGCCCAGATCGCCTACACCGCCTCCAAGGGCGGCGTGCTGGCCATGACCCGCGAGCTGGCCGTCGAGTACGCCCGCCAGGGGATCCGGGCCAACTCCATCTGCCCGGGACCCATCGAGACGCCCCTGCTGGCCGAGCTCCTGGCCGACCCCGAGCGGCGCCAGCGGCGCCTGGTGCACATCCCCATCGGCCGGTTCGGGCGGCCCGAGGAGATCGCCAAGGCGGCCCTGTTCCTGGCCTCGGACGACGCCTCGTTCGTCACCGGTTCGGCGCTGGTGGTCGACGGCGGCATCACCGCCGCCTACGTCACCCCCGAGTAGGGCTGGACGGCGACGCCGGCACTGCTAGGCCAGAGTGCTGGGATGCTGACCCTCGAGACGCTCCCCCACCAGATCCAGTCGGGCGACATCGACACCGTGGTGGTGGCCTTCCCCGACCTGCAGGGCCGGCCGGTGGGCAAGCGGGTCACCGGGTCCTTCTTCCTCGACCACGTCCTGGCACCACGGGATCGAGGTCTGCGACTACCTGCTGGCCTGCGACGTCGACATGGACCCCCTCGCCCGGCTACCGGTTCGCCAACTGGGACGACCGGCTACGGCGACCTCCACGCCGTCATCGACCCCCACACCGTCCGGCCGCTGCCCTGGCTGCCGGGCAGCGCCCTCGTCCTCTGCGACCTCCTGACCCTGGACGGCGACGCCGGTCGAGGTCTCCCCCCGCCGGATCCTGCGCCGCCAGCTCGAGCGGGCCGCCGAGCGCGGGCCTGGAGGTCAAGTGCGCCACCGAGCTCGAGTTCTACCTGTTCCTCGACTCGTTCGCCGAGGCCGCCGAGCAAGCACTGGCACGGGACCTCGCACCCCACGCCGACACCATCGAGGACTACCAGCTGCTGCAGACCTCCCGCGAGGAGTACATCATCGCGGCAGATCCGCAACCAGATGGTCGAGGCCGGCATCCCCGTCGAGTTCTCCAAGGGCGAGGCGGGCACCGGGCAGCACGAGATCAACATCACCTACGGCGGCGCCCTCGAGGTGGCCGACCGGCACCTGGTGTTCAAGAACGGGGTGAAGGAGATCGCCTCCGAGCATCGGACGGGCCGCCACCTTCATGGCCAAGTGGTCGATGGACAGGCCGGGTCGTCCTGCCACATCCACACCAGCCTGTGGGACGCCGAGCACCGGCGCCGCCGCTGATGGCCCCGGCCGAGGGCGAGGACGCCACCGTCGGGCTTCTCCGAGGTGGGGCGCCCAGTTCGTGGCCGGCCAGCTGGCCAGCGCGCCGACCAGCTGGCGTGGTGCTTCGCCCCCTACGTCAACTCCTACCGCCGGTACGTGCCCGACTCGTGGGCGCCGACGGCCGTGGTGTGGGGGGAGGACAACCGGACCTGCGGGTTCCGGGCCGTGGGGTCACGGCGCCGGGCCGGCGGGTCGAGAGCCGGATACCCGGGGCCGACGTGAACCCGTACCTGGCCCTGGCCGCCGCCATCGCCGGCGGGCTGTGGGGCATCGAGCACCAGCTCGAGCTGGAGCCGGCCTTCAGCGGCAACGCCTACGTGGCCCCCGACCTCCCCCGCATCCCCACCACCCTGGCCGAGGCCATCGACGGGCTGGCCGGCAGCGAGGTGGCCGCCGAGGCGTTCGGCGCCGACGTCCACCACCACCTGCTCAACACGGCCCGCCAGGAGTGGGCCAAGGCCAACCGGGTGGTCACCGACTGGGAGCTGGCCCGCAACTTCGAGCGCATCTGACCCGGCGGCGGCTCCCGGCGGGACCGGCGGCCCGGGCGTCGCTGCCATCCGTCCCCGCCCGGGGCGACGAAGACCCGGTATGCCGCCAGCTCCGTCGCTCGCAGTCGGACCCGCCGATCCCCGGGGTCGGCTCATGACCGGCCCTGGCCCGTCTGCTGGTCCGGGTGTTCTTCCGCCGGGTGGAGGTGGAGGACGGCGAGCGCCTGGCCACCCCGCCGGCCCACGGTGCTGGTGGCCGACCACCGCAACGGGCTGGTCGACGGCCTCCTCTGATGGCCGCGCTCCCCCGGCTACCCGCGGTTCCTGGGCAAGTCCACCCTCTTCCCATCCCCCTGCTGTGGCCCTTCCTCAAGCTGGCCGGCGTGGTGCCGGTCCACCGGAGCCGAGGACGGCGGCTGCCGGCGGTCGGAACCGCCGGGCCTTCGCCCGGTGTCAGCAGTCCTGCCGGTCGCGGTGGGATGCTGGCGGTCTTCCCGGAGGGGATCAGCCACGACGAGCCGCCCTCCAGCCCCTGCGCACCGGGGCCGCCCGCATCGCCCTCGTCGGCATCGGTCGACGCCGGCGTGGAGCACGTCGACACCGTGGCGGTGACCCTGGTCTACGACGACAAGCAGCGGTTCCGCTCCCGCGCCCTGGTCCGGGTGGGTGAGCCCCAACCGGTCGGGCGCTGGCAGGAGCCGTACCGGCGCGACGGACCCGCCACCGTGCGGGCCCTCACCGACGACCTGGGCGACCGGATCCGGCGGATCGCACCCGACATCGACTCCTGGCGCCAGGCGGAGCGGTTGGCCCGGATGGCCGAGATCGTCGCCCGGTCGCCCGACGACGTCCTCCCCCACGACGTGCAGCTGGCCGAGCGGCAGCGGATCGCCGACGCCCTGGCCGACGTCGAGCGGACCCACGGCCGCGACGCCGCCCTGGATGCCCTCTCCGATGCCTACGACCTCTACCGGCGGGACCTCGACCGGCTGGGATTGACCGACGACCAGGTGGCGGCCGGCTACCGGTCGGACCGGCTGGCCCTGACGGCCCTGGCGTCCCTGGCCAAGGTGGCGGCGGCCCTCCCCCTGGCGGCGGTCGGCGTGGCCGTCCACGCTGGTGCCCTACGAGGTGGTCAAGCTGGCGGCCCGCCTGCCCCGCAACGCGGGGATCCGGGCCGACGGTGAAGCTGCTGGGCTGCCTGCTCCTGTTCCCCGCCGCCTACCTGGTGGTGGGGGTGGCGGTGGGTCGACGGCTCGGACCGGTGGCCGGGGGCCTGGCGGCCGCTCGCCGCCCCCGTCTGTGGCTACCTGGCGGTCCGGATGTCGGAACGGGTGCGCCGGACCGGTCGGGCCATCGCCGGCGCCCGGTTCGCCCACCGCCGCCGGGCGCTGGCCCACTCGGTGCGGGTCGACCGGGCGGCCGTGGTGGCGGCCGCCCTCGGCGTGCTCGACCGGACCGCGCCTCGGGGCCCACGACCTGCCGGTGTGCCGGCCCTCCCTTGACGGGCCGGACCGCTCCTGGCACGATGGAGTGCATCATGTACGGCACCGTCGACCACGGAACTCCTCCTTACCTGACGGCGAACGCCACATCGCGTTCGTCCGCAACCTCCTGAGCCGAACTGGCCAGGGGGTTTTTTGTTGGGCGGGTACCGACGTCAACCGCGCCACCGCAGCATCCGAACAACGCAGCACCAGCCACCGAGAGGGAAGAGCACATGAGCACCGAGCAGCCGACCACCCCAGGGAGCGCCACCGGGCACACCGGGCACCGGCTCGAGCCATGCCCTGTGACGTCTCCCCGATGCCCTTCCGCCTCTACCGCCCCCACGTGCCGCTGCACCCTGGCCGACCGGACCTGGCCCGACCGGCAGCTGACCAAGGCGCCCCGGTGGGCCAGCGTCGACCTGCGGGACGGCAACCAGGCGCTGGTCGACCCGATGGACCCCGAGCGGAAGCTGGCGCTGTTCGAGACCCTGGTGGACATCGGGTTCAAGGAGATCGAGGTGGGGTTCCCCTCCGCCTCCCAGACCGACTTCGACTTCCAGCGCCAGATCATCGACGAGGGCCTCATCCCCGACGACGTGACCATCCAGGTGCTGGTCCAGTGCCGGGAGGAGCTGATCGAGCGCACCTTCGAGTCGCTGGTCGGCGCCCCCCGGGCCATCGTCCACTTCTACAACTCCACCTCCGAGCTGCAGCGTCGGGTGGTCTTCGGCCTGGACCGGGCCGGGCATCATCGACATCGCGGTCAACGCCGCCCGGCTGTGCAAGAAGTTCGAGACGACGCTGCCGGGCACCGAGATCCGCTACGAGTACTCCCCGGAGAGCTTCACCGGCACCGAGCCGGAGTTCGCCGTGGAGATCTGCGAGGCGGTGATGGAGGTCATCGAGCCGACCCCGGACCGGCCGATCATCCTCAACCTGCCCGCCACCGTGGAGATGTACAGCCCCAACGTCTACGCCGACGTCATCGAGTGGTTCGGGCGGACCATCCCGAACCGCGACTCGATGATCCTGAGCCTCCACCCCCACAACGACCGGGGCACCGCGGTGGCCGCCGCCGAGCTGGCCGTGCTGGCCGGCGCCGACCGGGTGGAGGGCACGCTGTTCGGCAACGGGGAGCGCACCGGCAACGTCGACGTGGTCACCCTGGCCATGAACCTGTTCTCCCAGGGCGTCGACCCCGCCCTCGACTTCGGCGACATCGAGAAGGTCCGTCGGGTCGCCGAGTACGCCACCCGGATGCCCGTCCACCCCCGGCACCCCTACGCCGGCGACCTGGTCTACACCGCCTTCTCCGGCTCGCATCAGGACGCCATCAAGAAGGGGTTCGCCGCCATCGGGGACGACTACGAGGCGTGGGAGGTCCCCTACCTGCCCATCGATCCCAAGCACACCGGACGGACCTACGAGGCGATCATCCAGGTGAACAGCCAGTCGGGCAAGGGCGGGGTGGCCTACGTCATGGACACCGAGCACGGACTCGACCTGCCCGCGGAACCTGCAGGTGGAGTTCTCCCGCCAGGTCCAGGCGGTCACCGAGGACAGCGGCACGGTGATCCAACCCGGGGAGATGTGGGACGTGTTCTCCCGCACCTACCTGCACGAGGACGCCGGGGTGCGGCTGATCGGCAGCGAGGTGACCACCGGCGGGAAGCGGACCACCGTCACCGCCCAACTGCTGGTCGACGGCCGTCCCCGCACCGTGCTCGGCGAGGGCAACGGACCCATCGATGCCCTGGTGGCCGCCCTCCGGGCCGAACTGGGGGTGACCTTCGAGGTCAAGGACTACCGCGAGCACGCCCTCACCGCCGGCAGCGGTGCCTCGGCGGTGGCCTACGTGGAGGCCGAGGGCCCCGACGGGGCGACCTGGTGGGGCGTGGGCATGGACTCCAGCATCCTCGACGCCTCGCTCCACGCGGTGGTCAGCGCCGCCAACCGGGCCGTGGTGGAGCGGGCGACGGGTGGCGCCTGACCACCGGCCCCGTGGTGCCCCGTCCCGGGCGCTGCCCAGGGACCTCGTGGACACGGAGTCGGTGCACATCCCGGCGTCGCAGGAGTTGGCCGGTGTCGCGCACTGATTGGCCGAAGGTGCGCTGACGGCGCTCACGCCCGGGTGTACGCAGGACGGGCAGCGTGCACACGGTCCAAGGAGGACGATGAATCAGGGGCACCTTGCCTTCTGCGCCAGCCCTGAATGGCGGGCGATGATCGAGGGGACGATCCTGCCGAGAGCGCTCGAAGGCGTGGATCTCGGCTCGAGGGTGATCGAGATCGGACCCGGTCCGGGACTGACGACGGATGTTCTGCGCCGGCGGGTCGACCACCTCACGGTGGTCGAGCTCGACACCGGGCTCGCCTCGGCGCTCTCGGCGCGACTCGGGGGATCGAGCGTCACCGTCGTCAATGGCGATGCCACCTCGCTCGGCTTCCCGGACGGTTCGTTCTCCGGCGCGGTCTCCTTCCACATGCTCCACCACATCCCGACCGCCACCGCCCAGGATGCGGCCCTCGCGGAGCTGGCACGTGTCCTCGTCCCCGGGGGGGTCCTCACCGCCGCCGACGGCGTCGAGAGCGAGGGCTCCCGAGCGTTCCACGATGGCGACGTCTACAACCCGATCGACCCGGACGACCTGGAGCGGCGCCTCATCGCCGCCGGCTTCCGCACGGCGACGGTGGAGCTGGGCGAACTGGGATGGTTCTGTACGGCCAGCTCGTGACTCGCGGGGAGCTGGGCATCGACACCCCGGCCCGGCGATCGGCCGGGAGGCCCCACCGTTCCGGGGAACGCATGGCGGACCCTTGCCTGCGGCGCGGCATCCTCCGTCGGTCCGGGGACACCGGAGGCCCCCGTGAAGGGGACGCCCGAGGGTCCGTGAAATAGCCTGGGGTGGTGGAATCGGTCTGTGAAGCCGTTGGCGGCTACGACGCGCTCCTGAGGCTGGCCGCGGCCTGGCACGACCGGGTCATGGCCGACGACGTCGTGAGCCATGCGTTCAGTCACGGATTCCACCCCCGGCACACCGAGCGACTGGCCACCTACTGGACCGAGGCGCTCGGCGGTCCCACCCGGTATTCGGAGCTGTACGGCGACGAGAGCACGGTCGTGCGGATGCACAGCGGGAAGGGACCCCACGACGAGATGGACCGACGAGCCGTTGCCTGCTTCGACGAGGCCCTCCGGGACGTGGGTCTGGCTCGGGAGGACCGGCTCGCAACCGTCCTGCACAACTACTTCGAGTGGGCGACCACGAGCACGATGGCCCGCTACCACCGATCGGCGGACGACGTCCCCGACGGCCTGGCCATCCCGCACTGGTCGTGGGACGGGCCCGTCGAACCTAGGTGGTCTTGAACATCAGGTCGGCGTACCGGCCCAGCAGCTCCTCGACGGTGGCCCTGGTGTCCACGGTCCCCGTCATCCCGTAGATCGGAGCCATCACCCCCTGGGTCCCGGGGGCGCCCCGCAGCGCCTCCACCGAAGACTCCAGATCGGCCACGAAGCGCTCGGCCACGCCCGGCTGGGTGTGGCGGAGGGTGACGCAGATGTGGGCGGCGGCCGGCCGCTGGAGCCCGTTGAGGCTCCACCCCCGCTGGCCCATCTGGTCGGTGATCCCGTAGACGTCGAGGGTGTCCGAGGCGAAGGCGATCACCCACAGGGGGTCGCCGAGGACCGTCAGCTCGGGGATGGATTCGATCCCCCGACGGATGGTGGCCGCCGCACGGAGGATGGCCCCGGTGGCGTCGAGGTACCCCTGCTCACCGAAGGCGACCATGGCCGCCCAGCACTCGGCGGACAGGGCCCCGGGGCGGCTGCCGGCGAAGGTCGGCGAGTAGTAGAGCCCGCCCATCCAGGTGGCCGTCCGGTAGTACTGGTGGAGCCGGAGCTCCGGGGTGCGGTACAGCACCACCGAGGTGCCCTTGGCGGCGTACCCGAACTTGTGGGTGTCGGCGGAGAGGGAGGTCACCCCGGGGAGCCGGAAGTCGAACGGCGGAACCGGGTAGCCCAGCTGCTCCGCCCAGGGCAGCACGAAGCCCCCCAGGCAGCAGTCGGTGTGGAAGCCGACGCCGGCCTCCCGGGCCAGCTCCGACATCTCCTCGATCGGGTCGATCACCCCGTGGGGGAACCCGGGGGCCGAACCCACCACCGCCACGGTGTTGTCGTTGATGGCCGCCTCCACCGCCGAGACGTCGGCCCGCCAGTCGGGGCCGAGCGGCACCGGGACGGTGGTGATGTTGAAGTAGTGCGACGCCTTGTCGAAGGCGGCGTGGGCGCTGAGCGGCACCACCATCTCCGGGGCGGTGATCCCCCGCTCCTGCCGGGCCTGGTCCCGGTAGGTGCGCATGGCCAACATGATCGACTCGGTGCCCCCCGACGACACCGTGCCGCACACCGTGGGCAGGCCGTCGTCCCCCCCGCCGAGCATGGCGGCGGTCATGGCCACGATCTCCGACTCGAACTTCACCGAGCTGGGCCACAGGTCCGGGTGGAGCGGGTTGGCCTGGGAGTTGAGGGCGTAGACCTCGTTGAGGAAGTCGATGTGCCCCTGGTCGCCGTTGTAGACGGCCCCGGAGGCGAAGCCGTCCCGCCACTTCTCCTCCTCCCCCTCGGTGAGGGAGCGGATCTCCGCCAGGATCTCCTGGTGGGGACGACCCTGCCCGGGCAGCCGGGTGTAGGTGTGATGGCTGGTCCGGTAGGGCCGGAGATCGGCTTCGAGCACGTCCATGACGAAGTCGAGATCGGACGAGTCCATGGGTCCCCCTTGCGGCTGCGGTGGTGCCGGCCCCGGCCCGGAGCCGGCACCACACCGTGGCACACCCGGTAGGGAGCCGTCACGCCGGGACCGGTCCGCGCCGCCAGCCCCGGGCGTACGCTGGCCGGAGATCATCCCCGCGGGTCGGCGACGGCCCCGCACCCTCAGGAGTCCCCATGCGCGTCGGCATCCACTTCGTGAACTTCACCCTTCCGGGGGCACCCGCCACCCTGGCCGCCGCCCTGGCCGACAGTGCCCGGGCCGCCGAGGACGGGGGGTGCTCGTCGTTCTCGGTGATGGACCACTGGTTTCAGATGGAGACCGTCGCCACCTCGGAGGACCCGATGCTCGAGGGCTACACGTCACTGGGCTACCTGGCCGGGCTGACCGAGCGGCTGACCCTCGGCCTGCTTGTCACCGGGGTCACCTACCGACAGCCCGGCCTGCTGGCCAAGATCGTCACCACCCTCGACGTCCTGTCCGGCGGGCGGGCCCAGCTGGGCATCGGGGCGGCCTGGTACGAGCGGGAGCACAAGGGACTCGGCGTCCCCTTCCCACCGCTGTCCGAGCGGTTCGAGCGCCTGGAGGAGACCTTGCAGATCTGCCTCCAGATGTGGAGCGACGACAACGGCCCGTTCGAGGGGAGGCACTACCAGCTGGCCGAGACCATCTGCTCGCCCCCGCCGATCAGTTCGCCCCGGCCGTCCATCCTGATCGGCGGCAGTGGCGAGCAGAAGACCCTGCGGCTGGTGGCCCGCTACGCCGACGCCTGCAACCTCTTCGCCGAGTCCCCGGAGATCGTCGCCCACAAGCTGTCGGTGCTCCGCCGGCACTGCGACGCCGAGAGCCGCGACTACGACGCCATCGACAAGACCATCCTCGGCTTCGCCCAGCCCCTCGAGGATCCCGACGGGTTCCTCGCCTCCATGCAGGCCTACGCCGACCTGGGCGTCGACGCCGTCGATCTGATGCCGATGACCGACGACCCGGTGACCTGGGTCACCGAGGTCTGTGAGGCGGTCCTTCCCCGGATGGGTGACATCGGGGCGTCCTGACCCGGCTCAGAACCGGTTCAGCCGCCGGTGGATGCCCTTGGTCCGCCTGTAGAGGTGCACGAACTCCTCGAACAGGCCATCGTAGACCGCCCGGGTCGACGGGTCGGGGGCGAAGACCCGCCGGATCTCCACCCGGCCGGGGACCTCCTCGGCGGTGATCCGCCCGAGGGCCACCAGGGTGAGGAGCCCGGCCCCGCGCACGTTGGCCAGCACCGGGTCGGCCACCTGGCGGATCTCCCGGTCCAGGATGTCGGCGTGCAGCCGGCACCACAGCTCGGAGTTGGCCCCGCCGCCGATGAAGGCCAGCGAGTCGAACCGGCGACCGGCGAACCGCTCCACCGCCCCCAGCAGCCACCGGGAGTTGAAGGCCACCCCCTCGAAGACCGCCCGCGCCATCTCCGCCCGGGTGGTGGCCAGCGACAGGTTGTGGAACCCGCCCCGGATGGTGTGGTCGTCGACCGGTGAGCGCTCACCGTTGAGCCAGGGGGTGAAGAGCACCCGCCCACTGCCCGGCGGCGCTCCGGCGGCCAGCTCGTTCAGGGCGTCGAGGTCGTCGGCGAAGCCGAGGGTGTCGCGGGCGAAGGTGAGGCAGGCCCCGGCCGTCTCGTGCTCGTCGACGATCACGTACTTCCCGGCCAGGGCGGCCGGCACCGAGGCCACGTTGGTGAGCGGCGACGTCTTCTTGAACGGCACGTGGGCGGAGATCCACGACGAGGTCCCGATGTAGAGGTGGGCGTCGAAGTCGGCCACCGCCCCCGACCCGAAGACGGAGGAGTGGACGTCGCTGGAGCCCACCGCCACCGGCACCCCGGCCGGGAGGCCGAGATCGGCCCCGGCCTCCTCGGTGAGGGCACCGATGAGGGTGCCCGGCGGGACCAGGTCCGGGAGCTGGTCCCGGTCGAGCCCGCTGAGGGCCAGGAGCCCGTCGTCGTACTCGACCCGGTCGACCCGGCGGTTGTCGGTCACCCAGTGGACGGCGATGCTGTCGTAGGAGGCACAGGTCCGGCCGGTCAGCCGGAGGTTGAGGTAGTCCACCGGCTCCAGAAAGGTGGCCGTCGCCCGGTAGACGTCGGGGTGCTCGTCCCGGAGGAAGAGGATGTGGGCGGTGGGGTCCTTGCCGGACAGGCCGGGGGCACCACCGGTCGACCGCACCCAGCGCCGGAGCTTGCGCGGGTCGTAGCCCAGCACGTTGACCGGACCGGACACCGCCTTCCGGATCGCCCGGTTCCCCCGCGAGTCCATCCAGATCACCGAGCGCATCAGCGGCCGGCCGTCGGCACCCACCGCCACCGTGCCCGACCACTGGGCGGTGCAGCCCACCCCGACGAACGACCCGGGTGCGACCCCGGCGGTGCCGAGGGCCTGGGCGGCGGCGGTGCGGATGGCCGACCACCACTCGTCCGGGTCCTGCTCGGCACCGCCCCCCTCGAGGAGGTGGAGGGCCACCGGGGCGAAGCCGTGGGCCACGATGCGGCCGGCCACGGAGACCACCGCCACCTTCGGCCCCCCGGTACCCAGGTCGATGGCCAGGACGTGCTGGTCGTCGGCGGCGTGGGCTGCGCCCGGGCCGGCCGAGCCCCCCGCCGGCCCGGGAGTCACGCCTTGTCGATCCAGATGGTGATCTCCCAGGTCGACTCGCCGTCGTCGACGACCACGGTGAGGCCGGCCCTCCCGTCGCCGGGGGGCGTGGTGTCGACCGACCGGGCCAGCACCTCCCGGGCGATGACGTCGAACTGCGGGGCCAGGTCGTCCAGACCCACCAGGTGGAGGTGGATCCAGTCGGAGACCTCCAGCCCGCTCGCCTTCCGCAGGTCCTGGACGTGACGGATCACCTCCCGCACCCGGCCGCGCCGGCGGAGGTCGTCGTCGAGGGCCAGGTCGAGGGCGACCACCTCGGCACCGTCCCGGGACACCGCGAACCCGGGCTGCGCCCGCACCCGCAGCTCCACCTCCTCGGGGGTCAGCTCCACGGGTCCGTCCCCCAGCTCCACCCGGACCGGGCGCCCCTCGCCCAGCTCGAGGGCGGCGGCGGCGGCGTCCACCCCGCCCATGGCCTTCCGCAGCTGCTGCACCCGCGGGCCGAGCCGGGGGCCCAGCAGCTTGAAGTTGGGGACCAGCTCGTAGGTGAGGACGTCCCCCAGCTCGGAGGTGACCTCCACCGTGTCGACGTTCAGCTCGTCCTCGACGATGCCCGGGGCCGGCGACGGGCTCCCCGGCGGCAGGTAGACGAGCGCCCGCGAGAGCGGCTGGCGGACCTTGACCCCCGCCTCCGAGCGGGCGGCCCGACCCAGGGACGACAGCCGGCGGGACAGGGCCATCCCCGCCTCCAGGGAGGCGTCGATGGCGTCGACCTCGGCAACGGGCCAGTCGTCCAGATGGACCGAGTCGTCCTCGGCCGCCCCGGTGAGGTCACGCCACATCCGGTCGGCCAGGAAGGGGGTGAGGGGGGCCAGCAGCCGGGCCACCGTGACCAGGGTCTCGTAGAGGGTGGCCTGGGCGCCGAGGGAGTCGCCCGGATCGGCGCCCGGATCGGTCCGCCAGAACCGACGACGGCTCCGGCGCACGTACCAGTTGGAGACGTCGTCGATCAGCTCGGCGATGGCCTCGGCGGCCGGGAACGGCTCGTAGGCGTCGAGGTTGGCCGTCACCGTGGCCACCGTGGCGTGCAGCCGCGACCGCATCCACCGGTCGAGCCGCGACCGGTGGTCGGGGTCCGGGATCCCCGGGTCGGAGGGGTCGAAGCTGTTCAGGGAGGCGTAGGTGGTGAAGAACGACCAGGTGTTCCACAGCGTCAGCAGCGTGTCGCGCATGGCGGTGTCGATGACCTCGAAGCTGACCCGGGTGGGCGTCCACGGGGAGCCCTGGCTGAACATCCACCAGCGCAGCGGGTCGGCACCCCGGGTGTCGAGGATCTCCCACGGGTCGATGACGTTGCCCACCGACTTGGACATCTTCCGGCCGTCGGCGTCCACGATGTGGCCGAGGCAGAGCACGTTGCGGTACGGGGTGTGCTCCCGGACCAGGGTGTTGACGGCCAGCAGCGAGTAGAACCAGCCCCGGGTCTGGTCGATGGCCTCGCAGATGAAGTCGGCGGGGAACACGAAGCCCTCCTCCGAGCCGGGTGCCACCGGGTAGCCCCACTGGGCCGAGGGCATCGAGCCGGAGTCGAACCAGGCGTCGATGACCGGCTCCACCCGGCGCATCTCGGCCACCGGGACACCGCCGTGGCCCGACGCCGCCGCACAGTCCGGGCAGGGGAAGGCCACCTCGTCGATGGCCGGGCGGTGGGGGTCGACGTCGTGGACGTCCCGGCCGGCCAGCTCGGACAGCTCGGCCAGGGAGCCCACGCACCGGACGTGGCCCTCGGCGCACCGCCAGATGGGCAGCGGTGTCCCCCAGAACCGGTCCCGGGACAGCGCCCAGTCCACGTTGTTGGCCAGCCACTCCCCCATCCGCCCGTCCCGGATGTGCTCGGGGTGCCACCCGATGGTCTGGTTCTCGGCGATCAGCTCGGCCTTCCGCGCCGAGGTCCGGATGTACCAGCTCGGCTTACCCCAGTAGATGAGGGCGGTCCCGCATCGCCAGCAGTGGGGGTAGGAGTGCTCGTACCGCTGGCGCCGGACCAGCAGGCCGGCCTCCTCGAGGCGCTCGTTGACCGTGCCGTTGGCATCGCGCACCGGTCGGCTCTGGAGCCATGGCACCTCGGTGGTGAAGGCCCCGTCGGGGCCCACCGGGTTGAGGGTCGGGAGGTCGTGCTGGCGCCCGACCTGGCGGTCGATCTCGCCGAAGGCGGGGGCCAGGTGGACGATGCCGGTCCCCTCGTCGGCCTCCACGAACTCCCCGGGCACCACCCGCCAGCCGTCGCCGCCCGACCCCGGCGGGACGCCGACGTCGTCGAACGGGCGCCGGTAGCGGAGCCCGACCAGCAGGTCGCCGGCCACCCGGGGGCCGGCGGCGGTGCCCTCCCCGTAGACCGCCTCGACCAGGTCGGCGGCCACCAGGTCGTCCCCCACCAGGGCGTACTCCAGGCCGGGGTTCACGGCCAGGCCGGTGTTGGACAGCAGGGTCCACGGGGTGGTGGTCCACGCCACGAGCGCCAGACCGTCGACGGTGTCCCGTCCCAGTGCCGCTGCCACCCGGTCGGCCACCCCGCCCCCCGCCTGTCCACCGTCAGGTCCGCCGTCGGCCACCACCGGGAACCGGACGTAGGCCGACTCGTCCTCCACCGTCCGGTAGACGTCCGGCTGGCCGAGCTCGTGGCTGCTGAGGGCGGTGCCACAGCGTGGGCAGTAGGGCACCACCTTGATGTCCTCGTAGAGGAGGCCCTGGTCCCAGATGCTCTTCAGGTTCCACCAGGTGGCCTCCACGTACTCCGGCGAGAAGGTCCAGTAGGCGTCGTCGATGTCGATCCAGTAGCCGATGCGGCCGGTGAGGGTCTTCCACTCGTCGACGTAGTTCCGGACCGACTGACGGCAGAGCCGGGTGAACTCGGCGATGCCCACCTGCTCCTCGATCTGTCGCTTCTGGGTGATCCCCAGCTGCTTTTCGACCTCCACCTCCACCGGCAGGCCGTGGGTGTCCCACCCGGCCTTCCGGGGGACGGCATAGCCGCGCATCGTCCGGTACCGGCAGAACAGGTCCTTGTAGACCCGGGCCCAGACGTGGTGGAGGCCGGGTCGCCCGTTGGCGGTGGGCGGCCCTTCGTAGAACACCCAGGGCTCGGCGCCGGCCCGGAGCTCCACCGACCGCTCGAAGACGCGGTGCTTCTCCCAGCGGGCCAGCTCGTCGGTCTCGACGGCGGTGAAGTCGGCTTGGGCGGGGACCGGGCGGAACAACGGGACTCCCTCGGAGTGGGGCGGCGGGTGAGGCGGGACGGGACGGACAGATACTACGGGCGGCCCGGGTCCACAATGGTCGTGTGCCCGAGCTGCCCGAGGTGGAGACCCTGACCACCGTCCTCGCCGGCCGGATCGCCGGCCACCGGGTGGAGCGGTGCGAGCTGGCCTCCTTCTCCGCCCTCAAGACGGTGAGCCCCGGTCTCGACTCCCTGGTGGGGCGGACGGCCGTTACCTGCCAGCGCCGGGGGAAGCACGTCTGCTTCGACCTCGACGGGGTGTGGCTGGTGGTCCACCTGGCCCGGGGAGGCTGGGTCCGCTGGTACGAGTCGTTGCCGGAGCTGACCGCCCGCCCGGGCAAGAAGGGCCCCCTCGCCCTCCGGACGGGCTTCGACGACGGCTCCGGGTTCGACATCACCGAGGCCGGCACCGAGAAGCGCCTCGCCCTCTGGGTGGTCGGTGCCCCGGACGAGGTGGCGAGCGTGGCCTCCCTGGGCGTCGACCCGCTCGGTCCCGGATTCACCGCCGACGCCCTGGCCGACCTGCTCGCCGGACGGGGCGCCACCCTCAAGACGGTGCTGACCACCCAGTCGTTGATCGCCGGGGTGGGGAACGCCTACTCGGACGAGGCGCTCCACACCGCCCGCCTCTCGCCGTACAAGTTGGCGTCGTCGCTCGACCGGCCCGAGGTCGACCGGCTCCACGACGCCGTGGCGGGGGTGCTGAGGGCGGCGGTGGAGCGCAGCGAGGGACTCCCGGCCTCCGAGCTGAAGGGCGACAAGAAGCGCTCGATGCAGGTCCACGGACGGACGGGCCAGCCGTGCCCGGTCTGCGGCGACACCGTCCGGGAGGTGTCGTTCGCCACCAAGTCGATGCAGTACTGCCCGACCTGCCAGACCGGCGGGCGGCGGTTGGCCGACCGGCGGCTGTCGCGCCTGTTGAAGTAGCGCCCGCCGCCGATCGGGGAGAATGGGCGGATGTCCGAGCCGCCCACCCTCCAGGGTCGCCACGTCCGACTCGAACCGATGACCCTCGGCCACGTCGACGAGCTGGCCACCGCCGCCGGCGGCGACCGCTCGACCTACCTCTACACCGCCGTGCCCCCGGATCCCCCGGCGATGGCCGCCTACGTGGAGAAGGCCCTGGTGGCCTCGGCGGCCGGCCGGCAGGTCCCGTTCGTGACCCGGCGCCTGGCCGACGGCCGGGTGGTGGGGGCGACCCGGTTCTACGACCTCGAGACCTGGGACTGGTCGTCGTCGCTCCCCGGGCCGGAGGCCGGACGGTCGGGGCCCGGGCCGGACACCGTGCACATCGGCCACACCTGGCTGGTCCCCGATGCCCAGCGGTCGCCGGTCAACACCGAGGCCAAGCTGCTGATGCTCACCTTCGCCTTCGAGGTCTGGCGGGTCCGGGTGGTCCGGCTCCAGACCGACTCCCGCAACGACCGTTCCCGTCGGGCCATCGAGCGCCTGGGGTGCCGGCTCGACGCCATCCTCCGGGTGGATCGCCCGGCCACCGACGGCTCGGTGCGGGACTCCGCCGTCTACTCGATGGTGGCGGCCGAGTGGCCGGCGGCGCGGGTCGCCCTGCGGGGACGCCTGACCCCCTGACGCCGGCGGCCCCGTGCCCCGGCGACCTCATCCCCTGGCCGGATCCGGCGGTGACCTGCACGTTCTCGCCCCATCCGGGCCGCTCGTCCCCCGCTGCCTTATCTACCCTATCTTGCAACTAGGATTGATCCATCGACGGACGGGTACCGTCCGTCCGCCTGTTGGACCACCCGGCCGCAGCCCCGATCACACACGATCCGGGGCCCCGGGGGTCCTCCCCAACCAAGGAGACTCCACCCGCATGCGCCTGCTGCCCTCCCGCCGTTCCCTGGTCATCGCACCGCTGCTGGCCCTGTTCGCCCTGGCCGGTTCGGTCGGCGCCGGCGCCACCGCCGGAGCCGCCCCGTCCGGAGGGGTCACCGTCCGGCTCGGGTACCTCACCAACCTGACCCACGCCAGCGCCCTGGTGGGCGTGGCCGACGGCACCTTCGCCACCAAGCTTCCCAAGGGCGACTCGCTGCAGACCTCGACCTTCAACGCCGGTCCCGCCGAGGTCACCGCGCTGCTGTCCGGGGCCCTGGACGCCGGGTACCTGGGACCCAACTCGGCCATCACCGCCTACACCCAGTCGGGCGGGAAGGGCATCCGGATCATCTCCGGAGCCACCTCCGGCGGCGCCGCCCTGGTGGTCAACCCGTCCATCACCTCCGCCTCCCAGCTGAAGGGCAAGACCATCGCCACCCCGCAACTCGGGAACACCCAGGACGTGGCCCTGCGCACCTGGCTGACCAAGCAGCACCTGACCTTCCCGGGACCCAACGGGGGCGGTGGCCAGGTCACCATCCTCCCCGAGGACAACGCCACCACCCTGACCGCCTTCAAGTCCGGCACCATCGCCGGGGCGTGGGTGCCGGAGCCCTGGGTCACCCGGATGGTCTCCGAGGGCAAGGGCAAGGTGCTGGTCAACGAGAAGACCCAGTGGCCGCAGGGGCGGTTCTCCACCACCGTGCTGGTGGTCAACAGCAGCTTCCTGAAGAGCCACGCCGACCTGGTCACCGATCTCCTCAAGGGGCAGATCGCCACCAACGCCTACCTCAACGCCTCCCCGGCCAAGGCGCAGGCGGCCGCCAACGCCGCGCTGGCCACCCTCACCGGGAAGCCGCTGACCGCCCCCGAGCTGGCGGCCGCCTGGTCCGACCTGACGTTCACCAACGACCCCATCGCCTCGAGCATCGCTACCGACGTGACGCACGCCAAGGCGGTCGGCTTCCCGTCGTCGTCCATCGCCGGCATCTACGATCTCGGCCCGCTCAACTCCCTGTTGAAGGCGGCCGGGAAGGCGCCGGTCGCCTCCTGATGAGCCTCGCCGGCGTCACCCGCTCCGCCGCCCCGCCGCGGACGGCGCCGGCCGTCACCCTCACCGGGGTGGGGCGCCGCTACGGGGTGGGTGACGCCGGTGTCACCGCCCTCGCCGACATCTCGCTGGCGGTGGCACCGGGCGAGTTCGTCTGCCTGGTCGGCGCCTCCGGGTGCGGCAAGACCACCCTGCTCAACCTGGTGGCCGGGCTCGACCGGCCCTCGGTGGGGACCGTCGATGCCGGTGACGGACCGGCGGCGATGCTCTTTCAGGAGGCGGCACTCTTCCCGTGGCTGACGGTCTCGGCCAACGTCGAGCTCCCCCTCCGCCTGAAGGGGGTGGGCGCCGTCGAGCGCCGGGCGGTGGCCGCCGACCTGCTCGACCGGGTGCGCCTGGGCGGGATGGGCGGCAAACGCCCCCACGAGCTCTCCGGCGGCATGCGCCAGCGGGCGGCGCTGGCCCGGGCCCTGGCCCAGGACGCCGGGCTCCTGCTGATGGACGAGCCCTTCGGCGCCCTGGACGCCATCACCCGGGACCTGCTCCACGACGAGCTCGAGCAGCTGTGGATCGAGCGGGGCTTCACCGTGCTCTTCGTGACCCACAACGTGCGGGAGGCGGCCCGCCTGGGCGACCGCATCGTGCTCCTGACCAGCCGTCCGGGCCGGGTGGCCGCCACCTATGCCGTGCCGATGGCCCGACCCCGGCGCATCGACTCGCCGGAGATCGCCGACCTGGCCGCCACCGTCACCGACCGGCTCCGATCCGAGGTCCGCCGCCATGCCCGATAAGTCCGCCCCCGCCGTGATCGAAAGCGCCCCGGCCGGGCCCGAGGCCGCCGACGGCCGCGACCCGACCTCCTCGCTCCACTCCGACCTGGCCGGCCTCGACGCCCTCGAGACCCACGTCACCTCGCGGCCACCCTGGCCCCGGCGCGCCTGGCGGGCCACCTGGCCCAAACTGATCGCCCTGGGCCTCATCCTCCTGGTCTGGGAGATCGCCGTCTGGACCCACTGGAAGCCGTTCATCCTCCAGACCCCGCGGGCGGTGGCGGTGCAGCTGTGGGACCTGCTCGGCCAGTCCACCTTCTGGTCGGAGGTCTGGAACACCACCCAGCGGGCCGTGGTGGGGTACGCCATCGCCGTGGTGGTGGGCACGGTGCTCGGCACGGCGGTGGCCCGGATCCCCGTCCTGCGGGCCGGCATCGCCTCCCTCATCACCGGCATGCAGACCATGCCCTCGGTCCTCTGGTTCCCCCTCGCCTACATGGTGTTCGGCAACACCTCGGCGGCCATCGTGCTGATGATGGTCCTGAGCGCCGCCCCGGCGGTGGCCAACGGGGTCATCAGCGGCATCGACCAGGTGCCGCCGCTGCTGATCCGGGCGGGCCGGGTCCTCGGGGCGCGCGGCTGGTCGCTGCAGCGGCGGGTGGTGCTCCCCGCCGCCTTCCCCACCGTGCTGGGCGGCTTGAAGCAGGCGTGGGCGTTCGCCTGGCACGCCTTGATGACCGGGGAGTTCCTGGTGCAGGTCGGCGGGCAGCTGGGACTGGGGGGCCGCACGGACAACGCCCTGACCCAGGGCTACTACGCCATCGTGGTGGCCCTGATGATCGTCATCATCGTGATCGGCATCGTGGTGGACATGGGCTTCAGCCGCCTCGACCTGGTCGTCCGGCGTCGGTACGGGCTGCTCGACGCGTCGCGGACCTAGCCGGCGCTCCGTGGAAGACTCCACCATGTGTACATCTCCGCCAAGGTCGACTACGCCGTCCGGGCCATGTGTCAGGTGGCGGCCGCCGAGGGCTCGGTGACGGCCGAGTCGCTGGCCAACGCCCAGGGCCTGCCCCCCAAGTTCCTCGAGAGCATCCTCAACGACCTCCGGCGGGCGGGCCTGCTCCGGAGCCAGCGGGGAGCCGACGGCGGCTACCGCCTGGCCCGTCCGGCCGGGGAGATCACCGTGGCCGACATCATCCGCCCCCTCGACGGCCCGTTGGCCGAGGTACGGGGACTCCGCCCCGAGACCACCAGCTACGAGGGGGCCGCCGAGCACCTCCAGCAGGTCTGGATCGCCGTCCGGTCCAGCCTCCGGTCGGTCCTGGAGGCGGTGACGCTCGCCGACCTGGTGACCGGCAAGCTCCCGCCGACGGTGGTGAAGCTGACCCAGAAGCCCGAGGCCTGGATCTCGCACTGAGCCGGGCCGCAGTCGGGCGGACCGCCCCGATCGGCGGGTGACCGGGCCGGGGCGATCAGCGGCCGGCGCCACCCCGCAACCGGTGGAGTGGACCCACCAGTTTCTGACCCAGGCGGAAGCTGGTGGAGCCCCGGAGCTCCTCGCAGGCCGCCTGGCTGGCGGCCAGGTCCGACTCCAGCCGGCCGATCCGGGCGACGTCCCCGGCGACCTCGACGCCGTCCCGGTCGACGAGGCCCAGTCGGTGGCGACCGCCGCCCACCGGGGTGCTGACCACCTGGAGGTCGTCGTAGGCGGGGACCACCGGCTCCAGGGTGGTGAGGTCGCGGATGGTCATCAGCTTCAGCTCACCGGTCAGGAAGTCGGAGTAGATGGGCTGGTAGTAGAGGCAGTCCTCGAAGTAGTAGTGCGTCACCTGGGACCAGCGGGTGCGGCCCGGTCGGCGGATGGGTCGACCGCCGTGCAGGAGGTGGGCCGACCAGACCAGTGCATCCCCCCGTCGGGCGTGGAGATCGACCGGCGCCACCCCGAGCCCCGTCATCACCGCGCGCTGCCGGTCCTCGAACTCGGCGTAGCGGTCGGGGTCCGAACCGGGCTCGAAGGACCGGAACTGGGGTACCCGGTGGGAACCCGGGTAGTAGGTGAGCGGCCCGTTGTCGTCGTCGACGTCCTCCAGCGCCACCCACACCCCGCACAGGAAGCGGTCGGGGGCGGAGGTGAAGTGGATGGCGTCGGAGTGGTAGCCCTGCTCCGAGCCCCACTGGAAGTTGAGGGTCTGGAAGGGGATGGGGCGCCGACCGTAGGCGATGGCCAGGCACTCCTGGACCTCCGGGAGCAGGGCCACCTCACGGACGGCGGGGGCCTCCCGGTCCCAGGCGTCGGGCACCCGCCGCTCACGTCGGGCGTACTCCTCCTCGAAGAGGGGACCGACCTGGTGTCGGACCCGGTCGCACAGCTCGTCCGGCACCACGCCCTCCAGGAGGGCGAACCCCTGATGGTGCAGGTCGACGGCCACCTGCCGCTGGCGGCCGGTCAGCTCGCCCGACCGGGATTCGAGTTCGGCCTCGAAGGTCGGCGAATCGACCCACGGAACGTCCGTCCGCCGACCGGGTCCGTGTCCACCCTCGCCCATGCGGTCCCCTTCGATCGGTGCCATGTGCCCGTGAGGGTAGTGCAGGCCCCTCCGTCCGAAGGCCCACGACGGCGACCGGCCGGTGGCTCCCGCCGTCCGACCCGCCCCGACCAGGCCCGATCAGCCATCCCAACCGGGCCTCTACGCTGACCGCCATGGCTGTCGCACCGCCCGAGACCCGCACCGGGCCGCCCGAGTGGCTCATCCTCACCCTGGTGTGCAGCGCCCAGTTCATGGTGGTGCTCGACATCTCCATCGTCAACGTGGCGCTGCCGTCGATCCAGCACAGTCTGGGCTTCACCGAGGCGAGCCTCCAGTGGGTGGTCACCGCCTACTCGCTCACCTTCGGCGGGCTCCTCCTCCTCGGCGGCCGCCTGGCCGACCTCTTCGGCCGGCGACGGATCTTCCTGGTCGGCCTGGCCCTCTTCACGGCGTCGAGCCTGCTGGGCGGTTTCGCCCAGAACCAGACCACCCTCATCGCCGCCCGGGCCCTGCAGGGTGTCGGGGCGGCCATCCTCTCCCCCGCCACCCTGACCATCCTCACCGTCACCTTCACCGACCAGAAGGCGCGGGCCAAGGCACTCGGGATCTGGAGCGCGGTGGCCGCCGGCGGCGGAGCGGCAGGTGCCCTCTTCGGTGGCATCCTGGTCCAGTACCTGTCGTGGCGGTGGATCCTCTTCGTGAACGTCCCCATCGGGGTCGTGCTGTTCGCCCTGTCGCGCCGCTACCTGGTGGAGTCGATCGCCGAGGGCCCCCGCAGCCGCCTGGACATCGCCGGGTCCCTCACCGTCACCGCCGGCCTGATGACGCTGGTGTACGCCATCGTCCACACCGACGTGGTGCCGTGGGGCTCCACCTCGAACCTGGTGGCGCTGACCATCGCCGCCGTCCTGCTCGGGGCGTTCATCCTCATCGAGACCAAGCTGGCCACCCATCCGTTGATGCCACCGCACCTGTTCAAGTCGCGGAACGTGGTGGGGGCCAACCTCTCGATGTTCTGCTTCGGGGCCTCGATGTTCGCCATGTGGTTCTTCCTCACCCTCTACCTCCAGGAGGTCCTGCGGTACAGCCCGCTGGTCACCGGGTTCACCTTCATCCCCCAGACCGCCGCCATCGCCATCGGTGCCACCATCAGCGGCCGGGTGGCTCCCCGCCTGGGGCCCCGGAACGTGCTCATCACCGGCGCCTTCCTGGCGGCGGGCGGTCTCTTCTGGCTGTCGTTCATCGAGCCGGGCGACACCTACTGGAACAGCGCCTTCGGCGGCGGCATCCTCTGCACCTTCGGGATGGGACTGGCCTTCACCCCGGTGGCCCTGCTGGCCATGGGTGGCGTGAAGCCCCAGGAGGCCGGTCTGGCCTCGGGCCTGGTCAACACCAGCCGTCAGATCGGTGCGTCGGTGGGGCTGGCCATCCTGTCCACGCTGGCCGCCACCCGGGTCCAGCACCTGCTGGTCGGGGTCCCCCACACCACCGCCGAGGTGGCCAGCGCCCTCACCTCCGGGTACGCCCGGGGGTTCGAGGTGGCCGCCGTCATCGCCCTCGCCGCCGGGCTGGTGGCGCTGATCGTCCCCGCCGACCGGACGCGCCGGGTGGGCAGCGACCAGCCGGTGGGTGGGCTGGCGGTGACCACCGACTGAGTCGGCGGGTCCCCGGTCGCCCGACTCACTCGATGGGCTCGACCAAAAGGCTCTGGAGGGCACGGCCGATCCGGCCCTCCCGGTCCCACAGCACGGAGGCCGCCGACCCCAGACCGGGGGTGCCGAACCGGGTCCGGGCGTCGAGGCAGATCCACTCCCCGACCGGCGGTCGGGTGAGCGAGACCGTGAGGTCCGGATTGATGAACACGTGGGTCCGGGAGTCGAGCTCGGCGGAGACGCCGTTGCCGAAGTCGCCGGCGGCCGCCGCCCGCTGGAAGGGAGAGGGCTCCTCGCCCGCCACCACCGGGCACCGGAGCCGGAACCAGGCGGCCGAGGCCCCCAGCTCGTCGAACCGACCCTTGACGAAGCGGATCTCCATGCCCTCGTTGTGGAAGGCCCGGTAGTTCTCGAAGGCCGCCGGCGTCACCAGGCCGGACTCCGGCGGAGGTGGGGCGTCCTCGTCCCGGACCCGGCTGGTCACCTGCATCTCGTCGGGGTGGACGCGGATCCGGAGGGCGCGGGCCCAGGCGATCTCGACCCCCCCGGACTCCACCACGGCATCCACCAGTTGGACCTTCCTGCCCGGGCGGACCAGGAAGGCGGTGACCTGGAGCCGGGCCATCGGCACCGGCCGGAGCAGCTCGAGGGTGAGCCGGGTCAGCTGCTGGCCGCCCTCCGGCGAGCACCGCTCGACGGCCCGGGTCACCAGGGCGGCGACGGTGCCGCCGTGGAGGGCCTTGGGGGTCCAGGGACCCCGGGCCAGTTCGGTGGGGAGGAAGCTGCCGGCATCGGGGACGAAGAGGGCGGCATCGGCATCGGCATCGGGCACGCCGCCGACGTTACGGGGACACGGGCGGGCTGGCAACGGCACCGCTCCGACCCGCCGACCCACGACCGCCGCCGGCCACCCGGGGCCGCCCACCGGGCCCTGGTGGCGTCCCGATTCCCGAACCCGCCCCGGGAGGTCCTAGCATCGGCGGGCGACATCGGAACGAACACCAGGGGGACACCGTGGGCAAGGGACAGGCATCCATCGACATCGACGCATCGGCTGACGCCGTCTGGGCGTTGGTGGGCGACTTCGGGGGCATCGGCGGCTGGATGCCGGGCATCGAGTCGTGCCGGGTGGAGGGGGACGACCGCATCCTCGACACCATGGGGATGACCATCACCGAACGCCTGGTGGCCAGGGACGATGCCGCCCGGGCCCTCACCTACTCCATCAAGGACGGTGCGCCGGTGGAGACCCACCTGGCCGTGATCACCGTCACCCCGGTAGGGGATACCTCCCACGTGACCTGGGACGTCGAGGCCACCCCCGACGAGATGGCCGACCTGATGACCACCATCTACCAGCAGTCGCTGGACGCGGTCAAAGCCCACGTCGAGGGCTGAGCCCGGATCGCTCCGGCCCGGACGCCGACGGACCCACCGACGGAGGAGGGGGCGCCATGACACCCCGGACCTTCACCCGCAGCGCCCGGACCACCGCCCCCATCGAGGCGGTGTGGCCGCTGATCGGTGAGGCCCGTCGCTGGCGCCAGTGGTCGTTCCTCGACCACTCCGACCTGGAGTCCGAGGGCGACCCGGCCCCCGACGGCGTCGGGGCGGTGCGGACCTTCACCCGCTACGGGGTGGGGTCGAGGGAGGAGGTGCTGGCCTGGGACCCGCCGCACCACCTGGCGTACACCATCCTCTCCGGGTTCCCGGTCCGGGACTACCGGGCCGACGTGGTCCTGACCTCCGAGCGGCAGCCGGGGGACGCCGCCTCCGCCCCGGTGGGGACCACGGTCACCTGGTCGGTCCGGTTCGAGCCCCGGGTGCCCGGCACCGGACTGGTGACGGCCGGTTTCCTCCGGCCGCTCATCCGGGGGTTCGTCACCTCGGTGTGCCGCTATGCCGATCGGATGGACGGCGTCGGTGCCGGTGGTGCCGGGGCGGCGACCCCGTCGTGACGGACCGGGCCCCGGAGGGCGAACTCTCCGGCATCCTCACCTCCCTGTCGATCGCCCGCCGCCCGGGGAGGTTCGCCTTCGTCGACCGGGCGGACCTGCCCGACGGTGCGACGGTGCACGCCACGGTGCTGGAGGCGGAGGGCACCTCGGCGGTGATCGAGCTCGGTCCGGCGGCGTCCACGCTCCCCGGGTTCGTGGCCGCCTGGCTGACCGTCGAGGCCCACTCGGCCCTGGACGGGGTCGGCCTGACGGCCGCCCTCACCGGGGCCCTGGCGGACGCCGGGATCGCCTGCAACGTCCTGGCCGGCCGGGTGCACGACCACCTCCTGGTCCCCGAGGACCAGGCCGACCGGGCGGTGTCCGTCCTCCACGGCCTCCGGGCCACCGGACAGGTCTGACCACCGGGCGCGCCGTCGGGCCGGCGCCGGGGCCGGAAGCTACCCGGCGCCCCGGGTCCGGGGTGGGACCTCCCGGTAGTACTGGCGCCAGATGAGTCGGTAGATGCGGGTCCACCGGGGGATGGAACGGAGTCCGGGGATGAACGGCACGCAGATCAGCAGCAGGGTCAGGCCCATCATGATCGCCCAGACCTGCAGGTCACCGTTGGACGAGGAGTTCATCGGGGGGACCTGGTACCACAGGGTGTACAGCCAGAGCCAGGCCTGGCCGGGGAAGTTCCCCGTCTCGTTCATCATCCCCCACTGGTCGCCCGACAGGTGTTGGCGCTGGGCCAGGTCGGCGAGGTAGGTGCCGTCGGCGATGAACAGCAGGGGCTTCGTGTAGTCCGTCCCGTAGAACTGCTGGGAGCTCAGCAGGGCCCCGTCGAGGGCTCCGCTGCGGGCCATCGACGTCAGCGAGCCGATCATCTCCCCCACCGGCCCGTAGGCGCCCGCCGGGACCTTCAGGACCCCGTCCTCCGAGGTGGCGTTGGCCACCGCCTTCTCGTAGGCCGCCGTCCAGCTGGCCTGCTGGGCGGCGGACGCCGAGGTGTAGGCGGCGACGGCGGCATCCACCCTGGGCTGGTCGGGGAGCGTCCGGAGGGGCGCCAGGACGTAGTCCTCGGCGGTGTTGATGGGATGGTGGACGCCCGCCCAGCTCTCGGGCGAGAAGAAGCCGATCGACTGGGAGGCACCGGGCGTGCTGTTGTAGGGGGGGCCGTAGGTGGCGATCGGGCTGGTCCCGTCGAGCTCGGTGATGGCGGTCTGGGCGAAGTCGACCGGGTTGGCCGTGGACCACGACTTGACGGTCACCGGCTGGTCGTCCGGAGACGAGAACACCACGGCCAGCGCCACCACCAGGAGCACGACCACCACCACGGCGACCAGGAACTCCTTGACCAGGTCGTAGGGCTCGTACGCCCCGTGCCACTCCTCGACATCGCGGTCGGGCTTGAACCCCCGCCTCCGGTGGCGGGAGGCGGTCCCGGCCGGGGCGCTCATGAGGGTTCCCCGGGCGTGGCCGGGGCGGGGGCCGTGCCGCCATCGGTGGTGGTGATGCTGTCAGCGCCCGCGGCTTCGGCGCCGGCGCTCTCGGCTTCGACGTCCGACCCGGCGTGTTCGGCCGGCGCGAACGGGGGCACCACGCCCCTCAGGCGGACCAGGAGGACGTGGACGCCGACCAGGGCGACGACGACCAGCGGGAGGAGCATGATGTGCCACATCAGCATCTGGCCGAAGTTGGTGACGTTGAAGACGGCGCCGGCTCCGGTGGCGTTGATCCCGTCCTTGGCCTGGGTGCTGATCCACTGCGAGTCGAAGTTCTGCTGGGACAGGTAGCCGGTGAAGGCGGCACCGACCGACACCACGAAGGACACCACCCCGGTGATCCAGGTGGCCCGCCGCCGCCCGCGCCAGGCGGCCATGAAGAACTTCCCCCACAGGTGGACGACCATGGCGAAGAAGAACACCTCGACGCTCCACAGGTGGAGCGAGTTGACGAACAGCCCGGTGGAGGAGACGTGCCACCAGGTGGGCCCGAAGACGGCGAGCACCACCCCGGTGGCGATCACCACCCCCAGCGCCGCCAAGGTGAGCACACCGAAGACGTAGATCCACGACGCCACGTAGGCCGGCTGACGGTCGGGGAGGAGGCGCTGCGGGGGGTAGGCCCTGACGGCGGCGGTGCGCAGCTTGGCCGTCCACTGGTCGGCATCCTCGGGCCGGTCGGCGGCAGCCCCCGCAGCGGTGGTGGGAGGGGACTCGGGGGGTGCGTCGATCTCGATGGTCATCAGTCGGACCGACCGCGCCGCGGAAACGGGATGAGGATGGCGGCGATGAAGACGACCACCATCAGCCCGATCAGGATCAGGTTGGCCACCGACATCTGGATGAAGCCCCAGTGGACATAGTGACCCGGCCCGCTCAGATCGATCAGGCTTCCCAGCAACGGCACGATTCCTGGCATGGTTTCGACCTCCTGGGACGAGGTTACGAACCCGCGGCGGATCGGCCTAGGGCCGAAGGTCCCGATTGCGGTCTCAGGGCCCCGAGGACACCAGGTGGCGGGGAGTGCGTTGGAGGTGGGTGCCGAGGACGGTCGCCGCCGCGCCGCCGACGGCGAGGGTCACCCACCAGGCCCGGCCGTACCGTCCGGCACTCGGCCGTCCCCCACGCCACCGATCGGTGCCGACGGGCCATGCGGGCCGTCCTCGGCGAGCCGGGGAGCGTCCGGCCTCCCACGGACACCGCCGAGACGGAGCCGGCGGATCAGGTCGTCGACGCGATCGGGAGCGTCGACAACGGCAGCTCGGTCCTGAGGCCGGAGGCTGCCGCCTACCGTGAGGAGATGACCCTCACCGTCTTCGGCGTCGTCGTCCTGACCTTCATGATGCTGATGTACGCACTGGAGGGCCGGGGTCCCCGCTTCATCCTGGCCTTCGCCCTCGGGTGCGGTCTGTCCAGCGCCTACGGCTTCCTCTCCGGGGCGTGGCCGTTCGGGGTGGTGGAGGCGATCTGGACGGTCATCGCCCTGCACCGCTACCGGCAGGCGACCACCCGGCCGGCGGGAGGCACCTAGGAGTCGGGACGCCGAACGGAGGTCAGCCGGTCAGCAGCCGGCGGGATCGCTCCTCCACCTGGCGACACGCCTCGCCGACGTCGACGGTCATGCACTCCCCTTCCGACACCACCTGCCGGCCGGCCACCCAGACGTGGGTCACCAGGCGGCTCGAGCCCGACCACACCAGGTGCTCGACCACCTGGGCGTCGTCGTGCAGCGGCACGAACGCCGGGTCCTCGAGGTCCACCAGCACCATGTCGGCGGGAGAGCCGGGCGCCAGGCGGCCCAGCTCCGGCCGTCCCAGCGCCTCCCCGGCCCCCCGGGTGGCGAGATCGAGGGCGGCGGCGGCCGGAAGGGCGGCGGCGTCCCGGTCGTGGATCCGGGCCAGCAGGGCGGCGAACCGCATCTCCTCCCACAGGTCGAGATCGTTGTTGGATGCCGGCCCGTCGGTACCCAGCCCCACCGCGATCCCCTCGCCCAGCAGCCGGGTCAGGGGTGCCACCCCCGAGGCCAGCTTGGCGTTGCTCTGCGGGCAGTGGGCCACCGATACCCGATGCTCCCGGTAGAGCTCGATGTCGTGGTCGGACAGCCAGATGCTGTGGGCAGCCAGCACCCGGCCGTCGAGGGCGCCGATGTCGGCCAGCGCCTCGGGGGCGGAGCGGCCGTGCTCCGCCTGGAACCGCACACCCTCCTCCTCGGTCTCGGCCAGGTGGGTGTGGAAGAGGGCCCCGAGCTCCCGCGCCGCCGCCGCGATGTCGGCGATCACCGGGAGCGGCACCGTGTAGGCGGCGTGGGGGCCGAAGCCCACCTCGATCCGACCCCCGCCCTCCCCGTTCCGCCGGGTGTGGAACGCCCGCACCTCGTCGATCCGCCGGGACCACCAGCCGTCGTCCTGCTCGTGGCCGGGCAGCTGCAGCACCCCGGGGGTGAGGACCGCCCGTGACCCGGCGTCGAGCACGGCGTCGGCCATGGCGTCCTCGTAGAAGTACATCTCCGAGGTGGTGGTCACCCCGAAGGAGAGCAGCTCGGCGGAGGCCAGGGTCATCCCCCAGTAGACGTCGTCCGGGGTCAGGCGGCCCTCCATCGGCCAGAGCACGTCGTTCAGCCACTCGAAGAGGGACAGGTTCTCGCCCGAACCCCGGAAGAGGGTCATCGGGGAGTGGCAGTGGACGTTCACCAGCCCGGGCAGCAGCAGTCCGTAGAGGCGGATCTCCGTGACGCCGGGCTCGTCGCGGGTCGAGGGACCGAGGTCGGGCCCGACCCGCACCACGGTGCCGCCGGCGACCTCCACCATCCCGGGCCGGAAGACCGACCCGCTGCCGTCGCAGGGGACCACGGCGTCCGCCCGGTACCGGACGACCTCCGCCCGACGCTCGGTCACCCCTCCGGTGTCCGCCCGGCGCCGTGCGCCTCCGCCTCGGCCGCCTCGATCTCCCCCAGCTCCCGGATCCGCTGCACGTGCCGTCCGCCGTCGAACGGGGTGACCAGGAAGACGTCGGTGATGTCGGCCGCCAGCTCGGTGGCCACCACCCGGGCCCCCAGGGAGAGGACGTTGGCGTCGTTGTGCCGGCGGGCCAGTCGGGCGGTGTACTCGTCGTGACAGAGGGCCGCCCGGCTGCCGTGGACCTTGTTGGCGGCGATGGCCTCGCCCTGCCCGCTCCCGCCGATGACGATGCCCAGGTCGCCCTCGCCGCCGACGGTCCGGCGGGCGACGTCGGCACAGATCGGCGGGTAGTCGACCGGCTCGGTGGAGTAGGTGCCGATATCGGTGACCTGGTGGCCCCCGGCCTCCAGATGCTGGATCAGCTCCAGCTTCAGCGGGTAGCCGGCGTGGTCGGAGCCGATGACAAGGCGCATCCCTACTCCTCCCAGCGGAAGCGTTCCAGACGGTCGGGACGAACGTAGCCGGAGTCGGCGAACCAGTGGGCGGCGCGGGCCAGGGCGTCCCGGGCGGGGCGGGAGGTGTAGCCGAGCTCGTCCCGTGCCCGGCGGTCGTCGAACGACATGTGGGTGGTGGACATCTTGGCGCCTTCCAGCGGGATGGTCGGCTGGCGGTGGAGGATCCGCCCCTCCACCACGTCCGACGTCCAGGCGGCGGCCAGGGCCAGGGCGCTGGGGACCCGGCGGGTGGGCGCCGGGAGCCCGGTCACCTCGGCCAGCGCGGCCAGGACCTGCTGGAGGGTGAGGTTCTCCCCGCCCAGGATGTAGCTGCGGCCCACCGCTCCCCGCTCGGCGGCCAGGACGTGCCCGTGGGCCACGTCCTCCACGTCCACGATGTTGAGGGTGGTGTCGACGTAGGCCGGGATCCGCCCCTTGAGGAACTCCAGCACCGTGGTGCCGGTCGGGGTCGGCCCCCGGTCCCGGGGCCCGACCGGGGTGGTCGGCTGGACGAACACCACCGGGAGACCCTCGGCGGCGGCGCGGAGCGCCTCGTGCTCGGCCACGTACTTGGACTGCTTGTACAGTCCGAACAGGTGGTCGATCTCGGCGTAGGAGGTCTCGTCCACCGGCTCGCCGGTGGACGCCCCGCGCAGCCCGAGGGTGCCGACGGTGGAGGTGTAGACCACCCGTCGGACGCCGGCCTCCCCGGCGGCCCGGAGGACGTTGCGGGTGCCGCCGACGTTGATGTCGTAGAACGACTGCGGGTCCGCCGCCCAGAAGCGGTAGAGCGCCGCCACGTGGAAGACGGTGGCGGCACCCTCCACCGCCGACCGCACCGACCCGGCGTCGCGGAGGTCGGCCTCGATGCGCTCGACCTCCAGCCCGTCGAGGTTGGCGGCATCGGTCCCCGGCTCCACCAGGGCCACCACCCGGGCCCCCCGGTCGAGCAGCTCGCGGCACGATGGCGGAGCCGATGAACCCGGCCCCCCCGGTCACCGCCACCTTCCGGCCCGGCTCGATCACCTGGCCGGGTGAACCGTCCGGGGTCACGAGCCGGTGGTGGTGGCTTCGGCCCGACCCCGTCGGCGCAGGGTGTTCCGGGCCATCGACGTCCCGACCTCCATCAGCAGGCGCGGGCTCCGCTCGGCGTCCCCCAGCACGTCGTCGAGGGCGGCGACGAACTGCTCGATCTCGGAGTCCCCGATGATCAGCGGCGGGAGCAGCTTGATGATGTTGACGTTGTCGGCCGCCACCTGGGTCAGGATCCGGTGGCGGTGGAAGAGCGGCACGGTGATCAGCTGGGAGAACATCCCCTTGCGGGCCATCTCGATCATCCGGTAGCGGGCCCGTCCGTGGCCCTCGGGGGGTCCGAACTCCAGACCGATCATCAGCCCCTTGCCCCGGACGTCGTGCAGGAGCTCGTACTTGTCGGCCAGGGGCCGGAGCGCCTCCACGAACCGGTCCCCCGTGGTGCGGCTGTGCTCCACGATCCCCTCGTCGTCGAGCACCTGGAGGGTGGCCAGCCCGGCCACCATGGCCAGCTGGTTCCTCGAGAAGGTGGAGGAGTGGACGACGGCCCGGTCGAGCGAGCTGTAGACGGCGTCGAACACCCGGGCCGAGGTGAGCACCGCCCCCACCGGCACGTAGCCGCCGGAGAGCGCCTTGGAGATGGTCACGATGTCCGGTCGGATGCCCCAGTACTCGTGACAGAGGAACCGGCCGGTGCGGCCCAGCCCGGTCTGGACCTCGTCGACCACCAGCAGGGCACCGTGCCGGCGACAGAGGGCCTCGGCGTCCTGCCAGTACCCCTCCGGAGCCAGGTAGACACCCTTCCCCTGGATCGGCTCCACCACGAAGGCGGCCACGTCCCCCCGGTCCAGCTCCCGGGCGAGGGCGGCGAGGTCACCGAAGGGGAGCTGGTCGCACCGGGGCAGCAGCGGCCCGAAGCCCTCCCGGAACTCCTTGCCGCCGTTGAGGGAGAGCGCACCGTTGGTCAGCCCGTGGAAGCCGTGGTCGCAGTAGAGGATGCGGGTGCGCCGGGTGGCGGCCCGGGAGAACTTGATGGCGGTCTCGACCGACTCGGCCCCCGAGTTGGTGAAGCACACCCGCTCGATCCCCGGGTGGGTCCGCTTGACCAGGGCCTCGGCCAGCAGCCCGGGAAGGAGGGAGCAGTCGAGTTGGGCCAGGTTGGGCAGATCGGCGTCGAGCGCCTGGTGGAGGGCGTCCTTGATGACCGGATGGCTCCGACCCAGGGCGAACACCCCGAACCCGGAGAGGAAGTCGAGGTACCGGTCACCCTGGTCGTCGATCAGGTACGAGCCCTCGCCCCGGACGTAGGAGCGGTCGAATCCGAGGATCTCCAGGATCCTGGCCAGCTGCGGGTTCAGGAACTCCTTGTGGAGGCCGAAGGACTCGCCGCGATGGTCTGCCAGCATGGCGGCAAGATCGAACGGCATGTCCAGCTCCTCCTCGCGACTCGGCTCCGGTCCGGGTCCCCGGTCATCGGTGCCGCAAGCGTACTGGTCCGCCCTCCACATCGGACAAGCCGGGCTGCCGGTCCGGCCCGGTGGCCACCGGTCGCTCAGCCCGGAGAGGGGTCGGGCATCGGCCGGGGGACGACGCGCCCGGTGGGGTCGGCACCGATGGCCGGTCCGGACCGGGGTGCCTCGACCACCGGGACCGAGCCGCCCGGCCCGACGCCGTCCGCCGCCAGGCCGGTGTCGTCGGTCCCCTCCTCCCCGTCCGTCTCCGCCTGCCGGCCCCGCTCGAGCCCGAGGAGGGCCACCACCGCCCCGGCGGCCATGATCCCCGCCATGATGTACAGGACGGTCCGCACGGAGTAGGCGAAGTCGAGCCGGGCGGCGTGGGTGACCTCGGCCACCAGGGCGCTGCCGGCACCGCCCGAGTGTGGCGCCGAGCCACCCCGCGACTCCGAGATGGTGTCGGCCAGTGAGGTGGCCGAGGACGGGGACAGGCCGAGCCCGCGCAACGACGAGGTCAGTCGCGACCGCTCCTGGATGACCAGGATGGACCCGAGGACGGCCAGCCCGAGACTGCCCGCGTAGTTCCGCACCGTCTGGGTGATGCCGGTGGCCTCGCCGTAGGAGACCCGGGAGGCGCGGCTGACGGCGTCGGTGTTGGCCGGCCCCAGCATCATCCCCATGCCGGCGCCGGCGATGATGATGTCCCACTCCTGGGTGTGGAACTCCAGGTGGGTCACCTGTCGTGCCCAGAGGAAGAACCCCACGGCGGCGATCACGCACCCCAGCACCACCGGGCGCTTGGCCCCGCCCTTGTCGAGCATGCGCCCCCCGACCTGGGCGGCGACCGCGAAGCCGATGAAGAAGAAGAGGAGGTAGAGACCCGCCTCGGAGGCGCTGTCCCCCAGGGAGATCTGGGCGTACTCGCTCGAGAAGAAGAACACCGAGATGAACACCAGCATGGTGATGAAGAGGACCAGGTTCTCGACGAAGAAGGCACGGACCCTGAAGATGGCCACCTTGATCAGCGGGTCCACCTTGGTCTGCTGGTAGCGGTAGAACACCACCAGGACGATGAGGCCGCCGATGATGCAGGCCCACACCCCGGGGTTGGACCAGCTCCACAGGGCCGACTGCTGAAACCCGAAGACGGAGAGGCCGACGCCGACGGCGATGAGGACGGCACCCGGGTAGTCGAGCGGCGCCCTTTTGTGGGCGGTGACCGGCTTGGAGATGGCGATGAGCACCAGGGCGATGACGGCCACCGGGATGTTGACCCAGAAGATGGCCCGCCAGGTCCATTCGGTCAGGTAGCCGCCCAGGATGGGGCCGATGGCGGTGAGGCCGCCGGCGATGCCGAAGAACACGGCCAGCGCCTTCCCTCGCTCGCGGAGCTCGAAGGTGCCCACCACGATGGCCAGGGCCGCCGGGTACATCAGGGCGCCTCCGATGCCCTGCACCACGCGGAAGGTCACGATCCACGCCTCGGCGTAGCTGCCCTTGGGGGTCAGTCCGCACATCGCCGACGAGGCGGCGAAGACCACGACACCGAGCACCACCATCTTCCGGTGCCCGACGATGTCCGAGAGTCGACCACCGAAGGCGAAGAAGGCAGCCAGGGACAGCAGGTAGGCGTTGACCATCCACTGCACCCCGGTGGCCGACAGCCCCAGCTCGCGCTGGACGTTGGGTACGGCGATGGAGACGATGGTCTGGTCGATGAAGGTCATCGCCACCGCGAAGATCATGGCGGCGAGGACGAGGTTCTTACGGCCCGAGCTCTCAGTCATCGATCCCTCTCCGGTCGGACGCACTCCCGCGGAACTCCTCGTCAGGTTACTGCGGCGGCGCGTCCCAACCCGGGCCTGCTGGACGGCGGGAGCGGCTGTCCGGTGTCGTGGGTGGGAAGCGCCCGCCGGCGGTTCGGCGGCCGGTGGTGGCCCGGGCCGGGCACCACCCGGGGGTCGCCCACCGCCGGGGATCGGTTCAGGCGGGCTTCCCCAGTTGGGCGAACAGGAGGCGGAGCCACCGGCTCCCCAGGCCGACGGCGCGGAACTCCCGCCGCCCGTCGGGGGTCTCCATCTCGATCGAGCTGAAGAAGCCTCCCAACGAACTCGAGAACTCGGCCTCCCCCACTCCGTCCAGGGCCACCGACGTGAGGACCGTCGACCGCGAGTACCGGGCCAGGCCGAGGGACGAGCCGAGGTAGGACGTGCGGACGGTGAGCACCCTCCGGTCAGTCAGGACCAGGCGGCTCCTGATGTCCCTCCCCGCGGTGACGATGGGTGCGACGGCACGGACGGACTCCCCCGCTTCGAGTCCGTCAATCCTCCACACGCATGTCGCTCCAGCCTCGGGCCGTCGTCAGATGCCGAAGTTGACCACGCCGCGGATGTTGACCCCGGCGGCCAGGTCGTCGTACCCGTTCTGGACCTGGTCGAGGGTGTACTCCTGGGTGACCAGCTTGTCGATCTCCAGCAGGCCGGCCTGGTAGAGGCGGAGCAGGTTGGGGATCTGCACGCGTGGGCTGCAGGAGCCGAACACCGTGCCCAGCAGGGCCTGGTTGAACATCGACAGGTTGAAGACGTTGAGGGTCACCTCGTTCTGGTCGAACGGGGCGATGGCGGTGGCCACCACCCGGCCGTCCTTGGAGGCCAGCGCCATGGCCGGGCCGATCAGGTCGCCGGTGAGCACGCCGGGGGTGAGGATGACTACGTCGGCCATCCGTCCCTCGGTGAGCTCGGGGAGGAGCAGGTTGGCCTCGAGGATGGAGGCGGCGCTGTGGGTGGCGCCGATCTCCTTGGCCTTCTCGGTCTTGAACGGGAGCGGGTCGACGGCGACGATGTGGCGGGCGCCCGCCAGCCGCGCCCCCTGCAGGGCCCCCGAGCCGACCCCGCCGCAGCCGATGACCACCACCGTCTCGCCGGGCTTGACCTTGGCCCGGTCGACGGCCGAGCCGAAGCCGGTGGAGATGCCGCAGCTGATGAGGGCGGCCGCCTTCAGCGACACCCCGGGATCGATCTTCACCAGCGACGCCTCGTTGGCCACCAGCTGATCGGAGAAGGTCCCGAGCTGGGTCATCCGGTTCACGTGCTCGCCGTCGAGGTGGTACCGCCACTGACCGTCGCTCATCATGGGCCCGGCCAGGATGGTCATGCCCAGGTCGCACAGGTACTGCCGGCCGGAGGCGCACCAGAAGCAGTGGCCGCAGGCGGGGATGAAGGACATGGCCACGTGGTCGCCCTCGGCCAGGGTCTCCACCCCGGGGCCCACCCGGGTGACGATGCCGGCGCCCTCGTGGCCGCCGATCATCGGGTACATGGAGTCGACCCCGAACACCTGGAGCACCTCGGGCGGGGCGCTCATGTCCCCGGTCCGCAGGTGCTCGTCGGAGTGGCACATCCCGGCGTAGGCCATCTGGACGACGACCTCGTGCGGGCCGGGCTCGTCGACCTCCACCTCTTCGGTCTTCCACGGCTCGTTGAGCCCCGAACAGATTGCGGCACGGATCTTCATGGACTGGCCCTCCCCTTTCGGCGCGCCCCCCGGCGCTCCGGTGTCTCCCTGAAGCATCGCGCCGGGACGTCGGCCGCGTCGAACCTACCGGCCCGGGCGTGCGTCACGACCCTCCGGGCCCGACGAAGCCGGAGGCCAGGAGCCGAAAGGCACGATCCACCTCACCGGGGAGGTCGTCGGCCTCGCCCCGGGACCAGTAGGTGAAGGCGGCCATGGCGGCGCCCAGCGCCGAGCGGGCCACCGTCTGGGGAGCCAGATCGTCGGGGTGGGCGCCCATCCGCCGGGCGGCGAAGCCCGCCACCACCTCGCACCAGGCGGCGTAGCGGACCGCCGAGTGGGCGACCAGGGCGGGGACGGTGCTGATCAGGGCCATCCGGATCCGCAGCTCGTCGAGCTCGCCGGCCCCGAACCGGTTGGTGGCCACCACCGACCGCCGGAGGACGTCCATCATCGGCTGGTCGTCGGGGGCGGTCCGGAGCTGGTCGGCCAGGCGCTCGAGCTCGGCGTCGAACTCGCCCCAGACGACGTCGAGCTTGGACCGGTAGTAGCGGAAGAACGTCCGCCGGCCGATCCCCACGGCGGCGGCGATGTCGTCGACGGTGGTGGCCTCGAAGCCGTTCCGGTCGAAGAGGGCGAGGGCCTCCCGGGCGATGTCCTCCCGCGTGGTGCTGGGGCGCCGGCCCCGGGCCACCTCGTCGCCCGCACCGCCGTCGTCGGTCATAGCCCTTCCATTTTGGCATCGAGTGCACTAAAGTCAACCCGTCGACGTCCGAACCGGCCCAGACCGGCGCACCCGGGAGGAACCATGACCGCAACCACCACCGACTCCGGCACCACCGTGGCCACCGCCGAGACCGCCGCCTCCCCGGAGGACGTCGTCGAGGAGAGCCCGCTGGTCGAGGCCGACCTGCTGGTCGAGGATGTCTCCATCGACGGCATGTGCGGTGTCTACTAGGCCCTCCGGGACCGGCGTGGCCGGGGCCGCCGGAGCCCCGCCCGACCAGGGGCCGGCGTTCGATCCGGCCCTCCCCTGGGCGCTCTCGCCGCAGGTGTCGCTCCGTCCCGAGTCGTTCGGTGCGCTGGCCTACCACTTCGGCACCCGGCGGCTCTCGTTTCTGAAGAGCCCGCTGCTGCTCGAGGTGGTGCGCTCCCTCGAGGGTCAGCCCACCGGGGCGGACGCCTGCCGGGCGGCCGGCGTCCCCGCCGAGCAGCAGCCGGCCTACGACCGCGCCCTGGCCACCCTGGCCGGCTCCGGCATGATCTGCCTCCGGCCGGCGTCGTGACCCTGCTCGAGACGGAGCGGCCGACGACCACCCCGGCACCGGGCCGGCTGGTGGACCAGTTCGCCCTGGGCCTCGACGCCCCGATCTGCCTGACCTGGGAGCTCACCTACGCCTGCAACCTGGCGTGCGTCCACTGCCTGTCGAGCTCCGGACGCCGGGACCCGGACGAGCTGACCACCGCCGAGTGCAAGGCGCTGATCGACGAGTTCGAGCGGATGCAGATCTTCTACGTCAACATCGGCGGCGGCGAGCCGACGGTGCGGGCCGACTTCTGGGAGCTGGTGGAGTACGCCACCGCCCACCACGTCGGGGTGAAGTTCTCCACCAACGGGTCGCGGATCACCGGGGAGGTGGCGGAGCGGCTGGCCGGCAGCGACTACGTGGACGTCCAGATCTCGCTGGACGGTGCCACCGCCGGGATCAACGACGCGGTGCGGGGGGCGGGCTCCTACGACACCGCGGTGCGGGCCATGGACCGGCTGGCGGCCGCCGGCTTCGAGGGCTTCAAGATCTCGGTGGTGGTCACCCGGCACAACGTCGACCAGCTCGACGCCTTCCAGGCGCTGGCCGACCGGTACCGGGCCCAGCTCCGGCTCACCCGGCTCCGGCCGTCCGGCCGCGGGGCCGACGTGTGGGACGAGCTCCATCCCACCGCCGCCCAGCAGCGGGCCCTCTACGAGTGGCTGCTGGCGCACGGGGAGGACGTCCTGACCGGCGACTCCTTCTTCCACCTGGCCGGCTACGGCGAGGCCCTGCCCGGTCTCAACCTGTGCGGCGCCGGGCGGGTGGTCTGCCTGGTCGACCCGGTGGGCGACGTCTACGCCTGCCCGTTCGCCATCCACGACGAGTTCCTGGCCGGCAACGTGCGCGCTCCCGGTGGCTTCGACCGGGTCTGGAAGTCGTCGGATCTCTTCGCCGACCTCCGCCGCCCGGACACCGGCGGCGCCTGCCGGTCGTGCGGCCAGTACGACGCCTGTCGGGGCGGCTGCATGGCGGCCAAGTTCTTCACCGGCCTGCCCCTCGACGGACCGGACCCGGAGTGCGTGCTCGGCAACGGTGAGGCCCCGCTGGCGGCGAGGGCCGGAACGGTGACCCCCACCCCCTCCCCCGACCACTCGCTGGCCCCACGCCGCCGCGGGGAGACGCCGGCGACAAGGGGAACGGCGCCCGACCGGGTGGCGGTGGCCCTCCTCCCCAGCCGGACCCGCCGCCCGGGCCGGGCCTGTGACGAGAGCCCGCTGTCGGGTGCCGAGCTGGCGTCGGGTGCCGGGCCGATCGGCGCCGGGGTGCCCCCGGTGGCGACCGGTGGCGCCGACCGCGGACCCCGCCGACCCTCCCGCTGACCGGTGGGCACCCTGGTCGAACCGGTCGTCGTGGCCGGTCGCACCGCCCCGTCGAGGGTGGTCTTCGGTCCCCACGAGACCAACCTCGGCCGCCACCGTGGCTTCAGCGAGCGGCATGTCGCCTACTACCGGGAACGCGCCGTCGGGGGTGCCGGGGTGATCGTCACCGAGACGGCCTCGGTCCACCCGTCCGACTGGCCCTACGAGCGGGCACCCCTGGCCGCCCGGTGCGGTCCGGGGTGGACGGCGGTCGCCGACGCCTGCCGTCCGGAGGGCACCCTGGTGCTGGCCGGCCTGGGCCACGCCGGCGGCCAGGGATCCAGCGCCTACTCCCAGTCGGTCCTGTGGGCGCCGTCGCGGGTGGCCGACGCCGTCAACCGCGAGATGCCGTTGGCGATGGAGTCGGAGGAGATCGAGGAGCTGGTGGTCGGGTTCGGCAGCGCCGCCCGGCTGGCGGTCTCCGCCGGCCTCGGCGGGGTCGAGGTGGACCTCGGGCCGTACTCGCTGCTCCGCCAGTTCCACTCCGGGCTCACCAACCTGCGCGCCGACGCCTACGGGGACGACCGGCTCCGGCTCACCGAGGAGGTGGTGGCGGCCTGCCGGAAGGGGGTGGGCCCCGACGGTGTGGTGGCCGTCCGCCTGTGCTGCGACGAGCTGGCCCCCTGGGCCGGCGTGACCCCCGAGCAGGCCGCCGAACACGTCGGCCGGCTGGCCGGGGGCGTGGACCTGGTGGTGGTGGTCCGGGGCGGCCCGTTCTCCACCTCCGCCTACCGGCCCGACGCCCACACCGACGCCGCCTTCAACGTCGACCTCTGCCGGACCATGCGCCTGGCGGCCGGGGGGCGGACCGCCGTGGCGCTGCAGGGGAGCGTGGTCGACCCCTCCACCGCCCAATGGGCCCTCGACGACGGGGTGGCCGACCTGGTGGAGATGACCCGGGCCCAGATCGCCGACCCCGGCCTGGTGCGGCGGGTCCGCACCGCAAGCCCGGAGCGGGTCCGGCCCTGCATCCTCTGCAACCTGGCCTGCCACGTCCGCGACAACCGGAACCCCCTGGTCAGCTGCGTGGGCGAGCCCCGCAGCGGCTACGAGACGGTGGAGCCCCCCGTCGAGGGCACCGACGCCGAACGGCGACGGGTCCTGGTGGTGGGGGGAGGCGTGGCCGGCCTGGAGTGCGCCCGGGTGCTGGCCACCCGAGGCCACCGGGTCCGGGTCCGCGAGCGCGACGACGCCTTCGGCGGTGCGACGGCCGCCGCCGCCGTCGGCCCGGGTCGCCACCGGATGGCGCGGCTCACCGACTGGCTCGAGGCCGAGTGCCGGACCCTGGGGGTGGAGCTCGAGGCCGGGGCGGCCGTCACCCAGGCGACCATCGACGAGTGGGAGGCGCACCACGGGCCGGTGGTGCTGGCCACCGGGTCGCGTCCGTTGCCCTTCACCCTGCCGGTCGACGGGCACACCGTGGTCCTGGACGCGCTGACGCTCCTGGCCGGCGGTGACGCCGCCCTCCCCGACGGGCCGGTGGTGGTCCACGACCCGGTCGGCGGTCCGGTGGGGGTCGGGGTGGCCGAGTGGCTGGCGGCCGGCGGTCACCAGGTGGCCCTGGTCACGCAGGACCCGGTGGCCGGCACCCTGCTGTCACTGACCGGCGACCTGGCCGACGCCAACACCCGGCTGCAGCGGGCCGGGGTGCGACGGGAGCTGCGGGCCCGGCTCCGCGGGATCGCCGACGGGTCGGCGGAGCTCGAGGACGTGTGGACCGGCGAGCACCGCCGGATCGGGTGCGCCGCCCTGGTGGACTGCAGCCACCGTCTGGCCGAGGGGTCCCTGACCGCCGCCCGGCCCGACCTCCCCCGGGCCGGCGACTGCGTGGCTCCCCGCACCATCCTCCACGCCGTCCTGGAGGGACGACGACGGGCACGGGAGGTGGGTGGCGCGGCGGCGGGTGCCGGCGGCGTGGGGACCGGAGCCGGGGCGGACACGCGGGCCGCCACCGCGGGCGCCGGAGCCACCCGGTGACCGGCCGGGTGGAGGGCCAGGTCGCCCTGGTCACCGGGGCGGCGAGGGGCATGGGCCGGAGCCACGCGGTCCGCCTGGCCGCCGAGGGCGCCGACGTCATCGCCGTCGACATCTGCGCCGACCTCCCGGCGGTGGGCTACCCGCTGGGGACCCGGTCCGAGCTCGAGGAGACGGGGCGCCTGGTGGAGGCGGCCGGTGGCCGGGTGGTGGTGGCGGTGGCCGACGTCGGGGACGCCGAGGCGCTGACCCGGGCCGTCGACGACGGCGTGGAGCGGCTGGGCCGGCTGGACACGGTGGTGGCCAACGCCGGGATCTGCACCGTCCAGCCGTGGGACCAGGTCAGCCGGGAGGTGTGGGACGCCACCCTCGCCACCAACCTCACCGGCGTCTGGAACACCTGCGTGGCCGGCGCCCCCCACCTGATCACCGCCGGCGGCGGATCGATGATCCTGATCAGCTCGGTGGCCGGCCTGAAGGGTCAGCCGCTGTTCGGCCCCTACTCGGTGGCCAAGCACGGGGTGGTCGGGGTCATGCGGGTGCTGGCCAACGAGCTGGCCGAGCACCGGATCCGGGTCAACACCGTCCACCCCACCGGCGTGACCACCCCGATGCTCGGCGGGCTGGGTGCCCTCGGCCCCCTGCTCGACGAGCACCCGACGTACCGGTCGCTGTTCCTCAACTCGCTCCCCGTCCCGGCGGTGCAGCCCGAGGACGTCAGCGACACGGTGCTCTTCCTGGCCTCCGACGACTCGCGCCACACCACCGGGCTGACCATGACCGTCGACGCCGGATCGTCGGCCCGATGAGCGCCGGCGGCCAGTACCGCCACCTCTTCACCCCCCTGCGGCTGGGACCGCTGACGGTGCCCAACCGGATCGTCTTCTCCGCCCACCTGACCAACTACGCCGAGGACGGCATGCCCACCGAGCAGCACGCCGCCTACTACGGCGCCCGGGCGGCCGGAGGTGCCGGCCTGATCATCACCGAGGAGCACTCCACCCACGTCACCGACTGGCCGTACGAGAAGCTGATCCACGGGTTCGACCCCGGGGTCATCCCCGGCTACCGACGGATCACCGAGGCCGTCCACGCCCATCAGGTGCCGATCCTGGCCCAGCTCAACCACAACGGCGGCCAGGCCTCCTCCCTGTACTCGCGGCTGCCGGTGTGGGCGCCCAGCCCGGTGCCCGACCCGCTCTTCCGCGAGGTGCCGATGGCGGTGGAGGCCGGCGAGATCCGGCAGATCGTCGACGGCTACGCCACGGTGGCCGGTCACTGCCGGGAGGGCGGCTTCGACGGAATCGAGCTGCAGTGCTCCCACTCCTCCATCGTCCGGGGCTTTCTGTCGCCGGCCACCAACCACCGCACCGACGGGTACGGCGGCCCGCTCGAGCACCGGGCCCGCCTCCTCCTCGAGATCGTGGACGCCGTCCGGGCCGCCATCGGGCCGGACCGGGCACTGGGGGTCCGGTTGTGCGGCGACGAGCTCATCGAGGGTGGCACGGGCATCGACGACGCGGTGGCGGTGGCGCGGATGGTGGACGCCACCGGGCTGGTCGACTACATCAACACCTCGATCGGGGTGGCCACCGCCACCCTCTACATGATCGAGGCCAGCATGCAGGTGCCCCCGGGGTACGCCCTGTACATCCCCAGCGCCATCCGCGACGCCGTCGGCATCCCGGTGGTGGGGGTGGGCCGGTTCAAGGACCCGCTGCAGGCCGACCGGGCCCTCGACGAGGGGGTGTGCGACCTGGTGGGCGTGGTCCGGGGCCAGATCGCCGACGCCGACTTCGCCGCCAAGGCCCGCTCCGGCCACGCCACCGACATCCGCACCTGCCTGTCCTGCAACCAGGAGTGCGTGGGCCGGATGGGCCTCAACCGGTGGCTGGGCTGCATCGAGAGCCCCCGCACCGGACGGGAGTCGATCGCCCTCCCGGCACCCGGCCGCCGTCGCCGGGTGGTGGTGGTGGGCGGAGGTCCCGGGGGGCTCCAGGCGGCGGTGACGGCCGCCGAGCGGGGCCACCAGGTGGTCCTCTTCGAGCGCCGCGACCGCCTGGGCGGGCAGGTCCAGGTGGCGGCGTCGGTCCCCAGCCGGGCCGAGTTCCTCGACATCACCCGGAACCTGGTGGTCAACGCCCGCCGGGCCGGGGTGGAGATCCGGACCGGCTCCGAGGCCGACCTCGCCGCCGTCCGGGCCGAGCGCCCGGAGGTGGTGGTGGTGGCCACCGGCGCCCGCCCCGCCCGTCCGTGGTGGGCAGGCGAGCACCCGAGGGTGGTGGACGTCCGGGACGTGCTGGAGGGTGGGGTGGAGCCGTCGGGGTCGGTGGTGGTGGTCGACGAGCTCGGGTTCCACCAGGCCACCTCGACCGCCGAGCTGCTGGCCGACCGGGGGTGCGCGGTGGAGCTCATCACCAACGGCATGGTGGTGGGACAGGACCTGGGCATCACCCTCGACCTGGAGACGTGGAACGTCAAGGCGCACGCCAGGGGGATCGTCCAGAGCGTGGACCTGGTGCCGATGGGGGTGACCGGCGCCGGGGACGGGACGGCGGGAGACCAGCTGGTCCTGGCCCTCCAGCACCACCCCACCGGCACCGAGCAGGTACGCCGGTGCGACTGGGTGGTGTGCAGCGTCCACCAGGCCCCCGAGGACGAGCTGTGGCGCCAGCTCCGGGACGCCGGGATCACCGCCCACCGGGTCGGTGACTGCCTGGCTCCCCGTCGGGCCCAGGCGGCGGTCATCGAGGGCCACCGGGTGGCGGTGGCGCTGTGAGTCCCGTCTCCCCGGGGATCCCGGCCGGCCGGACGGTGGCGGTCCTGGTGGCCCGCCGGGGCCGTCTCCCCGTCGGTGCCGACGAGGCGGTGGCCGAAGCCGGCGGCCTGGCCGTGGTGGTCGGGTCCGGGAGCCAGGAGGCGGCCGGGTCGCTGGTGGCCGCCTCCCGGTCCTGGTGGCACGAGACCGGTGACGGGTTCCGACCCGGAGCGCTGGCCGTCGGCCTGGCCCCACTGCTCGACCACGTCCCCCTGGTGGTGGTGCCGGCGTCGCCGGACGGTCGCGACCTGGCGCCCCGCCTGGCCGCCGAACTCGACCGACCGCTCCTCGCCCAGGCCCACTCCGTCGCCTGCCGGGGAGGGCGTGGCCCGGCGACCAGTGTGGAGGCCCGGTTGGCGCGGCTCGACGACCGGGTGCTGGTGACGGTGGTGGCCGACGGACCGGCGGTGGCCACCCTCGTCCCCGGTGTCCGGACGGTGACCCGGGCCGCACGTCGTGGCCGGCCGCAGCCGCTCGAGTGGGCACCGGCCGGCCCACCGGCCGATCCCGCCACCGACGCCGAGCTCCTCGAGCTGATCGAGCCCGACCCGGCCACCATGGACCTGGCCGACGCCACCCGGGTGCTGGGCGGCGGGGCCGGCCTGGCCGCCGGCGAGGACGACGAGGGTGCCCGGCGCACCTTCGACCGACTGGTCGGGGTGGCGGCGGCGCTGGGTGCGTCGGCCGGTGCCACCCGGGTGGCCACCGATGCCGGGTGGACCGGGTACGAGCGCCAGATCGGCACCACCGGTGTCAGCATCCACCCCGACCTCTACCTGGCCTTCGGGGTGTCGGGCGCCAGCCAGCACCTGGGTGGACTCGGGACCCCCCGCCACGTGGTCAGCGTCAACCGCGACCCGTCGTGCCCGATGACCGCCATGGCGGACCTCGGACTGGTCACCGACGCCGGCGCCCTCCTCGACGAGCTGGCCCGTCGGCTGGGGGTGGACGGCTCCGAGGTGGCCGTCGGCGCGGGAGGGCGACGTGGCTGAGCGCCCGACCGCCGACCGCACCGTCGTCCCCGCCGCCGAGTTCGACGTCGTGGTGGTGGGGGCCGGGCCGGCGGGATCGGCCGCCGCCCTGGCCCTGGCCCGGGCCGGCCGGTCGGTGGTGCTGGTCGAGCGGGGGCCGTTCCCCGGCTCCAAGAACGTCTACGGCGGCGTGGTCTACGGGCGGGTGCTCGACCAGGTGGTGCCCCGGTGGTGGGAGGAGGTGCCCGTCGAGCGGTGGGTGGTGCGCCGTTCCACCATGGTGATGACCGGCACCCAGTCGCTGTCGGTCGACTACCGGTCGGAGGCGTGGGGCGAGGCCCCCTACAACGGGATGACCACCCTGCGCTCCGAGTTCGACAGCTGGATGGCGGCCAAGGCCACCGACGCCGGTGCCCGGCTGGTGACCTCGACGGTGGCCACCGGCCTGCTCTTCGACGTCGACGGTCGGGTCACCGGGGTCCGCACCGACCGGGCCGACGGTGACCTCCGGGCCAAGGTGGTGGTGGCGTGCGACGGCGTGAACTCCTTTCTGGCCAAGGAGGCCGGCCTCCTGGCCGCCGCCGAGGCCTCCCACCACACCCTCGGGGTCAAGGAGGTCCTCGACCTCCCCCCGGAGGTGATCGACGAGCGGTTCGGGGTGACCGGCCACCAGGGGGTCGACATCGAGATCCTGGGCTGCACCCGGGGCATCCCCGGCGGCGGCTTCCTCTACACCAACCGCGACACCGTCAGCGTGGGGGTGGTGCTCTCCCTCCCCCACCTGGCGGCAGCCAAGGTCCGACCCGAGGAGCTGGTGGCCGACCTGAAGGAGCACCCCTCCCTCGCCCCACTGCTGCGGGGAGCCACCCTCCGGGAGTACGCCGCCCACCTCATCCCCGAGGGCGGGTACGACACCATGCCGACCCTGGCCACCGACGGGATGCTGGTGGCCGGCGACGCCGCCGCCATGACCCTCGCCGCCGGGGTGTGGCTGGAGGGCGTCAACTTCGCCATCGGGTCCGGCCTGGCCGCCGGCCGGGCGGCCGACCGGGCCATCGCCCGCCGCGACTGGTCGGCGGCCGGCCTGGCCTCCTACCGGGAGGACCTGGAACGCCAGTTCGTGCTGGCCGACCACAAGCGGCTCCGCCGGGCCCCGGGGCTGGTCCTCTCCGAGCGGATCCAGAACCGGTACCCGGGACTGATCTGCGACCTGGTGGAGGGGATGTTCACCGTCACCAACCCGACCCCCAAGGCCGGCGGCCTCCGGGTGACACGGAGGGCGGCCGCCCGCAACGGGGTGAAGCTGCGGGAGCTGGCCGCCGACACCGTGCGGGCGTTGAGGATCTTCGGATGAGCGACACGCCCGGTGACCGCTGGCGGGGCATCGCCTTCGACCGGCGGATGGCCACCGTCGACTTCCGGGTCGGCGAGCGGGCCCACATCACGGTGGCCTCGGAGATCTGCCGCTCGTGCACCACCCAGGCCTGCGTCACCGTCTGCCCGGCTGATCTCTTCGCCCCCACCTCCGACGGGGGGATCCTGTTCAACTACGAAGAGTGCTTCGAGTGCGGGTCGTGCTACATGGTCTGCAACCACGACGGCGCCATCACCTGGACCTATCCCGACGGCGGCCAGGGCGTCGTCTTCCACCACGGATGAGCGGCATGCCCACCACCGGAGGCGGGACCCCGTCCGGCGACGGAGGCCGGCCCCGGGGAGCGGGGCACGACGCGGCCACCGACCCCGGGCCGCTGGTGGTGGCGTGCGTCCGGGTCGCCGACCAGCGTCCCATCGTCGACCCGCTCACCGGCGAGGTCCACCACGACTCGTGGGGGTTGGGGCTGTCGGCGGCCGACGCCGCCGCGGTGGAGCACACCCTGCGGATCGCCGGGGCGTGGGCGGGACGGGCGGTGGTGGTGGCCGCCGCTCCGCCCGGGGCCGACGCCGTCCTGGTGGAGCTGGCCGCCCTCGGAGCCGCCGTGGTCCGGGTGGACCGCACCGACGAGCCCCGGAACCTCGGGTCGGACGAGCGGGACCTGGCCGGCTCGCTGCTGGCCGCCGTCGCCCCGTTCGGCGTCCCGGCGGTGGTGGTGTGCGGTGACCGGTCGGCGGACCGGGGCACCGGGGCGCTCCCGGCCTTCATCGCCCACCACCTGGGGGCCGCCCAGGCGCTGGGGCTGGTCGGGCTGCAGCCGGCCGACGGGCACCTGCTGGTCGAGCGCCGGCTCGACGGCGGATGGCGGGAGCGGCTCCGGGTGTCGTGCCCGGCGGTCTGCTCGGTGGAGGCGGCCGGCGTCCGGTTGCGACGCTCCGCGCTCCCGGCGGCGCTGGCCGCCCGAGAGACGCCGGTCCCCGTGGCCGCCCCCACCAGCGATCCCCCGGACGGCCGCGTCACCGTCGGCGCCGTCGCCCCGTTCCGCCCCCGCACCCGGGTGGTGCCGGGACCCACGGCGTCCGACCCGCGGCTCCGCCTGCTGGCGCTGACCGGCGCCCTGGACGAGCACGACCCGCCCACCGTGGTCGGCCCGGTGGGCGCCTCCGAGGCGGCCGACGTGCTCCTCGCCTACCTGGACCGTCACGGCTACCTGGCCGGCCTCCCGATGGAGGCGGGGTCGTGACCCGGCTGGGGGACCTGGTCTGGCCCGACCTGTCCGGCCACCGGGCCGGGAGCGCCGTGCTGCTGGTGCCGGTGGGGTCGACCGAGCAGCACGGTCCCCACCTGCCGCTCTCCACCGACACCGACATCGCGGTGGCCATCGCCTCCACCGCCGCCACGCGCCTCCCCGCCGCGGTGGTGGCCCCTCCCCTCCCCTACGGCTCCAGCGGCGAGCACCAGGGGTTCCCCGGCACGCTCTCCATCGGGGCGGAGGCCACCCGGGTGGCGCTGGTCGAGCTGGGCCGGTCGGCCGGCGAGAGCTTCGGGACGGTGGTCCTGGTCTCCGCCCACGGCGGCAACGCCGGGCCGGTGTCGGCCGCTGTCGCCCTCCTCCGGGCCGAGGGCCGGGACGTGCGGGCCTGGGGCCCGTCGTGGGAGGGCGACGCCCACGCCGGTCGCACCGAGACCTCGCTGATGCTGGTGATCGCCCCGGAGCGGGTCCGCCTCGGGGAGGCCGTGGCCGGGGACACCCGGCCACTGGCCGACCTCCTCCCCGACCTCCGGGCCGGCGGGGTCCGGCGGGTCAGCCCCAACGGCGTCCTCGGCGACCCCGGCGAGGCAAGCCCCCGAGAGGGGCGCGAGCTCCTCGAGTCGGCCGTGGCCCAGCTGGTGGTGTTCGTGCGGGGCGAGCGGACGATCGAGACCATCGAGTGGGACGGATGACAGGAGGCGACCGATGAGCGGCGAGCCGAGGGACGACGACCGATGAGCCGGGTGGCGCTGGTGACCGGGGCGGCACGCGGGATCGGGGCGGCCACGGTGGCCGGCCTGGTGGCCGAGGGGTGGTCGGTGCTGGCCGTCGACCGCGGGGACGACGACCGCCGGGTCCCCTACGCCATGGGGAGCGAGGAGGAGCTCCGGTCGGTGGTGGCCCGGGCGGTCCGGGCCGGGCCGGGAACGGCGGCCGCCCACCTGGCCGACGCCACCGACCCGGTGGGCATGGAGGCGGCGGTGGTCGACGCCGAGGCGCGCTACGGCGGTGTCGACGCCGTCATCGCGGTCGCCGGGGTGATCGCCGGCGGCGTCCCGCTGTGGGAGATGCCCGAGGACCAGCTCCGGGCGGTGCTCGATGTCGACCTGGGCGGGCCCATCCTCGCCGCCCAGCTGGGGATCCCCGCCCTCCTGCGGAGACCGCCACCCCGCGACGGGCGCTTCATCGCCGTGGCGTCGGCCGCCGCCACCCAGGGGCTCCCGGGCCTGGCCGCCTACAGCGCCGCCAAGGCCGGGGTGGCCGGGTTGATCCGGGGCCTGGCGGTGGATCTGGCCGGCACCGGCATCTCCGCCAACGGGGTGAGCCCCGGCTCCACGGCGACGGCCATGCTCGACGAGAGCGCCCGGCTCTACCGGCTCGACCACCGGGAGGCCTTCGCCGCCCAGCAGCCGGTGCAGCGGCTGCTGGCCCCCGAGGAGGTGGCGGCCGCCCTGGTCTGGCTGGCCGGACCGGCCAGCAGCGGGGTGACCGGCGCGGTGGTGCCGGTGGACGGGGGCCTCTCGCTGTGACCGGCGCCCCCGCCGCCGTCCGCAACCGACGGTGACCTCCCCGCCACCCGGGTCGGCGCTCCCGGCCGGCACCCGGCTGGTGCTCGACCGGTCGGTGCGGCGAATGGTCGGCGGCACCCTCCTGGCCGGAGGCCGGCCCGGACGGCTCCTGCGCCTCACCGCCGACGGCCGGGCGTCCATCGACGCCCTCCTGGCGGGCGCCCCGACGTCGGAGGCCGCCCGTCAGCTGGGCCGCCGACTGGTGGAGGCCGGCATGGCCCACCCGGTCCCACGGGCGGGCACCCCGGCGGATGCCGGCAGGGTGACGGTGGTGGTGCCGGTGCGGGACCGGAGCGCCCTCCTCGACCGCGCCCTGGGGGGCCTGGGCGGCCGGCAGGTGCTGGTGGTCGACGACGGGTCGTCGGACCCCGGGGCGGTGGAAGCGGTCTGTCGGCGCCACGGTGCCCGCCTGGTGCGACGTCCGGTCAGCGGCGGGCCGTCGGCCGCCCGCAACCAGGGGGCGGCGCTGGTGACCACCGAACTGGTGGCGTTCGTGGACAGTGACTGCCTGGCCCGGGCCGGATGGTTCGACGACCTGGTCGGACTGTTCGACGACCCGGAGGTGGGGGCGGTGGCGCCGCGGATCCGGCCGGTGGGGGTCCGGCCGGCGGGGGTCCGGCCGGCGGGGGTCCGGCGCACGGCCCTGGCCCGGTACCTCGAACGCCGCTCCCCCCTCGACCTCGGGCCCGACCCCGGCCTGGTGGGCCCCGACCGGTCGGTGCGGTACGTGCCGACCGCCGCCCTGGTGGTCCGGCGGCGGGCCCTGGTGGGACCGGCCCCCTTCGACCCCGAGCTCCGGGTCGGCGAGGACGTCGATCTGGTCTGGCGACTGGCCGGCGCCGGCTGGCGGGTCCGGTACCACCCGGCCGTCGAGGTCGGCCACCACGAACCCACCTCGTGGTCGGCGGTGTGGCGACGCCGGTTCCGCTACGGGACCTCCGCCGGTCCGCTGGCCCGACGGCATCCGGGGCGCCTGGCACCGGTGGAGCTGCGACCCTGGCCGGCGGCCGGCGCCGTGGCGTGGCTGTCCGGCCATCCGGTGCTGGCCGCCGCCCTCACCGCCGGGTCCGGCCTCCGCCTGGCCCGGACCGTCCGGCCCCTCGGCGTCCCCCCCGCCGAGGCGGCCCGGTGGAGCTTCGAGGCCACCGCCTGGACCGTCGTCGGCCTGGGCCGGGCGGCCACCACCCTGGCCGCGCCGGTCGTGCTCCTCGGGCTGGCCGCCGCCGGGGACGCCCGGGTGGGAGGCAGGTGGCGATGGCGGCTCCGGTGGGCGGCGGCCGTGCTGCTGGCGGTGCCCCCGGCGGTGGAGTGGTGGCAGCGACGTCCCGACCTCGACCCGGTGCGGTGGACGGTGGCCTCGGTGGCCGACGACGCCGCCTACGGAGCCGGGGTGTGGGTGGGCAGCCTCCGGTCCCGCACCGCCGGCCCCCTCCGGCCGTCCCTGGTCAGGAGCCGGAAGGGCGCCCCGGCCGACGGAGTGGCCGGCCCGGTCGGCGCACCGGCCGACGGGATGTGAGACTGGGGGTGGCAGGTCGCCGGACGCCATGGGCGGCCCGGTGTCGGCGGGGGCCGGGGCCGAGTGACAGCTGACCGATCCCATGCGACCCCCTCCGACCTCCTCCCTCGGCACCCCCGACCACGCCGTGCCGCCGTCGGCCCCCGAGGCCCCGGGCCGGCCAGCGGCCCCGGCGCGGCCACCGGCGCGGCCACCGGCCGGACCTGACGCCGAGCAGGCGCCGGACGCCACCGCCGGGACCGCCGATCCCCACGACGAGTCGCCCGACCGGCCCACCGACGACCCCGGCATCCGACCCGATGTCCGTCGACGACACCGTCGGCGCCCGGCATGGCGGATCGGCACCGTCGCCCTCCTGCTGGTCGTGGTGGCCGCCCTCGGCGGCTGGGGTGTCCACCTCCGGGCCCGGACCGCGGTCGCCACCCACTCCCTGGGGTCGGCACGGGCGCACATCCGCGGTGCCGTCGGGCAGCTCCTGACCGCCGAGGTGGACCTGTCCACCACCGACACCCAGCGGGCCGCGGTCACCGCCACCCTCGCCCACGAGGCCTCGCTCCTCGCCTCCGCCGAGTCGCAGCTGGCCAGCGACCGCTCCACCATCTCCGCCCAGGGGGTCGACATCACCGACCTCTCCACCTGCCTCACCGGGGTGCAGGAGGCGCTCAACGCCGTCTCCCTCGGCGACGTCGCCGACGCCCTCACCGCCCTGAAGGGCGTGGGTGGCACCTGCCTGGACGCCGAGCCCGGCGGATGACCGGCCCCACCCGGCGCCCGGGCCCCTTCGCCGTCGTCTCGGTGGCCCTGGCCGCCCTGCTGGTGGCCACCCTGGCCTACGACCTGCACCAGCGGGGCACCCTCGACCGCACCGACGCCTCGCTGTCGTCCGCCCACCGGGCCCTGGACGGCGACGACGCCGAGCTGGCCACCGTCCGCGCCAACGGGCGGACCGCCACCCTGCAGCTGGACGCCCGTCAGGCCTCGGCCGCCACCACCTTCGAGTCGCTGCTGGGCGCCGACACCCAGCTGTCCGGGGCCTCCGCCGACGTCGGGCTGCAGCAGCTCGACCTCTCCACCCTGCACGACTGCCTGCAGGGGGTGCAGCAGGCCACCCTCTTCGAGGCGGTCGGGAACACCCAGGCGGCGGTGAACTCGCTGACCGGAGCCTCGGGCGCCTGTGCCGCCCTCGACGCCGCGGACACCGGGGGCGGCATCGCCTACCCGTTCGACTTCCCGGACCCGTTCATCCTCACCGTCGGCAGTGAGTACTACGGCTACGCCACCAACTCGGCGGCCGGCAACATCCAGATCATCCAGTCCTCCGACCTGACCCACTGGACCACCGTCGGCGACGCCCTGCCCCACGTGGCCTCGTGGGCCCAGCCCGGGGCGACCTGGGCTCCCTCGGTCCTCCGGCTCGGCGGCGCCTACGTCCTCTACTACTCGGCGGTGGCCACCGGCACCGACGACCAGTGCATTTCGGCCGCCACCTCCTCCACGCCACAGGGTCCGTTCCTCGACAGCTCGACGGCACCGGTGGTCTGCCAGACCGACCTCGGTGGCTCCATCGACCCCAGCCCGTACGTGGACGCCTCCGGCGCCCCGTACCTGACCTGGAAGTCCCAGGGCAGCGGCTCCCAGCCCCCGACCATCTGGGCCCAGGCGTTGACGGCCGACGGGACGTCGGTGGTCCCGGGCGCCGCCACCCCCCTGCTCCAGGCCGACGCCGCCTGGCAGGGCGGCATCGTCGAGGGTCCGGACATGGTGGACATCGGCGGCCAGTACGAGCTGTTCTTCTCGGGCAACGACTGGACCACCGCCGACTATGCGGTGGGGGTGGTGGCCTGCGCCGGGCCCCTCGGCCCGTGCCCGGCCTCGGCGGCGGCCCCGATCCTGGCCTCCCAGCCGTCGTTCTCCGGCCCGGGCGGCGAGACGGTGTTCGCCGATGCCCAGGGCGACCTGTGGATGGCCTTCCACGCCTGGCTCCCCGGCCAGGTCGGCTACCCGCACAGTCGCGTGCTCTTCATCCGGCGGCTCTCCCTCGCCGACGGGGTGCCGGCGGTGGCCGGTTCCTGACCTCGGCCTCCGACCGGGTCGTCCGCCCCGACATCCATCGGCATCCCGGGTGCCGAAGAACGGGCATGACGCAACCGGCCGGCCGTGCGGTGCCCACCGGAGGTTCCACCCGATCCGGGAACCTCCGACGCCTGGTCGTGGCGCCCGACCTGGCCCACAGCCTGCTGTTCTGGGCGGGGGCCGTGCTGGTGGCGTTGTCGGCGTTGATCCACCTCCACCTCTGGTCGACCGGCTACCGGCACATCCCGACCATCGGGCCGCTCTTCCTGCTGCAGGGGATCGCCGGCCTGGCGGTGGCGGTGGCGGTGGCGGTCACCCGCCACCCCTGGGTGGCGGCGGCCGGCGCCCTGTTCGTGGCCGGCACCCTGGGCGGCCTGGTGCTGTCGGTGGAGGTGGGGCTGTTCGGCTTCACCGACAGCTTCCACGCCCCCTATGCCGTCACCTCCCTGATGGTGGAAGCAGCGGCCTTCGTGGTGCTGGTGGCGGCGGCGGTCACCAGCCGCCGGTCGGCCTCACCGACCCGGACCGCCTGAGCACCGGACCGCCCCCCGCCGGCACGACGTTCCCGGGGACGGTACGACGCTTCCCGGGAACGACAAAAGCCGCCGCTCCGGTCTCCCGGTGCGACGGCCCTGTCGGTCCCGGTGCCACCGACCCTCGACCGTGAGGTCGGGGACGGTGTCCCGTGACGGAGGAACTCAGATCTTGCGGACCTGGCTCGCCTGAAGGCCCTTCTGGCCCTGCTTGGTCTCGAACTCCACACGCTGGCCCTCCGCGAGGTCGCGGAAGCCCTCCATCTGGATCTCGGACTGGTGGACGAAGAGATCATCCCCGCCGCCGTCCGGGGTGATGAAACCAAACCCCTTTTCGGCGTTGAACCACTTGACTGCACCTACACCCATAACTTTCACTCCTTGAACTTCACGCACGTACAAGCGGGGATCCACTTCGAAGCCCAACCTTCGTCAACCCGCGTGAATGGGCCAACGACGCCCCCTACCCTAGGCGCATCCGCGCGCGCTGCGGGGAAATCGGGCGAGATCGGTGTCGGCGGACCTCCCCGACCCCCCCCCGGAGGCGCCCTCCGCCGGGCCCGAGCACCCCGGGCCCGGGGTCGGTCCGGCAGGCCCGGGGCGGCGGCGGCGCTCAGTCGGCGTGGCGGTGGCCGCCGCCCGGCAGGGCCAGGTGGGCCAGCCGGAGCACCGGGGCACGCACCTGGCGCCGGCCGTCCGGGGGCCCCTCGACGTCGGCGTCCGGCCGCTCACCGAGCGGCTCGAAGAGCTGGACGATGACCATGGTGGAGAAGATGAGGAAGAAGACCGGCTCGATCAGGGTGCCCAGACGGTCGGTCAGGTAGGCCAGGCCCAGCAAGGGGTAGGCCACCACCAGGGACCGGAGGAGCCACTGGTAGCTGCGGGCCTCCCGGGTGGACTCCCCACGGGTCCGTCGCTCGGCCACCACCACCGCCACGGTGAGGAACACGAACTCGGCGATGCCGGACACCACGTGGACGTAGTGGTGGAACGGCAGCTGCAGGTGCCACTCGAGCCGCCGGCAGGTGGCGCTCAGCCCCTCGGCACAGGCGTAGGGGAAGGCCCCCCCGATGCCACCGGCCGCCGCGAAGGCCACCATCCACTTCCACTCGGGCCGGTAGCCGTGCCGACCGGCTGCCCCCCGGATCAGGAAGGCGGTCACCAGCAGCACGCCGGCCGCCACGTCGCAGTGCTGCATCCAGGTGGCGTCGCGCCCACCGGTCGCCTCGAGGTCGGAGAAGAAGCCGTTGGCCGAGGGCATCAGACCGGGCACGAAGGGCACCACCACCCACCAGTTGTAGGCGATGACCCCGGCGACCCCGAGGGTGCGACCGAGATCGAGCCGGGCCCGGGTCACGCCGTCGACGTCGGGGGCCCCCGGAGGGAAGGGCGGAGCGCTCATCAACCGTACAACTTCGTTGTCCAGGCAAGTATTCCTGGAACGTCGAACACCGAGGCGTGGGTCGGCTCCACCGCCCCGTCCTACCCATCCCCGGGCGGCTCATGCCTCCGATCGTCCGCGGCTACGGTCGGCCGACATGACCTCCGCCCGACCATGACCGGCGATCGACCATGACCCTGCCCGTTCGCCGACCGGCCGGCTCCGGGTGGAGCCGGGCTGCCCTGGTCCTGGCCCTGCTCGTCGTGGTCCCGACGTGGGCGGCGGCGGGCCCCACCGGCGGGGCCGGGGCGGCCACCTCCCGCCCCGCCCCGCCGGCCCCGCTGGCCTGGACCACCTGCACCGTCGACCACGCCCTCCAGTGCGGCACCGTCCGGGTCCCGCTCCGCTACGACGACCCGCGGGGGGCCTGGCTGTCGGTGGCGGTGACCCGGGCCCCGGCCCTCGACCCTTCGCGGCGGATCGGCACCCTGTTCTTCAATCCGGGTGGCCCCGGCGAGAGCGGGCTGGAGCTCCTGCCCGTGGTGCTGGGCGCCTTCCCGGCCCAGGTCCGCCAGCGGTTCGACATCGTGAGCTTCGACCCGCGGGGCACCGGGGCCAGCGAGCGGCTCGACTGCGGGACCTCGACGTCGGGGGCGACCAGCCAGCTGCCGGTCCCGGCCCGGCCGGGCCAGCCGCTGCCGGCCACCCCCTTCTTCACCACCATGGCCCGGGCCTGCCACCTCGAGCACGCCCAGCTGACGGCGTCCCTCGACTCGACGACCACCGCCCGGGACATGGACCGGATCCGCCAGGCGTTGGGGCTGGCCACCATCAGCTACTACGGCATGTCCTACGGCACCGTGCTCGGGACCGTCTACGCCGAGCTCTTCCCCCACCGGCTCCGGGCGATGGTGCTCGACGGAGCGGTGGACCTCGACGCCTCGCTGCCTGTCCAGGCCGCCGAGCAGGCGCCGGCCGCCGAGGCCTCGGTGGTGCACGTGCTGACCGGCTGCGGGGGCGAGTCGCCGTGCCCGCTGGGCGCCGACCCGCTGGGCGCCTTCACCGCCCTGTCCGCCTCGCTGACGGCCCGTCCCCTGCCCGCCCCGGGGGCGGGGGACGACGTGCCGGTCACCGTCGGCGACCTCGACGCCGCCACCCTCTTCGCGGTGACGGTGCCCTCCCTCACCGACGGCTACCTGACCGCCCTGGCCGCCGCCCGGGCCGGCGACGGCTCGGGGCTCCGCCAGCTGGCCCTCGACCTGGTCACCGATGTCGACGGCTCCTCACTGGTCGACCCCCAGTGGGCCATCGCCTGCAACGACGCCCCCGCCCACCCCGGTCCGCGGGCGGCAGGGGCCCTGGCCCGCACCCTGGCCGCCCGGGACCCCCTGATCGGAGGGTACGTGGCCAACTACACCCTGGCCGGGTGCGTGGCGTGGCCGGCCGCCAGCCGGCCGGTGGAGGACGTCCACCCCACCGGGGCCCCGCCCACCCTGGTGATCGGCAACACCGGCGACCCCAACACCCCGCTGGTGGCCGCCCGCCACCTGGCCGCCGACTACCCGTCGGCGTCCCAGCTCACCTGGGACGGCTGGGGGCACACCTGGCTGCTGAGCGGGGCGGGCGACGCCTGCATGCAGCGCCGGGTCGCCTCCTACCTGCTCGACCGGACCCTGCCCCCGCCCCGGACGGTGTGCCCCTGATGACCCCCTCCCCGCCGGTGGTGCCGGCCCGGCGGCGCTGGCTGTCGGTGGCCGCCGTCATGTTCGCGGTGGGCTGGGGGGCCAACCAGTTCGCCTCCCTGATCGTCGCCTACCACCAGGACCGCGGGGTCACGGTGGGCACCGACGAGGCACTCTTCGGGATCTACGCCCTCGGCCTGGTGCCCGCCCTGCTGGTGGGTGGCCCGGCCTCCGACCGGTGGGGTCGCTCCCGGGTGGTGCGGCCGGCGGCCCTGGTCTCGGTGGTGGCCACCGTGGTGCTACTGGTCGGCTCCCACGCCGTCCCCCTCCTCTACGTGGGACGGTTCCTGGCCGGGGTGGCCAGCGGGGCGGTGTTCGCGGCGGGCACCGCCTGGGTCAAGGAGCTCTCCGTCCCCCCGTTCGACCGCCGGGCCGGCGAGCAGGCGGGCGCCCGCCGGGCCGCCATCGCCCTCTCCCTCGGCTTCGGCCTGGGGCCGCTGGTGGCCGGGCTGCTGGCCCAGTGGAGCCCCGCCCCCCTGGTGGTGCCCTACCTTCCGCACCTGGTGGTGATGGCGGTGGTCCTGCCGGGCCTGTGGCGGGCACCGGAGACGGTCACCGACCACCCCGGCGAGAAGGCGGGACTGTGGGACCGACTGCGGGTCCCGACCGCCCTCCACCCCCAATTCCGCCGGGTGGTGGTGCCGCTGGCCCCCTGGGTGTTCGCCTCCGCCGCCGTCTCCTTCGCCGTCCTCCCCACCGTGATCTCCAGCCGGACCTCCGGCTACGGGATCGCCTTCGCCGGGGTGGTGGCCGGGGTCACCCTCGGGGTGGGGGTGCTGATCCAACCGCTGGCCCGTCGCCTCGACGGCGGGGGCGGCGTCCGGGGGGCCACGGTGGGGCTGGCGGCGGTGGTGGCGGGCATGGCCCTGGCGGCCCTGGCCGCCCACCTGCTCAGCCCGCCGCTGGTGCTGGCGACCGGTGCCGTCCTGGGTGCCGGCTACGGCTGCTGCCTGGTGGCCGGCCTGCTGGAGGTGCAGCGGATCGCCGGCCCGGACGAGCTGGCCGGGCTCACCGCCGTGTTCTACGCCCTCACCTATGTCGGCTTCGCCGTCCCGCTGGTCCTGGCCGAGCTGCACCACTGGGTGAGCTACCCGGTGCTGCTGGCCACCCTGGCGGTGCTGGCCGCCGGCTGCCTGGCCGTGGTGGCCGGCCCGGCCCGGACCCCGGTCCCCGCCAAAAGTTGACTTGATGAGTCGGGTTTCCGGGCTTAGGCTTTCCGCACCATCCGCAGCCACCTGAGGAGCCCACCCATGCCCGATTGGGGATTCGAGACCCGCCAGATCCATGCCGGGGCCGTGCCCGACCCCACCACCAACGCCCGGGCCGTGCCCATCTACCAGACCGCCAGCTACACCTTCCGGGACACCAGCCATGCCGCCGCCCTGTTCGGGCTGGAGGAGCTGGGCAACATCTACACCCGCATCATGAACCCCACCCAGGCGGTGTTCGAGGAGCGGATCGCCGCCCTCGAGGGAGGGGTGGCCGCCCTGGCGGTGGCCAGCGGCCAGGCGGCGGAGACGGTGGCCCTGCTGAACCTGGCCGAGAACGGCGGCCATATCGTCTCGTCGGCCTCCCTCTACGGCGGCACCTACAACCTCCTCCACTACACCTTCCCCAAGCTGGGGGTGGAGACCACCTTCGTCGACGACCCCGACGACATCGACGCCTGGCAGGCGGCCATCCGTCCGAACACCAAGGCCTTCTTCGCCGAGACCATCGGCAACCCCAAGGGGGACGTGCTCGACGTCGAGGCGGTGGCGGCCGTCGCCCACGCCCACGGGATCCCGCTGGTGGTGGACAACACGGTGGCCACGCCCTACCTCGAGCAGCCGCTGCGCCACGGGGCGGACATCGTGGTCCACTCGGCCACCAAGTTCATCGGTGGCCACGGCACCTCCATCGGCGGGATCATCGTCGACGGGGGCACCTTCAACTACGAGGAGAGCGGGCGGTTCCCCAACTTCACCGAGCCCGACCCCAGCTACCACGGACTGGTCTTCTCCCAGCTCCCCGAGGCCCTGTTCCCCGCCCGGTACGTGCTGAAGGCCCGGCTCCAGTACCTGCGCGACATCGGCCCGGCCATCGCCCCGCTCAACTCCTTCCTCTTCCTCCAGGGGGTGGAGACCCTCAGCCTGCGGATGGAGCGGCACGTCCAGAACGCCACCGCCGTGGCCACCTGGCTGGAGGGCCGGGACGAGGTGTCGTGGGTGAACTACGCGGGTCTGGCGTCGAGCCCCTGGCACGAGCGTCAGCAGAACTACCTGCCCCGGGGGGCGGGAGCCATCGTCGCCTTCGGGATCGTCGGCGGCATCGAGGCGGGTCGGAAGTTCATCGAGGGCCTGGAGCTCTTCAGCCACCTGGCCAACATCGGTGACGTCCGCAGCCTGGCCATCCACCCGGCCTCCACCACCCACTCGCAGCTGACCGAGGCCGAGCAGGTCACCACCGGGGTGACCCCCGACCTGGTGCGCCTGTGCGTCGGTCTCGAGTCACTGGAGGACATCCAGGCCGACCTCGAGGCGGGCTTCCGGGCCGCCAAGGGCGGGTGAGCCGGACGCCGGACCCCGACCCGGGACCCGACCGCTCCCCGCCGGCCTGGCGCCGGACCTTCACCCTCTCCGGCGGTCTGGGGCTGGAGGCGGGGGGAAGGCTGGGACGTGTCCAGGTCGCCTACGAGACCTGGGGGAGGTTGGATCCCGACGCCTCCAACGCCGTGCTGGTGCTCCACGCCCTGTCGGGGGACTCCCACGCCGCCCGCCATCCGGGGGGCCCGGCCGGCGACGCCGGCTGGTGGGACCCGATGATCGGGCCGGGCGCCCCCCTCGACACCGACCGGTGGTTCGTGGTGTGCCCCAACGTCCTGGGCGGCTGTCAGGGGACCACCGGTCCCTCCTCGGCCGGCCCCGACGGACGCCCCTACGGGGGCAGGTTCCCCACCGTGACCATCCGGGACCAGGTGGCCGCCGAGGCGGCGCTGGCCGACCACCTGGGTATCCGCCGGTGGGCCGGGGTGGTGGGCGGCTCGATGGGTGGCATGCGAGCCCTCGAGTGGTGCGTCTCCTCCCCGGACCGGGTGGCACGGGCGGTGGTGGTGGCGGTCGGGGCGGCCGCCACCGCCGAGCAGATCGCCCTCTGCTCGGTGCAGGTGCGGGCCATCCGGGCCGACCCGGCCTACCGGGGGGGCGACTACTACGAGTCCGGCCCCCGGCCGACGGCCGGGATGGCCATCGCCCGGGGCATCGGCCACCTCAGCTACCGGACCACCGATGAGCTCCAGCAGCGGTTCGGCCGCCGGCCCCAGGGCAGCGAGGACCCGCTGAAGGGGGGCCGGTTCGCCGTCGAGTCCTACCTGGAGCACGCCGGGGAGAAGCTGGCCGCCCGGTTCGACCCCAACTCCTACATCGTCCTCAGCGAGGCCATGAACCACCACGACCTGGGGCGCGGGCGAGGCGGCGTGGCGGCCGCCCTGGCCGGGGTCACCGCCACCGTGCAGGTGGCCGGCATCACCTCGGACCGCCTCTACCCGATCGGCCTCCAGGAGGAGCTGGCCCGCCGTCTCCCCGGACGACCCGAGGTGGTGGCCATCGACTCGCCGGTCGGCCACGACGGGTTCCTGGTGGAGGCGGACGCCGTGGGTGCGGTGGTGCGGGCGGCCCTGACCTGAACGACGGGAGCGGCGGCCGGCCCGGGTCGGGCCCCGCCGTCGGCTACTCCACCCCGACCAGGACGCACTTGACCCCGGTGGGGGCCGGGAACGTCGCCGTCACCTTCCACTTGCCGGTCGACTTGGCCGCCACCGTCACCGAGGTCTGGCCGGATCCCAGGACGGTGGCCTGGGCGCTGGTGAAGTAGACGGTGAGCTTGTAGTGGTAGGAGGCCGTGCCCGGATTGGTGGCGGTCCCCGAGGCCTGCCAGCCACCCGGCGCCGCCGTGCAGGCGGTGATCACCGCCTGGGTGCGGATGGCCGCGTTGTTGTGGATCGGGACCGGTGAGGTGGTGGTCGTGGTGGCGGGCGCCTTGGCCGTGGTGGTGGTCGAGCCGGAGGTCGAGCTCGAGCACCCGGTCAGGGCGATCGCCCCCCCGAGCAGGAGGGTGGCGATCAGCGGCAGCGGTCGGTTGGTCATGCGTGGCGGTTCCTTTACCTGGTCGTACATGTCGGTCGGCGGGCGGGCGGATCAACCGGCCACGATGTCCACCGGGCTGCCCACCGGCACCACCCGGAGCTGGGCGAGGTCGGTGAGCTGCAGGCGCACGCATCCGTGTGACACCCGGGCCCCGGTGGTCCCGATGGCGGCACCGGCCCCCAGCGGGCCGTGGATGGCGATCATGGCGTCGCCGGACTCCTCCCAGTCGGTGATGGCGTCGGAGTGTGCCGAGGTCACCATCACGAACGGGCCGTAGCCGGCACTGGCCGGTTGGGCGAGGAAGGCCACGAAGTAGGCGCCGACCGGTGTCGGTGACTGGGAGATGCCCACGCCGGCCGGGGCCGACAGCACCAGCCTATTCGAATCGAAGAGCTCCAGACGGGTGGAGGCCAGGCTCACCTCGATCCGGTACGGGGTCGAGGTGTAGGAGACCGACGTGGCCGGCACCCAGGCGGTGGAGCCGTTGGGCCGCTGGGCCAGACGGACGTCGATCCAGTTGTCCCGGGAGCCGATGACCGGGAGCACACTCGGGGCGCCGTGCCAGGTGGCGGGCACCACGCCGGTGGAAGGCTCCCCCGGCCCCGAGGACGACGGGGTGTCGGTGTGGAAGGTGGCCAGCAGGGTGGACCCCGACGCCACCGAGGGCACCTCGGTGGCGGTCCGGCCGGTGGCGGCACCGCCGGTGGAGGAGGTGGGGGCGCTCCCCCCGGTCGATGATCCGCACCCGGCCAGGAGCACGACGGCGAGCACCAGGGATGCGCCCACACCGGTCCTCCGGACCCGGGACCACCCCCGGTCGGCCCGATCGGTCCTCCGGGGCCGCTCCTGACCGGACCTCGACCGGAGCCGCGCGCCACGCACCATCGTCAGCCGGTCACGCTCACCGTGGTCGGGGTGATGGCGCTGACCGGGGCCGCCGGTGCGACCGTCGGGGCCACCGGGAGGGCGGCCGACGACGGCTGCGAGACGATGGGGGTCGGTGCCGACCCGTCGGGCAGGGTGGGCGGGATCCCGGTGGCGGTGGCGGTGTCGTTGACGAAGCCGTTGGCCAGGTCAGCAGCCGTCACCGTGTAGGTGGCCATGCAGGTCTCCGAGGCACCGGCGGCCAACGTGGAGGACGGGCAGGCGATGGCCGACAGCGAGGAGTTCAGGGACGGCTGGGCCTGGGTGTCCACCACCGTGACCCCGGTCAGGGTGGCGTCCGTGTTGTTGGTGACCAGGAAGGAGTACTGGATGACCTGCCCGATGGCGGTCACCGACTGCGTGGAGGTCGTCTTGTGCACGGTGAGGGGCGCCTTGGGATTCCGCGGCAGGCTGATGGTCGACGGGTCCGACCCGACCACCACCCCGCCGCCGGCGGTGCCCTGGGCGGTGGCGGTGTCGGATACCGAGCCGGCGGCGAGATCGGCGGCGGTCACCGTGTAGGTCGAGGTGCACACCTCGGACGCCCCGGCGGCCAGCGTCGCCGACGGGCAGGTCGGTGCGGCGAGCAGGGTGCCCGAGGGGCTGGTGCCCCGGAAGTCCGCCACCGACACCGACGTCAGCGGTGTGAATCCGGTGTTGGTCACCGTGAAGGTGAAGGGAACGCTCTGTCCGACGAACGAGATGGAGGTGGTGGTGGTGGCCTTCACCACGGTGATCGATGCGGCCGGGATGGCCAGCGGGGAGGCGCCGGAGGTGACCGGGTCGCCGATCGGCGGGGTGCCGGTCACCGACGCCGAGTCGGCGACCGATCCGTGGGCCAGGTCGGCGGCGGTCACCGTGTAGGTGGCGGTGCAGGTCTCCGATGCGCCACCCGCCAGGCTGGTGGTCGGGCAGTGGATGGCCGACAGGCCCGAGTCGAGCGCCGGCGCCTGCTGGCTGTCCGTGACCGCCACGTGGGTGAGGGTGACGTTCCCGGTGTTGGTGACCCGGAAGGCGTAGGGGACCACCTGTCCGACCGTTTCGATGCTCTTGGTGGTGGAGCTCTTGACCACCGTGATCCCGGACGTCTGGACCGACGGGATGGTGACCGGTGGCGAATTGGAGGTGATGGGCGGACCGGACGGCGGGTCGCCGGTGGCGGTGGCCACGTTGGTGACGCCGGTGGCGTCGAGGTCGGCCTGGGTGACGGTGTGGGTGGCCGAGCAGGTGATCGAGGCGTTGGGCGCCAGGGTGGCCACCGGGAGGGCCGGGGTGCAGCTGGTGATGGTGGCGTTGGCGTCGGTCACCGTGACGTCGGTGAGGGTGACGGTTCCGGTGTTGGTGGCGGTGATGGTGTAGGGGATGGCCTGGCCCAGCGTTGCGTAGCTGGCGGCGGTGGTGGTCTTGGTCACCGTCAGGCCCGGGTTCTGGGTGGTGGACACCGTGGCGGTCGACGGGGTGGAGTCGACCACCGGTCCGGTGGGCGGGGTGCCAGTGGCGATGGCCGAGTCGTTGACCGAGCCGTGGTTGAGGTCGGCCAGGGTGAGGGTGTAGGTGGCGACGTAGGTGGCTGACTGGCCGGGGGCCAGTGCGGTGGTGGAGGCGGCCGTGCAGCTGGCCGTCGGGGTGGCCAGGCCCACGCAGGTCGGACCCGAGGTGAGGGCGCCGGCCGGGGCGGTCTGGGTGTCGTCGATCCCCACTCCGGTGAGGGTGACGTTGCCGGTGTTGGTCGCCACGAACTGGTAGCTGACCGTCTGGCCCACCGCGTCATAGGGGCCGGTGGAGGTGACCGACTTCAGCACGGTCAGGCTCGGGCTCGGAGCCGAGGGGACGGTGACCGGCGGCGAGTGGGAAGTGAGGGGCGGGCCGGACGGCGGGTCGCCGGTGCCGGTGGCCACGTTGGTGACGCCGGTGGCGTCGAGGTCGGCCTGGGTGACGGTGTGGGTGGCCGAGCAGGTGATCGAGGCGTTGGGCGCCAGGGTGGCCACCGGGAGGGCCGGGCTGCAGCTGGTGATGGTGGCGTTGGCGTCGGTGACGTTGACGGCGGTGAGGGTCTGGTTGCCGGTGTTGGTGGCGGTGATGGTGTAGGGGATGACCTGGCCCAGCGTTGCGTAGCTGGTGGTGGTGGTGGACTTGGCCACCGTCAGGCTCGGGGTCTGGGCGATGGTCACCGTGGCGGTGGACGGGGCGGAGGTGACCACCGGGCCGGTCGGCGGGGTGCCGCTAGCGGTGGCGGAGTCGTGGACGGAACCGTTGTCGAGGTCGGCCTGGGTCAGGAGGTAGGTGGCGGTGAAGGTGGCCGACTGACCGATCCCCAGCGAGGTGGTCGACCCCGTGCAGCTCCCGGTGGGTGCCGACAGGGACACGCAGGTCGGACCACTGGTCAGGGCGCCGGCGGGTGCGGTCTGGGTGTCGGTGATCCCCACGCCGGTCAGGGTGACGTTGCCGGTGTTGGTGGCCACGAACCGGTAGCTGACCGTCTGCCCCACTGCGTCGTAGGGACCCGGGGAGGTCACCGACTTGAGGACGGAGATGGACGGTGTCTGGGCCGACGGGACGGTGACGCTGGCCGGCGGCGACACCACGGCCGCTCCGCTGGGAGCGATCCCACCGGCGGTGGCGATGTTGGTCACCGACCCGGCGTCCACATCGGCCTGGGTGGTGGTGTATTCGGCGGTGCAGGTGGTGCTGGCTGCGGGGGCCAGCCTGGTCAGGGGGCAGGTGATGTCGGCCGTCGGGATCCGGTCGTCGGAGATGGCGAGCGACGACAGGGTCACGTTCCCGGTGTTGGTGACCAGGTAGGAGTAGGCGAGGCTCTGGCCTGCGGCGTTGAAGCTCGGGGTGGTGGTGGTCTTGACCAGGGAGAGGGAGGGGTCCTGGACGGCATCAACGGTGACGGTGGCCGGCGGCGACACCACGGCCGCTCCGCCGGGAGCGGTACCCCCGGCGGTGGCGATGTTGGTCACCGACCCGGCGTCCACGTCCGCCTGGGTGGTGGTGTAGTCGGCGGTGCAGGTGGTGCTGGCTCCGGGGGCCAGGGTGGTCTGGGGGCAGGTGATGGCGGCCGTCGGGATCCGGTTGTCGGAGATGGCGAGCGACGACAGGGTCACGTTCCCGGTGTTGGTGACCAGGTAGGTGTAGGCCAGGCTCTGGCCCGGGGCGTTGTAGCTGGCGGTGGTGGTGGCCTTCACCAGGGAGAGGGAGGGGCTCTGGGCGACCGGGA
>CAVPWU010000001.1:0-311240 GCA_963709665.1 uncultured Actinomycetota bacterium | reverse complement strand
GGCCGGTGCAGGTGGGGCCGGAGGCGAGGCTCCCGGCCGGGGCGGTCTGGGTGTCGGCGACGGAGACGCCGGTGAGGGTGACGTTGCCGGTGTTGGTGGCCACGAACTGGTAGGCGACGGTCTGGCCGACGGCGTTGTAGGGGCCGGTGGAGGTGACCGACTTGAGGACGGTGATCCCGGTGCTCTGGGCGGTGGGGACGGTGGCCGTCGACGGGGCGGAGGTGACCACCGGGCCGGTGGGCGGGGTGCCGCTGGCGGTGGCGGAGTCGGCCACCGAGCCGTTGTTGAGGTCGGCCTGGGTCAGCGTGTAGGTGGCGGTGAAGGTGGCCGACTGTCCGGGGGCCAGGGTGGTCGAGGACCCGCTGCAGGTGGCCGTGGGGGTGGCCAGGCCGGTGCAGGTGGGGCCGGAGGCGAGGCTCCCGGCCGGGGCGGTCTGGGTGTCGTTGATGCCCACGGTGGTCAGGGTCACGTTGCCGGTGTTCTTGGCCACGAACTGGTAGGTGACGGTCTGGCCGACGGTGTTGTAGGGGCCGGTGGAGGTGACCGACTTGACCACGGTGAGGGCGGGGGCCGGCGACGAGGGGACGATGACCGGCGGCGAGTTGGTGGTGACGGGCGGGCCGGTGGGCGGGGTGCCGGTGCCGGTGGCCACGTTGGTGACGCCGGTGGCGTCGAGGTCGGCCTGGGTGACGGTGTGGGTGGCCGAGCAGGTGATCGAGGCGTTGGGCGCCAGGGTGGCCACCGGGAGGGCCGGGCTGCAGCTGGTGATGGTGGCGTTGGCGTCGGTGACGTTGACGGCGGTGAGGGTGACGTTCCCGGTGTTGGTGGCGGTGATGGTGTAGGGGATGGCCTCCCCCAGGGTGTTGTAGCTGGGGAGGGTGGTGGTCTTGGTCACCGTCAGGCCCGGGGTCTGGGTGGCGGTCACCGTGGCCGTCGACGGGGAGCTGGTGATGGGCGTCCCCGACGGCGGGGTGCCGGTGGCGGTGGCGGAGTCGGCCACCGAGCCGTGGTCGAGGTCGGCCTGGGTCAGCGTGTAGGTGGCGGTGAAGGTCGCACTCTGGCCGGCGGCCAGGGTGGTCGAGGTCCCCGAGCAGGTGGCGGTGGGGGTGGCCAGGCTCTGGCAGGTGATGGCCGACAGCGAGGTGTTGAGCGACGGGGCGGTCTGGGTGTCGGTGATGGACACCCCGGTGAGGCTGGTGGTCCCGGTGTTGGTGGCCACGAACTTGTAGGTGACGGTCTGGCCGACGGTGTTGTAGGGGCCGGTGGAGGTGACCGACTTGGCCACCGTCAAGGTGGCGGCCGGGAGGGACAGGGTGGCCGGGGGGCTGGTCACCGGGCTGCCGGTGGGCGGGGTGCCGGTGGCGGTGGCCGAGTCGGCCACCGAGCCGTGGGTGAGGTCGGCGGCCGTCACCGTGTAGTTGGCGGCAAAGGTGGCACTCTGCCCGGGGAGGAGGGTGGTGGTCGAGCCCGAGCAGGTGGCGGTCGGGGTGGCCAGGCTCTGGCAGGTGATGGCCGACAGCGAGGTGTTGAGCGACGGGGCGGTCTGGGTGTCGGTGATCCCCACCCCGGTGAGGGTGACGTTGCCGGTGTTGGTGGCCACGAAGGTGTAGGGCACCACCTGGCCCACCGACTGGACGTCGGCGGTGGTCGAGGTCTTGGTGACGGTCAACGTCGGGGCCTGGGCGATGGTCACCGTGGCCGTCGACGGGGCGGAGGTGACCACCGGGCCGGTGGGCGGGGTGCCGCTGGCGGTGGCGGAGTCATGGACCGAGCCGTTGTCGAGGTCGGCCTGGGTGAGGAGGTAGGTGGCGACGAAGGTGGCCGACTGCCCGGGGAGGAGGGTGGTGGTCGAGCCCGAGCAGGAGGCCGTCGGGGTGGCCAGGCCGGTGCAGGTGGGGCCGGAGGCGAGGCTCCCGGCCGGGGCGGTCTGGGTGTCGGCGACGGAGACGCCGGTGAGGGTGACGTTGCCGGTGTTGGTGGCCACGAACTGGTAGGCGACGGTCTGGCCCACCGTCTTGTAGGGGCCCGTGGAGGTGACCGACTTGAGGACGGTCAGCGCCGAGGTCTGGGCGACCGGGACGGTGGCCGTCGACGGGGTGGAGGTGACCACCGGGCCGGTGGGCGGGGTGCCGCTGGCGGTGGCGGAGTCATGGACCGAGCCGTTGTTCAGGTCGGCCTGGGTGAGGAGGTAGGTGGCGACGAAGGTGGCCGACTGTCCGGGGGCCAAGGTGGTGGTCGAGCCCGAGCAGGAGGCCGTCGGGGTGGCCAGGCCGGTGCAGGTGGGGCCGGAGGCGAGGCTCCCGGCCGGGGCGGTCTGGGTGTCGGCGACGGAGACGCCGGTGAGGGTGACGTTGCCGGTGTTGGTGGCCACGAACTGGTAGGCGACGGTCTGGCCGACGGCGTTGTAGGGGCCGGTGGAGGTGACCGACTTGAGGACGGTGATCCCGGTGCTCTGGGCGGTGGGGACGGTGGCCGTCGACGGGGCGGAGGTGACCACCGGGCCGGTGGGCGGGGTGCCGCTGGCGGTGGCGGAGTCGGCCACCGAGCCGTTGTTGAGGTCGGCCTGGGTCAGCGTGTAGGTGGCGGTGAAGGTGGCCGACTGTCCGGGGGCCAGGGTGGTCGAGGACCCGCTGCAGGTGGCCGTGGGGGTGGCCAGGCCGGTGCAGGTGGGGCCGGAGGCGAGGCTCCCGGCCGGGGCGGTCTGGGTGTCGTTGATGCCCACGGTGGTCAGGGTCACGTTGCCGGTGTTCTTGGCCACGAACTGGTAGGTGACGGTCTGGCCGACGGTGTTGTAGGGGCCGGTGGAGGTGACCGACTTGACCACGGTGAGGGCGGGGGCCGGCGACGAGGGGACGATGACCGGCGGCGAGTTGGTGGTGACGGGCGGGCCGGTGGGCGGGGTGCCGGTGCCGGTGGCCACGTTGGTGACGCCGGTGGCGTCGAGGTCGGCCTGGGTGACGGTGTGGGTGGCCGAGCAGGTGATCGAGGCGTTGGGCGCCAGGGTGGCCACCGGGAGGGCCGGGCTGCAGCTGGTGATGGTGGCGTTGGCGTCGGTGACGTTGACGGCGGTGAGGGTGACGTTCCCGGTGTTGGTGGCGGTGATGGTGTAGGGGATGGCCTCCCCCAGGGTGTTGTAGCTGGGGAGGGTGGTGGTCTTGGTCACCGTCAGGCCCGGGGTCTGGGTGGCGGTCACCGTGGCCGTCGACGGCGAGCTGGTGATGGGCGTCCCCGACGGCGGGGTGCCGGTGGCGGTGGCGGAGTCGGCCACCGAGCCGTGGTCGAGGTCGGCCTGGGTCAGCGTGTAGGTGGCGGTGAAGGTCGCACTCTGGCCGGCGGCCAGGGTGGTCGAGGTCCCCGAGCAGGTGGCGGTGGGGGTGGCCAGGCTCTGGCAGGTGATGGCCGACAGCGAGGTGTTGAGCGACGGGGCGGTCTGGGTGTCGGTGATGGACACCCCGGTGAGGCTGGTGGTCCCGGTGTTGGTGGCCACGAACTTGTAGGTGACGGTCTGGCCGACGGTGTTGTAGGGGCCGGTGGAGGTGACCGACTTGGCCACCGTCAAGGTGGCGGCCGGGAGGGACAGGGTGGCCGGGGGGCTGGTCACCGGGCTGCCGATGGGCGGGGTGCCGGTGGCGGTGGCCGAGTCGGCCACCGAGCCGTGGGTGAGGTCGGCGGCCGTCACCGTGTAGTTGGCGGCAAAGGTGGCACTCTGCCCGGGGAGGAGGGTGGTGGTCGAGCCCGAGCAGGTGGCGGTCGGGGTGGCCAGGCTCTGGCAGGTGATGGCCGACAGCGAGGTGTTGAGCGACGGGGCGGTCTGGGTGTCGGTGATCCCCACCCCGGTGAGGGTGACGTTGCCGGTGTTGGTGGCCACGAAGGTGTAGGGCACCACCTGGCCCACCGACTGGACGTCGGCGGTGGTCGAGGTCTTGGTGACGGTCAACGTCGGGGCCTGGGCGATGGTCACCGTGGCCGTCGACGGGGCGGAGGTGACCACCGGGCCGGTGGGCGGGGTGCCGCTGGCGGTGGCGGAGTCATGGACCGAGCCGTTGTCGAGGTCGGCCTGGGTGAGGAGGTAGGTGGCGACGAAGGTGGCCGACTGCCCGGGGAGGAGGGTGGTGGTCGAGCCCGAGCAGGAGGCCGTCGGGGTGGCCAGGCCGGTGCAGGTGGGGCCGGAGGCCAGGCTCCCGGCCGGGGCGGTCTGGGTGTCGGCGACGGAGACGCCGGTGAGGGTGACGTTGCCGGTGTTGGTGGCCACGAACTGGTAGGCGACGGTCTGGCCCACCGTCTTGTAGGGGCCCGTGGAGGTGACCGACTTGAGGACGGTCAGCGCCGAGGTCTGGGCGACCGGGACGGTGGCCGTCGACGGGGTGGAGGTGACCACCGGGCCGGTGGGCGGGGTGCCGCTGGCGGTGGCGGAGTCATGGACCGAGCCGTTGTTCAGGTCGGCCTGGGTGAGGAGGTAGGTGGCGACGAAGGTGGCCGACTGTCCGGGGGCCAAGGTGGTGGTCGAGCCCGAGCAGGAGGCCGTCGGGGTGGCCAGGCCGGTGCAGGTGGGGCCGGAGGCGAGGCTCCCGGCCGGGGCGGTCTGGGTGTCGGCGACGGAGACGCCGGTGAGGGTGACGTTGCCGGTGTTGGTGGCCACGAACTGGTAGGCGACGGTCTGGCCGACGGCGTTGTAGGGGCCGGTGGAGGTGACCGACTTGAGGACGGTGATCCCGGTGCTCTGGGCGGTGGGGACGGTGGCCGTCGACGGGGCGGAGGTGACCACCGGGCCGGTGGGCGGGGTGCCGCTGGCGGTGGCGGAGTCGGCCACCGAGCCGTTGTTGAGGTCGGCCTGGGTCAGCGTGTAGGTGGCGGTGAAGGTGGCCGACTGTCCGGGGGCCAGGGTGGTCGAGGACCCGCTGCAGGTGGCCGTGGGGGTGGCCAGGCCGGTGCAGGTGGGGCCGGAGGCGAGGCTCCCGGCCGGGGCGGTCTGGGTGTCGTTGATGCCCACGGTGGTCAGGGTCACGTTGCCGGTGTTCTTGGCCACGAACTGGTAGGTGACGGTCTGGCCGACGGTGTTGTAGGGGCCGGTGGAGGTGACCGACTTGACCACGGTGAGGGCCGGGGGCTGGGCGACGAGGGGACGATGACCGGCGGCGAGGTGGTGGTGACGGGCGGGCCGGTGGGCGGGGTGCCGGTGCCGGTGGCCGACGTCTGGATGACGCCGGTGGCGTCGAGGTCGGCCTGGGTGACGGTGTGGGTGGCCGAGCAGGTGGGAGGTAGGTGGCGACGAAGGTGGCCGACTGTCCGGGGGCCAAGGTGGTGGTCGAGCCCGAGCAGGAGGCCGTCGGGGTGGCCAGGCCGGTGCAGGTGGGGCCGGAGGCGAGGCTCCCGGCCGGGGCGGTCTGGGTGTCGGTGACGTTGACGGCGGTGAGGGTGACGTTGCCGGTGTTGGTGGCGGCGATGGTGTAGGGGATGGCCTGGCCGAGGGTGTTGTAGGGGCTGGTGGAGGTGATCGTCTTGGCCACCGTCAGGCGCCGGGGACTGGGTGACCGTCACCGAGGCCGTCGACGGGCTCGAGGTGATCGGGGAACCGGTCGGCGGGGTGCCGGTGGCGGTGGCCGAGTCGTTGACCGAGCCGTTGTTGAGGTCGGCCTGGGTCAGCGTGTAGGTGGCGGTGAAGGTGGCCGACTGTCCGGGGGCCAGGGTGGTCGAGGACCCGGTGCAGGTGGCCGTGGGGGTGGTCAGGCCGGTGCAGGTGGGGCCGCTGGTGAGCGCTCCGGCCGGGGCGGTCTGGGTGTCGTTGATGCCCACGGTGGTCAGGGTCACGTTGCCGGTGTTGGTGGCCACGAACTGGTAGGTGACGGTCTGGCCGACGGTGTTGTAGGGGCCGGTGGAGGTGACCGACTTGACCACGGTGAGGGCGGGGGTCTGGGTGGCGGTCACCGTGGCCGTCGACGGGGAGCTGGTGATGGGCGTCCCCGACGGCGGGGTGCCGGTGGCGGTGGCCGAGTCGGCCACCGAGCCGTGGTCGAGGTCGGCCTGGGTCAGCGTGTAGGTGGCGGTGAAGGTGGCCGACTGGCCGGCGGCCAGGGTGGTCGAGGTCCCCGAGCAGGTGGCGGTGGGGGTGGCCAGGCTCTGGCAGGTGATGGCCGACAGCGAGGTGTTGAGCGACGGGGCGGTCTGGGTGTCGGTGATGGACACCCCGGTGAGGCTGGTGGTCCCGGTGTTGGTGGCCACGAACTTGTAGGTGACGGTCTGGCCGACGGTGTTGTAGGGGCCGGTGGAGGTGACCGACTTGGCCACCGTCAAGGTGGCGGCCGGGAGGGACAGGGTGGCCGGGGGGCTGGTCACCGGGCTGCCGGTGGGCGGGGTGCCGGTGGCGGTGGCCGAGTCGGCCACCGAGCCGTGGGTGAGGTCGGCGGCCGTCACCGTGTAGTTGGCGGCAAAGGTGGCACTCTGCCCGGGGAGGAGGGTGGTGGTCGAGCCCGAGCAGGTGGCGGTCGGGGTGGCCAGGCTCTGGCAGGTGATGGCCGACAGCGAGGTGTTGAGCGACGGGGCGGTCTGGGTGTCGGTGATCCCCACCCCGGTGAGGGTGACGTTGCCGGTGTTGGTGGCCACGAAGGTGTAGGGCACCACCTGGCCCACCGACTGGACGTCGGCGGTGGTCGAGGTCTTGGTGACGGTCAGCGTCGGGGCCTGGGCGATGGTCACCGTGGCCGTCGACGGGGCGGAGGTGATCGGGGAGCCGGTCGGCGGGGTGCCGCTGGCGGTGGCCGAGTCGGCCACCGAGCCGTTGTTCAGGTCGGCCTGGGTCAGCGTGTAGGTGGCGGTGAAGGTGGCCGACTGTCCGGGGAGGAGGGTGGTCGAGGACCCGCTGCAGGTGGCCGTGGGGGTGGCCAGGCCGGTGCAGGTGGGACCGCTGGTGAGGCTCCCGGCCGGGGCGGTCTGGGTGTCGGCGACGCCGACGCCGGTCAGGGTGACGTTGCCGGTGTTGGTGGCCACGAACTGGTAGGCGACGGTCTGGCCGACGGTGTTGTAGGGGCCGGTGGAGGTGACCGACTTGACCACGGTCAGCGCCGGGGACTGGGCGACCGTCACCGAGGCCGTCGACGGGCTCGAGGTGATCGGGGAACCGGTCGGCGGGGTGCCGGTGGCGGTGGCCGAGTCGTTGACCGAGCCGTTGTTGAGGTCGGCCTGGGTCAGCGTGTAGGTGGCGGTGAAGGTGGCCGACTGTCCGGGGGCCAGGGTGGTCGAGGACCCGCTGCAGGTGGCCGTGGGGGTGGTGAGGCCGGTGCAGGTGGGGCCGCTGGTGAGCGCTCCGGCCGGGGCGGTCTGGGTGTCGTTGATGCCCACGGTGGTCAGGGTCACGTTGCCGGTGTTCTTGGCCACGAACTGGTAGGTGACGGTCTGGCCGACGGTGTTGTAGGGGCCGGTGGAGGTGACCGACTTGACCACGGTGAGGGCGGGGGTCTGGGTGGCGGTCACCGTGGCCGTCGACGGGGAGCTGGTGATGGGCGTCCCCGACGGCGGGGTGCCGGTGGAGGTGGCGGAGTCGGCCACCGAGCCGTGGTCGAGGTCGGCCTGGGTCAGCGTGTAGGTGGCGGTGAAGGTCGCACTCTGGCCGGCGGCCAGGGTGGTCGAGGTCCCCGAGCAGGTGGCGGTGGGGGTGGCCAGGCTCTGGCAGGTGATGGCCGACAGCGAGGTGTTGAGCGACGGGGCGGTCTGGGTGTCGGTGATGGACACCCCGGTGAGGCTGGTGGTCCCGGTGTTGGTGGCCACGAACTTGTAGGTGACGGTCTGGCCGACGGTGTTGTAGGGGCCGGTGGAGGTGACCGACTTGGCCACCGTCAAGGTGGCGGCCGGGAGGGACAGGGTGGCCGGGGGGCTGGTCACCGGGCTGCCGATGGGCGGGGTGCCGGTGGCGGTGGCCGAGTCGGCCACCGAGCCGTGGGTGAGGTCGGCGGCCGTCACCGTGTAGTTGGCGGCAAAGGTGGCACTCTGCCCGGGGAGGAGGGTGGTGGTCGAGCCCGAGCAGGTGGCGGTCGGGGTGGCCAGGCTCTGGCAGGTGATGGCCGACAGCGAGGTGTTGAGCGACGGGGCGGTCTGGGTGTCGGTGATCCCCACCCCGGTGAGGGTGACGTTGCCGGTGTTCTTGGCCACGAAGGTGTAGGGCACCACCTGGCCCACCGACTGGACGTCGGCGGTGGTCGAGGTCTTGGTGACGGTCAGCGTCGGGGCCTGGGCGATGGTCACCGTGGCCGTCGACGGGGCGGAGGTGATCGGGGAGCCGGTCGGCGGGGTGCCGCTGGCGGTGGCCGAGTCGGCCACCGAGCCGTTGTTCAGGTCGGCCTGGGTCAGCGTGTAGGTGGCGGTGAAGGTGGCCGACTGTCCGGGGAGGAGGGTGGTCGAGGACCCGCTGCAGGTGGCCGTGGGGGTGGTGAGGCCGGTGCAGGTGGGACCGCTGGTGAGCGCTCCGGCCGGGGCGGTCTGGGTGTCGTTGATGCCCACGGTGGTCAGGGTCACGTTGCCGGTGTTCTTGGCCACGAACTGGTAGGTGACGGTCTGGCCGACGGTGTTGTAGGGGCCGGTGGAGGTGACCGACTTGACCACGGTCAGCGCCGGGGACTGGGCGACCGTCACCGAGGCCGTCGACGGGCTCGAGGTGATCGGGGAACCGGTCGGCGGGGTGCCGGTGGCGGTGGCCGAGTCGTTGACCGAGCCGTTGTTGAGGTCGGCCTGGGTCAGCGTGTAGGTGGCGGTGAAGGTGGCCGACTGTCCGGGGGCCAGGGTGGTCGAGGACCCGCTGCAGGTGGCCGTGGGGGTGGTGAGGCCGGTGCAGGTGGGGCCGCTGGTGAGCGCTCCGGCCGGGGCGGTCTGGGTGTCGTTGATGCCCACGGTGGTCAGGGTCACGTTGCCGGTGTTCTTGGCCACGAACTGGTAGGTGACGGTCTGGCCGACGGTGTTGTAGGGGCCGGTGGAGGTGACCGACTTGACCACGGTGAGGGCGGGGGTCTGGGTGGCGGTCACCGTGGCCGTCGACGGGGAGCTGGTGATGGGCGTCCCCGACGGCGGGGTGCCGGTGGCGGTGGCGGAGTCGGCCACCGAGCCGTGGTCGAGGTCGGCCTGGGTCAGCGTGTAGGTGGCGGTGAAGGTCGCACTCTGGCCGGCGGCCAGGGTGGTCGAGGTCCCCGAGCAGGTGGCGGTGGGGGTGGCCAGGCTCTGGCAGGTGATGGCCGACAGCGAGGTGTTGAGCGACGGGGCGGTCTGGGTGTCGGTGATGGACACCCCGGTGAGGCTGGTGGTCCCGGTGTTGGTGGCCACGAACTTGTAGGTGACGGTCTGGCCGACGGTGTTGTAGGGGCCGGTGGAGGTGACCGACTTGGCCACCGTCAAGGTGGCGGCCGGGAGGGACAGGGTGGCCGGGGGGCTGGTCACCGGGCTGCCGATGGGCGGGGTGCCGGTGGCGGTGGCCGAGTCGGCCACCGAGCCGTGGGTGAGGTCGGCGGCCGTCACCGTGTAGTTGGCGGCAAAGGTGGCACTCTGCCCGGGGAGGAGGGTGGTGGTCGAGCCCGAGCAGGTGGCGGTCGGGGTGGCCAGGCTCTGGCAGGTGATGGCCGACAGCGAGGTGTTGAGCGACGGGGCGGTCTGGGTGTCGGTGATCCCCACCCCGGTGAGGGTGACGTTGCCGGTGTTCTTGGCCACGAAGGTGTAGGGCACCACCTGGCCCACCGACTGGACGTCGGCGGTGGTCGAGGTCTTGGTGACGGTCAGCGTCGGGGCCTGGGCGATGGTCACCGTGGCCGTCGACGGGGCGGAGGTGATCGGGGAGCCGGTCGGCGGGGTGCCGCTGGCGGTGGCCGAGTCGGCCACCGAGCCGTTGTTCAGGTCGGCCTGGGTCAGCGTGTAGGTGGCGGTGAAGGTGGCCGACTGTCCGGGGAGGAGGGTGGTCGAGGACCCGCTGCAGGTGGCCGTGGGGGTGGTGAGGCCGGTGCAGGTGGGACCGCTGGTGAGCGCTCCGGCCGGGGCGGTCTGGGTGTCGTTGATGCCCACGGTGGTCAGGGTCACGTTGCCGGTGTTCTTGGCCACGAACTGGTAGGTGACGGTCTGGCCGACGGTGTTGTAGGGGCCGGTGGAGGTGACCGACTTGACCACGGTCAGCGCCGGGGACTGGGCGACCGTCACCGAGGCCGTCGACGGGCTCGAGGTGATCGGGGAACCGGTCGGCGGGGTGCCGGTGGCGGTGGCCGAGTCGTTGACCGAGCCGTTGTTGAGGTCGGCCTGGGTCAGCGTGTAGGTGGCGGTGAAGGTGGCCGACTGTCCGGGGGCCAGGGTGGTCGAGGACCCGCTGCAGGTGGCCGTGGGGGTGGTCGAGGCCGGTGCAGGTGGGGCCGCTGGTGAGCGCTCCGGCCGGGGCGGTCTGGGTGTCGTTGATGCCCACGGTGGTCAGGGTCACGTTGCCGGTGTTCTTGGCCACGAACTGGTAGGTGACGGTCTGGCCGACGGTGTTGTAGGGGCCGGTGGAGGTGACCGACTTGACCACGGTGAGGGCGGGGGTCTGGGTGGCGGTCACCGAGGCCATCGACGGGCTCGAGGTCACCGGGGAGCCGGTCGGCGGGGTGCCGGTGGCGGTGGCCGAGTCGTTGACCGAGCCGTTGTTGAGGTCGGCCTGGGTGAGGGTGTAGGTGGCGGTGAAGGTGGCCACCTGGCCGGGCACCAGGGTGGTGGAGGTCCCTGTCGTGCAGGTGGCCGTCGGGGTGGCCAGGCTCACACAGGTGGGACCGGAGGTGAGGGCGCCCGCCGGGGCGGTCTGGGTGTCGGTCACCCCGGTGGTGGTGAGGGTCACATTGCCGGTGTTGGTAACCAGGAACTTGTAGGTGACCGTCTGGCCCACCGCGTTGTAGGGGCCGGTCGAGGTGACCGACTTCACCACGGTCAGCGCCGGGGCCTGGGTGAGGGCCACGGTGGCGGTCGATGGGGTGGAGGTGATCGGCGTCCCCGACGGCGGGGTGCCGGTGGCGGTAGCGGAGTCGGCCACCGAGCCGTTGTTGAGGTCGGCCTGGGTCAGGGTGTAGGTGGCGGTGAAGGTGGCCGACTGCCCGGCGGCCAAGGTGGTGGAGGTCCCGGTCGTGCAGGTCCCGGTCGGGGTGGCCAGGCTCACACAGGTCGGGCCGGAGGTGAGGGCGCCGGCCGGGGCGGTCTGGGTGTCGTTGATGCCGACGGTGGTCAGCGTGGTGGTGCCGGTGTTGGTGGCCACGAACCGGTAGGTGACGGTCTGGCCCACGGTGTTGTAGGGGCCGGTGGAGGTGACCGACTTGGCGACGGTGAGGCTGGCGGCCGGGATTGACAGCGTGGCGGGGACCGAGGTGGTGCCGTTGGTCGAGGTGGCGATGGCGGCATCGGCGACCGATCCGTTGGCGATGTCGGCCGCCGTCACCGTGTAGGTGCCGGTGAAGGTGGCGGTCTGATTGTTGGCCAACGTGGTGCTGGTGGTCGTGGTGCAGGTCCCGGTGGGGGTGGCGAGCGACACGCAGGTCGGGCCCGAGGTCAACGCCCCGGCCGGGGCGGTCTGGGAGTCGGTCACCTTGACCCCGGCCAAGCTGGCGCCCGTGGTGTTCTTCACCGTGAAGGTGTAGGTCACCACCTGGCCCACGGACTGGACATCGACGCTGGTCGAGGTCTTGGTGATGGTCAGGCCGGTGGAGTTGGGGGTGTTGGTCAGGGTGCAGGAGATGGCAGCGCCGACCACCGGGGTGATGGCGTAGGACCCGTTGAACACGGCATTGGTCGGCAGTCCCGTCTGCACGCCGTTGGCGTCCGTACAGGTGATGGTCGCCGTGTAGTTGGCCAGGGTGGTGGTGCCGGCCGCCGCTTCGGTGACGTAGTAGGTGGTGCCCGGCGCCGCCGCGAAGGCTCCGGTGGTCCCGGTCCCGGCGGTGACCGTGGCCCCGGTCCCGGTGGTGGTGGAGTTGGTCGTCGAGTTCACCACCGTGCCGGTGGCGCTCCCGGTCCGGATCTGGGTGGTGAACTGGTTGGTGTTGGCGATCCGCGCCGCCCCCAGCGCCTTGGTCACCTGGAGGGTGGGGGGCGTGTTGGTGAGCGTGCAGGAGATGGCGGCTGCGGCCACCGGGGTGATGACGTACGAACCGGAGAAGACGGCATTGGTCGGAAGGCCGGTCTGCACGCCGTTGGCGTCCGTACAGGTGATCTTGGTGGAGTAGTTGGACAGGGTGGTGGTGCCGGCCGCCGCCTCGGTGACGTAGTAGGCGGTTCCGGCCGTGGCCAGGTAGGTCCCGGTGGTTCCGGTGCCGGCCGTCACCGTGGACCCGGTGCCGGTGGTGGTGGAGTTGGTCGTGGAGTTGACCACCGTGCCGGTGGCGCTCCCCGTCCGGATCTGGGTGGTGAACTGGTCGCCGGCGTTGATCCGGGATCCACCCAGTGCCTTGGTCACCTGGAGGGTGGGTGCCGGCGTGTTGGTCAACGTGCACGAGATGGATGCTCCGGCCACCGGGGTGATGGCGTACGAGCCCGGGAAGGCGGCATTGGTGGGGAGGCCGGTCTGCAGCCCGTTGGCGTCCGTACAGGTGATGGTGGGCGTGTAGTTGGACAGGGTGGTGGTGCCGGCCGCCGCCTCGGTGACGTAGTAGGTGGTGCCGACCGCTCCGGTGTAGACCCCGGTGGTCCCGGTGCCGGCGGTCACCGTGGACCCGGTGCCGGTGGTGGTGGAGTTGGTGGTGGAGTTCACCACCGTGCCGGTGGCGCTTCCCGTCCGGATCTGCGTGGTGAACTGGTCGGTGGCGGCGAGTCGGGCCCCGCCCAGCGCCTTGGTCACCTGCAGGGTGGGCAGGGAGGTGTTGGTGAAGGTACAGACCACCCCCTGGCCCAGGGCTCCCGTCGGGGTGGGCAGGGTCACGGTGAACGAGTCGGTGGTCACCGGAACCGTGGTGATGGGCGCGTTTCCGTTGGCCGTGTCGATGCAGGCGTAGGAGGTGATGTAGTTGGCCAGGTTGGTGGTCCCGGACGCTGTCTCGGTGAAGGTGTAGGTGCTGCCCACGACGGCGGGAACCGGGCCGGCCACCGCCGCCTGGACCCCGGTGGCGGTGCCGGTGGTGGTGGCGGTGTTGCCGGCGGCCAGGCCTCCACCGGTGATGGACAGGCCGAACTGATCGCCCGTGGCATAGCGGGCGACCACGTTCTTCTTGAGCGTGAGCGACGGCGGGAACCCGCAGGAGGCCAGGTCGACCAGGGTCTGCGAGACGGTGCTGGTGACCCCGACCTGTGCACCGGTGGCCGGGTTCACCGAGTAGAGGCTGGTGTTGTAGCCCTCGTACAGGTAGCCGTACCCGGTGAAGACGATGCCGTTGTTGCTGAGGGGCTGGGTGGTGCTGATGGTGGTGGCGGTCTGGGCGCCGCCGGCGGCCAGCTGAGCGGCGGTCACCTCCGAGAGGGTCTGGGAGGAGGTGAGGTAGAGGTTGCCGTTGGAGTCGAAGGTGAAGTCACCGTTCCCACCGGTACCGCCGGCGGTGATGGCGATGGCGGTGGCCGACACCGTGTTGGTGGCGGGGTTGTAGTAGTAGGTGTTGTTGTTGTCGTCGGCGAAGTAGAAGTACCCGTTCACCGGGTCGACGGCGCCCTTGATCATGGCGTTGGCCGGGGCGGTCCCCACGTTGGCCCACGTCTGGGCCACCGCGTTGTACTGCTCGATGGCGCCGTTGGCGGTGTTGACCGCGTAGGCGTAGGTCCCGCCGGGAACGATGCCGAGGGCGTTGAGCCCCGTGCTGCCGGCCAGGGTGGCCGACGCCGTGGTGGCGGTGATGGTGGCGTTGACCCCGATCTGGGCGGTCGGCATCGAGTAGATGGTGCCGGCCTGCGTGACGCCGTAGATGGTGTCCGCCGTGCAGACGAAGTCGGCACCGAGTCCCGGGCTGGCCGCACCGGCCACGGTGGGGGTGACCGTCTCGACCACCGAGGCCAGGAGACCGCTGAGGGCGAGGACCAGCGAGAGGGTCACCACCGAGTACTTGCGGCGGCGAGGGGCGGCGCCGCTCACCGGTCGGGAACGCACCGACCGGCGTGGCCCACGCCATGAGGGCGCGATGGCGTCACCCGCTCGGCGGGCCCACCATCGTCCTCTGCCGGCCCCGCCGCGCCACCTCGGCTCATTCGCCCCTCAGAATGGTTTTTGGTCGGACCCCTGCCCGAACCGAATCAATGTTCAATGGATTGCCCCGAGACGGAGATCGACCCCGGAGCGAGGGTGGAGCACCCTCGCCGGCCCCGGATGGATCGCCGTGGCTCGACGGCCAAAACTGCACCTCAATGAAGGTATAACGCCCAGTCTAGGCAATGCTTGCTCGCGGAATGCAAGCTTTTCGAAACTCCCTGGGTAACGGCCATATCTGGCGGAAGTTTCATCCTGAGTGAGGATCCCACCACCAGATGTGAACATCATACCAAGGGGGTTCGGAGCCGGGCAGTCACCCGGATGACCGCCGCCTGGCGCCCCTCTCGATCGGTGTCGAGCCTCCGCCTCCGCAGCGGTTCAGTTCCCGCGTGCCACCCACTCCGGGAGATCCGTGGCCTCGGTGGCGATGGTGGTCTCGTCGCCGTGCCCGGGAAGCACCCGGGTCTGCCCCGGGAGGGTCAGGAGCCGGTCCCGGATGGAGTTGATGATGGTCGGGAAGTCGGAGAACCTCCGCCCGGTGGCGCCAGGCCCACCCCGGAAGAGGGTGTCACCGGAGAAGACCACTTCCCCAGCGGCGTCGTGGAGGCAGCACCCGCCGGGGCTGTGGCCCGGAGTGTGGAGCACCTCGAGCGTGGTCTCCCCCACCGCGAACCGCTGCCCATCGGCCAACCAGTCGTCGGGGCGTCGGTCCGGATACACCTGGCTCCAGAGCTCGAGGTCGGCGGGGTGGAGCCAGATCGGTGCCCCCAGCTGATCGGCCAGCACCCCGGCGACATTGATGTGGTCGTTGTGCCCGTGGGTGGCTACGACGGCGACGGTATGACGATCACCCACCGCCACCCGGATGGCGTCGGCGTCGTGGGCGGCATCGACCACCACCACCTGGCGGTCGTCGCCGACCAGCCAGACGTTGTTCTCCACCTCGAAGTCCTCCCCGTCGAGGGAGAAGATGCCCTCGGTGGTGACCAGCTCGATCATCGGGCGTTGACCACGACCGACCGGAGGACCTCGCCGCGCTGCATCCGGGCGAACGCCTCCTCCACCCCGTCGAGGGGGATGGTCTCGGAGACGAAGCCGTCGAGGTCGAGCCGCCCCTGCAGGTAGAGGTCGACCAGCACCGGGAAGTCCCGACTGGGGAGGCAGTCCCCGTACCAGCTCGGCTTCAGGCTTCCGCCCCGGCCGAAGAACTCGGTCATCGGGAGGTCGATGGTCATCCCCGGGGTGGGCACCCCGACCTGCACCAGTGTCCCGGCCAGGTCGCGGGCGTAGAACGCCTGGGCCATCACGGCCGGGTGGCCGACCGCCTCGATGCAGACGTCGGCCCCGTTCCCTCCGGTGAGCGCACGGATCGCCTCGACCGGGTCCTCGGTGCCGGCGTTGACGGTGGCGGTGGCCCCGAACCCCCGGGCCAGCTCGAGCTTGGCGTCGTCGAGGTCGACGGCCACGATGGTGGAGGCGCCGGCCAGCCGGGCGCCCATCACCGCCGCGCAGCCCACCCCGCCGCAGCCGAACACGGCCACCGAGTCCCCGAGGCCCACCTCGCCGGTGAAGAGGGCGGCCCCCAGTCCGGCCATCACCCCGCAGCCCAGGAGGCCGGCGGCCTCCGGTCGGGCCCGGGAGTCGACCGGGGTGCACTGGCCGGCCGCCACCAGGGTCTTGTCGGCGAAGGCACCGATCCCGAGGGCCGGCGAGAGCGGCGTCCCGTCCGCCAGGGTCATCGGCTGGGTGGCGTTGTGGGTGGCGAAGCAGTACTGCGGCCGGCCCCGGCGGCAGGCCCGGCACTCGCCGCACACCGCCCGCCAGTTGAGCACCACGAAGTCGCCGGGGGCCACCCCGGTCACCCCGTCACCGACCTGCTCCACCACGCCGGCCGCCTCGTGTCCGAGGAGGAAGGGGAAGTCGGAGGAGATGCCGCCCTCCCGGTAGTGGAGGTCGGTGTGGCAGACCCCGCAGGCCTGCACGGAGACCACCGCCTCGCCGGGTCCGGCGTCGGGGACCAGCACCGTCTCCACCGAGACCGGCCTCCCCTCCTCGCGTGCCACCACACCCCGGACTTCGAACGGCATCCCGCGCCTCCCCACTCGTCTCCGGCGCCAAGTCTGGCACCGGCGGGTGGCGCACGGGTTCGTATGCCGTCCCCCGTCCGGCGAGGGGAGGACCGGTCAGCCGGCCCGGTCGGCCCGAGGGCGAGTCAGCGGGTGAGCGAGCGGACCTGGGCGGCTCCACCGGAGACGGCGCGGGTCTCGTGGTCGAGGGCGGTGGTGAGGTGGGCGGGGTCGAAGACCGAGTCGGCCCGGAAGGCGTCGACCACCGCCCCCGACACCCGGTCGGCCTCGCCGGCGATCCGGTCGGTCTCGGTGCGGGCGTCGCTGATCCCCATGACCGGCACCCCCTTGCCCACCAGCACCAGGGCGTGGTCGTGCCGCCGGGCCAGGTCCTTCAGGTGCGCCACCAGGTGAGGAAGGTCGCCGACCGGCGTGCCGGCGTGGTCGGCGGCCTGCACCGCCGTCTCGGCGGCACTGACGTGGGTCCACAGGTCCCGGCGCATCCGGAGGGCCTGCCGGCGCGAGCCGGTCCCCACCAGGGCCCGGGCCGAGAGCGACGTCCGGTGGGCGTGGGACCAGGCAGCCGCCAGCGCCTCGGGACCGGGCGTGGCCACCAGCCCGGGAAGGGCCTGCTCGAACCGGAGGCGCCACCGGCGGAACTTCTTGACGGCGCGCCAGGCGAAGAAGGCGCCGGTGGCGACGACGGCCAGGAACGCCACCGTCAGGGTGATCAGGGCCAGCTCGGCAACTTCGGTCATCGTTCCTCCTCCAGGCCGTCGGGCCGCGGCACCCGGTCCCTCCATTCTCCCCCAGAACGGGGTGCTCGACACCGCGGGTGTCGATGGCGGGCGGGGACGCCGGGAGCCGGCGCCGTCCGGTACGGTCGCGTGAGGGCGGGAGCCACCCGGCCGGGCGCTCCTACCCCGGCCCGACGTCCCGAGGAGGCAATCCGGTGACCCAGCTCGACACCCCCGGGGCACCCACGGTGCCCACCACCCGCAGGGTGGTCACCGCCATTCCCGGGCCCCGGTCCCTGGCCCTCGAGGAGCGGCGGTCCCGGGCGGTCGCCCCGGGTGTCAGCTCGGTGCTGCCGGTCTACATCGACCGCGCCGAGGGGGCGGTGCTGCTCGACGTGGACGGCAACGCCCTGATCGACCTGGGCTCGGGCATCGCCGTGGTGGGGGTGGGCCACGCCGACCCTCGGGTGGTCGAGGCGGTCCGGGACCAGGTGGCGAAGTTCACCCATACGTGCTTCATGGTCAACCCCTACGAGGGGTACGTGGCGGTGGCCGAGCTCCTCAACGAACTGGTCCCCGGCACCCGGCCCCAGCGGAGCGCCCTGTTCAATTCGGGGGCCGAGGCGGTGGAGAACGCCGTCAAGATCGCCCGGCACGCCACCGGCCGACAGGCGGTGGTGGTGTTCGACCACGCCTACCACGGCCGGACCAACCTGACCATGGCGCTGACCGCCAAGAACATGCCCTACCGGGACGGGTTCGGCCCGTTCGCCCCCGAGGTCTACCGGGTCCCGATGTCCTACCCCTTCCGGGACCCCGAGGGGTTCACCGGCGCCCAGGCGGCCTCCCGGGCCATCGAGCAGATCGAGCGGCAGGTGGGATCCGCCAACGTGGCCTGTGTGGTGGTCGAGCCGATCCAGGGGGAGGGCGGCTTCATCGTCCCGGCCCCCGGCTTCCTTCCCGCCGTCGCCGGATGGTGCCGGGACCACGGCGCCCTGTTCGTGGCCGACGAGATCCAGACCGGCTTCTGCCGGACGGGGACCTGGTTCGCCTGTGAGGCCGAGGGGGTGGAGCCCGACCTGATGACCACGGCCAAGGCCCTGGCCGGCGGCCTCCCGCTGGCGGCGGTGACCGGACGGGCCGACGTGATGGACGCCGTCCACGTCGGAGGCCTCGGCGGCACCTACGGCGGCAACCCGGTGGCGTGTGCCGCCGCCCTCGCCACCATCGAGTCGTTCCGGGCCGGCAACGCCGACCGTTCGGCCCTCCGCATCGGCGAGGCCCTCCTCGGAGCGCTGCGGGCGGCCCAGGAGCGCCACCCGGCCATCGGCGACGTGCGGGGTCGGGGCGCCATGGTGGCGGTCGAGCTGGTCCGGCCCGGCACCCTCGAGCCGGATCCTGAAGCCGCCCGGCGGGTGGCCGCCCGGTGCCACCGGGCCGGGGTGGTCGTGCTGACCTGTGGAAGCTTCGGGAACGTGCTCCGCCTCCTCCCCCCCTTGTCATCGGGGCGGACCTGTTGGACGATGGCATCGGCGTCCTGGCCGAGGCGTTCGACCTCGAGCTGGCCTGACGCGGAGGGAACCATGACCGAGACCCCCAACCTGCCGGCCGGCACCCCGTCGTGGGTCGACCTGGGCACCCCCGACCTGGCGGCCTCCGTGGCGTTCTACTCCGGCCTGTTCGGCTGGAACGCCGTCGACCTCGGCCCGGACGCCGGGCACTACCACATGTGCGACCTCGACGGCCTGAACGTGGCCGGCATCGGCCCCCTGATGTCGGAGGGCCAGCCGCCGGCCTGGCTCACCTACGTCAACGTCGACGACGCCGACGCCACGGTGGCCAAGGTGAAGAAGGCGGGCGGCACGGTGTTCGCCGGGCCGTTGGACGTCATGGAGGCGGGTCGGATGGCGGTGTTCGCCGACGCCACCGGCGCCGCCCTGGGCGCCTGGCAGCCGGGCCGGCACCCAGGGGCCGACCTGGTCAACGAGCCGGGCAGCATCGTGTGGAACGAACTGTCCACCCGGGACACCGAGGGGGCGAAGGCGTTCTACGCCGCGGTGTTCGGATGGGGGGCCCACACCAGCCCGATGGGCGACCTCGGCGCCTACACCGAGTGGCAGCTGGGCGACCGGACGGTGGGCGGGATGATGGAGACGCCGGCGCAGGTACCCGCCGAGGTGCCCCCCTTCTGGCTGACCTACTTCGGGGTGGGCGACTGCGACCAGGCGGTAGGCACCGCCTCCGCCCTGGGGGCCACGGTGATGCAGCCCCCGATGGACATCCCGCCGGGACGGTTCGCCCTGCTGGTCGATCCGGTGGGCGCCATGTTCGCGGTACTGGCCCTGGCCGCCCCGGCGACGCCGTAGCGGCCGGCGGGTGGACCCGGAGGGCATGAGGCGACGCCTGGGCGACGCCCGGGTGGCCCGCCTGGCCACCGTCCGACCCGACGGGCGCCCCCACGTGGTCCCCTGCTGCCTGGTGCTGGACGGGGAGACCGCCTACACGGCTGTCGACGGCAAGCCGAAGTCGACGCTGGCCCTGCAGCGACTGGCCAACCTGGCCGTCCATCCCCAGGCCTCGCTGGTGGTGGACCACTACGAGGAGGACTGGTCGGCGCTGTGGTGGGTGCGGGTCGACGGGACGGCCCGGGCCGTAGACGAGGTGGCCGGGCGGGCGGCGCTCGACCTCCTGGCCGCCAAGTACCCGCAGTACCGGGAGGTGCCTCCTCCGGGACCGGTGATCGCCATCGAGCTGACCGGCTGGACGGCCTGGCCGTAGCCACGGAGGTTCCTGCCCAGGGCGGTGGCGCTGTACGGTGGTCGTGTCGGAGTCCGGCCACCGGCAGCCGGCCCGGCGGCACCGCCGGACTTTCGTGCCTCCGCCCGATTGGGACACAATCGTGACGGGTGCGGCTCGTCGGCGAACGTTCCGTCCTCCCGACCTGCCTCGACCGACTTCTCCGACCGGACCGATCGATAAGGAACCCTCGTTCATGAAATCCCTCGCCACCTGGTGTGTCCGCCATCGGATGTGGGTGCTGATCTTCTGGATCGCCGCCCTGGTGGGAGCCACCCTGGCCTCCCAGGCCGTGGGCACCGCCTACTCCAGCAACTTCCAGCTCCCCCACACCGAATCGACCGAGGCGCTGGCGCTTCTGCAGGCCAACGCCCCGGCGGCGTCCGGCGACTCCGAACAGATCGTCATCCAGACGTCGGACGGCAAGAAGATCTCCGACCCCGAGGTCAAGACGGCCGTCGACGACATGCTCACCCGGATGGCGGCCCTCCCCCATGTGACCCGGATCGTCAGCCCCTACTCGGAGGAGGGGGCGGCCCAGGTCTCCAAGGACGGCACCATCGCCTTCGCCACCGTCACCCTCGACCGGCTGGGCAACACCTTCACCGTGGCCCAGGACCAGCACTTCGTGGCCACCGCCAAGTCGGCCGCCGGGGACGGGATCCGGGTGGAGGTCTCCGGCCAGATCGCCGAGCAGGCGAACAAGCAGTCGATCGGGGGCACCCTTCCCGGGGTGGTCCTGGCCCTGATCGTGCTCCTGCTGGTGTTCGGGTCGATCTTCGCCGCCGCCCTGCCGATCGTGTCCGCCCTGCTGTCGCTGGGCACGGCCGTGGGGTTGATCGGACTGCTGAGCCACGTGCTGAAGATGCCGGTCTTCTCCATCGAGCTGGTCCTCCTCATCGGACTGGGGGTGGGGGTGGACTACGCCCTCTTCATCGTCACCCGCCACCGACAGGGGCTGCTGGCCGGCATGTCGACCGAGGAGTCGATCGTCAACGCCGTCAACACCTCGGGCCGGGCGGTGATGTTCGCCGGCATCATCGTCTGCATCGCCCTGCTCGGCATGTTCGCCCTCGGGGTGACCTTCTTCTACGGCCTGGCCGTGGCCGCCTCCATCGGCGTGCTGTTCACCATGATCGCCGCCCTCACCGCCCTGCCCGCCTTTCTGTCCTTCATCGGCCCGCGGGTGATGAGCCGTAAGCAGCGGCGCAGCCTGGCCACCGACGGCCCCCGGGTGGTGGGCAGCGGAACCAAGGGCTTCTGGCCCCGGTGGGCCGACTTCATCAAGGAGCGCCCGGTGGTCCCGGCGCTGGTGGCCCTGGTCATCGTGGTGCTGGTGGCCCTGCCGTTCTTCTCGTTGCGGCTGGGGCTCTCCGACGCCGGCAACGACCCCACCTCCACCACCACCCGCCAGGCCTACGACCTGCTGGCCGAGGGGTTCGGGCCCGGCTTCAACGGTCCGCTCCAGCTGGTCACCGTCCACGACGGCACCTCGGACGCCGTCGCCCTCGACCACCTGGCCAGCCAGGTCCGGGCCCAGCCCGGGGTGGCGGAAGTCAGTCCGGTCGTCAACCTGCCGCCCCACGACGGCAAGCAGGTGTCGCTCATCCTCGCCTACCCGGACTCGTCGCCGGAGAGCGCAGCGACCAGCAACCTGATCGCCCACCTCCGATCGGACACCATCCCGGAGGCGGTGTCCGGCACCGGCACCACCGTGTACGTCGGCGGGAACACCGCCATCTTCGTGGACTTCGCCGCGGTGCTGGCGTCCAAGCTGCCGCTCTTCATCGGCCTGGTGGTCCTGCTGTCGTTCCTGTTGCTGGCGGCGGTCTTCCGCAGCCTGGTCATCCCGCTCACCGCCGCCTGCATGAACCTGTTGTCCATCGGCGCCGCCTTCGGCGTGATGGTGGCGGTCTTCGAATGGGGGTGGGGTGGATCGATCATCGGGTCGACCCGTCCCGGTCCGGTGGACGCCTTCCTACCGGTCATGCTCTTCGCCATCCTCTTCGGCCTGTCCATGGACTACGAGGTCTTTCTGGTCAGCCGGATCCACGAGGAGTTCCTCAAGAGCGGGGACAACCGCACCGCCGTCCGCAACGGTCTCGCCGCCACCGGCAAGACCATCACCGCCGCCGCCCTGATCATGATCCTGGTGTTCGGCGCCTTCATCTTCGGCGGGATCCGGGTGATCAAGGAGTTCGGGATCGGGCTGGCCGCCGGCATCTTCATCGACGCCTTCATCATCCGGATGGCGGTGGTGCCGGCACTGATGTTCCTGTTCGGCAGAGCCAACTGGTGGTTCCCCAAGTGGCTCGACCGGATCGTCCCCCACCTGGCGGTGGAGCACCCGGACGATCCGACGGCGCTGAACGACGGCGACACCCCGGAAGGACCCGACGAGCCCTCCGACTCCTCGGTGGACCCCGACCCGGAACCGGTACCGGCCTAGTCGTCACCACCCAGGGCTCGGCTCCCGCCGGGCCCTGGTGATCAGCTCGACGCCGCAGGCTCCGGGCGCACCCGGCGGAGCCCCCCGGAGACGCTGGTCCCGATCGGCTCGTGGCAGGCGGCACACACCAGCTCCGGCTCGAACACGTGCCCGCAGCGGTGGGTGAAGACCACCGGCGGCCCCTCGTCCCCGGCCAGGTGCCGATCGCCCCAGTGCATCAGGGAGAGGGTCACCGACCGGAGCTCCCGGCCCGCCTCGGTGAGGACGTACTCGTAGCGGGGCGGGTGCTCCTGGTAGGGCACCCGCTCGAGAATCCCCGCCGCCACCAGGGTCTTGAGCCGGGCCGACAACACGTCCCGGGGGGCGCCGGTGTGGGCGGCGATCTGATCGAAGCGCCCCACCCCGAGCAGGACCTCGCGGAGGACGAGCAGCGACCACTTCTCCCCCACCACCTCGAGGGTGCGGGCGATGGAGCACACCCGGGGCCCACTCGGGTCGGACCGGTCGGTGGTGGGCCGGCGGGCGCCGCTCACCCCGTCCCTGTCCCGGTCCCGGTCACCGGCCTGTTGGCTCGTCCCCATGCCGCCATCCTACAAGGTTTGCAAATCAAACGCACTCCGTGTTACAACCTGTTCCGAGCAGTTTGAAAATCAAACCCACGGGGCCGGTCCACCGGCGGTCCCCGGATCCCGGAGGTCGCCATGGCCATGACCGAGCAACCCGCCCCCCTACGGGTGGACCGAGTACCGGACCCCGGAGCCCCCGGCCGCGCCCCCCGGATCGGACTGGCGTTGGCCGTGCTGTGCGCCGGGGTGTTCATGTCGAGCCTCGACCTGTTCATCGTGAACCTGGCGTTCCCCAGCATCAGCCGCGACTTTCACGGCACCGACCTGGCCACCCTGTCGTGGGTGCTGAACGCTTACACCATCGTGGTGGCGGCCCTGCTGGTGCCGGCCGGACGGTGGGCCGACCTGATCGGCCGCCGACGGATCTTCGTCACCGGGCTGGTGCTCTTCACCGTCGGGTCGGCCCTCTGCGGCCTGGCGCCCGGGGTGGCCCTGCTCATCGCCGCCCGGGTCGTCCAGGCCACCGGCGCCGCCATGCTGATCCCCGCCTCGCTCTCGCTCCTCCTGGCCATCGTTCCGCCGGAGGGTCGTCCGAAGGCCATCGGTCTGTGGGCGGCGGTGGGTGGCATGGCCGCCGCCCTGGGGCCGGTGATCGGCGGCCTCCTGGTGGAGGTCAACTGGCGGTGGGTGTTCCTGGTGAACCTGCCGGTGGGCGTCGCCGCCCTGCTCCTCGCCCGCCGTGCGCTCCCCGAGAGCCGCGACGAGACGACCCACACCCGCCCGGACATCCTCGGGGCCGGCCTGCTGGCGGTGGCCATCGGGGGGACGGCACTGGTCCTGGTCGAAGCCCCCACCTGGGGGTGGAGTTCCACCCGTATCGTGACCATGGCCCTGGTGGTGCTGGCGGCGTTCGCCGGGTTCGTGGCCCGGTGCGCCACCCACCGGGCCCCCGTCATCGAGCTCGCCCTCCTCCGGGTGCGCTCGTTCAGCGGCGCGTTCATCGCCTCCCTCCTCTTCTACGCCGCCTTCGGGGCCTTCGTGCTGAACACGGTGGAGTTCCTCACCGGGGTGTGGCACTACTCCCCCCTGGAGGCGGGCCTGGCCATCGCCCCCGGGCCGCTGATGGTCCTGCCCTTCGCCCGGGTGGTGGCGCCCGCCCTCGCCCTCCGGATGGGCGGGGCGGCACGGGTGGCCGCCCTCGGCTGCCTGGTCTACGCCTCCGGCTCCGTCTACTGGCTGACCCACATCCAGGTCGGCTCGGCCTACGTCACCCACCTGCTCCCCGCCCAGCTGTTGGGTGGAGCCGGGGTGGGGCTGGTGATCCCGTCGCTGGTGGCGGCGGGTACCCAGGCGCTGCCACCCGCCCGCTTCGGGACGGGCAGCGGCATCATCAACATGGGGCGCCAGATCGGCACCGTCTTCGGAGTGGCCGCCCTCATCGCCATCCTCGACACCCTCCATCCCACCGACCCCATCCCCACCTTCCGGCACGGCGTGCTGCTGATCATCGGCCTGGCCCTGGTGGCGGGGGCGGCCTCGCTGGCCATCGGCAGACTGCCGTCGCCATCCCTCCGGCCGGTCGCCGAGGTGGCGGGATGACCGGGCCCAGGGCCACGCCCGACTCCGTTCCCGAGGTGACCCGCCGACGGAGCTACGTGTGGGACGACCCGCGGGCCCCGGCCGCCGCTCACGGTGCCCGGACCGGGCTCGAGATGCTGGAGGCCATGGCGTCCGGCGATCTGGCCGGCGCCCCCATCGCCGCCACGTTGGGCATGACCGTCCTGGAGGTCGAGGACGGGCGGGTGGTCTTCGGCCTGACCCCCGAGGAGTGGCACTACAACCCGATCGGATCGGTCCACGGTGGGGTCCACGCCACCCTCCTCGACTCGGCCATGAGCTGCGCGGTCCACTCCCGTCTGGCCGCCGGCCAGAGCTACACGACCCTGGACATGACCGTCCGGTACCTGCGGCCGGTGTCGACGGCCTCCGGGGCCCTCCGGGCGGAGGGGACGCTGGTCAGCTTCGGGTCACGGGTGGCCACCGCAGAGGGGACCCTCACCGACAGCCACGGCAAGTTGGTGGCCACCGGGTCCACGACCTGCCTGGTCATGAGCCCCAGCCCCTAGGCCGGTCCACCCGGTCGCCGGCCTACGACCACTCTACGTGAATTTCACAGTTTCACTTCCCGTGCCTGGATGGTGCCGGGACGGGCGCGGCGTCTCGTGATGCCGGGGCACAGCCGAAGCGGAGCGGTGGGCCACGGCGTACGGCGGACCCGTATCATTCGATAGTCTAACTATGTGACTCCCGAATCAAATACGGCCCAGCCGGCGTGCCTGGGGCGGGCGGCGGCCTGGCTGGCCAAGCAGGTGGAGATCGGCCTCGACTCCGCCGACCTCTCCCTCCCCCAGTACCGGGTGCTGGGCCTCCTGGACGACAGCCCCGCCGTCTCCTCGGCCCTGGCCGAGCGTCTGGCCGTCCGCCCCCCCAGCGTCACCGCCATCGTCGACGGTCTGGTCTCCCGCGGACTGGTGGAGCGGCGGACGGTGGCCTCGGACCGCCGCCGGGTCGACCACGTCCTCACCCCGGAGGGGCTCCGGGCCCTGCGCCGGGCCGACGACATCCTCGAGTCCCGGCTGAACGACATCGCCGGCTGCCTGGGTGACCCGGCCGAGCAACGGCAGGCGGTGGACGGCCTGCTGTCCTGGCGTCCGGCGGTCGTCGCCTACCGGGCGGCGCGGAAGGTGGCCACATGAGGGTCCCCACCCTCCGCCCCCGGGGCCTCGGCCCCGAGGAGCCCGACTCCCCGTTCATCCCCATGGCGGAGACGGCCCGCAACGAGGCGCCCCGGGCCACCATCGACCCCGACAAGGCCAAGTCGTGGCTACGTCGGGCGCTGCCCATCATGCGCGCCCATCAGGGCATCTTCATCACCTCGCTGGTCCTGTCCTTCGTCGGGCTGGTGCTGATGGTGATGATCCCCGACCTGCTGAACAAGGCCATCACCAACTCCATCCAGCACCACACCGTGCCGCTCTCCCACTACGTCTGGTGGATCGTGGCCCTCGGCCTGGTCGGCGGGGTGCTCGGCTACATCTCCCGGCTGTTCATCTTCGAGACCGCCTACGACATCGAGTACGACCTCCGGAACATCATCTACGAGCACCTGACCAAGATGTCCTTCGCCTTCTACGACCGGGTGCAGTCGGGCCAGCTGATCTCGCGGGCCAACTCCGACATCCGCTCGGTCCAGATGTACATGACCTTCGCCCCGCTGATTCTGGTCCAGTGCTCCATCGCGGTGGTCGCCTTCATCTTCATGCTGACCATCAACGTCCCGTTGGCCTTCGTGGCCATGGCCACCATGCCCTTCGTGTACTTCGCCGGCGTCAAGATGCGGAAGTCGATGTTCCCGGTGTCGTGGATCGTCCAGGCCCGGCTGGCCGACGTGGCCACCATCGTCGACGAGAACGTCAACGGTGTCCGGGTGGTCAAGTCCTTCGCCGCCGAGGAGCAGCAGCTCCGGGCGCTGGCCGGGGCGGCCGAGAAGGTCCAGTGGGGGTACATCAAGGACGCCGACCTCCGGGCCCGGTTCACCCCGCTGGTCCAGAACCTCCCCCAGGTGGGGCTGGCCCTGGTGCTGTTGATCGGTGGCTACATGGTCATCCACGGCCACCTGGGCGTCGGGGCCATCGTCGCCTTCAACTCCTACCTGTTGATGCTGCAGGCCCCGTTCATGATGCTGGGCATGCTGATCATGATGGGCCAGCGGGCGGCGGCCTCCGCCGGTCGGATCTACGAGATCCTGGACGAGCAGCCCACCGTCACCGACCGGCCCGACGCCGAGGACCTGGTGGAGTGCAAGGGCGACCTCCGCTTCACCCACGTGGACTTCGCCTACGACGCCGACGCCGACCGGCTGGTGCTGGCCGACTTCAACCTCCACCTGGCCCCCGGCGAGACGGTCGCCCTGGTCGGTCGCACCGGGTCGGGGAAGTCCACCGTGTCCCGGCTGCTCACCCGGTTCTACGACGTGAAGGCGGGGTCGGTCCGCATCGACGACCACGACGTCCGCGACCTCACCCTCGCCAGCCTGCGGGCCAACGTCGGCATCGTGCTCGACGAGCCGTTCCTCTTCTCCGTGTCGGTGCGCGACAACATCGCCTACGGGCGCCCCGGCGCCACCGACGACGAGGTGGAGGCGGCGGCCCGGGCCGCCGGAGCCCACGGGTTCATCTCCCAGCTCGAGCACGGCTACGACACCGTGGTCGGCGAGCGCGGCTACACGCTGTCGGGCGGCCAGCGCCAGCGGATCGCCATCGCCCGCACCCTCCTGGTGAACCCGCCGGTCCTGGTCCTCGACGACGCCACCAGCGCCATCGACGTCCAGGTCGAGCAGCAGATCCACTCGAGCCTGCGGGTGCTGATGGAGGGGCGGACCACCCTCATCGTGGCCCACCGGCTCTCCACCATCTCGCTGGCCGACCGGGTGGTCCTCCTCGACGGGCAGCGGATCGTGGCCGACGGCACCCACGCCGAGCTCCTGGCCTCGACACCGCTGTACGCCGAGGTGCTGGCCCAGGCGGCCGAACTCGAGGAGGCCGAAGCCCGGCACGAGGACGGCGGTGACGGCGGTGGCCGGGCCCCCGACCTGGCCGAGTTCGTCGGCACCGGGGGGGCAGGACGATGACCTGGGGCGGTGGCGGGATGGGTGGCGGCGGCGGCGGTTTCGGCGGCCCCGGGGCGGTCGGCAGCTCGGCGGCCGCCGGCCTGCCCTTCGCCGGCATCCCCCACGAGCTCCAGGCCGGGGTGGACCGGCTGCTCGAGTCGGAGCCCGAGTACGCCCCCTCGACACTCACCTTCGACCAGAACGGGTCGGAGGAGGAGCTGCGGCGCCTCTCCCTGTGGCGCCTGCTGGTCAAGTACCCGCGCATGCTGGTCTGGGCCGGACTGCTGGTGGTGGTGATCGCGGTGGTCGGCCAGGTCGGCCCGGTGCTGACCGGGATCGCCATCGACCAGGGCATCGAGAAGAAGGACTTCGTGGTGGTGGCGGTCATGGCCGCCCTGTACCTGGTCAGCATCGGGATCACCGCCGGGGCGCAGAGTGCCCAGGTCACGGTGACCGGGCGGATCGCCGCCTGGGTCATGAACGACCTGCGGGTGAAGGTGTTCGCCCACCTGCAGCGGCTCTCCCTCGCCTTCTTCACCGAGGAGAAGGCCGGCGTGGTGATGTCCCGGATGACCAGCGACATCGAGAACCTCCAGCAGCTGCTGCAGGACGGGCTGTCGCAACTGGCCATCCAGGCGCTGACCATGGTGGTGATCACCGTGACGCTCTTCGTGCTCAACGTCACCCTGGCCTTCATCATGGTGGTGCTGATCATCCCCGCCCTGCTGCTGGCCTCCCTGTGGTTCAAGCGGGCCTCGGAGCGCGGCTACGACAAGGTGCGCGACGGCATCGCCAACGTGCTGGCCGACCTGTCGGAGAGCCTGCACGGGGTCCGGATCGTCACCGCCCACAACCGCCAGCGGCAGAACGTCATCCACCACCGCAACGTGGTGGGTGACTACCGGGACGCCAACAACTACACCGCCCACGTCAACGCCCTCTACGGGCCGGGCACCCAGATGCTCGGCGTGCTGGGCCAGGCCGCCCTGCTGGCCATCGGCGGGACCATGGTGGCCCACCACACCCTGGCCATCGGCACGCTGGTCACCTTCTTCCTCTTCTTGAACCGGTTCTTCCAACCCATCCAGCTGCTGGTGCAGCAGTACAACACCTACCAGCAGGGCCAGGCCTCGGTGGTCAAGCTGCGGGACCTGGTCGACACCGAGCCCGAGGTCCGCGAGGCGCCCGACGCCCTCGAGCTCCCGCCGGTCGACGGGGCGATCACCTTCGACCACGTGACCTTCGGCTACGACCCGGCCATCCCGGTGATCGAGGACGTCGACCTGTCCATCGCCGCCGGTGAGACGGTGGCCTTCGTCGGTCCCACCGGGGCCGGGAAGTCGACCCTGGCCAAGCTGGTCACCCGCTTCTACGACCCGACGGCCGGGCGGGTCCTGATCGACGGCCACGACCTGCGGGACGTGACCATGCACTCGCTCCGCCGCCAGCTCGGCGTGGTGCCCCAGGAGCCGTTCCTGTTCGCCGGGACCATCCGGGACAACATCGCCTTCGCCCGCCCGGACGCCACCGACGAGGAGATCCACGAGGCGGTGGACAAGGTGGGGCTCACCGACGTGGTGGCCCGGGTCCCCCAGGGCCTCGACACCGTGGTCCACGAGCGCGGACAGTCGCTGTCGTCCGGGGAGCGCCAGCTGATCGCCCTGGCCCGGGCCTTCCTGGCCCAGCCCCGGGTGCTGGTGCTCGACGAGGCCACCTCCAACCTCGACCTCCAGTCGGAGACCAAGATCGAGGCCGCCCTCGACGTCCTCCTCGAGAACCGGACGGCCATCCTGATCGCCCACCGGCTCTCCACCGCCATGCGGGCCGACCGGATCGTGGTGGTCGACGACGGCCGGATCGCCGAGGTGGGCTCCCATGCCGAGCTGGTGGCCCTCGGCGGTCGCTACGCCGAGATGTACCAGACGTGGGTCCGCCAGTCGGACGCCGCCGAACACCTCTGACCTCCCCGCCCCTGCGGCCTGCCGGCCGGCCCACCCTTGGGGTAGACATGGCAGGGTCAAGGAGCATTCGGTGCCCACCGGCACCGACACCCAGCGGAGGAGCGGACATGGGATTCATGGACAAGGTGAAGGCGCAGGCCACCGTCCTGGCGGACAAGGCGCAGACCGGCGTGCAGCAGGGCCAGACCAAGCTGGCCGAGATGCAGTCGAACAAGCAGGCCGACCACATGCTGCGCGAGCTGGGGGCCTACGTCTTTCTGAGCGAGCGGGGCCGCAACCAGCCCGACAGCGAGCAGAAGGTGGCCGCCCTCATGGCCCAGCTCGACGCCCTCGAGGCCGCCGGGACGCCGATCACCCTCTCCCCCGACCAGACCCAGCTGCCGTCGGCCGACGCCGTGCCCCAGGCGGGGACCATCCCCCAGGACGGGACGGTGCCCCAGGCGGCCCCCATCCCCCAGGCGGCGCCGGAGGCGCCGGCTCCCCCGGCGGCGGCCCCACCGGTGCCGACGGCCGGCGGCGGCCTGCCCCCCACCGGTGGCGTCATCCCGCAGTCCGGCGGGGGTCTTCCCGGCCAGTAGCCGGCCCGGGTGCGGTCAGGCCTCGAACAGCGGCTCGATGCGGGCCGCCGACCGGAAGGCGCGGGCGGTGGTCGACAGGTAGCCGAGCACCAGCACCGCCGCACTGCACGCCACGATGATCCACCAGCCCGGATGGCTGGACGTCGCCAGGCCCCGACCCAGGTCGCCGTCGAGCCCGGCGGTGGCCGCCACCCCGATCACCGCCACCCCCAGCGCCTGGCCGACCTGCCGGCTGGTCGACGCCACCGCGGCCGCCACCCCGGCCTGGGCCGGAGGCATCCCCGACACCGCGGTGTTGGTGATCGGCGGATTGACCAGGCCGAACCCGATGCCGAAGATGAGGTAGGAAGCCAGCAACCACCCGTAGGAGGTGGAGGTGGTGAGCCCGGTGAGCATCAGGCTGCCGACGGTGAGGGCGACGCCGGCCGCCATCAGGGGCAGGCGGGCGCCCCGACGGCCCACCAGCGCCCCCGACAGGGGCGACACGATGATGGTCATGGCCGCCATCGGCAGGGTGAGCAGCCCGGCGTCGAGCGCCGAGAGGCCACGGACATCCTGGAGATAGAGGGTGTTCAGGAAGAGGAAGCCGCTGAAGGCGGCGAAGGCGGAGACGGCGATGACGGTGGCCCCGGAGAACGGGGTGCTCCGGAAGAACCGGAGGTCGAGCAGGGGCTGGCGCCGTCGCGGCTCGTACCAGAGCAGCGTCACCAGTGCGGCGGCACAGAGCACCAGCAGGCCGACGATCTCCGGCGAGTCGAATCCGTGGACCGGCCCCTCGATGATCGAGTAGGTCAGGGTCCCCAGGATGACGATGACCAGCACCTGCCCCACCGGGTCGATCCGGCGCGGATGGGGCGCCCGCGACTCGGGCACGAAGAGGGCGGTGAGGACGATGGCCGCCACGCCCACCGGGATGTTGACCAGGAAGATGGCCCGCCATCCCACCGTCTGGACCAGCGCCCCGCCGATGACCGGCCCCAGGGCCAGGCTGATCCCCACCACCGCTCCCCATACCCCGATGGCCTGGGCCCGTTCGCGGGGGTCCTCGAAGGTGTTCCGGATGATCGACATGGCCACCGGGTTGAGCATCGACCCGCCGACGGCCTGGAGGATCCGGAAGGCCACCAGCCACTCGAGGCTGGGCGCCCGGCTGCAGAGGAACGAGGCGAGGGTGAAGACGACCAGGCCCAGCTGGAAGACCCGGCGGCGGCCGAACCGGTCGGCCATCGAGCCCGACAGCATCAGCAGGCTGGCCAGCACCACCACGTAGGCGTCGATCGTCCACTGAAGACCGGCCACGCTGGCATGGAATTGGCGGCCGATGGCCGGGAGGGCCACGTTGACGATGGTGTTGTCCATGCCGACGATCAGGAGGCTCATGCAGCAGATGAGCAGCACGGTGACCCGCCGTCGACGGGAGAGCGGCTGATCGGGGCCGGTCCGGCCCGCCTGGCGGTGCTCGAGGTGGGTCGTCAACAGGTGACCAATCTAGATGGGGGGCCGGACGGGCCGATCCGGGCCGAGGTCCCCGTCACGCCGGTCCCGGGATCGCGACAGACTGGGTCGTCCATCGCCGGGCGCCGGTCCGGTGGCTCCGGAGGTGAAGGCCGTGTCCCCATCGATCCGCCTGGTGCTGGCCGACGTCGACGGCACCCTGGTGACCCAGGACAAGAGGCTGACCGAGCGGGCGGTCGACGCCGTCCACCGCCTCCACCGGGCCAACATCCTCTTCGCCATCACCAGCGGACGGCCGCCCCGCGGGATGGAGATGCTGTTCGACCCCCTCGACCTCACCACGCCCATCGCCGCCTTCAACGGGGGCCTGCTGGTGGAGCGGGACCTGTCGATGATCGAGGAGAAGCTGGTGCCGGAGCACGTGGTGGGACCGGTGGTGGAGTTGATGACCGATGCCGGACTGGTCCCCTGGCTCTACCGGGGCACCCAGTGGCTGGTCCTCGACGGGGACGGACCCCACGTGGACCGCGAGGCGGCCACGGTGGACTTCGAGCCCACGGTGGTCGACTCCTACGACCACCTCCACCACGGGGTGGCCAAGATCGTCGGCGTCAGCGACGACCGGGCGGCCATGGACCGGGCTACCGACCAGGTGGGCAACCGCTTCAGCGACCACGTCTCGGCCGCCCAGTCCCAGCCCTACTACCTCGATGTCACCCACCCCAAGGCCAACAAGGGCACCGTGGCCACCTCCCTGTCCCGCCGCCTCGAGGTGCCCAAGGGGCAGATCGCCACCATCGGCGACATGCCCAACGACGTGCTGATGTTCGCCCGGTCCGGACTGAGCATCGCCATGGGGAACGCCTCGTCCGAGGTCCAGGAGAAGGCCGACCAGGTGACCACCTCCAACGAGGAGGAGGGCTTCGCCCGGGCCGTCGAGCGGTTCATCCTCCCGTCCGGCTGAGCGGGCATCGGCGTCCGTCAGGTCAGGTCACGCCGAGCGGGCGGAACTGCAGGCTGATCCGGGGCCCGACCGGTCGCCGGGTCTTGGCCACCGCATGCTCCCAGGTGCGCTGGCAGCTGCCCCCCATGACCAGCAGGTCGCCGGCTCCCACCTCGAACCGGCGACTGGGCCCACCGCCCCTCGGGCGGAGCTGGAGGCCCCGCCGGGCCCCCAGCGACACGATGGCCACCAGGGCGTCCTCGGTCGAGGCCCGCCCGATGGTGTCGCCGTGCCAGGCGACGCTGTCGCTGCCGTCCCGGTACAGGCAGAGCCCCACCGTGGTGAGCTCGTCCTCGGGGATCGGTCGGTAGTGGGCGTTGAGAGCGAGGCGGCACCGGGCCAGCAGGGGGTCGGGCCACGGATCGGTGCCGGCGTAGAAGCTGACCAGGCGGGGCACGTCGACCACCCGGTCGTACATGGGCCGCCGCTCCGCCCGCCAGGGCACGGTGGTGAGCAGTTGCTCGAAGAGGCAGTCGGCCCCGGTGACCCAGTCGCGCCGGACGTCGACCCAGGCGCCCTCGGTCAGTTCGGAGTGCTCGACCGCACCGGCCAGCGGCCGGAGGTCGGCCACCGCACCACTGTCGAGGAGCGAGCGCTGGTAGGAGAGCACTCCTCCACCCTACCCGATCCACGAACGTACGTTCGTGGGCGTCCCACCATCGGAACGGGCAGCGTGGCAGGCTCAGGGACGTGGCCGACGACCTCCCGGAGCTGCTCGTCCCCGACGCCGAGGCGTGGCGGCGGTGGCTCGACCGCCACCACGCCGACCCCACCGGCATCTGGCTGGTGCTGGCCAAGAAGTCCACCGTCACCCCGACCTCCCTCTCCTACGACCAGGCCCTGGACGAGGCGATCTGCTTCGGGTGGATCGACGGGACCCTGGGCCGCCGGGATGACGCCACCTACCGGCAGCGGTTCACCCCCCGTCGCCACCGCAGTCCGTGGTCGAAGTCGAACGTCGCCCGGGTGGGACGCCTCACCTCCGAGGGACGGATGCACGCCGCCGGCCAGGCGGCGGTGCAGGCGGCCAAGGATGACGGCCGGTGGGAGCTGGCCTATGCCGGCCAGGCCACCATGGAGGTGCCGCCCGACCTGGCGGCGGCACTCGACGCCGACCCGGACGCCCAGGCCATGTTCGCCATCCTGACCAAGGCCAACCGGTATGCGGTGCTCTACCGGGTCGAGACGGCGAAGCGACCCGAGACCCGGACGCGCAGGATCGCCGAACTGGTGGCCATGCTGGCCCGTGGGGAGACGCTCCACCCCCAGAAGCGGAGGGTCGGGCGGTAACGAGACCAGGTCCCCGGCTAGTAACTAGAAACTTCTTGCCGGTAATTTTAATCCGATATAGGATGGCATCGACCCCTGGTGGCTGACGCCGGATCACCTCAGCAGTCACGGGCCTCCCTGAGGAGCGGCGATGTCCGGCACCTGGCGAGAACGGTTCCCAATTCCACGTGCGGAATGGAGATCCCCGGCCATCCGACACCGCCGTTCACCGGGCGTGGAACCCGGCCTGATCGAGCCCACCAGGGGTCGGCACCCCGGGCGTCAGGAGCTGGATCCGGATCCGAAACGGCGGGCCTGGGTGGTCCTGGCCGTCTTCGTGTTCGTCCTGGGATCCGCCGGAGCCCTCATCGGCACCGTGCTGGTCAGGCAGGGCAAGAACCAGGCGAGTCGGGAGTCGTTCGTCGCCTCGTCGACCGACATCGCCGAGAACCTGAGTCTGGCGATCGTTCACGAGCAGGACCTGGTGGCGGGGGCCGGGTCCTTCGTCCTGAGCAACCCGACCGGCAGTCAAGCCGCCTTCGTGCAGTGGACGATGTCGGTGGGAGCGTTCGCTCGCTACCCCGAGCTCCTGGGCCTGGCGGTGGTGGCCTACGTCCCCTCCGTCCAGCTTTCCGCCTACGTGTCGCGGATCAGTGCCGATCCGCCCACTCCCTTCGGGCCCTCGGGCGTCTTCCAGTTGATCCCATCGGGGACCCGTCCCTACTACTGCTTCCAGTCCGCCTCCATCTCCCGACCCGGGGTGGTGACGGTGCCGCCCGGGACCGATCTCTGCGCCACCGGAATAGGCCCCGCCCTTCTCTCGAGCCGGGATTCCGGCGCCAGTGCGTACCTCCCCTACGGGTCGGGACGGATGGAGGGACTCACCCTGGGGACGCCGGTCTACCGTGGGGGTGTCGAACCGACGACGGTGAGCGGCCGGCGGGCCGCCTTCCTCGATTGGACGGGCACGGAGGTCACGCCGGGCCTGCTCCTGGCGTCCGCCCTGAAAGGTCACCCGGACACCGCGGTGACGTTCGCCTTCGCGAATTCGGACTCCCACGCCGAGTTCTCGAGCGGTCGGGTGCCGACAGGAGCCCAGTCGAACACGATCAATCTCCACAACGGCTGGACGCTCACCGTCCTGGGTCCACCCACGGCGAGCGGGATCCTGTCCAGCGGAGGGGGCCTGACGCTGCTGATTGCCGGCGTGGGCATCAGTCTGGTGATCGGGCTCCTGATCGAGGCCCTGAGCCGGAGCCGCGGGCGGGCGGTTCGCCTGGTGGGAACGAGGACGGATCAGCTGCACTACCAGGCGTTCCACGACTCACTGACCGGACTTCCCAATCGGGCGCTCATCCTCGACCGGATCGACCAGATGATGGTCCGGGCCCAAACCACCAACGTGGCGGTGGCAGGGCTCTATCTCGACATCGACCACTTCAAGCGGATCAACGACAACCTCGGTCACGTGGTCGGGGACCAGCTCCTCGAGCGGGTGGCCGCCCGACTCTCCAAGGCGCTCCGGGAGGGCGACACGGTAGGGCGGCTGGGCGGGGACGAGTTCTTCGTGTTGGCCGAGGGGGCCTCGTTGGCAGCCGGACCGGAGGTAGTGGCCGGCCGGATCCTCGACATCATGGGCACGCCCTTCCAGCTTCCGGGGAGCGCATCGCCACTGGTGGTGAACGTGAGCATCGGCATCGCCACCGGCTACCGCGGCGACGCCGAAGACCTGTTGCGGGATGCGGACATCGCCCTCTACCAGGCGAAGGCCCTGGGCAGAAACCAGGCGGTCATGTTCCTACCCTCCATGCACGACGCGGCTGACGCCCATCGTGACCTCGACCGGGACCTGCAGGTCGCCCTCGACGAGCACCAGTTCTTTCTGTTGTACCAGCCGACCGTCAACCTCCGGACCGGCGAATTCACCGGTGCGGAGGCACTGCTCCGGTGGCACCATCCCCTCCGGGGGGTGATGGAGCCGGCCGACTTCATCCCGTCGTTGGAGTCCTCCGGTCTGATCATTCCGGTGGGCCAGTGGGTGCTCGAGGAGGCGTGCCGCCAGGGGGCGGCCTGGCGCCACAGCGGGTACCCGATGGTCATCTCCGTCAACGTCGCCGCCCTCCAACTCGACCAAGACCGGATCCTGAGGGATGTCCATCATGCGCTGACCGTGACCGGCTTCGACCCCGACATGCTCATCCTGGAACTCACCGAGACGACCCTGATGCGCGACACCGAGGCCACCATCGGTCAACTCCACCTTCTGAAGGCCAAGGGGGTGCGCATCGCCATCGACGACTTCGGAACCGGGTACTCATCGCTGGCCTATCTACGGAAGTTCCCCATCGACGTCCTGAAGATCGACCAGGCGTTCGTGGCCGACATGTCCGACTCCCGGGAATCCGTCGCCATCGTCCACACCCTGGTCCAACTGGGAAAGCTCCTCGGACTGGAGGTGACTGCCGAAGGGATCGAGACCACCGCCCAACAGAACCAGCTGACGGCGGAACAGGTCGACACCGGGCAGGGGTACCTCTTCGGCCGCCCGCTCGACGCCGGGGCGGTCACCCAGCTGTTGGGAGGCCAACGAGACCGGGAAGTCGTCCCGTTCGTGCCACTGCCGCGCCGGTGACACCGGCGGCGGTAGGTGCCCGAGTCCGTTACCGGGATCGGCGGGCGGGCCGGACCGCCCGGCCCCGCAGCGTGCGCAGTACCTCCCCGATCGCCACGTCCCGCTCCGGCGCCTCCGGCAGGCGTAGGTCGTGGGTGATCTCGTAGCGATTGCGCCGTCCATCGCGGTGCTTGGTGATGTAGCCGCCCTCGGCCAAGTCGCTCACGATGGTGTAGGCGCTGCGTTCGGTGACCCCCAGGTCGGCGGCGATATCCCGCAACCGGGTCTCGGGGTCGTGACTGATGTGGAGGAGGGTACGTCCGTGATTGCTGAGGAAGGTCCACTGGGGCATGGGAAAGAAACTACATGCAGAACTCAAGAAATAAATTGCTAGCTTTGATTTTCTGATGTACAGTGACCACATACCCGAACGTCCGTCACCGACGGTGATCCATTTCGGGTGTCCTCGAAGGGATCCGCTATGGGCTCCGCCCGCCTGTCCTCCATCACTCCCCCGGCCGCGCGCCCTGGCGCCCATCGGCACGGATCCACGCTTCCACAGCCGGCCCCACGGCGGTGGCGAACCGGGGCGGTACTGGTGAGCGTTCCCCTCCTCTCGGCCCTCCTCATCGGATCGACGTTCACCGGAACGGCGGGGGCAGCCCAGACCATCCAACTGGGCACCGTGACCCCGTTCGCCGTCCTGGGCGCCACCGCCGTCACCGACGTGCCCACCTCGTCCATCACCGGCGACGTCGGGCTCAGCCCGGCCGCCGGCACCAACTATGCGGGTCTCACCCAGGCCGAGGTGACCGGCACCATCTACTCGACCAACGGCACCGGTCCCGCCGGGAACGTCAGGGACCCCGCTCTGCTGGTCCGGGCCCAGGCCGATCTGACCACCGCCTACCTCGCCGCCGCCGCCGAGCCACCCACGTCGACCTTCCTGGCCGGTGACAACCAGCTGGGTGGCCAGACGCTAACGGCCGGCGTGTACGCCTTCGGTCACGCCGCCACCGCCAACATCACCGCCGCCAGCCCGCTGGTCCTCGACGGCCAGGGGGATGCCAACGCCGTCTTCATCTTCCAGGCATCGTCCGACCTGGTCACCGCGCCCAACAGCGTCGTGCAGCTGATCAACGGGGCCAGCGCCTGCAACGTGTTCTGGCAGGTGGGCAGTTCCGCCACCCTCGAGTCGGGCAGCACGTTCGTGGGGACCATCATGGCGCTGACCTCCGACACCCTGGACTCGGGGGCCACCGTGCAGGGCCGGGTGCTGGCGAGCACCGGCGCCGTCACCCTCGACGCCAACACCATCACGGCTCCGACGGGCTGTGCGGCCACCACGCCGACCACCACCCCGCCGACCACCACCCCGCCGACCACCGCCACCACGCCGACCACCACCCCCGGGGCGACTCCCACCACCACCCCGCCGGCCAGCGCCACCCCGGGGGGTACGGCAACCTCGGGAACCGGCACCGTCTCGACCACCGGGAGCGTGACCTCCGGCGAGGGGTCCACCGGAACCGGATCGGCGGCGGGAACCACCTCGACCTCGGCGGTCGTTCCCCTGGGTGCCCCCCGTACCGGCGAGGGCGGGGCCAGCCACTCGCGGAACGACACTCTCATCGGCCTCGGCGCCCTCGTCCTCCTCTCCGCAGCGGTCACGGCAACCACGGCCGGGTGGCGCCGGCGGCGGGCCGCTGATCTCCGGCCTCCGCTGACGACCCGGTGACCGAGGGGGTTCCCGCCCGGACCGGGTGGGGGCGGCCCCGGTGGGCCGTCGTCACCGGTGCACTCCTGGTGGCCGGCCTGCTGCTGGTGGCCGTGGGCCTGCGAGGAAGCGACCACCCGCTGGCGCCGCCCACCCCATCGGCGTCGGCGCTGCGGGCGGTGGCGCCGGTGCCCCCCGTCCCCCAAGCTCTGGCCACCCGCCGCTCGGTCCCGGTGACCCTCCGGATTCCCGCGCTCGGCATGGTGGTCCCCATCGGGCTGCTCGGGCTCCAGGCCGACGGGACGGTCGAGGTGCCGTCGAACACCACGCAGCCCGGGTGGTTCGACCTGGGACCCACTCCCGGCCAGCTGGGGTCGGCGGTCCTCCTCGGCCACGTCGACAGCTACCTCGGCGAAGGAGTGTTCTTCGAGCTCCGCACCCTGGCCGCCGGCGACCAGGTGGACGTCGACCTGGCCGACGGCGACACCGCCCAATTCACCGTCAATACGGTGTTGCAATACCCGAAGCAGGGATTCCCGGCCCAGCGGGTCTATGGATCGCACGGCTCCAGTGCCCTCCAGCTCGTCACCTGCGGTGGGGTCTTCGACCACCAGACCGGCAGCTACCTCTCCAACATCGTCGTGTTCACCTCCCTCACCGCCGTGACGCCCACCCGGTAGGGGCGGCCCGGACGGCGGGTGGCGGCGGCCCGGCTCGCCGGCCCGGTGGCGTCAGGACCGTTCGGTCTCGTAGGAGCGCCGCTCCGGGATCTCCGGCCGGGGCGCCTGGCGTCGCTCCTTCGATGCCCACTCCGCCTTGGACGCCTTGGAACGGCGCTCCTTGGCCGCCGGGCTGAATCGGTGCTCGGCACCCTGCGGGGTGATCCCGCCGACCGTCTCTCCGATCTCCCGCCAGCTGGCACCGGCCGCCCGGGCCGACTCGGCTGCGGAATGGCTCCGACGTTCGGCGGCGCGACGCAAGGCGTCGGCGAATCGCAGTTCGGCCAAGGCGGCGTCGCGACCCTCGGGCACGTCGGCGATGGCGTTGCGGCACCCAGCCTCCACACAGCGGTCGGCCCACGACTCCACATTCACATCCACCTCGGCATCCTACCTGGTTAAGCAACCGATATCAACCATGTGTTGACAACCATGTGTTGATGTCCTACCATTCAACACATGGTTGATCTCGAGGCTCCGCACCGCATCGTCGCCGAGGCCCGTAGGAGACACCGCCCCCTCCGCTGGTGGGTGGCCGTGACCCTGATCGCCACCGGAGTCGTCGGCGCCGGCGCCTCGGCGGTCATCGGGGCGACCCCACCAGCCCGTGCATCGACCGCCCCGGTGACCCTTCCTCACGCCGGATCCCGGACCGCTCAGCACCGTGCCGCCCCCGGAAGCGCCACCCGGTCCGCCGGTCCCACGACGACCCCATCCACGACGACTCCGACCACCCCATCCACGACGACTCCGAGCACGGCGGCGACGCCGACCACCGCGGCAGCCACGGCCGCCGCCTCGCCGGCCTCGGCCTCCGCCACCCAGGCGGCGATCGACGCCTCCCTGGTGGCTCAGGTCGAGGCGTCCGGCATCCGGCCGGAGGCCGATTGGAGCTGGACGGTCGGCGACACTGCCGCCCGGTGTCACCTCTCCCCCGCCCCCGGGCAGGGTACCGGGTGCACCTCGTGGTCGGCGGGGGTGGAGGTCACCGTGCTCGACGGGCCGGTGACCCTCGCCCTGGTGGCCCACGAGATCGCCAACGCCGAGACCGAGGCGTACGCCGTTCCGGCCCTGCTGAGCGAGGTCCTGGCCGCATCCGCCGGAAGTTCGTGGTCGGCCACCGACGCCGTCGCCACCTGTCTCGTCGTCCACTTCCTGGGGATCCAGGATGAGGCGGCCGGCACCTGGCAGTGCCCGACCGCCCTGGCCGCGTCGGTAGCCGCTCACATCCACGACACCGTCGTGACCACACGCGTCACCGCCACCTGTGGGGTGGCATCCGGGATCAGCTCGACGTTGACGTTCGGTGCCGGGACGGGCACGCTCTCCGTCACGTCCTCTGCGGCGGGTTCGGGTCCGCAGTCCGCCCCGAGTGGCGGCTCCGTGGTGGTATCGGGCGTCGGCACTTTCGTGGCCATCGACACCGGCGGCACCGTCACCCTCACCGGCGCCTGCCAGGCGTGACCCCCCGGACATGGACTTCGGCCAACCGGCGGGCGGAATCCGCCCGAGCCTCGTCCGTGGCACCGAGTCCGGCCCGCAGGTGTCGTAAGCGGACGGATCGCTCATCGGCCTGACCCCCTCCCGGTGACCGGACCGGTGAGAGGCCCGTCAGTCCGCCTCCGGCGGTAGAGGACGTGGCGACGGAGCGGGTGGCCGACGGCCAGTCCCGGATGGTCGAAGTCGTCCTCGGGGTGGCGCACCATGCCCAGGCGCTCCATCACCGCCCGCGACCGGAGATTGGCCGGCACGGTGAAGGCCACCACCTGGTCGAGTTCGAGCTCCCCGAACGCGAAGGCGAGGGCGGCGGCGGCCGCCTCGGTGGCGTAGCCGTGCCCCCAGGCCGACCGGGCCAGGCGCCAACCGGTCTCCACCGCCGGGCCGAACGGGAACTCCGGGCCCACCGCCGAGAGGCCCACGAACCCCACGAACTCCCCCCCGGCCCGGGTCTCCACCGCCCACCATCCGAAGCCACGTGCCTCGAAGGCCCGCTCACACCGCTCGATGAACGCCGCCGACTGGTCGGTGGTCAGCGTCGACGGGAAGTGCTCCATCACCACCGGATCGGCGCAGAGGGCGGCGAACGGGGCGACATCGGACCGGCGCCAGCGACGCAGGTGCAGCCGGTCGGTCCACCGCTCCGGTCCCTCGGTCATCCTCCGACGGTAGGCAATGGGGTGCCGGTCAGGCCGGGGCCCGCTCGGTCGCCGCCGGCACCGTCCGGAGCGCCCCATCCACATAGGTGACGTGGTTGGTCCGGACCGCCGGGACCCGGGGGCCCGGGAGCACGGTGCCCACCAGGTTCAGGGGGTCGGTGGCGTTGACCACCACCACCTCCCCGGTGCGGGGTGCCTTCCGGACCGCCCGCAGGCCCTCCACGGCGGCGGGGAGGGCGTACTGCTCGCCGGAGAACCCGGTCACGAAGCGTCCGCCCCGGACCGTCCCGCGCGCCTCGAGCCGGCGCAGGGCCCGGACCACATCGCGCCAGGGGACGGCCAGCGTCTCACGGGCCAGGAGGTCCCAGAACACCACGCCCCACCGGGCCAGCAGCTGCTCGGCCACCGCCTCGGCCAGGGAGTCGGGCTCATCGTCGGGGTCCGCTTCGGGCAGGAGCGCCCACCGCCCCTCGGTGCCGACCCGGCCGGCCCCCGCCCGCCGCCGGCCCCCCGACCGCCGGGTCCCGCTGCGGTGCCGTCGCTGCCAGACCTCGCGTGCGGACAGCAGGGAGCGCACCGCCCCGAAGCCGTCGGCGGTGACCAGTCCCCGGGACACCAGGTCCCAGAGCCCTTCCTCCACCTCCACCGGCAGCCGGCCGGTGCGGTCCCCGAGCTCGGAGTGGAAGAGCGCCCCGTACCGTCGGAGGGCGTCGAGGAGGTCGCGCCCGGCACCGTGCTCGGGCTCGGGCGGCAGGGCGGCGCCCCGGGCGGCCAGCAACAGCCAGGGCAGGTCGTCCCGCACCGCGAAGGAGATCGGGGTGGACCGCGAGGGGGTGGCCGAGCCGCGACGGCCACTCGGCCCGTCCGAGGGCGGGCGGAGCCCCAGGCGCCCCCAGACCAGCGCCCCCGACAGGCAGGCGTCCTCGAGCCAGGCGCCCTGGTACTGCTCGATCCGGGAGGACAGCACGCCCTGCTCCCACGCCCCGGCCGCCACTTCGAACCCCTGGAGCTGGTCCACGACGGCCAGGACCCCGGCCCGGCCCTGGAGCTGGGTCCCCGGGGCCACGTGCTGCCACCGGAGGAGGAACCGCATCAGGTCCCGGGCGCTGACCGGCTCGATCTCGCCACGGAGGCGGTTCCGGGTGTAGGCGTGGATCCGGGCCAGCAGACGGCGGGCGCACCACTGGACGGACGGGTGGTCCGGGACGTCGAGGGCGGGGTCGAACCGACCCTGCATGGCGAAGCCCTCGGCCTCGAGGCGGGCCAACCCCACCGCCACCCGCGAGTCGGCCAGGGCGGTGTGGACGCCCAGCTGTCCGGCGGTCACCGGCCCGGAGATGTCCAGGTGCCCGCGGAGGACCTCGGCCACCAGCTGATCGGGGTCGAGGTCCGGCACCGGCGAGACGACGGGGTCGAGATCGGCAGGGGCCAGGGTGGCGCCCGCCCAGAGGAGGGAGACCCATCCGGCCCGCTCGGTGGCCGACCACCACTCCCCCTCCCCGTCAGCCAGGCGGACGGCCACGGCCCGGCCGGTGGACCGCAGCTCGGCGAACCGGTCGCCCCACCGCTCGTCGGCGGGGTGGAGGACCACCGAGAGGAGCAGGTCGTGCAGGTCCTCGGCCGTGCGGACCTCGGGGGACGCCTCGCGGCGGACCCGGTCGATGGCGTCGGCGTCGAGCCGCCCGAGGTCATCGGCCTCCAACGGGACGCCGCGCCGCATCTGCACGGCCCGGGTGCGGCGCTCCTCGAGCGGGGCGTCGTCCAGGAAGGTGAAGGGCTTGCCGTTCAGGATCTCGTGGGCCAGCACCGACGGCTCGGTGGTCTCCACGGCGTGGACCCGGATGGTGCCGTCCTCCATGCCCCGGAGGCGGTCGCAGAGACCGTCCACATCCATCGCCTCGTGGAGGCAGTCGTCCAGGGTCTGGCGGACCAGAACGTGGTCGGGGATGACGATCGGCCCGGCCGGGGCGTTCTCCTGGCAGGCGGCCAGGGCCGGGAACACCGCCCCCATCAGGTCGTCGGCCTCCATCCGCTGGATGGGCAACGGGGTACGACGGCCACCCCGGAACCGGAGCACCCCCAGCGAGCGGTTGAGGTTCCACCGCCACCGGGAGGCGAACATCGGGGAGACCAGGACCGCCTGGGCGAGGACGGTGGCGGCGGTGCCCGAGCGGAGCAGCTTGGCGGCGTCACCCACCGGGAAGCTGTGCTGGGGCCCGAGCGACAGCACCACGGCGTCGTCGTTGGCGGCGGCCTGCAGCTCGAAGTCGAAGGTGGCGCAGAACCGCTTCCGCAGCGCCAGCCCGAACGCCCGGTTGATCCGGCCGCCGAAGGGGGCGTGCACCACCAGCTGGGTCCCGCCGGCCTCGTCGAAGAACCGCTCGAAGACCAGATCGGTGTGGGAGGGGAGGACGCCGAGCGCCCCGCGGCCGGCGGCCAGGTAGTCGACCACCTGCCGGGCGGAGGCGTCGTCGACGCCGCACCGCTCGGCGATGGCCCGGCGCACCTCGCCGGTGGGGTCCCCGGCGGTGCCGTCCGCCGACGCCGCCAACCGGCGGTCCACCTCCCTCCGGAGCTCGGAGACGTGGACCGAGAGCTCGTCGGTCCGACTGGGGGCCTCGCCCAACCAGAAGGGGATGGTGGGGTTCGCCCCCTCGGCGTCGACCACGCGGACCACGCCCTGCTCGACGCGACGGACCCGCCACGAGTGGGTGCCGAGGAGGAAGACGTCGCCGGCCATCGACTCGATGGCGAAGTCCTCGTTGACCGTCCCCACCGTCACCTCGTCGGGGTCGAGCACCACCCGGTAGTCCCCCACCTCGGCAATGGCGCCCCCGCTGGTCAGGGCGGCCAGGCGGGCCCCCCGGCGGGGCCGTACCACCCCGTGGACCCGGTCCCGGTGCACGTAGGCCATCCGGCGTCCCCGTCCGGTGGTGACACCCTCGGTGACCAGTTCGAGCACGTCCTCGAAGTCCTGGTCGGTGAGCCCGGCGTAGGGCGACGCCCCCCGGACCAGTGCCAGCAGTCCCCGCTCGTCCCACTCCTCGGCAGCGGCCACCTCCGCCACCACCTGCTGGGCCAGGATGTCGAGGGGGGCCACCGGGGCGATGGTCCGGTCGAGGTCGCCCGATCGCACCGCCGCCAGCAGGGCGGCGCACTCGACCAGCTCGTCGCGGCTCAACGGGTAGAGGATGCCGTGCGGCACGCCGGACCGGGAGTGGTTGGAGCGACCCACCCGCTGCAGGAAGGTGGCGATGCTCCGGGGGGAGCCGACCTGGCAGACCAGCTCCACCGGCCCGATGTCGATCCCCAGCTCGAGGGAGGCGGTGGCCACCAGCGCCCGGAGGTCACCGGCCCGCAGTCGTTCCTCCACCCGCTGCCGTCGTTCCTTGGAGAGGCTGCCGTGGTGGGCCGCCACCTGCTCACCACCCAGTCGGTCGGCCAGCAGGTGGGCCAGGCGCTCGGACATCCTCCGGGTGTTCACGAAGACCAGGGTGGTCCGGTGGTCGGCCACGTGGGCGGCGATGCGGTCGAGGACCTCGCCCAGCTGCTCCGACGAGGCCACGGCGGCCAGCTCGGCGCCGGGCAGCTCGAGGGAGAGGTCGAGGTCGCGGCGCTGCCCGCACTCGACGATGGTGGTGGACCGCCCGGGTCCGACCCCGGTGAGCAGCCGGGCGGTCTCCTCGATGGGACGCTGGGTGGCCGAGAGGCCGATCCGCTGGGGTCGGGGACCCTCCACCAGGTGGTCGAGCCGCTCGAGGGTGAGGGCCAGGTGCGAACCCCGCTTGTCGCGGGCCAGGGCGTGGATCTCGTCCACGATCACCGTCTCCGTGGTGGCCAGCAGGGTGCGGCCGCGGGCGGCGGTGACCAGCAGGTAGAGGGACTCCGGGGTGGTCACCAGGATGGTGGGCGGACGGCTGAGCATGGCGGTCCGGGCCGACGACGGGGTGTCGCCGGTGCGCACCGCCACGGTGATGGGCGGGGGGGCCGGCCCAGCTCCTCGGCGATCCGGCGCATCTCCGCCAGGGGACGCTCGAGATTGTCGTGGATGTCGACGGCCAGGGCCTTGAGGGGCGAGACATAGACCACCCGGGTCCTGGGTGCCGCCTCCGGGACGGCGCCCTCCCGGTAGAGGCGGTCGATGGCCATCAGGAACCCGGTCAGGGTCTTGCCGGAGCCGGTGGGGGCGGCGATCAGGGTGTCGTCCCCCCGCCGGATGGAGGGCCAGCCCCGCTCCTGGGGGGCCGACGGGCCGTCCGGGAACCGCCGGGCGAACCACTCGGCCACCACCGGGTGGAGGTCGGTGGTGGGTGCCCGGCTGGCCATCCCCCCATTCAACCATCGGGGTGTCTCCACCCGTTCGGGACGGGCGGGAGGGGCCACGGCCCGGTGCCGGGGAGGAGCGCCAAACAAGTATCACTATTACTGACAACTGTTACGATCACCGCATGGAGTACGGGACCGTGGACGCTGCGTACACCACCCGACTGGCCACCCTCCCCCCGGAGGAGGACGGCCCGATCTGGATGGTCAACTTCATGAAGTACCGGGAGTGGGCCGACTACGGCGACGCCGGTGGCCCGGTCATCAGCGGCCGGGAGGCCGACGACCGCTACGCCCCGGTCGAGGTGTTGGACTCGCTGGGAGCCGAGATCGCCTACTTCGGTGACGTGATCCCCGAGGGGGGCGGCGCCGACCCCGACTGGGACCGGATGGCCGTGGTGCGCTACCCCACCCGCCGGTCGTTCATCGACATGGTGGGCCGCCCGGACTTCCAGGCCCGGCAGGTCCACAAGGACGCCGGCATGGCCCGCTCGGTCATCCTGGCCTGCCTCCCGGTCGACCGGGTCACCGGCACCCCCGACGGCAAGGGGGCGGTGTGGTTCATCGCCTACCCGGCCGGAGCCCCGGTCCGGGACCCGTGGGACGACGGCGCCCCCTTCGACGTGGAGGGCACGGTGGTCGGCGACGACCGGCGCTGGGACCGGCTCACGGTGACCTGGGCGGCCCCCCTCCCCACCCAGGAGCTGCCCGACGGGGCCATGGTGGTGCGCTCGGTGCCCCTCCTCGACCGGATCGGACCGCTGGTCGACGAGGTGCTCGTCGGCGGGTGACCGGGGGCGGTGGCCGCATGGCGGTCTCGGGGGTGGCAGTCTCGAGGGCACCATGACCGAGCCACCGACCGGCGTCGACTTCCACTTCGACCTCCTGTGTCCCTACGCCTACCAGACCTCCCTCTGGATCCGCGAGGTCCGCTCCCTCACCGGGCTCGAGGTCAACTGGCGGTTCTTCAGCCTCGAGGAGGTGAACCGGGCGGAGGGCAAGAAGCACCCCTGGGAGCGGCCCTGGTCCCACGGCTGGTCGATGATGCGCATCGGTGCCCTCCTCCGGCGGACGGACATGGCCCTGCTCGACGCCTGGTACGCCCGGGCCGGGCGGGCCCTCCACGAGGACGGCCAGAAGCCCCACGTGCCGGAGGTGGCCCGCCGGCTGCTGGCCGAGCTCGACCTCGACCCGGCGCTGGTGGACCGGGCCGTCGACGACCCGACCACCGGGGACGAGGTGCTGGCCGAGCACCGGCGGGTGGTGGACGCCGGCGGCTACGGGGTCCCCACCCTCTTCTTCCCGGACGGCCAGTGCCTCTTCGGCCCGGTGCTCATCGATCCCCCCACCGGCGACGCCGCCCTCCGTCTGTGGGCGACGGTGACCGGGTGGCTCGAGTTCCCCGACCTGTTCGAGCTGCAGCGACCGAAGACCGCCGAGGACCAGCGCCGGATCGTGGCCAGCTTCCGGCCCTACCTGGAGGGCCGGGACTGGGTGAGCGTCGACCGGGGGACGGTGATCGACCTGCCCGGTCCCACCGGCGGGCTCCCGGAGGGTCCGACGTGACCGCCGGGCCCGAGGGGGCCGGGACGACCTCCACCGGGTCCGGAGGGGGAGCCGCTCAGGTGGCGGCGACGAAGGCCACCACGGCGGCGGCCAGCTCCGGGCCGCGGTCCTCCTGGAGGAAGTGCCCCCCGCCCTCGATGGTCACATGCTGGCGGCCGGCCGCACCCGGGATGCGTCGCTGGAGGGCCACCTCGGCACCGGCCGTGATCGGGTCGCCGTCGGAGAAGGCGGTGAGGAACGGCTTGTCGAACCGCTCGAGGACCTCCCAGGCCGCCCGGTTGGCCGGGGTGGCGGGGTCATCGGGGGTGGAGGGGACCAGCATGGGGAACTGCCGGGCCCCTTCGACGAAGCCCTGGTCGGGGAAGGGGGCGTCGTAGGCGGCCACCACCTCGGGGGCGAGGTCGGAGGTGCAGCCGAAGTTGACGATGGCCCCGGCCGGGAACTCCTCGACCTCCTGGGAGAAGCTGCGCCAGGCGCGGAACGCCTCGCCGGGATCGGCATCCCCGGTGGGGAGGGTGGTATTGGCCGCCACCACCCGGTCGAAGCGCTCGGGGTGCTCGGCCACCAGACGGAGGCCGATCAGGCCGCCCCAGTCCTGGCAGACCAGGGTGATCCCGGAGAGGTCGAGGCGATCGACGAGCAGCTCGCCCATCCACGCCACGTGGCGGGCGTAGGTGTACTCGGACCGCGGGGTGGGCTTGTCCGAACGTCCGAACCCCACCAGGTCGGGGGCGACGGCCCGGAGCCCGGCGTCCACCAGCACCGGGATCATGGTGCGGTAGAGGTAGCTCCACGACGGCTCGCCGTGGAGGAGGAGCACCAGCGGGCCGTCGGCCGGCCCCTCGTCGAGATAGTGGACCCGCAGCGCCCCGCCGTCGCCGTCGGCCACCTCGGCATAGTGGGGGGCGAAGGGATATCCGGGCAGGTCACGGAACCGTTCATCGGGGGTGCGCAGGACCTCCATCGGACATCACCTCGTATCCATTGCTACGATCTGCTTTCAGTACAGATGACAACAGTAGCCGTACGGTCCGGGTGAACAGGGGGAACGCGACGTGAGCCGGAACATCCTGTTCATCACCACCGATCAGCAACGCTACGACTCGCTGGGCTGCAACGGCGGGGCGATCGCCCGCACCCCGGTAGCCGACCGGCTGGCCGCGGAGGGGATCAACTACCGGCGGGCCTACAACCAGAACACCGTGTGCATGCCGGCCCGGTCCACCATGCTGACCGGCCGGTACGCCCGCAGCCACGGGGTGGTGGCCAACGGGGTGCCGCTCCCGGTCGATGCCCCCAGCGTGGCCGCCTACCTGTCGGAGACCGCCGGCTACAAGACAGCGCTGCTCGGCAAGGCGCACTTCGAGCCGGCCTTCGACCTCCGGGGCCGGTGGGAGGAGAACGCCCGCCCGGCCCGGGGGGACATCGGTCCCTGGCGGGGCTTCGACCGCTCGATCCAGGCGATGCACGCCGCGGCGTTCAACGGGCACCCCATCTCCCACTACGGGCGGTGGGTCCAGGAGTACCACCCCGAGGAGCTCGAGTCCTACGCCAACATCCTGGGGGCCGAGCCCGGCGGCGACACCGGGGCGCCGGAGACCAAGAACAACACCATCCCCCGCCCCTGGTACCACACCGACTGGGTGGCCGACCGGGTGGTCGACTGGCTGGACACCGTCGACCGGGACGACAACTGGTTCTGCTGGATGAGCTTCCCCGACCCGCACCATCCGTGGGACCCGCCGGCCTCCGAGCTGGGCCGGGTCCCGTGGAGGGATCTCGACCTCCCCCCGGGCCACCCGGGCTCCCCCGACGCCATCCGGAAGGTGCTGGCGGGCAAGCCGGCCCACTGGCTGGCCTGGTACGAGGGCACCTGGTCCAACGCCGAGGGGGGCCCGATGGACTTCTACCCGGGCAGCCTCACCGACGACATGCTGCGGGAGATCACCGCCAAGACCCACGTGATGAACGAGCTGGTCGACGAGGCCTGCGGCCGGGTGCTCGCCCACATCGGGGCGCGGGGCTGGTCGGAGGAGACCGACATCATCTACACCACCGACCACGGGGAGCTGCTCGGGGACTTCGGGCTCCTCTACAAGGGACCGTTCCACACCGACGCCCTGATGCGGCTCCCGATGATCTGGCGGCCGGCGACGTCGGCCGGGGTGACCCCGGCGGTCGTCACCGACCCGGTCGGCCAGGTCGACCTGGCCCCCACCTTCTGTGCCATCGCCGGGGTGGAGCCGGCCGAGTGGATGCAGGGGGACGCCCTCCCCCACGCCGACGGCACCGGACGGGAGCGGATGCTGACCGAGTGGGACAGCCAGTTCCCCGGCTACGGCATGCACCTCCGGACCCTCTACCGGGACGGCTGGCTGTGCACCGTCTACGACCCGAGCACCGGGGGCAAGCCCAACGGGCTGGAGAAGGAGTGGGGCACCGCCGTCCTCGAGCCCAACCCCATCCAGTACGACGGGACCGAGGGCGAGCTCTACCACCTGGAGGAGGACCCCCACCAGTGGCACAACCGGTGGGGCGACCCGGCGGTGGCCGGCCTCCAGGCCGACCTGGTGGACGACCTGCGGGCCAGCTTCGCCGAGCTGCCGGTCACCCACCTCGAGGTGGAGGCGCCCGCCTAACCAGGGCGGACGACCCGGGTGGTCACCGACCCCCCCGGGCGTCCCCGGTTGCCGGAGGATCCACCGACATCAGCTCATCCGCTGCGCTAAGAACGTAGGTGCACGACGCCGCCCCGACGAACTCCGCCATTCGAAGGGGCGCGTCGTGCCTTCCACCCTGACGGGCGGGCCGCCGGCCGGTCAGTAGCCGGCGCAGCCGCCCTGGTCCGGAGCGGCGTCGGGCGATCCCCAGTAGGCCTCGGCGAAGGCCACGGCCACCCGGATCTGCTGCAACGGCGTGGCGTCGGCGGCGTTGGCCGCGAACCCGAAGGTGTTGAAGCGGGCCCAGTTGCTCCGGGTGAACCCGAGCCCGCCGGCGAACTCGGAGCCGTCGACGTGCCAGTCGCCGCCCTCCTCGCACATGTTCACGTGCTCCCACAGGGCGATCTGCGTGGCGGTGAGCCCGTAGTCCGGGTCGGCGGGGGCGGCCGGGGGGGCGGGGGCCGGCCGCACCGTGCTGCCGCCGAGGGAGCCGTAGTACCCGGCGGCCCCGAAGGCGAAGATGCCGCCGTCGGCCGCCACCGTGAGGTAGCCCCCCGGGGTGGCGGAGGTGCCGATCATCGGCTGGTTCAGATGCGAGCCACCGGCGGAGCCGTAGAAGGGGGCGCCGTGGAAGGCGAAGACACCGCCGTTGGCCGCCACCAGGCGGTAGCCGTACCCATCGGAGCTGACCGCCACCACGGCGTTGCCGGCGGGGGCGTTGCCGGCGAAGGGGGCGTCACCGAAGGCGAAGACGGAGCCGTCGGAGGCCACCTCCCAGTAGCCCTTGCCGCCCGGGGTGGCGGCCAGGCCGACGATGGGGCTGGTCGGCGACAGGCCGGCGGCCGAGCCGTGGAAGGCGGCGTCGCCGAAGGCGAAGACACCGCCGTCGGCCGCCACCTCCCAGTAGCCGCCGTTGTCGGCGGTGGGGACCATGCCCACCACCGGGCTGGCCAGGTGGAGCGAGCCGGTGGAGCCCCGGAAGCCGGCGTCGCCGAAGGCGAAGATGCCGCCGTCGGAGGCCACCTCCCAGTAGCCCTTCCCGTCCGAGGTGGACCGCATGCCCACGATCGGCCGGTTGAGGGACAGCGAGCCGGTGGAGCCGAAGAACTGGGCGTCGCCGAACGAGAAGATGCCACCGTCGGCACCGTCCTCCCAGTAGCCGTGGCCGTCGGGGGTGGCGGCGGCGTCCACGATGGGCGAGTTGAGGACCATCCCGGCGCCGGTGGGCAGTGCCCCGGGGGGGGTGAGGGAGGCGCCGGCCGAGCCGGTGAGGAGCGAGCTCCCGCCGGCGGCACAGGCGCAGAGGCCGATGCAGAGACCGGTGAGGAGGCGACGGCGACCCGGGGCGCGGACGGACGAGGCGGGTTCGGGGACGGCAGAGGGACGGGTAGGGAGAATGAACTGAGGGGAAGCCATGGGGGGAAGACCTTTTCCTTGGTCGGTCCGAGCCCCCGCGTGGCGCGTCGGGCGTCAGACTCTCTTCTGGTTGGGTGGACCCCACATCTGTGCATTCAACGCCCCAGCCGAGCACCGGGAAGGGTGGTTCGGCCTGACTTTTCAGCCGGGTGTGCTAGCGGGTGTTTACGTCCGTACGGTGTGGATGGTGGTTGGTTCGCTCAGCTCCTGGGTCGGGTCGGTCCGGCGGTTCGCACGGCAGCGACCGGGGCGGCGTCTCCGGGTGTCTCCGTGAGGTCGGGCACCGGGACAGCAACGCTGTGGACCGGTACATAGTAGCGGGCACCAGTGCACAATTGATGCACCCTTGAGGAAACAACTGGCGAATTTCCCCGTTGAGCTGGGGCGATCGGACCGAGGGAATTCTTTCCCGCCGTGGCCCCTGCGGAGCGTCCCGAACCGCCGTTCGGCCGGATCCGGGCCCTGGCCACCGGCGGTCACCCCGGGGTCGGGGGCCGGACGAACCGCTGGTCCAGCTCGCCCAGCCCGGTGATCCAGCTGTGGAGGTGGTCACCCTCCCGCAGGAACACCGGGGGCATGCGCCCCATGCCGACCCCGGGCGGGGTGCCGGTGTAGATGACGTCCCCGGCGTAGAGGGTGACGATCCGTGACAGGTAGGAGACGAGCTCGGGGATCGGGAAGATCATGTCGACGGTGCGCGCCCGCTGCACCGGGTGGCCGTTGACCTCGCAGCCCAGCTCGAGGTCGTCCGGCTCCTCGATCTCGTCGAGGGTCACCAGGGCCGGGCCCATCGGCGAGAAGCCGGGGTGGGACTTGGCCAGTCCGAACTGGGGGGAGGGTCCCCGGCGCTGGAGCACCCGCTCGGAGAGGTCCTGGCCGACGGTGAGTCCGGCCACGTGCGCCCAGGCCCGCTCCCTCGGGACGTTCCGGGCCGTCCGGCCGATGACCGCCACCACCTCCACCTCCCAGTCGACCGACCCGTCGGGGAGCACCACCTCGCCCACCGGTCCGGCGAAGGAGCTGACGTACTTGGTGAAGACCACCGGGACCTCCGGCGCCGGAGCGCCGGACTCGGCGGCGTGGTCGAGATAGTTCAGCCCGATGCCGAACACCTGGCGGGGGTCCGGGGCGGGCGGGCCGGCCGACACCGGGTCGAACGCCTCGTCGGCCTGGCCCACCGTCGACGCCCACTGGCGGAACTCCGAGAAGCGCCCGTAGACGGCCTGGGGGGTGGCGGCGAACCGTCCGCCGCTGGCCGACTCCACATCGACGGCGCCGCCGTCGACCAGCAGCTTCAGCCGGCCACCGGCATTGGCGATTCGCATGCACCCTCCCCGGGGGGTCCGGCCGCCACCCGGTGGCGACCTCTCCGCGCACCCTAGCCAGCCGCGTCGGTGGGCGGGGCCGGGGCCGGATCCCCGGGGCCGGCCGGTCCGGCCACCTCCCCCGGCTCCGCCCCGTAGCATCCCCGGCGTGGATCGCGCGATGCCGAGGGGCGAACTGCTGTGGACGCCGCCGCCCGACGCCTGGGCGACCTCCCGACTCGGTGGATTCGCCACCTGGGTGGGGGCCCGGGGGCGGGTGTGCGCCACCTACGACGACCTGTGGCGGTGGTCGGTGGACGACGTCGACGGCTTCTGGTCGGCGTTCCGGGAGTTCGCCGACCTCGGTCGGGCGCCCGGCCCGGCCCTGGCCTCCGCCGCGCTGCCGGGGGCCGAGTGGTTCCCGGGCTCGAGGTGGAACTATGCCACCGAGGCCCTCCGCCACGACCGGCCCGGGCCGGCCATCGTGGCCCGTTCCCAGACGCGCGACCCGCGGGAGCTGAGCATGGCGGACCTCCGCCGCCAGGTGGTGGCCTGCCGCACCGGGCTGGCCCGGCTCGGGGTGGGCCGCGGGGACCGGGTGGCCGCCTACCTCCCCAACATCCCCGAGGCGGTCATCGGCCTGCTGGCGGCGGCCAGCCTGGGAGCGGTCTGGACGTCGGCGCCGCCCGAGTTCGGGTCGCGGGCCGTGCTCGACCGGTTCGGACAGGTGGCGCCGGTGGTGCTCCTGGCCGTGGAGGGCTACCGGTACGGCAGCCGATGGATCGACCGGCGCCACCAACTCGGCGAGATCCGCCACCAGCTGCCCGGCCTGCGCCACACCGTCATGGTCCCCTACCCGGAGGCCACCACCACCGGCACCGGCGTGCTGACCTGGGACGACCTGCTGGAGGGTCCGGGCCCCGACCCCGGGTGCGAGGAGCTCCCCTTCGACCACCCCCTGTACGTCCTCTACTCCTCGGGGACCACCGGGCAGCCGAAGGCGATCGTCCACGGCCACGGGGGCATCGTGGTGGAGCACGCCAAGACCCACCTGCTCCACCATGACCTCGGACCCGACGACCGCTTCTTCTGGTTCTCCACCACCGGGTGGATGATGTGGAACTACCTGGTGTCGGGGTTGATGACCGGGGCCGGCATCGTGCTCTTCGACGGCGACCCCGGTGCCCCCGACCTCTCCACCCTGTGGGCGCTGGCGGCCGAGACGGGTATCACCGTGCTGGGGCTGTCGGCCCCGTTCCTCGATGCCTGCCGCCGCCAGGGGCTCCGCCCCGCCGACGCCCACGACCTGTCGCATGTGCGCGCCATCGGGTCGACCGGGGCGCCGCTCTCGCCGGCCGCGGCCACCTGGGCCAGCACCGCCGCCGGCGCCGGCGTGCAGGTCTGCTCGATCAGCGGCGGCACCGACGTGTGCACGGCGTTCGTGGGGAGCAGCCCGGTGTCGCCGGTGCGGGCCGGGGAGCTGTCGTGCCGCATGCTGGGGGCGCGGGTGGAGGCGTGGGACGCCGCCGGGCACCCGGTGGTGGAGGAGCAGGGCGAGTTGGTGGTCACCGCCCCGATGCCCTCCATGCCGGTGGGCCTGTGGGGCGATCCCGACGGTGCCCGGCTGCGTGCCGCCTACTTCGACCAGCACCCCGGGGTGTGGACACACGGCGACTGGATCACCATCCACCACGACGGGTCGTGCACCATCACCGGACGGAGCGACGCCACCCTCAACCGGGGAGGCGTGCGGCTGGGGTCGGCGGAGATCTACGAGGTGCTCGAGGAGCTCCCCCAGGTCGAGGACAGCCTGGTGGTCCACCTCGAGGACGGCGACCAGCTGGTGCTGCTGGTGGTGGTGGTGGACGGCGCCGCCGTCGACGATGCCCTCCGGTCGGCCATCCGCGGCGCCCTCCGCAGCTCCCTCTCCCCCCGCCACGCCCCCGACCGGATCGAGGGGGTCCGCTCGATCCCCCGGACGCTGTCCGGCAAGCGGGTGGAGGTGCCGGTCAAGCGGATCCTGCAGGGCGCCGACCCGGACTCGGTGGTCAGCCGGGACACCCTCCGGGACCCGTCGGCCATCGATGACGTCGTGGCCCTGGTCGGGCCGTGAGGCGGGGGGGCGGCCCCGGGGTCCCGCCGACCGACCGGATACGCTGCGGGAGTGACCGACCCGGACGACCTGGGGGTGCCGCTCTCCGAGCTGCCGCCGGAGGTGAAGGCCCGGCGTTCGGGCGTGTTCGGCGAGGTCGCCACCGAGTACGAGCGGTTCCGCCCCGGACCGCCGGCCGGTGCGGCCGACTGGCTGTTCCCGGCCCCGGTGCACCGGATCATCGACCTGGGGGCGGGCACCGGCGCCCTCACCCGGCTCCTGGTCGACCGGGCCGACGACGTGGTGGCCGTGGAGCCCGACCCCCGGATGCGCGGGGTGCTGGTGCAGCAGGTACCCGGTGTCCGGGCCGTCGACGGCCGCGGGGAGTCGATGCCGCTCCCCGACGCCTGCGCCGACGCCGTGGTCGCCTCGTCCTCGTGGCACTGGATGGACGTGGGGCCGACCCTCGAGGAGGTGGACCGGGTGCTGGTCCCCGGCGGCTTCGTGGCCGCCCTGTGGTCGGGCCCGGATCCGGACGGGCCGTTCATCAGCCAGGCCCGGACCCTCCTGGCCCAGCGGTCGGGCGGCTCCGGGGACGGGTCCGGCGAGATGACCAGCCAGGTGCTGGCCGACACCCTGCGACCCGTCTCCCGGCTGGAGATCCCGGCGGGCACCCCCTTCGAGCCACCCGTCCTCCATCCGATCACCTGGGACGTGGCGCTCGACGCCGACGACCTGATCGGCCTGCTCTCCACCCTCAGCTGGATCATCACCATGCCCGAGGAGGAGCGGACCCAGCTGTTCGTCGAGGCCCGGCGCCTGCTCGCCGACCTGTTGGGCGTGGAGGGCGACGTGACGGTGGAGGTCGCCTTCCGGTGTGACATCTGGCGCTCCTACCGCCGTTGAGGGGACCGGGCGCTCGGATGGCCCCGTGGTGACCGGAGGGCGGGACGGACCACCGGTGACGACGGACCCGGAGGGCGGGGTCCGCCCCCGGGGCCGACTCGACTCGTGGGTCGAACCACACCTGAAGTGGCTGTACTGGGCCGGCGCCGTCGCGCTGGCCCCCTGGATCGTCTACCTCTACGAGTCCCAGATCCAGCGGGCCCTGGCCCACGACATCACGGTGATGGCCGCCGGCCTCATCATCCTGATGTTCGTGAGCCTGGTGGCCACCGGATGGCTCACCCGACGGGGCTCGCCGTCGGCGGTGTCGGCCGCCACGCTGGCCGCCACCGCCACCTTCATCTCCGCCTGGTTCCGCCTGCTGACCCGGACCGGTGGGCGGAGGGCGCCGACCTCCCTGTGGGTGTTCCAACTGGTGGTGGCGGCCATCCTCGTCTGCTGCGTGGTGGTGATCGTCCGGGAGCTGGCCGACCCGTCGGGTCCGGCACCCAACCTCCGGTGGGCCCCGGTCGCCCTCGGCTTCGCCGCCCTGGCCCTGGTGCCCTCGCTGGTGGTGGTGCTGGTGCTGGCGCCGACCGTCGCCGTCGCCCACAACCTCCGGCTGGCCTGGACCGGGCTCGACGCCTTCGAACTCCTGGCCATGGCCTGGACCGGGACCGCCCTGCACCGGCACTCCCGGGCCGTGATGGTCCCCGCCGCCATCACCGGGACCCTGATGGCCTGCGACGCCTGGATCAACATCGTCCCGTCCGTCGGAGCCGTACGCACCGAGGCCATCCTCCTGGCCTTCGCCGAGGTCCCGCTGGCCGCCCTCAGCTTCTGGGTGGCGGCCCGGGCGACCGCCCACGTCTTCCGCTACCGGACCGGGGCCGGATCCCCCGGGGACCACCCCCAGCCCGGGCGATGACCCACCCGACGCCTCCGGCGCTCTCGGTCCCCAGGGACCCGCTCCCGTAGACCGGACCCCGGACCGGACCGGACCCCGGACCGGACCCCGGACCGGACCCCGGTGCACCGTCCCGGTCCTAATCTTGACTAAATCCATTGACTTTCTAGGTAGAGCTATTTACGGTGGCTGACGTGAACCGATGTCCGGTCCATGCAGTGCGACCCTCCGCACACCCCCCCGAAAGGTGAGACTCCACATGCAGTCAAGACTCGTGACGAACGCGCCGAAGACCACCGTCGGACGGTGGGGCCGACTGGTGCTCGGCGCCACCGCGCTGGCCGTCGGCACGGCGCCGCTGGCGCTGATGGCCAGAACCGCCCAGGCCGCCACCCCAACCGCCCCCCCGCCGCTGACCATCCTCACCAACCACACCTACCTCGGTGGCGGCGACTACTTCCTCACCCCCACCGGAGACGCCACCACCTACGCCAACGGTCCCGAGATCGTGGACAGCAGTGGGAAGGTCATCTGGTTCCACGCCATCCCCGCCGGGCAGACCGCCGGTGACTTCCGGACCCAGACCTACCAGGGTCAGCCCGTCCTGACCTGGTGGCAGGGCACCGGATTCGGAGGTCTGTCGAACGGTACGGACTACATCTACAACCGCCACTACCAGCAGATCGCCACGGTCAGGGCGGGGAACGGCGAGACCACCGACGGCCACGAGTTCCTCATCACCCCCCAGAACACCGCGCTGATCACCTCCTACGACACGGCCACCGCCGACCTGACGTCCATCGGCGGGCCGCCCGATCAGACGGTGGTCGACGGGATCGTGCAGGAGGTCGACATCGCCACTGGCAAGGTGCTCTTCCAGTGGGACAGCGCCGATCACGTGCCCTACAGCGACAGCGAGCAGCCGCTCCCGGCCTCGGCGAGCACACCGTGGGACTGGTTCCACATCAACGCCGTGCACCTCGACACCGACGGGAACCTCCTGATCGACTCGCGAGCCACCTGGACGGCGTTCAAGGTGAACCGGAGCACCGGCTCCATCCTCTGGCAGCTGGGCGGCAAGCAGAGCAGCTTCACGCTGCAGGCCGCCCCGGGTCAGTCGCTCGACAGTGCCGGCGAGATCTTCGCCTGGCAACACGACCCCGAAGCCCTCGGGCACGACGAGTACACCTTCTTCGACAACGACTCGGAGGGCACGCCCCTTTACCCGTCCAGCCGGGAGGTCACCGTGAAGCTCGACCCGTGGGACCACGTGGCCACCCTGGTCTCCTCGATCGACCAGCCGGAGGGCCTGTCGGCGGCCTCGCAGGGGAACGCCCAGACCCTCCCCGACGGCGACCTGGTGATCGGGTGGGGAAGCCTCAACTACTTCTCCGAGTTCACCCACACCGGCCAGGTGGTCTTCAACGCCGAGTTCCCGACCGGGGTGAACACCTACCGTGCCTACCGGCTGCCGTGGGACAACAGCCCGTGGGGATCTGGATGGTCCGAGGCCCACTGACCGTCCGTCGGTGAGCACCCGGTCGACGACACCGCCGGCGCCGGCTCCGCCCACAGGGGTGGCGCCGGCGCCGGCGCGTTGCCGAAGATCCGACTGGCCTGGTTCTGAACCTTGTATATACAGCCATTACCCTCGTATATACTCTTGACGTGACCAAGCGGCTCGTGGACATCGATGAAGAGGCCCTTGATGCTGCCCGATCGCAGCTGGGCACGACCACGATCAAGGCCACGGTGAACGAGGCGCTCCGGCTGGTCGGTTCCGACCGATCGGAAGCCGTCCGCAACTCGATGGACGTGCTTTCGGCCCTGCCTCCCTCCGATCGGGATGAAGCGTGGCGCTGACCCATCTCGTCGACACCAGCGTCCTGACCCGCGTCGGCTCCCCGCCCGTGCGATCGGCGCTCGAGCCCCTCGTTGAAGCGGGCTCGGCGGCCCGGGCAGGTATCTCCGACCTCGAAGTCGGATTCTCCGCCCGCGACGACAAGGAGTGGGACCAGCTGATCGGTGCGCTCCAACTACTGGAGCTCGTCGAGACGTCGGCGGCACATGTCGCTCGGGCCCGCCAGACTCAGAGGCTTCTGTCGGCGAAGCGCCGGCGGGGCCGAAAGGTCCCGGACCTCCTGATCGCCGCCGCTGCCGAGGAGCGCGGACTGACGCTCCTCCACTACGACGCCGATTTCGATCTCATCGCCGAGGTCACCGGGCAGTCCTGCCAATGGATCGTCACCAAGGGATCCATCGACTGACACTGGCCGGCGGTTCGAAACACTGCGGCGATGCCTCTACTCGAGCAGTCCCAACGGGGTTCGAACCCGTGTCTCCACCTTGAGAGGGTGGTGTCCTAGGCCTCTAGACGATGGGACCTCACACTGACCGCGCCCGAGGGCACGGTCGTCACACGACACCCGGAGGGAGCCATGAACGCTCGGGGGGGAGGGCTCGAACCTCCAACCTCATGAACCAGAATCATGCGCGCTGCCAGTTGCGCCACCCCCGATCGGGCGAAGGGCCAATTTAGCCGAACCTGGGGGCTCCCGAGAATGCGACACTTGCTAATTGTCAGAATAGGCACTTCCCGAGAACGGTTTCACTCAGTACGCTAAGTGTTAGTGGCAGACGAACGAGTGGTAATCGTGGGGGGCGGTGTCCTCGGTACCATGCACGCGCTGGAGGCCTGTCAGCGTGGCTGGGACGTTGTACACCTCGAGGCGGACGCCGTGCCGTCTCAAGCCTCTACGCGGAATTTCGGCCTGGTGTGGGTCAGCGGCCGGGCCCCCGGCGCCGAGCTCGACCTGGCCCTGCGGTCCCGGGTCCTCTGGCAGCAGCACGCCTCCTACGCCCCGGAGATCGGCTTCCGGTCCGAGGGGTCGCTGACCATCGCCACCAACGAGGACGAGCTGTCGCTGATGGACGAGTTGGCCCGTCAGCCCGACGCCCACCTCCGCAAGCTCGAGGTGGTCGACTCCGATGGTGTCAAAAAGCTGAACCCGGCCATCCGGGGCGTCAACGCCGGCGGTCTCTACTGCCGTCGCGACGCGGTGGTGGAGCCGGCCTCGGTGCTGGCCGCCCTCCGGCGCACCATGGAGGACACCGGCCACTACTGGTGGGTCCCCGGACGCCGGGTGGTCGACGTGACCGGCGACACCGGGAGCGGAGCGCCGGCGGTGGTCGACCACCTGGGCGGCAGCTACACCGCCTCGCTGGTGCTGCTCTGCATCGGCGACCAGACCACCGGGCTCGGCGGTCGCATCGGTGCCACCCTGGCGGCCGCACCCCTCCGCCGGTGCCGGGTCCAGATGATGGAGACCGCCCCCACCACCGAGCCACTGGCCACCGCGGTGGCCGATGCCGACACCATGCGGTACTTCCCCGCCTACGACCTCCCGGGCCGGGCCGCCCTTCCCCCGCCCCGTCGCGAGACGGTGGAGCACGGCATGCAGCTGCTGATGGTGCAGCGGGCCTCCGGCGGACTGACCATCGGTGACACCCACGACTACGAGGAGCCGTTCGACTTCGCGGTCGACGAGACCCTCTACGAGCGGCTCCGCGAGCGGGCCGAGGCCATCCTCGGCACCCGGCTCCCCCACATCGTCCGGCGCTGGTCGGGGACGTTCTCGACCCCCACCGACGATCGCCTCTACTACCGGCACTGGATCGACCACAGCATCTGCGTGGTCACCGGACCGGCCGACCGGGGGATGACCCTGGCGCCGGCCATCGCCGAGGAGACCTGGGTCGAAGTCACCGCATGACCCGGACGAAGTTCGGGCTTGCCGTCCTGGATATGGCCGGCACCACGGTGGCCGACGACGGTGCCGTCGAGGACGCCTTCCGGGAGGCGCTCCAGGTCATCAGCGCCTCACCCACCGGATCCTCCGCCGCCCTGGCACTGGCCGATCCGGCCGCCTTCATCCGCCAGACCATGGGCCAGTCCAAGATCTCGGTCTTCACCGAGCTCTACGGGGGCGACGTCGTGGTCGCCGAGGCGGCCAACCACGCCTTCGAGACCGCCTTCGACCGGGCCATCGACCTCGGGGACGTCACTCCCCTGCCGGGCGCCGTCGCCACCATCCGGGCGCTCCAGGGGGCCGGCATCAAGGTCTGCCTGATCACCGGCCTCTCCCCCGCCACCCGCGACCGGATCATCGTCGCCAACAAGTGGGAGCAGCTGCCCGATCTGGTCCTGTCCCCGGCCGACGCCGGCCGGGGCCGGCCCTGGCCGGACATGGTCCTGACCGCCGTCCTCCGGCTCGGCATCGATGACGTGGCCCACGTGGCGGTGGCTGGCGACAGCGCCAGCGACCTCGAGGCCGGGACCCGGGCCGGGGCCTCGGTGGTGGCCGGCGTCCTCTCCGGGGTCCAGTCGCGCCGCGAGCTCGAGGCCGCCCCCCACACCCACATCATCGACTCGATCGCCGAGCTCCCCGCCGTCCTGCTGGGCTGAGGGACCACGCCGCCCTCAGCCGAGGGAGTGGATGGCGCTCAGGTGGTCGAACCCGATGATCCTCCCCAGTCCCACCCCGAGCGTCTCCTTGGCGAAGTAGGGCACCGTCGACCACCCGCGGATCGGCGAGGTCCGGGTGGGGGTGGGCGACGGCGTCAACCCCACGGAGGAGGCGATGGCCAGGCTGCGGTCCTCGTGGAAGGGGTCGGTGACCACCAGCACCACCCGGTCGCCGTGGGCGAGGAGGACGGGGGCGGCCTCCGACAGGTTCTCCCACGAGTCGTTGCCGCCCGCCTGGAGGATGTCGTGGGCCGGGAGGCCGTGCAGCTCGAGGTAGCGGGTCGACGCCTGGGCCTCGGTGAACTGGTCGCCGGGCTCCTTCGAGCCGGTCACCATCACCGTGGTGGCGTAGTGCTGGCCCCAGAGCAGCCGGGCCTCGTCGAGGCGGGCCTGGAGGTCCGGTGAGGGCACCCCGTCGTACTGGGCCGCCCCCATCACCACGATGGCCCCGGCCGGGTGCGGCTCGTAGCGCAGGCTGGTCAGCCAGACCTGCACGGCGGTCACCGCGAAGTAGACGACCACCACGGCGGCCACCAGGCTGACGATCCGGAGGACGAGGCGGATCACTCAGGCACCGGCCGTGGCGGTCCGGGCCACCACGGTTCAGGAGCCTCCGTCCCGCAGACGGTCGAGGGCGGCGGCGAGCCGTCGGTGGGTCTCCTGCGGTCCGAGTTCGGCCAGCGTCTCGAAGAGCGGGGGCCCCACCCGTCGGCCGGTCACCGCCACCCGGATGGGGGCCTGGGCCTTGCCCAGCTTCCGGCCCACCCCCTCACCGACGGCCAGGGTGGCGGCGTGCAGCGAGGCGGCATCCCAGGTCCCCTGCCGGGCCAGCTCCTCGAAGGCGGCGCCGGCGGCGGCGAGGATGGTCGCAGCCGCCTCGTCCCCGGCTACGGCCTTGGCCCACGACTCGGGGTCGAGGTCCGGCTCCTCGAGGAAGAGGAAGTCCACCATCCCCGGCACCTCGTCGAGCTTGGCCACCCGCTCCTGGACCAGGGGGGCCAGGCGCCGGAAGACGGCCGGGTCGAACCGCTCCTCCGGCCATGGGGCCCGGTCGCCGGTGAGCCACGGGGCGCTGGCCTCGATGAAGTCGTCGAGAGGGAGGGCGCGCAGGTACTCGCCGTTCAGGTGGGTCAGCTTCTGGACGTCGAAGAAGGCCGGCGAGTGGTTCACCGACGCCAGGTCGAACCACGCCACCAGCTGGTCGACGGTGAAGATCTCCTGGTCGCCCGGGGGACTCCACCCCAGGAGGGCCAGGTAGTTCACGAACGCCTCCGGCAGGTACCCCTGGTCCCGGTAGGACTCCACGGCCACCGGGTCCCGGCGCTTGGACAGCTTCTTGCGCTGCTCGTTGACCAGCATCGGGAGGTGGGCGAAGACCGGGAGCCCGGGTACCCCGGTCGGCCCCGACCCGTCGCCCTCCTCCGCCGTCCACCCGGACTCGGCCAGCGCCTCCCACAGCAGGATCCCGCGGGGGGTGGTGGGCAGCAGGTCCTCGCCCCGGATGACGTGGGAGATCCGCATGTCGATGTCGTCGACCGTGTTGGCCAGCACGAAGAGGGGCGCCCCGGTGGCCTTCACGGCCACGAAGTCGTCCATGGCCTCACAGGGGAACTCCACGTCGCCCCGGATGACGTCGACCACGGTGACCACGCCGGCGTCGGGGGTCCGGAACCGCAGGGCGTTCCCCTCCCGGGTCAGCCGGCGGTCCCGGCAGAAGCCGTCGTACCCCGGGGTGAGGATCCCGGCGGCCCGGTTCCGGGCGTCGATCTCCTCGCGGGTGCAGGCGCAGGCGTAGAGCCGGTCGGCCCCCCAGAGGGCGGTGATCGCCTCCTGGTACCGGGCCGACCGGGCCGACTGGCGGAACGGCCCCTCGTCAGGGTCCATGCCCAGCCAGTGGAGGGCGGTGAGGATGCCATCCACCCACTCCTCGCGGTTCCGCTCGGTGTCGGTGTCCTCGATGCGGAGGACGAAGGTGCCGCCGGTCTGGCGGGCCACCAACCAGTTGAACAGGGCGGTCCGGGCGCTGCCGACGTGGAAGTAGCCCGTCGGTGACGGGGCGAAGCGGACCCTCGGGCTGTCCCCGGGCACGCCGGGGTTACTCGTCCTCGACGATGGTGATGGCACCGGTGGGGCAGCCGTTGGCCGCCTGACGGACCTTCTCGCGCAGCTCCTCGCCGGGGTGCTCGTCGAGCACGTAGAGGAACCCGTCGTCGCGCACCTCGAACACCTCCGGAGCGATCCCCATGCAGACGGCGTTACTGGCGCACTCGTCGAAGTCGACGACAACTTTCATGGCGGTCCCTCCCGGACTCGGCGAACGGGGACGAGTGTACCGGGCCGACCTGCCGGTGCCGGGACGGCCCGAGGGCCCCGGGAGGCGCCATCCCGGCGCTGCCAGCGCTGGGCGCCGGGGTTGCGGCAAGCGGGTGGTGGTGGCCACAGTGGTGGCCATGACGTCCGTCACCCGCGCCCTGGTCCTGGCCGGGGGCGGCCTCACCGGCATCGGTTGGGAGGTCGGGGTGCTGGCCGGCCTGGCCGAATTCGGGATGCGTCCGGGCGACGACGCCGACCTGATCGTCGGCACCTCGGCCGGCTCGGTGGTCGGGACTCGGGTCGCCCAGGGGGCCGACCTCGCTGGGCTCCTCGACGAGCAGGTGGCCGAGGATGCCATCGCCAGGGAGCGGTCGGTGTCGCTGGACGGCGAGCTGTTCGGCGCCATCCTCGAGGAGATGACCTCGCTCGGCGGTGACCCGGCCGAGCGCCACGCCCGGGTGGGCGCCCTCGCCCTCGGGGCCGACACCATCTCCGAGGAGGAGCGCCTGGCCGTGGTGGCCGGGCGCCTGCCGTCGACCGACTGGCCGGACCGGAAGCTGCAGATCGTGGCGGTGGACGCCGTCTCCGGCGAGACGGCCATCTTCGGGCCCGACTCCGGCGTCCCCCTGGTCCTGGCCGTGGCGGCCAGCTGCGCGGTCCCCGGCATCTGGCCGCCCACCACCATCGACGGCCGGCGCTACATCGACGGCGGGGTGCGCTCGCCCGACAACGCCGACCTGGCGGCGGGGTACGACCGGGTCCTGGTGCTGTCCCCGGCCCGTCTGGAGATCTTCGCGCTCCCCGTGCTGGAGGCCACCGGGAGTGTGGCGGTCATCTACCCGGACGACGCCGCCGTGGAGGCCATGGGCGCCAACCCGTTGGACCCCTCCCTCCGGGCGCCGGCCGCCCGGGCCGGGTGGGCCCAGGCCGAGGCCCTGGCCGAGGACCTCGGGAACCTCTGGTCCGACTGACCGAGAGGCCGGCGAGGTGAGCGTACCGAGGCCAGGACGGTCGACGGTGCCCCGGTCGCGGTGCCGGTGGCGCTAGGCCATCTCCCGACCGAGGGTGGTCAGCTCGTCCTCGGTGAACACCCTCGACCGGGTGAGGAAGTGCCGGCCGTCGCCGGTGCCCAGCGAGAAGCCCTCGGGCTCGCCGGCGCCCACGTCCACGATGAGCTGGGTGTGCGCCCACACGGCGAACTGCCGGTGGTCCATGTAGAAGGGGCATCGCCCGATCGTGCCGAGGAGGACGTCGTGGGTCCCGATGGTGAACTCGCCATCCTCGAAGCACATGGGCAAGCTCCCGTCACAGCACCCGCCGGACTGGAAGAAGAGCACCGGTCCGTGCTCGGCCACCACCTGGTCGAGGGCCTCGAGCGCCGCCGGGGTGGCGATCACCCGTGCCGGCCCCGGGGTCACTCCCTCGGGAGGCGCGTCGGAGGGGGTCTCCATCGTCCGACGGCGGCGGCCGGTCAGAAGAACCCGAGCGGGTCGTCGCTGTAGCTCACCAGCAGGTTCTTGGTCTGCGAGTAGTGCTCCAGCATCATCAGGTGGTTCTCCCGACCGACGCCGGAGATCTTGTAGCCCCCGAAAGCCGCCCCCGCCGGGTACAGGTGGTAGCAGTTCGTCCACACCCGCCCGGCCTTGATGGCCCGACCCATCCGGTAGGCGAGGTTGCCGTTCCGGGTCCACACGCCGGCCCCGAGACCGTAGAGCGTGTCGTTGGCGATCCTGATGGCGTCCGCCTCGTCGGTGAAGGTGGTGACGGCGAGGACCGGTCCGAAGATCTCCTCCTGAAAGATCCGCATGTCGTTGTGGCCCTTCATCACCGTGGGTTCGAAGTAGTAGCCGTCCACCAGCTCGCCGTCCAGAGGGGCACGCTCCCCACCGATCAGGACCTCGGCTCCCTCCTGGATCCCGATATCGACGTAACCGGTGATCTTCTCGAGCTGCTGGGCCGAGTTCTGGGCACCGATCATGACCGTAGGATCGAGGGGGTTCCCCTGGGTGATCCGGCCGATCCGGTCGAGGCAGCGCTCCATGAACCGGTCGTACATCGACTCCTGCACCAGGGCGCGGGACGGGCACGTGCAGACCTCGCCCTTGTTGAAGGCGTAGAGCACCAGTCCCTCGATGGCCTTGTCCAGGTAGCGGTCGTCCTGATCCATGACGTCAGCGAAGAAGATGTTCGGCGACTTTCCGCCCAGCTCCACGGTCGACGGGATCAGGTTCTCGGCGGCGTACTGCATGATGAGTCGCCCGGTGGTGGTCTCACCGGTGAAGCCGATCTTGGCGATGCGGGGGCTGGAGGCCAGGGCCTTGCCGATCTCCCCACCCGGCCCGGTCACGATGTTGATCACCCCGGGGGGCACGACGTCGGCGATGACCTCGGCGAGCTTGAGGATCGACCACGGTGTGGGCGAGGCCGGCTTCACCACCGTGCAGTTGCCGGCCGCCAGGGCGGGGGCGATCTTCCACGCCGCCATCAACAGGGGGAAGTTGAACGGGATGATCTGTCCGACCACGCCGAGCGGCTCGTGAAAGTGGTAGGCCACGGTGTCCCTGTCGATCTCCGTCGATCGCCCCTCCAGGGAACGGGTGGCCCCGGCAAAGTAACGGAAGTGGTCGATGGCCAGGGGGATGTCGGCGGCCAGGGTCTCCCGGACCGGCTTGCCGTTCTCCCAGCTCTCGGCCACCGCCAGCATGGTGAGATTGGCCTCGATGGCGTCGGCGATGGCAGAGAGCACGGCGGCCCGCTCGGTCAGCGACGACTCGCCCCAGGCGTCCTTGGCCGCATGGGCGGCATCCAGCGCCAGCTCCACGTCCTCAGCCGTGGACCGGGCCACCTCCGTGAAGGGATGACCGGTGACCGGGGAGATGTTCTGCATGTACTGCCCCTTCACCGGTGGCACCCAGCGGCCACCGATGAAGTTGTCGTAGCGAGGCCTCACCTCCACCAGGCTGCCCGGCTGTCCGGGTGCCACGTAGATGCCCTCCGGGGTTGTTCCGTCCCTGACGACTTCCTCGATCACAGCCATCGCTCGCTCCTCCATCGTGGTGGGTACCGGTAGAACCTGCAGATCCCGAGGGGTGCCGCTCCGGCGGACCGCCTCCTCTTCGAGGGTAGGCGTGGGGCCACGACGCCCCTAGGGTCGAAAGTCATCTTTTGGCCGCCGGCTCTTGATCCATGAGCTGGTCGCACGGGACGTCGTCCACCGCGGGACCTCTCGGGTCTCTCGGTGGGCCCCGATCGAACGGCCGGTCCCGTCGATGGCGTGTGACCTATGGCCCTACCGGGTCCGGGTCGGGCGACGGAGGATGTGGTGCAGCGGGCTGAGGATCAAGGAGACGGCCATGGCGCGGACTCACCGGGTGGCCCCACCGTCGGCACCGGCCTGTTCCGGTTCGAAGGCGGCGACAGACGCCTTCGGCTTCGAGTCGACGGATCCGGCCCCGGTACGCCAGGGACCTCCCGTCAGGGGGCGTGGCAGCGGTGGATGACGAGAGCCATGTGAGGTCGGGCTGTGGTCGGGCCTGCGATGTCATCGTGCTGCATCCCACCGATGGCGGCGAGCGGAGCGACGAGCGGCTGGCCTGGGAACGAGAGGTGGCGCTGGAGATCTCCGTCGATGTGAGACCTGTCCCCGCCACCATCCACCTGGCCGGGACCCTCGACGGGAGGACGGCGGACAACCTCGTGGCGGTGGTGGCCGAGCTGACCGGCGATGGCTACCGCAGCATCGAACTCAAGGCGTCGGCCCTGTCGATTCCCGATGAATGTGGGCTCTGCAAAGTGAATCGACTCCAGCGGGTCGTGGCGGAATCAGGGGGCAGTCTGGTCTGGGGCCGGGCCGAGACCGACTAGTCGGTCAAACGCAACTCGCTGACTCGAGGGAACACGGGGCCGCCGGCCACGTTGCCCGCATGCCGGCGACATCAGGTCCGGGGGGGGGGCGCCGACGTCGCGGGCGACGTCCGGCGGAGGGCCCCGCCGTTCGGGCGGCTCCCGACCGACCCGACGCCGGGACTACGGCTTCTCGGAGCCCACCACCCACATGGCGAAGAACTGCGAGCCGCCGCCGTAGGCCTGCCCCAGGGCCAGCTTGGCCCCGTCCACCTGGTGCTCGCCGGCCTGGCCCCGCACCTGCATGGCCACCTCCAGGAAGCGGAGCATGCCGGAGGCCCCGATGGGGTTGGAGGACAGCACGCCGCCCGAGGTGTTCCAGGGGATGTCGCCGTCGAAGGCGGTCGCCCCCGACTCGGTCAGCTTCCAGCCGTCGCCCAGGTCACAGAAGCCCAGGTTCTCGAGCCACATCGGCTCGTACCAGCTGAAGGGGACGTACACCTCGGCCACGTCGATCTGCGCCCGGGGGTCGGTGATCCCGGCCTGGGCGTAGACGTCGGCCGAGCAGTCCCGGCCGGCCTGGGGGTTGACCTGGTCGCGTCCGGCGAACATGGTCGGCTCCGACCGCATGGCCGTGCCGTGGATCCAGGCGGGCGGGAAGCCGCCCGACAGCGAGTCCTCGGCGGCCAGCACCATGGCGGCGGCCCCGTCGGACGACGGGCACGCCTCGAGGTAGCGGAGCGGGTCCCATAGCATCATCGACTCCTCCACCGTCTTCATGTCGATGTCGGGGAGGTGGAGGTGGGCGTAGGGGTTGCGGATGGCGTTGAGGCGGTCCTTGACCGCCACCATCCGGCCGATGTGCTCGGGCGCCCCCGACCGGCGCATGTAGGCCCGGATGTGGGGGGCGAAGTAGCCACCCGCCCCGGCCAGCAGCGGCGCCGCGAACGGCTGGGGCACCGACAGCGCCCACATGGCGTCGGAGTCGGACTGCTTCTCGTAGGCCACCGTCAGCACCCGCTTGTGGATGCCCGACTTGACCAGGTGGGCCGCCACCAGGGCGGTGGAGCCCCCCACCGAGCCGGCGGTGTGCACCCGGAACATCGGCTTGCCCACCGCCCCCAGGGCGGGGGCCAGGTACAGCTCGGGCATCATGTTGCCCTCGAACATGTCGGGGGCCTTGCCGATGACCACGGCGTCGATGTCGGACCAGGTGAGGTCGGCGTCGGCCAGGGCGGCCTTGGCCGCCTCCCGGACCATGCCGGCGATGGAGACGTCGTCCCGCTTGGCCTTGTGGTGGGTCTGCCCCACCCCGATCACTGCGCAGCGCTCGGCCATCACTCCCCCTCCAGGACGCAGACGAGATTCTGTTGGAGGCACGGCCCGGAGGTGGCGTGGGCCACCGCCCGCCGGGCCCCTCCCGACCGGATGCGCTCCGCCGCCTCGCCGATGCGGATGAGGCCGGCCGACATCAGCGGGTTGGCCGCCAGCGGGCCGCCCGACGGGTTGATGGTGACCGAGCCGTCGAGGCCGAGAGCGTCCCGGACGATCACCTCCTGGTGGGCGAAGGGGGTGTGCAGCTCGGCCACGTCGATCGGACCGTCGGCCACCCCGGCCACCTCGGCGGCCTTGCTGGTCGAGGGCGACGAGGTGAGGTCGCGCGCCCCCAGGGAGTGGGTCTCCATCCGGTGGTCGAAGCCGGTGATCCACACCGGCTTGTCCCCCCAGGCCCGGGCCTTGTCCCCGGCGGCCAGGACGATGGCCGCCGCCCCGTCGGTGACGGGGGGCAGGGCGTGGCGCCGCAGCGGCGCCACCACGTACTCGTCCTCCAACAGGGTCTCGGCCGGGATGTCGTTGGCCACCTGGGCCTTGGGGTTGTCCAGGGCGGCCTTCCGGCTGCGGGCGGCGATGGCGGCGAACTCCGCCTCGGTGGCCTTGCCCGAGTCGATGAGGGCCTGGGCCTGGAGGGCGGAGAGGCTCACGATGTCCGGCCACAGGGGCGCCAGGTAGTAGGGATCGAGCTGGAGGCTCAGGATCTCCTGGAGGTTGCCGAGCGACGAGCGCCCGAAGGCGTACACCAGGGCGGCGTCGATGGCGCCCTCCTGCAGCAGCGTCCACGCCTCATAGAGGGCCCAGGCCCCGTCCATCTCCACGTGGCTCTCCGACCGGGGAGGCCACACCCCGACGGCGTCGAGGGCCATCACGAAGCTGAACGGGCCACCGATCAGGTAGTCGGTGGAGCCCGAGCAGATGAAGTCGACGTCGTCCTTGGTGATGCCGATGTTGCCGAACACCTCGGCCACCACCGGCATCAGCATCTCCACCTCGTTGTGCTCGTCGTCGCGTCGCACGTTCGGGGACTGGGCGAACGAGGCGATCGATACGGGCCGCACGGCGCGGGCGGCGGTGGCGCTCATAGGTACTCCTTGTACGTCTCGTAGTCGGCATCGGGCTCGCCGGTGGGCCGGAAGTACTTGACCGACGCCAGCGACGGGGTCAGCTGGTCGTCGTCCACCCAGACCGCCTCCACCCGCATCCCCATCCGGATGTCCTCGGTGGGGATCTCCTGGATGAGGCCCATGAAGGAGAGGTTGGCCCCGTCCAACAGGATCTGGGCGCAGATGTAGGGGATCTCGATCGACTGACCGGCGAAGGGCACGTTCACCACGCAGTAGGTGGTGACGGTGCCGACGTTGGCCAGCTCCACGTCCTCGGTGGTCGGGACCCCGTCGGTGGGGCACGAGCCCCGGGAGGGCACGTAGACCTTCCCGCACACCGCGCACCGCTGGCCCATGAACCGGCCCTGCTCGAGCCCGCGGAGGAACACCGACTGGGCGATGCCGGGGGTGAAGTCGAAGTCGAGCCGGATGGGGGTGGCCAGGGTGGTCACCGGCGCGCCGGCCTCGGGGGTCTGCTCGGCCATGGTCATGCACCGCCTTCCGGGACGAACGCCTCGATGTCGGCCATGGCGCCGATCCGGTCCGCCTCGGGCCGGAACCGGACGGTGACCCGGTCGCCGGTGGCGACGGCGCCCTCCCCGCCGGCGTCCACGGCGTGCAGCATGGCCGTGTCGGCCCCGTCGAGCTTGATCAGCGCCCAGGCGAACGGTCGGTCGAGCGGGTGCTTGGGAAGCGGATGGCTCACCCACGCCCACGTGGTGACCACCCCGCCGGGCCCCACCTCCACCAGTTCGCCGGTGTCCTCGCCGGTGGTCGGGTCGTACTCGGTGGGGGGCACGATCACCGACCCGCCGGCTCCCCGGACCCCGAGGAGCTTCCCGTCGCGCAGGCCGGTCAGGAACGCCCCGATCACCGGCCCGACCGACCGGGAGTACGGGTACTCCAGCACGTGGTTGGCGTGCAGCGCCTCGCTCTCGGCCATCCGGAACCTCCCCCTCGGAACGTCGTCCCACTCGATCGCCGAAAAGTAGAACACATTTCACTTTTAGGTGCCAGCAGCCCACGTGGGCGGTACCGTGGGGCCGGCGGTGCACCGTGCCGCCGGGACGAAGGGCCGAGATGAGCGACAGCACCACGGCGGGGGACCCTCCGGCAGTGCCCGGGGGCGGCCGCCGGCCCAACATCCTCCTGGTCGTCTCCGACCAGGAGCGGCAGCGCTCGTGGCTCCCGGACCACGTGGCCCTCCCCTGGCGGGACCGCCTCCGCGGCGAGGGCCTCGAGTTCACCGACTACTTCACCCACTCCTCCCCGTGCTCCCCCAGCCGGGCCAGCCTGTTCACCGGCCGCTACCTGCCCGGTCACCGTGTGGTCGACAACGTGATCATGCCCGAGCACCACGAGCTCGACCCGGGGGTGCCGACCCTGGGCACCCTCCTCGACCGGGCCGGGTACCGGTCGTCCTACATCGGCAAGTGGCACCTCTCCCACTCGCCGACCCCGGACATGGAGGCCTACGGCTTCGCCGACTGGGACGGAAACGACCGCCACTTCATGGGGTGGGCCGGCACCGGCGTCCACTTCGACCCGCTGATCGCCTCCAATGCCGCCCACTGGCTGGAGCGGAACGCCCGGCCGGCCGACGACACCGCCGACCCGTGGTTCCTGACCGTGGCCCTGGTCAACCCCCACGACGTGATGTGGTTCCCCATCGACCAGCCCGGCTACCGCGAGCGGCACCCCCGGGAGGTGGCGGGTGTCCGGGCGGTCCTGGAGTCGGCGGCGTGGAAGGACGACGACGCCCTGCCCGTCTTCGGGGAGCCGTACGACGAGGTCATCGACACCTTGCCGGCCAACTTCCACGACGACCTCCACGCCAAGCCCGAGGCCCACCGGCAGTGGCGGTGGGACCAGCAGCACGGCCTGTGGGGCTACATCGACCCCACCGACAAGGGCGCCTGGCTGCGCCACCTCGACTACTACGTCCACCTCCACCGGCTGGCCGACCGCAGCCTGGGCACCGTGCTCGGCGCCCTGGAGGCGTCGGGCGCCTGGGATGACACCATCGTCATCTTCACCTCCGACCACGGCGACATGTGCGGGTCGCACGGGCTCCGGTCCAAGGGCCCCTTCGTCTACGACGAGATCATGCGGGTGCCGCTCTACGTCAAGGCCCCCCGGGTCACCACGCCGGGCACCGTCACCTCGGCGCTCGGCTCTCACGTCGACCTGGCCGCCACCATCTGCTCGCTGGCCGGCGTGCCGGGGCCGGACCGGGAGGCCACCCTCCAGGGGGTGGACCTCTCCCCCGTCCTGGCCGACCCGTCGGCCTCGGTGCGCGACCACGTGCTCTTCGCCCAGGACTCCGCCCAGACCGAGAACCTCAACCGGGTCCGCTACGCCGTCCGTGGCTTCTACGACGGCCGGACCAAGTACGCCCGCTACTACGGGGTGGGCGGGGGCAAGCCGTCCACCGGACTGTGGGGGAAGCCACCCGGGGAGAAGCTGTTCGGGGTCGACTGCGCCTTCGACGACAACGACCACGAGTGGTACGACCACGACACCGACGCCACCGAGCTGGTCAATCTGGCCAACGACCGGTCCCGCCGCGACGAGCTGCGCGACGTCTACGAGCGGCTCCGCACCTACGAGGCCGAGTCGCTGGTGACGTTCGGGTCGCCGGCGGGCTGAACCGCCCGGGCGGCCACCCGGGCGGTGAGCTCGGCGACCAGGCCGCCGCAGGCCGCCTCGACCATCATCCGGCACGCCTCGAAGTCGGACTCGTCGCCGTAGTAGGGATCGGGCACGTCCACGGAGCCCCCGGCCCGGCGATCGTAGGCCCGGAGCAGCACCAGCCGGTCCCGGAGGTCGTCGCCACCCGCCCACCGCCGGGCCAGGCCGACCAGGGTCTGCTGGTGGTTGCGGGCCAACGACACCACCAGGTCGAGGTCGTCGAACCAGGCGGCCTCGAAGGCCCGGGCCCGGTGGCCGGGGTCCACGTAGCCGGCGCGGGCGAGGGCGTCGCGGGCCCGGGGGTCCATCGGCTCGCCGGCGTGCCAGTTCCCGGTGCCGGCGCTGTCCACCACCAGGTGGTCGGCGAGGGTCCCCCCACCCTCGAGCCGGGTGTCGGCGGCCATCGAGCGCAGCACCACCTCGGCGATCGGCGACCGGCAGATGTTGCCGGTGCAGACGAAGCAGACCCGGAGGGGTGCCGCTCCCCGGCCGGCCGCCCCGCTCATGACCGGCGGGGGGTGGGCGGAATGGCCGGGGCCCGGGTGGGGGTGGGGGCCGTGGCCAGCAACGACTCGAAGAACCCCCGGTCGTGGAGGAGGGGCACGTCGGCCAGGAACATCTTCCCGTAGCGCTCGAAGTACATCAGCTGCTTGCCGAGCAGGAAGGTGCCCCGGTCGAAGTCGGAGTCGGTGCCCCCCGACTCGTCGGCCAGCCGCCGCAGCTGGCGCTGGGCCCGGAGCCGTCCGACCACCGCCTTCACCGACCGGTTGTGGGCCTCGATCCCCTGGGCCTTGGCCGCCTGGACCTGCGGAGCCTGGATGAGGGCGGCCAGGCTCACCTCGCCGAACGGGCGGTTCAGCACCGGCTCGATGAGGCTCCGGATGAAGGTGGCCAGGTCCTCGTCGGAGAGCCCCAGCCCGCGCTGCATGGCCGGCCCGTAGGTCCGGGTCAGGTGGGCGGCGATGTCCCGCCACGCCTCCTCGTCGCCGAGGGCGGCGGCCAGCAGCCGGATGAAGAAGTAGTGGGTCTCGGGATCGAGGCGCCCGACGATGCCCCAGTCGATGACGCCCATCCGCCCGTCGCGGAGGAGCAGCATGTTGCCGGCGTGGACGTCGCCGTGGAACGCCCCCCAGCGCACGGTGGTGAGGAAGAAGGCGCGGACCACCTGCTCGACCAGCGGGGCGGGGTCGACCCCGAAGGTGGCCGCCCCGGCCAGGTCGTCGATGGGCACCCCGTCGAGGAACTCCATGGTCAGCACGTTCGGCCCCGACAGGTCGGGGAAGGGCTCCGGCACCACCATCAGGGGCAGGTCGACCTCCTCGAGCAGCAGGCGGAAGGCGGCCATGGCGCGCGCCTCGTTGCGGAGGTCGAGCTCCTCGCCGATCTGCTCCCGGAAGCCCGAGAACAGCTGCATCAGCGTCCCGGCGGACTGGTCCCCGGTCTGGCGGGCCACCAGCTCGAGCAGGGGCTGCAGCAGGTCGAGGTCGACCGCCACGTTGGCGTCGATCCCCGGCCGCAGGACCTTGACCGCCACGTTGACGCCGGCGACGGTGGTGGCCCGGTGCACCACGGCGATGGAGGCCCGGCCGATGGGCGCGGTGTCGAAGTGGGAGTACGCCTCGTGGAGCGGCATCCCCAGGTCGGTCTCGATGATGTCCCGCACCGTCTCGAAGGGCACCGGTGGCCCGGTGTCCAGGCAGGTCCGGAACTCGTCGGCGAACTCCTCGCCGAACACCCCGGGCGAGGAGGCCACCAGTTGGCCGAACTTCATGTAGGTGCCGCCCAGGTCCTCGAAGGACCGCCGCAGGGGCCGGGCCAGGACGGACAGGGGGAGGGGGCCCTTGCGGGCGTGACGGACCTGGCGCAGCGCCACCCCGGTGAAGCGTTTGGCGGTGACCTCGGCGATCACCGCGCTGCGCCGGGCCAGCTCGCGCTTGTTGGGCTGCGGCAGCCGACGCGCGTGGACCCGGGGGATTCTCGGGTCGGAGGCGCTGATCGACATGGGCATGGGCCGAAGCCTACGGGTCCGGTGGAGGCCGGTGGACCCGGCCCGGTGGACCCGGCCGGGTGGACCCGGCCGGGGGGCCACCGGCCGACCGTCCACCGGGCACCACCCCGGAGGACCCCTTGGCTAGGGTGACCGTCGGGCCGGCAGGCCCGGCACCGTCGTCACGTCGAGGAGGATCCCATGGAAGTCCCGTCCGTCACGCGACGAGGGTTCATCGCCGGAGGGATGACCCTCGGCGCCGCCGCGCTGCTCGAGGCCTGCGGTGGCTCCTCGGTGGTCAACAAGGCCGCCACCACCCTCCCGGCCGGCTCCGACCTCGGCGCCGTGGAGCACGTGGTGATGCTGATGCTGGAGAACCGGTCGTTCGACCACTACTTCGGCGTCTACCCGGGGGTCCGTGGCTTCGACGACCATCCGTCCGGGAGCTACGGGGCCTTCCAGCAGGACTGGCCGCAGAACACCGCCACCCCCACGGCCGTCCCCCACGCCGACACCCTGCTCCCCTATCACCTCGATGTGGCCACCACGATGGCCCAGTGCGCCGGGAACTCCGACATCCCCATCCACGACTGGACCCCCCAGCACGAGAGCTGGAACCACGGGGCCATGAACGCCTTCGTCAGCACCCACTCCGACCCGTCCAACGACGGACCCGAGCAGGGCCCCCTGGTCATGGGGTACCTGACCCGGGCGGACATGCCGTTCCGCTACGCGGTGGCCGACGCCTTCACCATCGGGGACGCCTACCACTGCTCGGTGATCGGCCCCACCATGCCCAACCGGCTCACCTGGCTCTCCGGGATGATCGACCCGTCGGGGACCCAGGGCGGCCCCGTCCTCGAGACGCCGAGCATCGGCCCGGAGGCGGCGGCGGCGGTGGGGAGCTGCTCGTGGACCACGGTGCCCGAGCTCCTCGAGGACAAGGGGGTGAGCTGGAAGTGCTACCAGCCACCCGGCACCTCGGTGGGCTCCCTGGTCAAGGACAACCTGGCCATCGCCTTCAACGCCCTCCTCTACTTCAAGCAGTACCTCACCCCCGGCACCCCGCTCTACGAGAAGGCGTTCCTGCCGGTTTGGCCCGACGAGTTCACCGCCGACGTGAAGAACGACACCCTCCCCGCCGTCAGCTACGTGCTGCCCTCGCTGGTGGAGTCGGAGCACCCCTCGGCCGCCCCGCTGAACGGCGAGGTGATGATCAGCGGGGTGCTGCAGGCCCTCACCGCCAACCCCGAGGTCTGGGCCAAGACGGTGCTGATCGTCTCCTACGACGAGAACGGCGGCTTCTTCGACCACGTCCCGCCGCCGGTGCCGCCGGCCGGCACCGCCGGGGAGTTCGTCACCTCCCAGGCACCGGTGTCCGAGTCCGGGGAGATCCTGGGGCCCATCGGGCTCGGCTTCCGGGTGCCCCTGTTGGTGGTGTCGCCGTTCAGCCAGGGTGGCTACGTCAACTCGGAGGTCTTCGACCACACCTCCCAGATCCGCCTGCTCGAGGAGCGCTTCGGGATCCACTGCTCCAACATCTCGGCGTGGCGTCGCCAGACGGTCGGTGACCTCACCTCCACCCTCAACCTCAAGGGTCCCGACACCTCGGTGCCGCCGCTGCCGTCGACCCAGGAGAACGGACCGGTGGTGGCCGCCGAGTGCCCGGACAACCAGAACCCGGCGTCGCTGTTGGACCCCGCCCCCGCCCTCACCATCCCGACCAGCCAGACGATGCCCACCCAGGAGCCGGGCACCGCCAGACGACGCTCGGCCTGAGTCGCATGGCCCCGACCGCCGGGCCGGCCGCCGACCCCTGGCCCGACGACCTGACCGCGGTGTTCGCCGGGGCGGTGACCGCCGAGTACGCCAGCCTCACCCGGGAGGGCCTGCCGGTGACCGTCCCCACCACCCCGTACGTGGGGAGCGGGACGCTCGACCTGTCCACCGGCCTCACCTACCCGACCAAGGCCGAGCGGGCCCGGCGCAACCCCCGGGTCGGCCTGCTCTTCGCCGACCCGGTGGGAGCCGGGGCCGGCTCCCCGGTGGTCCTGGTCCAGGGCCGGGCGGCGGTCCGGGACGCCGACCTCCAGGCCAACGCCGACCGGTACGTGCGGCAGTCCCTCGAGAAGCTGCCCGACCCCACCAAGGGCCAACCCCGCGTCGTCCTCCGGAGGATGGCCTGGTACTACGCCCGGATCTGGGTGGAGGTCACCCCGGTGCGGATCCTCCGGTGGCCCGACCGGTCGCTGGCCGGTCCCCCGCAGCGGTGGACGGCCACCGAGCGGGAGTGGCCGGTGTCCGACCCGGCGCCCGACGGCCGGCCGCCCCCGGCCTGGCGGCCTCCGCCGGCGTCGTGGAGCGAGGAGGCCCGTCACGCCCTCGACGCCCTGCCGTGGTGCGACCTCACGGTGGTCGACGCCGACGGCTATCCCCTGGTGGTGCCGGTCACCGACGCCGCCATCCACCCCGAGGGCTTCACCCTCACCGTGGGGGCGGGCGTACCGTGGCCGCCCCCCGGTCCCGACACCGGGGGCCTGGCGGCGTGCGTGACCTTCCACACCCACGCCGAGCGGTTCACCGGCCAGGAGAACCGGACCTTCGTGGGGCGCTTCGACCCCGGGTCGGGGGTGTGCACCGTCGACCGGGCGCTGGCCGACTGGAGCCTGGCCGGCGGGAAGGCGAGGGTGGCGGTCGGCTTCCTGGGCTCCGGCCGGGCGCTGCGGCCGCGCCTCCGGGCCGAGGCGGCCCGGCGCCACCAGCCGGTGCCCGCCGTCCGCTTCCCGGGCGAGTACTGAGGGTCCGGCCCCGGGTCCGGCCCCGGCGTCCGGTCGGCGTCCGGTCGGCGTCGACGGGTGAGGGGCTCGCCGGTAACCTCGCCGATACCGGAGATCCGGGCCGGCGACGGAGGTCGCCGACGACCATGGGGGAACGATGAGCGACGACCAGCCGGACGCACCCGCCCAGCAGATGGGCCACGGCGTGAAGCAGCGGGACATCATCCGGATGACCCCCGAGGAGATCGACGCCTTCCTCCACGAGCGGCGGCCGATGACCATGTGCACCATCAACCACGACGGCTCGGTCCACGCCGTGGCCATGTGGTACGGGTTCCTCGACGGGGCGGTGGCCATCGAGACCAAGGCCAAGGCCCAGAAGGCGGTCAACCTGGGGCGGGACTCCCGGATCACCTGCATGTTCGAGGACGGCGACTACTACGAGGAGCTGCGCGGGGTCGAGCTGGTCGGCACCGCCGAGATCATCGAGGACCCCGAGCGGATGTGGGAGCTGGGGGTGAACCTCTTCGAGCGCTACTACGGCACCTACTCCGAGGAGCTCCGGCCCTTCGTGGAGACCATGCTGAACAAGCGCATCGTGGCCAAGGTCAATGTCGAGCGGGTGGTGTCGTGGGACCACCGCAAGCTCGGACTCCCGTCCACCCGCCCCACCTGAGCCGGCGCCGGGCTCCGGACGCCGGACGCCGGGCTCCGGCCGAGAGGAGCACCATGCCCAGCCACCCGATGAGCACTGACGAGATCCGGGCCTTCCTTGAGGCCGAGCCGCCGAGGATCGCCAAGCTGGCCACCGTCCGGGCCGACGGCCGGCCCCACGTGGCGCCGGTCTGGGCCGTCCTGGACCCCACCGCCGCCGACGACGCCTCGCCCGTCGGCGACCTGGTGTTCAATACCGGCCGGACCACCGTCAAGGGGGCCAACCTCCTCCGTGACCCCCGGGTCGCCCTCAGCTACGACGACGAGCGCCGGCCGTTCTCCTTCGTGGTCATCGACGGGATCGCCACCGTCAGCCAGGACCCCGAGGAGCTGCTCCGGTCGGCCACCGTCATCGGCGGGCGGTTCATGGGGCAGGACCGGGCCGAGGAGTACGGGCGCCGGAACGCCGTCCCCGGCGAGCTGGTGGTCCGGGTGCGACCCACCCACATCACCGCCGTGGCCGGCGTGGCCGACTGAGCTCGGCCCGGCGGCGGGGGCCGGTCCGGGCGTCGCTGCTCTCCCGGAGCGTGTAGCGCCGGACGGTGGGGCGCGCCACTCGGCCGACGTGGCGCGGGGCGGTGGCCGACTGGTAGACGTGTCGGTGACCGAGGGGGGAACGGCATGATCCTGGATCGTTTTCGTATGACCGACAAGGTGGCCATCGTCACCGGCGCCGGACGGGGCATCGGCGCCGCCAGCGCGGTGGGGCTGGCGGAGGCGGGCGCCGACGTGGTGCTGTCGGCCCGCACCGAGGCGCAGCTGGCCGAGGTGGCGGCGGCTGTCGAGGCGGTGGGCCGCCGGGCGGTGGTGGTCCCGGCCGACCTCAGCGACCTCGAGGCGGTGGCCGGCCTGGTGGAGCGGGCCCGTCAGGAGTTCGGGCGCCTCGACCTGGTGGTCAACAACGTGGGCGGGGCCATGCCCCGGCCGTTCCTCGACACCTCCCCGGGCCGGATGGAGCAGGCCTTTCACTTCAACGTGGCCACCGCCCACGCCCTGCTGCGGCCGGCCGTGCCCCTGATGCTCGAGCACGACGGCGGCTCGGCCGTCAACATCTCCTCCGCCATGGGCAGGGTGGCCGGACGCGGGTACGCCGCCTACGGCACCGCCAAGGCGGCCCTCGCCCACTACACCCGGCTGGCCGCCGCCGACCTGGCCCCGAAGATCCGGGTCAACGCCATCGCCGTCGGTTCGGTGGCCACCTCGGCCCTGGACATCGTCATGGAGTCGGCCGAGCTCCGCCAGGCGATCGAGGCCGGTACCCCGCTGCAGCGGATCGGCGACCCCGAGGACATCGCCGCCGCCGTCGTCTACCTGGCCTCCCCCGCCGGCTCCTACCTGACCGGCAAGGTGCTGGAGGTCGACGGTGGCCTGCAGGGGCCCAACCTCGACATGGGCCTGCCCGACCTCTGAGCCGGTGTCCGCCCGGCGTCTGCCGCTCCGTCCCCGTCGCCCTCCCTCGGCGCCGGCACCCGCCGGCTCGACCTACCTGTTTCTGCCCGCATCCGAGCGAATTCGTCCGTCCCATCCCCGCTGAACCCCTTCCCGAGGAGCTGCCATGACCGCCACCACCTACCGAGTCGTCGCCTGGAGCACCGGCAACGTCGGCCGCCACGCCATCGCCGGCATCGACGCCCGACCCGACCTCGAGCTGGTGGGGGTGTGGGTCTCCAACCCGGACAAGGTGGGGAAGGACGCCGGGGAGCTGGCCGGTCTCGACCGCACACTCGGAGTCACGGCCACCGACGACGTCGACGCCCTGCTGGCGCTGGAGCCGGACGTGGTCGTCCACACCGCCATGGCCGACGACCGCCTGATGGAGGCCCTCGACGACCTGGCCCGCCTCCTCCGGGCCGGGGTCAACGTGGTCTCGTCCGGGCCGGTCTTCCTGCAGTACCCCTACGGGGTGGTGGACGACGCGATGGTCTCCCCGGTGGTCTCCGCCGCCATCGACGGAGGGGCGTCCCTCTTCGTCAACGGGGTCGACCCCGGCTTCGCCAACGACGCCTTGCCGCTCGCCCTCACCGGCATCAGCGAGCGCATCGACGAGCTCCGGGTGTCGGAGGTCCTCAACTACGCCACCTACGACCAGGGCATGGTGCTCTTCGGCATCATGGGCTTCGGCAAGCCCATGGACCAGGTCCCTCTGATCCTCCAGCCGGGGGTGATGACCATGGCCTGGGGCAGCGTGGTCCGGCAGCTGGCCGCCGGCCTCGACGTGGAGCTCGACGAGCTCGAGGAGTGGTACGAGCGCCTGCCCGCCACCGAGACCTTCGAGGTGGCCGCCGGCACCGTCGAGCAGGGGACGGTCGGCGCCCTCCACTTCGAGCTCCGGGGCATCCGGGACGGGCGGGCGGTCATCGTGCTCGAGCACGTCACCCGGTTGGACGACGCCCTCGGGCCCGACTGGCCCCAGCCCCCCGGTCAGGGCGGCTACCGGGTGCAGATCACCGGCGAGCCCAATTACACGCTCGACCTCCAGATGCTGGGCACCGACGGCGACCACAACACCGCCGGGTTGAAGGCCACCGCCATGCGCCTGGTCAATGCCATCCCCGACGTGGTGGAGGCGGCACCAGGGTTGGTCACCGCCCTCGACCTGCCGGCCATCGCCGGACGGGGGCTGGTCACCCGCTGACCGGGGCCTCCGGCCCCGCCGGCCCGCCCGCCGGGAGGTCCCGGGTCGGGTACCACCCCCTCCGACAGTAGGGTCCCAGACATGCAGCACGGTCGAGGGATGGGCGGAGGAGGCGGTGGCGGCTACGGACTGATGCGCCAGATGCGCCGGGACAGCTCCGTCGTCCAGCAGGAGATCACCAAGGGCACCGCCAAGCGGATGCTGACCTTCGCCCGCCCCTACACCCGGATCCTCATCTTCTTCATGGTGGTGGTGGTCATCGAGGCGGTCATCACCGTGGCCAACCCGCTCCTGTTCCGCGAGATCATCAACGAGGGCATCGCCAAGCACGACACCCAGCTGATCGTCAGCCTGGCGCTGGTGGTGGCGGCCCTGGCCGTGGCCGACGCCGGCCTCTCCATCGCCGAGCGGTGGGTGTCGGCCAAGGTCGGCGAGGGCCTCATCTACGACATGCGCTCCCAGGTGTTCGAGCACATCCAGAGGATGCCGATCGCCTTCTTCACCCGGACCCAGACCGGTGCCCTGATCAGCCGGCTGAACAACGACGTGCTCGGGGCCCAGCAGGCCTTCACCGACATCCTCTCCTCCATCGTCTCCAATCTGGTGACGGTGGTGCTGGTGCTGATCACCATGTTCATCCTGTCGTGGCAGATCACCCTGGTCAGCCTCATCATCCTCCCCATCTTCGTGGTCCCGGCCAAGCGGGTGGGCCGGAAGCTGTCGGTCATCACCCGGGAGTCGTACGGCCTCAACGCCCAGATGAACAACACCATGAACGAGCGGTTCAACGTGTCGGGCGCCCTGCTGGTCAAGCTGTTCGGCCGTCCGGCCGAGGAGAGCGGCGGCTTCGACGCCAAGGCGGCCCGGGTCCGGGACATCGGGGTCACCCAGGCCATGTACTCCCGCATCTTCATCGCCGCCCTCACCCTCACCGCCGCCCTGGCCACCGCCGTCGTCTACGGCTGGGGCGGGGTGGAGGCGGTGGACGGGAACCTCAACGTGGGGACGGTGGTGGCCCTGGCCGCCCTGCTCACCCGGCTCTACGGCCCCCTCACCTCGCTGTCCAACGTGCAGGTCGACGTCATGACCGCCCTGGTCTCCTTCGACCGGGTCTTCGAGATCCTCGACCTTCCGCCGATGATCGCCGAGCAGGACGACGCCGTCCCGGTGCCCCCGGGTCCGGCCCGCGTGGAGTTCCGCCACGTCGACTTCCGCTACCCCACCGCCGAGGAGGTGTCGCTGGCCTCCCTGGAGTCGGTGGCCGTCCTGGAGACCACCGTCTCCCACCAGGTGCTGTTCGACGTCTCCTTCGTGGCCGAGCCCGGCCAGCTGGTGGCCCTGGTGGGGCCCAGCGGGGCCGGCAAGACCACCATCAGCCAGCTGATCCCCCGGCTCTACGACGTCCGGGCCGGGTCGGTCCGGATCAACGACACCGACGTCCGGGACGTCACCTTCGAGTCGCTCACCGACACCATCGGGGTGGTGACCCAGGACGCCCACCTGTTCCACGAGACCATCCGGGACAACCTGCTCTACGCCCGGCCCGGGGCCACCGACGCCGAGCTGACCGCCGCCCTGGAGGGGGCCCAGATCCTCACCCTCATCCGCCGGCTGCCCGACGGGTTGGACACCGTGGTCGGCGACCGCGGCTACCGCCTGTCGGGCGGCGAGAAGCAGCGCCTGGCCATCGCCCGGCTGCTGCTGAAGGCCCCCGAGGTGGTGGTGCTCGACGAGGCCACCGCCCATCTCGACTCCGAGTCGGAGGTGGCGGTGCAGCGGGCGCTGGCCACCGCCCTGGAGGGCCGCACCTCCCTGGTCATCGCCCACCGGCTCTCCACCGTCCGGGAGGCCGACCAGATCCTGGTCCTCGACCACGGCCGGATCGTGGAGCGGGGTCGCCACGACGAGCTGATCGAGGCCGGCGGCGCCTACGCCGACCTCTACCGGATCCAGTTCCAGGGTCAGGAGCACCCCGAGCGGGCCTGACGGATCGACGGCCCGACCCCCGCTACCGTCGTCCCGTGGGCCGCATCTTCCTCGACGTCACGCCGCTGCGCGGCAACCCGCACTACCGGCGCCTCTGGGCCGGGCAGGTGGTGTCGGGGATCGGCAGCCAGCTGACCCTGGTGGCGGTCTCCTTCCAGGCCTACTCCCTCACCCACCGGACCCTGGTGGTGGGGATGATCGGCCTGGCCCAGCTGGTCCCGCTCCTGGCCGGAGCGCTGTGGGGCGGGACGCTGGCCGACGCCATGGACCGGCGGCGGGTGCTGGTCCTGGCCCAGGTGGCCATGGCGGCGGCCAGTGCCGGGCTGGTCATCAACGCCTCCCTCCACCATCCGGCGGTGTGGCCCCTCTTCGCCTGCACCGCCGCCGCCGCCGGGTTCCAGGGGGTGGACTGGCCGGCCCGGCGGGCCGCCCTGCCCATGCTGGTGCCGGCCGACAAGCTGACCTCCGCCGTCGCCCTCCAGACCACCATCCAGCAGCTGGCCCTGGTGGTGGGGCCGGCCGTCGGTGGCCTGCTGATCGCCACCATCGGCCTGGGTGCCGTCTACGGCATCGACGTCGCCACCTACGGGGTGGCGCTGGTGGCGGCCGCCCTCCTCCCCGCCCTGGTCCCCAGCGGTGGCGGGGTGCCGATGAGCCTCCGGTCGATGGCCGACGGCTTCCGGCACCTGAAGGGCCAGCGCCTGCTGTCGGCCACCTACCTCATCGATCTCAACGCCATGATCTTCGGCATGCCCCGGGCGGTGTTCCCCGCCCTCGGCACCGGGCTGTTCGGTGGGGGGGCGGGGGTGGTCGGCCTCCTCTACGCCGCCCCGGGGGCCGGCGCCCTGGCCGGCTCCTTCGTGACCGGCTGGTGCGCCCGGGTCCGCCACCAGGGACGGGCCATCGCCGCCTGCGTGGTGGTGTGGGGCACCACCATCGCCCTCTTCGGGATCATCCCGGTCCTCTGGATCGGGCTCACCCTGCTGGCCCTGGCCGGGGCGGCCGACGTCATCTCCGCGGTCTTCCGGCAGGCCGTGCAGCAGCGGACGGTGCCCGAGCACCTCCAGGGGCGGCTGTCGGGGACCTTCTTCGCGGTGGTGGCGGGGGGCCCGCGCCTGGGCGACGCCGAGACCGGACTGGCCGCCGAGCTGGGCGGGCCCCAGTTCGCGGTGTGGTCGGGGGGGCTGGCCTGCGTGGTGGGGGTGGGGGTGCTGCTGTGGCGGGTGCCGGAGCTCTGGCGGGACCGGGGCGGGGGCGCCGCCCTCACCGACGAGGACCGCACCGCCGCCATCGCCGAGACCACCGCCGAGCTGGGGGAGGGCGAGCCCGGCTGACCCCGTGGCGGCCGGTCCCCGGGCCGCCCACCAAAGTGGAGCAGGCGTTCCGCTTCGGCTACGCTCCCGGAAGCGGAGTCCCGGTTCCGCTCCCCGTTCGCCCCCCGAGGAGTCCGATGGCCCGATCCGGCAAGCGATCCCACTACCAGCTCACCTTCGTCGCCCTGCTGCTGGGCGTGCTGTCCTACGCCCTGCTCCAGTCGCTGGTCAACCCGGTCCTCACCACCATCCAGCACGAGTACCACGCCTCCCAGTCGGCGGCCACCTGGGTGCTCACCGCCTATCTGCTGTCGGCCTCGATCTTCACGCCCATCCTCGGCCGGGTCGGGGACATGGTGGGCAAGGAGCGCATGATGGTGGTGGCCCTCGGAGCCCTGGCCGTCGGCTCGGTGCTGGCCGGCCTCTCCCACGCCATCCTCATCCTCATCGTGGCCCGGGTCATCCAGGGGGTGGGGGGCGGCGTGCTGCCGCTGGCCTTCGGCATCATCCGGGACGAGTTCCCCGCCGACCGGGTGCCCGCCGCCGTGGGGTTCACCGCCGCCCTCACCGCGGTGGGAGGCGGGGCCGGCATCGTGCTGGCCGGACCCATCGTCACCCACCTCAACTTCCACTGGCTGTTCTGGGTCCCGCTGATCATCGTGATGATCGCCCTGGTGGCCACCCTGCTGTTCGTGCCGGAGTCGCCGGTCCGGACCGAGGGTCACATCAGCTGGCCGGCCGCCGCCCTGCTCTCCGGGTGGCTGGTGGCCCTCCTGCTGGGGGTCAGCCAGGCCCCGACGTGGGGCTGGGGGTCGCCCAAGGTGCTGGGCCTCTTCGCCCTGGCCGTGGTGCTGGGGGTGGCCTGGGTGCTGGTGGAGCTCCGGGCCCGGGTGCCGCTCATCGACATGGGCATGATGCGGGTCCCGGCGGTGTGGACCAACAACCTGGTGGCCTTCCTGTTCGGCATCGGCATGTACTCGGTGATCGCCTTCCTCCCCGAGTTCCTGCAGACCCCGAAGTCGACCGGCTACGGCTTCGGTGCCTCCATCATCCAGTCCGGGCTCTACCTGTTGCCGCTGACCATCGCCATGTTCTTCTTCGGGATGCTCTCCGGTCGGATCGCCGCCGCCGTCGGGTCGAAGGCGGCGGTGATCGCCGGGTCGGTGGTGTGCGCCGCCGCCTACTTCATCCTGGCCTTCGCCCATACCCACTCCTGGGAGATCTACCTGGCCAGCACCCTGCTCGGCGTCGGGCTCGGACTGGCCTTCTCCGCCATGTCCAACCTCATCGTCCAGGCGGTGCCCTCCCACCAGACCGGGGTGGCCAGCGGCATGAACGCCAACATCCGGACCATCGGCGGGGCCCTGGGGGCGGCGGTGATGGGCAGCATCGTGGCCTCCACCCTGATGCCCAGCGGCCTGCCCGCCCAGTCGGGCTACACCCGGGGCTTCGCCTTCCTGGGGGTGGCGACCGTCCTGGCCATCGTGGCCGCCGTCCTCATCCCCTCGGCCCCGGATCCGGAGGCCGACCTCGACCCGGCCCACCACCTCAGCCATGCCGAGCTGGCTGCGGTGGCCGGTGGGAGCGTGACCGAGGGATGACCCCCTCCGTCCCCCGACCCCGGTCCGACGCCCCCCGGGAGGCCGCCGCCGAGCCCGTGGAGCCGGTGCTCCGCAGCGACGCCGCCCGCAACCGGGTCAAGATCCTCCGGGCGGCGGCGGCGGCCTTCGGTGAGGACGGGGTCGGGGTGGGCGTGGAATCCGTCGCCCACCGGGCCGGGGTGGGCGTGGGCACCCTCTACCGGCGGTTCCCCACCAAGGAGTCGCTGATCGAGGCGGTGGTCGAGGAGCTCCTCCGGGAGGTCCGGGATGCCGCCCGGGACGCCCTGTCCGAGCCGGCCGGGACCGGGTTCGACGCCTTCCTCCGGGCGGCCGGCACCCTCCAGGTCGAGCACCGGGGGTGCCTCGGTCGCCTCTGGACCAGCCCGACCCACGACCCCCTCCGGGCCGACATCGAGGAGGCCATCCGGGCCCTGCTCGACCGGGCCCGGGCGGCGGGCACCGTGCGTGCCGATGTGGCCTACGAGGACGCCGTGGTGCTGCTCTGGTCGATCCGCGGGGTCATCGAATCGACCGCCGCCGTGGCCCCCGACGCCTGGCGCCGCCACGTCGACATGCTGCTGGCCGCCGTGCGCCCCGAGGCGCCGGCCCCGGGCCACCCCCCGCTCACCCCCGAGCAGCTCGAGGCGGCGCTGGCGGCACGGTCGCAGGCTCAGGCCGCCGCCCTCGGCACCCCCTGACCGCTGACCCGGGCGCCGGCGGGACCTCCGCAACCCTCAGGCGACGGCGCCCCCGGCGGAGGTGGCGAAGAGCCTCCGGATGGTCAGCGAGGTGACGATCTGGAGGATCCCGTAGATGATCAGCCAGATGCCCATCAGGTAGACGAGCACGTGGAGGGTGATCGACGGCCAGGCCAGCGTGACGATGCCGGCGGCCACCCCCAGGAGCCCCATGACGATCCGGAAACCCCGTCCCGGCTGTCCCTTGTGGCTGTAGCCGGAGACGAACTCGATGAGCCCGCCGATGACCCAGAACAGCCCCAACAGGAAGGTCAGCGAGGCCACCGTCTCGTAGGTGTGCCGCAGGAAGAAGAGGCCGATGAGCACCGACAGCAGGCCGAGGATGGCCACCAGCCACCGGGTGCCCCCCGAGTCGCGGTTGTCGGCGATGGCCATGATGATCCGGAACAGCCCGCTGACGAACAGCCAGATCCCCAGCAGCAGGGCGAACCCGTAGATGGTGGCCTTGGGCTGGAGGATCACCAGGATCCCCAGGATCAGCGTGGCGATGCCGAAGAACAGCACCCAGCCCCACGATCGTCCGATCAGCTCGAGCATGTCCTGGTTCCCGTTGTCGATTCCGGCGGTGTCAGCCATCGGACCCTCCCCCCGGCGCCCGCGGCGCCATCGTGTCGTCTCGGCCGTACAACCTAGGTCGGCGAGCCTCCCGCCACGCGGACCTCGGCCGGGGTGGCATCGGCGACCAGCTGCTGGCTGACCGCCCACAGCCGGCGGGCCGCCCCGGCGTGGCGGGCGGCCGCCGAGGGGGTCCGCTCCCGGCAGTTGACGAAGTACCCACCGGTGACGTCGGCCACCCGGGGCGACGACGCCAGGTACACCGAGGTCCGGGCCCCCTCCTCCGGGGTGCGCACCACCGGGCGGATCACCTGGAGGCCGAGCGGCAACCAGCCGTGGGTGTCGCCGTCGCGCCCGTACCCGGTGGCCACCGTGCCCGGGTGGAGGGCGTTGGCGGTGACCCCGTGCGGACGGAGGCGACGGGCCAGCTCGGCGGTGAACAGCAGGTTGGCCAGCTTCGACCGGGCGTAGGTCCGCATGGGCCGGTAGTCGGTGCGCGACTGCAGGTCGGCGAAGTCCAGCCCGCCTCGGGCCGAGCGGTGGGCGACCGAGGCGACGTTGACCACCCGGGCGTGGCCGGTGGCCACCAGCCGGTCGGTGAGCAGGTCGGTGAGCAGGAACGGTGCCAGGTGGTTGACGGCCAGGGTCGCCTCGTACCCGTCCACCGTCTCGGTCCGATCGGTCAGCACCAGACCGGCGTTGTTGATCAGCACGTCGATCCGGTCGCACCGGTCGAGGAGGTCGGCGGCCCCGGCCCGGACCGACGACAGGTCGGCCAGGTCGAACACGGCCAGCTCCACCGACCGGCTGCCGGTCCGCCGGCGGATGTCCTCGACCGCCCGGCGCCCCCGCTCGGGGTTCCGGGCGGTGAGGACGGTCCGGGCTCCGGCGGCCGCCAGCGCCAGGGCGGTCGCCCGGCCGATGCCCGAATTGGCACCGGTGACCACCACCGTGCGCCCCTCCACTCAGACCTCGACGACCGTGATCGACGCCAGCACCGAGAGCCGGTCGTGGTTGCCGACGTCGTGGACGGCCACCCGCACCACCGTGCCGTCGGGCCGTCGACCCATCACCGTGGTCCGGGCCTCCACCGGGCCCACCCGATTCGGCGCCAGGTAGTGGATGACCGCCCCCACCGTCACCGTCGGGCGGTCACCGTCGGGCACCGCCGCCCGACGGGCGGCGGCATCCACCAGGACGGCCACCGCCCCCCCGTGGAGGATCCCCCAGGGGTTCCGGAGGCGGTCGTCGAGCCGCAGTCGGGTCGGCCGGCCCGGCGCCGACTCCAGGGCGAAGAACTCCTCGAAGGGCACCGGCGCCGGGTCGAGGGGTGGCATGGGGATCACCAGCGGACGGGCGAACTGCAGGCCCATCTCGCCGGGGTCCAGCACCGCGCAGGTGATGACCGAGGTGGCCACCGGGGCGTCGTCGGCGCCCTCGTCCACCACGTCGACCGATGCCACCACCGAGTTCCGTCCCCGGCGGAGGGCCCGGGCGTGGAAGCGCAGGGGGCCGACCTGGCGGATCCGGACCACCCGGGCGGCCAGGCTGGTGGTGACGATCCAGCGGGGGAGCACGGCCAGTCCGGTCAACAGGCCACCCAGGGAGTCGATGCAGGTCAGGAGGCCGGCGGTCTCCAGGCCGCCGCCCGCCCCCCGGAGGTGGTCGTCGATGGGGACCCAGCCGACGAACCGGGACGGTCGGTCGTCGTCCCCGGGGAGCTCCCGGCGCTCGAACCGGAAGTAGGCGCCCACCTCCCGCCCCAGGATGTTCGGCCGCCCGTCCTCACGTTCGTCGAGCCCGGTCATGAGGCCAGGGCCCCGACCGTGACCACGGCGGTCAGCCGGTCCCCGGCGCCCGAGTCCACCAGCTCCACCACCACCTGACCGGAGCCCGACGCCGGGGCCACGCTCACCGGCCCCACCCGGGTGACCATCGGGCCGACCCGCCCGGTGGCCAGGTAGGTGATCTGCAGATCGACGGCCACCGCCGTGGACCCGGCCCCCAGGGCCGACGACACCGCCCGGGCGCCGGCGGTGTCGGCCAACAGCGCCACCACCCCGCCCTGGACGGCGCCGATGGTGTTGCGGACGTAGGCACCCACCGGCATCACCACCGTCCCCGGGTCGTCCCCGTCGGCGATGGACAGGGCGTCGAGCACGTGCCGGTCGAAGCCGCCGGGGCCGAAGTCGAGGCGGGAGGAGAACCCGGGTTCGATGGCCGCCGCCGGCGAGTCCTCCGCCCGCGGGAGCACCGCGAAGCTCAGGATCGACCAGGCCACCGGCGAAGAGCTCTCCGGGAGATCGAAGACGGACACCTCGATGATCAGGGTGGTCCGGCCCTGCCGTTGGATGGTGCCCCGGGCCTCGACCACCGGCCCCACCGCCGGGCGCATCACCTGGAGCGACATGTCGGCGGTGGCCATCCAGTCGGGATGGAGGGCGCGGGCGGCGATGGATCCCCCCACCACGTCCACCAGGGTGGCCAGCACCCCGGCCAGGACACCCCCGTCGGAGCCCAGCACCTCGGGGGTCACCGGCATGCGGGCCACGGTCTGACCGGAGTCGGAGGCGTCGAGGTCGATGCCCAGGTCGGCCAGGAAGTGGAGCTCCGGCGGGTACCGGGTCTGCGCCACTCAGCGCTCCTGTTCGGTGGGGCGGATCAGCAGCTCGTTGATGGCCATCCGGCGGGGACGGGTGACCGTGAAGGCGATGGCCTCGGCGATGTCCTCCGACTGGAGCGGCTCGGTGTCGCTGAACTGGGAGCGCAGCCCCTCGAGGACGGCGGGGCGGACATGGGTGACCAGTTCGGTGGCCACCGCCCCCGGCTCCACCACCGAGACACGGACGTGCCGGCGGGTGAACTCCTGGCGCATCGACTCGGTGAGGGCGACCACGCCGAACTTGGTGACGTTGTACACGCCGCTGCCCGCCCGGGCGGTCCGGCCGGCCACCGAGCTGACGTTCACCACGTCGGCCACCCGGCGCGGCTCCCCGGCCGCCGCCTCCAGGAGGTGCGGGAGGGCGGCGTGGGTGACGTGGAGCAGTCCCATGACGTTGAGCTCCACCATGCGGCGCCACTCCTCCACCGGGGCGTCCTCCACCGGACCGAGGAGCATCACCCCGGCGTTGTTGACCAGGGTGTCGAGGCGCCCCAGCTCGGCCACCGTCCGGGCCACCATGGCGGTGGCCTGGGCCTCGTCGGTGATGTCGGTCTCCAGCACCAGCACCCGGGTCGCGTCGCCGATCCGCTCGGCCAGCTCCGCGAGCCGGTCGCCACGCCGGGCGGCGATGGCCACGTCGGCACCCGCCTCGGCAAGGGCCACGGCGGTGGCGGCACCGATGCCGCTCGACGCCCCGGTGACCAGGGCCACGGTTCCCCCCAGACGTTCGGTCATGCTCCACTCCTCGTTCGCATCGGTCACCTGCGGCAGCTGCCGCACCGGCTCCCACCGTAGGGTGGGCCGGCGTCCTACGGTGCGGGCTGGAACCGGCTGGTGAACGAGACCAGCTCGCCGGTGGAGTGGCGTCGGCGCTCCTCGTAGATCCGCGAGTACCCGGTGTGGGTGAACTTCCACTCGCCGCCCACCCTGGCGTAGGTGTCCTGGTAGAGCGCGGTGCCCTCGAGCAGGAAGTCGTAGGCCGGTCCGAACACCTTGTCCGACAGGTACCAGGTACCGGTGGCGGTGTCGTCCCCGCCGACCTCGATCTCCGGGTGGTGGCCCTGGTGGAGGGTGACCAGGCCGGGATCGGAGAGCGACCCCGACAGAAACGCCACGATCTCCGCCCGACCCGCGTACGGTCGGGGGGCGGACTCGTAGTCGGCGGTCCCGTCCTCCGTGAACAGCTCCCCGAGGGCGTCGAACTGCTTGGTGTCGAGCAGGCGGAAGTAGGCGTACTTCAGCCGACAGATCGCCTCCACCGCTTCGAGCGTCATCCCCACCCCTTTGTCTCGGACCCGGACCCGCCGAGTGTACCGACGGGGTTTGAGGGGGCACCACCGCGGGCAGGGTCCACTGTGCTACGACAACGATCACCACCCCCGAGGAGACAGGTATGAGCACGACCGACAAGGCCAACAACACCGGACAGAAGGCCAAGGGCAAGGTGCAGGAGAAGGTCGGCGGCCTCACCGGTGACTCGGAGATGCAGGCCAAGGGGAAGGGCAACCAGATCGGTTCGGACCTCAAGCAGGCGGCCGAAAAAGTCAAGGACGCTGTGAAGCATTGACGCGCTGAACGCGCCGGACGGTCCGGCGATGGCACCTCCGGTGCCCCGCCCACCGGGCGGGGCACCGTGGCGCGTCCGGGGTCGGCGATGAAGCGGACCACACGCCTGCCCGACGATCCGAAGACGGCGGCGCTGGCGCGCGAGTTCGTGCGGGAGGCACTGGACCAGTGGCGACTCGAGAACCTGAAGCCCGACGCCAGTCTGCTGGCCACCGAGCTGGTCACCAACGGCCTCCGCCACGGCGGGGGCCCGCGCTCGATGACGCTGAGCGCCCGGGCCGGGCGGCTCCGCATCGAGGTGGCCGACAACGAGCCGCTCCTCTCCCCGCGTCGGCGACCGGCCCCGCCCACCGCCGAGGGGGGCAGGGGCCTGGCCCTGGTGGAGGCGGTGGCCGACACCTGGGGCACCCGGCGGCTCTTCCTCCGCAAGGGCAAGATCGTCTGGTGTGAGCTGAAGATCTGACGGACGGGCCGCCACCGCGGGGGCCGCACCCGCTCCCCGGTTGACGGGCTCGACCCGGGGCGAGCGGCCGTCCCGGGTGACGGCCGCTCGGGAGGTGCGCCTCAGGCGGCGGAGCGGGCGGCGGGACCCGGGCGCCGCCGGCGGCGGGTCAGTCCCCTGGGTGGGCGGGACGCCATCGCCGACATGTCGTGAAGCGCGCAGCAGTCCGCACTGTTGTAGATCGAGAGTCGTGACCCGCACCCGTCGTGGGCGCAGACCCGGTCGGCGTCGTAGACCGCCGGCGCCCCGTGTCCACCGAGGCCCTCGGCACTGATCGAACCATTTCGAATCCCCAGTTCCGGCACCCTGCAACCTCCTCATCGTCGGTTCCTGGGTGCCTGCTACCCCCGGTACGAGGGGGTCAAACATGGTTCGTGGGACCGGGTCCGTCGGCCGTCACTCGCTGGGACGGAACGCCTCCCGCAGCTGAGCCAGGCTGGCGGCCAGCAGTCTCGACACGTGCATCTGGCTGACACCGACCCGGTCGGCGATCTCCGACTGGGTCAGGCCGTCCACGAAGCGCAGCTTGACGATCAGCCGGCTGCGCTCGGGGAGCGAGGCCAGGGCCGGCCCGAGCACCGACCGGTCCTCGACCAGCGCGGTCGAGGTGTCCTCGGTGGCCAGCCGGTCACCGAGCGTCAGATTGCCGGTGCCGGGGGCGTCGAGCGAGGACGAGCGGTACCCCTGGCCTGCCTCCATCGCCTCGAGGATGGCCTCCTCCGAGCATCCGGCCACCTCGGCCACCTCGGCGACGGTGGGCGACCGCCCGAGCTGGTGGCTGAGGGTCTCGGTGATCGCCCCCATCTCGAGGTACAGCTCCTGGATGCGACGGGGTGCCCGGACCGCCCACCCCCGGTCACGGAAGTGTCGCTTCAGCTCGCCGACGATGGTGCCGGTGGCGAAGGTGCTGAAGGCCACGTTCCGCCCCGGGTCGAAACGGTCGACCGCTTTGATCAGGGCGATCGACGCCACCTGGGCCAGATCGTCGTAGGGCTGCCCCCGGTGGGCGAACCGGTGGGCCAGGCGACGGGCCAATCCGATGTTGTCGCTGATCAGCCGATCGCGGAGGGCGGGATCACGGGTCCGGGCGAACTCGATCCAGGCGTCGGGTGAGGTGGTCTGCCCTGCCGGCACCTCGGGCATCAAGCGGCACCCGTGCCCCTGTACTTGCGGATCCACGCACAGGGCCGGGAGCCTCGGGTGGCGGTGCCGTGCTCGTCCACCAGGGCCTCGATGATCCGCGCCGACAGCTCATCGGCCTCGACGGCCGGGACCTCACCGAACTCGTCGGGATCGACCGAGCACTCGATGGTGATCGCCCCGTCGTCCCGGATGAAGCGGAGGTGGACCACCCCCGACTTGGCGTCACCGATCACCGAGAGGCACAGCTCCTCGGTGACCAGCCGCAGGTCCTCGATCTCGTCGATCCCGAACGCGGCCCGGCCCGCCACCGTGGCGGCGGTGAGACGGGCCAGCACCAGCAGGTCGGCCTCCACCGGCAGCGAGAGGTCGACGACGTCGCTCACCCGGCCACCGCGGCGTCGACCGAGTCGAAGATGGGGAACACGCTGATCAGGTCGGTGATCTCCAGCACCTTCAGGATGCGGGGCTCGACCACCACCAGCCGGAGGGCTCCTCCGGCGTCGTCGAGCCGCCGGTAGGCACCGACCAGGACGCCCAGGGCGGTGGAGTCGAGGAAGGTGACGCCGGACAGGTCCACGACCACCACCGAGGCATCGGCGGCCTCCTGGTTGGCCAGACGCTCACGGAGTGACGGGGCGGTGGCCACGTCGATCTCCCCGACGACGCTGATCACCGGGGTGTCCCCGTGCCGTGTCTCCTCGATCTCGAACGTCATCTCCATGGCTCCGTTCCCCTCTCGCCTGGCAGTTCCGGACCCGTGGCGGCACCGGTGGGACGGCCCCGGGTGTGCCAACCCACGACCGACACTAGGTGACCTCCCCGACACCCGGAAGGCCTCCGGGCGCCGCGCGCCACCCTCGTCGGTGCACCCTGTTCGGTCACGATGCGTCACATACCCTTTCGCTCGGGGGGCAAACCTGCCGGCGGTGGGTCGTCCACCCTCCGCGGCGTTAGATTCGACGGATGGCCCGTTCCCCAGCCGGTACCGGGCGGACGGATGTCAGGGGCTGGCACCGGCTGACCCTCCGGGCCGCCATGACCGCCCTCATCGTGGTGGTGGGGGTCGCCACCCTGGCGGTCAACGGGGCGTCGATCTGGCGCGACGTGCAGACCAGGCATCTGGTGGAGCAGGAGCAGCAGACCGCCGCCCCCGCCGTCCACCACACCGCGGAGCTGGCCGCCGCCATGCTGAGCCAGCGGGCGAGCGAGGAGGACTACGTCCTGACCGGGCAGTCCGCCGCACTGGCTCCCTACACGGCGGGGTCGGCCACCATCACCACCCTGGTCGACCAGCTCCGCCCCGAGCTGGGCGGCCACCCGGACGCCCTCGCCCAGCTGGACGACGCCCTCGCCCTCGACCGTTCGTGGACCACCACGGTGGCGGCCCGGGAGATCGCCGATGTCCGGGACGGCGACCCGGCGGCGTCGGGCGCCATGGTGCGCGACGGGGACGGCCGCGCCACCTTCGACCAGATCCAGTCGCACATGTCCACCCTGGCCGGCGAGGCCGGCGCGGAGGGCCGGAGCATCTCGGACGCCGTCATCCACGACGAGTCGGTCAACGTGGTCCTGGCCGTGATCCGGGCTTGGTTCCTGCTGGCGGTCCTGGTCGGCCTGTGGCTGCTGCTCAACCGGCTGGTCTCCGATCCGGTGGAGCGGCTCAACGCCGACGTGGAGACGGTGGCGGCCGGATCGCTCGACCACCCCATCGCCGCCCACGGCCTGCGGGACATCGCCACCCTGGGGCAGAGCACGGAGGCGATGCGTCGGGCCCTGCGCGACGACTCCGAGGAGCTCCGCCAGCTGCGGCAGGCCCTCGACCAGCGCAGTCCCCTCCACGGCCTGATCTCCTCGGAGCTCCAGTCCTCCGAGGACCGGCTCGACACCTCGGTGGCCGGGCGGCTCCTCCCGGCCGACGGGGTCCTGGCCGGGGACTGGTACGACGCCTGGGCGGTGGGCGGCGGCAGGATCGCCCTGGTGCTGGTGGACGTCTCCGGCCACGGTCCCGAGGCCGGCCTGATGGCCCTGCGGATGAAGCACCTGTTGGCCCCGCCGTTCCGGATGGGGATGGCCCCCGGCTCCGCCGTCGGGTGGGTGGCCGACCAGCTCGCCGACCTGGACGAGCAGTGCGTGACCGCCTTCGTGCTCGAATTCGATCCGCGCACCGGACGGTGCCGCTACGCCAACGCCGGCCATCCCGGCGGCCTGCTGTTCCGGGACGACCGCATCGAGTCGCTGGACCGGACCGGCCCCCTCCTCTGCGGGCTGCGGGGGCGGTCGTGGGAGACCCGTCAGATCCAGGCCCGGGACGGGGACGTGCTGGTGCTGGTCACCGACGGCCTGATCGAGGCCCGCCTGCCCGACGGATCCGAGTTCGGCCTCGACCGCATCCGGGACATCGTGCTCGGGCTGGGTCGCTCCGCCGCCCCCGACGACATCGCCGAGGGGCTGGTGGTGGCGGTGCGGGGTGCCTGCACCACCCCGCTCCGGGACGACGCCACCGTGGTGGTGGTCAACTTCGAGCCCGGCCCGCAGGGGGCGGAGTGAACCTGGCCGCCCCCGGGCATGCATCATTTATCGAGAAATTATGCGTCCGGTCGGGGCCGCCGCCCCGGACTCACTAGCCTCGCGGGATGCAGACTCCCCGACTCCTCCGCCCGCTGGCCGTCGCCGGCCTGGTGACGCTGTCCTTCGGCGCCCTCAGCGTGGCCGTCCCCTCGGTGGCCTCCGCCACCACGCCCGCCACCAACAACGTCGTGAAGGCCGCCTACGCCAAGAAGCTCGGGTTCGCCAAGGTGGTGGTGGCCCCCAAGTCGAGCACCAAGACCGAGGAGAAGAACTGCGGCAACTCGGCCGAGGCCATCTACGAGAGCACCAACGGCCAGGTGGGCATGATCTCCGAGGCCCTGATCTGCTCGACGCCGGCGGCCGCCGCCACCGCCCTCAAGCAGGCCCGCAGCGAGGCCACCCCCGACACCACCATCGCCGTCCCCAAGGCGCTGGGCTCGACGGCCTTCGGCACCAGCACCGAGGCGCCGCAGTACACGGTGGTCTGGCAGCACGGGTCCAAGGTGGGCGTGGCCGCCATCGACACCGACATCCCCGCCTCGGCCTCCGAGACCCCCGAGGCCGGCAGCTACCCCCCCATCACCGCCGCCCAGACCAAGATGCTCACCGCCCTGGCCGTCTACCAGAACGGCCTGATGGCCAAGTAGCCCCGGGGGTCCGGCCGCCGGCGTAGGGTCGGTCCGTGACCCAGGCCGCCCCGGACCCCGGATCCGAGCCCACCGACAGCGTCGCCGAGCTCATCGTCCGGTGCCTCGAGCGCGAGGGGGTCGAGTTCGTCTTCGGCATCCCCGGCGAGGAGAACATCCACCTCGTCGAGGCGCTGTCCCGCTCGTCGGTGCGCTACGTGCTGGTCCGGCACGAGCAGGGCGCCTCCTTCATGGCCGAGACCTACGGCCGGCTCACCGGGCGGGCGGGGGTCTGCTCGGCCACCCTCGGCCCGGGGGCCATCAACCTGCTGCTCGGCACCGCCGACGCCACCACCAACTCGGCGCCGGTGGTGGCCCTCTCCGCCCAGGTGGGCATGGGTCGCAGCTTCAAGGAGTCCCACCAGGGCGTCGACCTGGTCACCATGTTCGGGCCGGTGACCAAGTGGTCGGCGCTGATCGCCACCCCGGGGGCGGTCCCCGAGATGGTCCGGAAGGCGTTCAAACTGGCCCAGACCGAGCGGCCGGGTGCCGTCTACCTGGCCGTTCCCGAGGACGTCGAGAAGGCGGAGGCCCCGGCGGGGGCGGTGCCCCTCCGGGTGAACGTCCCGAGACCCGACCAGCCGTCGACCGATCAGGTGGAGCGGGCGGTCGCCATCCTCCGGGCCGCCCGGAACCCGGTGGTGCTGGCCGGGCACGGCGCCACCCGGGCCGGGGCCGGGGCCGCCCTGGTGGCCTTCGCCGAACGGCTGGAGATCCCGGTGGCCACCACCTTCCACGGCAAGGGGGTGTTCCCCGACGACCACCCGCTGGCCCTCGGGGCCATCGGGTTCATGCGGCACGACTACGTGAACTTCGGCTTCGACCGGGCCGACGCGGTGGTCACCGTCGGCTACGAGCTCCAGGAGTTCGACCCGGTCCGCATCAACCCCGCCGGCGACAAGCCGATCATCCACATCCACCGGTTCCCCGCCGAGGTCGACCGTCACTACGACGTGGCGGTGGGCCTGCAGGCCGACATCGCCCAGAGCCTCGACGCCCTGGCCCTGGCCGTCGGGAAGCCGGGGGGCGGCGCCCCGGCCGGGCGGCGGATCCGCCAGCTGCTGGCCGCCGAGCTCGACCAGGGGGCGGCCGACCAGCGGTTCCCACTGGCCCCGGCCCGCATCGTGGCCGACACCCGGGCCGCCATGGGGCGGGACGACATCGTGCTGGTGGACACCGGGGCGCTGAAGATGTGGATGGCCCGCCTCTACCCCACCTACGCCCCCAACACCTGCCTGATCTCCAATGGGCTCTCCACCATGGCCTGGACCCTCCCGGGGGCCGTGGGCGCCAAGCTGGCCCGGCCCGACGCCCGGATCCTGGTGGCTACCGGGGACGGTGCCTTCCTGATGAACTCGCAGGAGATCGAGACGGCCCTGCGCGAGCACATCGCCATGGTCGTGCTGATCTGGGTCGACGACGCCTACGGGCTGATCAGCTGGAAGATGGACCTCGAGCTGGGCCACGACGTCGACACCACCTTCGGGAACCCCGACTTCGTCGCCTACGCCGAGAGCTTCGGGGCGGTGGGCTACCGGATCTCCGCGGCCGCCGAGCTGCTGCCCACCCTGCGGACGGCGCTGGCCGCCGACACCGTCTCGGTCATCGCCTGCCCGGTCGACTACTCGGCCAACCTCGAGCTCATCCGCTCCCTGGGCGAGCTCGACGAGTCCTTCGCCTGACCCCGCCGCCGGCGGCGGATGGTCGGCCCCCCTCTTGACGACACCGCTCCCGGGCGTCATACTCAACAAACCAGTTAAACAACTGATTGGTTGATTACGATGACCAACGACCTCCTCGACCGCACCTTCTCCGCCCTGGCCGACCCGACCCGCCGGGCGATCCTCACCCGGCTGGCCGACGGCGAGGCGACGGTGAACGAGCTGTCCGAGCCGTTCGACATCAGCCTGCAGGCCGTCTCGAGGCATCTGAAGGTCCTCGAGCACGCCGGGCTCATCACCCGGGGGCGCCAGGCCCAGTACCGGCCCTGCCGGCTGGAGCCCGCCTCCCTCGACGCCGCCGTGGACTGGATCGGGCGCAACCGCCGGGTCTGGGAGGAGCGGTTCGACCAGCTCGAGCACCACCTGCGCACCATCCAGCACCCGGACCAGCCCCACCCGACCAAGGAGACACCGACATGAACGACACCGACCAGACCCTCGGCGAGCTGACCATCACCCGCGTCTTCGCCGCCCCACCGGAGCTCGTCTTCGACTGCATGACGACCCCCGAGCACCTCGTCCACTTCTGGGGGCCGACCGGGACCAGCACCCCGTTGGCCGGCATCACCGTCGAGCCCCGGCCCGGCGGCCGCTTCGAGACGATCATGGTCAACGACGCCTCCGGCGAGGAGTACCCGATGCGGGGGGAGTTCGTGGAGTTCGAGCGCCCGGCCCGCCTGTCGTGGAGGGAGCAGGACGTGGCGGGCGGCATGCAGACCACGGTGACCTTCAACGACCTCGGGGACGGCACCACCGAGACCGTCACCCACCAGACCAACGTGCCGGCGATGTTCCTCTCCCCCGAGGCCCAGGAGGGGCTGCAGAGCAGCTTCGTCCGCCTGGACGCCTACCTGGCCACCCTGGTCTGACCGGCTGCCACCTGCCCGCCGGCGACGGCGGGCGGGTCAGTCGCCGGCGGTGGCCAGGCGGGCGGCCAGCTCCCCCCGGCCGGCCACCCCCAGCTTGTTGTAGACCCGCTGGAGGTGGTTGTCGACGGTCCGGGCCGACAGGAACAGCCGCTCGGCGATGTCCTTGCTGCTCATCTCCTGGGCCGCCAGGAGGGCCACCTGCCGCTCCCGGTCGGAGAGCCGGTCCACGGCGCCCGACCGAGACCGCCAGGGCAGCTGGGAGCCCTCGCACCGACCGAGCAGGAGCTCGACCCGGCCACCGGCCGCCGACGCCCGGCGTCGCAGTCCCTGCGCCTCGGCCAGCTGGCGCTCCAGGGCGGCGGCCTCGGCGGCCAGGCACCGCGCCCCCATCGCCTCGAAGCGGTCGGCGGCCAGGGTGGCCAGCTCGATATCACCCCGGTGGGCGGCGCGGGCGTGGGCCAGTCGGGCCTCCATGAACTCCCCGTCCACCCGCGGGGCCAACCGCTCGAGGTCGTCGATGGCCTCGGCGGCGTAGCCGAACCGAACCAGGTCGTGGAGGGCCTCGCTGGCGGTGGCGTACTGCCCCCACCCCTCGGCCATCTCCACCGCCTGCCGCAGCAGGTTCCGGGCGGTGGGCGCCTCTCCCCGGGCGATGGCGATGGCGGCCCGGCCCCGTTGGATCTCGACGTCCTGGATGTGCACCGCGGTCGGGGCCATCAGGTCGAGCTCGGCCATGGCCGCCGCCCCCACCTCGGGCTCCCCGAGTTGGGCGCTGGCCAGCGCCAGGCCACCCAGGCCCCACCGGCGCCCCGGGTGGTCGAGGGCCTTGAAGTGGGTGGCCGCCTCCCGGAACATGTTCACCGACGTACGGGCCCGCCCCTGGGCCAGGTAGACGAAGGCGAGGATGGAGGAGAACCACGCCTGCCCGTGGACGTTGGCCTTGCTCACCGACACCTGGTAGCCCGCCTCGCTGATGGCCTCGGCCGGCGCCAGGCCCCCGGCGTGGAAGTGGGCCAGCGCCTGCGCCACCAGGTACACCCCGATGGCCGACAGTTGGGTGTCGTCGTCGAGGTTGGTGCGGACGGCCAGGGCGGCGGCGGTGTGGGTCAGCGCCTCCTCGGTGCGACCGGCCAGCGCCATCCCGGTGCCGACGTCCAGGGAGGCCTGGGCGAAGGCGGCATCCTCCGGCCCCTGGAGGAGCGACTCCTCGAGGGCCACCGCCTTGGCGACGTCCCCGGCCATCAGCAGGTTGTTGCCCAGCAGGGCGTCGAGCTGCCGCCGACACCCGTGGTCGGTGACCACCGACCGGGCCTCCTCCACCAGGCGGTCGGCCCCGGCGGCATCCCCGAAGGAGATGAAGAGCGCCGACGCCCACCGCAGGGTGAGCTTGGTGCGCTCCTCGTCGGTGGTGGCGATGGAGCTGGCCTCCGCCAGCACGGCCACCGACTCCTGGCTCCGTCCGGCGAAGTCGAGGGAGTCCCCCAGGATCAGGGCGGCCTCGATCGAGTGCCCCTGGTCCCAGGCGGATCGACCGAGCCGGATGGCCAGTTCGTAGTCCTCGATCCGGCGGGCGGTCCGGGCGGCGGCCAACGTGGTGGCCGGATCGCCCCCGCCCCCGCCGTCGAGCCGCCACAGCGCCACCCGCAGGACATCGAGCGCGTCGGTGGTCCCGATCGACTCGGCGTTGTCGGCCAGCGACCGGCAGAGGCGGGTCCGGCGGATGGAGGGGAGGTGGGCCCGGACCACCTCGCCGTAGAGGGGGTGGTTGAGGCGGAGCTCCGGGCCACCCTCGCCGGCCGGGGCGTCGAGCAGCCCGCGCTCCTCGAGCCGTTCGATGGCCTCGAGGGGCACCATCCGTTCGAGCAGGGCCAGGGGCACCGGGTCGGACAGCGCCACCAGCTCCAGCGCCTCGCGCTCCTGGCGGTCGAGGCCCCGGAGCCGCTGCTCGATGAGGTCGCGGAGGCGCGGCGAGTGGGCCAGCGAGCCCTGGAGGCGCCAGAGCCCCAGCTCGGACGTGAGGGCACCCGACTCGGCCGCCCCCTGGATCAGCTCCCGGAGGAACAGGACGTTCCCCGCGCAGCCCTCCACCAGGGTCTGGAGGGTGGCCCCCTCCACCGGTCCGCCGATGACCGCCGAGGCCAGGGCGCGCAGGTCACGCTCGGGCAGCGGCCCCACCTCGATGCGGAGGATCTGCTCGTCCTTCCACATGCCGATGATCGCCTCGGCCTGGCGCTCGCCCGACCGCACGGTGAAGACGATGAACACCCCGCCCAGGGCCACCAGCTGGTCGAGGAGCACCGCCGAGGCCTCGTCGAGCTCGTGGGCGTCGTCGATGACCAGGGCCAGCCGCCCCTCCCCCCGTCGGCGGTCGATGGCCTCGGCGGTCGCCTGCAGGAGGTCGGTGTCGAGGTCGGTGGTGACGCCCAGGTCGGAGAAGAGAGGGGCGAGCGCCGCCATGGGCACGTCGGCACTGCTCTTGGTGGCGCGGACCGAGGCACCGGGCATGCCGCGCTCGCCGGCCAGCTCGGCGGCGGTGGCGGCCAGGCGGGTCTTGCCGAAGCCCGCCCCGCCCACCAGGAGCACGCCACCGCATCCCGGGTCGTCGATGGCGGCGGTCAGGGCCCGGAGCTCGGCGTCCCGACCGACCAGCGGCAGCAGCGACCCGAACGCCCACCCCTCCATGCGCCCATTGTGGCCCGTCCGGGCCGGGGGCACCGCATGGACGCCCACCGGGTACCCGGATGAGTAGTCGCTACTCATCCCCCTCCGCCACCCGGCACCGGATACTGGGGGGAGGGGGTCGGCGCGGTACGAAGAGCAGGAGCGTCTCCAATGGCGAGCAGATCCGGTTCCATGGGGGGCGAACGCGAGCCGGCCACCGCCGCCGTGTCGTTCGTGGGACAGCAGCAGGGCGCCATCGATGGCGACCCCATCCTCGAGGTCGACCTGGTCATCCGCCGTCCGGACGACTGCGACCGCCCCCTGGCCACCTCGCTCCGGGTACCCAGCTCCCTGGTCGCACGCCTGGTGCCGGGGGTCGAGCTGCCCGTCGGCCTGAGTCCGGCCGATCCCACCGTGCTCGACGTCGACTGGGACGTGCTGAGGTGAGCTGACCGACGTTGGGGCCAACGGTGGGAACCCGTGGTCAACGTCGTTTCGGGCCCGAAAAATGAGTAACCGCTACTCATGCGGGTGCCCGTGGGCGAGCACAGACTGATCACAGGCCGAGGAGCCCACCACCGGGAACAAGCGAGACCGGCACGGACTTCAACGCATCACGGCAGACCGCGGGAACGGTCGTCAGCCGGGGAGGATCGCCCGTCCGTCCGAGGGTGTCAGGTGTGCCGGTAGTACGCGTAGCGGGCGGCGCACCCGACCCGTCGGCCGGTGGCGGGGGCGGTCCCACCCCGGAGGACTTCAGTATCGAACCCGAGCCCCGAGGCCGACCTACCCCCAGGTCGGCACCGGGGCGTTCGGTCGTCCGGGGCCGGTTCGCCCCGCGGACCGTTCTCCCCGTCGTATCGGCCCCGGCCCGCGCGAGGATGGGGCCAACCGACCCCCGGGGTCTCCGGGAACCGAGGAGGGACGCGCCCATGACCGACAGCTCCGCCATCGATCCCACCGTCGCCCCCAGCGGCCCGGGCTGCGTCGAGTGCGAGGAGCTCCAGGGCTGGTGGCTCCACCTCCGGCGGTGCGCCCAGTGCGGCCACATCGGATGTTGCGACACCTCGCCCTCCCAGCACGCCACCGCCCATGCCACCGCCACCGGCCATCCGATCATCCGGAGCTTCGAGCCGGGCGAGACCTGGTTCTGGAGCTACACCGACAACGAGTTCTACGACGGACCCGTCCTGGCCGCCCCGGAGCACCACCCGCTGGACCAGCCGACCCCGGGACCGGCCGGTCGGGTCCCGCCCGACTGGGAGCGCCACCTGCACTGAGCGACGGCACCGCCGGCTGCTGCCTCCGCCGGCTGCTTCTCCGCGGCTGTGTCAGCCGGCGTCGGACAGGTACTCGTGGACGGCCCGGACCGCGCTCGATCCCTCCCCCACCGCGGCGGCCACCCGCTTCATCGAGTCACGCCGCACGTCCCCCACCGCGAACACCCCGGGCACCGATGTCTCGAAGGGCAGCGGGTCGCGGCCGGTGAACTGGTCCCGCCCGTCGGCCGCCGGGAGGGAGCGGTCGGTGAGGACGAAGCCGTCGGGGTCGAGCACCACCGTCCCGTCCAGCCACCCGGTGGCCGGGACCGCCCCGATGAAGCAGAAGAGGGCCGTGCAGCCGGTCTCCCAGACCCGACCCGACGGGGCGTGCTCGAGCCGGACGCTGCCCAGGTGGCCGTCGCCCTCGAGGGCCCGCACCTGCGTGTCGGACAGCACCTCGACGGACGGGTCGGCGTCGATCCGGTCGATGAGGTACTTCGACATCGACGACACCAGGCTGGGGCCCCGGATCACCACCGAGACCCGGGCCCCCTGCTGGCTCAGGAAGATGGCCGCCTGGCCCGCCGAGTTGCCGCCCCCCACCACCAGGACGTCGGCGTCGCCGCAGGCCCGCGCCTCGAGGTCGGTGGCGGCGTAGTAGACGCCCCGACCCTCGAACTGCTCGAGATTGGCGAGGGACAGCCGCCGGTAGGCGGCCCCGGTGGCCACGATCACCGACCGGCAGGGGATCTCGCTGCGGTCGGCCAGCACCACCACGTGGAACCCGTCCTCCACCCGGAGGCCGATGGCCTGGCAGGGGCTGACCAGCCGGGCGCCGAGCCGCTGGGCCTGGATGGCCGTCCGGGCCACCAGGTCACCGCCGGACACCCCGTTGGGGAACCCGGCGTAGTTCTCGATCCGAGAGCTGGTCCCGGCCTGGCCGCCGGGGCCGGAGGCATCGAGGGCCACCGTGTCGAGGCCCTCGGACGCCCCGTACACGGAGGCGGCCAGACCGGCCGGCCCGCTGCCCACCACCACCAGGTCGAACAGGTGTCCGGGGACCGGGCGGTAGGTGAGGCCCAGGTGCTCGGCGAACTCGCCCGGCGTCGGGTGTCGGAGCACGGCGTCGGGCGTGAGGACCACCGGGGTGTCGGCCACCCCGACCCCCATGCCGGCCAGGAGCGCCTCGACGTCGTCGGCGTCCTCGAGGTCGACCCAGGTGTGGGGGAGCCGGTTCCGGGCGGCGAAGGTCCGGAGGGCCAGGGCCTCCGGCGAGTACCGGGAGCCGACGATCTGGATGGCCAGGGCCGCCGAGCTGGTCCGCAGGACCTCGCGCCGCGCCACGAACGCCCCGAAGATGATGTCGGCCACCGTCGGGTGGGTGGCCAGCAATCGCCGGAACTCGTCGGGGGGGATCACCAGGCTGCGCCCGTCGGACGACGCCCGGACCGTCAGGTAGGGCCGCTGGCCGGTGAGCATGAACAGCTCACCGACGAACTGCCCGGGTCCGAAGTGGGCGACACGCTCGGCCCGGCCGCCGTCGATCCGGACCACCTCGAGGGAGCCCTCGATCACCACCGGGAACACCCACGTCTCGTCGTCGGGACCGTAGAGGACGTCGCCGGTCCGGAGGTCCCGCTCCTCGCCGAACTCGGTCAGCTCGGCCAGGAGGTTGGGCGGGAGGGTCGGGGTCATCACGCCGACGGCGTCGGAGGCCGACTCGATGACGGTGGCCGCCAGCGTCGGGTCGTCGACGTCGTCCATCGGCCCATCTTCCCAGAGGCACGCCCGCCAGGTGGTGGCCGACGGCCGCGGACGGCCGGGGATCCCACCGGAGCGGCCCGGAAGTGCCGTGCTACGGTGACCTTGCTGCACGTGCAGCGCCCCTCCGCAGGGGAAGCCGGTCGAACTCCGGCGCTGGTCCGCAACCGTAGGCGGAGCCCGTTCAGGGCTCCGTGAGCCGGGATACCTGCGAAGTGGTTGAGTTCCCCACCGTCGAGACACAAGGACCGGGGCTCGGTTGGTCTCCGTCCGGTTCGGGGGGAGCGATCCCGGGTCGTGGCCCGGGAAGCGAGCCCCATGCCCTCCATCCGTCGCCTGGCCGTCGCCGCGTCGACCCTCGCCCTGGCCGTGCTGGTCGGGGTCGCACCCCTGAGCCCCGCCGGGGCCGCCGGCCACCCCCGAACGGCTGCTCCCTCCACCACCGTTCCGCAGCCGGTCGCCGCCCGGGGGGCGGCCACCTGGCTGGCCGGCCAGCTCAACGCCCAGGGCTTCATCCCCACGTCGCCAGGAGGCTCCACGCCGGACCTGTCGTCCACCGCCCAGACCGTGCTCGCCCTGTCGGCGGCCGACGTCGACCCGGCCGGCGCCAGGCTCGCCCTGTCCTACCTGCAGGCCCACCTCGACGCCTACGTCATGAACTCCGGTGCCGACGGTCCCGGCCAGCTGGCCCAGCTGATCCTGGACGCCACCGCCCTCGGGGTCGACCCCACCTCCTTCGGGGGCTCCGACCTGGTGACCCGGCTCCTGGCCACCCAGCAGACCTCGGGCGCCGACGCCGGGCTGTTCGGCACCGACAACCAGGTCGAGAACTACGCGGCCGGCAACTACCAGCAGGGTCTGGCACTGGCCGCCCTGGCCGGCGCCGGCGTGACGGGCACGGCGGCCACCACCGCCGGCGAGGCGTGGCTCGACGCCGAGCAGTGCCCCGACGGCGGGTGGACCACCCCGGACAGCGCCCTCAACCCCTGCTCGGGGGGGCCGGCCGACTACGCCGGGCCCGACACCAACGCCACCTCGCTGGCCGTCCAGGGGCTGGTCGCCCAGGGGGCCCTGAGCCAGCTGGCCTCCGGCCGGGCGCTCACCTTCCTGGTCACCGGTCAGGACGCCGACGCCGGCTGGTCCTACTATCCGAGCACCGAGGACACCCCGGGGGTGACCGACCCCGACTCGACGGGTCTGGTCATCCAGGCGCTGCTGGCCCTGGGATCCTTCCGCGACCCGGTCCTCACCAAGGGATCGTCCACCCCGGTCTCCGCCCTGCTGGGCTTTCAGCTGACCAGCGGCCCCGACGCCGGCGCCCTCGACTTCAACGCCCCACCGGTGGCCGGCAACCTCATCGCCACCTACCAACCGGTGCCGGCCCTCATGGGCCTCCCGCTCCCCTTCGGCCGGTCGGGCACCTCCTACTGGCTGACCGGAGCGGACGGCGGGATCTTCGCCTTCGGCCACGCCGGCTACTACGGCTCGCTCCCCGGCCTCGGGGTGTCGGTCGACGACGTCCGGACCATGGTCTCCACCGCCGACGGCAGGGGCTACTGGCTGGCGGCCGCCGATGGGGGGGTCTTCGGCTTCGGGGATGCCGGCTTCGTCGGCTCACTGCCGGGCCTGGGCGTCCACGTCAGCAACATCGTGGGGATGGTGGCCACCGCCGACGGCCAGGGCTACTGGATGGTCGGCGCCGACGGCGGAGTCTTCGCCTTCGGCGACGCCGGCTTCGTCGGCTCGCTGCCCGGCCTCGGGGTCCACGTCGGCGACATCGTGGGCATGGTGCCCACCGCCGACGGCCGGGGCTACTGGATGGTCGGCGCCGACGGCGGGGTCTTCGCCTTCGGCGACGCCGGCTTCGTCGGCTCGCTGCCCGGCCTCGGGGTCCACACGGACGACGTCACGGGGATCACGCCGACCGCCAGCGGCCGGGGCTACTGGATGGTCGGCACCGATGGCGGGGTCTTCGCCCTCGGTGACGCCGGCTACATCGGGTCCCTTCCCGGGCTCGGGGTGACGGTGGACGACATCGTGGGCATCGCCCCCACCCCCGACGCCCAGGGCTACCTGCTGGCCGGCGGCAACGGCGGCGTCTACGCCTTCGGCGACGCCGTCTTCTCCGGCTCGGCCGTCCCCGCCGGAGCCACCGACATCGTGGCCATCTCCCCCAGCCCGGCCCGGCCGGCATGAGCCGTCCCTGCCGCGGCCCGGAGGCCGGGGGCCGGACGGTCGGGCGCTGAGCCGATGACGGACACCCCGCCCGATGACCGGTCGACCCGCCCCGGCCCCGGCCGGGGGGGCCGGCCGGTCCGCCGGGCGCTGGCGGCACTGTGCGCGCTGTGCGCACTGTGCGCACTGTCGCTGGGTGGGGCCGGCCTGACGGGAACCCCGGTGGTCGGGTCCCCGGCGGCGGCCGCCGACCCGCTCCCCGACTGCTCCACCACGGTGGGCGTGGTGGTGGCCGTCGACTTCTCCCACTGGGGCCAGGACATCCAGCGGGGGTGCGACGCCACCGTCTCCACCGCCCTGGCCGCCCTGCAGGCCGACTTCGCCGTCACCGGCACCGCCCAGTACGGACTCGCCTTTGTGTGCCTCATCGACGGCGAGCCGTCCGACCAGAGCTGCGACGCCACGCCTCCGGCCTCCGCCAGCTGGTCGCTCTGGTACGCCGACGTCGGTCAGTCCTCGTGGACCTACGCCGAGTCCGGGGCCGCCACCCTCCGGCCCCAGGCCGGCAGCGTCGAGGCCTGGACCTTCGGGGCGGCCGAGACCCTGCCCTCGTTCCCCCCGGGCTCGGTCCGGGCCACCAACACCGAACCCGCGGCCCCCGGGGCCACCCCCACCACCTCGCCACCGACCACGGCACCGGCGGCGCCGACCGCCGCCACCACGCCGACGACCGGGGGCGGATCGCCACCCACCGGGGGAACCACGCCGCCCGCCACCGCACCGACCGGCGGGGCGACCACCACCACGACGACCCTCCTCGCCCCGGCCGCCGCCGGGGCGACCACCACCACGACGACCAGGCCCGGCGCCGCCACCCCGACGCACCCGGCGACCGGCTCCGGGCACCCCCGGATCGTCGACGCCAGCCCCCTGTCCGCCCACCAGACCTCCCCGGGCTCTCCGGTCCCGCTGATCGTCGGCTCGGCGCTGGTGGTGGCGCTGGCCGGGCTGGCCGGGCTGGTGGCCTGGCGCCGACGGCAGGGCGAATGACGGCCGGACCGGCCGCGACGGCGCCACCACCCCCGGGGTGGGTGCCCGGCACTCCCACGAGGACCGCCCGCCGGATCCCTCGCGCGCTCCACCCGGTGGCCTGGTGGGTGTGGGCGCTCAGCCTGGCGGTGGCCACCACCGCGGTGACCAATCCGATCCTGCTGCTGCTCCTCTTCGCGGTGCTGGGCGTGGTGGTGACCAACCGGCGGACGGACGCCCCCTGGGCCCGGGCGTTCCGCTACTACGTCTACCTGGCCCTCACCGTGATCGCCATCCGGGTGGTCTTCCTCTCCCTCCTCGGGGGCGACCTGGCCACCCACGACGTCCACGTCCTGTTCACCCTCCCCCACCTGCCGCGCCCGTCGTGGTTGGCCGGCGTCCAGCTGGGGGGGCCGGTCACGCTGGAGGGCACCCTCGGGGCCGTCTACGCCGGGATGCGGTACGCCTGCCTGATCTGCTGCCTGGGGGCCGCCAACTCCCTGGCCAACCCCAAGCGGGCCCTGCGCGTGCTCCCCGGGGCCCTCTACGAGCTGGGGGTGGCGGTGGTGGTGGCGCTGAGCGTCGCCCCCCAGCTGGTGGAGAGCGTGCAGCGGGTCCGGCAGGCCCGGAAGCTCCGGGGCGGATCCACCCGGCGCTTCCACGCCCTGCGGGGCGTGGCCATCCCGGTCCTCGAGGACGCCCTCGACCGCTCGCTCCGACTGGCCGCCGCCATGGACTCCCGCGGCTACGGACGGTCCGGCGGGGTGACCCCCCGTGCCCGGCGGGTGACCGGCCTCCTCCTGCTGGTGGGCATGGCCGGCCTCTGCGTCGGCGCCTACGGGCTGCTCGACCACTCGGTGGCGGCGCCGGTGGGCCTCCCGGCCCTGGTGGTGGGCACGGTGCTGTGCGGGGCCGGCCTGGTACTCGGGGGGCGCCGGGTGGAGCGCTCCCAGTACCGTCCCGACCCCTGGCGGCTCGCCGAGTCGGGAGTGGTGCTCTGCGGGCTGGTGCCGGCCGTGGTGCTGGTGGCGGGGGCGGCGACCAGTGTCTCCGTCCTCAACCCGTCGACCAGTCCCCTGGTGTGGCCCAGCCTGCCTCTGGTGCCGGCGCTGTCCATCGTGGTGGCCGGCCTGGCGGCGGTGATCGCCCCGCCCCCGCTGCGGTCGCCGGTGGGCGCGGTCCGCCGGTCCGAGGCGACCCCGCCCGGGCGGGCCGATGGCGCCCGCTCCGCCTCGGAGGTGGCGGCGTGATCGAGTTCGACCAGGTCACCGTCACCTACGCCGACGCCACCCGACCGGTGCTGGCCGGGGTGGACCTGCGGATCGAGGAAGGGGAGCTGGCCCTGGTGGTGGGCCGGACCGGTGTGGGGAAGTCGACGCTCCTGGGTGCCATCAACGGCCTGGTGCCGCACTTCACCGGGGGCACCCTGGCGGGACGGGTGGTGGTCGACGGACGAGACACCCGTACCCACCCGCCCCGGGAGCTGGCCGACGTGGTGGGCGTGGTGGGCCAGGATCCGATGGCCGGCTTCGTCACCGACACCGTCGAGGAGGAGCTCGCCTACGGCATGGAGCAACTGGCCGTGGGCCCCGACACCATGCGCAAGCGGGTGGAGGAGACCCTGGACCTGCTGGGGATCGCCGACCTCCGGGGCCGCGGCCTCCACCAGCTCTCCGGGGGCCAGCAGCAGCGGGTGGCACTCGGGTCGGTGCTCACCGCCCACCCCCGGATCGTGGTCCTCGACGAGCCCACCTCCGCCCTCGACCCCACCGCCGCCGAAGAGGTACTGGCGGCCGTCACCCGGCTGGTCCACGACCTGGGGGCCACCGTGGTGCTGGCCGAGCACCGCCTCGAGCGGGTGGTGCAGTACGCCGACCGGGTGATCGAGGTCCACCACGACGGATCGGTCACCTCGGGGGCCCCCGACCGGATGCTGGCCTCCACGGAGGTGGCGCCCCCGGTGGTCGAGCTCGGCCGCTACGCCGGATGGTCGCCACTGCCGCTGTCGGTGCGGGACGCCCGCCGGCTGGCCGGCCCGGTCCGGGAGCGCATCGCCCTCGCCCCGGTACCCGGGCCGCCCCGGTCGGTCGCCCGGCGGAAGGGGGAGGTCGTCCTGCGGGCCCGCCGGGTCGTGGTCCGCTACGGGTCGGTCACCGCCGTCCGCCAGGTCGACCTCGACCTGGCCGGGGGCGAGGTCACCGCCCTGATGGGGAGGAACGGCTCCGGCAAGTCGTCGCTGCTCTGGGCCCTGCAGGGCACCGGCACCCGTCAGTCCGGCACGGTGGACGTGGCCGGCTCCGATCCGGGCTCCCTGGCACCGGCCGGCGCCCGCCGCCTGGTCGGACTGGTCCCCCAGACCCCGACCGACCTCCTCTACCTCGACACGGTGGCCGACGAGTGCGCCCAGGCCGACGCCGAGTCGGGAGCCGACCCGGGGGCGTCGGCCCGGTCGCGGCTCGACGGGCTGGCCCCCGGCGTCCCCGGCCACCTCCACCCGCGTGACCTGTCGGAGGGGCAGCGGCTGGCGCTGGTGCTGGCCATCCAGCTGACGGCCGCGCCGCAGGTGGTGCTGCTCGACGAGCCGACCCGGGGTCTCGACTACCAGGGCAAGCGGGCGTTGATCGGCATGCTCGACGTCCTGGCCGCCGAGGGGCGCTCGGTGGTGGTGGCCACCCATGACGTGGAGTTCGTGGCCGGGGCGGCCGACCGGGTGCTGGTGATGGCCGACGGCGACGTGGTGGCCGACGGGCCGGCCACCGAGGTGATCGGGGCCTCCCCGTCCTTCGCCCCCCAGGTGGCCAAGATCCTGGCCCCACTGGACATCCTGACCATGGACCAGGTGCGCCTGGCCCTCCCCGAGGCGGTCTGATGGCCCTGCGGGCGACCGGAGGGCGACCGGTGGCGCCCTCCCGGACGCCGTCGACGCCGCGCCCGGCCGTGGTGCCGATCGGGCACCGCTCGCGCTGGGCGATCGGCATGGCCAGCTTCGTCGGGGTGGTGGCGTTCTGCTGGCCGTTCCTGGTGGCGCCGGGAACCTTCGGGGACGACTCGTTCGCCCCGCTGCTCTTCGGCGCGCTACTGGTGCTGGTGGTGGGGGTGGTGTTCGCCGGGATCGCCGACGGCGGCATCGATGCCAAGGCCATCGCCATGCTCGGCGTGCTGTCGGCCATCGGGGCGGCCCTCCGACCACTGGGAGCGGGCACCGCCGGCATCGAGACGGTCTTCTTCACCCTGGTGCTGGCCGGACGGGTGTTCGGGCCCGGCTTCGGGTTCTCGCTGGGCTGCACCACCCTGTTCGCCTCCGCCCTGCTCACCGGCGGGGTGGGTCCGTGGCTGCCGTACCAGATGTTCGGCTGCGCCTGGGTGGGCATGGGTGCCGGCCTGCTGCCGCCGTGCCGGGGCCGGACGGAGGTCCTGATGCTGGCCGCCTACGGGGCGGTGTCCGCCTACGTCTACGGGCTGCTGCTCAACCTGTCCTTCTGGCCCTTCACCGTCGACCCCCACAGCTCGGTCGCCTACCTGCCGTCCGCCGACGTCGCCGTCAACGTCCAGCGGTACCTGGTCTTCGACGGCACCACCTCCCTGGGGTGGGACACCGGGCGGGCGGTCACCAACTTCGTCCTCATCCTGCTGGTGGGGACGGCCATGCTGGCCACCTTCCGGCGGGCGTCCCGCCGGGCGGCCTTCGAGGCGCCGGTGCGGTTCGAGGAGCCGACCTAACCGGCGAACCGACCGGTGACGAACCGCTCGATCAGGAAGTAGGCCGACGGGAGGAAGCACGCCAACAGCAGTCGTTCGCGCCAGGGGTGCTCCTCCGCCACCGCCGCCAGACCGACGAAGAACGGGAAGAAGACCAGGATCTCCCGGGTCTCGCTCACCAGGATGGAATCGAAGCAGAACACGCACCACCCCAGGCCCAGCAGGACCCCGTAGGAGCGCCGGATCCGAAGGTAGGTGTAGACGGCCAGGAGGGCCATGGCCACCACGGTCACCGTGTCGAACAGCTCCATGAAGCTGGCGGTGGAGGTATCGAGGAAACGGAGGTGGACCAGGTCGGAGGTGGTGCGGTGGGCGAGGGTCCACGGCCAGGCGAAGGTCCGACCCCAGGCCTGCTGGGCACGGGCGAAGGCCAAGGGAGTGCCGTCCAGATGGTCGGAGTAGCCGGCCCAGGCGGCCAGCACCGCCACCACCGGCCCCACCGTCAACGCCCCCCGAACGACCGTCCGACGGTCCACTGCGTGGGCGGGCGCGTGGGCCGGCGCGTGGGCCGGCGATTCGTCCGGCGATGCGTCGTCGAGCGATGCGTCGTCGCTTGGCGGGACCTCCCGTGCCTGCCAGATCTCGATGCAGAGCGGCACCACCAGGATGGCCAGGTAGTACTTGGTCATCGTCGCCCCGGCGGCCAGCACCCCGGCGGCCAGCCACCACCGTTGGCGGATGGCGACGAAGGCCCAGACGGTGAGGGCCAGTGCCAGTGCCTCCGGATAGCCGGCCAGCAGGAAGAAGGCGGTGGGAAACGCCGCCACCAGCGCAACGGTCAGGCCGGCCCGGGTGACGGATCCCTCCCGGACGACCAGGTCGTAGAGGCCGGTGAGGGCCACGACGAGGGCGAGGGCGCTGACCAGCTGGCCGCTGGTGTCCCACCCGGTGCCCAGCACGCCGTGCACCACCCGGATGGCCAGGGGGTAGAGCGGTCCGAAGGCGATATGGGCGCCGGGGCCCTGGACCGTCAGCCCCTTGGCGCCGTGGGACGCCGCGTACCCGTGCTGGGCGATGACGATGTAGTAACCGGTGTCCCACCGGTTCCACACCGAGATCGGCAGGTGGTGGTCGGCCCCCACCCGGTGGACGAAGTTGACCCCGTAGGCGCTGACCAGGGCGATCAGATCGGTGATCACCCGGAGCACCACGGTGACCGCCACCGCCATGCCGAAGGGGCGGGCGAACCGGGCGGTAATCCGGCGGGCCAGGTCCGACCCGGACCTCGTGGACCTCGTCGGTCGGGTGGGACGGTGACGGGGCGCCGACGGAGGCCCGTCCGGGGTCGTCCGTGCGGGCCGGTCCCGGTCGGGAGCCGGCGCCCGGTCGCCGCCGGCCCCGGCGTCTCCCACGTCGGGCTCGGTCACCATGCCCGGGAACGATAGGACACCGCGGCTCCGCCGGTCCCCACCGGAGCTGGTCAGTCGTCCGGCGACTCGGCGAGGGATCCGTCGCTGGCCACCGCGAACAGCGGCAGGGTGCCGAGGACCCGCACCAGTGGGGCGTCCGACCCCAGCGAGGTACGCCAGGCGCTCCCCTCGGTGGCGAACGCCCCGATCACCACCGGGTCGGCCCCGACCCGGCGCAACAGGGCGAGTGCCGCCCGCACCGATCCACCGGTGGAGATCACGTCGTCGACCACCGCCACCCGGCGCCCGCGGACCGCCTCCACCCGGGCCGGGTCGAGGCGGAGGGTCTGGGCCGAGCCGGTGGTGATGGAGCGCACCGGCTCGACGAACTCATCGCCCAGGTGGATCTTGGGCGTCTTGTGCAGGATCACGTAGTCGTCGAGGCCCAGGGCCCGTGTCACCTCGATGGCCAGGGGGATCCCCATGGTCGCCACCGACACCACCACCTCGGGCCGCTGGGGGGCCAGCTGCTCGGCGAGTTCGTGGCCGGCCCGCTCGGTGAAGGCCACCCCGAGGTCGACGCAGATGAGGAGGGCGATGGCCACGCCGTCGGTGATCTCGGCCACCGGCAGGTCGACCGACTGGGACCCGATGGCTGCTCGATGGGTTCGGGGGTCGGTGATCCGACCACTCTGGTGCCCCGGGCGGCCGGTTGCAACCACCGGAGGTGGCCCGGGTTACGAGGACGGGGGCGGCCCACCCGACTCCGGTTGGGTAGCGTGGGGGACCCACACGTCCGGGGAGGGTGACCATGGGGATCGAGGCGGCGTCCGAGCAGGTAGTGCGGGAGTTCTGCGACGCACTGACCAAGCACGACATCGAGGCGGTGCGCGGCTACCTCACCGACGACGTGGTGTACCACAACATCCCGATGGACCCGGCGGTGGGCATCGACGATGCCATGACCTTCCTCGAGGGGTTCTTCGGGATGTTCGAGAGCACGGTGATCGAGATCACCCATCTGGCCGCCACCGGCAACCTGGTGCTCACCGAGCGGGTGGACACCCTGACCCTCGGCGGGGTGGTGGGCCCGCTGCCGGTAATGGGGACCTTCGAGCTGCGCGACGGCAAGATCTGTGCCTGGCGGGACTACTTCGACATGGGCCAGATCACCGCCATGCTCACCCCGCCCGCCTGAGTCCGGTCCGCCTCCTCCGGCTCCTCCGGCTCCTCCGGTCCCGGCGATCGGCGGGGGCCGCCACGGAATGTTCACGTGGACGTCAGCCAACGGTGACCGTCCGGTAAGACCGCTCCTCTTCAATGGGAGGAGGCCGTCGCACTCAACTCCCTTCGGGTGTGGTCCGGCCGGACGCGGGGTCGTAGCGCCGTCGCCGCCGGGTTGGTCTGCGCCCGCCGGCGACGACGCTCCCCCGCAGACACCGGTTCCGACCGGCGGCAGGGCCGGGGCGGGAGCCGCTCGACTCCTGCGGTCGCCCGGGCGTGGACTATCGTCCAAACAGGTGTCCACCATGAGCAGAGTCCGTAGCCGATGAACGTGGATCTGCCGGACGGTCCCGCCGACCTCACCGCCCGCTGGTTGACCGGGGCGTTGCAGGCCGCCGGGTACACCGATCCGGCCGTCGCCGACGTCGGGGTGACCGAGATCGGCACCGGCCAGACCGGTGCCAGCTACCGCCTGACCGTCTCCTTCAGCAGGACGACCGACCTTCCTCCCACCTTCGTGGTGAAGCTCCCGGCCGAGGATCCGGAGGTCCGCCAGCGGGTCGCCCTGGGCTACCGGGCGGAGGTGGCCTTCTACGACTCGGTGGCGACCACGGTCGGCGTGCCGCTGCCCCGCTGCTTCGCCAGTGTCATCTCCGAGGATGCGCAGCAGTTCGCGCTGCTGCTCGAGGACCTCGCCCCCGCCGAACAGGGCGACCAGATCGCCGGCTGCTCGGCGGAGGCGGCCAAGGCCGGCGTCGTGGCCCTGGCCGGGCTCCACGGCCCGCGGTGGTGCGATCCGGCCTGGCACGACTTCACCGCCACCTCGATGCCCATGGCCGACGCCTCGATGGCCAAGGGACTGGGCGACGTGGCCCGGTTCGCCACCGACCAGTTCCTCGAACGCTACGGCGACCGGTTGAGCCCCGACGACCGGGCCACCCTCGATGCCACACCGGCGCACATCGCCCCGTGGTTGCTGGCCGTCCCGGACCGGTTCAACCTCCTGCACGGCGACTACCGGCTGGACAACCTGATGTTCGCCCCCGACCGGGAGTCGGTGACGGTGGTCGACTGGCAGACCCTGGCCATCGGGCTGCCGGCCCGGGACCTGGCGTACTTCATCGCCACCAGCCTCGCCCCCGAGGTGCGAGCCGACCACGAGCGGGCACTGGTGGCCGAGTACCACGACGCCCTGTCCGGCTGGGGCGTCCGGGACTACAGCCTCGACCGCTGCTTCGACGACTACCGGCTGGGACTCCTGCAGGCCCCGTTGATCACCACGTTGGGCGCCGCCTTCTCCACCGCCTCCGAGCGCGGCGAGGCCATGTACCTGGTCATGCTGGAGCGCTCCCTGGCCGCCATCCGCCAGCTCGACACGCTCGGGCTCGTCGACCGGGAGGCCGCATGACCACACTGGACGAACTCGGCTGCTACCTGCTGGCCGGCCAGCCGGAGAGCTCCCGTGACATCGTGGCCGAGGTCCGGGCCGCCGAGGAGCTGGGCCTGGGCGCCGCCTTCATCTCCGAGCGCTACAACCGGAAGGAGGCGGCGGTGCTGTGCGGGGCGGCCGGGGCGGCCAGCCAGCGCATCCGCCTGCTGACCGCCGCCACCAACCACAACACCCGCCACCCGATGGTGACCGCCTCCTTCGCCCTCACCATGCAGAGCCTGACCGGCGGACGCTTCACCCTGGGTCTGGGGCGCGGCGTCCCACCGGTCCAGGACGCCTACGGGATCGCCCGCATCACCACCGCCCAGATGGAGGACTTCGCCCTGGTCATGCGGCGCCTGTTCCGCGGCGAGGTGGTGTTCAACCACGACGGGCCGATGGGCCGGTACCCGATCCTTCACCTCGACTTCACCCTCGACGAGCACCTGCCCCTCTGTCTGGTGGCGTTCGGTGACCACACCCTGGAGCTGGCCGGCCGGGTGTTCGACGACGTGGTGCTGCACACCTACTTCACCGACGACACCACCAGGCACTGCGTCGAGGTGGTCAAGACGGCGGCGGAGAAGGCCGGGCGCGACCCCTCCGACGTCCGGGTCTGGTCGTGCTACGCCACCATCGGCGACCACCTGCCCGAGGCGGCCCGACTGAAGAAGTCGGTGGGGCGGCTCGGCACCTACCTCCAGGGCTACGGCGACCTGCTGGTCCGGACCAACGGGTGGGACCCGGGGGTGCTCGAGCGGTTCCGGGCCGATCCGGTGATGTCCGGGCTGGGGGGCGCCCTGGACGGCGTCGGCACCCCGGAGCAACTGGCCCACGCCGCCACCCTGATCCCGCCCGAGTGGTTGTCGTGGAGCGCCACCGGGACTCCCTCCGAGTGCGCGGCAGCGGTCCGGGGCCAGCTGGCCCTGGGCTGCGACGGCGTCATCCTCCACGGCTGCACACCGGATGAGCTCCGACCGGTGGTGGAGGCCTACCGGGCGATGGCCTGAGGGGGACTCCGGTAGATCGAAATGGCGGGATCGTTCCCCGCCCGAATGAGCCACGCATCTCCCCGGCGAAATGGACGACGACTCGCTAGTATTTCCCGTGAAAGAGCGGACCGACGAGGTCGGTCGGTCCGACATTGCGGTGAGTTGGCAATCGGGCAAGAGGGCGGGGGCCATGAAGTCATTTTTCGACAGAGCTGCGCGTGAATGCGCTGCAGTGGTGTTGGCGGTAGTGGTCATCTCGGGCCTGGGGGTGTCGGTGGAGAGCGCCTCACCGGCGGCCGCCGCCACGCCCTTCCAGCTGGTTATCACCAGCACACCGGTGTCCGGGGCGATGACCTCCGGCTACGCCTCGAACGGCCCACTCACCGTCACCGAGGAGGACTCCTCGGGCAACCCGGTAGCGGCTCCCACGGGGGGCACGTTGGTGACGCTCACCTCCTCCTCGGCTACCACCACATTCGGGGGGAACGGATCGTCGCAGGATGCCCCCACCGCGACGATCCCGGCGGGCTCGAGCAGTGTCTCGTTCTACTGGGGGGATCCCACCCCGGGGCCACTGACGATCACTGCGTCGGCCACCGGGCTGGCCTCGGGGTCGCAGGCGGAGTCGCAGATCGACTACATCGCGGTGGATTCAGTCGTCACCGAGGCCAACTCGGGGACCCCGTTGTCCGAACCGATGGCGGTCTACGAGGAATCCTCGCCTCTCGCCAGCATCGTCTCCTACGCCATCTCCTCCGGATCGCTGCCGCCGGGCATGTCCATGGCACCCACGTCGGGGGTCAGCGGCACGCCCACCACCGCGGGAACCTATACGGCCTACATCACGGCCACCGACTCGTTCGGCTACACCGGGACCGGCTACCTGACCGTCACGGTGCTGAACTCCGTCACCATCTCTCCTTCAGGTCCGATGACGTTGCCGACCGGCCAGCCCATCTCCATTCAACTGTCGGCCTCCGATTCCTCCCCGAACGCCACGATTGTGCCCAACAGCTGGTCCGACTACCTGACCGCGTTCAATGTTCAGACAGTTCTGCCACCTGGTCTGTCCCTCTCGCCCACCGGCCTCATTTCGGGAATTCCCACCAAGGCGGGCACCTACTACATGTCGTTGCAGGTGACGGACTCGGCCGGTTGCGTGGGTTACGGAGGCTGGACCTGGACGATCACCAACGTCGTCACGGTGAGACCTTCGGTGGAGTCCTCGCCACCGGACTATGTCATCAATCCGGTGACTCTCAGCGCTTCCGACTCGGGTGGCTCGGCCATCACCTCCTGGGCGGTGGCCAGCGGCTCGCTGCCTCCGGGCCTCGGCCTGTCCCCGGCCGGGGTGGTCACCGGTACCCCCACGGGGGACGGCAGCTACTCGGCCACCGTGACGGCCACCGACGCCGCCGGATTCTCCGGCAGCGCCACCGTCAACTGGACGGTGGCGAACGACACTGTCACCGTGAGCCCGGTCTCCGAATCGACCAACGGTGGCCAGTCGGTCGGCAGCGTGGCGCTGACGGCCACCGACTCGGGCTCCACGGCCCCGATCACCTCGTGGGCGGTCACCGGGGGCTCACTGCCACCCGGCCTGACGCTCTCACCCTCGGGCGCGATCACCGGCACGCCGGCCGCCCCGGCCGGCACCTTCGTGGCCACGGTCACCGCCACCGATGCCGACGGGTACGCCGGTACAGGAACCGTCACCTGGTCGGTCGTCAACCCGATGTACGTCCGGTACGACCCCAATGAGACGACGGCCCTCGACGAACCCGTTTCGCCGTTGAACGTCCCGCTGGCCGATCCGTCCTCGCCCATCAGCTCCTGGTCGGTGGTGGGCGGGTCGTTGCCTCCGGGGCTCACCTTGTCGGCATCAGGCGGCGTCATCTCAGGCACGCCGACGAGCACCGGCACCTACTCGGCGACCGTCCAGGGCACCGATGCCTTCGGCTTTGCGGACACGGTCGACGTGTTCTGGACGGTGGACGGGCCTCCGGTCATCACCAGCGCAGCCACTGCCACCTTCACCCTCGGAGTCGCCGGCTCCTTCACCATCACCACGGTGGGGGTGCCCGCGGCGACCTTCTCCTCGTTTCAGGTTCCCGCCGGCCTCAACCTCACGGACAACGGCGACGGGACGGCCACCATCTCCGGGACACCCTCGGCCGGATCGGCCGGCACCTACTCGATTCCCGTTTGGGCTTCGAACTTCGCCGGTTCAGCCAACCAGACCTTGTCCCTCACCGTTTTGGAGTCCGCTCCGACCGTGACCATCGCCAGCTCCGCCAACCCGTCCAAATCCGGGGCCGCCGTGACCTACACGGTCTCGGTGTCGAGTCCCTCGACCGGATGGACGCCGACCGGTCAGGTGACCCTCGACGACAACGGGGTGGCCAAGTGCACCAACATCACGTTGTCCGACGGTACCGCCACGTGTCGCACCGCATCACCGGCTTCGGGCACGCACGCCGTGTCCGCCAGTTACAGCGGCGATTTGAACTTTCTGCCGGCGACCGCCTCGATCTCCCAGCTCGTTGCCGGCACCGGGACATCGACGGTGTCGGTCGCCTCCTCGTCCAACCCGTCGACGTACGGCGCCGCGGTCACTCTCACCGCCACTGTCGACGGATCGACCGCCACCCCCACCGGGACGGTGGCGTTCGTGGCGACCGTGGCAGGGACGGCGACCACCGTGTGCAGCGCGGCACCCCTCTCGGGCTCGGGGACCACCGCCTCCGCCATCTGTAGCTATACGCCGCCGGCCGCCGGCAACACCGGGGTCTCGGCCAACGTGGTCGCCACCTACTCGGGGGACGCCAACTACGCCTCCAAAGCGTCCCCAAAGTTCACCCAGTCGACGCTGGGAGCCAACCCGCTCACCGGATTCATCCTGACGTCGAGCGCGAATCCGACCAAGGCCGGGAAGACTGTCACCTACACGGTCACCCTGACCGGCGCGGTCGGCACCCCCTCGGGCACGGTGACCTTCTCCGACAACGGCACAGCCCTCTCCTGTGGTGGGAACGTCGATAGCGAAGGCACCGCTACCTGCAAGTACACGCCGTCGGGCTCCGGCAGCCACACCATCACCGCCGTCTACAGCGGGGATGCCAACTACAGCCCGGCGGCTGTCCCCACTTCATTTACCGAGGTCGTCGACTGACGACCCTTCGGGAGGCAATGTCAGGGCGGCGGCAGCAGCGGCACGACCTTGACGGTGACCTCGCCCGGCACGGTGATCCGGGTGCCGTCGGGGAACGGCAGCGAACCGGCCAGGACGCCGGCGTTCAGGCGAGTCAGGTGGGCCGAGAACGAGGCACTGGTGTCGTTCAGTGACCAGGCGGCAACCGAGACACCGTCGAAGCACCGAGGGTGAGGGTGGGGTCGCCTCCGTGTCCTTCGCCGTTCGTGCCCACCACCGTAACGTTGATGAACGCCGTACTTGAGGCGGTGACATCCACCAGGTTCGGCGAGATGCCTGAGGCGACCGGCTCGTTGCCGACGCCCACCGACAACTTGGCTGACGCGATGCCGTTGGCCACCACAGAGAGGTCCGACGGCCCGGTCCCGATGTCCGCGGGGACGTCGAATTTGGTCGAGACAACGGTGGTGGGTCCGGTGGCCACCGCCATGGTGGAGTGGTCATTGGCGCCCACGGCAAGATTCGAACTTGCGACGCACGGTTTAGGAAACAGAAAACCCGCCGGAACTGGTGGTGGCGGAAGGTAGCTAATCGGAGGTTTCCGCAGGTCAGAGACCATTCGACGGAAGGAGTCGGAAGTGGGTGGTTCCCGAGTCCTAGGACAGTTCCTAGGACAGATCTCAATCTTGTGGGGCCTTGTGGGGGGTCGGTGGTTTCGCTCTGGCCACCGAGTTCCCCGTCGTCAGAACGTGCGTCCGGCGGCAGAAGATGCATAGGCGCGCTACTCGTCAGACGGAGCCTCAAAGCTCCTTGCGCAGCGTCGTTCGCGTGGCCATGTAGAGCCAGGGCCCCGGCAGTTCGGCCAGTTCCTCGAAACGGCGCCACTGCGTCACGATGATCTCCAGCTGTTGCCACTTGTTGAGGCCATGTCGAGCGTCGAGTCGGATCATCCTCGCCTTGGCGGCTAGCAGGACCTTCCGCTCGGCCGGCCGATGCTGGATGTGTCGATCGCGGGTGATGGTGACCCACCCGGCGTCAGCGACCCGAGGAAGCCAATCGACGTCCTTTTCACCGGGGAGAATCGGGCAGGGCGCCCGCTCGAATCCGTCGGAACCCCGGCCGCCGGGATCCCCGGGATACGTCACATCGGGACGTACCGCGGTCAGGAGTTTCGCTGTTCCCAGCAGGTCCGCATCGACGTAGAAGCGGATTGCCACGAGGTACCTAAGCGGCGTGCGCCCGGTCGATCCCCTCAAAGCGTAGGGCGTCGATGACGGTCGTCAGGTCTAGGGCAAAGTCGCTCGCCACACTCTCAATTGAGTCCCCAGCGGCGACTTGCTCGGCGATCGTCTCAGTCGGAATGCCCATTACTGCGGGCGAGCCGAACCGGACCTCAGGATCGATGACCACTTGGGAGTCAGGGCCGCTCGGGCGAAGACGAACCACGGCGCCCTTGTCATCGCTCTCAAATTCGACACGTTCGAGGAAGCTCTCCGCTGGCGGGAGAAGCAACATCACTCCGGTCTGCGGCTCTACGCATGCCCACAACTCGGGTGGCAGTCCTGCCCGCTCCTGCGCGGAAATGAAAAGGTGTCGCCCAGGTCCGACCCACGGTCGGGCGTCCGCCAATGGGTAGGGAACGTCGAGCTCGTCGCGCAGGTACTCGATGAACGCCCGGAGGTGTTTCATCGAAGCGCCAAGAGACCGGCGGTACTCCCTCAGGTAGCGAGCCTCGACGAACTCGCCCCAGGTCACGGCATGGGAACCCGTTGCGCTTGGGCGGAGGATCGGCGCGTAGGTTCGGCCCCGTCGATCGCCACCCTCGAGCCAGTAGTGCAGCGTCGCGCGCGGAACCCCCAGAACCTCGGCGGCAAGGGCCTCGTCGTACAGCTCACGGTCAAGGATGGTCGCCGACACGCCCACCATCATGCCCCAGGGATGGTTCAAAGCCCGTGACCAGGGAGCTTCTGGAGGTCAACCCTTCGAAGGTCGCCCGAAGTCCCTCATGGATGAAGGTTCAGACCGTGCCCCCGTGACGGCGATGGAGGGGCGCCGATGGCGCTGCCCGCACAGTTCAGTCGGCCGCTTGTTCCAAGTTCCCATCCGGCCTCAACATCGGTGGATGCAGCTCATTCGCCCGCCCTCGCCTGTAGAGCTGTGCCGGCCTGCCGCCGCCCGCCTCACCATGACGGGAACCCTCGATGGGCTCGACAAATCCAGGGGTAGACAGCACCTTGCGACGGAAGTTGGCCAGGTCGGGGACGTTTCCCCAGACGGCGCCGTAGACGCGGCGAAGATCCGCCAGAGTGAACCGCTTGCCCACGAAGGTGGCGCCAAGGGTTGTGTACTCGAGCTTGGAGCGGACCCGCTCTCGTGCGTCATCGACAATTCGGCCGTGGTCAAAGGCCAACGGCAGGGCATCTCGCCGACGGCGCCCAGGAAGTGCGAGATCGTCCACCGGCCAATACCGGGCCGCATTGGCGTCCCCTCCTCCGATCGGGGCCGGCGGATCAGCGAGCAGGGCCACGTGGGCGATCGACACCACTCGCATGCGCGGGTCCCGGTCTGGGTCGCCGTAGGTGCGCAGCTGCTCCAGGTGGCCCGCGTCGGCCAGGCCAGTCTCCTCGGTCAGCTCCCGGCGGGCGGCGTCCTCGACAGACTCGTCCTCCAGCACGAAGCCTCCCGGAAGGGCCCAACTCTCGAGAAAGGGCTCCTGAGCGCGCTCGACCAGCAGAACCTTCAGCACACCCTCGTCGACAGTGAAGATGGCCAGGTCCACGGCCACCGCGAACGGAGGGAAGGCGGCTGGGTCGTAGTCGGACGGTCGACGGCCCCGGTCGTTTCTCTGCATCATCCGAGTGGCTCTGCAAGCTCGGGTAGCCGAGCCGCATCTCGGCATGCTCGGACGGCCGCATCGAGACGGCTGAAGCGGTCTCCAGTCATCTCGACCCACGCTACGGGCTGCCGCTCCAAGGCCTGCCGGAACGTATCGGTCATCGAAGCCCGAAGGTGCTCGCCATCCCGTAGGCCGTCCTGCTCGAATTCGATACCAACGTGCGAGGTCAGCAGGTACAGCGCGGGGGGATGGACGCGCGCCAATTCGAGAGACGGCAGGTGGGGACCTCCGACGTAGCGGTCGTGCCAGATGCTCGTTGCCAGTGCATCCGTATCGGCTACCACTACGGGCACCGACAGCGCTGCAGCATCAATCGCCGCCTGTTGACGGGCGGCAATCGCAGTGAACTCTTCGCTGCGCCAGGTCAAGCTCTCCATCCATCCGCAACTGGTCGAGCCAGCCATCTGCCTGGCGCCCGCCAGCTTGGCTCCCGAATAGACCCTCCCGTACTCGGGGACAGCGGCGGCTCCAAGTGCATCGGCCAGGTCGAACGCCAAGGTCGTGGTGCCGGTGCTCTCTGCCCCCACGACGGCAATGCGCCGCGCCAACGCCACCCGAGCCGACGGGATGAGTGACATCCACCGCCCGATCAGGTCCGCCCGGGCCGCAGTGCCCGAAGGGGAGGTCCCGGGCCGCTCCACCCGGAGGTGACGCGCAGCGAGCCGACGGGCCAACTCGTCCCCATAGGACTCGCCGCTGAAGACCGCGTCCACCGGGGCCCCGGGAGCGACCTCGGCGATCGCCGCCTCGAACACGACCATATGGGCATCCCAAATCTCCGGGTCGTAGTAGTCGACTGGGTGGTCGTCCATGACGCCAACCACGGTGACGTGCGGACGATCGGCGAGGTCCCAGCCGAGCCACTCCACCCGGTCGGCCAGCGACAACGTTTCGACGCTCGAAGCAGCCACCACCACCGTCACCCGTTCGCAGGCGTCGGCGGCCGCCCGGATGAGGCTCAGGTGCCCGAGATGCGGCGGGTAGAACTTGCCGACCACCAGGCCGTGTCCGAAGGTCACGATGCTTCCACGGCCAACTCGGGCAGGGCCTCGACTTCGACGAGCCTCTTCCACGCCGCCAGACCCTCCACGCACATGGCGAAGAAGGCCACGTAGACCACGGCTGTCAGCCACAGATGCTTGTAGAAGTAGAGGGGAACGTAGATGGCATCGGCGACCATCCAGAAGTACCAGTTCTGCACCTTCTTCGTGTTGAGCAGCCACTGAGCCGCCAAGGAGATGGACGTGGTGAGCGCATCCAGGAACGGCGCCACATCGTGGACCCGGGTCAGCAGAGCCGTCAGACCCCAGGTGGCGACGACCACGAACCCGCAGAGGATTGCTAATTCCTGACCGCCGGCCCATCTGGCTTCAAGTCGTGATCGATTGGCGCCACCGTGGAGCCACTGCCACCAGCCGACGATCCCGAGAACGAGGTAGACGACTTGGAGCCCGGCATCGGCGTAGAAGCCTGCGGCGACAAAGAGAACCAGGAAGAAAGCATCATTGGCGAGGCCGACCGGGAAGTTGAGGATGCTGACGCGGACGGTGAGCCAGACGCACCACAGCCCGGTAAGAAACCCGAGGAGCTCTGCAGCCGTTACGTGATCCGCCCCCACCACGAAGAGCATGTGGTTGAGTGGCGCCACCAGGTCGGAAAGGGTCGCCATCGGGTCTCCTTGGGTAGTCACTCTGACTATAACGTCACAGTGACCATAACCCTACGGTCTAGATGGGTCAACCCTTCGGGGAGATCGAGAGAACATTGGCGACCTGATGTGAGCCTTATTGATCTGGGCGACTGCCATTAATCCGGCGTTCCGGGAAGGGGCTCGACAAGCTTCAGGGAAGAAGATCAACGATCGTTCCCGCCGCCGCTCAATTTCCGTTTGTGCTGAGGGCGATGTGGTGACGCCATCGGATTCTCCTCCTTCGATGTCCGCACAAGTCCGAGGCTTCGGAGTACGAAGGCTCCGACCCGACCAATCGGCCACCGTGCCCTTCGCGCTTGAGCTTCGAGGGCGTCGCTTCCTCCCCCCGTTAGCCGCCATATCCCCTGCACTTCACCGGCGGGGCTGAACGGATCGGCCTCGAAGGCTTCCGGCCACATGACGGGCGGTTCATCCACTGGGTTGCCCCTTCGAGACTTGAGCCTGGCTAGAGGCCGATGGGGCTTGCGCCTCTTGATTCCACCCGATCCCACCCTGACATCATGTCCGAGCCGAGCGAGGTCCTCGAGCCGGTGATCAGCGACACCTGGCACGCAACGGAATGTCATGCCCCTCGTTTGCTCAGACGTCCGCAATCGAGCCCGGCGCTCTAAAGCAGCGAGGGCGCTGACGGGTCTGATCGAATGTGAAGGGTTGCCACCACCACTCGCGCCTGATCCTCGAGCGCTTTCTCGTTGGGGCCGGAGAAGCAGAACGAGAGATCGAACTCGCCCTGGCGTGCTCCGTCGTCGACCCTGACGCCCAAGGCGCCAGTGGCCCCAACTCCCAGGCAGAGACCACCACCTTGCGCTTGGAGCATTTGTGCATCCGCCAACGTCAGCCGAGCATCTCGGCCGTTGATGGTGATCCGCGTTCCGGGACCGAGACCCTGGGACTCGGCATTGAAGGCGGGTTCATAGCCACCGGTCCCCAAGGTCATGAGGAGGCCCTTGGGAGGGAAGGTCCCCAGGTTCTTCCCAATGCAGGTGAGGCTGCTGGTTCCGTGGACACACCAGTTTCGATTCAGGGGGAAGTTGGCGACAAAGCTCCAGGTATCTGCGTAGTGGAAGCCTTGTGCAGGGAGTCGAGGGGTCCAGGAGGGAGGATGGGCGAGAGTAACCAGCAACCCATCCGCACGGTAGGTGGTGCGGACCCACGACGAAGGAATGTCGTTCGGCTGATTGAACTCTGGTCCGGACGGTGCGCTTGGACCTGGTTCAGAACCGGATGCCAGACCACCCCCACTACCCCCTCGGCTCGCATCAACCCCGTACAGAACACCAGCGATCGCCAACGCTGAAGCAATGGCGATAGCGACTCCGGTGCGCCGCCTCTTCCTCCGTCGTTGGCGAGCCTCCTTGAAAAGTGCTTCGATCGAGCTGGCGTCGTTCGTCAACGCCGCATCATCGAGCATGGTCACCTGGTGGATCCCGTCGTCAGCGGCAGGCTCTCGATCATCTTGACAACTTCGTCACGCCGGTAGCCCTGGGTGCGGCAGAACTCCACCAACTCTCGGACCCGCGTCATCACCACACCTTGCGCAGGGGTACCGGAGACAGTGATCCCGTTGCCCCTACCGAATTCAACAAGTCCTTCGTCCCGAAGGATGTGCATCGCTCGAAGCACCGTGTTCTTGTTCACGCCGAGAACGGCTGCGATGTCCTTGGCAAGGGGGAGGCGTTCACCAGGTTCCGCTTCGCCCTCCGCAATTGCTCGGCGAATCTCTGCCGCCACTTGATCATGAAGAGCTACAGGCTCAGAACGGTCGATGTGGGCGCTGATCATGGTCCTAGTAACAGTAGTACCAGATCGGTCGTGTCAACAAGCGAATCGAGCTCGTGGGCTCTTCACGGGAGACTAATGCCGCGTCAGGCAACGTTTGCCTGTACGTCCCTCTGGGCGATACTGGGGCGTGCGCTCCCGCGGCGACATCTGGCAACTCCACTCCCCCACCCCGCTTGAGCGAGTGTTCGACGCGGGATCAACCGCTGTCGTCATCTTGTCGACTGGCAACGAGCCGGGCCTTCGTGGGATCTACGTGGTACCAGCCGCCGAGACCGACATTACGGGTGTCGCTATCGAACTGGCGGTCGGGCGCGAGGAAGGGCTCGACTCCGGCGTCGTGCGAGTAGCCCTAACTCGACCGGACCGGATCAACTGCTCGTGGCTCGTAAGCCTGAACGAGACCGACCTGAATAAACAAACGGGCGTGCTTTCCGAAGAAAAGCTCTCCAAGCTCGGGGAGATGCTCCGACTTGGAGGCCTCGAATGATGGACATGTCCCTTTAGCTCCGGGTCTACAGCATCCCCCCGAGGCAAACGTTAGCTGACACGGCACTAGTGATGGAGGCTCACACCCGGCGGTATGTGACAGGCAGCCCGAGGCCACTACTGGCCGAACGTGTACCTCAGGTTGGCATTGATCAGCTCATTGATCCGCTTCCGCATGTGCCCGACCTTGGAAGCGTCGGGCTCGGGATCGTCCACCGTCAGCGTCCAGCACAAATCGGTCCCACTACCGTTTGCATCGACCGGAAGGTCGAATCGCAGCCGTGCATCCGGTCGACTTGGCCAAAGGGATGACCATACGACGAAGTCAGGTCGAAACGCTTCGATTACGGTCGGGGCTGCCTCGTCGTCCCTGAGGGTCAGCCATGGTCGTGATGGATCACGACCTGGCTCGGTCAGAGCCTCGAACACCGCATGGGGCGGAGCGGGCTGATTTCTCTGCCTTCTGCCGATTTCGCCCATGCCGAAGAGTGTAGGGATGCACCCCTCGATCGTCCCACCCTCCCGGCGATTAGTGGCATTATCGGCACGCCATGGTACTGATCGTTGCCCTCGTTGTAGGTCTCCTTATCGGGAGCGCAATCGCGCAGATCCTCAGAACCAAGAGGGATCGGCGCACACTTGAGGAGCATGGCGTCGACGTTGGCCCCCCATGGTCTGGTCGGTGCGTTTCCACACGGGTCGTCGATCTCGCGAGCGGGCCAGACGCTTCGCTGGATCTTGCTGGTGCGGCGATCGTTGCGATCAAGGGATCCGGTGTTGTTGTCGATCGCAATACGTGGTCCGCCACTGGCTGGACCGGAACGCACCTAGGCGCATATGGCTCCCAAGTCGGCATTTTTCTGACCCAACTCGATCCCACGGTCGTGCGGCTCAATTGCTATTGCAGGCCCCGCTCCAAGACGACTGCCTTCACCCTTGGGACCATGAGTCGCAGGACGGACCGACTCGTGGCCCAGGTCCACAGGATCGCCAGCGCCAAAGCTTTGGAGCTGCGTTAGTCGCATCCTCGAAGTGCCGATCGGTCCCGGTCGACAACCGCCGCTGAGCCGGCGTTTAGAGAAACCGTGCCAACAGGTCCATAGGGGCCTAACCGGTACGGTGTGCGGGTGCTGACGGGAGCCTGGGTCTACGTCGCTGCATTGGCGGCATCGTTCACCGTGGCGACCGTGGCGAGCCCGGCCGGGGTGTCAGGTGCGGTACTGCTCCTGCCGTTCCAGGTCGGGGTACTCGGCACGCCAAGCCCCTCGGTGACGCCGACGAATCTCCTTTACAACGTCGTGGCGACACCGGGTGCCCTTTATCGCTACTGGCGGCAAGGTCAGACGGGTGGCCGGTTGACCCGGTTGCTGGTTCTGGGCACCCTGCCAGGGGTCATCATCGGCTCGATCATCCGTGTGGAGTTGCTGCCCGGAGCGGTCGCCTTCGATGTGGTGATCGCCGCGGTGCTGGTCCCGCTCGGTGGCTGGCTCATTCTCGACCGCAGGGTGCTCAGAAGAACGGTGCGACTGTCGGCGGCAGTCATCGGTATTGCTGCGGCAATCGTGGGTGTCGTGGGCGGTATCTACGGGATCGGCGGCGGGTCGATCCTGGCACCGTTACTCATCGGATCAGGGCGCTCGCCCTCCGAGGTGGCCCCAGCCACGCTGGCATCGACCTTCGTCACATCCGTGGCCGGAGTGGCGACCTTCCTGCTGCTCTCAGTTCACCACCACGGCTCCGTCGCACCTGACTGGGGAGTTGGGATCGCACTCGGAGTTGGTGGACTTGTTGGTGGATATACAGGCGCTCGGCTTCAGCCACGACTGCCTGAGTCACTAATCCGCCGACTGCTGGGGCTTCTCGTCCTGGCCATCGGTATCCGGTATGCGTGGCTGGCCGCTCCTTGAGATGGAGGGGTCGGGGAGGTGCGGCAGAAGTGCCGCAGTGGGTCACTCTCCCGGCGATAGGTGACACGGCCCGCGAAGATTTCGCCTCCTGCGTAGGCTCCGGTCATGACGTACTCGCTGAGATGGCAACGCTGGGTCGTGGTCGGCGGATTCATCATCGTCGCAGTCGGGTGGATCGGATACACCGCACTCGTCTGGCACGACCGCTTTTCATTTGTTGGTGGGATTCGGTCGAATCTGATCTTCGGCATCGCCAGCAGTGTCGGCTATGCCATTCTCGCAGTTGCGTCGTGGTCGCTATTCAGATGGATCGAAAGGTCCCAACACCCGCTGGCGGGTATGACGGGAGTATTGAGGCTCTTCGCTCTGGGCAATCTCTGCCTGGCCTTGGGTCTGGCAGCTATCAGCTACTACTGGTCCAACCTGGCATTCACTCGGCCCTACGACGGTCGCACCACCATCGTGGCCGCTGCGTCCTACGGATTCGAGTCCTTCGGCTTGCTGCTGGGCGCCATTGCCTACTGGGGTGCGTCATCCGCAGTCGGTGCCGTGCCTCTCAGCCCGTCGCCGCCCGAAGAAAGCCTGGTTCCTGCCTGAAGTTGACCGGTGGTTCGGAATCGTCAGATCGACTGGAGCATAGGTCGCGCAGTGGGTTCACGGTCCCGGCGTACGGGGGCAGGGTGCTGCTTCGGGGTCCTGACCGTGACGGGCGTTCAACGGGTTTCGATCACTAGCATCGCCTGGTGATCTTCAGTCGAGCCTTCCACTTCACGAAGCTGATCCTTGCTCCGGCGTTGCTCGGCGTTGGCGCGATGTTCCAGGCCAAGATGAGAGCTGACGACCACTGGTCGACGAGTCCGAAAATCGTCATGATTGACCAGATTCAGTCAGAAGCATCGGGAGATCCACCTTCGCCAAACGTGTGAGCTCACTCCCGGCGATAGGTGGCAGGTGAAACGCATACTGTTGACATGATCATCCGCATCGAAGCGCACGACCTACCTGGCCGATCGTGCGGGCCATCACCTGAGCGTCCGGGTGGCCACCACGGGATCGAGGTGGGTGTCCAGCGCAAGAACAAACCGGGTGAGCTGATGGGTCAGGTGAGCGCTGACGTGCAGTCGGTCGTCTGGGAGCTAGAGGCGACACCCGTGGCTTCAGAGGTCGCCGACTACCGAGGTCCCTACATTTCAGGTCCGCCCGGAGGCCGATTCATCTATCTGTCGTGGGTCGTCGTCGAAGAACCGGGGAGCTTTCAGATGTTCAGGCGGGCCAAGCTCATGTTTGACGGCATCCCTGCTGACGTGATGGCGGCAGCTCGGAAATCGGGCATGCTCGTTGGCAGGTTGGGTCTCACCGATCCGAAGGGAAATCCGACCTGCGCAGCAGTGCGGCCACCGTTGATCGAGTGGACGGCCGTCACCGCATGAGTGCGGCAGAGCCGGCGGTCGGGGGCAGGGGCGTTCGTCATGTACCGAGGGATTCACTTAAGGCTGATGTACGCGAACCAAGTGGTATGGCAGGTGAGAGCGACCTCGCTCCCGCCTTCGACAGCTACGACTCGTCTTTGTGACCGACGCCCGAACGACGTGACCTCGACCTCGTGGTGCCCAGGAGACACGTCGAACGCAAAGTCGTGGGCCATAGAGACTTCCCCGGCAACCGCTCCGTCAATGACAACTCCGTAGGCAGGTGGCCAGAGAAGGTAGGCAAGGAAATCCCAGACGTTCGGGCCCGTTCTAATGATTCGGATGGACGCTTGATCGACCATCGTCGAAGGATAGTTAGAAACACCCGGAACCAAGTACCCGGGCGGGCCCAAACCGGTCACTCTCCCGGCGATCAGGGATAGTGCAGGGTACGTCTGGATGCAGATGTTCCTGCAGCGCGAATCCAACTCCAGCAAGCACAGCGGCTTGGACGAGCGGCCCGTCGATTTCTGATCAGCCCGCTCAGACGTATTCAGGCTCCTGCCAGGCCCACGATCGGCTTGTTGAGCGCCATGGCGCCCGCCGAGCCGTAGAAGCCGCCATCGCCGTAGGCGAAGATCCCCCCGTCGCTGGCCACCAGCCAGTAGCCCTTGCCGTCAGGGGTGGTCGCCATGCCCACGATCGGCTTGTTGAGGGTGAGACTTCCGGTGGACCCGTAGAAGCCGGCGTCGCCGTAGGCGAAGATCCCCCCGTCACTGGCCACCAGCCAGTAGCCCTTGCCGTCAGGGGTGGTCGCCATGCCCACGATCGGCTTGTTGAGGGTGAGACTTCCGGTGGACCCGTAGAAGCCGGCGTCGCCGTAGGCGAAGATCCCCCCGTCACTGGCCACCAGCCAGTAGCCCTTGCCGTCAGGGGTGGTCGCCATGCCCACGATCGGCTTGTTGAGGGTGAGACTTCCGGTGGACCCGTAGAAGCCGGCGTCGCCGTAGGCGAAGATCCCCCCGTCACTGGCCACCAGCCAGTAGCCCTTGCCGTCAGGGGTGGTCGCCATGCCCACGATCGGCTTGTTGAGGGTGAGACTTCCGGTGGACCCGTAGAAGCCGGCGTCGCCGTAGGCGAAGATCCCCCCGTCGCTGGCCACCAGCCAGTAGCCCTTGCCGTCAGGGGTGGTCGCCATGCCCACGATCGGCTTGTTGAGCGCCATGGCGCCCGCCGAGCCGTAGAAGCCGGCGTCGCCGTAGGCGAAGATCCCCCCGTCACTGGCCACCAGCCAGTAGCCGTTGCCGTCAGGTGACGGGAGGCTCCAGCCAGGTGACGGGAGGCCCATCGTGGTGACCGGAGCGGATGGCTGGGACGCTGGACCGGCCCCTTCTCCGTTCTCCGCAGTGACCGTGAAGGTGTACGCGGTCGAGGGCAGGAGGTTGTCGATCGTCGTGCTGCTGACGTTGCCCACCGACACCGGGGTCTGCGCACTGCCACCGACATAGCGCGTCACGAGGTAGGAACCGATGCTGCTGCTACCCGAGTCCCTTGGTACGGACCAGTCGACCGTCGCGGACTGGCCCGAAGTCGTGACCGACGTGATAACGGGCCCGGATGGTGGCGCCGGCGTGAAATAGGTCCAGGTGTCGCCGAGAAATGGTCCAAGAAGCTGACCTGTCTCCGCCGACGAACCGGGGTCGCCGCCGAACAGAACGATTCGATTCTTTGATTCGTCGAACGTCATCGACGCGTCGAGTCTGGCCGGAGGACTCGTGGTGGGGCTCTGAAGCATCCAGTTCGCTCCATTCCAGCCCCAGACTGAGTTGATCAGTCCATTGCCCTGGTACGCGGTCGACCCCCCGAAGAGCAGCATGCTGCCGGTCGCCGAGTCGTAGGTCATCGATCCTCCGGCAGAGGGGGGAGGGGATGACGAAGGGCTCTGCTCGGTCCACCCACTTCCGGTCCAGTCCCACGTGTCATCAAGAAGTGAGCCGGCGTTGGTGATAGCGGTCTCGCCTCCGAAGAGGACGACCTCTCCTGTGGCTTTGTCGTATGCCATTGGCGCGTCGAGGCGCCCCGCTGGGCCGGTGGTCAACGCTTCCGTCCAGTCGCTGCCATTCCAAAGCCAGGTGTCCGAAAGTCCTGCCATGGCGCTGTTCTCGCCGCCGAACAGGACGATGTCTCCGGTGACCGGGTCATAGGCCATGGATGAGTCCATGCGGGGTGAGGGACTTGTGGTGGGGAATTCTTCGGTCCACGTGCTCCCGTTCCAGGTCCATGTCTGATTTGTGACCCCGCTTGCGTCGCCGCCGAACAACACCGCGTCGCCAGTTGCCGGATCGAACGCCATGGAAGCACCACGCCGCGCCGGGGGACTCGATCCCGGTGCTGATGGAGTGGCATTCTCCCAGTTAGTCCCATTCCACAACCAGGTATCTCCGAGGTACGTGGCGTTGTCGGCGATTCCGCCATACATGACCACCGTGGAGTTCGCCGAGTCATAGGCCATGGCGGATTCGGCTCGGGGGGGTGGTTGCGTGGTCGCGTTAGAGCCTTTCCAGCTGGTGACACTGAACACCCATGTGTCCCCGATGGCGTAGGCCCCGCTGAAGAGCAGGAGATTGCCATTTACCGCGTCATAGGCCATACCGGCCGAATTGCGACCGCCGGGCGCGGTCGTAGGGTTCTGATTCGTCCAGCTCGATCCGTCCCACGCCCATGTATCGCCCATGGTGATGTTGTACAAAGTCTCCCCCCGAAGAGCACCATGCTGTTGGTTGCAAGGTCGAACGACATCGAGGCATTGCTCCGCGCCGGAGGAGACGATGCCGGGTGATCCTCGACCCAGTTGGACTCGTTCCATGTCCAGGTGTCACCGGGATACTGGTCGGCCGTGGGAGCGCCGGGGATTCTTCCTCCGTACAGAAGGACGGTGCCGGTCGATTCGTCGAAGGCCATCGACGCAAATTCGCGTGCGGACGGAGAGGAGGTGGGGTGTTGCTGTGTCCAACCACCCGAGTTCCACGTCCAGGTTTGACCGCCGGTCACGGCAACGACATCCCCGGCCGTGTCATCGTAAGCGGCCGAGGCTCCGCTGCTTAGGTTGAGCGGAACGTTGGTGGTCTCCTCGGTCCAGTTCGAACCGCTCCACAGCCAAGCGTCACCACCCGCATCGAACAGCACTGCCATGCCCAGCGCTTTGTCGTAGACGAACGGAGCATTCTGGAGACCCGGAGGGCTGTTTGAAGGCTGTACATCGGTCCAGGTGGACCCATTCCAAGTCCACGTATCATCGAGCAGCGGAGCGCAGGAGCAATTTCCGCCGAATAGCACGACGTCTCCGGTGGTCGGATCGAAGACCATGGAGGCTCCGGAGCGGGCTTGAGGGCCGGTCGAAGTCTGTTGAACCCAGGTGCTCGTCGAGGATGTCACCGAACTGGCGGGCGACGGCGTTGCCGCGCACACGGTGAAGAATCCCGCTGAGAGTAAGCACGTTGTTGCGACAACCAGACGAAGCGAAGAACTCGACCTTCCGTGCCTCATTGAGGTGCTCTCCATCTGTCGGCCATCCAGGTAGATGCGGAGCTTACCTGTGTCCAGGAAAGACACCGAGAGCCTGCAGCCATGCCCGTGCTTTGGGGGTATTGGTCCAAGACATCGGCATCTGAACCTGAGGGTTCATCGAGCGACACAGCCCGCTGGAAGTCGGTCACCGCCGAATCAGCGCAATCCACGGTTCGGCAGTACCCTCGTTCCCGAGTGTCAGGCGCAGGTGCCGAAGCCTGCCGCTGGCGAGTGGAAGGCAAAGAAGGCCGTGGTGGTGGCTCCCGTGACCACCACCCGGCGGTCTGGGATACCAAGGCCTCTATCGCAGCACTTCATCCAACTGAGCGACCAAGCTCTGCGCCGCCATCTCCTCGGCCTCGGTCGGCAGGCCAGATCGCAGGAGCCGTTGGAGAGCGAATCGGACTCTCATCAGAATCTCGGTGGCTGTCGAGCCGCCCTCGATGGCCTCTTCGATCTCCCGGCTCCAGTCGAACTCGCCCCGCTCGAAAAGCTGGGCGGCGATGCTCTGCGCCGAGGCGTAGTAGTCAGGATGAGTGGGCATCTTGCCGAGACTGCTAGCGATGGACCGAATGTCATCTTCTGCTCGTTCACGCTCGGGGGAGACGGACTGCTCCCAACGCTCCAGGGCTTGGAACAGGCGGAGGAAGTCGCCATCGAGCGGCTCGTCTCGGCAAAGGTCGGTCAGGTTGGAGTGCATGACAGACCAGATCACGGGCGGGCTATCCGACCCTGAGGCGTACTCCCGTGCGGCCAGGCGGATTGCCGCCTCGGCCTCCTGAGGTTCCATTGAACAATCGTGTCAGACCGCACGGCACAGCGTCATCAAAGTGCCTGGTTGAGACTCCTTGGCAGACGCTCGGCCTGTTCGTAGCGTTTAGAGGTCCAGACGGGGTAGCTCTCTAAGTGCCTGCCGTCGGCTCTGGTCGACTGGCTTCCTAACGAGTGGCTTCCTGCCTGGGCCTTGCCGCGGGTGGCTCGAAAGAGGAACGTGCACGAGATCCCAACCAGGAGTGCCCTCGCGGTTGATCCGCCCTGGGTCTGATGGAGGCTCGGGCTATTGGATTCCAACCAGTTCCTGGTCGGTCTGTTGGGCAGCGTAGGCCGCCTCGAACTCGGTCGGCGGCACGTCGTCGAGGTAGCCGTGGAGCCGGTCGTTGTTGTGCCAGTGGACCCACCCGAGGGTGGCGAGCTCGACGTCCTCGACGGTCCTCCAGGGCCCTTGTGAGGGGCCCCGGATCAACTCGGTCTTGTAGAGAGCATTGACCGATTCGGCCAGGGCATTGTCGAACGAATCCCCGACAGTGCCGATCGAGGGCACCGCCCCGATCTCGGCCAGCCGCTCGCCGTAGCGAACGGATGTGAATTGAGAGCCGGCGTCCGAGTGGGCCACCAGTCCCTCCAGTCGGGTGCCTCTCGACCACCGGGCCATCTCCAGGGCGTCGAGGACCATCTCGGTGCGCATGGTGGAGGCCACCCGCCAGCCGACGATCATCCGGCTGAAGGCGTCGACGATGAAGCAGGTGTAGGCCACCCCCGACCAGGTGGGCACGTAGGTCAGGTCGGTCACCCACAGCTGATTGGGAGCCGTGGCGGTGAAGTTGCGCTTGACCAGGTCCGGTGATCGCGCCGCCTTGTCGTCTCGTCGGGTGGTGATCACCCGTCGACCCCGCTTGACGCCCCGGATGCCGGCCTGGCGCATCAGCCGGGCCACCTGGTCCCGGCCGATGTCGTGCCCGGCCCGCCGGGCCGTCTTCCAGAGCTTCCTGGCCCCGTAGACGGAGTAGTTGGCCTTCCACAACGTCAGCAGGACCGGCAGCAGCACCGCATCCCGCATCGCCCGGGCCGAGGGTGGCCGGGACTTGGCGGCGTAGTACGAGCTCGGGGCCACCTGCAGGTTCCGGCAGATGGGCTCGACCCCCAGCTCGTCACGGTTCTCGTCGATGAAGCCGACGATCACTTCCATGGGCGGTCGAGCTCCGCCTGGGCGAAATACGCCGAGGCCCGGCGCAGGATCTCGTTGGACCGCTTGAGCTCCCGGTTCTCCTGCTCGAGGGCCTTGATCCGCTCCGCCTCGGCGGTGGAGACCCCGGCGGTCACCCCCTCGTCGACGTCGGCCTGGTGGACCCAGTTCCGCACCGACTCGACGCCGTAGCCGAGCTGGGCGGCCACCCGCTTGACGGTGCCGTGATCGGTCCCGAGCTCAGCCCGGAGCTGGCGGACCAGACGGACGGCCTGGGCCTTCTCGTCCGGCGAGTAGCGCCGGGCGGTCGGCCTCCTGCGTGGTTGTTCCTGTGGCATGACTCCATCCTCGCTTCCAAGGTATGGAGCCTCCAAGTAACCCAGGGCGAATCACGGTTCCTAACCGACCACGAAGGAGGAACTGATGACGGTGATCATCGGGATCGACCCTCACAAGGCATCCCACACGGCCGTGGCCATCGGCCGGAACGAAGAGCAGCTGGCCCAGATCAAGGTCCGGGCCACCTGTCAGCAGACGGCACGGCTGTTGGCCTGGGCCGAGCCGCTCGGTGAACGAACATGGGCCGTGGAGTCCGCCGGAGGTCTTGGCTACCTGCTGTCCCAGCAGTTGGTCGGAGCCGGCGAACGGGTCCTCGATGTGCCGGCCACGCTGGCCTCGAGGGTGCGGGTGCTGGGCACTGGGAAGTCCAACAAGAACGACCCCAACGACGCCCTGTCGGTGGCGATTGCTGCCCTCCGCTCCCCGGGCCTCCGCTCCGTCGAACCGGCCAACCATCGGGAGGTGCTGCGGCTCTTGGCCAAACGGAACCACGAGATCGGGAGGCTTCGCAACATCGTGGTGTCCCGGCTGCACGCCGCCCTGCTCCACCTCTCACCCGGCGGAATCTCCAAGGAACTCAACGCTTCTGACGCCGTGCGACTCCTCGATGGCTTCGACCCGGTTACCCCGGTGGAGCGGACTCGCTACGACCTGGCCCACGAGCTGCTCGACGACGTGGAGCGTCTCGACCGGCAGCTGAAGGCATCCCACCAGCGCATCAAGGAGGCAGTGAAGGCGTCGGGGACTTCCTTGACCGACCTCTATGGGGTCGGCCCCATCCTGGCCTGCGAGCTCATCGGCTACGCCGGCGATGTCCGTCGGTTCACCAACCGGGACCAGTTCGCCTCCTATGCCGGGGTGGCTCCCGTCGAGCGCTCGTCGGGAGGCAGGATCGTCCACCGCCTCAGTCGCCGAGGTAACCGTCAGCTCAACCATGCCGTCCACATGGTGGCCATCTGCCAGATCCGCCAGACCAACTCCGAGGGCCGGGCCTACTTCGAGAAGAAGGTGGCCGAGGGCAAGACCAAGCGGGAGGCCATCCGGTCGCTCAAGCGTCACGTCAGCAACGCCGTCTATCGGCAGCTCCTCATCGACGCTCACAAGTAGGGCCCGGGAGGACAAGCGGGAACGACTCGTAGCCTGCGTGGTCGGCTCTGCACCCTGGCGGCCGGCTCTTCGGCGAAGTCACTCCCGGACCCCCTGAAACCTTAGGCATCTCCGCCTTCGACGGCACGTGGTCTCGTCGCGCCCGGGAACCCCTGAAATCCACCCCTTGACTCAAAGAGGATTCGTTCAGAGATGTTTCACCCGTGTAATCGCGATACGGGGACGGAAGCGGCAGAAGTCGGCGGTCGTGAGGCCGGCACACCCCGGATTTCACCGACCATCCAACGCCGCTCTCAACGTCACCCTCCCTGGTCAAGCGGCGAATTGTCTGTCGTTAAAACTGTCCGGTCGGGGATGACGGGAGCCGGCCCACCCGGGATTCAGGCAAAGGAGACACGTGGGGGGGCCGAGTCCGCACATCTTCGGACCCGCCCTGTTGGATACCCGCTCCCTCTCGCCTCAACGGGTACGTTCTCCGTGTAGGCACCCAAGCTCGGTCCGCTCCGCGGTGCGTTCGATTCCGACCGGGAGGTAGTCCGCCCAGGATCCAGCGTCACACCCCCTGAATACCTTGAACACGATTGCAAGGGGTGTCCCTTGCCAGGGAGAGGGAGTCGGTGTGGCCTGGATGCGGATGATGGGAGCGGACTCGGTCGCCTACCACCGCGACACCATCATCGAGCGCGGCGACGATTTCCCGGGCGCCACCCTCGAGTACTACGCCTCGAGAGGTGAGACGCCGCTCCTCTGGGGCGGGAAGGGTGCCGAGTACCTCGGACTGGTCGGTCCCGTCGACAACCCCTCCTACGACGCCCTCTACGGACCCGGCGGGGCCCGTCACCCTACCACCGGTGACCGCATGGTCAACGCCCGGCGTCCGGGCATGGAGCTGGTCATCGCCGCCCACAAGTCGGTGGCGGAGCTGGGGGTGCTCAGCCGGGCGGATGACATGCACGCCATCATGGACGCCGAGCGGGACGCCACCCTCGCCTACCTGGACGACCTGACCAGGGAGCGCGGCGGACGACGGGGCGTGGCGGCGGTCCCGACCCCCACTACCGGCCTGGTCTTCGCCCATGCCCGCCACGCCACCACCCGGGCCGGCGACCCCGGACCCCACGACCACGTGCTGATGGCCAACGTGATCGAGATGCTGGATGCCAAGGGCGGCACCAAGGCCCCTGACACCACCCTCTGGCGGGAGCACCTCCACGCCGCCACCATGGTGGGTCGGGTGGCCTCGGCCGCCAAGGCGGTCCAGCTCGGCTACGGCATCGAGGCGGATCCCGGGCCCTCCGGCAAGCTCGGGCACTGGAAGATCAGGGGCATCCCCGACCAGGCCCTGGCCGTCCACTCCAAGCGGTCCGCCGAGATCAACGAGGCCGTGGCCGAGCAGGGATTCTCCACCTACCAGGCCCGCCAGGTGGCGGCCAGGGAGACCCGGAAGGCCAAGCGCCACACCTCAGTCGAGGATCTATTGCCCCGGTGGAGGGCCGAACTGGCTTCGGTCGGCTTCCCGCCCCAGCGGTTGAATACCGCCATCGACCTGGCCGGGCTCGCCTACAAGCTCCAGCACTCCGGGCCCGAGATCCTCGGCAATCGAACCCTGGCTGAGCTGGCCGAGAACTTGCTGGGACCCGACGGGACGCTGTCGGCTCGCAAGGTGTTCGCCAAGCGCGACGTGATCGTGGCCGTGGCACCGATGGTCTTCGGTCTTCCGGCGGCGGAGTTGGACAAGGCCACTGCCCGCATCCTCCGGGACCCCGACGCCATCCCCCTGGTGGGGGTACCCCGAGCCTCCGAACAGGCCTTCTCCTCGGCCCATGTCATCGCAACCGAACTGGCCGTCGAGCAGGCGGTGGAGCGGGGTGCGGAGAACCGGGAGTCGGCCAAGGTCTCGCCCGAGGTGGCCGCCGGGGCGGTGGGCCGCCACAGCGCTGGCCTGGGGTCTCCACTGACCCCCGGCCAGCAGGCGGCCGTGATGGGGATCGCCACCTCGGGCCGGGGCGTGGAGCTGGTCGAAGGGGTGGCCGGATCAGGCAAGACCACCGTCATGGCGGCGGTCCGGGACGCCTTCGAGACCGGTGGCTTCACCGTGGTGGGTACCTCCACCTCCGGCCAGGCGGCCAGGACCCTCGGCCGGGAGGCCGGACTGTCCGAGTCCCGGACGCTCGCTTCCCTGCGGTGGAGGCTGGAACACCAACAGATGCGGCTGACTTCGAGCCACGTCCTGGTGCTCGACGAGGCGGGGATGGCCTCCGATCGGGATATCGCCTTCCAGCTCGACCAGGCCCGGCTGGCCGGATCCAAAGTGGTGATGGTGGGTGACGACCGCCAGCTGGGTGCGGTGTCGGTGGGTGGGGCGATGGGCGCCCTGGTCGAACGCCACGGCGGAATCGTGCACACCCTCGACCAGAACGTCCGCCAGCACAACGACGCCGAACGGCTGGCCCTGGCCGAGCTGCGGGCCGGCCATGTCGCCCGGGCCGTCGGCTTCTACGTCGACCAGGGACGCGTCCTCACCGAGGCGACCCGCACCGAGGCGCTCGAGAGGCTGGTCGACCGGTGGGCCGGCGACGTCCTGGCCGGCAAGGATGCCGCCATGTTCGCCTGGCGGCGGGCCAACGTGGCCGAGCTCAACCGCCTGGCCAGGGAGCGCATGGCCGCCGAGGGACGGCTCGTCGGGCCGGAGCTGGTGGCCCCCGGCAGCGTCAGCTACGCCGCCGGCGACCGCATCGTCACCCTGGCACCGGCGGCTGAGGGCCAGGTGCTCACCTCCGAGCGAGGGACGGTCACGGCGGTCGACCGGGAGCACGACCGTCTGGCCGTCGAGATGGAGGACGGCAGGCGGTACTGGTTCGAACAGGAGGAGATCGGAGCGTCCACGCTGGCCCACGGCTACGCCACCACCGTGCACCGGAGCCAGGGGGCCACCCACGACATCGCCCACGTCTACGAGGACGGGGGAGGAAGGGAGTTGGCCTACGTGGCCATGAGCAGGGCCAGAGAGCAGACCCACGTCTACCTGGCGGCTGACGACCTCGACCAGGCCCACGAGGATCTCTGCCGCAACTGGGAGACCGAACGGCGGTGGAAGTGGGCCATCGACACTGGATCGGTCGACCCGGAAGCGCCAGGGGTGCCGTCGGTAGAGATCGCATCCTTGAGACGACAGAGACTGCAGATCGAACGGGACGCCCTGGCCGCCGCCATCCCGCCGACCCTCACCTCCCAGCTCCGACAAGCTGAATCCGACCTGAGGTCAGCGAGGTGGAATCTGGAGTCGCTGCAGAAGGAAGGCGGCAGGGGCTCAGGTGACGAGCTGGAGCGAGCCGCCTGGGAACTGGTCGCCGCCAGGCGGGACGCTTTTCAGAACCAGCTGGAGGCCGAGAACAAGGACCGCCCGAGAGGGATCCGCAGGATGGCCCGCCGCAGTGGACCGGCCGACCGAGCACGGGTCGAGGCTGCCGAAGACAGGCTCGAGCAGCTGTTCCGCCCCGAGGAGCGGAAGCTGACCGAGGCGCTGGATCGGGCGACCCAGAAGGTCGGGGAGATCAGCCACGAGGTCTCCGAACGGGAGCGGTGGATGGACGACCACCCCCAGGCGCCTGCCCACCTTGCCGGCCTGACCGCCAAATTCCGGGAGGTCGAGCACGAGAACGACCACGCACGCCGGACGGTGGAGGGAGAGCTGAACCCCCGAACGGCCCCGGCTCCAGCTCCGGCCCTCGACTACAGCACCTCCCTCGACGACAGCTACAGCCTCGACAACGACCGCGACTACGGCTTCGGGATGTGAGTAACACCGCCTCTACCTGGGCGGGTGACGTTGCCGATGCGTCCAAGGTGACGCGGAGAGGGCCCGGGACGGGCAGTTGGGTCCACATGGGGGATTGCCAAAACTATGTATTTATTCCATACTTTTGTCATGCCAGGACGTTGGTACACCGAGCTGTTCGAAGTGGCGGCTGACCAGCACGGCTACGTCACCACTGAGGACGTGCGTGGACTGGGCGGCACCCCCCAGGTGCTCGTCGACATGCACCGCCACGGTCAGCTCCAGCGGGTCGCCCACGGCCTCTACCGATTCCCACTGTTCCCTCAGGATCCCCGGGACGAACTGCGGCAGGCCACGCTCTGGCCCCGGGGACTCGGCGTCATCTCCCATGATTCGGCCCTCGACCTGTGGGACCTGTGTGACGTGAACCCGGCGAAGATCCACCTCACCGTGCCCAAATCCGCCCGGGTGCGACGCCAGACACCTGCCCTCTACGTGGTCCACGTCCGCGACCTTGACCCGGCGGACATGACTGCCTTCGAGGGCATCCCGGTGGTCTCGGCCCGGCGGGCCGTCCTCGACGGGGTGGAGCGACACCTCGACGCCCGACTCATCGATCAGGCCATCGACAACGGCCAGCGCCGCGGCCTACTGCTCGCCGGCGAGCTTGCCGAGCTGGAGGCCATCCGGTGACGGCCGACCTGCCGTCGAAGGACAAGCCTCCGTTCAACGTCAACGTGCTCGAACGCTGGCTGGGCGAGGCGTCCGGGCCGGCTGGGGTGCCGGCGGGACGACTCCGTCGCTGGCTCGGGTTCATGATCCTGGCCGGGATGCTCGACACAGCCCGGCATGCCGACGACGGCGAACCCCTCTTTCTGGTCAAGGGCGGAGTGGCCATGGAGTTGCGGATGGCCACCGGAGCACGGGCCACCAAGGACCTCGACACCGCCTTCCGTGAGCGCATGGATGTCGTTGCCACCTACCTCGATCCGGCGCTTCGAGCCGGCTACGGGGAGTTCACCGCCACCCGTACCGAGCTTGAGGAGGTCAGGGACACCGGTTCCCTCCGCTGCGACATCAAGCTTGCCTACCGGACCAAGCCGGTGGTCACCGTCCAGATGGAGGTGGCCGCCGTCGAGGCCGGCATGGGGAGCGAGATCGACCAAGTCCCCGCCAAGCCGCTTGATCACATCGGGCTGAGTGGACCGGCAACGGTGCCCTGCGTCGCCATCCGTTGGCAGATCGCCCAGAAGCTCCACGCCTGCACTGAGGTGGTGGCCGATCGTGAGAACGACCGCTTCCGCGACCTTCTCGACCTTCAGCTCCTGGCCGGACTGGTCAGGGACGACGGGTGGGTAGAGGTGCGTTCCGCCTGCCTCGAGGTGTTCGCCGGCCGGGCCCAACACCCGTGGCCGCCGGTCATCACCGTCTACGACTCCTGGGTGCCGGGCTATCGGGCGCTCGCCGAGGACACCGGGTTCTCGGTGTTCGACGTCGCCGAGGCGGCCGACCGGGTGCGCCAGGTGATCGTCCGGATCGACGAGGCTGGGTCTCCGTGGGCCTCTGGCCAGGGGAGGTGACGTTCCCCTCGAACCGAGGGTGACATTCAGGGTGGCCTGGAGTGCCGGTCGCCACCCAACGTCACCCTCCCCTCCAGAACCATCCGAGGCCGGCGGTGACGTTGAGGGTGACCTCGATCCGGAGCATGGGTGGGAACCGCGGCAACTGGCCCGATCGAATCCGAGGAGATCCCCGTGTCCCGTCAAGTTCCCGTTCGCACCAGCGCAGTCCAACCGGTCACCGGAATGGACGAGCCCGACCAGCTCTCCTCGTCCGAGACCGGCCCCCAGGACGCCGTCGTCCGGCTCCATCTGTCCTCGGACCAACGCCTCGGGGACACGCAGGAGCAACCTCTCCCCCAGACTCGGATGGTCATCGTGACCGGCACGGGAATCGAGCTGCCCCTGGTCGCCTCGCCGGCCACCGTGGCACCGATCCTGGGCAAGTCCGATCATGGGGTGCGCGACGACTGCATTGCCGGGCGCATCCCGACCCTGCCGAGGGGAGATCAATCCGGTGCCCATCACCGGATTCCGGTGGCCCGGCTCCTCGATCTGCTCGGCCTTCCCTACCGCATCGAACGGGTGGCCTGCTGAGATCCTCGGCCACGTCGGCGTCCTAGCCGGTTCTCACCCGGCGACCCACCCCTGTTGGGAAACCGTCGCCCCCGGCCAGCTTTTGGGGCTCTTCGGAAGCGACCGGGGCGCGCCTGGTCAGACCGACCGATGCTCGCCGCAGTTGCCTGCCCCGCAACGGCACTTACACGGGCGTGTGGAAAAGTGCACGTCGGGTTCTTCAGCGGGTGGCTCTCGAACTGAGTTGCCGACCTGACAGGGCTTCAGCCGCTCAAGAGCCGCCCTCGCATCCAGCTGTGACATACGGTTGATTTGGGAACCGAGTGTGCCGTGCCGGACATAGGAATGCTGTGAGCCCCGGACTGAGCGATCTGCCAGACGAAGTCCTGTGGCAAAGGGCGACCAAGCACGAAGGTAAGGCATTCGGGGAGCTTTATGAGCGGCACGCCAATGCGGTCTACAACCACTGCTTCCGGCGGACAGCATCGTGGTCACTGGCTGAGGACGTCACCAGCGCAGTCTTCTTAGAAGCGTGGCGGCGTCGCAATCAGGTCCGACTCCACGGAGATTCGATCCGGCCCTGGCTCTTGGCTGTGGCAAACAATGCCTTGCGAAATGCCAAACGATCGGTTCGTCGACAACAGCGTCTCATTTCGAAGTTGCCTCCACCGACTTCGGCTTCGGCGTTTGAGGGTGAGGCTGACGAAAGAATCGATGATGAGCGAGCAATGGGGACAATCCTCGAGAGGATCAATACGCTCCGGCTGGAGGAGCGGGAGATCATCGCACTGTGCGATTGGGCACAACTCTCGTATGCCGAAGCTGCGACGGCGCTTGGCATCCCGATTGGGACGGTCCGTTCCCGATTGTCGCGGGCACACGAACAGCTACGAAAGCTCACCGACGACGCCCAAGTCAGGGACTCGGGCAATCCGCATGGAGAGAACCGCACGGCACTACTTGCCCGGATGTCCGAGGAGAGAAATGACGAACACTGAGCTTCTTCCACCCAGTCGCTCAATGCCCTCCGAGCGCAGGCTCGCAGCACGCCGACAGCTTGAGAGCGTCTCAGAAGGTCGCACTCGGACGTGGCCGTGGCGTCTCAGCCGTGGGGCGGTCGCAGGTATTGGAGTCACTGTGGCTCTCGCCGGCGGTGCATCTGCCGCTGTCTACTTGCCAACGAAGGGGCCCGTTCCCCCTTCTGCAAATGGTGTGATTGACCTCAAGCAGGTGCCGGACTTCATCTCAGTCATGGGTGGAGGCAAGGTCGTGGGCTACGCCCCGAAGGGAGACATTTTCCCGATCCCTGGCGCACCTCTGCCTGGGGGTCCGATTCCCGTCTATGGAGCTGACCTCAAGAGATTGGTGGGACATCTCTATTCGGGGATCGGATACGTTGCGCTAGGCCGGTCACCCGCTTCAGTGGCCTGTAGGCCAGAATGGACCATCCAGGGTGCGACGAGTGGGCATAGGACAATCCAACTTATCCCGTGTCCTTCGGTCATGGTGACACTGCCGAACGTCGTTGGCATGAGCACGCCAACTGCTGCCGCCGAACTATCAGGATTGGGCGTAGCCACGAACGTCGTGAATGTGCCGAGAGGACTATCACCGAGAGGAACCATCGTTGCGATGATGCCCAGTCCAGGTACTCGGGTATCTGCGAGGTCAACAGTCACGATCGAGAATGCCACTGGCACCGGGTAGGTGATCTGATCCCCGTGAATAGCGGCGTTCAACCAAAGTGGAACCAGGAGCAGTGCTCGTCGCCACCGCCCCGAACGCCGGCTGCGAGCGCGTCATCGGTCGACGGGTGCTTGCCACCCACGTGCTGCCTCGACCGGCACATGCGGGGTACCGGTCTTCGCTGATCAATCGGGACCGTGCGAAAGGACCGAGATACATGAAACGCTGTGAAAATTGTCTTGAAGGGGAACGGCGTCCTCGGCCTTTGTGGCCGCACTCCGTGAAGCAGGAGGTTGTGGTGAGACGATCCATTTGTGCCCTGCTCGCACTGGCCCTTCTGGCGACGGCGTGCTCTGGGCCTTCAGCTTCTCCAGCCCCCGCTCAGGTGGTGTCGACCAAGACCACGACGGGGAATACGTCGGTCGTAACCGTAGGAGCCTCGGACTACCAGGTAATAGTCACAACGAGTGGTCCGGCTTGGGTGCAGTCCTCCTACCCGATCCCAAATGTAAACGCCGCACCATCCGGATCGGAAGGTCTCATACCGGCGGCTCAAACCCGCAGCTATTCGCCGGTTCTGGGAAGGCTCGCTCTGCAGGTGGGGTCGGTTCAGCTGCAGGTGGAAGTCCAGGTTGATGGTCGCACGGTTTCTGGAGGAAGGATCGTCCCCCCGAAGGCTCCTTATACCTGGTATTTCTCGTCTGTGGCGTAGTTGCGACGACGGGGTGCCCCACTACGCCGGATGGATGGGCACCGTTCGAGCCCGTTCAAGCGCCAGTGCTTGCTCTTCAGAGGCACCCCATCGGAGCACGCGCGGCAACCGGATGTAGGTGCCGGGCGACGGGACTACTTGGCCCCTGGGAGCTCCATCAGCCCGGCCTCGAGGGAGTCAGCAGCGGCCTGGGCTTGAGCGTCGGTATTGGCGGTGTAGACCCGAAGGGTGATCGACGGGTCAGCGTGCCCCAGGCGATCGGCCACCGTCTTCGGGTTCATCCCGGCGGCGAAGAGCTGGGTGGCCGTGTAGTGCCGCAGGTCGTGGAGCCGGTACTCCCATCGCTCGGCGGCGGCCAGATCCGCCCGGGTGGCCTTCGGCTTGGTCTCCTGCAGTCTCGCCAGTGCCGGCGCCTCCATCCGCCGACAGAGCCGGGTGAACGCCTGAGTGATCGAGTCGGGGCGAAGCGGTCGGGCGCCGTCCACATCCTCGCTGAACACGTAGGCATCGGATGCCAGCGAGATCCCGCACAGCCTGGCGTCAACCTTGGCCCGCTCCCACCGGCCGGCCAGCACCGCCATGGCGTGCTCGCCGAGCAGGAGCCGGCGCGACTGGTGCGTCTTCGGTGCCTTCGTCCCCATGGCCGTCGGGGTCTGCCAGATCGACTGGGCGACGGTCACGGCGGATCCCTCCCAGTCGACGTCGCCCCAGCGGAGCCCGCACAGCTCACCCCGTCTCATCCCGGTCAGAGCGGCCAGCGTGATGATGGCGGCGAGTTCAGGGTTACGTGCTCCCGGTCGAGCAGCCTCCCCGATCAGGGCCGAGACCTGGGCCGGCGACGGTACGGACATCGTCGTGCGCTGGGGGGTCGGAGGAGTGGCGTCCTCGGCGACGTTCGTCCTCACCCAGCCCCACTTCCGGCCCTGCCGCAGTGCGGCCCCGATGATGCGGTGAAGGTGGAGCACCGACTGCTCCCCCAGTCCGGCCTCGAGCTGGGCGGCGTAGAACCGATCGAGGTCGTGGGCGGTCAGCTTGTCGAGCCGCTTTGAGCCGAGGGCAGGCCGGATCTGCTTGTCGATCTTCCGCCGATACTCATAAAGGGTCTTCGGCGACCTTCCCATCCGCTCGCCGTGGGCCGTCCATTCGTCCAGGAGCACCCCGAACGTCGAGGCCCTACTGCCATGCTCCCCCCGCTCGACCTCCGCCACCAGGGCGGCAAGCTCCTTGGCTGCCTGCCGTCGGCCGGCACCAGGCTCCCGCCGTGGGGCGGTGTAGGTACGGCTCACTTGCCGGGGCTTGCCGGTGATCGGGTCGTCCCCGATGTACGCCCGCAACAGCCAGCGTCCCGGTGACCGCTCCCTCATGGTGCCTGCGCCCATGAGGAGATCCTAGGACAATCCTAGGACAATGCCTAGTCCTCGGGGACAAAACCCCAGCGCCCACGGCAAGATTCGAACTTGCGACGCACGGTTTAGGAAACCGACGCTCTATCCCCTGAGCTACGTGGGCTGGACGTCCGCGTGAGCCTCGGCAGGAGGCTCGGCGGGGAGATCGTCCGTCAGCCTACGCCGGGTGCATCGGGACCTGGTCTCCGGTTATCGGGAGCGGGTCCCGGCCAACCCGCTTCCCGCCTCAGCCCTTGCCCTCCGACGCCGAATAGGAGTGGGCACCGGTACCGGCCAGCTTGCCCCCGTCGACGATGAGGTACTCCTCCCGGATGGGGCGTCCCTCGAGGAAGCACTCGAGGATCTCCCGGGTGCCCGCCGCATACCGGGCCTGCGCCGACAACGACGTCCCCGAGATGTGGGGGGTCATCCCCTCGTGGGGCATGGTCCGCCACGGGTGGTCCTCCGGCGCCGGCTGCGGGTACCAGACATCTCCGGCGTACCCCGCCAGCTGCCCGGACTCCAGGGCGCGCACCACCGCATCGCGGTCGCAGATCTTCCCCCTGGCCGTGTTGACCAGGTAGGTGCCCCGCTTCATACGGGCGAACATGGCGTCATCGAAGAGATGCTCGGTCTCCGGGTGGAGCGGCGCGTTGATCGTCACCACGTCGCACACGGGCACCAGGGACTCGGCGTCGGGGTGGAAGGTCAGGTGGTACTCCTCCTCGACCTCGGCGGGGAGCCGGTGACGATCGGTGTAGTGCAGTTCCACGTCGAACGGCGCCAGGCGCTTGAGGACGGCCAGGCCGATCCGTCCGGCCGCCACCGTGCCCACCACCATCCCCTCGAGGTCGTACGACCGCTCCACACAGTCGGCGATGTTCCACCCCCCCTTCACCACCCACTCGTGGGACGGGAGGTAGTTGCGGACCAGGCCGAGGATCATCATGACCACGTGCTCGGACACGCTGATGGAGTTCGAGTAGGTCACCTCGGCGACCGTGATCCCGGCGGCGATGGCGGCGTCGAGGTCGACATGGTCCGATCCGATGCCCGCCGTGAGGGCCAGCTTCAGCTTGGGGGCCTTGGCGATGCGCTCGGCGGTGAGGTACGCCGGCCAGAACGGCTGGGAGATGACCACGTCGGCGTCGCCGAGCTCGCGCTCGAACACCGAGTCCGGGCCCTCCTTGTCCGAGGTGACCACCAGGGTGTGCCCCGCCGACTCCAGGTAGTTGCGGAGCCCGAGCTCCCCGGTGACCGATCCCACCAGCTGCCCGGGTGTGAAATCGAGACCGTTGGGCGAGGGCACGGTCTGCCCACCGGGGTAGTGGTCGATCACCGGGAGGTCGTCCCGGGCGTAGGTGGTCGGGTACCCGTCTACCGGGTCCTCGTAGAGCACACACAGGATCTTGGCCATCAGCTTCAGTCCCCCATTCTGGTCGGTTCGAGCGGTGCCCGCACTGGTCACGGAGACCGCCCGACCTCGACGGTACATCCCGGGGGATCCGTTCTCCCGACCAGGGGCGATCCCCCCGACGCCGACGCCCCTGCCGGGCGTAACGTCGCGCCCATGCCGACCGATCAGAACCAGGTACGAGTGGAGGACCACGGTCCCGTACGGGTGGTGACCATCGACCGACCCGATCGACGCAACGCGGTGGACCGGCCCACCGGTGAGGCGCTGGTGGCCGCGTTCCGGGCCTTCGACACCGATCCGTCGGCGTCGGTGGCTGTCCTGACCGGAGCGGGTGGCACCTTCTGCGCCGGGGCCGACCTCAAGGGGCTCGCCGAGGGACGGGGCAATCGCGTGCAGGAGACCGGCGACGGACCGATGGGCGTCTCGCGACTGCGGCTGGGCAAACCGGTGATCGCCGCCATCGAGGGGTTCGCGGTGGCCGGAGGCCTCGAGCTGGCCCTCTGGTGCGACCTGCGGGTGGCCGCCCGGGACGCCGTGCTCGGTGTCTACTGCCGGCGCTTCGGTGTCCCACTGGTCGACCTGGGCACCATCCGTCTCCCCCGGCAGATCGGTCACAGCCGGGCCATGGACCTCATCCTGACCGGGCGGGGCGTCGACGGAGACGAGGCACTGGCCATGGGGCTGGTCAACCGGGTGACCGTTCCCGGTGACGCACGGGAGACGGCCGTCCGGCTGGCCGCGGAGGTGGCCGCCTTCCCGCAGACCTGCCTCCGGCACGATCGCCTCTCGGCCATCGAGCAGTGGGACCTGACCGAGTCCGAGGCCATCCTCAACGAGGTCCGGCACGGACTGGCCACCATCGCCAGCGGTGAGACCCTCGAGGGGGCGGCCCGGTTCACCTCGGGGGTGGGCCGTCACGGAGAGTTCGGCAACGAACCGGCCGGGTGAGCTTCGTCTACCGAGACCTCCTGGCCCTACAGTGACCGCCATGGTCGAGGGCACAGGGACCGTCGTGGTGCCGGTGCGCCACCGCCTCGCCTGGCTGCTTCTCTCCGTCCCCGCCGCCCTGTTCGCCGCGGCCATGGCCTTCACCCAGCCGGGCAGCGGCTCCGCAGGGCACATCGCCGGCGCCGTCGGAAACCTGATCTGGGTCACCCTGGTGGTAACCGTGACCGTCACCGTCTGGATCCGCCGGATTCCCATGGCCACCTTCGACCGCTACGGCGTCCGCATGCCGTTCCTCCGCCTCTTCGCCCCGTGGACGGACATGGAGGGTGGTGCGGTCAAGCACAAGGGCCAGGAGCTGGTCCTCAGTCTCCGCAAGGACGGCGGGGTGCGGCTCCCCCGGAAGGGACGTCCGCCCAGCCTCTCGGAGAGCCGGCCGGGCACCTCCACCCTCCGGTTCCCCCAGGTGTTGACCGGCCAGCCGGTCGAAGAGCTGGCCGACCTGGCAGAAGCCGGGGGCGTGACCCTCGACCGCCCCCCGTACCACCAGCGCACCACCCTGCTGGAGCGGACGGTCATCGGGCTGGGCCTGGTGCTCCTCTTCCTCTCGAGCCAGAAGGTGCACCACCTCTACCAGACCGTCTACTTCTGGGCGGGACTGGTGGTGATCGGGCTCAGCTTCCTCGGGCGCCGGTCGATGGAGGCCGCCATGGCCTCCATCGTCACCGTCAACGTCCTCCTCATCGGGTTCGTGATCCTGTTCCCGGGCCCGAACGTCCTGACCCGGGCCAACGCGCTGTTCGAGCTGACCCTGTCGCTCGGTGGCCTGCTGGCGGTGGTCGACTGGAAGTACACCCGGATTCCGAGCCGCCGGAAGCGTTGACCCGGCGGAGTCACCCGGGGACCGGTTCGCCCACCCACTCCCCCGCCGGCACCCGCCCACCCGCCCGCCGGGTGATCCCCTCGGTGGCCCCGGCCAGCTCCGCCCCGGTCCGGTCGATCAGGGCACCGGACACCAGCCCCGGGAAGCCGAGCAGGCTGAGGGTGAGCACCACCCGCCCCGACCGGTCGAACACCGGTGCGCTGAGCGAGCTCACCAGGTACTCACCGTCAGGGTCGAGACGGAGTGGCAGGAAGTGCTCGAAGCGCTCCATCGACGCCAGCTCCCCGGCCAGCTGGTCGACCATGGCGCCGATGGTGTCCTCCCGGGCCGGTGCTGCAGGGCCCGGGCCCTCGTCCGACGGCGAGGTGGCCTGACGGGTCAGGCCGTCCCGCAGCTGAGCCACCAGGTTCCGCAGGCGGGTCTCGGGAGGGGTGGCCAGCTCCACCGAGTAGTGGCGTCTCCGGGTGAGGGCCAGGACCGCCCGATGGTGGAGCTGGGCGTCGCGAGGCTCTCCGTCGAGCCACCGTCGCACCGTGGGCTCGTCCTCGAAGGCGTAGATCACGGTGCCGAGAGGCGGGCGGAGGGCGATGTCGGTCATCGGGAGCTCGGTGGACGTCGACCGCAGGTCCCGGACCTGGCCCACCACCGTGCCCCGGTCGCCGACGATCCCCAGGGCCACACAGTGGACACCGAAGCGGCGGGCGAACTCGTCCATCACCGGCCGGGCCAGGTCGAGCGCCGGAAACCCCTCGGAGGCCCGCCGGCCCACGCCGATCAGCGCCGGCCCCAGCCGGTAGGCCAGCGAGGCCGGGTCCCGGCTCACCCATCCCCGCTCCAGCAGGGCGGTGAGCACCGAGTGGCAGCTCGACTTGTTCACCCCCAGACGGCGGGTCACCTCGGCCAGGGTCATCGAGGTGGTGCCCTCGGTGGCCAGCAGCTCGATCAGTGTCACCACCCGGTCGGTCTGGGGCGAGGGTCGTGTCACGGACGCCATTGTGGGTCGGAGAGTCGCATATTGCAACCATTGATGTGCACAGTGCAACCATGTCACGATCGACACCGTCCGACGGAGGGGGAGCTGCACATGCACGATCTGGTCATCAGGGGGGGTTCCGTCATCGACGGCACCGGAGCGCCTGCCCGAGTCGCCGACATCGCCATCGATGACGGCCGCATCACCGAGGTCGGAGTCCTCACCGACGCCGACGCCGAGCGGACCGTCGACGCCGACGGCCTGCTGGTGACGCCCGGCTGGGTCGACATCCACACCCACTACGACGGCCAGGTCACCTGGGACGAGGTCCTCGCCCCCAGCAGCTCCCACGGGGTCACCACGGTGGTCACCGGCAACTGCGGCGTCGGCTTCGCCCCGGCCCGCCCCGATCGGCACGAGTGGCTGATCGGCCTCATGGAAGGAGTGGAGGACATCCCCGGCACCGCCCTGTCGGAGGGGATGACCTGGGACTGGGAGTCGTTCCCCGAGTACCTCGACAGCCTCGACCGGCGTCACTGGACGATGGACGTGGGTACCCAGATCGCCCACGGGGCGGTGCGCGCCTACGTGATGGGCGAGCGGGGGGCCAGCAACGAGCCGGCCACCCCCGAAGACATCGAGGCGATGAAGCAGGTGGTGAAGGAGGCGGTGGCGGCCGGGGCCCTCGGGTTCTCCACCTCCCGGACCGAGGCCCACCGGGCCATCGACGGCGTGCCGGTCCCGGGGACCTACGCCGCCGAGGACGAGCTGTTCGCCATCGGCGGCGCCCTGGGCGAGCTGGGCACCGGGATCTTCGAGCTGGCGCCGGCCGGGACCGCCGGCGAGGACATCATCGCCCCGCGAGCGGAGATCGAGTGGATGCGCCGCCTGTCGGCCGCCATCCACCGTCCGATCACCTTCGCCATGGTGCAGGTGGACGACGCCCCCAACCTCTGGCGCGACCAGCTCGACGAGGCGCAGCGCGCGGTGGCGGAGGGCGCCGACATCTGGCCGCAGGTGGCCGGTCGCGGCTTCGGCCTGCTGAGCGGCCACTTCACCACCTACTCGCTGTTCGACCAGATCCCCGCCTACCTCGAACTCAAGGCGAAGGGCCTCCCCTCCGAGGAACTGGTCGCCGCCCTGCGCACCCCCGAGGTCCGCGCCTCCATCGAGTCGTGGACACCCGACGAGCCCACCCGCCGGCGCATGGAGAAGGCGTACGACACCACCTACCTCCTGGGCAACCCACCCGAGTACGAGCCCGGGCCGGAGCGGTCGCTGTCCACCGTGGCCGCCGTCCGCGGCCGGACCCCGCTCTCGGTGGCCTACGACGCCATGCTCGAGGACGACGGCGGCGGTCTGCTCTACGTCCCCATCCTCAACTACTCCGACGGCAACCTCGACCCGGCCCGGGAGATGCTGCTCCACCCCCGTTCGGCCGCCGGTCTGGGGGACGGCGGGGCCCACTGCGGTGTGATCTGCGACGCTTCGCAGCCCACCTTCATGCTGACCCACTGGACCCGCGACCGTACCCGGGGCGAGAAGCTACCGCTCGAGTGGATCGTGAAGAAGCAGACCCACGACACCGCCCGGCTCTACGGACTGGGCGACCGGGGCACCCTCGAGCCGGGCATGCTGGCCGATCTGAACCTGATCGACTACCAGGCACTGCAGCTCGAGAACCCCACCGTGGTCCGGGACCTGCCGGCTGGCGGCAGTCGGCTGCTGCAGGGGGCCACCGGCTACGTCGAGACCATCAAGTCCGGCGTCACCACCTTCGAGAACGGGAAGGACACCGGCGAGCGCCCGGGGGTGCTGGTCCGGGGGGCCCGCTAACCGCGGCTGGCGGTACCGTCGCCGGTGTCACCGCCATCGTCGCTGGCGCCCGGGCCGGCCAGGGCGCCCGGCGGGGGGCCGAACCCCAGGGCGGCCAGCTCCTCGGCCCGCTCGGCCCTCATCTGGACCACCACCCGGTGCTCGACGATGAACGCCAGGAACGGGACGAAGCCCGACAGCACCACGGCGAGGATCCGGCCGATCCGCCAGCGGGCCCGCCGCGCCAGGTCGGCGGCGGTGAACAGGTAGACGAGGTACAGGTAGCCGTGGATGGTGCCCTCCACCTTGGCCACCAGGTCGAAATGTCCCCAGACCTGGAGGGGCACCCCCACGAAGACCAGGATGATGAGCGCCGATCCCACGATGTAGGTCATCACCCGGTACCGCAGGAGGGCGCCGTGCAGCGGGTCCTTGGGCGGCACCGGCGCCGAGGCGGTCGTCAAGCTGTCCGGGAGGGCACTCCCCCCGTCGGGGACGGTCACCATCTCCTCTGGTCGGGACCGGCGTTCAGCTCGGCCAGATACCGGTTGTAGGCGGCCAGCTCGGGATCCTCCTCGTCGTCGACCACCTGCTCCTCGACCGCCTCCTCGGGCGTCGGGGCCTCGGGGGCGGCGTGCGGGAGGGTCGGATCCGGGCGGTCGCCCTTGGCGTTCAGGGCCCAGCCCACCTCGTCCTGGGGGCCCGGCGCCTGGCCGGCCGCCCGGGCGGCGGTCCGCCGGCGCTGGAGGGCGGTGGGCTCATCGTGGATCAGCTGCCACCAGACGTAGAGGGCGTAGGCCAGGAACAACGGCCACTCGAAGGTGTACGCCCAGCTCAGCGTGTTGCCGTGGGTGGCCCGCTCGAACTGCCAGGCCGTGAGCCAGACGAAGACCGGGATGAGGATCAGGATCGTGACGTGCATCCCGATGCATCGGGGCGTGAAGTACCGGCGCACCCCGCCAGCGTACCTTCGGCCGGTGGCCGCTCCCATTCGCCGGCACCACCGGCTCCCCGGGCAGCCCGACCCCTGGTCGGCACCGGGTGCGCGGCACGCCGCCCTGGTCGTGCCAGAGTTGGCGACGTCGTGTCACACCGTCGCCGTACCGTCCGCGCCATGACCTACACCACGGAGCCCCCATCCCTCTTCCACCCCGACGTGGAGGTGCGCGTCAGCAAGCGCCGGAAGAAGACCGCCGGCGCCCACTGGGAGGGCGACCGCATCGTGGTCGTGGTCCCCACGCACCTGCGGGGCAAGGACCGGGACGTCATGGTCACCTACCTGGTGGAGCGGATGAAGCACCACCGGCCCCACCTGCACGCTTCCGACGATCTCCTCGAGCAGCGAGCCGCCGCCCTCGGCGACCGGTTCCTCGACGGCGTCCGGCCGTCCTCGATCCGCTGGTCCCGCACCCAGAACAAGCGGTGGGGCTCCTGCACCAATCTCACCCGGGAGATCCGGATCTCCGAGCGGCTGCGGGTGGCCCCCGACTGGGTGCTCGATGCCGTGATCGTGCACGAGCTGGCCCACCTCATCGAGCCGAACCACAGCCCCCGCTTCCGCGCCCTCGAGCACAGGTATCCGAGGCATGCGGAGGCCGAGACCTTTCTGGAGGGATACTCGCTGGGTCTCCAGATGCCCCCGGCCGACGGGTCCGACTGACGACGTCCACCTCGGGGTTGACGGCCCGGAACGCTCAGAACGCTCAGAATTCGTTAAAGTCGACTTGATAACTCAGGTATTCGGTTCTACGATCTGGGCGTGGCCATCGCACACTCCGAGCCGATCTTCTCCGCCGACCACCCGACGCTGTCGGGCCGCTCCGGCGAGCCGGGTCGACTCAGCACGTCAGGCGGCATCGGCGACCGGGGTGCGGTCGATCGGGGCGTCAGCGGCGACCGCCCCTCCTCGGGACCGTCGGGCGCCTCCGGCGGCGCAAACAGGTCCGACGCCCCCCGGCGCCGGGTCAATCTCCTGGCCATCGCCGAGGGGTTCGCGGCCTCCGCCGCCGACCTTCCTGAGCTCCGGGGACTGTCCACCCGCACCTGGGTGCTCCTGGCCGCCACCGACCTCTTCGAGGCGTGGGCGATCGGGTGGCCCCCCGGAGGGAAGATCGAGCTGCACGACCACGGCGACTCCCGGGGAGCCGTGGTCGTCGCCGAGGGTACGCTCACCGAGACCACCGTCCGGCCGACTGATCGGGGGGTTGCAGTGGTGAGCGCCCGACCCATCCACGCCGGCGAACACCGGGAGTTCGGACAGCACTACGTCCACGACCTGGTCAACGACGGCGACCACGATGCCATCAGTGTCCACGTCTACGGACCGAAGCTGACCACGATGTCCTACTACCAACTTCGTCCCACCGGCCGCCTCGAAGTGGTCCGCACCGAGGAGATCGAACCGGTCGGCCCCTTCGACGTCACCCGCGATCACGACCCTTCGTGAGCAGGTCTCCGGACGATCTGGTCGCCGAGGCCCGCTCCCGGATCCGGAGGGTCGAGCCCGGGGATCTGGCGGGCCTGGTGGACGAAGGTGCGCTGATCGTCGACATCCGACCCGCCGCCCAACGGGCGCGCGAGGGTGAGCTCCCTGACGCCCTGGTGATCGAGCGCAACGTACTGGAGTGGCGGCTCGACCCCCGTGGTGACCACCGCATCCCGGAGGTCACCGACTACGACCGGCCGGTGGTGGTGGTCTGCTCCGAGGGGTACGCCTCGTCGTTGGCCGCCGACTCGCTCCGCTCCCTCGGGTACACGGAGGCAGCCGACCTGACCGGGGGCTACCTGGCCTGGCTCGAGTGGCGGTCGGCTTCCGGCTCCCAGGGCTGACGCTCGGGGCCCTTCCGACCCTCCCTCCACCCCTCCCTCTGACCTCCTCCCGATCCACACCCGCCGTGTCGGTGGGTGCTCTCTCCGTGATGTCCTGATGTTCCCGATGGGTTGTCACACCCGGGGTGTTGACTGGTCCCATGGAGCTCGAGGCCCTGACCGAGGCGATCGATCAACTGGTGGCGACCGACCCGGCCACCTGCGCCGACCGTGAGTCGATGGTCGCCCTGGAGGTGCTCGTCCACCGGCTGGACGCCTTCCAGGCCGAGGTCATGGCCAGCTTCGACGCCTCGGGCGAGTGGGAGGAGGACGGGGCGAAGTCGGCGTCCCTCTGGTTGGCCGCCCGGGCCCGTCTCCCCAAGGTCCGCGCCCGCCGCCGGTGTCGCCGGGGCCGGGCCCTCGGTCACCTCCCGGTCTGCCGGGAGGCCTTCCTGGCCGGCGAGATCTCGTCGGACCACGTGGACGCCATCGCCGGGCTGGAGAACGACCGCACCCGCCAGGCCCTGCTCCGTGACGAGGCCACCCTGGTGGGCCACGCCAGGGCACTGAGCTACCCGCACTTCCGCCGGGCCCTGGCCTACTGGGCCCAGCTGGCCGACCCCGACGGCACCGAGGACGCCGCCGAGCGGCAGCGGACCCGGCGGGACGTCACCCTCCATGGGTCCTTCTCGGGGACCTGGCTCGGGCACATCACCCTCGACCCCCTCTCGGGGAGCATCGTGGCCGACGAGCTCCGCCGCATCGAGACCGCCCTCTTCGAGGAGGACTGGAACGAGGCCGCCGAGCGCCTGGGCCGCTCACCGGCCGCCTGCGAGCTGGCCCGGACCCCCGCCCACCGGCGGGCCGACGCCCTGGTGGAGATGGCCACCCGCTCCCTGGCCTGTCCGAAGGGGGCCCGACGCCCCCCGCCCCTGTTCACCGTCCTGGTCGACTACCCCACCGTGTCGGGACGGATGTGCGAGCTGGCCAACGGCACGGTGGTCACCCCGGGGAGCCTGGTCCACTGGCTCACCGAGGCCGACGTCGAACGGGCGGTGTTCACCCCGCCCAACCGGGTGGAGGTGGGCGCCACCGCCCGGTTCTTCACCGGCGCCACCCGCCGGGCCATCGAGATCCGGGACCGGGAGTGCACCCACCCCCTCTGCGACGAGCTGGCCCAGTACTCCCAGGTCGACCACATCCTCGAGTGGCGCAACGGCGGCCTCACCACCCAGGACAACGGCCGGCTCCTGTGCCCGAAGCACAACCTGGAGCGGAACCACCAACGGCCGCCGCCGGCGAACGACTCCGGATGAGCGACCGGTCAGGCGGGCTGGGGAGCGTGGATATTCGACGTCGCCGAGTGGTGTCCTGACCGCGTGACGAGGTGCCGGAGTCGATCTGGGAGTACAAAGGGGGCGTGTCCTTCGTCCTGGCGATCGCCGCCGCCTTCGTCAACGCCCTGACCTCCGTCCTGCAACGCCTCGGCGTCGAGGACGCCCCGAGCTCGACCACCCTCCGACTGAGCCTGATGAGCTACGCCATTCGTCGAGTCATCTGGCTGGTCGGCTTCGCCTTGATGTTGGTGGAGTTCGCCCTCCAGGCCACCGCCCTCCGGTTCGGCGAGCTCAGCGTGGTCCAGCCCATCCTGACCACCGAGCTGCTCTTCCTCATGCTGATTCTCGGGGTGTACTTCCGCTACCACGTAGGGCTGCACGAGTGGATGGGCGCCCTGATCGTCGTGATCGGACTCGGCACCTTCTTCGCAGCCGCCGACCCCCATGGCGGAAACCGGGTCGCCACCGACCACCAGTGGGTGGTGGCGTCGGTGATCCTGAGCGCCGCCATCGCCGGATGCATCCTCGCTGCCCTCCGGGGCCCCCGGTGGTGGAGGGCGGCCGCCTTCGGGGCCGCCACCGCCGTCACCGCCGCCTACAGTGCGGCGCTGACCAAGTCGGTCACCATCCTCATCAGTCAGGGATGGGGGCATGTGCTGACCCACGCCCAGCCCTACCTTCTGGCGGTCACCGGTATCGGTACGGTCTTCCTGATCCAGAACGCCCTCCACGCCGGCCCGATCACCGCCTCCCGCACGACCATGGTGACCCTCAACCCCCTGGTCAGCATCGTCCTCGGCCTGACCCTCTTCGGCGACATACTCCGCAGCGGCCCCTGGTGGATCGTCGCCGAATGCGTGGCATTGGCCGTACTGGTCGGCGGCATCGTGGTGCTGGCCCGGTCACCGCTGGTGGCCGGAGCCGGCACGGTGGACCAACCCGGGGAGCTCCTGGGGGACGCACGGAAGCGCAATCGGGACGCCGCCCGGGCGACCCTCGGCCCCGACGGCTCTGCCGACCCGACCCTGACGCCAGGCGTCGTTGTCGACGTGCCACTGGCGACATTCGATGCGCCTCCTGCCCCCTAGTGGGACGGAGGCGCCCCCACCGCAACGGTCACGGGGCGGCTGCGCTTGGGATTGCGCTTGCGGCTCCGGAGACCAGGATCGGATGGAGTACCGGCTGTTCGAAGGTGACGTAGGTGGGGAGGGCCGGGCACGCGGGGGGAACCTCCGCCGGCGACCTGGTCGTCATAGCTGACGTCCGGGTATACGCCACCGGGCGGTCCGGTGGCGCGGCCGCACCCGCTGCACCGACCGGCCACCCGGTCCGGGCGGCTCCGGCCAGGAGGGCGGGGATCCCGAGTGCGTCATCGCCGAGTTCGGCTCGCATAGCCCCCATCAGAGCGGCGGTGACACGGGCGTCACCGAGGGCGCTGTGGTGGTCCTCCCAGCTCAGGCCGTAGCGGTCGCAGCAGTCGTTGAGGGAGGCCCGGCCATACATCCCGAGCCGGTCCCTCGCCACCACCAGGGTGTCGAGCAGGACCACCTCGCCGGGTACCAGCAGGGGGCCGCCCCACCGGTGGCATTCAGCCCGCAGAAACCCCAGGTCGAAGCGGTCGACGTTGTGGCCAACCACCACCCGACCGGAGAGCAGCGATGCCAGGTGGGCGTGGACGCTGCCGAACTCGGGGGCACCGTCGATCATCGCCGCGGTGATCCCGTGCACGTGGGTGGGTCCCGGTCCCCGGCCCGGGTCGAGCAGGGTGCAGAACGCCTCGGACTCGGTACCGTCGGGCTCGATCACCACCACGGCGATCTCGACGATCCGCTCCGTCGCCGCCGAGAACCCGGTGGTCTCGACGTCGACGACGGCGAACCCGGGATTCACCACCAGCCGCGCTCCACGGGACCCACCGTAGATCGCCGGCGACCCCGAGCCGCGAACACTCGGTGCCGCCCGATCAGAGGTGTGCGTCGAGCGTCGAGCGACCGAGCCCCGGGGAATCAGGCGTCGGCCCCGACCAGCTCCTTGAGCTCGGCCGCCACCTCGGTGTCGTGCTCCTCCTCGTCCCGCTTGGCCTTCGACGGGCTCCACCGGCCCTTGGTCAGCCAGATGGTCGGGATGAAGAGCACCATGCCGCCGACGCAGACCCAGAACCAGTCCTGCCACTGCTTGGGCGACTTCTTTAGGGCGTTCTGGAGGTCGGTGAGCTGGGACTGGTGGGTGGACAGGTAGGTCAGCTCGGCCTGGTACGGCACCACCAGGGTCAGGAACTGGGTCTGGAGCGCCTTGAGCTGCAAGGCGTTCTTGAGCCCGATGGCGTTGGCTACGGCCAGCTGGTTCGGCAGGGAGGGATTGGCTGAGGCGGCCGCCACCACGGCCTGATGTGCGGAGACGAGCTTCAGCAGTGCGGCGTGCTCCTCGGCGAACGCCACCGACTTCGGATGCTGCAGCGAGAACTGCTGGGCGGAGGTGTGGGTCCCCGGGATGGTGGTGGTGGCGATCGGCTGGTTGTCCACCACCGGGTTGGTGCTGTTGATCACCACGGGGAGGAAGATGAACGAGATCCCCACCACCAGCCGGAGCAGCCAACCCCACAGGGCCAGCCCGGTCCCCACCAGGGCCGGGTTCTTCGCCTCCACCGTCTCGGTGTAGGCGGCCATCCAGGGGGCGTAGGTGACGGACAGGAACATGGCCAGGAACACCTCGGTGAGGGCGATGGTGTAGTACCCGGTGTCGGCGTGCCCGGCCAGGGTGATGAAGTAGATGAGCATGCCGATGGCGCCGATGGCGCCGATCAGCATAAACGGCTTCCGGACCCGGAGCTTGTCGGAGAAGATGCCGAACACGATGAGGGCGATGGCGTCGGCGCCCCAGAACCAGACGTTGAGTCCGTTGGCCTGGGTGACCGAGAAGTTGGAGCCGTCGGAGTTCACGAAGGTGGTCGAGTAGAAGATGGTGAAGAACCCGGCGGCGGCGTAGTAGATCAGCAGGAACACCGCGATGCCCAGCGCCGAGCCGACCAGATCCCACTTGAAGATCTGCTTCCAGGGGTGCTTGGTGGCGGCGGCCACGTCCTCGGTCGACAGGCCCCGGGAGCGGGCCTCGACCAGGAGGCGGTCCTGGGTGTTGACCATCAGCTGGTCACGGAGCCGGGAGGACAGGTCCTTCATGAAGAACAGGCAGACCACGAACACCACCAGCGCGCTGGCCCCGGAGATCCGGAACTGGCTCTGCCAGTCGCCGAAGTGATCGAGGGTGTGGGTGGCCACGATGCTGGTGATCAGGCTGCCGGCCACCGGGCCGATGGTCCAGAAGCCCATGGCGGAGGCCCGGCCCAGCTGGGGGCTGAAGTCCCGGACCAGGGCGGGGGTGGCCACCAGGATGGCACCCTCCACCAGGCCGAGGGCGCAGGTGGCGGCGGCGAAGTTGAACTCGGTGTGGGTGTTGGGGATCCAGAAGAAGACGATCAGCCCGACCACCAGCAGGCCGTAGATGATGACATTGGAGCGACCCACCTTGTCGGTCTTCGAGGCCGGCAGCGAAGCGAAGGCGCCGATGAGGTTGGAGACGATGACGATGCCCACGTAGTAGGCGAACGACATGTGGAAGTACTGCAGGAGGTTCGGCGTGACGCCGGTCTGCGTGTAATAGGTGTAGTAGAGGATGATGGTGGCCAGGACGGCCAGCGCCAGGTACCCGGTGCGCTTCCCGCTGGTCGGGTAGTCCTCCACTTCGTGCACGAACAGGAAGCGGTAGAGCCCCCCGTGTCCGCTCCCGCTGGTTGAAGCCGAGGAATCCCCAGCCGCAGGCACAGCCGTGTATTGATCAGTCGTCATCGTCCTCCCCCTCATGCTGCGACCCTTGTTACCGGTCGGTCATTTTCGACCGTAGCGCATCCGACAAGCTTGTGGAGCGACTGGCCGCCTGGGGCCCGGTCAGGCGGGGCGGTCGAGCACGGTGGCGGCGATGAGCTCCTCGAGGTAACGGGTGTCCCACCACGAGATCTGCAGCTGCTTGGCCCGTCGGAAGTAGAGCTGGGTGTCGAACTCGATGGTGAAGCCCATCCCACCGGCGATCTGCAGGGCCATGGCGGTGACATCCCGGTAGGTCCGGCAGGCGAACAGCTTGGCCATGGGGGCCAGCGTGGCGAGGTCACGGCCGGTCGAGGCCGCCCAGGCCGCTTCGTGGACCAACACCTCCGCCCCGTCGATGGAGGTGGTGGCGTCCGCCATGTAGTGGGCGAGGGCCTGAAAGGCACCGAGCGGCTTGTCGAACTGGTGGCGGTCCTTGGAGTACTGGACGGTGAGGTCGAGCGCATACTGGGCACCACCCACCGCCTGGGCCCCGAGCAGGATGATCCCCCGGTGCATCACCGGGTCCCAGGTCCCCCACCCGGAACCGGCCGCCCCGATCCGGTCGTCGGCGGCCACCCGGACGTGGTCGAGGTCCACCCGGTACTGGGCGTCCGAGCCGATCGTCAGCTGCTGGGTGAGGGCGACGCCCTCGGCCGACGGATCGACCAGGAAGAGGTCGATGTCCTCCGCGCCGTCGCCGGTCCGGGCCAGCACCACCAATCGGGTGGCGGCCTTGGCGAACGCCACGTGACGTTTGACCCCGGTGAGCCGGAAGCCGTCACCGTCGGCCTCCGCCCGCACCTGGATCCCCTTCGGGCCGAACCCGTTCTCCGGCTCGAGCCAGGCCGGGGTGAGGACCGCCTCCCCGGTGACGATCTGCGGGAGCCACCGGCTCCGCTGCTCGTCGCTGCCCGCCCGGGCCAGGGCACTGCCGCACAGGACGGCGCTGACGAAGTGGGGCGACGGTGCCAGCGAACGGCCGAACTCCTCGTAGAGGACCACGCCCTCCACGGTGGTCATACCCGAGCCCCCGTACTCCTCGGGGAGCAGCAGACCCAGCAGGTCGAGGTGGCCCAGCTGCTTCCAGAAGTCGGCGGAGTAGCCGATCGGGTCGTCCTCCAACTCGCGCACCACGGTGAGCGGGCTGGTGGAGGCGCAGAGCCCCCGGACCGTCTCGCGGAGCATCTCCTGCTCGGCGCTGAATTTGAGATCCAACATGGTCAGTGCTCCTCGTGTCGTGCGGTCGATCGGGTGGTCAAAGCGGTCAGGGTGACGACGGGGGCCGGGGCTCACGGCCGCCACCGGTCGGCCTTGCGGTCCCAGGGGTTGTCGTCGGGGGTCACCGGCAGGGCCACCCGGGCCCGGCAGGTGGTCTTGGCGTCGCCGTCCACCGACACCGAGATGTCGATGGCCGCCCATCCGCACCCCTCGTCGTCGACGCCGGTCTCGGTGACCGTCCCGTCGAAGACCATGGTGTCGCCGGGGAAGATCGAGCCGAGCATCCGGAAGGTCATCCGCTGCAGCCGGCCGTGCGGGCCGGTCCAGTCGGTCACGAACCGCTCGAACCAGGCGGCCTGGTTGGGGGTGTTCAGGAAGATGTCCTGGATGCCGTTCCGGTTGACGGCGAAGTCCTTGTCGTGGTGCATGGGACGCCAGTCCCGTGAGGCCAGGGCGCCCAGCACCACGGTGGTGGCGGTCACCGGATAGGCCAGTTGGGGCAGCGTGTCCCCGGCCGCCACGTCGCCGAGGAGCCGGGTGGGAACGGTGGTGGTGCTCATCGGGCCTCCCCGTCGGTGGTGGTCCGGGTGGCGCGGGCGCCGGTGGTGGCCGCCTCGGTCGCCCGGCGGTAGCCGAAGCCGGTGTAGCTCTCCACGGCCACCAGGTCGCCGTGCTGGTTGTGGTACTCGACGTCGATGACCCAGAACCGTCCGGTGCCGAGCTTGGTGGTCTTCTCGTCGCTCACCGACCGGAGGATCTGGCTGGTGCGGAGCCGGTCGCCAGGGCGGACCGGCTCATGGAACACGATGGTGTTGTCGCTCATCACCGCTTCGGGGAGCCCGAGCCCCTCCTTGAGGTCGAAGTGGATCTGCAACGGGAGCGCCGAGCCGGTGCGGTCCGGTGCCCAGTGGTGCGGGCGGAACCACACCGACACCATGGTGGGTGGGGCGATCGGCCCCCCGGTGATGTCGGCGGCCACCGCCTCGTCCCAGAAGAGCGGGTTGCCGTTCTCCACCGACGAGCAGGTGGTCCAGATGTACCCCTGCTCGACGGGGAACTCCCCCACCTCGGCGTACTGCTCGACCCCGAGGAGCCCCCCGATGTCGGCTTCCCTGATGGCACTCACGCCACCACCCCCTTCGTCCGTAGCTCGGCGATCCGTTCCGCTCCGACCCCGGCCGCGCCCAACAGGTCGTCGGCGTCGGACGCCGACGGGTCGCGCACCGGGACCGGCTGGGCCGGCGGCTGCATCCCCGCCAGCACCGGGCCCACCTGCCGGAACCGGCGCCCGTCGGCGGACTCCGCCTCGACGATGGCGTCCCGGGCGGCGAACTGCTCGTCGTCCACCAGCTCGGCGACCGTCAGCACCGGGGTGGTGCAGGTGTCGGCCCCGGCCAGCACCGCCACCCAGGCGTCGCGGTCCCGGGCGGCGAAGGCGGCGGCGAAGTCGTCCCGGACCTTGTCCTGGACGTCGTCGTCGAGCTGGTGGTCGATCCACTGCTCGCATCCGAGCAGACGGCAGAGGTTGGCGTAGAACTTGGGCTCGATGGCCCCCACCGCCAGCCAGCCGCCGTCCGCCGCCCGGTAGGTGTCGTAGCAGGCATACCGGCCCGAGATGATGTCGTGCCGGGGCCCGACGTCGGCGCCGGTGGCCAGGTGCTCGTCAACCGCCAACGAGGTCAGCCAGAGGACCCCGTCGGCGATGGACACGTCGAGATGGGTGCCCGCCCCGTCCGAGCCCCGTCCGATCAGGGCGGCCATCACCGCCATGGCGGCCTGCATGCCGCCACCGGCGGCATCGGCGATGGTGGCGCCGGCGATGGGCGGGCCGCCGTCCGCGGCCGGCTCGCTGCCGGCCAGGTAGCCGCCGACGGCCAGGTAGTTGATGTCGTGACCGGCCCACTGTGACCGGGGCCCGGACTGGCCGTAGCCGGTGGTCGAGCAGAGGATGATGCCGGGGTTGACGGCGGCCAGGGCGGCGAACCCGATCCCCAGTCGGTCGATGACCCCGGGACGGAAGCTCTCCACCACCACGTCCGCTGTCCGGACCAGGGCGAAGAAGGCGTCGAGGCCGTCGGGGTCCTTGAGGTCGAGGGCCATCCGGCGGAAGCCGCGCGAGCCGCTGTAGGCGTAGACGGCCGGGCGGAGCGGCTCGACCCCGCGGCCGGGGACCGCCCCCACCTTCACCACGGTGGCGCCGTAGTCGGCCAGGATCCGGGTGCAGCGGGAGGCGGGGCCGACGGTGGACAGGTCGAGCACCACCACGCCGGCCAGGAGGCCGGGCGCGGCCCGGTCACCGGACGGAGGTGTCGAGGCGGTCACGGTCGGTCCGGGCTCAGAAGTTCTTGGGGAGGCCGAGCTTGCGCCGGGCGATGATGTTCTTCTGGATCTCGGACGCCCCGCCGCCGATGGTGTCGATCACCGTGTAGCGGTAGGTGGACTCGGAGCGTCCCTTCATGGGGGCCTCCTCGGTGTGGACGCGGAGCTGGGCGCCCGCACCGGCCAGGTCCATGGAGGCGTCGGCCAGGCGTCGGGAGTACTCGGTGGTGAAGAGCTTGTACTCGGAGGCCTCGGTGGTGGGCGGTGCACCCCCCTCCCCGGCCTTGAAGACGAACTTGAGCCCCAGCACGCGGGCCACCTCGGCCTCGGTGTGCAGCTCGGCGATCCGGGACCGGACCACCGGGTCGTCCTTCAGAGGCTCCCCGTCGCGGGTGGCGGTGGCCACGTACTCGGTGAGGAGGTCGAGGCGCTGCCGGGTGGGCGAGTAGGTGAAGAGGGTGAACCGCTCGAGGTCGAGGGCCTCGGAGATGTACTGGAAGCCGTGGTTCAGCTCCCCCACCACGTAGGCGTCGGGCACGAAGACGTCGTCGAGGTAGACCTCGTTGGTCCGCTCGTCCCCCATGGTCCAGATGGCCTTCACGGTGATCCCCGGGTGGTCCATCGGCACCAGGAAGAGGGTGATCCCGTGGTGCTTGGGGGCGTCGGGGTCGGTGCGGGCCCCCACCCAGTACCAGTCGGCGAAGTGGGCCGAGGTGGTCCAGGTCTTCTGGCCGTTCAGCCGCCAGCCGTCACCGTCCCGGGTGGCCTTGAGCTGCATGGAGGCGGCGTCGGAGCCGGCGTTGGGCTCGGAGTAGCCGACGGCGAACTCGACTTCGTTGCGCAGGATCTTGGGGAGGAACTCGGCCTTCATCTCGTCACTGCCGTGGCTGATGATGGTCTTGCCGATGATGCCGACGCCCTTGCCGATCTGCGGCCCGCCCCGGGCGGCCAGGGCCTCGTTCAGCAGATACTCGTAGGTCCCGTCCCCCTCCGCTCCGCCGTACTCCTTGGGCCAGGTGATGCCCAGCCAACCCTGCTCGCCGAGCTTGGCCATGAACTTCCGGCGCAGCGGCGTGTCGACGATCTGGGCCATGTTCTCGCGGGTGACGTCGAAGATCTCGGGGTCGTCGTTGGCGTCGAGGAAGGCCTCGACCTCCGCCACGAAGGCGAGCTGCTCAGGGGTGAACTCGAAGTCCATGGGGTCCTCCATCGTCCGGCCACCGGTCTGCCCCGGTGATTACCTGACTGACCGTCAGATATGCTGGCCATCATAGGATGGCGGTCGGGCCGGAGCCAACGACCCGACCGGATCGCCGTTGTGCGGGCACGGTCACGGGGGGCCCGCAGGGCCGCCGGAGCGGCCGGCGGTATCGTCCGGACGCCCACGAGACCATGAGGTCGACGACAGAGGAGAGGCACCTACCGATGAGAGGCATCGTCAGCTCCGCCGGCTACGTCCCCTACCGCCGCCTGCAGCGCACCGCGGTGGCCGCCGTCTTCGGAAGCGGCGGCGGCAAGGGCTCCCGGGCGGTGGCCTCCCACGACGAGGACACCACCACCATGGGCGTCGAGGCGTCGCGCCTGGCGCTCCGGTCGGCACCGGGGTCGGCACCCTCGGCCGTCTGGTTCGCCACCGCCTCGCCGGCCTACCTCGACAAGACCAACGCCACGACCGTCCATGCCGCCCTCCGACAGCCCTCCGAGGTGGCCGCCTTCGACTTCGGCGGGGCCCTCCGGTCGGGGGTCGGGGCACTGCAGACGGCGCTCGGTGCGCCGGGGTCGGGTGCCACGCTGGTGGTGCTGGCCGACCAGCGCGACGGGCTCCCCACCTCGACCGACGAGTCGGCGGGCGGCGACGCGGCGGCCGCCCTCCTGGTGGCCGACGACGCCCCCGGCACCCGGGTCATCGCCGAGTACCTGGGTGGGGCGTCGGTCACCGACGAGTTCCTGGACCGGTGGCGGACGCCCGGTGAGCGGCGCTCCAAGGTATGGGAGGAGCGATTCGGGGAGACCCGGTACGTGCCGCTCGGCGAGCAGGCGTGGGGTACCGCACTCAAGACGGCGGGCCTGGCCGCCGGAGAGATCGACCGGGTGGTGGTGACCGGGATGCACGGCCGGGCGGTCAAGGCGCTCACCCGGAAGCTGGGGGTGTCCGACGGGGCGGTGGCCGACGACCTGAGCGGCACCGTCGGGCAGGCCGGGTCCGCCCATGTGGGCCTGGTGCTGGCCTCGCTGATCGAGCAGGCGGTCCCCGGTGAGGTCCTGGCCCTGGTGTCGCTGGCCGACGGGGCCGACGTCCTGCTCTTCCGCACCACCGACGCCCTGGCCGGGTGGTCGGCGGCCGAGCCGGTGGCCGACCAGGTGGCGGCCGGGGCCGACCTCCCCTACGGCCGGTTCCTCTCCTGGCGTGGCATGGTCACCGTCGAGCCTCCCCGGCGCCCGGAGCCCCAGCGGGTCTCGTCCTCGGCCGCCTGGCGGAACGAGGAGTGGAAGTTCGGCTTCGTCGGGTCGCGGGACCGCAGCTCCGAGGCGGTCCACCTCCCTCCGTCCCGGATCTCCATGAAGGGTGGGGCGGTCGACGACATGGAGCCGATCGGACGGGCCGACGCCACCGCCACCATCGCCACCTACACCATCGACCGCCTGGCGTACTCGCCCAGCCCGCCGATCGTCTTCGCCATCCTCGACTTCGACGGGGGCGGCCGGTTCCCGGTGGAGCTCACCGACGTCGACCCGGATGCCGTGGAGATCGGTGACCGGGTGACCATGACCTTCCGGAAGCTGTACACCGCCGACGGCATCCATGACTACTTCTGGAAGGCCCGCCCGGCGCGGGCCGGGGCGGTCTGAGGCCACCCCAAACCCGCCACCGCTCCGGTCGGACCGGTGGCGCACCACGAGCAACCACACACGAGGGACGTCGAAGGAGACGAGCGATGGGATCGCACGGAATCAAGGATCAGGTGGCGATTGTCGGCATGGGGTGCACCCGGTTCGCCGAGCACTGGGACAAGAGCCTCGATGACCTGATCGTCGAGGCGGCCGAGGAGACCTTCGCGTCGGCCGGCGTCACCAAGGACGACGTCGACGCCTTCTGGCTGGGGACCGCCCAGTCGGGGATGAGTGGCATCACCCTGGCCAAGCCACTCCAGATCGAGGGCAAGCCGGTCACCCGGGTGGAGAACTACTGCACGTCGGGCTCCGAAGCCCTGCGGGCGGCGGTGTACGCGGTGGCCTCCGGGGCCTACGACGTGGCCATGGCGGTGGGCGCCGAGAAGGTCAAGGACTCCGGCTACCAGGGCCTGAACGCCTTCCCGATCCCCAATGACGGCACCAACCGCACCCTGACCGCCGCAGCGATGTTCTCGATGGTGGCCCCGGCCTACGGGAAGAAGTACGGCGTGGGGGCCGACGAGCTGACCCAGGTCCTGGCGCGGATCTCCTGGAAGAACCACCAGAACGGCGCCCTCAACCCGCGGGCCCAGTTTCGCAAGGCGGTCACCACCGAGACCATCTGCGCCTCCCCCCGGGTGGCCGGCACCCTCGGGGTGTTCGACTGCGCCGGGGTGGCCGACGGGGCGGCGGCGGCCATCGTGGTCCGTGCCGAGGACGCCTACCGGTACACCGACCGGCCGATCTTCATCAAGGCGCTCGCCTTCGCCGCCGGGAGCGGGTCCGGGCTCAACGACCCGGAGTACGACTACACGTGGTTCCCGGAGTGCGCGACGGCCGCCGCCGACGCCTACCGGCAGGCGGGGATCTCCGATCCGCGGGCCGAGCTGGCCATGGCCGAGGTGCACGACTGCTTCACGCCGACCGAGCTGGTGTTGATGGAGGACCTCGGCTTCGCCGGGCGGGGTACGGCGTGGAAGGAGGTCCTGGCCGGCACGTTCGACCGGACCGGCGAGCTGCCCGTCAACCCGGACGGGGGCCTGAAGAGCTTCGGACACCCGGTCGGCGCTTCGGGTCTCCGTATGCACTTCGAGGCGTGGCTGCAGCTCCGGGGCGAGGCCACACCCGAGCGTCAGATCCAGACGGACCGCAAGCTGGCACTCGTCCACAACCTGGGGGGCTTCCCCGGGGAGATGGTGTCCTTCGTCTCCGTGCTCGGATCCGAACCGGGCTGATCGGCCCCGGTCCCACCTCGCGGCCGTGTTCAGGCCCGGTGGGTAGGAGCAGTTGCTACTGGGCGACCCCGGAAGCGAGCTCCGACTCGTCGGTGGACGCCGCGTACGGGACGGGCAGCGCCGAGACGGGGAGCTCGACGGTGGCGATGACCAGGCTCAGGTAGTCACGACGGTCGCCGACCGCCTCCGCGAAGGCGTCCTGGATCGGGTCGTCCCGCAGCATGGCGTCGCAGTGCGCACAGCCGTTGGAGAGTCCGGCGATGTCGTCGTTCCAGCGGTACTCGGGATCCATCTCCCGCTCGGCCAGGGGCCCCACCCCGTGCTGCTGGTACCAGGCGGCGTCGAGGGTCCCCATCAGGGGCCCCACCACCGTCTGGAACGGGAGGAACCGGAACATGGCGGACTGGTCGACCTTGGTCTTGCGCCGCTTGCGGGACGTGCCGCCGTCCGCGTCCTCGGCGGCGTTGATCAGGACCCCGGCGATCACCCGGGTCGATTCGCCGCAGCTGTAGCAGCGCTTGACCATCCCCACCACGTAGACGGCTGCCCGGTCACCGAGGGGACCAGGCAGGGCCTCGAGGGTGGCGGGGGCTTCGGGCGACGGTATGGGCGCGGCGTCGGCGACCGGAGAAGGCCCGGTCTCCGGCGCACTCTCGACGGGCGCTCCGATGGGTTCGGCGGCCGCCGTGGCCGGGGCGGGGAGCACCGGCGCCGGTTCGCCGGCCGGTCGGATCGGCTCCACGTGCATGATCGGGGTGTCCGCCGCCGAGGGGGGTTTGATCGAGGACGGGAGCTCCGACTCCGATGGGCTCTCCACGGCGCCCAGCTCCGGCTCGGGCCGCTCCTCGTCCGCCTGGACCGGCGCGGGATCCGTGGGGGCCTCGGGTTCGATCGATGCGCTCATGTTGGCGACCGGAGGTGCGAACGGCGAGGGAACCACATCGATGGTGGCCGGCTCGGAGGGGAGCTCGGCCTCCGGTCCGGTGCTCTGGACTTCGGCAGCGGCGTCGGTGGTGGCGGCTTCCCGGGGAGCCTCGTGGATCGTCTGTGCCGCTTCGGCGACCGGTCCGGGGTCGATCTCCGGTTCCGGTTCCGCCATCGGGGACGCCGACGCCATGACCGGCTCGGAGTCGGCCTGTGTCTCGGCCACCGGCTCTGTCTCGGCCACCGGCTCTGTCTCGGCCACCGGCTCTGTCTCGGCCACCGGCTCTGTCTCGGCCACCGGCTCTGTCTCGGCCACCGGCTCTGTCTCGGCCACCGGCTCTGTCTCGGCCACCGGCTCTGTCTCGGCCACCGGCTCTGTCTCGGCCACCGGCTCTGTCTCGGCCACCGGCTCTGTCTCGGCCACCGGCTCTGTCTCGGCCACCGGCTCTGTCTCGGCCACCGGCTCTGTCTCGGCCACCGGCTCTGTCTCGGCCACCGGCTCTGTCTCTGGTCCTGATTCGGACTCCATGGTGACCGACCCGGAAGCGAGTCCGGGCCCCGGTTCCTGAGTTGAGGTGTCCGGCTCCGGAACGACGGCGGGCTCCGGTTCCTCCACCGATGCGACCGACTCACGTTCCGGGATGGCTTCGGGGACCTCCGGCTCGGACTCGGGAGCGGTGGCGATCGGTAGTGGCTCCGGTTCGAGTTGGAGGTCCGGCGCCGATGCGGCCCCTGCCACCTCGGGCTGATCACCGGTGACGGCCGTCACCTGCTCGGGTTCGGGTTCCGGTGCGACGGCTTCCGGCTCGTACCCACCCTGCACCGCTACCGGTTCAGGGATGATCAGCGGCTCCGGCTCGTACACCGCAACCTGGGGTTCCGGCTCGGGCTCCGGAGAGGCCGGAGTCTCGGATTCCGGTTCAACTGCCTCGGTCACTGGCTCCGGCCCTGCGGTTTCCCGGTCCAGCTCCTCGAGCCCGGGCGCCGGAGCTTCGGCCTCCGGAGCGGCCGGTCCGACGATCGGGGCACCAACCGGCCCAGGCGCATGCACCGGCGACAGCGGTCCAGACTGGTCGAGCTCCTCGTCGGGCTCGTCGAAGACCATGAGTTGTCCGGAGAGCTCCGCCAGGGATGTCGGGCCATCGAGAAAGTCGTCGTCCTCCTCGAAGGTCGCGCCGGACGACTGATCGATCGACCCCGTCACGGGATCGCCGACCGGAGGCGGAGGGAGGAACTCAGGGGTGAGCGCCTCCACCTCGACGGGCGCCGGATGAGATTCGGTCAACGCCGCTTCGGTGGGAACAATGGCTGCCAGTGGGACGGGGTCGGCCACCTGCTCGACCAGTGGGGATGTCTCGAGGTCCGGCATCAGATCCGCCACGGGGTCGCCGGTCGACGAAGCCTCGTCGACTGCCGTGGGCCCGGTCTCGAACCCGTCGGTCAGAGGAGCTTGGTTGACCGGGGCTGGCTCTGCCACGGTCTCGGTGATCGTCGGAGCTTCGTCAATCGGACGATCCCCGACCTCGGGTCCAGTGGTCGAAGGTGCCTCGTCGAGAGCAGCAGGTTCGAACTCCGGCGAGCCGGTCGGTGGAGCCTCGGCGGGCGGCATCGGGTCGGACGGCGGGGCGATCACCTCCGCCTGGCCTTTGGGGACCGGCGCGACGGGAGGCTCCACCGTCAGCAGCGCTTCATCCACAGGCATGGGTTCGACCGGTGGCGGAACAATCGCCTCCGTGTCGGTCACCGGTTCGGCGTCAGCCTCCGGCTCAGCTGTCGTCGACCCGGACGAGGTGGGCACGTCGTCCCACGGGAGGCGTGCCGGAATGGGAGGCGGTGGCGGTGGTGGGACATCGGCGATCGCTGGGGATGGATCGACCACGGTCGCCACCTCCCGTGGCTCCGGGGGTGGCCCGTAGGCATCCGGCGGAATCGGAGGAGGCGGAATGGGGCTCGACGGCGCGGAGTCGACGACGACCGGAGTGGCCTCTTCCTCAGCCGCATCCGGCTGGATCGGCGCCACCGCTGCTTCCGCGAGGTCGGGTGTCGGATAGGGAGCCACCGGCGGCGGCAGGGTGGACGCCTCGGAAGTCGGCTCGGCGGTCGGTTCGACCGGCATCTCGGTCGCCTCGGCGGTCGTCTCGACCGGGTGTTCGGCGACCGGCACCTCGGTCGCCTCGGCGGTCGTCTCGACCGGGTGTTCGGCGACCGGCACCTCGGTCGCCTCGGCGGTCGTCTCGACCGGGTGTTCGGCGACCGGCACCGCGGTCGCCTCCGCGGTCGCCTCGACCGTCGGCTCGACCGGAAGTTCGGCGACCGGCACCTCGGTCGCCTCCGCTGTCGCCTCGGCGGTCGGTTCGGAAGTCGGCTCGACCGGCACCGCGGTCGCCTCGGCGGTCGGTTCGGAGGTCGAGGCGGGTGCGGGTTCCTCGGACGACGCATCGACGGGGTCAGGCTCCGACACCTCGGGGGGGGTGATCGGCGGAGGCGTCACCACCGCCTTGGCGATCTTCAGGGGCAGTGGCAGCATGTCCGCCGGACCCACGAGCAGTGGGAGGCCGGGCGTGAAGGCCGGGACCGAGGCCAACGGTGTCTGATCGATGACCTCCGTGCTGTCGTCCACCACATGACCACGCGAGGCGGGGCTTTCGACGCGGTGGAACACCTCATCGACGATCTCGGGGTCGATCTCGGGGGGGTGGCCGGCGACGAACGTCGGCAACGAGGCGAATGCCCCCTCGGAGAACGGGGGTCGAAGGCGCCCCGAGTCACTGTTGGTCAGCGGGACCGTCCGAAAGGCGTCCTCCGGGGTGCCGTCCGCCGAGACCGCGGCCTGCCCGGTCCAGCGGGCGAAGGGCTCGAGCGGCAGACCGGCCGGAACGAACCACGAACCACGCGTTCCGTCCCACTGCGCGCCAAGTCCACGCACGACGGATTCCTCATGTGGGGATACGTCGATGTAGACGGGATCAGAGGCCAAGGCGCACCATCATTTCGGTACTCATGACTGCAAGGTATGGAACTGCGGTACTTCTAGAAGCACTGAATGCTGTTATTTGACCACATTCCGACACCAATTACACGTGAGTGGTCAACTGGTCACGGTGCGTGCTTGCGGGCGGCACCATCCTCCTCCCCCGGGATCATCGAAATCCGGCGTCTCGCTCGAGGATTCCGGCCGAGATGGGCGATATCCACAGCCCGCGGTCAGCGAAACCGGACCCCGGACGGGACAGGGCAACCTGCCGGGTCGGTCGCCGACGTCGGATGGTCCCGGGGCAGGGGCCCGGCGAGTACCGTCCCGGGGTCCACGCCCGGGACCCGGGCTAGTTGGCGGCGGCTTGGCGGGCCGGGTGTGCATACCGACTCGCCTCGTAGGCGGCGAGGTCTTCCTGGCTCGTCACCTCGGGATGGCCGGGGAGTCCCCCGTAGCCGTCCAGGTCGGCTCGATCCGGCGGCAGCGTCTTCGACGGCTGGAGATAGTGGAGCTTCCGCTCGCGCTCCTGCGCCAGCGAGCGCATGTGGATCAGCATTGCCACGTAGGCAGCCAGCGACACTCCGGAGATCAGGCTGATCACCCAGGCCACACCCGCTCCCGGGATGAATCCGACCAGGAAGGTGAGCACCGTGGTGAGCATCAACACCATCAGGGTGTCCCGACGCCGCCGTCGGGCCAGGCGCCGGAGCTCGGGATCGACCGGCCGGTAGGTCGCCAGCGGATCTGCCTGGTCGACCGTCCACTCGTCCCGGGCGGTGCCGGCGCCCGGCGTCGGGTCGTCGCCGAGGAAGGCCAGCGCCGGGCGGGGAAGGCGGTCGGCCCCCACCACGGTGAGGACGGGGACCGAGGCGACATCGGGGTAGCGGGTCCCGGAGCTGACCGCATTCGCCTCGGTGGAGTGCAGTCGGTAGGCCGGGAGCACGATCGGCTTGGCGCCCGAGTGCTCGAGTACGCGGAGCTGGCGGTGGAAGTGGGTGATCGAGTTCACCCCGTCGCCGTGATCCGACCGTCGACGCAGCACGGTGGGACCGAGAATCACCATCCATGCCACAACGAGGATCACCACAAGGATCACGAGCGTCAACTCCTCGACCTACCTTCTTCGCTGAAAAACCCTAACGAGGGGCAATTCCGCAGTGGTGGATGGTCGGAGAACGACGTCGCCGACACCGAGCGCACGTTCGCTCGCAGCGGCCTCCTCCGTGGATCTGTTCCCGCCCGTTGTACACCGGGTGGGCCACCGTCTCAACTGTCCCGCGATTGCCCAGGCCATGAGGTGGTTGGGGCCGGTATCGTCCTCGGGTGGGCGCCGTCTGGATTCTTCTGTCCGTCGCCGGCGTGGCGGCCGTCGCCGACTGGTGGGCGGTCGCAACCGACAACCGGGCCCTGGAGTACGCGGCCAAGCCGGCGGTGCTGGCGGCGCTCACCGCCGCGGCCGCCCTGATCCCCGGCGACGACACCGACCTGTCGGCCCGGCGGTGGTGGTTCGTGGCCGCCCTCAGCTGCTGCCTGCTCGGCGACGTGCTGCTGATGCTCCCGCACGACCTGTTCGTCCCCGGGTTGGCCGCCTTCCTGGTCGGACACGTGCTCTTCATCATCGGCCTGCTGCAGCCGGCGTCGCCCCCGTCCCACCCGCCGTTCTCCTTTTCCACCGCCGGCCTCGCCCTCGCCCTCGGCATCGTGGTGGTCGTCGAGGCCTACCCGTCGACGTTGATCCTCCGGGGCCTGCTCCGTGAGGGCCAGGGCGCGCTGGTGGGGCCGGTGTGCGTCTACATGGCCGCCATCGTGACCATGGCCGTGCTGGCCACCAACGTGGGGGTGCCGGCGGCGGCGCTGGGGGCGAGTGCGTTTCTCGTCTCCGACACCCTGCTCGCCGTCGACCGGTTCGTCCGGCCCCTCCGGCGGGGCCGGTTGTCTGTCCACCTCACCTACCACCTGGCCCAGGGTCTACTGGTGGTGTCCCTCCTGAAGTGAGGGTGGACGGCTGCGAGACCGGGGGGCCGCCCGATGCGGATCAGACGAAGATCGGGTCCCGGTCGCGGGAGCGCTTCAGCTCGAAGAACCCGTCGGTGCCGGCCACCGCCAGCACCCCGTCCCACAGCTTGCCTGCCGCCTCGCCCTTGGGGGCCGGCGTGACCACCGGGCCGAAGAAGGCCACCCCGTTGACGGAGATCACCGGGGTGCCGACCTCGTAGCCCACCTGGTCCATCCCCTCGTGGTGGGAGGCGATCAGGGCCTTGTCGTACTCGTCGGTCTCGGCGGCGTCGGCCAGCTCGGCGGGAAGGCCTGCCTCCACCAGCGCCTCCTCGATGGTGGCGCGATCGCGCTCCCGGCCCTCGAGGTGGAAGCGCGTCCCCAGCGCGGTGTAGAGCGGGAGCAGCACCTCGTCGCCGTGGGTCTGCTGGGCGGCGATGCACACCCGGACCGGTCCCCAGGCCTCGGCCAGGAGCTGGCGGTACTCCTCGGTCAGGTCCTCCTTGTCGGCGTTGAGGTAGGCCAGGGACATGACGTGCCAGCGGACGTCGAACGACCGGACCTTGGCCGCCTCGAGGATCCACCTCGAGGCCAGCCACGCCCACGGGCAGAGCGGATCGAACCAGAAGTCGGCGGTGTCGTGGTCGGCGGTGTCGTGGTCGGCGACCGCGCCTTCGGTGGTGGCTGACTCGGTCATGGGTGCCTCCTGGGCGTTCGGCGGGGTCGGGGGAGCGGGGCACGATGTACCTCTCCCTACCCAGTCCAACCGGCGGGGAGGCCGGACTGTTCCCGTCGGGTCCGCCCGGGGAGGGGTCAGACCACGGCCCGGGCCGTCCAGCGACCACCCTGGCGCTCCACCGTCACCGCCAGCGAGAAGGCCTCGGAGACGGCCTGGCTGGTCAGGACCTCGTCCACCGGTCCCGAGGCCACCATGGCGCCTCCCTTGAGGAGGGCGGTGTGGGTGATCCCGGGCGGGATCTCCTCCACATGGTGGGTCACCAGGATCATCGGCGGCACCGTCGGGTCACCGGCCAGCCGTGCCAGCCGCCGGACCAGGCGCTCGCGGGCGCCGAGGTCGAGGCCGGCGGCCGGCTCGTCCATCAGGAGGAGCTCCGGCCGTCCCATCAGCGCCCGTGCCAACAGCACCTGTTGCCGCTCGCCCTCGGACAGCAGTCCGAACGGCCGCCCATCGAACGAGTCGCCTCCGAAGCCGGCCTGGCGGAGCAGGCGCTCGGCCTCCTCCCGGTCCTGGTCGGTGTACTCGTGCCACCAGGTCTCGAGCGCCGCGTACCGGCCGGTGAGGACCACGTCGAGCGCCGGCTGCGCGGGTCGGAGGGATCGGCCGACCGCCGCGCTGACCACGGCGATGCGCTGGCGGAGGACCCTCATGTCGACCCGGCCCAGCCGCTCGCCGAGGATCTCCACCCCGCCGGCGGTGGGCCACAGGGCGGACCCGACCACCCTGAGCAGCGTGGTCTTGCCCGAGCCGTTGGGCCCGAGCAGGGCCCACCGCTCACCGCCGCGCACCTCCCAGGTGACGTCGTCGAGGAGGGCGGTGGCGTTGCGCACGACGCGGACACCCTCCAGCCGCACCACCACCGGTCCGGACCCCTCGCCCGCCGGGGAGTCGGTCACACGTTGAACCGGAACTCGACCACGTCCCCGTCGCGCATCACGTACTCCTTGCCCTCCACCCGGGCCTTCCCCGCCGCCCGGACCGCCGCCAGGGAGCCGGCCTCCACCAGGTCGTCGTACCCGACGATCTCGGCCTTGATGAAGCCGCGCTCGAAGTCGGTGTGGATGGTGCCGGCGGCCTGCGGGGCGGTGTCCCCCACGTGGATCGTCCACGCCCTCGACTCCTTGGGCCCGGCGGTCAGGAAGGTCTGGAGTCCCAGGGTCGAGAAGCCCACGCCGACCAGCTGCACCAGCCCCGACTCGAGCTGCCCGTAGCTGGCCAGCAGCTCGGCGGCGTCGTCACGGTCGAGCACCGCCACCTCGGCCTCGATCTGGGCGCAGAGGATCACCGCCTCCGCCGGGGCCACCAGCGTCCGGAGGCGGTCGGCCAGGGCCTCGTCCCCCAGGGCACCCTCGTCGACGTTGAAGACGTAGAGGAACGGCTTGGCGCTCAGGAGGTGGAGGTCGGCCAGCAGCTCGAGGTCGACCTCGCCGGCGGCAGCGGCCGAGGCGATGGTCCGGCCCGAGTCGAGGATCTCTCGAGCCTGTTCGGCCGCCCGCACCGCCGGCAGGAGGTCCGGCTGCTTGCGCGCCTCCTTGGTCAGCTTCACCAGCCGGCTGTCCACGGTGCCGAGATCGGCCAGGATCAGCTCGGTGTTGATGGTGGCGATGTCCTTTCCGGGGTCGATCCGGCCGTCGACGTGGATCACGTCCGGGTCGTCGAACACCCGGACCACCTGGCAGATGGCGTCCGACTCGCGGATGGCGGCCAGGAACTTGTTGCCCAGCCCCTCCCCCTCCGACGCCCCCTTCACGATGCCGGCGATGTCGACGAAGGTCACCGTGGCCGGGACGATCTCCCGGCTCTCGAAGAGCTCGGCGAGACGTTCGAGCCGGGGGTCCGGGACCGCCACCACCCCGACATTGGGCTCGATGGTGGCGAACGGGTAGTTGGCGGCCAGGACGTCGTTCCGGGTCAGGGCGTTGAACAAGGTGGACTTCCCGACGTTGGGAAGGCCGACGATGCCGATGGACAGTCCCACGGGTGATTCCTCCGATGTCGGTGCCGGCCCGATCGGGCGTCAGCGGGCCGACCCGAGAGCGTACGCGATCACCGGGGCGCATCGGCACGGTGGGCCTCGACGTGGCCCACGTCATCCCGGTCCCACTCCGGCTGGCGGCCGGCGACTCGTTGGTGGTGGGTCCAGGGCTCGGTCGAGGAGCCGGCCGAGATCGAGCGGGAACCGGCCTCGGCACCGTCCCCGACGAGCCCTGAGCCTCACGGATCCGTCCGGGGGTGGCGAGCGGCCTCGAGGGCCACCGATGCCAGCGACGCCACGCCGGCTCAGCGCCACCGGCTCCATGCCGCCTGGCGGAGGGCCTGCCGACCGTGGGCCAGGTGCCGGCCGCCGGCCATCAGCACCGTGGCGGCGATCAGGACGGCGACCCCCACCACGCCGATCAGCAGGGAGAGGGCCAGCGTCGAGGGGACCAGGGAGAGTGCCGACAGCCCCCCCACCGCAACGCCGATCGCCCCGGCGACGACGGGCACCCGGCGTTGGAGACCGACACCGGTCACGACCAGGAGCGCACCCTCCACCACCAGGAGCACCACCGGGCCCCCGCCCCCGCCCCCGGCGGCCAGGCCGGCGGTCGTCCCGAGGAGCAGGGCGGCCCCGGTGCCGGTCAACCACCGGCCGTGCCGGACCCCGTGAGGATCGCGGGGCTCGTCCGGGAGCCGGAGCCCGAGCAGGAGCAGGGTGACTCCCGGGGCCAGCACGTACCACTGGGGATTATGGGTCCCGGAGGCCGCCGCCACCGGCAGGGCGGCCAGGGAGGCCAGGCCGAGGGCCGCCCACGTCGACCACCACGCCCCACCCGGTTGACGGGCCTCCATGCCGACGAGAGTGGCGGCCACCACGACGGCCAGCAGGGCCGCCACCGGTGCCCCGTGACCGAGCCCGGCGGCGAGCCGTACCAGGGTGAGGGTCAGCACCGTGACCGCACCCACCAGGGCGGTGATCCGATGGACCCGGCCGGGCGACTCCACCAGCCGGTCACCCCGGCCGTCGCGGAGAGCCGAGCCCCAGGCGTACTCAAGGAGCACCACCCCGAGGGTGGCGGTGAGCGCCAGCTCGACCCCCCCGCCGAGGCCCAGCACGACCAGGGCCGCCCCCGACATCCCGGCGCCGGCGCCGGCGGGGAGCGGCGGCGTCCACCGCTCGATCGACGACACACCGGCCACCGCCGCCCAGGCGACCAGCAGCTCCGACCCGGCGGCCACCGGCGCCCGGCCGGCCAGGGTCAGGGAGACCACGAGGGCACCGAGCCCGGCGGCCAGGGTGTGGATCGCCCGGGACCACCCCGGCTGGCGTCCCCGGAGGGCGAGACCGACAGCCACCAGCACCACGGGCAGCGGTCCGAGCAGCCGGGCCGCCGCCAGCGGGTCGAGTGACCCGGAGGCCGGTGGCCCGAGCGCCGACACCGCCAGCCGGGCGGCGGTGAACCAGGCCGCCACCGCCAGCGGCACCGCCGCCCCGCTCCAGGCCGCCTCGCCGGTCCGCCAACCGGTCCACGCCGGGACCCCGGCCGCCACCACCAGGACGACGGGTGCCCACCACGACCGACCCTCCACCGACAGGAGCACCGCCGTGGCCTCCACGACGGCCAGGACCCGGAGGACTCCCCCGACCATCGGGCCACCGTCACCGGACGGCTCCGGAGCCGCCGCCCCGCCGGTGCGCCCGGCCCCGGTTGCCGCCGCCGCCACCGCCGCCGTACCCAGGGCCAGCCCGTCGAGCGCCACCGAGGTGCCGAGGCGTCCCCAGGCCAACCACGGTCCGGCGCTCAGCACGGCCGCCGAACCGGCCACCATCGCCGGCACCAGGTTGCGGTGCCGACCGGGCTGCCGGGCAGCGAGCCCGAACGCCACCGCCAGGACGGACAGGGCGAGGGGTCCCGACCAACCGGGGAGGTACTCACGGTCGACCGCTGACAGCGCCACCACACCGGCGACGCCTCCCGAGGCGGCGACGAACCAGGGGGCCGGACCGGTCAGGGACTCGGCCGCACCCTCCCACCTCGGATCCCCACTCCTCGCCCGGCCAGCGTGGACGGCCAGCGCGTCCACCACCAGGTACAGGGCGGCCAGGCAGGCGACGGTCGGTGCGGTCCACCCCGATGTCGGGTCGAGCCCGGCAGCCACGGCTCCGGACACCCAACCGGTTCCCACCGCCAGCAGTGCCAGGCAGGCGTAGGCGCGGGACGGAAGGAGGAGGGCCAACCACGCATAGACGGCCGCGCATCCCAGTGCGCCCACTGCCACCGCGGTGGCCGGGCGGAGTCCGACCCCCGACGGGACGGCGGCCAGTCCCGCCGCCACCACCACCGGCAGAACCAGGGCGCTGGCCGCCACGTAGATCCCCGCCACCGTCCGGAACCGCTCCGACCTCCCGCAGGCCAGGCCGGCGCCGATCAGGACGCCTTCGAGGCCGGTCACGGCCAGGAACCGCAGGAGATGGTCGCGGCCGGGTACCCCGAGCACCTCGAACAGCAGGGTGGCCGTCAGCAGCAGGAACACACCGGTGGCCCCGAGGATCCGGACCCCCTGGTCGCCGGCGCCCGGGGCGTCGCCCCCCGGCCCGGCCGGGGGGTCGGCCGGTCCGGTCGGTCCACCGGGACCGGTCCCCCACCCCGCCGGCGTCGGCCGGACCGACGCCACCCCCACCGCGACCTGGTCGGCGACCGTGAGACGGTGCCGGAGCTCCCCGGCCAACCGGTAGGTGGCATCCTCCGCCGGTCCCTCCGACCAGGCTCCCAACTGGGCCAGCTCGGCCAGGAGCTCGCCCAGGCGCCAGCGCTCGATGTCGAGCGACCGGAGGTAGGGGGTCGGCGGCCACACCCCCGCCGCCACGAACCCCGCCACCACCGCGGCATCCGACGAGCCCCCGGCCTCGACGACGCCGACGGCCGCCTCCGCCGACCGGGAGGCGGAGGCCGGATCGGCGGTGACCGTCCGCCTCGCCCAACCCTCCCAGACGCTGCGAAGGGCGGGGTCCCGGACGGGGTCGGCGCTGGCGGTGTCGGCTACGGCGGTGGGCTCCATGCGATCATCGTGTGCCGTGGCCTCCCCGGGCTCCATCCGGTGCAGCCCCCAATTCGGCCTGGGGGGTCCCCGACGCCGGGCGGGGGATGCCCGGGCTCACCGCCGGGCGGAACGCCACGTCCTAGGGTGGTGGGCGGTGGATCGCACCCTTCCTGCGGGTATCTCGGTGTTTCGTTGGCTGGCGTGGGTGTGGATGGCCACCGTCCTCGTGTTCGACCGGAACGACCTGGTGCGGCCGTGGCTGGCCTACCTGCTGGTGACGGGGGCCCTGGCCGTCACCGTGGCCGACAGCCTGCTCCTCAGCCGTTCGCCGGACCTGTTGCTGCGTCCCGGCCCGGTGGTCGTCGAGGTGGCCTGTGGCTGCGCACTGTTCCTGGGGGGCGGCCTGGCCTTCGCCAGTGGATCGGCCTTCGCCAGCTCCCAGTCGCTGGCGGTGGCCTGGCCGCTGGCTGGCGTGCTGGCCGCCGGGGCGGTCGGTGGGGCGGCGGTGGGGGCCGCCACCGGGATCCTGATGGGCCTCGCCCGGATGGGCGGGGCGCTCCTCAACGGCGTACCGTCCGGCCAGCTGTTCACCGGCGGCCACCTGGTCGGCACGTTGACCCCCATCGTGCTCTTCGCCATGGCCGGAGGCGCCCTCGGCTACCTGGTCACGCAGCTGCGCAACGCGGAGTCCGAGGTGGCCGACGCCCGGGCCCGCGAGGAGGTCGCCCGGACCCTCCACGACGGCGTGCTCCAGACCCTGGCGGTGGTGGAGCGCCGGACCCAGGACCCGGCGCTGGCCGCCATGGCCCGGGACCAGCAACGCGAGCTCCGGGCCTACCTGGCGGGACCCCCGGAAGGCGACCGGCGCCGCCCGGGGCACGACGGCGACCTCCTCGACGACCTGCGGGCGTCGGCCTCCCAGTTCGAACGCCGGTTCGGCGGGAGGGTGGACGTGGTGGCCATGGACGGACTCCCCCGCCTGCCGGTCGAGGTGCGCGCCGCCCTGGCCGGAGCGGTGGGCGAGGCCCTCACCAACGCCGGCAAGCACGGGCGGGCGGCCCGGGTCACGGTGTTCGTGGAGGCCGACGAGCAGCCGCCGCCCCGGGGGTGCCCGCCCACCCGGCTGTTCTGCTCCGTGAAGGACGACGGCCTCGGGTTCGATCCCGCGGTGGTGCCGGAAGGGATCGGGCTGTCCCGCTCCATCCGGGGCCGCATCGCCGAGGTCGGCGGCCGGGTCGAAGTCTCGGGCCAGCTGGGATCCGGTGCCGAGGTGCGGCTGTGGGTGTGATCCGGGTGGTGCTGGCCGACGACCATCCCATCTGGCGGTCCGGCGTGCGCGCCGACCTGGGGGACGGGTTCGAGGTGGTCGGCGAGGCAGCCTCGGCGCCCGACGCCGTCGAGGTGGTCCGGGCCCACCGACCCGACCTGGTGGTGTGCGACCTCCACATGCCCGGCGGTGGTGGCCTGGCGGTGGTACGGGCGTGCGGGGCCACCTCGAGGATCGTCATGCTGACCGTCTCGGAGGCCGAACGTGACCTCCTCGACGCCGTGGCAGCCGGGGCGGTGGGCTACCTGGTGAAGTCGACGCCCCCCGAGGAGCTGCGCGCCGCCCTGCGACGTGCGGCCGAAGGCGAGCCGGTGTTCTCCCCGACCCTGGCCGCCCTGGTGCTCGGCGAGTTCCGCACCCTGGCCTCGCGGGCCGGCGACGGCACCGAGACGCTCACCGTTCGGGAGCGCGAGGTGCTCCAGTGCGTGGCCCGGGGGCACACCTACCGGGAGATCGGCGCCGAGCTGTTCATCGCCGAGAAGACGGTGGAGAACCATGTCCGGAACATCCTGGCCAAGCTCCACCTGAACCGGAAGCACGAGCTGATCCGGTACGCCTCGGATCACGGCATCGACTGAGGGTTCCCCCACGAGGCGACCAGGTACTCGCTCATGGTGGCGCTGCGGAGGCGGTCGAGGTCGAGGCAGGCGCTCACGCTCTCGATCATCCGGCCCACGTTGGCCTGGAGCTCCTCCGGGGTGCGGGCGTTGAAGAAGAGCATCGGGTCGGCCACGTGCCGGGCGGAGGGCCATCCCTCCTCGACGATGCCGTCGATGGCCGGTGCGCCGTCGACCAAGGGACGGACCACCTCATTCCTCACGTAGCGGGTCCGGGGCTGGAGCTCTCCCGAGACGGGGGACTGGGTCCCGTGCCAGCGTCGGATCCATTCGGCGTAGCCGAGCCCCTCCGGCCGGTGGATGAGCGCCACGGTCAGCACGCCCGGCGAGCGGTCGCCGTCGGGCCAGTCACGCCGGCCGGCGTGGGGGGTGGTGCCGTAGTCCTCGTAGAGCGACTCCGTGACCAGGTAGCCGGCCGAGGGGAGCCCCAGGTCGTCGACGGCGGCGTCCACCCCGGTCCGCCGTTCGTAGCAGTCGACCCATACCGAGAGCTGCGCCACGTGGGACGCCTCACCCTCCGGGGCGGGTGCCGGGGAGGGAGCCGGGGCGGCGTCCGAATCGTGGACGTTGATCCCTATGCCGTGGGCACCGGCCCGGCGTAGCCGGTCGGCCGTCTCCTCGAGCAGCTGCCGTCGCAGGGCGTCGCCGGAGTCGGCTGAGCCGTCCCCCCACAGGAGGTAGATGAGCTTCTCCATCGGCAGCGCTACGCCGACGCGGCCGGGCCGACCGACGCGGCCGGCACCGGCGCCGGTACCCGGCACGCCCCGTCGATGTCGAACACCTGGTTGAACCGGCCCAGGGCCAACCACGAGCCCACGCACAGCGCCAGGTCGACCAGCTCGTCGTCGGTGAAGTGGTCGTGGAGCCGGGCCCAGAAGGCGTCGTCCATGCCCAGGTGGTCGACGGCGTAGCGCTCGGCGAAGGCTGCCGCCAGCTGCTCCCGATCGCTGAGTTCGGGGGAGGTCGGTTCGGTGAGGACCAGCTCGTAGAACTCCTCGGGGACCTCGTCGGGGGACGACCCGCGACCGGGCACGTCCCGGGCGGTGCGCCAGTCGGTGCAGATGGCGCACCGGTTGATGCGGGCCAGGGTGATCCGGGCCGCCTCGAACTCCCGCAGTGGCAGCCGGGACCGCTCGTAGACGGCGGAGCTGTAGCCCCCGGCCGCGGCGGTCAGGGGTGGGGCCAGCTCCGTCCAGACGTAGACGAGCGGATCCTTCTCGATGGGTACGGCAACGCGTGGCATGGGACCCCCCGGTCGGTGTGTGGACGCCTCGGCAGAGGTTACGGCCTGCGGAGGCCGGTTCGGCCGGGGCAGGCCGGGGCCGGCGGGGGCCGGCGGGGCAGGCCTACGAGGTGGAGGGGATCCGGCGGCCGATGCGGCCGGCCAGGCCCGAGATGTACTGGTCCCAGATCCGGTCGCCGATCAACCAGAGCCACAGCTCCCGGTGGGAGCCGGTCACCACGTCTACGAAGTCGTCCCGGCTCATCCCCATCGGCTCGAGGGTGGGCTGCCACTCCCCCCACAGCCACAGACCGATGCAGATGTCGTCGCTGAACCCCTCGCGCCAGTCCTGGCCCTCCAACAGGGCGGTGCGCAGGCCGTCCTTGAGTGCCTCGGGCTCGAGGGGGAGCTCCAGGCTCCCGCCGGCGGCCAACTCGATCCGGGTCACGTCGCCCACCGTACTCATCGCCGGCGCCCGGCGCCCGGGGAGGACCGGTTCACCGGTCGGAGACCACCGGGGCGCGATCGCTGTCGCCGTACTGCTGGAGGTGCTCCTCGTAGTCGATGAACAGCGGCGCGTCCGGGTCGAAGTCCCGGCGCAGGCTGTCGAAGGCGACCCGCTTGTCGAAGGCGTCGAGCTTCAGCAGGGCCCCCGGGTTGTCGAGCTCCCGGAAGTCGAGCCGGCCCCGGGCGTTGTCGAGGGCCTGGTGCCCGCGCTCGGTACGGACCAGGACGCTGCTCCAGCCGGGCATCGAGCCGACGCTGCCCACCGACAGGTCGGCGCCCCGTCCCAGGAAGTCGGCACACTCGTCGCACCCCTTGAGGGCGGCCCCGTGGAAGTTCTTCACCGGCTCGTCGACGGCCACCTCGCCGTCGCGGTACTCGACGATCATCCGCCCGTGGATCACGTCCACCTTGCTGACCCGGTCGATGTCGATGCCGCGCTCGTCGCGCAGCAGCTGCAGCATCAGCCCCTGGTAGTCGAAGCTCTTGGTGCAGAGGAGGGCGATGGTGAGGACCACCGAGTCCACCCGGTGCGCCCCGGTCGGCCACCGGCGCGACTGCATGGCCCGGATCCCCTGGATCTCGCACGGGGTGCCCACCACCGCGATCCTCGGCTTGGCCGGCAGCTGGTACCGGGAGAGATCGAGCTCGGCCAGCGCCATGGTCTGGTTGTAGAAGCTGCCGGCGGAGGCGACGATCTCCTTGGCGGTGGTGGCGATGTGGGCCACGCCCTTCCACGGCTGCTCGGGGTCGTCGCTGGGGCGGGTCACCAGGGCGCCGTCGATGTCGCCGGCGGCCAGGGCGGCGATCAGCAGTGCCGAGACCACCCCCCCGTCCTGGGCGTCGTCGGGGCGGGCCCCGGCCCGCACCGCGAAGGACTCCAACACCGCACCCAGCCCGTCGCCGGGAGGGCCACCGGTGATCTTCCAGTAGGGGTCGGAGGGATCCGCCCGCTCCACCGTCAGGTCCTCGTCCTCGCCGGCCAGCGGGGTGGACGGTGGCCACGCCGCCTCGTACCGCAGGCCCCCGCGGGGACAGAAGTCCCAGCACAGCGAGCAGCCGGTGCACATCTTGACCAGCTCGGGGAGGTCGGTGTCCTCGTCGATGCCGATGGAGTTGGACGGGCAGGCGGCGATGCAGGTGCCGCACTGGATGCAGCGGCCGGCCTCGATGACCCCGGCCTCGAGCTCCCAGAACCAGGTCTTGCCGGGGGGCTCGGTGATGCCGTTCATCTCGTCCCGGATGCGGTAGGCCTTCACGACGCCACCGGCTTGGTGGTCAGCGTCACCGGGGTGCCGACGCCCTCCTCGGCCAGGGTGGCGCGGAGCTCGTCATTGGGCACCCGCCGGGCCCAGTTGGCGAAGGGCTCGTCGACCCGGCGCTCCTGCTGGTAGCGGCGGACCACCCGGAGCAGGGCGTCGGGCACGTCGTTGACCGGCCGGGCGTGCTCCACCCAGTCGATGAATCCCGGCGAGGCCCCCAGGGAGCCACCCAGCCCGATGTCGACCGCCTCGGCCAGGTGGTTGCCCACGTGGGCCACCTCGCCCCGGAAGCCGATGTCGGCGATCTGGGGCTGGGCGCAGCTGGCCGAGCAGCCCGAGAAGTGCATGCGGACCACCCCGGCGTCCTCCTTGGGCCCCGAGACGCCCCCGGGGACCGGGGGGGCGCCGACCGGCTCGCCGGCCAGCTGGTCGTCGAGGAACCGGGCCCACTTGACCGCCCGCTCCTTCGTCTCGACGATGGCGTAGCGGCAGAACTCGCTGCCGGTGCACGCCACCACCCCCCGGCTGAAGGGGCCGGGGTAGGGCGAGTACTTCTGGAGCAGGTCCTCGGCCAGCAGGGCGTCGAGCCGGTCGCCGGCCACGCCGGTGAGGGTGAAGTTCTGGTCGGTGCCCAGCCGCACGGTGCCGTCGCCGTAGGTCTCGGCCAGGCGGGCCACCTCCACCAGCTCCAGTCCGTTCATCCGGCCGACCGGCACCGAGCAGCCCACGTAGAAGACGCCGTCCTCCTTCTGCCGGTGCACCCCCACGTGGTCGCCCCGGTAGCGGCGGGTGAGGTCGGTGCCGGCCGTGGCCAGGTCGAAGTGGGCGCGCTTGGCCAGCTCCTCCCGGAAGCCCTCCGGGCCCAGCTCCTGGACCAGGTAGCGCATCCGGGCCAGGCCCCGGTTCTCGCGGTTGCCCAGCTCGCCGAAGAGCTGGGCGATGGCCCGGGTCACCTCGACGGCCTGGTCCTGCCGGACGAAGACGTCGATGTCGGAGCCCATGCGCTCGCCGTCGGAGAGGCCGCCCCCGACCAGCAGGTTGAACCCCAGGGCGCCGTCGTCGTCCCGGGCCGGCCGGAGCCCGATGTCGTTGATGTCGGCCTGGGCGCAGTCCTCGGTGCACCCGGTGACCGAGATCTTGAACTTGCGGGGGAGGTTGGCGTACTCGCGGTTGCCGGTGAAGAAGTCGGAGACCGCCTGGGCGATGGGCAGCCCGTTGAACGCCTCGCCGGCGTCGACCCCGGAGACCGGGCAGCTCAGGACGTTGCGGGCGGAGTCGCCGCAGGCCTGGACGGTGGTCAGCCCCACCGCCGCGAACCGGCGCCAGATCCGGGGGATGTCCTCGATGCGCAGCCAGTGGATCTGGATGGTCTGCCGGGTGGTGATGTCGGCGTAGCGCGAGCCGAACACCCGGCTCTCGGTGCCGTCGGGTCCCTCACCGAAGGCGTCGGCCGCCACCCCGATCTCCCGGACCTGGGGGGCGGTGAGGAACCCGCCGGGGACCTTCACCCGCATCATGAAGTTGTCGCCACCCTGCTTCTGCGGATAGATCCCCGCCCACTTGAGGCGCTCCACCTCGCCGGGCACCTTGGCGATGCCGGCCGGTCCCTCCACCGAGTAGGTGTCGATGATGGCGTCGGCGATCTCGAGCGGATGGCGCTCCAGCTTGAACAGCTCGATCTCGTTCAGCTCGCCCTTGGTGCGGTAGGGGTTGAGGAACGGCATCGCCCGGTCGTTGCCACGCAGGTGGAGGCCGTACAGCTCGTCGCGGTCCTTGGGCATCTCAGGTGTGCAGCCCGCACTCGACCTTGTCCGAGTCCGACCACCGACCGGCCCTCGGGTCCTCGCCCGGCGCCACCGGACGGGTGGTGGGGGCGCAACCGATCGACAGGTAGCCCTGGGACAGCAGCGGGTGCCGGGGGACGTCGTGATCGAGCTCGTAGCCGGCGATGTCCTGGTCGGTCCAGGTGGCCAGCGGATTGATCTTCACCATCCCCCACGCCTCGTCGAAGGAGACGATGGGGGCGTTGGCCCGGGTGGGGGCATCCACCCGCTTCAGGCCGGTCAGCCAGGCGGCGTGGCCGGCCAGGGCCTGCTTCAGCGGCCGGACCTTGCGGAACTCGCAGCACTGGGCGGTGCCGCAGGGCCACTCGTCGGCGCCGTCGGACGGCTGGGTGACCGTGAGGTTCAGGCCGTAGCGGCTCCGGACCGTCTCGACGTAGGCCAGGGTCTCGGGGAAGTGGGCGCCGGTGTCGAGGAAGATGACCTCCAGGTCGGGGTCGGCCTGGACGGCCAGGTCGACCAGGACGGCGTCCTGGAACGAGCAGGCGTAGGCGAGGGAGGTCCCGAAGCGCTCGACCGCCCAGGCGATCACCTTCCCGGCCGGCGCCGACTCGAACCCGGCCGACAGGTCGGCGAGCTCCTCGGGGGAGACGTTGGTCTGCTGCTCGATGGACAACGCTGCTCGCTCTCGATCGTGGGGTGACGGTCGGTCCTTGCGCCGCTGACCGGGGCTTGGTGACCGGGGCCTGGCCGAACCGGGGGTGGCGTCGGACGACCCTAGTGGCCCGCCCTACCGGCCTGGTCGCACGACCCGCCCTTGCCGAGATCGCCTTCCCGCTAGTATACATGACCTGCCAGATCAGGATTTACAGGAATCCTGGTGCCGCCGGTGGCGTTGCACCCGGAGCCGGCGTCGACGGGGTCGGCTCCGTAACCAGCGATCGGGACAGGAATCGACCTTCATGACCACGACCATCGACCCAGCCCAGGCGCCGGCGCTGCCCGCCGTCGACCACCTCGACCTCCTCGAGTCCCACGCCATCTTCATCATCCGCGAGGTCGCCGCCGAGTGCGAGCGGCCGGTGCTCCTCTTCAGCGGCGGCAAGGACTCGGCCGTGCTCCTGCGCCTGGCCGAGAAGGCCTTCCGCCCCGGGCGCCTGCCCTTCCCGGTCCTCCACGTCGACACCGGGCACAACTTCCCCGAGGTCCTCGAGTTCCGCGACCGCCGGGTCGAGGAGCTGGGCGAGCGGCTGCTGGTGGCCTCGGTCCAGGAGTCCATCGACACCGGCCGGGTGGCCGATCCCGGCCCGCTGGGCATGCGGAACCGCCTGCAGACCACCGCCCTCCTCGACGCCATCGCCCAGCACGGGTTCGACGCCTGCATCGGCGGCGCCCGCCGGGACGAGGACAAGGCGCGGGCCAAGGAGCGGGTGCTCTCCTTCCGGGACACCTTCGGCCAGTGGGACCCCAAGCGGCAGCGCCCCGAGCTCTGGCAGCTCTACTCGGGGACCGTGCAGCCGGGTGAGAGCCTCCGGGCCTTCCCCCTCTCCGACTGGACCGAACTCGATATCTGGCAGTACATCGCCCGGGAGTCCATCGAGCTGCCGTCCATCTACTACGCCCACCGACGTTCGGTGATCGAGCGCGACGGCATGCTGCTGGCCGAGTCCGAGTGGGTGACGCCCGGGCCCGGGGAGGTGGCCCGCGAGGAGACGGTGCGGTTCCGGACGGTCGGGGACGCTACCTGCACCGGAGCGGTGCGCTCGTCGGCCACCACCATCGACGGCATCATCCAGGAGGTGGCCGTCTCCCGGGTCTCCGAGCGGGGCGCCACCCGCGCCGACGACCGGTTCTCCGAGACGTCGATGGAGGACCGCAAGCGCGAGGGGTACTTCTAGGCCATGACGCCGGCCCAGGACGGTGGGGACACCGTCGCCGACGTCGATCGCGCCCCTGACCCCCCGGTGATGGACCTCCTCCGCTTCGCGGCGGTGGGGTCGGTCGACGACGGGAAGTCGACGCTGATCGGACGCCTGCTCCACGACACCAAGCAGCTCTTCGACGACCAGCTCGAAGCGGTGGAGGCCGCCTCGCGCCGACGGGGGGTCGAGGGTGTGGACCTGTCGTTCGTGACCGACGGCCTCCGGGCCGAACGCGAGCAGGGCATCACCATCGACGTGGCCTACCGCTACGCCGCCACGCCCACCCGGAAGTTCGTCATCGCCGACTGCCCCGGCCACCTCCAGTACACCCGGAACATGGCCACCGGGGCGTCGACCGCCGACGTGGCCCTGGTGGTGGTGGACACCCCCAAGGGACTCCGGGAGCAGACCCGGCGCCACGTCTGCATCGCCGCCCTCCTGGGGGTGCGCCACCTGATCGTGGCGGCCAACAAGATGGACCAGATCGAGTGGGACGAGGCCGCCTACGAGCGGGTGGTCAAGGAGATGAACCAGCTGTCGGACCGGCTGGGTGTGGAGTCGTGCACGGTCATCCCGGTCTCCGCCCTCCTCGGCGACAACGTCGCCCACCGGTCGACGGCCGCCCCCTGGTACGACGGTCCCACCGTGCTCGAGGCGCTCGAGGCGGCGCCGGCCGGCGAGTGGGCGGGGGCGCACGGCGACCGCGGGGTCCCGGGTGCGCGGCTCCCCGTGCAGTGGGTGCTCCGCCAGCCCGGTGGGGGCCGCACCTACGCCGGCATGGTCAACGGGGCCCCCATCCGGCCCGGCGACCAGGTGGTGGTGCTGCCCGGGGGCCAGCGCACCACCGTCACCTCGGTGGAGACCACCGACGGCCCGATGGCCGAGGCGGCGGTGGGCCTGTCGGTGGCCGTGCGCCTGGCCGACGACGTCGACGTGAGCCGGGGCGACCTGCTGGCCTCGGTGGACGACGTCCCCGACCTGGTCACCGAGGTGACCGCCACCGTCTGCTGGTTCGACGGCCGTCCGCTGGCCGCCGGGGCGGCCTTCCGGCTCAAGCACACCACCCGGGTGACCCCGGCCCGCATCACCTCGGTGGACGGCCGGCTCGACGTCAACCACCTGACCGTCGGCCCGACCCCGTCGCTGGAGGAGAACGACATCGGCACCGTGACCATCGCGGTGGCCACCCCGATGGCCGTCGACTCCTACCAGCGGAACCGGATCACCGGCAGCTTCGTCCTCATCGACCCGGCCACCAACGCCACGGTGGCGGCGGGCATGGTCGGCCTTCCGGTCCTGACCGGTCCGGATCTGGCCGCCCTCGACCTCGACGCCTGATCGCAGCCCCGCCGTGGCGCACCCGAGCCCGCTCTACCCGGTCTCGCTGATCGTGGCCGGGCGCCCCTGCCTGGTGGTCGGCGGAGGGGCCGTCGCCGCCCGGAAGGTAGAGGGACTCCTCGACTGTGGCGCCCACGTCACGGTGGTGGCCCCCGAGGTGGTCGACCGCCTGACGACGTCGGCCGCCGACGCCGCCGGCAGGCTGGTCATCGAGCAGCGCCCCTACCGGAGCCCGGAGGCCGCCGGGTACCGCCTGGTGGTCACCGCCACCGGCATCCCCGACGTGGACGGGGCGGTGGCGGCCGACGCCGAGGTGGCCGGGGTGTGGGTCAACAGCGCCGACGATCTGGAGCACTGCACCTTCATCCTCCCGGCCGTCCACCGCCAGGGACCGGTGACGGTGGCCGTCTCCACCGGCGGGGCCAGTCCGGCGCTGGCCGGTTGGATCCGCACCCGGGTGGCCCAGGCCGTCGGGCCCGACGTGGCGGTGCTGGCCGGCCTGCTCGAGGAGGCCCGGTCGACGGTGAAGGCGTCGGGCCGGTCCACCGAGGGGCTCGACTGGCTCGGGATCATCGACCGGATCGCCCCCCTGGTCGATGCAGGCCACACCGACGAGGCCCGGGCGGAACTGGCCACGTTCATCGCCCGGGCGGACTGAGGCGTGGGCACGTCGCAGCTCAGGCTGGAGTTGATCAGGGCCTGCGGTTGCCCGTCGACCGGACGGCTCAGAGGCAGCCTGCTTACGATGATCGGATGACGACCGCCCTCACACTCACAGCCGCGACCTGCAAGCCCAATGCTGGCAGCGCCGCCCTCGGGGGGATCATCCTGTTGGTCCTGATCGGCGCTATCGCCCTCTTCGCCATCCTGTACGGGCAGGCCCACAACAAACTGACGAGAGCCAACGCCGAGTTGGCGTTCCTCCGACCGGCCTTCCAGCAGCTCCAAGGGGCCGCCAGCACCGTTGCGTGGTCCCCACCGACCCGGGCCATGAACGCCGGATGGCATCCTGACCCCACCGAGCGACACGAGTACCGACTGTTCAACGGCTACACCTGGGACGACGATGTCGCCGATGCCGGCGTGGTGGCGAAGGATCCGCTGACCGACCAGGGCTGATCACCGGACGGCGCCGAGCGTCGGACCCACGGGGTCAGGCCTCCGGCCGGTCGAGCCACTTCTCCACCGCAACCGGCTCCCAGGCCGTCAGACGGTCCAGCAGCGGCCCCGGCTCGGTCCCCACCGCGATCAGGTCACGGTGCTCCGGACGGAGGAGCCGCTCCCCGGTGGCGTGGTCCAGCAGGGCGATCAGTGGATCGAAGTAGCCGTGGACGTTGAGGATGCCGCACGGCGTGCGCTGGATCCCCAGCTGGGTCCAGGTGGCGGCCTCGAAGAACTCATCGAGGGTGCCGAGGCCGCCGGGGAGCATGACCACACCGTCCGACGCCGCCGCCATCGCCGCCTTCCGCTCGTGCATCGAACCGGTGACCTCCAGCCGGGTGAGGCCCGGGTGGGCGATCTCCTGCCGCTGGAGCGACCGGGTGATGACGCCGTGGACCTCGCCGCCGGCGGCCAGGGTGGCGTCGGCCACCACGCCCATCAGGCCCACGTGCCCGCCGCCGTAGACCAGGGTGATCCGGCGCTCGGCCAGCAACCGCCCGAGGACGGCGGCGGCTTCGGCAAACGCCGGATCGCGGCCGGGACTCGAACCGCAGAAGACGCACAGGGATCGGATGGTCGCCATCCCAGGACGGTAGGCGACGGTGGCGAATGGTACCGGTCCGCCCCTCAGGAGGTTCAGCCGCCGATGAGGTCGATGAACCAGGCGGGGCCGGCGACCTCCGCTCCCAGGGCCACGGCCCGGCGTCGCAGCTCACGATCGGCGGACACCAGCGTGACCGGGTCGGCGGCGTCGCCCACTACCGCCACGAGGGTGTCGTCCCCACTGGCCGGGGCGTGGACGACGCGGACGCCGTCGGCCGTGCCCTCCCCGACGCCATCCCGGGCCGCCCCTTCGAGGACCACCACGACAGGTGCGTCGATCGCCCCAGCCAGCGCCGCCGCCCGGACGCGTCCCACCAACGTCCGGGCGGCACCCGGTCGATCCCGCCACCACCCGGTGGGTCGGGAGCCGACGACGTTGGCGGCATCGATGAGAAGCACCGGCCCAGTCTCCCCGACCTGCGACCAGGTGAGCGGTCGTGCCAGCCGTCGTCCCGGAATCCGATCCCCGGCCGGCACCCTGGAGGCTAGAACCAGAAGGTGCGATTCCGTCTCCTGGGCGCCGGAGCAGCGATTCTCGGTGTCCTGATCCTCAGTGGCTGCGCGTCATCCACCCCGAGCTCGTCGCCGGCTCCCGTCCCGACCTCGGCTGCGGTGCCCATGCCGGCTCCGGTGCCCACCTCGACGTCGACCACGGCTCCCGTCCCCTCCCAGTGCCAGCCCGTCGGCATGACCCCTTCCGCCTCGGCACAGGCCGTCGGCCTCACGCCTCGGCTCCTCGCCCTCGCCGATCTCCCCGCCGGCTACAGCTCGACCCCGTCGACGATTATCGGTGCGGCCGGCGAGTTCAATGCGGCGGTGCCAGCCTCCGTTCCGGTGGCCTTCGTCACGTTCTACGACACAGGCAACCCAGACTCCTACGACGAGCCGGTGTACTTCGGCGTCGGAGTGGGTGAGGAACTCGGTCTGGCCACCTCGTCCTCCTCAGCCACCAACCTGGCGGAGCAGCTGGATGCGATCAACCTCGTCTGCCATCAGGGCACCGCCATCCCACTGCCGGGAACCGCCCCGGCGGTCGACGCCCGGGAGTTCGCCCTTGCCAGCCCCGACACCCGGTACGTCTATGCCATCGCCTTCGCTTCCAAGGGTCCCTACGTGGTTCAGCTGACGTGGGGAGCGGTCCAGCTGATCGCCGCAACGACCAACTACGTGCTTCCGCCCCCCGCCGCGATGGCGCAGCAGCTGAACGCCGCCTTGTCGCACCTTCCCGTCTGACGGACCCTCCACGACCGTCAGGCACCGGCCACTCCCGGCGCCGGTCAGAAGCAGACGTCGATCCACCCCACGCTGAACGCCGCGAAGAACCCCGAGACCAGGGCGGCGATGAGCGCGGCCGCCGCCAGGACCACCAGCCCCATACCGTTCCGCCTCCGCACCTGGCGCACGATGGCGGCGACCAGGCACCCCAACGCCAGGACCAGGAAGGCCAGCGGGACCCAGGTACCGACCACGCTCTGGTTCCAGGTCTCCGGCCCGTTGCACGAGTTGGCACCCCCCGACACATGATTGGCCCAGACGGTGGTGGCCAGGTTCACGGGCACCGCCACGAAGGCCAGGCCGATCAGCAGCTTCAGGGTCCGGAGACGGCGGGGTCCCCACTCCTCGATCCGCCCACCCGCCGGACCGACGACCGTGGCGTGCTCGGTCCAGGCGACACCGTCCCACCACCGGACGGTCCCACCCCCGGTGGGGTCCGGGTACCACCCGGGAGGCGGAGGCGGGCCGACCGCGGAAGCAGGCACAACCGAGACTGTAGGAGCCGAGCCCGGCCCGGGCCGGCAGGATCGCACCCACCCCGCCGGGGCGGCCCTCAGGGCTTGGCCACCATCACCACGGTGACCACCACGAAGACCAGCACCAGGGCGGCGGCCACCCCGGCCACCCGGAGGCTCAGTCCCCGATGCCGCTCGGTGTCGAAGGTTCCCGACGCCACCAGCTGCTGCAGCCCGCGCTCCGCCGGCCACAGCACCATCTCGGCGGCCATGGCCGCCGCCGCCCACAGGAGGAGTCCGAAGGTGACCCATCCGGTGGTCCAGGACCAGGCCCCGTGGCTCATGACCAGGAGGATGGCGCCCAGGACGGGCACCCCGAAGAGGATCCGGCCCGCCCAGTTCACCCCGGGCCGGTAGTAGCGGCGGATCGACTCGCTGGCCGCCCCCCGCCGGGACAGCACCAGGGCGTTGAGCCCGGCCACCGCCACCGCCCCGAAGCCCACCAGAGCGGTGAGCACATGGGCCAGGAGGACCAGGTCGTAGGCCGCCCCCCGGTTGGACGACACCGCCACCAGGTCCGGGGGGATCACCATCGGGGGATTCTGCCACCCCCGGGGCGGGCGGCGACCGCCACCACCCGTCCCGGGCCGCCCCTTCGCGTACCGGCGACCGCACGTTGGTACGTTGGGGAGGTGCGACTCGTGCCCAGGTTCCTCTAAGGATACGGTGGGAACCCGTCGATACCAGAGGGTGTCCACTGGCCCGTACGGCCCCCTGAGGGCCGGCGCTACCCATCGAGTACCGAGGGGATATGAACACAGCAGATGAACCAGCTCCGTCTTGATCCCCTGACCGGCCGCTGGGTGGTCGTGAGCACCGAGCGGGCCCACCGCCCGATGGCCTTCGCCCCCATGGCGCCGGTCCAGGCGGACACCGACCGCCCGTGCCCGTTCTGCCCGGGCAACGAGGAGGCGACGCCGCCCGCCCTGGAGACGTACGGCCCCGAGGGTGAGTGGCTGGTCCGGGTGGTCCCCAACCTGTTCCCGGCCTTCGAGGGCGACGAGCCCTTCGTGGTCACCAACCGTGGCCCGGTGTTCACCCAGGCCACCGCCGGCGGCATCCACGAGGTCCTGGTGCTGTCGCCCGACCACCGCAACACCTGGTCGGCGCTGACCGACGACCAGACCGGGGTGGTGATGACCGCCATCCGGGACCGGATCGAGGAGCACGCCAGCATCCCCGGCCTCCGCTACAGCCAGGCCATCGTCAACTCCGGCCGGGAGGCCGGCGCCTCCCTCGAGCACCCCCACGGCCAGCTGCTCGGCATGTCCTTCGTCCCCCGGGAGCTGGTGGAGGAGCAGGCCGGCTTCGCCCGCTTCGCCGGCCGCTGCCTGCTGTGCACCGCCGCCGACGCCGAGGAGGACGTCGGCCACCGGGTGGTCTACGCCGACGAGCGGGTGCTGGTCATCTGCCCGTTCTGGAGCGGCTCCCCCTACGAGATGCTGGTGATCCCCCGGGCCCACGGACCCCACCTCCACCACAGCCCGCCGGCCGATCTGCAGGCGGTGGGCCGGGCCCTCAAGACGGTGCTGGGCAGCCTCCGGGAGGTGGTGGGCGACGTGGCCTACAACCTGGTCTTCCACTCCGCCCCCTACCGGGCCCCCGAGCCGTACCACTGGCACGTCCACGTGGTCCCCAAGCTGACCACGGTGGCCGGGTTCGAGCTGGGCACCGGCGTGCTGATCAACATCGTGAACCCCGAGGAGGCGGCCGAGCAGCTCTCCGTCGGGGCCCTGGCCGGCAGCTCCCGCCCCTGAGCTCCCGGCCCGGGCCGCCGGAGCCGGGCCCGGGTCGCCGACCGCCTCCCCCACCGGGGCCGAACCGACCGACCCCCTACCCCAGGTAGAGGCCGGCCATGTGGTGGAACAGCTCCAGGTCCACCGTCTTGGGCTTCCCGGCCGCCTCGGACAGGGGGACCCGGACGATCCTCCCGGCCTGGAGGGCGACCATGGTACCGAACGACCCGTCGTGCACCGCCTGCATGGCGGCCGCCCCGAACCGGGTGGCCAGCACCCGGTCGAACGCCGAGGGCGATCCCCCCCGCTGGATATGACCCAGCACGGTGGCCCGGGCCTCGAACCCGGTGATCCGCTCGATCTCCTCGGCCAGGAAGGCGCCGATGCCACCCAGCCGGCCGTGCCCGAACTGGTCGGTGGGACCGCCGGGCCCGACCGGGCCGGCTGCGCCGCCGGAGGCGTCGGGGTCGATCGGGCGGGCCCCCTCGGCCACCACCACCGTGGAGAAGAAGCGGGGACCGGAGTGGCGGGACCGGAGGCGGTCGCACACCGTCTCGACCGAGAACGGGACCTCGGGGATGAGGATCTCCGCCGCCCCGCCGGCCACCCCGGCGTGCACGGCGATGTGGCCGACGTTGCGGCCCATCACCTCGCAGACCATCACCCGGTGGTGGGACTCGGCGGTGGTCTGCAGCCGGTCGATGGCCTCGGTGGCGATCTGGACGGCGGTGTCGAACCCGAAGGTGACCTCGGTCCCCGACAGGTCGTTGTCGATGGTCTTGGGCACCCCGACCACCGGGAGCCCCAGGGCGAAGAGGCGGTCGGCCGCCCCCAGGGTGTCGTCGCCGCCGATGGCCACCACGGCGTCGAGGCCCAGCTGCTCGACCACGGCCAGCACCCGCTGGGGACCGTCCTCGGTGGCGAACGGGTTGGTCCGGGACGAGCCGAGGATGGTGCCGCCCTGGGTGAGGATCCCCTGGCACCGGTCGACGGAGAGGGGGACGGTCTGGTTCTCGAGGAGGCCGCGCCATCCGTCGAGGAAGCCGAGGCAGTCGTCACCGTGCCGGGCGGCTCCACCGACGACCACCGCCCGGATGACCGCGTTGAGGCCGGGGCAGTCGCCGCCGCCGGTGAGGACTCCGATGCGCATCACCGCATCGTAGGGTCCGGCGGCGTGGCAGCCGGTGGCGGGGGGCCGGGGCTCAGGTGCGGAGGGCCAGCCGGGAGGCCGACCGCTCGAGCTCGAAGGCGGCGGCCAGCTTCCGGACCACGTCGCGCACCGGCGGCACCAGCCCGCCGATCCCCGGGGTGGCCAGGTAGCCGGCCAGGAACGCCCGGCGGTTCCGGACCTCCCAGGCCTGGGCCAGCTCGCGCAGGCCCATCATGCCGCTGGGGTCCCGCTCGGTGGCGGCCACGTCGGCCACGTGGTGGAAGGACCACAGCATGTCGGCCACGTCGGCCAGGGGCGACCGCCGCACCGGCCCGTCGGACGGCACCACGCCGGCGGTGAAGGCCGGCATCCCCCCGGAGCGGAAGTCCTGCACCAGCCAGCCGAGGTCGGTCCGGGCCACCCGTCCCAGGTGGAAGTCGCCGTGGGTCCGGATGGCGGCGCACCGGCTGGCCGACGTGCGGAGGTCGGCCAGGAGGGAGGCCACGCTGTCGTCGTCGAGGAGACCGGGGTCGACCTCCCGCACCGACGCCTCCACCGCCGCCACCCAGGCGGTGATGTCCCCCATGGTGCGCCCGAAGGCCTGGTCGAAGCCGAGGTGCATGCGGGCGGTCATGGTGCCGAGGCGACGGGCCTCGGCGGCGAAGTCCCCGCCGGCGGCCTCCGGGGCCCCGCCGGCGGCGTAGAGGTCGCGCAGCGAGGTGAGGGCCAGGGTCCAGCCGCCGGTCGCCCCCGCCTCGAACTCCTGGAGGACGGCCAGGTCGGTGGCGTCGTGCCGCCACCGGGCCACCGGGGCCAGCAGGTGGTTGAACCCCACACCGTCGAGGCCCAGCAGGAGCTCGAGACCGGGATCACCCCCCTCCCCGGGCAGCTGCTCGAAGACGGTCAGGACCTGCCGGTCGTCGAAGGTGAGGGAGACGGTGTCGAAGGCGGTACCCACCCGTCGGACCCGTCCGAAGCGCTCGTGGGGGTCCCCGATGACCTCGACCAGCCGGAGGGCCAGCTCGGAGTCCGAGGTGGCGTCGAAGACCACCGCCAGGCCGTCGTCGTCCTCCAGGATCCCGAGGGGCGCCTCGTCGGCGTCGTCCAGGAACGTCACCTCGTCCCCCGGGGAGCGCAGGCCGAGGACGGCGTGGAGGGTCAGGCCCGGCAGGTCGGCCACCACGCTCACCAGGCCGGGCCGGCCGGCCAGCACCCGGTCGGCGCTCCGGATCTCCACCGAGGAGGGGTCGACGGAGGCGGGGGGCTCCTCGGGTCCCCAGCGGTCGAGCCGGGCAGCGTAGGCCGCCACCAGCTCCCGGAGGGCGGGGTGGGAGTCCTCGGGGAGCTCGACCGCCGCTCCTCGGTACTCCGGGACAGTCACCGATTGCCGTCCAGGGGACCGTCGGCGGAGAGCAGCAGCTCGCCCGAGAGGGTCTGCAGCGGCTCCACCAGCTCGTACCACTGGAACCCGTAGGGGGCCAGGGTGACCGGGTAGGGGGAGGTTCCCACAACGGGAAACGGTACCCGGCCGAGCAGTTCGACCGGCTGCCGGTCCGCCCACCTGCCCAGATACAGCTCGGCCGGCTGGGAGAACCGGCTCAGGTTGTGGATGCAGAGGACCGGGTTGATCTCCTCGTCGTCACCGTCGTGGGCGGAGCGCACGAAGGCCAGCACCGACGGGTTGGCGCAGGGGAGCGCCTCGAACGCCCCGGTCCCGAAGACGGAGAACTGCCGTCGGACCTCCAGCATCCGCTTCATCCAGTGCAGGAAGGAGCTGGGGTTCCGCTGCTGGGCCTCCACGTTGACCGCCGAGAACCCGTAGACCGGGTCCATGAGGGGTGGCAGGTAGAGCTGGGCGAAGTCGGCCCGGCTGAACCCGCCGTTCCGATCGGGGGTCCACTGCATCGGCGTCCGCACCGAGTCGCGGTCGCCCAGGTAGAGGTTGTCCCCCATCTGGATCTCGTCGCCGTAGTAGAGCACCGGGCTCCCGGGGAGGGAGAGGATCAGCGAGTTGAGCAGCTCGGTGAGTCGGCGGTCGCGGTCGAGCAGCGGGGCCAGCCGGCGGCCGATCCCCATGTGCCGCTTCATCCGGGGGTCCTTGGCGTACTCGGCGAAGAGATAGTCGCGGTCCTCGTCGGACACCATCTCCAGCGTGAGCTCGTCGTGGTTCCGGAGGAAGATCGCCCACTGGGCGCCGTCGGGGGCCTCCGGGGTCTGGGCCAGGATCTCGGTGATCGGGTAGCGCTGCTCGCGGCGGACGGCCATGAACAGCCGGGGCATCAGCGGGAAGTGGAAGCAGAGGTGGCACTCGTCGCCGTCCCCGAAGTAGTCGGCCACGTCGGCCGGCCATCCGTTGGCCTCGGCCAGCAGGATCCGGCCCGGGTAGTGCTTGTCGAGCTCCGAGCGCATCCGCCGGATGAAGGCGTGGGTGGCCGGCAGGTTCTCCCCGGCGGTGCCGTCCTGCTGGAAGAGGAAGGGCACGGCGTCGAGACGGAAGCCGTCGAGCCCGAGGTCGAGCCAGAAGCGGACCACGTCGAGGACGGCCTCCTGAACCTCCGGGTTCTCGTAGTTGAGGTCGGGCTGGTGGCCGTAGAAGCGGTGCCAGTAGTACTGGCCCCGGACCGGGTCGTAGGCCCAGTTGGAGCGCTCCACGTCGACGAAGACCACCCGGGCCTCCGGCCACCGTTGGTCGTCGTCGTTCCAGACGTACCAGTCGGCCTTGGGGTTGGTGCGGTCCTGCTGCGACTCGAGGAACCACGGGTGCTGGTCGCTGGTGTGGTTGATGACCAGGTCGGCGATGACCCGGATGCCCCGACGGTGGGCCTCGGCCAGCAGGCGCTTGAGGTCGTCGACGGTGCCGTAGTCGGGGTGGACGCTGTAGTAGTCGCTGATGTCGTAGCCGCCGTCCCGCAGGGGCGACGGGTAGAAGGGCAGGAGCCACAGGCAGTCCACCCCCAGCCACTGGAGATAGTCGAGCTTGGCGATGAGGCCCGGGATGTCGCCGGTGCCGTCGCCGTTCTCGTCGTAGTAGCCCTGGATCAGGACCTCGTAGAAGACCGCCCGCTGGAACCAGCGGGGATCCTCCTCCGCCGGCGGCAACGGCTCGCCGATCGGGGTGGCGGACACCGGGGGCGACGGGACGTCGACCACCGACCCCGGAGGCACGGCCCCGGACACTGGCTCGCTCATCGGCCCACGAACTCCGCCTTGCCCGGCCCCGACCCCACGAAGGAGGCGACCCCGATGGCGGCGTCCTCGGTCCGGAAGGCGTCGACGAAGGCCTGCTTCTCGAGGGTCAGGGCCACGTCGAGCGGCACGGCCGCCCCGTCGTCCACCGCCCGCTTGATGAGCCCCTGGGCCACCACCGCCCCGGCGGCCAACGTCGAGGCCAGGGCCAGGGCCTCGTCGAGCACCCGGTCGCCGGGCACCACCCGGTCGGCCAGGCCGATGGCCAGCGCCTCCTCACCCCGCACCTGCCGGCCGGTGACCATCAGGTCCTTGGCCCGGGAGGCCCCCACCAGCCGGGGCAGCCGCTGGGTGCCCCCGCCGCCGGGGAGGATGCCGAGGAGGATCTCCGGCTGGCCCAGCCGGGCGTCCTCGGCCACCACCCGGAGGTCGCAGGCCAGGGCCAGCTCGCAGCCGCCGCCCAGGGCGTAGCCGTTGACGGCGGCGATCACCATCCGGGGGAGGGCGGCCAGGGCGGACCCCAGGGCGTGGAAGGCGTCCGCCACCTCGGCCGCCCGTTCCGGGCCCTCGAACTCGGTCACCTCGGCGCCGGCGGAGAACAGCTTGGGCCCGCCCCAGAGCACCACGGCGCCGGGGAGGTCGGCGGCCAGGGCGTCGACGGTGGACCGCAGCTCGGCCAGCACGCCGAGGGAGAGGGCGTTGGCGCGCGGCCGGTCGAGTCGGATCAGGGCGACCCCGTCGTGCCGCTCGACGGTCACCCAGGGTGCGGTCGGAGCTCCGGCGTCGGCTTCAGGGTCGGCGGCCACACCGGCACGCTATCCGAACCGCCGACGGTCGCCGATCAGGAGCCGAGCGGGTGCCGAGCCCCGCGCCGTCGGCGGGACGCCGACCTACGCCCCGTCGCCCGACGGTGACCCCTCGTCGAAGGCGGCGATCGACCCGAGGAGCTCGTCGGCCGCCTCGTAGGGGTCGAGGGTGCCCTCGGCCAGGGCACCGGCGATCCGGTCGAGGCCCTCGGTCCCCTCCATGGCCCGGACCCGCTCCTCCACCCGGGCCACCAGGATCTGGCGGAACTCGCGCTCGAGGCGGCGGCGGCGCAGCGGCTCGAGCTGTCCGCCCTCGGTCAGGTGGGCCCGGTGGTCGCCCACCGCCGCCCACGCCTCCGCGACGCCGTCCCCGGTGGTGGCCACCGTCTCCACGATGGGCGGCCGCCAGGCTCCCAGCTCGGTGAGGTCGAGCATCAGGTCGAGGTCCCGGTGGGTCTCGCGGGTGCCGGCCCGGTCGGCCTTGTTGATCACGAAGACGTCGCCGATCTCCATCAGGCCGGCCTTGTTGGCCTGGATGGCGTCGCCCCACCCCGGGTTCACCACCACCACGGTGGTGTCGGTGGCCGACGCCACCTCGACCTCCTGCTGGCCGACGCCCACCGTCTCCACCAGCACCAGCGGGAACCCGGCGCCCGACAGCACCCGGACGGCGTCGGGCACCGCCACCGCCAGGCCGCCCAGCTGGCCGCGGGTGGCCATCGAGCGGATGAACACCCCGTCGTCGAGGGCGGAGCTCTGCATGCGCACCCGGTCGCCGAGGATGGCCCCACCGCTGAACGGCGAGGAGGGGTCGATGGCCAGCACGCCCACCTGTCCCCCCGGGGTGGGGCCCGCGCCCGTCCCCGCGCCGGTCCCCCCCTCCCGGGCCAGGGCGATGAGCCGGTCGGTGAGGGTCGACTTGCCGGCACCCGGGGAGCCGGTGAGCCCCACGGTGTAGGCAAGGGATCCCGACCGGTAGGCCAGGGCGGCGACCTCCCGGGCGGTGGGGCCGCCCCGCTCGATCAGCGACAGCAGACGGGCCAGGGCCGTGTGGTCACCGGCCCGGGCGGCGTGGAACAGGGCGCCGGGATCGTTGCGACGGGGGGTGTTCATGGCCTGCCGATCGTAGACGGACCGACCGGGGCTCAGGCCCGGGCGACCCGGGCGCCCAGGGAGGCCAGCTTGCCGGCCAGGTCCTCGTAGCCCCGGTCGACGTGCCGGGCGTCGCTGACCACCGTCTCGCCGTCGGCCACCAGTCCGGCCAGGACGAGGGCTGCGCCGGCCCGCACGTCGAGGGCCCGGACCGGGGCGGACGACAGGCGCTCCACCCCCCGCACCACCGCGTGGTGGCCCTCGGTACGGATGTCGGCCCCCATGCGGCGGAGCTCGTCGACGTAGCGGAACCGTCCGAAGAAGAGATTCTCGGTGACGATGCCCACCCCCTCGGCCACGGTGAGGAGGGTCACCACCAGCGGCTTGTAGTCGGTGGCCACCCCCGGGTAGGGCAGGGTGGCGACGTCCTGGGCCTGGAGCCGGCGCTCCGGCGGGCGGTGGGCGCGCAGGCCCTCGGGCTCCTGGGTGACGTCGATGCCGATGGCGGTGAGCTTCCGGAGGAGCATCTCCATGTGGTCGGGCCGGCCGTCCTCGACCACCACCTCGCCCCCGGCCAGGCCGGCGGCCACCAGAAAGGTGGCCACCACCAGCCGGTCGGGGATCACGGCGTGGCGGGCCGGGTGGAGCTCCTCCACCCCCTCGACCTCGATCCGGGAGGTACCGGCGCCGGTGATCCGGGCCCCCATGGCGTTGAGGAATTCGGCCAGGTCGAGCACCTCGGGCTCCCGGGCGGCGTTCTCGATGACGGTGGTCCCCTTGGCCAGGACGGCGGCCATCAGCACGTTGTCGGTACCGGTGTGGCTGGGGTACTCGAGGACCAGGGGGGTCCCCAGCAGCCGGGGCCGGCCGGCCACGGTGGACTCCACCGTCCCCTCGATGTAGCCGTGGGCCGACTCGAAGGTCGCCCCCAGGTACTCGAGGGCGTGGAGATGCATGTCGATGGGCCGCGACCCGAAGTCGTCGCCGCCGGGCATCGACACCCGGGCCCGCCCGTGCCTGGCCAGCAGGGGGCCGAGGACCACCACCGAGGCCCGCATCTTCTCCACCAGGTGGTACGGGGCCTCGGGCACCACGTCGGGGGGCACCGTCACCACCAGCTCGTCGGGGGTGGCGCCACGCTCCACCACCACGCCCATGGCGCCGAGCACCTCGCCCATGGTGTCCACGTCGGAGATCCGGGGGACGTTGGTCAGCACATGACGGCCCTCGGCCAGCAGGCAGGCGGCCATCAGCTTCAGGACCGAGTTCTTGGCCCCCCCGGCCCGGACGGTGCCGGACAGGGGACCGTTGGCGGTGACGACGAAGCGGTCCACCGACCCAGTATGGCGCGCGGCTTCCGGCCCCCCGTGCATCCCGCGGGCGGTTCGCGCCCCGAGAGCGACCGTCCCCCCACCACCGGTGCCGGCGGGCATCGGGGCCCCGGCCAGCCACTATCGTCGGGACCCGTGAACGGCCCTCCGCAAGCTCCCGACCGCAACCTGGCCATGGAACTGGTCCGGGTGACCGAAGCCGCCGCCCTGGCCGCCTCCCGGTGGATGGGGCGGGGCGACAAGGAGGGGGCGGACGGTGCGGCGGTCAACGCCATGCGGATCGTGCTGTCCAGCATCGCCATGGACGGGATCGTGGTGATCGGGGAAGGCGAGAAGGACAACGCCCCGATGCTCTTCAACGGCGAGCGGATCGGCGACGGCACGCCGCCCAAGACCGACATCGCCGTCGACCCCATCGACGGCACCACCCCCACCGCCCTCGGACGGGGTGGGGCCCTGGCGGTGATCGCCGTCTCCGAACGGGGCACCATGTTCGACCCGGGCCCCTGCGTGTACATGGAGAAGCTGGCCGTGGGCCCCCGGGGGGTGGGCAGCATCGACATCACCGCCTCGGTGGAGGAGAACCTCAAGTCCCTGGCCGTCGCCAAGGCCGCCTCGGTGCGCGACCTGACCGCCGTCATCCTCGACCGGCCCCGCCACGCCGACCTCATCGCCGAGGTGCGCGACACCGGTGCCCGGATCCGATTGATCACCGACGGCGACGTGGCCGGGGCCATCGCCACCTCGTGGCCGGACACCGGCGTGGACATCCTGTTCGGCATCGGCGGCACCCCGGAGGGGGTCATCGCCGCCGCCGCCCTGAAGTCGATGGGCGGCGAGATGCAGGGCCGCCTCTGGCCGCGGGACGACACCGAGCGGCAGGCGGCGCTGGACGCCGGCTACGACCTCGACCGGGTGCTCACCACCGACGACCTGGTACGGGGGGACAATTGCTTCTTCGCCGCCACCGGGATCACCGACGGGGAGCTGCTCAGCGGGGTCCGCTACGACGAGTTCGGCGCCAGCACCCAGTCGCTGGTCATGCGGTCGAAGTCGGGGACCGTCCGGCTGATCGACGCCCGGCACCCGCTGCACAAGCTCGGCGAGTACAGCGCCATCGAGTTCAGCTGAGGTAGCTGAGGCGGCTCGGGCGTCTGAGGTGGTGCCGGGTTGCTCCCCCGGCGACCGGGGGCCGGGGAACCCGTACGGTCAGGCGGTGGGGGCGGCGGCCGACACGCCCTCGGCCGCCTCGAGCCGGACCTCCGAGCGCACCAGGGCGGCCTGGGCCTCCACCAGCTCCGGGTCGACCTCCGCCTCCTCGCCAGGGGCACGGCCGGCGGCGGCACCGCCCAGCTCGGCCACCCTGGCCTCGGCGGCGTCGTGGGCCACCCGGGCCCGCTCCACGTCGATCTCGTCGGAGGGCTCGGCCACCGCCGCCAGGATGGTCACCCGGGTGCCGGTGGGCGACCCTTCGAGCCGGTCGGCGTCGGGGCCCTCGACGTCCACATGCTGTTCGACCTGGACGAAGCCGCCGTGGACGGCCACCCGGCGGACCTGGCCGGCCTCGTCGCCCGCCCCGGCCACCCGGACCACCCCGGGCTCCACCGTCCCCACCAGGGGTGCGGAGCCGGCCAGGAAGGTGATGTCCCCCTCGGCGGTCCGCAGCACCACCTCGGAGGTGACGTCGCTGATCAGCACCCGCTCGGGGGTGACCAGCCGGATAGCGAAGAGGGAGTCGTCGGCCATGGGTGGAAGCCCCGCTCAGTCGTTCTCGAGGGCGTGGGCCTTGGCCAACACCGACTCGGCCCCGCCGACGTTGAGGAACGCCTGCTCGGGGATCTCGTCGAGCTCGCCGTTGACCAGGGCCTCGAACGACTCCACCGTCTCCTCCACCGGGACGGTGACACCCTTCAGGCCGGTGAACACCTCCCCGACGTTGAACGGCTGGGAGAGGAACCGCTGGATCTTCCGGGCCCGGGTCACCGTCACCCGGTCCTCCTCCGACAGCTCGTCGAGTCCGAGGATGGCGATGATGTCCTGGAGCTCCTTGTACCGCTGGAGCACGCCCTGGACCCGTCGGGCCACGTTGTAGTGGCGCTCCCCCACCACCTCGGGGGCGAGGATGTTGGAGGTGGACGACAGCGGGTCCACCGCCGGGTAGATGCCCAGCGAGGCGATGTCCCGGGAGAGCTCGGTGGTGGCGTCGAGGTGGGTGAAGGTGGTGAACGGCGCCGGGTCGGTGTAGTCGTCGGCCGGCACGTAGACCGCCTGCAGGGAGGTGATCGAGCGTCCCCGGGTGGAGGTGATCCGCTCCTGGAGCTGGCCCATCTCGTCGGCCAGGGTCGGCTGGTAGCCCACCGCCGAGGGCATCCGGCCCAGCAGGGTGGACACCTCGGAGCCGGCCTGGACGAACCGGAAGATGTTGTCCACGAACAGCAACACGTCCTGGTTCTTCACGTCCCGGAAGTACTCGGCCATGGTCAGGGCGGCCAGGGCCACCCGGAGCCGGACGCCGGGGGGCTCGTCCATCTGGCCGTAGACCAGGGCGGCCTTCTCGATGACCCCGGACTCCTGCATCTCGATCCAGAGGTCGGTGCCCTCCCGGGTCCGCTCGCCCACGCCGGCGAAGACCGACACGCCGCCGTGGTTGGTGGCCACCCGGTTGATCATCTCCTGGATCAGCACCGTCTTGCCCACGCCGGCGCCGCCGAACAGGCCGATCTTGCCACCCTGGACGTAGGGCTCGAGGAGGTCGATGACCTTGATGCCGGTCTCGAACATGACGGCCCGCGGCTCCAGGGTGTCGAAGTCGGGGGCGGGACGGTGGATCTCCCAGCGGTCCTCGACCTCACCGATGCTGTCGGTGTCGAGGGGCTCGCCCAGCACGTTGAAGACGTGGCCGAGGACGGCGTCGCCCACCGGCACCTGCAGCCCGCGCCCCAGGTTGCGCACCTCGGCGCCCCGGGTGAGGCCGTCGGTCGCCTTCAGGCAGATGCAGCGGACCCGGCCGTCGCCGATCTGCTGGGCCACCTCGGCCACGATGACCTCCTCGACGCCCTCGAGGGTGGCACTCACCTCGACGGCGCCGTTGATCTCCGGCAGGGCGTGCGGGGGGAACTCGACGTCGATCACCGGGCCGGCGATGGCCACCACGCGCCCGGTGGGCAGTGTCTCGGTCTGGGTGGGCTGGGGTGCGGTGGTGGTCATGGGCGTGAGGCTCCCTTGGGGTCGTCAGGTACGGAGTGGTCGGATGCCGCGTCGGCGCGGTCGGAGGGGGTGGAGATGGGCACGGCTCAGACCCTCGTCTCGATGATGAGGCCGCCCTGGTCGTCGTCGACCCCGGCCCGGAGCGCCTCGGCCCCGCCCACGATCTCCATGATCTCGGTGGTGATGGTGTCCTGCCGGGCCCGGTTCATGATCCGGGAGTACTTCTTGATGAGCTCGCCGGCATTGTCGGTGGCGGCGGCCATGGCCCGCTGCCGCGAGGTGAGCTCGGAGGCCGAGGCCTCGAGCAGGGCGTTGAAGATCTCGGTCTCCGCCGCCCGGGGGGCGAGCGTCTGGAGGAGGATGGCGGCGTCGGGCTCGAACTCGGTGTAGCCCCGGCGTTCGGGGGGCTCGGTGGCGGCGTCCCGCTCGGCCCGTTCCAGGTCCTTGTCCTGGCGGGGCGGGTCGCGGGGGTCGACCAGCGGCAGCAGCTGGCGGACCTCGACCTTCTGGGACCCGGCGGAGAGGAAGCGGGTGGACACGATCATCACCTGGTCGACCTCGCCGAGGACGAAGGGGGTGAGGACGGCGGCGGCCACCTCCCGGGCGTCACTGAAGGTGGGTCGCTCGCTCATCCCGGTGAACGACCGCTCGACCTCCTGGCCCCGGAACCGGAAGTAGCCCACCGCCTTCTTGCCCGCCGTGAACAGCCGGGGGGTGGCGCCGTCGGCCACGTAGCCGGCCAGCAGGCGCTCGGTGGCCCGGAACACCATGGTGTTGTAGCCCCCGCACAGGCCCCGGTCCGCCACCACCGCCAGGACGGCGACGTTGCGCACCTCGTCGGGGGTGCCGAGCAGCCGGCCGGCGGCGTCGGGGTCACCCAGCGCCGTCTCCAGGACGATGCGGGCCATCCCCTGGCGGTAGGGGCGGGCGGCGGCGATCCGACCCTGGGCGCGCACGATCTGGGAGGCGGCGATCAGCTCCATCGCCTTGGTGATCTTCTTGGTCGACTGGATGCTCTTGATCCGTCGACGGAGGATGCGCTCCTGGCCACCCGCCACCGGTCAGTCGCTCCCCGTGGCGTCGAAGGAGTCGGTGAACGACTGGACGGCCTTGGCCAGGGCGTCCCCCTCGGGGAGCTTGCCCGACGACTTGATCCCGTCCATCAGGTCGGCGTGGTTGGCCCGGAAGTAGGCCCGCAGCTCCGACTCGTACCGCTGGACCTCGGAGACCGGAACGTCGTCGACGTACCCCTCCGACCCGGCGAAGATCACCAGGACCTGCTCCTCCACCGGGACCGGCTGGTTGAGGCCCTGCTTTAGCAGCTCGGTGAGGCGGTAGCCGCGGTCGAGCTGGGCCTGGGAGACCTTGTCGAGCTCCGACCCGAAGGTGGCGAACGCCTCCAGCTCCCGGAACTGGGCCAGGTCGAGCTTCAGGGTGCCGGCCACCGACTTCATGGCCTTGATCTGGGCGGCACTCCCCACCCGGCTGACCGAGATCCCCACGTTGATGGCGGGACGGACGCCGGCGTAGAAGAGCTCGCTCTCGAGGAACACCTGGCCGTCGGTGATGGAGATCACGTTGGTCGGGATGTAGGCGGAGACGTCGCCGGCCTTGGTCTCGATGATGGGCAGGGCGGTGAAGGAGCCGCCACCGGCCTCGTCGGAGAGCTTGGCCGAGCGCTCCAGCAGGCGGCTGTGGAGGTAGAACACGTCGCCCGGGTACGCCTCGCGCCCCGGCGGGCGGCGCAGCAGCAGCGACATCTGCCGGTAGGCCTCGGCCTGCTTGGAGAGGTCGTCGTAGACGATGAGGGCGTGCTCGCCGTTCTCCATCCAGTGCTGGCCCATGGCGCATCCGGCGTAGGGGGCCAGGTACTTGAAGGGGGCGGGGTCGGCCGCTCCGGCCAGAACCACCACGGTGTACTCCAGGGCGCCGTAGCGCTCGAAGGTGGCGACGGTCTGGGCCACCGACGACTCCTTCTGCCCGATGGCGACGTAGATGCACTTCACCCCCAGGCCCTTCTGGTTGAGGATGGTGTCGACGGCCACGGTGGTCTTGCCGGTCTTGCGGTCGCCGATGATCAGCTCCCGCTGGCCGCGGCCGATGGGGGTCATGGCGTCGATGGCCTTGATCCCGGTCTGCAGGGGCTCGCTGACCGGCTGGCGGCGGACGATGCCGGGGGCCTGGACCTCCAGGCGGCGGGTCTCGTCGGTGGCCACCGGGCCCTTGCCGTCCACCGGCTCGCCGAGGGCGTTCACCACCCGGCCGAGCAGGGCGTCGCCCACCCGGACGGAGAGGATCCGTCCGGTGGCCTTGACCAGCTGCTCCTCCTCGAGGCCGGTGTCGTCACCCAGGATCACCGCGCCGATGGTCTCCTCGTCGAGGTTGAGGGCCAGCCCCTCGGTGCCGTCGGCGAACTCCAGGATCTCGTTGACGGCGGCGCCGGGCAGGCCGGTGACCCGGGCGATCCCGTCACCCACCTCCACGATGCGTCCGACCTGCTCGGTCCCCACCTCGGGGGTGTAGTCGTCGACGTACTGCTTGAGGGCAGCGGTGATCTCGTCGGCATTGATGGTCAACTCAGCCATCGGTGGTGTTCCTTCCTTCTGAAGATCCAGGGACTCGGTAGGCCTCCTCGGAGGCGTGGACTTGCTCCCGGAGCTGGTCGAGACGGTGACGGGTGCTCCCGTCGATGAGCAGGTCCCCGATCTGCACCACCACGCCACCCAGCAGCAGGGGTTCGAGGGTCACCCGCAGGTCGACCGGGTGGCCGGTCAGCTGCTCGAGCGCCTGGCTCAGCGTCCGGCGCTGGTCGTCCCCGACCTGGTCGGCGGCGCTGACCCGGGCCACGCGCCACCCACGGGTGCGGGCGGCGTCCTCCACCAGGGCGTCGAGGGTCGACACGATGTCGCGGGCCCGTCCGGCCCGCACGGCGTAGGCCACCACCCGGGCGGTGGCGGGCAGCGCCCGGGTCAGGAGGTCGGCGACCACCGACTGGCGGACCGACACCGGCAGGTCCCGGTCGCCCAGGGCCCCCCGGAGCCCCCGGTTCGATTCGACGGTCCGGGCGAACCGGAACAGCTGGTCCTCGATCTCCTCGAGCTGGGCGACGGTCAACGACTCGTAGACGGCCGCGGCGTAGCCCAGCACCCGGTTGCGGGAGCCCAGTCGGCCCAGCAGCTCGTCGTGGCCGGAGTCGGTGGCCGGGTCGACGCCCCGGACGGCCAACACCTCCATCCGCGAGGCCAGGTGGTGGAAGGTGGCCACCACGTCGCCCGCCGGCTCCACGGAGACGGCCTGATGGATCAGGGAGCGGACCTCGGTCCGCACCCGCCCCTCGAGCAGGTGGTCGAGCACCGCCCGGCGGGCGGTGGCCGGCACCGATCCGTCGACCAGGGCGAGCAGCAGCTCGTTGGAGCCCTCGACCAGGCCGACCACCGCCCGCAGCTCGCGGCCGGCCTCGGCCAGGGTGCCTTCGGCCGCCAGCGACTCCTCCATGGCGGCCAGGTAGCCCTGGAGGGCTGGGTTCACCGGGCGCCCCCGGCGGCGGCGCCGGTGGCCGTCTCGGCCCGGACGGCGGCGATGGCCTCGTCGATGAGGTCCTGGTGGTCCCGGGACTGGATCTCCCGGCCGATGACCCGCTCGGCGGCCGACAGGACGATCTCGCCGACCTTGGCGGTGACCTCCTCCACGGCGGCCTGGCGGGCGATGGCCACCTCGGCGTCGGCGGCCTGCACGATGCGGTCGTACTCGGCCTGGGCCTGGACCTGCTTGCTGGTGACGATCTGGTCGGCCGTGGCGTTGGCCTGGGCCACGATCTCGCGGGCGTGCTGGCGGGCCTCGTCGAGGGTGGCGCGGCGCTCCACGTCGGCCTCCTCGGCGTCGGCCTTGGCCTTGTCGGCGGCGGCCAGCTCCCCCCGGATCTGCTCCTGCCGGTCGGTCAGCACCTTGTTCAGCGGGGGCAGCACGTACCTGGCGATCACGCCCAACACGATGATGAAGGCGATGAGCACGACGATGAACGTCCCGTTGGGGACCAGGAAGTTGCTGCTGGCTTCGATGGGCATTGCCGTCATCCTTGCGTTGACATACGGACGGGACTGCCGGCGTCGACCGGGGAGGCTCCAGCGGGCGGAGCGCTCACCGGCCGGTCATCCGGCCGCTCGGGCTACTTGCCGAGCGAGAAGATGAAGAGCGCGGTGAAGGCCAGGTTGATGAAGTAGGCGGCCTCGCAGAGGCCCACGGTCAGGAACATGATGGTGGTCAGGCGTCCCTGGGCCTCGGGCTGGCGGGCCACCCCGCTGATGGTGGCGTTCCCGGCCAGGCCGTCACCGATGGCGGCGCCGACGGCGCCGCCACCCAGGGCCAGGCCGCCGCCGACCATGGCGCCGGCGATCTTCACTGCGTCGGCCATCGAGGTGTCTGCCATTACTGATTCTCCTTTGTGGGATTGCTGATGAGTGGTAGGTCCGTCGTGGCCCCGACGCCCTAGTGGGCGTCTTCCGGGGCCATGGCGGTGTCGAAGTAGAGGATGGTGAGGAGGGCGAAGATGAAGGCCTGGATGGCACCGATGGCCATGTCGAAGAGCTTCCAGATCACCGTCAGCGGCACGGTGAGGAGGCCCCCGATGGGGACCGGGCCCAGCTTCCAGATCACCAGGGCGGCCAGCAGCGACAGCATCAGGCCGCCGGCCAGCAGGTTGCCGAAGAGACGGAGGGTGAGGGTGAGGGGCTTGACCAGCTCGTCGATCACGTTCATGAAGACGTTGGCCGGGTAGAGCACCTTGGCCTCGAACGGGCGGGTCACGTAGTGCTTGAAGTAGCCGCCCACCCCCCGGTTCCGGATGGCCGCCGTGTGCACCAGCACGATGACGTAGAGGGCCATGGCCAGCGGCAGGTTGATGTCGCTGGTGGGGGCGGGGAGCACCTCGAAGCGGGACCCGATGGCGACGACCTCGAACAGGTTGCAGGTGAAGATGAAGATGAACAGGGTCAGCGCCAGGGGCACCACCTTGGCGCCGCGGGGCCCGATGGAGTCGTCGACCTGCTTCTGGACGGCGCCCACCAGCATCTCCCAGCAGAGCTGGAACTTCCCGGGCACGCCGTTGCCGGCCTTGCGGGTCTTGCTGACCATGATCAGGCCCAGCAGGATCACCACCATGCCGGCGATCAGCGTCGCCCACACGGTGTCGATGTCGATGGTGAGGGGTCCGAGCTTCACCGTGGGGTGATCCCCCACCGAGATGGTGGAGGCGACCAGCGGCGCGCTCAGCAGATGGATCCCCGACAGCATGGACTCACGCACCTCCGGGTGTGTCGTCGTTGGCCTCGACGCCCAGCGGGTGCGACCGGTAGGCGGTGTGCTCCTCGATGACGTTGGCGTTGATGGTGTCGTCCACCGAGGTCATCGGGCCGGCGTGGGCCATGGAGCGGGCCACGTTGACCAGCAGCAGGACCTGGAACACGGCCAGGCCGATCAGGATGCCCAGCCCGAGCTGGTGGGAGACCAGCAGGAGGCCGAGGGTGACCACGGTGATGATCCCCAGCCGGCCCAGGGTGTTGAGGGCCAGGGGGCGCTTCTTGTTCTCGTCCTCGCTGGCCGCCGCCCGGGCCACCGAGTTGCCGGTCATCCGGAAGTTGAACACGCCCAGGGCCACGCCGATGCAGGCACCCAGGCCGATGAGGGCGACCCCGAAGGAGACGCAGCCCACCAGCAGGGCGATCCCCACGATGAGGGCGGCCGACACCGTCCGACGGGAGACGTCGTGGATGTTGGGGAGGGTGAAGTGTGCGAACACGGGCCTACCTCCGCCCGCCGGCCGGGGTCGCCGCTGCCGGCGTGGCTACAGGTTCCGGCGCACCTTGGCCACTGTGTACAGGACGCCGGCTACCACCCCGAAGCCCAACCCGACCAGCGTGAACACCGGACTGGTCCCGGCCGCGGCGTCGACGGCCAGACCGATGCCGGCCCCCACCGCCAGGCACAGGGCGCTGCCCAGCCCCAACGAGAGGAACTCCATGGCCACCGAGGCGCCGCCCGACGGGGGCGGGGACTCCGGGTCCGGTCCGGAGAGAGGGGTGTCTTCCGTCATGGCAGGGACGGCTCGCGTCAGTAGATGTAGGAAGGAAGTACGTCACGGATATGTCCCGAATTCACCGAGGAAGCGATTCGCACCGACCGGGCGGTTCCGGCGAGCGTGGGGTGGCCCCGGCGGAGGCGAAAGCCCTGCAATTCACGTGCGTCATCATCGCACCTGGCGGAGGGTCCGGGCAAAACGTAGGAAACCTTCCGTTCACAGTTCATTCCCAGGTCCTCGGAGTCCGGCCGGCGTGGTCGGCGCCCCATGCTCGAGACCCTGGTCAGCGGTTGTTCCGACCCGGGTCGACCCGAACCGGGTGCCGCCGATCCCGCCTCCGGGGAGGGTGACGGCCGGGGTTCCGAGGGCGCCGGGGTCCGCCGCTCCCGCCGGGTCGGTGGCATCGGCCACCGCCGGGGGATGCCCGGGGGGCGCCTCGGGGGGCTCTTCGGAGGGCTCCTCGAGCGGTAGCGGCTCCTCGTCGTGCTCCATGGCCGAGCGGCGCCGCAGACCCGGGTGGAACAGCGTGAAGAGGACCACCCCGAGGGCCAGCACCCCGAAGGGGATCACCGCGTTCACGCTGGAGACGTAGAGGGGGAAGAGGACGAACCCGGACAGCAGCATCGTCCAGGCCCACAGGATCAGGACGCTCCGCCGGTGGCCGTGCCCCAGCCGGAGCAGGCGGTGGTGGAGGTGGTTCTTGTCCGGGGTGGAGAAGCCGGTCCGGTTGGCCGTCCGCCGGACGAAGGCGAAGGCCATGTCGAAGAGGGGTACCCCGAGGATGAAGAAGGGGATGAACAGCGGGGCGAAGAAGAAGTAGGTCTCACCACTCTGGGCGGCGGTGCCGGTCTGGACGGTTCCGGCCGCCCGGCCCCCGATCAGCATGGTGGAGGCGGCCATCAGGAGGCCCAGCAGGAGTGCCCCGCCGTCGCCCATGAAGATCCGGGCCGGGTGGAAGTTGTGGGGCAGGAACCCCAGGCAGATGCCGCAGGTGATCACCGCCACCAGCGGCCCGATGTTGTCGGAGGTGAGGTTGCCCAGGTGCTGGAGGTGGAGGCCGTAGACGGCCAGGGCGGCCGAGGCGATGGCCACCACCCCGGCGGCCAGGCCGTCGAGGCCGTCGATGAGGTTCACCGCGTTGGTGATGCCGATCACCCAGATGGCGGTCAGCAGCGGCGTGTAGTCGGCACCGGGGACCACGAAGCCGGCCAGCGGCACCTTGAACTGGATGAACGTGACCCCCAGGAAGTAGAGGATCATGGCCGCCAGCACCTGGCCGGCCATCTTGGCCGGGGCGGACATGTCCCGGATGTCGTCGATGACCCCGACCACGAAGATGGCGGCCGCCCCCAGCACCAGCCCGAGGGGCTGGGAGGAGCCCTGGAACAGGGAGCTGAGGGCGGGGATGGAGGCGGCCACCGACAACGCCAGCAGGAAGGCGACGAACATCGCCACCCCGCCGGCCTGGGGGGTGACCCGCTGGTGCACCTTCCGCTCGTCGGGCTGGGCCACGTACCCGACCCGGCCGGCGATCCGGCGCACCGGGAAGGTGAGCACCCACGACGCCAGCGCCGCCACGATCAGGATGACGCCGTACCAGTTGAGCGGTACGCCGGCGGTCATGCCCCGCCCAGCGCCCGCTCCGTCACACTCCGCCCAGGGTCGGGTACGGCGGGAAGCCGGCGCACAGCTCCCGCACCTCGGCGCGGACGGCGGCCAGCTCCGCCTCGTCCTGGCGGTTCCGGAGGGTCCGGCCCATCAGCTGACCGATCAGCGCCATCTCCCCCGTCCCCATCCCGGCGGTGGTCTGCGCCGCCGAACCCAGCCGGAGGCCGGAGGTGACGAACGGCGAGCGGGGGTCGTCGGGGATGGTGTTGCGGTTGCAGGTGATGCCGGCCCGGTCCAGGGTCTCCTGGGCCTCCTTGCCGGTGAGCTCGGCGTCGAAGGTGCCGAGGTCGAGCAGGACCTGGTGGTTCTCGGTGCCGCCCGACACCAGCCGGAACCCCTGCTCGGCCAGCGACGCCCCCAGGGCGGCGGCGTTGGTCACCACCTGGGCGGCGTAGGCACGGAACTCCGGCCGGGCGGCCTCGGCGAAGGCCACCGCCTTGGCGGCGATGACGTGCTCGAGCGGGCCGCCCTGCAGGCCGGGGAAGACGGCACTGTCGATGGCCTTGGCGTGCTCGGCGGTGGTGAGGATGGCCCCACCCCGGGGTCCCCGCAGGGTCTTGTGGGTGGTGAACGTCACCACGTCGGCCACCCCCACCGGGGAGGGGTGGGCGCCGCCGGCGATCAGCCCGGCCGGGTGGGCGGCGTCGAACATGAACAGGGCGCCCACCGAATCGGCGATCTCCCGGAACGGGAGCGGGTCGATGATGCGCGAGTAGGCCGTCGACCCGGCCACGATCAGCTTGGGGCGCTCGCGGCGGGCGACATCGGCCACCTGGTCGAAGTCGATGGTCTCCCCCGGCTTCTCGGGGTCGCCGGTGGCGGCCGAGACCCCGTAGGAGACGAACCGCCACACCTTGGAGGTGATGCTGGCCGGCGAGCCGTGGGTGAGGTGCCCGCCGTGGTCGAGGCGCATGGCCAGGATGGTGTCCCCGGGCTGCAGCAGCGCCTGGTAGACGGCCAGGTTGGCATTGGCCCCGGCGTGGGGCTGGACGTTGGCGTGGTCGGCGCCGAACAGGTCGGTGGCCCGGCGACGGGCCAGGTCCTCCACCTCGTCGATCACCTGGTTGCCGCCGTAGTAGCGACGCCCCGGGTAGCCCTCGGCGTACTTGTTGGTCAGCACCGATCCCGAGGCGGCCAGGACGGCCGGGGAGGTGAAGTTCTCCGAGGCGATCAGCTGCAGCGTGGTGGACTGCCGCTCCGCCTCGTCGCGGAGGAGCCGGGCCACCTCCGGATCGTCGGACAGCCAGGCGTCGAAGGGCGATGCGGCCGTGGGGGGGGTCATGGGGTGGGTGCTTGCCTTTCGGGTCCGCCGACGTCGGCGACCGGCGCCGCGCCGGAGCGCTCATAGGTGGAGATCTCGTCGATCCGGCGCTGGTGCCGGCCGCCCTCGTAGGCGGTGGTGAAGAAGGTGTCGACGGCGTCCATGGCCTCCGCCACCCCCAGGGTACGACCGCCCAGGCACACCACGTTGGCATCGTTGTGCCGCCGGGCCAGGCTGGCGGTGGTGGTGTCGTGGACCAGGGCCGCCCGGACCCCCTCCACCTTGTTGGCGGCGATGCCGATGCCGATACCGGTGCCGCAGACGCAGACCCCCCGGTCGACGTCGCCGGCGGCCACCGCCCGTCCCACCGCCAGGCCGAACACCGGGTAGTCCACCGAGACGTCGGGTGAGCCGGTGCCCAGGTCCACCACCACGTGACCGGCGTCGGCCAGGTGCTTCGCCACCGCCTCCTTCAGGTCGAAGCCGGCGTGGTCGGAGCCGACGGCGATGCGCATGCCCCGAGTGTACTGAGGCGCCATCGGCCCCGGCGTCGCCACGGTACGCTGTCGAGTCCCATGACGATCGACCCTCGGACGCCGGTCCTGGTGGGCGTCGGGCAGGTCACCAACCGCCCGGGTCCGGACCGGGCCGACCTCACCCGGCGGCCCGAGCCGGTGGAGCTCATGGTCCGGGCGATCCGGGCCGCCGCCGACGACACCACCGGGGCCGACCGGGGCGGCACCGGGCCGGTCGGCCGGCACCTGCTGGAGCGGACCGGCTCGCTCCGGATTCTGAAGCCGTTGAGCTGGGAGTACGTCGACCCCGGTCGGCTGGTGGCCGAGGAGATGGGCCTCACCCCCCGCCAGACGCTGCTCAGCACCACGGGCGGCAACAACGTGCAGCGGATGGTCAACCGGACCGCCCTGGACATCGGGCGGGGCGAGGTCGACGTGGTGGTCATCGCCGGTGCCGACTGCGGTGCCACCCGGACCGCCGCCCAGCGCCACCCGGACCGTCCGGTCCTCCCCTGGACGGTGCAGGGAGCGGAGGTGGAGCCGCCGACCACCTTCGGCAACCCCCAGGGCGGGACCACCGACGCCGAGGAGGAACGGGGCCTCGACCTCCCCGTCAATGTGTACCCCCTCTTCGAGAACGCCCTCCGGGCCGAGGCCGGCCGGGGGCTCGACGACCACCGGCGGCGCATCGCCCGGCTCTGGGCACGCAGCTCCGAGGTGGCGGCCACCAACCCCTACGCCTGGCTGCAGGGCGCCCGGACCGCCGAGGAGATCGCCACCCCCGGCGAGTCCAACCGGATGGTCTCCTACCCGTACACCAAGCTGATGACGGCCAACCTGCAGGTGGACCAGGGCGCCGCCCTCCTGCTCTGCTCGGCGGAGGCCGCCGAGCTGGCCGGGGTCCCCCGCGACCGGTGGGTCTTCCCCCTGGCCGGGGCCGACGCCGACGACCACTGGTTCCTCTCCCACCGGGCGGACTTCCACTCGTCCCCCGCCATCCGGCTGGCCGGGGACACCGCCCTGGGCCTGGCCGGGACCGACATCGACGAGGTGGCGCACCTCGACCTCTACTCCTGCTTCCCCTCGGCGGTGGAGCTGGCGGCCGCCGAGCTGGGCGTGGCCGACGACGACCCGGCCCGACCCCTGACGGTGACCGGTGGGCTGACCTTCGCCGGTGGACCGGGCAACAACTACGGCACCCACGCCGTGGCCGCCCTGGTCGCCCGGCTCCGGGCCGACCCGGGCTCGCTGGGCCTGGTCACCGGTCTCGGCTGGTACGTCACCGAGCACAGCCTCGGCCTCTACGGCACCTCCCCGGGGGCCGGGGCCCCGGCCGGAACGGTGCCGGTCCGCACCCAGGTGTCGGAGGCGGCGGGCTTCCGCTGGGGCGATCCCCAGGGGGCGGTGGCCGCCCTCCCCCAGTGCGCCCCCGACGCCGACGCCCGGGGTGAGGTGACGGTGGAGACCTACTCGGTGTCCTACGGCCGGGACGGCGCGCCGGGGCGGGCGGTGCTGGCCTGCCGCACCCCCGACGGGCGTCGGGCCTGGGCCAACGTCAGCGATCCGGGCCACCTCGAGGTGCTGGTCACCGAGGAGTGCTGCGGCCGCCTCGGCACCCTCCGGGCCGACGGGGCCGTCGACCTGTCGTGAGCGGACCGGGCGCCCCTCAGGCCGGCGTGGGCTGGGGGCTGACCGTCCCCGGCGGTTTGGTCTGGCGGTAGCGCCGCTTGAACCACAGGTAGGCGAAGGGACCGACCATCAGCGGGATCCAGTAGGAGGCCAGCCGGTAGGCCAGGGTGGCCAGCACCGCCTCACCGGCGCTCAGCCCGGCCAGGACCAGGAGGCCGGAGAGACTGGCCTCCACGATCCCCAGGCCGCCAGGGGTGATGGGAACCAGCCCGATGACCCCGGCCACCGCGTAGGCCAGCAGGACCAGCGACGGGCGGGGGTGGGTGCCCACCGCCCGCACGCACCCGTAGAGGCAGAGGAAGTCGAGGCCGAGACGGCCGGCCGACAGCAGGGTGGCCTGCCACCACCGCTGGCCGAGCACGGTGCGGATCAGGTTGCGCTGCTCGAGGAGACGGTCCGCCAGCCCGGTCATCGGCGGACGCTTGCGGAACAGCCGGTTGCGGACCGACTGGATGGCATGGCCGAGGACCCGCAGCGGGGCGTCGATGGCGGTCACCACCGCTCCGAAGCCGGCGAACAGCACGAACGCCACCGCTCCGATGATGGCCGCCACATAAAGGCCGGAGGCGACCGGCGAGCCGAAGAGGACGATGGGAAGCACCAGCACCGGCAGGGCCAGCAGCCCGGCGATGCCGAGCAGCGAGAAGGCGGTGAGGCCCCCCACCGCGTCGGTGGGATCCATGCCGCTCACCGCCAGCATCCGGAACTGGACGGCGGCCCCGGCCGCCGCCCCGCCCGGGACGATCAGGCTGATGGAGTTGCCGGCCAGCTGGGCGGTGACCACCGGAAACCACGCCTTGGTCCGGAGGGCGATGCGCTGGAGGGCGAAGGTGCAGCCGAAGTGGGCCACCTCGGCCGCCAGGGCGACCACCAGCCAGATGGGGTTGAGGGTGCGGAGCCGGGGCCACGAGTGGAACACGTCGACCAGGCTGGGGAGGACCAGGTAGAACGCCACCCCGGCCACCGCCACCACGATGGACCGCTTGACCACCGCCTTCCAGGGAAAGGGGGTGGAGGCCTGGTCCTCGAGCTGAGCCTCGAACGACCGTGGTCGCTTGTCCCCTCCGGTCCCGGTGGCGGTCATTGCCCGCTATCCAACCACCCCGGCCGGCATCCAACCATCCGGTGGACCGGCCACCGGCCCGGGAACGACAGCGGGCCACCACCGGGGAGCTCCCCGGTGGCGGCCCGTGTCCACTGCTGCTCACGGCCGGGACGGCGCCGCCGCTCCGCGCCGCGCCTCGGAGGCTCAGCTCAGGATCTTCGCCTTCTGGGCCTCGAACTCAGCGTCGGTCAGCACGCCCTTGGCCTTGAGGTCGGCCAGCTTGGCCAGCTCGTCGGTGGTGGAGCCTCCGGCGTTCCCGGCGGCTTCCTTCACGTAGGCGTCGAACGCCTTCTGCTGCTCCTGGGCCGCCTGGAACTGACGCTCGTGCATGCTCGAGCCCCGGGCGATCAGGTAGATGAACACCCCGAGGAACGGGAGGATGATGATGGCGATCACCCAGATGGCCTTGGCGAAGCCGCCCATGTCGTGGCTCCGGAAGATGTCCCCGAACACCATGATCAACAGCCAGATCCAGATGAAGAACAGGAAGAACTCCAACATGATCCAGAAGAAGTCGAGCAGCGGGTAGGAGGAAGCGAACATTCGGTGAACCCCTTTGCGTTGTTTGGTAGATCCCCGGGGTCAGAGTCCCCGGGAGGCAGACGGTCCGCCCGTGACGGCCGGTCCCCGCACGGTCCCGACCGCCGATCGGACCGGGCACGTGCAAAGACGAAGCATAGGCGGCGTTGAGAAGGGTCGCGCTGATGGTCCGGCCCCCGGCGACCACCGTCGACGCCGACCTCCGGTTGGACCTACAGGTGGTTGAAGCTCCCGGCCTCCTCGGGCGACATGGTCACGCTCACCGGGTGCCTGTCGAAGTGCTCGACCGACGCCTTGAAGTCGGCCAGCAACAGGCAGGCCAGGTCGTAGTCGAGCCCCTGGCGCACCAGGATCCGCTGGACCACCACGTCGGAGACGGTGCCGGTCAGCGGGTAGGCCGGGACCTGCCACCCCCGGACCCGGAGCCGGTCGGCGAGGTCGTAGAGGGTGTAGCCGGGATCGGCCCCCTCCTTCATCCGCCAGGTGACGGCGGGGATCCCGGTCGCCGGGGTGCTCTCGCAGAGCAGCTCGAAGGGGCCGAGCTTGGGGATCTCGGCGGCCAGGTAGGCCCCGGTGGAGTAGCACGCCTCGTGGATCCGGGCGTACCCCTCCTTCCCCAGGCGGATGAAGTCGTAGTACTGGGCGATGATCTGCCCGGCCGGCCGGGAGAAGTTGATCTGGAAGTCGGGCATGTCGCCGCCCAGGTAGGTCACGTGGAAGATCAGCTCCTCGGGCAGCTCCTCCTTGTCCCGCCAGATCACCCAGCCGACCCCCAGGGGGGCGAGGCCGAACTTGTGACCGGAGGTGCTGATCGACTTGACCCGGGGGATCCGGAAGTCGAACTGGACCTCGGGGGCCACGAAGGGGGCGAGGAAGGCACCGCTGGCCCCGTCGACGTGCATGTCGATGTCCAGGCCGGTCTCCTCGTGCAGCTTGTCGAGGGCGTTGGCCAGCTCGAGCACCGGCTCGTAGGCGCCGGTGTAGGTGACGCCGAAGGTCGGCATCACCAGGATGGTGTTCTCGTCGACCCGCTCGAGCATCTGCTCGACGTCCATGCAGTAGTTGCCCGGCGACATGGGGATCTCCCGCATCTCCACCTCCCAGTAGCGGGCGAACTTGTGCCACACCACCTGGACCGGGCCGCACACCATGTTGGGCTTGTCGGTGGGCAGCCCCGCCGCCCGGCGCTTGGCCCGCCACCGCCACTTGGCCGCCATGCCGGCCAGCATGCACGCCTCGGAGGAGCCGATGGCCGAGGCGCCGATGGTGTTGACCGAGTCGGGGGCGTTCCACAGATCCGCCAGCATGTGCACGCAACGGCGTTCGATCTCCGCCGACTGGGGGTACTCGTCCTTGTCCATCAGGTTCTTGTTCATGGCCAGGTCCATCAGGTGGTGGACCTGGGGCTCCTCCCAGGTCTGGCAGAAGGTGGCCAGGTTCTGGCGGGAGTTCCCGTCGAGCAGCAGCTCGTCCTCGATGGCCAGGGCGGCGATCTCCGGGATGGTCTCCAGGGTCGGGAACCGGTACTTGGGCAGCTCGGTGCGGAGCCCCTTGGAGGCGAACAGGGAGTCGTTGATGTGGTCCCGGATGTGGTCCCGCTCGTGCAGTGGCATGGCCGTCCTCTCGTCGCCTCGCACTTCCATCCGCCACGGACGCTGCGACCGGGCGGTCCGGCCGCTGGCCGGGGTGCTCGGACCGAACCTTACGACAGTGCCGCCGGGGCGACCCCGTCGGTGGCCCCACCGGATCCGGGCGAGGGTTCGTCCGACCCGCCGGGGACGTCGGGCCTACCATGGCACCGACGCCGCACCACCCGGTGACCGGCGGAAGGGATCGGCGGCGATGGCCACGAGGGTGGAGCGGACGGGTCCCCCATGAGCGCCGCCACCGACAAGGCCGCCGCGTACCTGACCCCCGAGGATCGGGCGGCCGTGGGCCGTCGGGCCCGCGCCGCCGCCCAGCGCTCCAGCCACGGGGAGTGGACCCCGCCGGCCGGTCGGGACCCCCTGGCCGTCCTCGAGCAGCAGTCGCGGGGCCGTGAGCCGTCCCTGATCCCCATCCGCTACGGGCGGATGGCCGCCGGCCCGTTCGCCTTCCTCCGCGGGGCGGCGGCGATCATGGCCGCCGACCTCGCCCCCGCCCGGCGCACCGGTCTGACCGTCCAGCTCTCCGGCGATGCCCACCTGGCCAACTTCGGCGGGTTCGCCTCACCGGAACGGGACCTGGTCTTCGACGTCAACGACTTCGACGAGACCCTCCCCGGGCCGTTCGAGTGGGACGTCAAACGGCTGGTGACCAGTATCGAGGTGGCCGCCCGGTCCCGGGGGTTCTCCGGCGCCCAGCGGGCCGGGGTGCTCGGGCGGGCCACCCACCAGTACCGGCAGGCCATGGGCGAGTTCGCCGGCATGCTCAATCTCGACCTCTGGTACACCAAGCTCGACTCGGCGGCCATCGTGGCCCGGTGGGGGAAGGAGGCGGGCAGCCGGGCATTGAGGACCTTCAGCCGGTTCGCCGCCGGCACCGAGACCCGGGACCGCCTGAAGGCGACGTCCAAGCTCACCCGCCTGGTCGACGGCGAGCTCCGCTTCCGGAGCGACCCGCCGCTACTGGTCCCGGTGGAGGAGGACTTCGCCCACGCCGACCACTGGGCCATCGAGGACGTGGTCCGGGACTCCCTCCGGACCTACCGCCGCAGCCTGCAGGTGGACCGGCGCCACCTGCTGGAGACCTACCGGTACTCCCATCTGGCCCAGAAGGTGGTGGGGGTGGGGAGCGTCGGCACCCGTTGCTGGGTGGCGCTCTTCGTGGGGCGTGACGAGGGCGACCCCCTCCTCCTGCAGATCAAGGAGGCGGACGCCTCGGTGCTCGAGTCGGCCCTGGGGCCGAGCTCCTTCGCCAACCACGGCGAGCGGGTGGTGGAGGGCCAGCGCCTGGTGCAGGCGGCCGGCGACGTGCTGCTGGGCTGGCACCGCTCCGTCGGGGCCGACGGCGCCACCCGCGACTTCTACATGCGCCAGCTCTGGGACTGGAAGGCGTCGGCCGACGTCGACGCCATGACGCCCGACAGCCTCGGCATCTACGGCGAGATGTGCGCCTGGTCGCTGGCCCGGGGCCACGCCCGCTCCGGCGACAGCATCGCCATCGCCGCCTACCTCGGCAACGGCTCGTCCTTCGACCGGGCGATGGCCGGCTTCGCCGCCGCCTACGCCGACCAGAACGCCCGCGACCACCAGGCGCTGGTGGACGCCATCGCCGCCGGCACCGTCACCGCCGACCCGGTCCGGTGAGCGGGCCGGCGGCGGGGAACGCGGGAGGGGGCGACCGTGTCGGGTGAGGTGCTGCTGCTCGGGCTGATCGTCACCATCGAGCCGCTCCCCCTCATCGGCTTCATTCTGGTGCTGAGCACGCCGAACGGTCCCCGCAAGGGGCTCGGCTACCTGCTCGGATGGCTGGTCAGCCTGGTCGCCATCCTGGTGGCCACCGTCGGTCTGGCCGGCTCCTCGTCGAGCTCCTCGTCGACCTCGTCCGGTGGCGTGGCCGCCTCCATCGCCTACCTGCTGATCGGCCTGCTCCTGCTGCTCGGCGGGATCCGCCACCACAACCACCCCAAGCTGGGCCCGACCCGGCAGCCGGGGTGGATGAAGAAGGTCGACGACATCGGCTTCTGGGGCGCCGCCCTGCTGGGAGTGCTGCTCCAGCCGTGGGGCCTGGTGGCCGCCGGGGGGTACAAGATCGCCGAGTCCCACAACGGCGGGGCGACCAAGCTGGTCGACTACCTCCTGTTCGGGGTGTTGTGCACCGCCTCCATCCTGGTGATGGAGGGCTTCGCCCTCAGCTCCCCGGAACGGGCCGCCGAGCGCATGGGCAGCCTGCGGTCGTGGCTCGACCGGCACCGCAACGGGACCATCACCGCCCTGCTGGTGGTGGTCGGGGTGTGGCTGATGTTCCAGGGCGCCTACGGCCTGGCCAGTGGGTGACCGCGGGGCCCGTCAGGCGTTGAAGAACCCCTGGACGGCGGCGGCCACGATGGACGCCCCCCGGATGTCGCCGGTCACCCCGTTCTCCATCCGGTTCATGACGTAGGCCACCGTCAGGCCGGTGTCCTGGTCCATCACCACGATCGAACCGCCGTAGCCGCCCCAGTAGCAGGCCCCCGGGCCCAACGGCACCACCTGGTTGCCCAGGCCGTAGCCCATGCCGAACCGGGCCGGCTGGCCCAGCACCAGGTCGGTCCCGTTTGCCTGCTCCTCGAAGATGGGGCGACACCCCGCCTCCGACACCAGCCGGGTCCCCCGGGCCTCCCCCCGTCCGGCGATGATCGACTGGACGGTGACCACCGACCGGGCGTTGCCGTGGCCGTTGGCCGCCGGGATCTCCGCCCGGCGCCACCACTCCTGATGGGCCAGGGTGGCGTCGATGGGCGGGTTGGAGAAGACCCGGACGGCCATGTCGGAGGCGTCGAGTGCCCCGAAGTCGATGGGCGGCGGGGGGATGACCGGTGACACCCGGGCGTCGTCCGCCTCGGGCAGGCCGATCCGGAAGTCGGCGCCGAGCGGACCGGCCACCTCGGCGGCGAACCAGGTGCCGAGGGAGGCCCCGGTGATCCGCCGGACCAGCTCCCCGATCAGATAGCCCTGGGTCACCGCGTGGTAGCCGGAGGCGGTGCCCGGCTCCCACCACGGCTCCTGAGCGGCCAGGCGGGAGGTGCAGAGCTCCCAGTCGGCCAGCTCCTCGCTGGCCAGCGGCACCGTCCAGCCCGCCAGGCCGGCGGTGTGGCCCATCACGTGGCGGACCTCCACCTGCGCCTTGCCCCCGGCGGCGAACTCCGGCCAGTACCGCGCCACCGGGGCGTGGAAGTCGAGCTCCCCCCGGTCGGCCAGCATCAGGGCGCAGAGGAAGGTCATCGTCTTGGTGGTCGACCAGACGTTGGTGAGGGTGTCCGCCTCCCAGGGGCGGGTCCGGGCCTCGTCGGCGAAGCCGCCCCAGATGTCCACCACCGGCTCGCCACCCACCGTCACCGCCACCGAGGCCCCGACGTCGGTACCGGCCTCGAGACTGCCGGCCAGGGTGGCGGCCACCCCCTCGTACCGCGGGTCCCAGTTGCCCTGGACTTCAGCCATCTGCGCGTCTCCCTGCTCGTGTCGGTCCGCCGCCGAGTCTCCCACCCCGGCCGGTGCGGGCGGGCAGCGACCCCCCGTCCACCCGTTAGCCTGGGGGGCTATGAGCGACACCTCCACCACCCAGCTCACGCAGGACACCTACGACCGGCTCCAGGCCGAGCTCGAGGACCTCACCGGCCGCGGCCGGGTGGAGATCGCCAACGCCATCGAGGCGGCCCGGGCGCTGGGCGACCTGAAGGAGAACGGCGACTACCACGCCGCCAAGGACTCCCAGGGGAAGATGGAGTCGCGGATCCGCCAGCTCCAGGCCATGCTGAAGGACGCGGTGATCGTCGAGGGTGGCGGCCCCTCGGACGGCACGGTGGCCCAGGGTTCGGTGGTCACCCTCCGCTACGAGGGTGACGACGAGGACGACACCCAGCAGTTCTTCGTGGGCTCCATCGAGGAGCGCCAGGGCGACCTCACCGTGGTGTCACCCGGATCCCCGCTGGGCGCGGCACTCCTCGGCCACGCCACCGGCGACACCGTCGCCTATGACGCCCCGGGCGGTACCCTGCGGGTCGAGATCGTCAACGTAGGGAGCTGACCCCGATGGCCACCGCACCGCGCACCCTCTCCGAGAAGATCTGGGACCGCCACGTCGTCCACCTCGGCCAGGGCGACGAGCCCGACATCCTCTTCATCGACCTCCACCTGGTCCACGAGGTCACCTCCCCCCAGGCCTTCGACGGCCTCCGGCTGGCCGGGAGGACCGTCCACCGACCGGACCTGACCATCGCCACCGCCGACCACAACGTGCCCACCACCGACATCGACAAGCCGGTGGCCGACCCCATCTCGGCCAAGCAGCTGGCGGTGCTGGCCGCCAACTGCGCCGAGTACGGCATCACCTGCTACCCGATGGGCGACGCCAACCAGGGCATCGTCCACATCATCGGCCCCGAGCAGGGACTGACGCAGCCGGGGATGACCATCGTCTGCGGCGACAGCCACACGTCCACCCACGGGGCCTTCGGCGCCCTGGCCTTCGGCATCGGCACCAGCGAGGTGGAGCATGTCCTGGCCACCCAGACCCTGCCCCAGCGACGGCCGGCCACCATGTCGGTGACGCTGGACGGCGTGGCCCCCGACGGGGTCACGGCCAAGGACCTGGTCCTGGCGGTCATCGGGGAGATCGGTACCGGCGGCGGTAGCGGTCACATCATCGAGTACCGGGGCTCGGCCATCCGCTCGCTCTCCATGGAGGGGCGGATGACCGTCTGCAACATGTCCATCGAGGCGGGGGCCAAGGCCGGCATGGTCGCCCCCGACGAGACCACCTTCGCCTACCTCGACGGGCGGGACCACGCCCCCAAGGGAGCCGCCTGGGAGGAGGCGCTGGCCGAGTGGCGGGCGCTGCCCACCGACGCCGGGGCGACCTTCGACAAGGAGGTCACCCTGGACGCCTCGGGGCTGGCCCCCCACGTCACCTGGGGCACCAACCCGGCCCAGGTGGCCAGGATCGACGCCGCGGTCCCCGACCCCGACTCCTTCACCGACCCGGCCGAACGGGAGTCGGCCGCCCGGGCCCTGGAGTACATGGGGCTGGTGGCCGGCACCCCCCTCCGGGAGGTGGCGGTGGACACCGTCTTCATCGGCTCGTGCACCAACGGGCGCATCGAGGACCTGCGGGCCGCCGCCGACGTCCTCCGGGGTCGCCACGTGCGCAGCGGGATGCGCGCCCTGGTGGTGCCCGGCTCCCACCGGGTGAAGGCCCAGGCGGAGTCCGAGGGGCTGGACGTCGTCTTCACCGACGCCGGCTTCGACTGGCGTCAGCCGGGGTGCTCGATGTGCCTGGCCATGAACCCCGACAAGCTGGCCGAGGGGGAGCGGGCGGCCTCCACCTCCAACCGGAACTTCGAAGGTCGCCAGGGCCGCGGCGGACGGACCCACCTGGTGTCACCGGAGGTGGCCGCCGCCACCGCGGTGGCCGGCCACTTCGCCTCGCCCGGGGAGCTGTCCTAGTGGAGCCCGTCCGGGTGGTGACCGGCCACGCCGTACCCCTCGACCGCTCCGACGTGGACACCGACCAGATCATCCCGTCGGACTGGCTGAAGCGGGTCGAGCGGACCGGCTTCGGCGCCGGCCTGTTCGCCGAGTGGCGGGACGACCGCGACTTCGTGCTCAACCGCGAGGAGTTCGCCGGGGCCAGCATCCTGGTGGCCGGCAACAACTTCGGTACCGGCTCCTCCCGCGAGCACGCCGTCTGGGCCCTGCAGGACTACGGGTTCCGAGCGGTGGTCTCCCCCCACTTCGCCGACATCTTCCGCAACAACTGCACCAAGGCGGGGCTGGTGCCGGTGCAGGTCAGCCCGGAGGTGGGGCGCCAACTGCTGGACGCCATCGCCGCCGACCCGGCCCTCGAGCTGACCATCGACGTGGCGGCCGGAACGGTCGACGCCCCGGCCGCCGGCATCGAGGGCAGCTTCCCCCTGGACGAATTCACGCGGGAGCGCCTGCTCAACGGCTGGGACGACATCGGGCTCACCCTGCGGTACGAGGACGAGATCGGCGCCTACGAGTCCCGGCGTCCGGACTGGCTGCCCACCACGTCCTGAGTGGTCACCCCACGGGACAACGTCCCGAGGGTCTCCAGCGTCGACCATCGCGAGGGGCAGGGGAGATGGGCGAGCGCTGGATGACCCTGGGGCACCGGCCGGTGGGTGTTTCCTCCCCCCGACCCAACCCAGTCTGTTCCCGATCCTTGGAGATGGAAACCTTTCCGGCGAAATCTCCCGAAATGAGCACCCTCCGGCACCTGCCGACCACTAGGTGAGGCAATCAGGGGGCAGAGGAGGGCGACGCGTGCGACCTACAGTGGGGCGATGGTCCGCACCGTGCTCCGTTGGTCGTTCCGGTTGGCCGTCGGCGCGGCGGTGGCCACCGCCGTCGCCCGGCTGCTCGCCTCGCGGTCGGGAGGCGGGTCCGGGGAGCTGCTCCCCACCATCACCGGGGACACCTGGCCGCCGGTCCCCACCAATCCGGCCCGCGAGGGTTGAGCCACGCCGGGCCCGGCCGCCTACGACGAGATCGGGGTCGGGTACGCCGTCGGCCGGCGGAGCGACCCGACGTGGTCGGCGGTCATCACCGCCGCCCTGGGGGACGCCCGGTCGGTGGTGAACATCGGGGCGGGCACCGGCTCCTACGAGCCGACCGACCGATGGGTGGTGGCGGTGGAGCCGTCGGCGGTCATGCTGGCCCAGCGCCCCTCGGGGGCGGCACCGGCGGTCCGGGCGGTGGCCGAGCACCTTCCCCTCCCCGACGGTGCCGCCGACGTCGGGATGGCGGTGCTCACCCTCCACCACTGGAGTGACTGGCGGGCGGGGCTGGCCGAGCTCCGACGGGTGGCCCGCCGCCTGGTGATCGTCACCTTCGACCCGGCGGTGCACGCCACCACCTGGATCGTCGACGAGTACGTGCCGGAGATCGAGGAGCTCGACGCCGGGCGGATCCCCTACCGGCCCCTGGTGGAGGCGCTGGACGCCACCGTCACCGACCTCCCGCTGACCCGGGAGTTCACCGACGGGCTGCTGGGTGCCTACTGGTGCCGGCCCGAGGCCTACCTCGACCCGGCGGTCCGCAGCCACATGTCGGGCTTCGTGCAGGTCGACCCGGAGGTGGTCGGACGGGCGATGTCCCGGCTGGGGGCGGACCTCGCCTCGGGGGCGTGGGCCGACCGGCACCGCCACCTGGCCACCCTGGACTCCTACGACGCCGGGTTCCGGCTGCTGGTGGCCGAGGTCGGCGGGCCGGGGTCCTAAGCGTCGACCGCCTCCGCCAGCCGGCCGCCCGGGTCGGGGGTCGGAGCCGGGGCGGCGACCACGGCGGTCACGTGGGCGCTCCGGATGCCGACCAGGATGGTCACCAGCGCCGCCAGGGCGAACAGGGCACCGAACCCGAACACCGCGTCGATGGCGTGCACCACGCTCAGCGCCTGGGCGTCGGAGCCCGTCCCCGACCGGAGCTGGGCGTGCCCGGTCAGCGCATCGAAGAGGGTGACCAGCACGGCCAGACCCAGGGCGGCGCCGATCTGCTGGGACACGTTGACCAGTCCCGATGCCGCGCCGGCGTCGCCCGGCGCCACCTCGGCCAGCGAGGCGGAGGTGAGGGAGACGAAGGCGGTCCCGCTCCCGGCACCGATGAGCACCAGCGACACCACGATCTGGAGGTAGGTGGTGCCCTCGCCCACCCGGGTGGCGAGCAGGAGGCCCATCGATGGCCAGTGCGGTCCCGAGCGCCATCACCGTCTTCTGGGGGAGCCGGCGCAGGAGCACCCGACTGGTGAGCTGCGAGGACAGGAACACCGAGATGGGCATGGGCAGGAAGGCCAGCCCGGTGGCGAGGGGGGAGTACCCCTGGACGTCCTGGAGGAACTGGGCCATGAAGTAGAAGAGGCCGTAGAAGCCGGCGTAGAGCAGGCCCGCGACTGGCGTTGGCCGAGCTCCGGGTGCGGTGGGTGAGGAGCCGCAGTGGCAGGATCGGCTCGTCCACCTGGCGCTCCTGGAGGAGGAAGAGACCGACCAGGACGGCACCGACCACGAAGGAGACCAGGGTGGTCGGACTGGCCCATCCCTGGCTGCCCGCCTCCACCAGGCCGAAGACGATGGCCGACACCCCGAGGGTGGAGGTGAGCGCCCCGGCCAGGTCGAAGCGGCCCCGCTGGCGTTCGGTCTCGACGATGACCTCCCGGCCCAGCAGCCAGACCACCACCCCGATGGGCACGTTCACGAACATCACCCACCGCCAGGAGACCAGCTGGGTGAGCAGCCCGCCGGCCACCAGCCCGGTGGCCCCCCCGGCCGCCGACACCGTGGTGTAGAGGCCGATGGCCCGGACCCGTGCCTGCCCCTCGGCGAACACGGTGGTGAGCAGGGAGAGGGCCGAGGGAGCCGCCAGGGCCGCCCCGATCCCCTGGACGGCCCGGGCCGCGAGCAGCATCCACCCGGCGGGAGCCAGCCCTCCCACCAGCGAGCTGAGGGTGAAGATGGCGATCCCGGTCAGGAAGATCCGCCGGCGGCCGAAGAGGTCGCCGGCCCGGGCCCCGAGGAGGAGCAGGCCACCGAAGGTCAGGATGTAGGCGTTCAGCACCCACGACAGACTGCTGGTCGAGAACCCCAGGCTCCGCTGGATGTGGGGCAGGGCCACGTTGACGATGGTGGTGTCGAGGACCACCATGAGCTGGGCGGTCAGGATGACGAAGAGGAAGACCGAGGGGTGGCTCAGTCGGTGACGGAGGGTCCCCGGCGCATGAGCGGTGGGGGTCGGGCGGCCCCTGGGGGCGCGTGGGGCTGAGGGTGAGTGAGGGCATTGACTACTTCCTTCCCGCTGGTAGGATTCAAGCGGAAGCTTCCTCCGGTTACTATACGGAGGGTTCCTCCGTTTAGCAAGTCGGCAACGCCCTCGAGGTCAGAACCATGAACCAGCGCCACGACGAGTCCCCCGGTACGGGCCAGGACGTCGAGACCACGGTCGGCCGAGAAGCCCAAGCGGGCGGACGCCCGCCGCAACCAGGAGCGCCTGGTCGCCGCGGCCCGGGAGCTGTTCGCCGAGGCCGGGGTCGGGGTGTCGATGGAGGCCATCGCCCGCCGGGCCGGCGTGGGGGTCGGCACCCTCTACCGCAACTTCCCCCAGCGCATCGACCTGGTCGAGGCGGTGTACAGCACCGACGTCAAGGAGCTCTCCGAGGCGGCCACGGCGGCGGTCGAGACCCTCGAACCGTGGCCGTCGGTGGTGGCGTTTTTCGAGGCGTTCGTGCGCTACGCCCGGACCAAGCAGACCCTGTTGGGCGAGCTGCAGCAGGCGTTCGAGAAGAACCCCGATCTGCGCTCCCGGTCGCGGGAGCTGATCAACGGGGCCTTCGACCTGGTCATCGACCGGGCCAAGGAGGCCGGGGCCATCCGTGACGACGTGAGCGGGTCCGACGTCACCTCAGCTGGTGAGCCCGGTGTGCACCAACTCGGCGCTTCCCCCCGAGCAGGTGGAGCGGTTGATGTCGATGATCCTGGACGGCCTCCGGTACCCGGCCCGGGTGGCCGCTCCCGCCTGACCCGGCCGGGTTCCGCTCGCACTCCGGTGCCGGAGCCGCTGATCCCGCCCATCATGGCCCGGACCCGGCGGTGGCACCGGCCATCCCGGCCCGCCGGCCCGCCGTCGGCAGGGTGGCCGAAGGGCCATGCCGAGAATGGACACCGGCAGCTCCGGAAAGCAGGTGACCGATGAGCGACACCGCCGACGGCACGTTCGCCAACCTGGAGGTGGTCGCCTCCGCCACGCCCGAGCTCCACCGGCAGTTCCTCGATCTGATCGGTCGGGCCGAGGACGACCCCGAGGACCGCCTGGCCCCGGTCGAGGATCAGCTCCGGTGGATGCGCCGGGCCGGGCTGACCCAGGTGGACTGCTTCTGGCGGTGGCGGGGGTTCGCCCTCCTGGCCGGCCGGGCGCCCGGGGACACCACGCCGCCGGGCTCGGAGCGTCCCTGAGGCCCACCGGGGATCCGGCGGAGTTGGTAGAACCATCCCCGTGGCCCTGACGGTGACGGTCGAGGATCCCCGCGCCCACGACGTCCAGGTCGTGTTGCGGACCCACCGGGAGTTCGCCCTGGCCGTCACGCCGGTCGGCGACACCTTCGTGCTCGACGTGTCCGACCTGCTCGGCCCGGCGGTCACCCTGCTCGGGGCCCGACAGGACGGGGTGCTGGTCGGGATCGGCGCGCTGAAGGTGCGGTCCCCGGAGCTGGCCGAGCTGAAGTCGATGCACACCGTCGAGAGCTCCCGGGGACGGGGGGTGGGCCGCCTGCTGGTCGAGGAGCTGATCGCCCTGGCGCGGGCCGCCGGCTGCACCACGCTGAACCTCGAGACCGGCTCCATGGACGCCTTCACCCCGGCCCGCGCCCTCTACGCCGGCTGTGGGTTTCGCCCCTGCCCGCCGTTCGGGGAGTACGTGGGAAGCGCCAGCAGCTACTGCATGACCCTGGACCTCACCGGCGGCGGGGCGGCGGCCCGCTGACACGGCCCGAGGAGGTCGCCCGGGTGGCGGGGGCTACCGGACGTCGTCGAACCGGGGGGCCCCGGACTCCCGCTCCAGCCGGATTCCGTTGGCGGTGAAGCTGATGGAGTGGTACCAGCCGCACAGCATCAGGAGGTCCAGGATCTCCGTCTCATCGAGCTCCTCGGACAGGTGCGCCCACAGGGTGTCGTCGACGGAGGACCGGTCGTGGAGCGCATCGGCGGCCTCGATGAGCACCCGATCCCTCGAGCTGGACCAGCAGGCATCGGTCGGGCTCCCGTGGGTGAGCGAGGTGACCTGCTCGGCGGTCAGCCCCACCCGCTCGGCGAAGAAGGCGACGTGGACCCCCCACTCGTACTCGCAGCCACAGCGGGCACAGGTCCGGTCGATCACCAGCTCCCGGTCGCGCATCGACAGCGACAGCCGACGGCTCAGCTCGTAGCCACCCCAACCGGCCATGGCCTCGGCCATCGGAAGGTTCTTCACCATCGTGCGGAACAGGAGGAGGGGAGGCACCCCGGGGGGCATCATCGCCTCCAGGCGGTCCCCCACCTGGCGGGCATAGGGCGGATGGACGGGGTCGATTCTGGGCATCGGGTCCTCCCGGTAGGTTTTGAATTCCGAAACACGGACGACGGTAGTGTTTCGACTATCGAAACGCAACCGACTCCAGCGAGGATCCCCCATGGCCCGCAGCCCCACCCCGAGACCCGGAAACGATGTCCGGGGCTCCACCACCGGACGTCCCCTGATGGCGGCTCTGGACCTGTTGGGGCGGCGATGGTCCCTCCGCATCCTCTGGGAGCTCCGGAACGGGCCCACCGGAGCGAGGTCGCTCCGCACCAGGTGCGACGGGATGTCGTCGAGCGTGCTGTACGACCGGCTCCGCGAGCTCATCTCATCGGGTCTGGTCGAACGGGCGGCCGACGACGCCTACACCCTGACCGATCGGGGTGCCGCGCTCGGCTCGGCGCTGGCGCCCCTGGATGCCTGGGCCGAATCGTGGGCGGCCACCCTGGACCGGGACGGCGTCCCCTCCGACCGTTGAGTCCGCCCGGGGCGGGAGCCGGTCAGCCGCCGTCGGGGAGGTGGGACCGCGCTTCGAGCACCAGCCTCCCGTCAGCCTCGAAGGCGGCGGCCGCCTCGCCGTGCAGGAGACGCCGCAGGGGATCGCCGGCGATGTCGCTCCGCCACCCCCGGTCGAGCCGGCTGGGCTCGCCGACCACCAGCTGGGCGATGTCGGAGCGGGTGGCCAGGAGGCCCTGGTCGAACTGGAGCTCGTCGGCGATCTGGCGGACCAGGCCGGAGCAGACGGCCACCGCCGCCTGGGAGGCCCGGCCCTCGTTGGCATCGGGAGGGAGGCGCAGGTCCCCGGGGGCCAGCGCCTGACCCCTTTCGACCGCCTCGAGGATCGCCGCCGCCCCGCCGTTGGACAGGTGGCGGCCGTCCACACCCCGGAGCCCTTCGAGGTCCCGTCGGTTGCGGGGGGCCCGTTGGGCGATGGTGAGAATGGCCAGGTCGGACAGGACGCTGCGACGGGGGCGGTCCACCTCGGCGGCCTGTAGCTCGCGCCAGGCGGCCAGCTCCTGGGCCACCCCCCGGGCCCGCCCGCGCAACTTGCGCATGTCGCCGACCTTCCACCACGCCTGCTCCGGGACCACCTCCGCCCGGCGCCCGGTCAGCGATTGGGCACACTCGTCGAGGGCCCAGGCCAGGCGTCCGCGCTCCTCGAGCTGGTCGACCATGGTGGTGCGGGCGGCCAGCAGGTACCGCACGTCGCCGGCGGCGTAGTCGAGCTGGCGGGACGGGAGCGGCCGGTGGAGCCAGTCGGAGAGCTGATCCGACTTGGGGAGGTCGATCCCCAGGACCCGCTCGAGCAGCCGGGCCAGCGACGGCGTGGACATCCCCAGAAAGCCGGCGGCGATCTGGGTGTCGAACACACGGGCCGGGGCCACCCCGCAGGCGGTCTGCAGGATGTCGAGATCCTGTCCGGCGGCGTGGGCGACGACGGTGCCCGGGCCGCTGAACACCTTGCCCAACTGGGCGGGGTCGACGGCCAGGGGGTCGACCAGCGCCACCCGGTCCCGCCATCCCAGCTGGATGAGGGCCAGCTTGGGCCAGTAGGTGCGCTCGGTGTGGAACTCGGTGTCGACGGCGTAGAACTCCTCGCCGGCCAGCTGGTCGCAGAGCGATGCCAGCCCGTCGGGCTCGTCGATCAGCTCGGGAGTCGGGTCCGGGGTGCTCACCGCCTGGAACCTAACCCACCCGGCCTCGGGTGGCGGCGCCGGGAGTCGGTCCCCCCCCCGACGCCAGGGTCAGGGCACGTACTCGAAGCCGTAGAGCCTGGCGCAGTTGAGGGCGGTGATCTTGCGGCGGTCCTCGTCGGGCAGCATGCCCAGCGTCTCGTGGATGGACCGCTGCGACTCCGGGAAGGTGCTGTCGGTGTGGGGGAAGTCGGCCGCCCACATGCAGGAGTCGGCCCCGAGGTGGGGGATGTACTGGTAGGCCAGGGTCTCCTCCTCGAAGGTGGCGATGACCTGCCGCTTGAACAGCTCGCTGGGCGGGATGGCCGGTGCGTAGTCGATCTTGTCCCGCAGGTTCTCCCACTCCATGTCCATCCGGCTCAGGAAGTACGGGAGCCAGCCCACCCCGGCCTCGGCCAGCACCAGGGTCAGCCCGGGATGCCGCTCCAGGGCCCCCGAGAAGACCATGATGGCCAGCGCCTCGTCGAGCTGGAGGGGCAGCAGGGTGGCGAAGGCCGCCGACTGCCACTTGCCGACCTGGTAGCTGAGCTTGGCCGAGGCGCCCTCCTTGATGTGGAAGCTGAGGGGCAGCCCGGTCGCCTCGGCGGCGGCCCACAGCCGGTCCCACGCCGGGTCGCCGGCATCGAAGTCGAACACGTCGACGATGGCCCCCCGGTGGCCCTGGCCGGCCACCCGCTCGAGCTCGGCCACCGCCGCCTCGGGCGAGTGGGTGGGCAGGAACGGCAGGGCGCACAGCCGGTCGGGGGCGTAGGCGTTGAACTCCTCGATGGCCCAGTCGTTCCACGCCGCGTAGCAGGCCGTCTGCAGGTCGGGCTCGGGGATCGACAGGGTCAGGGGGATGGGTCCGTAGATGACCGAGGCCCACACCCCGTCGAGGTCCATGTCCTCGAGACGCAGCTTCGGGTCGCTGACCCGGAAGCCGTCGTCCTCCAGGCCGGCCCGGCTGACGGCGCTGAGGACCTGGAGCTTGTCCCCCTTGGGCAGTCCGCTCCGGCCCAGGACCCGGTCGTTGCAGACCCACTGGGGATCACCCTCACCGTGCACCACCCTCGGACCCCGCTCGAGCAGCGGCCGGGGCAGGCGCCGCTGCCACAGCTCCGGCGGCACCGAACGGAGGTCGAGGTGGTCGTCGCAGGAGTAGATGCTCGCCTGGTCCATCGTGGTTCCTTGCTCTCGAGGTATCCGTCGGAGGTCGCGCACCCGTCGCCGGCGTCGGGCGCCGAGGTGGACCGTCGTCCGCCCGGCTCCCCTACGGGTCGCTGCTGACTGGTAACAGCGTTACCGTGAGCAACGTAACATGGGGGGCTGAGGCCATCAACCGTGATCGGGAAGGCGAACGTTGCCCGGAGCAGCCAGAGGGAAGAGCGAGTCCGAAGCCCGCCGGCGCATCATCGACGTGGTGATCGAGCTCCTCCGGGCCGGCGGCTACGAGGCGGTGCAGCTGCGGGAGGTGGCCCGACGGTCGAACGTCTCGCTGAGGACCATCTACCACCTGTTCGGCAACCGGTCGGAGCTGATCGTGGTGGCCCTCGAGCACTGGCTGGCCGAGAACAGCTTCGCCCCGTCCGCGGAACCGGTCGTCGACGAGAGCCTCTACGACGGCCTGATGCGGAGCCTCCGGCAGGTGTTCGAGCCCTGGGAACGGTCCCCCGCCATGCTGATGGCCTTCCACCGGGCACAGATGGGACCGGGTGGGGAGCGACTGGACCTCCAGGGTCACTCCTCCGTGCAGCCCATCACCCAACCCCTGTTCGCCGACCTCGACCCCGGCCTGGTGGCCGACATCGAGCTGATCCTCGCCAACCTGGCGTTCGCCGTCATCGGTCGCTTCACCAGCGGCCAGATCGGGATCACCGAGCTGCTCCCCACCCTCGAACGGGCGGTGTTCCGGCTCACCGCCAACCTTCCCGGCGCCGGACCGCGGTCCTCCACCCCGGCCGCCGACGCCAGGGTCTGACGCCGCCCGGCCCCGGGTGAGGAGACCGGAGCTCAGTCGGTGAAGATCGGCGGGGACGCGAACAGGGCGGACACCCCGTGCAGCACCTCCCGCAGCCCGTCCGCCGGCTGCGGGAGGTAGACCGGACCCGACCCGTCGGTGAGCAGCCGGCTCATCGACGCGATCCCCCGCACCGGGACCGGCGCCGGAGAGGCCAGGACGTCGAGCAGGGCGCGGATCTCCGGCTCGTTGGCCACCAGGCCGGCCCGGTTGACCGGCACCCGGGGGTCCCGCCCCGCCCGGGGTGCCCGGGCCTGGGCCAGCAGGTCGATCCACTGGTGGGCCAGGGTCAGACGGGTGGCCGGGGCCACCAGGACCTGGGCCCGGGCGGCCAGGAGGCGGCGCGACTCGGGTGGCCGGCCCACCGCCAGCCGGTGATCGAGCCCGGGGCCCAGGAGTCGGGCCATCCACCGCCACCACCGGCGGTTGGCGTGGACGGCCAACCGGTAGGGAGGTGCGGGCTCGCAGAGCAGGACGGTCCGGGGTGGCTCCGGGTCGCCGTCGGCCCGGGCGCGCAGCGATCGGATGGCGGCGCGCCGGAGGCGCCGCTCGTCCCGGGGTAGATGGCTGCCCGGTCCCCCGGCGATGACTGGGAAGGATCCGGATGTGGTCACCCTTCGATGGTGCGCCCTCGGCCGCCTCCCGGAAAGTAAAAAGTTCGACAACGGGCGCCACGGGCCCGGCAACCCGGATCCGGCCCGGCGAGGCCCTCCACCGGCCTGACGGGGTGTGGTCCTCCGACGTGGCGTCGATCGGAGGCGGTGGGGAGGGCGTTGGTAGTGTCCGGAGGGTGGCCTCCCACCGGAACCAGCGGCGGCCGGTGGCCGGATCCGCTCCGGGCGGCACGAGCGACGAACGCGCTCCGTGGTGGCAGCGGGCGACCTTCTACCAGATCTACCCACGGTCGTTCGCCGACTCCGACGGTGACGGGATCGGCGACCTGGGCGGGATCCGCGCCCACCTCGACGACCTGGTCTGGCTGGGGGTGGACGCGCTGTGGATCTCGCCGTTCTTCCGGTCGCCCATGGTCGACTTCGGCTACGACGTCAGCGACTACTGCGACGTCGACCCGGTCTTCGGCACCCTCGAGGAGTTCGACCGGCTGATCGAGGAGGCCCACGCCCGCGGCCTCCGGGTGATCATCGACTGGGTGCCCAACCACTCCTCGGATCGGCACCCCTGGTTCGTCGACGCCCGCTCGGGGAGGGACAGTCCCCGGCGGCGGTGGTACGTGTGGAGGGACGGCGCCCCCGACGGGTCGCCGCCCAACAATTGGGTGTCCGCCTTCGACACCACCGCTCCGGCGTGGACCCTCGACGGGGACTCCGGCCAGTGGTACCTCCACCTGTTCGAGTCGGCCCAGCCCGACCTCAACTGGGACGAGCCGGAAGTCGAGGCGGCCATGCACGAGGTCCTCCGGTTCTGGCTCGACCGGGGGGTCGACGGGTTCCGGGCCGACGTCATCCACGGCATCGGCAAGGACCCGGCCCTGCCCGACGATCCCGGGTCGATGGCCGGTGTCCCCCACTGCGTCCTCAACGACGAACCGGTCACCCACGAGCGCCTCCGTCGGCTCCGGACGGTGCTCGAGGAGTACCCGGACGACCGGGTGATGGTGGGCGAGGTCTACCTCCTGTCCACCCCGGCGGTGGCCACCTACTACGGCGCCGGGGACGAGCTCCACCTCGCCTTCAACTTCCCGCCGCTCTACGCCCGCTGGGAGCAGTCGGCCTGGTCCGAGTGCATCGACACCACCGTCTCGGCACTGGATCCCCGGGGCGCCTGGCCGACCTGGGTGCTGTCGAACCACGACAACCCGCGCCACCGCTCACGGTACGACCGGGACGGCGGAGCGGGGGAGGTGGCCGGCCGGAGCCAGGCGAGGGCCCGCGCCGCCGCCGTCCTGCTGTTGACCCTCCGGGGCACCCCCTTCCTGTACCAGGGGGAGGAGCTCGGGCTGCTCGACGCGGTGGTCCCCGAGGACCGGCGGGTGGACCCGGGCGGTCGGGACGGGTGCCGGGCGCCGATCCCGTGGGACGGGGGTCCCGACCACGGGTGGCCCACCACCGGAGGCCGGTCGACATGGCTGCCGTTCCCCCCCGAGGCGGAGGGCCGGAACTACGCCGACCAGCAGCGGGACCCGTCGTCGGTGCTCCACCTCTACCGCCGGTTGCTGGAGCTGCGCCACCGGTCGGCGGCGCTCTCGCTCGGCTCCTCCGAGCCGATCCCACTCCCCGCCGGCCTGCTCGGGTACCGTCGGTCCCGGGACGGTGACACCTGGGTGGTGATCATCAACTTCACCGCCACCAGCATCGCCGTCGGGAGCGGCGCCGAACTCCCGACCGGCACGCTGACCGTCGCCCTGGCCAGTGACCGAGTCGGCGAGGGCGACCCCTTCACCGGCACGGTGGGTGGCGATCAGGCGGTGGTGCTCCGGGCCTGACCGGACACCCTCGCCCCGTCCGGCCCGGTGGGTCCCGCCGGCGCGGTCGAGGTCGGGTCAGAACACCTCGGCGAAGAGGTTCACCATGGCCTGCCACGACCGGGCGTCGGCAGCGGCGTCGTACCGGATGGCCGGATTGGTCCCGTCGGCACCCGGGTTGGTGAAGCTGTGCACGGCTCCCCCGTAGAGGTGCAGCTGCCAGTCCACTCCGGCGGCCCGCATCTCGGCCTCGAAGTCGGCCCGTTGCTCGGGCGGGACGATCGGGTCGTCGGCGCCGATGCAGACCAGGACCTTGGCGGTGATCGCCGAGGCGTCCCCGGGTCGCTGGGTGCCCAGCCCCGAATGGAAGCCGACCACCGCCGCCAGCGGTGCCCCGCTCCGGGCCAGCTCCAGCGAGAGGGTGCCGCCGAAGCAGTAGCCGATGGCGGCCACCCGGGCCGGGTCGGCGTACTGGCTGGCCAGCAGGGTATCGAGGCCGGCACGGGCCAGGGCGCGGATCCGGTCGGTGTCGGCCAGCAGCGTCCCGAACCGATCGCCGATCTGGTCGGGTGGGAGGGTCCGGCCGTCGCCGTAGTAGTCGAGTGCGAAGGCCACGTAGCCGAGCTCGGCCAGCCGGCGGGCCGTCTCCTTGGGGTGGTCGCCCAGCCCGGCGGCGTCGTGGGCGATGAGCACGGCGGGCCGGGTGCCGGCCCGCTCCTCGTCGACAGCCAGCCGTCCGACCAGGCGGACCCCCTCGTGGACGTACTCGACGTCGGTCAGCTGCACGGTACCCCTCCCGGTCCACCCCGACCCGTCGGCATCGGGGTCAGGCGTCGACCCACAAGGTAACGGGTCCCGAGGATGCGACGGGCGCCGACGGGGCGGACAAGGAGGGCACGCCGACCGTCGCCGGTCAGGCGGACGGACGGCTCCACTGCGAGCGCGAGGCGGTCTCGCCGACCTGGATCGAGTACTCGGCGTAGAAGTCGTCCCGCCCCCGACGCTGAGCGACCCGGTGCCGGGCGTCGTCCCGCCACCCCCGGTGGGTGGCCCAGGAGTCGAAGGTGATCACCGAGACCCGCTCACCGTCAGCGGTGGCGGACTGGGTGAAGTCGACGAAGCCCGGCATGGCCCGGGCGGCTGCCTCCAGCTCGGCGGCCAACTGTCGGTAGGTCGGGTCGTCGGCCGAGCGGAGCCGGGAGCGGAACACGGTCACCACCTGGCCCTCCCGGAACTCCGGACCTGACCCGTCGCCGGTCACCCGCCCGCCCCTACGACTGGAGGGTGTGGACGTCGCTGATGCCGGCCGACCGGCGCAGCTCGCCGAGGGCGTCGTCGGGCACCAGGCGGTCGGTGGAGAGCACCATCAGGGCGGTGTTGCCCGTGGCCGACGGCCCCACCGCCATCGACGAGATGGACACCCCGGCGTTGCCCAGGATGGTGCCCACCACCCCGACCATCCCGGCCCGGTCGTCGTTGCGGACCACCACCATGTGGGGGGCGGGCGGCACCTCCACCGTGTGGTCGTCCACCATCACCAGCCGGGGCTCGGTGCGGGGCCCGGTGAGGGTGCCGGCCACCGAGTGGCTGGCGCTGCGCAGGGTGATCAGGTTGACGTAGTCGTGAGCGGTGGCCGTCGACGTCTCCCGGACCTCGAGACCCCGCTCGGCAGCCAGCTGGGGGGCGTTGACGTAGGACACCGGCTCGGCGGTGCCGGCCGCGAACACGCCCTTCAGCACCGAGAGGGTGAGGATGCCGGTTCCGGAGCCGGCCAGGCCACCCTGGAACTCGATCTCCAGCGAGTCGGGCAGCCCGTCGTGGAGGCACGAGAAGATCCGGCCCAGCTGCTCGGCCACCCCCATGAAGGGGCGGACCGTCTCGGAGACGTCCCCGGCCGACACGTTGACGGCGAAGGGCACGAAGTCCCCGGCCAGGGCCAGGTTGACCTGCTCGGCGATGGTGACGCCCGCCTTGTCCTGGGCCTCGGCGGTGGACGCCCCCAGGTGGGGGGCCACGACCACCGACGGGCAGCTCGAAGAGGGGCGACTCGGTGGTGGGCTCCTTGGCGAAGACGTCGAGGCCGGCCCCCTGCACCACGCCGGAGCGGATGGCCTCGGCCAGCGCCTCCTCGTCCACGATGCCGCCCCGGGCGGTGTTGATGATCCGGATCCCGGGCTTGGCCTTGGCCAGGAGGTCGGCACCGATCAGCCCGAGGGTCTCGGCGTTCTTCGGCAGGTGGACGGTGACGAAGTCCGAGGTGGCCATCAGCTCCTCGAGGCTCATCAGCTCCACCCCCATGTGCTTGGCCCGGTCGGCGGAGACGAAGGGGTCGTAGGCCACCAGGTGCATGCCGAAGGCCAGGGCCCGCTGGGCCACCAGGGCGCCCACCCGGCCGAGGCCGACCACGCCCAGCGTCTTGCCGTAGAGCTCCACGCCCTCCCACTTCGAGCGCTCCCACTTCCCGGCCACCAGGGCGGCGTGGGCCTGGGGGATGTTGCGGGCCTGGGCCAGCAGCAGGGCCATGGCCTGCTCGGCGGCCGACAGGATGTTGGACTGCGGGGCGTTGACCACCATCACCCCCCGCTCGGTGGCGGCGGCGACGTCGACGTTGTCGAGCCCGATGCCGGCCCGGCCCACCACCACCAGGTCGGTGCCGGCGGCGAGGACCTCGGCGGTGACCGTGGTGGCCGACCGGATGACCAGGGCCTGGGCCCCGACGATGGCCGCCACCAGCTCCTCGGGGGACAGTCCCAGCTGGACGTCGACCTCGTGGCCGGCCTCGGCCATCAGGTCCAGTCCGGGCTGGGCCAACTTCTCGGTGACCAGCACCCTACCCATGGTGTTCCTTCCTCTCGGAGACGGTGAAAACGATCGGGTTCCGGTGGACCGCCGGTCTAGGCGGCGTCACCGAACAGCTTGGCCAGCCGGGTCACGCCTTCGACCAGGTCCTCGTCCCCCAGGGCGTAGGACATCCGGAAGTACCCGGGGGCGCCGAACGCCTCGCCGGGCACCACCGCCACCTTGGCCTCGTCGATGGCCAGCTCGGCCAGCTCGGCGCTGGAGTTGGCCGTGCGGCCCCGGATCTCCCGCCCGTAGAGGCCGGTCACCGACGGGAAGGCGTAGAAAGCGCCCTCCGGCTCGATGCAGGTGACGCCATCGATCTCGTTGAGCATCCGGTGGATGGTGGTCCGGCGCCGGTCGAAGGCGGCGCGCATCTCCGCCACCGCCACCAGGTCACCGGAGACGGCGGCCAGGGCGGCCCGCTGGGACACGTTGGCCACGTTGGAGGTCTCGTGGGACTGGAGGTTGGTGGCGGCGGTGATGACGTCGGTGGGACCGATCATCCACCCCACCCGCCAGCCGGTCATGGCGTAGGTCTTGGCCACCCCGTTGACCACCACGCAGGTGTCGGCCAGCTCGGGCACCACCACCGGCATCGAGTGGTGCTCGGCGCCCCCGTAGACCAGGTGCTCGTAGATCTCGTCGGTGAGCACCCACAGCCCGTGCTCCACCGCCCAGCGGCCGATGGCCTCGATCTCCGCCCGCGGGTAGACCGCCCCGGTCGGGTTGGACGGCGAGACGAAGAGCAGCAGCTTGGTGCGGTCGGTACGGGCGGCCTCCAGGTCGCTCCACCGCGGCCCGGAAGCCGGTCGACTCGTCGGGGCTCGACCACCACCGGGACGCCACCGGCCAGGGCGATCGACCTCCGGGTAGGTGGTCCAGTAGGGGGCCAGGCACCAGCACCTCGTCGCCCGGGTCGAGCAGGGTGGCGAAGGCGTTGGCGACGGCCTGCTTGCCGCCGTTGGTCACCAGCACCTGGGACGGCGGTGACCACCAGGCCCGGAGTCCCGGCGGGTCTTCGTCCGCCAGGGCCTCCCGGAGCTCGGGCAGGCCCGCTGGTCGGGGTGTACTTGTGGTCTTGCGGGTCCCGGCAGGCCACCACGGCGGCCTCGACGATGTGGGCCGGCGTCGGGAAGTCGGGCTCGCCGGCCCCGAAGCCGATGACGTTCTCCCCCTGCGGCCTTGAGGGCCTTGGCCTTGGCGTCGACGGCCAGGGTGGCCGACGGGGCGACGGCCGCCGCGCGTGCGAGACGCGGTTTCCGGTTCGAGGTGCCATGGTGCCATGATTCCATACGTGACCGACACCCCCGACATCGCCATTCCGACCCATCTCCTCCCCGCCGACGGGCGGTTCGGGTGCGGGTCCCTCCAAGGTCCGGCCCGACGCCGTCGAGGCCCTGGCCAAGTCCGCCGGCCACTTTCTGGGCACCAGCCACCGCCAGAAGACGGTCAAGTCGGTGGTGGGCAGCCTCCGGTCGGGGCTCCGGCGAGCTGTTCTCCCTGCCCGACGGCTACGAGGTGGTGCTCGGCAACGGCGGGACCACCTGCTTCTGGGACGCCGCCACCTTCCGCCTCATCGAGCAGAAGAGCCAGCACCTGAGCTTCGGGGAGTTCTCCTCCAAGTTCGCCACCGCGGCGGCCGCCGCCCCCCACCTGGACGAGCCGGAGATCATCGCCTCCGAGGTCGGGTACCCACCCCGAGGCGGTGGCCCGGCGAGGACGTCGACCTCTACGCCCTCACCCACAACGAGACCTCCACCGGCGTGATGATGGAGATCACCCGCCCGGCCGGCGCGCCGGGGCCTGGTGGCGGTGGACGCCACCTCGGGGGCCGGCGGCCTCCGGGTCGACCCCGCCAAGTTCGACGCCTACTACTTCGCCCCCCAGAAGTGCTTCGGCTCCGACGGTGGCCTGTGGGTGGCGCTCCTCTCCCCCGCCGCCCAGGACCGGATCGCCGCCATCGAGGCGACCGGCCGGTGGGTGCCGGCCTCGATGGACCTCACCATCGCCCTCGACAACTCCAAGCTCGACCAGACCTACAACACCCCGGCCCTGGCCACCCTGTTCCTCTTCGACAACCAGGTGCAGTGGATGAACGACAACGGCGGGCTCGAGTTCTCGGCCGGCCGCTGCGACCGCTCCGCCGAGATCCTCTACGGCTGGGCCGAGGCCTCCGACTTCGCCACCCCGTTCGTCGCCAAGGCCGAGGAGCGCAGCCACGTCGTCGGCACCATCGACTTCGACGACGGCGTCGACGCCGCCACCGTGGCCAAGGTCCTCCGGGCCAACGGCATCGTCGACACCGAGCCCTACCGCAAGCTCGGCCGCAACCAGCTCCGCATCGCCATGTTCCCCGCCATCGAGCCCGACGACGTCGCGGCGCTGTGCGGCTGCCATCAACTACGTGGTGGGTGCCCTGGCCTCCTGACGGCCGGGCCCGGCTCAGCCGCCCGAGATGTCCTGGATCTTCTGCTTGCCGGCGCGTGACGAAGGGCATCATGTCCCGGAGCTCGGCGCCCACCTTCTCGATGGGGTGGTCGAGCCCGGCCTGGCGCAGCGCCTTGTAGTTGGGGCGGCCGGCGGCGTTCTCCGCCACCCACTCCTTGGCGAAGGTGCCGTCCTGGATCTCGGCGAGGATCCGGCCGCATCTCCTGGCGCACGGCGTCGTTGATGACCCGGGGGCCCCGGGTCAGGTCGCCGTACTCGGCGGTGTCGGAGATGGAGAAGCGCATGCCGGCTGATCCCCTGCTCGTACATGAGGTCGACGATGAGCTTGAGCTCGTGGAGGCACTCGAAGTAGGCCGACTCCGGCTGGTAGCCGGCGTCCACCAGCGTCTCGTAGCCGGCCTGGACCAGGGCGGTCAGGCCGCCGCACAGCACCACCTGCTCGCCGAACAGGTCGGTCTCGGTCTCCTCGGCGAAGGTGGTGTCGAGCACCCCGGCCCGGGTGGCCCCGATGGCGTGGGCGTAGGACAGGGCCAGGTCGTGGGCCTTGCCCGACGGGTCGGCCGACACCGCCACCAGGGACGGCACGCCGCCGCCCTCGGTGTAGGTGCGCCGCACCAGGTGGCCCGGCCCCTTGGGGGCGACCATGGCCACGTCCACGCCGTCGGGCGGCGGTGATGAGGCCGAAGCGGATGTTGAAGCCGTGGGCGAAGAAGAGGGCGTCCCCGGCCTGCAGGTGGGGGGCGATCTCCGCCTCGTAGACCGACGGCCTGCTCGGTGTCGGGCAGCAGGATCATGATGACGTCGGCCTCGGCGGCGGCGTCGGCCACCGACAGCACCCGCAGGCCGGCCTCCTCGGCCTTGGCCTCGGACGACGAGCCCTCGCGCAGGCCGACCCGGACGTCGACCCCGACTCGGACAGGTTGAGGGCGTGGGCGTGGCCCTGGGAGCCGTAGCCGATCACCGCCACCTTGCGGTTGCCGATGAGGCTGGGGTCGGCGTCCTTCTCGTAGTACAGCGTGGCCATCGGTCTCAACCTGCCTTCTCTGTGTCGGGGTGCGAAGCCGAGCACGTTGGCGCTCGTGGGGGAACGGTCGGAACGGTCGAGCATAGGCAACGCCACCCGGCCGGTCCGCTGCAGCTCGACGATGCCGTAGCTGCGGATGAGGTCCTCGAAGTCGTCCAGCTTGGTGGGGGCGCCGGCCAGCATCACGGTCAGGCGGTCGTGGCCGACGTCGACGATCTTGCCCTCGAACACCCCGACCAGCTGGATGACCTGGCCCCGGATCTCGGGGCCGGCCTCGACGGTGGCCAGCAGCAGCTCCCGCTCGCGGGCCGAGGACGGGTCCAGCTCGGTGATCGACACCACCGGGATCAGCTTGTCCAGCTGCTTCATGATCTGGTCGAGCGGGGCCGACTCCACGTCCACCACGATGGTGATCCGGCTGAACCGCTCGTCGTCCGGCGGGGCCACCGCCAGGCTGAAGATGTTGTAGCCCGCGCCGGGAGAACAGGCCGGCCACCCGGGCCAGCACCCCGGCCTTGTTCTCCACCAGCACGGTGAGGGTGTGGTGGCGCTTGTCGGTGCCGTAGACGGACATCAGCGCTCCCTCCCGGCCTGGGAGGGGTCGACGACGATCTCGTCGTTGGAGGCGCCGGCCGCCACCATCGGGAAGACCTTCTCGAAGGCGTCGGTCCGGAAGTCGATGACCACCGGCCGGTCGTCGATGGCGTTGGCCTTGTCGATGGCCGGGCCACCTCCTCGGGCGACTCCACCCGGATGCCCACGCACCCCATGGACTCGGCCCACCCGACGTAGTCGGGGAGGTCGGGCGACAGGTAGACCTCGGAGTACCGCTCCTCGTAGAACATCTCCTGCCACTGGCGGACCATGCCCAGGTAGGCGTTGTTGAGGATGGCGATCTTGACCGGGATCCGCTCGGAGCTGGCGCGTGACCAGCTCCTGGGCGGTCATCTGGAAGCAGCCGTCGCCGTCGACCGCCCACACCATCCGGTCGGGCCGGCCCGACCTTGGCCCCGATGGCCGCCGGCACGGCGAAGCCCATGGTGCCCAGGCCGCCCGAGTTGACCCAGGTGTAGGGGTAGTCGAACTGCCACCACTGGGAGGCGAACATCTGGTGCTGGCCCACCCCGGAGGCCACGATGGTGTCGTCCGGGGTGCCGTCCCGCAGCGTCTCGAGGACGAACTGGGGCTTGAGCCCGCCACTGGTGCCGTCGGCGGTCGTAGACCAGCGGGAACCGCCGCTGCCAGTCGCCGAGCGTGGCCCGCCAGGGGCCGAGCCGGCTCCGGGGCTGGGAGGCGGCCACCGTGCCCGGGCAGCGCCGGCGCACCCTCCACGGCGTCGGACGGGGACCCACCCGACCCTCCCCGGGTGGCGTCGGAGTGGGGCAGGCCGAGGGCGTCCAGGGCCGACCAGCAGCTCGTCGATCACCGACCGGCAGTCGCCGGCGATGGCCACGTCGGCCCGGCGCACCTTGTGGTGCTCGGCCGGGTCGATGTCCACGTGGATGACCTTGGCCTCGGGGGCGAAGGCGTCCACCCGCCCGGTCACCCGGTCGTCGAACCGGCTGCCCAGGGCGATCAGCAGGTCGGACCGCTGCATGGCGGTGACCGCCGTGTAGTTGCCGTGCATGCCGGGCATGCCCAGGCAGAGGGGGTGGGAGTCGGGGAAGCAGCCCCGGGCCATCAGGGTGGTGACCACCGGGATGCCGGTCCGCTCGGCCAGCTCCCGCAGCTCGTCGGCGGCCCGGGCCTTCAGGATGCCGCCACCGGCGTAGATCACCGGGCGCTCGGCGGCCAGGATCAGCTCGGCGGCCTGGCGGATCGAGCTCCGGGTCGCCCTCGGTCACCGGGTGGTACCCGGGCAGGTCGAGGTCGGCGGCTCTGCGGCCAGTACCACTCCATGGTCGCGCTGGGCCACGTCCTTCGGGATGTCGATCAGCACCGGGCCGGGCCGGCCGGTGGTGGCCACGTGGAACGCCTCGGCCACCACCCGGGGGATGTCGTCGGGGTCGGTGATCAGCCAGTTGTGCTTGGTGATCCCCATGGTGATGCCGGTGATGTCGCTCTCCTGGAAGGCGTCCGACCCGATGGCCGAGGTGGCCACCTGCCCGGTCACCACCACCAGCGGGATCGAGTCCATGTAGGCGTCGGCCAGCGGGGTCACGATGTTGGTGGCACCCGGGCCGCTGGTGACGATGGCCACCCCGGGACGGCCGGTGACCTGGGCGTACCCCTCGGCCATGTGGCCCGCCCCCTGCTCGTGCCGCACCAGGATGTGCCGGATCGACGAGTCGATGATCGGGTCGTAGACGGGGAGGATGGCCCCGCCGGGGAGGCCGAACATGACCTCCACCTGCTGCATCTCCAAGCTCTTGATCAGTGCCTGTGCTCCGGTCAGTTCCATCGGGGTGCTCCCTTGTCGACGATGGTCGGTGTGATGGTCGGTGAGTGGGTCGGTGGTCGAACGGGTGGTGGCAAACGAAAACGACCTCCCGTCTGGGAGGTCGGAGGGCGCACACGGCGAGAGATCGTCGCGTGCGCTACGAGATAAGTACCAGGGCGATGCGGTCGGTGATCGGGCTGGTACGCATGGTCCGACATTCTGACACGCCGCGGCGCTCCCGACAAGGGGGCCGGCGGGAACCGGCTCTTGAGCGGCCGCCGGAATCTGACGATAGGGACTCATGAGGATCCCCCGGCGCCGGCGCCGCCAGCTCCTGGGGTTCGCCCGCGCCGTCACCGTGGTGGCCGCCGTCAGTGCCCTGGTGGCCAGCTTGCTCCTGGCGGCGCCCTCCGTGTGGGCCTCGCTCTCGCACGAGTTCGACGGCACCTCCTACCAGCTGTCGCTGGGCGACTCGCTGGCCGCCGGAGTCGGGGCCTCCACCGACGCTCTCGGCTACCCCGACCAGATCGCCGCCGCCGAGTCCTCGTCCATCCCCGACCTGCAGGTGAAGAACCTGGCGTGTGCCGGGGCGACCACCGGCTCGATGCTGGACGGGCCCGGGTGCTCCTACGCCACCGGCACCCAGATGGGGGACGCCGAGGCCTTCCTCCGAGACCATCCCGGCAGCGTCCGCTACATCACCCTGGACATCGGGATCAACAACATCGGCCGGTGCTACAACGACCAGCCTGTCCTGAGCCCGGCCTGCGTCCCCGCCGGCCTGTCCGACATCACCAGCCAGCTGCCGGCCATCGTCCGGGGGCTCCAGACGGCGGCCCCCGGCGTGCCCATCTTCGGCATGGACTCCTACGACCCGTTCCTGGCCGACTGGGTGGGGGGCGGGACCGTCGGGGCGCAGGTGGCCGAGCAGATCGCCCCGGTGTTCACCGCCCTCAACAGCGCCCTGACCCAGACCTACGGCGCCGCCGGCGCCATCCCCGTCGACGTCCAGGGGAGCTTCGCCTCCCAGGACTCGGCGCTGACCGGGAGGTGGGACGCCGCCACCGTGCCCCAGAACGTGGCCCGCATCTGCCGGTGGACCCACATGTGCGACGGCAGTGCCCTCAGCGTCCACGCCAACGACGCCGGTCACACCCTGATCGCCGGTGACTTCGAGCAGGCCATCGGCCGGTGGCAGCGTGGCGGGGGCCGGGGCACCTGGCTGGTTGACGCCGCCGGCGGCGTCCACACCTTGGGCGACGCCCCGTTCTTCGGATCGATGGCCGGTCAGCGCCTCGACCGACCGATCGTCACCATGGCGGCCACCCAGGACGGCAACGGGTACTGGCTGGTGGCCTCGGACGGAGGCATCTTCGCCTTCGGCGACGCCGGCTACTTCGGTTCCACCGGCGGGCTGCAGCCCACCGACTCCATCGTCGACTTCACACCCACCCGGGACGACCGGGGTTACTGGGAGGTGGCCTCCGACGGCCGGGTGTTCGCCTTCGGGGACGCCCCCAACCTCGGCTCAGTCTCCGCCACCACCCCCCACTGGCCGGTGGTGGGGATGGCCCAGACCGGCAGCGACCAGGGGTACTGGCTGGTCGCCTCCGACGGGAGCGTCTTCGCGTTCGGGGACGCCGGGCACTTCGGCGCCGTCGGGGACGGCACCCTCCACGCCCCGGTGGTGGGGATGGCGGCCACCGCCGACGGCAATGGGTACTGGCTGGTGGCGGCAGACGGCGGGGTGGTTTGCGCCGGTGACGCCGTCTTCCACGGGTCGACCGGAGGGGTGGTCCTAGCCCGCCCCATCGTGGGCATGACCGTCGCCCCCGACGGCTACGGCTACACCCTGGCGGCCTCCGACGGCGGGCTCTTCAACGGCGGGAGCGCCACCTTCAACGGGTCGCTGGGCGGCGCACCCCTCCCGGCCCCCATCGTGGCGGTGGTCAGCACCTGAACAGGAGGGCCGGCTCGACGACGCCCGCGCTTGAGTGCGGCGGACGTCGTGACGATAGAAGGGTATGCGGCCCCCGACGCACGAGCCCGGCTACCGGTCCGTGGTGGCACGGACCGCCGTTCCCGTCCTGGTGGCGCTCGGCCTGCTGGCGGCCGGGATCCTGGCCGTCCCGGCCGTAGGTGCCTCCTCGGTGCCGCAGGCGAGCGGCCCCGCCTACCAGCTGTCGCTGGGCGACTCCCTGGCCGCCGGCGTCGGGGCCACCACCAACTCGCTCGGCTATGTCGACCAGATCGCCGCCGCCGAGTCTTCGTCGTTCCCGGGGTTGCGGGTGGAGGACCTCGCCTGTTCCGGTGCCACCACCAGCTCCATGATCAGCGGGCCCGGGTGCTCCTACGTCACCGGCACCCAGTTGGGTGACGCCGAGGCGTTCCTCCGTGACCATCCGGGAAGCGTCCGCTACGTCACCATCGACATCGGGATCAACGACATCGGCCGGTGCTATTCCGGGGTCCCGGTGGGACCCGGATGTGACACTGCCGGCCTGTCCCAGGTCGCCACCGATCTGCCGATCATCCTGCAAGCGTTGGAGACCGCGGCTCCCGGGGTGCCCATCTTCGGGATGGACTATTACAACCCGTTCCTGGCCGACTGGGTGGTGGACGGGTTGGCCGGGCCAGGACTGACGACGGAGGTGGCCGCGCCGTTCAACACCCTCAACAGCGCCCTGACCCAGCTCTACGGCGCCGGGGGCGCCATCCCGGTCGACGTGGAAGGGTCCTTCGCCACCCGCGACTTCGTCATGACCGGGCGATGGAACGGGGCCACGGTCCCCCAGAACGTGGCCCGGACCTGTGAGTGGACCTACATGTGCGACGGCAGTGCCCTGAGTATCCACGCCAACGACGCCGGCCACGCGCACATCGCCGGCGACTTCGAGCAGGCCATCGACCGGTGGCGACGGGGTGGCGGCCAGGGCGCCTGGCTGGCCGACGCCGCCGGCGGGGTGCACACCGTCGGCGACGCCACCTCCTTCGGCTCCATGGCCGGGCAACACCTCGACCGGCCCATCGTCACCCTAGCCGCCACCGGCGACGGGGCCGGCTACTGGCTGGTGGCCAGTGACGGGGGCGTCTTCGCCTTCGGGGACGCCGGCTTCTACGGGTCCACCGGCGGGCTGTCGCTGCACGCCCCCATCGTGGGGTTCGCCCCCACCTCGGACGACCGGGGGTACTGGGAGGTGGCCGCCGACGGCGGGGTGTTCGCCTTCGGGGACGCCCCCTTCCTCGGATCCATGGGGGGCACCGCCCTCGACAGGCCGGTGGTGGGGATGGCCCAGACCGGCAGCGACCGGGGCTACTGGCTGGTGGCCTCCGACGGGGGCGTCTTCGCCTTCGGGGACGCCGGTTTCTACGGGTCCACGGGAGGCCTGACCCTGGACAAGCCGGTGGTGGGGATGGCCGCCACGGTGGACGGCAACGGGTACTGGCTGGTGGCCGCCGACGGCGGGGTGTTCAGCGGCGGCGACGCCCTCTTCCACGGGTCGACCGGGAGCGTGGCGCTCGACCGGCCCATCGTGGGCATGACGGTGGCCCCCGACGGCTACGGCTACACCCTGGCGGCCTCCGACGGCGGGCTCTTCAACGGCGGTAGCGCCACCTTCGAGGGGTCGTTGGGCGGCGTACCCCTCCCGGCCCCCATCGTGGCCGTCGTCGGCACCTGACCCCCGGGCCGTTCGACAGGTGGCGGGCCCGGTCGTAGGTTGGCCGGAGACGCAGAGCAAGGGGGGACCATGCACGAGCGCGACGGTGATCACACGCGGGTGGCGGCGGCGGGACGGTGGGTGGGAGTCGCCCTGTCGGCCATCCTCCTCCTGACCGGCGGACTCCTCGGCCTGGCGTCCACGGCCGGCGCCGGTACCGCCGCCCGCACCACACCGGACACCGCGCCACCGACCACCACCCTGCCGCCCGACACCAACTACCAGCTGTCCCTGGGCGACTCGCTGGCCGCCGGGGTGGGTGCCTCGACGCCGGCCCACCAGTACGTGAACCTGGTGGGGGCCCACGAGGCCGCCGGCATCTCCAACCTGCAGGTGGAGAACCTGGCCTGCGGGGGCGCCACCACCAACTCGATGATCGACGCCAGCGACCCCCGCAACAGCGTGTGCCAGACCTACACCGGGGGCACCCAGCTGAGCGGGGCCGAGGCCTTCCTCGAGGCCCACCCGGGCCGGGTCCCCTACATCACCATCGACATCGGGGGCAACAACGTGGACAGCTGCCTCACCGGCGGGACCATCAGCCTGACCTGCATCTCCACCGGGCTCGCCGAGATCGGCACCCAGCTCCCCGTCATCGTCCAGGGGCTGCAGGCGGCCGCCCCCGGGGTGCCCATCTTCGGCATGGACTACTACAACCCGTTCCTGGCCGAGTGGGTGCTGGGCGGCGCCAGCGGGCCGGCCCTGGCCACCGAGTCGGCCACCCTCTCCTCCCTCCTCAACAGTTCGATCGTGAACACCTACGGCGCCAACCACGCCATCCCGGTGGACGTGCAGGGCCCGTTCGCCACCCAGGACTTCGCCATGACCGGGACGTGGAACGGGGTCACCGTGCCCCAGAACGTGGCCCGCACCTGCGAGTGGACCCACATGTGCGACAACAGCGGGTACACCATCCACACCAACGACATCGGGCACGCCAAGCTGGCCGCCGCCTTCGAGCTGCAGATCGACCGCTGGATGCGCGGCGGCAGCCAGGGCACCTGGCTGGCCGACGCCGCCGGCGGGGTCCACACCATCGGGACCGCCACGTCCTTCGGCTCCATGGCCGGGCATCCGCTCAACAAGCCGATCGTGACCATGGCCGCCACCAACGACGGGGCCGGCTACTGGCTGGTGGCCAGTGACGGGGGCATCTTCGCCTTCGGGGACGCCGGCTTCTTCGGCTCCACCGGTGGACTCACCCTCAACGCCCCCATCGTCGGGTTCGCCCCCACCTCGGACGACCAGGGCTACTGGGAGGTGGCCGCCGACGGGGGCATCTTCGCCTACGGGGACGCCACCTTCCTCGGCTCGATGGGGGGCACCCATCTGAACGAGCCGGTGGTGGGGATGGCCCAGAGCGGGAGCGACCAGGGCTACTGGCTGGTGGCCAGCGACGGGGGCATCTTCGCCTTCGGGGACGCCGTCTTCAAGGGCTCCACCGGGGGCACCACCCTCAACAAGCCGGTGGTGGGCATGGCTCCCACCATCGACGGCAACGGCTACTGGCTGGTGGCCAGTGACGGCGGGGTGTTCTCCTACGGCGACGCCGTGTTCCACGGATCGACCGGCAGCCTCGTGCTCAACAAGCCGATCGTCGGCATGACGCTGCCGCCCGACGGCTACGGCTACACCATGGGGGCCTCCGACGGCGGCCTGTTCGCCTTCGGCAACGCCACCTTCCACGGTTCGCTGGGCGGAGCACCCCCCGCCGCCCCCGTCGTGGCCCTCGTGGGCACCTGAGCCCACCGGCCGCCCCGCCCCGGGGTCAGGGCTCGGTGACCGCCCCGCGCTCGGCCCCGGTGACCAGGCGGGCGTACTTGGCCAGCACCCCGGTGGTGTAGCGGGGCTCGGGGTGCTTGAGCGTGGCCCGGCGACGCTCGAGCTCGGCCTCGTCGACCACCAGGTCGATGGTGTGGCCCTCCACGTCGACCACGATGCGGTCGCCGTCGGACACCAGGGCGATCGGTCCCCCGTCGACCGCCTCGGGGGCCACGTGGCCGATGCAGAATCCGTGGGTGCCACCCGAGAACCGGCCGTCGGTCACCAGGGCGCAGTCGCCGCCCCGACCGACTCCCTTCATGGCCCCGGTCACCGCCAGCATCTCGCGCATGCCGGGGCCGCCCTTCGGGCCCTCGTACCGGATGACCACGATGGTGTTGGGCTCGATGGAGCCGGCCAGGATGGCCTCCATGGCGGCGTCCTCGCCGTCGAAGACCCGGGCGGTGCCGTCGAAGCGGAGGGTGTCGATCCCCGCCACCTTGACCACCGCCCCCTGGGGGGCCAGGGAGCCGGTGAGCACGGCGATGCCGCCCTGGACGTGGATGGGGTCCGACAGCGGGTGGACCACCGAGCCGTCGGGGGCGGGCGGGTCGAGGGCGGCCAGGTTCTCGGCCAGGGTCCGGCCGGTCACGGTGAGGCAGTCACCGTGGAGCAGCCCGGCGTCGAGCAGCTCGCGCATCACCACCGGGACCCCCCCGATGCGGTCCACGTCGGCCATGTGGTAGCGGCCGTGGGGCTTGGTGTCGGCCAGGTGGGGCACCCGGGCGGCCACCTTGTTGAAGTCGTCGAGCTCGAGCTCCACCCGCGCCTCGTTGGCGATGGCCAGCAGGTGGAGGACGGCGTTGGTGGAGCCCCCCAGCGCCATGGTGACGGCGATGGCGTTCTCGAACGCCTGCTTGGTCATGATCTGGCGGGGACGGATGCCGGACCGGAGCAGCTCCACCACCGCCCGCCCGGAGGCGAAGGCGTCGTCGTCGCGCCGGCGGTCGACGGCCGGCGGCGACGAGCTCCCGGGCAGGGCCATGCCCAGGGCCTCGGAGATCGAGGCCATGGTGTTGGCGGTGAACATCCCGGCGCACGACCCCTCGGTGGGGCAGGCGTTGTGCTCGATGAGGCTCAGCTCCTCGTCGGAGAGGGCGTCCACCGCGTGGGCCCCCACCGCCTCGAACACCGAGGTGATGTCGAGGGCCCGGTCGCGCACCCGGCCCGGGAGGATCGACCCGGCGTAGACGAAGATGCTGGGGAGGTTCAGACCGCGCCGCCGCCATCAGCATGCCGGGGAGGGACTTGTCACAGCCGGCCAGGGTGACCAGGGCGTCGAACCGCTCGGCGTGCATCACCGTCTCCACCGAGTCGGCGATCACCTCCCGGCTGACCAGCGAGGCGCGCATGCCCTCGTGGCCCATGGAGATGCCGTCGGAGACGGCGATGGTGACGAACTCCAGGGGGTACCCGCCGGCCTCCCGCACGCCCTCCTTGGCCCGCTGGGCCAGTCGGGAGAGCGGCATGTTGCACGGGGTGACCTCGTTCCACGAGGACGCCACCCCGACCTGCGGCTTGTCCCAGTCGTCGTCGGTCATCCCGACCGCCCGCAGCATGGCCCGGGCCGGGGCCCGGGTGGGGCCGTCGGTCACCTCGTAGCTGCGCGGCTTGATGCCGACCAGCGGCTGCTCCGAGGGATCGGTGGGGGCGTGCTCGGTCATGGCGCCCATGGTACGGCGTGGCGGCGGCGCTGACGGCGCCCACCACCGCAGGACGGTGGCGTCCGGTCGCCGTACGATCGGGGGATGGACGCCGCCACCACCGCCACCGTCACCGCCGGCGAGATCGACCGGGTGGTGGCCGAGGTGGCCGAGGTGGGCTACGGCATCCTGCCCGGCGTCCTCACCGAGCCGGAGCTCACCGCCCTCGAGGCCGAGCTGGCCGACGCCCAGCGGCGCCTGGTGGCCGGCCGGCTCCACCGCCGGCACGGCACGGTGATCCTCGACCGGCCGGACGCCACCATCGACGGCCGGCCGTTCGCCCACTACGTGACGTTCGCCACCGAGGTGTCGCCGTTGGCGGCCGGGGCGGTGCGCCGGCCGCCGCTGGTGGAGGTGGCCCGGCGGTGCCTGGGCCCCGACGCCTGGCTCCTCGACGACGGCATCTTCGGCGTGGTCTACCAGGACGCCCGGCCCGGTCCCGGCTCGGCGTACTCCCGGATCGGCTGGCACACCGACCACCAGTCGGGCCCCCACCTGACCATGTGGCCGGGCCTGGCCTTCACCCTCCACGTCGATCCCACCTCCCCGGCCAACGGGTTCCTCCGGGCCCTCCCGGGCAGCCACCGGGGGGGCACCGAGGGGATCCCGCCGGGGTTCGAACGGGTCCCGGGGGAGGTGGCGGTCTACGCCGAGCGGGGCGACGTCCTGTTCCACCACTCCGACCTCTGGCACGCCGCCGCCCGGGCCACCGACGACGGCGACGGGGCGGTCCGGCGCCACCTCCGGGGCAGCTGGCACGGCGGGGAGCGGCTCGACGCCGGTCACGGCACCGACGACTTCGTGAAGAACGCCCGGCGCTGACCGGGACGGTCCCGGCGGCGCTGACCGGGGCGGTCCCGCCCGCCCGGCACCCTCCCGACCTGGTCCGTTGTGCCCGCTTCATCATTACTTCGCATCACTAACTAAGGTGGGAGGCACCGGAGCGACCGAGGAGCACACCCATGACCGACGCCATGCGCGCCGAGACCGTCGAGTTCGAGGGCCACGGCGGCGACACCATCGAGGGCTACCTGGCCCAACCCCTCGACGGTCCCCCCACCGGGGCCGTGGTGGTCATCCACCACCTGCCCGGCTACGACGAGCAGACCAAGGAGATCACCCGCACCTTCGCCGCCCACGGGTATCTGGCCCTCTGCCCCAACCTCTACTCCCGGGCGGGCAAGGGCGTCTCCCCCGACGACGCCGCCGCCGCCGTCCGGGCCGAGGGCGGGGTGCCGGACGAGCAGCTGGTGGGGGACGTGGCCGGCGCCCTCGCCCACCTCACCTCCCTGCCCTCCTCCAACGGCAAGGTGGCCACCATCGGGTACTGCTCGGGTGGCCGCCAGTCGTTCCTGGCCGCCTGCTCCCTCGAGCTCGATGCGGCCGTCGACTGCTACGGCGCCTTCGTGGTCGGCACGCCGCCCGACGGGTTCCCCCTCAAGGTCGGCCCGATCGTCCACCTGGCCAAGGACCTGTCGTGCCCGCTGCTCGGCCTCTTCGGTGCCGACGACCAGTACCCGTCCCCCGCCCAGGTCACCGAGCTGGAGGAGGCGCTGCAGGCCAACGACAAGACCTACGAGTTCCACGTCTACGAGGGGGCCGGCCACGCCTTCTTCGCCGTGAACCGCACCGCCTACCGACCCGAGACGGCCAACGAGGCGTGGGACGCCATCTGGTCGTTCTTCGGCCGTCACCTGGCCGGCTGACCGAGACCCGAGAGGAACGCCATGTGCACCTACCAGACCGACCGCATCGAGGTCCGCGGCAGCGGCAAGGGCCGGGAGGGCTGGTTCGCCCTCACCGACGCCACCGTCTACGTCGACCACCCGGTCCACTTCCCGGACGGCCACGCCCTGATGATCGACTTCCTCAACCCGGGCCGCGGGCCGGGCGCCCGGGTGGCCGTCGAGCTGGACGCCGACTCGGCCCGGGCACTGGCCCACTCGATCCTCGCCTCCCTCGGGTCGGCGCCGGCGGGACTGCTGGAGGGTGAGCCGGCTCGATGAGCACCGCGGTGGATCCGTCCCCCCGGCGCCAGGCCCAGGCCGAACGCCGGGCCCAGCCGCCGTCGCCCCACTACAAGTGGATCGTCCTCTCCAACACCACCCTCGGGGTGCTGATGGCCACCATCGACACCTCGATCATGCTCATCGCCCTCCCGGACATCTTCCGGGGGATCGGCATCGACCCGCTGCTGCCCGGCAACAGCTTCTACCTGCTGTGGATGATCCTCAGCTTCCTGATCGTCACCAGCGTGCTGGTGGTCAGCTTCGGCCGCCTGGGTGACATGTACGGCCGGGTGCGGCTGTACAACATGGGCTTCGCCATCTACACCCTGTTCTCGCTCTTCCTCAGCATCACCTGGATGTCCGGGGCCAACGCCGCCATCTACCTGATCGTGATGCGGGTGTTCCAGGGGGTGGGGGCGGCCATCCTCATCGCCAACTCGTCGGCCATCCTCACCGACGCCTTCCCCGAGGACCAGCGGGGCATGGCCCTCGGCATCAACCAGGTGGCCGGGATCAGCGGCACCTTCATCGGCCTGGTGCTGGGTGGCCTGCTCGGGCCGATCCAGTGGCGGCTGATCTTCCTGGTGTCGGTGCCCATCGGGCTGATCGGCACCCTCTGGGCGTACCACAGCCTCCGCGAGGTGCCCCGGCACTCCACCGCCCGCATCGACTGGCCGGGCAACATCACCTTCGCCCTCGGCCTGGTGGCGATCATGGTCGGCATCACCTACGGGATCCAGCCCTACGGGGGGCACACCATGGGGTGGAGCAGCCCGGTGGTGATCGGCCTGATGGCCGGCGGGGTGGCCCTGCTGGTGGCCTTCTGCTTCATCGAGGTGCGCTCACCGGACCCCATGTTCGAACTGACCCTCTTCAAGATCCGGGCGTTCTCGGCGGGCAGCGTCTCCACCCTGCTGGCCGCCATCGGCCGGGGCGGGCTGATGTTCATGCTGATCATCTGGCTGCAGGGGATCTGGCTGCCCCTCCACGGGTTCGATTTCGCCCGCACCCCGTTGTGGGCGGGGATCGCCATGCTGCCCCTGACCGCCGGCTTCCTCATCGCCGGCCCGCTGTCCGGGATCCTGTCCGACAAGTACGGCTCCCGCCCGTTCGCCACCGGCGGCATGCTCTCCGCCGCCGTGTCCTTCGCCCTGCTGGAGCTGCTGCCCGTCAACTTCAACTACTGGGCCTTCGGGGTGCTGCTGCTGGTGAACGGCCTGTCGATGGGCGTGTTCGCCGCCCCCAACCGGGCGGGCGTGATGAACAGCCTGCCGCCCAGGCGCCGGGGGGTCGGGTCGGGGATGAACTCGACCTTCCAGAACTCCGGGCAGGTGCTCTCCATCGGGATCTTCTTCACCCTGATGATCATCGGCCTGTCCTCCTCCCTGCCGGGAGCGCTCTTCCGCGGGCTGACCGCCCACGGGGTGCCGGCGGCGGCCGCCCATCAGGCGGCCTCCCTGCCCCCCGTCTCCACGCTGTTCGCCGCCTTTCTGGGGTACGACCCCGTGCAGCACCTGCTGGGCGCCCACGTCCTGGCCTCGCTGCCGGCCGCCACCCAGCACGTCCTGGTCGGCCGGGAGTTCTTCCCCTCGCTGATCAGCACGGCGTTCCGCGACGGGCTCCACCTGGCCCTCGATTTCGCCATCATCGCCTGCCTGGTGGCGGCGGGCGCCTCCTGGTTGCGGGGCGGGAAGTACGTGTACTCGGAGAAGGACCAGGGCACCGACGGCGCCGGGTCGGCCGACTCCTCGGGATCAGGCCAGGTAGGCGGCGAGCCCCCGGTGGCCGTGGCGCATCATGAGGGCGTGGTTGAGCTTGAACACGGGGCGCCCCACCAGCGCCAGCCGGCGCAGCAGTGACTTGTTGGCCACCACCTCCTGCTCGAAGACGGCCACCGCGCTCCTGCCGTCGCCGGTGACCGTCCACGCCGACCGGCCCTCCAGGTCCCCCACCATCGAGGCCTCGAGCACCCCGTCCTCGGGGTCCCGGCGGACCTGGCGGACCGTGAACCGGAGCTCGTAGGGCAGCAGGGCCCGGCAGACGATCTCCCCGGTGATGTCGTCGATCTGCCGGATGGTCCGGACCTCGGGCCACCAGCGCGGGTAGTGGTCCACGCTCTCCAGGGCCCGGTAGACGGCGGAGGGCTCAGCGGCCAGGCGCCAGGTGGAGCGGAAGCGATAGAAGTTCGGATCCACCTTCTCAGTGTTCCATGGGTCCGGGGGGTGGCAACCGGCGACCGGGCCCGGTGCCCGGGGCCCGGAGGCCGGAACCACCGGGCCGTCCGCCACCACCCGGGCGGCCGGCCCCGGTCGCCATCCCCTCCCGACCCCGCGCGACACTTGCCCGATGACCGACCCGGGCCACCCCGCCGCCCTGCCCGGGTTCACCACGCTCTCCGGGGCGGCGTGGCGCCAGCTGGCCGGCGCCACGTCCGGCGATCGGTCCGGCGATCCCCCGCCGGCCCTCGACCACCTCCCCGCCGAGGAGGTGGGTGCGGTCTACCGTCCGTTGGCCGCCCTGATGGCCGCCCACGCCTCCGGCTCCGGTCGGACCGGGCCCCTGCTGGTCGGGGTCACCGGCAGCGTGGCGGTCGGCAAGAGCACGGTGGCCGGGGCCCTCCGGACCCTGCTGGCCGACGTGCCGGGGATCGGGCCGGCGGCGGCGGTGAGCACCGACAGCTTCCTCTACCCCAACGCCGAGCTGGTCGCCCGGGGGATCTTCGAGCGCAAGGGATTCCCCGAGTCGTACGACCATGAGCTCCAAGCGGAGGTGCTGGCGGCCATCCGGGCCGGGAGCCCCGAGGTGGCGGTGCCCGTCTACTCCCACGAGACCTACGACATCGTGCCCGACCGGGTGGAGGTGGTGGACCGACCGGCGGCCGTGGTGATCGAAGGGCTCAACGTGCTGCGCCCCGGCGACACCGTCACCGCCGACACCACCGTCTACGTGGACGCCGCCGAGGAGGACATCGCCCGGTGGTTCACGGCCCGGGTGCGCCGCCTCTGCGCCGCCGCCCCGCCGGGAGAGGACACCTTCTTCTCCCACCTGGCGGCGCTGCCCGCCGACCAGCTGGACCTCCTCATCGCCCACACCTGGTCCGGAGTGAACCTGGTCAACCTCCGCCGGTACATCCTCCCCACCCGGTCGGCCGCCGACGTCATCATCCGGAAGGGACCCGACCACCGGGTCGGGGAGGTGACGGTGGCCGACCGGTGGTTGGCCGCTCTCCGGCCGGCGTGACGGGGCGCGCGTGCCCGGCGCCTACCGGGGTGAGGCGCCGGAGGCGAGGATGGGCGTCACCAACTCGTCCCGGGCGGTCACCATCGACGGGCCGTACCAGGTGAGGGCCCGGCCCGATACCAGCACGGTGGCTGCCTCCGGGAACGCCTCGGGACCGTCGTCGGGGGTGAAGGCGTAGGGCTCGTCGGGGAGGAGCACCAGATCGGGCCGCAGATCGACCAGGTCGGTCAAGGTGACCTTCGGGTACCGGTCGTCACCGGCGGTCAGTCCGTTGCGCAGCCCCAGCCGGCGGAGCACGTCGCCGGAGAAGGTCGCCGGACCCACCACCATCCAGGGATCGCGCCAGATCGGCGTGACCGTACGGAGGGGGGGCAGTCCGGGCGGGGCGGACCAGACGGTCCTGGCCTCCTCCAGCCAGCCCGGCGTCGGGAGCTCCAGCCCCTCGGTGATCAGCCGCCGCATCGAGTCGAGGGCCTGGCCCACCGACTCGATGGCCGTCACCCAGACGGCCACCCCGGAGGCCCGGAGGCGCTCCACGTCCACCCGACGGTTCTCCTCCTGATTGGCCACCACCAGGTCGGGACGGAGGGAGGCGATCGCCCGGTGGTCCGGGTTCTTGGTGCCCCGCACCCGGGCCACCGCCAGGTCGGCGGGGTGGCTGCACCAGTCGGTGGCGGCGATCAGCCGGTCCGGGGCGGTGGCGGCCAGGGCCTCGGTCAGGGAGGGCACCAGGGAGATGATCCGGATCGGGGCGGCCTCCAGGTGCACCGGGTGGCCGAGGTCGTCCACCGGGGTGGCGACCGGAACCGTGGCGTCCTCCATGACTCCCATTGTGTACCCGCGGCACGGGAGACGATCGGTGGGCAGACTGGGGCGGTGCCCGGGGAGCCCAACCACCGACAGGTCGTCGTCCTGGCACCCCTCCCCCTCGAACTCGAGGCGGTGGTGGTGGCCTTCGGGCTCGGCGGCGCCTCCACCGGCGAGCCGGTCGGCACGGTCGGCGACTCCGAGGTCACCGCCGTCCTCTGCGGTATGGGGCCGGCGGCGGCCCGGGCGGCCACCACCCGCCGGTTCGAGGAAGCCGACCTCGGCGGCCGGCGGATCGACCATGTGATGGTGGTCGGGATCTGCGGCGGACTCCGGGACGACCACCCGGTCGGGACGCTGCTCAACCCCGACCGGGTGGTGCTGCAGGCCACCGGGGCGACCTACCGCCACCGGCCGCCGGGGACCGGGCCCCGGGACGGCACGCTGGTGACCACCGAGGAGGTCCTCCTCGACCCGTCCCTCACCCGCCGGATGGTGGACGCCGGCGCCTGGGCGGTGGACATGGAGTCGGCGGCGGTGGCCGAGGTCTGCGAGGACCGACGGTGCCGGTGGTCGGTCTACCGGTGCATCAGCGACCGGGTCGCCGACGGGCTGCTCGACGACCGGGTCCTCGCCCTCACCCACCCGGACGGCTCGGTCGACGGCGAGGCGGTCACCCGCCTGCTCGCCGAGGAGCCCGAACTGGCGGCCAGGCTCGAACGGCTGGGTCGGGACACCCAGGTGGCGGCCACCCGGGCCGCCGAGGCCGCCTATCGGGGATGCCTGGCCCTGGACGCGTAACGGCCCCCCGGGGAGCCCGGGGGGCCGGTCACGCGATGCGCCGGCGGGCGGCGGTCACCAGCGATAGAAGTGGCGGCTGCCGGAACCCTCACCCCGGCCGATGGCGAAGCCGATCACCCAGAGGACCAGGAAGACGGCGGCCAGGATCCAGAGGAAGTGCAGCGCGAACCCGAGACCGGCGAACAGCAGGACGACCAGGAATGCGAGGACGATGACCATGGGACTCTCCTTGTGTGGGGCGGACGGAACCCGGGCGGACGGCCCATCGGTGTCGCCCCCCACCTACCCGCCATCGGCCCGCCGCAAACCGGGAGCCACCCGGTCCGAACGGGCGGCGCGGGGCCGGCGACCCCCGTCGCCGGGCCGACGCCTCAGTCGTCTTCGGCCGGATCGGAGGGGTCGTCGTCCCCCTCCACCATCGACCGGTAGACGGCCAGGAGCGCACGCTTCTGCGACGCGCTCAGGCGGGGGTCGTGACGGATGGCCTGGTCGGTCCGGGACGCCACGGTCTCCTCACCGGTGATCCCGGCCGCCTGGACCAGCAACGACTCGGCCGACAGGTTCAACGCCTCGGCCAGTGCCTTCACCACCGCGATGGACGGCTGGTGGAGGCCCCGCTCGATCTGGCTCAGGTAGGGGTTGGACACCTGGGTGAGCTCGGCCAGCTGCCGGAGGCTCAGCTTGGCCAGCTGGCGCTGGGTACGGAGGTGGCGCCCGAAGGCGTCCCACGTGGCATCCGCGAGCGGCACGGTGTTCTCCCCATCGAAGTGACCGGCAGGGGTCCGGGTCGCCGGCCGGAGGGCCCGTTCGGCCTCCGCTCGACACACTACTAATCGGTAACCCCCGCTCCGCATTGACGTCGCGCGACGATGGGGCTTGAATCAGTGCAGCTTCATCTCCGTCGTCCCCCCGCCCGAGAGAGATGCCACCGATGCCCGAGACGTCACCAGGCAGGTCGAAGCGGTCACGCTGGACGCCATGGGAGATCGTCGGGCGGGCGGACTCCCTCGGGCTCCTCGAGGCGCTGACCCGGTCGACGGTGCGCCGGCCGGATGCCGACTCGGTCAAGGTGGCGACCGACCTGGTGTCCGAACTGGCCAGGATCACCATCGGCCGGTCGTCGGTGGCACCGCCCGCCAAGGACTGGCGGTTCACCAACCGGACCTGGAGTGAGCACCCCGTCTACCGGCGCCTGGGCCAGTCCTACCTGGCCTGGTCCGACAGCGTCCGCGCCCTGGTGGAGACGGCCGACCTCGACTGGCGCGACGCCCAGCGGGCCATGCTGGCCGCCAACCTCCTCACCTCGGCGGTGGCCCCCACCAACTTCCTCCCCACCAACCCGGAGGCACTGGAGCGGGCCTGGGAGACGGCCGGCAAGTCCCTCCTGCGCGGCCTCGGCCACTTCGTGAGCGACGTCCGCCAGAACCGGGGGATCCCCCGGTCGGTCGACCCCGAGGCCTTCGAGGTCGGTCGCGACCTGGCCACCACCCCGGGCACCGTGGTCCACCGGAGCGAGCTGTTCGAGTTGATCCAGTACACGCCGACCACCGCCTCGGTGTACGCCCGGCCCCTGGTACTGGTCCCCCCGCAGATCAACAAGTACTACGTGATGGACCTCGCCCCCCAGCGGAGCTTCATCGAGTACGCCGTGGCCCAGGGGTTCCAGATGTTCGCCATGAGCTGGCGGAACGCCAAGCCGGACCACGCCGCCTGGGGCCTGGCCGACTACGTGGAGGCCACCGAGGAGGCCATCGAGGTGGCCCGGACCATCAGCGGTTCGCCCGACGTCAACACCGTGTCGGTGTGCGCCGGCGGCCTGACCACCGCCGCCCTGCTCGGCGAGCTGGCCGCCCGGGGCGACGAGATGGTCCACAGCGCCACCTTCATGGTGACCCTGCTCGACTTCGAGATCCCCACCATGATCGGGATGTTCGCCAGCGAGCAGTCGGCCGATCGGATCGCCGAGGAGTCGCGACGGACGGGGGTCATCGCCGGCCACGACCTCCGCCTGCTCTTCTCCATGCTGCGGCCGAACGACCTGATGTTCAACTACTGGGTGGGGAGCAACCTGCTGGGGGACGACCTCCCCGCCTACGACGTCCTGGCCTGGAACGCCGACAGCACCTGCCTGCCGGCCGGCCTGCACGCCGACTTCCTGGACATCCTGGTGCACAACACCCTGGCCCGGGGCGAGCTCGAGCTCCACGGCCGGACCATCGACCTGTCCGCCGTCGGCTGCGACAACTTCGTGGTCGGGGCCCAGACCGACCATCTCACCGCCTGGCGGGCCACCTACGCCACCACCCAGCTCCTCGGCGGCCCCAGCGAGTTCGTCCTCTCGTCGTCCGGGCACATCCAGTGCCTGGTCAACGGCCCCAACGCCAAGAAGATGACCGCCACCACCGGCCCGGAGCCCGGGCCCGACCCCGACACCTGGCTGACCCAGGCCACCACCGTGGACACCTCGTGGTGGGAGCGGTGGTCGGTCTGGCAGGCGGTGCGGGCCGGTGACCGGATCCCGGCACCGGCCACCGCGGGGTGCGACTGCCACCCGGCCATCGAGCCGGCGCCCGGGACGTATGTGCTCGAGCGGTGAGCGCCGACCGGCAGGCGACCGAGCGTCGGGGCCGTTGACATGATGGAGCTCCCGCTCAACGCCTGGATGCTGTTCGAGCACGCCCCCGCCTACGCCCCCCAGGCCGAGGTGGTCACCCACCTGCCGGACGGGACCATCCACCGCACCACCTATGCCGCCATCGGCGACCGCAGCCAGCAGCTGATGCACGCCCTCGACGGGCTGGGGATCGAGCGCGGCGCCCGCGTGGCCACCCTGGGGTGGAACAGCTTCCGGCACCTCGAGGCCTACTTCGGGGTCCCCTGCTCGGGCCGGGTGCTCCACACCCTCAACGCCCGGCTGTCCGCCGACGAGCTGGCCTTCATCATGGCCGACGCCGACGACCGGGCGGTGCTGGTCGACCCCGACTTCCTGCCGGTGCTGGAGGAGGCGGCGGGTCGGGTGCCCGGCCTCGGCCAGGTGGTGGTCCTGGACGACAAGGTGCCCGACACGTCCCTCGGTGGGGTCATCGCCTACGAGGACCTGATCGCCGACGCCCCCACCTCGTTCCCCCGACTGGCCATCGAGGAGACCGCCCCGATGGCCCTCTGCTACACGTCGGGCACCACCGGACGGCCCAAGGGGGCCGTCTACACCCACCGCTCGAGCTTCCTCCACGCCCTGGCCGTCACCTCGGGGGCGGGGATGTCGATCGGCCCCGGGGACTCGGTCCTCCCCCAGGTGCCGATGTTCCACGCCAGCGCCTGGGGCATGCCCTACGCCGCCGCCCTGGTGGGGGCCAAGCAGGTGTACTACGCCGGCGCCCTCGACGCCGGCGAGTTCGTCGACCTGCTGGTCGGCGAGCGGGTCACGGTGACCGCCGCGGTGCCCACCGTGTGGCTGGCCATCGCCGACGAGCTGTCCGCCCGGGGCACCGGCCTCCCCGAGCTCCGCCACATCGTCTGCGGGGGGGCCCAACCCCCCCAGGCGCTCATCGAGCGGTACCGGACCGAGTTCGGGATCCGGGTGGTGCAGGCGTGGGGGATGACGGAGACCTCCCCGTTGGCCTCGATGGCCTGGCCCCAGGAGCGGATGCGCGACTGGGACGAGGCCGCAGTCCTCGAGGCCGCCCGGCGGCAGGCCGGACTCCCGCTACCCGGCATCACCGTGAGTATCCGGGACGCCGACGACGTCCCGGTCCCCTTCGACGGCGAGTCGATGGGCGACCTCTGCGTGCGGGGACCCTGGGTCATCGACCAGTACTCCCACGGGGAGACGGAGGGGAGCTTCACCCCCGACGGCTGGTTCCGGACCGGCGACGTGGCCATCGGCTCGGCCGACGGCTACTTCGTCATCGCCGACCGGACCAAGGACCTCATCAAGTCGGGGGGCGAGTGGATCTCGTCGGTGGACATGGAGGCGGCCGTGATGGCGATGCCCGGCGTGGCCGAGGCGGCGGTCATCGCGGTGCCCGACCCCAAGTGGCTGGAGCGACCCCTGGTCTGCCTGGTCCCCATCGACGGCGGCGACGTCTCCCTCGAGGCGGTGCGGAGCCAGTTGGAGGCCAGCGGCTTCGCCCGGTGGCAGCTGCCCACCCAGATCGAGGTCGTCGACGAGGTGCCGAAGACGGCGGTCGGCAAGTTCGACAAGAAGGTGCTGCGGACCCGCTTCGGGGCCTGACCGGGGACCCCGGCCGGCCCGGGTGCCCGGCGTCGGTGCCTGTTGCTTGATATAGTACGCATACCGCTGGATATCCCAAGAGGAGGAAGCCCGTGACCACCGTGATGGAGATGACCACGTCGATGCAGGACGGCATGCTGAAGGCGATCGAGTCGAGCCAGGCCTGGACGCTGGGCGCCCTGTCCACCACCACCTCGGCGTTCGACGGCATGGCCGTCGATCCCTCGCAGTTCCCCATGGCCGACAAGCTCCCGACCGCCACCGAGGTGCTCGAGTCGACCTTCGACTTCGCCCAGAAGCTCCTCGACGCCCAGAAGGCGTTCCTGTTCGGCCTGGTCGACATGGCCCCCAAGACCCCGGCACCCACCCCCGCCAAGAAGTAGGTCGCCGACCGGCCCATCGGGCCGTGCCCCACCCGGCGCGGCCCGATGTCGCCGGCGGTCGGTCAGAGCCGTGCCAGCGACGGGGACGCTCGGTCCTCGTCGCGCCTCGACGCGTGTCATAATCCGGAGGACGATCTTCACCCGTCGGTTCGCCCCTCCGATCCCCCCAGGAGAGACACCGTGTCGAAGGCCACCCTCACCATCAACAGCCGTAACTACGGCGCATGGTCGCTCCGGGGATGGCTGCTCTGCGAGCTGGCCGGCCTGGAGTTCGACGTGGAGGTGGTCGACAGCCACGACCCGACGGTCCGGGCCGAGCTGCTCTCGCTCTCCCCCTCCTACCTGGTGCCGAGCCTGGAGCACGAGGGCAACACCGTCTGGGACACCCTGGCCATCGCCGAGTACCTCCACGAGCTGGGCCCCACCGCCCCCCTCCTGCCCGAGGACCGCGCCGCCCGCGCCCACTGCCGCTCGATCTGCGGGGAGATCCACTCCGGCTTCGCCCAGCTGCGCGCCGCCCTTCCCATGAACATCAAGGCCCGCCACCCGGGGTTCAAGGTGTGGACCGGCGCCCAGGCCGACATCGACCGGATCCTCCACATCTGGGACGCCGGCCTCGACACCTACGGGGGCCCGTTCCTGTTCGGCGACCGGCCGACCATGGCCGACGCCATGTACGCCCCGGTGTGCACCCGCTTCGTCACCTACGACGTGGAGCTCGAGCCGCAGGCCGCCGCCTACCGGGACACCATCCTGGGGCTCCCGGAGATGGTGAGCTGGACGGAGCAGGCCATCGCCGAGCCCGACGACGTCGAAGAGCTCGAGATGGAGTTCTGAGGGCGGCCCACCCGTCGACGACGGCACGGCCGGAGGTCGCCGGCCGGCGCCCGCTCAGTCGTTGGCCAGGATGAAGTTGTGGACCCGCGGGTAGATCTCCTGGCGCCAGCGGCGCCCGCTGAACACCCCGTAGTGGCCCACCCCGGGCTGGAGGTGGTGGAGCTTGCGCGACGGCCGCACCTTGCTGCAGAGATCGTGGGCGGCCAACGTCTGGCCGATGCCGCAGATGTCGTCCCGCTCCCCCTCCACCGTCATCAGCGCCGTGCGCCGGATGGCACTGGGGTCCACCCGCCGGCCCCGGAACTCGAGCTCGCCCCGGGGCAGGAGGTCCCGCTTGAACACGGCGTCGACCGTCTCGAGGTAGAACTCGGCCGGCATGTCGAGCACCGCGAAGTACTCGTCGTAGAACTCCTCGGTGACGTCGGCGGAGGCCCGGTCGCCCCGGACCAGCGACTTGTACAGCTCGACGTGCTGGTCGACATGGCGCTCGAGGTTCATGGACACGAATGCCGACACCTGCAGAAAGCCGGGGTAGACCCGGCGCATCGCCCCCGGGTAGCGCAGGGGCACCCGGGTGATGACGTTCTGCTCGAACCACTCGATCGGCTTGCTCCGGGCCATCTCGTTGACCTCGGTGGGACTCACCCGGGTATCCACCGGGCCGGCCATCAGGGTGAGGCTCTTCGGCACCGCCGGGTGGCCGGACTCCGCCATCACCGACACCGCCGACAGGGTGGCCGGGCACGGCTGGCAGACGGCCAGAACGTGGGCACCGGGGCCGATCCAGCCCAGGAAGTCGATCATGTGCTGGATGTACTCGTCGAGGCCGAAGCGCCCGTGGTCGAGGCTGACATCGCGGGCGTTGTGCCAGTCGGTGATGTAGACGTCGTGGTCGGGCAGGAGGGCCTCGACGGTGCCGCGGAGGAGGGTGGAGAAGTGGCCGGCCAGCGCCGCCACCACCATCACCCGGGACTGGTCGCCGGCGCCCTCCTTGGCGAAGTGCACCAGCGAGCCGAACGGGGTCCGGTAGGCCACCTCCTCGTGGACGGGGACCACCTTCCCCCCCACCTCGACCTCGTCGATGCCGAAGGGGGGCCGGACGTGGGTGAGGCGGGACCGGGCGATCAGCTCGTACCCGGCGGACAGCCGGCGCACCAGCGGGTGGTCGCTGACCGAGTCGGGGAGGACGTCGAGGGTGTCGAGGGCCAGACCGGCCCAGGCCCGAGCCGGAGCCGTCAGGTCGCGTTGGGTCTGGTACGCCTGATAGAGCATCGACGGATCCCGGGGTTCGATGGCTTCGAGGAATCGCAGCCGGCAGGCCGCATCCGGGCCAGGTTACTCGCCGGGCACCGGACGCACGAAGTCGCGGCGCCCGCTCGTCGGGCCGAGGGCCCTCCACCCCTCCCCAACCTGGGTCCGTGCCCCGGAGGGGCGCGGTGAGCGATGATGGTGGAGTGATCGGCGGTCGCACCCCCCTGACTCGCGACACCCCGGCTTCCGGCGACGTCCCGCGCCAGGTCCCGAGCGCCCGGGCGCCCCGCCCGGTCCCGGCCTTCCCCCGCGCCCTGACCGGGGGGCTCCTCATCGCCGGCACCACCTCGGACGCCGGCAAGTCGCTGGTGACCGCCGGGCTCTGCCGGTGGCTGGCCCGACAGGGCCACCGGGTGGCGCCCTTCAAGGCCCAGAACATGTCCAACAACTCGATGGTGTGCGCCGACGGGTCCGAGATCGGCCGGGCCCAGTGGCTGCAGGCGGTCGCCGCCGGGGTGGAGCCGGAGGCGGCCATGAACCCGGTGCTGCTCAAGCCGGGGAGCGATCAGCGGTCCCACGTCGTCCTGATGGGACAGCCGTTCGGCGTGCTGGACTCGGCCGACTGGATGACCGACCGGGGCGTCCTGGCCGACACCGCCTTCCAGGCCTACGACGACCTGCGCTCCCGGTACGACATCGTGATCGCCGAGGGAGCCGGGAGCCCCACCGAGATCAACCTGCGGGACCACGACTACATCAACATGGGCCTGGCCCGGGCCGCCGGCCTCCCGGTACTGGTGGTGGGCGACATCGACCGCGGCGGGGTCTTCGCCGCCATGTTCGGCACCCTGGCCCTGCTCGCCCGGGAGGATCAGGCCCTGGTGTCGGGCTGGGTGATCAACAAGTTCCGCGGCGACGTCGCCCTGCTGGACCCGGCGCTGTCCCGCCTGTCGGAACTGACCGGGCGACCGGTCCTCGGAACGCTCCCCTGGCTGGAGGATGTCTGGATCGACGCCGAGGACGCCCTGGCGGTGGCCGGATGGTCGACCCCGCGTCCGTCGGCCTCCGAGGTCCTGCAGGTGGCGGTGGTCCGCCTGCCACGGGCGTCCAACGCCACCGATGTGGACGCCCTGGCCGCCGAGCCCGGCGTGGTGGTGACCGTCACCGCCGATCCCGACATCGTGGCCGCCGCCCACCTGGCCATCCTCCCGGGGAGCCGGGCGACGGTGGACGACCTCGACTGGCTGCGCGACCGGGGGATCGCCGACGCCCTCGAGGCCCGGCACCGGGCCGGGCGGCCGATCCTCGGGATCTGTGGCGGCTACCAGATGCTGGCCAGCTCGATCGACGACCCGGTGGAGTCCGGCCGGGGACGGGTGCCGGGGCTGGGACTGCTCCCCACGCTGGTGCGGTTCGAGCCGGCCAAGGAGTTGGGCACCCGGTCCGACTCGTGGGAGGGGCACACGGTGGACTCGTACCAGGTCCACCACGGCCGGACCATCCTCGACCTGGTCAACCCGGCCGTGGGGCAGGCGGACCCGTTCCTCGACGGCTACCGGCTGGAGTCCACCTGGGGGACGATGCACCACGGCATCTTCGAGAACGACGGCTTCCGCCGCGCCTGGCTGACCGGGGTGGCCGGTCAGGCGGGCACCCGCTGGAAGGCCACCTCCGACGCCCCGAGCTTCGCCACCCGCCGGGAGTCCATGCTCGACCGGCTGGCCGATGCCCTCGAGCGGCACGTGGACATGGACACCGTGCTGGCCATCATCGAGCACGGGCCTCCCAAGGGGCTCCCGTTCACCCCGCCGGGGGTGCCGGCCCCCGCCGGTGGGCCGACGGCAAACGACGGGCGGACCAGCCACCCGCCGGCGGCCCCGGACCGGCCGGCCGTGACGGACCGGGCGGCGGCGGACCAGCCGCCGTCCCCGGGCGACCGGCCCCCGCGCCCGGACCCCGTGCGGACCCGCTACCCCGACCTGGTCAGGGTCCGGAGCTCCAACCGGCGGGACGCCGACCCGCAGGTCCCCGTCGTCGAGCGCCGTCGCCACCTGGCCGTCCCCAAGCACGACGCCGGTCCGTGGGCACCGGATCAGCGCCGGTCCGGCGGTCATCGCACCGGGAGCGAGCCCGCCCCGGTGGTGGACCGGGACCTGGTGGAGCCAGTGCTGGCCCGCATCGAGCCGGCGCCGGGCAACCGGCTCCAGCGGGCCGCCGCCACCGCCGCCCGCCGTCGTTCCGGGCTCGCCGAGGAGGCCGTCGACCACCCGTCGGACGCCGCCGAACGCCAGCTCCGGTGACCCGGCCTCCCCCCGGCGGCCCACCTCGCGGCTGACCGGCCGGCTGGCGCCGGCCTGCGTACCGGTCATTGTCGCCCTCCGGAAAGGTGATTTCCGCCCGCCCCGGCGCCGGCCCGTCGGCGCCTCCATCCGGGCCCGCTCCGGTCGGACGTCCTCCCTGGTCACGGGGTCGAGAACCGGACCCGGGCCGGTCCCGACCCGCGCCTCGCGTCGCCCCTAGTAACGTCCCTGCCGGACCCACCCCCGGAGCCTTCACGGCACCGGGGGCGCGGGCCGCCGATCAGCACCCTGTTCCTCCTCCAAGCGATCGCGGGACCTCGACGATGGACTTAGACCTCAATCCGGAGCAGCAGCTGGTGGTGGACGCCCTCCACGGCCTCCTCTCCGACAGCTGCTCCTCCGACGTGGTGCGGGCCAGCGAGCCCGGTGGCTTCGACCCCGACCTGTGGGCGGCGCTGGCCGAGCTGGCCGGTCCCACCATCGGCGTACCCGAGGAGCAGGGGGGCGGCGGTGCCACCCTGCTCGACCTCGAGCTGATGAGCGAGCAGCTCGGCGCCTTTCTGGCCCCGGTGCCCTTCATCGACAGCGCGGTGGCCGCCCGGTGCCTGGCCGCCGCCGGCCCGGAGGGAGGCGAGCTCCTCGCCGGCCTGGTCGACCACCCGACCACCGTGGCCACCGTGGCCCTCCGACCGTCGGTCGACGGCAGGGCCACCCTGGTGCCGTCGGGGGCGGTGGCCGAGGTCGTCGTGGCCCTCGACGCCGACGACCTGGTGGCCGTACGGGACGCCCCCGGACCCACCCGGTCCAACCTGGGGTCCGCACCGCTGGCCGACCGTGAGGTGCGGGGCGTCCCGGACCGCACGGTGCTCGGAGGCGGCGAGCTCGCCGGGGCCACCTACCTGGCTGCCCTCGACGAGTGGCGGGTGCTGATGAGCGGCGCCCTGGTCGGGGTGGGCGAGGCCGCCCTCGCGCTGGGCGTCGAGTACGCCAAGGACCGGCACCAGTTCGGGAAGCCGATCGGGTCGTTCCAGTCGATCGCCCGGGACCTGGCCGACGTGGCCACCCTGGTGGACGGCGCCCGCCTGATCACCCGGGAGGCAGCCTGGGCCCAGGACGAGGCACCGGCGGAGTACCCGTCGCTGGCCCGGATGGCCTTCCACTTCGCCACCCGGGCGGCCCGACGGTCGAGCAACGTCGCCCTCCATGTCCACGGGGGCTACGGATTCACCCTCGAGTACGACATCCAGCTCTACTACCGCCGGGCCCAGGCCTGGCCCCTGGCCCTCGGTGACCCGCGCCAGGGCGCCGCCCACCTGGCCGACGCCCTCTTCGGACCCGTCGAGGCGGCCTGATGGACTTCCGCCTGGGCTCCAAGAGCGACGCCTTCCGCGCCGAGGTCCGCGCCTTCCTCGACGAGCACCTCGACGACGAGGTGATCGAGCGGGCGCACCGGACCGGCACCATGCACGACCCCGAGTTCCACCGCTCCATCGGCCGGCAGGGCTGGCTGGCCGCCACCTGGCCGGCCGAGTACGGGGGGCAGAACCGCGACCCCTACGAGATGACGGCGATGCGCGATGAGCTGCGCCTGGCCAGCGCCCCCACCGACGGCATGGGCCTGACCGTCATCGTCTGCCAGACCATCCGTCGGGTGGCGACCGACGAGCAGAAGGCCGACTTCCTCCCGCGGGCCCTGGCCGGGGAGATCATCATGTCGCTCGGCTACAGCGAACCGGACTCCGGCTCCGACGTCGCCTCCATCAAGACCCGGGCCGTCCGGGACGGGGACGAATGGGTCATCAACGGGCAGAAGATGTTCACCACCCTCGCCCACGTGGCCAACTACGTGTTCCTGCTCACCCGCACCAACCCCGATGTGCCCCGCCACAAGGGACTCACCATGTTCCTGGTCCCCCTGGACACGCCGGGCATCGAGATCCAGCCCGTCCACACGGTGGGCGGTGAGCGTACCAACGCCACCTTCTACAACGACGTCCGGATCTCCGACCACTACCGGATCGGCGAGGTCGACGGGGGCTGGGACGTCATGACGGTGGCCCTCACCTTCGAGCGCGGCGGCTTCGGGCTCAGCGAGGCCGACCGGGTGTGGGCCCAGGTCGTCGAGTGGGCCACCACCACCCGGCGCCCCGACGGCACCCGGGTGATCGACGATCCCCTGGTCCGAGAGCGGTTGGCCGTCATGCGCACCAACAACGAGGTGGCCAAGCTCCTGGCCTACCGCACCTCGTTCGTGGCGGTGAGCGGCAAGCTCCCGGGCGTGGAGGGGTCGATGCACAAGCTGTTCTACGCCGAGTCGATGGCCGCCGACGCCGCCGAGCTGGTGGACATGCTGGGTGCCGAGGGCGTGCTCCAGCGCGGCGAGGACGACGCCCCGGTGGACGGCTGGGTCGAGCACCTGTTCCGCCACAGCGCGGTGACCACCATCTACGGCGGCACCAGCGAGATCCAGCGCTCCATCATCGCCGAGCGCGGCCTGGGACTGCCGAGGGCGGGACGCTGAGCCGGCCCCGGGCTTCCGGCCCGGGGCCTAGGGCTTGGGGGGCAGGTGGTCCCGGTAGGAGACCGGCAGCAGCTCGAGCAGCTGGCCGTCCGGGTCCCGGATGAGGAGGGCGACCCCGACGTCGCTCTCCTCCACCACGGTGCCGCCGAAGGCCACGGCCAGCTCGGCGGTGGCGCGGACGTCGTCCACCGAGATCGACAGGTGGGTGAGTCCGGGGTCGGCCATGGTGCGCGGCCGGTAGGGCGTGGCGGCGCCCTCCGCCGAGTAGTGCATCAGCTCGAGCACGAAGCCGTCGAGGCACAGGTAGGAGGCGGTGACGCCCAGGGGGGGCTCAAGGCAGGTGAGCTTGGCCACCGCCTGGTCGGGAGGCTGGATCTCGTACCAGGGCTGGAAGCCGAGGACCTCCTGGTAGAAGCGCTTGGAGCGCTCGAGGTCGGTGACCACCTGTCCCGTGTGGTTGTACACACCCATCGCGTCGCCTCCGGTCGGGCCGTCCCGGGTCGGCCCCGGCTGCGCCATCGTAACGGCACCGCCGGGGCCCCACGGGGGGTCCGCCGGGGGGTCGGGACCCCGGGGACGGCCGGGGCCCGATGGTAGGGTCGGCGCATGGCCAGCGAGACCCGCAGCGACGGTCCCACCGACCTCTCCACCCCGGCGTCCGTCGACCGGGAGGCCTGCATGGGATCGGGGAACTGCGTCTACTGGGCACCCGCCGTCTTCGACCTCGACGACGACGGCGTGGCCATCGTCCGGGGGGACACCACCGGGTACGAGGACGAGGTTCGCCAGGCCGTCCAGAACTGCCCGACCAAGGCCATCCGGTTCGGGGCGTCCTGAGCCACGGCGCCGACTCGGCCCGGGGTCCGTTCCGGGGTACGGGGACCCGCACGTCGACGAGGGGACCAACGGAACCATGAGTGACGCAGTCGAGCCCTTCGAGGTGCACATCGAGGAGTCGGTACTCGACGACCTCCGCACCCGACTCGCCGGCACCCGGTTCCCGGACCAGATCGAGGGCACCACCTGGGAGGCGGGCGTCCCGGTCGACTACCTCCGGGACCTGGTCGGGTACTGGCGTCACACCTACGACTGGCGGGCGGAGGAGGCGCGGCTGAACGGCTACGACCACTACCGGACGGAGCTCGACGGGCAGGCCGTCCACTTCATCCATGCCCGCTCGCCCCACCCGGACGCCTTCCCGCTGCTCATCACCCACGGCTGGCCGGGATCGGTGGTCGAGTTCCTCGAGGTCATCCCCCGGCTGACCGACCCCCCCGCCTTCGGCGGCCGGCCGGAGGACGCCTTCGATGTCATCGCCCCCTCCCTCCCGGGTCACGGCTTCTCCGAGCCCCCCCGCACCCGGGGATGGGATGTGCAGCGGATCGCCCGGGCGCTGATCGGGCTGATGGACCGCCTGGGCTACGACCGCTACGGCGCCCAGGGCGGGGACTGGGGCTCCCAGGTGACCAGCCGGATCCCCATGCTCGACCCCGACCACTGCGCCGCCATCCACCTGAACATGCCGGTCGGCGCCCGTCCGGCCGCGCCCGGCCCCCTGACCGAGGAGGAGCAGGCCGACCTCAAGGACATGGGCCGTTTCATGAGCGAGGAGGCGGGCTACGCCCTGGAGCAGCGGACCAGGCCCCAGACCCTGGGGGTGGGTCTCAACGACTCGCCGGCCGGCCTGCTGGCCTGGATCGTGGAGAAGCTCCGGGCCTGGAGCGACTGCGACGGCGACCCCGAGCGCGTCTTCACCCGCGACCAGATGCTCACCAACGTGATGCTGTACTGGACCACCCAGACCATCGCCTCGTCGGTCCGCCTCTACTGGGAGACCGAGCAGAGCGGGGTGCTGAGCCGGCCACTGCCCTTCGTCGAGGTCCCCACCGGGGTGGCCCGCTATCCGAAGGAGGTGCTCCGGTGGCCGCGGTCGTGGGTGGAGCAGCAGTTCAACGTCACCCGATGGGCCGACCTGCCCAGGGGCGGGCACTTCGCCGCCATGGAGCAGCCGGAGCTGTTCGGCGACGACGTCACGGCGTTCTTCCGCACCGTCCGCTGAACGGCGCCCCCGCTCAGCCCCTGGGGGCCAGCAGGCGCTCCAGGCCGGCCCGGGTGCCGTCGCTCCGCCACTGCTCGTGCACCTGCCGGTCGATGGCCCCGCCGGCGTCCATGGCGGCCAGGGCCGACTTCCGGGAGGCGGCCTTGGCCAGGGCGTAGGCGCCGGCATCGTGGGAGGCCAGCCCCTCGGCGGCGGACAGGGCGGCGGCCTGCAGCTCGTCGGCCGGCACCGCCCGGTGGGCCAGCCCCAGCCGGCACGCCTCGTCGGCGGTGAGCAGCGAGGCGTCGAACATCAGCTGCTCGGCCCGGTCCCCCACCACGTGCCGGAGGAGCTCCACGGTCATGACCGGGAAGGCCACGCCCACCGACAGCTCGGTGACCCCGATCTTGGCGCCGTCGGCGATCAGGCGCTTGTCGCAGGTGACGGCCAGCAGGCAGCCCCCGGCGATGGCCGAGCCGTTGACGGCCGCCACCGTCGGCTTGGGGAACCGGAACAGGCGGGTGAACGTCGCACTCAGGGCGTCGAGGAGCTCGTCGGTGTAGGCCACCTCGTGGGCCAGTACCTGGGTGACGTTGACCCCGGCGGAGAACGCCCTCCCCTCGCCGGTCAGCACCAGGGCCCGCACCCCGGGGTCGACCTCCCATGCCTCCACCACGGCGGAGATCTCGCCCAGCACCTCGACGTCGAGGGAGTTGACCTTGTCGCTGGCCAGGGTCAGCACGGCGACGCCGCCGACCCGGGTGGTGGCGATCCTCGTCAGGGGTGCGGCGTCGGGCATGGTGCGGTCCTCTCGGGTCGGGGGGCGGGGCGTGGGCGGCCGGCCACGGCGGCCGGCTCCGGAGCGCTTCACCTTGCCACAGTTGCCCTCCGGTCGCAGGGTCCCCGACGGCTGCCGGTCGCCGCGTCGATCCTCAGCCGGAGCCGCCGGCGCCGGCGACCGGAGGGTCGAGCTCGATGAGCCGGTCGGCGAAGCGCCACCGTCCCTCGACCCGCTCGAGCCGGTCGGTGTACCGACCCGTCAGGGTGGCGGTGGGCGGCGACCCCTCCTGCTCCTCCAGCACCGTCCACCGGCACGTGGAGGTGGCGACGTCGGCCCCCGGCTCGACCTCCACCCGCACCTCGGTCAGCCGGTGGGTGGTGGGGGTGCCGGCGGTCGACGCCAGCAGCCGGGCGTAGACCGGCCGCACCTGATGGCTGCCGGCGAGGACCTCGGAGCGGGCGCTCGAGCGCCACGTCGCGTGGGCGAACAGCGCCGTCACGCCGTCGAGGTCGCCGGCGTCCAGCCGGTCGGCGTAGGACTGCAGGAGCCCCCTGACCTCCTCCTCATCCGACATCCCGACCTCCGGTGGTGGACCGCAGCCGAACGGCGCATGGACCGACCGGTCCACACCGGGCGCCGCGGTGGTAGTGGCACACTAAGGGGACGGGCCCACGGGGGGCCACCGGCCGTTCAGGGAGTCGAGATCGATGAAGACCAACGCCGCGGTGCTGTGGGGCCGGAGACAGGACTGGAAGGTCGTGGAGATCGACCTGGACGCCCCCCGGGAACACGAGGTGCTGGTCCAGTGGAAGGCCGCCGGCCTGTGCCACTCCGATGAGCACCTGAAGGGGACCGACCGGAACCCCGACGATCCCGATCCCGGTGCCGAGCGTCTCTTCCCCATGATCGGAGGGCACGAGGGGGCGGGCATCGTGCGGGAGGTGGGCCCGGGCGTGGAGGGCCTCGAGGTCGGCGACCACGTGGCGGCCAGCTTCTTCCCCATCTGCGGCCGCTGCAAGATGTGCCTCACCGGCCATACCAACCTCTGCGACATGGGGGCGGGCACCTTCGTCCCCGGCCAGATCAGCGACGGGGTGGTGCTCCACCACTACCAGGGCGAGCCGCTCAACGTGATGTCCAAGCTGGGTACCTTCGCCGAGCACGGGGTGGTCAACGAGGCGTCGCTGGTGAAGGTGGACGGCGACCTTCCGATGAGCGCGGTGGCGCTGGTGTCGTGCGGGGTGACCACCGGGTGGGGCTCGGCGGTCTACCGGGCCGAGGTCCAGCCCGGCGACACCGTGGTGGTCGTCGGGGTCGGTGGGGTGGGGATGAACGCCGTGCAGGGCGCGGCCATGGTCGGGGCGAGGAACGTGGTGGCCGTCGACCTGGTGGCCTTCAAGCGGGACCAGGCCCTCACCTTCGGGGCCACCCACGCGGTGGCGTCGATGGAGGAGGCGCTCCCGCTGGTGCAGGAGCTGACCCGGGGACAGCTGGCCGACGCCGTGATCCTGGTCCCCGGCGTGATGTACGGCGACCTGATGGGCCCGGCCCTGGCGCTGACCGGAAAGAACGGCACCTGCGTGGTCACCGGGGTCGCCCCCCAGGACCAGCTGTCGGCCGACGTCAACCTCTTCGAGCTGGCCATGTGGCAGAAGGAGGTGCGGGGGGTGGTCTTCGGGGCGGCCAACCCGCGCTACGACATCCCCAACCTGCTCGCCCTCTACCGGTCGGGTCAGCTCAAGCTGGACGAGCTGATCACCCGCACCTACTCGCTCGACCAGATCAACCGGGGCTACCAGGACATGCTCGAGGGTGTGAACATCCGGGGCGTCATCGAGCTTGACTGACCCCCCGGCGGGGCGGCGGGGCCGGCCGACCCCCCGGGCGCTGTTCGGCCCGGCTGGCACCCCCCGGGTGGCGGTCATCGGGGCCGGGATCGGGGGGATCGCCGCCGGCGTCAAGCTCAAGGCGGCCGGCATCCACACCTTCACCATCTACGAGTCGTCGGAGGGCGTGGGCGGCACCTGGTGGGACAACACCTACCCGGGTGCCGAGGTCGACGTGAACTCCAACCTCTACCGCTACTCGTTCAAGCCGCACCCCTGGACGCGGACCCACGCCCGGCAGCCGGAGCTCCAGCGGTACCTCGAGGACACCGTGGAGGAGTTCGGCCTCCGGGCCCACCTCCGGCTGGGCGAGACGGTGCGGGCGGTCGGCTGGGACGAGGGGGGGCGGAGCTGGGAGGTGGAGCTGGCCTCGGGCGAGGTCGACCGGTGCCACGTGGTGATCCACGCCGGGGGGTTCCTCAACGTCCCCAACCTGCCGGCCTGGCCGGGTCGGGACGAGTTCGCGGGCCCGGTGTTCCACACCGCCCGCTGGGAACACCACCACGACCTGAGCGGCAAGACGGTGGCGGTGGTGGGGACGGGGTCGACCTCCGCCCAGGTGGTGCCGGCCCTCCAGCCCGTGGTCGGGCGGCTCTACCTGTACCAGCGGGAGCCGGGGTGGGTCCTGCCCAAGGGCGAGCGCGACCTCACCGGGGAGGAGCAGACCCTGCTGGCCGAGCCGTGGCGCCGGGCCACCGACCGACTCCGCTCCCGGTGGACGATGGAGAAGAGCCTGTGGGGGGGCGCCATGTTCCGTCCGGGCACCGCCCTCAACCGGCAGCGCCAGGAGGCCTGCCTGGCCTACATCGAGGCCCAGTTCGCCGACCGGCCGGACCTCCGGGAGGCGGTCACCCCGTCGTACCCGTTCCCCGGCAAGCGTCCCATCCTGGCCACCACCTTCTATCCCGCCCTGCGGGAGGCGAACGTGGAGCTGGTCCCCCGGGCCGTCTCCCACCTCACCCCCACCGGGGTCGTCGACACCGACGGGGTGGAGCGGGCGGCCGACGTGGTGGTGATGGCCACCGGCTTCCGGGCCGCCGACTACCTGGCCCGGGTGGAGGTGACCGGCCGGCACGGCCGCACCCTGGCCGACCGGTGGGCGGGTGAGCCACGGGCGTTCCTGGGGATCACCGTGCCGGACTTCCCCAACCTCTACCTGCTGTACGGCCCCGGCACCAACGGGGGCGAGCTCATCTCGATGCTGGAGGCCCAGGCCGACTTCGCGGTGCGGGCGGTGCGGCGGATGCGACGTGAGCGGGTGGCGGTCATCGAGGTCCGGCCGGCCTTCGAGGCCCGGTGGAACGCCTGGCTCCAGTCCCGGATGGCGGGCACCTCGTGGACCATGAGCACCAACTACTTCCGGTCCGCCACCGGCAGGGTGGTCACCCAGTGGCCGTCGGGCAACCTGGTCTACCGGCTCCTCACCAAGGTCCTGGGGCGGGTGTCGGAGACCTCCCGCTGACACGGCGGCACCTACGTGCGCGACCCCGACGCCACTCTGCTGGAGTTCCTCCGCGACCCGGAGTCGACCGGTCCGAGCGCCGCGGCGCGACAAGGGCCGCCTCCCCCGGCGACGTTGGCACGTCACGGGAGAGGCGGCCCCGGCCTCACGGTGCGATCCCCGGGATCAGCCCCGGGAGCCGCGGCGGTCCGCTACGACCCGGCGCTCGCCGTCGTGGTGCCGGCGATGTCGTGGCCGCACCACGGCGTGGCCGACAGCGGCACGAAGCCCTTGGTCTCGGCCTTCATCACCCACGTGCACTCCTTGGCCGGGTCGGTGCCGAAGTTGGTGGCGTAGTCGAGCGGCTGGGGCAGCAGGCCGTTGGCGGTGTAGTTGGTCACGCTGCGCAGATCCTTGATCACCGCGGCCCGGGTCGGGTTGGCCCCGGCCATCTGCAGGCCCTTGATCATCAGGTCGGCACCGGCCCACGCCTCGTACTGGCTGAAGTCCGGGTACTGGCTACTGGTGAAGTGGGCGTACTTCTCCATGGCCGCCTGCATGTTCTTGGTGCCGGCGTTGGGCAGGTCCCAGGGGCGGAACAGCGACAGGAACATGTCGCCCTGCAGGTCCGGCCAGGCCGGCGAGGTGACGGCGTCGGGCTGGTACCCGGTGGCGAAGACGATGGCCTTGAGCTTCACCCCCGCCTGCTTCAGGGCGGTGGCCAGCGCGTAGTTGGAGTTGTTGTCGAGGGCCGGTGACACGGCGTTGACACCGTTCTGCTTGGCGGTCAGGGCGGCGTTGGTGAACTCCACGCTGCCGAAGGGCACGGTGGAGTCGAGGACCCCGACCTTGCCGCCGGCCGCCTTGAACGAGTCGGCGGCGCTGAGGGCCGCCCGGGCCGACGCCGGCGAGATGCCGTAGCCGTAGGAGCCGAGCACCGTGCCGCCGTGCGCCTTGAGCAGGCTGCCCAGGATGGTGTTGGCCGGGTACTTGGGGTTCACGCTTCCGTTGTCGGAGGCGAACATGTTGGTGTAGGGCTGGGTGCCCCACTCCGGTCCGTCGGTGTACGCCCCGGTCACCGGCATCCCCGCCTGCTGCGGGTACTTGGCGGCCAGGAAGAACAGCGGGCTCTGCGAGACGATCCCGAAGGCGTTCTGGGAGATGGCGCTCTGCACGGCGGTGTTGATCTCCGTGGGGCTGGTCTGGTCGTCGATGACCAGCGGCACCAGCTTGTGGCCGTTGACCCCGCCCTCGGCGTTCTGCTGGTCGAGACGGGCCTCGAAGGCCACCGGGGAGTCTCCGTTCTCGGAGGCTCCCTCACCGGTCACGTCGGTGATGTACGCGATAGTGATGGGCTTCTCGGTGGTCGTCGCCGACGCCGTGGCGGCGGTGGCTCCGACCAGGGCGACGGGCAGTACCACCGCGGCGGACATGACGACCTTGGTGATCGTCCGGAAAGCAGGCATCGTTCCTCCATAGTTGTTCTTCATTGACACGGACAGGGTTCGGCGGGCGGCTGTGATGGTGTCCGCCCTGACGGGTGCGTGCATGTCCCCACATCCCCCTCGATCACGCGTTCAGCACCCGCGCCCCGTTGGTGATGCGAGGACATCTGGCTGCCGAGTGGCCGTCACTTTAACGTCCCACTTGTCGCTTGGGACGTCGCGGTCTCCGCCTCGCCCAGGTAGCGGTCGATGACCTCCTGGCCGGCCTCCGAGGCCGGTCCCGACCAGCCCACCCGGCCCCGGGAGAGGATCACGCAGTGATCGGCCATGGCCAGCGCCCGGTGCACGAACTGCTCGCTCAGGATGATGGCGATCCCCGACCGTCGGGCGTCCTCCAGGGACTCGAACACCGACTCGGTGATGAGGGGGGCGAGACCCAGCGAGAGCTCGTCGGCGATCAGCAGCTTGGGGGAGACGGCCAGCGCCCGGGCGAGGGCCAGCATCTGCTGCTCGCCTCCCGACATGCTCCCGGCCCGTTGCGAGCTCCGGTTGCCCAGCACCGGGAACTTCTCGATGGCCCGCTCGATGGCCTCGGCCCGCTGGCCCCGGGGCTCCTGGGCCACCGCCATCCGCAGGTTGTCGGTGACGGTGAGCCCGGGGAAGATCCCCCGACCCTCGGGGACGTAGGTGAGCCCCATCCGCCGGACGGCGTGGGCGGAGCAGCCGGTGATGTCCCTGCCATCGAAGGTGACGTTCCCGCTGGCGGGAGCCACCAGGCCCGACACCGCCCGGGCCAGGGTGCTCTTGCCGGCGCCGTTGGGCCCCAGCACGGCCAGCACCGTCCCCGGGGCCACCTCGAGGGACACCCCGAAGAGCGCCCGGGAGGCGCCGTAGCGGACATCGAGGTCCTGGACCTTCAGGAGGGGCTCGGTCACGCGCCCGCCTCCGGCTCGGTCCCGTTCGCCGCCGACGGCCGGTTCTCCTCCGACCGCTTGGGCGGCTCCCCGTCACCGAGGTAGGCGGTCCGGACGGCGGGGTCGTTGCGAACCTCCTCGGGGGTGCCGACGGCGATCCGCTCCCCGAAGTCGAGGACCACCACCGAGTTCGACAGGGCCAGGACGGCGGCCACGTCGTGCTCGACGATCACCACCGAGAGCTGCTGCTCGCTCTGCGCCACGATCTCCCGGAACACCCCCAGCAGGTTGTCCGAACCGCTGATGTCGAGCCCGGAGAGGGGCTCGTCCAGCAGCAGCACCCGGGGGTTGCTGGCCAGGGCGCGGCCGACCTCGACGAGACGGACGACACCCAGGGGGAGGGCGGCCACCGGGGCGTGGGCCACCGGGGTGAGACGGAGGAGCTCGAGCAGCCCGTCCACCCGTTCGTTCTCCTCCCGCGACGGACGGAAGAGCGTCCGGACATCGAACATGTCCCGCCACACCCGGGAGGGCGAGACGTGGGTCCGGTAGGCCAGCACCAGGTGCTCACGGACGGTCAGGCCGATGAACAGCTCGGGCTTCTGGAAGGTCCGGGCCAGTCCGCGCGACGCCCGCCCGCGGACCGAGGTGGACGTGACGTTCTGGCCACGGAGCCAGACCGTCCCGTCGTTGGGCTTGAGGAGCCCGGACAGGACGGCCAGCAGGGTGGACTTGCCGGCCCCGTTCGGGCCCACCAGGCCGACGATGGAACCGGGGGCGACGTCGATGGACACCTCGGAGAGGGCGGTGAGTCCGCCGAACCGGACGGTGACGCCCCGGGCCGAGAGGGCCGAGGCCTCCGGGTCGGCGGCGATGCCGGGTCCGGTGACGGTGGTGACGTCGGTCATCACGAGGCCTGCTCGGCGACCATGGCGGCCGGGTCGACCGGCGGGCCGTCGCCGGACCCGTCGACGAGTGCGGCGTCGAAGGCCGGCTCGGAGAACCGCTTCGGCATGACCAGGAACACCAGGCCCCGGAGGCGGCGGACGGCGTCGGTGAGCACACCGTCCGGGTACCGGGCGACCGAGATGGCACCCAGCCCGAAGAGGATCGGCAGCACGTTGGTGGTCCAGGTCGGGAAGTGGGCCTGGTCGTAGGCGGGCAGCAGGATCCAGGCCAGTCCGGCCAGCAGGGCAGCGGTGTTGGAACGGACCCCGATGGTGACGAGGACCGCCAGCCAGATGATGCCCTCGAAGGTGGCGAACTCGCTGGGCTGGATGGTGGTCTGCGCCACCGCCAGCAGCGCCCCTCCGATGCCGGCGATGAAGGCGGCCAGCGCCCCGGCGATCACCTTGACCTGCACCACGCTGATGCCGGACGTCTTGGCGCCGGCCTCACTCGAGCGGGCGGCGTTGAGCGCCAGCCCGGTGGTCGACCGCCGCAGGTTCACCATGAAGAGCGCCACCAGGATGAACGCCACCAGGCACAGGTAGGCGAACGCCTTGTCGGAGGAGGCGAAGCTGGGACGGTTGAGGGTCAGGCCCAGCCCCTGGTTGATGAAGCTGGGCAGGGTGAACACCAGGTTCTCGATGAGGAGGCCGAAGGCCAGGGTGACCAGCGCCACGTAGAGGTCCCCCAGCCGGATGCTGAGGAGGCCGATCACCGCCCCCATCACCATGGCCACCAGGCCCCCGACCACCACCGCCGCCAGCACCGGCCAGCCGTGGTTGGTGGCCAGCTGGGCGGTGGTCAGGGCACCCACCCCGGCGAAGGTGATCTGGCAGAGCCAGAGCATGCCCCCCTCGCCGGTGACCAGGGTCCACGACAGGAAGATGATGGCCAGGGCGAACGCCTGGGCCAGCAGGCCGATCCAGTACCCGCTCATGATGACGGGCAGCAGGGCGGCCAGCACCACGATGACGATGGGGCCCCCGTTGCGCCCGAAGGTGTTGAGGGAGGCGGCGGCCATCACCTTGCTGGTGGACCCGGCCAGCCGGCTCTCCCCCTGCGGCATGATCGCCCGGTCGAGGGCGCCCCCCCACTCGTCGATCTCGCCGACCCGACCCTGGCGGATCAGCTCGTAGAGGAGCACCACGGCGATCACCATGAACGGCACCGCGTCGACGATCTCGGTGGTCCAGTTGCTGTTGGACGGGAGGTAGCGCTGGAACAGCGAGGTGGCCACCCCCATGAGCAGCGCCACCACCACCGCCACCGGCAGGTTGCGGAGGCGGGCGGCCACCACCGCCGCGAAGCTGGCGGCGATCAGGAGCGTGAAGTTGTCGGCGTCGAGGCCGATGATCGGGGCGGCCAGCACGCCGGACAGGCCGGCGAAGAGGCCGGCCACCGCCCACACCCCGATGGAGACCGCACTCGGGCTGGTGCCGGAGAGGTCGGTCATGGCCGGCGAGTCGACCATGGCCCGCACCTTGAGGCCCACGTCGGTGTACCGCAGGATCAGGGCGCCGGCCACCACCGTCAGCACCACCGTGGCGTACACGATGACCTGGTCGAGGGTGACCGGCACGCCGATGAAGTGGTAGACGGCCACCGGCTGGGGAGCCAGGCCGGGGGCGGCCTGGATGGCCTGGTTGCCGAAGATCAGGGTGGCCAGGGCGGGGATGGCCACCAGGAGGCCGATGGTGCACACCACCTTGATCAGCGGCCGGGCGAGACGGAGGAAGCGGAAGAGGGCGGCGTAGAGGAACACGCCGAAGGCCGGCGCCGCCACCAGGATGGACACCAGGGCGGCGGGCACGATGGCCCAGCTCTGCTGGGTGTGGAGGTAGTAGTAGAAGCGGGCGATGAAGAAGGCCATGGCGCCGAAGGCGAAGTTGAGGATCCCCGACGACGTGTAGGTGATGACCAGTCCGGCGGAAGCGATCGCGTAGATACCACCCAGCACCAGCCCCGCGATCACGAACTGCAGCAATGTACGGTCCCCCTTCTCGGCCGTCCCCCAGCACCACCCCGGAGGGCGGGGCTGCGGATCGATACTCTTCAGCCCCACCGACCCGGCGGCCCGACCCTCGGGCGAGCCCGCGATCGCGTCGCCGAACCGATCCTGCGCTCGACTAGATGATGGTCAACGGCCTCGGGGCTGCGACCTTGGCACTGGCGGCAATGTACACCGCGCAACGACTGCGACAAGCCCGCTGGTCCCTTGGATGACGCCGGGACGGCAGTACCACGTGGGTCCGGGGTGGGATCGCAATTCTGTCGCTGTCCTTCCGGCTCCGGGCACCTGCCGACCCGCACGCGCCCCAGGGGAGCAGCAGATCACGGAACACCGTATATCAGAAAATGAGAGGCCGCTTGACGGTGGAGGAGGGCAGCGTTCTTTGAGCTGTCAAGCAATTCGGGTGCCGCCGATGCTCCGGGAGCTGACGGTTCAGGTGGGTCCCCGACCGTCCCGGATGGCCGACTCGATCAGGTCGATCACCCAGGTGACCCCCCGGACCGAGGCGTCGAGATCCAGCTGCCAGTCCATCACCAGCCGCTCGTAGGTGGCCATGCTCCACAACACGTCGAGCAGGGCCGCCGCCATCCGTCGGTCGTCGTCCGACCAGTCGGGACGTCGGGCGGCCACGGCGCCCAGGAGCGCTTCCTTCTGTCGCCGGTTGGCGTCGTTGAGCGTCGGGTCGAGGGTGGGGCGGGGGGTGGCCGGGTAGGCCGAGACGTGCTCGAAGATCTGGGTGGCCACGCCGGCGACGTCCTCGAGCCGCATGCCGTCGAGATCGATGCCGGCCTCCTCCTCGAGGCGGTGCATGACGGCGTCACGAAGCCCCTTCTCGTTTCCGAAGTACCGGTAGATGGTCCGCTCGTTGACTCCGGCCCGCTCGGCGGCGGCCCGGACGGTGAGGCGCTTCCAGTCCCGGATGGAGGAGGCGTGCAGGAGCTCCTTGCCGGCCAGCACGATCCGCTCGCGGGTCTCCGCCGACCGCTGACGCCGCAGGGTGCTGTCGTAGGTGCGGGGGCCCGCCACCGGATCGGACGGGACCGGCTCGACGGAGGCGCTCATGGCCACCATTCTGCTACGCCAGCTTGGCGGACCATCCCCCGTCGACCGGGATGACCGCCCCGGTGATGTACGACGCCCGGTCCGAGGCCAGGAAGGCACCGACCTCGGCGACCTCGTGGGACTCGCCGGCCCGGTTCAGTGCCGACTTGGCGGCGATGTCGGGGATGAAGTCCTCGGCCCCCTGCGCCATGATCTCCGTGAGGATGAAGCCCGGGCAGATGGTGTTGGCCCGGATCCCCTGGGTGCCGTACTCGATGGCCGCCGCCTTGGTGGCCCCGATGATGCCGTGCTTGGCGGCGGCGTAGACGCTGGTGTAGGCCGAGCCGTTGAGGCCACCGACCGAGGACCAGTTGACCAGGGAGCCGCCGCCGGTGGGCAGCATGGCCCGGATCCCGTGCTTCATCCCCAGGAACACCCCCCGCAGGTCCACGTCCATCAGCCGGTCGTAGAACTCCATGGTGAGGTCGGCCAGGGGGCCACCGTCGGCGATGCCGGCCACGTTGAGCACGGCGTCGACCCGGCCGAACTCCTTGATGGCCGCCGCCATCAGCGCCTCGACGTCCGCCTCCCGGGTCACGTCGCAGTGGACGGGGAGGACGTCACCACCCACCTGCGTGGCGGTGTCCTGCTCGGCGCCGCTGATGTCAGCGGCCACCACCTTGGCCCCCTCCCGGATGAAGACCTTCACCGACGCCTTGGCCATGCCGGAGCCGGCGCCGGTGATCACCGCCACCTTGTCGTCGAGCAGCGCCATCAGAAGCTCCCGCGCCCGGCGGGCCGGGGAGGCCGGCCGGCGGGGTCGACCGTCCTCACGAGGTGAAGGCCGGGAGGGTCTCCCAGCCCCGGACGGTGGAGGCGGAGGCCAGCTTGGCCCGGTCCCAGTCGATCTCCCAGGTCGGGAACCGGTTGAGGATCTCGTCCAGGGCCACCCGCCCCTCCATCCGGGCCAGGGCGGCACCCAGGCAGAGGTGGATGCCGTAGCCGAAGGTGAGGCCCTGCCCAATGGTCCGGTGGATGTCGAAGGAGTCGCCGTCGGGGAAGCGCCGGTCGTCCCGGTTGGCGGAGGACGGCAGGAACATCATGATGCTCCCCTCCTTCACCACCTGGCCGTGGACCTCGGTGTCCTTGGCCACGTAGCGGGACATGTGGGGGGCGGGGGTCTCGTAGCGGAGGACCTCCTCGATGGTGTTCTGGAGCAGCGACCGGTCCTCCAGCACCGCCTGGCGCTGGTCGGGGTGGTCGGCCAGCACCTTGCCGGTCCAGCCGATCAGCCGGGTGGTGGTCTCGTTGCCGGCCCCGGCCACCACCGCCAGGTAGGTGAGCAGCTCGTCACGGGTCAGGGTCCGGGTGGTCCCGGTCTCGTCCTCGAACTCGGCGTTGAGGAGCTCGGTCATGATGTCGTCGGAGGGGTGGTCGGCCCGCCAGTCGAGGTACTCGGCGAAGTGGTCGCCGTTGACGAAGTCCTCGGTCACCACCATCGGCTGGCCCTCCTCGGTGCGGAGGTTGGCGTCGACCTTGTCCCGGACGTACTCCTGGTCCTCCTCCGGGATGCCGATCAGCATGCCGATGACCCGCATGGGCATCTGGGCCCCGATGTCGGCGATGAAGTCGATCTCCCCGGCGCCGACCAGGGGGTCGAGGCTGCGGGCGCAGAACTCCCGGATCTTCGGCTCCAGCTCGGCCACCCGTCGGGGGGAGAAGGCCCGGGACAGCAGGCGGCGGTGCATGGTGTGGATGGGCGGGTCCTCGAAGATGAGCACCCCCGAGGGCATCTCGATGCCGGCCCGGATCAACTCGATGATGCCGCCGCGGCCGGAGATGTAGGTCTTGTTGTCGAGCAGGCCCTTCTCGACGTCCTCGAAGCGGCTGACGGCGAAGAAGTCGTGCTTCTCGTTGTAGTAGAGCGGGGCCTCCTCCCGCAGCCGACGGTAGGTCGGGTACGGGTCGGCGTCGATCGCGACGTCGTAGGGGTCGTAGTACACGTCACTCGAGCTCTGCACCGACACGGCGCACCTCCTCGCACTCGTCCGAACTGTCGCACTATGACATGAACCTGGGTGCCGAGCAAGCAGCGGGCCGGCGGTGCCCGGGGGTGCCCGGTCGATGGCGCCGGAGGCGGGGCCGGAACCCGACGGTCAGCTGTCCCGGCTCATCTCCGGCCGGACCCCCGGGCGCAGGGAGCCGTCGTCCACCTGCACCCCGTCCTGGCGGATGGGGACCCCGTTGACCAGCACGTGGCGGATCCCCACCGGCTGCTCCGCCGTCAGGCGCTCGCCCCCGGCCGGGAAGTCCCGCACCCGGGTGGTGGGCCCCGGGGCCACCGTGGCCGGGTCGAAGACGCAGACGTCGGCCCAGTTCCCCTCGCGGAGGTAGCCGCGGCCCACGAACCCGAACATGTCGGCCGCCTCGCCGGTGAGCTTCCGGACCGCCCGCTCGAGCGGCATCACCTGGCGGTCGCGCACCCAGGTACCCAGCAAGTCGGTGGGCAGCGGGGCGTCGCAGAGCTGGCCGACGTGGGCGCCGGCGTCCGAGAGACCGAGGGCGGTCTGGGCGTCGTTGAGGAGGTAGCCCACGCTGTCCGGTTCGTCGTTGGCGATGTAGATCCGGAAGCGGGTGGCCAGGTCCTCGGCCACCGCCACCTCACAGATGACGTCCAGCGGCCCGCAACCCCGCTCCTCGGCCAGGGCGTCGACCCGCTTGCCCTGGAGCTCGGGGAAGGTGTCCGTCTCGGAGATCTCGCACGTCTCCCACCGGGGCTTCATGGTCGCCTCGGCCAGGTCGGCCGCCGCCCGGGCCCGCCAGGCCGGATCGGAGTAGGCGGCGATCCGGGCGTCCCGGTCCTGGTCCATCAGCTCGGCGAACACCGGGCTGACGTTCAGGCTGAACGGGCTGTCCATGGTGAACTGCATGGTCAGGGGGCGGGGGGTGACCTGGGGATAGACCCGGCACCCGCGGGCCACCGCGGCGTCGTGCAGCTCGAGCTGGGGCCGGTGCCGGTCCTCGGCCAGGGCGAACAGCGGGTAGGTGAAGGGGCGCCCGATCCTCGCCTGGTACTCGTACATGTCGGCGTAGGTGCACTGTTCGCCGGCGGTGGCCAGCACCACACCCTTGCCGGTGCTGCCGGCGGCGGTGAAGAGGGCCTCGACCTCCGCCTTCTCGGCGAAGCGGCTGGGGACCGGCAGGCCGTCCATCCCGCGGTGGGTGTAGGCGAAGCTGGTGGAGAACCCGGCCGCCCCCGCCTCGATCCCCTCGATCAGCAGCCGGCACATCTCGTCGATCTCCTCGGTGGTGGCCGCCCGTTGGTAGGCGGCGTCACCCATGACGAAGAGGCGGAGCGAGCTGTGGCCGATGTAGCAGGCGAAGTTGAGGCTGGTGCCCCGGCGCCGCACCAGCTCCAGGTACTCGGGATAGGTCTCGAAGTCCCAGACGATGCCCTCGGTGAGGGTGTCGGCGTCCATGTCCTCGACGTTCTCGAGGGTCTGGACGATCACGTGGTGGTGCTCGGGACGGGTGGGGGCGATGGTGAACCCGCAGTTGCCGGCCACCACCGTGGTGACGCCCTGGTAGGAGGAGGGCCGGAGGGCCGGGTCCCAGAAGACCTGGGCGTCGTAGTGGGTGTGGATGTCGATGAACCCGGGGGCCACCACGCAGCCCGAGGCGTCGAGCTCCCGGAGACCCCGCAGGTCGGGGGCGATCGCCTCGATCCGGCCGTCGGTGACGGCCACGTCGGCCACCCGTCCGGGGCCACCCGTACCGTCGACGACGGTCCCCCCTCGAATTACCAGGTCAGCCGGCATCTCCACCTCCAAGGTCGCTGTGCAACAGGTTCGTCATCTGGCCGGCGGTGAGCCCCACCGACGTGCCGCCGTCCACCGGCATCACCATGCCGGTGATCTGGGCCGACCGGTCACCGGCCAGGAAGAGCACCGCCTCGGCGACGTCGGCGCCGGTGCCGTGGCGCTGCAGCGGCTGCGTCCGCCGGATCACCGGGCCGATGTCGTAGTTGGTGATCCCGGTGACGATGTGCCCGGGGGCCACACAGTTCACCCGGATGCCCGCCTCGGCCAGGTCGGTGGCCGCCGACCTGGTGAACTGGATGACCGCCGCCTTGGACGTCCGGTAGACGATGGGCATCGGGCCCCCGGTCAGGGCGCCCATCGACGAGGTGTTGATGATGGAGCCCCCTCCGTGGCCGGCCATGTGCAGGGCGGCGCACCGGGTGCCGATCATGACGCCGAAGACGTTGACCGCCATCACCCGGTGGAACTCCGACAGGTCGTTCGTCAGCAGGCGCCGGAAACTGCTGGAGATCCCGGCGTTGTTGAACATGACGTGGAGGCCGCCGAACCGGCCGACGGCGAAGTCGACCAGCCCCTGGACGTCGTCGGCGTCGGCCACGTCGGTCCTCCGGAAGGCGGCGGCGGCGCCCAGGGCGGCGGCCGCCTCGGCCCCCCGCTTCTCGTCCACGTCGGCCAGGACCACCCGGGCCCCCTGCGCGACGAAGAGCTCGGCGGTGGCCAGTCCCAGCCCCCCGGCTCCGCCGGTGACGATCGCCACCTTGTCGGCCAGCTCCCCGGTGATCAACGGAGGGGTCCTCCCCGGGTCATCCGGCGCCCGGCGGGGGTCGGGCGGGTGCCCGGACGACCGTCGGCTGCAAATCCGGTTTCCCCGGAGGGCGGACGGCACGGGACGGGGTCCGTTCCATAGATCCCCAGGTCAACGGCGGTATGGCCGACCCTGGTCCCGCGGTGCAGTGGCGTGCTCATCGGTGTCCTCTCCCGGCACGGGCGTGCGCGTGACGCATTGCACCGGATAGGACACTCTCCTACACTGCAACTGGCGTAATCAACCCCAAGGACGCCTGGAGCCCGTGTGACCGACCTCGACCTCGACGCCGTCAACTTCTTCCGGACCGACGAGCTGTACGAGGACCCCTACCCCTACTGGGACCACCTCCGGGCGCACTGCCCGGTGACCCGGGAGCCCCACAAGGGCGTGTACATGGTCACCGGGTACGACGAGGCCATCGCCGTCTACCACGACCAGGCCACCTTCTCGAACTGCAACTCCGCCATCGGCCCCTTCGCCAGGTTCCCGGTGCCGCTGGAGGGCGACGACATCACCGAGATCATCGAGCAGTACCGCTACGACCTCCCCTTCGGCGACCAGCTGCCGGCCATGGACCCCCCGACCCACACCGCCCAGCGGGGGCTGCTGATGCGGCTGATCACCCCCAAGCGGCTGAAGGAGAACGAGCAGTTCATGCGCCAGCTGGCCGATCGGCAGATCGACCAGTTCCACGCCTCGGGGACGGTGGAGTTCACCAGCCAGTACGGCAGCCCCTACACCATGCTGGTCATCGCCGACCTGCTGGGGGTGCCCGAGTCCGACCACGCCGGCTTCCTCGACGAGCTCACCCACGCCGGTCCCCTGAGCATGGAGCACAGCCCGCTGAAGTACCTCTACGGGAAGTTCACCGGCTACATCGAGGAGCGTCGGCGCCACCCGCAGGACGATGTGATGACCGGCCTGGCCACCGCCACCTTCCCCGACGGCTCCCTCCCCCCGGTGGAGGACGTCATGAAGATCGCCTCCAACCTGTTCGCCGCCGGCCAGGAGACCACCGCCCGGCTCCTCAGCACGGCGATGCAGACCCTCGGGGAGCGGCCGGACGTCCAGCAGCAGCTCCGGGACGACCGGGACCTGGTCCCGGCGTTCATCGAGGAGATGCTCCGGCTCGAGAGCCCGATCAAGGGGACCTTCCGGCTGTCCCGGACCCCCACCACCGTCGGCGGCACCGAGATCCCGGCGGCCAGCACGGTGATGGTGCTGCCCGGGGCGGCCAACCGGGACGACCGGGAGTTCGACGACCCCGACGAGCTGCGCCTCGACCGGCCCAACGGGCGCCAGCACATCGCCTTCGGGCACGGCATCCACACCTGCGCCGGGGCGCCGCTGGCCCGCGGGGAGGCGCTGGTGTCGCTCCACCGACTGCTCGACCGGATGGCGGACATCCGCATCTCCGAGGAGCACCACGGGCCGGCCGGCGCCCGCCGCTGGGAGTACACCCCCACCTGGATGCTCCGCGGGCTGGAGCAGCTCCACCTCGAGTTCACGCCAATCGGCTGAGCCAACCCATCGGTCCGCCCGGCCCTGCAGGGCGGACCCGGCACCTAGGACCGGTATCTGATGAACGCCCCCGCGGCACCTCCCTCCTCCGTCGATCCGCTCGACCTCGTCGAGCCCGCCCGCTTCGCCGAGCGCGGGTATCCGCACGCCCTGTGGACCCGACTGCGGGCCGAGGCGCCGGTCACCTTCCTCGAGCCGCCGGGCTACCAGTCGTTCTGGGCGGTGACCCGGCACGCCGACATCGTCGAGGTGTCCTCCCAGCCGGAGCGGTTCTCGAGCCAGCAGGGCCTCATCCTCGGCAAGGAGGGTGCACCCAGCCAGCCCATCGAGATGGTGGTCACCCTCGACCCCCCGCGCCACGGTCCGCTCCGCCGGACGGCCATGCCCCGGTTCACCCCCCGGGCCATCCGTTCCCGCCACGAGGAGATCGACCGCATCGCCGTCGAGGTCCTCGACGAGGTGGCGGCCTCCCCCGACGCCGGTGAGTTCGACTTCGTGGAGCGCATCGCCGCCCCCCTGCCCATCGGGGTCATCTCGTGGATCCTCGGGGTCCCCCGCCACGACTGGCAGCTGCTGTTCCGCTGGACCAACGAGATCATCGGCAAGGACGACCCGGAGTTCCGCCAGCCCGGGGAGTCGCCCGGCCAGACCATCCGGCGGGCCCGGATCGAGCTCCACACCTACCTGAGCCAGCTCATCGAGCGACGGCGGGACGAGCCGGGCGACGACATCGTCAGCCACCTGCTGGCCTCGGAGATCGACGGGAACCCCCTCACCGAATCGCAGCTCCTCAACTACTGCGAGCTGATCGTCGAGGCGGGCAACGAGACCACCCGGAACGCCATCAGCGGCGGCCTCCTGGCCTTCGCCGAACACCCCGACCAGTGGGAGCTCCTGAAGAAGCAGCCCGAGCTCCTCCCCACCGCGGTGGACGAGATCCTCCGTTGGGTGAGCCCCATCATCCACTTCACCCGCACGGCCACCGAGGACAGCGTGCTGCACGGGCAGACCATCCGCACCGGCGACCGGGTGGCGCTCTTCTACGCCTCGGCCAACCGGGACGAGGAGGTGTTCACCGACCCCTTCGAGTTCCGGGTGGACCGCCAGCCCAACCATCACCTGGCCTTCGGCTCCGGGGCCCACTTCTGCATGGGGGCCCACCTGGCCCGGGTGGAGCTCGAAGCGGTCTACCGCCACCTGCTCGACCGGCTCGACTCCTTCGAGCTGGCGGCGCCCCCCGAGCGGCTCAACTCGGCGGTCAACGGCGGCATCAAGCACCTGCCGCTCCGCTGCCACCTCGCCTAGGTGGCGACCATGAAGTTCGGAGTCGCCTTCGCCAACATCGGGCCGTTCATCGGCCCCGAGGCCGCCTGCGGGCTGGCCACCGCCGCCGAACGGGTCGGGTTCGAGTCGATCTGGACGGTCGATCACGTGGTGGTGCCGGCCGGGTACCGCTCCACCTACCCCTACGACCCGTCGGGACGACTCCCGTCCGGTGAGGACGCCCCGTTCCCCGACCCGCTGATCTGGCTGGCCTACGTGGCCCGGGCCACCACCACCATCCGCCTGGCCACCGGCATCCTCATCCTCCCCGAGCGCAACCCGGTGGTCCTGGCCAAGGAGCTGGCCACCCTCGACCTCCTGTCGTCGGGCCGGGTGACCCTGGGGGTGGGCCTCGGATGGATGAGGGAGGAGTTCGAGGCGCTGGGGATCCCCTTCGAGGGCCGGGGGGCCCGGACCGAGGAGGCCATCGGGGCGATGCGGGCCCTGTGGACCCAGGAGCGGGCCACCTACCAGGGGGCCACCACCGGCTTCCGCGACGTCTTCCTGCGGCCCCAGCCGGCCGGCGGCACCATCCCCATCCACATCGGCGGCCACAGCGACGTCGCCGCCCGACGGGCGGGACGGATCGGCGACGGCTTCTTCCCCTTCGGCGTCGGCCGGCACGAGCTGGCCGGCCTGGTCGGCCAGATGCGCCGGGCGGCCGAGGAGGCCGGGCGTGACCCGTCCACCCTCGAGATCACCGTGAGCAGCTATGCCGTCGCCGAGGAGGCCGCCCTCGAGGAGGTCGGGGCCCTCGGCGCCCTGGGGGCCACCCGGGTGGTCGTCCCCGCCGCCCTGTTCCGGGACGGCCTCGACGAGGCCCTGGAACGGTATGGTCGGGGAGTGATCGCCCGGTCGTGACACCGTTCCGACCCGCCACCCGACGAGCGGTCCGACGAAAGGACACCCGATGACCCTCACCGAGACCCCGCTCCGGCACGCCGACCGGTTCTTCATCGACGGCCAGTGGGTGGCCGCCAGCTCGGATGCCACCATCGAGGTCCTCGACTCCGGGACCGAGGAGCACTACTTCTCCATCGCCGAGGCCCAGGAGCCCGACCTGTCCCTGGCGGTGGCGGCCGCCCGCCGGGCCTTCGACGAGGGCCCCTGGCCGCGGATGACCCACACCCAGCGGGCCGAGTACCTGCGGGAGCTGGGCGCCGGTCTGGCCAAGCGGGCCGAGACCATCGCCCAGCTGTGGCCCCGGGAGTCGGGCGTGCTCCACCGGGTGGCCCACCACGTGGGCGCCAACGCCGCCGACGCCTTCGACGTCTACGCCGGCTTCGCCGACACCTTCGACTGGGAGCACCCGGCCGCACCCCAGGGCTCGGGGTTCGGGCTCCTGGTCCGGGAGCCGGTCGGCGTGGTCGGGGCGATCATCCCGTGGAACGCCCCGCTGGGCCTGATCACCCACAAGGTGGCCCCCGCCCTCATCGCCGGGTGCACGGTGATCCTGAAGTCGTCGCCGGAGGCGCCCGGGGAGGCCTACCTGCTGGCGGAGGTGGCCGAGGAGATCGGCCTGCCGCCCGGCGTCCTCAACGTGCTCACCGCCGACCGCCAGGTCTCCGAGCTGCTGGTCCGCGACCCCCGGGTCGACAAGATCACCTTCACCGGTTCGACGGCCGCCGGCCGCCGGATCGCCTCCCTCTGCGGGGAGCGGATCGCCCGGTGCACGCTGGAGCTGGGCGGCAAGTCGGCCGCCGTGATCCTCGACGACATCGACCTCGGTACCACCGCCAAGCGCCTGGCCCAGGCCGAGTGCATGCTGACCGGCCAGGTGTGTTCCTCGCTCACCCGGATCGTGGTCTCCGAGCACCGGCACGACGAGCTGGTGGAGGCGCTGGCCGCCGCCTTCTCCTCCATCCGGGTGGGCAACCAGTTCGACCCGGAGTCCCAGATGGGGCCACTGGCGGTCCGCCGGCAGCGCGACCGGGTCCTGGACTACATCGAGAAGGGCGTGGCGGAGGGCGCCACCCTGGCCACCGGGGGAGGGCGTCCCGCCCACCTCGACAAGGGGTGGTTCGTGGAGCCGACGGTGTTCGGGAACGTGCAGAACTCCTTCACCATCGCCACCGACGAGATCTTCGGCCCGGTGGTCAGCGTGATCCCGGCCAGGGACGAGACCGAGGCGGTGGCCATCGCCAACGACACCATCTACGGGCTGAACGCCTCGGTGTTCACCGACGACGTGGACCGGGCCCGGGAGGTGGCCGGTCAGCTCCGGTCCGGGACCGTGGGGCAGAACTCCTTCCGGACCGACTTCTCCATCGCCTTCGGCGGGTTCAAGCAGTCGGGCATCGGCCGCGAGGGGGGCACCGAGGGCCTGCTCCCCTTCCTCGAGACCAAGACGGTGATCCTCGACGGGCCCCCGGCCCGGTACCGCAGCCCCGCCTGACCGGCGACCGACCCCGGGGGGTCAGGCGGGTCCCTGGAGGCTCACCCCGTGGAGGATCAGGTCCCAGAGCTCTTCAGCGGGATCGGAACCCTCCCGGCGGATCGGGGTCCCGCCGATGGTCGCCGCGAAGGTGTGGAACATGATCGACTCCAGCATGGTGCCGGCCACCGCGCTCCGTCGCAGTCCGGCCCGGATGGCTCCGCCCGCCGCCGCCTCGTCGAGCACGTCGCCGAACAGCGAGACCAGGGGGGCGAAGGCCTGGGCCGCCTCGGTCGGATAGCTGGTCAGGAGCTGCTGGGCGAAGTCCACCATCATCCAGGCGCTGGTCGCCTGGGTGGGCGCCTCGCCCTCCGGCAGCGGACGGCAGGTCCGGTAGTACTCGACCACGAAGCGATGGAGCCGTTCGAGCGGATCCGGCTCGTCGGCGATCTGCCGACGGAGGGTCTCGGCGGTGGTGCGGACCGTCTCCTCGAACAGGGCCAGGAGCAGCTCGTGCTTGCCCCCGAAGTACTGGTAGAAGAGCCGGATCGACTGTCCGGAGCGCTCGACCACCTCCTGGACGGTGACCTCCCGGCCCGGCTCCGCCTCCATCATCAACTCGAGGGCGGCGTCGAGGAACCGCTGCAGGCGACCCTCCGCCCGCAGCCGGGCCGAGTCGAGCGACTTGGCCACCGCCAGGTCCCGGCGGCTGACGCCGGCATCGACCTTGGCGGGTTCCGCCGCGGCAGCCGTGTCGTTCTGGGTCATGCAGGTCCTGCTTCCGGTCGGGGCCCGGTGGGTGGGCCCGTCAAGTCAGATGGACGATACTGCGCGGTCCGGTCACCCGGCCACGTCGATGACCATGGCCGAGCCCATGCCACCACCGGCGCACATCGACACCACGCCGATGCCGCCGCCCCGTCGGCGCAGCTCGTAGACCATGGTGGTCAGCATGCGGGCACCGGTGGCGGCCACCGGGTGGCCCAGGCTGCACCCGCTCCCGGAGACGTTGACGATCTCCTCGTCGAGTCCGAGGGCGGCGCAGGTGGCCACGGGCACCGAGGCGAACGCCTCGTTGACCTCGAAGAGGTGCACGTCGGCCAGGGAGAGCCCGGCCTTGTGGAGGGCCAGCGGGATGGCCTCGATGGGGGCCATGCCGGTGCGGGCCGGCTCCACCCCGATGGAGGCCCAGCCGCGGATGGTGGCCAGGGCCTCGAGGCCGCGCTGGTCGGCCAGCTCGGAGGAGGCGACCATCAGGGCGGAGGCGGCGTCGTTGGCGCCGGCGGCGTTCCCGGCGGTGATGGAGAAGTCGGGGATCTCCGGGTGCAGCACCTTGAGGGAGGCCATCTTCTCGGCCGAGCTGGTCCGGCGGGGGTGCTCGTCGACCTCCCAGGTGATCACCTCGCCGCTCTTGAGGGTCACCTTCATCGGGATGATCTCGTCGTGGAAGCGGCCCTCGTCGATGGCGGCGATGGCCCGCTGGTGCGAGCGCAGTGCCCAGTCGTCCATCGCCTGGCGGGTGATGCCGGCCTCGACCGCGGTGTTCCACCCCACGGTGATCGACATGTCCAGGGTCGGGGCGTCCGGCGTCTCCGGATGGGTCGGGGGCATCCAGCGGTTGACGTCGTCCTCGGTGCCCGGGGTGCGGAACATGCTCGTCGGGGAGGTGGAGGCCGAGTTGGTGCCGCCGGCCAGGATGGCGTCGGCCATGCCGGCTCGGATGTTGGCCGCCGCCACCTGGACGGCGGTCAGCCCGGCGGCGCAGTGACGGTTGACCGACATCCCGGGCACCTTGACCATGCCCTGGGTGATGGCGGCGTACCGGGCGATCACCCCACCTCCGTAGAGGCCCTCGCCGAGGACGACGTCGTCGACGTCGGACGCCTCGAGCGAGGAGCGTCGCAGCGCCTCGGCCACCACCACCTCGGCCAGGTCGAACGCCGTCGTCTCGGTCAGGCTCCCCCGGAACGCGGTTCCAATAGCCGTCCGGCAGGCGGACAGGATCACAGCATCAGTCATCGGGCCTCCAGTGCTCTACTCGTCCCTACTGTACGTGGTGGAGGACGCCACAAGCACATGGGGCGACGCCCCGGGGACCCCGTGCCGAGGTTCCCATCGTCCGGGCCCCGGTGGGGGCGGCCGGTCGACGATGGGTCTGGCCTGGAGGAACGGGGGTGGGAACCCCGTCCCCCGGCCCGGGGTCCCGGCCCGGTCGCAGGCGGGTGCCGGCCGGGGTCCGCCACCAGCACCTCTCGGAGGGGCGGGTGCCGAAGTTGCGCGATCTCGCGCGAACGATATTCTTTTTTCCCAATAACGTGAATATCACCACACGCTCGGTGAGCGATCGGGGAGGAAACCATGGCTGACGTCGCGAAGATCGACCCGGAGACCAGGATGCTGATCGACGGCAAGCTGGTCGACGCCGAGTCCGGGAAGACGTTCGACAACGTCAACCCGGCCACCGAGGAGGTCCTGGGCTCGGTGGCCGATGCCTCGACCGCCGACATGCAGCGGGCCATCGGGGCCGCCCGGCGGGCCTTCGACGAGACCGACTGGTCGACCAACCGGGCCTTCCGCAAGCACTGCCTCGAGCAGCTGCAGAGCGCTCTCGAAGAGGAGCAGGAGGAGCTGCGCGAGGAGCTGATCCTCGAGGTCGGCTGCCCGCGGATGCTGACCGACGGGCCGCAGATGACCGCCCCGCTGGCCGACGCCCTCCGCTACCCGGCCAAGCTCATCGACGAGTTCGAGTGGGAGACCCGCCTGACCGACGCCGCCGACTTCCGGGGCGGGAACAACTCCCGCCTCATCATCAAGGAGCCGGTGGGCGTGGTGGGGGCCATCACCCCGTGGAACTTCCCCTTCGAGGTGTCGCTGGTCAAGCTGGGCCAGGCGCTGGCCACCGGCAACACCGTGGTGCTGAAGCCGGCCCCCGACACCCCGTGGAACGCCACCTTCATCGGGCGGCTGGCCGCCGAGAAGACCGACATCCCGCCCGGGGTGCTCAACGTGGTGACGTCGTCGGACCACCTGGTCGGCGAGGAGCTGACCCTGTCCCGCCAGGTCGACCTCATCTCCTTCACCGGGTCCACCGCCGTCGGGAAGCGGATCATGGAGAAGGGGGCCGCCACCATGAAGCGGCTCTTCCTCGAGCTGGGGGGCAAGTCGGCCGCCATCATCCTGGACGACGCCGAGTTCGAGTCGGCCCTGATGATGGGGCTGGCGGTCTGCGCCCACGCCGGCCAGGGGTGCGCCATCCCCACCCGGATGCTGCTCCCCCGCTCCCGCTACGACGAGGGCGTGGAGCTGCTCAAGACCTACCTGGGCATGGTGCCCTACGGGGACCCCCAGCGGCCCGACGTGATGATGGGCCCGCTCATCAGCGCCAAGCAGCGCGACCGGGTGATGGGCTACATCGAGACGGGCGTCAAGGAGGGGGCCACCCTGGCGGTCGGCGGCGGCCGTCCCGCCGACCTCCCCAAGGGGTACTTCGTCGAGCCGACCATGTTCACCGACGTGGACAACTCGATGACCATCGCCCAGCAGGAGATCTTCGGGCCGGTGCTGGTGGTCATCCCCTTCGAGGACGACGACGACGCCGTGCGCATCGCCAACGACAGCATCTACGGGCTGAGCGGGGCGGTCACCTCCGCCGACCTCGACCGGGCGTTCTCGGTGGCCCGCCGGGTCCGGGCCGGCACCATGGGCGTGAACGGGGGCGTGTGGTACGGCGCCGACGTCCCGTTCGGCGGCTACAAGGACAGCGGGGTGGGCCGGCAGAACGGCCTGGCCGGCTTCGACCAGTACCTCGAGACGAAGTCCCTGGCCTGGCCCAGTGCCTGATCCCGCGCCGACCCGCCACCGCTCCCCCCGGGCAGCGACATGCTGCTGAGCCTCACCTCCGACCAGGAGTTCTTCCGCGACACCACCGCCAAGTTCCTGAACGAGCAGGCGTCGGTGGCCGAGGTCCGACGGCTCCGTGAGGACGGGGCCGGCTTCGACCCCACCTACTGGCGCCGGGGCGCCGAGCTCGGCTGGACCTCACTGCTGGTCGGCGAGGAGCGGGGCGGCGGATCCATCAGCGGCGACGGGGTGGTCGACCTCACCCTGATCGCCCACGAGTTCGGACGGCACGCGGCGCCCGGTCCCCTGGCGCCCACCAACCTGGTGGCCTCCGCCCTCAGCGACGACGCCTCGGGGGCCCACCGGGAGCTCCTCGACGGCCTGCTGGCCGGGACGTCGATCGCCTCGTGGTGCTACCGGGAGCCCCGACCGGACGACCGGAAGCGGGCGATCGGCCTGGCCATCCGGGTGGACGGCCCCGAGCTGGTGATCGACGGGACCCTGCGTCCCGTGGAGTCAGCCGACCGGTCGAGCCACCTGCTGGTGACCGGCCGCACCGGCGACGGGCTCACCCAGGCGGTGGTCCCCCTCGACACCGCCGGCGTGTCGGTGCGCCCCATGCAGGCAGTCGACCTCACCCGTCGCTTCGGCGAGGTCACCTTCGACGGCGTGCGGGTCCCCGGAGAGGCCGCCCTGGGGGCGGTGGGCGCCGCCGACGACCAGGTGGAGCGACAACTACAGCTGGCACTGGTCATCGCCACCGCCGAGTCGGTCGGTGCCATGCAGATCGCCCTGGACGTCACCATCGAGTGGGCGTTCGACCGGTACTCCTTCGGCCGTCCCCTCGCCTCCTACCAGGAGCTCAAGCACCGGTTCGCCGACATGAAGACCTGGCTGGAGGCCAGCCACGCCATCGCCGACGCCGCCGCCGCCGCCGTGTCGTCGCATGCTCCCGAGGCCGGCGAGCTGGTCGAGCGCGGCCAAGGCCTTCATCGGCGAGTACGGCTCGGACCTCCTGCAGGACTGCGTCCAGATGCACGGCGGGATCGGCCTGACCTACGAGCACGACCTCCACCTCTACCTGCGCCGGCACACCATGAACCGCACCCTCTACGGCACCCCGGCCGACCACCGGCAGCGGATCGCCGACCTCTTCGAGAAGGGGGTCGACGCGGCATGAGCGATCCGGTCCCCGTGGACGTCGAGACCTTCCGGCAGCAGGCCCGGTCGTGGATCCGCTCCAACCTCAAGGAGGTGGAGCCGGGCCAGATGCGCGGCATCCTCCGCAACGAGCGCACCGACGAGCAGGAGCTCGCCGAGGTGGCCCGCGACCGCGAGGTGCAGCGGATGCTGTTCGACGCCGGCCTGGCCGGCGTCTGCTTCCCCACCGAGTACGGCGGCCAGGGGCTCACCCCCGACCATCAGCGGGCCCTCAATGACGAGTTGGCCGGGTACGAGTACCCGGTGCGGTTCCAGTCGCCGACCATCTCGCCGTGCGGTGCCGTCCTGCTCGACTTCGGCACCGAGGCGCAGAAGCGGGCCCACCTGCCGGCCATCCTGAAGGGCGAGGAGCTGTGGATGCAGTTCCTCTCCGAGCCGAGTGGGGGCTCCGACGTGGCCGGCGCCCTCACCACCGCCGTCCGGGACGGCGACGAGTGGGTGCTGAACGGGTCGAAGGTGTGGACCACCGGTGCCTGGTGGTCGGACTGGGGCCTCTGCCTGGCCCGCACCAACTGGGACGTGCCCAAGCACCGCGGCCTCACCGTCTTCATCCTGCCCATCCACCAGCCCGGCGTCGAGGTGCACCGGATCGAGATGATCAACGGCACCAAGGAGTTCTGCCAGGAGTTCCTGGCCGACGTCCGGGTACCGGACACCGACCGGATCGGCGAGGTGGACGACGGGTGGACGGTGGGGATCCGGTGGATGTTCCACGAGCGCATGCTCCACAACTCCCCCTACGTCACCATCCCCACCGACCGGGTGCACGCCGGTATCGGCGCCCAGGCGGTGCTGGAGATCGCCCGGAGCGGCCAGCGGATCGACGATCCGGTGGCCCGCGACCTGATCGGCGAGGCCCGCACGCTGCAGGTGGTGGGCGAGGCGCTGCAGGGTCGCCTGGCCGAGGGGATGACCACCGGCACCATGTCCGACCAGTCGGCCGCCATCGGTCGCCTCTACTCCGGGGTGGAGACCTCCCGCACCACCAGCATCGGCTTCGAGATCGCCGGCGACGACGGCGGTGCCTGGACCTCCTCCGACGGCGCCCTGGTCGACACCGGTACCGACTTCCTGATGCGCCAGGTCTCCACCATCGGGGGCGGGACCACGGAGATGGCCCGCAACGTGATCAGTGAGCGGGTGCTCGGCATGCCCCGGGAGCGCGCCGGCGACCGCGACGTGGCCTTCCGGGACGTCCCCCGGGGTAACGCCACCTGAGCCCGGTAGGCCCGACCGACGGGTGGCCCGCCCGGCCCCACATCTATCGTCTGGACGAGCGTCCGCTCGCCCAGGTCCGTATCGAGGGAGTGATCGAATGAAGGAAGTCATGCAGGGTGTCCGGGTGCTCGAGGTGGCGGAGCACACCTTCGTGCCCGCCGCCTCCGCGCTGCTGGCCGACTGGGGCGCCGAGGTCATCAAGATCGAGCACGTCGAGCGGGGGGACGCCATGCGGGGGCTGGCCTCCACCGGCATCGGGCTGATCTCCGGTGACGTCCACGTGCTGCTCGAGCACTCCAACCGGGGGAAGAAGAGCCTGGCCCTCGACCTCACCTCCCCCGAGGGACTGGAGATCCTCTACAAGCTGGCCGAGACCTCCGACGTCTTCCTCACCAACAAGCTCCCCCGGGTGCGGACCAAGCTCCACGTCGACGTGGAGGACATCCGGGCCCACAACCCGAACATCATCTACGTGCGCGGCACCGGGCAGGGCGAACGGGGGGAGGATGCCGACAAGGGCTCCTACGACTCCCTGGCCTTCTGGGCCCGGGCCGGCGTGGCGGTGGGCGTCAACCGCCCCGAGTACGACCTCATCCCCATGCCCCCGGCACCCGGCTTCGGCGACTCCATCGGGGCGATGACCATCGCCGGCGGCATCATGGGCGCCCTCTACCACCGGGAGAAGACCGGCGAGGCCACCACCGTCGACGTGTCGTTGCTGGGGACCGGCATGTGGGCGATGGGCCAGGCCCTGGCCCTCTCCCTGATGCTCGACAAGCCCTGGACCGCCCCCGCCGCCAACGCCATGGGCTCCAACCCGCTGTCACGGACCTATGCCACCTCGGACGGCCGGCTGCTGTGGTTCACCTGCCTGCAGGGTGCCAAGTACTGGCCCACCCTCTGTGTGGCCATCGACCGGCCCGAGCTGGCCACCGACCCCCGGTTCGCCGATCACGCCTCGCTGATGGCCAACAACCTCGAGGCCACGGAGATCCTCAACGAGGTGTTCGCCGGGGGCACCCTGGCCGAGTGGCGCCAGCGGCTGGCCGACTTCGACGGCCAGTGGGCGGTGGTGCAGCACACCCTGGAGGCGGCCGCCGACCCCCAGTCGGTGGCCAACGGCTACGTCCAGGAGTGCAAGACGGCGGGGGGCACCCCGTTCCAGCTGGCCGCCGCCCCCGTGCAGTTCGACAACGAGCCGGCCCCCACCCGGCGGGCCCCCGAGTTCAACGAGCACGGGGACCAGATCCTCGAGGAGCTGGGGTTCGACTGGGACGCCATCGTGGACCTGAAGGTCCGGGGTGTCGTGGCCTGACATCATTGGACGGGCGCTGTCCGGCGCACCGGCTCGACCGAGCGGCAATCACACACCAACGCAACGTTCACGAGAGGACCAGCATGACAACGTTTGACGCATTCCGTTACGACGGCAAGAGGGCACTGGTGGTCGGTGGGGCCACCGGCATGGGGGCGGCGGCGGCGGAGCTGCTGAAGGACGCCGGGGCCGAGGTGATCGTCATGGACTACGCCGAGGTGTCGCTCCCGGGGTGGAGTCGATCCACGTGAACCTGGCCGAGCGCGACTCCATCGATGCCGCTGTGGCCAAGCTGGGCGGGCCGGTCGACGCCCTGCTGTCGTGCGCCGGGGTGGCCGAGGGCACCCCCAACATCGACAAGATCAACTTCATCGGCCACCGCCACCTGATCGACCAGCTGCTGGCCGCCGACCAGCTGCCCCGGGGATCGGCCATCGGCTTCATCTCCTCGGCGGCCGGCCTGGGCTGGGAGGCCCAGCTCCCCCGGATCAAGGAGTACCTGGCCACGCCCGACTTCGACAGCGCGGTGGCCTGGGTGGCCGAGAACGGCGGGGCCGACTACATGTCGACCAAGCAGGCCATCTGCGCCTACGTGGCCATGCAGGCCTTCCCGCTGTTGAAGAAGGGCATCCGGATCAACGCCATCTGCCCCGGACCCACCGACACCCCGCTGGCCCAGGCCAACAAGGAGCAGTGGCTGGGCTTCGGCGCCGACTACCGCGAGGAGGCCGGCGTGGAGGCCTCCACCCCGCTCGAGCAGGCCTACCCGCTGGTGTTCCTGTGCAGCGCCGCCGCCGCCGCCATCAGCGGCATCACCGTGGTGACCGACATGGGCTACTTCTCGGCCGGCTCCACCGAGGTGTTCCCGGAGGCCACCCCGACCGTCAACTTCCTGCTCGGTCGGTTCTGACACCGGGGGGCGTGCCCGCCCCGATGGGATCCAGCGGCCTCCGCCCGGCGGGGGCCGCTGGCGCGCCGGGCCCTACCCCGCCGGCTGCCGGGCCCGATCCATCTGGGCACCCAGCCACCGGAGGGCGGCGGCGGAAGCGACCTCCGACACGTCCCCCGGGGCGAACACCGAGAACCCGTGGGGCATCCCCGGGAACACGTGGAGCTCGGTCGGCACGCCCGCCCCGTTCAGCCGGGTGGCGTACTCGATGTCCTCGTCCCGGAAGCCGTCGGCACCCCCCACCACCACGAAGGCGGGGGGCAGGCCGGTGAGGTCGGGGTTCCGGGCCGGCACCGCATGCCGCGGCGGGTCGTCGGCGCCGGCCGCCCCGCCGAGATAGGCGTCCCACCCGAACCGGTTGGAGGTCCGGGTCCAGATGACCAGCCAGTCGGACTGGCTGGAGGGGGTCTCGATCCGGTCGTCGAGCATCGGGCTGTCGAGGTACTGGAAGGCCACCGGGAGCTGGCGGCGGTCGCGGGCCAGGATGGCGAGAGCGGCGGCCAGGCCCGCCCCGGCGCTGAGCCCGCCCACCCCGATCCGCCCCCGGTCGATCCCCAGCTCGTCGGCGTGGCCGTGGACCCAGGCGAGTCCGGCGTAGCAGTCGTCCAACGGCGCCGGGTAGGGGTGCTCGGGGGCCAACCGGTACTCCACCGACACCACCACGCAGTCGAGCGCGCTCGACCAGGGGACCAGCCGGGCGTCGTCCATCCAGCGGTTCCCGATCAGAAAGCCGCCGCCGTGCATCCAGTAGAGGCAGGGCCGTCCACCCGGCGTCCCCCCCCGCCGCCGCCGGCCCGGGGGGTGAACACCCGGACCACCACACCGGCCGCCTCGTCCACCAGGTGCTCGGCCACGGTGACGTCGTCGAAGGTGTCGGCGGGGACCCCCGACGCCAGGAGCTCGCGGATCACCGGGAGGGTCTCCGTGTCGAAGACCATGTCCGGGAGCACCTCGAGGAGCTCGGCGAACGTCGGGTCGAGCGGCTGTGGCTCGGAGGGCTGGCGTGTCATGGCAACCTTTCGCAACGGGCCACCGGACAGTACCCGCGGGCCGGGGCGTTGCGCGGCGGGCGGTGGGCCGGGACGGGCCGGCCGGGGGGGTCAGGCCGGCTGCTTCAGGCCCAGGAGGTCGAACATGTTGCCGCCCATGATCTTCCGCACGTCGTCCTGGGGGTAGAGGGCGGAGACCTCCGCCGCCCAGGCGAAGGGCTCGGCCAGCCCCTCGGGGTGGGGGTAGTCGGAGCCGAACATGATGTGCTCCGGCGTCATGACGTCGATCAGCGCCTCGAGGGAGTCCTCCCAGAACGGGTTGATGAAGATGTTGCGGAGGAACACCTCCCGGGGGTGCTCCAGAAAGGCGTTGGGCATCTTGCCGTAGGTCTTCTCCATGGCCTTCAGGCACGGCAGCGCCCAACTCCCCCCGTTCTCCACGCTCATCAGGCGGACGGTGGGGAACCGGCTCAGCATGCCGTGGCAGATCGCCGAGGTGACGGTGTCGCTGATGGGCCGCCCGGTGTTCACGGCGTCGGAGAACGGCCGCGGGGCGAACGGCGTCATGTCGCGCTCGTCCCCCTCCCACTCGTTGGCGTGCCGCTGGTAGCCGGAGTCGGAGGCGTGCATGGCCACCAGGACGCCGGACTCGGCCACCTTGGCCCAGAAGGCGTCGAACTCCGGGAGGAACGGGGACCGGGTGCCGCGGGTGCCGGCCACGGCGCCGGGCCGGAGCAGGACCACCTTGGCACCCCGCTCGAGCACCCACTCGAGCTCCTCGATGCCGCGCTCGGGGATGCAGGGGTTGACCACCGGGGTGGCGAAGATCCGATGCTGGTAGTCGAAGCTCCACTCGTCGTGGAGCCACCGGTTGTAGGCGTGGAGGATGGTGCAGGTCATGTCGGGGTCGTCGAGCAGGCTGACCTCGATCAGGCTGGCCAGGGTGGGGAACATCAGGGCGGCGTCGACACCGGTCTCGTCGAGCAGGGCCAGCCGCGGCTCGGCCGAGCGGAAGGCGTCGATGGCCTTCATCGGGGTCCCGGCGAACTCCCGGAGCGTCTTCCCCTCCGGGTTGTGACCCGAGAAGTAGTCGGCGAACGCCCCCGGCTTGGCCACCACCTCGAAGGTCGGGTTGGGGATCGACTCGCTGATGTGGTTGTTGATGGCGATCTTGGTCCGGCCGTTGATCTGGATGTACTTGACGAAGCCCTCGTACTGCTTGGGCAGGTACCGCGTCAGCGCGTCCTCGGTCTCGTAGAGATGGTTGTCGGCGTCGAAGATCGGGCCCTCGTACTTGCTCATGCATCCTCGATTCTCTGGTGCGCACGGCTGGTGCAAACTCGGCTAACCGTAATCCGGTAACCATCTTCTCACACGGCGGGAACGCCGGGGAGGCCGAGCCCGGCACCCCTCCGACCAGCCTGGACGTCGGAGGGGACCCCGCTCGGGGGAAGGCCGGACTGGCTAGCATCGTCCCCACCCCGGAGCCGCCGACGGCTGGCGTCGGACGGACCGGACACCCGCACCGCGTGGCGGGCGGCGACAGCCGGCACTCGCCGGGGGGAACGGAGAGCGCATGAACGTCGTCATCGGAGCAGGTTCGGGCATGGGTGCCGCAGTGGCCGGGCTCCTGGCCGACCGGGGCGTCCTCCGGGCCGACCGGGTGGCGGACGGCAGCGGCATGGTGGCGTGCGACATCACCAGCCCCGAGGACGTCGCTGCCCTGGTACGGGCGACGGGTGCCCTCGACGGCCTGGTGATCACCGCCGGCCTCTCCCCCACCATGGCGGACGGGCGGACCATCTGGGAGGTCAACCTCCGGGCCATGGACCGGGTGCTCACCGCCTTCGAGCCCATCGTCGGCCCCGGCTCGGCGGCGGTGTGCTTCTCCTCGATGTCCGGCCACATGGTGCCGCTCACCCCGGAGTTGGCGGCGGCGCTGGACGACCCGTCGTCGCCGGAGTTCTTCGACCGGGTGGCCGCCACCGGGACCGACGTCGACAACTCCCAGATGGCCTACGCCTATTCGAAGTTGGGGGTGATCCGCCTGGTCCGTCGACGGGCCAAGGCCTGGGGGGCCAAGGGGGCCCGCCTCCTGTCGCTCTCCCCCGGCATCATCGACACCGGCATGGGCAGGCAGGAGGCGGCCGCCGAGCCGGCCATGGCCACCATGGTGGAGATGAGCGCCCTCGGCCGGCAGGCCCGGCCCGACGAGGTGGCGGTGGTGGCGGCCTTCCTGGTCTCCGACGCCGCCTCCTTCATGACCGGCACCGACATCCTGGTCGATGGCGGGGCGGTCGCTGCCATCATCCCACCGGGGCCGTGACCCGGCCCTGACGGTGTTCGACCCCATCCCCCTCGACGTCGACCAGGTCCTCGACCCGGTCTGGCTGTCCGAGGCCCTGGGGATCCGCTACCCGGGCTGCCGGGTGGCGGGCGTCGACGTCCTCGACCGCAAGGCGACGATCGCCGGCAAGGTGATCGTCGGGCTGACCTACGAGGAGCCCGGGGAGCCGGCCGCCCCGGCCAGCCTCTGCGTCAAGGGCTACTTCGGGGAGATGGACGCCTACCGGAGCGCCGGCACCCCCGAGGCCCACTTCTACCGGGAGCTGCAGCACGAGGTCGACACCCGGGTGCCGGTCTGCCACTACGTGGGCTTCGACGAGGCGACCGGGCGGTCGTTGCTGCTGCTCGAGAACCTGGCCGTGGCCGGCACCGAGCTGCGCACCGCCCTGACCCCGTTCACCGTCGAGGAGTCGGCGGCCGCCCTGGAGCAGCTGGCCGTCCTCCACGCCACCCGGGTGGGCCCCGCCGGCCTGGACCGGGGGTGGTTGGTCCCCCGGATGGCGTCGATGGCCGAGCGGGTGCCGGCCGAACGGCTGCAGGAGCTGCTCGACCGCCCCCGCGGCGAGGGGCTCCCCGACGGGGTGCGGAACGGACGCCGGGTGAACGACGGGATGCGGGTGCTGGGGGAGACGCTCCCGCCCGAGCTCTGCCTCCTCCACGGGGACACCCACGCCGGCAACATCTTCCTCCGCCCGGGCTCCGCCGGGCTCTTCGACTGGCAGCTCGTCCAGCGGGGGTCGTGGGCCCTCGACGTGAGCTACCACATCGGCTCGGTGCTGGAGACCGGGGTCCGGCGCGCCCACGAGGGTGCCCTGCTCGAGACCTACCTCGACCGGCGGGAGGCGCTCGGCGCCCCGGTGGCCGATCGGGACGGCGCCGGGGACGCCTACCGGCGCTATCTGGCCTACGGCTACTTCCTCTGGTCGATGACCCAGTTCACCGACGAGGACATCACCACCGTCACCGTCCGCCGACTCGGCCAGGCCCTGGCCGATCACGACACCTTCGGGCTCCTCGGCGTCTGAGCCCGGTCCGGCCTCAGGCGTGCCGGTAGCGGAGCACGGCGATGGGGGTGAACACCACCACCAGTACCAGCGACCACGCCAGCGCCAGTCCGAGGTCGTCGGTCGAGCCGACCAGGACCGACCGGACGGCATCGACCATCGGGGTGATGGGCTGGTACTTGGCGAACGGCTGGAGCCAGCCCGGCATGGAGCTCACCGGCACGTAGGTACTGGAGATGAAGGCGAAGACGAACGCCACCATCGACATGCCCTGGGCGGCCTGGCCGTTGGGGGCGACCAGGCCCATGACGATGAAGACCACGGTGAAGACGACGCCGTAGAGGAGGCAGAGGCCGAGGGCGGCCACCCCCTCGGCCACGCTGCCCTCGAGGCGGAACCCGAAGGCGAACCCGAAGATGGCGGTGGCCACGATGGCCCAGGCGTTGGTGCTGGCATCGGCCACCGTCCGCCCCACCACCAGGGCGGACCGGGGGATGGGCAGGGAGAGCAGGCGGTCGGTGAAGCCCTGGGTCCGGTCGTCGGCCACCGCCACCGCGATGCCGCCACCGGTGAAGAGCACGATGGTGGCCACATAGCCGGGCACCAGGTAGTAGACGTACGAGGACGCTCCGGTGGTGACGGCGCCACCGAAGACGAACCGGAAGCTGAACAGGAACAGCGCCGACTGGACGAGGCCCATGGCGAAGAGGCCGGGGGTCCGGAAGTACTTGCGCAGGGCGCGACGGGCGACCTCGAGGCTGGCCCGGATGGTGCCGGGCACGGCGGTGGGGGCGGCCAGGGTGGGGGTCATCGGCTACTCCTGGTCCGAGACGGCCGGCGCCGTCGCTCCGTGGGGGGAACCGCCGGTCAGGGCGGCGAAGACCTCGTCCAGCGTGGGGCGTCGCAGACCGATCTCCGCCACGGCGATGCCGGCCGCCCCCAGCCGGTCGAGGGTGTCGCCCAGCTGGCCCGGGCCGTCGGCCGGTGCCGCCACCCGTCGTGCCGGCCGGTCGATACGGGCGGGGTGGGAGGTGACCTGCCCGAGGATGACCCCGACGGCGTCGAGCTGGGACGGACCGTCGAGCGACACCTCGATGACGTCCCCGCCCAGGTCGGCCTTGAGCTCGCCCAGGGTGCCGGAGGCGACCCTCCGACCGTGGTCGATCACCACCACCCGGTCGGCCAGCTCGTTGGCCTCCTCGAGGTAGTGGGTGGTCAGCAGGACATCGGTGCCGGCGGCCACCAGCGATCGCACGGCGTCCCAGACCTCCCGCCGCCCCGCCGGGTCGAGGCCGGTGGTGGGCTCGTCGAGCAGCAGCAGGCGAGGGGCGCCCACCAGACCGGCTCCGAGGTCGAGGCGTCGGCGCTGCCCCCCCGAGTAGGTGCCGGAGCGACGGTCGGCCACCTCCCCCAGGCCGAGCAGCTCGATGACCGACGTCGCCGCCCGGTCGGCCGCCCCGGCCCGGTGGCCGAACAGCCGGGCCGTCATCACCAGGTTCTCGCGACCGGTCATGGTGGGTTCGACGGCGGCGTACTGGCCGGCCAGCCCGATGGAACGCCGGACGGCCAGCGGCTCCCCCACCACGTCCGCCCCCCGTACCCGCAGGGAGCCGGCGCTGGGGGCCACCAGGGTGGCGATGGTGCGCACGAAGGTGGACTTGCCGGCGCCGTTGGGGCCCAGGAGGGCGAGCACCTCGCCGGACGGGACGGTGAGGGTCAGGCGGTCGAGCGCCACCACCTTGCCGAACCGGACGGTCAGCCCCCGGGCGTCGAGGAGCGGAGGCGGGCGGAGGCGGCCGTTGGCCACGGGTGCCTGGTCGGTCACGTCGGTTCCCCCGGTGGTCGCTCGAGATCTCGGATCGGCATCCCAATTAAGATCTCACGGATACTAGTCTCTTTGCAACCGATTTTAGATTGACTATTCCTTGGCATGATCAGGGCGGGGGCGACTAGTACTCTGGGCCTGTGGCAACCACCGAATTCCGCCCGTCACCCCTGGCCCTGGCCGTCCTCGGGCTGCTGGTGGCGGGACCGCTCCACCCGTACGGGATCCAGCGTCTGATGAAGCTGTGGGGCAAGGACAACGTCGTCAACGTGGGCAACCGGGCCAACCTCTACAAGACGATCAGACGACTCCACGACGCCGGCCTGATCGCCGTCCATGCCACCGAGCGCAACCAGCTGTACCCGGAGCGCACGGTCTACGAGCTGACCGATCGGGGTCGCCGGGCCGGTCCCGAGTGGTTGGTCGACATGGTGGCCACGCCCCGGGACGAGTTCCCCGAGTTCCCGGCCGCCCTCTCCTTCGCCATGCTGCTCGCCCCCGACGACCTGCGGGCGGCGCTGGAGCGCCGGGCCGACACGCTGGAGGCCAACCTCTCCGGGCTGGACGCCGAAGCGGAGGCCACCCGCAGGATGGTGCCGCGGGTGGCCCTCCTCGAGGACGAGTACCGGTCGGCGATCCTGGCCGCCGAGCTGCAGTGGGTGCGAGGAGCCATCCGCGAGCTGCGGACCGGGACGCTCAGCTGGAACGGCGACGAACTCGAGTCCGCCGCCCGGTCATCGATCGTGGAGGCCAGCACCGCGGTGGACGACCCGGACGGATCCGCCTGACCGTCCGCTCCGACCCACATCCCTGCGGTGCAGACCTCTGAAGGTCAGCCACTGCGGGCTACATAGGCGGCGGTCATGCGGTAGGACCCGGTGAATGCAATCGGCCTGAATCCGGGACTCGGCAGGAGGTTGCGGTAGGCGAGCGAACTCTGGAGCGGCTCCGGTCCAGCCGCCAGGCAGTTGGCGTAGCCAGCCACCGGGCAGGTGGGGGACACGATGGCGGTGAAGGTGTCGCTACCGGAGGGGATCGAGACCTGTTCGTCGCGCAGGCAGTCACCGGTGTGGCGCCCCTTCAGCGTCGTGCACAGCGACCAGTAACGCACCTGGGGGTGCTGGTCGGCGGTGCGGGCCAGGTCGTTCGCCTTCGGGTTGGAATCGGACTGGTACGTGGGGGCCTCGGCGGTGACCACCAGGTTGCCTCGCGTCGTTGTATAGGCGATGTGCTCGTAGATGTTGTCCGGATTGGCATAGGGGCCAGTGCCGTAGGTGACACCGCCGACCGGGGTGGGCCGGGTCACCGGAACGGGTACCGGGGCAGGCGGTGGGTAGCTCTGGGTCAGGTCGGCCGGGAGTGCACCGTTCCGGGCGCGGTAGCTGGCGACCACCTGGCCGATGGCGGGATTCCCGGCAGCCTGGTCGAGTGAGATCTCCTTGCCCGCCCGGTCCACGAATCCGATGGTGGGGAGCGGTACGCCGCCGGTGCCGGCCCCGTTGATGTCCTCCGGCACATACAGGCGCATGACGAGGATGCCGCCATCGGTGGCGCCCATGGCCATACAGGTGCCGCTCACGCCGCCGCAGGTCTGGGCGATGGTGAGTGTGTACCGCCCCTCCGACCGGTCGATCTGCGTGTCATGGAGGTGCTGACGTTGATCGTTCTGCGGGACGGGATAGGCGGTGAACGACCAGTACCGCGCCGACGGCAGCTGACCGCTGACAACGGTACGTGCGCCGTCGGCGGTGCCGTAGCCATCGAACCAGTAGATGCTGTCCTCGTCGGGGAGGAAGACGTTCAGGGCGTTCGTGCTGTCCTTGACCCAGGCCGTCGTGGTGCCGACCGGAGTCGTCGTGGTGGTGGTGGTCGAGGTGGTGGTGGCCGACGAGCACCCGGCCAGGGTCAAGGCACCGATGACGATGGTCAGCCACGAGAGGATCGGGCTCTGGCAGCGTACGGCCGGGAGCTTGGTGCCCCACCCAACCTTCCTCCGCCACGCTCGCCCGGCCGCACCGCCCTCGGGCGTGCGGGTGGCCCGGGGATGCGCCCGGTGTCCATACCGTTTGACGGAGGAGGGGCGAGGTGGGATCACGCTCACTCGCCTGGGGGACTTGCCTCAGACGGCGCCGGTGGGCGACGGGACCGGCCGCGAACCATGCGCCAGAGCAGAACTGCGCCGGCGGCGGCCAGCAGCCCGCCCGTGAGATGCCCCGTCGCCACCAGTGCCGCGCCGACGACGACCATGGCGACACCGATGAGGTAGCGCTGCCACGGCGTGGCGCTGACGAAGGCTTGCCGGATGATGGGACCAGTGCCGTAGGGCATCAGTCTGCTCCTTGCTCTTGGCCTACACCTATCATTTAGTCCTAAGTGTAGACTGTCAACACTTATGACAAATCAAGCCAGTTCCGCGCCGGTCGTGGCCGGCGAGCCCCAGATCGGACCCGTGCCGTTGCCCTGGCTGCTGCGTCGAACGAGCCAGCGCTACCGGACTGCCATCAACGGCAGTCTGTCGAAGCGCGGGTTCGACGAGTTGCCGCAGCCGGGCTTCTGGGCGCTGATGATCCTGTCGAGGGGGGACGGCGACGCCGGCCAACTGATCACGGAGATGGGTGTGAGCAAACAGGCGGTGTCACGACTCGTCGACACCTTGGTGACGCTGGGATTCGTGGATCGGAGCCCCAACGCTGTCGATCGGCGTAGGAGCGATCTTCGGCTCTCGGCCACAGGTCGGCAGGCTGCCGAACTCATCGGCGAGGCGGTACGGGCCACGGACAAGGCGTTGGCCAGTGAGCTTGGCGCTGAGCGGCTCGACGATCTCGTCCAGATGCTGACGCAGCTAGCCCAACGCCCGGACTGAGCTCGCCACTGGTGGGCGAGAAGGTTGCGGCACCCGCCAGCGGCCTCGCCTGGTTGGTCTCGTTCCGGGCCGGAGCGGATCCGATGCGCACCGTCGTGGCCGGTCGCCCCCGGGTCCCGGTGGGTGGGGCACTGCTCGGCGGCAACTGCTGACAGCGGCGCGCTGGCCACGCACGTCTGATCCTCCAGCCACCGCCACCCGGGGGCGCAAACGCCTCGACCCCCTCAGCGAGGAGTGTCAAGGAGGTCCGGGGTCATGGGCGGAGAAGACGATCTCCGCGCGAGCGTCGCAGCCCCTGCAACATCGGTGGAGGTGAAGGGACTCGAACCCTCGGCCTCTACATTGCGAACGTAGC